>NZ_CP150633.1:0-59727 GCF_038023285.1 Bacillus sp. PPSBB_11
TAGATGGGCAACATCAAACCAGGTACATTGTTTATGACAAAAGCCAAACCAACCACTGTCAGCATAACGAGACTTATAAATCTTATCAATACCACTTGAAGTCCCCCTTCATATTCACCATAACAGATTTTCCCTTTATTTTCATGACCTGCCTAAAAAAGATGCGAATCCACTAAGATTCACACCAAAAGGGGTATTACCTATTCGACTCACTTCTCTTCTCACGCGCTTCCTTCCACTGCTCAAGCTCAGACACCGTCAATAATTGATATCCTTGTTTGGTGAGTTCTTTGATAATCGTGACGGCTGCGTTGGCTGAGGTGTCATAGATGTCGTGCATTAAGACCGTTTCACCGCTAGATGCATGGGCTAGAATGTAGTCCGCGACGTATTGGCTGTTTCGATATTTCCAGTCTTCAGAATCCACATCCCAAAGGGTCACTTTCATGTGAAGAGCTTCGTTGATTTGCCCGTTTGTCCCTCCATATGGCGGTCTAAAATGAGTCGGTGTGAACCCGCTCGCTTTTTCAATGATTTGTTGCGTGTCTTCTACTTGTTTGACCGCTTGTTTTAAAGGAAGTCTTGTGAGCAAAGGGTGGTTATAGGAGTGGTTTCCAATTTCATTTCCACCCTTTCTGATTTCACTTAACATATCGGGATAATACTGAACCCTGCTGCCTAATACAAAAAATGTAGCATGTCCTTTGTTCTCTTTTAATGCTGTTAAAATTTTTGAGGTCGTTGATGGATTGGGCCCATCATCAAATGTGAGTGCAATGGCTTTTTGATTTGGATGAAATGTGGATGGTTTTGGCAATTTCACAATCTTTCTTGTTGGAATCGGTTCTTTTTTCTCGTTTTTGTTCAATTCTTTCTTAATATATTCAGGTTTTAATATTCCTGTCAGTAGTGTTTTCTTAATCGCTAACACTTGAGGGCCTTGATGATTTGGAGCGATTTGTCCTCTTGGAAAGTAGAATTCGATATAGCGATCCTTGATGGCAAAATACTGATAATTCTTCGCCACAGGAGACGTTCCCTGTTTGAGCAGCGGCTGATTTTCAGCTAGCGTTCGATCTTTTTTTAATTCCTCAAAAGTCATATGAGATAATTTTTGAAGATTGTCCTTCTTTGATAGAAAGATATCGTTGATTGATAAAAATGTCTGTTTCTTGAAATCAAAGTTCATCACCTTCGTTTGATTGACGCCTTGCTTTCCGCCCTTCACTTCATATGTATTGAATTTGATTGCGACGGTTTGCTTGGCATAATGAATGATCTCATAATCGATGTTTAATTCGTATCGTTTTTCTTCATTGACATCACTCGCTTGACTAAATGATGTTTTAAACTTTTCTAACGCTGTCTCTGCAAATCTTTTGATCTCCTGATCTAGTTTTTCTTGATGAAACAGCGGATAGTTGACAGCATATCTCATGAATTTCCCGTCATTCACAAGTGTGACAATTTCAACTTGTTTGTAGCTCGCATCTTGTTCTACTTTTTTTCTCTCTGTCCCGCTTGCTTGCTGATTATGATAAAATCCAGCGATTCCGATGACAATCGCAAGTCCGCATAGAACAAGAATGACTTTCCCTTTGATTGACACAATGATTCTCCTCTCGTGATGCCGTCCTGTCTAAATGGCGTGTGTTTGTAGGATAGACTTTTCGAAGCCCCTTTTTAGTTTGCAAAAAACACACTTGTCACATTTTCGACATATTTTACGAGAGACATATAAAAAGGGCTTGATTGCTCAGCCCTTATTTTTGCATATACAGTTGGAATAACTTTGTTTCTTCATCAATAGAGCGTGCCTGGTCAAAAGCTGCTCTGACTGTCTTTGAGTTGTTCACCAGCTCATACAGCATGGTGAGAACAAAAATAAATGACGCATTTCCATCAATGTAGTCATCGGGCGCTGTATAGGATATCGCCCCTGTTTCTAAAAAAGCTTCTGCCACCTTTTTTTCGCCTAGTGTACAGCCTGTACATATAATGTGGACTCCATTTAACGAAGCATACCGCTTTATGTCATCCGCACCAAAAGCAGCACCTCTCGGCTCACCCTCTTCGTATACATCTTCTCCTAACTCCGGCATGAGAAACGCTCCTTCTTCTCCGTGAAAGGATAAAAGAATGAAATCCGTCTCGCCTCTATTCCTCCCGGATAAAACATTAATCAGGTCATTCGGTCTGCCTATCCAATGCATATCGACTTTTGCGCCAAAGTTTTCAAGTGCTGCACGAAGCGCAAAGGATTCCAGCTCACTATTTGGTCCGGCTGCCAATGTGATGCGCATGACTGGCTGGCTCATTTATATCCCCTCCAAACGATGATAAACATAGCATCATTTTTTCCTCATCTACATATGCACCATTTATTTTTAGTGCTTTTTCCTCTACCGCATACGACTTAAATCCAACAGACATGTAAAGATATTTGGCTGGGTCATTTGTTGTGACCACTGTTAAATATATTTGTTCGATGTCTTTTTTTTCGCGTGCAAAAGAAAGTAATTTTGTCAGGAGCGCCTTCCCTATTCCTTTTCCGCGTCCATTAGCCGTTACATACATCGCTGCCACATTGGCACGGTGCTTTAATTTCTGCAAGGTTTCTTGTATGAGTGTAACCGAGCCGACCAGCTGACCTTGATGAAAGGCACCGAATGTCCACATAGATTGTGTAGAGGCAAAACGAGCCTTATATTTATTCTTCGTATCTAGCTTCTCTTCCTCGTAACTCATAGCAAAACTCTCTGGATTTAATCGGAGTGCTTCTAATCTCAAGTTCGCATATTCTTGAGCATCTTCTGGTGTTAACAATCGAATATTCAGAAAATCGCCTCCATCAGAATGAATTGATACTTCCAATTTTATCTTGAAAGGCGCTTTTGATCAAAGAATATTGGTTCATTTACATATAGCACATTTCTTATAGACTTTTAGGCTCTCTTTCGTTTTTGTGAAAACAAGGTCATTTTGATCATGTTCACTCGATATTTCCTATCCAAAACGATTCTTTTCTCACTTATCTTTTCACTTATTTTATATTAACCTATAACTAATTCATGAAAAAAAAGAAAAAAAAGGATTGATATGAACAAAAACATATCATAAGATAGAATAGTAATAAAAAGACAAAAAAGGGAGGAATTTGATATGACAGAAACAAGAAATGAAATCAAACTACATGTTCTTTTTGGTGCTTTAGCAGTAGGATTCCTTATGCTAGCTCTTTTTTCCTTCTCGCTACAAGTACTGCCAGTTGCTGATCTAGCAAAAGAATTTGGTATTCCAGGCAGTGTTGCCGCTGTAGTTCTTAATGTGGTTGAAGCGGGTGGAGCTGTCACTACAATTGTCTCCATTTTAACTGCTGTAGGTTCAGGCGGTCTTTCTCTTATTGCTGCGGCTGGTAAAGAGACAATTCGTCAATACCTTAAAAACGAAATTAAGAAAAAAGGCCGTAAAGCCGTTATCGCTTGGTAATTTATTTAACGACTCAATAGAAGGAGACTCTGTTCTCCTTCTATTTAAATTTTTGTGCAGGTGAGAAGATGTTATATCCATTATTATCACTACTTCTATCCATTAGACTGGAGCAACAGTATTCTAATATCGCTCAGTTCGTTATACGAAAAATTCCATTTCTCAAGTCGTTTTCTTCAAAACAGTACATATTTTTTTCTTGTATTCTTGATATCATATTCGGATGCATGATTGTATTCGTGATTTCTTCATTTCTTTACTCCCCCGTCTATCAAATAGAATGGGAAAGTGCTTTTGTGATGTTTTTATTTTTATTTTCTATCGTCAAAGGAATTGAATCTTATAGAAGAACTCATCTTCTTCCTTTTAAAGAATTGATACAGCTAGCACCTGTTTCCTCTAGACAACTTTTTCAAACGCTTCTGTTTTCTGAATTGATTTGGCTTGTGTTTACGAGTTTGAGCACTTATTTGATCTATTTTTTGTTCCAATATGATATTGTTCAAACACACGATCTGGCATTCTGGTTAAAACATGTCAATGTGATGCTGACAAGTATCTTCCTATTTATCATCAGCAATAAGATATTCGGTGCTTATATTTATAACATCGTCGTAAAAAAAATCGGGGCCATTCGTGTCCTCTTTTTTGCAAGCATCGCTTTGCTTTTTTTCTTTTTCGGAAGGGTTCTCATATTAAACATCATTTTCCCTTTTTATCACACCTTCCAGCAACTATTTCAATCGATCTCATCGCTTGCAGAGGATTCGTTTTGGATCACTCTTTCAAACAAGCTGATCTCTTTATATCAACATGATCTTCAGCAAATGCATCATGCTTTATTTTCAGATGGCTCTGTTTTTCTACAATTTCAAGCCCTTTTTAATTCACCTATTACATTGATTGTTGTGATACTAGGTAGTGCGCTTGTCATGAGAAGTCCTGTTCGATGGATTCCAACGGAAAAAGATCAAGACCAAAGCTCAAAGCATTTTCGGGATTTATTTTATTGGTACTTTCAAGTACTGCATAAAATTCAGGGTTCGCTGTTTAGACAAAATGTGTTGATCCAAAAAGACATCAAGCTGCTGAAAGAAAAAAGGTGGCTCTTATCTAAAGAATTTTTTAATTATATGTTCATGTCATATGAAGCCTTCTTTTATATTGGTGTTTTTACCGGATTGATCTCGATCATCGATCATCAAGCCTTGCAAATTCAGCTGCTATTCACACTCAATATTATGATACTAGCGAATCAATCTTATGAGATGAGAATGCTGACACCTTCTATTTTCACTTTAAGTGCTGAAAAAAAGAACATTTGGCTTTACGAGCTTTCTCAAATATCTCTATTGCAGTTTTTCTTATCAAAAATCCAGTTATTTTATTGTTTATTTTCCATACCAGCACTCTGTTTACTATTCATTAATCTATCTATCATGACTGTGTATCAACTGTTTCATGTTCAGATGCTCATTCAACTGGTGGCATTAGGGATTGGCTTTTTCATTTTTCCTTTAATCCAACTGTACTTGTTTCCATTCACAACGAAATTCAATTTTATTCATGAGCATGAAATAGGCACAACAAATGAGGAACTAGAGATCATCGATAAAGGTCAGGCATTTGCCAGAAACTTTCTTGTACTGCCTTTTATGTACTATTTGATTTTGACCTCTTTTCTCCCTATATTGCAGCAATCCTCAGGGCTCGTAAACGTGCTGTTCGCTATATATTTTGCGATCGTTTCAGTGATTTGCTGGATATTATGCCGCAAGACCATTAATAAAGGAATTGAGTATGTTGAAAAAAATAAGATATTTTCTATCGGAGAATAGATTGATTCTACGTCTCGGCTATTTTTACGCCGGTGTATTTATTGCAGCTTTGCTCATTGGAAGTCTCCTTCCTTATGATCAGATTCCTTATTTAAAAAAGGATGAAGACATGTTTTTTCTCTCTATTTTTTCAAACAATTTACAGGTTGGGCTTGCCATTCTAGGTATCGGGGCTTTTACTGGCGGCATTATGTCTGCTGGCATTCTTTTTTATAATGGCTATATCATCGGAAAACTCATTCAGTTTTTGATAGCCCATCATGAAGTGAAGCAGTTATTCACTGGCCTCATGCCGCATGCTTTTGTTGAGATTCTTGGTTTGATCCTCTTTTCAATCGTCAGTGCTTTTCCATTCATTTATCTTTACCGGTTTATGAAAGGTAAGGCCATTGATGTAAGAAAGCTGACTCGGACTGTGGTTCAGTTAATCTTTTCCGCTGTAGTGCTCTTGTTGATTGCCTCTCTTTTAGAGGAATATGTCAGCCATGTACATCTATCTTAGAAGAAAGGAGAATGTGGTTCTATGGAGCTACTTCTACGCCCTAAACAATTTTTCAATCAACATCAATCGATCAAAACCATTGTAGGTCTTGTCTTACTATCTTTATTTGTTTCGACTGTTTTTTTAACATTTTTTATCATTGATTTGTTAGTAGAGGAGCCTTTATCTGCTGGAAAACAATTAGCCAGCATTGTGTTTATCTTTTTACTGACAATCCCGCTTTATTTCATATTGAATTTTCTTGGTACTGTCGTTACTTCGATTTATATGTACTTTTTTCATAAAACGTTTATTTTGCGCAAAATGTATTTTGTCATCTTGCTTTATAATGCGTTGCTTCTATTAGTGAATAGCGCAGCGATCTATTGTGTGATGGTACTCGATTTAGATCATTATTTTATCATCATCCAAGCGATTTCTTTTTTGATCAACTTGTACCTTTTACGCATCCTATATGATGGGATCATTTATTATGCTGAAGGATCAAAAAAAGCCGCCCTCGCGACCGTCATCTTGTATATGCTGGTGACCACTGTTTTTGTTATTGGAGGATTTATCAATGGCTAGTTTGCAAGTGTCTCAGCTATCTTTTCGTTATGAAACAACTGAAGAAAGCTCTCCCCTCCTTGATCAAGTATCCTTTCATCTGAAAGAAGGTGATCGTGCTTGTATTATCGGGAAAAACGGCAGCGGTAAATCGACACTTTTAAAGATCATCGCAGGTCTGCTTCCTTCAGTATCCGAAACGATTTTACTCAACGAACAGCATCATCCTAGGTCAGCTCTTTTTAAAGGGTTGGTCGCGTACATTCCAGATAAGCCTTTGGTTTATGATGCGCTGACTGGTATTGAGCATATGACTCTTATACAGTCACTATGGAAAATGAATCAGTCAGAAAAAGAGGTATACAAAAAGACCTTTCTCTCGCTTTGTGATGCATTTGATTTAACTCATGCACTTAAGATGCCTGTCAAACAATATTCACTAGGTATGAGATATAAGCTTTTCTTTAATTGTATGGCAGCCAGATCACCAGAGCTAATCATTCTTGATGAACCTTTTACATCTCTTGATGAGGCATCTCAAATGCAGTCTATTTCTTTATTAAAAGAAGAATTCTCTGATCAATGTGTTTTATTTACAAGCCATCAGCGCTACCTTTATTCAGAATTAGGAAATCGTTTTTTCGAGCTTGATCACGGACAACTAAATGAAATAGAGCGTTGAACATACAAAAGGCATCCCATCACAGGATGCCTCACTTCTTTTTACCATTAGACTACCACTTACAGCGTTTGACCGGGCGGCAGCAAGGATTCTTGATATCACTGCCACAGTCATATTCTTCCACAATATACTCATTTCGAGTAGATTGCGTCACAGGGTAGTAGTTTTCAATTCTTTTGATGTTTTTATTGACGTTTGTGATATGAGTTGGATGAATTTTTCTGATCGTTTGTACATTTGTTGTCGTGTTGACAATTTGACGTGTAGGGGATACAACCGTTTCAACTTCTCCATGATTCCCTCTGCGAGGCCCAAAGAAAAAATTGTCTAATCGATTCCGGCTCATCTCAACACCCCTTCAAGTTGTCTTTCACTTACACTCTATCGTATGTAAGAGGCGCGATTAGTGATTAGATGCTTGTCTATTTTTGATAAAATCCGCTTGTGATCTAGTCGTCTCTTTCTTTACAATAGGACAATTTTAACATATTATACAAATGATCTCTTGTGAAGGAAAGGACATTCATTGATGAAAACAAGACATAAGCTTTTTTCATTTTTCATTCTGCTCGTCGTGATCATCACCCTTCCCTTGCTGTCGCCTATGGCTTTTACAAATGCGACCGAGAGAGGAGCGATACGGCATGCCATTTATCAAGAAGGCTACCCTTACCAAAGCTATTTTGCTATTTTGCAAAAAAAGGACGATGTAGACCCTCAATATGGTCAGCTTTATGATGTGTATTGGCAGGCTTGGAAAAGTGAGACGGGAATGACGCCTTCCGTCTGTTATTCAAAAAAGGTAGAAGACCATGAATATAAGGTCAGCTGCGGAACTGCACCGTAACATTTTTCAATAACTTTAAAATAAGAGGTGAACGATTTGATCAACACAACACAAACCATCGAACGAAACAAACTGGACATTGCACTTGAACTGACGCAATTGCATTTGAATCGATATGAAGCAAATCATCCTGATCAGCTGAGTGAAATTTATGCAAAATATTATGCACTTCTTGAAGTGCTGGACGTATCCTCATCTGATCAATTAATGGATTTACTGCCAGATGAACTGAAACAAATACTTGATTAAAAAAGCCATCTATCCACACAGGATAGATGGTTTCTTTTAGACTCGTGCAGCCATATCAGTTTCGATTTGCTCTAGGCTTCTTCCTTTTGTTTCGACTAAGACAAAGCGCGTGAACAACAGGCCAATTAAGCAGATGACCCCAAATGAGGAGAAAATCACGCCAAAGCTGAATTGGTCAGCCAAGATTGGGAACACAAGGCCAACTGCTAATGATCCCGTCCAGTTAAAGGCAGAGGAAATGCCCGCTCCAATACCCCTAACAGAAAGTGGGAAAATTTCACCAATGATAATCCATGTGATCGGTGCCCATGAGAAGGCATAGCACAAAATAAAGCAGCAAAGTGAAATCAATGTGACCCAGTTTAATATGCCTTCACTCACTCCGAGCGCACCTAATGCCGCTGGTGCAAAGAAAGACAGGGCCATCCCCGTTCCCCCAACTGTGAGAATCGTTCGGCGGTCGAACCGGTCGACGAATTGTAAAAAGATTACGGTCGTCACAACAAATATGACACCAACAATGACGGTAAAACCTGCGGCAACTTGCGGAGCAAGACCTACATTTCTTGCGATACTCGTTGCATAATACACAATGGAGTTCGCCCCCTGTATTTGCTGGAGTGTCGCCATTCCGACCCCAATAAAGAGAGCCATACGGAATTTCTTTTGAAATAATTCACGAATGCCTGAGCGTTCTTCTTTTGCCACTTCTAAAATTTCTTGCATTTCTGCTTCAATCTCTTCACGTGATGAACGAAGTGATCCTAATACTTCACGTGCCTTATGAGCCATTCCGTGTTTAATTAAATATCTTGGAGATTCAGGAAGTTTCAGCATGCCAATATAAAGCACGATCGCAAATAAAGCAGCACTTCCCAGCATCCAGCGCCAGCTGTCTGGAATTGGTTCAAACACAAATGCGACGATATAGCTAAGCAATAATCCACTCACAATCATCAGCTGATTCAGGCCGGACAATTTCCCGCGAATTTTAGCTGGCGCGATTTCAGACATGTAAGCAGGCACGAGCGATGAGGCTGTCCCTACAGCTGTTCCTAAGAAAATCCGGGCAATGGTTAATGAGATTTCTTCTGGTGCAATGGCTGAGCCAAGCGCACCGACAAAAAAGATAATCGATGACACCAAAATGAGCTTTCTGCGGCCAAACTTATCCCCCATCAGACCGCTTAAAATGGAACCAATGATCGCCCCGCCCATTAATGAAGAAACGACGATGCCAAGCCATAACGGGCTGAGCTGAAATTCTTCCTGAATGTGCCCTTCTGCCCCTGCGATAATACCAATATCATATCCAAATAAGATACCTGCAAAGGACCCGAAAAAGAAGATAAATTTACTTGATACTTTTTTCTCCAAGTGGATGACCCCCCTCACTTAATAAACCGCTTTCATTTCTCCCTGCCATTCTACCTTTCACAGTAGAATGCATTTCACCCTTCTTTATAAAACCACATATTCTGCATTCACAAGCTTTGCAAAATGAACAATTTGATCAACCGTTAAATTGAGAGATACGACTGTATGATGACCTCCGCCGTGCTTAATCCATGCTTTGATGCCATCTTGAAAGTTCGGTTTGATTTTCCAGAGGACTCGTGCTACCGGTAATTGAGGTGCTGCTTCCTGCGGCTCAAAGGCTTCCACTTCTTGAATCAGCCATTTGAAATGTGTTCCAAAATCAGCAATGGAGACAACAACGCCCTCGCCTGCTTTTCCATCAAACACAAGACGTGCTGGGTCTTCCCGGTTTCCAATGCCTAGCGGAGACACGACAATGACAGGTTTTGTATGTGCAAGCGCTGGATCTACTTCTAGCATATGAGATTGCAGCACTGCTTCCTGACCAGCAGTCATTTCATATGTGTAATCTTCCATAAAACCAGTCGATTGATGATGGCTCATCACCTTTAATAAACGATCCAGTGCGGCGGTTTTCCAATCCCCTTCACCCGCAAAGCCATATCCCTTTGCCATCAGCCTCTGAACGGCTAAACCCGGAAGCTGCTTCATGCCATGTAAATCTTCAAAGTTTGTCGTAAAGGCATTGTAGCCGCCTTCATCTAAAAAACGTTTGATGGCAATTTCATATCGTGCCTGCACTTTCACACTTTGTTCCCATTCTTCTGTCGAATAGCTCCCATAATCCACGTCATATAACGTTAAGTACTCAGCAAACAGAGCATCAACTTCTGCTTCTTCCACAGCATTTACATAGTTCACAAGATCGCCAATTCCAAAGTAATCAACGGTCCATCCCAGCTGGATCTGCGCTTCAATTTTATCTCCTTCTGTCACCGCAACGTGGCGCATATTGTCACCAAACCGAGCCACTTTAATGTGGAAGCTCTCATGATAGGCAGCCGCAACGTCCATCCAATCAGCGATTTGCTGCTTCACCTCCTGCTTCGACCAATGACCTGCAACGATTTGGTTTTGCTTATTTAAACGTGCATTGATATAGCCGTACTCTCTGTCTCCATGTGCCGATTGATGGAGATTCATATAGTCCATATCAATCGTGTCCCACGGAATGTTTTCATAGTATTGCGTGACGAGATGCAAAAGAGGCTTTTGCAAAAGAGACGTACCACGTATCCACATTTTTGCTGGAGAAAACGTATGCATCCAAGTCATCACACCGATGACCTCATCACGATAGTTGACCTCTTTCATCAGCTGTGTGATTTGATCCGCACTGACCGCCAGTTCCTGCAGAATAATTGGATAAGGCAGCAAACCGCTCTCATTTAAGGCATCTGTTATCTTTTGCGCATCTGCCTTCACTTGCTTCAGTGCCTCGTCCCCATATAAGTGCTGTGACCCGACGACAAACCAACATTCTTTCTTCTGACTTGTTAACATAGAAATCCCTCTTTTCTTTATCTTGAAGGTTTTTGTCCGTAATACGCATGTGTTCCATGTTTTCTTAAATAATGTTTATCTAAAATCACCTGCGGAAGAGGCTCCGCATATTCGTTCAATTGCTTTGCAAACAGGTTCATTTTCGCTACTTCATCTAAAATGACACTGTTCGTTACCGCACTTTTCGCATCTTTTCCCCACGTAAAGGGACCATGACCTTGTAGCAAAATACCAGGAACCGCCATGATATCTATCTGTCTTTTCTCAAACGTTTCAATGATCAAGTGTCCTGTTTCCACCTCATACCCGCGATTCACCTCTTCTTCTGTGAGAAATCGAGCGCACGGAACAGGTCCGTAAAATGTATCTGCATGTGTTGTGCCCATTGCTGGTAAATCAAGTCCAGCTTGCGCCCATACCGTTGCCCACATTGAATGGCTATGTGAAATGCCGCCAATTTCCTCAAAGTGTTTGTAAAGAACAGCATGTGTAGCAGTATCGGAAGAAGGATTGAATTCTCCCTCGACCACTTGACCGTCAAAATCGACCACGACCATGTCTTTTGCTGATAATTTGTCATATGCTATGCCGCTTGGCTTAATGACAAACAGTCCACTGTCACGATCGCACGCACTGACATTGCCCCATGTAAATTTCACAAGTCCGTACTTTGGTAGATCTAGATTCGCTTGAAACACTTCTTCTTTTAACCGCTCTAACATACAGGTGCCGCTCCTTTCTGTGGCGTCAAATGTTCTACTGCCGCTTTTTCTATCGGGAGTCCTTCTTGATAGCGCTTTATAAATTCCTCAAAACCTTTAACATCCAGTGGATCAGGATCAATAAGCTCTTCTAATGTATGGGCAAATACTTGATGCTTGAGAAAATGGCTCAGTGTTTGCTGCTGGTGATTGAGCATATACGAAGCAAGGACCGCCATCCCAAACGCACCGCCTTCTCCAGCCGTTGATACGACGGATACAGGTGTCCCAAGTGCAGCAGCGACCATTTTTTGTCCAACTACTGGTGTTTTAAATAAACCGCCATGTCCTAGTAAACGATCAATCTTGACTTGTTCATGTGCTTTTAACCGATCCATCCCGATTTTCATTGCGCCAAATGCAGAGAAGAGATGTGTCCGAATGAAATTAGCAAGGGTAAACCGGCTTTGAGGAGATCTAACAAAAAGGGGTCTTCCTTCTTTTAGTCTCGTAATATTTTCACCAGAATAATAGCCATAGCTTAAAAGCCCGCCCCCATCATGATCTGCTTCTAAAGCTTGATTTAATAGGGTTTCGTATAATCTTTCTGTTTCAACTGGCTGACCCATTGCTTCAAACGCTTCTCTGAATACATTCATCCAAGCGTTAAGGTCACTTGTACAATTGTTGGCATGAACCATCGCGACTGGCAGGCCATCTGGTGTCGTGACAAGATCCACTTCTGGGTACACACCTTTTAGATGATGCTCTAACACAATCATGGCAAATACAGATGTCCCAACTGAAATATTCCCAGTTCTCTTTTCCACACTGTTTGTTGCGACCATCCCTGTTCCTGCATCACCCTCTGGTGGGCAAAAAGGGATACCTGGCTGCAACTGTTTGCCTTGGTCTAAAATCGCTGCTCCAGCTGCTGTTAACACACCAGCTTCTTCGCCTGCTAAATAGATGCGCGGCAAAAGATGACGAAGCTTCCACGGATAGCCTTTTTCTGCAATCAATGCTTCAAATTGATGAAGCATCACTTCGTTGTAATCCTTCGTTTTTTCATCAATGGGGAACATTCCCGACGCATCGCCAATTCCGATGACCTGCTTCCCTGTTAACAGCCAGTGAATGTAGCCAGACAAAGTGGTCACATACTCTAACCGGGACAAATGTTTTTCCTCTCCTAGTATCGCTTGGTATAAGTGAGCGATACTCCATCTTTCTGGAATATGAAATTGGAATACATCTGTTAGCTTTTGACTCGCCTCGGTCGTTGTTCCATTCCGCCACGTTCGAAACGGGACGAGGACTTCTCCTGTATGATGACAGGCAACATAGCCATGCATCATCGCAGATATCCCGATGGAGCCAATGGTTTGAATCGTCACCCCATACAATTGTGCAGCCTGTTCTTTCATCTGACGGTACGCCACTTGAAGACCTGTAATGATCTCAATTAAATTGTACGTCCATATTCCTTCTTGAAGAGAACTTTCCCATTCAAATGCACCTTGCGCAATTGGCTGAAACTCTTCATCTATTAAAATCGCTTTAATTCGTGTCGAACCAAATTCAATGCCCAAAGATGTCCTGCCTTCTCTAATGGCTTTGGCCGTCTTTTCACGATTCATTTTGTTCACCTCCAAGATGATAGCGGTTTCAAATATCTTTTTCATTTGATTCATCTTTACCTGTGCACAAAAACAATATAATATTTGTACGTACATATGTCAATAATAAATATAGTTGTGCATACACAATTAGACAAAAACTTTCATATTCTCCAAGGAACAGACGATAGACACTGTAAGCGCCTGTTTTTGATTGAGCAACCATGTTAAAATATGTCCATACAAGTTCTTCTCAACCCGAGTAGAGGATCAACTGTGAAAGAAGTGAAACGATGAAAAAGAAGTACCAGATCATTATGGATGATATAAAAAGCAAAATACTGACAGGGGATTACCGGATCGGGGAGCGTATTCCAACCGAATCAAGCTTGCAAGAGATGTATCAAGTAAGCCGGCATACGGTGCGAAAAGCCATCTTGGATTTATCGAGTGAAGGTTTTTTAAGAAGTGAAAAAGGCTCAGGCACATTTGTCACCAATCAATATCAAACAAAACCTGCTGGACATGCTCATATGAAAACGATTGGCGTCATCACCACATACATATCCGATTACATTTTCCCGTCGATCATTCGGGGCATCGAAAGCCGATTAAATGAAGAGAACTATTCTTTGTTACTGGCGAGTACAAATAACGATGTGGAGCAAGAGAAAAAAGCGCTTGAAATGATGCTGTCCTTTGGTGTGGACGGATTAATTGTCGAACCGACAAAAAGCAATTTATATAATCCAAACATTTCGTACTACCTATCCTTTAAAGAGCAGGATGTCCCGCTTATAATGATCAATGCCTACTATGAGCAGTTAGAAGTTCCCTTCCTTTGTTTGGATGATGTAAAGTCCAGCTATTTAGCGACAAAGGAGCTGATCACCTCTGGGCATCAGCACATTGGACTGATTTCAAAAACAGATGATTTACAAGGAAAATATCGAATGAAAGGCTATATTCAGGCACTCGGTGAAGCGAAGCTCAATTTCCTACCAGAGCATATTCTTTTTTTCGATACAGAATCGAAGCAGTATTTGGGGGATCATATCAAAACCTTTTTACAAGCGCACCAGCATGAGCTAACCGCCCTTGTTTGCTATAACGATGAAGTCGGGTTAGAAGTAGCAAATGTATGTAGTGAAATAGGTTTATCTATTCCAGATGATCTTTCCATTATTGGACAGGATAACTCGTATATTGCCCAAAAAAATGCCCATGTGAAACTGACAACGCTGACACACCCTCAAGAGCAAATGGGACGAGATGCGGCAGACTGGATGATTAAACAAGTACAAGGGAAAAAGAACCTGCCTGATCGAACATTTTATGAGCCTGAACTCGTTCCTGGTGAAACGATTAAAGCGCTAAACGTAAGAAAAAATGAGCCCTCTTCATAGAAGGCTCATTTGACTTTAGGCTCCTGTTCAAGCATATTCATCACATCATAGGCAATTCGGTCGGGAGAGTCTTGCGTGATACGATTGCGATAGTTAGACAAGACGACCACTCCTGTTTTTGAATGCGGGCGGAAGCCCATGAAGCTGGAGAAACCAGAAGTTGCACCATTATGGCAAATCAATCCCGTATCATCTATGACCCACCCGAGTCCCATTGACATGTTTTTCCCTATCTTCACCTTTGGCTCGTGGGTCATTTTCCATGGAGAAGCGGCGTCTGCACTCATGTGTGCAGAGAGAAATGAAAGCAAATCAGTGACCGTCGACCGAATCGCACCAGCCCCTTGATAGTCATGCATCTGAAGCGGAGGAACCTCTTTTCCATTCTCTTGATGACCGAGGATCATCTTCTCTTGGACATCCTCCTTGATCGTAATAAAGGTGTTCGATAGTTTCAGCTCATCCACGATATATTCAGTCAGCAGCTCTTCATATGTTTTGTGAAGAGACCATCCCATGATCAACCCGAGGAGTCCCATCCCTACATTGGAGTAACGAGATGGGTATTCTTTTCGCTCATTCCATTTTTTCGAGTGTAACAGTTTCATTAATTCATCAAGGGAGTATTGACAGTACATATCTCTTCTCACTTTTGGAAGGAACCTTAGTTGTAAATCTCTGAGAAAACGATATGAAGGAAGTCCAGACGTATGAATTGCTAGCTGTTCTATTTGAATGGGGTGATTCTTTCTTATTTCAGGACAATACAGTGAAATGGAATCGTCTAGCTTCATCTGCCCTTTTTGAATCATGCTTGCCAATATACTTGTCGTAAAGACTTTTGAAATAGAGCCGATTTCAAAAATGACCTCCTCAGGCTGGACGCGCTGCCGTATGGGGTGATCTCCGAAATGAAAAACATGTCTTTCTCCTTGATGAATCAGTCCGATCACAAGCAGTGCCTGTTTCTTTTTCTCCGTATAAGAAGAGGCAATTCGCTGTACTTCTTGTTTGAGCATCATCAATGGATCATCATCCTTCCCCTTCATTTTGATCTACAATCAATTGATCTAGCTTTGTATAAATGGATGTCAATGTGTTGATCTCTTCGAGGCTTAATTTTGAAAAGTATTTTTCAATGATCGCAAGTTCTATCTTTCTCATATTCTCCAAGTACGTCTTTGCCTTTTCAGAAAGTTCAACGTGCAATTCCCGACGATTTTGCGGGTTGATGCTGCGGCGAATCCATTCTTTTTTTTCAAGCGTGTTTAATAACTGGCTCACAGCACTTTGGGTGATGCCTAGTTGCTGAGCAATTTGAATAGGTGAGCTTCCCCCTGTTCGCTCTACGAAATCAAGGACAATATGCTGCTTATCAGTTAGCTCATCTACAAATAACTCTTCAAACTCTAATCGGAGCTTTTGATGGATACGCGCTTCGATTTGGTTTAATTCTTGGATCATCGTTGTTTTGGATGTCACTGTCATCACCTTCATAATTAAGATAACTTAAGTATAAAGGTATATTAATTATTAATCAACAAAAATCCCTATCTTTTATCAAAGATAGGGAAAATGCCGATTATACTTCTTCTTTAGGTGAAGGTACTGCACATACGCCATCTGCACATGCTTCTTCAAATGAAGCATCAGCCGCTTTCTCCGTTTGCGCTGCCTCTTCTGTCCAAGCCGTTTCAAGTGCACGAAGGAACGTATCTGCTGGCTGTGCACCAGCAACCGAATATTGATCATTGATCAAGAAAAAAGGCACAGCAGAAATCCCGAGCTGTCTTGCTTCTTTTTCGTCTTCTCGCACAGCGTCTGCAAATTCTTGCCCGTCTAGAACCTTTTGTACTTCGTTCTGATCAAGGCCTGCTTTTTCTGCAATATCTAAAAGGGTTTGACGATCACCAACATGCTTTCCATCTGTAAAATACGCTTGAAACAGCTCACTCATGACGAGATCGCCTTTTCCCATTTTTCCAGCATATTGTGCGAGCTGGTGGGCATCAAAGGTGTTTGTCAAAACGAGTGGATCGAATTGAAAATCGATTCCTTTCTCCTTGCCCGCCTGTTTCACCTGTTCATTCATCGCGATGGCCCGGCTACGGCTCATGCCATATTTTTTGACAAGCATATCATGCACATCATAATCCACTGCAACAGGTGCATTCGGATCAAGCTCAAAGCTTTTAAACTCTACTTCTACCTGTTCTTTATGAGGGAATTGCTCAAGCGCTGTTTCCAACTGTTTTTTCCCTATATAACAAAAAGGACAGGCGATATCTGACCAAATTTGCACTTTCATCTTCATCTTCCTTCCGTTGCTTACGTTTTTTCTTTCGAGATGTAACTATTATAGTTACATCTTATCCTTTATGTCAAGTGATCCTTCTTTTTAAGTACCATGTATTAAAAAAACCTTTTCTTCAAAAAAGGAAAGGTTTTCATCACGGCTATTCTAAATTCGCATGGTGACCGTACATTTTATGGGTGTCGAGCTCTTTCATTTCCATCAATCTCAAGATGACCGCATCGTACATAAGAAGCAAAGTTTGCTCAAATAATGAGCCCATCGGCTGAATCGTATGATGGTTTCCTTCATGTTGATCCTTTGGCGCACCTGACAGTAAGATGACTTCATCCGATAGATCAGCTATAGGTGACTCAGTTGAAAGTGTGAACGACGCCACGCTTCCGCCAATCGCCCTTGCCTTTTTCGCGAGCACAAGCAGCGTCTCTGTTCGGCCAGAACCGCTCCCTACAATCAATAAATCCTCAGATGTAAAAGCAGGCGTATTCGTTTCACCGATCACATAAGCTTCGAGACCAATATGCGTGAGTCTCATCGCAAACGATTTTCCCATCAAACCAGACCTGCCAGCCCCTGCGACGAAGACCTTTCGAGCCGCTAAAATGCTTTTGACAAGCTGCTCTGCTTGTTCGTCTTGAATCGCGGGCGAGTGCTCAGAAAGCTCGCTTAGAATCGCTCTCACATAGTCACTTGTTTTCATGATTGTGCAATCAACTGCTTCATTTGCGCAGCCACTTCTGCTTTATTGTCTTGGCTCGCTATGCCGCCGCCGACAATAATCAAATCAGGGTTTAATTTGACGACTTCAGGCAATGTATCAAGCTTAATACCGCCTGCAATCGCTGTTTTTGCCTGTTTGACCACTTGTTTTATGGTCATGAGGTCAGCAAATGAGTTTTGACCAACCGCTTGCAGGTCATAGCCTGTGTGCACACAAATATAATCTACCCCAAGCTCATCAAGCTCTTTCGCGCGGCCGGCGATATCTTTGATCCCAATCATATCGACTAAAATTTGTTTCCCTCTTGCTTTTGCTTCCTTCACCGCTCCTTGGATAGACATATCTTCCGCCGCCGCAAGAATAGTCACAATATCCGCTCCAGCCTCGGATGCCTGCTGCACTTCATAACCGGCAGCATCCATAATTTTGAGATCCGCCAGCACACGTAAATTCGGAAACGCCTGTTTGACTTCTTTTACAGCACGAAGTCCTTCGTTGATCACAACAGGTGTCCCAATTTCCACCACATCAATAGACGCTTCTACTTCTTTGATCAGCTCGATCGCTTCTGGTATATTCACTAAATCTAACGCTAATTGTAATTTCATGAACGTTCACTCCCGTTTTTTCATCTCATCTTCAAGAGCTCCGTGAATAGGGCTTCTTAAACGATGAAATGAGTATAACAACAGGATGGAAGCAATCCAAGTACGCACTTTTTTTTTACATACTATACTTTTTCGCATATGGTTACAAAAAAGACACTGTCTTTTCGACCAGTATCTAAACGTACTGACAAATCCTCGCATTCGGTGTCAAGTCTGTGTTGTGATGCCGCTCCAGTACTCGTCCTTCCTAAACTGCAAAGGTTTTCAAGTCACGCTGAAAAGAAAACAAAGAGCTAAAATAAAATGATTTTAGCTCTTTGTCTACATCTATCGTCTTTCTATTTATCATCCTTTAAAAAATTGCTGTCGAGATATTGTTTTCCCCAATCATACATCGCCTCTAAAATTGGCATTAAGCTTTCTCCAAGTTCTGTGAGAGAGTACTCAACCTTTGGCGGAACGACGGGATAAACCTCCCGGTGCACAATGTGATCTTCCTCTAATTCTCTTAGCTGATTGACAAGCATTCTTTGCGTAATCCCAGGCATTAACGACTTTAACTCACCAAACCGTTTTGTCCCTTCTCTGCCAAGGTGCCATAAGATCAGCATTTTCCACTTCCCGCCAATAATATTCAGCGTCAGCTCTTTTTCGCAATTGAACACTTTATTTTCCATTCTTGATGACAACGACATACACTCCTTTAATCTCAAACCACTTTATCATATACTGCGGCAAAATGGATTGCCCTAGCATACAGTCTTTATTATTGATTTTGTTTTTTGACGAAAGCCATCACAGCCTTTGTCATCTCTTGCGCTTCTTTTGGCGCTCTGTCAGATCCAAACCATTTATTTAAATCACTGTGGCTCAGCGAATGAACCCGAAACACAAACCGTGAGCCTTTCTCATGATTCAGTTTTTCTGCAAATCGGTACACCTCAGGATTTTCCCAGCCTGTGACCAAATAAACAGGCGGTACATTCGTTTGATTCATATAAGTGACCGGTGATGCTTTTGTCCAGTTTTCCTCTTGTTTGCCAAAGACTTTTTTGTACGATGGAATGGCTTGTATAAATTGATTGATGTTTAACGGTCCATCTAAAATCACGATAGAATTGATCGTTTTTGGCGACAGCCCCACACGTTTTAAGTAAGTCGAATCTGTAGCAACCAATGCCGTCAAATGACCGCCCGCTGAGTGACCCATGACATTGATTTTTGACGAATCGATTTGATATTCATCTGCATGATCCTTGACCCATTTAATAGCGCTTGCCGTATCATCTGCCATCTGCTCGAAGTTGGCATCAGGGTGAAGCCTGTAATTCATTGAAACAAACACATACCCTTGACCCGTAAAATAATCGGCCTTTGAAGCGACTCTATTCTTATCGCCGCCTGTCCAGCCGCCGCCATGGAGATAGATCATGACTGGATGCTTCTTCTTTTTGTCTTCATCTTTTCCCTTTGGCATATATATATCCAATGTTTGCTGTTTATTTTGTGTGTCTGCATAATGGATGTTTGTCGTCGGCTTAGGCTGGTTGAAACGGAACACAAAGAATGCGCATACCAATAAGCCAGCGATGACTGCTGCAAATAAGAGCCATTTCATGATTCGATTCAATGTCATTGCACCTTTCTATATTGGGATGGGGAAGCATGATTCGCACATATGTAGAGAGACTAGCCCGATTCATTTGAAACGACTTGTATGACTTGAATCGTTTCACAATAAAAAGAAAAATACTGTTCTTCATAATCTTCGACAAAGTAATTCAAATATTCCCAGCCTCTATCCAAAAGTTGAATGTTCAAAAAAAGAGAGGAATCGTTTGTTAACTCCAAATCTTTGATTTGAACAGAAGAGACGTTGGTAAATTTCAGATGAATGTCTGCTTTATGGGTTGCAGATTCGTATGGGATGTGTAGATGAATACAGTTGATCAAGTCGTAATGTTCATTATACTCTTTAAAGTAGTGAAATTCATTGATTTGCTTTAGATGGTTGATATTGAAATCAGGGATTTGTTTCTGGACTTTTTCATCTAAAAACCATGTCATCGTTTGTCCTCCAAGAGGTTATTGTAGAAGTGCAATGATTTGTTTTCTTGTTTCTTCATGGTATTGAACATAGGAGTGCAGTAAAGGATATGATTCAAGGATCTGTTGATACGATTTGATTTGGGGATATTGCTCTTCAAATGACTGACGCAGCACGTTTAACTGTTTTTTCGGTATTCGTTTATGATCGATCACATAACTTAGGCTACCTGCAACAAGTGAAAAAAAAAATAAAAGTCATCTGAAAATATACTAGTTTCTGCTTCAAAAGAGACGATTTCATCTGGATAAGATGAATCTAATAAGTATTGATAACGTTGTTTTAAATCATCGAATAAACCTTGTTTATCTCGGCTGATTTTCATGGATTTTCCCCAATCTCTCATTGTTTTTAATTCTTATTTAGACGCTAATGAGATCTTCCTATACACTGCAAATAAATTCTTGTGAATCGAAACATACGTTTTTCGATTCTATTGCGAGTAACATCCCATTGATGTTAAATAGAAAATTTGCATTTGAATCAAATTCTTCAAGAAGTACATTTTTAAGGTCCCCTATCCCATTAGGATGGTAACTACATTCAAAAATTTGCCAATTCATCTCTTCTTGTATCAATTCTTCAAATCTATCATTACCTTCACCCCCATTATAATAAAGACTCGCCATATTCATAAATCGTATTTCATGTTGAGTAACTTTATTTAATTCTGATACTTTTACGCTCAGTATTAATTCTTTATGAAACAAATCAAATGTGACTCCGAGTACATTACAACCCCCATCTAGATAATCGATCCATTTTTGTACACTATTAAACATCTCATTCACTCTCCTATTTTTTCAGGATGAACTCTATTCTTATCGTGTCACGGAGTTTGTAAATATTCTTCAAATGAAATAAAGTCCGCTTTTTTTCGAAATTCGCTTAAGATTTTCTGATCTCCTGTAAAAATAACATCTGTCGAATCAAAAAATCCGATTTCAAACACGGCTTGAGGGATAACGGGTGTATAATTTACGTTCCAATATCGTTCATTATCTTCAATTTGAGGTATTGAAATAATATTCAAATGATCTATATGACGAGGCAATGCGGTCAAAACAGCGAAAATAAAAGAATAAGAATAGTCATGTAAGAATTTTTTGAAATGTTCACCCTTCAGAAATAAAAAATCCGTATAATCCGGCATGACTTCTGAATGAGATTGATTATTCCGATCATGAAGCATTGGGAGTGTCACATCACTTATGACCCAATGATACTCTTCTACGTTTAAATTGATTTTCTTTATTAATTCATTTACTTCGAATAGATTTTCCTCTTTTGCTAATACGATTCTCATTACTTGCTCCACCTCACCGATTTAAAACATCAGACGAAACTAAAAATATTCCACAGTATCAAAATCTGACCATAATCTCCAGTCAGTGTTCGTGTTTATATTTACAATGCATGTTGGATCTTGATAGATCAAACTCTTCGCAACCGATTGAAAAAAAGGAGATTGACTAGGGAGTTGGCTATGCGTTTCTGGATGAAACCATGATTCAGTTGTGTAGAGCGGTTTATCATATACATGCTGAACGATGTCAAATTGTTCTTGATCTGTCATCCATAAACTATCCAGCAAATCTTGATGTTTGGCCATTTCTCTTAACAAAGTAATCCATTCATTTTCCTCTGTTACATCAGCTTGGCATGACTCTGGTATTTGAACATGAAAATAGTCTCCATTTAATCTAATCCGTAAAGGATGCTTTGTGAACCCATGTTCTATCTCATCATCATCTATTATTTCATGATGATGATCCACGAAATCAAAAAGCTCATCCAGTAGAAAATTGATTGATCCATTCTTCAAATCATGACCAATCGCAAAAAAATCAATAGACGGTCCTACCTTCGATAAACTGAATAATTGAATCGTGATCAGCCAATTTTCCTCTCTAGTAAATAGAGAAAGCTTCCCTTTGGCAAAATCAAAGTTCCCATTACCTAATAATGGAAACTCTTTATTTAGAAAAGACTCATCTAGTATAGATAACACATTGTCTATTTGATTCATGTCTTCCTCCTTATGAAGTTATTTCATTCTACGTTTGTATAATTTCGAATCAGTTCTTTTTTAAAATCATCAGGAAGTTTTTGATTCGGAAATACAACTGAAATCCAGCCTAATACAATCTCATCTAAAGTTCTCCACGTTTTTAACAATTGTTTATTCATTTGTTCTAATTGAAGAATCGCTAGTACTCCTATCTCATAACCTCTGTCGCCATAAATGATCCATTTCGCAGAAGGAGAAACCCATATCACACGTGAAGCAATATCCATTATGCTATCATTTACACTCTCTATCGGATAATCCGTTAAGAGATCGAGGTAATCACTTGGAGTAAGGTTTAACGGTACTTTCACCCAAGGATAATAACCAAAATCATGATAATAATCATCCATGCTCTTCTGCTCATCTAATACAGCCATGAGTATATAGTCATCATGATGATTCAAAGCTAAACCTTTTAACATTTCCCAACCATCATCTGATAACAACCAATGGAATTCTTCGAATAAATAATGAGGGGTTTTCGTTTTCAACACTTGATCAGGGAATGTCTTCGTACTGTGAATGAGCGAATGAACAAACGATAGAACATGTTCAAATTCTTTTGGATCGGATATAAACAAATGTTTCACTTTATGCTCCTTTCATATCTTCGGGTAAGTCTATCATCAGTCATTAATAATCCATTTCACCGCTTGTAACATGACGCATAATGAGAGAGCATTTGAGTGTAATAATCATTGAATGTTTTTTGATCCTTCAATAATCCTTCAAACCAATTTGCTAAAACAGGGTGATCCATTGGTTTCCACCCTTCTTTTAATAACCTATTTTTCACAGAATCTTTTGTTGATACCATTCCTATGATACAAATTTCCATATCTCTATCTGCCCAAATCGCCCACTGCAAAGAATGAGCTAACCAGACAACTATATTCGAATTCGTAATTATATTATCCGCTATGGAACCTTTTGGGTGCATCCATAGTGCATTTACATAATCCTCACCTGAAATGTTCACACTCGCTTTCAGCCAATGATAATAACCAAATTCCTTCAAATAATAATCAATTGGATCTGGTTGAAGGACTGCAGTCAAAAATTCTCTATCTTGTGTAACAGTTGATAACTCTTTTATGGTTGGTAAAATATCATCACTCAATGCCCAATCAAACTCTTGAAACAAAAAACAATCAAATGTCTTACGAAAAACTTGTTGTGGCAGCTCTTTATTTGTTTCAAACACATGGTCTACTAAATTCTGATAGAATTTGAACTCTTTTTCTGAACGAATAAATAAGTCTTCAAGCCGTTTCAAACAACTACCTCCACTCTTGTCGAACTAGTAGTTTTTTAATTCTTCCTCTATATCTTCTTTTAATGTTTGAATTTCAATTGACACCGAATTATTTCGATTATAGAAAATGGACGGATTGATTCCATCTGCTAACATTCCCGGCAGCCACTCTTCTATAAAATCGTCTAAATCAATCATTTCTGGCACTGTTTTTTCCCATTGATCGATCGCACAATAAGCGGCATAATCCTCTGTCGGCCAAAAATGAAGCTGCGGTACACGATAATCATCCTCTGACATCACCCATCCCTTCTCGTTTCTTAATGACCAAACCTCTTCAAAATCAACAATCTTTTTGATGAAATAGTCATAACGCTTTTTCGCAGGTAATTGCATGGTGGTTTCTAATTCTTTCGGATGCATGGACATTGCGTCACTCCTTTTATATATAAATGGGCTTAACCATAAGAATTTAGCAAGCTCATATATAGGAACTATTTGTATTCTTCTAACCAGTCATTCAAATCATCTACAGGATGTAAGTAAGAATTAGGTGAATCTTTCAAATCAATTCCACTTAAAAGAATCAGCATATCCCAAACTTGATCATCGTCTATTTCTGGATCGTCTGCAGAAACGTAAATTCCAGCCCAATCAGACACTTGTTCTCTTGTGATCGTCCCCTTTAAGACATTTCGTATTTTATTTAAACAGTCTAGCATTTTTGGTTCAGCCATTTATTACACCATTCCTTTCTCAAAACTCATTTTACGCTGTAAACTGCCTATATTTCATATTTAATAATATCCTCCATTGACATACCTTTAAAATATAATGAAAGAATGCTTATAATAGTGTATTCGCCAAGCATACCAATCGGGTTAAATATCATTTTAGCCGTTTTTGGGTCAGCAACCTCTAAGTCCATAACAGGTGCATTGTGACCTTCTTTCCCCTTGCTTACGTAATAATTTCCATCTCGGTATTCCACGAATTTCAGATTTTGAAGATCCTCTTCTTTTATAAAATCTTGATTTATTTTTGTGATGACTTTCCATGAACCATTTAAAAAGCCTGTCAGACCTGTATTTGCAACAAATAGTCCATTCTCTTTTTTCATCAATTGTTTTAACTCATTTTTTTCTATTCTTTCATCAACAAACAAATCATAGTATTGGATTAAAATATCATCATATTGATTTTTCCCCTCACCCGAAATGATCAAAGCATAGCTCAATTTCCCAACTTCTTTTAATGGGAGTTCAAATATAGCTCCTGGTTCTACTTTACTTAAAGTTTTTACTTTTTTAGTTGTTATTTTAATATCCGTTACTTCTTTGTCGTTTAAATCATCAAAATAGTGACTACCTCCATTGTTTAAAGCCATCATAATTGTCAAAAGCATCTCATCAATCGTTGGCTTTCTCTTCAAATGTTCCTCAGTCATTTCATAAAATTGTTCAATCGCTTCTTCAAAAATATCTAATCCATCATCACCAATTATGATGTTCTTTTTCTTATGTTCTTCTTCCCAAAAGCCCATTTGGAAAACCCTCCTTATATATTGGGTTCTTTATTTTCTCATTTTGATTTATCACGATAAATATATACTTGTATAAACTGTTTTATTTGCACGTTTGAAAAGTGTCACTTCGTGATCCGTTAACCATTTAAGCTCTCTCATATGATAAGAAATTTCTTCTAAGTAAGTATAGGTTTCAGCAATTAATTTTTTATCTAAGATATTTCTTTTATTATCTTCAACTACAAGATAAAGAGTAAACTGTTTTAAATCTAATTCGATAACTGGGTAAGCTTTTCTTTTTTTATCGGGACTTAGTTTTGTTCTCCCTTTAATCTCCGCTTTATATTCCTTCTCCTTCATTTTCTTAAATGTTGCTTTGACTAGCTGACTGTCCCAATTCTTCAGTTCACAAAGATAGAGTATCGCTTTTTCCAAAGTATCTGCTAAGATCTTTTTCTTATTTGTTGCATTTTCAAATTCACTGTAACGGAAGGGTACTTCCAGCTCGTACGTATTTTTTATAAATAAGATGTCTGGTTCATCTTTTGAAGTACTAATTAATTTGTAGTCTTTAAAAGGCCCACATATCAAAACAATAGCCTCACAATCTTTCGTTTGAAATTTCTTTTCTAATTCGTATAAAAACATTTCAGTCATACAAAGGGATTGGCTGGCTAAGTTCCCACGATCGTCATCTGACATTAATTGTATATTTTTCAAATACACTTCTTATAAGCCTCCTAATGAGATTTTAATCACCTTATTTGTCGTATCTTTTCCGATATCTGAGTTAAATTCTTTGGTCAAAACATTCAATTTTATTTTGTTCATAATTCCAACTCTTGTACTTCCTATGTAATTGCTTAAGAAGAGATTTTTTGTTTCTAATCAATTTCAATATTTTTCTATAAATATACCATACTTTTAAACTAACCCATATATCATCAACTTATCAATATATCCCCTTTTTCGCATACAAAAAAGCATCCTAAACGGATGCTTCTACCAAATGATATTTTTTCAAAATACGATAGGTAATTTCTTTTGCTTCTATTCCGGTGCCTTCGATATTTGTGGTGAAGATGTAGGTTTTGTTTTCATGTTTGATGAAGCCTGCGTACCAGCCGATGCCTGATCCGGAGCCTGTTTTTCCGTATAGCGTGGCGTGTTTCTCTTCTTCTTGTATCATCATTCGCTTGACGGTTCTCATAACAGATAGGTCAAATGGGAGACTTTCTTCATATAGCTGTTTAAGGAAATGGACTTGTTCTACTGGTGAAATGCGCAGCGTACTGCTTAGCCAAAATTGATCGATTCCGCCAGATATGTCTTGATTCCCATAATGAATGGCTTTTATCCAATGGCCCATGCGTTCTTCCCCGATATCACGCGCCATGGCTTGATAATACCAGACGACTGAATCTCTCATGCCAGAGCCCAGTGTATGGTCCTTATTCCAGTTATCAATCTCTCTTTTTACTCCGTCCCAATATTTGATGTCGTATTCATCTTTAACTGCGCCAGTTTGAAGTCCGATTAAGGCATTTGCTATTTTAAACGTTGATTGTGGTGCAAAGCGCTTGTTCGCTCTTTTTTTGTTATACACCCATGGTGATTTTTCTTTTACTTCTTGAATCACAAATGTGCCTTCCCGATCTTTCAAAAATTCATCTACTGACCACGATGGTGATGTTCCTTCGCTTGATGAAGGTCGGCCGATAAAAAGTGCCATCAGCATAATAGTGGAAAATAGCCATTTTATATGCTTCTTCAAAAAAACCGCTCCTTTTCCCATGATTTGTATCGATTTTAGCATGTTGAGCGATAAGACATAAGGTACGCTTGTCCTCTTTTCTGCCAAATAAAAAAAGCCGGTTTTATCCGGCTTTCTGTTTATTGTACGTTCAATTTTTTCTCTTCAATCGCTTGCTTTGCAATTTTCGAAATGGTCATATCGTCCATTGGTGGGTTATGAAGGCCAGCACGAATGTCTCGATAGTAACGTTGAAGCGGGCAGCTAAGGCTTAAGCTTTTTGCACCGACTAAACGCATGGCTTTATCGACCACTTGCAGACTATGATTGACGACTGTATGCTTCACAGCACCGAATTCATTGATTAACAGCTCTCTTTTCTCTGGCTGCTCATACAATGTTGTCGTTGAATAGATGACATGGCGTGCTTGCTTTAGTAGTAAATCAATTTCGCCAATCAGTGTTTGGACATTTGGCAGTTCGCTAATCGTTCCGCTAATACTGTTCGGTGAATGGGTGATGGCATATTGAACAGCATAGTCTCTTGCCGCTTGCGCAATCCCTAAATAACAGGAAGGGATATGTGCGATCCAAGGGTTTAACGTACCCCCCCGAGGTCCTTTCTGCACTTCAACCAACATGTCATCTGGGACTTCCACTTGATCTAGAATTAAATCATGGCTCTCCGTTCCTCTCATGCCAACAACATCCCACGTTTCTTCTATAGAAACACCTTTTGTATCACGGTGAATTAAGAAGAAGCCCATCGCTTCTTTTTCTTCGATCCATACACCGACAAGAAAATATGTGAGTGCTGGTGACATCGTTGTGAATGTTTTCCTGCCACTGATCACCCATTGATCTCCTGATCTCGTTGCAGTTGTTCCAGGTTTGCCTCCTCTTGTTGGACTCCCTGTCTGCGCCTCACTGACGGCCCGGTTCACAAGAGCCCCATTTTTGATTTCTTCAGCAAAAAATTGCAGCTGCTTCTCATTCCATAGTTTCTTTTCATAAATTTCACCAACAACTCCTTGGTGCCAGCCGATCGATAAGGCAGTTGCTCCATCCATACTTCCTAGTGTTTCTTGAAAAAGAACCATATCCTTTACAGATTGACCCCCGCCCCCGTACTCAACAGGCAGAGACAACGTTGTATAGCCCAGTTCTACTAATGATTCGATATTCTGTTTAGGAAAATAGGCACCCTCATCATGTTCTTTTGCAGATTGTTCGATCGTTTCACGAAGGGATTCTAGTTGATTTAGCCAATTTTTTTGAAAATCTGTATCGACAAATAATGCTTTAGACAAAACGTATCCAACTCCTCTGTTTCTCGCAATCTATCATATCCGATTTATCCAATAGGTATTATTAAAACACACTTTACTTATAGGATTTAATGTGTTAAATTTTATCAATATTAAGTACATATGTCAAAGGAACGTGATGCTTTTATGATTTCTGCTACTAATCTACATAAATCCTATGGGTCAACTCATGTGTTAAAAGGAATTGATTTCACCGTACAAGAAGGTGAAGTGGTCGCCATTATTGGACCGAGCGGATCAGGAAAAACAACCCTTCTCCGCAGTTTAAACAGCCTTGATATCCCAGACAAAGGAACGCTGACAGTTGGAGAAGCCACGATTCAATTTGAACAATATCGAAAAAAAGATCTTCTAAAACTCAGACAGCAATCGTCTATGGTGTTTCAGCATTATCACTTGTTTCAAAATAAACGAGCACTTGAAAACATCACAGAAGGATTGATTGTGTCTCAAAACATGTCTAAAAAAGATGCGGAAAAAATCGGAGAGCAATTGTTAACGCGAATTGGGCTGCTTCATAAAAAAGATGCGTTTCCAAGTGAATTATCCGGCGGTCAACAGCAGCGTATCGGAATTGCCCGTGCGCTTGCCATGAATCCTGCGGTGCTTTTGTTTGATGAACCAACGTCCGCACTGGACCCAGAGATGGTCGGAGAAATCCTTGAAATGATGAAAGATATTGCGAGCCAAGGAATGACGATGGTCATTGTGACGCATGAAATCTCGTTTGCAAAGGATGTAGCGGATACAGTGATCTTTATGGCAGATGGGGAAATCGTTGAGAAAGGCTCCCCAGAAAACGTCCTGATGAAGCCTCAGCATGAACGGACGAAACAATTTTTATCAAGAATTCATCGCGGGATGTGGCAAGGATTGGAGGAAGACAGATGAAGCGCAAGACTTTATTCACTGCCGCTAGTATCCTTCTGTTTCTCCTCTCTCTCATTGGCTGCAGCAGTGTGAAAACGACAACAGATGATGGCAGACAAATTGTCAAAGTCGCACTAAGCGCAGAAGTCAATCCGCCTTTTTTAGCCACAAATGACCGCAACGAACCGATTGGCTATAACATCGATTATTTAAATGAAGTCGAGAAACGTTTGCCACACATTCATTTTGATTATATCTTCGGCGAGGAAGAATCCAATTTAATTGGGATCGGCGCTGGGAAATTTGAAATGGCGGCTAATTGGTTTTTTAGTAATCCTGAACGTGAAAAACGCTTTCTTTATCCTAAGGTTCCATACGGCTATTCGATGACAGGTTTAATTGTGAATGAATCAGAGCAAGATATTCAATCTCTAGACGATATGACATCAAAAAAGCTCGCTCCCGTCAGTCCTAGCGGCGGCCTTCGTTCCATATTAAATCAATATAATGAAGAAAATGATCCGAAAATTCCGCTCACGACCATTGAAAGCCCTTCAAACGAACTCAATTTAAAACGAGTCGAAAGTGGACGGTCCGATGCGGCTTTTATGAATATTTCAACCTTTGATACGATACAAAAACATCTTCACCTGAAAGTCAAAGTGGGCGGCATTGTCTCAAAGGAACCTATTTATCTTGTCTTACAGCCTAGTCAAAAGAAACTAGCATCACAATTGGACCGAGTGACACAAGAGATGATAGAAGACGGAACATTACCTGACCTTGCGAAGAAATGGTTTGGCGTTGATTTCTTTCAAGATATTGACTATATATCAGAGCAAGGCTATCAATATGAAGAAAGGAAGGAAGCGCCATGACGTTTACAGCTGGAGATTGGCTGAGAATCTTTTTACAAGTGGTTGATCGTCTGCCACTCACATTTCTTATGATTGTGGTGTCATTGTTTTTTGCCATCATCATCGGATTGCTGTTTGCTTGCATTCGAATCAAACAAATTCCAGTGCTGAAACAATTGGCGGTCATTTATTTGTCATTTACACGAAGTACGCCGCTCATTGTTCAGTTATTTCTGATTTATTTTGGCCTGCCTCAGCTTTTACTCATGGCCGGAATTCAAATCAATCATTGGGATCGTGTGTTATTTGTGATGATCACATTCTCGTTACATACGGGCGCTTATTTATCTGAAGTCTTTCGCAGTGCATATTCTTCTGTTGGGAAAGATCAGCTTGAAGCAGCTTACATTGTTGGGATGACAGATACTCAGGCATTAATGAGGATCATTATTCCACAAGCCTTTCTCATTGCACTTCCGAACCTCGGAAATTACACCATTGATCTCGTGAAAGATACTGCCATTGCATTTACAATCGGACTCATTGATATGATGGGACAGGTCAAAATCATCCTAGGTAATAACTACGGGATAGGGATGTTTGAAGTGTACGTCATCATTGCAATTGTGTATTGGCTGATTTGCATCAGTATTGAACTGATCACGATGCTACTGGAAAGAAAATTTGTGAAAGGCCGCACCAGCCTGTCACGCTAAGGAGGCGATTTGATGCAAACCATTGATATATCATTTGCGATTGACCAAATACCACATATTCTAAAAGGCGTTCCCTTTACCTTATTGATTGCACTTGTTTCTATGGCTGTGAGCCTTTTGATTGGATCTGTTTTTGCTTTCATTCGCCTCTTTCGTATCCCTGTGCTCCGCCAGCTTGTCACGCTCTATGTCTCATTTTTTAGAGGAACACCTCTCATTGTTCAGTTGTTTGCTTTCTTTTATGGCATTCCATTTGTTCTGACCAAAATGAATAGCACTTTTGGGTTGACCTTTCACCCGGATATGGTCTCCCCGCTTACCGTTGCCCTTATCACCTTCAGCCTGCATTCAGCCGCACATTTAACAGAAGTGGTCCGCAGCGCACTTCTTGCAGTAGACAGAGGGCAGCTTGAAGCGGCGAAAATCGTTGGCATGACCACCAGACAGGCGATGATTCGCATTATTTTACCGCAAGCGTTTGTGGTTGCCCTGCCAAACCTAGGGAATCAGCTCATTCAGCTGTTAAAAGCCACATCCCTTTCGTTTACAATTGGTGTACTGGAAATCATGGGAATCTCGCGCATCATTGCAAATGATGGCTACAAGTTTTTAGAAACGTATCTTGTCTCTGCTTTGATCTATTGGATGCTTAGTATTTTCTTTGAACTCGCTTTTGCTTTGTTAGAGAAACGAGTCAGCGTGTACGGAAAATCTCTTGGACGTTAAAAAAGTCGATCAGGCACAAACCCTGATCGACTTTTTTATTCTCCTTTTTTCGGTGTGTTATATAGTTCTTTCGGTGCTGGTTTGAGTTTAGGCGCAGAGCCGAACACGACAGGAGCAGAAATATATCTGAATTCTCCCTTTCCATCCATACTTCGGCCATGTGCCCATCTGCCTTCTTTGCTTTCTTCTCCTCTTGAGAAGTTAAACAAATCATAGGATACTTGCTGTTTTTCCAGTGAGCGCGGGAAGGTGGTTGGAACAACGACATCCCCTTCTCGTTCTTCCAATTCCTTAATTGCAGCCAGCCACATATTTTGATGATATGTATCACGAGCAATGAGAAAGGAGAGCATATCCTTCACTCCGCGGTCATCGGTCATTTCATAAAGCCGTGTAACCTGAAGTCTGCCTTGTGACTCCGCGTTCAAATTTGCCCGGAAGTCAGCCATTAAATTTCCACTTGCAATGATATATTTTGCATTCCACGGATACCCTTGACTATCTGCTGCCATTGCCCCTAAGCCTGCAACAATTGCATGTTGAGGATTCATTCCGCCCATGACGGCTGCAAGTGCTGGATCACTTTGATACGCTTCTTCTTGTTCTTTAACTGGGGCATTATCAAGTAATCGAGCAATCATCGTTGCCAGCATTTCGACATGACCGATTTCCTCCGTTCCAATGTCATGGAGCAAGTCTTTATATTTTTGATCCGCTCGGCAGTTAAACCCTTGAAATAAATATTGCATCATCACGCTGATTTCTCCATATTGACCGCCTAACACCTCTTGTAATTTTTTCGCATAAAGAGGGTCCGGCTTAGAGGGCTTTGCTTCATATTGCAGTTCTTTAATGTGATAAAACATGATGTCATCTCCTTTATTTATAAACATCTTTGCACTTATCACTATTCAGCCGATTCCCTCTTTATGAAAAATCGCATGCTCTTATAAAAAAAAGAGAACGGCATCTGCCATTCTCTTTATCGTCCTACTTATTCAGCACTGACTAAAATTTTCACTTGATCTTTTTCATTGATTAATGCATGGAAGCCATCTTCGATCACATCGTCCAGCTTAATTTTCTTCGTGACGAGTGTATCTGCAGAGAAATAGCCTTTTCTCATTAAGTTTAATACAGATGGAAATACGTCTCTATAGCCGATGATTCCTTTGACTGTACGTTCTTTAATGACAATGTCATTCGGCATAATTTCTGCGCCTTTTTCCCAAATGCTTACAATGACTGTTTCACCTGAAATTCTAGTTGATTGGATTGCTTGCTTCAATACAACAGGTACACCTGTCACTTCAAAAGAAACATCGACTCCACCATTTGTCCGGCGTGCGATTTCTTGAACAACATCTTCATACTGAGAAGGATCTACAATGATCGCTCCAAGTTCTTTTGCTTTTTCTTGGCGCTCTTTTGATAATTCCACTGCATAAATGTCAGTAGCACCAGCTGCTTTTAATGCTTCAATGACAAGTAAACCGATTGGTCCACAGCCAAACACAGCTGCTGTATCCCCAGCTTGCACTTTACTAGAACGAACCGCATATAAAGCAACTGCAGAAGGTTCAACAAGTGCACCTTGCTCATATGAAATTTCGTCTGGTAACAAATGAAGTAATTCTTCATCGACAGATACATATTCAGAGAATCCTCCACCGCCACCAGCAAGTCCTAAGAAGCCCATGTTTTCATCTAAGTTGTAAGCACCTTGGTGCCCGTGAGTTGCAAAAATAGGTTCAACAACCACTCGATCGCCTACTTTGTAATTACTCACGCCTTCTCCAACTTCTACAACTTCACCAGAGAACTCGTGTCCCAGTGTAATGGGTGCTTTTTCTTTTGTAAGTGGATGAGGTTCATTCACAGGAATGAAGATCGGTCCGCCTAAATATTCATGTAAATCACTACCACAAATGCCGCACCATTTTACTTTCAGTTTCACTTTTCCTGGAGCAACTGTTGGTTCGTCAATTTCCTCTAGTCGAATGTCCTTTTGATCGTGCCAGCGTAGTGCTTTCATTTGTAAGACTCCTTTTCTCATCAATTTAATTAACTTACTTAAATAATGATAACATAATTTTTTTAATTTTCTAAGTAAGATGCACTATTTTTTTGACAGTCAATGGACGAAAAATGACAAAACATAGCAACAGACAAATAAGAAGCATACATAGGCAGCCAATTATGACAGAAGTACGTATCGATAACATATGCGCCAATACGCCGCATATTCCTGTCATGATCATCGTCAGAACTGCTTCACATAACGCATAAAAACTTGCCACTCTCCCCATGACCTCTACCGGGATATTCGTTTGATAAAAAGTCATAAAACCGGTGTTTGCAAATGCTAAAAAGAAAGCGAGAACAAAAAAGCCAGCTGCTGCGACAGTCAATGTGTTCGAAAAAGCATAGATCAAGTATCCAAAAGCCACAAACAAACTCCCCGCACCAAGCATCACTGAAATAGGCAGCCTTTCGACAATGACCGTATTGAGACATGCCCCTAAGATAATCCCTGCTCCAGCTACACTGACAAGAAACCCATATTCGGTATTGGACAACATCAGCACTTCCTTTGCAAAAGCTGCTTCAAGTGAGTCAATTGCAGTCGGCAGCACCGTGATGGCAGCACTAAATAATAAATACACGGCCATCACTTGACGGGATGTGAGACTGAAATGAAAGACAAGTTTTGCATCTTCCTTTAATACCGAGAGAGAAAAGCCCTTTTGTGCCCCGTCTGCTTTTGACAAAATCGGTAAACACATCGTCAAAACAGCAGATATCAAAAGGCAGATTGCATTTACATAAATTGAAAGGACTGGTGTACCAATGAGAAAAAGCAGCCCTGCTACGGCGGGTCCGAGTAAAAATCCACCAGACTGCAGCAAGGATCGAATGGCATTAAACCGTTTTCGTTTATCCGCCGGGATTAGTGCTGTCATATACACCATCGAAGCTGGATGAAACATGGCTTGTGCCATATGAATGAGAAATAGCATCACATATACGATCAATAAGTGGCCTGAAAATAAGGCAAAGGGTAAACAAGCAATCAGAACGGCCCGGCATAGATCTAAACTGATCATGACATTCCGCTGATTCAGTCTATCTACTAAACTACCAGACCAGCTATTTGTTAAAAGAGCCGAGACAGGTCTTAACATATAGACGGCTGTTACAGCAAGAACGGAGCCCGTTTCCTGAAAAATCAGCAGGTGGAGAGCAATCATATAAATCCATTCTCCTATGTTCGCAATACCAATCGCTCCAAGTAACATGCTCATATCCCGCCAATGTTTTTTCATCGTAGTGCCCTCCTTTTTGTCATCAAAAAAAATCCCGCCCCCAAGACATTTCTGTCTTGAGGACGGGATTGACTCCGCGTTGCCACCTCAGTTCATTCACCTGTTACCAGATGAACCTCAGCAGGTTATCGCTAACCCTTCTCTATAACGGGAGAATGCCGCTGCACCACCATCACAATGAATCCGGTGCAGAGCTAAGAGGCTTGGTTCTGTAACGCTTCCCAGCTCCTTCTCAGCTTCACGGAGTTCTCTGTGTGAGGCAGCCATTACATACTCTTCTCTATTTGCGCTTTATCTTTTTTTCATCACGATCTTCAGTTGAATTGTTACATATTGTACTGCGCCTCCGTCAAGGCGTCAATGTTTTTTTCATGTTAATCCGCATAAATCATTTTCCTAGTCATGCCGCCATCAACAACCAAATCGGTTCCTGTCACAAATTGATTGTCTTCATCTGTTAAATAAAAACAAGCTTTGACAATATCCTTTGGCGTTCCTACTCGATTGGAAAGATGCTGCTGATGGTCAATTTCTCGCAAATTTTTCTCATCCTTCGTTTCAATCCACCCAGGGGAAATGCTGTTTACTGTTATATGATCCTGACTAAAGGAAACAGCCAGCGCATGAGTAAGTGCTGATATCCCGCCTTTTGATGCAGCATACGCTTCTGTATCTGGTTCTGACATGGTCGCGCGAGTGGATGAGATATTAACGATAGAACCGCCTGATTGATTCTCTTTTATATAACGTGCCGCTTCCCTTGCACATAAAAAAGCACCTCGTAGGTTTGTATGCAGCACATGATCAAACTCATCAACCGTTAGCTCATAAGGCGATTTTGTACACATAACCCCTGCATTATTGATGAGAATATCGATCGTTTGATAACGAGCCACGGCAGCCGACATGATGTCTTGAATATCCTTCTCTTGTTTCACATCCGTTTTTTTAAAAAAAGCCTCAAAGGACTCCTTTTTCAGCTGATCTTCCAAGCGCTTGCCCTTCTCTTCGTCAATATCCGCAAGCACAACACGCGCCCCTTCTTTCACATAGCCATACGCGATCGACTCACCAATTCCATTTGCTGCGCCAGTGATAACGACTGTTTTATTGTGAAAATTCATCGTTTATCCTATCCTTTCTCTCATGAGATGTTGTCGTCTATCATACCACTCATATATACACGATACCTAGTCAAATGGGACATAGAAAAACCACCACCTAAATCATACATTAGGAGGGTGGTATATTTGATTCAAACTGCCGGCTTCATATTGACTACATAGTCGTTTGAAAGTCTGGGAAAGGAAAGTTCGTGTTTATATTTCAGTCATTCTATTCGTCTCTTTTTCTGTATTTTAAAAAGCAGCCTTTAGCATGTCTAAGTAGTCCGCTTTCGTAATGGCACGAACATTGCTTTTTGTAGAGTTGTTTTGTTCTGCTAGTTCAGCCATTTTTTCAAAATCTTCTACTTTTACATAAGATAATTCTTTTAGTGATGGAATACCTAAATTCTTTGTGAATGTATACATACCATCCATTAATTTTTGAATCGCCACATCATCTGCATCCGTTTTATCTGCAAAGCCCATGATGTTTGCAAGCTCTATGTGCAATGATTTGTTTTCAGCTGCATTAAATTGTATGACATAAGGTAAAAACACAGCATTTGCGATACCATGAGGCGTATCATAAAGACTACCGAGCGCTTCGGCTAAACAATGCACAGCTGCTACATCAGCGGAACCGAAGCATAAGCCAGCGAGTAAACTGCCTTCCTGCATTTTGTATCTTGCTTCTAAATCAGAACCGTCTTCATACGCCTTCGGTAAATAGGTCACAATGGTTTTCATTGCGCTTGCCCCCATCGCCTTTGAAATAGGGTTTGTTTCTTTACATGTATAGCCTTCAATCGCATGGACCAGTGCATCAACACCTGTTGCCGCTGTTATACTTTTTGGCACCGTAGAAGTAAGAGCAGGATCCAAAATCGCAATAGTTGGTCGAAGCAAGGCATGTTTTAAGGTGATTTTTTTATGTGAAGCAGCTAACGTAATCACAGATGAACGGGTCACCTCAGAGCCAGTTCCAGCCGTGGTTGGAATACAAATTAAGGGTGATACATTTGTGTACGCTTTCTTGCCTGCTATATACTCTTCAGGATTACCGCCATTTGGACCTAATAAAGCAATGGCTTTTGCCGTATCCATTGGGCTTCCTCCACCAATCGCAATAACCGCTGATGCTTGTACTTTTCTAAAGAGCTCTGCACCCGTTAGACATTCATGATCTCTAGGGTTTGGAGATACTTGATCAAAGACGACAACGGAATAACCAGCTTCTTGCAAATAGGCTTCAATAGGCGTCACCAATCCTGCGCTTTTTACACCAGGGTCAGTTACAATCATAATTGTAGCACTAGGCAATACAATGTCCTCTACAATAGAGGCAATATCTTTAGATTTCCCCGCCCCCATGATCATTTTCGTATGACAATCATATTCAAAATTTATCATTGATTTTCTACCCCTTCATTTGTTGATTTAATCGCTTGTTTTTCTGCTCCCCACCATTCTATTCCTTTTAAACCAGGAATGGTAGAAGCGTAAAAAACAGGGTTCTTTCCTACCTTTCTTTGTCCCATGTAATCATTTAGAGCCGCAAAAGCAAATTTGCCTAAAATCGCAATGGCAACCAAGTTAACAATAGCCATAATCGCCATCGACAAGTCCGCTAACGTCCAAACGATTTGTAAGTTGGCGAGAGCACCAAACATGATCATCATTAAAACAGTGATTCGATACACGAATAGCGCGGATACACTGTGATGAATAAAACCGATATTGGCTTCACCGTAATAATAGCCACCTACAATAGAGCTAAATGCAAAAGTAAAGATCGCAAATGCTAAGAAAATACTAGCCCAAGAACCGAAATGCTGCGCCATTGCAGCTTGAGTAATTTCAATACCTGACAAATCACCTGCTGTTTCTACTGTTGATAGCATAATAATAAATGCTGTACAACTACAAACAACTAATGTATCAAAAAATACGCCTAATAATTGAACAAACCCTTGTTTTACTGGGTGTGAAACATGGGCAGCAGCAGCGGCATTTGGTGCACTTCCCATTCCTGCTTCATTGGAAAATAAACCGCGTTTGACACCGTTCATTATTGCAGCGCCGATTCCGCCTCCAACCATTTGCTCTAATCCAAACGCACTTTTCATAATACTTGCTAATGCTGCGGGTACATCTGCGATATTTGTCACAATCACATAAAGTGCTAAGATAATATAAAACGAGGACATGATTGGCACAATGATTTGGGTAAAGCGGGCAATTCTCTTTACACCACCAAAAATGATGAAAGCTGTAAGAATGGTTACGAATACCCCCATGCCAATTGGACTGATACCAAATGAATATCGAAAGGCATTTGTGATGGTGTTCGTTTGTACTGCATTAAAAATTAAGCCAAAACTAAGAATAACAGAAAAGGCAAAGATCCTACTTGGCCATTTCAGTCCAAATTGCTTTTGTATATAATAGCCTGGCCCCCCTTTAAAACCATCACTTGTTCTCACTTTATATATTTGAGCGAGTGTGCTTTCGACAAATGCAGAAGCTCCCCCTAAAACTGCTGCAAACCACATCCAAAAAATAGCTCCAGGACCACCAACTGTGATGGCAATAGCAACACCTGCCATATTTCCAGTTCCAATCCTCGTCGCTGCTCCGATAAAGAAAGCTTGCATTGAAGAAATGTCTTGACTCCCTTTTATTTTTGGGGCTTTTTCAAAAATAGAACGGAAGATCTCTTTTAGTAAGACAATTTGCATAAACTTCATTCTCACCGTAAAGTAGATTCCAATCCCTATTAACATAACGACTAAAATATATGTCCATAAAAAGTCATTTATTGAATTGACAATCGTTTCAAACAAAGCCATCCCCCCTATAAAATCCGAACATTCTAAATAATGAAAGCGCCTACTTTTATCATAGTAAAAATGTTATGATCTATCTATAGAAGTTTTCTGATTGCATCAATCGGCTCATCCGATTTAGGAGGGATTGACGTTGGAAATAAAGCAACTGATGATGTTCCAAACAGCATCAAAAGTATTAAACTTTACAAAAACAGCACAAATACTTGGCTATGCTCAATCAAGTATCACAGCAAATATCGCTGCATTAGAAGAAGAGTTAGGAACCCCTCTTTTTGAAAGGCTTGGAAAAAGGGTCATTTTAACTGAAGCTGGCATGAAGTTTCAAGATTATACGGATAAGATTTTAGGTTTAACAGGAGAAGCATTAGAGGCTGTTGGCGGGATGAGTGAGCCAAGCGGCATTTTGAGAATATGTGCATCTGAAACACAATGTACCTATCGACTTCCTCATATTTTAACGGACTTTCAAACAACGTATCCTAAAGTAGAACTGATTTTCCGTCCCGGAATAGCTGAAAAGGATGTTTTAAATCTATTACTGGAAGGACAAATTGATGTCGCCCTATTATCGATGAATCCTGTCGTATCCTCACATTTAATTGTAAAAGAATTAAAAGATGAACCGATGGCGATTGTATGCTGTCCAACAAATCCATTGAGCAAAAAACAAAAAGTATATCCTATCGATTTAGACGAGCAAAGATTGTTGTTAACCGAAGACTGCGATTATCGTTATGCCTTCGAACACTCTTTGACACAGGCAGGAGCAAAACCGAGAAGTAAACTAGAACTAGCAGATGTAGAAGCCATAAAAAAATGTGTAATGGCTGGTTTAGGAATTGCTGTACTTCCCGAAATTTCTATAAAAAGAGAAATAACAGAAGGCCATATGATTAAAATCAATTGGATGGGACCCTGTCTCACAACGAAAATCCAACTATTCTGGCATAAAAATAAATGGATGTCTCCTGCTTTGAAGGCGTTTGTTGATTTAACAGAGGAATATATACTCAGGCACGACTAACAATTGACATGGAATGTAGCAGAAAAGCTTCATCTTTTTATATGTAACAAACAAAAAAACTTACAGGAAAAATCCTGTAAGTTTTTTTCGATGGATCATTATTTAGAAATCATGCCATGCGGGTCAATCACAAATTTCTTCGCCACACCCGAATCAAAATCGCTATATCCTTTAGGAGCTTGATCAAGGGATATGACGGTTGCATTAACGGCTTTGGCGATTTGTGCCCTTCCGCTTAAAATAGATTTCATCAAGCTGCGGTGATATTGCATGACAGGGGTTTGGCCTGTCACAAAGGTATGGGCTTTGGCCCAGCCAAGTCCAATTCGCACTTTCAGAGATCCAACTTTTGCATCTTCATCCACAGCACCTGGATCTTCTGTGACGTAAAGTCCTGGAATTCCAAGTTTACCGCCAACTTTGGTAATATCCATAATTGTATTTAAAACGGTGGCTGGTGCTTCTCCTTGATCTCCATGACCCGAAGCTTCAAAGCCGACACAATCGACCGCACAGTCGACTTCTGGCTCTCCAAGGATGTTAGTCATTTGTTCACCGATTCGATCATGTTTTCGTAAATTAATCGTTTCGCAGCCAAAGCTTCTCGCCTGCTCGAGCCTTTGTTCATTAAGATCGCCGACGATGACAGCAGATGCGCCAAGGAGCTGAGCGGAATGCGCTGCTGCAAGACCTACTGGCCCTGCACCAGCAATATAGACGGTAGAGCCCGGCTTTACGCCAGCCGTATAAGCACCATGAAAACCTGTCGGGAATATATCAGAAAGCATCGTCAAATCAAGTATTTTTTCCATCGCCTGATCTTTGTCCGGAAATTTGAGTAGCTGGAAATCAGCATATGGCACCATGACGTACTCCGATTGGCCGCCAACCCATCCGCCCATATCTACATATCCATAAGCTGAGCCAGGTCGATCGGGGTTCACATTTAAACACACATGGGTTTTTTGTTCTTTACACATAACGCAGCGACCACAGGCAATATTAAATGGAACTGATACGAGATCACCCTTTTGGATAAACTCTACATCTCGTCCAACTTCAACGACTTCACCAGTAATTTCATGACCAAGGACAAGTCCTTCAGGCGCAGTTGTACGCCCTCTTACCATGTGCTGGTCGCTCCCGCAAATGTTTGTTGTCACCACTTTTAAAATGACGCCATGCTCACACTTACGTCCAACATTGGCTTTAGGTACACCAGGGCCATCTCTTAAAACCAAATCAGGGTATCCAATATCCTCAACTGCTACATTTCCTGCTCCTTTGTAAACGACACCTTTGTTTCCCGACATGTTTTCATTCCTCCCTTTTTGTTTAAAAATGAAGTCTCTCCAAAATTCTCTCTTTCTCGGGCTTTTTCCTTCTTTTAACCGCACATTGACTCAAAAAGTAAGTGACAAATGTCTATCTAGGAGAGAAAAATGTACTTTCCAGTCAAATAAAAAAGAAAATATTGAAAAAAAAGCTAAACATTTGCAGAACATTGTCGATATAAGGAATAAGCCAGACAGGTATCCTTAATCGACAAACAAATTCCTTATATATACTATCATTCCTTACACACCTGGCTGGCCCCTACATATGAAATGAATGCAAAAGACTCTTCTTGTGAAGAGTCTTTTTTATTGACGAATGGTCCATTTCATCGCATGCAAAAAGGCTCCTCTGACGAAGAGCCTTTTTTAATTGCTTGTTCATTACCTGGGAAATATTTTCATCATCATTTTAAGGCTTTGATACAGATGTATGTATCATAATGGTAAACAGAGACGTCTCTAAAGTGATACGCTGAAAAAAGACAGCTGATGTCTTCTTCACTGTACGTTGAAAGAGACTGTGAGCGTTTTTGTTCCTTCATTAGTTCCTGCTTTTGAAAAGATAAGAATACTTCTCCATCCACTTGAAGAACACGATATACCTCTTTCATAACTTGTTCGATATCTGGCAAGTAATAGATGGTCTGCACTGTGAACAATTTATTGAATGATCTGTCTTCAAAAGGTAATTGCTCAGCTCTTCCAAGTGTGATAACGGCTTTTTCCTGCTCGACAAGCCTCTTATGTTTTCTTTTCGCGTATTTTACCATATGACGCGAAGCATCGATTCCATATACTTTCCCTCGATCAAGTTTTTCCGCTACTTTAGATAATGTCATACCTCTTCCAGTACCAATTTCTAAGATCCGGTCGTTTTCTTGTATATTTAAGAGTTGAATCGTCCATTGATTGATATTATGATGATTTTTTTCCATATAGCGGGCAACCCATTTTGAGAACAAGCCCTTTGGTTCCCTCATTTGTTTTCCAATCCAGCTTTGAATCAATGTCAACACCTGCTTTGCACCAGTAAATAAAACTATTTACGAATTTTCTTACTTTTCATATCGGCTCTCGCCTAACAAAAGTTAAGACCTAGTCCTAATTTCTTTGTCTTTTATTAGACGGCACCTTTTCTGAAAATGTTTCGCACGTCATGAAAAATATTTAAACAAATAGGCATTTTCATTAATTGTGCTCAGATTGATTTCGTTTTCCGCATGAGCTGCATATTTTATGAATGTATCTTGATTAGATAAAGGTGGTGCTAGATTATGGGCTTTGGCGGTTATTCTGGAGGCTACTGCGGTGGCTACGGTGGCGGTTTTGCAGGCGGATTCGCATTGCTTGTTGTACTGTTCATTTTGTTAATCATCATCGGTGCAAGCTGGATTTGCTAATGTAAAAGGAGCAGGAAACGATAACGTTTCCTGCTCCTTTTCTTTAATACCAATAGGTTGGATAATTGTACATATAGCGTCTTAGCATTTCTTCTTGCTCTCTTTGCATTCTGTATGGATTGCCGTATCCGTGCTTTAAAGAATGCGGAATAGACGCATATCCGTGCCCCACTGATGGAAACCTCATATATGGTGACATCGACATTCATTGATCACCTCACAATCTCCTTTTACGGTTATCATATGTGCAGGTGATCAATGTGGAGCGTGTCTAAACCTGGTCCTTCTCCCTTGTATAACAATCAAGCATTGCAAGCATCATAAACATGTCAATCTCCTCCTTTTCATGTTTTTATTGTCCTTTTTAGTTCATGTACTTTAGTTGTTTCTGCTTCATTTCTTCATAAAATGTTTCGACTTGTTGTTCATAAAGAACCGTTTCAATGTCTTTGTATTTACGTTGGATCGTCAAAGTAATAAAAAATAAATGGATTGTCATATACGCTCACCTCCCTTCAGTTCGCAGCACGCGAAATAGCCCGCAGATCTTCTTTATCAGTTGACCTGCGGGCACACAAAAATGCAGATCAAAAGACAGTGTCTTCTAACCTGCGATGGATGATACGTGAAATCCTCGTTTACTTAAACAGTTTTGTAGCGTGAACCGTAAAAGGTAAAGGAAGGACACGAGCTCTTCCACAGGCTGATGACATGATGAAATTGGTTGTTGAATTGATCACAAGTAGATACGAATAACATATTCTTCAGCCTCCTTTACGTTTTTAATTACTTTGTAAGTATATCCAGCAAGCACCATTTTGTAAACCTGTTTTTAGTAAATTAGATGATTTTTGTGTGTTTGACTAAATTTCCACAGTGATTCTTGTCCGATTATCCAGTGCAATTTAAAAAAGTCTCCTCATCACATGAGGAGACTTTTCGACTTAATCTTCATCTAGTTCTTGTAGCTTTTTTTGAAAAAAGATCGCACGTTTCACGCAAAGGAAAGCAGCCAATAGGAAAACACAATCAACTGCCAGCATCAGCATTTTTGGTGATGCTTCTATGTGCTGATTCGGTAAAATCGTACCAATATATAAAAAGGTGCTGACAGCAAGCAAAATAAAAGCGTATTGCTTGTAATCTGTCACTAAACCATCCCACTTTGTCTTCACTTGATTCACCTTCCCGTTATCAATGTCTATTGATAGCTTACCATAGTGAGAGAAAGCGGGGGGCATGTAAATCTATCCATTCGTTACTGCGTCGAGCCCTTGTTCAATATCATGTAATAAGTCATCAATATCTTCAATACCGACAGAAATACGGATTAAACCATCTGTGATGCCAAGCTCTTCTCTGCGCTCTTTTGGAATGGATGCATGGGTCATGCGAGCAGGAACAGAGATTAAACTTTCAACCGCCCCTAGGCTTTCTGCGATTGTAAACAATTTCAATTGGCTTAAAAACACGTCGACGTTTTCTTCTTTTCCAATATCAAAAGAAATCATACCGCCAAAGCCTGTTGCTTGAGTTTTTGCAAGCTCATGACCTGGGTGAGCGCTTAAACCTGGGTAATAGACACGTGTAATCGCAGGATGTTGTTCTAAAAACTCAGCGATTTTCTGCGCGTTTTGTTGATGTGCTTCCATTCTTAGTCCGAGCGTTTTCATCCCTCGCATTAGAAGCCACGCATCTTGCGGTCCAAGAATACCGCCTGTAGAGTTTTGAACAAAGTGCAGTTCTTCACCAAGCTCTTCAGTAGCTGTCACGACAAGTCCGCCCACCACATCACTATGGCCGCCTAAATATTTTGTGGCACTGTGCAAGACAATGTCAGCCCCATATGAAATCGGCTTTTGAAAATATGGGGTAAAAAACGTATTATCGACAATCATCCAGATGCCAGCTTCTTTTGTGATCCGGCTAATGGCTTGTAGATCGGTCATTTTCAGCAATGGATTGGTTGGTGATTCAATATAGACGGCTTTTGTTTCTGGTAAAATTGCTTTTTTCACTGCTTCAGGATCACTTGTGTCTACAAATGTGGCTTTAATGCCAATCCGGTTGAGCACCTTTGTCATCACACGATAGGTTCCGCCGTACACGTCGTCAGTCAGTACGATATGATCTCCGCTGTTAAACAGCATCATCACAGCTGTAATTGCAGCCATCCCTGAACCGAATGCATAGCCGTTTGCCCCGCCTTCAAGATCACGAATGACTGTTTCCAGTGCTGTTCTTGTTGGATTCGCAGTTCTGGAATATTCATATCCAGTGTGCTCGCCTGCTTTAGGCTGCTTATAGGTGCTGACTTGGTAAATAGGAACAGACACGGCTCCTGTTTTTTCATCACCAGTGATTCCACTATGAATCATCATTGTTTTTGGCTTCATTTTATTTTCCTCCCTCATAAATACCTTTACTTAGATAACGCTCACTGCTATCAGGAAAAATGGTGACGATCACTGTCCCAGGTGATGCCTTTTTCGCTTCCTCTAAAGCGGCAAATAGAGCGGCTCCAGACGAGCTTCCGATCAGAACACCTTCCTTTTCAGCTGCTTCTTTCACCATTCGGAATGCATCATCGTCACTGACTGTATAAATCTCGTCAAATAAAGTCGATTCCATATAATCTGGAATAAATTCAAGGCCAATTCCTTCCGTTCTATGCGGCCCCGGCTTTCCGCCATTTAAAATAGATCCTTCTGGTTCCACGATCACTGTTTTTAGCGCTTCTTTTTGCTCTTTTAAATAGGCAGCACAGCCTTGAAACGTTCCGCCAGAGCCCGCTCCTGCTACAAACACGTCTATGTTACCCTGGAGGTCAGACCATATTTCTGGCCCGAGTGTTTTATAGTAAGTCAATGGATTTACTTGGTTTTTAAATTGTAAGACGCAATACGCATTGTCAAGGCTTGCCTCTAGTTCAAGGGCTCGATCAATCGCACCCTTCATCCCATCTTTTCTTGGTGTATGAATAATTTCTGCACCAAGCGCCTTCATGAGCTGTTGTTTCTCTTGACTAAAATGTTCTGGTACACAGAAGATCGGATGCAATTGATGTTTTCTTGCACTTAGCGCAAGCCCGATGCCTGTGTTTCCTGCAGTTGCTTCAATAATGGTTCCGCCTGGGCGCAGTTTGCCCGATGCCAGCGCTTCTTTAATCAGCATATCACCTAAGCGATCCTTAATACTTCCGCCTGGGTTCATCATTTCAAGTTTTGCATAAACATCAACACCTGCCGGCACACCCATCCCTGACAGTTTTAAAAGCGGTGTGTGGCCAATTAATTCCGTAATATCATGTATGACAGCCATATAAATCCCTTCCTTTGTATGGAAAAGAAGGGGTAAACCCCTTCTTTTATTGTGTTTGCTTTATCATACGCAGGACAAGGTCTGTTGAGTGAATCGCTGCTTGCTCTAGAAATTGATCAAAAGAGATATTGGATTCTTTCCCAGCAATATCTGACAACGCTCGAACGACCACAAATGGCGTTTCAAATAGATGGCAAACTTGCGCAACTGCTGCTGCCTCCATTTCCACTGCATACAGCTCTGGAAATTTCTCTCTCACAAACGCGACACGACCAGGATCATCCATAAATGAATCTCCTGTTGCAATCGTTCCTTTTGCCACTTGAATATGATCGATTTCTGAAGCAGATTCCTCTGCCAGCTTCACAAGCTGATCATCTGCGATGAAAGCAGCTGGTAATCCTGGCACTTGTCCATATTCGTAATCAAAGATCGTCACGTCCACATCATGATGTCTCACATCAGTAGAGATGACAATATCACCTACATTTAATGAGTGATGGAAACCGCCAGCTGATCCTGTATTGATCACATAATCTGGCTGAAAGCGGTCAAGCAGAAGTGTTGTGCTGACCGCTGCATTCACTTTTCCAATCCCTGATTTTAATAAAATCACTTCTTTATCTTCATAAACACCTGTTGTAAATTCACACCCAGCGATGTTTTCTTGTGTGGCATTCTTTAGTTGGTCTCTTAAAATCGTCACTTCTTCTTCCATTGCACCTATCACTGCGATTTTCAAATCAAAAACATCCTTTCATTCCCTTTTCTTCGCTTCTACGATCCACACAAAATCATTCATCTGATGAAAAGATGTGCTAAAACCTTCTTCTTCAAAGATTTGCTTTAACACACCTATGGATGGATAGTATTCCGTTTCTAAATCCTCTGCAAGCTGATCGAATCCAGCGGCTTTCGCTTTGTTCGTTGCAGCTTGATGTGCTGCTTGATTTTGAAACATTGTATCAGCAAAGACTATTTTACCACCTGAGGGAAGGATGTTGCCATAGGTGTGGATGGCTTGTTTTTTTTCTTCGTCCGTTAAATGATGGAAAGCATATGAACTGACGATCGTATCTGGCTCAAAAGGTGGAGATGGAAACGATAAAAAATCCCCGTCATGAAACACATTTGGTATTCCTTTTTGAAGAGCCGCTTTCTTCATGGCCTCTGAAGGTTCAACGCCAAACACTTTCTTATCTGCTTGAAGCAGTGCCGCCGTTAGGTTTCCTGTGCCGCTTCCAAACTCAATGACATGTTGACCTGCACGGCGAGTAATCTCTTTTAGAATGGCCGGATACCGGCGAAACACTTCTTTATACTGCTCGTCATGACCACTTACAGTGTCATCATAAGATTCAGCCCAATGATCAAATAAAGAAAGAAACTCACGTCCCATTTTTCTTTCCCTCCACTTTATCTATTTATTCCTATCCGTATAGTATGTTTTATTCCGTCGAACAGTTCCTATCCTACCACATCTTCTGATTCTTTCCTACTAAAAAATACTGGGCGGGGTAGAAAAATATTTGCCCTTTTGAATGGGAGAGATTATGATGAATCTAGAGCATGGAGGGATGAATGAAATGGATTTTCAACTGGATTTTTTAAAGGACAAAATTGAATTTTTTGAAGCAACGTCTTTAAAAGAACTTGAACAAAAGATCCAAAAACAAATTGAACATAATCAGGCGATCTTGCTGACTGTTCATTCTGTGAGTCATCAAACAACTGTCATTGATGATAAGATTTTGTATACAGCGGTTGTTCATTTTAAAGCGAATATCTCATAAAAAAAGATCAGCGTGTAGGCAGTCAGGTCTGTGCGCCGGTGCTAGTCCTTCCTAGACTGCAAAGGTTTTCTATCACGCTGAAAAGAAGAAAAAGGCTAAAATGAGGTTCATTTTAGCCTTTTTGCATGCATCTTTTTTATTTTATTTTAATTTTTCAACCTTCACAGGTTTCCAGCCTTTTTCATCCACCCACGTAATTTCTACACGGTAGCGTTCACCTGTTGATTTATCACGGATGGTTCCTTTTGCATCTTGAGGTCCTCCGTTATTCCCTAACCAAATAACAGTCATTTGATCTTCTGAGATTCCTGTCGCATAGGACATGGCTTTGATCATTTCTTTCCAGTCTTTTGAGTTAGCATCATAGGTTGCTGTATGTGATCCCGATTGCTCTGTTCCTACAGGCTCCCAGTTATCGTTTTCATATGTTTTGTCTACGTCACTTGTTTTACCGCCATCTGTTTCTGTGGCGTCTTTTAACGCATCTTTGTTTGGCTTTTCTTCATCATCTGTTTTCTTTGTATCGTCTTTTTTGTCAGATGAATCGTCTTTTTTCGCATCCGCATCATCTGATGTGTCTTTCTTTTGATCTTTCACATCTTCTTCTGAGTTTTGTTTATTTTCACTCGATGCAGGTGCTGTTTTTGATGGTTCGTCTGCTACATTTGTATCTTTCGGTTTATTAAAAATTAACAAACTCGATGCGACAACCAAAATAAGCACCACAACGATACCAATTAATATGTTAAGCACCATATTCGCCTTTCTGCGCTTATCACGATGTTCAAATCGAGAATTTCTACTCAAAATCTCTGCACTCCTTTGCCTCTGTTCCCTAAGTCGTTACTATTCTAACATGACATGAAGGGATGTTCTATGTCTGTTTCTTTTCAATTTCATTGACCTTTTTTACAATATCATAAAACGCTTCATTTGTCTTAGCCCGGCCACTTGCCTCATCAAGGTGAACAACAACCAGAGCGTATTTTGGTTTTTCTGCCGGAAAATATCCGGCAAACCACTTGTGATAAAGTGGATTCCCCTGTTTATCTTTGCTGCCGGTTTGGGCAGTGCCTGATTTCCCTGCTATATGGAACGGCAGGTCTTGAAATCTTCTTCCTGTTCCTTTGTCAGAGGTCACCACCTGCCTTAAGTACTTTTGCAAGGTTTGAGCTGTATAGCGGTCAATACTGTCACCATCAGGTCGTTTGTTTTGAAAGGATAGCATCGTTGTGCCGTTTTGATACAGCACTTTATCTGCAATCCTCACTTCTTTTCGTTCTCCGCCCCTTGCAATCGTTGCCATCATATTGGCAATTTGTAAGGGAGTTGTTTTGACATTTTTTTGACCAATTGCCGTTTGCGCAATGGCTTTTTTGACATGCTTGTCTCTTTTATCTCCCCACACACTGCCTGTTTCTTCACGATCAAACTGTTTGAATTGTTGCTTATGGTATACATCCCCTTCCCAGCCGGCTCGATCCACAAGCCCAAGCTTTGAAGCTGTCTTTTCAAGGATTTGATCATCTGTTTGGATGAGCTGCTCAGCGAGTGTCGCAAATGTATAATTACAGCTTTGCGCAAAGCTTTCAGACAGATTCAGTACTTCCTGCTTTCCTTCTGGCTCTCCATATAAATTCTTTCGACAATCATACATCGTTTGTGGCTGGTTCAAGTTTTTTTCAATCGCTGCGGCAAGTACGACCGTTTTAAATACAGAACCGGGAGCCATTGCGGTCAGCATGTAATTTCTTGCCTCATGCCGGTTTTTGCTGGTCACATTTGGAACACTCGCCATCGCCAGCACACTGCTATTTTGAATGTCGAGCAGAACCGCTCCGCCTTTTTCAACACCTTGCGCTTTGAGAACATTCTCCATTTCCCTCTGCATGTCTTCGTCCATAGTTGTCTGCACTTGCAGCGGATAAAACGAATGAGCTTCTGCTGTATATTTGACGTCCATCCCAAACAAAGGGTTTCCCCTTCCGTCCACATGATATAACAATTTTGTGTCTTGCTCTGGTAATAGAAATTCGTCAAATGTACTTTCCAAACCAAATGTACCGATCTCAGTGCGAATCGAAAGCTCTTTTTTGTCCGGATAACGTTTTCTCAAGAGTTCTGGATTCTCGCTTGTGAAACCTAATGTGTGGAGGGCAAGTCTTTTTTTGTCCTTCTCTTTCATATATACGCCGTAAACACCTGAATATTTCATATCATTGATGTCTTTCAGCTTTTTTTTCGTGATATCATCTTTTAAAATGAGTGGTTTCTTCGTTTCTGTCAGCTGGCTTTTCAGTTCATCCTCTTCCATCTCAAGTATAGAAGCGGTTTGTTTTAAGTGAGGGAGGTCATATTGCAGGAAAGGAAATATGATGACCGCAGGCTCTTCTTTTGTGAGAAGTGCCTCGCCGTTTCGATCTAAAAATTCGCCGCGTCCGTCTGAAATGACTACTTCTTCTGTCCGCTGCCTGACACTTTCTTGGATCAAATTAATATCAAGCTTTGAAAAAGATTCTGTGAAAAACAACTGAATTTCCGCTAGTCTAAATAGGAGACCGAGCAATAAGATAAAAATAATGACACCTGTCCATTGGATTCTTCTTGTTTTCAGCATAAAAACACCTCGTCCCTATTGTGGACGAGGTGTTTATCGTATAAACGTAATTATGAAATTTTTACAATTTGGACGAACATTTCTCCGCCAGGTGTTTGAACAGTGACTTTGTCGTCTACTTGTTTGCCTAAAAGACTTTTTGCAATTGGTGAATCGTTTGAAATTTTGCCTTCAAACGGATCAGCTTCTGCACTTCCTACAATCGTATAAGACTCTTCTTCACCGTCCGGTAATTCAACGAATGTCACCGTTTTACCGAGTGAAACAATATTTGAGTTACCTTCATCTTCAATAATTTTGGCATTACGAATCATATTATCAAGCGTTGTAATACGACCTTCTACAAACGCTTGCTCTTCTTTAGCAGAATCATATTCCGAGTTTTCAGAGAGGTCTCCAAAACTTCTAGCGATTTTAATACGCTCTACAACCTCTTTACGTTTAACCGTTTTCAAATATTCAAGCTCTTCTTCTAATTTGCGCTTTCCTTCTTCTGTCATTGGAAATACTTTCTCTTGTGCCATGAATCATTCACTCCTTCTATTAATCCTCATCATACAAGCTTTCTGCATGTGAGTGACGACTGAAATATACAAGAATGAGGACATATTCCGGCCCTCATTCCTTCTGTCCCATATTCGTAAAAGTCCATCTTACATGGCGTCCCTTTTAGATGCAACTATTATGCCTTTTTATTAGGCAGGAACAGCAGCGGTCTCATGATGATGTATTATCTTCATCGCACAAACTGTGGAAAGGCACAGGAAGCTCCTGTACCTCGTTCGGCCATTTCGATCATATGTAGAAGAATAGCTTATCCATTCTCCATCTTCCAATACATAATATGGTCAGTGTACGATATGTCTATGCTATATTATTACAAAATTGCATTTTGATCAAGAATTGTTTGAAAATTTGTGATGATTTGTTTGTCGTTTTTTTAATATACTTTTACAAAGCAGGAATAACTGAAACTTTCAGCATCCCAGCATGATTTTCCTGTTTTCATTTCGCAGCATTGTTTTCCTATCATATCAAATCTTTTATTCAGGGGGCTGCTTCTTACAATGCTCACCGATAATTTTGGACTAGCCATCAGTAAAATATTGACTGTACAACTTTTCTATCATGTTGAAAAGACCTTTACAACGTAAAGGTCTTACTTCTCCACCATTTACTCTCCACGGTTTTGAAGAATCGTTTGAATTTTTGTCACCATGAGGTCAATGGCCACATGGTTTTGTCCGCCTTCTGGGATGATGATATCGGCGTATCGTTTTGACGGTTCAATGAATTGATTGTGCATCGGTCTGACGACAGATACATATTGTTCAATCACGGAATCAATCGATCTGCCTCTTTCTTTCGTATCACGTAAAATACGGCGAATGATCCGAAGATCTGCATCTGTATCCACATACAGTTTAATATCCATTAAGTTTCTTAGACGTTCGTTTTCAAGAGCAAAGATTCCTTCAACGATGATGACATCTTTGGGTTCAACATGTACCGTCTCTTCTGAACGTGTGTTTAGTTTAAAATCATAAATTGGTTTTTCAATGGACTCGTACTTTAGCAGCGCTTCTACATGCTCAATCATCAGGTCATTGTCAAAAGCAAGCGGATGATCATAATTGGTCAGCAGGCGCTCTTCAAATGGCATATGACTTTGATTTTTATAATATAAATCTTGCTGAAGCATGAGGATTGAATGTCCTTTAAATTTTTCGTAAATGGAATTGGTGACGCTCGTTTTACCTGAACCCGAGCCGCCAGCGATTCCAATCACCACTGGTTTTTTCCCCATGTGCCGGTTATTTCCCCTTTCTCATCATGTTGCTAGGGTATACTTTTTGATCAAGCTTAAATTTCACAATTTGCAGTGGATGACGAGCGGCATCGAGTTCGTTCCCTTTTTCGTCCCAAATCGTCTCAATCTTGCATGTGAAATTTTCGATTTCTGGACCGAAAAATTCAACTTCGTCGCCAGCTTTAAAGAAATTACGCTGCTGTAATGTGACAATTTGTTCTTGTTCATCATAATGAAGTACAAGTCCGACGAAATCAAAGGTCGTTTTCTTTCCGTGAATGCCAAACATTTGTTCATCCGTTCCTGGTACACCTTCAAAAAAGGCAGGAGCCGTGTCACGGTTGGCACATTTGTCTAATTCATCGAGCCATTCTTGTTGAATGACGAAATTGTCTGGATCCGCACAGTAAGCATCAATGACTTTACGATAGACACTGACAACTGTTGCTACATAATGAATGGACTTCATTCGTCCTTCGATCTTTAAGCTATCAATTCCCATTTCGATCATTTGCGGTATGGATTCGATGAGTTTTAAATCTTTTGGACTCATCGCAAATGGTGCGTCTTCTTCACCGAATAAAGGTGCTTCCTCAGAGCCTTCTAGTTTATAAAGATCATAATCCCAGCGGCAAGATTGGCAGCAGCCCCCGCGGTTTGAATCTCTCGCTGTCATATGGTTACTGAGCACGCAGCGGCCAGAATAAGCAATACACATCGCCCCGTGAATGAACGTTTCGATTTCAATATCCACTTTTTCTTTCATTTCTTTAATCTCTAGGGCGCTTGTTTCACGTGCAAGGACCACACGCTCAAGCCCCTCTTCCTTCCAAAACTGCACCGCTTTCCAATTTGAAAGAGACTGCTGTGTGCTTAAGTGGACTTCAAGCTTTGGAGCTACTCGTTTGCATGTTTCGATGATGAGTGGATCAGCGACAATAATTCCCGCTACACCCGCTCCTTCAATCCCTTGAAGATATTCTTCCAGCCCGTCCATGTTTTCGTTGTGGGCGAAAATATTCGTTGTCACATAAATGCGAGCACCGTATTTGTTCGCAAATGCAACACCTTCTGCCATTTCTTCAATTGAAAAGTTATCTGCATTTGAACGAAGTCCAAATTCTTTCCCACCAATAAAAACAGCGTCTGCTCCATAATGCACAGCAATTTTTAGTTTTTCTAAGTTTCCTGCTGGCGCTAGCAGTTCTGGTTTTTTTGTAATGACACGTTTTCCATCGATCACTTCAGAAATTCCATCTTTTAAAAGTGCCATTTCCTCTGCCTCCTTTTATCTTAATAAACCGTTTCTTTAAAGAAAAATCCTGTATCGATTGAGCGGTTGACAGGCTGGATCTCTTCAATACGCTCCACCCATTCATCTTTCTGATCTTCATAGGCTTCCTTATCAGTCACTAGTAAATCAATGGCTTTTCGATAGAGGGATGTCACCTCTGTCATATAAGAAAGTGACTTTAAAATTCCGTCAATTTTAAATGAGTCAATGCCTGCGTCGACAAATTCTTCTAATTCATCAATCATACATACATCATTTGGACTCATAATGTGTGTGCCATTTTCATCCTCAAAAATAGGATATTTGTTTTGACGCTCCTGGTCGTGAAGGAATAGACCTTCTTCCATATTTCTTCCTTCCACGTCCATTTGTTTGCCTTGATATTCAAAATAGTTGCCAACAAGTGTCCGTTTCGATTGAAACATACAAGTCATGCCGTGGACTTGAATTTCAATCTCCACTTCAGCGTTTTCTTTGATATCAATCACACTATCCATATTGAGTTCTTTGGCAAGAACAGCACGTGTTGCGCCTTTTCTGCCCCAGTAGTTACAAGTGTAATAGTTTGTCCCAGTTGTTTCTGTACTCCAGTGCAAATTCAAGTTGACACCTGTTTCTTTTGCGGCCATGATCACTGCCGGATCTCCAAAAACGACACCATCCACGTTTAACCCATCGAGAAAGGTTAAATAATCTCCAAGCAGTGCCACACGGTCATTATGAAAAATCGCATTCATGGCGACATATACTTTTTTGTGATGTGCATGCGCGATTTGAACCGTTTGTTTCACATCTTCTCTTGAAAATTCACCTGCAAGACGGATTCCATATGTTTGTTCACCTATTAAAAATGCGTCAGCACCCGCTTCAATGAGCGGCAGTACATCCGACACCTTGCTTGGTGTCACAAGCAATTCTGGTTTTTTCATGATTGGTCACCTCTTTTTGTACTAATAGCGATCCCATCTCCAACCGGAATGATACACGTTTGGTAGTCAGGATTTGACATCAGCCATTGATTGTATCGATCAATTTTGCCTATTAATTGTTTTTTTCGTTTATCTTCAATTTCTTCTTCATAATTTGTCGCAACTAAGCCTTTAAATAATACGTTGTCTGTAATAATCATTCCATCATCGGACAGCATCGGTTCAAACAGCTCAAAAAAGCGTTGATACTGGCCTTTTGCCGCATCAATGAAGATCACATCATAGGGCGCCATCGTCTGAACCGTTTTAGCTGATTCGATCGCATCGCCAAAAAACACGTGAATTCTATCTTTGAAATGTAATTCTTCAATATTCCGTGTCGCTTCCTCATAACGTTTTGCATTTCGCTCAATCGTATAGATTTCAGCATCTGGCAGAGCTTCAGCCATTCGAATCGCTGAATAGCCAATCGCTGTCCCAACCTCAAGAATCTTCTTCGGTTTTTTCAAAGAAAGCAGCTGCAATAACAGTTCAATGCTCACCTTTTCCATGATTGGCACATGATGCTCTTTCGCATACTCCTCTAATTGAGCGATGGCATCAGGACTCGGCTCAATTAAATCTTCAATATAATCATTTATTTGATCATCTTCGATTGTCATTATATGTCTAGCTCCTTCATGACCTGAAAAAGAAGAGTCCTGCCTGCTGCAGCTCTCTTTCTCGTCAATCTTTCGTTCATCTAAGTAAAAACAACCCGATATATTTTACCACAAAGATGTGGTAATTGCGAACCTATAAAATGGATATAACAACGAAAAAAACTGCAGGCAATTTCACCATTGTCTACAGTCTTTTTCCTCTCACATGGGCGTTAGTTGCTGCCTGTGATGTATTTCGCTTTTGCTTTGTTGTGCTCATTTAACGTTTTCGTAAAGACGACTTCGCCATTTTTCTTTGCTAGGAAGTAAACAAAATCTGTTTTCTCTGGATGGAGTGCTGCTTTCCAAGAAGATTCTCCAGCATTGGCAATAGGTCCAGGCGGCAGCCCTTTGTTTGTATACGTATTATAAGGTGATTTCACTTTTAAATCTTTGTAATAAACACGGGACTTATGCTCGCCAAGCGCATAAAGAACGGTTGGATCTGTTTGAAGCGGCATGTCCTTTTTCAACCGGTTATAAAACACACTTGAGATTTTTGACCGGTCTGTTTTTTCGGTAGCTTCCATTTCTATTAGGGATGCCATCGTTAGGACATCATGGATGGACATCTTTCTCTTTTTCATGTCCTTTTCGTACGTTTTCACATATTGATCTGTTTGTTTAATCATCGTGTCAATGATTGCTTCAAGTGATTCATCCTCACGATAAAACGGATACGTCGCCGGGAATAAATATCCCTCTAACGGATGCTTGACCTGTTTCCCGTTCACTTGTGATGTCACCGTTTTCGGGTATTTTTTCATCAATTTTTTAATAAAGGCTGGATCATCCAGCTTCGCTTCAACTTCTTTCGCTGAAAAATTCGTCTGGTTTGCAATAATGGCTGCAATATCAGACAACTGTTTCCCTTCAGGTATCACAAGCTGAAATGCGTAGTCTGTCCCGCCAGATGTCAGCTTTTGAATCAGCTGATCCGCATCCATTGTTTGTTTGAGATGAAAATAGCCCGCTTTAAAGCCTGATGCTTTTTTGTACTTTGCATAGTAAGTGAAAATCGTGTCATTTGAAATCAGTTCATTTTCTTTTAAAATGCTCGCAATTCCACTGACAGATGTCCCATTTGGAATATGAATATTAATGGTTTGTTTGCTTTTTTGATCGACCGGCCCGAGTGCTGATTTTACATATAAAAAACCTGATAATGCTGCAATGATGATCACAGCAAGTACAGATAACAGGACGATCCCCATTTTTCGTTTAAAAAATGGTCGTTTCTTTTGTTCTGAAAACATGCATGGCCCTCCTCACATCTAGCTTTTATAGTACATGATTCGACGGAGTTCGGCAATTACTTGCTCATGCATGTCATGACAGAACTTGCCATAGTGTGGCTAAACCGACACCGCCTCCACTGCCAATTGCAGCCATGACATAGCTTCCATTCGGTAAGGCGCGGGCTTCGTAAAACAGTCTCACCATCATAGCAGCTCCCGAGGCGCTATATGGATGCCCAAGACAAAGCGCACCGCCTCTTTTATTAATACGGTCATAAGGAATACCTAGTGTCCGGGCAATGAGCACTACTTTGAGCGCAAACGCTTCATTGATTTCAAAAAGTGCAACATCTTCTAACTTCACTTGTTCTTTATGTAAAAGTTTCTTGATTGCATCAATTGGTGAAGCAGCAGGATAATGCGGGTCCATAGCGGTCACGGCACTCCCGATATACCGCAGCATAGGGCTGAAGCCTTTTGCCTCCGCTTCCGCTCTTTCCATCACAACGACGGCAGCTGCACCATCTGCTTCTTTACAGCTATTGGTCACAGTCACAGTACCTTTGCCTGGTAAAAAGACAGGTTTTGCCCGCTTTATCAAGCTTGCAATCGGTCTTATTTTAGCTGCCGCTTCATCTGTACTCATCCCGCTAATCGGAACAATTTCTTCTGAATACGTTCCTTGCTTGAATGCGGTTATACTTCGTTCCCAGCTTAAAAGTGCATAGTCATCTTGCTCTTGTCTCGCAACTGAAAATCTCGACGCCGTCAGCTCTGCCGCTTCCCCCATATGAGGGTCCCCTATCCACTCTGGAGAAAAGCGGGCCCTTTCTTTCATTGGTGACCGAGAAATGCTTTCCGTTCCACCAGCGATATATATTGATCCCTCCCCCGACTGAATCATGATGCACGCTGTTCTAATGGCTTCAAGACCGGAAGCACACTGCCTATCAATGGTCATACCCGGAATATGTAATGAAAGCCCTGCTTCTAACGAGGACAGACGGGCAATGTTGCCACCACCCCCGACGACATTGCCTAAAATGATGTCATCTGGCTTGGTCACGTTTGAAAAATGCTGGATCAAGGGCGCAGCTAGATGCTCTGGCCGGTAATCCTTCAACATTCCATTTTTCTCACCGAAGGGCGTCCGTTTCGCTTGTACGATCACGGCTTGCATAATAGTTGTTCCTCCGCCCACTTTTTCATACTGGCACGAGCGATTTTCCCTCCTGATGTTTCGATCATTTTGTCCGTGACGAGCCATTTTTTTGGTACTTTGTATGCCGCTAATGTTTCTTTTACAGCTTGCCGAATGGTTTTTGTTTGCTGTACATTCTCAATAATGGCAACAGGGATTTCGCCCCAATATGGATCAGGAAGTCCAATCACGATTGACCGATTCACCTCTGGCTGTTCATTCAGCACACGCTCAATTTCCTCTGGAAAAATATTCAGTCCCCCATAGACAATCATGCCATTCTCGCGGCCGCTCATATACAAGTAACCATCCTCGTCGAGCCACCCCATGTCATATACGGTCAGCCACTCTTCTGGCGGCTTTTCATCTTGTAAATAGCCTGAAAAAGACATTGGGCTTTTCACATAAATTCTCCCGATTTCATTTGGCTTGCAAACGGTTTGATCTGCCCTCCTGATTTCAACCTGAATAGAAAGAAAAGGCTTTCCGACAGAAGTAGGCTTTTGCAAAAAATCATCTGAAGATAAATAGGAGACAAAGCTCAATTCTGATGTTCCATAAAAATCAAAAAATGTGATGTGGGGATTGCGGTTGACGAGCTGTTTTTTTGAAGAGTTTCCCCAATCTGCACCAGAAGACAGGACAAGAAGCGGATGTTTTCCGAAGGCATCCATTTGCAGTAACGATTCTGTCATGGTCGGAACCGTATAAATAGCCGTGATGTCTCCTCTTTCTAAGATGTTCTTTGCTTTATCTGGCACAAATTTTTCTAACAATGTCACGGTGCCCCCGAAATAAAGTGTGCTGATCGCCCCGTATAAAAAATGAGAGGATAAAAGTGTGCCCAAAATCAGTACATGATCTTTATGTGTGATCCCAAAGACGGAAGCTGTCATTTGAAAGCTCTCGATCCATGACTGCTGGCGTCTTATGAAGGCTTTGGGCGATCCCGTTGATCCTGAAGTAAATCCCATATAAAAAGCAGGATCTTCCTCCGGTTCACCTTTGTTCGATTGAACGTTTATGCTGAGGCTGATTCTTTCTTTCCATTCAGATAAAGAGAGCACTGGCATATCCAGCTTGTACTTTTCAATCCTTTTGATATATCGATCTTCCACAATGACAAGGTCCGCGTCGCTTAATAAGAGCTTTTCCGCGCATTCCTTGTCACTCCACCGCGGATCAAGAGGCACCGCTGTCCATCCTGCAGAAGCTGCGCCAGCAAATAGTTGGAGAAACGGAACACCATTTGATACTAAAAAAGCGACTCTTTTTTGCTGATGAGGCGTTTCTTTTAACCATTGTGCAGATGACTGCACACGCTCATGCCATTCTTCATAAGTGATCTTCTCTTTTTCATCTATGATCGCCATCTGACCTGGGTTCACTTTTGCATGAGCTGCATAGCTTTCCGTTATTCTCATCAAACTGCTCGCCTCCCTCTATGTAAGTCCCTTTTTCGATATGACATCGCTTGAATGATTTTCACCGTGAAGACGGCACATATCCCTGCTTTGATCAGATCACCCGGTAAATAAATGACGCTGAACAGAGCTGCTTGCGTGATCTTTATATGCATCATCATGGCTTGAAAGGGAATTCCGCCTATATATAATATCCCGATACTGCATACCGCATAGATCAAAAATAGTCGTAAGGCCGTCACTTTCTTTAGCCGGTTCAGCCACAGGCTGATCATAAAGGCAGCCACTGGATAAGCAAGTAAAAAACCACCGCTTGGCCCAAAAAAGACCCCTATTCCGCCTCTCCCTCCAGATAAAAGAGGTGCGCCTGCTGCCACTATTAGAAGAAATAGAAGTAAACTAATCAGCGCTTGCTTTGGTTTTAACAGCCCTCCAGCAAGCAAAAGACCTGCGGTTTGTAAGGTGATTGGTACAGGTGTAAACGCAAGAAAAATAGGCGGAATCAATCCTAACATCCCAATAACTGCTGTCATTAATGCCATTTGCATCATATCGTGAATTTTCAATTTTCATACCCCTCACTCGATTCATTGTTAAAAATAGCGTAAAAGGTACAGTTCATTATGTCAACTTAAAATAATTAAAAGTTGACATAATGGATGTAAAAAAGAATTAACTTAATATAAAACTTTAATTCCTCTAGGCTTGAAGTTGAATGTCGGTGTTAACATCATGTCTTTAAAT
>NZ_CP150633.1:59738-166263 GCF_038023285.1 Bacillus sp. PPSBB_11
AACATTTGATCATGGTCTTTATTTACTTAACTTTCAAAATGCACAACGAAATAATCAAAAGTTAACCATCACTTCAAAGCTTCCATAAATAAAAAGGCCTGTGATCATGCAGATAACTCTCATCTGCTTCACAGGCCTTTTGTTCGTTCTATTCTTCTTCGTCTTCTTGATCTAAGAACGTATTTAACGTTTCTTCAATCATGTCCCACTCTTCATCCGTTTCAATTGGCTCTAATTCGCCATCTTCACCGTCTTCGTTTGGCGTGAAGCTTGATGCATGAATTTCAATTTCTTCGTTATCTTGTTCAGAAATTGGGTAGTAAAGAACATATGATTTGTTAAAATGGTCGCTTTCAAAAGTAAATAGTACTTCGCAAAGCTGCTCATTTCCATTATCATCAACGATTGTAATTTGCTTTTCTCCGTGTTCCATTTGATTCACCTCATTTTAATTTAAGCTGTCTAAGTACCCTTGAAGGATCATAACAGCCGCCATTTTATCAATGACTTTTTTACGCTTTTGTCTGCTCACATCTGCAGAGATGAGCATTTTTTCTGCTGCCATCGTTGACAGACGCTCGTCCCAAAGCACAACAGGAACATTGTACGTGTTTTCTAACACTTTCGCAAATGATTGGCTGGCCTCGCCTCTTGGACCGACCGTACCGTTCATATTTTTTGGAAAACCAAGGACAATTTTATCCGTTCCATATTGCGAGACGATCTCAGACAGGCGGCTGAGACCAAAGTCTCCGCCTGCTTCATCGATTTTAATGGTTTCAATCCCTTGAGCTGTCCATCCCATTTCATCACTGATAGCCACACCAAGGGTTTTCGTGCCTAAATCTAAGCCCAAAATTCTCATGTTTTACGCCTCTTTATGTGTCTCTAAGTACGATTTAACCAATTCCTCAATTAATTCGTCTCGTTCTAGTTTACGAATTAGGTTGCGTGCATCCTGATGTCTTGGAATATAAGCAGGGTCGCCTGACAGCAAGTATCCGACAATTTGATTGATCGGGTTGTATCCTTTTTCTTGGAGTGCGTCATAGACTGTTATGAGCACTTCATTCACATTGGTTTCAGCTGAATCATCAGAGAAGTTAAACTTCATTGTCTTATCAAATGAACTCACTGCTTCTTGCACCTCTCTTCCAACATTCTACTAGCAAGCTTTTTCTAACCGCTCATCTAATACCATTATTCTACACTACATTGACTGATTATAAAACGGATTTGACAGATTCTTCGACAGTTGCCAGTGCTTCTTCAAGCTTTTCTGGCTGTTTCCCGCCTGCTTGTGCCATATCTGGGCGTCCGCCTCCGCCTCCGCCGCAAATTTCAGCTGCCTGCTTCACAAGTTTTCCTGCATGAAGACCTTTTTCAATGACGTCTTTCGTCACACCGGCTGAAATGTTGACTTTTCCATTTTGAACGGCACCAAGTACGATGACAGCTGAACCTAATTTCGCTTTTAAGTCATCAACCATCGTTCTTAAATGGTTCATGTCTTTGGCGTTTACTTTTTCAGTTAACACGTTCACTCCGCCAACTTCGATGACTTTTTCTAAAATAGAGCCAGCTTCTGCTTGACTTAATTTCGCAAGAAGTGATTCGTTTTCTCTTTGAACTTCTTTTAAATCAGCCTGCAAGGAAGCGATGCGTTTTGGTACATCTTTTGTATTTGATTTCAGTTCATTAGCTGCCTTTTCTAAAATCGCTAGCTGATCATTTAATTCTTCATAAGCACCTTTACCTGTTACAGCCTCAATACGGCGTGTTCCAGCACCAATACCCGATTCAGATGCAATTTTAAACAATCCGATCTCCGCAGTGTTTTGAACGTGACAGCCTCCGCATAACTCGATGCTGTAATCACCCACTTGCACAACACGGACAATATCGCCATACTTCTCGCCAAACAGCGCCATTGCGCCCATTTCTTTTGCTTCAGCAATTGGTTTCAGGTCAATGGCAACCGAAATGCCTTCCCAAATCTTTTCGTTGACGATTTTTTCAATTTGTGACAATTCTTCTTTTGTTACTTGTCCAAAGTGAGAAAAGTCAAAGCGAAGTCTGTTTTCATTCACAAGTGAACCCGCTTGGTTAACGTGGCTGCCCAATACATCTTTTAGCGCTTGGTGCAAAAGATGTGTCGCTGTGTGATTTTTCACAATGCCTTTTCGAAGCGCTGATTCGACTTCTGCAGTGACTTCAATGCCTTTTTGAACCGTACCACTTACGACGACTCCTTCGTGGACATGCTGGCCGTTTGGCGCCTTTTTCACATCTTTGATATCAATGATCGCTTCGGCACTTTTTAACGTTCCTTTATCCGCCACTTGTCCGCCGCTTTCCGCATAGAAAGGTGTTTCATCTAATAAAATTTGCACCGTTTCCCCTTCGTGTGCTTCTGTGACAATTTCACCGTTTTGAAGCAATTCGATAATACGAGCATCTGCAGTTAAATTTTCGTAGCCAACAAACGTACTTTCTGCTTTTATATCGCCTAAAGCCCCGCCTTGAACCTGCATACTGCCCACATCTTGTCTGGCATTTCTTGCACGTTCACGCTGCTTCTCCATTTCTAGCTGGAAGCCTTCACGATCGACTGTCATGTTCTCATCTTCAGCATATTCTTCTGTGAGTTCGACCGGGAATCCATATGTGTCATAAAGCTTAAACACATCTTTACCGGAAATTTGTGAGCTGCCATTGTCTCGTTCTTTTTTGATCACTTCTGATAAAATGGCTAACCCTTCATTCAGTGTCTCATGGAAACGCTCTTCTTCATTTTTGATCACTTTTGCAATAAATTCTTCTTTTGCTTGAACATCTGGATAGAAATCCTTCATGATCTCCGCAACAACTGGAACTAGATCATACATGAATGGACGGTGGATATGGATCGTTTTTGCATAACGCACAGCACGGCGCAGCAAACGTCTTAACACATAACCTCGGCCTTCATTAGAAGGAAGCGCTCCGTCACTGACGGCAAAGGCAACAGTACGAATATGGTCAGCAATGACTTTAAATGCTGTGTCTTTTTCTTTTGACTCCCCATAGCTTTCTCCAGAAATCGTTTCTACTGCACGAATAATCGGCATGAACAGGTCTGTATCAAAGTTCGTCGGTACGTTTTGAATCACAGAGACCATACGCTCAAGACCCATTCCTGTATCAATGTTTTTCTTCGGAAGCGGTGTATATGTACCATCTGGATTATGGTTAAATTCAGAAAAAACAAGATTCCATACTTCTAGATAACGTTCATTTTCTCCGCCTGGATATAATTCAGGGTCGTTCATGTCGTTGCCATATGCTTCGCCGCGATCATAGAAAATTTCTGTATTCGGACCACTTGGCCCCTCGCCAATATCCCAGAAGTTGCCCTCTAGACGAATAATTCGTTCCTCAGGGACACCCATTTTATCTCTCCAAAGAACATATGCTTCTTCATCCTCTGGATGTACCGTTACAGATAACAGATTCGGATCAAAGCCAATCCACTCGTCACTTGTGAGGAATTCCCAAGCCCATTCGATTGCCTCTTCTTTGAAATAGTCTCCAATAGAGAAGTTGCCCAGCATTTCAAAAAACGTATGATGGCGTGCTGTTTTCCCTACATTTTCAATGTCATTTGTACGAATTGATTTTTGTGCGTTGCAAATACGTGGATTCTCAGGCACGACGCGGCCATCGAAGTATTTCTTTAATGTTGCCACCCCGCTGTTAATCCATAAAAGTGTTGGATCGTCATGCGGTACGAGGGACGCACTCGGTTCGACAGCATGTCCTTTTTCTTTAAAAAAATCTAAAAACATTTGACGTACTTGAGCTGAAGTTAAAGTTTTCATCATAAATCCTCCCTTTTTATTCTCAATCTTCACACAAACGAAAAAACATCCCGCCCTATGCAAGCAAAAAACTACTTACACAGGGACGAGATGCTCTCGCGGTACCACCCTGATTATAGACATATGCGTCTATCACCTTCACATCCGATAACGCCGGAAGAGAGCGGCAGTGTTTATCTGCACTCGGGACTAGCTTCCGTTAAAGGTCTGATAAGGCTTTTCTCAGCAAACAAAGCCTCTCTCTGCAACAGCTTTTTAACGTACTCGGGTCCGTCATTGAATTCAATATGTATGAATCGAAATTATTATAGACAACTCGGCTCGTCTTGTCAATGAACGCTTCGTCTCATGTGAATATATTGCACAATAATGACCCTCATAATGGCTGCGGACGGTACGGCTAAAATCATTCCAATCAAGCCAAACAGCTCCCCTCCAGCGAGTAACACCAGCATGATCACGACAGGATGCATATGCAGGCTTCTCCCGACAATGATCGGACTCAGTACATTGCTTTCTAAAAATTGAAGCACGGCTACTGTAATTAGCACAATGATCACTGACTTCACTGAGATGGTAAAAGCGATAAAGACAGCTGGGATCGCTCCAATAATCGGGCCAAAATACGGAATGACATTCGTTGCACCGATTAACATACCTAGTACAAGCGGATATGGAATATGAAACAGCCAAAGAACAATGGCAGCAGCACCTCCAATTAAAGAACAGACAAGCAATTGCCCTCTAATATAATCCCCAAGTGAGTCATCCACTGCTTTCACAAAGGCATGTCCCCTTTTTCGAAAGCTTGGCGGGGTTAAATACCATGCTGCCCGCTTCATCGTGTTCATATCTTTCACCATATAAAAGACAAGAAAAGGAATAAGTGCAGCAACTAAGGCGTAATCAAGCAATACTTTACAGCTTAGAATCATCCGCTCTGCCCCATTTGCGGCATACGTCTCAGATTGGACAATAAAACGATCCAGCCGTTCATGTAGTCCATCAGGCCAGTGGCTTGTATGACGATGAACATGTGATAAAGCACCATTATACGTTTCGGCAAGCATGGGAATTTGCTCCGACAATTCATTTAACTGAGCGATTAAAACCGGTGCCCCTTTATACACAGCCAAACCAATGCCGCCAAAAAACAGCACATATATTAATAAAAGACTGACCGTCCTTGGCAAACCTCGCTTATGTAGTCTTTCAACAATTGGATAAAGAAGATAAGAAATAAAAATAGCGATAAGAAGCGGGATCAAAACCGCTTTGAGCAATAAAAAAATAGGCATCCATAGCTCGTCGAGCTGAACCAAAATGAGTAAAGACGCAAGGACAAGCAGTACACCTGCAGCATATATTAGAAACTCGATCGGACGTTTCTTCACCTTTTTCACCTCTCTTCTTATTGTTTAACCAACTTCTGCAATTATCCATGTAAATAAAATTTGTCCTAACTTTGTTAAAAATGAATACACATGAAACATACGGCTCCATCCAAAGTCACTGTTTGCTGTAAAAATCTCGTTAGAAAATATTCCATTATTTTCTTATTTTCACCTCATTTATGCTAGAATCCGCTTTAGCTCAATCATTAGAAGAGGAGGTTCTTCATGATCACATTCGAAGAAGTCAACAAGCATTACGGCCAGTTCCATGTACTTAAGGACATTAACCTACATATTCAAAAAGGTGAGGTTGTTGTGATCATCGGTCCTTCAGGGTCTGGAAAAAGCACGATCCTCAGGTGTATCAATCGTCTTGAAAGCATTGATGAAGGAAAAGTCCTTGTCAATCAAGTGTCTGTTCAGCATCCGAAAACCAACATCAATCTCATCAGGCAAAATATCGGGATGGTGTTTCAGCACTTCCATCTTTATCCGCATAAGACGGTGCTTGAAAACATTATGCTTGCGCCGATGAAGGTTAAAAAAGTGAGCAAAGAAGAAGCAAAGGAAACAGCTGAATTTTATTTAAATAAAGTTGGCATTCCTGAAAAAGCAGACACCTACCCTTCTAGACTCTCAGGAGGACAGCAGCAGCGTGTGGCAATCGCAAGGGGACTTGCAATGAAACCTGAGGTCATGCTTTTCGATGAACCAACATCAGCTCTTGATCCAGAGATGATCGGTGAGGTGCTAGATGTGATGAAACAGCTGGCAAGGGAAGGAATGACAATGGTCGTTGTCACGCACGAGATGGGGTTTGCCCGTGAAGTCGCAGACCGCATTGTGTTTATTGATGAAGGAAGAATTCTTGAAGAATCAACACCAGCTGCCTTTTATGAAAAACCGCGCGAGAAACGCGCTCAGCTCTTTTTAAGCCGTATTTTAAATCACTAGGGGGAATGAATTTGATGAAAAAAATGAAACGCTTTGGCCTATTACTGTTGATGACTTGCTGTATGATCGCTCTCGCTGCCTGCGGCTCTGCCGAGAAAGGCTCAACCGATGCAAAACAAGGTAGCTCATTAGAAGCCATTAAGAAAGACAAAAAAATCGTTTTCGGTGTGAAAAACGATACTCGTTTATTTGGTCTAAAAAATCCTAGTAGCGGGGATATTGAAGGGTTTGATATTGATATCGCAAAAGCGATCACTAAAGAAATGCTCGGTGATGAAGGAAAAGCAGAATTCAAAGAAGTGACATCTAAAACAAGAATTCCTTTACTGCAAAAAGGAGATATTCATGCCATTGTTGCCACAATGACGATCACAGAAGAGCGTAAAAAAGAGGTCAATTTCTCAGACGTATACTTTGAAGCAGGACAATCACTGCTTGTGAAAAAAGGCAGCGACATTCAATCGATTGATGATCTTAAAAAAGGTACGAAGGTGCTTGCAGTGAAAGGGTCCACTTCTTCTCAAAACATTCGCGAAAAGGCACCAGAAGCATCCGTTTTAGAATTTGAAAATTACCAAGAAGCCTTTACAGCCTTAAAATCAAATCAAGGGCAAGTTCTGACAACTGATAATGCAATTTTATTTGGCATGGCAGACGAAGATTCAAATTATGAAGTCGTTGGCGGAACATTTACCGATGAGCCTTATGGTATCGCTGTGAAAAAAGGCGATGAAGAATTGACAGAAGCCATTAATAAAGCGTTAAAGGCATTAAAAGACAATGGAGAGTATGACAAGATTCATAAAAAATGGATCAAAGAATAATCAATTGACTCGATCAATCTCAACACCCTCAGGAGAGCCGCTTGCCGGCTCCTCTGTTGATTAGGAAGGAAGTGAACTGATTGCTGCGGTTTTCCATTTTAACTGAGAACTTCCATCTTTATTTAGAAGGGTTTAAATATACGATTGGTGCAAGTGTCATTGCGTTGATTGGAAGCTTTTTCATCGGTACACTCATTGCCATTATGAGAATTGCGCCACTAAGGCCGCTCAACTGGTTAGGGACGGCTTACGTGGAATTTATTCGGAATATTCCGTTATTATTGATCACCTTTGTGTTCTTTTTTGGTTTACCGGTACTTGGCATTGTGGCAGATGGCTTTACAGCAGGAACCATTGCCCTCTCCATTTATACGTCTGCTTTTATCGCTGAAGCCATTCGTGCAGGTATACAAGCTGTACCGCTTGGACAAATGGAAGCAGCTAGAGCTTCTGGTCTGACATATGGCGGAACGATGCGATATATTATTCTGCCGCAGGCCATCAAAATTGTCATTCCACCACTTGGGAATCAATTTATCAACCTTGTGAAAAACTCGTCTATTTTAGGTGTCATTGCAGGGTTTGATCTGATGTACCAAGGAGACCTTATCGCTTCGAGAACGTTTGTGACATTTGATGTATACATTTTTGTTGCCATGTTCTATCTTCTATTGACCATTCCACTTAGTCTAGGCGTTGGTTATTTAGAAAAAAGATTAGCCCGAAGCCACTAGAAAGGAGGAAACACAATGGATTTTATAGGTGCCTACCAGCCCGATCATCTCGCCTTTTTACTTGAAGGATTTGCTGTCACCTTAAAAGTGGCTTTTATCTCCATCATTTTAAGCTTTATCATCGGATTAGTCGTTGGCACATTGAGGTTCGCACAAATCCCTATTTTATCAAAGGTGCTTGCGGTCATTGTTGAAACCGTTCGGAACCTACCGCTTTTGCTGATCATCTTTTTTACGTATTTCGCCCTGCCTGAAATTGGCATTAAGCTGAGCATCACGGCCTCTGCCATTGCGGCTTTAACCGTGTTTGAATCCGCTATGCTGTCAGAAATCATTCGCAGCGGATTAAAATCAATTGATAAAGGACAAATCGAGGCGGCCAGATCCTCTGGTTTAACCTATATTCAAACATTAAAAATGATTATCATGCCACAGGCGTTACGCCGAATGGTACCGCCGATTGTCAGTCAATTTATTTCTCTTTTAAAAGATACATCGCTCGCCGTTGTAATTGCCCTTCCAGAGTTATTGCATCACGCGCAGATTTTAAATGGTCAAAGCCAATCTTATTTACTTCCTATTTTCCTCTTGGCGGCCATGATGTACTTTGTTGTCAACTTCAGCTTGTCTATACTTGCACGGAGATTAGAGTACAGGCAGGCATAAAAAAAGGACATCCGCTCATGGTGGATGTCCCTTTTTGTTTAAAGCATTCGCATAACTCGTTTTCTCATCTTTTTCATATCCCGCTTAGATGGCATATCATATCGACTTGCAAAGTGATATGCGAGTGCACCTGCACCAAGCGTTAATAGTGAAGAAGTCATTTTGCCCATTCGAAATTCCCCCTTAACACTTATAGTTGAATTGAACGTTCATCGTCACTAAACAGGTCGTCTAAACTGCTTAGTGTACCGTCTTCCTCCACTTGGTGAGTAGATATTTTGCCTTTTGACAGTGTCAATTCAATAAAACAGCCCCAGCAATAATATTGATTGACCCCAATTTTTCCGATGTCTTTACATTTGCAATTTGGGCAAATGAGCATATTCAGCACCTCTTTACGTTCGGTTTAGAACAAGTGCTTCCTTTTGAACATCCATCAAGGTTCCGGCAGCATGCAGCTGCTTTCGAATCCCTGATAGCTCTGTAAAGAAGCCGTCCGAGAGTTCATATGCTACGATTGTGCCCGAATTCATGCAAAAGTATACATCTTCCAAAACACCTAATGTTTCACCATCTGGCGTACGGATCATTTTCTTTTTTAATTTCGAAAAGAAGAAGGATGGGGCGGAGGTATCTATCTCGATGCCCTTCTGGTAGCTCACATATAGACCTTTGTCTGTCAGTTTGTCGCCAGCTGAGAATGGAATGAAAGCACAGTCTTTCTTTTTCCCATCTAAAACATATCCCCCGCAGCTGCCGCCGGCTAAAAAGCAAATATCTTTGATCGCCCCAAGTGAATGAGACAGCTCGTCTGTATAGATCGTCAGTCCTTCAAGCTCTCGACATGTTCTCAAAATGTGATCAACCACCTTTTCGGAACAGTCTTATCGTGTGCGTTTCCTCTATGACTCATACGAAGAAATGGCTTCCATGAAGGAAGCCATCAGCGTGTAGACAAACCCTCGCATTCTTTGTCAGTCCTGCGTGCTGGTGCTCACGAATGTCAAATTCGTTCCGCGCCAGTACTCGTCCTTCCTAGGGCTGCAAAGGTTTTCTTTCACGCTGAAAAAAACAAAGGGCTAAAATCAAGTTCATTTTAGCCCTTTGTTTAACAATATGATGGCTTCCATGGAAGCCATTTACTCTTGCATAAAATCAAACGGAGTGATTCCCTCCATGCCAATATTGGCATCGTGTACGCTGAAAGGAAGTTCTTTTTGGAGGGCTGCTAGCTCAGCGTCCATGATTTCTTCCGTTTCAGTAAGACGCATGGTTAAAGACGTTTGTCTGAGGGAGTCTTCATTATTTTTCACGCCCCACTCTAATGCTGATTCCTCGCCGCACAAAATTAAAAACTTTTTACTTCGTGTAATGGCCGTGTAAAGCAAATTTCTTCGAAGCATTCGATAATAACTTCTCACGACTGGCAGCACCACGATTGGGAATTCACTGCCCTGGGATTTATGAATCGAGCAACAATAAGCGTGTGTAAATTGATGAAAATCTTTTTTCGTAAACGTGATTTCATTTCCATCAAAGGAGATGACCGCCATATCTTCTTTTTCTGTGTTTTCTTTCGCATAAAAGATCGAGACAATTTCGCCAATATCTCCATTAAAAATGTTATTCTCGGGCTGATTGACAAGCTGAAGTACCTTATCACCTGTCCGGTAGACGACATCACCAAAAGGAATTTCTCTTCCTTTTGGCTTTTTAGGATTCAAAATTTGCTGAAGCATTTTATTCAGTTCATTAATGCCTGCTTTTCCTTTATACATCGGGGCAAGTACTTGAATGTCCTTTGCTGAATACCCCTTTTGAGCAGCATTGCTGACCACTTTCTCGATGACTTCTTTCATTTGGTCACTAGAGCATTGAATAAAGGATCGATCCTTCGAGCGTGCAGTAATATCCTTTGGCAAAACACCATTTTTCATATCATGCGCAAGCTCAACAATTGTTGAACCGTCTGCCTGCCGGTAAATATCAGTTAGTGTAACTGCCGGTATAGCTTGTGACGCAAGCAGGTCTCTTAACACTTGACCAGGTCCGACAGATGGAAGTTGATGTTCGTCTCCAACCATAATGACTTGAATATGATCTGGGATCGCCTTAAACAAATGGTTCGCCAGCCAAATATCCAGCATACTCGATTCATCAATGATGACAAGCTTTCCTTCAATCGGCTGGTCTTCATCATGTGAGAAGCCTTCTGATCCATTCCAGCCTAGCAGCCGGTGAATGGTCACAGCAGGAAGTCCAGTGGATTCTGTCATTCGTTTCGCAGCACGTCCAGTTGGTGCGGCAAGTACGAACGGAAATGCTTCATCTTTTTTATAATCACCCGGGTCAAGAGATACGCCGTGAAGATCGCTGTAAAGCTCGACAATCCCTTTAATGACCGTCGTTTTCCCTGTACCCGGCCCGCCTGTTAAGAGCAGCATCGGGGACATGAGTGCCTTTTGAATGGCTTCTTTTTGGGTCGGTGCATACTGGACACCCAGCCGCTCCTCCAATTCACCAAGTGCGAGCAGAAATTCTGATTCAGGAAATTGATCTGCATATTCTGTTTGAGAGACAATTTTTTGAATGCGTTTTGCCACACTTTGTTCCGCATAAAAGAGCGAAGGATGGTAACAGCGATCATCTTCAATGATCATGTCTTTCCCTTCACCAAGTGCAATGATCTGATTGGCAACGTCCATTTCAGTCACTTTGTAGTCATTGCCTGTTTGATTCAGCAATTTACGGGTTTCGATGATCAGATCTTTCGTTTGTATGTACGTATGACCGTCTTGCAGGCTTGCTGTCTCAACGGTATACAAAAGGGCTGCACGAATGCGTTCTGGATCATTTCCAGATATCCCTGTTCTAGCGCCGAGTTCATCTGCTTTAATAAATCCAATCCCCTCTACGTCTTTGACGAGCTGATAAGGGTTTTCTTCAATTTTCTGCAACGTTTCACTCTCGTACGCTTGGTAAATTTTCATGCTAAGCTGAGGACCAAAGCCATATTGATTCAGGCTGATCATGATTTGCTCAAGCCCTTGATGCTCCTGAAGTGCGGCAGCCAGCTTATCTGCCTTCTTTTTTGACAGGCGAGGGACGTCATACAAAACAGACGGATCACGCATAATTTGATGAAGCGTCTGATTGCCTAACTTGCCGACGATTTCTTCCGCCGTCTTTTTCCCAATCCCTTCAAACAAGTCACTAGAAAGATAATGAATAATGCCTTGTTTTGTTGTAGGGACTTCCTTTTGAAAATGAGTGGCTTGAAACTGCTCGCCAAACTTCGGATGACTTGTGACCTTGCCATAGAAGGTGTAGGTTTCCTCCTCATGAAGCGCTGGGAAGTACCCTGTGACAGATGCTGTTTTTTCCTCTAAATTCTCTGATGTTTCAATGACTTTTACTTTTAACACCGAGTATAAATTACTTTCGTTATGGAAAATAACGGCTTGAACCGTCCCTTTTAAAAACGGTTCGTCTTCAAGCTTCATTTGATCTGGATGTTCCTGCACAGGTCTTCCCTCCTTCCGGTTATTCTGCCTCTTGAATCAGCTTTTGCGCATGCAATGCAAGCATATGATCAGGCTGCACGTCAATGGCTTTTCCTAGCATTTCAAGCGCTTCGTCCTTTTTCTCCAAATACGCATACGCAACGCCCGCATTATAAAAAGCGTCTGCATGCTGCGGATCTCGCGTAATCACTTCAGCAAAGACTGCGACCGCTTCCTCCAGCAGATGTTCATTCGCTAAGCACATGCCAAATTGAAATCTTGCTTCGTTGTCTTCTTCGTTTAGCTCAACTGCACGCTGAAGATAAGGCATCGCAAGCTTCGGCTGCTCTAATTTCATCAGTGTCTGCCCTAACATATAAAACAAATCACTGTTTTCCATTCCAGCTTGTAGCGCTTGCTCAAAATAGTCTTTCGCTTTCATAAAGTCTTCTTTCATCGTATAGACATTTCCTGCTCCGTAATAGGCTGCAGCTGCTGTATGATCAAGTTCAATGGCTTTTTGAAAGAAGTTCAAAGCACGTTCAAATTCATGAACACTTGAAAGTAAATTCGCAAAGTTAATATATGGAACCGGGTCCTTTGGGCTTTCTTCAATGGCTTTCGTAAAAGCTTCAGCTGCCTGTTCGATGTTCCCTTGATTTAAAGCTTCAATACCGATTTCGTTATGATTCATTCGCTCTCTTCATCCTTTCATTAAAAAACCTCAACAGCGACGTTGAGGTTTTTAACACATGTTACACATACGACAGCTTTTGGCCATCTTTAAAGACATCGTCAATGGTTCCGCCGCCAAGACATTCTTCGCCATCATAAAAAACAACAGCTTGTCCTGGAGTGACAGCACGAACGGGTTCATCAAAGATCACCATTGCTTCCTGCTCACCTGTCAGTTTGACTTTTACATGATGGTCTTCTTGACGGTATCGGAATTTTGCTGTGCATGTGAGTTCACCGTTTTCGCCGACAATATGAGGACGAGTCCAGCTGATGTTAACAGCTGAAATACTTTCAGAGTATAAAAGCGGATTGTGGAAGCCTTGTTCAACAAATAAGATATTTTTCTCTAAGTCCTTCCCAACAACGAACCACGGATCACCGCTTCCGCCAATGCCAAGTCCTTGGCGCTGACCGATCGTGTAATACATCAGTCCATCATGTTCACCTTTTACTTCTCCGTCCATTGTCTGCATCACACCGGGCTGTGCAGGCAAATATTGGCTAAGGAACGTTTTAAAGTTTCTTTCCCCAATAAAGCAGATGCCCGTAGAATCTTTTTTCGTTGCTGTTGCGAGCTCTGCTTCTTTCGCTAATTCACGCACTCTTTTTTTCTCTAAATCGCCGATTGGGAACAACACTTTATCAAGCTGTTCTTGAGTCAGCTGATTCAAGAAATAAGTTTGGTCTTTGTTTGTATCAAGACCTCTTAGCATTTTGACTTCATCGCCGGTTCTGTCGACACGGGCATAGTGGCCTGTTGCCAAATAATCCGCTCCAAGCGACAATGCATGCTCAAGAAATGCTTTGAACTTAATTTCTTTGTTACACATGACATCTGGGTTCGGCGTTCTGCCTGCTTTATATTCATCAAGAAAATATTGAAACACTTTGTCCCAATACTGTTTCTCGAAATTCACTGCATAATATGGGATTCCAATCTGGTTACAAACACGAATGACATCCTCATAGTCCTCCGTTGCTGTACATACACCATTTTCATCTGTGTCATCCCAGTTTTTCATAAATATGCCGATCACATCATAGCCTTGCTCCTTTAACATGAGCGCAGCAACTGATGAATCGACGCCTCCGGACATGCCGACCACAACTCTTGTGTCTTCAGGTCTTTTTGTCATCTTCATCAACTCCAATTTCAATGAAACAACGTGCGCGTTTCGTTCTTCAGGTGCCTGCTGTTTCATTTTTCACACACGAACAAAAGGGGAGCATTTATTTGGCTAGGCGTTTGACGACAGCCGCTATCTTATGCGCCGCCTGCTTCACATGTTCCTCTTCATTTCCAAGACCGAAGCTAATTCTGACTGAGGATGTCAGTTCTTTTGCTTCTTCACCATACATGGCGCTTAATACGTGCGAAGGAAGGACAGATCCAGCCGTACATGCTGACCCGCTTGAAACAGCAATCCCTTCCATATCTAAGTTCACAAGTAACGATTCAATAGAAACGCCCGGGAAGTGGACATTTAAAATATGCGGCAATGTCTCTTTCGGATGTCCATTGATAGAGAAATTGAGTGATTCCTCTTCGAATACTTGCAGCATCGCTTCTTTGAGCTTACCATAATGCACTGCTTTTTCTCTTCTATTTTGCTTTGTTAATTGAACTGCTTCTGCAAGTCCAATGATTCCCGCCACATTTTCAGTGCCAGCACGGCGTTTTCTCTCTTGTTCTCCTCCGAATAGCTGCGGAGAAAGTTTTACACGCTCATTGACGTATAAAAAGCCTGTTCCCATCGGGCCATTTAGTTTATGACCGGACGCAGATAAGAGGTCGATATGAAGTTCTGTGACATCAATTGATATTGTCCCAAATGCCTGTACAGCGTCTGTATGAAAATGAGCAGCGTGATCATGCAAAAGTTGACCAATTTCTTTGATTGGCTGGATCACACCCGTTTCATTATTGCCGTACATGATGGTCACAAGAATTGTATCGTCTCTTAATGCTTGTTTTAATTGATCAAGATGAATCAATCCAGTGTGATCCACATCTAAATACGTCACATCAAAACCAAGCTTCTCTAAGCGTTCGCATGTATGCAGCACTGCATGATGCTCAGTTTTTGTTGTGATGATATGTTTTCCTTCATGCTGCCTTGCCATTGCCACACCTGTAATGGCCAAGTTGTCTGCCTCTGTTCCCCCGCTTGTGAGGATGATCTCCTGCTGCTTACAGTGTAATTCTCCTGCAATGACTTCCCTTGCTTCATCGAGCCACTTTCTTGCCTCGCGCCCATATGAATGAATACTAGAGGGATTGCCAAATATCTCTGTAAAGTAAGGCATCATCTTGTCCACAATTCGCTGATCCATCGGCGTTGTGGCTGCATGATCTAAATAGATACGTTCCATTTCCGGTACACCTCTGATCTAAATATAGAACATATACGCCTCTTGATCCTCATCATCTTTATAGCTTGCTAAGTCTTCAAGAGTTGTATTGTCTAGTACGTCTTTTACTGCATCACGAATACGAATCCAAAGTGCACGCTTTGCTGGCTCTTCGTTTTCGATCACTTCAACAGGACTAATAGGTCCTTCTAATACTCGAATAATATCACCGGCTGTAATCTCGTTTGGCTCATGGGCAAGCACATAGCCGCCATACGCTCCACGGATACTTTTCACAAGACGTGCATTGCGAAGTGGTGATACAAGCTGCTCTAAATAATGCTCAGACAAATCATTGTTTTGAGCGATTGATTTTAATGATGTAGGGCCTTCGCCATGTTTTTTGGCTAATTCGATCATGATCGTCAGACCATATCTGCCTTTAGTAGAAATTTTCAAGTTAAACACCTCTGCGTTTTCTATTTCTATGTCATCAATTATTTTTCTGATTTCATATACGCTTATATAGACCAAAAGCAATTATATCATACTTTTAGCCAACTTTCATTTGCGGGTTCTGAGCTCAAAACGAGGACGCATCCCTTTTCTATTTGAAGAAATTTCGGTACTCTATACAAACAAGACATTGCTTTAGGAGAGATAATCATGAAACCTTTAGCGTATCGAATGCGCCCAAGTCATATTGGAGACATTATTGGGCAGGAGCATCTCGTTGGAGAAGGTCAAATTATTAGACGAATGGTCGAGGCGAAACATTTGTCCTCGATGATTTTATACGGGCCGCCGGGAATCGGCAAAACATCCATTGCAACTGCAATCGCTGGCAGTACAAGCATTGCCTTCCGTACATTGAATGCGGTGATTCATAACAAAAAAGATATGGAAGCTGTCGCCGCTGAAGCGAAAATGAGTGGTCAGGTCATCTTGATTTTAGACGAAGTCCACAGACTCGATAAAGGGAAGCAGGATTTCCTTCTTCCGTATTTAGAAAATGGCATGATTATTTTAATTGGCGCGACAACAGCTAATCCGTATCATGCGATTAACCCAGCCATCCGTAGCCGGACACAAATATTTGAGCTGAAGCCGCTGGAAACAGAGCAAATCAAAGCTGCATTATCTCGAGCTTTACAGGATGAACATCGCGGGCTTGGCGGTTATTCGGTCAAAGTTGATGAGGAGGCAATGAATCATTTTGCAAATGGATGCGGAGGAGATGTGCGTTCCGCTTTAAATGCGCTTGAACTAGCCGTCTTATCGACAAAAGCGGATGATTCTGGACAGATCACGATCACTCTAGCTGCAGCAGAAGAATGTTTACAAAAAAAGAGCTTCTCGCATGATAAAAACGGTGATGCCCATTATGATGTCCTCTCGGCTTTTCAAAAATCCATTAGAGGATCTGACGCAGATGCTGCGCTTCATTACCTTGCAAGACTGATTGAAGCGGGAGATCTCGAAAGCATTTCGAGACGATTACTTGTGATGGCTTATGAAGATATTGGCCTAGCCAGCCCGCAGGCAGGGCCGCGTGTGTTAAGCGCTGTTCAAACAGCTGAGAGAGTTGGTTTCCCAGAAGCACGAATTCCACTCGCTAATGCCGTGATTGAACTGTGTCTTTCTCCAAAGTCAAACTCCGCTTACCAAGCGATTGATGCGGCACTGCATGATATTCGCACGGGGAAAATGGGTGAAGTTCCCGTTCATTTAAAAGATGCCCACTATAAAGGGGCAGCTGCACTTGGAAGGGGCGCCGATTACTTATATCCGCACGATTATGAAAATGGCTGGGTGAAGCAGCAATATTTACCTGACCCGCTGAAAAACAAGCAATATTATGAACCAAAGCAAACTGGAAAATTTGAAGGTGCACTAAAGCAAGTGTACGAAAATTTAAGACGGCAAAAATAAAAAAAGCCCCCTGCTCTAAGCAGGCGGGCTGTTTATTTATCTTTCACACGTGTAATCGGAATATCTTTTAACAGTTTCATAATGACATGACCACCCATGATCAGTCCAGCCACAGATGGAACAAAAGCATTGGATGACGGCGGCATTTGTGCCTTACGAATTTTCGCTTCATCATTTCCAACTTCTTTTCTCACATCTTCACGAATGACAATCGGACTTTCATCAGAGAAAATAACTTCAATTCCCTTACGAATGCCTTCCTTCCGCAGGCGTGTTCTGACGACTTTCGCAATTGGGTCTGTATGTGTTTTCGAGATGTCATCAATTTTAAAACGTGTCGGATCTGTTTTATTTGCAGCACCCATACTCGAAATAATGTTCACATCGCGTTTCAGGCACTCTTTCATTAAATGAATTTTATAATGAATTGTATCTGATGCATCAATGACATAATCAAGTGGATACTCAAAGAATTGTTCATATGTTTCTTCTGTATAGAACATTTTGAGCGCAACAACTTCACATTCTGGGTTAATGTCAGCAATTCTTGCCTGCATTAAGTCAACTTTAGGCTGACCAACCGTTGATAGCAAAGCTGGCAGCTGCCTATTTACATTTGTAATATCAATATCATCTTTATCAACAAGAACAATACGGCCAACACCTGAACGAGCAAGGGCTTCTACTGCAAAAGAACCTACGCCGCCTACTCCAAGCACTGCAACTGTACTGTTTTTTAATATATTTAAGCCTTCCTTGCCAATGGCAAGCTCGTTTCTTGAAAACTGATGTAACAAGTGCCTCACTCCACCTTTATTTAAAATGAATCGAAAGAATCATATCATATTCAGCGTTCTCCGTCATCCTTCTCAAATAGAAAAAAACACAAAAAAGTCCCGATCACGCCGCCAGCTTTTCCTTCGTTTTGAACCCCGCACCATGCAGGTGGGTGCTTTCTTCCTCACTTTATAAGTCCTCAGAAGAGGCATTTATGCAGAAAGGAAAGGCAAGCTCCCGTAGAAAAAAATGTTCGGTCAAAACTAGGTAACCACCGTACGTATCAGGACTTTATTTATTGGTTGATGAAAGCATATCATAGGCATGTCCCTTTTTCAAGCGTTTACATGCCTATAAACATGCGCCTATTTTACTGTTTTACTTTTGTTTTAATCGCCAAACTCAGTTCATCTAGCTGCGCTGCGCTTACAGTGCCAGGAGCATCTGTGAGAACACAGCTTGCACTTGCCGTTTTCGGGAACGCAATGGTATCTCTTAGGTTAGATCGGCCGGCAAGCAGCATCACTAGGCGGTCAAGTCCAAGCGCAATTCCGCCGTGCGGAGGCACCCCATGCTCAAATGCATCAAGAAGGAAGCCGAACTGATCGTACGCTTCTTCTTTAGAAAAGCCAAGTAAACCAAACATTTTCTCTTGAATGTCCTTTTCAAAAATACGAATAGAACCTCCGCCAAGCTCATAGCCGTTCAGCACAAGATCATACGCTTGAGCTTTCATATCTTCTGGACTTGTTTCAATTAATTCAAGATCATCCCGAACTGGCATTGTGAAAGGATGGTGGGCAGCATAGAAGCGGCCTTCTTCTTCATCTTTTTCAAGCAGCGGCCAATCGACAACCCATAAGAAATTGAAGACAGATTCATCGATGAGTTTAAGCTCTTTGCCAAGTTTTAAGCGAAGTGCGCCAAGCGCATCATGGACAACAGACGTCTTATCTGCAACAAAGAGTAAAAGGTCGCCTTCTTCAACTTGAAGCTGTTCTTTTAATTCTGCTTGTTTTGACTCATCAAAGAATTTAGCGATTGGTCCTTTTAACTCTGTCCCTTCAGCTTTTAGCCAAGCAAGACCTTTTGCACCATAGTTCGCTGCAAATGCACCAAGTGCATCGATGTCTTTTCTTGAGTAGTTTGCTGCAGCCCCTTTGACATTAATCGCTTTGACAGCTCCGCCATTGTTTACAGCACCGCTGAAGACTTTGAAATCTGAGTCTTTTACCGTGTCTGAAATGTTGACAAGCTTCATGTCAAATCGGGTATCTGGCTTGTCAGAACCATAGGAATTCATCGCTTCATCATACGTCATACGAGGTAATGGCAATGTCAGGTCAACACCTTTGACATCTTTCATCACCTTTGCCATCATCTCTTCAGCAAGCGTCATGATGTCTTCTTGACTCATAAAGGACATTTCAATATCGACTTGTGTAAATTCCGGCTGACGGTCAGCACGTAAGTCTTCATCTCTAAAGCAGCGAGCGATTTGATAGTAGCGGTCCATCCCAGACACCATGAGCAATTGCTTAAATAATTGCGGAGACTGCGGCAGCGCATAGAATTCTCCTTCGTGTACACGGCTTGGCACAAGATAGTCACGTGCACCTTCTGGCGTACTTTTTGTTAAAATTGGCGTTTCAATGTCTAGAAAGCCGTGATCATCTAAGAAATGGCGGAATGCTTTTGTGACTTCATGTCGCATTTTCATCGTTTCAAACATCGCAGGACGGCGAAGATCTAGGTAGCGGTATTTTAAGCGCACATCTTCTGATACCTCATCTGCTTGATCAGAAATCACAAATGGAGGCGTCTTGGCTTCATTTAAAACAGTGACCGTGTCGACTTGAATTTCAATTTTGCCTGTTTTTAAATTTGGGTTGATCGTGGCTTCTTCTCTTGCGACCACTGTCCCTTTAATATCAAGGACATATTCATTACGAATCGATTCTGCTGTCTCAAGAGCCTCTTTTGATTGGTCTGGATGAAAGACAACTTGCACAATGCCTGTACGATCACGCAGGTCAATAAAGATTAATCCGCCAAGGTCACGACGTTTTTGTACCCATCCTTTTAATACAACGGTTTGACCGATTTGGTCTTCTGTTACTTCTCCACAATAAAAAGTTCTACCAAACACAAACATTCCACTCCTTCTTTACGCTTTCTGGTGGGCTTTCATCATTTGAATCAGCTCATCAAGCTTCACTTCAATTTGTTCACCCGTTGTCGTATCTTTTACGTTTACAATTTGCTGCGCCAACTCATCTTCACCAAGAACTGCAATAAACTTGGCTTTCAAGCGGTCTGCCGCTTTAAATTGTGCTTTTAGCTTTTTCCCTGTATAGTCCATTTCACTTGAAATGCCTTCTTTTCTTAGGCGATTCAATAAGCCAACAGCATAATCTTTTGCTTGATCTCCTAATGCCGCAATGTATAAATCAATGCCGTCTTGAACAGGAAGCTCAATCTTCTCTGCATCAATCGCTGATAGGAAACGTTCAATACTCATCGCAAAGCCGATACCTGGTGATTCAGGACCGCCAATTCCTTCAACGAGTCCATCATAACGGCCGCCGCCGGCTAATGTTGTGATCGCGCCAAAGCCTTCTGCATTACTCATAATCTCAAAGGCAGTGTGATTGTAATAATCAAGACCACGCACTAAGTTCGGATCGACGACATATTCAATGCCTAGATCGGTTAAATATTGTTTTACTTTTTCAAAATAAGTCCGTGATTCTTCATTTAAGTAATCTTGAATGGATGGTGCCGTTGCCATCAGTTCGTGGTCGCGGTCCTTTTTACAATCAAGAATACGCAATGGATTTTGATGCAAGCGAATTTGGCAGTCGTGACAGAATTCATCAATTCTTGGTTCAAAATGCTCGACAAGTGCTTGACGGTAATCTGCACGGCTTTCTTTGTCACCAAGGCTGTTAATGACGAGTTTTAAGTTGGAAAGACCCGCTTTCTCATACACACTCATCGCTAATGAAATGACCTCTGCATCAATGGCAGGATCTTTTGAACCGATCGCTTCAATTCCGAATTGATAAAATTGACGATATCTTCCCGTTTGCGGACGCTCATAGCGGAACATTGGTCCAATGTAGTACAGCTTTGTAGGCTGTGCAGGCTGTGCAAACAGTTTATTTTCAACATAAGAACGGACAGTTGAAGCTGTTCCTTCTGGGCGAAGTGTGATGCTACGTCCTTTTTTGTCTTCAAATGTGTACATCTCTTTTTGAACGATATCTGTTGACTCGCCTACTCCTCGTGCAAACAGTTCCGTATGCTCAAAAATCGGTGTGCGGATTTCTTTGTATTGAAAGGCTGCACATGTATCTCTCGCAATTTGTTCAACATACTGCCAGCGTTCTGATTCTCCCGGTAAAATATCCTGTGTGCCTCTTGGAATATTAAAACTCATTTTTCGTCCTCCTACGACCATCATTCATTTTTTATGTGGACATATAAAAAACCCCCGCCTCTACTATGTGTATAGTAGGGACGAGAGTTATACCCGTGGTGCCACCCTAGTTGGAACATGATCTAGCCATGTTCCCGCTCAAATCCTTAACGCAGATTCACGTTCTCCGCCTAATGACTCATTTTTTGAGTGTTCAGCAGGAAACCTACAGAGTGTTCTTTCGTGATAAATGCCATGCGGATTCGCTTTCAGCCTAAGGCGATTCCTCTCTGCTCACGCAATTTACCCTACTATTCTCTATCATCAGTTCCACATTTTAAATTTTCAAGTGTGTTGATTTATATTATAATAAGGTCGGTGCTGCCACTCTGTCAACCCTTGCCGTGTCTCTTTTTCTTTTCCAGCTCTTCTTTTGACGTGCATCCGTATTCAGATGCCGTTTCTTCAAGGAAGCCTGGTTGATCCATTTCGTCGTGCTGCCAGCGATCGATATCACGATGTCCATTATATTGCACTCGTCCTAATTTTCTGCTTAATCTCATGTTTGTACATCCTTTTATCACATTTTTATCTAGTATAAACAGATTGATTCATTTTTATTAGGGAAACCGCAAGGAATTCATCCATTACATAACGAATTAACATTCATCGGTTTTACAAGGGAGGGGAAAACACCGTTTTGAATCTGAAAACACACCATCACATGATGTTGCTGCTCACCTGTTTTGTCCTCATTGCCAGCACTTGGCCAATGACACATGCGACGGCTCAAACAGATCAAGCTGTCGTTGCAACAGATGAAATCAATGTGCGAACCGGACCTGGTTTAAGCTACGGGATCGCAGCAGTTGTGAAACGAGGAGAAAGCTACCCGATTCTCACTGAACAAGGAGAATGGGTACAGATCGGGCTATCGAACGGACAAAAAGGCTGGGTCGTCTCATGGCTGATTACTAAGTCATCTGATGCACAAAAGCCTGCTAAGCAAAAGACGCAAGGTCAAAGTACGCAAGGAAGCAGTTCGATTACGTCAACAGCCTCCGACCTTCGCATTCGGATAGGCCCAGGGACTTCCTATCAAGTCATTGGCACTTTTCCGCAGGGCGCTTCCGCTAAAAAGCTGGACACAAGCGGCGAATGGACAAAAATATCGTACAAACAAGCGGAAGGCTGGGTCCACTCTGATTATATTTCTGGCGGACAAAACGCTTCTTCATCCAGTTCAGCTGAGCCCGCTCGTTCTAAACAGTCCGGCACAGTTGGCGTATCAAGCTTGAATGTTCGAAAATCGGCGGCACCAAACGCACAAGTGGCCGCTTCACTTTCCCGCAACACTCAAGTCACCATTTTACGGGAGCAAAATGGCTGGTATGAAATCGAAGCAAAAGGCGTTAAAGGCTGGGTTGCAAGTTATTATATTGTCTCAAACCAAGGAACAAGTGCAGCACCTGAAAAGAATTCTTCCTCTTCGTCATCTCATCAGAAAGCGTACATCGTTTATGATGGAACGAATATTAGAAAAAGCGCTTCTACCTCTGCTGGAATTGCAGAAAGAGCAACAAAAGGAGCTGCTTATCAAATTGTTCGTACACAAGGTGACTGGTACGAGGTGACATTATCAAACGGCGGAACAGGCTACGTGGCGAGCTGGGTCGTTCAAACAAAGAAAAATAGCAGCGAAGCACCAAGACCTCAGCAGGATTCATCGTCTGGCACTGGATCTTTAAAAGGCAAAACAATTGTTCTTGATCCTGGGCATGGTGGAAAAGACAGCGGCACGATCGGCGCAGACGGTGCATTTGAAAAGAATATCACGATCAAAACCGCTCATTTGCTGGCGGGTAAGTTAAGAGCTTCTGGAGCAAATGTCTATTTAACACGAAGTGATGATACATTCATCAGCCTTCAATCGAGGGTTGCCACTTCACATTACCGAAATGCAGATGCATTTATTAGTCTTCATTATGATAGTTTTATGGACCCAAGTATCAGAGGGAGCACCGCATATTATTATCAGGCATCCAAAGATCAAAGCCTGGCGACAAGCGTTCATACGGAAGTCGCAAAACGATCACAGATCCCTGATAAAGGAGTCAAATTTGGAGATTATTTTGTTTTAAGAGAAAACAAGCGCCCTTCCCTTTTATATGAACTCGGCTATTTAAGCAATCCTCAAGAAGAAGCGATCATTTATAGCGCCTCTTACCAAGAACGAGTGACAGAAGGAATGACAGAAGGATTAAAACAATATTTCCGATAGAAAAAAGAGGCCGCTGCGCCTCTTTTTTGTTTGATCGCAAAAGAAAAAGACTCTAAACAAACTCTCAGCAAGAGTTTATCTACAGTCTAATGTCTTTCTATTCTTTGCTGTCCATCAACATGGTGACTGGCCCCGAATTGGTCAATGAGACGTCCATCATCGCCCCAAAACGTCCAGTTTCAACATGGATGCCCTTTTCTCTAAGCGTTTCATTGAAGCATTCGTAAAGTGAATTCGCCACATCCGGTTTGGCAGCTTTCATAAAGTTCGGCCGTCTGCCTTTCCTCGTATCACCATAAAGAGTAAATTGAGATACAGACAGTACACTTCCTTTTACATCTAACAAAGAATGATTCATTTTCCCGTTTTCATCTTCAAAAATACGCAAGTGTGCGAGCTTTTCAGCTAAGTAATGCACATCTTCTTCTGTGTCTTCATGTGTAACCCCAACGAGCACCATATAGCCTTCATTGATGGCACCTGTGATCTCTTCTCCTACTTTCACAGATGCACTCGTCACACGCTGAACAACAAGCCTCATAGACGATATACTTCCTTTCTAATTCATAAATCGGCGAACAGAGTAAATGTCTTTGATTTGTTTGATGCGTTCTACCACTTTGTGCAAATGGTTAATATTTTGGATAAAGATCGCCATATGGATCGTCGCCACTTTGTTACGATCAGACTTACCAGAAACCGACGAGATGTTCGTTTTGGTTTCGTTGACTGCTTGAAGCACCTCATTAAGTAAGCCGCGTCTGTCATATCCTAATATCTCAATTTCCACATTGTATTCTTTACGGTTTCGAGCAGGCTGTTCATGCTCCCACTCAACCGGGATTAACCGTTCCTGCGCTTCTCCTGTCTTCACGTTCGGACAGTCATCACGGTGAACAGATACGCCACGTCCTTTTGTAATAAAGCCAACAATGCTATCACCAGGAACAGGATTACAACACTTAGATAAACGGACAAGCAAGTTATCAATGCCTTTCACTCGCACGCCAGCTTCCCGTTTTTTCCCGTGATATGGTTTTGACTCTACAGACACTTCTTGAACGGTTTTCTCTTGTTCTTCCTGATCTCTTTGTTTTCTTTCTTTTTCCGTTAAACGATTCGCCACTTGGAGTGCCGTAATTCCGTTATAACCAACGGCTGCATACATGTCCTCTTCATTTGAGAAATTAAATTTATCAGCCACTTTTTGCAGATTTTCAGCGGTCAAAATGTCTTTGACATCGAACTCAAGGTTTTTGATTTCTTTCTCCACAAGTTCTCGGCCTTTTTCGACATTTTCTTCACGGCGCTGTTTCTTGAAAAACTGTCTGATCTTGTGCTTCGCTTGGGAGGTTTGGGCAAGTTTGACCCAATCCTGGCTTGGTCCATAGCTATGCTTAGATGTCAGAATTTCAATAATGTCACCTGTTTTTAACTTATGATCAAGTGTGACCATTTTACCGTTGACCTTGGCTCCGATTGTTTTATTCCCAATTTCCGAATGAATCCGGTATGAGAAATCAATTGGTACGGAACCAGACGGTAGCTCGATGACGTCACCTTTTGGTGTAAATACAAACACCATATCAGAGAAAAGATCAATTTTTAACGATTCCATAAATTCTTCCGCATCTGTGGATTCATTTTGGAATTCAAGGATTTCTCTAAACCAAGACAGCTTCTTCTGGAAAACGGCTTCTTCCGTCGATTCTGCTGATTCTTTGCCTTCTTTATACGCCCAGTGTGCGGCAATTCCGTATTCAGCAATTTCGTGCATTTCCACTGTACGAATCTGAACTTCAAGCGGGTCCCCTTTTGGACCAATCACCGTTGTATGAAGAGACTGATACATGTTCGGCTTTGGCATCGCAATATAATCCTTAAATCTGCCTGGCATCGGCTTCCAGCATGTATGAATAATACCAAGTACCGCATAGCAGTCTTTAATGCTGTCAACCAAAATACGTACAGCCAGCAAATCATATATTTCATTAAATTGCTTATTTTGCATGACCATTTTGCGATAAATACTATAAATATGTTTCGGTCTGCCGGAGAATTCAGCCTTAATGTTCACCTCAGACACGCGGTCTTTTACTTCATTAACAACCTCGTCCAAGTATTCCTCACGTTCCGCTCGTTTACGCTTCATGAGATTCACAATCCGGTAGTATTGCTGCGGATTTAAATAGCGGAGGGCTGTATCTTCAAGCTCCCACTTAATCTTTGAAATCCCTAATCTGTGCGCAAGCGGTGCAAAGATCTCAAGGGTTTCATTTGAAATTCTTCGCTGCTTTTCCTGCGGAAGGTGTTTGAGTGTTCTCATATTGTGAAGACGGTCTGCCAGCTTAATTAAGATGACGCGAATATCCTGCGCCATTGCAACAAACATTTTACGATGGTTTTCAGCCTGTTGTTCTTCTTGTGATTTATATTTAATCTTTCCGAGCTTTGTCACACCATCAACAAGCATGGCCACTTCTTCGTTAAAATGCTCTTTTAAATCTTCTAATGTCACATCCGTGTCTTCGACAACATCATGCAAGAAGCCGCCTGCAATGGTCGAAGGGTCCATTTCAAGATCAACAAGAATTCCCGCCACTTGAATAGGATGGATAATATAGGGCTCACCGGATTTCCGGTATTGTTCCTTGTGAGCATTTTCAGCATATTCGTATGCACGCTCTATAAATTGAATATGTTCAGCGGACAGGTATTCTCTTGCCTTATCAATGACCTGCTGCGCCGTTAAAACTTGTTCGTTCGCCATGGAATCACCTTTTTAAATGAAAACTGTATTGTAGTTTATTATCAAGAAAAATTCGATAGATGTAAAGAGAAGAAGTCCGCTAAAAGATTTTTGATAGGAAAAAAGCACCCTTCTTACTGAGTGCTTTTTGCGTAAAACTCCATTAGTATTGCATTAACGTCAAGATGTCGTAACCGTCAAGCTTCTTTCTACCATCAAGATACGTCAGCTCAATTAAAAATGCAATCCCTGCCACAACGCCGCCTAATTCCTCAACCAGCTTGATGGACGCTTCAATCGTTCCACCTGTCGCAAGCAAATCATCTGTGATCAGTACACGCTGACCAGGACGAATTGCATCTTTATGAATCGTTAATACATCTTTACCGTATTCCAAACCGTAATCGACTTTGATGACTTCACGAGGAAGCTTTCCTTCTTTACGAACTGGGGCAAAACCTACACCAAGTGCGTATGCTACAGGGCAGCCAATAATGAATCCACGCGCTTCAGGTCCAACAATCAGATCAATGTCTCTTTCCTTCGCGTATTCAACGATTTGATCCGTTGCATAACGGTACACTTCGCCTTTATCCATTAACGTTGTAATATCTTTAAATTGTACACCTTCCTTTGGGTAGTCAGGTACAACTGTCACATATTGTTTTAAATCCATCTTTTCCTTTTCCTCCTCGTACGTCAAAGCACAGGTGAGACTTCGCTCATCATGCTATTCAGCCATTCCTTCAGCTCTTTGGCTGAGGAATATGTTAGTGTTTGATCGAGTTCCATCAATCGTTGTTTTGCTGTATAAGACGATGATGCGGTTAAATCTTTTTTAGGGGCATCACGCACTATTGACAGCACACCATTCTCTATTTTAACAAAACCGAGTTCAAAAAACACCTTTGTCATAAAAATGATTGTATCTTTTGTCCAACCTCTATGTTTGGCAAGCTCCATGCCTTGTTCTTTAATAGGAAAACTTCCCCGTTTGAACAAGAACCCATAAAACCATTTGAATTGATCACGGCTCGGGAATGAGGACATAAAGTGATCTTCTTTCCGCTGAAACACCGTATAAATTCTTGCTGGTTGTTGGTTTTCTAAAAGCAGCTTGAGCAAGTGTTCATCGGCAGGAACATCGGCAAAGATCACATACTTTTCCTGCACATCAAACGTGGATACATTTTCTGCATCAATAAGATGAATCGGAATATCCACTAGCTCCGATTGCCTTTTTGTTTCTTCGTCAAAACAGAAGACCATCGTTTTTGCTGGATCAAGTGTTGATACTTTCTTTTCCCAATCTTTTTTCCCGCGCAAATCAAACAGCTGCCATTCATCTACTCTAGCGTCTTTTAGCATGAGCTGAGGTTTCTTTCGGTTATTCCATTCATTAATCGAGACCTCGCCAACGACAGAAATTAGACTCCCCGGAACAAGTTCTTCTTTTAGTTTGCCTTGGTGAAAACCGACACAGTCGAGCAGCTTGTCTTCGTCTTTTAGTGACATTTTAATGTGATTTTGATTGGCCCCGATCGTTCGGATGTCTTCAAGCTTGGCGTCTTCAATCATAATGAACGGCTTAGGATTCTGCATGCCAAACGGGGACAGCAGTCCCACTTCTTCAATGGCTTGCACCGTCATTTCGTCCACTTTACATACTGCATCGACCCGTTGAATTGGAATGAAATCTTCTTCTGTCAATGTTTCATTTGCATATTGATTCAATCTTTCCCTAAGTAAAGGAACATCATCCGCTTGAAGTGTCATTCCTGCTGCCATCGGGTGTCCACCGAAATGCGGCAGGATGTCACGGCACTTGCTCAAATGGAAAAATAAATCAAAGCCAGGAATACTTCGAGCTGACCCTTTCGCCATCTGCGTTTCTGCATCTATTCCAAGCACAATCGCCGGACGAGAAAATGTATCTGTCAATTTTGAGGCAACAATGCCGACAACGCCTGGATTCCAGCCAGCTTTTGCTACGACGATAGCAGACTGGTCCGCACCTGTCTCTTCGACCATTTGAATGGCTTCTTCCGTGATCGTACTCACAATTTTCTGCCGTTCTTTGTTCAACTCTTGTACAAAACGAGCGAGTTCTTCCGCTTCATCCATATCCTCAGTCATGAGAAGATGAACAGCCGGATCTGCCTGCTCAATTCGTCCAACAGCATTCAGCCTTGGGGCAATTTGAAAGCCGACCGTTTCCTCATTTGCTTCTTCAAGAGTGGCGCCTGCTTCTTTTAATAACGCTTTTAACCCAGGCCGTCTAGATTGACGAAGCTGCAGAAGACCTTTTTTTGCAAGCCATCTATTTTCATCATGCAGCGGGACAAGATCCGCAATTGTACCAATTGCAGCAAGATCTAATAATTCTACTGGGAGTTTACCAAGGAGTGCATGTGCCACTTTAAACGCAACACCGACACCCGCCAGCTCTTTAAACGGATACTCACACCCAGGCTGCTTAGGATGTACAATTGCAAGTGCCTCAGGCAGTTCCTCGCTTGGTTCATGGTGATCTGTGATGATCAGGTCTAATCCTATTTCTTTTGCAATACGTGCTTCATTTACAGCAGCGATCCCTGTATCCACAGTGATGACAAGCGATGCTCCTTGCTCTTTGATATATCGGAAAGCCTGTTCGTTTGGCCCATATCCTTCTTTAAATCGATCTGGAATATAAAAGTCTACCTTCGCAGATCGTTCTTTAAGTGTATGTAAAAGTACAGACGTACTTGTCACACCATCTGCATCATAATCTCCGAAGATCACAATCGATTCCTGCTCTTCGATCGCTTTGTTGATGCGCTCTACTGCTTCTTTCATTCCTTTTAATAAGAATGGATCATGAAATTCGGCTTTTTGATCAAATAAAAAAGACCTCGCTTCTTCTACTTCTTCGAGCCCTCTTTGTACAAGAAGTGATGCAGTCAGCGCTGAAATATTCAGATTTTCAGAGAGTGATTTCACTTTTTCTTCGCTAGGATGTTCATATTCCCAACGCATTTTGGATAATAACATAAATTCACCCCTCAACCACACTATTATACTAGAGTGGACTGAGGGGTTTCAATTTTTATTTTATGAAATTGTACTGGAAGATTATTTTTCCTTCCGGTCAAAAGACGCTGGCTGTTCTTTTAAAGGTGTGACATTCGTTTTCTTTTGAACGTCTTTGTCCGCCTTTTTATGAGAAGAAGCAGGGCTTGCTTTAGCGGCTGCGTGTTCAGCTTTTAATGTTTTTAATTCACGTTTTAGTTTCACAATTTGGAAAATCCCCGCAAAAGCCACAATGAGTCCGCCCATAAGAACAGAACCGATAATGACAAGGATCAGCGGCCATTCAGCCGTTCCAAATAAGTAGTCTACCTGTACAGGCCGCACGTTAATAACAGCAAATACTGAGACAATTAATACGAAAATAAATGCGAGTATGATGGTCCATTGTTGTTTATTCATCTACAAATCCCCCAAGCTTTTTCTTTTATTCTTCCCTCTTTCTTGTCCTTTTTAAACACAGAAAGAACATGGCGGAAGGTTTTCTATCAGCATGGGCGCTTAGCTGCTGAGTTTTTCTTTAATGAGGCTCTTTAATTCTTTTCTTTCTCCAGAGATGACAAGGGTGTCTCCTTCTTCAATCACCGTATCTGGTCCTGGATTTAAAATTTTCTCATGTGATTTTCTCACAATGGCGATGACTGTTACTTGATAGTTTTGGCGAACACTCAGGTCTCCGATCGTCTGGTTAACAGCCGGTGCGTTCTTTTCAATCTTAAACCATTCAATGATGAGTTCATCAATGGCCACCTCCACTGTCTCAAGCGCTTTTGGTTTATAGACCATGCCGCCTAAAATAGCCGAGATTTGTCTTGCTTCTTCATCGCTAAGCAAGATACCAGAAATACATTCTTCGTGATCATCTTCTTGAAAATGATACATCTCTCTTCTGCCGTCATCATGTGTGATAATGGCAAGTTTCTCATTATTTCTTGTGATCATTTCGGCTTTGTGACCGATACCTGGCAGTTCAGTTTCCCGAACCTTCATAACAGCCCCTCCAATAAATAAAAGCCAAATGCCCCAAACGGACACTTGCTTTCTATACTGATCTAAACGTATGTCATTATAGCAAAAGACCATTTCAAGATCAATGAAACCCGAAATGTTTTTACATATCATCTTATTGCTGTGACGATGACAAGTATGATGCATGAAAAAAAGACTGCCAAGCTGGCAGTCTTTCTTGTTTAAATATCTTGTTCTGTGTCGATTTTAGCCGGCTTTTTCAGCTCACGACCTTTCCATATCAGCCAAATTTGTGCCGCAATGTAAAGGGATGAATACACCCCTGTTAATAGGCCGACAAGTAAGGCGATGGAGAAGTTTGTAATAGATGCTGAACCGAAAATGAGAAGTGCAATCACCACTACAAGTACGGTAAGCACAGTGTTCACAGAACGCGTAAAGGTTTGCTGTAAACTTAAATTCACAATGTACGATAAATCTTCGATCGTTTTCGGTTTGCGTTTCTTCATTTGCTCACGCACCCTGTCGAAGGTGACAATCGTGTCATTGATTGAGTACCCGATGACCGTGAGTATCGCTGCAATGAAGGTGACATCCACCTCTAAACGCGTAATACTAAAGAAGGCAACGATAAAGAATGCATCGTAAAGCAGAGAGACAATGGCTGCAATCGCCATTTTATACTCAAATCGGACGGATACATATAAGATAATCCCGATAGAAGCAATGATGACAGCGTATAATGCGTTACGCGCAAGCTCTTTTCCAACCGTCGGAGACACTGTACTTACGTTAGGCTCCGTTCCATATTTATCTTTGAAGTAATCTTTCACTTCAGCGATTTTTTCTTTATTCGGAACACCGACAAATCGAGCTGCTGCTTGATTTTCTTTTTGACCCGATAACACAACACTGTCTGTCTCAAGGTCTAGCTTTTTAAAATCTTGCTCCACCTGTTCTGTTGACAGTTTATGGTCACTTTGAATATCAACTCTAGTACCACTTGCAAAGTCAATACCTGCATTGAGCTTGAAGATCGACAGCACAATGATTCCAGCAATGGTAATGGCTGCTGAGAAAATCATAAAGCCTTTACGTTTGCTGACGAAATCCCATTTATCAAATGGTGTTTTCGGTTCAGTATTTTCAGTTGTTTCATGAATATCAATAATGTCTTTCTGACGAACCCCAAACCAACCTTTTCTGCGGTCGAGATAACGGCTTTCTACAAGTAATCCAAGAAGGAATCTTGATAGGAAGACAGCCGTGATAAAGCTTGTCAAAATCGATAGGATAAGCATAGTTGCAAATCCTTTGACAGAGCTTGTTCCAAAGAAGAACAGAACCCCTCCGGCAATAATACTTGTTAAGTTTGCATCAAAGATCGTGGCAAATGATCTGCGGTTACCCGATCTGAAAGCAGAACGGACAGATTTACCGAGCTTGAGCTCTTCTTTAATCCGCTCATACGTAATAATGTTGGCATCGACAGCCATCCCTACCCCAAGAATCAATGCAGCGATTCCAGGCAGTGTCATGACCGCACCCATCCAGTCAAAGACTTGCAGTGTGATATAGATATAAGCTGACAGTGTAATGACAGCAACAAGACCTGGTAATCGGTAATAAAACAGCATGAATAAGAAGATAAATGCGATTCCTACAATTCCTGCGAAGACTGTTTCGTTTAGTGCTTGCTCACCAAACTGTGCACTCACAGATGTTGAATATTTTTCGGTTAATTTTACTGGCAATGCGCCGGCATTTAAAATGCTCGCAAGGTCTTTTGCCTCTTGAACCGTAAAGTTTCCTTCGATTTGTACGTCACTGCTGTTAATTTCTTGGTTTACATTCGGCGCAGATACATACTTATGATTTGATTTAGAGACTTCTTTTTTGAAGGAATCTCCCTTATGATAATCAAGCCAAATGACAAGCTGATTGTTTGGTGCCATCGCCGCTACTTTTTTTGTCACGTCACCAAACTTTTTCGCATCCTTTAGTTTGACCGTCACGATCGGCTCATTCGTTTGATTGAATGTTTGTTTTGCACCATTTTCAACAAGATCAGATCCGTTTAGAAGCTCTTTGTCATTCGTATCTCTGAAGGAAAGCTGTGCTTCAGTCGATAGAATCTCCCGTGCTCTGTTTTGATCTTTTACACCCGCAAGCTGTACGCGGATACGGTTGTTTCCTTCAATCGAAATGTTCGGCTCACTGACCCCAAGCACGTTGGCTCTTCGGTTTAAAGCCTCTACTGTACTGACGAGAACACCATTTGTGATCTTGTCTTCTTTTTTCACTGGGTGTACATCATACAGAACTTCAAATCCACCCTGTAAGTCCAGCCCTAGCGTCATATCTTTCGCAACGGGCTTCGTTAATAAGCCCACACCAGTTCCGATTAACAGAACCACTAAGAAAAACGCAAGTATGCGCCCTTTTTTCATTATGTATTTCCTCCTTAAACACCTGAATCCATTTAGATGGCTTATTTCAACAGTTCGTCCAGCATATTCTTGCCATCTTCACTGTCCAAAAAAGCAGACGTTTTAAACGACTGAACGGTTGCATAGTTCATAAATTCGCCAATTTTCACAGATAAAATATCTGCAACCATTTCATGAATCGGATACTCTTGTTTTTTCTTCCACTTCTTATTCTCTAAGTATGACCATAATTCCTCTAAATCTACATCTTTATAGCCCAAAACGATGAATTCTTCAAGCTTACTGAACAGAAAAGGCTTTAAATGGTCTTTGTATATAGCAGCCGGATGTTGTGTCAATGTGAGGCTCCCCCTTTTCAGTTTTTTATCGAGAGACTTGTCATGCTTGGACGATATACACGCATATCTTATTGTATATGATTCTATGTCGTTTGAGAAGGCAGGTGATCTGTGATTTGACGAAGCAAACGTTTTTAAAAGGGACGATTATTTTAATTTTAGCAGGTTTTATTACAAGAATATTGGGTTTTGTCAATCGAATTGTGATTGCAAGGTTCATTGGTGAAGAAGGCGTAGGGCTTTATATGATGGCAGCGCCTACCTTTTTTCTCGCCGTGACGCTGACACAATTCGGACTTCCTGTTGCGATTAGTAAGCTAGTCGCAGAAGCAGAAGCCCGTGGTGACAAACAGAAAACAAAACGCATTCTAGTGATGTCCCTTGCGATAACAGGAACACTCAGCCTGATTTTCACGCCGCTCTTTTTATGGTTTGCCCCTATTATGGCGGAAAATATGCTGACAGATCCTAGAACGGTCTATCCTCTGCTTGCCATTACACCAGTCGTACCCGTTATTGCGATCTCTAGTGTGTTAAGGGGCTATTTCCAAGGAAGACAGCAAATGAGCCCGCTTGCGATGTCACAAGTACTAGAACAGGTCGCAAGAATTTCACTCGTGGCAGTATGTACAACAGCGTTCCTGCCTTATGGAATTGAATATGCAGCAGCAGGCGCCATGATTTCATCTGTCATCGGGGAAATGATTTCACTTGCTTACTTACTGATTGCCTTTCGTTATAAAAAGACCATCCGTATCCGAAAACGTTTTTTCAAGGCAATTCATGATGGGAAGGATACGTTTAAACAGCTCATGAGTATTGCCCTGCCAACGACAGGCAGCCGTTTCATCGGCAATATCTCGTGGTTTTTAGAACCGATTGTCGTCGCGCAAAGCCTTGCGATTGCCGGTTATGCAGCTGTGGAAGCAACAAGGCAGTACGGAGAATTGACAGGACTTGCGCTCACCCTTTTGACACTTCCTAGTTTTATCACGTATTCTCTCTCCACCGCACTAGTTCCAGCGATTAGTGAGGGGATGGAACAGAACAAACGCAAAACGGTCGAATACCGGCTCAAGCAGGCGATGCGCCTTTGTTTATTAAGCGGGGGCATTTCATGTATTATCCTTTTCGTGTATGCAGAAAATTTAACCCTCTTCATGTATGGTTCATCTCATGCCGCTGTCTATGTAAAATTCATGGCCCCCTTCTTTTTGCTCTATTACTTTCAAGGGCCGCTGCAGGCTGTCCTTCAAGCATTAAATTTAGCGGGGGCAGCGATGACCAACAGTTTGATAGGAGCTGTTGTGAAAACAGGTATGATCTTTGTTCTTGCTTCACAGCCAAGCTTTGGCATTATGGGCGCAGCGCTTGCGATCCTCATCGGCATCGTTCTTGTCACGTTGCTCCATGCGGCAACTGTCGGTAAAGTACTGCCTATTCATTTACCATTAAAAGAATATGGACTTTGCGTCCTTGTGATCATCGGTACTGGGGCGGTCAGCTTATGGATGAAACATCAAGCGAGCGGACTCTTTTCCGCACCTTTAGAGCTTGTCATGATGATCTTTTTGACGTGCATGCTGTATGTCATTCTATTAATCTGTCTTGGGCTAGTGAAACGAGAAGAGCTACGCCGCATCCCGTTTATTGGGAAGCTGCTTTAGCTCATTCTTTCTTGATCACTTCATCTTTCAAATCAATATAAAAATCCTTCTGATTAAAGCTGCAGTAAGAGATTTGCTCGATGTCATGATAGCCTCTTTTGACAAGCTCCTTTATCAGCCACTGTTCATCATGGTTGATCTGCTTGAGATGATCATGCTGAACCACACCGTCTGCAATAAGCGGGAGCTCAAGCGCTGCATGTTTGCGCTTGTTTTCTTTTTCAACAACGGCGAGCTTTCCTGAAGGCTCTAAGATGGCATATGAGACATCCTGGATACTATCGATGTTATTTTCTCTTAATTGAATCAGCAAATCATCAAAATTGTATCGCTGTTTTCTCATCGCACCCTCGTCTATTTTTCCGTTGATGATGAGCAGGGCCGGCTTACCGTCGAGAAAACGACGGACACCTTGAAATTTTAATGACAAATAGGCAAGGGTGATTTGAATGAAGGTTAACAGCAGGATCGGCCATACTGTATGTAACATGTGATCCTCAACTTCTTCTATGGCGAGCACCGCAATTTCAGCGATCATCATAAAAATAACAAGATCTAAAATACTCAGTTCCCCAATCTCCCTTTTGCCCATTAAACGAAAAATAAACCAAATGAGAAAATATAAAATGATCGTTCTCATGGAGATAATTAAGATGTCCTGCATATGATGTAAACCCTCCTTCTCCACCATAGCTTGTGTCAAAACACTTTATTTATGTAGAAAAGAAAGCCTCGGTTTTTATCACGAGAAACATGTCTATTTTTTCTTCTCCGTGAATACATTTTAGTAAAAGACAAGCTTCGGTCAATTGGAGAGGAGACGAATCACATGCAGGAAACGAAACAAATAGGAAAAGGCATTTTATCTGGCTTAATTGCTATTTTTGTCGTGATGATTGTCACAAGCTTACTTGTATCACTGATGCTTACCTTCACAAGTATGCAGGAATCATCGTTTAAATGGATGATCATGATCTTGTCCTTTGCGGCACTTTTTCTAGGAGGAATGATTTCTGGAGGGAAAGCAAAGGAACGAGGCTGGCTCATTGGCGCCATGACCTCTTTTATCTTTTCACTCACTGTTTTTTTATTTCAATATTTAGGGTTTGGAGAAACCTTTTCACCAGAACAATTCATCTATCATGCAGCCTTTTTGGGAATTTGTATGCTAGGGGGAATGATTGGCGTTAATCTTCGGGGCAAATAAAAAAAGAGCGAATGATATCGCTCTTTTTTTATCGCTATGTATTGGAGGATTAACCTTTGTCAGCTAATTCTCTAATAGCACGTCGGTCAAAAGTTAAACGGTTGTTTTCGCTTGTTTTGATGACCACTTTTGATTCATCAATGTAGTCGATTTCACCGTGTAAACCACCGATTGTGACAATTTTATCGCCTTTTGATAAAGATTGCTGCATCTGACGCACAGCTTTTTGTTGCTTTTGCTGTGGACGGATTAACAAGAAGTAAAGCACAGCAAACATGACAACAATCATAATGATTGAACCCATACCACCATCCATTCTATCTCACCCCTTTCTAAAGCATTGTAAAGCTTTTCGTTTATGCGTTAAAAGTTTTTCGCATTCGGTTTGTTAAAGCCATAACGCTCAAAAAACTCTTCTCTAAAATCACCTAAACGATCCTCACGGATAGCTTCTCTCACTTGCTCCATTAATTTTAACAGAAAATGAAGATTATGATAAGTTGTTAATCGAATTCCGAACGTCTCATTTGTACGGATTAAATGTCTAATATAAGCACGTGTGTAGTTTTTACATGTGTAGCAGTCACAGTTTTCATCGATTGGTCTGAAATCACGCTCATATTTAGCATTTTTCACAACAAGGCGTCCTTCACTTGTCATCAGCGTACCGTTTCTTGCAATTCGCGTCGGCAGTACACAGTCAAACATATCGACACCTCGAATCGCACCGTCAATTAATGAATCTGGCGAGCCGACACCCATTAAGTACCTTGGCTTGTCTGCCGGTAAAAATGGCGTTGTAAACTCCAGCACACGGTTCATCACATCTTTTGGTTCACCAACAGATAAACCTCCAATGGCGTATCCTGGGAAATCAAGTGAAACAAGGTCTTTTGCACTTTGTTTACGAAGCTCTTCGTATTCTCCGCCCTGTACAATGCCAAACAGCCCTTGATCCTCTGGACGCTGGTGCGCTGTTAAGCAGCGCTCTGCCCATCTGCTTGTCCGCTCTACAGAACGTTTCATATAATCGTACTCTGCTGGATACGGAGGGCATTCGTCAAATGCCATCATAATATCTGAGCCGAGCGCATTTTGAATCTCCATCGCTTTTTCAGGAGAAAGGAACAACTTATCTCCATTTAAGTGATTACGGAAGTGAACGCCTTCTTCTTCAATTTTTCTAAATTCACTTAAAGAAAACACTTGGAAACCGCCTGAATCTGTTAGAATCGCTCGATCCCAGTTCATAAATTTGTGCAGGCCGCCTGCTTCTTTGACAATGTCATGCCCCGGGCGCAGCCATAGATGATACGTATTGCTTAAAATGATGCCTGCTTCCATTGCTTTTAACTCTTCAGGCGCCATTGTTTTCACTGTAGCCAGTGTACCAACTGGCATAAATACAGGTGTTTCAAAGGAGCCGTGCGGTGTATGAACGCGTCCAAGACGTGCACCTGTTTGTTTGCATGATTTAATGAACTCATAACGTATCGGTAATTGCGACAAAAATGAGCCCTCCTGTCTTTGTTGTATGATGTTATTGAATCAGCATGGCATCGCCAAAACTGAAGAATCGGTATTCCTCTTTTACAGCCTCATTGTACGCTTTTAGGACGTGTTCTCGTCCAGCTAATGCACTGACAAGCATAATTAAAGACGATTTTGGCAAGTGGAAATTCGTGATCATGCCATCAATTGCCTTAAATGTGTAGCCTGGATAAATAAAAATCGACGTCCAGCCGCTTGACGCTTTGAATTCACCATCATAAGCACTTGCAATGGTTTCAAGCGTTCTTGTCGAAGTTGTTCCGACTGAAATAATCCGTCCGCCTTCTTTGCGCACGCGATTAAGTTCTTCTGCCGTTTCTTCATTCATTTCGTAAAACTCTGCGTGCATTTCATGTTCTTCAATGCGTTCAGCACTGACCGGTCGAAATGTGCCAAGCCCTACATGGAGCGTAATAAACGCAATATGCACTCCTTTTGCTTTAAGAGCATCTAGCAGTTCATTTGTAAAGTGAAGACCGGCAGTAGGCGCAGCAGCGGAACCAACTTCTTTGGAATAGACGGTTTGATAACGCTCACGATCGTCAAGCTGCTCTTTAATGTACGGAGGCAGCGGCATTTCACCTAAGGATTCAAGTACTTCATAAAAAATGCCTGTATACTGAAACTCAACTTTTCTTCCGCCATGTTCCAGTTCTTCTGTACATACCGCTTTTAATCGTCCATCACCAAATGTAATGACTGTTCCGTTTTTCACACGTTTTGCTGGTTTCACGAGCGTTTCCCATTTGTCTCCTTCTTCTTGTTTCAAAAGAAGCAGCTCCACTTTAGCACCCGTATCCTCTTTCGTTCCAAACAGACGTGCAGGTAATACACGTGTATTGTTTAAAACGAGACAATCACCCTTTTGAAAGTAATCTGTGATTTGCGAGAATGTATCATGTGTGATGTCACCTGTTTGTTTATTTAAGACCATCAGTCTTGATGCATCTCGTTTTTCAAGCGGCACTTGTGCAATCAATCTTTCTGGTAAATCAAAATCAAATAGTTCTAACTTCATTTCCTTCACCTATTCTGTAGTTAACTAGTTAACGTTATTTCATCCGTCCGAAGACATTGAGTAAAATGGTTAGGACGATGCTAATGACAATGCATGTAATCACAGGAAAAAAGAACGTTACGTTCCCTTTTTTCACGAAAATATCGCCTGGAAGTTTCCCAACCAATTGAAACACTAAACCTGCGGCAAAAAGGACACCACCTAAAATCATCAACATTTTAGGGAATTCAGTCACGAATCGGAACCTCCATATGAAAATGTTCATACGCTTCTCTTGTGACGACCCGCCCTCTTGGTGTTCTTTGCAGAAAACCAATTTGCAGTAAATACGGTTCGTACACATCTTCAATCGTATGTGATTCTTCTCCAATTGTCGCTGAGATCGTATCAAGTCCAACAGGACCGCCTCTAAATTTTTCAATCATACTTAAAAGCAGTTTATGATCGATATGATCAAGTCCGAGTCTGTCAACTTGCAGACGCTCAAGAGCATCTTCTGCAATGTCTTGCGTGATCGCATGATTTCCAAGCACCTGCGCAAAATCTCTTACTCTTCTGAGCAGACGATTGGCGACCCTCGGTGTACCTCTAGATCTTCTTGCAATCTCTTCAGCTGAACGAATGTCGATCCCAATCTCAAACAGCTCGGCTGTTCTTGCTACAATGTGAGCCAAATCTCTTTGCTCATAGTATTCCAATCTTGCATGAACCCCAAACCTATCACGAAGCGGCGCTGTTAAAAGCCCAACACGGGTTGTAGCACCTACAAGCGTAAATGGCGGTAAATCAAGCCGCACAGAGCGTGCTGTATCTCCTTTTCCAATCACGATATCTAGACAAAAATCCTCCATCGCTGGATATAGCACTTCCTCTATTGAACGTTGCAAGCGATGAATTTCATCAATAAACAGAACATCGCCAGGTTCAAGAGATGTTAAGATCGCCGCCAAGTCGCCAGGGCGTTCAATCGCTGGTCCAGACGTTGTACGCAGCTGAACATTCATTTCATTGGCAATGATCGACGCAAGCGTTGTTTTCCCAAGTCCCGGCGGCCCATATAAAAGGACGTGATCCAGTGTTTCCTGCCTCATTCGGGCAGCTTCAATAAATACGCTGAGATTATCCTTTACTTTCTGCTGGCCAATATATTGACTAAGCGTCTGTGGACGCAGACTTTGCTCAATGGCTGATTCATGGTTGTCTGCTTCAGTTGAGACGAGCCGTTCATCCATGAGACATCACCCTATTTCAACATTTTTTGTAAAGCTTTTTTCACATATTGATCGGTTGTAAGATTCTTCTCTTCTTTTAATAAAGGAAGAACCTTTTTGATTTCACGATCACCATACCCAAGGACACTTAAGGCTTCAACCGCTTCATCTAAAGCGCTTTGCTGCGTTTCAATCTGGATATGATCCTCGTGGTTAAATAAGTTTCCTATCATTTCAGGCACCACATCTGCGAGCTTCCCTTTCAGATCTAGAATGATCTGTCGTGCTGTTTTTTTGCCAACACCCGGGAATTTAATGAGGAAAGCTTCATCCTCTCGTTCGATCGCTGAAATGACAGCGCCAGGATCACCGGAAGCAAGAATCGCAAGCGCACCCTTCGGTCCAATCCCTGTGACATTTAACAGTTTTGTGAACAACGCTTTTTCTTCTCGTGTTTGGAATCCATATAACGAAAAAGCGTCTTCCTTTATGTAATGATACGTATAAATCGTTTCTTGTTTTGTTACTCGATAGATAAACGGATTTGGGGTATAGACTTGATATCCCACTCCGCCGTTTTCAATGACAACATATTGCGGGCACACATAATCAATGGTCCCTTTTACAAACTCTATCACCGTTTTCACCTCTTTGACTGTTCTCCATTGTAACATAAATCGAAGAGAAAACCGTAATAAAAGTTAACATACGTTCGCTCAGCCTTTTTTCATCGTCAACCCATGAAAAAGAGCTTGCGGTCTTCACACCAGCAAGCTGTCATACGATTAAAACGATTGTTCATTTCGGTAAGGTTTCATGACTTCAAGCACATGCTCAAATTCATCTTTTGTTCGAAACGGAATGCCTTGTGCAAGCTGCTGCTCTACATGACTTTCCAAGCGGGACGTATCAATTTGAAAAAAGAGATGAATAGGCTCCGCCCACCCGTCAGGCCTTCCATGAAACGTAGAAATCACGCCGTCTTCTGATAATCCGATATATCCATTTGCTTTACTCAAAGGCGATATATCGTCAATTTGCTTTCTAAAAAGGGCAAAATCCTCTCGCTGTTCTACCAATGTCCAGCCCTTATACTGGGCCCAAAATGTGTCTTTGTCTTCTAATGATGCCCGCTGTCTTTCAATACTTACATCGCCGTCTAGATAGACCTTTTCAAGCTGAACGTTGATGGTTTTTGACTCTTTTTGCAAGTGTTCTGCTGCTTCCATATCAACAGCGAAAAAGAGTACACTTGTCATGATAAGTCCTGTAACGAAATATTTCATCTTCACTTTCACTATTTACACCTCTTTAGAACATAAGATCGATGCATGACATATGTAGTTTGACCCATTTTGCTAAACATTAACCAAATCGATGTCTTGACACATATTGAGCGTCTTTCGTTGTATCCTTCGTGCGTAAATGTTATGTTTTATACAATCCATTGCTCTACCGAATCACATGGTTTTTTCATCATTCGTTTTTCAGCCGCATAAACTGAAACCAAAGAAGGTGAAGTCAATGTCAGATGTCAAAAGATTAGCCGAATCGATTCAGTATCAAGAAGAAAAGCGTTTTAATAAGCTCGTCTTTAAACCGGCTGAGCTTGAGCTGTGCGGCAAAGGAAGAAGTGCCTATGTATTTTCATACAAAAAAGACGGCAAAAAAATGGCGTTAAAAGTCTTTTTTCCTTCTTATCGAAACATCGCCCGCAAAGAGGCTGCAATTTATGAAAAACTTTCCGGCTCCTCCTATTATCCTGAAATTTACGAGTCTGGAGATCAATATATTTTAATGGAATATATTAAAGGTTATACTTTCTATGAATGCCTGACAAAAGGAATTCCGATCAAAAAACAAATGATTGAACAAGTAGATGATGCGCTAGAAGAAGCACGCGCGAAAGGTTTAAATCCTTCTGATATTCATCTGCGAAATTTAATTTTAACAAAGGATGGCCGCGTCAGGGTCATTGACGTCGCCCGCTTCACGCAAACGAAAACATGTCATCAATGGGATGATTTAAAAGCTGCATACACCTATTATCAAAAACCTTTTTTCCCTAAAAAAGCGCCGCGTCTATGGCTTGAAGTGATTGCCTATTTGTATAAGAAAAACTGGCTGTCTCGAAGTCAGCTGAACAATCGAAATGATTTTACTGCATAATGAAAGCCGCTCTTTTCGAGCGGCTTTCTGTTTTATTCTGTTTCTACATGGATACTATTCACATTTAATAGGTTAATGATTTCATTATTCAGCTTAAACCAATGATTGGCTTCCTCAATTTTTTTATACACATCATAGGTAGCTGGACGTTTCAGCTCGAAATCGAGCACTTCCCCATTGTTCATATGAAATGTTACCTTAAATACTTTCATCATAAGATCACCTTCCACTCTGTCTTGTTCACTAACCGAATCGGTCAGCTCTTTTCATTCATTCTCTATTCAATCCGTTTCCCCTGCTTCTTTCCTTCTAAACACAAGAAGTTTAAATTTTGTTTAAATTCGCACAACATATCTATCTAGATACGCTTCAAAAGAAGTATATTGAATGAAAAGGAGGCTGTCTTTATGAAACAAAAGAAAAAACGAACATCTCCAGAGAGACAAACAGTTCTATTTCATTTAACAGATGCCCTCATCCCAAGTGTTGAAACGATGGCGATTGCAGTAAAAGCATTTTTCCACCTCGTGAGAAAAGCCATTTCAGCCGTTTTATAAAACCCCGCACTAGAGGAGTGCGAGGTTTTTTTTAGGATTGATAGATTTGGCTGCCTTGATTGATAAACTCTTTTGCCTTCTTCTCCATCTCTCTTTTCACTTCTTCTGATTGGTTGCGGATGTCATGGGATATTTTCATACTGCAAAACTTTGGTCCACACATGGAACAGAAATGAGCGGTTTTAGCACCTTCAGCAGGCAATGTTTCATCATGGAATGCCAGCGCTCGTTCTGGGTCAAGTGACAGATGAAATTGATCCCGCCATCTGAATTCAAATCTCGCTTTTGATAAGGCATCATCACGCTTTTGAGCAGCAGGATGTCCTTTTGCTACATCAGCTGCATGTGCGGCGATTTTATAGGCGATGACACCTTCTCTTACATCTTCTTTGTTCGGCAGACCTAAATGCTCTTTTGGTGTCACATAGCACAGCATGGCTGTTCCGTACCAGCCGATCATCGCCGCACCGATCGCGGATGTAATATGATCATATCCCGGTGCAATATCTGTTGTTAGAGGGCCTAACGTATAAAAAGGTGCCTCTTTGCATATCTCCATCTGCTTATCGACATTCTCTTTGATTTTATCCATAGGAACATGACCAGGTCCTTCAATCATGACCTGTACATCATGTTTCCAAGCGATCTCTGTCAATTCCCCTAACGTTTCCAGCTCTGCAAACTGCGCTTCGTCATTTGCGTCCGCAATGGATCCAGGTCTGAGCCCGTCCCCAAGCGAAAAGGCAATGTCATATGTTTTCATGATTTCACAAATTTCTTCAAAATGGGTATACAGAAAGTTCTCTTGATGATGAGCGAGACACCATCTTGCCATAATGGCTCCGCCTCTTGAAACAATTCCTGTGACACGGTCGACTGTGAGCGGAATATACCTTAACAGGACGCCCGCATGAATGGTGAAGTAGTCAACCCCTTGCTCTGCCTGTTCAATTAATGTGTCTCGGTATACTTCCCACGTCAAATTTTCTGCGATTCCATTCACTTTTTCAAGTGCCTGATAAATTGGGACAGTTCCTACTGGGACTGGGCAATTGCGGATAATCCATTCTCTCGTTGTATGAATGTCCTTTCCTGTAGACAGGTCCATCATCGTATCTGCCCCCCATCTAATTGCCCATGTCATCTTCTCCACCTCTTCTTCAATGGACGACGTCACAGCTGAATTGCCAATATTCGCATTAATTTTCACGTGAAAATTCTTTCCGATGATCATTGGCTCACTTTCAGGGTGGTTGATATTCGCTGGAATGACCGCTCTCCCACTAGCCACTTCCTCTCTAACAAACTCAGGACTTAGCTGTTCTCTCAAAGCGATAAACTCCATTTCAGGCGTAATGATCCCCTTTTTTGCATAATGCATTTGCGTCACACAAGCACCTTGTTTCCCGCGGAGCGGCACATGATGAAAATCTGTATGGGCCGCTTGATAGGATTCTTTCCCATTCAAGCGATATCCATTATCTTCTGGCTTTACTTGACGCCCTTCATAACTTTCAGTATCTTCTCTTTCTTTAATCCATTTTGATCTCAGGCGCTTTAATCCCTTTGTGACATCAATATGAGCCTCCTCATCTGTATACGGTCCACTTGTATCGTACACACGAATCGGTTCATTTTGGATATCACCTGCTTGTGTCACTGTATTTGTGAGCACGATTTCTCTTTTTGGCACCAAAATGTCAGGTCTTGAGCCTTGTTCATATACCTTTCGACTACCTTCAAAGTTTGATAATAAAGATTGCGTTGATGGAACATTTGTCTTTTCATTCATTTGCTGTTCACTCCTTCTTTTCGTGTGACCGGTCAGGATGGAATCAGCACCAGCAAAAAACCAGATTCTATGTAAAGAACCTGGTTTCGTCGTCAGAAAAAAACATGTATGCCATTCATATGGCACATGTATCGTCTTCAACTTCCCCACGCTGGTACGAGCCAGATCAGGTCCAAAGGGTTAAGAAGCTTGTCTTCTCTCTCAGCCCGCATTTCCGGGCACCCCTAGTCACTTATATTGATTTCCACAACAGTGTAGCATAGCTGAGAAATGAAAAAAAGAAGTTTCAGGAAAATAGTTCCTTTCCCCTACAATGAATACACGATCTTCACGATATACATCTTTCTATACACGATTTATCTCTCTCATTTCGATTAAATCAGAAATAATCATTGATCCTTTTCTCCTAGTATGTATAATTAATCTAAACGGAGAATTTTTATACAAACATGATTCAAAGGAAGTTCTAGTCGATTGCAAACATTTCTTACATTTATCGTCGTTGGATTCTCAATTGCTCTACCTGTTGGAGCGATCACGGTTGAAATGACAAAGCAGGGATTAAAAAACGGATTCTTTCATGGATTAACTGTAGGCGCTGGTGGTATGACCATCGATATATTGCTCATCTTGGCTTTATATGCTGGATTTGCTCAATTTTTATCTTTGCCCTTTATCCAAATTCCGCTCTGGCTGATCGGTGCCATCTTTTTAATGATTCTTGCCTACGATTCGATTAAAAATGCGGATCAAGACATCCATTTAGCAGGAGAAAAAGTGAATAAATCATTCGCTAAAACATACCGAAATGGGCTGCTCGTCGCAGTATCCCCTGGAAACCTTGTGTTCTGGATATCTGTGTTTGGTGCTGTACTGGCAGATGCTTATACGAATACAAATTCATCTGAATTTATATTGGCTGCTGCGGGTATTTTGGCAGGGATTCTTCTTCATGACATCGGTCTTCTCACGATTGTTTCCCTAACAAGAAAAGTGATGAATCGAACAATGATTAAGTGGACTTCCATTATTGCCGGTATTTTATTACTTGGATTTGGCTGTTATTTCTTTTATGAATTTTATATCGGGATCAAAGTTTATTTTTAAAGAAAGGCTAAAGTTCGTTATGAACTTTAGCCTTTTTTATTCCAGCCTATCGGGTCATGCCTGTCTGACCTGTTTCAAATTGCGTTTTTCTCATATCTCTGAAGCGTGTAAATGCGCCTTCGTCTTTAATGACTTGGACAGCTCTTCCATCTGCATAACGAGTCGCTGCTTCTTCTACTTGTGATACACCCTCTGATGTCAAGCGCCCATCTGTTTTAAGAGCAATATACACATTTTCATCCGTCACCATGACTTGTGAGTCTGTCACATGGTTCATTTTGTTCACTCGGTTGGCGATTTTTCTTGAACGCTGGATGTTCTCTTGTTTATCGTAGCCAGAGAACGACATTTGGTTATGATAGTTCATATCTCCATGACTGTAGCGTCCATCTCCACCAGTAAGTGGCATTCTCACTTGATCCTGTGTAGGGCGTGAACGATAATCAACATTCGTTGTATTTCTTCCGTTCATTCCCTCCATAAGCTCAGAAACCGGTCCTTGATGATCTTGGTTGTTGTCTGTTGCCTGTTGATTGGAGTGGTATCCAACTGGCTGGCCTGATTGATTATGACGTGTATCTACACCCGCATTGTTATTTGTACCACATGCCGTTAATCCAATAGGTAGAAGCACTAAGGCGATTGTTTTTTGCCATTTTTGTCTCAAACGAAAAACCCCCTGTACAAATTGAATCTCATGAGCGCAAAACAGGCTCTGTTTTAGCATGTACAGTTGAGGACAAAAACAAGCTGTCAGTTATAAACAAAAAAAGGAACGATTGAGATCGTCCCTTGTGTCATTAATCTTCTTCGTCTTCTTCTGGTCTTGCAAAAACAGATGGGTTTTGATAAGGCTGCTGCATATAAGGCTGTGCTGGATAAGCACCCATTTGACCATATGGAACAGGGTTTGGATAATGTCCAGGCCATGGTTGATGATGCTTCATACCATCATCGCATCCGCAGTCTTCCTTGCCATATGCTTCATTTGGAGCGTTTGGATAAAAGCCTTGATTGACATTGGCATTCACATTCGCGCCTGCATTTGGATGCATATGGTGGTGCCAGTGATGCCCGTCGTTTGCATGATGCTCATGATTTTCACCATAATAAGCCGGTGCTTGATACGCAGGATAATACGGCTGAGCCGCCGGGTAAGGGTACGGCATCATGTGATGGTGATAATACGGCTGTACCGGATAACAAAGGCCTGATCCCGGTAAAATAGGAGAAGCGGGTACCATTTGCTGCGGATATGGATACATTGCTGGCATGTAATGACCATAACCATAATAAGGATCATATGACTCTTGATGATGGTGGTGATGCTCTTTATTTTCAGCCATGCCCCCTACTGCTGTCCCTCCAACATTCGGCATTTGCGGGAAATTAGGAAGGTTTGGGTAATTACTATGCTCCATTTCTTTTCCCTCCTCTTTTTGATGTGGGATATGAATGAATGGATCATATCCCTTTGCCACTTCATCTTTGAAATGATCCTTATTTTCATGATGAAAATGGTCCTTGTGATCTTTATGATCCTTTTTCTCATGAACATGATCTTTCTTATCATGAACGTGATCTTTTTTCTCATGATGTTCTTTTTTGGGAGGAGGCGTGAATGGCTGGTAGAGATTCGTCTGATAATAGTTTACATCAACTTGTGGAAAAACTGGCTGTTCAATCTTTGGTACTGGTGGCACATAAGGTACCGGTTCATTCGGCTTTTCCTTCGGCTTCGTATCTTGAACTTGCACGACATCCTTTGGCTTTTCTTTTACATACGGGTGTTCTTTTGCTTTTGGCATTTCTTTTGCTTTGTGATGATCGGTTTTGACAGGAACACCACTAGATGGAATTTTGATTTTCATTCCTGGCATAATCAAATCTGGATTACTGAGCTGCGAATTTAATTTTTTCAATTCTTGAAAGTCGACTCCGTACTTCTTTGAAATTTTCCAAAGGGAGTCTCCTTTTTGCACAATATGAATTTTCAACGTTTTCCCCTCCTATGCAAAACGTGAACGTAGCGGTTATGTCAGAAGTACAATATGTTTCAACATAAATTTATGCCTATTTACAAGCCGATATGATAAAAACTTGTTTTCTGATAGGAGGGGACACTTCATTATTTAATGGTCAGCATCTTATTTAAAGCGAGCAATGCCTCTTTTGTCGTCTCTTCATTCACTTGAATCAAACCGACCGGCTCCCCTTTTTCAATGCTTTCAAGTGACCATAGTAGATGAGGCAGATCAATACGGTTCATTGTCAAACATGGACACATATCTGGATTGAGGGATTCGATTTGTTTGTCAGGGTGCTGGTCAATGATGCGTTTCACTAAATTCATTTCTGTTCCAATGGCCCACTTGCTTCCTGCTGGTGCCTGCTTGATCGTATCAATAATAAATTTCGTTGAACCAGCTAGATCAGATGCCTTTACGACTTCATGCGTACACTCTGGATGAACAAGAATCTGTATGTCACGGTCTCGTTTTCTCGTTTGTTCAATATTCTCAATGGTAAATTTCTCATGAACAGAGCAATGACCTTTCCATAAAATCATTTTAATTCGATGAAGCGGTTGATCGGTGATGAGCTTTTCTTCTATTTGATCCCAGACAGCCATTTCCTCTAGCGGAATCCCTAAATCATAGGCCGTGTTACGCCCTAAATGCTGATCAGGTAGAAAAAGAATCCGCTCTTTTTGGGTCAGCGCCCACTCCAATACTTTTTTAGCGTTTGAAGATGTGACAGTCGATCCGCCATGTTTGCCGACAAATGCTTTAATATCAGCCGTTGAGTTTACATAAGTCAGCGGAAGGATCGTATCTCCAAACAGCTCAGTGAGCTGATCCCACGCCCTGTCTGTTTGTTTCATATTCGCCATATCTGCCATTGAACAACCTGCTCTCATATCTGGCAAAAAGACGTGCTGATTCTTTTTTGATAGCATATCGGCCGTTTCTGCCATAAAATGAACCCCGCAAAATACAATGTATTCTGCTTCGTGATTGTCAGCAGCAATTTGTGCAAGCTGCAATGAATCACCTGTCACATCAGCAAATTGGATGACTTCATCTTTTTGATAATGATGACCCGGTATAAAAAGCTTTGATCCAAAGGCGCGTTTAATCTCTAATACTCTCTCTATCATTTCATCATAAGAGCGCTGTTTATATTCATCTGGCATCATGGCTGTATGCTGCGCTGCTAACACATCAAGCATGGACATGAGTCGTTCCCCCTTTATGGCTGAATTCCATATTCATACTAAAATCGAATGATGGAGCAGAATGTGTGAGGAATCCAAGTGAAATAAGGTCTACACCTGTCCCCCGGTAGTTAGCCACATTCTCCAACGTGATACCGCCTGATGCCTCTGTCAATATGGTTTCAGGGGTCATTTGTTTAAAGCGCTTCACTTCGTCTGGAGAGCAGTTGTCAAACATGATGACATCTGCTTTGGCATCAATGGCTTCCATCAGCTGTGCTTCTGATTCAATTTCCACTTCAATTTTCACCATATGACCGGCGTATGCTCTTGCTTTCTCCACAGCTTCCCTGATAGAACCACAAGCCGCAATATGATTATCTTTAATCATCACCCCATCGGATAAGCCGAAACGATGATTCTTTCCGCCTCCGACTTTTACTGCGTACTTCTCCAGCATGCGCAAACCGGGTGTCGTCTTTCTCGTATCACAAATCGTAATAGATGGATCAGCTAATCGCTCTACTGCTTCATGCGTTAGTGTAGCAATCCCTGTCATTCTTTGCAGGATATTCAACACCACCCGCTCCCCTTTCAGCAAGTCGTTGACGGGGCCTGTTATTTGTGCCAGTACAGCCCCTTCCTGAATCCAATCACCTTCCTGGAAAAACAGCTCAGTTTGAACTTGTTCATTCAGCAGTTTGTATCCCATATCAATGACTTGCGTCCCGGCCAATACGCCTGATTGTTTCGCCATGATGTAAGCTGTTCCTTTCTTGTCTCCAAAGATGGCATCAGCGGATACATCTCCAAACCCAATATCTTCTTTTAAAAAATGAGTGAGCATTTGCTTTAACTGTAAACGTTCCATTTGGCACCAATCCTTTCATTTTTTACGATATAAATATGGCCCTGTTCATGTACAATCTGTTTTGCTCGCCACGAAGCATCATGCCGATTAGGATAATCTGTGCGATAATGACCGCCCCTGCTTTCTGTTCGGAGTAATGCAGATTTGACAAGGCATATGGCTAAAGCCCATTGATTCGTTATTTCGATCTGTTCATTTGTGATATTCTTCACATTGATTTGCTGAAAAGAGACTTGTTCTAAATGATCGAGCAAAGTCTGTAAGCCTTTCTCATCTCTCACAATTGCGGCATATGCTGTCATCCATTTTCTGAGCTGAGCCAGTGACACCGTTGGGACAGACCATACTTCTTGAATGGAAGGAGCAAGGTTTTTATCTTGCCGGGCTTGCAACCGCTCAATATACCGTGCTGCGTTGTTTCCTAAAACGAGACCTTCTAAGAGCGAATTACTTGCCAGTCGATTGGCGCCGTGTAAACCTGTACAAGCTGCTTCACCAATGGCAAAAAGTGATGGAACTGTTGTTTCTCCATGTTCATTCACCTTAATTCCACCCATTAAAAAGTGCATACCGGGTGAAACTGGCAGCCTTCCGCTTGCCATATCAACTCCCGCACGCTGACACATCGAAGCAATCGCAGGAAAACGTGCAGAAAAATGCGGAATGTCACGGATGTTCAGATAAATGGAATGACCGAGTTGCTGCTCATGGAAAATAGTCCTTGCCACCACATCTCTAGGCGCTAAATCGCTCTGCGGGTGGATTCCTTTCATGATCCGTCTGCCTGATTCATCTTCTAAATAGGCGCCCTCTCCCCTGACTGCCTCTGATACGAGACCGATCGCTTTACCTGAAGTGGTCAAAAGGGTCGGATGGAATTGCACAAATTCGAGATCTACTAGCTGTGCCCCTGCGCGATAGGCCATCATCAGACCATCTCCTGTCACAGACGGATCATTTGTGTTTGTTTCATATAAGGATCCACAGCCGCCAGTGGATAATACAACTGCATCCGCGGTCATTGTATGTACATGACCTTTCTCGTCTTTCCACACAACACCGGTACATATCCCTTCATGAACTAATAGATCCATGACATGATGGTTTTCGTATACATGAATGTGTGAGCCGAGCTTCCCTTTCAAAAACTGCACGAGGGTTTTTCCCGTTTGATCTCCTCCTGCATGCAGAATACGATGGGTCGTATGGGCTCCCTCTTTACCTAACTGCGGGATTCCCGTTTCATCTCGATCAAATGGGCAGCCCTCTTCTACGAGCTTCTTTACAAGATCTTTTCCATGACGGACGATCTCCTGTACAGTTTTGTCATCATTGTGACCACACCCCGCAGCTAAAGTGTCTTGCACATGCTGATCGACAGAATCATGTACGGAAAAGGCTGCAGCGATTCCCCCTTGTGCAAGCATGGAATTACTAGAGGAAAATTGTTTTTTTGTCATCATGATGACTTGGCAGTTCTCTGAGATCGTATTCACAAATGAAAGAGCCGCAATGCCCGACCCCACCACAATGACTTTTTTGATAGATGACACAATCGCCCCTCCTGTCATTTACACCTGTCTTGACACATATCATTACATAACACTACAATAAATACAAGAAAAAATTTTCACACAGGAGATGGATGGATTTGATTTATTTAGATTATGCAGCTTCTACACCTGTTTCTGAGGAATCACTGCATGTATTTCAGCAGTTGAGCAAAGAATGTTACGGAAATGCGAGCAGCCTGCATGATGCAGGAGGAAGAGCAAATGAAATCTTGGCTTACAGCAGACAATCACTTGCAGCGATTCTTGGAGGCGAACCTGATGGTATTTACTTTACAAGTGGCGGAACTGATTCCAATATCCTTGCGATTCAATCGATCATAAATGGGCTACCTCCACATAAACAGCATGTCATTACCACAACAGTAGAGCACCCTTCCGTTCATCATGCGGTCAATGCCTTGCAGCGTCTCGGTGTGAAGGTGACGTTCATAGAACCGAATCAAGAAGGAATCATCACAAAGGAGATTCTCAAACAGGCTCTATTGCCTGAAACCGGACTAGTATCCATCCAGCATGCCAACTCAGAAACTGGGATTATTCAGCCATTAGCTGAATTAGCAACGCTCTTAAAAGAAAGAGATATTCTTTTTCATACAGATGCAGTGCAGACATTCGGAAAAATGCATGTGTCGATTAAAGAACTTGGGGTTGATGCCCTCTCCATTTCGAGTCATAAAGTGTATGCACCTAAGGGCGCCGGTGCTGTCTATATGGGGGCACATGTCCCTTGGAAGCCTATATATCAAGATACTGTACAGGAAAATGGTCTACGCCCAGGGACAGTGAACGTTCCATGCATCGGTGCTTTTGTTGCCGCGAGCGAGCAAATCATGTTGAAAATAGATCAACAGCAGCAGCTGGATATTCAGCTTCGTGATTATTTTCTTCAGCAGCTAAAAAAACGGAAGCTGCCTGTCCGCATGCTGCAAGAAAGTGACCAGCGCCGCATGCTGTCTCATATTATTGGTTGTTTTTTTGAAGAGTTTGAAGGACAATATGTAATGTTAGCTTGTAACCGGCATGGGATTTGTATATCCACAGGAAGTGCGTGCGCTTCTGGTTATCACCACCCTTCCCCTGCTGTGAAGGCATTACATGTATCAGATCGTGATGCCCTTCAATTCATTCGACTATCATTTGGACGAGGATCATCAAAGGATGACATCGATCAGCTTTTGCATACATTTGAAAGCTTGCAAAAGGAGAAGAAAGGAGCATAAAACGTGGAACAAGAGAGAAAACTCATTGGCGAAGAAAGAAGAAACGCCATTTTAAAGTGGCTACAAGAGACTGATACACCACTCACCGGAAGTTTTTTAGCTAAAAAAGCCGCTGTCTCACGACAAGTCATTGTACAAGATATTTCATTACTAAAAGCAAAAAACGAACCCATTATTGCTACAAGCCAAGGCTATGTGTATATGGCACAGCATACACCGGAAACTGAAATTGAACAGATTATCGCTTGCAAGCACGATCCTCATCGTACAGAAGAGGAGCTGACACTGATTGTAGACTACGGTGTAACGGTGAAAGACGTGATCATTGAGCACCCTGTCTACGGGGAGCTGACGGCCTCTATTCGAGTGAGTACGCGCAAACAAGTGGCTGACTTCGTTCATCATATTTCTAATACGGGCGCCTCCTACTTATCAGAGCTGACAGACGGCGTACACTTACATACCCTTACTTCATACAGCCAAAAGCAGCTTGACCAAGCCATTCAAGCGCTTGATGACGCTGGATTTCTCATTAAAGACTAAAAAAATAGTGTCCCCAAGAGGACACTATTTTTCATTCGTTAATTCATATGTTTGATAGCTGCCGAGTAGTTTCACTTCACAGCCAATCGCTTCTAATTCTTGAATGGCGCCAGGGACAAGTACATCATCCATCTCTTTTTCGATATCAATGATAAATAAATAGTGTCCAAGGCCTGTTTTTGTCGGACGCGATTCAATTTTGGACAAATTGAGATTCCGCCATGAAAAAGCTGATAACACACGGTGCAATGCACCTGACTGATCATCCTTTGGCAGGCTGACAACAATGGTCGTTTTTGGCTTTGAAGAAAAACCAGAATTCATTGGGAACGACGCCTTCGCCTCTTTATGTAAAATAACAAAGCGTGTATGATTGTGCGGATAATCATGAATGTCTTTTTTCGCAATCGTCAATCCGTACGTTTTTGCGGCGATTTCATTTGCAATCGCACCAACAGCTTCATTTGGATGCTCACTGATGTATTTTGCTGCATAGCCTGTTGATTCCACTGGCCGATGCGGAATATCAGGGAACTGCCTCTTCAAAAATTGATGACACTGCGCAATGGCGTGCGGATGTGACTGAATCACATCTAATGTCTCCCAGCTCTCCGCTCTCGATGGATGGACAAGCAGGTGCTGGCGAATCGGTGCTGTCATTTCGCCCACAATGGACAAAGCGTCCTCATGAATTAAATAATCAATCGTTAAGTTCACAGATCCTTCGAGTGCATTTTCAAGTGGAACGACCGCCAAATCTACTTCTCCCTTTGACACTGCATCCATACATTGCGGAATGGTTGCATAAGCCCGCTGCTCTGCATCTTTTGGAAAACAAGAACAGACAGCCAAATGAGTAAATGTGGCCTCTGGTCCAAAGTAACCTACCGTTAATTGCTTCATCTGCTATGATCTCTCCTTTTACGCCCCAGAACCTAGAATTTCAACTTTTTCGACAAATTCAAGTTTTCTTAATTGATTCATGACTGTATTGATATCATCTGCCATGCCGGCCGTACTGATCGACAGGGTGACATTCGCTCTTCCTTGCAGCGGAATCGTTTGGTGAATGGATAACACATTACAGCCAGAGTCAGCCACAATTTGCAGCAGCCTAGACAAAGCCCCAGACCGATCCTCCAGGTGGAAAAACAATGTGATGATCTGCTCCTTGACCATTGTATAAAATGGAAAAACAGCATCTCGATATTTATAAAAAGCACTGCGGCTTAAATCCGCTTTTTGAACAGCATCGGCAACTGAATCCGCTTTTTTGCGATCGAGAAGCTTTTTGACTTCAAGCGTTTTTCGCATCGCATCCGGAAGTACATCCTCTCTTACTAAATAGAACGTTTCTTCTTTCACCTGTTTTCTCCCCTTTTAAAAACGGGAGAGCCCATGAACTGGACCCTCCTTTTGATCAATCGATAAATTCAAATTCAAATTCAAGCAGACGAATGATGTCTCCATCTTTTGCACCACGTTCACGCAGGGCATCATCAACGCCCATTCCGCGCAGCTGTCTAGAGAATCGTTTCACTGACTCGTCTCTTGAGAAATCTGTCATCTTAAACAGTCGCTCAAGTGCTTTACCAGTTAAGACAAACGTACCATCAGGATCTCTTGAGATCTCAAATGCTGCTTCTCCTTCATCAAACTTGTACATCACACGGTTATCAGAGAGCTCTTCTTCATTGTAGAGCGGGAATTCCGGTGTTGTTTCAAGCTGATTGGCGATTTCAAATAAGAGCTCACGAAGCCCTTCTCTTGTGATCGCACTAATTGGGAACACTTTATAGTCATCTGTTAATTTTTCTTTAAATGCCGCTAGATTGTCAGCTGCATCCGGCATGTCCATTTTGTTCGCTACAATGATTTGCGGACGCTCTGTCAATCTCATATTGTATTGCTCAAGCTCTTCGTTAATCGTCACGTAATCTTCGTATGGGTCACGCCCTTCAAGTCCAGACATATCAATGACATGGACAATGACACGTGTACGTTCAATGTGGCGTAAAAATTGATGACCTAAGCCAACACCTTCGTGCGCTCCTTCGATCAGTCCTGGCAGATCCGCCATGACAAAGCTTCGGTTATCGTCTGTTTCAACAACTCCGAGGTTTGGCACAAGCGTTGTAAAATGATAATCCGCAATTTTTGGTTTCGCAGAAGAGACAATCGAAAGCAGCGTTGACTTCCCGACACTTGGGAAACCAACAAGTCCAACATCTGCAAGTACTTTTAATTCTAAGATGACGTCACGTTCTTTACCTGGCTCACCGTTTTCAGACAGCTGTGGTGCAGGGTTTGCTGGTGTTGCGAAGCGTGAATTTCCACGTCCGCCACGTCCACCTTTGGCAATCACAGCCCGCTGTCCATGCTCTGTCAAGTCAGCTAGTACTTGTTCCGTCTCAGCATCTGTCACAACTGTACCCGGCGGAACTTTAACAATCATTTCTTCCGCATTTCGGCCATGCTGGTTTTTACTCATTCCATGCTCACCGCGGTCCGCCTTGAAATGACGCTTATAACGAAAGTCCATTAACGTTCTGAGTCCTTCGTCTACTTCAAAAACTACATCTGCACCATTTCCGCCGTCGCCGCCAGCTGGCCCGCCTTTTGGCACATATTTTTCACGACGGAACGCCACCATACCGTTTCCGCCGTCACCGCCTTTAACATACACTTTAACCTGATCTACAAACATAACTTCCTCCGTTTCTCTGCATCACATATCTCGTTCTTGCCTCAAACAAAGCTCAATCATGGACTCGTGATTCGTCACATGAAATTGCGTTATACTCATACATGGATAGTTTGCGTCATGAAACGCATTTAACGCATCCAAACTTGTTAATTTTCCTTTGAAATCAAAATATAAGATCACATCATTCTCTTCATGATCCGTTTGGAAAGTGACCGTTAAATGATTTTCAGTTTTTTGGCAAACTGATTGATCGAATATCGAAAACAACTCCCGTGATACCGTTAGCAGCTGCGATTCATATGCTGATAAGTCTCGGGTTTCACCAAGCACTTCATATTCTAGGGTGATAAAATGCGACTCCCAATTAAAGGTTAGAAAGTAATAGGCCAATTGGGGAATTTTTAAATTTGAGAGTTTGGATTCATGCTGTGCTTCAATGACCATTTCTTCTATTATTTCGAACACTCGGTCATATTTTTCTAATGTCAAGTTGCCTTTGATTAACTGCAATTTATTCATCCAGTCGTGTCTTGAACGACTAAGCAGATGGATCAATTCATTCGTTAATGCAACGTGAGTTAATTTTTCGTTTTGTTTACTTGGTATCTCTTCCATTATCGCACTCCCAATCGTTTGGTCTCTCTTTTAGGAGTCTTATCATCAATATGTCTCCCTGAATTATAACAGAGAAGACAGCTTAGAAAAACACTAGTTATGTGAGGAAAGGTTGTTTTTTCTGATCGTATAGGAGAAAATGAGGCAAAGTCAGCAAACATTCTTTGATATTTATGGAGTGCATCTTCTTTTATCATCTTCGGTACTACTTGTAAAAAGCGCAAAAGCTCCCTGAATAGTGAAAAAAACTCCAGTCAATGACCGGAGTTTTTAGCAATTATTGTGCCGCAGGATATACGCTCACTTTTTTACGGTCACGACCGAAACGTTCGAATTTAACTGTTCCGTCGATTTTAGCGAAAAGAGTGTCGTCGCCTCCGCGTCCAACGTTTTCACCTGGATAGATTTTCGTTCCACGTTGACGATAAAGGATAGAACCACCAGTTACGAATTGACCATCAGCACGTTTAGCGCCTAAACGTTTAGACTCAGAGTCACGTCCGTTCTTTGTAGAACCTACCCCTTTTTTAGATGCGAAAAATTGAAGATCTAATCTAAGCATGAAGTTCACCTCCTATTTTTTTGTAGATATTCTCACATAATCGTGATAATCTCGTTCAATTGTTTCTAAGGAAACGACCATGCCTTCTAAAAGCAACTGGGCTTTTTCAAAGGTGACTGGATCTGTATCAGCTGGCAGTTCAAAAGAGAAATACCCGCCTTCATCTCCAATATCAAGCAGTGGATCCATTCCTGTCAGTGCAATAATTGAATTGACTGACCCGAAAACAACAGCAGATACACCTGCACAAACGAGATCCTGACCTTTTTCAGCAAACTCGGCATGTCCAGTCATCTGAAAAGACGTAATGCTTTCATCTGCTGGCGACCGAGTAATGGTTGCTTTGATCATATCACTCACACGCCTTAAGCGTTGATTTTTTCGATAACAACTTTAGTGTAAGGTTGACGATGACCTTGTTTCTTGTGGTTGTTTTTCTTCGGTTTGTACTTGAACACAGTAATTTTTTTACCGCGACCTTGTTTTTCAACTTTAGCCGTTACTGTTGCTCCAGCAACTGAAGGGTTACCCACTTTGACAGTGTCTCCGCCGACAAACAATACGTTTTCGAAAGTAACTGTTTCACCTGCTTCAGCAGCTAGTTTTTCAACATAAACAGTTTGACCTTCTTCAACTTTTACTTGTTTGCCACCAGTTTCGATAATTGCGTACATCTCTGCACCTCCTAATAAACTCAGACTCGCCGAATACAGGGGGCCAATAGGCACTTTACACCTGCTCCGCGCGGTTGTAGCACGGGTGCTACATATCCATAACATTAAAAAATATATCAAATTAGACGCTGAATGTCAATGTATTTTCACCATTAGTACGGCAAAAGAAGATCTTCCATGGAAGAGGTGGTTCTTCGATCTGAAAAATAAGCATGGAGCAATTCATTTTCATCGAGCTGGCTCATTTTCACACCATTCCGTTCGATAATAATGGGATGCTTACAGCCCCTTTGGAATCGCGCCATCACTTCATATATTTTCTCCTCAGCACTGGCTCTCAGCGGAATGAGTTTCTCTACCTTTTGCTCTTTTTTACCGTAATAACGTTCTAGTAAAAAACGTACCCTGATATAATGCCGCTGCCGGTGCTCCATCACAAGCGAGTAGGCTAAAAAAGTGAGCAGGATCCAGCCGTTGAATTGCAGCGGAGCAAAACAGAGTAACCCTGCTGTCAAAAGACCGAAAAAAATGAGTGAGCCTTTTATTGCAAGGGCATGTGCCTGTTGGAAAGGGTAAAAAACAGATAAGAGCAAAAAGAATAATTTTCCGCCATCAAGCGGCCAAATGGGCAAAAGGTTCACTAGAAAAATCGCTATATTATAAAAAGTAAACATCGTAAAGACGTCATATGAAATAAGTGAGGCTTCCATGAGAAGCCAGGCGACGAGCTGGAGCGGGACATGCTGAATCGGTCCGCATAAAATGACCGCCAGTTCTTCTTTTAGCGGACGGTTGCCATGCTCTTCTACTTCTACCGCCCCGCCAAATGGCAGTAAAAAAATCCGCCGAATCCGCCAGTGATAATAACAAGCAGCCGCTGCATGTCCAAGCTCATGGACACAGACGATGATGAGCAGACAAAGCAGCGGCTTAATTTGACCTGATAGCAAGGCAAATGCCATGACTATCCAAAGGAGCGGGTGAACATGGACCTTTGTCAGCATGAGCAGCCATCTATTCAAAGGTCATCACCTGAATGGGATCAATAAACTGTTCATTTTGCTTAATGGCGAAGTAATATGTCCCCTTCCCTTGTTCATCAAGCGCAATTTGACCAATTTTTTCCCCCTTATCGACAAAATCGTATAAAGCCACATCGGCTTCTTTTAGTTGGCCGTACCAGCTGTAGCTGTTATCTGCATGCTGCACCACGACTGTGAGCCCTGTATCACTTTTCTTTTTCACTTCTACGACATAGCCTTCTTTCATACTATCGATGGCTTCAGCAGATGTTTCAACTTTGACTCCGGCACCATTTTGCGTGAAGGATTCCTGTACTTTTCCAGAGGCAGGGACAGCCAGTTCTTGATTGGCTTGTACGTCCTTTTGCCCTTCTTTTCTATCGGTTAAAAAGGCAAGTGGGTTTCCGACAGTTTTCTCAAACCACCGGTTGGCGGCGGCAAATTGAAAATCTTGTTCAAAGGTTTGACTGATCATCGGCTTCAGCTGCTGAAAAGGCCCCGCCTGCCCTTTAAATGAAATAGCGGCAATCAGTACAAGAGAGGCAGAAAGTAAACATTTAAGCACAAACGTATTTGAATGAAATAACGGATGGCGAAATTTTTTCGTTTGGTGAGACGTTGACTCGTAGGAAGCCGAGCCAGAATGCTTTTCTTCTTCTGTTAACATGACCCATGGCGGAATATCATCTTTCTTCTTGAAAGCTGCCTTCTTAGGGGCAGCAGCTGGCTGCTTCATTTTGCGGCGCTGCGCTATTTTCTTTCGATACTCGTCCACTCTTTTCATAAGATCACCCTTTACATACAAACAGTTTGTACATTTTATGTGGCGACCTCATATGATATGCAACAAAAAGACCGATTCTCATCGAATCGGTCTCATCTCACGTGAATCATTATGCTCTTACACCGAAAAATGCTTTCAGCTTTGCAAACATCCCTTTGTTTTCTTCTTCAAAGGATTGAAGAGGAACAGATTCACCTAGTACGCGGCGAGCAATATTGCGATACGCAATGGAAACTTTATTTTTAGCATCCATGACAATCGGTTCACCATTGTTTGAAGCCTTAATGACATCATCATCATCGGCTACAATGCCGAGAAGATCAATTGATAAATGATGAACAACTTCATCCACATCCATCGAATCGCCATTTTTCGCCATGTGTGTACGAATGCGGTTCACAATCAAACGAGGCGGTTCAATATCCTCTTGTTCCAGCAAGCCGATAATTCGGTCTGCATCTCTCACAGCTGAGATTTCAGGTGTCGTGACCACAATCGCTTTGTCAGCACCTGATACAGCATTTTTAAAGCCTTGCTCAATTCCAGCAGGGCAATCAATGACAACATAATCAAAGTCTTGTTTCAATGATTGAATTAATTCTTTGATCTGCTCCGGCTCTACCGCCGTTTTATCGCTTGTTTGAGCAGCAGGTAAAAGATACAACAGATCCTCGAACCGCTTATCCTTCACAAGCGCTTGGTGAATCTTGCATCTTCCTTCTACTACATCGACTAGATCATAAATAATGCGGTTTTCAAGCCCCATCACGACATCTAAATTCCGAAGGCCGATGTCGGTATCAACTAGACACACTTTTTTCCCTTGAATTGCTAGTGCTGTGCCTAAGTTTGCAGATGTTGTTGTTTTGCCAACGCCGCCTTTTCCTGAGGTAATCACAATAGCCTCGCCCAATTTCACATTCCTCCCTCAAGCCTTGTCAGATTAGGTCTTATATGAGCCAATTGCTGCAGGCGTTCAATGATCATATTGCCATCTATATCTAAATAAGCACATTCCATTTCATTTCCATCTTCTTTTTGATCCGGTGCACGGTTAAACACCTGTGCGATGCGAAGCTGGGTTGGAATCATATGAGATGCTGCAATCACAGCTTGCTTGTTTCCATTACATCCAGCATGCGCTACACCTTTTAACGCACCGAGCACAAAAATATTCCCCCCTGCACGAATGGTTCCGCCAGGGTTGACATCTCCTATTAATAAGAGATCCCCTTCGACATAAAGCACCTGTCCAGAGCGTACAATTTTTGCTACAGAAGTAATCTCAGCCTCTGCTTTTAAACGTCTCGCCTCTTCAGTTGACATGACGTCACTTTCAATAGAGTGAATGACAAGATGTTCATTTTCAGACACCGCTTCAGTTAAACGCGCCTCTTGATCCTCTGTTAAATATCGAAAACCAAGTTTAATATGCACATTGACTTTATGTCCTTCTCTTCCGTCTGTATATTGCTCAAGTAAAAGAACCTCTCGCAAGCCAGAAAGAAGGTCTTCAAACGAACAGTCATCATTTAACTGTAATGTTAATCCGTTTTTTGTACCTTTTATTGTCACATACTGCTGTTTTTGAGTTTTCAAGATGCTCACCTCAACAACATACTCATTTCGCCGTAATTGGACAAACTCCTGCTTTTATTCGTCGATCAGTCCTTGTTTCACATTGATGAAAAAGAGCCTAAGCGGCACAACAAGTATGAGAGACGCAGCAGTATTTAAAAGAATCGTTGGAATAAAGCGTTCGATGACATACGTATTAAAAGGCATAATATCTGGTTGAATCGTCGCTTGAACACCGTACACATAAAACTCCATCACTGCAACAGCAATCACCGACAGAAAGACAACGACTAACATATTCGTTTGGAGGACTTTGAAGGCTTTTGCTAACAAATAGCAGAGCGCACCAAAGCCAAACATATGAACACCAAGAATACCTGTATACGAAATATCATATAAAAGTCCAAAGATAAATCCATAAATCACACCATATTTTTGATTCACAAAAGCTGTCATAAATACAAGTGCGAGTAAGATGAAATGAGGCGCTAAAATTTGATTGTCTGAAACAAATGGGAGCTTCACTAAATCGACAAAAATACTGTCAAATACGAAAATAAACAACATGACGAAAGCAAGAAGGACACGTTTCACGAGCCTTCCTCCTTCGTTAATTGAGATGCGTCTGCCGTACTTGTGCTGCGATTCACAACAATCACACGGTCTAAATTATTGAGTTCAGCAGCTGGTTCTACATAAATAATTTTTGTCAGTCCGTAATGGTCCGGCTCAATTTCGCTTACCTTTCCAATCGTCAAGCCCTGCGGGAATACGCCCCCTGCTCCAGATGTTTCAACAAGATCTCCTTTTTTGACATCCCCATCAGCATCGGATTTTAAAATGTTCATTGTCAGCATTTTTTTCTTGCTGTCATAACCGTTAATGATTCCATTGAGTTCTTCTTTGCCCTTTTTCGCAAAAATTTTCGTTGAAATTCTATTATTTTGATCTGTAGAGCTTAGCAACCTTACAGTCGACGTAAAATTGTTGAGCTTATCACTTTCAATTTTCCCAATTAACGCACCACTCTCATTTGTGACCGCCATATCTTTTTCAACGCCTTGTTTTTTCCCTTTATCAATCATGACAAAACTATCCCAAAGGGACGGGTTTCTCGCAATGACTGTTGAAAGAATGGGCGTGTAGTCACGAATAGAGTTCACATATCCGAGCTGCTTGCGAAGCTTTTTGTTCTCATCTTCTAGTTCTTGAAGTTTCGCCTCATATTGGGTTTGTCCATCAAGTTTTTTTCGAAGTCGCTCGTTTTCATCATATGTGTTCTTTAAATCTTGTACGTTCCCATAAATACCGGCAATAAATTGTGATGGTTTATGAAAGACACCTTGAAAAAAGCCTGTCGTATCCCCCACTAATTTTTCCGGCCATGAAGCACCTCTGCCGCTTTTCACTGAAAAACCAATCATGGCCACCAGTACGATGACACAGACAAGGAGCAACATTAATCTTTTATTCATAAAAAACTGCGGCATGTCTTACACCTCTTTATTTACGCCCAATTATCGATTATCTTTAGATTTTCCTTTGAACAAGTGAATATGTTCTAGTGCTTTCCCTGTTCCGATCGCCACACAGTCAAGCGGATCTTCAGCAATAATGACCGGCATTTTTGTTTCATCACTAATGACTTTGTCAAGATTACGTAGCAATGCACCGCCGCCTGTTAACACAATTCCACGGTCCATAATATCTGCTGCTAGCTCAGGTGGCGTTTTTTCAAGTGTCATTTTGACCGCATCGACAATTGTTTCCACCGTATCGCGAAGCGCTTTTGCAATTTCTTCTGCCGTAATAGAGATCGTTTTTGGCAGACCTGTTAAAAGGTCACGGCCGCGAATGTCCATCTCATCATGTACGTCAGGCTGCGCAGAACCGATTTCCATTTTAATCGCTTCTGACGTGCGATCACCAATCATAAGATTATACGTTTTACGAATGTAGCTGCTGATCGCATCATCCATTTCGTCTCCTGCAACACGGATCGATTGAGATGTCACAATACCGCCAAGTGAAATAATGGCTACTTCTGTTGTACCGCCGCCAATATCTACAACCATGCTTCCAGTTGGCTCCCATACAGGAAGGTTAGCACCGATTGCCGCAGCAAATGGCTCTTCAATAGGGTATGCGTCACGAGCACCAGCTTGTCTTGTTGCATCAATGACTGCACGCTCTTCTACTGCTGTAATACCAGATGGTACACACACCATCACGTAAGGTTTACGAGCAAAAAGCCCTTTACCTTTTAATGCTTGATTAATGTAATATTTCATCATTGTTGCTGTCGTCTCGTAGTCTGCAATGACTCCGTCTTTCATTGGGCGCAGTGCCACAACATTACCAGGTGTACGACCGATCATGTTTCTAGCGTCATTTCCAACCGCCACTATAGACTTCGTATCAGTTTCCAAAGCTACGACCGAAGGTTCTCTCACAACAATGCCTTTTCCTTTAATAAAAACAAGCGTATTCGCTGTTCCAAGATCTATTCCAAGGTCTTTTGTACCAATTCCAAACATATGTATGTATCTTCCTTTCTTAAACCAAAATTCCCTTTAGGGAAAAACTCATAAACTCTATTATATCGTAAAACATTGAAAAAAAAAGTGTTACAAATACCCTTTTTCCTTCAAACTCACAAATTTTTGATCACCGATCACTAGATGATCAAGCAGCTGTATTCCAATCAGCTTCCCACATTCAAAAAGTCGCTGTGTGACTTCAATATCTTCCCTGCTGGGCGTCGGATCTCCAGATGGATGGTTGTGCACACATATAAATGAAGCGGCCGAACGTTTAAAGGCCTCTTTAAAAATTTCGCGCGGGTGAACAATCGACGAATTTAGACTTCCGATAAACACAGTATGTTTATGAAGAACTTGATTTTTGGTATTGAGATAAAGACAAACGAAATTCTCCTGCGTCAAAAATCTCATATCTTCCATCACAAAATTCGCACCATCCTCCGGCGTGCGGATCACATAACGATTGTCCGTCGTTTGATGGTGTAATCTAGTGCCGAGTTCTAAAGCAGCTAAAAGAGAGATCGCCTTCGCTTTTCCAACTCCTCGAATCTTTGACAATTCTTCAATCGAAGCTTCCTTCACAGAACGAAGACCACCAAATGTTTGTAAAAGTCTTGCGGACACTTGAAGAACTGATTCCTTTTTTGTACCTGTTCTCAAAAGAATCGCGACAAGTTCATGGTTTGATAAGCTGCTTGGGCCATATTTGACAAATCGTTCGCGCGGCTTTTCATCATGAGGAAAATGCTTTAGCAGCATAGGGAAATGATTCAAGATCTACACTCCTTTTTTGATTCCTTCCCGTCATCAAAAAGGGGTGATACCAAATGTTTCAAGCACTCTGACTGTTTTAGCAATAGGGAGTCCTACAACGGAAAAATAATCACCGTCTATTTTTTGTACAAACAGGGCACCTTTTCCTTGAATGCCATAGCTTCCAGCTTTATCAAGAGGCTCACTGGTTTCAATATAGCGGTCTATTTCATCTTGTGTAAGCGGCCAAAATGTCACGTCTGTCTGTTCATAAAATGTTTCTTTTCTATTCTCTGATTGAATCGTGACACCAGTCAAGACTTGATGTGTCTTACCTGACAATAATTGAAGCATTGAGGCTGCATCTTTCTTGTCTTTTGGCTTTCCAAGACATTTGCCATCAATTGCAACAATTGTATCTGCACCAATGATCACAGCTTTGGGATGTATTTTTTGAATATCATTTGCTTTTTGTTCTGCCAACCATTGGACGTTCTCAGCAGGAGAAAGGTTTCGATTTATTTCTTCTTTTAAATCACTTGCCTGAATGTCATAAGAAAACCCTGCTAAATCAAGCAATTCTTTTCTTCTAGGTGATTGAGATGCGAGTATTAACTGGTTCATGTTTGTTCATCCTTTCAGGGTTTAGCCTAAGAAGTAAGATACCCATTCATCCTATCAAATGAACATCTTACCGACAATTGACGAAAATGCCATTTTCATGTTCCTACATCATTATGTTGGAAGCAAAAGAAAAAAACTAGTCATTTTTTGACTAGTTTGGCTGTTAAAAACATGATTTTACGTATTTAGTTGATCTAATAGCGCTTGCTGAGATTTCCAGCCATTTTCAGCAGATGGGTCATTTAAAAGCTGTACAGCTTTCAGCAAACTGCTTTTAGCTGGTGCATCGGTTGTTTTGGCATTTTCGAGTTCAGAAATCAGCTGAGTGACTTCTTTTTGATCCACATCATCTCCTGCAATCATCTTAGAGGATAAGACAGATGCCTTCTCTATTAAACCTGTCAGCTCATCCGGCACTTGAAACGAGAGCTCTTTTCCTCCCCATGCTTCAAAGTGCTGATCGATCAATTTTTTCCCAACGGCACTTGTCATCCCTTGTTCTGTGGCAAGTCCGGCAATCACATAATATCCATCATCCATTGATACCTTTTTACCTGCATATCCTGCCTCTTTTAAACTGTCCACTAAGTCATCTGCTCCTTTTTCAGAAGAAAACTTTCCAGCCTGCACCACAAAGGTTGAAAAATGACCTGATGCACTTTTTTCACCTTCATTGTCCTTTGACGTATCTGCAAGATCAGCCGGTGGCGCATCTCCCCCAGCTTTCGCCGAAGGTCCGCTTCCAGATGCTGAGACGCTGATATGATCGCCTCCTGATGGATTGGCAGACCCATCTTTACTTAAACTTAATGCAAATACACCGAGGCCTGTCCCTAGAACGACTGCAAACACAATCGTAGTCATCACTCGTTTGAAGGGACCGCGATTTTTACTGAACTTCTGGTCAAAAGAACCTTTTTTCTTTTGATAAGGTGTGACGACCTTTGGATCCGAATGGTAAATGTGATCAGCTGCATCGTCCCATTGAAAATCTTCTTCTTTCGGTTTGGACGGTTCCTCCTCGGAAGCGGCTGTCTCCTGTTCCGACTGCCTCTTTTCCTCCCAGTTCGAAAACGTCACTTGATCCTCTTGCTGTTTTTGAGGTTGATGCTCTTCTCCATGCAGCATTTCTTCCTTGCCATTAATATTGACCTTTAACCCTTGTTTTTTTGCCTGCCTTTTTTTCACTGTCATTCCCCGCTTTCTGACATTGTTTGTAAGAAAGACCTTTCTGTCCAATGAAATAGCGCGAATGTAACCCGTCCTTCTTTCTGTTTCACACTTTAACATAGCCAATAAAAAAAAGAACAAGACTTTTGTCGGCAGGTTCAAAAAGTGTTCGCCAATTTTCTCATCCAAAAAAATCGCGAATTGGGTTTAACAGATCACCACAAAAAAGATAAAGCCAGAAAGAACAAGCGATGGCAGGAACAAAAGGAAAGGGTTCATTTGCCTTGTAAGAAAACACCTTTGCGTAAACCATTCCAGTGACAGACGAAAGAAAAAGAATGGTCAGAAACGGCTTAAATCCGAAGCAAAATGCAAGCACACCAAATAGTTTGACATCCGCTCCCCCCATACTATTTGGCTTGAAATGTTCAAAACTATAAAACAAAAGAAGACAAATAAGAAGAGATGCCGCTCCTTCCCACCAAATAAAAAGCGGTTCTAGCGTGCGGTATATGGCGAAAAGAGGAAAAAAGAAGAGAAAGAGCTCGTTGGGTACTCTCATATAAAAAAGATCGCTCACGACAGCAATCACGAATAAACTACATAGACTCACAAGAAAAAGGCCCTCAAAAGAGAAACCAGCATGTCTATAAACGAGGAAAAAAAGGCCGCCTGTCAACAGCTCAACCAGTGGATAAAGCAAAGAGAGCCGGGTTCCACAATGCTTACATGACCCTTTCAATACAATATAAGAAACAAGCGGGAGCATGTCGTGAAAAGAAAGCGGCTCTTTACAAGCTCCGCAGTGTGAACGAGGAAAAAGAATAGACCGCTTCATTGGAAGCCTCTCACCAACTAGATGAAAAAATGACCCCATGACCATGCCTGTGAAAAACATAAAAAAATCAATCAAATTAGGTGACTCCTTCCGTAAATAGAATAGACCGGATTGTACCATAGCGATTCACCTTTGATCACCTTGCGAAAAAGTGATTTTCCCCCTCTCCTACATATCAAAAGAAAAAAGACGCACACTGCATAGAAGCAATGTGCGTCTTTTCCTTACTGTAAAATACGACTTCGTACATCTGAGATAAAATAAAGGGAACCTGTCACCAGAATCATTGCTGAAGGGTCATCTCTTTTCTTCTGAATGAAGTCAAGCACTGCACGAGGGTCTTCATCAAACGATTTTGCTTCTAAATGACTGCAATCATAAAGCTTTTCCGCTGACTCAGCTCTTGGAAAGTCAAAGGAAACAAAATGAATCGATGAACTAATCCTTTCAAGCTTCTCGATCATTTGTTTGTAAGGTTTATCTTTTAACGCACTAAAACATACATGAACCTGTTTACTAGAAAAATGAGCTTGTACAGTTTCGATTAAACGGTCCATTCCTTCTTCGTTATGAGCACCATCTAAATAAACAAGAGGCTCATCTTGGATCTTTTCAAATCTTCCAGCCCACACCGCTTGCCGAATTCCTTCATACACTTGCTCATCTAGCACATGGATATATCCTTCTTGCTCCAGCCATTCGATCATTAGAACGGCAAGGGAGGCGTTCTGCCTTTGATGCGTTCCGATTAACCCTGTCTCTAGCTGCGAGTACTCCCTTTTTGGGGTAGTGAATGTGAAACGTTCACCTGTTTCTGTCGGCTGCTGGTCCTTAAAGGTACAAGTATCATGTAACGAGATAAACGGCGCATTCTTTTCCTCGGCTTTGTGTTGAATCACAGTAAGAGCTTCCGCTTGATGAACGGCCGTGATCATCGGAATCCCAGTTTTAATAATGCCAGCTTTTTCTGCTGCAATCTGATCAAGTGTGTCGCCTAAAATGGCCATATGATCGTGACCAATCGACGTAATTGCTGTTAAGATGGGCGCTGCCACATTTGTAGAATCAAGTCTTCCGCCAAGCCCTGTTTCCAAGAGGACAAAGTCTACTTGGTGCACATGGGCAAAATAAGCAAACGCACATGCTGTAATGATCTCAAACTCTGTTGCTGCACCAAGCTCTGTATCATCTAATTCATCAACTAAAGGCTTGATGTCGTTCACCAAACTCAGCCACTCTTCGTCCAAAATCGGCTCCCCATTAACACTAATTCGTTCATTGAACGTTAAAATAAATGGTGAGGTGAAGGTTCCAACTGAATAGCCCGCTGACTGTAAAATGGATCGAGTAAATGCAATCGTTGATCCTTTTCCATTTGTTCCAGCTACATGCACCGCTTTTATTTTTTGTTCAGGATGGTCTAGTCTGTCCATCAGCCATTTCATTCGTTCAAGTCCCGGTTTGACACCGAAAGCGAGTCTGCTATGAATCCATTCAATGGCTTCATGATAGGTTGTAAACAATGTCATCTCTCATTTCATACGAAATTTTCAAAAAAGACGACTCCAATTCATTAGGAGCCGTCTTTTCACTCTTATGCTTTCAGCTCTTCAATACGCTTTTGAACAGCTTCGCGTTTTGCGACATAATCACGTTCTTTCGCACGCTCTTCTTCTACGACACTTTCAGGCGCTTTTTTCATAAAGCCTTCATTGCCAAGTTTTTTCTGTACGCGTTCAACTTCTTTTGTCAGCTTATCAAGCTCTTTTTGCAGACGGGCAATTTCTTCGTCTAAATTGATTAAACCTTCAAGCGGAAGAATGAGCTCTGCTCCAGAAATAACTGCTGTCATCGCTTTATCACTAGCAGGAACATCCGTGCCAATTTCAAGCACACTTGGATTCGTGAAGCGCTCAATATATGAACGGTTCTTCTCTAAACGTTCCTGTACATCAGATGTGGATGCTTTGATATATAGCTCGACTTGTTTGCTCATTGGTGTGTTGACTTCACTGCGAATGTTACGAACAGAACGAATCAGTTCAACAAGCAGCTTCATGTCAGCAGAAGCCTGTTCGTTTGAAAGCTCAGGCTTCACTTCAGGCCATTTCGCAACCGTAATAGACTCACCTTCGTGAGGCAGATGCTGCCAGATTTCTTCTGTTAAGAACGGCATAAACGGATGTAGAAGTCTCATCGTTTGATCTAATACATACGCAAGGATCGAACGAGTCGTTTTCTTCGCCGCTTCATCTTCTCCATAAAGCGGAAGTTTCGCCATTTCAATGTACCAATCACAGAAATCATCCCAAATGAAGTTGTATAAATGTCTGCCCACTTCACCAAATTCATACTTATCAGCAAGCTGTGTGACACTTTCAATTGTTTCATTTAAGCGTGTTAAAATCCATTGATCAGCAACTGATTTTTCTCCTGTTAAATCAAGCTCATCGTACGTTAAACCATCCATATTCATGAGAGCAAAACGGGATGCGTTCCAAATTTTGTTCGCAAAGTTCCAAGTGGATTCAACCTTTTCAAAGCTAAAACGTAAATCTTGACCCGGAGAGCTTCCAGTCGCTAAGAAATATCTCAATGAATCCGCTCCGTACTTGTCGATGACCTCCATTGGATCAATTCCGTTGCCAAGTGACTTACTCATTTTACGCCCTTGTTCATCGCGAATAAGACCGTGAATGAGGACATCTTTAAATGGTTTTTCTCCTGTGAATTCAAGACCTTGGAAGATCATACGGGATACCCAGAAGAAGATGATGTCATAGCCTGTAACAAGCAGGTTTGTTGGATAGTAGCGCTTGAAGTCTTCACTATCTGCATCCGGCCAGCCCATTGTAGAGAAAGGCCAAAGCGCTGAACTAAACCATGTATCAAGCACATCGTTATCCTGTTCCCAGTTCTCTATATCTTCTGGCGCTTCTAGTCCAACGTATACCTCTTTCGTTTCTTTATGGTACCAAGCTGGAATGCGGTGTCCCCACCATAGCTGACGAGAAATACACCAGTCACGGATATTTTCCATCCAGTGTAAATACGTCTTTTCAAATCGGTCTGGAACAAATTGAACTTGCTCATCACCTTTTTGCAGATTGATGGCTTCATCTGCAAGCGGCTGCATTTTCACAAACCATTGTGTTGATAAATATGGCTCCACTACAGCGCCACTGCGCTCACTGTGACCAACTGAATGCATGTGGTCCTCAATTTTGAACAAAATGCCTTCTTCTTGAAGATCTTTCACAAGCTGTTTACGACATTCGAAGCGGTCCATTCCTTTGTATTGAAGTGCGTTTCCATTCATTGTGCCATCTTCATTCATCACAAGAATGCGCTCTAGGTTATGACGGTTTCCAAGCTCGAAGTCATTCGGGTCATGAGCCGGCGTAATTTTTACAGCTCCTGATCCAAATTCCATATCGACATAGTCATCCCCGACGATTGGAATCTCTCGGCCTGTAATTGGTAAAACAACTGTTTTCCCAATCAAATGCTGATAGCGTTCATCTTCAGGATGTACAGCGACTGCCGTATCTCCCAGCATCGTTTCAGGTCTTGTTGTCGCAATTTCAATCGAACCTGATCCATCTGCAAGCGGATATCTCAAGTGATAAAACGCACCTTGTACATCCTTGTAGATGACTTCAATATCAGAAAGGGCCGTTTTTGTTGCTGGGTCCCAGTTAATGATGTATTCTCCGCGATAGATCAATCCTTTTTCATACAATTGAACAAACACTTGGCGGACTGCTTTATTCAAGCCTTCATCTAATGTGAAACGCTCACGCGAATAGTCTAGACCTAGACCCATTTTCGCCCACTGGCTGCGAATAAAATCGGCATACTCTTCTTTCCACTTCCACGTTTCTTCTACAAATTTTTCACGTCCGAGATCATAGCGGCTCACACCTTCTTCGCGAAGCTTCGCCTCTACCTTGGCTTGTGTTGCAATACCCGCATGGTCCATTCCTGGCAGCCATAAAACATCATAGCCCTGCATCCGTTTCATACGAGTCACGATGTCTTGAAGGGTTGAATCCCAAGCATGCCCTAAGTGTAATTTTCCTGTCACGTTTGGTGGAGGAATGACGACTGTATATGGATCTTTCGTTTTGTCATTTTGTGCTTCGAAGAATTTCCCTTCAAGCCAGTACGTATAGCGGTCTTTTTCAATCGCATTTGGATCGTACTTTGTTGGCATTTCTTGATTATTTGTTTCCATTTGTGTTACCTCCACATTTTTTCGGCTGATGAAACATAAAAAAAGCCTTCTCATCCTTATAAAAGGACGAAAAAGCTTTTTCGCGGTACCACCTTTTTTCACGAGACACTTAGACGTGTTCCGTACTCTCTAAAGGATAACGGGGATCTCCCGAATTTCTCTACTACATGTTTCAAGAAATTAAGCTCACAGGCGACCTTCCAAACAAGTGCATCCTAGAAAACCTTTCAGCTATTGGTTTCCCTCTCTTTAGGGTCTTGCTCGTACTCTTCCTGATCCACGCTTACGATATATCACGTTCATCAGCTTATACTCATCTTTTATTAATATTACTAAATGCCTTTTGTTTTCGTCAATCATCTTTTCCGCTTTTCTTCTTCTTTATACAAATTGGGCAGGCACCCTTTGCCTCTTTGCCCATATGATAATAACAAAATAAAGAAGGAGGGCGTTTTATTTTGAAAAAGATCAATCCTTACACACTCCCCCCATGGCTTAGACAAATTCGGGCAGTTGCCTCCCAAGTCGTTCTCCCGATTGCCATATTTCAAGGCTTTCGTACGATCATTTTTCCCACAACATTTGACGTCCTCATCTTAGGAATTCTCATATTTCTCGCCTGTGCCTTTCATCTTGATTGGTTTTAAGAGAGCTGAATGTTGCAGGCTCACTCTTATGTATAGGTCATCCCTCGTTAGACATTTCATAGCGCAACAGCAAACAACCTCGTCACTCTTCTGATGACGAGGCATTTTGCTCTTCTTCAAGGCGTCTAGCCTGCTCAATTTCGTGTATTTTCATGACGGTCGGCTCAGAATTTTTCATTTGCCAATACGCCCTTAACAGCTCCTGACAACTTTCCATCTCATCCTGTCCGCCTGCTTCATAGGCTTTCACCGTATCAAACAAACCCTGCGGATAAGCGAGGTAGCTCAAGAACAAATGAATCTCTTCCTCACGAAGTTTATTTCCCTTTTGATACGTATAAAACAAGGATGTGCATTCAGGACAAGGAGTAGGGTAGGTTTTGAATGTACGATAGTAAAAGGTCAAAAGGTCATAAATGGGGGCAGCCTTTTTGGACCGCTCAAAATTGGTGAAATGTCCTGTACCTACATCATTGTACAAAAAGTGATGGATCGACAATTGCCCATGGTTTAACACAATACGTGTCGTCTCTTGGTCTTTCATTTCCTCATGCCAATCCTCTAAACGTTCAAGTGCAAATTCACTTGCAGACATCGCTTCTGAAAAATACATAGCAGCAGCCAGCTCAAATGGCGACATATACCATGTTTGTTCTGCCCGCTCGATAAATCGTTCATACATGTCTTTCTCTGTTTCCCATTTGCTTTTCATTTGGGTGTAGTGAGCTTCTATTTCCTGCTCAGTAATGTCCATCATGACTTCTGTTCGTTTATGAAGTCTTGCAATCTCTTGAAATAAATATTCATGTTTATCGTCCTGCTCTTCTCTCTTTTCATTCGTCAGCCATGGCATAAGGTAATACGTGTACTGGCTTTCTCGTTGATTTGAGAAAAAGGAACCGCTCTTCGTGCGATAAATCGGCACAAAGGAGCGATAGCCTTTTGATTCTAGTTCAAGCATTTGCTCTGTAAACTGCATGTGTCGATGGGGTTTTACTCGCTTTAGTGCAAATACGCCCTGCTTTGTATACACTCTAACGACAGCTGGACTGACAGGTTCGATATATTCAGCCTCAAGCCCATATTCGTATAGGACAGATTGGATTTCATCCACGTTCTCTCACCACATTTTCTCGGTCCATCATCTCATACTATGCATTGCTTTTTTGATATTCAGGAATATAAAGAATCTGCCCTTCTTCAAGCTCTGCATCCACCGACAATGAATTCGTTCGAAGGAGCTGCTGCACATTCAACTGATATCGCTCACAAATACGATCGACCGTATCTTCTTGCTGAACTATACATATTTTCATGCGAGAAAAATCTTCCTCCTCCTGCTTAGCGAACAGCTTCGTTAAATAAAGAGAATTCTCACTGCCAGACGCTTCTCTCTGGTCATGTTCAAACTCCTCAGCTTCTTGAGCTGATTCATACACCTTTGGTGCTTCACGTTCATATAATCGTTCGAACTGATAGCTGTCATCCCGCTCTTCCTGTGTCTGTTCCATCTGATAAGCAGGTGATTCAAAGGCTGGATAAGCTGGCGGCTCTTCTTCTTCCTTGCTCTCTGCTTCAGGGTCTTTCCTCACTTCCACCTCAAAGAACGTATCATCCCGCTCCTCTTCTTCTAACAGCTTAGGCGGGTCAAAGAATGGCGGCTCTTGAACTTGAGCTTCTGGGAAGGAACGATACCCAAGCGCCACGGCTTCTTCTTCCTCATTTTCCTCCTCTTCTTCTGTTTCTTCCACCATCACCGTCTCGATGTCTATTTCATCCTCTTCTTGTTCAGTTCGCGCTTCATGTTGCAAAGCGGCCTGCTGTTCTGCATTTTCTTCATGCTCTTCATATTCAGACTGCGCCTGATATTCATAAGTGACATCGCCATATTCCTCTTCAGCACGATGGACAAATTCATATGGCTCTCCTACAAGCGGTTCAGGCGTTCCTTCATCTAACAGACCTTCAATGGCCAAATCAGCCTGAATCGTGAGCAAACGACTTTCTGTCAGCTGGTAATCAAATGCATCAATAAACACAAATACATCATTTAAATGACTAATTTTGTTCTTGGGGATCGTGATATCCACCGGAAATTGATGCAGCAGCTCAGCCGTTCCGTCCTCTCTTACCTTCACCTCATCAGCCTGCCTGTATGATGCATAGGAACTGGATTCACCCATTAGCTCCTCTTGATTTATGTTGTATTCTCCTGTTAGCTCGAGTGAACCTCTAATGGAAACATAATCATTCACTTCTTGAACGAGAATGTCAGGATCGAGAGAAATTGACAGCAGCTCACTGACTTCCTGTCCGTTTTTGAAATAAATGGACTCTTCTACCGAAAACTGTAATCGATTGTTTTGAGACAAGTCGGTGTCCTCCTTTCATCTAATCCTTCAAAATAAAATTAGATGTCAATACAGGTGTATGAAAGAGGCGGTGAAAATATGATTGGTTTTATGCAAAGCAAAAAGCCGATATGTCTCCATATCGGCTTTTGGTTACTGAGCTAATTTTTGAAATACCTTTTCAACTGTCTCAATCGTATACTCGATGTCTTCATCCGTATGAGCAGTTGATAGGAACAGCCCTTCGAATTGTGAAGGTGGAAGGAAGATACCGTGATCAGCCATTTCCTTGTAGAATTCAGCGAATAAAGCGAGGTCAGCTGTTTTCGCTGTATCGTAATTGACGACTTGTTCGTTTGTAAAGAAGAATCCAATCATGGAACCTGCACGGTTAAATGTTAATGGAATCCCATGTGCTTTCGCCGCTCTTGAAATACCTTCTTCCAAACGATCTCCTTTGCGTCTAAACTCTTCATAAGACTCAGGTGTCAGCTGTTTTAATGTTTCAAGACCTGCTGTCATCGCAAGCGGGTTACCGGATAACGTTCCTGCTTGATAAATCGGGCCGCTTGGCGCAATTTGTCTCATAATGTCCGCTCTACCGCCATAGGCACCAACTGGCAGACCGCCTCCGATGACTTTACCAAGACATGTCAGATCAGGCGTAATGCCAAAATAGCCTTGTGCACAATGATAATCCACACGGAAGCCTGTCATGACCTCATCAAAAATGAGTAAAGAGCCATATTGCTCAGTGATGTCTCTCAATCCTTGCAAGAAACCTTCCTGCGGAGGGACAACACCCATATTTCCTGCAACTGGTTCTACAATGACACCTGCAATGTCGTCTCCAAATTCTTCAAAAGCGACTTTGATGCTTTCTAAATCATTGTATGGAACGGTGATCGTATTGCTTGCTGTACCTTCAGGGACACCAGGGCTATCCGGAAGTCCAAGCGTTGCCACACCCGAACCAGCTTTAATAAGCAAAGAATCACCGTGGCCATGATAACAGCCTTCAAATTTCACAATTTTGTTTCTGCCTGTAAAACCACGTGCTAGACGAAGCGCACTCATCGTCGCCTCTGTTCCAGAGCTGACCATACGAATGACCTCAATAGAAGGAACTCGTTCTGATACAAGCTTAGCTAATTCATTTTCAACTAAAGTAGAAGCACCGAAGCTTGTACCATGTTCAGCTACTCGCTGAATACTTTCAACCACACGGTCATTTGTATGCCCTAAAATAAGCGGTCCCCATGATAAGACGTAATCAATATATTCATTTCCGTCAATATCGTATATTTTTGCGCCTTTGCCTCGTTCCATAAAAATCGGGTCTGTATTGACTGATTTAAATGCGCGTACAGGGCTGTTCACACCACCCGGCATTAACTGCTGCGCTTCTTTAAATGCTTGCTTTGACTTTTCATAGCTACGTCCCATTTCAACGTCCTCCTGTCTATCCGTTCTTTATTCTGAGAGCCATTTTGCTGCATCTTTTGCATGATACGTAATGATTAATTCTGCGCCTGCACGTTTCATGCTAGTCAGCATTTCAAGAACAAGCTCTTTTTCAGAAATCCACCCATTTTGAGCTGCTGCTTTGACCATTGCATACTCTCCGCTCACATTGTAAGCAACAACAGGAAGTGTAAATTCATTTTTCACATCACGCATGATATCTAAGTATGAAAGTGACGGCTTCACAATCAGGAAGTCAGCGCCTTCTTCTACATCAGACTGCGCTTCTCTCAGTGCTTCTAAGCGGTTTGCAGGGTCCATTTGATACGTTTTACGATCTCCAAACTGCGGTGTGCTATGCGCCGCATCACGAAACGGACCGTAAAAAGCACTTGCATATTTCACAGCATATGACATGACAGGCACATGAACAAAGCCGGCCTCATCAAGCGCCTCACGAATTGCAAGCACAAAGCCATCCATCATATTTGATGGAGCAATGATATCTGCACCTGCACGAGCCTGACTGACAGCGGTTTTCGCTAAGAGCTGAAGAGATTCATCATTTAAAATTTCTCCATCTTCAACGATTCCGCAATGTCCGTGATCTGTATATTGGCATAAGCAAGTATCAGCAATGACCACAAGCTCTGGGAAATGCTTTTTGATTTCAAGCGTTGCTTTTTGAACGATCCCATGATCGTGATAAGCTTCACTGCCTACATGGTCTTTATGGTCTGGTACCCCAAAAACAATGATAGATTTAATCCCAAGGTCAACAAGCTCTTGGACTTCTTCTTTCACAAGATCAACTGAAATGTGATAGACACCCGGCATTGAAGGGACTTCTTTCCGGACATTCTCTCCCTCTACAAAAAAGATGGGATAAATGAAATCAGAGGGTCTTAAAAATGTTTCTCTCACCAATTCTCTCATTCCTGCGCTTGTACGCAATCTGCGGTGTCTGTTAAATTTCATCATTGGTTCAACTTCCTTTCAGATAAACGGCACATTAAATCAAGCATCCCGTCTATCGTATAAGTATCTGGGGTTTCAGAAGAAATCCCGTATTGAAGCAGTGCCTCTTGTGTAAGAGGACCGATGCTCACAAAACATGTGTCTGATGCAGCTAATCTATCGATATCAGCCTCCATGGCGTGCATAAAAGAATGAACAGTGGAGGAGCTTGTAAATGTAATAAAATCAAATGATTGCTCCATCATTGCCGACTTGAGTGCGATAATTCCGTCCTCATCCTTCACTGTTTCATATATAATCCACTCTTTTACGTCAATGCCAAGCGGAACGAGGGTATTCTTCACCACATCTCGTGACAGGTGGCCTTTTGCTACAAAGACACATTCTTCTGGGTGTACATGTTCAATTAAAGCATCTGCCAGTTCTTCTGCTATAAATCGCTCTGGAACCACATCCACTTTTAAGCCGTGCTGCATTAGATAGGCAGATGTTTTTTCACCTACAGCCGCCACTTTCAAGTGGGATAGGCTTTGATGTAATTGATGCTTCTCTATATAACTGAGAAAAAAAGACGCACCATTTACACTTGTAAACACAAGCCAATGGCTTGCTTCTAAGTCTTCTAAAAATGCCTTCGCTTTTACTTTTGTAAGCGTTGGTTCAAACCTGATAAGAGAGGTTAAAACAGCATGGCCGTTCAGCGCTTCAATTTTCTGCTGAAACGCACCCGCTTGACGTTCATTTCGAGTGACAAGCACCGTCTGTCCGTAAAGCGATTTGGCTATCGTCATTGGGAAGACAGATCCTTTTTCACCTTGTCGATCAAATCCTTTGCTCCCTTATCAGCCATCTGCTTCGCACATGCTGTTCCGATTGCATCAGGGTCAGTACCTGTTACGGTTTCTCGAATAATCGTATGCCCATCCGCAGATGCCACAAGACCTGTCAATTCAATTTCATCACGCTCATTCATCGTTGCGTAACCAGCGATCGGCACTTGACAGCTTCCATCCATTTGCTTAAGGAAGGCTCTTTCAGCAAGGACCGTTTTCTTTGTATACTCATTTGTGAATTGAGCTAACAGCTGCAAGAGCTCTTCGTCATCTCCGCGGCATTCTATCGACAATGCGCCCTGCCCCACAGCAGGAAGGCAAGTATCAGGAGATAAAAATTCCGACACGACTTCTTGACTCCAACCCATTCTAGACAATCCGGCAGCCGCTAGAATAATCGCATCATATTCTTCATTTTTCAGTTTTTCGAGTCTCGTATCAATGTTTCCACGGATCCATTTAATCTCAAGATCTGGTCTCTCCTGAAGAAGCTGAGCACTGCGCCGTAAGCTGCTCGTTCCCACAATCGCTCCCTTTGGTAGTTCATGAAGACGGAGATGATCCTTTGAAATCAATGCATCCCGCACATCTTCACGCTCAGGAATACAGCCGATGACTAAACCTTCTGGAAGAGAAGCCGGCATATCTTTCATGCTGTGTACTGCCATATCGATGTCATGGTTCAGCATTGCCTGTTCAATCTCTTTAACAAACAGACCTTTTCCGCCAACCTTTGATAAGGTCACATCTAAAATTTGATCACCCTTTGTCACAATCTCTTTAATTTCAAAAGAATAAGAAGGGTTTAGTTCAGACAACTTTTGAATGACCCATTTTGTTTGTGTAATCGCAAGTTTGCTTCGTCTAGAACCTACTTTAATTGTTCGCATTACGTCTTCCTCCCGACAATGCCCTTAAGACTCATCATTATTGAAACCAATGAAAGGTTGATAAGCTACCAAGCAGAAAATAATTGATCATCAGCACAAGAAATGAAGCGACATTCCAACGCGCCACGATTTTGCCTTGCATATTTCTCACCAGTCTAATGTATAAGTAAAAGCCATATAAAAACAGCATAATAAACGAACCGAGCACCTTTGCATCTGTCCAGTACAACGTATCATACGAAATATATGCCCATATAATGCCAAGAATTAAACTAAGCAAGAGCATCGGCACGCCAATAATATTTAAGACATACGCCATATGATCAAGCTTTGATAAGTCTTCAATTCTCAAAAGCCATTTTCCCCATTTTTTCTTTTTCAGCAAACGATATTGAAATAGATAGAGTAGTGAAAAAGCAAATGAAAGTGAAAAAGCGCCATATGATAAAATGGCCATCGTAATATGAATGACGAGCAGCTCACTCGTCAGCTTTCCCGTCAGTTCGGCAGAATGAAGATCGGATGGTGTAAAGGTGTGAATCGCCATCATGGAAAAACCAATTACATTTGTAAAAAAGACAATAAATTCAACGCGTAATACTTTTGTCAAAACGAGTGACAATGTCACAAGCACCCACGTATAAAAATATAACCCCTCTGCTACATTCAACACAGGGAATCGGTCTGTTTCCATCATAATATAAAACATGTAGACTGTTTGCAGCAGCCAGACAATAGAAAGCAACCAGAAAGCCATTTTTCCAGCCTTCCGGTTGTGTTGAAGAAAATCTATGAAATAGAACAAGACACTGAGTGCATAGATCAAGATCGTCGCTTCGCCTAGTCTCGCTACAATGGATTCCATCATCGCCTAATCACTCACTGGCAACTGTAGCAAGGCCTTGTGCCATATTTGATTTGAACAGTTGAAATGCCCCTTGCTCCACCTGCATCGGCTCTGCCTTTTGCTCTTCATCTTCAACCTGTAAATCAAAGATTTCTTTAAAGAGTAAAAGTTTTTCCTCTGCATTCGGCTCCCCGGCAATTTCTTTAGCCTTTAAGATAGGATCTTTCAGCATTTGATTGATGATGCTTTTCGTATGTTTATTTAACAGCTTCATTTCACGATTTGTGAGGTTTGGAAGCTTTCGTTCGATGCTTTGCATCGTATCCGCTTGAATCGAGAGTGCTTTTTCTCTTAAAGCAGAAATCACAGGAACCACTCCGAGCGTATTAAGCCATTGCTTAAATTCCACAATTTCAGCTTCGATGAGAAGCTCCACCTCTTCAGCTACTGCACGGCGCTCTTTCAGGTTAGCTGCCACAATGCCCTCAAGGTCATCAATGTCATACAAAAAAGCACCTTCTACTTCAGAAATAGCTGGATCTAAATCACGTGGTACTGCAATATCCACCATGAATAGAGGTCTGCCTTTTCTCTGTTTGTTCGCTTTTTCGACCATTTCCTTTGTGATCACAAATTGTTTAGCCCCAGTAGAGCTAATTAAAATATCCGCTTCAGATAAAGTTTTTTCTAATTGATTCAAGCTCTTAGGCTCTCCTGAAAAACGACCGGCAAGTTCTTTGGCCTTTTCAAACGTTCGATTGATGACTGTTACCTGGCCAATCCCTTGACCTTGAAGGTTTTGAGCCGCCAGCTCGCCCATTTTACCCGCACCAAGAATAAGGACATGCTTATCAGAAAGACGTCCAAAGATTTTTTTGGCAAGTTCCACTGCCGCATAGCTGACAGATACAGCATTAGACGCAATATCTGTTTCCGCATGAGAGCGCTTCGCAACTGTTACCGCCTGCTTAAATAAATAATTGAAAACGGTACCAATGGTCTTCTCCTCTTGAGCGACTTTAAAGCTTGAGCGCACTTGACCGAGTATTTGTGTTTCACCAATGACCATAGAATCAAGTCCACAGGCAACCCGGAATAAATGCTCAACTGCTCCATCATTTTCATAAAACTTCAAATATGGAGAGACATCTTCTTTTTCTAAACCGAACCAATCTGCTAAAAATCTTTTTATATAAAACCGACCAGTATGAAGCTGATCTACAACTGCGTAGATCTCTGTTCGATTACATGTTGAGATGACGATATTCTCTAGAATGCTTTTTTCTTCTTTAAGCTTGGACATCGCTGTTCCGAGCTCGCTCGGTTCAAAGCTCAGCTGTTCCCGTATCTCAACAGGGGCTGTTTTATAATCTAAACCCACAACAAGAATATGCATAACTTCAGCTTGCACCCCCAACGCCCTGTCTAATTTATAATAATTACAATATAGAATTTATTATTTATAATGATTATAACATATATTCATTTTTAACTGGATAAAAATTGTGAACAGATTTCAAAAATGTTGTGATATAGTAGAAAAATGTTCGACATCGAATGCCATATCATCACTTCAAGCAATTTACCAGATTTGGCGCGTGCGGACAAATGATCTGCTTATAAGAAGGTGACATCTTTGAAGAAGAAATCTATTTTGCTGCCGCTCACTTTGCTGGCTGTAGCACTATATGCCATTCTCTCAGGAGATCAATTTGACATTTGGAAAGATCAGGAGAAATGGTATACACTTGTACTGCTTTTTGGCCTTGCTTTCTTATATCAAGGAAAGAAGGAACAGGAAACCTCTCATGTGTTTATCGGTATGCTCATGACAGGCCTTGCGCTACACTTTATCCTTCAGCCGAAATTAGAACACTGGCCAGATACATTTACGATGATTGTGTTCATCGTCGGCCTCGCACTTTTGATGAAGTCATCACAGAAAAAGGAATATCGAATAGAAAGTATTGTTCTCATTGCACTCGGTCTATTCCTTTATTTCTTTCAACAAATTACGAAGCAACTTAGCACACTTTCGATCCCTACTTCCGGTTTTGAATTGTACTGGCCATATGTATTGATTGCCGTCAGTCTCCTCTTATTATTTTTAAAAAGGAAATAACTTATACAATAAAAAGGCATCTGCATATAGCAGATGCCTTTTTTTAGCTGTTAATCTTCGCAAGGATCGCATTCCAGGCTTCATCTTTTCCCTTTTTTGTTTCAGAAGAGAAAAGGATTAATTCATCTGATGGGTCGATGTCGAGTGTCTGTTTGACGACTTTCGCATGCTTTTCCCATTTGCCTTTTGGAATTTTATCGGCCTTTGTCGCAATAATAATCACAGGAACTCCATAATATTTAAGGAATTCATACATGTTCACATCATCTGCGGATGGCTTATGACGCAGATCCACAATTTGGACGACTGCTTTTAACTCTTCACGCATTGTAATATACGTTTCGATCATTCTCCCCCATGCTTCGCGCTCTGTTTTTGATACTTTCGCAAAGCCATAACCGGGGACGTCCACAAAATGGAGCATATCATTAATAATGTAAAAATTAAGCGTCTGGGTCTTTCCTGGTTTAGAAGACGTACGCGCTAAATTTTTCCGATTAATCAATGAGTTAATGAACGAGGACTTTCCAACATTTGATCGTCCAGCAAGTGCGATCTCAGGCAGTCCCCCGCTCGGGTACTGCTCTGGTTTCACCGCACTAATGACGATATCTGATTTTGTTACTTTCATCTTCCCTCTCCTACTAACGCTTTCTCAAGCACCTCATCTAAATGTGAAACCGGAATAAAAGTTAATCCTTCTCTCACACTTTCAGGAATATCATCAATATCCTTCTCATTGTCCTTTGGAAGAATAATCGTTTTCAGTCCTGCACGATGTGCGCCTAATGCTTTTTCTTTTAATCCGCCAATCGGAAGCACTCTTCCTCTTAACGTAATTTCTCCTGTCATGCCAACCTCTTTTGAAACAGGACGTCCTGTGAGTGCTGATACAAGAGCCGTCGCAATGGTAATACCAGCTGATGGCCCGTCCTTTGGAACCGCACCCTCTGGAACATGGATATGAATATCGTGCTTTTCATTAAATTGAGGATCAATGTTCAGTTCATCTGCTTTTGAACGGATATAACTGAATGCCGCCTGCGCAGATTCTCTCATGACATCACCGAGCTTACCTGTTAGCAAAAGCTTGCCTTTACCAGGCGAGAGTGAGACCTCGATGGACAAGGTGTCTCCGCCAACTGTGGTATATGCAAGGCCTGTGACAACGCCGACCTGATCGGTCGTTTCCGCCTGACCATAACGGTAAAGTCTTTTTCCGAGGAATTCAGATAAGTTCTTTTCCGTCACTGTGATGCGTTTGCGGTCTTCAGCCACAATTGCTCTTGCCGCTTTTCGGCAAATCGCCGCTAGCTGACGCTCTAACCCGCGGACTCCTGCTTCTCTCGTGTAATAGCGAATCATATCGTAAATCGCTGCTTCACGAAGCTGCAAGTTCCCTTTCTTTAATCCGTGCTCCTTTAGCTGCTTCGGCAGAAGGTGATCTTTCACAATTTCTGCTTTTTCAACTTCCGTATACCCTGCAATCGTGATAATCTCCATTCTATCACGAAGTGGACCCGGAATGGTTGCTAAATTGTTGGCAGTTGCGATAAATAACACTTGAGACAAATCAAATGTCTCTTCAATATAATGATCGCTAAAGTTATGATTTTGCTCTGGATCTAACACTTCAAGCATCGCAGAAGACGGATCTCCTCTAAAGTCAGAAGACATTTTATCAATTTCATCTAAAAGAAAGACCGGATTCATTGTGCCCGCCTTGCTCATCCCGCGAATGATACGGCCCGGCATCGCACCTACATAGGTTCTTCGATGACCACGGATCTCAGATTCATCACGTACACCGCCAAGAGAGATACGGATAAACTTTCGATCAAGTGATTTAGCAATGGATTTTGCAAGTGACGTCTTCCCTACCCCAGGAGGTCCTGCCAAGCAAAGAATCGGTCCCTTTAATGAATTTGTTAGTTTTTGAACAGCAAGATATTCGAGTACCCGCTCTTTTACTTTTTCAAGCCCGTGGTGCTCGTCATCTAAAATTTCGCTTGCAAGCTTTAAATCTAGACGATCTTCTGTATAAGTGCCCCACGGCAGATTGATCAGCCAATCAATATAATTGCGAATGACAGAACTCTCAGCAGAGCTTGAAGGGATTTTTTCATAACGGTTCAGTTCTTTTAAAGCCGTTTCACGAACGGAATCTGGCATGCCGGACTCTTCAATTTTAGCCATAAGCGTACTGACTTCGCCTGTTTTCCCCTCTTTGTCTCCAAGCTCTTTTTGAATAGCTTTCATTTGTTCGCGCAAATAATATTCTTTTTGCGTTCGCTCCATTGAACGTTTGACACGCTGGCCAATTTTCTTTTCAATCTCTAGCACTTCTTTTTCATTGTGAATGAGACTGATGACCCGATTCAACCGTTTTTTGACATCGACTGTTTCCAGCACTTCTTGCTTGTCTTTTAATTTCAAAGGAAGGTGGGAAGCGACGATATCCGCCATTCTTCCAGGTTCTTCAATATCCGTCACCGTTGCATATGTTTCAGCTGAGATTTTTTTTGAAATTTTTATGTACTGATCAAAGTGATCTAACAAAGTGCGCATGAGTGCTTCTGCTTCTGCGTCCTTTAATTCTTCTTCTGTCAACTCTTTAATATCGACTGACGTATAGTCTTCTAGCTCCATGTAGGATTCGATCTGCGCTCGATTTAAGCCTTCGACGAGCACACGGATCGTTCCATTTGGCAGCTTCAGCATTTGTTTAATTTTTGTGTAGGTGCCGACTTTGAAAATTTCCTCTTCACCTGGTTCATCTATTGAAATTTCCCGCTGTGTTGCTAGAAAAATCATATGATCGTTCATCATGGCCTGTTCTAATGCTTGAACAGACTTTTCGCGCCCAACGTCCAAATGCAAGACCATTGTTGGATAAACAAGCAAGCCTCGCAGTGGAAGGAGCGGAACATTCTTTTTGATTTCATCTGCCATGTTGATAGACACCTCCGTCACTAGTATGAATCATTATAATATACCTGTTTCAGTCTTGTACAATGTAAAAGACTTGAGAAATGATGATCTTACCGTAGTATACCCTTTCTTTTTATCTTGAAAAAGAAAAAAAGATCTATTTCACTAAAAAATCCCCATATGAGATGGGGATTAAACAGATTTCCTTTTCATTTCTTCTTCTAGTCCATCTTTCTTCTCATCTGGCGGATTGACCAAACACTGATCCAGCACTTCTTGGAAGTGCTTCACAGGCACAATTGTCACCCCTTCAATCTCTTTTAAGATCGACTGCTGATTGTCATAAGGGATGATCACTGTTTTGACACCCGCTTGTTTGGCTGCCTTGATTTTTGGTATGACACCGCCAATCGGCTTCACCTGACCTTGTAATCCAATCTCACCGGTCATCGCCGTTAAATGATCAATCGGGATTTGATGAATGGCTGAGAAAATGGCTGTGGCCATCGCAATTCCAGCAGACGGCCCATCAATCGGGGCACCAGCCGGAAAATTAATGTGGATATCATATTCATTTGTTCGTATGCCTAAGTTTCGAAGCACGGTTAAGACATTTTCAACTGAGCCCTTCGCCATACTTTTCCGTCTGATCGATTTCGACTGATTGCCGATGCTTTCTTCTTCCGCAATACCAGTAATATTGATACTGCCTTTTTCAAGCGCTTTACAAATGTTCACTTCAATTTCAAGCAGAGCCCCGCTGTTCGGTCCATACACGGCAAGACCATTTACTACTCCTACCTTTGGCTTTTCCGGTACTTTTTGTTCATATCTTGGTGTCAGCTGGCTTGAATGAATGACCCATTCTACATCGGCGATCGTAATATCCTTTCGGTTTTCAGTGACAGCCATACCTGCGGCAATCTGTACCATGTTGACCGCTTCACGTCCATTTTTCACATAGGATGTTAGCAGGTTCAGTCCTTCGTCACTTAATTCCTTCTGTATTTTCTCGACTGCTTTAGCTGCAACAATTTTCAGCTCATGCTGATCCAAATCCTTGAAGAAAATCTCCAAACATCTTGATCGAATAGCCGGCGGAATTTCGTCTGGTGTTCTTGTCGTGGCGCCAATCAGTCGAAAATCAGCGGGTAACCCATTTTGAAAAATATCATGGATGTGATTCGGGATTTGCGTATTTTCTTCACTGTAATAAGCACTGTCTAAAAACACTTTTCGATCTTCTAGCACTTTGAGCATTTTGTTCATTTGAATCGGATGCAGTTCTCCAATTTCATCGATAAAGAGAACGCCGCCATGAGCATGTGTGACGGCTCCTTGTTTCGGCTGCGGAATGCCGGCCTGTCCCATGGCCCCTGCTCCTTGATAAATGGGATCATGTACAGAACCAATCAAGGGGTCTGCGATGCCTCGTTCATCAAATCTTGCCGTTGTGGCATCAAGCTCAACAAATACTGCATCTTTTTTAAATGGTGAATCAGCGTGACGCTTCGCCTCTTCCATCACTAGACGGGCAGCAGCTGTTTTTCCAACACCAGGCGGCCCGTAGACGATGACATGTTGCGGGTTCGGTCCACACAGGGCTGCTTTAAGTGCACGTATACCGTCTTCCTGCCCTACAATATCTTGAAACCCCTTTGGCCGGACTCTCTCTGATAAAGGTTCACTCAGTTTAATGGATCGCATCTTTCTGAGTGCTTCCATTTCTTTTTTTGATTCTTTATCGATCGTCACCTTTTGTGTGCGCTGATTTTTCAGTAAGTTCCAAAAGTACAACCCGATGACGATACCAAAGAACAGTTGTATGAATAATACGATTCCTGTCCAGCTCAATCGGTGCTCCCTCCTTCATCTATCGTTATGTATTGGTTTCTGTCTGCTAGTATTTCCTAGAGCTGGACGGAATAAACACAACTTCCACGATAAATAAAAAACTCCTGAATCAAACGATTCAGGAGTCATCAAACGGGCTTATGCCGATGTTTTTGTATCTTTATTCACGACTGTACCGTCTTTTAAGACAAGACGAGGCGGCTCACCATCAGCAACCGTTTCACCAGTAATGACACATTTCTCAATATCATCACGAGATGGAAGATCAAACATCACATCAAGCATGATGCCTTCAATGATGGAGCGAAGACCACGAGCTCCTGTTTTACGCTCAATTGCTTTTTTCGCAATTTCGCTAAGAGCATCTTCTTCAAACTCAAGCTCAACATCATCAAGCTCAAGCATTTTTGTATATTGCTTAACGAGCGCATTTTTAGGCTTCGTCAAGATTTCTACAAGTGCTTTTTCATCTAACGGCTCTAGGCTTGCAATAACCGGAAGACGACCGATGAATTCTGGGATTAAACCGAAGCGAAGTAAGTCTTCTGGCAGAACTTTTGATAGAAGGACTTCTTTTTCAAGATCTTCAATTTTATTTTCCGCACCGAATCCAATGACTTTTTGACCTAGGCGGCGTTTGATGATTTGCTCAATGCCGTCAAAGGCTCCACCACAAATGAAGAGGATATTTGTTGTATCAATTTGAATGAATTCTTGATGAGGATGCTTACGTCCACCTTGAGGCGGTACACTAGCGACTGTTCCTTCAAGAATTTTCAAAAGGGCTTGCTGTACACCTTCCCCAGATACATCACGAGTGATAGAAGGGTTTTCTGATTTTCTTGCTACTTTATCGATCTCATCGATGTAGATAATGCCTTTTTCAGCTTTTTCTACATCATAATCTGCTGCTTGGATCAGCTTTAGTAAAATATTCTCTACGTCTTCCCCAACGTAACCTGCTTCTGTTAAAGACGTCGCATCTGCAATCGCAAATGGAACATTTAAAATACGTGCAAGCGTTTGAGCAAGTAATGTTTTACCGCTTCCTGTAGGTCCAATCATAGAAATGTTACTTTTCGAAAGCTCAACATCATCAATCTTACTGTTGGAATTAATCCGCTTGTAATGGTTATAAACCGCTACAGCTAAGGATTTCTTCGCATTCTCTTGTCCGATGACATATTCATCAAGAATTTCCCGGATTTCATGAGGTTTCGGAACATCCTTGAATTCAACTTCTTCCTCAGTACCGAGCTCTTCTTCAACTATTTCCGTGCAAAGCTCGATACATTCATCACATATATATACGCCAGGTCCTGCGACCAGTTTACGCACTTGATCTTGCGTTTTTCCGCAAAACGAGCATTTTAATTGACCTTTTTCCTCGTTGAATTTAAACATTCTTTCACCCCTTATTCTTCTTCACTTGCCTGTAGCTAACAGTCAGCTACCCTTCTGGGTCCAGTATGTATGCATTTTACCATACTTTCCTAAAAGACGGTAATGATGTGTTTGTAACACTGCACATTGAGATATGTATGACAGAAAGATGCGACTTACACTATCGTTTCCAAAAGAAGCGATGATAAGTCAAAAATTGTACAAAACAAGGCACGAGTCACTCGCGCCCTGTTTTATTATTATGCACCATATTAACGGTTTTCTACAAGAAAATCAATTGCTTTACGAACTTTTAAATCTTCTTTCATTGCTTCAGTAGAACCGATCGCTTGTTTGATATTTTCAACTGGCATGTTGTATGCTTCAGCCATTTTTGAAAGTTCTTCTTCCACTTCTTCATCAGACACTTGTAGGTCTTCTGCAGCAGCAATTGCTTCAAGAGTAAGATTAGATTTTACGCGTTTAGCAGCATCTTCTTTCATTTGCTCTTTTAGCGCATCTTCATCTTGTCCAGAGAACTGGAAGTAAAGCTCAAGGTTCATCCCTTGCATTTGAAGACGTTGTTCGAATTCTTTCATCATGCGGTCTAACTCAGTGTCAACCATCGCTTGAGGAACGTCAACTTCCGCATTTTCAGAAGCTTTTGCTACTAGCTCTTCACGAAGTTTGCCTTCTGCTTCGTTTTCTTTTGCTTCTTCAAGACGTTTCTTCGTTTTTTCAGTTAATTCAGCAATCGTTTCAACTTCTTCATCAACATCTTTAGCGAACTCATCGTCAAGTGCTGGAAGTTCTTTTGCTTTGATTTCATGAATTTTCACTTTGAATACAGCTGGTTTACCTGCAAGGTCTTCAGCATGATATTCTTCTGGGAATGTCACTTCAACATCTTTTTCTGCACCTGCTTCAAGACCAACCAATTGCTCTTCGAAACCAGGGATGAATGAACCAGAACCTACTTCAAGAGAGTAGTTCTCAGCTTTTCCGCCTTCGAATGCTTCTCCATCAACGAATCCTTCGAAATCTAGAACAACTGTATCGCCGTTTTCGATTGCGCCTTCTTCTTTGACAACAAGCTCAGCTTGACGGTTTTGCATAGCTTTTAACTCTTCTTGGACATCTTCATCAGATACAGATGTGTCGTCTTTTTCTACGTTAAGACCTTTGTAGTCACCAAGTTTTACTTCTGGCTTCACTGTTACTTTTGCAGTGAAGATTAAGCTTTCGCCTTTTTCGATTTTCTCAACATCGATTTCAGGGCGGTCAACCGGCTCGATACCAGCTTCGTCGATTGCTTTCGGATATTCAACTGGAAGAAGAATATCTAGTGCATCTTGATAAAGAGATTCTACTCCAAAACGCTGCTCGAAAAGACCACGTGGTACTTTCCCTTTACGGAATCCAGGGATTGATACTTGCTTAACTACTTTCTTAAATGCATCATCAAGTGCTTTGTTAAATGTTTCAGCGTCAACTTCTACTGTTAAGACACCTTCGTTACCTTCTTGTTTTTCCCATTTTACTGACATGTGTGTTTCCCTCCAAAAATCTATTCAGATTGTGCGTTGTTACATTCTAAAGCATCATAAAGACTTCGTCCAATCAAAAACCACGCACTCCGCTAAAGAAGCGGTCTTATGTATACAACATTTGACTTGATTATACATAACGTCTTTCAACCGTTGGAATCTTACAACCGCACGATATATGCACAAATACAACCATTATATTATAACATAACAAGTCCGTCTTTCAACTAAATCGACAAATTACAAATAAGAAATTTCTTCAATATCTTTCAGCATTGTACAAGCTTCTCTCAGCTCTCGTTCGTTAAAATCATACAATAAATGCAATTCTTCTAGGTCAATCTCGATTCCATGCATTTCATAGCCGACTTTATGAAGTGCCGCAGCCCAAAGATTCGGATCCGTATATTTAGGAAGAAATGGATATAGCACAAATAAGTGCCGGCGCCATAACTCTTCAACTCCTTGGTAAAGGGTTGGGTTCTCATTGCCGAGTGTGTCATCGAGCTTTCGAAGGACTTGCTGAAGCAGTGGCATTTGCTCTGGCTTGACAGCCTCAGAAGGAACAAGCGTTAAAGAATCACCGAACTTCGTCACATGAACCGGCTTTGCCACATCATGATCTGACAGAAGTTGCAGGATCAATGATTTGACCAAAGGGTTTCCATCAGGCTTTTGTAGGATCGTATTTAATAGACCCATATGTGGCGTGATGTTTCGGTCTTTCAGCGAATGGATGAACTGCACCTGCTCTTCTGGCCGCTCGAGCATTTCATCTATATTGATTTCTCCGCTGCCTTCCTCGTCTTCGTCTAAAATCTCTTCTGGTGATTCAATCATCTTTCTGCTAAATTCAAGCAGTTTATAAAAATGCTCCGCGCTTTCTGCTGGAAGGTGATTTTCTTCAAGGACAGCCTCAATTGTTTGTTTGACTTCCTCGTACTCTTTCAGCTGAATTAAGATGGTCATATACACTTGAAGCACAGTGAAATAGTGTCCATATCCTTCATGTAGCATCTTTTCACATACTCGCTTTGCATCCTGCAGCTCACCAAGCTCTAGAAAACAAATCGCCATACCGAGATGAATATCGGATTCTTCATCGTCATCATACGATTTCGCTTCTGAAAATAAGTGAAGCGCCTCTTGATACTGTTTATCTTTTAATGCTGCCATTCCTTTTTCAATCAGTCTTTCTTTCAGACCAGGAAACAAAATGACATTATCTTTCTTCTTGTCATGTTTCATGCTTACGTTCCTTTCGGGCGCATATTTTTTATCAGTTTACCAACGAAGGTTAGTAAACACAAGTAACGAGAGGTTTTCATGCAAAAAAGAAGCCGTCACACCACGGGGACGGCTTCTCGTTGTTTATGCACGCAGCCAGTTGCTACGTTTCTCTTCAAATGCCTGAATCTCATCTTCTAGTAACAATGTTAATGAAATCTCATCATAGCCATTCAGGAGCATTTCTCTCCAGTGTGGATCTACATCGAAAGGAGTAACATTCCCTTCATGGTCTTGAATCTGTTGTTTTTCCAGATCAACTGTCATTTCATATCCTTTGTTTTCATATGATGCAGCAAACGTTTTCCACACATCATAATCAAGGCGGATCGGAAGCATCCCGTTTTTAAAACAGTTTTGATGGAAAATATCGGCGAAAGATGGGGCAATGACAATTTTGAAGCCATAATCATCAAGTGCCCAAGGCGCATGTTCCCTTGATGATCCGCAGCCAAAGTTTTCGCCTGCGATCAAAATAGAGGCTCCTTCATAAATCGGCTGATTGAGTTCAAAATCTGGATTCGGACTGCCATCTGCTAAATATCGCCAGTCGAAGAAGGCAAATCGGCCATATCCTGTTCGTTCGATTCTTTTCAAAAACTGTTTCGGAATGATTTGATCTGTATCTACATTTATACGGTTAAGCACAGCGGCTTTTCCTTTATGAGTGACTAAAGGCTCCATCTATGACACAACTCCTTACACGACTGTTTTCTCTTGATTAAACTTCCTGACATCGACAAATCGGCCATGTATGGCAGCCATTGCAGCCATTGCCGGGCTGACAAGATGCGTCCTTGCACCCTTCCCTTGACGTCCCTCAAAGTTACGGTTTGATGTAGATGCACAACGTTCACCTTCTGGCACCACATCGTTATTCATGCTGAGGCACATACTACAGCCAGATTCTCTCCATTCAAATCCTGCTTCTAGGAAAATTTCATGAAGACCTTCTTCTTCTGCTTGCAGTTTGACACTTTGTGAGCCAGGAACCACAATCGCTCTGACATGATCGGCTACTTTTTGGCCTTCAATCATAGAAGCGGCTTGGCGTAAATCAGTCATTCTTGAGTTCGTACATGAGCCAATAAACACATGCTCAATCGTAATATCTTCAATACGCTGATGCGGGTGAACCCCCATGTATTCATAAGCACGCTTTGCTTCTTTTTGGTCATCTTCTTGTGCAAAGTCTTCAGGTCCTGGAATGGCTGCATCCACAGGGAGCACCATTCCTGGGTTAATTCCCCACGTGACCATTGGTGAAATATGATTTCCATCTAAAACAATGGTTTTATCATAGGTCGCACCCGGATCTGTTCTTAGTTCTTTCCATTCTTTGATCGCTGCTTCAAAATCTTCACCCTGCGGTGCGTATTTGCGTCCGCGGCAATATTCAAAGGTCACTTCATCAGGTGCGATCAATCCTGCTCTTGCGCCTGCTTCAATTGACATATTACAAACGGTCATCCGCTCATCCATTGACATGTTTCTGAATACTTCCCCAGTGTATTCAATGACATAACCTGAACCGAACTTCACGCCGTGTGCGCCAATGACTGCCAAAATGACATCTTTGGCTGTTACCCCTTTTTGAAGCGTTCCGTCTACTCTAATTTCTAGTGTCTTCGGACGCTGCTGCCAAAGTGTTTGTGTGGAAAGTACATGCTCAACCTCACTTGTGCCAATCCCAAAGGCAAGTGCACCAAATGCGCCATGAGTAGATGTATGACTATCTCCACACACGATTGTTTTCCCCGGAAGTGTTAAACCAAGCTCTGGTCCAACGACATGAACGATTCCTTGGTCTACACTGTGAAGGTCAGCTAGACGGACCCCGAATTCAGCACAGTTGCGCTCTAGAGCACTGACTTGCTTCTTCGCAATCTCATCTTTGATCACAAATCGATTCACAGTCGGAATGTTGTGATCCATCGTCGCAAATGTGTTTTGTGGTCTTCGCACCTTGCGCCCTTTTTGTCTTAATCCTTCAAATGCTTGAGGTGACGTCACCTCATGCACCAAGTGCAGATCAATATATAAAAGGTCTGGTTTTCCCTCGCCATTTTTGACAACATGCTGATCCCATATTTTTTCGATGATTGTTCGAGGCATAACCCTTTTCCTCCCTCTACCTAATTCAACAAGATTTCTATTTATACAATGGTTTTCGTACGTTGTTTGAGTGCATCTACAACGGCTTTCGTGATATCATCAGTCGTTTCATACGTTCCCTCTTTTGATGCTAGGTCCTTTGTTCGTTTGCCAGAGGCAAGAACGGCTTCCACAGCTGCTTCAATTGCAGCCGCTTCTTCTTCTAGAGCAAAGGATGTTCTAAGCAAGCTGGCTGCTGACAATATAGTAGCCAGAGGGTTTGCGACATTTTGCCCCGCAATATCGGGTGCTGAACCATGAATCGGCTCATATAAATGAAGGCCGGTGCTTGATAAACTAGCAGATGGCAGCATGCCGAGTGAGCCAGTAATCATAGATGCTTCGTCACTTAAAATGTCACCAAACATATTCTCTGTCACGATGACATCAAATTGAGCGGGCTTATAAATAAGTTGCATCGCGGCATTATCGACGAGCATGTGCTCATATGCGACATCTGGATATTGGGATGCAACTTCTTCTACCGCATCCCGCCATAATTTACTTGAAGCGAGAACATTCGCTTTATCCACAGACGTTACTTTTTTCCGTCTCGTTAACGCCATGTCGAACGCTTCTTTTAATACACGAACAATTTCTTCCTTTGTATAAAGAAGTGTATCAACCGCAGCTTCTTTTCCTTCATCATCCGTGTAGCGCTCACTTGGTTCGCCAAAGTAGAGGCCTCCAGTTAATTCACGAACGATGACAAAATCTACTCCGCTAATGTGATCTTGTTTTAACGGTGAAGCCTCACTCAAACTATCAAATACTTTGACAGGGCGGATGTTCGCAAATAAGTCCAGCTGCTTGCGAATGGAGAGCAATCCTTTTTCTGGGCGAAGCTCTGGTGGGTTTTGATCCCACTTTGGTCCGCCAACGGCTCCTAATAAAATCGCATCTGCGCTTTTGCACACTTCTACTGTTTCTTTAGGGAGCGGATTATTTTTTTCATCTATCGCTATACCGCCAATGAGAGCTGTTTCGAATTCAAATTCGTGTTGAAATTGATCCGCTGTCTCTTTCAGAACAGCGACGGCTGATGTGACGACTTCCGGTCCGATTCCATCGCCGGGCAAAAGTGCAATTTTCTTTTTCATGAGTCCCTTCCTCCTTTCTTATGAGATGGCGTGATGTTTCTCAATTTCTATTAGGTTTGATTTAAAGATTAAATGTCTATTCACTGCATTGACGTAAGCTTTAGCCGATGCTTCCAGCACATCTTGCGCTACACCGCGTCCTGCTGTTTCTTTTCCTTCTATTGAAACAGTGACATATACTTCTGCTAGTGCGTCTCTGCCTTTTCCATTGGATTGAATACGATAATCTAGCAAATGAATTCTTTCCTCCATACAGCGCTCAAGCGTGTTGTACACAGCTTCTACACTGCCTGCACCTGTAGCTGCTTCTTGAATGACTTCCTGCGTTTCTTGATTTTTAAGAGAGACTGTTGCTGTCGGCATTTGCTCTGTCCCATAGTGAACTTGAAGACTTTCAAATTCATAGCCGATTTTACGGTCTGCTACTTTTTCTTCTAATATAATAGAGATCAAATCATCATCTGTGATTTCTTTCTTCTTCTCTGTTAAGTTCTTAAACGTTTCGAAGAACTTATTGATTTCTTCTTCAGTCAATTTAAAGCCGAGTGTTTTTAAGCGGTCTTTAAACGCGTGTCTTCCGGAGTGTTTACCAAGGACAAGCACATCTGTTGTGACGCCTACAAGCTCTGGAGAGATAATTTCATAGGTTGTTTTTTCTTTGAGGAATCCATCTTGGTGAATACCTGATTCATGAGCAAATGCATTGTTTCCAACGACTGCTTTATTACGCGGTACAATCATACCTGAGTATTTGCTCACTACATCACTTGTACGCTTAATTTCATTCAACTGAATGGTTGATTCGACTTGGTAAAAGTCTTTGCGAATATGAAGGGCAACTGCAATTTCTTCTAAAGCAGCATTCCCTGCGCGCTCTCCAATACCGTTGACAGCCGTTTCAATTTGATCTGCTCCATTTTCAATGGCAGCAAGTGAGTTCGCTACAGCCATTCCTAAATCATCATGACAGTGTGCTGACAAGATGACTTGATCGATATTTGGAACGTGTTCCTTCATATATTTAAAGATATTTCCGTACTCTTTTGGTGCTAGGTATCCAACAGTGTCAGGCAAGTTAATGACACTTGCGCCTGCGTCGATCACTTTTTCTACAATTTCTGCTAGGAAAGAAAGATCTGTCCGGCATGCATCTTCTGCTGACCACTGAACAACTGGGAAGCGCTCTTTCGCATATTTCACCATTGAAACAGCTTGTTCAACCACTTCTTCACGTGTTTTCTTTAGTTTATGCTTGAGGTGAATGTCAGAAGTCGCAATAAAGACGTGTATTCTTGGTTGAGCTCCATCTTTTAATGCGTCCCATGCAGCATCGATGTCACCTTTCACACATCGTGCAAGTCCTGCAACTGAACAGTTCTTAATCGTTCTTGCAATTTCTTGTACGCCTAAGAAATCCCCTCGGGATGAAGCGGGAAAACCCGCTTCAATGATATTAACCCCAAGGCGCTCAAGCTGCTTAGCAATGATTAGCTTTTCTTGTGCATTTAAGTTCACTCCTGGTGATTGCTCTCCATCTCGAAGTGTTGTGTCAAAAAAATTAATTTTTCGCACCGACGCTCACCGCTTCCTTTTTCTTTCCTTGTTTAACGAAAGGCATCATTTCACGAAGCTTTCTTCCGACGATTTCAATTTGGTGCTCATTTTCATTTGCATTGATCGCATTGAAACGTGGACGATTCACTTGGTTTTCAACAATCCATTCTTTTGCGAATGTTCCGTTTTGGATGTCAGTCAAGACTGCTTTCATTGATTCTTTTACTTTTGCATCCACAACGCGTGGTCCTGATACGAAGTCACCCCATTGCGCTGTATCAGAGATTGAATATCTCATACCTTCTAATCCTTCTTCATACATAAGGTCAACGATCAATTTCAGTTCATGCAGACACTCGAAGTATGCAAGCTCTGGCTGATAACCAGCTTCTGTTAATGTTTCAAAACCTGCTTTTACTAATGAAGTAAGACCTCCACAAAGAACTGCCTGCTCACCGAATAGATCCGTTTCTGTTTCTTCTTTAAATGTTGTTTCAAGAACGCCCGCTCTTGCTCCGCCGATTGCTTTTGCATAAGCAAGTGCTTTGTCTTTCGCTTGACCTGATACATCTTGATAGATAGCAAATAGTGCAGGTACACCAGCGCCTTGCTCATATGTTCTTCTTACAAGATGTCCTGGACCTTTTGGAGCCACAAGATACACATCTACGTCACTTGGAGGAACAATTTGATGGAAGTGAACGTTGAATCCGTGTGCGAATACAAGTGAATTACCTGCTTCTAATTGATCTTTGATTTCTTCATCATATACTTTCTTTTGCTGCTCATCTGGAAGTAATACCATGACGACATCTGCTTGTGCTGCTGCTTCTTTTACTGTGAATACTTGATGGCCGTCTTCTTGTGCTTTTGTATAAGATCCGCCTTTTCTCACACCGACAATCACATCTACGCCGCTCTCTTTTAAGTTCAATGCATGTGCATGACCTTGTGATCCGTAACCAATGATAGCTACCTTTTGACCATTTAATACGTTTTCTTGAATATCACCGTTATAATATACTTTTACCATTTGACTCTCTCCTTTTGTTTAGACAATTGAAATTGTTTTATTTGTTTGCGGCTTTTGCTGATTATCTCTCGCAAAGGCCGTGGTGCCAGTTCTGGCGACTTCTTTAATGCCGTATGGCTTAAGTAATTCAATGAGTGCTTCAATTTTTGAAGACTCACCTGTCACCTGAATGACGACACTCTCTCTGCTCACATCTACAATAGAAGCTCTAAAAGGTTCAATGACCCCTGTGATTTCCATTCTAGATGCTGGTGCAGATACGACTTTTATCAAAGCCAGCTCTCGCTGAACGATTGATTGGTTTGTAATATCCGTTACTTTGAGGACATCGATTTGTTTGTTCAGCTGTTTTGTCAGCTGTTCGATGTCTTTCTCCTGGTCTACATGGACGACGAACGTGATGCGTGATACATCTTGAATCTCAGAATGGCCGACCGTAATGCTTTCAATATTGTAGTGTCTTTTCGTAAAAAGGCCTGTGATTCTGTTCAGTACGCCTGATCGATTTAATACAGTCAACACAATAATTCTTTTCAAGGTTTCACCCCCACCATCTCATGAAGTCCTTTCCCCGGTGCTACCATCGGGAATACTTTCTCATCTCTCGCTACATTGACATCGATGAAAACAGGCTCTCTAGAGGTTAAGGCTTCTTCGAGTTTTTCTTGCGCCTCTTCGTCTGATGAGATTCTGATCCCTTTAATGCCATAAGCTTCAGATAATTTCACGAAGTCTGGCTGCTCTGAAAATTTAGAATGTGAGTAGCGTTCTTCGTAAAAAATTTCTTGCCATTGTCTTACCATTCCAAGACTGTGATTATTCAGAACAATCACTTTCACTGGAAGGTTCAGCTCACGGATAACGGCAAGTTCTTGCAGGGTCATTTGAAAACCTCCGTCTCCTAAAATCGCCACAACCGTTGCCTCTTGATCAGCTAGCTGCGCGCCAATCGCTGCCGGTAAACCAAATCCCATTGTGCCAAGCCCACCAGATGTCACCCACTTATCGGCATTTTCAAATGGATAGAACTGTGCAGCCCACATTTGGTGCTGTCCGACATCAGTTGCCACAATGGCTTCACCTTTTGTAAATTGATGAATGTATTCGATCAGCTTTTGAGGTTTAAAACCTTCAGCTTCGTTTTCAACGTACCAGAGTGGATATTCTTCCTTCCACTGATTTAGCTGGCTCTTCCACTCGTCTGATTCACCTTGTTTCCCGTCCTGCTTGATCAGTTCTTGAAGCACTAGCTTACTGTCACCAACAACTGGGATATGGGTGTGAATGTTTTTACCAATTTCCGCTGGGTCGATATCAATATGAGCCACCTTCGCATGCTTTGCAAAATGATTGAGGTTGCCGGTTACCCTGTCATCAAATCTCGCTCCGATTGAAATGAGTAAGTCACATTGATGTAGTGCCATGTTCGCTGCATATGTGCCGTGCATACCCGCCATTCCTAGGAATAGAGGATGCTTTGCCGGGAATCCACCAAGCCCAAGCAATGTATGGGCGACAGGGATTTGCTGCTGCTCTACATATTGCCTTAATTCTTCCGACGCTTTGCCATGAAGAACGCCAGCTCCTGCTAGAATAACTGGTTTCTTTGCTCTGCTTACAGCTTCTACTAACTTGCGAATTTGCAAATAATTCGGCTCAATTTTCGGCTGATAACCAGGCAAATCGATTGGCTGATCGTATTCAAATGTCCCTTCAATACCAGCGACATCTTTTGGAATATCAATCAAGACTGGACCAGGTCTGCCGGTTGTTGCGATGTGAAATGCCTCTTTAATGACACCCGGTAACTCTTCTGGACGTCTCACTTGATAGCTGTGTTTTGTGATTGGCATTGTGATACCAAGTACATCTGCTTCTTGGAATGCATCTGATCCAATGACTGAGGTTGCCACCTGTCCAGTGAAGATAACCATAGGTAGTGAATCAATCATCGCATCTGCAATTCCTGTGACTAGGTTTGTTGCCCCCGGTCCTGATGTGGCAATAACAACGCCTGGTTTACCAGATACTCTTGCGTATCCCTCCGCTGCGTGAATCGCTCCTTGCTCATGTCTTGGCAGAACATGAAATAAACCAGAATCGTAAATTTTATCGTAGATTGGTAAAACGGCTCCGCCAGGATAACCAAAAATGACTTCTACTTTTTCTCTTTTGAGTGCTTCAATTAACATGAGTGCACCGTTCATCGTTTGTGGTGCATTTGATTTTTCCGTCTCCATTTGTACATTTGTCCCCATTTGATTTCCTCCTCTTTGTCTTGCTTCAGTCAAGTCCTTTCACCCTTTTCCATTCAAGATAGAGATATGAGACCATATAAAAAAGCCTTCTCACCCCACAATGACACTACTTTTCACTAGGTCAAAGGGGCGAAAAAGCTTTGTTTTTCGCGGTACCACCCTTGTTCACGGCAAATCATGCTGCCGTCTCATGGACATCTTTCATCCATTTTGGTAACGAGTGATGCAATGTCACTCGGTCTGCCCTACTATCATTTCAAGCAGACACTCAGAGGTGAGTTCACTTTAGAAAGTAACACCGGTTTCCAGCTAGCACCGGCTCTCTGTAGATACTGACTCTAAAGCTACTAGTCCTCTTCAACGTTTATCGATATCTATTTAGCTTGCGTGAATGTTCTCATCGGTAAAGACTACTTTTTCTCCTTCTTCAACGACTCGCTTGCGGAATTGTTCAAGAAGTTTGTTTGTGTGGAACCCTGGCTTTCCTTCGCCAATGATACGGCCGTCAACTTTTACAACAGCGATGACTTCGGCAGCGGTTCCTGTCAGGAAGACTTCTTCAGCTGTATACACATCATGTCTTGTGAAAGGTTCTTCTTTCACTTCGTAGCCTAAGTCTTCTGCAATCTCCATGATGGCATTTCTTGTGATGCCTTCAAGAGCGCCGATATAACCTGGCGGTGTATAGAGCTTACCTTTTTTATAAATAAACACATTGTCTGCAGAACCTTCTGCCACGTACCCTTGATCGTTCAGCATCAGCGCTTCACTCACACCGGCCATATGGGCTTCGATTCGGACAAGAATGTTATTCAAATAGTTTAATGATTTCACTTTTGGACTTAGTACGTCAGGACGATTTCGCCTTGTCGGTACTGTCACAATATCAATACCTGTTTCATATAGGTGCTTTGGAAAGATGGCCAGCGGCTCTACAATGATCACTGTGTTGGCTCTCCCGCAGTTGTTTGGATCTAAGCCAAGATCACCGGCTCCTCTTGAGACAACAAGGCGGATATAGGCATCTTTTAGGCCGTTCCTTTCAACTGTATGAATCATTTTTTCAGTGAGCTCCTCAAGTGAATATGGAATGTTCAGCATAATGGATCTAGCGGAATCATACAGGCGATCTAAGTGTTCTTTCATTCGAAAGATATTTCCGTTATATACACGTATTCCTTCGAACACACCGTCACCATATAAGAAGCCATGATCATAAACTGAAATTTTCGCATCCTCTTTTTTCACGAGTTCATCGTTTAAAAAGATCCACTGTTCCTTTTGGTCTTCCATCTTCAGTGAGCACCCTCTCTTTCAAACAAAAAGTAGTTGAATTTTCAGACACTTTATATTGAAGTGTCTCACGCTTACTCTGCGTGTCTGTTTGCTTTTGTTGAACCCATCTTACGCCGCTTTCCATACAGTGTCAACAGCATTTTTAAAATTATTAGACAATTTAGACTAATCAAAATAAAATGTATACGCTTACACCTTTGCTAGACAAGGAATGAAAAAACTTAAAATTTTTTGTATTTTTTCTTCAATTTATTTACTCTACATGAACGGTTTTCTTTTGAACAAGCTTTTGTAATATTTTTTCACACGGTTTTTGAAGAATATTGTGAGATTTCATTGCGTTTGTTTTTTCCTTCAGCATGCCTTTCTAAAGCGTTTTCCTATGAATTTGTGATAGAATGAGAGCATCTAATAGAAGGAGGGCAATACATGGCTAACATCAGAGGTTATATCGGAACGTATACAAAGGGAGACAGCAAAGGAATCTATTCTTTTACTTTAAATACGGACAAGCAGCAGATTGAACAAGTAGAAGTGGCTGCAGAACTTGAAAATCCTACATATTTAACTGTCTCAGATTCTCAAAAGTTTGTGTATGCTGTTGTGAAAGAAGGAGCACAGGGCGGTCTTGCTGCGTATCAAATTGATGCCGACACCGGCGCACTTCGTTTCATCAACCAAGAGCTTGCCGATGGGGCTTCTCCTTGTCACGTCAGCGTGGATAGCCAAACGAAAACGGCGTTTACGGCAAACTATCATAAAGGAACAGCAGAGATGTACGAAATTGATGCTGAAAACGGCTCAGTGATCCGCACGCTGTCACAGGCGCAACATGAAGGCACTGGACCAAACGAAGACCGTCAAGAAAAACCGCACACTCACTTTATGGGTTTGACACCTGATGAACAATTTGCAGTAGCTGTTGACCTTGGCACAGACGGAATTTATACGTATAAGAAAGAAAACGGCAAACTTGAGCTTGCCCATACATTTGAAACAAAACCAGGCAGCGGCCCTCGTCATATCACATTCCACCCAACGAAACCTGTGGCCTATGTCATGACAGAGCTCAGCTCAGAGGTCATTGTACTTCGTTACTTTGAAGATGGTCATTTCGAAGAGATCCAAACGATCGCAACCATTCCTAATGACTTCACAGAGAATAATCAAGGCAGCGCCATTCATGTGTCTTCTGACGGTCAATTTGTGTATGCAGGAAATCGTGGACATGACAGCATTGCCATTTTCAAAGCAGATGATGACGGCAAACTAAGCCTCGTTGACATTGCTTCATCTGAAGGAAATTGGCCTAGAGACTTTGTCCTTGATCCAACAGAAGAATTTCTCGTCGGCTCAAACCAAGAATCTAGCAACCTTGTGTTATACAAACGTGACAAAGAAACCGGTCGACTCACTGTCTTACAATCAGACATCACCGTTCCGCATCCGGTTTGTGTGAAATTTTTAGGATAATGAAAAAAGCCTCCGTTTAGGAGGCAATAGATTGTTGACAAAGGGCTAAAATGAACTTTATTTTAGCCCTTTGTCTTTTTTTCAGCGTAGTTGAAAACCCTTGAAGTCTAGGAAGAACGAGCACCGGAGCGCAGGACTGACAAAGAATGCGAGGGTTTGTCTACACGCTGAAGCCTCCGTTTAAGAGGCTTTTCTTTAAGCAGACGGCATACCGCCATCTTCAAGCTTTTGATCAATGAAAGACGTATCGCTTTTTTCACCGAACCATTTTCCCAGCCTGTCTTTCGCTTTTCCTTTGACATCGTCATCAATGTACATTGCCACTTGAAGCAGAGCAAATGTGATGGCGCCTAGATCATCTGTGTAGCCGATCCCCACCAATGTATCAGGGATCAGATCAATCGGAAGGATAAAGTACCCTAGCGCCCCAATGATGAGGGTTTTCGCTTTAACCGGTACTTCGGGTTTTTGCAATGTATAATAAAGTAATAACACAGCATAGACAAGAGAAACTCCAGCTTTTTGTGCCGTCTTTTTTAACTTTTCCCAAAAGGCATGATCATTAAAATGCTTCTTTGAACGCTTTAATAGTTCTTTTTTCTCAGAACGATTCATCGTATCGCCTCCATATTCAGCATAGCCCTTCCACCTTATTTATACAAGAAATCCACTCATTCGACAAACAAAAAGCAGCAGAAAGCTGCTGCGTTCTACTGCTCTTTGTAAAATTTTTCGATCGCCTTATCGATATATACCCATCCTTTATACGACACATGAATCGTATCCTTAAAGAAATATGGGTCATACTCATGAGAAGTCAAATCTGCGACTTCATACCCATTATCTCGAATTTGACGATTGATTTTTTGATAATAATCTGTACGTCCCTCTTTCGGAAAACCAGTGTAATCATACCATTTTCCGTTGACGGGAATCGTCACGAATAAAGGCTTCGCCCCTGCCTGTTTTAAAATATCCAGCATGATCTGGAAATCTTTATATTCAGGTGATGCTGCATAAGAATTGTCACGACGAGAATCCTTCATCTTTTTCATGATCGGCTTCAGCTTTCGATCAAACAATCTCTGATCAATATAAAACGGGTTGTCCCCTGCTTTTTCAGATCCTAAGACGCTTGCTTCTTTTTCAAGCTCAGTCCATGTTTTCCCTTTCACTGAAGGAGACGGACGATGCTTGCGCTCATGCCCAGACCCGATCGTATAGTACATGTCTTTCTTTTGAAGCATGCCATAATACATTTTTGCAATAGGAGAAATCGCGCCATAAGCGAATTTGTTCCCAGAAAGCTCTGCTTTAAAAAGCTCTGTGATGACCATGTCGTTCTTTACTGCCTTAAACTTCATGATTCTTTTGATAAGCTCTTTTTTCACAGCTGGATCAATTTCTTTATTATAAGCGAGATCAAGCGCCTGAAGCGCTGAATAGTTAGGAGCAAAGTGATTCTCGTCTGATCCCCCTTTGACAAACCACTGCGGGGACACGATAAACACAAGCTTTTTCCCTTTTAACTCATCCATATGCGCTGCAAAGTTCATGGCATGAATTAATGATTGCGATCCACCTTTTCCCACAAGATAAGGTGTAAACCCTTGAGGATTTTCATGAAAGAAATTCGTAGGGTGATATGGATCAAAACGTGATAGTTCAGAAGATCCATAGATCGGCAAATAAGTTGGATCTTTTAGCATTTCATCTTGTAAATAAAGCCCTTGAAACATCCCCGGATCTAATTCTGTGGCTGACTTTTGTAATTTGTCTTTTGGGATCAGATGTGAGAGCCATGCATTTGGTACAAGAAGAACACCAATGAATAGAACAGCCGCTAAAATAAGCGGCCCAAAAAAACGCTTTTTCATTACTTCATCTCTGCCAGCTGCTCAGCAATGTGATTCGGTGTATCCCACACATCACGATCAAACTCTGTAATCGGAACAGTAATTCCAAGTTGACTTTCAATTGCCATAAGTAGTTCTACTGTACCAAATGAATCTAGAAGACCTTCGTCAAAAATTGCAATCTCTGGATTTTCTTTCACAACGTCATCCTGACAAACCTCTGCAATAATACCGTATACTTGATTTTTAAATTCCATAATTTTCTACTCCCTTAATCATTAATGATGAAATGGTTTTCCTGAAAAAATATAAAATCCGAAACAAATCACATGGAATGTAATAATGATCGACACAACCATTGTGACCTTATTATCCGGCCACCACTTGTGCTTTTTATTCCATTTCTCAAATAAATTGTAACCGGACATGACAACTGCATGATATAGTCCGTAAATAATATATTGAAGGGCAAGACCATGCCAAGCACCCATCAATAGAAAGAGGATAAAGTACCCAATATTTGAAACAGCCATACGGTTCTTGATCCACTTCTTTTTGGTCATAAAGAACACAAATCTCATAAACACGTAGTCTCTGAACCAAAAGGACAGGGACATGTGCCAGCGATTCCAGAAGTCTTTAATGTTTCGGCTGATAAATGGTTTATTAAAGTTCTCTGGTGATTTAATGCCCATAATATAACTCACACCTACAGCAAATGCTGTATATCCAGCAAAGTCAAAGAACAAGTACATGCTGTAAGCATACATATACGTTAACTGCTGAACAAAGTGACTGCTGCTAATGTGATGAATATTCATCAGAATATATGTGTGAATCAGATAGCCTATAATGAACTTATATAAGAAGCCAATAAAAATTTTATGAATACCGGCATATAGAAGATCACTGTATGCTTCCTTTTCAGGCGGTGTATCCATATCCTTTTCAAATCGGCGGTAACGATCAATCGGACCTGATGAAATCGTCGGGAAAAAGACAATGAAATAGACCAAACGGTGAATCGGAATTTTCTTTTTAATCAAGCCGTCTCTTGTCTCAATAATTAACTGAACACCTTTAAATGTTAAGTACGAGATCCCCAAAAAGCTCAGCCAGTTCATTGGCGGCGGTTGATGCGGCTGATGAGTTAAAAAGAACGGTAAAATCTTTGACAGCACAAGCGGTAAAATAGATGCCACCACTGCTGTATAGAAAACGGATGCCTGATTCGCCTTTAACCGGTATGCAAGGTACAGGCGGATGATTAGGACTTGCCATACCGTGAACAAGAAGAGCAGCAGCGCGCCATGCGCATCCTTTGAGAAAATAAGCGCCAGCGCCACAACCGTTGCAAACATGTTGTAGCCCTGCATTCTTTTGCCGCGCAGACCAAGAATGATCGTCGGCAAAAGAAGAATACCAATTAGAATGAAGAAAAAGAATGAACTAAACGGAATCATAGAAGAACCTCTTTCGCGATTCTCTTACGGTCAACCTTCCCGTTTGGCGTCATGTACAGCTGCTCAAGATAGACAAACTTTCTTGGAATCATGTACGCTGGCAGTGAATCCGCCATTTCTTTCTTAATCGCACTTGTCAGCTGATATTCTTTTTCAAATGAATGAGCTGCTGGGACAATCGCTGCAATCAAGTACTCGACATGACCGTTTGGCTGGAATGGTACAATCACACAAGCATTGACATAGGTTGTCTCGCTTACATGATATTCAATTTCTTCAAGCTCCATCCGGTATCCATGAAGCTTAATTTGATAGTCGAGACGGCCATGGCACGTAATTAATCCATCATGCGCCACACCTGCGTCACCTGTACGGTAAGCAGGACGTCCTTCGTATTCAAAGAACACTTTATCTGTCAAGGCTTGTTCACCTAAGTAGCCTCTCGTGACGCTTGGCCCCACGATGACAATTTCCCCTTTTTCACCATCAGGAAGTGTCTTGCCTTCTTCATCTAAAATGACGATGTCTGTATCAGGTTTGGCATAGCCGACTGGTAAAGAATCGTGCTGATCAAGAATCTCCTGCGTCACTTCAATTGATGTGATCGCGACAGTTGCTTCAGTTGGACCATACGTATTAAAGACCTGCGCCTTTGGAAAACGCTCCAGAAGTGCACTTGCTACAGCTACAGGAAGCGCCTCACCGCAGAACAAGAAAACTTTCAGCTCTGGTAAAAGCTCCCCTGTAAAGGAAGGGTCCATTAAGCACATTTGCACAAAAGAAGGTGTTGATGTCCACACTTCAACGTCAGATTGACCAAGTGCTGCAAACATATCCTTTGGCTTATTGACGAGATCTTTTACTAAACAGTAAAGCGTGCCGCCTGATTGAAGCGCTGGATAGAGATCCATCACTGATAAGTCAAAAGAAAATGGTGCTTGATTTAAGAATGTACGTCCCTCACCAATTGGGAAGTCACGGCACATCCACTCTGTAAAGCTTTCTAAATTATTGGCTGTTACCTGAACGCCTTTCGGTTTTCCGGTACTGCCAGACGTATAAATAATGTAAAAAACATCATCTTGTTGAACCCACTGCGTGGATGGCGGTGCTTCTTTTTCAAGTGCTAAAAGCGATGCCGCACTCTTCACTTCAATGTGCTCTTCTACATCTAATACATTATGCTCATTTGCACAAATCAATAGACTGGCTTTTGAGCTTTCAATAATTGAGATGATGCGCTCGACAGGTATTGAGATATCGACCGGAATATACGGTCTGCCTGATTTCACACTTCCTAAGAAAGAAATCAGCATCTCTGGCTCCATATGACCGTATACAATGACAGGTTCACTGCCAGTTGCGATTGCATCGATCGCACCAGCCATTTGGTCTGATAAAAGCCAAAGCTCATCATATGTGATCGACGCATGTTGAGAAACAAATGCTGGCTGTGTTGGTTTCGTTTGCTGGTATTCATGAATCGTTTGTAATAGTTTCATAATCTAATCTCCAATTAAAAATCGTTGTAAATGAATGATCCCGTATTTGCTGTGTGGAATCCGTAAATAAAGAACAATAATAGCAAAATAAGTAAGTAAAAGCTTGTATATCCTATCCATTTTACAGACTTATTTTCTGATAGCTTTTTGAATAGCATATTGATAACCTCTTTTCTTTTGACACTTATAGAGACGCATGGATCATCAAAAGAGTTTCATATCAAACCATAAATTTTTTAAAAGATGCTAAAAAAATGTCGAACCTTGGAACGTCTCTTTTGAGCAAAGCTGTCTTATTGTAACAAAGATTTAATACATTTGAAATAAAATCCGAGCTTAAATTTGCCTTAAAATTGCTGAAAGCTGTCGAACTAACGCAAAAGCCACCTAGTTGGACTAGATGGCTTTGATTTCAATTACTTCTTATATTTATTGACTTCGAACATGAGAATGTTGTTGAATACCACATAGTCCTTTTTACTTTCAAAAGGACCTTTATTGTTGTCATGTTCGTCAATTTCATAAAACCCTGGGCCTTCACCTGCATCACGCTTTTTGTACCAAGAGAGGAATGCGTTGACTTCTTTCATTGAAAGGTCATACTCTTTCTGTAAGCCATTGACCATTGTGATGATGAGAAGGGCATCGCCGTCTTCATTTGTTGTATCGTCTTTAGGCGGTGTGGTTGGTTCTTGGTCTTTGTCTCCTGGATTTGTCGAACCATCTTTTGGTGGTGTTGCTGTATCTGGATCTTTGTCTCCTGGAGGAGCTGTAGTGTCACTGTTTTTAAGACTTTTTAGTGAAATAGATAAATTAGATTTGAAATCGTCCCTAGCGTAGTTAGGAGCATCATTACTCTGTGGAATACCTCCAATTACAT
>NZ_CP150633.1:171705-297724 GCF_038023285.1 Bacillus sp. PPSBB_11
AATGTTTCATGCTAGAAGAATACCATTCCAACTCTCTAAATCCATATTTTAATTACATTTATAGGATTGATCAGAGCATTTAATACATACTAGCAAAAAAAAGCCCGAAACGTTGTTTTATCAACGTTTCGGGCTTTTTAACAGTTTTAAATCATTATACGTCCCAGGAGAGATTCGAACTCCCGACCGACGGCTTAGAAGGCCGTTGCTCTATCCTGCTGAGCTACTGGGACATGTTGTTATGTAGTGTGCAAGGTGTATTACCTCAGCGACAAGATTTATTATATTACTATTGTTCTTTAAAGTCAACGGTTTTTCGAAAGTTTTTTCATAAGGGGCAAATGCTGCACCCTTATGAAATACCTTCCAATGTGACAGTGTTTTCGAGGTCTTGAATGACTTGACCTTCGTCCGTAAAAAACTGTACGTTTGCTTCGCTTCCATCTAGTGTCAGTATAGCATAGCTGCGCTCTTTTCGCACTCTTGGCAGGTGCACGCTGCCTGGGTTAATGAGGAGTTTTCCTCTTAGCAGTTCACTGCCTGGGATGTGCGAGTGGCCAAAGCAGATAATGTCTGCGCCCAGCTCTTCTGCACGGTAGTAGACTTGAAGTAAGGATTGTTTGATGCCATGCAGATGTCCGTGAGTGAGAAATAGTTTTCCGCCTCCATCAAGTGGGAGCAGGAGCTCTTCTTCAAAATCGCCCATAAAGTCACAATTTCCTTTGACGACTTTGTATCCTTCGAGTGCTGGGTGGTTCGTTTCGAGTTCTGAATCTCCGCAGTGAATCATCATGTCAACTTCAGCTGCATGCCGTTTGGCAATGGTTTGAAGTTCGTCTGTGAGTCCATGACTGTCACTAATGATGAGTATCTTCATGGCTTCATTCCCCCTTATTCATTTGCGTCTAGCAGTGATGAAAGCTTTTGAAGCGCGACCGCTCGATGGCTGATCTTGTTTTTCTCCTCTGGTGATAACTCGGCCATCGTCTGGTCTTTGTCTTTGACGATGAAAATTGGGTCGTATCCGAAGCCATTTTCGCCGATCGGCTCTTCTGCGATGAAGCCTTCTACTGATCCTTCTACCGTCTTTGTTTCTTTTCCCGGTATGCTGACAGCAAGGGCACATCTGAATCTGGCTGTACGGTCTTCTTTTTCAATGCCTTGAAGTTCGCTCAGCACTTTTTCCACATTCTCCGCATCGTCTTTATGCTCACCAGCGTATCTCGCTGAATACACGCCAGGTTTTCCGCCAAGGTAATCAATCGACAGACCCGAGTCGTCTGCAATCACCATTTCACCTGCTTTGGCTTGAATGGCCTCGGCTTTGATGATCGCATTTTCTTCAAAGGTATGTCCTGTTTCTTCGATCTCTTCCGTAAATCCGATGTCCGCTAGTGTTTTGACCGTGAATCCTTTTGGCTCAAGAATGGCTTTGAATTCTTTCGCTTTGCCCGCATTGTGCGTTGCGATGATGGCAGTTTTCATCCTGATCAAACCCTTCTCTTTATTCGATAACTTCTCCTGTCACTGCTTTTTGCTTTTCAATTAATTCTTTGATGCCTTTTTCGGCTAAATCAAGCAGTCCGTTTAGTTGTTCTCTTGAGAATGTCGCTTCTTCGCCAGTGCCTTGAAGTTCAACAAAGCGTCCAGCGCCTGTCATGATGACATTCATATCTACTTCAGCAGAAGAATCTTCTTCATAGTTTAAATCTAACAGAAGTCCTTGCTGAGAATCAATTCCGACGGATATCGCCGCTAAATAATCAGTAATCGGGTTTTCTTTGATAACTCTTTCAGCTCGTAGCTTTTGAATCGCAAGTGTCATAGCAACAAAAGCACCTGTGATGGACGCTGTGCGTGTGCCGCCGTCTGCTTGAATGACGTCACAATCAATCCAAATGGTGCGTTCGCCAAGCTTTTCTAAGTCAACGACTGCGCGGAGTGCTCGTCCAATTAAACGCTGAATCTCCATAGTACGTCCTGTGACTTTTCCTTTAGATGATTCTCTTATCGTTCTTTGTGCCGTTGCTCTTGGAAGCATGCTATATTCTGCTGTAATCCAGCCTTTTCCTTCTCCTCTTAAAAAAGGAGGTACGCGGTCCTCGATAGATGCGTTACAAATCACCTTCGTATTTCCCGCTGAGATTAAGACAGAGCCTTCTGGGTGCGTAATATAGCCTGCCTGTATTTCAATTTTTCTTAATTCGTCGTATTGTCTTTCATCTAATCTCATGTTTTACCTCCGTTACAATATACATTCCGCGCGGGTGTCAGCGGGGTTCTCCTATTAACTTTGACAACCTCGATCCGTTCTAATCGCTTGGAATAAAAAAGAGGCAGCGAATGTGCATGCCTCTTTTTCTCCATTATATCAATGTGTGACGTTAAAAACTACCTGTATTCACTTGTTCTGGTCTTGAAACTGGCTTTGTGAGTTCTGTTCCTTTTTCGTTCACAAGCTCTGCCTTTCCGTTTACCTTCACAGACACGCTTTTCACATCTGGCAGCTCGGTTAATGTGAGCACAATGCTATCAAGAACTTTTTGTGAAATGACTTTTTTCTTTTCATCTGCACTGCCAAAAATGGATTCATTGAAATCAAGTGTCACATGACCGTCTTTTACTTTCGGAACATCATTGAGCTTCACATCTTGATCAAAGTCTGTCAGCAATTGGCTTGTTTTGCTTGGCCCAGAGACGAGCTCATCAATGGCTGCTGTAATTGGATCATCATCGTCTTGTGGTGCTCTTTTGGTCACCGGGACATAGTACGTCTGTTTGTCAGATTCTGCTAAATAGTAGACGGTCACAGGCTTTGTCGATGTCATATCAGCCGCAGCCTCGTGCTGAATATTAATGCCGTCCTCTCTGCTTAAATCATCTGAAATCGGCGTCCCATTCACAGGCATTTCTTTTAATTCATGGCCATTCATCTTTAATTTGACTTTCGCTACCGAATCAAACTGCGTTAATGTCCAAGTGACTGATTGTAAAATGCGCTGTTCGTCTTCTTTTTTATAGTTTTTGAATTCATTTGAGAAATCAACAACCGCAGTGCCATCTTTAATATCGACAGATACGCTCGTGTCCGCCGGCAGCACGGCTCTGAACCCATTTGGCATCAGGTTAGAAATCGGTCCCCCGTCTACGAGGTATTCAAGTGTTTGTTTCGCACTTCCTTCGTTTTTCGGCAGCGGAATGGATTGAGAGACAACATATCCATTTTTATCAATTAAATATAATTCTCTCATGACGGTATCTGCTTGCTTCTCTTCTTTTCCTTCTTTCGCTGTTTGTTTCTCTTCTTTATTTTCTTTCACAAACGTGACATTTTGTGGTGGATCAATCTCTGTTTTCGCTTGGTCTGTTTGAAACAATCCGCATCCTGATAAAAGCATGGCTGACGCAATACACGTAACAGCTGCTGTAGTTCCTTTTTTCAGCATACTTCACCCTCCTCTAGTGGTTTGTACTAGTATGTATACGAGCTCCCTCAGAGGATTAGACCCTTTTCATAAAAAAATAACCCACTTCCATGAGAAGTAGGTTATTGCTGATATACGTGTTCAAGCGAAACCGTTTCGACCTTTCCTGGCAGGTAGCCGAACCAGTCTTGAGCGATGTTTTGAAAGTTTTGTTGCTGCCCTGTTGTGTAAATCGTATGAACAGGCTCTTCCTTCGAGTCATTTAACAGCCCTTTATATGAAAGAATGGTGCTCGCTTCTCTCGCTGTCTCGTCTCCTGAAGAAATGATGTTGACGCCACTGCCCATAAAGCGCTGAATCGGTTCTTTTAAAATCGGGTAGTGCGTGCAGCCAAGAATAAGCGTATCAATGCCTGTTTCTTTCATCGGTTCAAGAGAAGCTTTTACGACTTCATCTGCTGTATGATCTAAAAACGTACCACTTTCCACAAACGGCACAAGCATTGGACATGCCAGACTTTGAACAGTTAGTCCTGCTTTTAAAGAAAGCAGTGCTTCTTTATAGGCTTCACTTTTGATCGTATTGGCTGTGCCGATGACGCCAATATGCTGATTGTTTGTGACCTTGATCGCTGTGCGGGCTCCGGGCTGGATCACGCCAATGACCGGGATATCAAGTGTTGCTTTAATTTCATCAAGTGCTATCGCCGTCGCAGTGTTACACGCAATGACAAGCATTTTAATATGGTGATGTCTTAATAGGTAGTGTGCCATTTCCCATGTATATTGAAGAACCTCTTCTTCTGCTCGAGGGCCGTATGGACATCGTTTTGTGTCGCCTACATAAATAATCTTTTCTTTTGGCAGTTGTCTCATGATTTCCTTCGCAACGGTTAAACCGCCTACGCCGGAATCAATCACGCCGATTGGTTGATCCAACAAAATCGCCTCATTTTCTTTTCATTTGCTGCTGTAGTTTCGTTAAAGATTGGTTGAAAACGATGGCTTCTTCTTCTGAGAAAGCCCCTAGAAGTTCACTGACGTATTCTTGGCGTTTGACAATCACTTCTTGAATGATCCGCTCACCTTCAGGCAATAAATGAATGCGAACCACGCGGCGGTCAGACGGATCTTTCACCCGTTCAACAAGTTCACTTTTTTCCATTCGATCAATTAAATCGGTTGTCGTGCTGCAAGCCAAATACATCTTTTGTGATAGCTCACCTATTGTCATATCTCCGAATTCATAAAGCCACTGAAGCCCCACAAATTGAGGAGGTGTAATCGTATATTGATTCAGAATTTCTCTACCTTTTTGCTTAATGATTGCAGCAATATGGCGCAATGATTTTTCAATTTCTGCAACATGGCCTGACTCATTCGTTTCCATTTCATTGATACCTCACTATAGCATCTCACTTTGATTAAAACGTACATTCCTATTTTCCTCGTTTTTCAATGAAATTGCAAGAAGAGACTCATGGAAACGATATAGAAATAACCGGCTCCTCCCTGGTGCGGAAGGAAAACCGGCTGACGTTAGAGCTCTAGCTCACCCATACGCAGAAGCTCGACTACGGCCTGTGAACGACCTTTGACTCCTAGCTTTTGCATGGCATTCGAAATATGATTTCGAACAGTCTTTTCGCTAATAAAAAGCTCGCTTGCAATTTCTTTTGTTGTTTTATCTTGGACGAGCAATTCGAATACTTCTCTTTCTCTTTTGGTTAATAGCGGCTTGGATTGAAACTCTTTCTCCTTCAAGTATTGTAACCCTCCTTGCTAAGGTGAGAGCTCTAGTCTCTATAGAATGGGATTCTGTATAGTCGAGATATCATATGCCGGGTACTTGAGGTAGGTGACGTTAAAATCGAGAATTCCCGCAGATGAGCGTCCAATTTCCTCCCCTTCAAGCCGCACAAAAAAGGACGAGTCCCCTATAGAGACATCGTCCTTGATCAAACAAGCTTTTAAAATATCGAAATGGCTCCTGTTAAAAGAGCAATAAGTGTTGTAAACAGGGCTGTGAGTACGGTCCATAGCAGTGCGTACTTTTGCAAATCACCGATATCTTTATTCAGCATACTCACAAGTAGTAATGTGGAAGCCACAAGCGGACTCAGTAAATGGACAGGCTGTCCGATAATAGAGGCGCGCGCAATTTCCACTGGATCAATTCCGTAAGCTGCGCCGGCCTCAGCTAAGATTGGCAGCACCCCGAAATAATACGCATCATTTGAAAGAACAAATGTAAATGGCATACTCGTCAAAGCGACAATGAGTGGAAAAAATGAGCTGTATGAATCTGGAATCATGTAAATGACCAAGTTAGCAATGGACTCCACCATTTTTGTTCCAGAAAAAATGCCTGTGAAAATTCCTGCTGCAAACACAAGGGTAATGACCGTTAAGGCATTTCCTGCATGCGATAAAATCCGCTCACGCTGATCTTCAACTTTTGGATAGTTGATCATAAGCGCAATGACAAAGCCAATGAGAAAGAGTACAGGAATCGGTACGATATCCAATACAAGTGTCACCATGACAGCAATCGTCAGGAAGAAGTTGACCCAAATCAGGTTTGGTCTCTTCATATCTGCAACGCCATCTTCAATTGATGCCGCCAATTCAGGAGAGATCGAGACCTCTTCTTTATACTGAATCTCGGCAACCCCAATGCGCTTCCGTTCTTTTTTTCCAAGAACATACGCTGTAAAAAGGATAAAAAGACCGCCCCCTATCATCGTCGGGAGTAATGGAATGAAGAATTCCGCTGCATCTAAACCAAGTGCAGCAATCGCACGAGTGGCTGGACCGCCCCAAGGCGTCATTCCACTCATAATGCCTAATGATAATAATGAAATCGTCCCTAAAATCAGTGGGTTCATCCCAATTCTTAAGAAAAGTGGCAGCATAGCTGATACGGTAATCATGTACGTTGTCGTTCCATCACCATCTAATGCAACAAGCATAGACAAAATCGCTACCCCAAAAGCAATTTTCACCGGATCGCCTTTCACAAGACGTAAAATCAGTTTGATCAATGGGTCAAACAATCCAGCATCCAGCATGACACCGAAGAATAAGATGGCAAATAACAATAAAGCAGCAGATGGTGCAACGGTCTTGAGTCCATCAAGCATCATGTCCCCTAATCCGCTGTAAAATCCACCGATTAATGCAAAGATGATTGGCACAACGGTTAGAGCCACCACCGGATGCATACGTTTTGTCATAATAAGAAATGTAAAAGTCACGACCATCAAGATCCCTAAAATAGCTAGCACTTCATATCCCTCCATCCTCTTCTTTACACGATCCACAAGCGCCCCTTTTGCACTTGCGGCCCGAAATGTTAGCGCTTTCTATTTCAAGGATATAATAGCTTTTTTTATAATGAAAATATCGATTTTTTCGTCTATTCAATAAATTTTTTTTATAATTAGCCTTGCTGACTTCTTAAAAACTCAATGAATGCTTTCACAACAGACAAATGAAGGGAATCCGGCTGGTACATGAGCCATGTATCTCTTAAAACAGGCTGTCCATCTTTATACGAAAGACCTTTTACAAATAGCTCATCACTTGGTCTGAGGCAAATTTCCGGGACAATGGCATAACCTAAACCATGCTTCACCATCTCTTTTGATGTATCTTGCCTGTCTGTCTCCATTGTCACAAGCGGAGGCATCGTGAACGTCTCCTGCCACCATCTGTTAATCAATCGTTTTAATGAACTATCCGTGTGATAGTCAATGAGCGGCAGTTTCGGAAGGTCCTTTAGCTGTATTTCTGATTTTGAAATGATACAAAGGCGTTCTTTATCAAGCAAAAATCGCTCTCCATTCCAGTCGTAATCTCCTCTTAAAATCCCTAAATGTACACTTGATGTCCCTAATAAATCCATGACTTTTGTGCTCCATCCTGTGTTCACCATAAATTGAACATGTGGATACTGCTTAGAAAACTCTCTTAAAATTTCCGGCAGTTTATATTGAGCAAAGTTACTCGACACCCCTAACCTGATCGTTCCTTTGACCTTTTTTTGCATATTGAGCATGCCATCTTTCGTTTGCTGGAGCTGCTTGAGCATGTCATTTGCGTATTTAGCCAAGTATTCGCCCTCTGATGTAAATTCAATGCCTCGCTTTCTTTTAAAGAAAAGCTTCATGTCAAATTCCTCTTCAAGCTGTTTCAATCGATAACTTAAGGCAGGCTGCGATACAAATAATTTTTCTGCCGCTTTTGTGATGTTCTTCTCTTCATATAACACCTTTAAAAACCGCCAATCTTTCTCATCCATTGTGTGCCCTCCTTTTGACCTTATTATAAAAATATTTTATCAGTTTATCTTAAAATAATGTATTTAACTTATTTCTTATTATACTTTACCATTTTGATTAGATAAATAGTAACTAAACAATTGAGGGTGAGAGCAATGAGAAAAGTTCCAATCACAATCATGCGAGGCGGTACAAGCAAAGGGGTCTTCATTCAAGCCAATGATGCACCTTACGAACACGATGAGCTCGAAGCATTTCTATTAGACATTATGGGTAGCCCTGACCGGCTGCAAGTTGATGGAATCGGGGGCGGTAATTCTTTAACAAGTAAGGTGGCCATTATCGATAAAGCCACTCGTCCAGATGTGGATGTGAACTATACGTTTGCACAAGTCAGCATCAATGAAAGATTTGTCGACTTTAAAGGAAACTGTGGGAATATCTCATCAGCAGTTGGACCGTATGCCATCATTAAAGGACTTGTCCAAGCAGTTGAGCCTGTCACAACAGTACGTATTCTGAATACCAACACGAATAAAATCATTGTGGCAGAGGTAGAAGTCGAGAACGGAGAAGTAAAATTTGAAGGACAGGCAGAAATTCCAGGAGTGAAAGGAACAGGTTCTCCCATTTATTTATCCTTTGAGAAACCTGAAGGCGCTGTCACAGGTAAAACCTTTCCGACTGGAAACAAAATGGATACGATCCAGACAAAGTTTGGAGAGATTCCGATCTCAATCGTAGACATTGCAAATCCAATCGCCTTTGTCCGTGCCAAAGATATTCAATTAAAAGGAACTGAATTGCCTGAGGAGTTTACAGACGAATTGCTGGATGATTTAGAAGAGATTCGTTCCATCGCTGCTGAAATGTGCCATTTTGCACCAAAAGAACTAGCCACATTACAGTCTCCAGCTGTTCCAAAGCTTGCGATCATCAGCGAGCCTGCTGATTATGTAGATACAAATGGAATATTGAGAAGAGCAGCAGATATGGACATCATCGTTCGGATGCTATCGATGCAAAGACCGCACCAAGCACTTGCCATTACCGGATCTGTCTGTGTGTCAGCCAGCTGTTTCATGGATCAAACGCTTCCAGCTCAGCTGTTTCAAGGAAAAGATGATTCCCTCCGTATTGGTCATCCTGCTGGTATTATGCAAACTGAAATTGATATCTCACAAAGCAGAGTGAAAGTCATTCGAACCGCAAGAGAAATCCTAGATGGAGTGGTCTTTACAAAAAAAGACTATATGGTTCAACCTCAAATAAAAAGAGAAGCATAAATGAGACGTCATCTTGTCGACAAAGAGCTAAAATGAACTGATTTTAGCTCTTTGTCTTTTTTCAGTGTGAAGATCTTAAAGCAAATCCGTTTTAACACCGAATGCAACGGTTTTATACACACTCATCGAACGAGAAATTGTCTACTTGGGCGGTGCATCAATATCTCCTGCTGAATGGGCTTTTATATGTCCTTGATCATCTTTTAACTGAATATGACCATAACGGTTCACACCACAGCAAGTTCCTTCCTGCCATGTTTGCTTTTCACGATCTAATGAAATACGAAGCGGTTGATTCAGCCGATATAATCGTTTGTTATAAAGGGCAGTGAGGGCTTCAAATCCTTCCATTTGCCAGCGTGCATGGTATTTTTCAAAGGCCGCTGCCAAATCTTTCACTAGCTGGTCCGCTTTCACCTCAGTCAGTTCTGATAGGCAAACGGTTTTATACGGAACGTGCTCCGGCTTTGTCTCTACATTGATGCCTACACCGATGTAAATGGCGCTGCGGTCTGCTTCAATTAATGTACCAGATACTTTCGCTTCATTAATCAATAGATCATTTGGCCATTTGATTGCCAGCTGATCCTCTGCTCTCATGAGTGGTTTGAGTACATCATAAATGGCGAGTGCCGTCAGCGGGGCAATCGTTGATTGGGTGGAGATATCTACTGGCGGTTTTACTGTCATCGTGACAGCCACATTCCCTGTAGGCGTTTCCCACGGTCTGCCAAGCCTGCCTCTCCCTTCTGTCTGCTGCCGGGCATATACAGCAAATGAAGGGGTTTCTCCTTGCTGAATAAGCCTTTTCGCTTCATTATTTGTACTATCAATGGTGTCGTATTGAAAGATCTTCATGTGCTCTCCTTTGTTTCTTCTTCATTATGATTCTTTTATTATAACAAAATGAAACATGTGACCGTGATTCTTTAATGTCGCTGGGCCTGAAAAGTCTCTTTTTCCTCTTCTGTAAACGGTACAGGGGCACCGGTGTCTTTACTTATTTGCACCATCGTGACTGAGCCTGTAAAACACGGTTCTTGCTGTTCATTTTCTCCTAAATAATGAAGGATGAGAGAGCTTGATCCAACCTTTTCTGGCTTTACATACACACGCAGCCTCTCACCGATTTCCACTTGCTTGATGTAATCACATTGAAGGTTTGCCACGACCGTAATCGTCTCTCTCGCGCGCTTCATTCGCTTATCTACAATTCCCGTTTTTTGAAAGAAGGCAATCCGCGCCTCTTCAAAATACACAAATGGGGTGACATTGTTCATGTGACCAAACATATCCGTTTCTGAAAAACGGACGGTTGTTTCCACATAAAATCGAAACGATGCCCTCCACTCTTCAAACGGTTCTTCAATATATGACGGCAGCCTCATTTGATCCACTCCTTATTCGCAAACAAACGCCTCTCCCGTATTGGAAGAGGCGTTTGTTATGTTTTTGCATCCAGCCTCTTGTAAACACTCATCATGATTGGCAAGGAGGACTGAATGTGATGTTATTCTGCGTGATCGCTTCCGAAGAAGTTACGGAAAGCTTGTAATGTTGTATCTCGGTTAAGTGCTGCAATTGATGTTGTGAGCGGGATTCCTTTCGGACAAGCCTGCACACAGTTTTGAGAGTTCCCGCAGTTTGCAAGACCGCCATCACCCATAATTTCTTCTAAACGGTCAGACTTATTCATTGCACCTGTCGGATGTGCGTTAAATAGACGAACTTGTGAAAGCGGTGCAGGGCCCATAAAGGAAGACTTATCATTCACGTTTGGACAAGCTTCAAGGCAGACACCACATGTCATACACTTTGAAAGCTCATACGCCCATTGACGCTTTTTCTCAGGCATTCTTGGTCCAGGTCCAAGATCATATGTGCCATCGATTGGCACCCATGCTTTGACTTTTTTCAATGAATTGAACATACGACTTCGATCAACCTGCAAGTCTCTCACAACCGGGAACGTTTTCATCGGCTGAAGACGGATCGGCTGATCTAACTGATCAATCAGTGCTGTACATGACTGGCGAGGCTTTCCATTAATGACCATGGAACAAGCGCCACATACTTCTTCAAGACAGTTCATGTCCCAGTTGATCGCCGTTGTTTTTTCACCTTTTTTATTGACCGGGTTACGTCTGATTTCCATGAGTGCGGAAATGACGTTCATATTCGGACGGTAAGGGATTTCGAATTCCTCATCATAAGGCTTGCCATCTGCTGTATCTTGACGTGTGATAATAAATTGAATCGTATTTTTTTCACTCATCTTATTTCTCCACCTTTTTCTTCGAGTAATCTCGTTTACGAGGTGCAATTAACGATACATCGACGTCCTCATAGTGGAATGCAGGTTTTTGGTTTTTCCCTTTGAACGTAGCCATCGTTGTTTTTAGGAATTCTTCATCGTTTCTTTCTGGGAATTCCGGTTTATAGTGTGCGCCTCGGCTTTCATTCCGGTTGTAAGCCCCAATCGTAATGACACGTGCCAGCTGAAGCATGTTGTCAAGCTGACGCGTGAAGGCAGCGCCTTGGTTGCTCCATGAAGCTGTATCGTTGATGTTAATATGCTTATAGCGCTCCATCAGTTCTTCAATCTTCTGATCTGTTTTTAAGAGCTTCTCGTTGTAACGAACCACTGTCACGTTGTCCGTCATCCATTCTCCAAGCTCTTTATGAAGCACATATGCATTTTCTGTGCCATCCATGCTAAGGATGTTGTCCCATTTCTCCTGCTCTTTCTTCACGGCACTGTCGAATGTTGCAGATGATAAATCTTCTGCAGACTTTTCAAGACCGCTAATGTATTTCACAGCATTTGGTCCTGCAACCATTCCGCCGTAAATCGCAGAAAGCAATGAGTTTGCACCAAGTCTGTTTCCGCCGTGCATAGAGTAATCACATTCTCCTGCAGCAAACAAGCCTTTGATATTCGTCATTTGATCATAATCAACCCATAATCCGCCCATTGAATAATGAACAGCCGGGAAAATTTTCATCGGAAGCTTACGCGGGTCATCACCCATGAATTTTTCATAGATTTCAATGATTCCACCAAGCTTAATATCAAGCTCTTTTGGATCTTTGTGAGAAAGGTCTAGATACACCATGTTCTCTCCGTTGATGCCAAGCTTTTGCTCCACACATACGTCGAAAATTTCACGCGTTGCAATGTCACGCGGTACAAGGTTTCCGTATGCTGGGTACTTTTCTTCTAGGAAGTACCAAGGTTTTCCGTCTTTATATGTCCAAACACGTCCACCTTCACCACGAGCTGATTCACTCATGAGACGCAGCTTGTCATCTCCTGGGATCGCTGTTGGGTGAATTTGAATGAATTCTCCATTAGCATAATGAGCACCTTGCTGATAAACGATCGATGCAGCTGATCCGGTATTAATCATGGAGTTCGTTGATTTACCGAATACGATACCAGGGCCTCCTGTTGCCATGATGACAGCATCTGAACGGAAGGATTCGATTTCCATTGTCGTCAAGTTCTGTGCGACAATGCCTCGGCATACTTCCTCGTCATCTAACACAGCACCAAGGAATTCCCAGCCTTCATATTTCGTCACAAGCCCTGCTACTTCATAGCGGCGAACCTGCTCATCTAGTGCATATAATAACTGCTGACCTGTTGTCGCACCAGCAAATGCTGTACGGTGGTGCTGTGTTCCCCCGAAACGGCGGAAGTCCAGTAATCCTTCTGGTGTTCTGTTAAACATTACACCCATACGATCAAGTAAGTGGATAATGGACGGCGCTGCTTCACACATTGCCTTTACTGGCGGCTGGTTAGCTAAAAAGTCTCCGCCATATACCGTGTCATCAAAATGCTCATAAGGTGAATCTCCTTCACCTTTTGTATTGACCGCTCCGTTAATTCCGCCCTGTGCACAAACAGAATGCGAACGTTTCACAGGTACGATTGAAAATAGTTTAACAGCTGTTCCCGCTTCTGCTGCTTTGATAGTTGCCATGAGACCAGCTAAGCCGCCTCCGACAACGATGATGCTAGAATTACTCATTGTAGCCCCTCTCCCTCTTCTACTAATCTATTTCCTCTTAAACAAAAGCGAAAATTGCTCTTAGCCCTACATATGAAAGCGCTATAAATATACCTAATGTCACATATGTGGAGATTCTTTGTGAGCGTGGTGAAACTGTAATTCCCCAGCTGACAGCAAATGACCACAAGCCATTAGCAAAGTGGAAAATAGTAGATAAAACGCCGACAATATAGAAACCTAGCATAAATGGAGAGCTTAAAATATTCGCCATCATGTCATAGTTTACTTCAGCTCCAAGCTGCGCTTGAATGCGTGTTTCCCATACGTGCCAAGTGACAAAAATCAATGTGATGATACCTGTAATCCGTTGCAGTCTGAACAACCAGTTTCTTAAGTAACTGAAGCGAGACGTGTTGTTTTGTGCCGTAAAGGCTATGTACACCCCATAAACAGCATGATAGATCAGTGGTAAGAAAATCACGAACAGCTCAAGTGCATATCTGAATGGAAGCTGTTCCATAAAGTGTGCAGCTTTGTTAAACGCCTCTGGTCCATTCGTCGCAAAGTGGTTAATCACTAAGTGCTGTACTAAAAATAGACCGACCGGAATGACGCCAAGCAAAGAATGCAATCTCCGATAAAAAAATTCTTTGTTCCCCGACATTACTTTACCCCCTAGTAAAAAAAGTGCAATTGCTTGAAAATTGTCTTACCCCCGCTTCTTTCAATTGTAAGCACTTTATTCAAATTTATTGACAATTTCATTTTACTCCTATGTCAAAAAAGCGTCAAGAAACCGCGTACATAAATTAAAATTTTCCGAAATTTAAAAGTTTTAAATCAAAATTCGTTTTACTACAATAAGAATTTCTTAGACTTCAGGGAAAACTCTGTCATCATATGCCCACATAAGCTATAATAAATTGTTGAAAGAGGGGAGCCATACAATGAATAAATTCGAATCTAACTTAGAACAGCTAAAAGAAATTGAAGTCAATGGATTTGCCTACGAGCTGATACGCGAAGTTCTGCTGCCTGACATTCTTGGTCAGGATCATTCATCTATGATGTATTTTGCGGGTAAACTGCTTGCTCGTAAATTTCCTCAAGAGTCATGGGAAAAGATCCCCGAATTTTTCCATGATGCCGGATGGGGAACTCTCACGATGGTCCATTCTAAAAAACAGGAAATTGAGTTTGAGCTCGAAGGTCCACTTGTATCGAATCGACTCAGCTATCAAAAGGAGCCATGCTTTCAAATGGAAGCAGGTTTTATCGCTGAACAGATTCAGCTTCTAAATGAGCACGTGGCTGAATCCTATGAACAAGTAAAAAAGCGTGCTGATAAAGTCATTTTAACCGTTAAATGGGATTTAAGAGACCCTAGCTAACACTGTTTATGAAAGGCGATGACTTCGTGTCACGCCTTTTTTATATACCCTTCTATCATAGCACAGTTGGCGTACCGGTTTACGCATGTTTTTCTTTCTTCATATGCTGATGATTTCCAATATAAAAAAGAGGTGTATCTTTTTATGGGATACACCTCTTTTGAAGATTTAAGAATGAGCAGCGGCGCTCACCTTTGATAATTCAAACGCATCATGAAGGGCTTCTACCGCTTTCACCATATCTTCACGATCAACGACTGTTGAGACTTTGATCTCAGACGTACTGACCATTTTCACTTGAATGTCTTTTTGAGCTAACACAGCGAACATTTCAGCCGCAACGCCTGGGTTTGAAACCATACCAGAGCCAACGATAGATACTTTGGCTAATTTGCTTTCTGTCTCAATCTGCTCATAACCAAGCGCACCTTTGTATTCTTCTAATACTTCAACTGTTTTAGACAAATCATCCGTTTTCACAGAGAAAGAGATGGAGGTCTGATTGGTGCTTGTGACAGACTGAATGATGATATCGACATTGATATTTTGCTTTGCAAGTGTCGTAAAAATCGTCGATAGCGTTGTTAAACCGCTTGAAAGGCCACATACCGTCACGCGTGTCATCTGATCTTCAAATGCAATGCCTCTTACAACTAAATTTTGTTCCATGGATGATTCCTCCTCAATTAACGTACCCGATTCATTTTCAATACTAGAACGGACTTCTAGTGGGATTTGATAATTTTTCGCAAATTCGACCGCTCTCGGATGCAGCACACCTGCTCCTAAATTGGCTAACTCAAGCATTTCATCGTATGAAATTCCTGCAAGTTTTCGCGCAGACGGCACATAACGAGGATCTGTTGTAAACACACCTGGTACGTCCGTATAAATATCACATTTGTCCGCTTTGAGTGCCGCAGCTAGTGCCACTGCTGTCGTATCTGATCCACCACGCCCAAGTGTTGTAATATGTAGATCATCCGCAATTCCTTGGAAACCTGCTACAACGACGACTTTTCCCGCACTCAGTTCTTCTTTGATTCTTGCTTCATCGATGTCCACGATTCTTGCATTTCCGTGCACCTTCTCTGTTTTCATCCCAGCTTGCCAGCCTGTAAAGGAAATGGCATCATAACCTTTTGCTTGCAGTGCCATGGCCAGTAACGAAATGGTCACTTGTTCTCCAGTCGTGAGCAGCATATCCATTTCTCTTTTGCTTGGTTCGTCTGTGAGTTCTTTCGCTAAATCTACTAAAACATCCGTTGATTTGCCCATCGCAGACACAACCACGACCACATCATTTCCTGCCTCGCGTTCAGCGATGACTCTCTCTGCGGCATTGCGAATTTTTTCTGTCGATCCAACAGATGTTCCACCAAATTTTTGTACAATTAGTCCCATGTCTACCACCCTTTTTCAAAAGATCACGTGTGAGAGAAGAGGCTGCGGAGACTGCTCTGTTCACTGCAAATAAAAAAGCAATGAGAGAACAAATCTCCCATTGCTTTAAAATCATCATCAAACGATGCAAACAATGAGATAGCCCTCCAAGAAATACATTCTTGACAGCCCTACATTTCTTCAATGTACAGCCAGCGAATAAAATGAGTGGATTTTATTCACTTCGGCGACGCTCCCCTTTCAGCCCTCTTCCTAGATCCCCTCGATCTCTGAAGGCTTACTCTTGAAGTTCGCACCTCTATCTTCAACAAACAACACGTTCATTTATTAAATTAGTCACATCTTAACAGACTTTTGGAAAAAGTACAATCTATTTTTTTAATGCCTCCATTAAAAGTTCAGCCGTCTGTTTCGGAATACCAGCGTCCTGAAAATCCTGTATAGAGGCTTCTTTCATCTTTTTCACAGAGCCAAAATGTTTAAGCAACTGCTTTTTACGCTTTTCCCCGATACCTGGGACATCGTCTAGAATAGACTGAAAAGCATTCTTCCCGCGCAGCTGCCGGTGAAAACTAATCGCAAACCGGTGCACTTCATCTTGAATACGCTGCAATAAATAAAAGGCCTGACTATTCCGTTCGAGCGCAACAATTTCAAGCGTATCACCCATCATCAGATTCGATGTCCTGTGTTTTTCATCTTTCACAAGACCTGCCACAGGAACAGACAGATTTAATTCATTTTCGAGCACATCTATGGCTGCGTTGATTTGTCCTTTTCCTCCATCGATTAAAATCAAGTCAGGAAGCGGCAGCTCATCTTTTAACACACGGGTATACCGCCTTCTAATGACTTCACGCATGGAAGCATAATCATCAGGCCCCTCAACGGTTTTAATTTTGTATTTTCGGTATTCCTTTTTATACGGCTTCCCGTCTTGGAAGACAACCATAGCGGATACGGGGTCTGCTCCTTGGATATTGGAGTTATCAAACGCCTCAATCCGGTATGGCATATAAATATTGAGTGCATCTCCAAGCTGCTTCACTGCACCAATTGTCCGTTCTTCATCACGCTCTATAAGCGAGAACTTTTCTTTGAGAGCAATTTTGGCGTTTTGGTGGGCAAGTAAAAGCAAATCCTTTTTCTTTCCTTTTTTCGGCTGATGAACATTCGTTTCAAGCAATTGCTCAATCATCTCTTGATCGACGCTGTCTGGCACCAAAATTTCCTTCGGCAGAAAATGGTTGTTCTTTTCATAAAACTGCCCCATAAACGTGAGAAATTCTTCCTCAGGGTCTTGATACATCGGAAATAGGCTGACATCACGTTCGATTAATTTCCCCTGTCTGATGAAGAAAACTTGGACACACATCCAGCCCTTATCATAAGCATAGGCAAATACATCACGATCGGATAAGTCACTCATCGTCATCTTTTGCTTTTCCATCGTTGAGTCAATGTATGCGATTTGATCTCTCAGCTCTTTTGCCCGCTCAAATTCTAATTGTTCGGCCGCTTCTTGCATCTTTTCTGTTAATTCTTTCTTGATTTGTTGATGTCCTCCGTTTAGAAATCTTGTGATTTCGTCGACGAGCTGTTTATTCGTTTCTTCTGAAATGTCATACACACACGGAGCAAGACATTGTCCAAGATGATAATAAAGACAGACTCGGTCAGGGAGTGTCGCACATTTTCTAAGTGGATATAAACGGTCGAGCAGCTTTTTCGTTTCTCTTGCTGCTTGTACGTTCGGATATGGACCGAAGTATTTCCCTTTATCCTTTTTCACATTGCGAGTGACAATCAGCTTAGGGTGACGTTCATTCGTAATTTTAATAAAAGGGTACGTTTTGTCATCCTTGAGCATGACATTGTATTTCGGGTCATATTTTTTGATTAAATTCAGCTCTAAAATAAGTGCCTCAATATTTGAAGAGGTGACAATGTATTCAAAGTCTTCAATTTCACTGACAAGCCGCTGCGTTTTGGCATCATGAGATCCTGTAAAATAAGAGCGGACCCTATTTTTTAATACCTTTGCCTTTCCCACATAAATGATCGTATTTTGTCTATCTTTCATTAAGTAACAGCCTGGTTGATCAGGTAAGACTGACAGCTTTTCTTTGATCAATTTGTTCATATTTTCATCCGTCCTTGTTTTCCTCTTTCACTCCTTCTAGTGTATCACGAACACTTGTTTTATACCACGCTGAAAGAAAAGCGGCTCTCGTCTTTACGAGAACCGCTTCAATGATTATGCCGCTTGGGCGTAGATTGGTTTATAGATGTTTGTTGACAAGCTCAGCAAGTGCTTCTTTTGGTTTGAAACCAACAGACGTTTCGACGACTTCACCGTCTTTTAAAACAAGAAGTGTTGGGATACTCATAACGCCGTATTTACCAGCAGTTTCTTGGTTATCATCCACATCAATTTTAACAATTTTCATTTTATCGCCCATTTCTTGATCAAGTTCTTCAAGAACTGGAGCAATCATTTTACAAGGTCCGCACCAAGGTGCCCAAAAATCTGCAAGAACAACACCTTCTGCAGTTTCTTGTGAAAATGTTGCGTCAGTAGCTTTTACGATTGCCATTATTCATTCCTCCAATGTAAATTATGCTTTTTAGTATAGCATCTACCAAAGTGACTTGCGAATGAAATGCTTACGAATCATTTTTTATGAAATGAATTAAAAAACAAACCGTATAATCGCACCAATAACAACAATCGCACCAATGATCATCAGAATGGTTCTAAGCATATGACATAACTCCCTTTCCGCTTCATTTACAATGTATGATGCCCCAACATTCTTCTCATCAAACATTGAAATATGCGATCAAGCCAGATCGACGGTCAACATGACAACCGACATAGGCGGCAGATCAATAGTCAGCTCGCCGTGCTTAACAGCAAATTGCCGAAAGTCCGCAGGCTGAACGGATTGAGGATCATCGAACGTGTTGTGTGCATTCATCCGATCAGCAGTCAGCACACGGCCAGTGACCTTCGTTTTTGCATCGATTCCCTCTATCGCAAGAGATACGTCTGCTTTTTCATGGGGATTCACATGACATAAACTAATATGCATCTTGTCAGATGACCGCGAGGCTGACACACTGACTTGAGGAATTTTTTCACCCCGGCGTTCATACGAAGGCGCATTCAATTCTACTTCAAGCGCTTCTTCTTCTTGATGCACTTGAAACATGTGAAATACATGATAGGTAGGTGTCAGGAGCATCTTTTCGTCCTGCGTTAACACCATCGCTTGTAGCACATTGACGGTCTGGGCAATATTCGCCATATGAATCCGCTCGCAATGGCGATGAAAAATATGAAAATGCAAGGCACAGACTAGAGCATCTCTTAATGTGTTTTGCTGATACAAAAAACCTGGATTTGTCCCCGGTTCTGGATCATACCATGTCCCCCATTCATCAATAATCATCCCAATTCGCTTGTCTGGATCATAACGATCCATGATTTTTCCGTGTTCCACGACAAGCCGCTCCATTTCAGACGCCTTTTTCAGCGTTGTAAACCACTCATCCTCATCAAAATCAGTCGCAGACCCTTTTTTCTCCCATGTTCCTGGGACCGTATAGTAATGCAAACTGAGCCCATCCATCCAAGGCGCTGCACGCTCCATTAATACTTTTGTCCAATTCACATCATTTGAATTCGCACCGCATGCGATTTTGTAAATGCGCTGACCAGCAAATTCTCTCACATACGTTTGGTAGCGTTTATATAAGTCTGCATAATACTCTGGCGTCATATTTCCACCACATCCCCAGCTTTCATTACCTACACCAACATACGTCAGCTCCCACGGTTCTTGTTTTCCATTTTGAATGCGCCAATCCGACATAGGTGTCCCTTTAGGAAATGTGATATATTCAATCCATTCTGCTAATTCTTGAACAGAACCGCTTCCAACGTTTCCACAAATATAAGGCTCACATTCAAGTAATTCACACAGTCTCATAAATTCATGTGTACCAAACGCATTTGATTCAACGGTGCCACCCCAATGAGTATTCACCATCGGCTTTCGTTCACTCAGATCACCGACGCCGTTTGCCCAATGATACTCGTCTGCAAAACAGCCACCCGGCCACCTCAGCACCGGGATATGTAAGGCTTGAAGGGCCTTTAGCACATCAGTACGAATCCCTTCAACATGATCAATCTCTGAATCTTTCCCTACCCAAATTCCGTCATAAATTCCTCTTCCTAAATGCTCTTGAAAGTGTCCATAGATGTGTTTAGAAATGCGTCCAATCACTTCATTGACTTTTACTGTCCCATTCACTTGTAAACCGCTCCTTTGTTTCGTGATAACATACAAAAAAACCCAGAATACCTAGGCATTCTGAGTGTATGAGCGTTAAGAATGGATATTCATCTTTTTTAACTCTTCATTTAAAAGCGGAACGACTTCGAATAAGTCACCAACTATTCCGTAATCAGCGATTTTGAAGATTTCAGCTTCTGGGTCTTTGTTGATTGCAACAATGACTTTACTGTTGGACATACCGGCTAAATGCTGAATAGCTCCTGAAATCCCGCAGGCAATGTAAAGGTCAGGTGTGACCACTTTACCGGTTTGACCAATTTGCAGGGCATAATCGCAGTAGTCAGCGTCACATGCACCACGCGAGGCACCGACTGCTGCGCCAAGCGTTTGGGCAAGTTCTTTCAGCGGTTCAAAGCCTTCTTTGCTCTTGACCCCCCTGCCTCCTGCGACAATAACCTTCGCTTCAGATAAATCTACACCTTCTGATGTTTTTTTAATGACTTCCTTCACGATCGTTCTTAGGTTTTGAATATCGACAGAAACTGGCGTCACTTCTCCGCTGCGTGACGCATCACGCTCCAGCGGTGCCACGTTGTTTGGACGGATAGTAGCCAAAAGCAGACGATCTGTTGAAATGACTTTTTCAAAAGCTTTTCCTGAATAAATCGGTCTAGTGAAAACAAGATGTTCACCGGTAACGCTTACATCTATTGCATCTGAAATTAAGCCAGTTTGCAGGCGTGCAGCTATTTTGGGTGACAAGTCTTTTCCGATTGATGTATGACCGAAGAGCACTGCATCAGGATTGACTTGATCTAATATTGCTTGAAGCGCCTGCGCAAAACCATCAGACGTATAATAAGAAAGATGCGGGTGCTCGACGATCATCACATGATCCGCTCCATAATAAAGCAGTTCATCCGCTTGATCTTTGACGTGATCTCCTATTAAAACGCCAATCACTTCACCGCCATCAGCCACCTCGTGAGCGGCAGCAATCGCTTCAAATGTCACATTTCTTAATTTACCGTCACGACTTTCTCCAAGTACAACAACTTTTTTACTCATCCTATAAGCTCCCCCTTGTTCTCGTGATATCGTAAAGTGGATGTTTAGATGACTTTTGCTTCATTTCTTAGCAGGTCTGTCAGTTCCTTGACCTGATCCTGAAGCTCGCCGCTCAGCACCTTGCCACCCTCTTTTTTCTCCGGTAAGAAACGTTCGATTGTTTTGATTTTAAATGGCACATCGTCTTCATCTAGATCTAGATCGTCTAATTCCAGTTCTTCTAAAGGCTTTTTCTTTGCCTTCATGATGCCTGGTAACGATGGATAACGAGGCTCATTGAGACCTTGCTGCGCGGTGACCACTAGCGGGAGCTCGGCAGAAATCACTTCCACATCACCCTCTGCATCTCGCTCAATTGAAGCTGAGCCGCCGTCGATTTGAATACTTGTAATGGTTGTGACATATGGAAAACCGAGTAATTCAGCAAGACGCGGGGCCACCTGTCCAGACCCGCCGTCAATCGCTACATTCCCTGCTAAGATCAAGGAAGCTTCTTTATCCTTGAAATAGTGATATAGAATCGTAGAAGCGGAAAACTGATCCCACTCCTCCAAATCATCTTCAACATTTAATAAAACGGCTTGATCGCAGCCCATTGCAAGTGCTGTTCTAAGCTGCTTCTCCGCATCTTCATTGCCAACTGTCACGACCGTTACTTCTCCCCCGTGCTCATCCCGAAGCTGAATCGCTTCTTCAATTGCGTACTCATCATAAGGATTAATAATGAACTCTGCCCCATCTTCTTGAATAACACCAGACTGAATAGAGATTTTCTCTTCCGTGTCAAACGTACGCTTCATTAAAACAAAAATATTCATTCATTTCTCCCCCTTGTGTCGTACTAATCCCTTATTCCCCTTTAAAATTCGGTTTACGCTTTTCAATAAAAGCTTGGATGCCTTCTTTGGCATCATTCGACTGGAACACCTCAGCAAACTTTTTGGCTTCCAGCTTCATTCCGCCATCATATGAGTACACTTTTGTCGCATTCAATAACTCAAGCACATACTCAAGCGTTTTAGGGCTTTTCGCTGCAAATTTCGCCGCCAATGTTTTCGCTGTTTCCAGCGCTTCTTCCTCTGTTTCCGCAAGTTTTGAAACAAGTCCGCAGGCAAATGCTTCTTCTCCTGTAATTGGCTCAGCTGTTCCCATCATTTCAAGTGCTTTAGCTGATCCAACGTAGCGAGGCAGGCGCTGCGTTCCGCCGAATCCTGGGATAATACCGAGATTTAATTCCGGCAGTCCCAGCTTTGCATCTTTTGTTGCGATTCGAATATCACACGACATCGCCAGCTCAAGCCCGCCGCCTAATGCTGCCCCGTGAATGGAAGCAATCACCGGTTTTGGACATTGTTCAATTCGTTCAAACACTTGCTGTCCTCTGTCTGCAAGGCTGGCATAATCAGATTCTTCCTGCAAGGTCGTAAATTCTTTAATATCAGCACCTGCTGAGAAAAATCTACCTTCTCCATGAATGACAATAGCTCTCACTTCACTGTTTTGTTCAAGCTGATCAAACATGTCGTTGAGTTCAGTGAGAAGCTGAGAGGATAAGGCATTTGCAGGCGGGTGTTGAATCGTGATGAGTGCTGTCTGTTCGTCTTGGTGTAAGCTAAGTATTTTTTCCATGTCAATCATCCTTTTTCAATTGTCTTTAAGATTGATGTATTCCGTTTAAGAGAAGATCATGTACACTTTCTGCGAGTGCTGGCAGGTCATACTTTTGATCATTCATGACCCATGTTGTAGCGGTTTCATCAATCGTCCCAAATACCATTTGTCTCGCTAAGCGGACATCTAGATTTTGTCTAAATTCTCCTGTCTTCTTTCCCTCGGTTAAAATGGAGTCTAGCATATTTAAATACCCTTTCAGCACCTCATTGATTTTTTGGCGCAGTTCAAGGTTTGACTGCCTGAGTTCAAGCTGTGTCACAAGGGCCAAATGATGGTCTTGCGATAGCAGGCGAAAGTGTTCTCGAATGAGGAGAAGAAGCTTTTCTTTCGCAGACGGTTTCTTTTGAATATCGTTTTCCATCCGTTCGATGAATTGTCCCATTTTTTCTTTAAACAACGAGATCAGAATATCCTCTTTGTTTTTGAAATAGAGATAAATGGTTCCGTCTGCTACTCCTGCTTGTTTGGCAATCTTTGAAACTTGTGATTGATGGTAGCCGTTCTCTGCAATCACCACAACGGCTGCATCAATAATTTGCATGTACTTCGGTCTTTTCTGCTTCAATGTGCTTCGTCCCTTTCTAAATTGAATGAGCATTCATTCATAACTTTATGTTAAAAAGAAACGAGTGATTTGTCAAGTGATGTTCTTCTTTCTTTTCAACCTTTAGCATACCAGAGCAGACACGTACAATTCAAATCATCCGGCCGCTTGACCGGATGATGCTGGTTCATTCTCTCATTGATCGACTGGTTCTTCTGTTGAAGATGATTGCTTTCTTTTTTCTTCTTCAATTAACACTCTGCGCAAGATTTTCCCTACAGCCGTTTTAGGCAGTGATTCCTTAAATTCGTAGACACGCGGCACTTTAAATGAGGCTATTCTTGTTCTAACAAAACGATCCAGTTCATCCTCTGTTACATAGGCATCCTTCTTCGGGACAACAAAGGCTTTTACTGTTTCCCCTCTATACGGATCTGGAATACCCGCCACAACAACTTCTTGTACAAGCTCATGCTCATAAAGGGCTTCTTCAACCTCTCTTGGGTAAATATTATAGCCGCTCGCGATGATGACATCCTTTTTCCGGTCTACGATATAGAAAAAACCATCCTCATCCATATACCCAATGTCTCCTGTGAAAAACCAGCCGTCTCTTAACACTGCCGCTGTCTCATCCGGCTGATTCCAGTACCCTTTCATGATTTGAGGACCTTTGACGATAATCTCTCCGTGCTCATATGGCGCTTTGAGTCCACCCGTTTCTTCACAATAAATACCGGCATCTGTATTCGGCCAAGGGCACCCGATACTTCCTATTTTGTTCGCTCCCCATAAGAAATTGGCATGAGTGACAGGAGAAGTTTCTGAAAGTCCATATCCCTCCACCAGCCTTCCTCCTGTTAGTTTTTCAAAGCTCTGTTTGACTTCAACAGGAAGAGCGGCCGATCCGCTTAAGCATGCGGTGATGGATGATAGGTCATACTTCTCAATATTCGGATGATGAAGCAGGGCAATATACATCGTTGGTGCTCCTGGGAACAGCGTCGGTTTCTGTTTTTCAATGGTCTTCAAGGCATCCGCTGCATCAAAACGCGGAAGAAGAATCATTTGATGACCTTCTTTGACTGCAAGGTTTAGCACGGTCGTCATGCCGTATACATGAAAGAACGGAATGATTCCAAGAATCCGCTCTTTTCCGCGGTTCGTTTTATACATCCAGGATGCACACATTTCTGTATTGGCTACTATATTTTCGTGTGTGAGCATGACCCCTTTTGGTAAACCGGTCGTTCCGCCTGTATATTGCAAAACTGCGACATCCTCTTTCGGTTGAAAGGATATTTGCGGAATCTGTTCTCCTGACGACTCTTTCATGATCTGTGAGAAATGATGAATGGAATCACTCTTCTCCACTTGGATGACCATGTTGTTTTTCCTTCGCTGGACAATCGGAAACAATATGTTTTTTGGAAATGGCAAGTAATCTTGTAGTTTTGTGATGATCAAATGCTCCATACTTGTCAGCGCTTTCATTTTATAGGCCTTTGGATACAGTAGATCGAGAGTGATCAGCACCTTAGAGCCGCTGTCCTCCATTTGATATTCCAGTTCTTTCTCCGTATAAAGCGGATTGGTTTGAACGACAATGCCACCTGCTATTAAAACCGCATAATAAGAAATCACCGATTGCGGGCAGTTTGGCAGCATAATCGCTACTCTGTCGCCTTTTTTGACACCGATGTCAATCAAGTGACTGGCTAATTTCAGTGCATCTTCTTGTAACTGCTGGTAGGTGATGTTTTTTCCTAAAAAATGAATGGCTGTATGCTCAGGTGCTGCCTCTGTGGAGCTGAATAAGTAAGATTGCAACGTTTCATTTGGGATGGTGAGTTCGTGGGGAATTTGATTCGGGTAATGCAGAAGCCAACGTTTATCTGACTGCATAAAAACCCTCCTTCCTGAACTTTCGTACTATTTTATTATAGCAAACTTTTCCTTATGGCTGTTTGCTTTTTTCAAATCGAGCTCGTTCCATGACACATCTTCATTTTTTCGCCGGTGTTTCTATAGAGGCTCTTTTCCCTTCATGATGCCACTTTTCGTATAATCCACCGATCTCACGAAATGACTCATGGACTCTCTCCACGATCTGTTTATGGATACTAGGGTCATTAGGTAAATGTGTGTGGATGTTGTCCACTTGATATTGTCTCATCATGTCTAGATACACAGTTAGAAAGATGGTGTCTTCTAAAATCCAATAAATGACTTCATCCGCCTCTTTTGTTCTTTTATGAAGCACTTTAATCCCTCGTTCATATTGAATAAGAAAATAGCCGGCTGGATCAATTTCAATATAGGGGCTCAAATCATCAAAAAAACCAGTCGTTTGAAAAGGACGTGCAATATACGGTTCATATATGTCTTGGGGAAGAGATGTCTTTTTGAGACAACTGTCAATGCGCTTTATGAGTTCGTCTTTTTGCAAGATTTGATTCATTCTGATTCGCCGCCTTTGATGAGTGAAAAGCTGTCAAGGTTTTCCCTGACAGCTTTCTAGAATGTATTCTTCATTTTACAGGAACATGTAAACGGCACCAATAACCGCAAAAGTGCAGGCAACTACAATTAATACTTTGGCTAGTTTTTCCATGTCGTCTCCTTAAATGCCGGCTGCTACTACATAAGACAGCCCAACAGAAATAATGAGTGAAATAAACCCGACCGCTCTATTATCATTCTCAATCTCTTTGTCTACTTTAAATCGTGGTGTTAAAAATTCAAAAATGAAATAGCTGACGAGCAGCATCACAAAGCCGTATACGCCCCATCCGACCATTTGAAGAAGCGAGTTGTGCTGGGCGATGGAATGCTGAAAGACATTGGCAATCCCAAAAATCTTCCCGCCGGTTGCCATAGCAACAGCTAAGTTCCCCCGCTGAATCTCTTCCCAGTTTTTATAGGAGGTCACGAGTTCAAATATGGTCAGAAATAAGACAAGACATAGGACGGCCACGCTGTAATAGGCGGCAATTTCCACAAGTTCATTTTCCCAAAAGGCTTTCATGCGTTTTCTCCTTTTTACTTTAATTCGACGATGGTGACGCCTGATCCTCCCTCGCCTTGTTCTCCAAAACGAGCATTTTTTACACTACGGTGCTGTTTTAATAATTCCTGGACCCCTTTTCTCAAGGCGCCAGTGCCTTTACCGTGAATGATCGACACACGCGGATAGCCAGCTAAGACGGCATCATCTAAGTATTTCTCGACTCTGCTTAAGGCATTCTCATAACGCTCTCCTCTTAAATCAAGCTCAAGTGATACATGATAGTCTTTTCCTTTGACCGCCGTGATGGCTTTCTCTTGTTTAAATTCCGGTGCTGATTTGATAAATTCCATATCTTTTTCTTTTACTTTCATTTTTAGAATGCCCATTTGGACACTCCATTCTTTGTTACCCGTTTGTTCGATGAGCGTTCCTTTTTGGCCAAACGTCAGCACTTTGACTTCATCGCCTGGCTTTAGCTGTCTTGCTGCTTTTTTCACCGGCTCTGGTTTTTTCTTACGGTCAAACTCAGGGACAGCTTCTTCAAGACGCTTTCTCGCATCAATGAGTTCATGTTCTTTGAATGAACGATGCTCACTTTTAATGGACCGAAGCTCCTGAATAATCTCTTCTGCTTCTTTTGTTGCTTGTTCAATTTTTTCTGCCGCTTTTTGTTCAGCTTCTTCCAGCAGTTTGTCCTTTTGTTCATTCCATTCAAGGATTTGTTTTTGCAATTCTTTATGGAGCTTCTCTGCTTCTTTTCTATAAAATTCTGTCTCATGCAGTTCTTCTTCTGCTTGTTTTTTGCTGTCTTCTAATGAAGCAATCATCTGATCGACTTCATTATGTTCTGCGTGCATATCTGCTTTTGCACGGTCAATTAAATGATGAGGCAGTCCTAGACGCTTGGAAATTTCAAATGCATTACTTCGTCCCGGCACCCCGATGAGCAAGCGATATGTAGGGGATAAGGTTTCAATATCAAACTCTACACTCGCATTTGTGACGCCTTCTCGGTTATATCCGTATGCCTTCAGCTCAGGATAGTGAGTCGTTGCGATGACGCGCGCATTTGTTTGATGAACTTCATCTAAGATGCTCATCGCAAGTGCTGCACCTTCAGCAGGATCTGTTCCTGCACCTAATTCATCAAATAACACGAGTGAATTAGACGTCAAATGCTTTAAGATATCCACAATATTGACCATATGAGATGAGAAAGTACTCAAGCTCTGTTCAATAGACTGCTCGTCTCCAATATCAGCAAAGACTTGATCGAATACAGCCACTTCTGATCCTTCTTCGACTGGAATATGAAGACCTGCCTGCGTCATCAGCGTAAGAAGTCCGAGTGTTTTTAAAGTGACGGTCTTACCGCCTGTATTTGGACCTGTGATGACGATCGTAGAAAAATCTTTCCCTAGCTCAATATCATTTGCCACAACCTGATCTCGGGGCAATAGGGGATGTCTTGCCCGTTTTAAATAAATCTCCCCTTGGTTATTCACAGTAGGTTTTGTGGCTTTTTCTGCTTTTGCATATTTGGCTTTGGCGAAAATAAAATCTAATGTCTGAAGTTCATTCACATTATGAAGCAATTCATCAATGTGCTCTGACACACTCGCTGTCAGCATTTGCAAAATCTTTTCAATCTCTTGCTTTTCTTTTAGGCGAGTTTGCTGCAAGGTGTTATTTAAATCTACGACCACTTGCGGCTCAATAAAAAGAGTTGCGCCTGAAGAAGATTGATCGTGAACAATCCCTCCATAATTCGAGCGGTACTCTTGTTTTACGGGAATGACAAACCGATCATTACGAATGGTCACAATGGTGTCTGACAGCATTTTCGAGGCAGATTGTGAACGAATCATTGATTCTAATTTATCTCGTACTTTTGATTCTAGTGATCGTAACTGCGTTCGTATGGTGCGGAGTGCAGGCGTTGCGTGATCAAGCACTTCTCCATTATCACCAATACAGCTTTCGATTTCTTTTCTCACGTCTGGCAGTAAAATCAGCGATTCTGCATATGTATGAAGACGGGGTATCTCTACTCCGTCCTCATACATAGAGGTGAGAAAGTGCTTCATGTTTTTTGTGGTATATAACAGCGCCGCAATTTCCATCAGCTCAGCAGGGCTTAATATACTGCCTATTTCTGCTCGTTTGACGCCTCGTCTAATATCCATTAACCCGCCAAACGGCGCAGATCCTTTTAAACGAATCACATCTTGCGCTTCTGCTACCTCTTCTAGCAGATGCTGAATGCTCTCGATATCTGTGAGTGGTATTAAGTCCTGCGCTTTTTCTTTCCCTAAAGTCGAAGCAGTATAGGACATGACTTTTTCTTTTACTTTATGAAATTCTAATGATGCTAACACTTTTTGTTGCAGCATGGTCCAGCCTCCTAACGACTACCTGTCACGCGTTAAAAACTTTTTCATCTCATTGAGTGAAAATGTATTCACGACATTTGCTTTTGGTGTCCAGCCCTTTCTTGCAGCTGTGACACCGACGTCCATATGATCGAGCATGGCGATGTTGTGTGCATCTGTGTTGATCATGATGTTCACACCCGCTTCGTTTGCTTTCATTAAATGCTCTGTTTTTAAATCAAGTCTTGACGGGTTGCTGTTGAGTTCCAGTGCAGTGCCCGTTTTTTTCGCAAGCTCTATGAGCTGATCAATATTTAAAGCATAGCCGTCTCGTCTACCGATCAAACGGCCAGTTGGATGGGCAATTAAATCCACATGCTGATTATTCAAGGCATTTTCTAGGCGCTCCATAATGACTTCCTCCGGCTGAGAAAAACTAGAATGAATAGACGCAATGACAAAATCCATGTCTGCTAGAAAGTCATCATCATAATCTAACGATCCATCCGGCAGAATATCCATTTCGACCCCTTTGAAAATGTGAAAATGCTCGAATTCTTGATTCAGCTTGTCAATTTCTTTTGCTTGCAAACGCAAACGTTCTTTTGTTAAACCGTTTGCTACTTTTAAATATTGTGAGTGGTCTGTAATGGCCATGTATTCATAGCCTTTTGCGATACATGCCTCTGCCATTTCGCGAATAGAAAAAGCGCCATCACTCCATGTCGAGTGCATATGAAGATCGCCTTTGATATCTTTTCGTTCTACAAATTGCATACTTTCTTTATACGAATCAATCTCTGCTCCGGTTTCACGAATTTCTGGCGGAATGAGCGGAAGTTGGAAATGTGCATAAAAAGCGCTTTCGTCTTCAAATGTTTTCACATCCCCAGTTTCGATCGTTTCAACCCCATATTCACTAATACGCTCACCGCGCTCCTTCGCAAGCTGTCGCATACGAATGTTATGATCTTTTGAGCCAGTGAAATGGTGCAGCGTTGTTGCAAATTGGTCTGTTGTCACAAGCCGGAAATCTACACTGATTTCAAAATCAAGTGCAAGCATGACAGATACCTTCGTATCACCGCTCGCAATGACATCTTTGACATCATCAAGAGCAACAAGCTGCTTTCTCACTTGTTCAGGGTTATCAGTCGCAATGATGTAATCTAAATCTTTAACCGTTTCACGCGCACGTCTTAAACTGCCCGCTCTTGAAAAACGGATGATTCCCTCCATCTGTTCCAGCGCATCATCAATTCGCTCTGCCACATCTAATGCAAAGCCAATTGGCAGTCGTTCTGGCTGCTTCCCTGCCTCCTCAAGAGCGGCAAGAATCTTTTCTTCTGTTTTTTTGCCAAACCCAGCAAGCGTTTGTACTTTTTCCGCTTCACATGCTTCTTTTAAAGACTGTGCATCGTAAACACCAAGCTCTTGGTAGAGCTTAGCAATCTTCTTCCCGCCGAGTCCTTGCAATTTTAAGAGCGGGACAAGTCCTTCAGGCACTTCTTTTTTTAATTGTTCGAGTGTTTCAGACTGTCCTTTTTCGATATACTCTGTGATCACAGCAAAGGTTCCTTTTCCAATGCCGGGTAATGCTAATAGGTCATCTATTTGAGAAAGGCTGCGGTCATCTTGTTCCAGTGCCGCAGCTGCTTTACGAAAGGCAGAAATTTTAAAAGGATTATCTCCTTTTAGCTCCATATAAACTGCAATTGTTTCAAGAAGTTTGATAATATCTTTTTTATTCATCTCTCATCCTCCAGCCGCTTTGGCATCTTCCTATATAAATATACAAACTTTCCCTTCATCCGACAACTTTCTGTCATGGAATGCGAAAAAACTTCTCCAAGAAAGGAGAAGTTCTTAAACTCCATACGTCGACCAGAGGTCTTTGACAAGACCGGACAGGTAAGGGGTGCTATTTACGATCACATCTGCTAACATTGATTTGCTCATCATCGTTTGAAGCGCATCGACTGGAAGTAATGCGGCCACAAACAATAGAATAAACACAAATAGATAGGTTTCAAGAAATCCTAAAACAGCGCCAAGCAGTTTGTTGACCTGTTTAATCACAGGGATACTTGCAATGGTTGTGAGCAATCCGCCGATGATAGCTAGCAGGATTTTGGTCAAGATAAACAGAATGATAAACGCAATGGTATTATAATAAGCTGTTTCTAGATTCCCACTAAAGAAAGCAAGCTGCGCTTGACCGCCGCTAAAATTAGGTGCTGGAATCCACGTAAGCTGTGGTGCAAGTGACTGATAAAACATAGAAGCCACTAAAATAGAAACAACAAAGCTAATCAATTTAATAAATTGAAGAATAAACCCGCGTTTTAGACCGACAAGCGTTCCCATAAGAAGCAAAAACAAAATGATGATATCGATCACGGTAATTTCATTCCTTTTCTTTTAGATGAAGCTCTAGTTTTTCGTATTGCTCTTTTAATTTCAAGTAGTCGTGGACGACATTGACTGCTGTCAGTACAGCTAATTTGTTTATATCAAGGTATGGATTTTTTTCATTGATTTCTCTCATTTTATCATCAACAATTGAAGCAACATGTCGCATATGCATCTTCGTTTCTTGACCGATGATCGTATAGGACTGTCCGTAAATCTCAACTGTTGTTTTCGTTTTACCGCCGTCAGACAACGTTTCTCCTCCATTCCACGAGAATCCTAGTCTCTATCATAACATGTTTAGACATTGAATGGAAAGACGAGCCCTTCCCTGTTATGGTACACTTTAGAAATCAATGATATCAAGGTAAAAAGGAGTTATCCACTGTGCCCCAATCCGTCTTAAAAGCAACATCAGAAGACATGAAAAAAATGAAGAGCGTGTACGCTCAGCATTTAACTGACACTTTGCCGCCAGGCGCTCTATTTCAAGCAAAGGTTCCCGGCTGTACGATTACAGCTTACAAATCTGGAAAAGTGCTGTTCCAAGGACAAAAGGCAGAAGCTGAAGCGAGTCAGTTCAACCATTTACAAGCAGCTGAAACAAAAAGCAAAAAAACATCATCCATCACACAGTACAGCCCACCACCCGGCATTGCTTCCATGTCGGTTATTGGCTCAGATGAGGTCGGTACTGGCGATTATTTTGGACCCATTACGGTCTGTGCGGCTTATGTTGATTCCAGTCAGCTTGCTCTCATGAAAGAGCTCGGGGTGAAAGACTCAAAAGGACTCAAAGATCCGCAGATTATCAACATTGCCAAAGACTTGATCAAAACCATCCCGTTCAGCCTTCTCGTGCTTCGGAATGAAAAATACAATGCGATGCAGGAAAAGGGTATGAGCCAAGGAAAAATGAAGGCACTGCTTCATAACCAAGTCATCACCTCCGTGCTAGAAAAACTGGATGGCAAGAAACCAGAAGCCATTCTCATTGACCAATTTGCCGAACCAGGCATTTATTTCAGGCACCTTGCGGGGAAAAAGATCATTCGGGAGCGTACATATTTTAGTACGAAAGCAGAAGGCATTCACTTATCAGTTGCTGCAGCTTCTATTATTGCAAGGTATGCTTTTTTAATTGAAATGGATAAATTATCAAAAGCAGCGGGCTTTGACATTCCAAAAGGGGCCGGTCCGCATGTTGACAAAGCGGCAGCAAAGCTGATGAAACAGCACGGCGAAGAGGCTTTACGCCAATTTACAAAACTTCATTTTGCCAACACCCAAAAAGCGAAAAAATGGTTATAATTAAAAAAGAGCTATCGCCCATAAAGCGATAGCTCTCAGATTGTTGACAAAGGGCTAAAATGAACTTGATTTTAGCCCTTTGTCTTCTTTTCAGCGTGATAGAAAACCTTTGCAGTCTAGGAAGGACGAGCACTGGCACAGAGCGAATTTGACATTCGTGAGTACCAGCGCGCAGGACTGACAAAGAATGCGAGGGTTTGTCTACACGCTAAGAGCTATCGCCCATAAAGCGATAGCTCTTTTTATTATCCGCGCAAGACGGCTTGATACGTATCTTCTAATGCTTTCAATACGTTTGTATGAACAGCCGTGACTTCTTCCTCGGTCAACGTTTGTTCTGGGTTTAAATATTGCAGAGAGAATGCAACAGATTTCTTGCCTTCTTCCATATGCTCACCCTCATACACATCAAAGACGGAAAGGTCTGTGAGCAATTGGCCGCCAGCTTCATAAATGACTTGCTCCAGCTGTCCGCTTGAAATATGCTGATCGACGACAAGTGCGATGTCTCTTGTCACTGCTGGGAATCTCGGAATAGCCGTATATTTCATATCCTCTGTTTCAGACGTCATCACATCTGTTAAATCAAATTCAAATACATACGTTTCTTTTAAATCTAATTCTTTTTCCACTACTGGATGAAGTGCAGCTACAAAGCCAATCACTTTTCCATTTAAATAAACATCGGCTGTACGTCCTGGGTGAAGGCCCTCACGCTCTGCTTGAACATACGTGATCTCTTCTGATACACCAAGCTTTTCAAACAGCCCTTCCGCAATACCCTTCGCTACATAAAAATCGACAGCTTTTTTCTCGCCCTGCCAAAGATTTTTATGCCAAAGACCTGTTAACGCACCTGCCACATGCTCTTTCTCAACTGGTTTTGCGCCTTCCGTTTCCGCTAAGAAAACAGAACCCGTTTCGTAAAAGGCAAAAGAATCAGCTTGTCTTGCTAAGTTATATGCGACAGAATCAAGTAAGTTCGGCAGAAGGCTTTGTCTCAGCACACTGCGTTCCTCACTCATTGGCAGGGAAAGTCTTGTTTGATAAGCTGGATTTAAAGCAAAGGCTGTGGACTTATGCTGATTCGTTAATGAATACGTAATCGCTTGAGAAAGCCCTGCGCCCTCTAAGAAACGTCTCACCTTTCTGCGCTTCACTTGGTATGGCGTGAGACCGCCAACGGTACCAGCTGTCGCAGGCAGTGTAGATGGAATATTGTCGTATCCGTATAATCTCGCAACTTCTTCAATGAGGTCCTCTTCAATCGTAATATCCATTCTGCGGGAAGGAACCGTTACGACAAGCACATCATTTGATTCACCCACAGTAAAGCCTAGTTTGTTGAAAATCTGAATCATATCTTCTTTTGAAATGCTCATGCCAAGCACCTTGTTCACACGCTCAGTTGATACGTGGATGACATTCATACTTGTTTCAAGGTGGTTTTCCTCAACTGTACCGCTTAGCACTTCACCGCCTGCATAGGTGCTGATCAATTGCGCTGCTCTTTCGGCTGCTGATGTCGTCCGCTGCGGATCGAGCCCTTTTTCAAATCGTGTGCTTGATTCACTGCGAAGCCCTAAGTCTCTAGATGCTTGACGGACGGTTTGACCGTTGAAATATGCCGCTTCTAAAAGAATCGTTGTCGTCTCATCACGCACCTCTGATTCAAAACCGCCCATGACACCTGCAACAGCATGCGCTTTTGTGCCATTTGTAATGACAAGATGCTTCGAAGACAATGTACGTTCTTGTTCATCCAGAGTTTGAATCATTTCATTTTCAGCCGCTTTACGTACGACCACCTGCTTTGAACCAAACCGGTCATAATCAAAGGCATGTAGAGGTTGACCGTATTCAAGTAAGACAAAATTCGTAATATCCACGACGTTGTTAATTGGGCGGATACCTGCATTCATCAATCTTGTTTGCATCCAAAGCGGTGCTGGTCCAATCTTTACGTTTTTAATGATCTTCGCTGCATAAAGTGGATTCGCTTCTTGATCCTCAATTTTAACAGAAATATAGTCTGCTGCTTTTTCAGAAGAAGTGTCATGCGCTGTATCAGGAAGCTTGATGTCTCTCCCTAAAATGGCGGCAACCTCATAAGCCACTCCTAGCATATTAAGAGCATCGGCACGGTTTGGTGTTAAGCCAAGTTCAAGTACCGCATCATCTAATTGAAGCGCTTGAAGGGCATCATCTCCTGGTTTCACGTCATTCGGGAAAACAAAGATACCTTCTGCATATTCTTTTGGTACGAGCTTGCTCTCTACGCCTAATTCTTGCAGAGAACAAATCATGCCATGAGACTCTTCACCGCGCAGTTTTGCTTTTTTAATTTTAAAGTTTCCAGGAAGGACTGCACCAACCGTTGCGACAGCCACATGCTGTCCTTTATCCACATTTGGAGCCCCGCATATAATTTGCACCGGTGCGTCTTCGCCGATATCAACAAGACATTTGTTTAATTTATCCGCATTCGGATGCTGTTCACGTTCAATGACGTGTCCAACGACAACGCCTTTGATGCCTTCGCCTTTATACTCAACGGCTTCCACTTCAATTCCGCTTCTTGTGATTTTCTCTGCTAATTCATCCGGCTGAATGCCTTCTAAATCGACATAGTCCTCTAACCATTTATATGAAACAAACATGTTGATTTCCTCCTCTTAGTCCTGCTTAAATTGCTTCGTGAATCTAATATCATTTGTGTAGAAATGACGAATGTCATCTATGCCGTATTTCAGCATCGCAATACGTTCAACACCCATTCCAAAAGCAAAGCCTTGGTAAGTATCTGGATCAAATCCGCTCATTTTTAATACATTCGGGTGAACCATTCCTGCACCTAAAATTTCAATCCAGCCTGTTCCTTTACATACGGAACAGCCTTTCCCGCCGCATTTAAAGCATGACACATCAACTTCAACGGAAGGTTCTGTGAATGGGAAAAAGCTTGGGCGCAGTCTAATTTCACGATCTTCCCCAAACATTTTTCTTGCGACTGTCTCAAGCGTTCCTTTGAGGTCACTCATGCTAATATTGTGATCGACCACAAGTCCTTCAATCTGCATGAATTGATGCGAGTGAGTGGCATCATCGCTGTCACGTCTATATACCTTACCAGGACAGATGATCTTCACAGGACCTTGGCCTTTATATTTCTCAAGTGTACGTGCTTGAACGGGTGATGTTTGTGTTCTCATGAGTGTGTCTTCAGTAATATAGAAGCTGTCCTGCATATCACGTGCCGGATGTTCTTTTGGAAGATTGAGCGCTTCAAAGTTATAGTAATCTGTTTCCACCTCTGGGCCCTCTTCAACGGTATAGCCCATGCCGATAAATAAATCTTCAATATCTTCTACGACAATCGTTAATGGATGTCTTGCCCCGATTTTGATCGGACTTGCTGGTAATGTGACATCAATGGTTTGAGAAGCCAGTTTCTTTTTCACTTCTTCTGCTTCTAGCTGCTCATTTTTTTCAGCAATGGCACCAGCAATCTGCTCTCTCACTTCATTTGCAAGTGCGCCCATTTTTGGTCTTTCTTCAGCGGAAAGCTTGCCCATTCCGCGCAGCACTTCTGTAATCGGACCTTTTTTCCCTAAATATTGAACACGAATATCATTGACTTCTTTGAGCGAGCTGGCTGCTTCAACCTTTGCTATCGCTTCTGCTTCAAGCTGTTTTAACGTTTCTTGCATGAGTGTGATCCTCCTTTTAATATACAAAACCGTCTGAATAAACGGGTGTTTGATTGTTTGAAGACAATAAAAAAACTCGTTCCTCCATAAAAGAAGGGACGAGTTGTGGTCGCGGTACCACCCTTGTTAAGCACAAATATATGTGCGAATAAGCTTCATTGACATAACGGAATCAAACGAATCCGGTCCACCTTTACGCAAAACCTGCGGTCCCGGTGACAACTCCAGAGGTGAATTCCTGTTTCAGCATTCCTTAAATGCACTTTCAGTCTACGATGCATTCTCCCTAATAGGACGCTTCGTGAAACAATCTTCCTCTATCATGGTTTTTAAAATATTAGTTTCATTATAGTGAAAAATAGGACGTGATGCAACACTATCCGCGCAAATGATAGACAAGAACTGCTGCTGCCACAGCCACATTTAATGATTCCGCTTGTCCGTACATTGGAACATATAAATTTTGATCTGTCATTTGAAGAATCTCTGGATCAATACCTGCTCCCTCGTTGCCTACAATTAGCGCAAATGGACCTTCTGATGCTATGTGTCTATACTCTTTCGCATCTTTCAAAGCACTGCCATATACAGGTATGCCTTGCGCCTTTAATGCTGGAATTGTCTGTTGTAGGGTTTGTTTTAAGATAGGCAGGTGAAAATGAGACCCTTGTGCTGAACGGAGCGTTTTTCCGTTAAACGCATCAACGGTTCCATCCCCTAGGACCACAGCATCTAGACCCGCTGCATCTGCTGTCCGAATGAGTGTGCCTAAATTCCCCGGATCCTGCACTGCATCTAACAGAAGCATTCGTTCATACTTTTTCTCCTCAAATACAGGAATGGTACAAACCGCTGCGATTTGCTGAGATGTTTCCGTTTCCGTCATCGCAGTAAAAGCCTCTTGACTTAATTCATACAACTCAATGTCAGGCTCGATGTCAGCAGGGAGCATATCAAGCGTTGCGACCATTAACTCTTTCACAACCCCGCTTTTTAATGCTTCTTCTACTAAGTGTTTTCCTTCAACAAGGAACAGCCCTGTTTTCGTTCGTTCTTTTTTTGTATGGAGCTTTTTCCATTGTTTAATGTTTGCGTTTTTAGCTGATTCTATAAATTTCAAGCGACTTTAACTCCTTTAAATATCATGAATTTATTATATCTCAAGCACACTACATAATAAACCTGTCTTTGAGACAGAATAGGGCTATCACCATCAAAAAAGGAGTGTGGGCAATGGATTTTAATTTAAGAGGCGCAGTGATTCAAAACATTACTGGCCATAATCAAGAGCAGCTTGAGCATACGATTTTAGATGCGATTCAAAGCGGCGAGGAAAAAATGCTGCCAGGTCTTGGCGTTTTGTTTGAGGTGTTATGGCAAGAAGCATCTGAAGATGAAAAGAATGAAATTCTTGAAACATTAGAGCAGGGCTTAAAGCCTGAGCATCAGCAATAACAAGAAGCCGGTTTGCTTATCTATGAGCAAGCCGGCTTTGTTCATTTAGCCAGTGATTGGCGTCTCCATTCGAAGAGCTGGATCGCGCCAGATCTCGACCCATTTTTTAATAGCGAACACGATAATGACAAAACCTAAAATCAGCATAATCATCGAAAGCACGGCGTTCAGTACACTGTAGCCAGATGCTTCAGGATTGAGATAGACATTCGCAACCATCCAATAACCCGCATAATTCACCGTCACATATAAGTAAGCAAGTGGAATTAAGCAAGTCAACATATACCGCCTTTTATCCGCAATTTTTAACACAACCGTCGCCCCAATGATTAATCCGACCGAGGCCATTAGCTGGTTTGACACACCAAAGAGTGCCCAAATGGACCCAATGTCTCCAGAGTAAAGCAAGTATCCCCACATAAAACAAGCAAGTGCACTTGCAAAGACTGACCCTGGTACCCAGTCATTTCGTTTCAGCGGTTTATATGCTTCTCCAAAGAAGTCTTGGATCAAATATCGCGCGACACGGGTTCCTGCGTCAATCGCCGTTAAAATAAAGACGGCTTCAAACATAATCACGAATTGGAAGAAATAAGAGGCCAAATGACTAAAGAACGGAATACCCGTAAAGATGTACGCCATCCCTACAGCTAATGTAACAGCTCCACCTGTTCTTCCTTCTAAGTCAAGACCGATTTCTTTGCTTAGCTGCGGAAGATTCTCGACACTCATACCAAGCGTTCGGAACACTTCAGGTGTACTATTAATTGCAAAATAATCTCCCGGATGAAGCGCAGTAGCGGCAATTAACGCCATGATTCCCACTAAACATTCTACGAGCATCGCGCCAAACGCCACCGGCTTCATATCACTCCAACGATCTAGCATTTTTGGCGTTGTGCCTGAGCCAACAAATGCATGAAAACCAGAAATCGCGCCACAAGCAATGGTAATCGAAATAAAAGGCCATACAGGTCCAGCTAAGACAGGTCCTCCTCCATTTACAAACTCCGTAAACGCCGGAAATTGGATGGTTGGATTAACCACAAAGATTCCCGCAATCAGCGCGATGAAAACACCAATTTTCATAAAACTGCTTAAATAGTCTCTTGGTGCCAAAAGCAACCAAACCGGCAGGGCTGCAGCAAAGAACGCATAGATTGGCAGGGCAAGAGCAAGCGTTTTTGTATCAAGTGTTAACAAATCTCCAAGTGCTGTTCCTTGAATATTCGGTCCAAGGAATACCCCCAACATCAGTAATATGAATCCCGCAGATGTCGCCAGCTTTAAATTGCCTGTCTTTTTATAATAAAGGCCGACTCCCATCGCTATTGGAATGGTAATACCAACTGCAAAGGTTCCCCAAGGATTTCGTTCTAAAGCATGAAGCACAACCATGGACAGTCCTGCCATTGTAATTGTAATAATAAATAACATGGCGAGCCCTGTGCAAAATCCTGCCACAGGACCAAGCTCCTCTTTCGCTACCTCGGATAGTGATTTCCCCTTTTTTCGCATCGAAGCAAACAAGACCACGAGATCATGAACAGCTCCGCCAATCACCGCTCCAATTAAGAGCCAAAGGAGACCAGGTAAATACCCAAATTGTGCGGCTAAAATCGGACCAACTAATGGACCGGCAGCGGCAATTGCAGCAAAGTGATGCCCAAATGTGACCCATTTGTTTGTTGGCACATAATCTTTCCCATCCTCGAGTGCATGAGCCGGTGTAGGATGATCATCTGTGACCTTTAGTACCTTCACCATCATAAACGTGCCATAGAGGCGATAGGCAATCGCTAAAATACACATCGATCCTATCACAATTGAAACCGCATTCATTTAACCATCCCCTTTGTATAAACAATTTTTTTACAAATATAACATAAATTGAGTGATTTTTCTTTCTTTTAAAACCAAGTTGACAAATAGGGATAATTGATTTAATCTAATATAAGCTTCACCTACTTCCATAAACTCTCTTTTGACAGAGCCTCAATTGGCTCTGTCCTTTTTATTGATTTCATCTTACATAAATACAAGAAGGATCACATGTGCCTTCCTCACTAGAAAAATATCACTTCATTTACTGAAAACAGTTCTTTTGACATAACTTACATTCCAACGTTCATTTCCTGGGAAATTCAACGCAATTAAAAAACCTTTCCCCATACTGAGGAAAGGTTTCATCATTAAGAACCGTACGTAATTTGTTCGACCGTTTTTTGATCAAGTCTTTTGATGACTTCTGTTAAAAGCTTCACCGCATTTTCATAATCATCTCGATGAATCATAGCTGCATGGGTATGAATATATCTGCTTGGAATCCCGATGGATAGTGATGGAACGCCATGACCTGTTAAGTGAATACCTCCAGCATCTGTTCCTCCACCTGGCATGGAATCATATTGATAAGGAATGTTTAATTCATCTGCAGTTTGGACAACAAAATCGCGAAGCCCTTTATGAGAAACCATGGAAGCGTCGAATACGACAATCGTTGGTCCTTTGCCAAGTTTGCTTGTTGCTTCTTTTTCAGTAATACCTGGTGTATCACCTGCTACTCCAACATCAATAGCAAATCCAATATCAGGCTGGATGGTAGCTGCAGCTGTTTTAGCTCCGCGTAAGCCAACTTCCTCTTGGACAGTTGCTACACTGTATGCAATATTTTCATGCTGAGTATCCTTTAAATTCTTCATGACATCAATCGCTACTGCACAGCCGATACGGTTGTCCCAGGCTTTTGCAAGAAGCATTTTTTCGTCATTCATTACCGTAAACTCAAAGTAAGGTACGATTTGATCTCCAGGGAGGACTCCCCATTCCATTGCCTGTTCTTTGCTCGAAGCCCCAATATCAATGAACATATCTGTGATTTCGATTGATTTCTTTCGTGCTTCTGGTGATAAGACATGTGGCGGTTTAGAACCAATCACACCTGTAATGTCTCCTTTTTTCGTCACAATGGTGACACGCTGCGCCAGCATCACTTGAGACCACCAGCCACCGACCGTTTGAAAACGAATATAGCCTTTGTCATCGATTTTTGTCACCATGAATCCTACTTCATCTAAGTGACCAGCAAGCATCACTTTAGGCCCATTTGCATTTCCTTCCTTCTTAGCAATTAAGCTGCCAAGGCGGTCTGTAGAGACTTCATCCGCATATGTTTCTATGTATGACTGCATGACTTTTTTTACATCACGTTCATTTCCTGGAATCCCTTTTGCATCCGTTAGGTCTTTCAGCATAGTTAATGTTTGATCTAGTTTTGTCATTCTGTGTATCCTCCTTTTTCTTCATGGTGCATTCTTATTATACAAAACCTCTTTCGTTCAATACGATCTTTTTATGAATATTTTTTCGTTAATCGAAATATTTTTTTAAAAAAAGTTGAAACCTTTTGTCTTTCTCATTCGTAGTACATCAGATAACGGTATTGGAGGTGCATCCTGTCATGTTTGTCATCCTCATTAGACTTGCTCTTGTTGCATTGCTTGTCTATATTTTCTACATGGCGGTAAAATTCTTCTCAAACCCGAGAAGAAAGCTGAAACAAGCACAATTAAAAGAAGGCTTTTATTTTATGGACGAACAGCAAAATGCCCGTAAAAATTTTAATTTCGTCTATAAAGGTGTCTTGTTTGAAGGGGAGAAGCATGTTCCTTCTAAGGATCATCCTCTGTTTGTCCACTCCATTTACGTTTGGACGGAGTCACCTGAGAAGCTAAATGAATTCACATTAGAAGACTTTGAAAAACTTGAGGAAAACATCATTGAACGGTATCCTCAAACAAAAATTGATTGGGATCAGCCCATCAAAAAAATCAAACAAAAAAAGGGAGCAGACACGCCGACTTAACGGCGTCTGCTCCTTTTCAGATGAGATTGAGATAGACCAATATCACCAATTGGACAACAATTAAAGCAGGCATACCCATTTGAAAGGCAGGATGCTTCGTTTTATGGCGGAAATACTGCATGCCAAGAAATGACCCAGCAGCACCAAAAAGTACTGCGGCACTCCATAAGTGCGCTTCTGATATTCTCCATTTGTGTGCTTTCGCCCGGCGTTTATCCTCTCCCATGAGACAAAACCCATAGACATTGACCAAGATGAGCAGCACGATCAGAGCAATATTCATTGATTTCACCTCACATGATGAGAAAAAAAGATCACTCCTTGGCGGAATGATCTTTTATATAACTTACTTGTCTAGTTGTGCTTTTGCAGCATCAGCAAGCTGGTTGAATGCGTTTAGGTCATTCACAGCAAGATCAGCAAGCATTTTGCGGTTTACTTCGATACCAGAAAGCTTTAAGCCATGCATTAAACGGCTGTAAGAAAGACCGTTCATACGAGCTGCAGCATTGATACGAGTGATCCATAGTTTACGGAAGTCACGTTTTTTCTGACGACGGTCACGGAAAGCGTAGTTTCCAGATTTCATCACCTGTTGGTTTGCTACTTTATATAATCTATGTTTTGAACCGAAATAACCTTTTGCTAATTTAAGAACCTTTTTACGACGCTGACGCGACACAGTTCCGCCTTTTACTCTTGGCATTGTAATTCCCTCCTATGTTTCCTATTCCAGATTACTTGATGTTTGCAAGTTGTTGTTTGATACGTTTGAAATCTCCAGCACTTACGATTGCGCTCTTACGCAATTTACGTTTTTGCTTTGTAGATTTGTTAGCGAACAAGTGACTTGTGTACGCATGAGAACGTTTAAGTTTACCAGAACCTGTTTTTTTGAAACGTTTAGCAGATCCGCGGTGAGTTTTCATTTTTGGCATTGGATGTTTCCTCCCTCTGTTACTTTTACTTTTCGACTTTTGGTGCAAGCATGAGGAACATGCTGCGTCCGTCCATCTTAGGTTTTGTTTCTACTGTTGCTACTTCAGCGCAAGCTTCAGAGAAACGGTCTAACACGCGCTGTCCGATTTCTTTATGCGTAATCGCACGGCCTTTAAAGCGGATAGAAGCTTTCACTTTATCTCCCTTTTCAAGGAATTTGATTGCATTACGGAGCTTCGTGTTAAAATCATGTTCATCGATTGTCGGGCTCAACCGAACTTCTTTTAAGCTAATGATTTTTTGATTCTTACGTGCCTCTTTTTCCTTCTTCTGTTGTTCGAATCGGAACTTACCATAGTCCATGATTCGGCAAACAGGTGGTTTTGCATTTGCAGCAACTAACACAAGGTCAAGATTGGCTTTCGTAGCAATTTCCAGAGCTTCCTGGCGGGTTTTAATCCCAAGCTGATCGCCATTTTGTCCGATCAAACGAACTTCACGCGCACGAATACCTTCATTAACTAATTGATCTTTGCTAATAGTGAGCCACCTCCATGAGATTTTGAATTGAGTTCACAATTCATTTTGACCATTTCGTTGTATGTTTTACAGGCAAACAAAAAGTGTGGGCATATAAAACACCCACACTGCGAACATTTGCATGAAAAAATAAATGTACGGTCAACCTGTCAACTACAAACATGTGTCAATCAGGTGAGAAGCGGGTGCTTCTGCTTGTGATATCTATTCAATTCGTTAACTATTCTACACAATTTTCATTTGTCCGTCAAGTAACCGAACTCTTGAAACAACTTTTTCATTTTAGCATGACGAAACGATTTGGACAAGACTTATTTAAAAAGAAAATAAAGTCTGTTCAATTCCTTCAATATTTCATTAACACACCGATATAAATCAAGTTGTATATATAAAATAAACCAAAATATAAATCATATTCCATATAAAAAAGGATATTATATCTATTTTTTCAAAAAAATGATTGATTTTATAATTCTTTAGACTTATCATTGGAGAAGTATTCAAATTCATTTAATAAAATAAGGAAAAGTAGGGGATTTATTTGAAAAAGTTTTTTAAGATTGGGTGTCTTAGTATCATTATTCTCATTTTGATTATTATCTTTGTATCTTGTATGGCTGGGGGCGGCAGCAAAAAAGATAATACATCAAATACTGGTTCTAAAAATGCAGTAACGAGTAGCGAAAAGAAAAATGATAAAGAAAAAACGCATAAAATTGGAGATAAAGTAGCAGTCGAAGACTTTACTTATCAAGTAAACAGCGTAACAGAAGCGAAATCTTTGCAAAAACAGTATTTGAGCGATGTAACGACAGACGGCAAATTTGTAATTGTTGAAGTAACGGTCAAAAATACAGGTAAAAAAGGTAGAATGGTAGATACTGAGATGTTCAGGTTAATTGGCAAAGACGGCACAGAATACAAATCACTTGCAACAAATAATATGTATGTAAATGATACGGATTCAAGTTTCTTCTTAAAACAAATAAATCCTAAATTATCTAAAAAAGGTAGAATTGCTTTTGAAGTTCCAAACGAAAAGAAATTCTCACTTCAAGTCTCATCAGGATTAGGATGGACTGGCGGTAAGTATAAGACCATTGATTTATCAAAATAATGTAAGAGTGCACATTTTTGTGCACTTTTTTTATTACTAAATAATCTATTTAAACTCTAAAACTTCTATTGTAAAATGAACATGAGCCTGTCACATGCAATTGAGGGTAACTACATACATAACAAGGGAGAAGATCATGAAAGCCGTATTTTTCGATTTAGATGATACTTTGCTTTGGGATGAAAAAAGCATTCATACCACTTTTCAGGAAACATGCAGGGAAGCGGAAAAGAAATATGGACTTGATCCAGAATCGTTTGAACAGATTGTACGTGAAGAAGCAAGAAAGCTGTACTCTTCTTATGAAACATATGATTATACTGTCATGATTGGCATTAATCCTTTTGAAGGACTGTGGTCTAATTTTAGTGAGCCGATTAGCGAAGGCTTTCAAAAGCTGAACGCCCTTGCACCAGAGTATCGCAAAAATGCTTGGACGAACGGCTTAAAAGAGGCAGGAATTGACGATGAAGCATTTGGTCAATACTTAGCAGACTTCTTTGCAGCAGAGCGCAGAAAACGCCCGTATGTCTATGAAGAAACGTATCCTGTTTTAGAGCGCCTGAAGGGGAGCTATGAATTACTTCTTTTAACAAATGGAGATCCTAGTCTGCAAAAAGAAAAACTTGCAGGTGTTCCGGAACTTGCCCCTTACTTTAATGAAATTGTGATTTCAGGAGATTACGGAAAAGGAAAGCCTGATCCTGGCATCTTTGAGCACTGCCTTCAGCTGTTAAATCTCACAAAAGATGACGTCATCATGGTAGGAGATAATCCAAAAACAGATATTCTCGGCGCTTCTCGCGCTGGCATCCAAACCGTTTGGATCAATCGTCATGGCAAGAAAAATGAAACAGATGTGACACCAGATTATGAAATTAAAGACTTACACGAATTGTTTGATATTTTAAAATAAACCATAGGAAAAACACCCTTCTCCTGATCGAGATTGGTGTTTTTTCGTTTTCGGCTATACAATTGCTGCTAAACTTTGTGCTTGACGATCTAAGCCGCGTGCTGCTTCTCCTACATTCATGAATTCCTCGCTTGCTTGCTTGACAAGATCCCGGTTTGTAAACACGCTTGTCTTTGCACGGCTTGTTCCGTTGCTGACCTTTTCAACTTCTAAATGGATCGCCTTCACATAACGATCCACCTTTACAATCGCTTCCTTTGAATCTGTCGCAAGCTTACGGATTTCTGCCGCGACGACACTAAAGCCATTTCCATAGGAACCCGCATGCGCAGCTTCTATGGCCGCGTTCAATGCGAGCAGCTGTGTTTGGGAAGCGATACTGTTAATCGTTGTAGCAATTGAGCTGATCGACTCCACCTGCTCTGTTAACCCTTCTAGCAAACTCATGTTTTGATCCGTTTCACTCGCGATATGTTCAAAAGAAGCATTTACACTTTGACTATGCTGGATGCCGATTTCCGCTCGCTCCATTAATTTTGCAGACATATCTTTTAGGTCTTCTACTACCTGCTTCATTGTGTTTTCTCTCTCCGTAATATCTGTTGCCACTTTCACGACAGCCACTACGTTCCCCTCTTCATTGAGCACTGGTGTATACGTCGCTTCAAGCCATAAGGTGTCACCGTACTTCGTGATCCGCTGCACCTTTTCCTGAAACACTTGACCATTCTTCAAACGCTTCCAAAACATTTGATAACTTGCGTCTTCTGCAATATGCGGAGGACAAAACTGTCTATGCTTTAAACCAATCATTTCTTCCTTTGAATATTTCATGGCTTTTGCAAAAATATCATTGACCCATAGGACCTTACCTGTGACATCAAATTCAATCATCGCCAGTGAGTGCTCTAACGCACGAAGCACAGCTGATTGCTCCAATACTTGTGTTGATGAAGTGTTTGTTGTTTGAATCATCGCTTTCATTCCCCCAATTTGCCTCTCTCTAATAGTACATACTTACCCATACTTTCGTACTATCTAAACGTATCATTTGCGCAAATGGATCACTAGTGGAGAATTTTTTTCCATAAGAAAAAAGCCAGCAACCTCAATAGATGAGATCACTGACTGTTTCGTTTGCCTTCATTATTTTTTTGCTTCTGCGACTGCATGTTTCACAAAAGCTTCGAGGTCCATTGTTTCTGAATCTTGTTCCCCATATTTTCTTACATTGACCGCGCCATTTTCTGCTTCTTGATCACCGACAACTAGCATGTACGGAATCTTTTGCATTTGCGCTTCTCTAATTTTGTATCCGATTTTTTCATCACGACTGTCTAGTTCTACACGCAGTCCTTCAAGCTGCAAACGTTCTTGCACTTTTTTTGCGTAATCTAGATGGACAGATGGTGAAACCGGGATGACTTGGAATTGTACAGGTGCCAGCCATGTTGGAAGAGCTCCTTTGTATTCTTCAATTAAGAAGGCAACGAAGCGTTCCATTGTGGACACAACTCCTCTATGAATGACAACTGGACGATGGTGTTTTCCATCTTCTCCGATATATGTGAGATCGAAACGCTCTGGAAGTAAGAAGTCTAGCTGTACAGTAGACAAAGTCTCTTCTTTTCCAAGAGCTGTCTTTACTTGGACGTCAAGCTTCGGACCATAAAATGCCGCTTCGCCTTCTGCTTCATAGTAGTCATGTCCAAGCTCGTCCATTGCATCTTTCAGCATAGACTGTGCTTTATTCCACATTGCATCATCGTCAAAATACTTCTCAGTATCTTCTGGATCACGGTAAGATAAGCGGAATGTGTAGTCATTCAAGCCAAAGTCTTGATACACTTCTTCAATTAGGCGAACTGTACGAATGAATTCGTCTTTGATTTGATCTGGACGAACAAAGATATGGGCATCGTTTAATGTCATCCCGCGAACACGCTGAAGGCCGGATAAAGCACCTGACATTTCATAGCGGTGCATTGTACCAAGCTCTGCAATCCGAATTGGCAGTTCACGATAGCTATGCGGTTCATTTTTATAAATCATCATATGGTGCGGACAGTTCATTGGACGGAGAACAAGATCTTCGTTGTCCATTTCCATGACTGGGAACATGTCTTCTTGATAATGCGCCCAGTGGCCTGATGTTTTGTACAATTCTACACTCGCAAGAACGGGTGTATACACATGCTCATAACCAAGGCGTACTTCTTTATCAACAATATAACGCTCAATGACGCGGCGAATTGTGGCCCCTTTTGGCAGCCAAAGCGGAAGACCTTGGCCCACTTTTTGAGAGTTCGCAAACAGTTTCAATTCTTTGCCTAGTTTACGGTGATCACGCTCTTTTGCTTCTTCAAGCAGACGTAAATGCTCGTTTAATTCTTCTTTGCTGAAGAAAGCTGTTCCGTAAATACGCTGAAGCATTTGGTTGTTACTGTCGCCTCTCCAGTAAGCACCTGCAAGGCTTAACAGCTTGAATTCTTTGATTTTCCCTGTAGACGGCAAGTGAATACCGCGGCATAGATCGAAGAATTCACCTTGCTCATAAATTGTGACGGCTTCGCCTTCTGGGATTGCTTCTAACAGCTCTAGCTTCAATTCATCGCCAATTGCTTCAAAGCGTGCTTTCGCTTCTTCTCTTGAAACTTCAATGCGCTCAATCGGCAAATTGCTGTTAATGATTTTTTTCATTTCTTTTTCAATCTTTGGTAAATCTTCAGGTGTAATCGCTACATCGATGTCGACATCATAGTAAAAGCCATTTTCGATGACAGGGCCTACGCCAAACTGGACGTGATGCTCTTTTCCATAAATGCGTTTGATTGCCTGTGCAAGCAAATGCGCTGTGCTGTGGCGCATAATATCGAGCGCTTCTTCACTCTTATCTGTGATGATCTCGATTGTTCCACTTTCTAACAGCGGCGTACGCAGATCTATTTCTTTGCCGTTCAATTTACCGGCAAGCGCTTTTTTCTTTAGGCCTGGGCTAATTGATGCCGCGATGTCTTCTGTTGTAGCTGTTTTGTCAAACTCCTTGACTGCTCCATCTGGAAATGTAAGTTGAATTTGTTCTGACATCTCTAGTCACTCCTTTTTTTGGCAATATAAAAACCCCGCCCCCTGGAAAGGGACGAGGTTGAATAAACGGAATCGTGGTTCCACCCTTTTTCCCGTATTTGCAGCTTGCTTTGTCAAAAGCAAATACGGCTTGTGGTTCAATAACGGGAATTCCCGTCAGCTATTACTAAACAGTTCACAGCTGATGTTCAAAGGTGGTAAAGCAAATGGTCCTCTGCTAGGAAGCTTTCAGCCACGGCTTCCCTCTCTTTAAGCGGGTGTTCATTTGTTCATGTCCTTATCAATACGGTCTCTGTATGAAGTTACACCGTATTATAAAACGTTTTTTCGTGAAAATCAAGAAAGCTTTTCACTTTTCTTTTCCAAATGACTAGGAACAAATTGAACATGCTGTTCCTGAAACGAATGAGAAGGGAATACCTCAACTCTTTCTTGAAAAATATTTTGAATGGTTTGCACCATCGAGTGACCTGTATCATCTGTAAATAGGTCAATTTTTTGTGGCGCAATGGATACAAGCGGTGCAATCAACTGCGAATCAATATACATTGGATGCTCTCTTACAAACTGTCTGTCTATGTATTGTTTTTGATCACGCTCAGAAGCGTACCGAAATTCCCAAATCATCAGGCGGTCCTGATGCACAACATGTACTTTTTCAAGCTTAGGTTCTCTTGACATCACATAGTCTCGAAGGGATTGAATAAAGTTTTGATATTCTTGTTCCATTTTATATTCTTCGATGGATACTTCAACATAGTTCTTCAGCCTTCTGTCATACGCTGAGAGCCTAAATGTCATAAATGAACCAATGGAAAAAACACCTTTCTGTAAAGAAATCGTCTCAAGCTCTTTTTTTAACAGATCCTCCCTCGGTGGGTCTTGATGAATTCCAGGAATATCATCTAGATCCCCTTTCATGATGCTATGGGCGATTGAAAGAATTTGGTGCTGCTCTTCTGGATCTTTAAATAAGTATGTGTTTTCAAGGATGCTGCGCATGCGTTCATTTTCTTTGCATTCCAAAAAAAAGTGAATCAGTAATGTCCGCACAATGTGCTCTATGGCTTCTCCTGATTTCTTCGCTTCTATGAGAAGCCGGTCTTTCCCTTGTTGAATCGAAATGTGATGCCGACTGTCCAAGTGTTCAGCAAGATGTAAAAAAGCGGCGGTATCATATTCATCTTCAAAGATTATTTCAAGCATGTTTGTCCCCCCTAACGACATCTGTTACATATATATGGGGGGAACATAAAAAATAGACGCCTAAAATAAATCAGGCATCTTTCTTTTTAAAATCAGTGGCACTGAGATAAAGATCAAATAAATCAAACAAACAATCGCTAAGGCGGCATAATTTCCGCTTACAAAGCTTGATCCAAGGACATTTAACGCCACAGTACCAGGTATCAATCCTAAAAAAGTCGCCGCCGCAAATGCACGATAATTCGCACGTGAAGCTGCTGCGGCATAACTGACAAAATCAAAGTGAATGGGCGCGATGCGTAATAAGAGGATATAAAGAAATCCATGCTCTTGAATACGGGACGTCACCGCTTTTAGCTTCCGATTGCTTGATTCGGTTTCCTGCTTGTTTGAACGGAAGGTTGAGGCAAGCAGGAAAGATCCTGTTGCACCTGCTGTCGCACCAGCTAAGGCATAAATGGTCCCAAGCACACTGCCGAATGCCAAACCTGCTGCTAATGAAAAGACGGTGAGAGGGACAAGCACAAATGGACGAAAAAGTGATAAGAAAAGAAAGACAAAGGGAGCTAGCATCCCAAATTGAAGAATCCAATTCTTCACATCTTTCGGCGACAGTTGAAGATGCTGTTTGTTGAGCCACCATAGCACAGCAGCTAGAACGCCAATCACGAGGAAAAGCAGCCATTTTCTTTTATTCATTTCATCCGCTCCCCTTCACGTGACCTATCTTTTTATAAATGACGGCGATTTTCCCCTTCAAGCAGAACTGGTTCAGCTAGGTAGAGAATACGTTCCATTAATCGAGCTGCCTTCACCTCTTCTTTTTCCCCGCGCTGCGAGTACGTAAAGTGATGCTTTAACTCATTCGGTGAGAAATTAGAAGAGAAAAAAGTCGGCAGCTGCTCTGCCATGCGGTATTGCAAGATTGTTCCTAAAAGTTCATCTCGTACCCAGCTTGTCATCGACTCTGCTCCAATATCATCAAGCATTAAAATCGGTGTAGACTTGACCATATTCAGCTTCTCTTCGAGTGTATGATCGGCTAACGAATTTTTTAACTCTCTCACAAATTCAGGCACGTATACAAGGAGAGATGGATACTCTTTTACCGCTAGCTGCTGCGCAATCGCTGCCAGAATAAATGTTTTTCCGACCCCAAACTTTCCATGTAAATAGAGGCCTTTCCCCTTACCTGTTTCATCATAACTTTGCAGGAATTGACCTACTTTTTGAATGACTTCTTGTCTTCCAACCACATTTAAATCAGCAAACGTCGCTTGAAGAACATTCTGCGGAATGTACATGCTTTTCATGAGTTCTTGCTGTTTTTTCTGTCTATCAAGCCGCAGTTTGACAGGACAAGGGGAATATTCAATATCAATGCTTTGACCTTTGATCACAAGCTTCGGGTGATACCCGTCTAAAATGACATTTACATTCTCTTCCTCTAAGCAGTAAGAACAGCCCTTTGATTGTTGTACATATTCAAAGAGCCTGTTCAAGCTGCGATTGATCATGTCTTCTTGGATGTCCTCTTGATGCTCCTTTAAGAAAGCTTTTACATCTTCATCAGCTAGGACACTTTCTTTAATCTGATTGTATCTCACGCGAAAATCTACCCGCCCTTTTAGCTGATCAAATGAACGACCGATCGGTTTCATCTCCATCTCACCTCACATTAATGTGCATTGTACTTTTTCATATTATTAAACTGATCTAACAATTTTTCTTTTTCTCGTTCGAGGTCCTCTGTAGACAAGTTATCTGTCTGTTCTTTTGGCTGTTCTTTCGTTTCAGCTTCTTTCATCCAGTCAGGCAGCTTCTCCTCGCGGATCACTTTTCCTGATCCATATGATTGACGCTTATTTTTTTGCTGCGCCCATTCTGTCATTTGCCTATTCTCTTCTTTGGCAATTTTCATAGCAGCTGCCACGGTTTTAATTTTCTTTCGCACCCAGTGGGCGGCAATTTTCTGCATATATGTTTTGGACAGCTTCATATCCGTTTTTAGCAGTGTATAGTAGATCAAGACATTCATGACCCCAGGCTCTAGCTGCTGCTCAAGCATAATATCTTCAACAATTCTTAAGTCTGCATACGTCGGCTCAATGCCATCTGCCATATCTTTTAGAAGCTCTCTAGGCGAAATATGATCAAGCTTTTCAATCAATTTCGCATCAGGCGCATCTGCACCTGAATTCTGCGTGACATTGTGACGTAAATGCCTTGGCTGTTTTTGATCAATCAGCTTCGGCTGTTCACCTCTGTATTCAATTTGATACCAGTCTCTCGCTGCTTTTCGCAGATCCTCAGTTGATATCATCTGATCTGAACCACAGGCACCTGCGACAATATTTTGCATTTGCAGTGGGGTGATGCCATAGACGACCGCTAACTTCTTAATTGTCTCTTTCACTTGCTTTGTCAAAGCCTTTCTCGGAATCATCATATCCGACATGCCTGCTAACAATAGATCAAAATCAAAAGATTCATCTGAAAGCGGTGCAGGCTGACTTGAGCCAACTGTCACATATTCGTAGCCCTCGTCAAGCGATGACGCCTGATTGATTTCCTCTGTCATCTTGCGCTCTCCTGGCTGCAAGACGTGAAACACTTCTTCAAACGATCGGGAGATGTTCTTTGCATCAGCAGGAACTCCTGGATAAGAAAAATAATCACGAAGCTGCATATATTTTGCTTTCTCTACCCGATGATACAAAAGGACATTCAGCATACCGTCTTGGAAAAATTCATCCGGTCTCAGCGGCGGCACGAGCTCATATGTAAACAGTCTGCCTTCTTCCGTTTCCTGTTCATATGTGCGGAGTAATCCGATCGCTTCAAGCTTTAAGCGCTCCTCAAAAATATCATTTAAATTCGTTTGCAGCATCACCATCAGCTGACGGTGAGGTGCGGGTTTCCCCCACATTCGATTTTGTTCCAGCTCTCCCCACAGCGTCATGTATAAACTGAAAGCGGACATGCCAATAAGCGGCTGATATAAAAGAGTAATAAGCTGTCTATCGATGTCACCGAGCAATGAAGCGCTTTTGACGACATACGGATCGACGGCTAGCACTTCCTTCCAATGCTCTGTCATATGCTGATCCTCCCTTAATACGGTTGTCTTCATTGTACACTCTTTTTGCGTTTTACGCTTTACGCAGGAAAAAGAGCATGAAGAATCTTCAGCTCTTTTTTAGCGTTCTTTCTTTAATAAATCTTTTAATTCATCAATAAATACATTGATATCTTTAAATTGACGGTAAACCGAGGCAAACCTGACGTAAGACACTTCATCAATTTTCGCCAGCTCGTCCATCACCATTTCCCCTACAAGCTCGCTTTTCACCTCTGACATGCCTTGGTTACGCAATTCCTTCTCGATGTTAAAGCAGACATCCTCGAGCTGTTTTAAAGCGACAGGACGTTTTTCACACGCTTTGATGAGGCCTCTCAGCATCTTTTCCCGGCTGAATTCTTCTCGAATTCCTTCTTTTTTCACCACAATCAATGGCAATTCTTCTAATTTTTCAAACGTCGTGAAGCGATATTGACAGCTTTCACACTCTCTTCTCCGACGGATGGACTTCCCTTCATCTACTGGTCTTGAATCAAGCACCCTTGTGCCAAGGTGCTGACATGTGGGACATTTCATTTCATCAGCTCCGATCTCTTCTTGGAAGTTGTTTGTCTAGTTCTTTATAGAGGGACAAAACAGCCTTTTGACTGTAGCCAAAGTCTGTTGGCAGTGCTGTTTCTGTTGTCACGTTAAAATCGACAGCTGTTTCAAAAGGACGAATTGAAATGACAGTCGCCACGAGAAAAGCTTTTTTCGGCGTTCGTATGTTTGCGCTGATTTCACCTCGTTCTGCTGAAACAGATGTCACTTGATAGGAATCGTTTCTTGAAAGAACGGCTTCTACCGCTTGAAAAACTTGAGTTTGTGTCGATTTGTAGTAATGGCTTTTCAGCTCTGACACTGGATGATGGTCAGATGTTTCTGTATGATTTGAAATGAATCGTTTGAGCTTTTGTCCTAAAGTCATACACGTATCCCCTTTGTCATAAACCCTCTTCTTTATTTTATAAAAAAAACCTTTGTTTTCCTAGAACAAAAGTATAGACAGGTTGGATCATGCTGGATGCCCGTGTATGGAACAAATATAAAAAGGAGCATAACACAAAGGCATTTAATGCTTTTGGCCAGCTCCCATTGCAATCTTTTTTATGTTTACAGTGCTTTGGCTTGCGCCTGTTTCACTTGTACAGGTCCCATGCCTCGAGGAATTTCGATGTTTTCTCTTGTTTCAGCACCTAGTTCATCTCCGATATGATCTGCTGCAATATTCGGATCTAGATCGCCGCAAGTATAAACATCTATGCTCGCATAACCATGTTCAGGAAAGCTGTGAATTGTCAGATGAGATTCAGAAATAATGACAACTCCACTTACTCCTTGAGGTGCAAATTTGTGAAAAGCAACCTCTCTTACTTCAGCTCCTGATTTCAAAGCTGCATTTACAAACGTTTTTTCAATAAAATCCATGTCGTTCAGTTTATCACAGTCGCATCCCCATAACTCGGAGATAACGTGACGTCCGATTGTTTCCATCATGGACCCCCCTTAAACAAGAATGAAAGAGTGAAGTTCTAAGCAGCCGGACCGGACATATACCACGGGGGAAAGTTAGTCCAAAGAGGTCCTAACCCTTTAAGTATACCCGAATGAGTCTGCGAACAAGAAGTTCACGAAAAATAGTATACTTTGTTTAGACCCATTTTGCAAGCTGTGTTTTTAGTGGGATTTTCTCTCATTTCTTGAAAAGGGACGTTCAGTCTTCTTCATTTCAAACAGCTGAAAGCTCTTTCATCTGTGAACCAACAAACTTTACAAGATCAACCACTCTGCAAGAATAGCCCCATTCATTGTCATACCATGCAAGAACTTTTACTTTTCTGCCTTCCATCACCATCGTTGTGAGTCCATCAACGACAGCAGAATAAGGGTTTGTGTTAAAGTCTGTGGAGACAAGTGGTTCATCGGTGTAATCTAATATGCCAGCAAGAGATGTTTTTGAAGCCGTTGCAAAGGCAGCATTGACCTCTTCTGCCGTGACATCTTTTTTCAAGTCGACCACAAGATCAACCATCGACACATTTGAAACCGGTACGCGAAGTGCAAGTCCATGTAATTTCCCTTTCATGTGCGGCAGTACTAAAGAAAGCGCTTTAGCGGCACCCGTCGTCGTTGGAATGATGGACTGGGCACATGCTCTTGCCCGGCGCAAATCCTTGTGGGGGTTGTCGATATTTTTTTGATCATTTGTATAAGCATGAACCGTTGTCATTAAGCCGTTGTCGATGCCAAATTCATCATCTAACAATTTGACAACTGGCGCTAAACAGTTTGTTGTACAAGATGCGTTTGAAATAACGACGTGCTTTTCAGGATCAAGATCATCCTCATTGACACCCATTACAATTGTAACGTCTTCATTTTTACCTGGAGCTGTAAGTACGACCTTTTTCGCTCCGGCATCTATATGGCCCATCGCTTGATCTTTTGAATTAAATTTCCCTGTTGCTTCGATCACGATATCAATCCCAAGCTCTCCCCATGGAAGCTGCTTTGGGTCTCTATTATTGAGCAAAAGCACTCTTTTGCCATTGACAATCAACGCGTCATCTTCTGCTGTCACATCGCATTCGTAACGTCCATGATTTGTGTCATATTTAATTAAATGTGCTAGCGTTTCGGCAGGATAGCTTGCGTTCACCGCTACAATTTGAATTTGATCATCAAGCATTGCTTTTCTGAAGACCATGCGTCCAATTCTGCCAAACCCATTGATCGCTGCTTTTACCTTCATGAACAGGTCACTCCTCTATTATGTGTTATACTCAATAAATTTATTTATGAAATTAGTATATCACATTAGAATGTAATTGCCAGTATATAAACGTATATTTTCAAAAAAGGGCTGTTCTTTGCAATGAAATTGACGAAAAAAGCATAAAAAAAGAAGAGTACTGTATGTACTCTTACTTATCTGTATGTTCCCATTCGTTTAATATGTTCTCTAATTGCTTTCTAATAAAAGCAAGATCTTTTGTGTTTTCTATCACACGGTCTGCTTTTTGGCATTTTTCCTCAAGAGACTGCTGGGATTGAATGCGATTCAGTGCTTCTTCCTCGCTCAGGTCGTTTCGATTCATGAGCCGCGACAGCTGCAATTCAGGCGTCGTGTACACAACGATGATGCGGTCGACTAGCCCTTCCAGCTTGCTCTCGAATAGGAGCGGGATATCAAGCACAACAAATGTTTCATTGTTGCTCACCCCTTCATCACGCTGCTCAAGCATTTCCTTTCTGACTTCAGGATGAACGATGGCATTGAGCTGTTTTCTTTTCTCTTCATCAGAAAAAATGATCGTTCCAAGCTGCTGCCGGTTCAGTTCACCATTTGGCAGAAGAACCTCTTCACCAAAAGTTTGAACGATTTGATGAAGGGCAGCCGATCCTTTAGAAACCGCTTCTTTTGCAATGATATCAGCATCCACCACCCGAATGCCTTTTTCTTTTATCATCTGCGAGACTGTGCTTTTTCCGCTAGCAATCCCGCCTGTTAATCCAATGACGAGCGTCAATTCGTTTCCTCCTTTACAGCTTCCACACCCCAATTAAAATGAGCAACAGCCCTGGTAAGCATGCGAGTTTATCGATCCAGCGCCAATTGGCCAAATAATGACCCGCACGCAGTCCGATGCATACAAAAAGAGAACTCATCACAGCGACCGTGATGCTCATGACAATTGGAGAAAAACCAAGAATCGCTGCACCAATCCCTGCACCAAATGCATCGATGGATAAAGCAATTCCAAGAAGCACCGCTTCCATTCCATTAATGGTGCCAGAGCGGTCAATATCTGCACTTGTAGGCTTTCGCAAAATATGAATGACAAGCCCAAGAGACTGCACTTCTACATTGAGAAGTGTTTTTTCATGAAGGAGCAAATCACGCTCTTTCGCTGGTTTATAAAATTGATACAGAACCCAAAGTCCGATGGCAATTAAAATGCCTCCACCCAGTTTATCTGTCACTGAGACAGGGAGGAATGTCGTGAGCAGGCTGCCAATCAGCATGGAAATGAGCAACACAATTCCTGAACAGCAAGCAATAATAACGATGGCTTTAAATGGAATTCTCATCTTGCGAAGACCATACGTAAAACCTACAGAAAAGCTGTCAATGCTGACGGCAATAGCTAAAAACAGAAGCGAAAACGAAATCATACCTGTACTCTTCCTTTCTGTTCATGCAACGATGATCAAGAGTCTCTAGGCGTCCTTAGACTCTTCTTCACTATATGAAGAGCAGGTGGGCTGTGTGTCAGTCTACACCTTGCTGAAAAAAGAATGTTTTTTATCGTATGCATGGCAAAAAGGAAGCATGCTGACGGCTTACCTTTATGAAGGGCGTTTTTGGCAGGTCACACAAAAATGAGTGCCGCGCCCTCCAACCACTGTTTTTTCTATGATACTGCCGCACGTCTGGCAAGGTTCTCCCCGCCGGTCATATACAAGAAGCTGTAATTGAAAAGTCCCAATATCACCTTGTGAATTGATGTAGGAACGAATCGTGCTACCTCCTGCATCAACAGCCACTTGAAGCGTATCAATAATATGTTTGTGGAGCACCTTACAAGATGCAAGACTTAGCTGATTCGCTTTTGTTTCTGGATGAATGCCTGATTTAAACAGCACTTCATCTACATAAATATTACCAAGGCCAACCACAATCTTTTGATCAAGTAAAGCCGTTTTGACCACGCGGGAGGTTTTCTTTAATTGCTCCCATAAATAGTCTGGTGTAAATGAGTCTGAAAAAGGTTCATATCCCAGCTGTGATAGCGGAAGTTCTTTTTCTTCTTCGCCTGGCTGAAATAGATGCATCGTCCCAAATTTACGGACATCATGGTACCGAAGTTCGGTACCATCTGTGAACGTAAAGACGACGTGTACATGTTTATCATAAGGCTCACCAGTTTCATGTACACGGTATTTCCCTTCCATTCTTAAATGGGAGACCATCACATAGTGGTCTAAATGAAAGAGTAGAAACTTCCCTCTTCTTTCAATGGTTTGAATGGTTTCTCCTACCATCCTTCTAGCGAACTCTTCCGGTTCCCCAGGACGTTTGATGATATTTGGCCATTTGATATCGACCGTTTCAATCGTTTTTCCTTTGACTAACCGCTGAAGAGTGCGCCGGACGGTCTCAACCTCTGGTAATTCCGGCATGCTCCTCGCTCCTTTTTTCTCTCTTTATTCTTTATTTTGCGTCGTACCAAGATGGACCTGAAGCGAAATCGACTTTTAGCGGCACATCGAGCTGAAGTGCGCTTTCCATGACTTCAGGGACGATTTTTTCTAATATGGCGATTTCTTCTTTTGGCGCTTCAAAGATCAGTTCATCGTGCACTTGCAATAACAGATTTGCCTGCAGATTCTCTTCTTTTAACTTTCGTGCCATATCAATCATCGCTTTTTTGATGATATCGGCGGCACTGCCTTGGATCGGTGTGTTCATTGCCGTTCTTTCCGCAAAGCTTTTCACATTAAAATTACGGCTTGTGATATCTGGAATATATCGTCTACGTTTAAGAAGCGTGGTCACATACCCTTTTTGTTTTGCTTCCTGCACGATGTCTTCCATATAAGTTTTCACGCCTTTAAAGCTTGTTAAATAACGTTCAATGAAGGCCGCTGCTTCTTTTCTTGTAATCCCAAGGTTTTGAGACAGTCCATAATCACTAATTCCATACACGATTCCGAAGTTGACAGCTTTGGCCTGTCTTCTCATAGAGGAAGTCACTTCTTCTTCTGAGACATGGAACACATCCATTGCTGTTTTCGTGTGAATATCCATATCTTGCGTAAAGGCTTCAATCAAGTTCTCATCTTGAGAAATGTGCGCGAGTACACGCAGCTCAATTTGAGAATAGTCAGCTGCAAACATGAGCCAGCCTTCTTTTGACGGAACGAACGCTTGACGAATTTTTCGGCCTTCTTCTAAACGAATCGGGATGTTTTGAAGGTTTGGGTCTGTTGAGCTTAGTCTTCCTGTTTGTGTAAGTGCCTGATTAAATCTTGTGTGCACTTTATGCGTATCTTTGCGCGTCACTTTCATTAAGCCTTCCACATAAGTAGATTGCAGCTTTCCTATTTGACGGTAATGCAGAATGGACCGAATAATTTCGTGCTTGTCTTCAAGCTTTTCAAGGACATCCGCAGACGTAGAGTAGCCTGTTTTGGTTTTTTTGATAACAGGCAGTCCTAATTTTTCAAATAAAATCACACCAAGTTGCTTCGGTGAATTGATGTTAAATGTTTCTCCTGCTAACCGATGAATGGTTTCTTCATATTCCTTCAGCTTCTTCGTGAGTTCTTCACCCATTTTCTGAAGACGTTCAACATCCACTTTTACCCCAAGAGATTCCATTTCACCTAAGATGAGGGCAAGTGGCAACTCTAAATCTTCATACAGCTCATGCTGGTCATTCTTTTCTAACGCTTCAAGGGTCAAATCATGCAGCGCTGAGATCGCTGCTGCTTTTCTTCCAAGATGGTCTTTTAGCTCTTCTTCAGGTGGAATTGCCTGTTTCGCTCCTTTTCCGTATACTTTTTCATCGGAAAGGGCTATGTTCAGGCCATATTCCTTCGCCACACTTGCAACGTCCTCATAGGATTTCTGCGGATTGACCACATAGGAAGCGAGCAGGACATCGTTATCGACACCTTTAAGATCGACATCATGCCATCTGAGGGCAACAACCGCTCTTTTGGAATCAAAGACCCATTTCTTCTTCGTTTCATCCTGTACCCATTGTTTAAACGCTTCAGATTGCAGAGCATCTTCTTTTGTCATAAAAAATGCACCGTTCTCATTATGGATCGCAAACCCTATCAAATCGGCTTCGTGATAATTGTCTCCTAGCTGTTCTACCACAAGTGCAGCGTGATCTGTCAGCATGTCCTCCGTGACATCTGTCATTTTCTTCACGTCTAGTTCGTCTATTTCTACTGGTTCATCTGATTCTGGCGCTTCTCCTAAACGCTCTAGCAGTGTTTGAAAGCCCAGTTCTTTATAAAGCGAGATGACCTGCTCCATGTGAGGACCTTCATAGGCGAGCTCTTTGCTTGATACATCTATTGGTGCTTCTACGAGAATCGTCGCCAGCTTTTTACTCATCACCGCTTGTTCTTTATATTCTTCAAGCTTTTCTTTTAGCTTTTTCCCGCTGACTTCGTCAATATGATCAAGCAGATTTTCAACCGTTTCAAACTGCTTTAGTAATTTGATCGCTGTTTTTTCACCGACACCAGGCACGCCCGGGATATTGTCTGATGAGTCTCCCATCAGCCCTTTCATGTCGATGATTTGATCTGGCCTGAGTCCGTATTTCTCTTCAATATGTGCCGGTGTGTAATATTCTACTTCTGTGATCCCTTTTTTCGTAATGGCTACTGTTGTATGGTCTGTTGAAAGCTGCGTTAAGTCTTTATCTCCTGAGAAGATTTTGACCTCAAAGCCGTCCTTTTCTGCCTCTACAGCCAGTGTGCCGATAATGTCATCTGCCTCGTATTGCGGAAGCTCGTACCTTTTCACTTGATAAGCATCTAATAGCTCACGGATGAACGGCATTTGTTCTGATAGTTCTGGCGGAGTTTTTTGTCTTCCGCCTTTATATTCCTTAAAGGTCTCGTGACGGAAGGTGGTTTTACCCGCATCAAATGCTACGAGCATATGAGTCGGCTTCTCGTCTTCCAGCATCTTCATTAAGATCATCGCAAAGCCATAAATGGCATTTGTATGTACGCCTTTATCATTTGATAATAGCGGTAAAGCAAAAAAAGCTCGATAAGCGAGACTGTTTCCATCCACAAGTACTAATTTCTTTTGATCTGTCATCTTTTAATCCTCCATCGACTGAGCCGGCTCAGCCGTCTCTTTCGCACATTGTATGTTCATTTTATCAAAGTTTATTTTGAAAAGAAAATAGACGAGCCTGCATAAAAAAGGGACGAAAACAACAAGTGTTTTCGTCCTTCCAAAATTGGCTCCTTGGATGAAGGGGTTCCTATTCATCCTACCAATGATTGATTAACAAAACATGAATTCATTGTAAAGATCATGTAAATTTTAACGCCACTTTCCATTCTTCTCTATTTTGACTTTAAACTCACGGTAAACGTCGTTCCTTTGCCTTGTTTGCTATGAACAGAAATCGTTCCTTCATGTGCTTCGACAAGGTGTTTGACAATGGCAAGACCAAGCCCTGTACCGCCTGAGTTTCTACTTCTATCTTTATCAATTCGATAAAATCTCTCGAATATTCTTGGAATCTCACTCTTTTTCATACCGATCCCTGTATCTGCTACATCAAATTCATAGCTGTCTTTCCTCTGTCTTGCTGTGATCGTGACACTTCCTCCCTCTGGTGTATAGGTGAGGGCATTATTGATCAGGTTGAGGAAAATTTGTTTTAATCTCAGCGGATCTGCCATGACATAGACCGGCTCTTTCGGGACACGCACTTGTAGGTCAATGCCTTTTTCAGCAGCCTTTTGTTTTAGCAGCACTTCAATCTCTTGAATGATTTCTGTCGCATTGGCTTCTTGAATATTCAGCTTAAAATGCTGCTGTTCAATTTTCGAGAGATCAAGTAAGTCTTGGATGAGCGTTTCTAAACGAATACTCTCTTTTAGGATGATGGACAAAAATTGTGTCAGCGCTTCTTTGTCGTCAATAGCACCATCCAGAAGTGTTTCAGAAAAGCCTTTAATGGACGTGATCGGTGTCTTTAATTCGTGTGACACGTTAGCGACAAAGTCTTTTCGCATCTGTTCTAGCTGCTTTGTTTCTGTCACATCATGAAAGACAAGAACAATCCCTTTCCATTCATCGTCTGTACTTAAGATCGGGACACCATCGACTTGGAAATAACGCCGCTCGATGTCAACAGCGAGACGTAAGAACTTTCGGACCTTGGTTTCTGTCATGAAAATTTCGTCTATTAATTCAATAATCTCTTCATGGGTAAAGGCTTCATGATACAGCTTGTGCATGTAAATGTGTTTTTGCACTTTGAATTGCTTGCGGAATGTTCGATTGACTAAGTGGATATAGCCCATTTTATCAATCAAAATAATCCCCGCTCCAATGTTTTCAATGACTGTTTGCAGACGATCTCGCTGCATTTCGCCAGCGCTTGTCATGTCTTGAAGACTTTCTGCCAGACGCTTCATTGATGTATTGAGTTCACTTGTTTCAATGATCAGCTCTTCATAGTTATTTGTATCATAGTTCCCTCGTTCAAGCTGTTTGGCCACCTTTGTGGCATAATCAATCGGCTTTACATACTTCATCGACATGCGATAGCCAAAAAAGACGATGATAATGATGGCTGAACCAAGACAAAAGGCTAATGCAAGCCAGAGCTGACCATCAATCTCATTCAAAGGCTGGAATGAAGCATGAAGAAATAAATATCCCGCCGGTTCGTTTTGTTTCATCATTGGAACTGCATAATGAAACAGCGCATCCTTCTCATCCTCAATGAACGTTCCTTTTGTTTGGAGCTGCTCACTTTTCAGTGTGTTTAAAATGACAGCCCTTTGTTCTGCTTGACCCGTTGTATGTATGATATTCCCCTTCACGTCCACAATCGACGCATTCATATCGAGATGCTGCTTTGCTTGATTGAGAATCTTCTTGTTTTGCTCCGCATTCAAATCTTCCACATTCATTGAAGAAAGGAGAAAACTCGATTCCTTTTCCATTCGTTCGGTTAATTTTGTTTCATAGAAAATATGAAACATATGATCCAAGAAAAGACCAAGCGCAACAAACACAATAAACAGGAGAAAAATGAGCCCAGAAAAAAGGCGGGTTCTCACTTTACTCATTTGGCTTTGGCTCCTCCAATTTGTAGCCTAAGCCTCGAATGGTTTTAATATATGTTGGTTTTTTCGTGTTCTTTTCAATTTTGTCCCGCAAGTGGCTGATATGCACATCCACAATACGAGTATCACCTGCAAAGTCATAATTCCAAACCGCACTTAACAATAGATCACGCGTAAGGACACGGCCTTTATGCTTAGCCAAATAAAGAAGCAGTTCAAATTCCTTTGGCGTGAGCTCTAGACGTTCTTCTTGGAAATAGACTTCGTAATGTTCAGGTAAAATGCGCAGCTCTCCAATTTTGATTTGGTCTGCAATGATCTCTTCCTTCTCTTCTTGCACGGGAGCCGGCTGAGATTGCTGTGCTCTTCTCAAAATGGCTTTTACCCGAGCACCCACTTCTCTAGGACTGAAAGGTTTTGTCATGTAATCATCGGCTCCAAGTTCAAGACCGAGCACCTTATCAAATTCATCGTCCTTTGCTGTCAGCATTAAAATAGGGAACATCATTTTTTGAATTCTCAGTTGTTTGCACACTTCAATGCCGTCCATTTTCGGAAGCATTAAATCAAGCACAATCAGATCAGGCTGTTCACTTGCTGCTTTTTCAAGCGCTTCTTCTCCGTCTCTTGCTGTGACGACATCGTAGCCCGCCCTTTCAAGGTTATAGCTTAGAAGTGTTACAATTGATTCTTCATCATCCACAACTAATATTTTTTTATTCATGTTGTGCCTCCAATTAGTGATTTCCCCTGCATCCGTTTTTTTGTATCTTATGTGAAAAGCGAGAAGTCATGCTTTCTCTTTCATTTTAACGAAAGCTTAACAAGAGAACAATTTAAAATTTCGACAAGATTGGCTTTGTAAACAAAAAGAAGACTCCTCATACGAGAAGCCTTCTCAGCGTGTAGACAAACCCTCGCATTCGGTGTCAGTCCTGCGCGCTGGTGCTCACGAATGTCAAATTCGCTCCGCGCCAGTACTCGCCCTTCCTAGACTGCAAAGGTTTTCTATCACGCTGAAAAGAAGACAAAGGGCTAAAATAAACAACATTTTAGCCCTTTGTCAACAATCTGAAAGAAGACTTCTCTTACGAGAAGCCTTCTTTTTTATTCATATTAAGACAATACTTTCATGACGTTCTTTACAGATTCAACAGAACGGTCAAGCTGACTTCTTTCTTCTTCTGTCAGCTCAAGCTCGATGATCTGCTCAAGGCCGTTTCCACCTACGATTGTTGGAACTCCAAGGTAAATGCCTTCGTAGCCATATTCACCTTCAAGGTATGCAATCGTCGGCATGACGCGGCGTTGATCTTTTAAGATCGCCTCAACCATTTCAACGAGTGAAGCAGCAGGTGCATAATACGCACTACCGTTACCTAATAGGTTGACGATTTCACCGCCGCCTTTTCTTGTTCTTTCAACAATTGCATCAATTCGCTCTTTAGGAATTAATGTTTCCAGCGGGATACCGCCTGCGTAAGAGTAACGTACGAGAGGAACCATGTCGTCCCCATGTCCGCCAAGAACAAAGCCCGTCACATCTTTCACAGATAGGTTTAATTCCTGAGCAACGAACGTACGGAAACGTGCTGTATCAAGAATTCCTGATTGTCCGATGACTTTTTCTTTTGGTAATCCTGATTCTTTATAAACTGCATATGTCATTGCATCAACAGGGTTTGTTAACACAACAATGATCGCTTCTGGAGAATATTTAACGATTTCACGTGTCACACTGCGCATGATTTTTTCATTTGTTGACACGAGGTCGTCACGGCTCATTCCCGGCTTTCTTGCAATTCCTGCCGTAATGACCACGACATCAGAACCGGCTGTATCTTCGTAGTTAGAAGTTCCTGTAATATTCGCATCGAAGCCTTGAACAGGGCTTGCTTCCAGCATGTCAAGTGCTTTCCCTTTTGTCGGGTTCTCAAGCTGAGGGATATCCACTAATACGACATCCGCTAATTCTTTTTGAGCTGTTAGAAATGCTGTAGTTGCTCCAGTAAAGCCTGCTCCGATGACAGATACTTTTTTACGCTTGTTTGCCATTTCCTTTTTCCCCTTTAACTTTAAAGTTTAAGAATCAAGACAAGTTTTTGATGAGCTCGTCAGCAAACTCAGAACATTTCACTTCTGTTGCACCGTCCATTAATCTAGCAAAATCGTACGTGACGACTTTAGATGCAATTGTTTTTTCAACAGATTGAATCACTAGATCAGCAGCTTCTTGCCATCCAAGGTGCTCAAGTAAAAGCACGCCTGATAGAAGAACAGAAGATGGATTCACTTTATCAAGACCAGCATATTTCGGTGCTGTTCCGTGAGTCGCTTCAAAAATAGCGTGTCCTGTTTCGTAGTTGATGTTTGCACCAGGTGCGATACCAATTCCACCAACTTGTGCTGCAAGTGCATCAGAGATGTAGTCTCCGTTTAAGTTCATTGTTGCGACAACATCGAACTCAGCTGGACGAGTTAAAATTTGTTGAAGGAAAATATCTGCAATGCTGTCTTTGACAATGATTTTGCCAGCAGCTTCTGCTTCACTTTGCGCTTTGTTTGCCGCATCTTTTCCATCTTGTTCTACAATACGATCATATTGTGCCCATGTAAAGACTTTGTCGCCAAACTCTTTTTCAGCCACTTCGTAGCCCCAGTTTTTGAAGGCTCCTTCTGTAAATTTCATGATGTTTCCTTTGTGAACAAGTGTCACAGATTTACGGCCTTGGTCAATCGCATATTGGATCGCTGCTCTGACAAGACGAGATGTTCCTTCTTCAGAAACTGGTTTGATTCCGATACCTGATGTTTCTGGGAAACGGATTTTATTCACACCTAATTCGTTTTTCAAGAAGTCGATTAACTTCTTCACTTCGTCTGATCCTTTTGCATACTCGATTCCTGCATAGATATCTTCAGTGTTTTCACGGAAGATGACCATGTCTGTGTCTTCTGGACGTTTCACAGGAGATGGTACGCCTTGGAACCAGCGAACTGGACGTAAGCATGTGAATAAATCAAGCTCTTGTCTTAGTGCCACGTTCAATGAACGAATTCCTCCGCCAATTGGTGTTGTCAGTGGTCCTTTGATCGCGATTAAATATTCACGAATGTCTTCAAGTGTTTGCTCTGGAAGCCACTCGCCCGTTTTATTATAAGCTTTTTCACCTGCATATACTTCTTTCCAAGTGATTTGCTTTTCACCTTTATATGCTTTTTCTACAGCTGCTTCAAGAACTCTTGATGCTGCTTTCCAAATGTCAGGACCGATTCCGTCCCCTTCGATAAACGGGATAATTGGATTATTTGGTACATTCAATACGCCGCCAGTAACTGTAATTTTTTCGCCTTGTGACAATGATATTACCTCCCAGGTTATGTAGTGAATATTTGAAACTTCCAAGCTTGATGTCTGCAAGCCAAGAAGTTTTTCACGTGATTCGTTTTTTGTTGATATGGAGGCTGATTGGTTTAGATGGATCAGCCTCCACTATTCTATAAACATTAGTCTCTTTCACTGATCGGAACAAACGTTTGAAGGTCTGGTCCAATATAGTCAGCTCTTGGACGGATCAGACGGTTGTTATCATATTGCTCTAAAATGTGAGCAATCCATCCAGAGAATCGGCTGATCACGAAAATTGGTGTAAACAAGTCATGATCAATCCCAAGACTGTGATAGACAGAAGCAGAATAAAAATCAACATTTGGTGGAAGATTTTTCTCTGATGTCACGATTTCCTCTGCGCGTACAGACATTTCATACCATTTTGGCTCGCCTGTGAGATTTGTTAAGCGCTGGCTCATTTCTTTTAAATGTTTTGCACGCGGGTCACCTTGGCGGTAAACGCGGTGGCCAAAGCCCATAATTTTCTCTTTCTTCTCTAGCTTACCATGAATATAGGAATCTACGTTTTCAACTTCGCCAATTTCTGACAACATCTTCATTACGCCTTCATTTGCGCCGCCATGAAGTGGTCCTTTCAATGCGCCGATAGCTGCTGTTACACCAGAGTAGATATCTGATAGTGTAGCAACACATACACGTGCTGTAAATGTCGATGCGTTTAATTCGTGATCCGCATGTAGAATGAGCGCTTTATCAATCGCTTCAATTTCTACTGGTGAAGGCTCTTCGCCGTTTAGCATATATAAGAAGTTTGCAGCATAGCTGTATTCTTCTTTTGGCTGTACAGGCTCAAGTCCCTTTCGAATGCGTGAAAATGCAGCGACAAGTCCAGAAATTTTCGCTTGTAAGCGAATGGCTTTTCTGTAATTCGCTTCTTTGTCCATAATCTCTGATTCGTCATCAAGCAAACCTAATAAGGATACCGCTGTACGAATCGCAGACATTGGATGAACCCCATCCAGCGAATAAGATTTAAAGTGCTCAATGATCTCTTGCGGAATATGAGCATTTTCATTGAGCTGCTGCTTTAACTCGCTTAGCTCCTGCTCATTCGGCAGCTTTAAGTGCCATAACAGGTAGACAATTTCTTCGAAAGTCGCTTTTTCAGTTAAATCATCGATATTGTACCCTACATAAGTAAGAGTATCATCAATAATTGAGCTTACGGATGAAGTTGTTGCCACGATACCTTCAAGACCTCTTGTTGCTGTCATGTTCAATCTCCCCTTTTTAAAAAGATTCCCCTTCGTTGCAAAATTCTCGCTTTTTGAAAGCGCTATCCAACCAAAATAGGCTGGCAGGTTTAGAAAAGAAAATGCTTACATTTACCTATACGGTTAGAGCGCTTTTAGCCTCATATCTCGTGTTTGATCAATGAGTTCAAAATTAAGCCTATTCCCATTATAAACAATAATCAGACATTTGTTAAATGTTTAACTATAATTTTTTTTGATATTTTTTTTTCCAGCCTTCCGGTTCGGGCATGGAATAAAGGGATTTTGCTTCTTTTAATATATTTAATTATGTTTTTTTGCAAAAGCTCACGTCAGAAAAAATATCAAAAGAAAGTGGCATGAGCCACTCTCTTTTTAACCGCTGAAAAATTTCACTGCTTGCATCGCTAAATAGGCAATTCCAGCACCAATCAGCGGACCAACAGCCACACCTTTGAATAAGCTGACTGCCAAAATCGTACCGAATACAAGTGCTGCGGTGATATGCGGATCGTTTTCGAGTAGCACAATGCCGTTTTTTGCAATTAATGCTACTAATATACCCGCTCCAAGAGCTATCCAAGCATAGGAAGATTTCATCGCTTCTCCAAGCTGTTTAAATCCAATGTCCCCTGTTGCGATCGGTACAAGCACAGCGATCGTGATGACCGTCACACCCCAATTAATACCTTTTGATTGCAGAACCGGGAATATTTTTTGATCCAGGCCAATCAGCTTAATTGCAATCAGCACAGAGACCGCTAAAATTAACGAATTGTTTTTTGCAATAAGTGCAATAACGAGTAAAAGAACCAAAAACAAATTTGCTTGAGTAAACATACGCCGCTCCTTTCTTTCTTTTTATTGCGACCTTTTCATATTACTAATCTTTTTGAATAAAATGAAGTATCGGACATGCTTGTTTTTTGGAGGGGATTGTGTGAATCACACGTATGTGGCCATTTTTTTGCGAAGTTTGATGATTTTCAGCATCGCCGTTTGTGCGGTTGTTTTTTTATATCAGTCTTTTCCGTTTTTATATCCATTTTGGATTGCATTTGCCGTGTCGTGTTTGATTCATCCAGCCGTATGCAAAATCGAAAACATGACCGGGATGCCAAGAGGTTTTGTTGTTATCATTGTGTTATTACTCTTTTTAGTGGTAGCAGCTGGATTCATGACACTTTTAGTGGCGGAAATCATTTCAGGAAGTGCTTATTTAGCAAAGGTACTGCCAGGTCATCTTGATCAAATGATTGGGATTGTGGAACGTTTTTTCACAGATCAGATTTTGCCTTTATATCATGATTTGACTGCTCAATTTAATACACTTCAAGCAGGTCAAAAGGAATCGATTTTAGGACAAATCCAAGCACTTGGTGACGAAGCAGCGGCAAAAATCGGGACTTTCCTTTCAAAAACTCTTGAATTCATTCCAGCTTTTTTAGGTCTTTTGCCTGATGCAGCAGCGACGCTTTTATTTTCCGCACTAGCGACTTTTTTTATCACAAAAGATTGGTTTACGTTAAAAAAATATGGTTCTCGTATCTTTCCCGCCAAATGGATGCTTCATACACGTGCCATTTTATCTGAAATCAAAAAAGCCATTTCTGGCTTTATGAAAGCCCAGCTTCTCCTTGTTGCCATGACCATTGGTATCGTGCTGATTGGACTTTTCATCTTAAAGGTCGAGCATGCGATTGTGATCGCTCTATGTATTGGTCTAGTTGATTTACTTCCTTACATCGGGAGTGGCACGGTTTTTCTTCCGTGGATCATTTACTCCGCCATGACAGGAAATCTTTCACTCGCCATTGGACTGGGCATTTTGTATATTGTGGTGCTCATTCAAAGACAAATATCAGAGCCAAAAGTCTTAAGTAAATCAATCGGTCTTAATCCTTTAGCAACACTCGTGGCACTGTTTGTCGGGTTAAAATGCTTTGGTTTTCTTGGACTTGCACTCGGTCCCGCTTCTCTTGTCGTTTGGCAGGCGTTTCGTAATGCAGGGGTTTTCAGAGACCTTTATCAGTACATTCGGTATGGTGCGCAAAAGTAAAAGAGACCTGATGCGAAGGTCTCTTTATCGTATAATCGTATAGCGTTTGCGATTGGACATGTTTCTAAGCCAGCGCTCAAAGAGCGGTTTGATCCGTTTTCTTGTCATGGGAATGAGCAGAACAGCCCCAATCAGATCAGAAAGGAATCCAGGTATGAGCAGCAGCAAACCACCGATCAGAATGCAGAAGCCATCGACAATGGTGGCCCCTGGCATTTTGCCATATTGTAAATCTCGCTGTACTTTCTGAAATGCTTCTATTCCTTGTTTTCTTGCAAAGTAAGCACCTAGTGCACTTGTCAGCACAATGACTAGCATCGTTGGTAAAATACCAATGATGTTACTTGAGATTAAAAATAAACTAATTTCCACTGCTGGGAACAGAATCAATAATAGTAGAAAATATTTTTTCAACCATATCACCTCATGGGGTCTCTTTCATCGAAAGCTGTTTACTTTTTTTAGTGTAACATAAAAAAAGAGAGGAGTCAGATAACTCCCCTCGTGTGTGATTTAAAGGACGCTTGCACGGCCTTTGTAGATCGCTCCGCGTGCTGGATCTACTGTAATCTCTTCGCCTTCTTTTAGAAGTGTTGTGGCACTGTCAAGACCAACAATGACTGGAATGCCAAGACTGAGCCCAACGACTGCTGCATGGCTTGTTAAACCGCCTTCTTCCGTGATAAGGGCAGACGCTTTTTCTAAAGCACCCATCATATCACGATCTGTGCAGTTTGCGACAAGTATCGCACCATCGTACATTTTTTCCTCTGCTTCTTTTCCGCTTTGTGCAATAACAACCGGTCCAAATGCAGATTTGCGGCCAATTCCTTGACCCTTCGCAATGATGTCACCGACAACATACACTTTCATTAAGTTGGTTGTACCTGTTTCACCAACTGGCACACCAGCTGTAATCACGATTAAATCACCATGTCTTACATAGCCTGTTTCAATTGACTTTTCTACTGCATTCTCAAGCATTTCATCAGTAGATGTCGTTTTTGAACCGCTCTTTGCAAATACACCGAATACGAGTGAAAGTTTTCTTGCCACTGATTCGTTTGCTGTGACTGCTACGATTGGTGCTTTTGGTCTATATTTTGAAATCATTCTTGCAGTATGACCGCTCTCAGTAGGTGTCACAATCGCTGCCACATCAAGCTTCATAGCTGTGTGCGCAACAGATTGACCGATCGCATCTGTAATGCTGACCTCTACTTCTTCGCTTCTGCGAGAAAGGATTGCTTTATAGTTAAGTGCTTCCTCTGAACGTGAGGCAATGTTGTGCATCGTTTGCACAGCTTCAACTGGATATGTTCCTGCTGCTGTTTCACCAGATAGCATGATCGCATCTGTACCGTCAAAAATAGCATTTGCCACGTCACTTGCTTCCGCACGAGTTGGACGCGGGTTACGCTGCATGCTGTCCAGCATTTGAGTTGCTGTGATGACAGGCTTGCCTAAACGGTTGCATTTTTTGATCAGCATTTTTTGAACAAGTGGTACTTCTTCTGCCGGAATCTCTACACCAAGATCTCCACGCGCGACCATCAGTCCATCTGATACCTCAAGGATTTCATCGATGTTATCAACGCCCTCTTGGTTTTCAATCTTCGGAATGATTTGAATGTCAGCTGCGTTGTTCTTTTCAAGCAGCTCACGAATTTCAAGAACATCAGAAGCTCGTCTCACAAAAGAAGCTGCGATGAAATCGACACCTTGTTCAATTCCAAACAGAATATCATTGGCATCCTTTTCTGTAATACCCGGCAAGTTCACACTCACACCCGGTACGTTGACACCTTTTTTGTTTTTCAGTGTACCTGTATTCATCACTTTTGTGACGATTTCTTTTCGGTCCTTATTTAACTCTTTTACTTCTAGACCAATCAGACCATCATCTAATAAGATGGTTGAGCCCACTTCTACATCATGAATTAAATCTTCGTACGTCACACTGATTTTTTCAGTGTTTCCCACAATGTCTTCCATACTCACGATAAGATCAGCACCAGCAACTAACTCAATTGAGCCGTTTTCAACTGTGCGTGTACGGATCTCTGGACCTTTTGTATCAAGAAGGATCGCAATGTCCTTGCCTAAAGTTTTACCTGCTTTGCGAATGTTTTCAATACGTGCACCATGCTCTTCAAAATCTCCATGAGAGAAGTTTAGTCTGGCTACATTCATTCCTGCTTCAATCAATTCAGTCAGCTTTTCAATGCTTTCACTTGCTGGACCGATTGTACAAACGATTTTTGTCTTTCTCATTACTGTTCCTCCTAAGGTCTTCTCGTTTTATATAGAGAGCTCTTGTGAAAGTCGGTACATATTTTGATCGACTGTATGCTTTTTATCTAAGATGTCTAAAATATCGTGATGAACGAGTTCGTTGCTTTGAATGCCTACACAGCGTCCGCCTCTTCCTTCAAGAAGAAGTTCTACTGCATACGCTCCTAAGCGACTTGCGAGCACTCGGTCAAACGCACTTGGAGAACCTCCACGCTGAATATGTCCTAAGACAGATACACGCGTTTCAAGGCTTGTCTCCTCTTCAATTCTCTTACCAAATTCGACACCGCTGCCTACGCCTTCTGCGACGATGATGATACTGTGTTTCTTGCCGCGCTCATGTCCTCTTCTCAATCTGGCAATAATTTCGTCCATGTCATAGTCTGCTTCAGGAATCAAAATCGATTCAGCTCCGCCTGCAAGACCTGACCAAAGGGCAATATCCCCTGCATGTCTTCCCATTACTTCCACTACGTATGTACGTTCATGAGATGTGGCTGTATCACGAATTTTATCAATGGCATCAATGACTGTATTTAGTGCTGTATCAAAGCCAATAGTGAAATCAGTACCAGGAATGTCATTGTCAATCGTGCCAGGGACACCTACACATGGAAAACCGAGCTCTGTTAACTTCTTCGCTCCCATGAATGAGCCATCTCCACCGATGACAACAAGTCCTTCAATACCGAATTTTTTTAAGTTCTCAATCCCTTTTTCACGACCTTCAACTGTCTTGAATTCAGGACATCTTGCCGTGTAAAGTTTTGTTCCCCCGCGATGAATGATATCGCCTACTGAACCTATTTCGAGTTTCTCAATTTTACCGTTAATTAGACCTGAATATCCATTATAAATACCGTAAACTTCTACATTATGGTAAATTGCTTTCCTTACAACTGCGCGCACAGCTGCATTCATTCCTGGGGAATCCCCACCGCTCGTTAAAACTCCTATACGCTTCATCTTTTTCACCTCAGAGACCATATATGAATTAAACATACCATTTCCACTGCTTGAAAACAATCATGAGCAAAACCGGATGTTTTCAATACGAATTTCTAAAACCGTACTTATTATACAATTAAATAAAATGTTTTTAAACAAAAGTTAAGAAAGTCATGAAAGCACTTTGTTCAAAAAACAGTTGATTCAAGTGCTCTAAACCTTGTCAAATCAACGTTTTCAGACGTTTCAAATTTTATGAAAACAAAAGAAAATTATTTTCAAATAGCGCTTACATCAGATCGTTTTGATGAAAAAAGACGAAAAAAATAAACGCCAGCCAAAAGGCTGTACGTTTATTTAGTTTACCCCAATATATTGATTTTCAATCGATACTTTACCGATTGCTTTGTATTTTTGATATCTTTGTTCGACTAATTCTTCAGGCGATTGTTTGAGCAAAGATGTAAGTGACTGTTTTAATGTTTTTTCAATGTAGGCTGCTTGTTGTTTCACGTCTCGGTGTGCTCCACCTTGCACTTCTTTAATAACATCATCTATAATATCTAATTCTTTTAGGTCTGGAGCGGTAATTTTCATTGATTCTGCAGCTTTTTTCGCAAGTGATGAGTCCTTCCAGAGCAGTGCTGCTGCACCTTCAGGTGAAATCACTGAATATGTTGAGTTCTCTAGCATAAATAGGTGGTTTCCTACGCCTAAGCCTAGTGCTCCGCCACTTCCGCCTTCTCCAATGACAATACAGACAACCGGTACACGAAGTCCTGCCATTTCGAAAAGGTTTTTCGCAATTGCTTCACTTTGCCCGCGTTCTTCAGCTGCTTTACCAGGATAAGCTCCTTTTGTATCAATAAAGCAAATGATTGGACGATTAAATTTATCTGCTTGTTTCATCAAGCGCAATGCTTTACGGTAACCTTCTGGATGCGGCATCCCGAAATTACGGCGCAAGTTTTCTTTTGTGTCTTTTCCGCGCTGATGACCAATGACTGTGACAGGAAGTCCTTTAAACGTGGCAATTCCTCCAACGATGGCTTCATCGTCGCCATAAAAACGATCACCGTGACATTCGAAAAAGTGATCAAACAGCTCTTGAATGTAATCGAGAGTTGTTGGGCGCATCGCATGACGAGCAATTTGTACTCTGTCCCACGGCTTTAAATTTGTATAAATGTCTGTTTCAAGCTTACTCAGACGCGTTTCAAGGCGCTCAATTTCCGCACTTAAATCCATCTCTGAGTTTTGTGTGAACTTTTTCAATTCATCAATTTTCGCTCGAAGTTCAATGACAGGTTTTTCAAATTCTAGTTCTCCAGCCACTCTCGTTCACCTCCTGTGCTGTGTAATGCTAAGATTTGGCCTAATGTTTCTTTCATTTCTGCACGGTGAATCACAGCATCTAGCTGACCATGCTTCATTAAAAATTCAGCCGTTTGGAAGTCCTCTGGTAGGTCTTCACGAATGGTTTGTTCAATGATTCTGCGACCAGCAAAACCAATTAATGCACCAGGCTCAGCAAAGTTGTAATCACCGAGAGACGCAAAACTAGCTGATACACCACCAGTTGTCGGATTGGTCATCACAGAGATAATCAGACCTTGATCCTCGCTGAACAGCTTTAATGCTGAACTTGTTTTTGCCATCTGCATTAGACTAAGAATCCCCTCTTGCATTCTTGCTCCTCCAGATGCAGTGAAGATGATAAATGGCACCTTGTCCGCTTTTGCTTTCTCAATAGCTAATGTAATCTTTTCACCAACGACTGAGCCCATGCTGCCCATACGGAACGTGGCATCCATGACAGCAATGACAGCACTTTGACCTTTAATTTCACCTTTTCCTGTTACGATGGCTTCATTCAAAGATGTTTTTTCTCTGTCTTTCTGAAGCTTTTCTTCGTAGCCTGGGAAACCGAGCGGATTCTCAGAAATGAGGTGACCGTTAAATTCTTCAAATGTGCCTTCGTCTACAAGGCTTTCAATACGTTGTTTTGCATTCATTTGCAAATGTCTGCCGCAATTCATGCAAACACGTAAATTTTTATCTAGTTCTTTGGTGAGCATTATTTTTTTACATTGCGGACATTTGGTCATGATGCCTTCAGGCACATCTTGACTTGCCTGTTCAGAGGGTACAGATGCATATTTTTTCTTTTTACTGAAAATATTCTTGATTGACAAATGACTACCTCCCTTTTTGAAGGGTTTTTTCTTTACACGCACATCCACTATTATAGGACATGTCATAACTGTACCGAAACTATTGTACTTTTTTTGTCAAACGCTGTCATCCTTCATTCAATTTTTTCAGTGGGGAATTGATGAGAAATGAGTATAGGTTTGGGGCGCTGAGTAGTTGGTATATGTGAATTGTGAACGTCTACAAAAAAATCTCATTTAGGATGAAAAAAATTTCGTGTAAGAGAGGAAATGGTGCACGTTTTTCCTCCAAATTCAGAAAGAACGTGCACACTTTTCCAATTCGATTACTCGCCGATAATCGTTAATTTTCTTGTTTTTTCTGCAACAGCTTCTGGGTCTACTTTGATTCTTGAAACGCCCGTTTCCATTGCTGCTTTTGCCACTGCTTTGGCTACCGCTGGCGCTACTCGTGCATCAAATGGTGCAGGGATAACGTATTCCGCTGACAATTCTTCATCTGATACAAGGGAAGCAATCGCTTCAACAGCTGCAATTTTCATTTCTTCGTTAATATGTGTCGCACGTACATCAAGCGCTCCGCGGAAAATTCCTGGGAATGCAAGGACGTTGTTCACTTGGTTCGGGAAGTCAGAACGGCCAGTTCCTACAACACTTGCACCTGCTGCATGTGCATCTTCTGGCATGATCTCTGGGTTTGGATTCGCCATTGCGAAGATGACAGGATCTTTTGCCATTTTTCCAACCATTTCTTTAGTTAAAGCACCTGCTACTGACACGCCGATAAAGACATCTGCGCCTTCAATCACTTCTTCTAAAGAACCTTCTTTACGATCTTGGTTCGTGAATTTAGCTACTTCATTTTTCACTGCATTCATACCATTCGGACGGCCTTCATAAATAGCGCCTTTTGTATCACACATGATGATATCACGTACACCGAAATGATAAAGAAGTTTGATAATCGCAATTCCTGCTGCTCCAGCGCCGTTTGCAACTACTTTAATTGAAGACATTGATTTTCCAGACAGCTTCAGTGCATTCACAAGTCCTGCCACTGTTACAATCGCTGTCCCGTGCTGATCATCGTGGAAAACAGGAATGTTTGTCTCTTTTTTCAAACGCTCTTCAATGATAAAGCAGTTTGGTGCTGCAATATCTTCAAGGTTCACGCCGCCAAACGTCGGCTCAAGAAGCTTCACTGTTTCAACGATTTTGTCTACATCGTTTGTTGCAAGTGCGATTGGGAATGCATCAACACCTGCAAAGCTTTTGAATAATACAGCTTTTCCTTCCATTACTGGAAGAGATGCTTCTGCCCCAATGTTTCCAAGCCCTAACACAGCACTTCCGTCTGTGACAACAGCAACCATATTGCCTTTCATTGTATAATCATACACTTTGCTTGTGTCGTCATAAATATCTTTACATGGCTCTGCCACACCTGGTGAGTAAGCCAAGCTCAAGTCTTTCGCATTTTTCACTTGTACCTTTGATTTTGATTCGAGTTTGCCTTGATTCTCTTTGTGCATATGTAATGCTTCTTCTCTTAATGACATGTGATGAACACTCCTTCAAGTGGAAAATGATTTAATGAATTGCTAAGTTGATAAGCACATACTTGGCAGTTTAAATACACAGAATCTTTAAAATGATAACACAATAGGTGAAATTGTAAAACATATTCAGACGATTTGTCATCATTTAATCACAACGTTTTGTTCACCGAGCAGCTCTTTTAACTGGAAAATGACCGCATGATCTGCATGAACTTTGTATGCATCTGGAAGTCTCATCGTCTTTTTTTGCTTTTCATAATACAAATAGACATCTGCTTCTCCGCTGTGCATGGAGATCACTCGTTTCACTTGTTCTAGCAGCTCCTGCGTATGGTTCTCTTCTTTGACTCGAATGTAGACAGATTCTTTTCTTTTAGAGCCCATCTCTTCCAGTAGAACAGCTTCTTGCACGATGATTTGACTGCTCTCATTTCTGACATCTATTCTGCCTTCAACATAAAGCATTGCGCCCTCCTCAAATAAGGGGGACAGCTTTCTAAATTGCTCTGGAAAGACGACACCTTCCATTTCTCCCGTTTCATCCCCGAATGTGACAAATGCCATCGATTGTCCATTTTTTGTCCGAATCGATTTCACCTTTGTCAAAAGACCACCCATTGAGATCTTTCGCTTTATATAGGAAGAAAGTCTGATGATTTCCACTGCACCATTCTCTCTCAAACGATCTCGATACGCTTGTACTGGGTGATTTGATAAATATAACCCGAGTGCTTCTTTCTCAAATTGCAAGAGATCGACAAGCGGCATTTCTTCTATCTCCGCATATTTTAACTCAAGTGGGAAGGTTGTATCCCCAAGAAAGTCCAGCTGATCCTCAGGTGTTAAAAATGACACATGGTCTAACGCAATATCTATCGATGCTAATAACGAAGCACGATTTGGATGAAGCTCATCCATTGCCCCTGAGAAAATGAGGGCTTCAATCGTTTTTCGGTTGACACTCTTTGTTGATACCCTTGCGCAAAAATCAAATAAATCTTCAAATGGCTTTTCCTGCCTTGCTCTGTATATATCCTTTACAGCTGACACTCCGACATTTTTGATCGCTCTTAAGCTGTAGCGGATCTCCCCTTTTTCAACCGTGAATGGAAATTCGCTCTTATTAATAGAAGGCTTCAACACAGATATCCCTTTTTCCTTTGCCTCATAGAAATATTGAGCCACTTTGTCTTCATTTCCAATCACACTCGTTAAAAGACCGCACATAAAATATAACGGATAATGCGCTTTTAAATAAGCAAGCTGAAAGCCGATCATGCTATATGCAACAGCATGGCTTCTATTAAAACCATAGTTTGCAAATTTGACGATTAGGTCATAAACGTCATTTGCAATGTTAACAGGATACTCCTTTTTTAGGCATCCTTCAACAAAATGGCTTCGCTCTTCATCAAGCACCTTTTTATCCTTCTTTGAAACGGCTCTTCTTAGTAAATCAGCCTCGCCCAGCTTAAAGCCTGCCATCTTTGCTGCAATCAGCATGATTTGCTCCTGATAGACGATGACCCCATATGTATCCTTTAAGATGTCATACAAATCTGGATGCGGGTAGGAGACTTTCACTCTGCCATGCTTTCGGTCGATAAAGAGCGGGATATTCTCCATCGGACCCGGGCGGTATAAGGCATTGACAGCCACGATATCTTCTAGACTAGAAGGTTTCAGTCGTCTCAGCACCTGACGCATACCTTGTGACTCCAGCTGGAAAATCCCCGTTGTATCTCCCGCTGATAACAAATCAAACGTTTTCTGATCTTCATATGAAATGTCACTAAAGTTAATGTGGACGTTTTCCTGTCTTTCAATCTGGTTTTTAATGGATTCAATTAATGTTAAGTTTCTCAAACCTAAAAAATCCATTTTTAAAAGACCGAGATCTTCTAAATAATTCATCGCATATTGTGTCAAATACACTCCATCATGGCCTTCTTGAATAGGCACGACTTGTGTGAGCGGCTCCTCACTTAGGACAACGCCGGCTGCATGTGTTGATGTATGTCTTGGTAATCCTTCTACCTTTAAAGCGATTTGAAACACTCTTTGCAGCTCTTCAGATTGCTGGAGCAGTGTTTTTAATTCTGAGGAGACTGTCACCGCTTCTTTCAGTGTCGTCCCTGGCTTTGATGGGATGAGCTTTGCAAGGTGGTCTGCTGCTTTTGAATCAATTCCCATCACACGTCCGACATCTCTTAAAGCTGCCTTTGCGGCAAGTGTTCCAAACGTGACAATTTGCGCCACATGCATATCCCCATATTTGTCTTTTACATATGAAATGATTTCATCTCTTCTCGTGTCAGGAAAATCGATATCTATATCCGGCATGCTGATTCGTTCAGGATTTAAAAAACGCTCAAATAAAAGCCCGTGACGGATCGGATCGACATCTGTAATAAACAGAACATACGCAACTAAAGAGCCTGCTGCTGATCCCCGGCCAGGACCTGTGACAATGCCATGATCATGAGCATACTTCATAAAATCCCACACAATGAGGAAATAATCACTGAAATTCATTTTTTGAATGATGCTCAGCTCATACTCAAGCCTTTTGATATATGTGTCATTTGAAGCAATCTGTCTTCGGTTCATGCCTTCTTGGCACACTCTTCGTAAAAACTGATCAGCTGTTGATTGATCAGGCGTCGGATAAGTTGGCAGTTTCGTCTGACCAAGATTTAAATCGACCTCGCAGCGGTTTGCAATCTCAACCGTTCTTGCCAGCAATTCTGGATCATCACCATACCACTTCATCATTTCTTCGATCGATCTGAAATGCTTGTCTCCTTGGTCTTCCTCTATTTCTGATAACTGCTGGCCTGCTTTAATGGCTTTTAAACATGTATATGCGGTTTTGTCCTCTTGATGGATATAGTGGACGTCACCTGTTGCCACAAGCGGGATGTTCGCCCTTTTTGAGAGTTCCCTGAGCTTATGAGACAGCTCTTCGTCCTGCTGAAACGGCTGAACGGCTAAATACACATGTTCCTCACCAAAAAGATCTTTTAAATGGCTCGCTGCATCCCTTGCTTCATCTAGCTGATCATGTTGCAGCAGCGTTTCAATATAGCCGGATACGCCTGGTGTGATGGCAATAAGGCCATGATGATAGGCTTTCAGCCATTTCTCTTTCAGGCCGGTTTTTGACTTTGATTTCAAGACACTGCTAATTTTGATCAAGTTTTGATAGCCTTCATTGTTTTTAGCAAGGAGGATCAAAGGATAAGCCTCTGTCTCTTGTTCATCTATGAAGACAGAAGCTGTTAAACCGATAATCGGCTTGATGCCATGTGTTTTACATTCCTTATAAAATTCAACCGTTCCATACATCACATGGTCATCGGTAAGAGCGAGCGCTTGATAGCCAAGTTCTTTCGCCTTTAATACGAGCTCCTTGACCTTCGCTGCACTGCTCAATAAGCTGTATCCACTGTGGACCTGAAGATGAACATAGGACATGCTTAATCCACTCCTTTCGTCTAAATTCATTCTTTCATTATAAAACGCGATGCGGTGAGAAACAAATGTTCTTTCTTTTTCGCTCGTTCATACTTGTCCAGCACACGCCATATATTGAATAGAGTGAGGTGGGAAAAATGGATGTGAAGGAAGCCTTTATTCCAAACTTTATTAGCTGTTATTTTATCGCACTGGGGGTTATTTTGGGCGGTGCCATTATCGGCGGGGTAGGTGCATATTTATCTGGTCAGCCACCGCTATCAATTATTTCAAGTCTTGCCAACCGCTTAAAAATTTGGGCACTTGTTGCGGCTATCGGTGGAACTTTTGATGCGGTCTATAGTTTTGAAAGAGGGATTTTCGAAGGGAACACACGTGATATTTTCAAGCAGATCTTGCTCATTATCTCTGCTATGGGCGGTGCGCAAACGGGGTATCTCCTGATTACGTGGCTCACTCAGGAGCATGTATCATCATGAGGGTGCCTGAACTGTATAAACGTCCAGGCTGGCAGCGTTTTTTTGCTGGGATGATGTTCGGCGCAGTTATCAGCTGGCTGATTTTTCTCTTTACGTACGGCACCTTTCAGGAGAAACAAGTGACACTGCTCAGAAGCCAGCAGCACCATATGGACAGTCTGAAAGAACAAATCACACTCTATCGGGAAGATTTGCATAAATTAAATGAAGACAATAAGCAGCGTCTGCTTATTCAGAGCGTAGACGTTCACCTCGTCAACCGTGAGCAGTACAAAATCCCGGAGCCAGATACCTTGAAATTTGAAGATCAGGTGAAAGAGGATATCTCAGAGGTGATCACAAAGGATATTGAAAGTGTCTATAAAACAAAAGAGCTCTTAAAACGGACCGTGGAAAATAAAGAATATACGATTAGAGAAAAGGCATACCGCGCCAAAGTCACAGAGCTGACCATCTATACAAAACTTTCGCTTGAAGTGCGTATTTCCTTTGCTGAATAATAGATGATGTGGAATTTTTATGAATTTCTGCACTCAATGATCGCTTTTCACTTGTTATTTTTATACACTAAAAGAAGAACGAGATGATCAAAGAAAGAGGTGAGAACAATGGAGGTTTACAGCTATCGTCAAATGGCACGAGACAAAGCAAGCCGGATTAAAGACGGCATGTGTGCTTATGCTGAGACAGAAATGATGGCCCATTTAATTAAAAAAGAATTAAAGCATCAAAATCTCCAAGCCTATGAAGATTCAACTGACATCGGCTGCTGGTTTATCCCTGTATCCAAGTAACCCTTTTCTCAAAGCTCAAAAAAGAGAGGGGGAACTTGAAGCCCCTCTCTCACGATGATGATTTACATACTTCTTCTAAATCACGCAAAATCTCATCTGCAACTGCCCAATCATATATGGACGCACCGGCTGCAAGCGGGTGACCTCCGCCATGATATTTTTTAGCAATGGTGTTAATGACGACGCCTTTTGAGCGGAATCTCACACGAATCTGATCGTTCTCTTCCACAAAAAAGACCCATGCCTTAATCCCTGCAATATTTCCAAGTGTTCCAACAAGCTGTGAGGCTTGCTGCGCTGTTGTTTGGAATGACTCCAAAATGTCACGTTTAATAAAAACAGAAGCTACGCCATTCTCTGATAAGGAGATATGTTGAAAAATATAGCCATTTAATTTCACGACATTCAAATCTGTCTCATACAATTGATTGAAAAGGTCTGATGATGAAAACGGATATTCGATGAGTTCACCCGCATATTTGAGTGTCTTTTTCGTTGTGTTTGGGAAAAGGAAACGGCCTGTGTCTCCTACAATGCCGGCATAAATGAGTTCTGCCGCCTTTGTATTCAGCTGATATCCTTCTTCTTTCCCCTCTAAATACAGCTCATAAATCATTTCACTAACAGAGCTTGCTTCTGTATCAACCCAAAGCAAATCACCATACGGATCTTCATTCGGATGATGATCAATTTTCATCAGCTTATCGCCCATTGAATAACGCTGATCATCAATTCTTGCTTGATTCGCAGTGTCACAGACAATGACAAGGGCACCTTTGTACACTTCATCTGGCACCTCATCTAATTCATATAAAAATGAAAGGGATGGCTCAGGGGTTCCTGTCGCATAAATATTTTTTTCTGGATAGGTGGCACGCAAGATTTCCGTAAGGCCGCACTGCGATCCATATGCGTCTGGATCAGGTCTTACATGTCTATGAATGATGATGGTGTCATATAATGATATGGTTCTAATCAGTTCTTTTTTCATAAATACTCCTTCTTATGCGATACTCTTTTTATTATTAAATCATAATCTACCCAGACAGAAAAGTGAGGAATAGACAATTTATTCTAGTAAGCAAGCCTATTTACGTTTAAAATAGGGTTGTAACCACTTACAATGGAGGCTTGGCACATGCTTGTTTTGATTGTGTTTATTATTTGTTCTGCCATGTTTTATTTATACTACAAAGCAAAGAATGTCCGTACGAACCGGCCGGTCGAAAAGAAATTCTGGTCTGCCAAATCAAGTATGGCACTTGGCTGCTTTGTCCTGCTCTTCGGTGTGAATCAATTATTTTTAAACCGCTCGTCACTCGCATTTGTCATTGGGTTTGTTTTTGTTGCAGTTGGTATCGGCAGTACATGGGCCGGATATAAAGCCTATAAGCACTATCTTCCGCTCTTTTTAAAGGAAGGCGAAAAAGACCACGCATAATAGAGAAAGGGCTAAAATGAACTTTATTTTAGCCCTTTCTCTTCTTTTCAGCGTGATAGAAAACCTTTGCAGCCCTAGGAAGGAGGAGTACTGGCGCGGAGCGAATGTCACATTCGTGAGCACCAGCACGCAGGACTGCGGGCGAATGCGAGGGTTTGTCTACACGCTGAAAGGGCGCATTCATGCCGCCCTTTTTTGCCTATTATCCTCTCTCCATCAGCTGCACCATCAGCATCGCTTTGCCTACAATATTTGACTGGTGGTAAACTTCCACTTCCAGCTTTCCAAACTTGCGCCCAACTTCTAAAATATTCGGTTTGATCTGTATCGTGGATTCCATTTGAACCGGTTTTAAGAAATAGACAGAAAGACTTTCTACAATTAGCTCGCCTTTTTTATGAGACTTTAAGAAGCGGTTGGCTGATTCGATTAAAATTTGTGTAAACACACCATACGAAATATTGCCGAGCTGATTTGTCATTTGTGGTGAGACTTCATATTGGTACACCGCATCTGTTTTTGGTTTTTCTGTCTCAGTCTCCTTAAATCCTCGTGACACGACATCATCCAGCTTTTCACCGACCTGCGGCTGCTTTTGAATCATTTGTAGCGCCTTCAGCACGTCCTGACGGCTAATCATCCCAATCAGCTTCGCATGATCATTTACAACTGGCAGCACCTCAATACCTTCCCACACCATCATTTGTGCAGCTGAAGCGACAGATGTTTTGCCAATAACGGTCAGCGGATTTTTTGTCATCACCTTTTCAATCGGTGTAGAACGGTCATGGCCTGCAATATCTTTTGAGGTCAAAATGCCGTGAATTTTCATTTGATCGTCTGCTACCGGGAACCGGCCGTGCCCGGTTTCATAATTCTTTTCATACCATTTCTCAAGTTTGTCTTCTGGCGATAAATAGACGGTCCGTTCTATCGGCGTTAAAATATCCTCCACAAGCACAATTTCTTTTTTAATCAACTGGTCATAAATGGCCCGGTTAATGAGAGCCGCTACGGTAAATGTATCGTAGCTTGTTGATAAAATGGGCAGCTCAAGCTCATCTGCGAGCTGAATAATTTCATCATCTGTTGAGAATCCGCCCGTGACCAGCACAGCCGCTCCCGCCTCTAATGCTTGCCGGTGAGCATTGATTCGGTTTCCGACGATCAACAGGTTGCCTGCTGCTGTGTATCGCATCATCGCATCCAGTTCCATTGCACCGATGACAAATTTATTTAACGTTTTATGTAAGCCGGCTCGTCCGCCAAGCACCTGACCATCAATGACATTGACTACTTCCGCATATGTCAGCTTTTCAATATTTTCTTTTTTCTTCTGTTCAATTCGAATGGTACCGACTCGTTCAATGGTGCTCACGAACCCTTTATTTTCAGCATCCTTAATAGCCCGGTAAGCCGTGCCCTCACTGACTTTCATTTCTTTCGCTATACGCCGGACAGAAATTTTCTCTCCGACATCCAATGAATCAATATATGATAAAATTTGCTCATGCTTTGTCGCCAATCCCGTTCACCCTTTTTGTTTTCAGCGTTTTCATCTATATTTCATTATAAAGGCAGGAGGCTTTTAATAGCAATTTGTCTTTTACACGAGCACGATACAGGCAAATAAAAAAGCCGGTAGGGTGCCGGCTTTTGTTTATCATGATTATATATCGATGGATTCTCCGCTGTTTAATACGTGACCCACGCCGCCATGCAAGCTGTCTGCAAAGGCATGAGGATCTTGCTCAATCGGCGGGAATGTACTGTAATGAATCGGTACGACTTGTTTCGCACGAAGCCACTCTGCTGCGATTCTCGCATCGTCTGGTCCCATCGTGAAGTTATCACCTATTGGCAGGAAGGCGAGCTCAATATGATTCAGCTCACCAATGAGTTTCATATCCGAGAAGAGAGCCGTGTCTCCAGCATGATAAATTGTTTTACCTTCAGCAGTAAATAAAATACCGGATGGCATACCTGTATACGTAATCGTTTTGGATTCTTCATCAATGACCGCTGAGCCATGGAACGCTTGCGTCAGCTTGACTTTACCAAATTCAAATTCACGGCCGCCGCCTATAGAAAGCGGGTGTGTTTTCACCCCTTGCCAGCCTAAATAAGTGGCAAGTTCGAATGGCGCAATCACGAGTGCGTCATTGTTTTTAGCGATTTCAATCGTGTCTCCGACGTGATCTCCATGCCCGTGCGTGAGCAAAATCACATCTGCTTTGACATCTTGCGGTTTGATATCCGTGTGCTTATTTCCATTTAAAAATGGATCAATCCAAATATGGTATCCGTTTGTTTCAATGTGTACGACTGAATGTCCATGATATGTAGCTTTCATGTAAATATATCCACCTTTCGAATTTGATCTCATTTTTTTCTATTCCCTCTATAAAAAGCTGAAAAACTTAGTGCCTGTGAATGACATTAAGACCACCTGTTGCTTCAATGACGGTTCCTGTAATGAGGTCTGAACGGTCATCACATAGAAATGAAATGATACGACCGATATCCTCACCTGTCCCAGACCGACCAATCGGTGTTTCATCGTCTTTTATCTGACGTGCTTCTTCTATCGTTGATTCTTTCATGTCTCCAACGATTTTGCCTGGACACACCATATTAGCGGTGATGCCGTTTTCGGCTTCTTCAATCGCAATGGTTTTCGTCAATGACGCAAGGCCCACTTTTGCCGCTCCGAAAGCTGATCTGTGCATCCAGCCTGGCGCATGGTCTGCTCCTTGGAAGCCATATGTGATAATCCGGCCAAAGCCTTGTTTTCTCATCATAGGGATCACCATTCGGAACAAATGGAACACTGCGGATAGGTTGCCTTCCATCATTTGATACCATTCGTCTTCAGAGTAATCCGCGAGTTTTTTTCGTTCAAAAATATAAGGTCCAGCATTATTGATCAAGGCATCAATCCGCCCAAATCGTTCTACTGCCAGCTCGACCATGTTTTTTAAATCTTCTCTGTTTGTCACATCGCCTTGGACAAATTGAAGCTTTTCTTCGTATTCTTGCAGTTCTTCTTTCATCTGCCGGACAGCTTCATCATCACTTCGATAATTCACTGTCACAGAATACCCCATATTCAGTAAAGACTCGGTGACTTTCCTGCCAAGTCCTTTAGAACCCGCTGTTATTAATGCGTGTCGCACACAATCTCCTCCTAAAGCAAAGGTTGCAAGTTCATGTGTTTCTTTTGTTATCTTTACTTTACTATAAACCGGCTCCCTTCGCACTTTTGAACCCTTTAACAATGAGGGGAAAACCGTATAGGGTGATTCATCCACTTTTTCATATCCCATGAACCATGGATATCGAGAAGCAGCGAAACAAACCGGTAGCATTCTCTCACCTCATGAAGCTGACGAGGAAGCGGGCAAATCTCTTCATATCCTAATTGAACCGCTTGTGCAGCTTCTTTCGTCAAAAGGTATTCGAGTGCAATAAAATCAAACGCAGCTGGTCCAAATACCACATATTCCGTATCAACTAGACTCGCCACTTGATCATCGTCTTCAATATATTGCGATGGGTCTAAATCAATTAAAATGAGACTGGCTGCATCAGGAGGACTTAGCGTTTCAAGCTTTTGCTGCACCTTTTCTGCATAATCCTGAAATTCAGGCTGATGAGTGTAATAGCGGCTGATGAGTTTGGAGACTGTCTTTTTTAACAGCGCATGGAATTCTCTCAAATGTCTCTTTTCTCCCCCGTATACTGCACCGAAAAAGGTTGTTTGATATGAATGAAGATGCGCTAGTTTCCTCCCGTAATCCCTATAGAATTGTGCTGAACGGCCCTCAAAAGATGTTAAAGGGATTCCTTCTACTTTTTCCATGACATAAAAGTGTTTCCCCGCCTTCTTCACTTTACGAACAACTTTCGGAATATGAAAGGAATTCGTATGAGCCAGCTTTTCATTGATTTCATCAAGATGCTCTTGTACAGTACGGGCATCTACTCCATAAATCATGTTGATCCCATACACAAATTCACTTTCTTCTCTTGCAGTTTTTGGAGATTTCACTACATATTCCGTTTGGTCTTGTAAGGAAATCAGCCACACATCATTAGCCCTGCCGTCGTATGGTTCTCCTAACGTTTTCACTGATACGATAGGCTGATCAAACAAAGCCTGAAGCGTTCTCTTCATGAAATGTTGTCACTCCTTATTCAGCTTGACACTGGTATGCTTTCCTTTTCTCCAGTGAAGATCAATCTCCTTTTTCCCATGACAAAAAACCATCCGTATAAACGAATGGTTTTGGCGAATTATGCTAGGCAGGCTTTTGCTTTTTCTAAAGCGAGCTGAATTTGTTTAAATCCAGTTCCACCTGCACTTGTTCTTTTTTCAACAGCAACATACGGATCAAGAACAGTGTAAATGTCTTGTTCAAAGAGGCCGCTTGCTTCTGTAAATGTTTCAAATGGAAGGTCACTTAAATAGATGCCTTTTTGAATGCATGTATACACAAGCTTCCCAACGATTTCGTGTGCTTCACGGAATGGCATACCTTTTTTCGCAAGGTAGTCTGCCACTTCGGTCGCATTTGAGAAATCTTCTTTTGTTGCTTTTTTCATAACGTCTTCGTTCACTGTCATTGTTTGAATCATGCCTGTGAAGATTTGCAGGCTGCCAGCGATCGTTTTCACCGTATCAAACATGCCTTCTTTATCTTCTTGCAAGTCTTTGTTATACGTAAGCGGCAAGCCTTTCATAATCGTGAGCAGCCCCATCAGGTTGCCATATACCCGCCCTGTTTTTCCGCGGATCAATTCAGCCATATCCGGGTTTTTCTTTTGCGGCATCATGCTGCTGCCTGTTGCGTACGTGTCATCAAGCTCAATGAATTTGAATTCTTGAGAGCACCATAAAATGATTTCTTCACAAAGACGTGAGAGGTGCATCATCACAAGACTGCTATTAGACAAGAACTCTAAAATGAAATCACGATCACTCACGCCATCAAGGCTGTTCTCGTAAATATGGTCAAAGCCAAGAAGCTCTGCTGTATATTCACGATCAATTGGGAATGTCGTTCCTGCTAACGCCCCGCATCCAAGTGGTGACACATTAATCCGCTTCAATGAATCTTGAAAACGCGCTTTGTCCCGCTCAAGCATCCAAAAGTAGGCAAGCATATGATGGGCAAAGGAAATAGGCTGTGCACGCTGTAAGTGCGTATATCCTGGAAAAATTGTTTCAACGTGCTGTTCAGCTTTTTCTACAAGCACTGTTTGAAAAGAAGAGATCAGCTCAATGATATGCTCTACTTGGTTATTCAAATATAAATGCATATCGGTTGCGACCTGATCATTCCGGCTTCTCGCTGTGTGCAATTTGCCGCCAAGCGGACCAATCTCATCAATGAGCATTTTTTCAAGGTTTAAATGAATGTCCTCATAATCCACTGAGAATTCAAGTTCATCCGCCTCTGCCTTTTTCATGAGCGTATTCAGTCCGTCTTTGATTGCAGCGGCCTCCTCATCGCCGATGATACCGCATTTATTCAGCATACTTGCATGGGCAAGGGAGCCGGTCAGATCTTCTTTGACTAATTGTTTGTCGAAATGAATGGATGCACCAAACTCATCGACCCATTTTTCTGGTGTTTTTTGAAATCGGCCTCCCCAAAGCTTTTTCATGCTTTAACCTGCTCCTTTTTGTTCACGATGCTGTTTACTTTTGTTGGTAAACCCCAAAGGTTAATAAATCCTACAGCTGCATCATGATCGAATTCATCTGCTTTTGTGTAAGTTGCTAGATTTTCATCATAAAGTGAATATGGTGATTTACGTCCTTCTACAATGGCATGGCCTTTAAATAGTTTCACACGTACAACACCTGTTACGTTCTTTTGCGTTTCTTGTAAGAATGCATCTAGTGCTGATTTAAGTGGTGAGAACCATAAGCCGTTGTATATTAATTCAGCCATTTTTTGTTCAACGATTGGCTTAAAGTGTGCTACTTCTTTGACAAGCGTTAAGTCTTCAAGTTCTTTGTGTGCTTTTAATAGGGTAACTGCACCTGGGCACTCATATACTTCACGAGATTTGATTCCAACAAGACGGTTTTCAACATGATCGATTCTGCCTACACCATGCTGGCCAGCGACTTCATTTAAATGAAGGATGAGATCAGATAATGAATACTGGATTCCGTCAATCGCTGTTGGTTTTCCTTTTTCAAACGTGATTTCAATGATTTCAGGTGTGTCAGGTGTTTTTTCAAGTGGATTTGTCAGATCATAAGCACCTTCTGGCGGCGCTGCCCAAGGATCTTCTAAAATACCACATTCGTTACTTCTGCCCCAAAGGTTTTGGTCAATTGAATATGGGCTATCTAAGTTAATCGGAATTGGAATACCGTGCTTTTGTGCATAGTCGATTTCTTCATCACGAGACCATTTCCATTCACGCACTGGTGCAAGAACTTCTAGGTCTGGATTCAATGCTTTGATTGATACTTCAAAACGAACTTGGTCGTTTCCTTTCCCTGTACATCCGTGTGCAACGGCTACGGCATTTTCTTTCTCTGCGACTTCCACTAATTTTTTGGCAATGAGCGGACGAGATAGTGCAGATACTAACGGGTATTTCCCTTCATACATCGTGTGTGCTTGCAGTGCTGCAAGTGCAAATTCTTCAGCAAACTCTTCTTTTGCGTCGATCATGTAAGATTGAACAGCTCCGACTTGAAGTGCTTTTTGTTGAACGAATGCTAAATCTTTTCCTTCACCTACGTCCAGGCAGCAAGCAACAACTTCGTAACCTTGCTCCTGTAACCATTTAACTGCAACAGAGGTATCAAGACCTCCGGAATATGCTAATACGACTTTTTTATTTTGTGACATGTTTGAAAAGCTCCTCTCGCTTGTTTTGATTCTGTGAATGTTTTTTTGCATAAAAATAAGTTTTAATTTATAAACATGCATTTAGTATGTATACACTGTAACAAGGAAAAATTGTTTTTTCAACCCCTTTATGAAAAAAACTCTGCCAAATTTTCTTGGCAGAGTCATTTTGGGCTATTTTTGATCTTTTTCAAGCTCTCGCAAGACATGAGGAAGCTCTGGAATAATGAGTTTGGTCATGGCTAACCGAACTGCTCCGGTAGAGCCTGGTGTGGCAAAAACGGCTTTTTGGTTAATCACCCCTGCCGTCGCTCTAGATAAGATAGCGGCTGATCCAATATCTTCTGTATAGCTCAGCATGCGAAAAATTTCTCCAAAGCCCGGCAGCTCTTTTGAGAAAAGAGGTGTAATGGATTCAATCGTGACGTCCCTTGTTGCAATACCAGTTCCCCCGTTTAACAAGACGGCATCAATCTTCGCTTCACTTGTTCCTTCTAAGACGGCGTCTTGAATCGCTCCAATGTGATCTTTCACAATATCGTATGCAAGAATAAGATGCCCTTGTTCTTTGAGCAAATCAATCATCAGACGGCCGCTTTTATCTGTTTCTTTTGTCCTTGTATCACTGACGGTAATGACTTTTACATGAAGCCTCGTTTTCGCTTCGCGTTTATGTTCTTGGGCGCTCATCTCTTCACACCGCTCCTTTCATATTGCCTCACATTATAGCATGCTGATTTCAATAGAAAAAAGCCCTTTTCCGCTGAGGAAAAGAGCTTTAAAAGGATGTTACGCTAAACGCATAACGTCTCTTGCAATCATGACTTCTTCGTTCGTTGGAATCACGATGACTTTTACAGGAGAGTGAGGGTAGCTGATGAATGCTTCTTCGCCTCTCATGTTGTTAAGAGATGGATCCCAATATACGCCCATGAATTCTAGACCACGAAGTACACGTGCTCTCACTTCTGAGCTGTTTTCACCGATTCCAGCTGTGAAGATGATGGCATCTACACCATTCATTCTCGCTGCATAAGAACCGATGTATTTATGAATACGGCTTGCAAAAATATCTAGTGCTACTTCTGCACGGTCGTTTCCTTCTTCTGTCGCTTCTTCGATATCACGAAGATCACTTGAAAGACCAGACACACCTAAAAGACCACTCTTCTTATTCAAAGTAGAAAGTACTTCTTCCGCTGTATGTCCTGTTTTCTCCATAATAAATGGAATAAGGGCAGGGTCAATGTTACCTGAACGTGTTCCCATTGCAACACCCGCAAGTGGTGTGAAGCCCATTGACGTATCGATTGATTTTCCGCCTTCAACTGCTGCGATACTTGCACCATTTCCAAGGTGGCAAGAAATCAAACGAAGCTCTTCAAGAGGACGGCCTAATAGCTCTGCTGCACGCTCTGTTACGAACTTATGGCTTGTCCCGTGGAATCCGTATTTACGAATACCAAAGTTTTTGTAGTAGTCGTACGGAAGGCTGTATAGGTAAGACTGCTCTGGCATTGTTTGGTGGAACGCTGTATCGAACACAGCAATCGCTGGTACGTCAGGCAGAATTTGTTTGAATGCTTTGATTCCTACAACGTTTGCAGGGTTGTGAAGTGGTGCAAGCTCTGAAAGCTGATCAATGTCATTGATGACTTCATCTGTTAAAACAACAGAATCGCTGAATTTTTCTCCGCCGTGAACGACGCGGTGTCCTACGCCATCAATTTCATTAAAGTCTTTGATGATGTTAAATTCAATTAGTTTTTCAAGTAGCATTTTAACCGCTACTGCATGATCTGGAATATCTGTGACTTCTGTTTTCTTTTCTCCATCTACAGAAATCGTGAAGATACTGTTGTCCATTCCGATTCTTTCAACAAGACCTTTTGTTAAAACGGTTTCTTCTGGCATGTCGAACAATTGGAATTTAAGAGATGAGCTTCCTGCGTTGATTGCAATAATTTTGGACATTACTGTCGCTCCTTTTACTCAGTTGTTATATAAGGTTTCACGTTTTTTCGGTGCTATATTCAACCTGTTTGAACGGGTCTTTTATAGTTTAACGATAAGTCCGAAAAATATCTGACTTTTTCATTTAAACATTGAAAACTTTGCATTTCAAGTACACCTTCGAACTGTTACCGCTTACATCAATAAGTCGTTATTTTCTGAATAATAAAATAGCCAGACATCACTCTGGCTATTCTTTCGTTTCTTTTTCTTCTATAAACCATTGGTCTAATTTTCTCATGACGCCAACCATTGCTTCCTTCTGTGAGAAAGATGGCAGATTGGCAAATAGCATACGTTTCGGTGCTTCGAGCCCCTCTTTTTTCTTTTGCATCACAAATAAGCTTTTGGCATGCTTTTTGTCTTTGAACATAGAGACTGGCAGCTGAATTAACGCATTCATATATGCATGTTCTTTGATGAAATCCTTTAATTGTACGCTTTCTTTTCCTTCAAACAAATCGTTTGGAATGATGAAGAATAAGAAGCCGCCTTCTTTCGTGTAACGAAGACTTTGCTCAATGAATAAATAATGCGCAAAGGAATGACCTTCTTTTGCCTTTAATTCATAGTCTTTAGCGCGCTCATCATTTGGATAATACCCGACAGGAAGACTGCATACAGCAACATCTGCTGGTGAGATAAGAAGCGGCTCAAGGCTGTCCTGGTGGAAAAGCTCTACTTCTTTTTCTTCTAAGTTCGCTTGTGCCCACGCAATTTTAATGAGCACGTCATCAATTTCAGAGGCAAAACCGCGTGTTGTTTCTGCTGTTACATTGTTGAGGACCGCAAGCAGTAAATTCCCTGTTCCCGCTGCTGGATCAAAGACAACCAGCTCTTTTTGTCCTTCTAAAAATTTATTGACCAAATAGCTGACAAACAGACCAATTGTATCAGGTGTCATCTGCCGGTTTGGATGTGAAATATCCTTTTGTCCTTTTAATACGGCGAGCTGAAACGCTTTACGAATCTGCTCATGATCATAAGAGGCGAAATCTGCTTTCTCTATTAAATCTTTTAGTAAACCATTTCGATCATTTGCCTGGAAAAAGGCTTCTCCTGCTTCTGCCAATGCTTCAATATAGGAAATGTTCTGTTCCTTTTTTAAACGAATTGAAGCTGTATCGAGCAGCTCAAAAATCGTACTCACTTGATCTTTCTGCAATGCTTTTCTCTCCTCGCTTTGTTAAAAGCTAGATGTTCTCATTGAAAAGAGCCCCAGTATGAAGCCGGAGCTCTTGTCGATGCTGCTTTTATAACAGTGATTTCGCAGCCTCAATGGCTTTTTCATAATTTGGATGATTGGTTGCTTCGCTTACATACTCAGTGTAAACCACTTTTCCGCTTGGGTCTAATACGAAGACCGCACGCGCCAATAAACGCAATTCTTTCATATATAAACCAAACGCTTCACCAAATGACATATCTCTATGATCAGATAATGTTTCGACATTTTCAATTCCGTTTGCTCCGCACCAGCGTGCTTGTGCAAATGGTAGGTCTGCACTAATGGTATAAATATTGACCGGACCTAAGCCGGCTGCCTCTTCATTGAAACGTCTTGTTTGTGCGTCACACACACCTGTATCAATAGAAGGAATCACTGAGATAATCGTCACTTTTCCTGTTAAATCAGAAAGTGAAACTTCCCCTAGTGAGTTCGTTAATACCGTGAAATCTGGAGCCTGCTCGCCTACTTTCACTTCATTTCCTACAAGCGTTACTGGGCTCCCTTTAAATGTGATCGATGCCAAAACAATTCCTCCCTTATCAAATGTATGGTTCTATCATAGTAGAGAAAGCAAAAAACTGCAAAGCCTAATCGTCCATTTTGAAAAAAAAGTTAACTGCAGGGCAGCTAACTTTTTAAAGGTCTATGTCATCTAGTTTTCGTTCTTTGTGACGATGTTCCCGTTCATCCTTCTTAAACATGTGCTGAAGACGTTCAATTGCTTGAGGAGCAGAATCCAATATTTTATCGAGCAGATGTGTGTGTTCATCCAAATGAAGCATTCGTACGCCATTTGTTCCCACAATTAAAAAGGCGATTGGTGTAATCGATACTCCCCCACCGCTTCCGCCTCCAAATGGGAGTCTCGGTTCTTTTCGTTCTTGTTCATCAGACCGTTTTTCTTTCTTTTGGTTACCGTTGAATTCACTGCCGCCGGCTGCAAATCCAAAACCAACCTTTGACACAGTGAGAATGACACTGCCGTCAGGGGTTTCGACTGGATCGCCGATGATCGTGTTCACATCAATCATTTCTTTTAAGTTTTCCATCGCTGTCTTCATCAGACCTTGGATTGGATGATCTGCCATTTTCAGGTTCCTCCTTAAACAGATGATTCATTCTTCGTTGCTTGAAGAGAGGCATTTTTTCTCGCCTTTCTCCCTTTTAACCAATGGACAAGTAATCGAATGGCTGCAAGCATAGCATGTCCAATCCGAAAATAAGCTATACATGCAAAGTGTGTCTGTGATACATTGTGCTGAAAAGCGGGAATCACTTCATAGACGGGTTTGTGCTTAAAGGTGAGATGCTCCTGCATAAAGGCAAGAAGTGCTCCTTTGACTGACCACACACCGCCGGCTGCTACACCTGTTAAAGCTGCGTCATGAAAACCAATCCATGTGGACCAGTGAAATGAGACGATTTTTATATGAATGAAGAACTTTCGCATGATCCGGTTTAGATCGACAATCTCTTTTGTAATACGCTCCATTTGATGAAGGATTTCCTTTACATCACGTTTTCCCACTTTTTTATGCATGGTTTCTTTTTCTTGATTAGGCGTTTTGGTGCTGGCCATTTTCTTTTCACGAATATCAATCGTTTGATCTTCCGTATTCACTTTCACCATCGGAATGTCTTTCTTCAGTCTGACGATTCCATATAACGTGATGATCTTCACCGCAATATGGTCATTGTCATTTGCATGTGAATAGTCCAGTGAAATGGTCACTTTCATAAAGATCAATAAGATCACAAGGAACAAAAAAGCTGCGATCCAAACGTACAGCACTGTGCTCACTTCCTCCATAACAAATGATGCTTCCTCTACGATTATGGCTCTCCTTCTGGATTTTATACCCAATCACACAAAAAAGAGTTTGACCGGTACCCGGCCAAACTCTCTTTGATTATGCGTTTGATTCTGTTTTTTCATATAAATGTTCATGAACAACCACCGTATCTGCAAAGTAGTCATGAACCCCCTGCTTTTTCGGCGTAAACCCAACCACAGCATAGAGAACAAAAAGCGTATTAATATATCGCCCCACAATTTCTCTAAAGAAAATGACATCCCATGGCAGCTTCTTCTCCGGCTGAAGTGAGACGACTTTGATTCCAAACACCATCTTTCCAAGTGTTTGTTGGAAAATCTTCGTCATGATCGCAAAATAAAGCAGAAAGACAATTGTGGTTGTGACGGAAAATGGGGAAAACCAGCCTCCACCTTTTGACCAGCCAAAGAGACTAAAGATTGGAGAAACCGTCAAATGGTTAACACCCCATACGACGAGCCAATCTAGGATAAATGCCCAAAATCTAATCCAGAAACCTGCAAAGGCCTGCGCTTCAATTGAAGTGCGCTTCGCAAGAGTCGGCCTTGATTCTTCCTCTTGGCTGCGACTTTCCGTTACTTCATCGAATGTAGAATCCATCTATGATCCCTCCTTTATTTTGAATAGAGATACATCGGTTTAGACCCATTTGAGCCAGCCAGTGTTTCTTTTAAGTTCAGAAAATCAATTTCGCTTTTAAAGAGCTTGCTTGCACTCATATTGAAAAGAGAGTTCCAGCCAAAGCTTTGTGAATAGCTGATAACCTTTGCTCCTTTTAGGCCTTTTTCATTTTTCTTCATTGCTTTTAGTGCATCTTCATAGTACCCAAGCTCATCCACTAATCCGTTCGATTTCGCCTGTGTTCCGTCATAGACCCGGCCGTCAGCAATTTTCTTGACGTCCTGCTTAGACATGCCGCGTCCTTCTGAGATGACTTTCACAAAACCTTCATAAGAGTTGTCAACCATGCTTTGCATGATGTCGCGCTCATCTTTTGTCATATCACGATTTGGTGACATGATGTCTTTGAATTTTCCACTTTTAATGGTTTCATATTTAATGCCTAAATTATCTGCCAGCTTTGCATAATTCAAACTTTGCATGATGACCCCGAGAGAGCCTGTTAACGTTTCAGGTGAAGCAAAGATTTTTTTCGCTGGAGTGGATACATAATAGCCACCAGAAGCCGCCATTGAACCCATAGAAACATAAATTGGCTTCTTCGCTTTCTTTACTTCTTCTAATTTTTTATGTATTTCAGCACTTTCATAGACACCGCCGCCAGGAGAGTTAACGCGCAGCAAGACACCTTTCACAGACGCATCGTCTTTTGCTTTATCTAATTCTTTTAAGAACGCACGATGATCATATGCTTCCCCGCCTAAAAGGCTGGATGCACCACCGTTATCTTGAATCGTACCATTAATCTCAAGTACAGCAATTTTACTCGCTCCGCTGCCATCCTCTAGTACCTTTTCTTCGATTTCGTCCCCGAATTGATAGCTCATCTTATTATCATTGAAGCTTTCAAACAAGGCCGTCGTGATACTAATCACAATCGAAAAGCCGAAAACACCAAGTGCAATGATTAAGGCTACCCATCTTTTCGCATTCATTTCTTTCTCCTCCTTTTTGTCTCACTTCGTTCATACGAATACACACATGAAATGTTTCACAGGAACTGTGGTTTTTTTACATTTCATTTCAACATATGATAGCACCGATGTGAAATGACGATCAACTTTACATCTTCTATCATTTGCTCATCACGACGAAAAATTGGTTATTTTATCCTCTTCCTATATCTAATAGCTCAGAGCATCTTCACAACGAAACGCCCAGACCTCTCTTTCTTCCAAAATGAGCTATTAAATTATGCTCAAAGTCAGCGTTGTCTAATCACTTACAATGACTCATTTCTTAAATGGAAGCCTCTATCATGATGAAGCGTCTTTCTAATATTTTTACTTTCATATGAAAAAAGTGTAAAATGTGAACAAGGGTTTTTATGTAAGCCCTTTACTACTCGAAATCTATTTTTGACAACAAAGGGGAGAACGTCAATGACAGACAATCGTCGCAATGTATTTTTCTTTTACAAAAAAGATCATGAATTGGATGGACACATTTCTTCTCTGGAGAAGCTCGCTACCGATCAAGGCTTTCACGTCGTAAAGCGTGCAGAAGATGCCCATATCATTGCTTCAATTGGTGGAGATGGTACATTTCTTCAAGCGGTTCGCAAAACGAACTTCCGGGATGACTGCTTGTATGTAGGGGTATCAAAAACAGAGAATTCGCACCTATACTGCGATTTTTCGTTAGAACATTTTGATCAAATGATTGATGCCATGAACACTGAACAAATTGAAGTGAGAAAATATCCGATCATCGATGTAAGCGTTGACAGTACAAACCAGTTCCATTGCTTAAACGAACTGTCGATCCGCTCTAGCATCATTAAAACATTTGTCATCGATGTGTATATAGATGATTTCCATTTTGAAACCTTTAGAGGCGACGGGATGATTATTTCCACTCCAACCGGTTCAACGGCCTACAATAAATCTGTCAACGGCGCTGTGGTGGATCCGATGCTTCCGTGTATGCAAGTAACCGAGCTGGCATCGCTGAATAACAACTCATACCGTACACTTGGAGCTCCTTTCATTTTAAGCAGTGATCGCAAGCTGACACTAAAGGTTGTTCAGGACGGTAACGACCATCCGATTATCGGTCTTGATAACGAAGCGCTAGGTACAAAACATGTCAAACAAATTGACATTGGCCTTTCTGGTAAAGTGATCAAAACGGTCAAATTAAAAGATAACTCCTATTGGGAAAAAGTAAAACGCAGATTCCTTTAATCAAAAAGCTCCTTTAAGGGGCTTTTGTTTTCTTTTCAGCGTGATAGAAAACCTTTGAAGTCTAGGAAGAGTGAGCACCGGAACGGAGCGAATTTGACATTCGTGAGTACCGGAGCGCAAATCTGACACCGAATGCGAGGGTTTGTCTACACGCTGAAAGCTCCTTTACGGGGCTTTTTTTCATGCCTTTTCATTCAAGGTCATGGTGTCTTTGAAAAGATATGGTATGATGTCACAAGTATACATGTACGAAAAGGAGAACACGATGCCATTACAACATTTTGATCAATATCCATTAAGCGATGAATTGAAACAAGCGCTAGAAGCGCTTCATTTCCATACACCTACACCCGTCCAGCACAAGACATTATCCGTTGCTTTTTCAAAGCAGGACCTCATTGTCAAATCTCAGACAGGCAGTGGCAAAACAGCAGCCTACGGTCTGCCAATTTGTGAAATGGTGGATTGGGCTGAGAATAAACCTCAAGCCCTCATCCTCGTCCCAACAAGAGAACTTGCCATGCAGGTCAAACAGGATCTGACCAGCCTCGGACGATTTAAACGAATCAAAGCGGCCGCCATTTATGGAAAAGCTCCATTTCAAGCACAAAAAATAGAGCTTGCACAAAAGAACCACATTGTGTGCGGAACGCCAGGACGAATATTGGATCACCTCGAAAAAGGGACACTTTCTTTAGACAATCTGTCATTTTTCGTGTTAGATGAAGCAGACGAAATGCTGAACATGGGATTTATTGATCAAGTCTCTTCTATTATTCAGCATCTGCCGCCAAAGCGGATGTCGATGTTATTTTCAGCGACGATGTCTGATGAAATGAAGGATTTGAGTGAGCAGTTTTTACAATCGCCAAAAGTGATAGAGATTGCTCGGGAGGAAACGACGAAGCAGCAAATCACCCACACGTTGATTGAAACCGAGGAAGAAGGCAAGTTTTCATTACTTCAACGAACGATTGTCATTGAAAATCCAGATAGCTGTATCATTTTTTGCAATACGCAGGAGCGAGTGAATGAGCTGACGATGAAGCTAGATGAGTGGGATGTTCCTTGCGATAAGATTCATGGCGGGATGAGGCAGGAAGACCGCTTTGCCGTCATGGATGAATTTAAAAACGGGGAATTCCGTTATTTGATCGCAACAGATATTGCAGCCCGAGGAATTGATGTCAGTGATATGACACATGTCATTCATTACGACTTGCCATATGAAAAAGAACGCTACATTCACCGGACTGGAAGAACTGGCAGAGCGGGTAAAAGCGGAAAAACGATTGCGTTTATGACAAGGCACGGGCAGCCGCTCATTGAAGAATTAAAAGAGGAAGCTGGCATTCATTTTCAAATTCAGCCTTATCCTACAAAAGAAGAAGCAGAACAGCATGTGGCAAGCTTTGAAGAAAAAATTGAAACACCGATTCAAAAGGAAAATAAGCAGGCCGGCATAGAAAAAGATATTATGAAGCTGTATTTTAATGGCGGGAAGAAAAAGAAACTCCGGGCAGTTGATTTCGTTGGAACGATCGCCAAAATAGACGGCGTTGCGTTTGATGACATTGGGATTATTACCATTCAGGAAACGAAAACATATGTAGATATTTTAAATGGCAAAGGCCCTCTTGTGCTAAAAGCCATGCGGCACACAACGATTAAAGGCAAGCAGTTAAAAGTACATGAAGCACGTGCATAAAAAGTGAAGGCTAAGCGCCTTTACTTTTTTTATTTAAAATAAAATAAGCTTACAACCCTTGAACCATCAGCCTTTCCCGCGTCCAACATGACAAATGTCATATTGAATACATGATGGGTGCTACTATGAGCATGACACCTTTCCTTCTATACTTTGAAGTAGAAAGAAACGGAAAGGACTTGAACGTTCATGACGACTTCAACAAACACACAGCAGCAAGCCACTTTAAGAAAACAAGTTGGCCAATTCTCTGGTGCTAATTCGAAAAAAAGTATCATTCAACTCTTTAATACATTCATTCCATTTTTGGGGCTTTGGTTTCTTGCCTATTATAGCCTGAACATCTCCTACCTTTTAACCCTCTTCTTTGCGGTGATTGCAGCTGGTTTTTTAGTACGTGTCTTTATTATTTTTCACGACTGCTGCCATCAATCCTTTTTTAAACAGAAGCCGCTAAATCACCTGTTCGGATTTGTAACGGGCGTACTCACCCTTTTCCCTTATCTTCAATGGCAAAGAGATCATTCAATTCACCATGCCACAAGCAGTAATCTAGACAAACGAGGTACTGGCGACATTTGGCTACTGACAGTCAAAGAATATCAAGAGGCATCAGCTTGGACGAAGTTTCGCTACAGATTTTACCGTAATCCTTTTGTGATGTTTATTTTAGGACCGATCTTTGTTTTTCTCTTAAAAAACCGTTTCAACGTCAAAAATGCTCGTAAAAAAGAGCGCTGGAACACGTATTTCACAAACGTGAGCATCATTGCGCTAGCAACTGCAACGTGTCTTCTTTTTGGCTGGCAGGAGTTCCTGCTTGTCCAAGGTCCAATCTTCCTGATCTCAGGATCAATCGGCGTATGGCTGTTTTACGTGCAGCATACATTTGAAGATTCTTACTTTGAAGCAGATGAACATTGGAATTACGTGCAGGCAGCTGTAGAAGGCAGTTCTTTTTACAAATTGCCAAAGCTTCTTCAATGGTTAACAGGCAATATCGGCTATCACCATGTTCATCATTTAAGTCCGAGGGTACCGAATTATCACTTGGAGCATGCACATGATCATAGTGAGCCGCTTCAAAATGTGCCAACCATCACTTTAAAAACAAGTATCGAATCAATGAAATTTAGACTTTGGGATGAAGAAACGAAAGCATTCGTTACCTTTAAAGAAGCACGGCAATCTAAGAAGATGCCCGCACCTGTCATTAAAGGAGACATTCTGAAGAAGAATGCATAATTGGCGCAAGCTCTTTCTTACAATAGAAGGAGCTTGTTGTATTTGCAGGATGCGCTCACCTGTTCAATTTGATAAAGTAGTGAAAAAGACTGAAAAAATGAAAAAGGTGAATCACGGATGAAAAAACAACTGAAAATTCAAAAACTGCATGGGATTTCCCCATATATTTGGGCGATTTTTTTCATCCTGCCCTTTTATTTTATCTTTAAGACCCCTTCGACTTTAGGCATTGTGATCGGCATTATTTTAAACGTCGTCTTTTTTGCGGTCTACCGTTTTGCCTTTGTCTCAAAGGGCTGGTCGTTATATGTATTCGGCCTTGTATTAATCGCCATTTCAACTGGTTATGTGATGCTCTACAGCTACATTTATTTTGCTTTTTGTATCGCCTATTTCAACGGGCATATCAAAAGAAAAGTCCCTTTCTATATCTTATACTATATTCATCTAGGGAGCGCCGCCGTAGCAGTGAACTTTAGCTTGATTTTAAAAAAGGGATGGTTTCTCACACAAATTCCGTTTGTCGTAATTACACTGATCAGCGCCATCCTCCTCCCTCTTAGCATTCGAAGCAGGAAGGAACGTGAACGGCTAGAAGAGAAATTAGAATATGCCAATGAACGGATCGCCGATCTTGTCAAACTTGAAGAAAGACAGCGAATTGCTCGCGATCTGCATGACACACTTGGACAAAAACTCTCTCTCATTGGATTAAAGAGTGACCTTGCCCGTAAACTCGTGTATAAAGACCCTGAACAGGCTCGTGCCGAACTAAAGAGTGTCCAGCAGACAGCTAGAACGTCTCTAAATGAAGTGCGGAAAATTGTTTCTTCCATGAAAGGCATTCGGATCAAAGATGAAATATTGAACATCAAGCAAATCCTTGAAGCCGCGGATATTGACATGATTTATGATGAAAAGGAAGCGCCGAAACACATCTCTCTTCTTAACGAAAACATTGTGAGCATGTGCATCAAAGAGGCCGTGACGAATGTCGTCAAGCATAGCGACGCCACTGTCTGTCAAATCACGATTCATCAAAAGTCAAAGGAAGCTGTCATTACAGTTGAGGATAACGGCACATTTAAAGGCAGTCATCCATCCTCTCAAACGAAGGGACATGGCCTTGCAGGGATTAGAGAAAGATTGGAATTTGCAAATGGACGCCTGCACATTGAGACAAAAAACGGGACGAAGCTGATCATGAGCATTCCAAATGATTCAGCAGCGAAAGATAAGGAGGAAATAAAATGATTAACATCTTTATCGCAGAGGATCAGCAAATGCTGCTCGGTGCTCTTGGATCGCTTCTCGATTTAGAAGACGATATGACGGTTGTTGGAAAAGGCACAAACGGCCAGGACGCCATAGATTTTGCTAAAAAACACCCGGTCGACATTTGTTTAATGGATATTGAGATGCCAGGAAAATCTGGGCTCGATGCCGCTGAAGAACTCAAAAAGTCTGATGTGAAGATCATCATTTTAACTACCTTTGCCCGTTCTGGCTATTTTCAAAGAGCGCTGAAAGCTGGCGTTAGCGGCTACATGCTGAAAGACAGCCCAAGCGAGGATTTGGCAAGTGCCATCCGCAGCGTGATGAAAGGGAAAAAGGTGTACGCCCCTGAATTAATGGAAGACTTGTATAGCGACGAAAATCCTTTAACTGAACGAGAAAAGTCGGTTCTAGAACTCGTCGCAGACGGAAAAAACACAAAAGAAATCGCCAAGGAACTCAGCATAAAAAGCGGCACTGTCCGAAACTACATATCCGTTATTTTAGATAAACTAGAAGTCAAAAACCGAATTGAGGCCATTACTCGTTCCAAAGAAAAAGGCTGGTTTAAATAAGAAAAAAGATCAGGTCATACACTGCCTTGATCTTTTTTTCTTTCTATCAGAATTCCTCTATCCACAGCTAAAATATCATTGACAACAAACCTCACATCTATGGTATGATATCTGAGTGATAATAATTATCATTATCACTCATACAACCAAATACACGGCTTATGTGCCGATTTCAAAGGAGTCTACATTCATGAAGAAAATATTGTTCCCTCTGATGCTCATCTTCGTACTTGCGTTGAGCGCATGTGGCAATAGCAACAACTCTTCCTCAAATAAAGGAAAAAATCAATCAACGTCAGACACGATTACATATCAATCTGAAAATGGACCTGTGAAGCTGCCAGCAAATCCAAAACGTGTTGTTGTTCTCGCCTCTTATACAGGAAATGTCTTGTCACTTGGTGTGAACCTTGTGGGCGTTGACTCTTGGTCAAAAAAGAACCCACGTTTCAAAAAGAAATTAAAAAATGTGGAAGAAGTATCCGATGAAAATGTGGAAAAAATCATGAAGCTAAAGCCTGATGTCATCATCGGTTTAAGCGGTGCAAAAAATGTAGAAAAACTGAAAAAAATCGCCCCAACTGTTTTATTCACGTATAACAAAGTCGATTACCTTCAGCAGCATATTGAAATTGGAAAAGTCTTAAACAAAGAAAAAGAAGCAGAAGCATGGGTCAAGGATTTCAAAAAACGCGCAGCTGAAACTGGCAAAGAAATCAAAGCAAAAATTGGTGAAGATGCAACCGTATCTGTCTTTGAAAGCGGCACAAAAGACCTTTACGTCTTTGGAGATGCATGGGGTCGCGGAACAGAAATCCTCTACCAAGCAATGAAACTAAAAATGCCTGAAAAAGTAAAAGAAAAAGCATTAAAAGCTGGTTATTATGCGGTATCACAAGAGGTCATCCCTGAATTTGCCGGAGACTATATGATCATTAGCAAAAACAGCGAAATGGACAATTCCTATCAAAACAGTGAAATCTATAAGTCCATTCCTGCTGTGAAAAAACATCGTGTGTATGAAGCAAATGCGGAAGAGTTTTACTTTAATGACCCGCTCACACTTGAATATCAATTATCATTCTTTAAAAAGCACTTTTTAGGTAAATAAACCGAAGCAAGGGATCTCTTCCCTTGCTTTTTTACTGTCTGCTTCTAGCGGGAGTGCCTGTTTTCCGCTACAATGATGTACAAGTAATTCAAAAAGTGTGGTGCTCGTTTTGTTTAAAATTTTGCTGATTGAGGATGATACAACCCTCTTCCAAGAAATCAAAGAACGTTTAGTCAACTGGTCTTATGATGTGTATGGGATCAACAATTTTCAACAGGTCATGCAGGAGTTCACTTCCATCCAGCCTGATTTAGTCATTATTGATATTCAGCTACCAAAGTACGATGGCTTTCATTGGTGCCGGATGATTCGGCATCATTCTAATGTGCCCATCATCTTTCTTTCCTCTCGTGATCATCCTGCTGATATGGTCATGTCGATGCAGCTTGGAGCTGATGATTTTGTACAAAAGCCCTTTCACTTTGACGTTCTCATCGCCAAAGTAAGTGCTGTTCTTCGCCGAGTCCATGATTATAATGCGGAACCAGCCAACTTAAAAGTCTGGTGCGGCGCTACCCTTGACCTCGAAAATAATACAGTGACAAATGAAAACGGTGAGATTGAATTAACAAAAAATGAGTTTTTTATTCTAAAAGAATTAATTCAGCATAAAAACCATATCGTCAAAAGGGAATCACTCATCCAAGCTTTATGGGACGATGAACGATTCGTGAGTGACAATACACTCACTGTAAACGTCAACCGCCTTAGAAAAAAACTAGACGAAATCTCCCTTGGCGCCTTCATTGAAACAAAGGTGGGTCAAGGTTATCTTGCAAAAGAAAAGGATGATCAATGATGCTGCAAGCATTTCTAAAAGAACGAAGAAGCTGGATCTTGTTCTTTCTTAGTTTGCAGCTTCTCATTCTCTTTGTTGCATATTTGGATACAACGATTCCACTCGCTTCTCTTTTTTATATCGTGCTTTTGTCTACATTACTCTTCATTGTTTTTCTTTTTTTTCGTTACCGGAAAGAAACTGCTTATTACATGCAACTGAAAGAATGGGATGAAAATATAGACCATCAAATGCGTCTCAAACCCTCTTCCCCCTTTGAACAAATTGTACAGGAGGCAGCGTCAGAGCAAATCGACCGATACCGCCAGATGACGACTAAGCAAAAGACTGCGCTGGAAGAAGAAAAAGATGAACTGCTCTCATGGATACATGAGGTGAAAACGCCGCTCACGGCGATGCACTTAATGATTGACCGCATAACAGAACAGCCGCTCAAAACAAATATGACATATGAATGGCTTAGAATACATTTACTCCTTGATGCACAGCTGCATCAGAGCAGGATCCAACATATTGAAAATGATTTATTTATTGAAAAACTGGATCTCCAAAACATGCTAACGAAAGAAATCAAAGCGCTCCAATCGTGGTGTATGCAAAAAGGAATTGGCTTTGACCTTTTATTAGAAGAGCGAGATGTATTAAGTGATACAAAATGGTTATCCTTTATGATCAGACAAGTGCTGACAAACGCCGTCAAGTACAGCCAATCATCTGACATTATCATCGAAAGCAAACAAATGAACGAACAAGTGGTGCTCACCATCACAGATCAAGGCAGAGGAATTGACCCAAGAGACGTGTCCCGTATTTTTGAAAAAGGCTTTACCTCCACAAGACATCACAATGACGCGGCCTCCACAGGCATGGGGCTCTATTTAACGAAAAAGGGAGCTGACGCTCTTCATATCACGATCGAGGTCAACTCCACATTAGATCAAGGGACAACTTTCACCTTTATTTTTCCGAAAAAGAATGATTTTGTGCATATTGCAAGCATGTGAACATACAGTTCAAGAAACCCAATCTCTTCATCCAACGATGCATTGAAGAGATTGGGTGATTTTATACAGCCATATCACGCTACTTCACGGCATATTTCTCCTAGCTGTTTCCTTCTATAAATACTCATTAGCAGCCCGACTGACATCATTTCTAGAAGAATATGAGATCCCCCATAGCTCATAAAAGGCATGGAAACTCCTGATATAGGCAATAATCCAAAGTTTGTGAAAATACTTAAGATAAATTTTGCTGCAAATGTGGTTGCCAAACCAATCATTAATATTTTGCCATAAGCAGATTGAACTCGTTTCGCTGTATGAACTACTCTATAAATCAAAGTCACAAACAACATAAGAACGGCCAATCCTGCAAACCATCCGAATGAATAAATGATATACGTCAACATCCAATCAGTGTGAACATCATACAATGCGTACGGATTTATTTGAAAACCATTTGAGCTAAATTCATGAAGTGAGTATTGGTAAAAGTGGGCCATATCAGCTTGATACAGAGAAAATAATTGAACAATGAGATAGACAATACCTGCTGCTGTAAACGGAATAAGCTGTCTCATTCTTGCATGAGATACATACATCATCGTTATGCATATGACCATAAAGGTGATGGTTGCAGAAAGAGATCCGACTATATGTAATAAAATAATGGGTAAAGTGACAATCGCTAACCCTAGCCAGGACTTGAAACCATTCTTCCAATTCCAAGATTGATAAATGCCAGCTAACGAAATAATCATCAGAAATGGAAAAATTTCAGTCAGATTGATCGATCCATTATTTAAGCTTAAAAAGAGAATACCGTTCACTCTTGTCCCAATCATCATTGTAAGAATCAGCATTCCAATCGTTCCTATGTATAAATGCCATGAATAGGGTAAAAAGCGCCGATAATCAAAAGCAAACAGTCCAAGCATCAACGCAAGACCAAATACATAGTAAATGAGACTTTTATAAAAGATATTCGTGTCTTGAAAATGACGTAAATGAGAATGAAACTGAAAATAATACATTACAAACAGCCCAAATAAACAAGTAGCTAATACAAGAAGTATCGTTTTAAAGTCAACTTGAGTTTTGTGTGTTTCATGAAGCTGCATTCCGAGTATGGCTGCATCTCCAATTTGATCGAGCGCTTGATCTACCGCCTCTTCTTCTGACATGCCCGCACTGACCGCTTCCTCTTTCAGCGTGTATAAATGATCACGAAGCTCAAGCTTTATACTTGCATGTACGTCTTTATTTTTGATTCGTTTACACACATTTTTGATATATTGTTCAAACTTTTTCTCTAGTCCCATACGACTTTCTCCCCGTTCAAAACGCCATCTACTGCATCTTTAAACACAGTCCATTCTTCTTTCTTTTCCTTCATAAACGCTTTGCCCTGTTCATTAATCCGATAATACTTCCTTTTTCGATTGCCATTCCCTTCACCCCAGTAAGACACAATGAATCCTTTCCCCTCCAAAGTGTGCAAAATAGGATATATCGTCCCCTCTTTAAAGCTAAAAATCCCTTCGGATTTCGACTCCAATTCCTTAATCATTTCATATCCATACATCGGCTTTTCATTTAACAAGCTTAAAATAAGGGTAGCTGTACTCCCCTTTAGAAGCTCTTTACTCACTTTCATCCATCGTCACCTCTAATACATAGATTTACTATGCATATATTTGATATGCATATCTTACATGAAATCAAATACTCTGTAAAGGTTCATCAGAAAAAAACAAGAAATTTGATACATCATAGCGAAAAACAGATAAAATAATTGAATAACAATCTGAATTCTACATAAGGCTTTGACATATCAAACAAGCATGTGACAACAATGTCACATGCTCGTCTGTTTTGTTCGCCAAATCGCAGGAAGTCTGATCGGCTTCTTTTTATACTAGAGATATCAATTAAATAAAAAAGGGGTTCGACAGATGAACATTTTAGAAGCTCGCAAGTTATATAAAAGCTATGGAAATAAATTCAATAAACAAGAGGTGCTGAAAGGCATTGATTTGACGATAGAAGCTGGAGAATTTGTCAGCATCATGGGGCCATCAGGCTCGGGGAAAACGACCCTTTTGAACGTATTGTCATCGATTGATCATGTGTCCAGCGGATCGATTCGGATCGCAGATGCAGATATGACGCAAATGAAAGATCAGCAGCTCGCTGAATTTAGAAAGAAACAGCTTGGCTTTGTTTTTCAGGATTACAACTTACTTGATACACTCACGGTTAAAGAGAACATCCTCTTGCCATTATCCATCTCCAAAACGCCTAAAAAAGAAGCTTTTGAACGCTTTCAACAGCTTGCAGAGGATATGGGGATTTATGAACTAAGAGACAAATATCCAAATGAACTGTCTGGTGGACAAAAGCAACGGACATCTGCAGTACGTGCCTTTATTCATGAACCAAGCCTCATTTTTGCTGATGAACCAACTGGAGCACTTGATTCCAAATCTGCTTCTGACTTACTGAACAAGCTGCAAGAATTCAATCACAAGCGCAAAGCAACCATTGTCATGGTGACGCATGACCCTGTTGCAGCCAGTTATTCAAGACGAGTGATTTTTATCAAAGATGGACAGATCTATACACAATTGAATAAAGGCGCTCTAGAGAGAAAGATGTTTTTCGAGGATATTATGAAAACGCAAGGTGTTTTAGGCGGTGTGAAGCATGAACATTAATCAGCTCGTCTTCCGCAATCTGAAGAAAAACTTAAAAAATTACTATTTATACGTGTTTGCACTTGTATTTAGTGTGGCGCTCTACTTTTCTTTTGTCACCTTGCAGTACTCACCAGCACTTGATGATGTAAAGGGGTCCATTAAGGGCGGTGCGTCGATTAAAGCCGCTTCAGTACTACTCATTGCCATTGTTGGAATCTTCCTGTTATATGCGAACAGCATTTTTATTAAACGAAGAGGGAGAGAAATAGGTCTCCTGCAGCTCATTGGCATGACGAAACAAAAAATTTCCAAACTACTCAATGCAGAAAACTTTATCCTATATGTGGTCTCCATGGCTATTGGTATCATAGCTGGATTTATCGGTTCAAAACTCATGCTGATGGTGCTATTTAAAGTAACCGGCGTGAACGCCATCGCCAACCTGCATTTTTCAGGCATGGCCCTTTTGCAGACACTGATCGTCTTTTTCGTCATCTATGGATTAATTATGTTAAGAAATCGATGGTTTATTAATAGACAGACGATTTTATCTTTATTTAGAACCACGTCTTCTACAGAACAGCGTGTGAAAAAAATCTCTGTGTTTGAAATCATCATTGGGGTTCTAGGCATTGCATTCATCAGCTCAGGCTATTATATTTCTTCTAAGCTTTTTACCGGCACATATACGTCCATGCTTGCGTTACTTTTAGCGATGATTTATATTCTAGCCTCTGTCATTATCGGTACCTTTCTTTTCTATAAAGGCTCTGTTTCGTTCATTGCCAATATCGTACGCAAACGAAAAAATGGCTATCTCGCCATTCATGAAGTCCTGTCTCTGTCATCTATTATGTTCCGGTTAAAATCAAACGCACTGCTTTTAACGATTATTACAACGGTATCTGCGCTTGCCATCGGGTTGTTATCTTTAAGCTACATTTCCTATTACTCAGCAGAAAAAACCGCTGAACAACAGATCCCTTCACATTTCGTCATGGGATCTGAGAAAGAAGCCAACACCTTTACTCGTGCACTTTCTGACAAACATATTGCTTATGATCTAAAGCAGGTCAAAGTGATTCGAGCAAAATTTGATGCAAAAAAACTCATGGATATGGATGCAGAGTTAAAAAATATGAATAATGAACCCGGCATACTGACACTGCCTGTGATTAGTGAGAAAAACGCACCAAATATTCATGTGGGGAACAACGAAGTGATTTTAAGCGGCTACAGTGATCTATTAAAGAAATTCATGCCGATTAAAAGCTCAGGCGATGTGAAGCTTCTCATCAAGAAACCGCTCGATTTGAAAGTCTTGGATTTGAAAAAAGATTATCTCATTTCCTATAACTTCACTTTTGGCGGTCTGCCTGTTGCCGTCGTGAGTCAAGATGTTTTTGAGCAGCTAGACCAACAGAAGGATCCTAAGCTACAGCTAGACCAACAGAAATATCTGCAATTTGAGAATAGTCTATATATCGCAGTCAATATAAAAGATAAAAAAAATCTTGAAAAAGCAAATAACGTGTTTAACTCTTTAAAACTAGGTGAAAACAGCATGTCTCAATTGGCTTCAGCTCAGCAGCAAAAGCAAACAATAGGACTGATGATGTTTATAGTCGGATTTTTAGGTCTCAGCTTCCTTGTCACATCAGGCTGTATTTTATACTTTAAGCAGATGAATGAAAGTGAAGAAGAACAAAGCTCTTACACGATCTTGCGTAAGCTTGGTTTTACTGAGAAAGATCTATTAAAAGGTATTCGGCTCAAACAGCTATTTAACTTTGGAATTCCGCTCGTTGTCGGGTTGCTTCACAGCTACTTTGCAGTACAGTCAGGCTGGTTTTTCTTCGGCGGTGAACTGTGGACACCAATGCTCATCGTCATGTCGATTTATACGGTGCTATATTCTATCTTCGGATTCCTATCTGTCCAGTATTACAAAAAAGTCATTAAAGAATCCTTGTAATCTCATCCCCATAGGCAGCTGCCTATGGGGATTGTTTGTTTATGATGGCGTTGATTCAAACTTGTGCGATAAAATATGATCTCTTGCCGCATAAGCTTTTTGTTTGATCTCTTCTAAGTTCACTCCAACTAGCTTCCCATTTTGTTTCACTGCTTTTCCAGCCACATAGACAGAATCAACATTTGAAGGGTGTGCCGTTTGCACAACTGCCCCAGCTGGATCTGTCATCGGAAGAAGATTCATGCTTGTCCGATCGATCAAGATAAAATCAGCTTCTTTTCTAGGTGTGAGCGAGCCGATTTTGTCATCAAGCTTCAAGGCACGAGCCCCGTTTATTGTGGCTGCTTCAAGCATTTGCTGTGCAGACAATCCAAGTTCAGGCCCTGGCATCGTCCCTTCCATCAATAAAGATTGATTTTGAATCGCCCGCTCCGCCTGTAGTCCGAATTTCATTTGGGTAAATAAATCTCCGCCTGTCGCTGTCACCACATCTACACCAAGCGTTGGCAGAACGCCATTTTCAATGGCGAGCCCTGTGACAGGATATCCGTGTCCCATCATCATTTCAATCTCAGGTGTAATCGAGATGGAGCTTCCGCTGTCAGCTAACATCTTCATTTGATCTGCATCAATTGCATTGATATGCACCATATTCAAATCAGGCCCGAGCAGCCCTGCTTGATGAAGCCGCTCAATCGATCGATCCGCCGCTCCCCAATTTCCAAAGCCAATGTGCATACTGCATAATGCATCTAGTGATCTCGCTGTTTCAATTTCAAAGACGGTCGTCTCCCATGAAGAAAATTCAGGTCCACGAATGGCAAGTCCCATCGTCAACAGCTGATCCGATGATTGAAAATGTTTTTGTTTCACGCGGGCTGCGTCTTCCATATTCGTGAGCGTACTCTCTCTGTCCCAATACGCTGCATCTCCAGAGGTACCAAAACCAAAGACCGCTCGAATACCCGCATCTTTTAAACCTCCAATGAGTTCTTCTGTATGATCCATAGAATTGATCATCGTCCAGTCGAAAAACGTTGTCACTCCTGCATCTAATGCCTCTAATGCGCCTAAATAATTAGCAATTCGATCATCTGATGGACGTCTCATCGCCCCATAGTTGCCATAATAAATTTTGCTCAAATACGTTTGCAAAGACCAATCTGTTCCGATCCCCCGTATGACAGACTGCCACACATGACGATGGGTATCCACAAGCCCTGGCATGATGACCATGTCAGACGCATCCACAACATCAGCACCGCTTGCTTCAATCGAAGGTCCGACTTCTACAATATGTGCCCCTTCAATTAATAGATCTCCCTTCTCCAGAAAACCTAAAGATGGATCAAGTGTGATAAGAGCCGCATCTTTAAACAATGTTTTCTTCATCCATATCCCCCTTTTCAAATAAAGAGAATGAGTCACTCACCCTCTCTGTCATTTTAAGACATAACAGGTTCAAATTAGAAGAAAAGTGACTCAAGGAATGTGGTTTTATGAGCTGATATTCCGAAAATAGTTGTATATCCGTTTTAATTTCACGTCATGCTTCCCTTTTGGACTTTCCATCATGCCAAATTCAAAGAACTTCACCGGTTTAATCCCGACATATTGTAAAAGAGCTCGTTTCATTAACACCTTGTGGGCATTCTGCAAAAAGAAGAAAGGGTAGTGGGTCGGTCCTTGCATTGTCGATACACATACAGCCCTCTTTCCTTTTAACAAGCCTTCTGGAAGCAGACCGCCAGTTTGACGGTAAGCAAAATTCGCTGCAAACATGCGATCAATAAAACCAAGCAACATAGCTGGCGGCCTACCCCACCAAATCGGATAAACAAACACGATGTTGTCTGCCCATTTGATTTTCTCTTGATATTCTTGAATCTCAGGGTCCTTATGCATATCACGTCTTTTTTTCTCTTTATTAAAAATAAGTACAGGATCAAATTTGTCTTGGTATAAATCTATGATTCTCACTTCTTGAACGTTTGGATTTTCTTCACTGCCCTTTAGGATTTCTTTAAAAAAAGCACCATTTAAACTATTGTGGTGGGGGTGAGTATAAATAATGAGTACATTCATGGCTTATCTCCTTTAGTTATCATTTGATAACAAAAAGCATACACCCCTCTTTTTTAGTTGTCAAATGATAATTGTTTTTTGATAATAAATTTGGTATGGTACGTAGGAGGTGAAACATGATGAAAAACCCACATTTTTTCAAAGAGTTTGTCACATTTGCTTCTACTTTTTCTGAGCTGAAACATGCTATGATGAGCAAGATCAAACCATCTGATCTAACCACTCTACAATATTTGATTCTGGAGCAGTTAGCCGTCAGTGAGCCGCTAACACCTAGCGAAATCGCCGATTGTCAGCACATGTCTCTTCCGAATGTCAGCAGAGAATTGAAAAAGCTTCACGAAAAACAATTCATTGATAGACAAGAAGATAAAGATGACAAGCGAAAACATGTCATTATGCTCTCTAAAAAAGGCCGCGAGTGTATGGACAAAGCATTTCAACAAATTGAATCCATGCTCATGGACAGCCTTTCTTCCTCTGACCAAAATCAAATGGATGATATCGTACAAGCTCTCCGTCTATTAAATCAAACCATCTTCAAAAAATGATCGAATGAAAAAAGCATGAGCGTATCGCTCATGCAAATGATTTTTGAACACATTAGTAAAGAGATGCTAAAAGATACGTGATGAAACCTACTATGTTTTATTCGTATTCTTATATAAATTTCACAGCAAAACTGGTACACCAAACGTCAATGTATCAAAGACAGCAAGCACTGCCCCTTTACGCTGTTCTTTATGAGCCATTTAAAACCTCTAAATTACATTTTTATAATGTAGCATAGATCCTATTTTGATCATTTCCTACAGGTAATTGAACCGTCAGCATGTCTGATAAAAATGAACAGGATGTAACTGAAGCTTCTCCCGAGATGGTAGACAATAAAAAAGCCATCCAACGCTTTTTCCCATGACATGTTCAGCACTCATTTTCATGCATCACGTCTCTTTTGCTCTATGTATCCTTTATCCAATAAGCTGATAGGCGATATATAATGCAACCAGCCAGATCATGACCGCAGAGGCTTTATTGATCCGGTTCATCCACTTGCCGTTTGTATCTAGCTTACCTAACATTTTCCCAAGAAGGGCAAGACCCATAAACCATAACCACGAGACAATGATACAGGCTGCGGTAAATGCCACCTTTTCCGCCCCATGATATTGAAGAGAGTTCGTTCCTATCACTCCTATTGTATCGAGAATCGCGTGAGGATTTAAAAGTGAAACGGAACAGGCAAATACGATTTGTTTTCTCATAGGCATCAAGTCCATCTTTTCTTGATTACCTGTTGCGGAGCTCGTGTTCCAAACTGACCACCCCATATAAAGTAAAAAGAAAAATCCAATGATAAAAAGACCCATTTGCAAGATAGGAATGGTGAGTACAACAACCGAAACCCCAATGATAGCTAAAGTAATTAAAAGTGTGTCGCAGAGAGCAGCTGTAATGACCACAGGCAGCACGCGATATAATCGAGGCTGAAGGGCTCCTTGCTGAAATACAAATACATTTTGTGCGCCCAAAGGTAAAATAAGACCAAAAGCAAGCACAATCCCATGAACTATCGCAATCGACATTTTCAGAACATTCTCCTTTTCAAGTCATCCTTACACATTTTAACATAAAACATCATGAACGAATTTTACATATTTGATTTGTCCAATAAAAAAAGCGCTGGATGATTTTCCATCCAGACGCTTATTGTTTCTACTGTTATGATGATTTTCGTGCAAGCTCTCTTTCTCTCAGCTCGACACGTCGAATTTTCGCTGACGGAGTTTTTGGTAGCTCGTCAATGAATTCGATTTCTCTTGGATATTTGTACGGTGCTGTTGTATTTTTCACGTGTGTTTGCAGTTCTTTAATCAGCTCATCGCTTTGTGTAGATGCATCACGCAGGACGACGTATGCTTTCACGATTGATCCTCTGATTTCATCTGGACTTGCCACGACAGCACATTCTTTCACGGCTGGGTGTTTAATCAGTGCATCTTCGACTTCAAACGGGCCAATTGTATAACCTGAGCTGACGATGATGTCATCCCTGCGGCTTTCAAACCAAAAATACCCGTCTTCATCTTTTTTCGCACGGTCACCAGTAATAAAGTAATCCCCACGGCGCTGCGCCTTTGTACGCTCTGCATCTTTGTAGTATTCCTTGAATAAAGCCGGCGTTTCAAGATGAACGGCAATGTCACCTATTTCTCCTGGAGCACAGATCTGGCCATTCTCATCAATGATCTCTACTTCATTGCCAGGTGTTGGTTTGCCCATGCTACCTGGCTTGATGTCCATTCCTTTCAGCACCCCGACTAGCAGCGTGCTTTCTGTTTGCCCGTAACCATCTCGCACTTCGATATCGAAATGTTTTTTGAACGTATCGATGACTTCACGGTTGAGCGGCTCTCCCGCAGAAACAGCACTATGCAATTTGGGTAGCTCGTACTGACTGAGGTCATCCACTTTTGCCATAAATCGATATTCTGTTGGTGTACAGCATAGAACATTGATTTCATTTTTTTGAAGCAGCTCTAAGTACGTATTCGGATTAAATTTCCCTCCATAAACAAAACCTTCTGCTCCGCTTCCTAAAACAGATAAGAGAGGACTCCACACCCATTTTTGCCAGCCCGGTCCTGCTGTTGCCCATACTTTATCCCCTTCATTAATGGAGAGCCATGCTTTGGCCGCAGTACGTAAATGTGCATACGCCCAGCCGTGTGTATGAACAACCCCTTTTGGGTTACCTGTTGTGCCTGATGTATAAGAGAGAAACGCCATGTCCGTACTTGTTGTGTCTGCCAATTTCAACTCGCTTGACTGCTCTTCCTTTTGCGCAACAATGTTTGTCCAGCCATGATCATTCTCACCAATCGAGAATGTTTTGAAATCTTTTGGCTGATTGGTTCCGTCGAATGATTGAATGAATGATGCGTAAACAATTGCTCCTTTTGCTTCTGCATGCTCAATTCGGTAATCTATATCTTTAGCGCGAAGCATTTCTGAACAAGGAATTACAACCATTCCTGTTTTTAAAATGGCTAAATAAATGCTGTATGCCTCTAGCATACGAGGCACCATCACAATGATTTTATCGCCTTTTTTAAAGCCTGCATTTAATAGAACATGACCAATTTTATTCGCCTCTTCTACTAATGCTGCATATGTCACATGCGCTTCATGGCCATTTCCGTCCTGCCAATGCAGGGCGATTTTCTCCTGATCATGACTGAACGCTTCAATCTCACTGACTAAGTTATATTGTTCTGGTGCAATTAAGTCTTCTCTTTTCATGGTACAGCTCCTTTTAGCCTCTTTCTATGAAACGAATCATGTTTCAATTTACCTATTCTAACACTCATAACTGAAAAATGCTTGAATTAGGACCTACTCCTAGTATTATGCCATAATTTTTTCATTTCGTCTTCTTTTTTAAAAATATTCTAACAATTTATGTACAAAAAAAAGAGCGGGAATAAACCCGCTCATAAGCCATAGCTTTTTAATTGTGTGTCTTAGAAAGATCCGCCACCCATATGTTGTTGAGCGTAAGATACAAGACGCTTAGTGATTTCTCCACCAACTGATCCGTTAGCGCGAGCTGTTGTTTCTGGTCCAAGGTTTACGCCAAATTCTGAAGCGATTTCGTACTTCATTTGGTCGATCGCTTGTGCAGCGCCTGGAACGACTAATTGATTAGAACTGCTTTGTCTGTTTTGTTGAGCCATGTGTTCTCACCTCCTTGTGAATATAGAATGTGTAGAAACACATGACTTCATGCGATTGATTTTATGGTAATTATTATGAAATTTTTTATTTAGAATAAATCAGCGAATTTGTCTGCCGCTTTCTTTTCATTTGTGACAACGATTGTTTCGATCTGCTCCACTGCCTCATCAAGCATTGGCTCGAATTCAGCAAAGCTTTCGTAGCGTTCTACTTTTTCAAGCTTTGGTTTTGTTTTTGGAGATGGCGGCGTAAAGATCGTGCAGCAATCCTCAAATGGCTGAATGCTTGTCTCATATGTGCCAATTCGTCTTGCTTCTTCGATAATGTCATTCTTATCCACGGCAATCAGTGGGCGAATGATCGGTGTGTTTGTGACATGATTAATGGCATACATGCTTTCAAGTGTCTGACTTGCCACTTGACCAAGGCTTTCACCTGTAATAATGGCAAGCGCATCACGCTTGGCTCTTATTTTATCTGCAATTTTGAGCATCATTCTTCTCGTTGAAGTCATCGTATAGTTTTCTGGTACTTGTTTGTGAATGAGCTCTTGGATTTTCGTAAAAGGAACGATGTGAAGCTTGACTTCGCCTCCATAAGCAGCTAAGCATTCCGCTAGATCAATGACCTTTTGCTTGGCACGTTCACTTGTATAAGGTGGGCTAAAGAAATGAACAGCTTCAATTTGAATACCTCGTTTCATTGCCTGATAGCCAGCCACTGGGCTGTCAAAGCCGCCAGAGAGCATCAGCATTGCTCTTCCGCTTGAACCAACTGGCAGTCCGCCTGCACCTTTTACATCTTTAAATGTAATGTACGTCGCGTGTTCTCTTATTTCAATTCGCAAGTGAACATCTGGCTGTTTCACATTAACGGTTAAGTTGTCTGTATTCCTTAGAACATGTCCACCAATTTCTCGGTTCATTTCATTTGAATCCAGCTCAAATTGTTTATAAGAGCGTTTCGTTGAGATCTTAAATGTATTTCCTTGTTCATACACTTCCTGAACCGCTGAGAGTGCCGCTTCTTTGATGGCATCAAGATTTGTCTCACATTTCACAGCCAGGCTAAAGCTTTGAATGCCAAATACACCTTTAAGCTGTTCTGAAATCGGTTCAGGGTCTTCTCCGTTTAGCATGATCGTAATGCGGTCTCTGTCAGATGCATACTTTAATGCTTCAAAGTCTTTTAATACAAACCGGATATGCTGTCTTAGTTTTTCGATAAATTTCTTTCTATTTTTCCCTTTTGTTGAAATCTCACCAAAACGGACTAAAATATGGTCATACTTCATGTTGTTATCTCATTCCTTTTAATTTTTTCACACTTTGTGCGATCGATGTGATGATTTGCGGCGCTAGCTCTGGTCCTTGTCCATATGTCAAACTGATTCTCATGCTGCTTTTGGCTGCTTCTTCTGATTTTCCCATCGCCAGCAGGACACGGCTTGGTTCCTTTTTCTTAGCAGAACAAGCAGACGTTGTCGAAACGTAAATGCCTTCTTTTTCGAGCATATGCAGAAGGACTTCAATTTGAATACCTGGCACTGAAAAATTCACAATGTGCGGTGCACTATGCGTCAGCGGTGTGTTTATGACGACGCCTTCTATCTTTCCAAGCTGCTGCTCTAGCTCCGTTTTTAAAGCGACCATCTCATCATGATGCTTGTTTAAATGTTCAAATGATTGCTTGATGGCTTTTGCTAAGCTGACAGCTCCAGCAGGGTTCTCAGTCCCTGAGCGAAGGCCAAGTTCTTGCTCTCCTCCTGTGATAAAAGGCGCAAGCACGATCTCTTTCTTTAAAAAGAGGGCACCAGTTCCCTTCAAGCCGTGAATCTTGTGGCCTGACATCGTTAAAAGATCAATATCCATCTCTTTAGGCAGCGGAACCTTGCCAATTCCTTGTACGCCATCGACATGAAAAATCGCCTCTTTGGCATACGTCCGAATGATGCTTGCCGCTTCCTCTATCGGCTGAATCGCGCCTGTTTCATTGTTTACATGCATGAGACTGACAAGCACTGTATCAGGGCGAAGCACTTCTTTTAAATGCGTCATATCTGCACGGCCATGCTCATTTACTTGAATATAGGAAATATCAAAGCCAAATAATGTTTTCAGCTGTTCAAACGATTCGATGACAGATGGATGCTCAATCGCTGTTGTGACAATATGTCTGCCTCGGTTCATCTTGGCAAGAGCAGCCCCTTTGATGGCAATGTTATTTGCTTCTGTTGCACCTGAAGTAAAAATAATCTCATATTGTGTAAAGCCTGTATAGTGAAGGATTTGTTTTCGCGTTTCACTTAATAGACGGCTCGCATCAATTCCAAGTTGATGCAGCGAAGACGGATTCCCAAAAAAACGCTCACTCACTTGCTGATGTACTTTTAAAACCTCTGGATAAGGCTTTGTTGTGGCACTATTATCAAGATAAATCATATCTTAAACTCCTTACAAAAAAACTTAAAAAATAAATGCATTTATATGTTACCATAATGAAGTCAGACAGAGAATTTTCTGAAAATGGCAGTTGACAACTTTTCATTTTCACTATATCATCCATAGTGCAATTGTCATATAAACACCTAAATTGTCAGAATATTTAAATTTGACACAATACACTGATTGAGGAGGGACTATTTTGAAAAATAGTTTAAGTATAAAAGAAACATTGGCTATTGGACTAATGCTTTTTGCATTATTCTTTGGCGCAGGAAATATGATTTTCCCGCCTGTTCTTGGACAATATGCTGGTGAAAACGTATGGCTTGCCATCGGCGGATTCCTACTTACAGGCGTAGGTCTTCCACTATTAGGGGTTATTGCTGTCGCCCTTACAGGTACCGGAGCCAAAGGCCTTGCCGATAAAGCACACCCTAAATTCGGGACTATCTTCACCGTGATTCTGTATTTATCCATTGGACCATTTTTCGCCATTCCGCGAACTGGTACGGTTTCGTATGAGATAGGATTAGCTCCATTTCTCTCAGGTGCCCAAGCCACTTCATGGGTACCACTATTCATCTTTACCGTAGTGTTTTTCACTATTTCATACTTGCTTGCGTTAAATCCTTCAAAGCTGGTTGATCGTATTGGTAAAATTTTGACACCGATCTTATTAACTGTTATTGCTATTATTGTCATTAAAGCCATTGCTACGCCAATGGGAATGATCGGTGCTCCAGATAAAACATATGAGGCAAATCCGCTTTTCACTGGATTTTTAGAAGGCTATAAAACAATGGATGCACTTGCTTCTATCGTCTTTGGAATCGTCGTGGTGACAGCTGTTAAGGACAGAGGCATCACAGAGCGAAAATCTCTTGCAGCAGCTTGTATTAAGGCAGGACTCGTAGCAGCTGTTGGACTGGCACTCGTGTACATTTCACTTGCTTATGTGGGCGCTTCAAGCCCCGATGCCACGGGAATGGTTGGAGCAAATGAAGGAGGAAAACTACTTTCACTTTCTGCCAACTTTTTATTCGGTTCTGCTGGTAACATTGTTCTTGGCGCAGCCATTTTATTCGCTTGTTTAACGACTAGTGTTGGACTTATTTCATCTTGTGGAGAATATTTTTCAAAGCTCTTCCCTAGCCTGTCTTATCGCACAGTCGTTCTGATCGTCTCTTTATTTAGTACACTGGTTGCAAACCTCGGACTGGCACAAATCATTTCTCTGTCGGTGCCTGTACTCGTAGCGATCTATCCACTGGCCATTGTCATTATTTTATTATCGTTCCTTGACCGCTGGATTAACGGCAGAAGAATCATTTATATTACTTCTCTCATCTTTACTGGTTTCTTTGCCATTATTGATGGATTATTAGCTGCCGAAGTGAATCTAGGCGGATTGCCTGGCATCTTGAAATCAATTGTTCCGTTTTACGATTTAGGCATTGGCTGGATCATACCAGCTATTATCGGTGCTGTGATTGGTGTACTTATTTCCATGTTTACCAGCCCACCAAAGCAACTTGCCTCATAATCATCGCAAATCAAAACATCCCCTTCCAAAGAAGAAGGGGATGTTTTTTTATTGTTCTTCATATACTAAAATAGAAAAATTCATGACTTTTGTACGAAAACACATGTTGACATCAGGCGTACATCCTTTATAATTAGTGATTGTTAATGATGAACGGTTACCTAGCAACTAATTAACAGAATATTTCAACATAATAATGGAGGCTTTAAATGCAATGAAGGCAACTTTGTCGACGAAAGATACGGTTATCATAGGTTTTATGCTGTTTGCTCTATTCTTCGGCGCCGGTAATATGATTTATCCACCAGAGCTTGGGCAATATGCTGGGCAAAATGTGTGGAAAGCAATGGGCGGATTTTTATTAACAGGTGTCGGTTTACCTCTTCTAGGGATTATTGCAATCGCTTTGACAGGTCGAGATGCGAAAGGATTAGCTGATAAAGCTCACCCAGCTTTTGGAACAGCGTTTACCGTCATTTTATATTTATCTATCGGGCCACTTTTCGCTATTCCTCGTACAGGAACGGTTTCATATGAAATTGGTGCACTACCCTTTTTAGCTGGTGTACCAGCTTGGCTCTCACTTTTTTTATTTACACTGGCCTTTTTTGGTATTACCTATTATCTTGCGCTCAATCCAACGAAAATTGTGGATCGTGTAGGGAAAGTGTTAACACCGATTAAATTTACGATCATTTTGATTATTATCGTCAAAGCCATTTTGACACCGATGGGCGTCATTGGCACACCTGATGTGTCCTATAGCAATGGATCATTTTTCAAAGGGTTTTTAGAAGGCTATAAAACCATGGATGCTCTTGCATCTATTGTGTTTGGGGTTGTTGTCATCAACGCCATTAAAGGACGTGGTATAACAAGTAAAAAGGCACTCACTTCTGCTTGTATCAAAGCAGGTCTAATTGCAGCTTGCGGATTAACATTTGTTTATCTATCACTTGCTTATTTAGGTGCTTCAAGTACACACGCGATTGGTTTTGTTGGAGATGGTAGTAAAATCTTGGCTCAGTCCTCGCAATTTCTTTTTGGCAGTTTAGGTAATATTGTGTTAGGCGCGGCGATTACGGTTGCCTGTTTAACCACAAGTATCGGTCTCGTGACATCGTGCGGAGAGTATTTCTCAAATTTATTACCTAAACTTTCTTATAAAATGGTCGTTACACTCGTCACATTATTCAGTTTTATCATTTCAAATTTTGGACTTGCTCATATTATCGCTTTTTCAGTACCTGTGTTAACTGCGATTTACCCGTTAGCAATTGTGATTATCGTTTTATCACTTGCTGACAAATGGCTTGGTCATAGAAGACCTGTGTATGTCCTTACTTTGATTTTAACTGGCTGCGTCAGTCTGTTTGACGGTTTAGCAGCGGCGAAACTGCCTATCGGTCCTGTGAAAGATCTCTTTCAAACGATCTTGCCGCTATATGACCTTGGCATTGGCTGGATTGTACCTTCCATACTCGGAGTCGTGATTGGATTTGTTATCTCTCTATTCACTTCTTCTGCTTCAGAAGAACGCCAAAAGCAAGCTTCATAACATGGAAAAAGCTGAAGTCCTAAAATGGACTTCAGCTTTTTTATTGATGCTGATATTCTTTTTCTTGCTGAGTTAAAAGCTTCTGAACGGCTCCAGGTGATGCTTTTTCGACAGCTGCTGCTGCCACATCAAATGAATCGTTATAATCATAGGCATAAAATCTTCGTTCTGCCTCTTTTAATTGCTCTGAAAGAATGTGGTTTTGACTTCTAAACCGGTTGCCGTATTGTATAATCCGTTCAATTTGATCCACTTTACGAAGCATGTCATGTGTTACATCAACCACATGTCTGACTGTTTCAGAGGCTTCTTTTAATTGCTGATTCACTGCTGGCATATTCAGCGGCAAATTCTCTAGCTGCTCCTGCACTTGCTGAATCATCTCCTGCGCTTTTTCAGCACGGTCTTTGATGTCAGCAGGTACACCTGGAATGTTGCTTTTGTGCAGCTGGCGCACTGTATCTGTCAGCATGGTTTTAAGTTCAGCCAATGTTTCTCTTGCTTGTAATTCTTCTTTTCGTAACGATTGAAGGTGATCTTTAAACGCTTCATGAAGCGTTTTGGCATCCTCAATAAAGGTCTCAAGCTGATTGATTTCATCCATTAATAATGTGTATGCGACATGGTCACGATCAAGCTTCTCTCGTATTTGCTTCATGAGCTTTTCAATTTCTTCTAATCGTTTTTCGAAGGCTTTCTGCTGATCCAGCTCTCCTGCTGTCAGCTTGTAGCTTTCTTTCACAAGAGCCGTTTCTGCCTTTGTCTGCGTGTGGTCTTGTTCAAGTTTTTCAAATGCTTCGGTCAGCTCAGGCATTTTGCTCTTGATTTCCTGACCTGCTTCTACTTCTGCTTCTAGCTGATCATACAGCGTCTGAATCGCATCATCAATCATTTGCAGAATGCTTGATGCTTCATCTAAGTTGAGTTCATCAATCAGCAGCTTTTCCGCCCGGGTCAGCTGTTTATTCAAGTTATCCAGCTCTTTTGTGATCTGGATGTGCTCTAGTTTGTAGCCTTTGTCTGTCATTTCTTTATAACCGTCTTTCAGCTTCGTCAGCTGACCTGGCACCGTTTGTTTGCAGTCTGCGATGAGCTTCGGTACATCATTGATATATAATTGCAGCTGATCGAGTCTGCGGTCTTGCTCAAGCAAAATTTTCCTTGCTGTCATGTAGTTTCCGTTTTCTGTCTCTTCTTCATACTGCTTGATCCCTTCCCAGGCCTCGTCCAAGTCCTGCTCCATTTTGTCATAAAGGGTGCCATATAAATGGCTGTAAGCAAGTAGATTTTTTCGTACCGTTTGATATTGCTCTTTGACCTTCTCGATGTCTTTTCGGTTTTGCTCTTCACTTGTGACAAGGTCTGCAATCTCTTTTAAAATGTCTTCGATGTTTGAATCAGCAGCGGTGAGCAGATCTCCTATATGTGCAAGAACTTGCTTTGCTTTGGAGAATCGATATTTATCAGAATACTCCTCTGCATCATATAATAGCTCCTCTACCTTTGGAAGATGGGCTGTGACGATATCGTCCCACTCTGCACGCCATCTTTCAAAAAACTGCTCTGTTTCTCCGGTCATTTTTAAATGTTTGATTTTTGAAATTTCTTCTACAATTGATCTGTTTAAAATTTCAATTTTCCATGCTTCCAACCGGTCAATCTCTTTATATATATTTTTTCTGAGGAAATAACCGACTGAAAACAAAGCAAGCAAAATGACAATTAAACCGATGATAAACTCCATAATGAGCCCCCTTGTTGTGATCTAAGTAATGTCAGGGTAGTGTCCCGAGTAGACCTGAGAACCCTTTCGTGTCCGCTTTGCATTTGTTTTTTATAAGCAGGATTGTATTTTTGCCAATACGATCCATTCACGGTTTTATGTATGTTTTTTCAAGAAAGTCATTCAGGCTTTCTATCATTTGGCCACATGTATTGATGTGACCTGTTTTTATGTATGCGGAAGCTGTCGTTTTCATTGTTATTATGATACCATGTAACCAGCATTTTTGGTCATGATTTTTCATTATTTTCGCTGATAAACATGACGTTTTTCAAAATATCGACAAGAGGTGACGACATGTTGAAACAAGATGCACATTTACATACGCCATTTTGCCCGCACGGTACGCTTGATCCTTTTCATTCTTATATTGAAAAAGCAATGAAAAAGGGATTTGATTCCATCACCTTTACCGAGCATGCCCCGCTGCCTCCTTCGTTTCGAGATCCAACGCCTGAGCAGGATAGCGCCATGAAGCTTCAAGACCTTGAAGCCTATTTGACGAAGCTGGATCAGCTGAAACAGGAATACAAAGGACAGTTAATAGTAAAAACTGGGCTTGAGGTCGACTATATCAAAGAGTATGAAGAGGAAACAAGTGCCTTTTTAGACTGCTACGGACCTGAACTAGACGATAGCATTTTATCTGTTCACTTTCTTCCTGCTGACAATGATTATATTTGTCTTGATTTTGATGAGCACGCCTTCAAGCAGCTGATCAGTATCTATGGCAGCACCGAACACGTCTATCAAAGCTACTATGACCAAATTCATTCTTCTATTCTATCATCTTTAGGTCCATATAAGCCAAAGAGAATCGGTCATATCACCCTTGTCCAGAAATTCAAACAACTTTTCCCATACGAAATGTCGCCAGAACTATGTCAAAGGGTTACCCTTTGTCTTGAAGAAACGGCAAAAAAAGGCATGTCCTTAGATTTTAATACATCAGGTCTTCGTAAAACATATGCCAGAAGTATCTATTTAGATCAATGGATGATTGATCTTGCAAAACAGAAAAAAATTCCGCTCATATTCGGGTCTGATGCCCATCAAGCGGAAGATCTCGGGTATGCGTATGATCAATTTGAAGACATCATGAGTTTCAGGTGAGGATCAAGTGCGGGTTCGTTTGGTTCTAACAGATGATAAAGCGACCGGCTCAGTTCCTTATAATACGTTTGATAAAAGTAAGGCTCGCTTGGGTTGATATAAAGCACCTCTGTTAAATATTGCGGCTGCAGATATGGCATCATCAGAAGTGATTTTAGCTGGATCATAAATGATGAGAGTGACAGCTGCTTACAAATCACATGGGTGCTTTTTCCTTTTTCAATGATGAGCTGAAACAAGTATTTTTCCTTTGTTAAATAGGTGGACATGATTTCCCTAATCAGCGTTGAATCAATGGTCACCTCTCGATAAACGAAACGGGTTAATTGACGATTTTCATGCTGATAAGATAAAATATCAAAAACCACATGAAGTAAACATTCTTTTGCATGACGGGTTTCCATGTGCTGGATGTGCGATTCAATCATTTGAATATACCCTTCATAAAAATTGGATACGAGCTGCTCGAGTAGCCCTCCTTTTCCTTGAAAGTAATAAGATATATGGGCAACGTTGACGTTTGCTTCCTTCGCAATCTCACGGACAGAGGTTCCAGAAAATCCTTTTTGGTTAAAAAGTCTGATGGCAGCTTCAATAATACGGTCTTTTGTTTGCACGGTTGTTGATGTTTTCATCCGCTCACCCCTCTTCATGTGTACATACTTCAAGGTGAAGGCGGAAGTTCCTTTAATCATTGCTCGACAAATCCCACATGCGAAGCGCAAGTTATGTATTTTTGAGATAGAAAGTAGGAGATTTTCATGTTTCATGTCGAAAAACAGTCTGGTGATCCATCGAAAGACTATCAATTACTCATCAAGCAAGTAGAAGCGATTACGGATGGTGAACCTGATCTCATTGCCAACCTAGCCAATGCTGCGGCGCTGCTTTATCACTCGCTTCCTGAAGTCAATTGGGCAGGATTTTATTTAGCAAAAGGCGGAGAGCTTGTGCTTGGTCCATTCAACGGACTGCCCGCATGTGTACGCATTCCTTCTGGAAAAGGGGTTTGCGGTACAGCATTTGCGACAGGTGATGTACAGCGTATCGCTGATGTGCATGCATTCCCTGGTCATATTGCATGTGATGCCGCATCGCAGTCTGAAATCGTGATCCCTCTTAAAGTAAATGGACAAATCATTGGGGTACTCGACATTGACAGTCCAGTGAAAGATCGTTTCAATGAAATAGATGAAACGTACTTAGTTCAATTTACAGAGGTTCTCCAAAATGCGTTATCAGCCTCTACTGATGCGTCATGATGCTTGAAAAGCAGACAATGTGTCTGCTTTTTTATTTTGCTTTCTTCCCGGATGAATGCCGACCACGTTTGACATTCTCCTCTTTAAATAGGTTGACTTCTCCTATCTGGCGTCATATAATAGAGTTTGTGTGAAATATGGCAGCCTTTTTGTTCGGCTTTTTTGTATCATTTTGTTCCTTCTATATGGAGGTGCATCTTGTAACTCCCTGCTGCTGGAGCGAGGATGCATGAAAACATAATGACGGAAAAGACAAAGAACAGACGGTTTTTATTTTTCACAAATAAAAACAATAAGGAGGAGTCACATTATGGCTCGCTATACAGGTCCAAGTTGGAAGATTTCCCGCCGTTTAGGCATTTCATTAAGCGGAACAGGTAAGGAACTTGAAAAACGCCCTTACGCTCCAGGCCCACATGGTCCAGGACAACGCAAAAAACTATCTGAATACGGTTTACAATTACAAGAGAAGCAAAAGCTTCGTCACATGTACGGTGTCAACGAACGTCAATTCCGTACTCTTTTTGACAGAGCTGCTAAACTTCCTGGTAAACAAGGTGAAAACTTCATGATCCTTCTTGAAACTCGCCTTGACAACCTAGTATACCGTCTTGGCCTTGCTCGTACGCGCCGCCAAGCTCGTCAGCTAGTAAACCATGGTCACATCCTTGTTGATGGAAGCCGTGTAGACATCCCATCTTTCTCTGTGAAACCAGGTCAAACGATTGCTCTTCGTGAGAAATCTCAAAACCTTGCAGTTGTGAAAGAATCAGTTGAAGTGAACAACTTCGTACCTGAATACCTTACTTTCGATGCTGAAAAGCTTGAAGGAACTTTCACTCGTCTTCCAGAGCGTTCTGAATTAGCGCCTGAAATCAGCGAACAACTAATCGTTGAGTTCTACTCTCGTTAATTTCATGACTCTCTCAGAGAGTGATCAAACAAACCCTAGAGACCTTGATTGTTCAAGGATTTCTAGGGTTTTTTATTTGGTCTTTTGTACGATACTCTCTAGCTACAAATTTACACACAAGAAAATTAGAAACCGATTACTCTTTACTCTTTTTCGTTTTCCTCTTACAATTACATTTACTGGATAACTCACAACTTAAAACAATA
>NZ_CP150633.1:309488-373651 GCF_038023285.1 Bacillus sp. PPSBB_11
CTTATTTATTGGAATAGATCTCATCTACTCAAGTATTGAACAACGAAAACAGCCACTGGATGAACAAGCAAAAAGCTCCTAGAGATGATTCTAGGAGCTTTTGCTTGCCCAATTTGTGATGAGCTGCTCTGTTGTCAGGATAGTCGCAAATTCATCATGCAGTGTTGCAAGTGAAAGGCGATGGATCGTTTCTGGATCATAGTATGTACCGGTTTGATCTGCGAGTCCAAAGGCGGCTGTTGCATCCGACATGAGGTATGTCTCAAAGCCTAGGTTTCCACTCATTCTTGTTGTGGTAGATACGCAGTGCGGTGTTGTAAGTCCAGCAATCACAACAGTGTCGATCTCGTTTGATCTTAGTTGTTCCTCTAAGTTTGTACCTATAAAGCTGCTGTTGACTTTCTTTTGTATGACCGTTTCTTCATCTAGCGGTTTAGCGATCCCTTTGAAGGAGTGCCCTTCATTTGCTGGATGAAATAAGGAGTGCGGCTGATCCGATGTATGCTGAATATGAATGACTGTCCATCCTTTTTCTCTCCAAAACGTCAATAGACGACTGATGTTCTTCTCTGCATCTAGGTTATTCCGTTCTCCCCATTTTTCGTGCTCGAATGCTTTCTGTACATCAACCATAATCAAAGCCTTTTGATGATGTTGCACAAATACCCACCTCCGAAGATTCTCGCTCATTATATGTAGTGTAAGGAATGGCGGTTGATTTGTACATGTTTTTATTTGGCTATGTACGATGTTTTGTCTGTTTTTGCAGTAAAAAGACAAACCACACACTGGCTATTAAGTAATAGATACCAATGATGGATGTACAATTAGATATGACTTCTGCCCATTGCACTGATTTGACGATTGCCATCCAGATCATATAGATGATCAGAAATGAACATGGGAAATAGAGAAAGTAGCCCAAGAAAGCATATTTGAGTTTTTGCGTCATCTTTTATCCTCCTAAAAATCTTCTTCAACACCTAGCAGCACCCATATAACCATGACATCAAAAAAGACAGCACAAATCGCTGTCTTTTTGATTTTTTAATTCGTATTCTGTCCTCCGCCATTCAATCCTTCTTTCACATAGCCTTTGACTTGGCTTGAGGTTAATAGACCGATATGTCCAACACCGTGGATCAGGACGTTTCTTGCGCCAATTAAGCGAGAGAGGCTGTTGACGACGATGAGATCGGCTGAGCTATAGACAGATGTGTAAAGAATTTTTTGATTTGGATCGGTGCCTGGTAATGCTCTGAGTGAAACGAGTCCGTTCGCTCCACCAAGTGTGACGACGTTTTCAATTTTATCTCCGCCGTCTAGGTTCTTAATATAGTATAACGTGTTCGCACCGCCCATACTATGAGCCACAATATCTACTTTTTTGGCGCCCGTTTTGGCTAGTACATCTTTGACGAATCTAGAGAGCCTCGGGCCATTGTTCAGGTTATTGCCTGTTTTGTCTATGAAATCGATTGCAAAAAGTTGGTTTTGATCCCATCCCTGTGATACCAAGTAACGTTTGATTGAAGCAAAGTTATAAGATGCACCGCCCATGCCGTGTACCATTACAACCGGATTATGCTCAGCCGCTTTGGCTTCTTTCGGCTGGATGAAGGCTATTGAACCTAGCACTAAGGCAAGGGCAACAAGAATTTGCAAACTCTTTTTCTTAAATCGAATCACTTTCATTCCCCCTTATTCATCTTATTCGACTCTATTTTATACAAGAAAAATATGTCAGAAAAGTGAACAAGGTAATGTTTATGAGATGATTTTACAGAAATATAAATAATCATAAAGCACCTTGGACTTTTTTAAATTAAAACAAAAAGACTACGAGACCTTCTTTCTTTCATATATAATATCAATAGACAAAGGAGGTTCTGCTAGATGCTGTTTACTCAAACACCTGCACTACCCTATTATGCCGTGATTTTCACATCAAAACGAACGAATGTTGAGCAGAAAGAATACGCCGTGGCTGCTCAAAAAATGGAACAATTAGCGAAAGAACTAGACGGGTTTCTTGGAATAGAAAGTGCACGAGATGAACATGGTGTTGGAATCACTGTCTCTTACTGGGATTCATTAGCAGCCATCAAAGAATGGAAAGCACATACAGCACATCAGCGTGTTCAAAAAAAAGGAAAAAAAGATTGGTATGAATCCTATACAACTCGAATTTGTAAGGTAGAACATGCTTATACAAACGAAGATTCACTTCTTGAATAAGAAACAGACAAATGAGAGAAAACCGCTCTGTAAAAGCTTAATTCCTACTTCTGAATAAAAAGAAAAGCACCTCAATGTATATGAACATTTGAGGTGCTTTTCATGATACTTACTGTTTCATAAGGATTTATTTATACGTCACAAGGAAATATTTCTTTTTCCCTCTTCTTAAGACGGTAAATTGGTTTTCAATTCTATCTTCAGCTGAAAGAACGTAGTCTTTGTCGGTTTGTCTCTCTCCGTTGATGTAGACGGCACCGTTTGTGATATCTTCACGTGCTTGACGTTTTGATGGAGACAGTTTTGATTCGACAAGAACATCAACAAGTGTTAATTCTTCTGCACTGTCTTTCTCCATTGATGGCACATCTTTAAAGCCTACTTTCACTTCTTCTGCTGTAAGAGATTTAATCTCACCTTTAAATAGCGCATTTGAGATGTTGACAGCCTGTTCTAGTGATTCACGGCCATGCACAAGTGTTGTGACTTCTTCTGCCAAACGGCGCTGTGCTTCACGTTTTTCAGGGGCTGTTTGCACTTTTTCTTCGTACGATGCGATCTCTTCTTTTGATAGGAACGTAAAGTATTTTAAGTATTTCACGACATCACGGTCATCTGTGTTGATCCAGAATTGGTAGAATTCATATGGTGATGTTTTTTCTTTATCTAACCAGATGGCACCGCCTTCTGTTTTCCCAAACTTCGTGCCGTCTGCTTTTGTCACAAGCGGCATGGTGAGACCGAATGCTTTTGCGCCTTCTGCTTCAGACTTACGGATCAACTCAAGTCCAGATGTGATATTTCCCCACTGGTCACTTCCGCCGATTTGCAGCTTACAGTTTTCATTTCTATAAAGGTTCAAGAAGTCTAACGATTGCAGAATCACGTAGCTGAATTCTGTGTACGAAATCCCTGTTTCAATACGGGAGCTGACGATATCTTTTGCGAGCATGAAGTTGACACCGAAGTTCTTTCCAATATCACGAAGGAACGTGATGACATTCATTTGACTGATCCAGTCATAGTTATTGACGATAACAGCTGGGTTGTCACCTGCTTCAAAATCAAGGAATTGAGAGAGCTGGCCTTTGATTTTCTCTGACCACTGTTCGACGATTTCTGCTGGGTTTAGTGAACGTTCTGCTTTTTTGAAACTTGGGTCACCAATCAGTCCAGTTGCGCCGCCAACAAGTGCAATCGGATGATGACCTGCTTCTTGGAATCTGCGCAATGTTAAAATTGGGAGTAAGTGACCAATGTGCAAGCTGTCAGCTGTTGGATCAAAGCCGGAGTATAGCTTGATTTTTTCTTCTGCTAATAATTTTGTTAAACCTTCTTCATCTGTTTGCTGCTGAATTAATCCTCTGAACGATAAATCTTCCATCAATTGACTCATATCCAAATCTCCTTTTTTTACAATTCAACATAAAAAACGCCCCTTCGAATGAACGAAGGGACGATATATATCGCGGTACCACCCTGCTTAAAAGACAAAACAACACGTCTTTTCACTTACACTGATAACGGACAGATCCGTTCTTTCACTAATCAGATAGCATATGCTCCTTTTCGTAAAAGCGGTTCGTGAGGGTAATTCGAATATCTCTTTGTACTGACTCGCACCAGCCGTCAGCTCTCTTGGACAGGGAAAGATGATTCTACTGAATCTCAGTCAAAACCTTTTCATATTCAACTAAAGTCATTTTTAACATACTTTTGATATCAAGTCAACTGACGGAAGCGATTAATCTTCCATTGTCGAGAGATCGCCAGCAGGTAAATTCAGTTCCCACGCTTTTAGCACACGTCTCATAATTTTACCGCTTCGTGTTTTTGGCAGTTTGTCTTTAAACTCAATTTCTCTCGGTGCTGCATGTGCAGCGAGTCCTTTTTTCACAAACGTACGAATCTCTTCTTTCAGCTCATCTGTCGGTTCGTATCCGCTTCTAAGCGCTATAAATGCTTTAATAATTTCACCGCGCACAGGATCTGGTTTTCCGATGACACCAGCCTCTGCAATGGCCGGATGTTCCACCAGTTTACTTTCTACCTCAAATGGACCGACCCGCTCTCCTGACGTCATAATGACATCGTCGACACGTCCCTGGAACCAGAAGTATCCATCTTCATCCATATAAGCTGAATCTCCTGAAACATACCAATCTCCCGGCATAAAGTAAGATTCATATTTTTCAGGATTGTTCCAGATCGTATGCATCATAGACGGCCAGCCCTTTTTGATGGCAAGGTTCCCCATCCGGTATGGCGGAAGTTCATTTCCGGCATTATCTACAATCGCAGCTTCAACGCCTGGAATTGGTTTCCCCATTGAACCTGGTTTGATATCCATGCATGGATAGTTACAAATCAGCTGTGCACCGGTTTCCGTCATCCACCAAGTGTCATGAATTCGTTTACCGAATACAGCGTCTCCCCAGCGGATCACTTCTGGATTAAGCGGCTCTCCTACACTTAACACATGACGGAGTGAGCTGAGATCATATTTTTGAATGAGATCGTCTCCTGCTCCCATCAGCATTCTGAAGGCTGTCGGTGCACTGTACCAAACGGTCACACCAAGCGATTCAATGGTTTCGTACCACGTATCAGGATTGAACCTGCCGCCTAAAATGACATTCGTCGCTCCATTCAGCCACGGAGAAAAAATACCGTACACCGTCCCTGTTACCCAGCCTGGATCAGCTGTGCACCAGTAGACATCTTCTTCTTTCAAATCAAGTACCCATTTACCCGTCTGGCCTTGCTGCACCATTGCGCCATGAACATGGAGCACACCTTTTGGCGTACCAGTGGACCCTGACGTGTAATGAAGCAGGTATCCATCTTTTTCATCCATCCACTCGATTTCAAGTTCCTTCGCTGACTGCTCAAATGCTTCTTCAAAGTGAATCGTCCGCACACCACCTGCATCCTCTTTTTCACCACCGACAATGATGACGGATTCAAGCTTTGGAAGTTCTGCAAACGGAATCCGCTCAAGCAGATCAGGCGTTGTCACAATCACTTTTGCCTCACTATTTTCTAAACGATCTTTGACGGCACCTTCCATAAATGCCTCAAATAACGGACCGACGATCGCACCAATTTTGACAGCACCAAGCAGTAGAAAATAGAGCTCAGGTGATCTTGGCATAAAGATAAACACGCGATCCCCTTTTTGCACATGTGCCTGTTCTCTTAATAGATTTCCTGCTTTGTTTGTCTTGATTTTCATATCCCTGAACGTATACTTTTCATCCCGCTGTGAATCTTTGTAGTGAAGCGCCACCTTGTTTTTACGAAACGAGTCCGCATGTCTGTCAATCGCTTCATAAGCTGCATTTACTTTTCCTGTTTCATACCAAGAGAAATTTTTTCTCGCTTCCTCCCATGAAAATTCTTTGTATGCTTGCTCATAATCATTTAAATGATAGTCCCCTTTTACTGATGGTAGCGTTTCCACTTTCATCAAACAGTCCCCCTTTGCATACGTTTACAATGACCATTATAGTATAGATGACTTTTTTTCTCAATTTTTAAAAAACTTCTGATGAAACCGTTTTAATTATTGTCAGATTTAAGATAAAATAGAGACGACTCACTAGAATTTGAGGCGGTGGATACGTGGAGCATCCTAAAACTTATTATTCAAAAACAATTACGAGAGAAACAGGCACCATCCTGATTGAAGGACCGGTACCTGCATCAGAGCTGGCGAACTATACGTTTCATGAAGGACTAACGGCATTTCGCACGCCTGAGGAACAGAAACAAGCACTTGTTGAAATAGCAGATCTTCCTGAAGGACGTATTATCATTGCTAGGGTGGATGAGCTTGTCGTAGGCTATGTCACGTATTTGTACCCTGATCCGCTTGAACGCTGGTCAGAAGGCAACATGGACAATTTAATTGAGCTCGGTGCCATTGAAGTCGCTCCTCCATTCAGAGGCTGCTCACTTGGCAAGCATTTACTGGATGTGAGCATGATGGATGAGCAAATGGAGAATTACATTATCATTACAACCGAATATTACTGGCATTGGGATTTAAAAGGGACGAAGAAAAACGTGTGGGAGTACCGCAAAATGATGGAGAAAATGATGAACGCCGGTGGTCTGGTCTGGTTTGCAACAGATGAGCCAGAGATCAGCTCACATCCAGCCAATTGTTTAATGGCACGGATCGGAAAACATGTGAGTCCAGATTCAATCGAGCGTTTTGATCGTCTTCGCTTCCATCAGCGCTTTATGTATTAACGTTCAATTCGTTTTTTTGGCAAAGGGGATTGGTAAACATGATGATTGAACAAATTATGGAGCGTGATGTGATCACGCTGCGAAAAACCGATACGATTGAAGAAGCCATACAAAAAATGAGTGCACATCACATTCGGCATATTCCCATCGTATCTGAGCAGGGATCTGTCATTGGGATGGTGACAGATCGGGATATTAAAAATGCCAGTCCAAGTATTTTTGAAACAGAGAAAAGGCAGCTTTTTATTCAGCGGCCGGTTGAAGACATCATGGTGCTAGAGACGATTACCGCTCATCCGCTTGATTTCGTTGAGGAGATTTCAAGTGTCTTTTTTGAACACGGAATTGGCTGTCTTCCCGTTGTAAGACGCGGCAAGCTTGTAGGGATCATCACAAAAACAGATTTACTTCGTACGTTTGTAAGACTAACAGGTGCAGATCAGCCTGGATCACATTTAGAGGTTGAAGTAGCGCAAGTGACAGAGGGTCTTGCAGACATTACGGCCATTTTAAAAGAGCAGCATATTCAAATGCTGAGTGTACTCGTGTACCCACATGCCAATGAAGCCTCTAAAGTGCTCGTCTTCCGCCTTCAAACGATGCATGCAGATCATGTGATGAAGCTGATTCGTGCAAAAGGCTATAAAGTGCTCTGGCCTATGGAGCAGACGATCAAATGAAGGAAGCGACCTTTGTTTTTTCACCATCTTTTCAAACGTACCAGTTTCACCAAGATCATCCCTTCAATCAGCTTCGCGTCTACTTAACTTATGATCTTCTTCAAAAAATGAAGGCGTTAACGGATGATGAGATTGTCGCACCTCGTATGGCGACGCTGGAGGAGTTAAAGCTTGTCCATACAGCAGACTACATTCAAGCAGTACAGCGGGCAAGTGAAGGAAAACTGTCCACCGCAGAGGGGGAACGTTATGGTCTTGGCACTGAGGACACCCCGATGTTTGCAGGGATGCACGAGGCAGCTTCTCTCCTAGTTGGCGGGACATTAACAGCGGTTGATCAAGTGATGCTTGGACATTCGCAGCATGCGCTCAATCTTGGCGGCGGGCTTCATCATGGATTTAAAGGACGTGCCTCTGGCTTTTGTATTTATAATGACAGCTCTGTGGCCATTCAGTATATTCAAAAGACATATGGCGCTAGAATTTTATATATTGATACAGATGCTCATCATGGCGATGGTGTCCAGTTTAGCTTCTATGATGATCCAGAGGTATGTACTGTTTCTATTCATGAAACAGGGCGCTATTTGTTCCCTGGAACTGGACAAGTACAGGAAAGGGGTCATGATAAAGGCTATGGCTATGCATATAATATCCCGCTTGACGCATTTACAGAAGACGAATCATTTTTAGAAGCCTATCGAACAGCAGTGACAGAGATTGCTGCTTTTTTTAAACCAGATGTCATTTTGACGCAAAATGGAGCAGATGCCCACTATTATGACCCTTTGACGCATTTATCTGCTACCATGAAAATATATGAGGAAATTCCTAGAATTGCCCATGAGCTGGCGCATCAATATTGTGATGGAAAATGGATCGCTGTGGGCGGAGGCGGCTATGATATTTGGCGTGTCGTTCCAAGAGCATGGAGCCGCATTTGGCTTGAGATGAAAGGCATCACACCACCAGATGCACTTCCTCAGGAATGGATTCGGGCATGGGAAAAACAATCGCCTGTTCCGCTTCCATCCACATGGCTAGATCCTGACGATCTATATCCACCGATTCCAAGAAGAGCAGAAATTACAGAAAAAAATGCACAAACGGTAGAAAAAGCACTCATGCCTGTTCGACGAGAAAAGAAAAAGGCATAAAAAAAGCAGGCGTCCACTGATCAAGTGAGCCTGCTTTCTTTTTTATTTCGTCGATTGTCTTTCTTCGATTCTATGTGGCAATTCAACAATTTGATCTTCTACTTGTTCTTTGTTCATGAGCTTTGTCAGCAGTCTCATCGCAACAGCGCCAATATCGTAAGTCGGCTGAACAACTGTTGTCAATTGAGGGCGCACCATGAGGGATAGTCTTGTGTTATCAAAGCCAATCACTTCTAAATCTTCAGGAATTGATACGCCTCTGTCCTGCGCTCCATGAATGACACCTAGCGCCATTTCGTCAGTAGCTGCAATCACAGCCGTCGGCTTGTCAGATTGCTCAAGCAGATTAGCGAGCGCTTCAATACCAGAGTCATATGAGTAGTCTCCTTCAGCAACAAGCGCTTCGTCAAACGCGATACCAGCTTCTTCAAGCGCACGCTTATAACCAGCAAGCTTTCTCATAGAGTTAATTGGTTCTGACATTGGTCCAGATACAAACGCAATTCGTTTATGTCCTTTTTCAACTAATAGCTGAACTGAATCATAAATGGCTTGTTCATAGTTAATGTTGACTGATGGTGTTTGTGCCTGCTCTTCAACAGATGCAGCAAGTACAATTGGTACAGGAGAGCGCTTAAATTCTTCCACATGCACATCTGTAATGTTTCCGCCCATAAAAACGATTCCATCTACTTGTTTGCCAAGCATTGTGTTTAACAAATGAAGTTCTTTATCAGTATTTTGGTCTGAGTTGCTCAAAATAATGTTGTACTTGTACATCGTCGCAATATCTTCAATTCCTCGTGCAAGCTCTGAATAGAAGATACTTGAAATATCAGGGATAATAACCCCAACTGTTGTGGTCTTTTTACTTGCAAGGCCTCGTGCGACTGCGTTCGGACGGTAGCCGAGACGATCAATTGCTTCAAGCACCTTTTTTCTTGTTGTTGGTTTTACGTTTGGATTACCATTAACAACGCGTGATACCGTTGCCATACTTACGTTTGCTTCTCTTGCTACATCATATATTGTAACATTATTCACATAAATCACTCCTTCAAATACACTTCATATCTATAGCATTCACCAATTGGATAGAGACATGTCAGATACGAGGAAAATAATATCCTATTTGTCATTAAAACGATGAAAAGAGACACATAATTTTTCAATCTACATCAAAATGACATTCTTTTATGAAATTATACACGTTTTTTCTTCATATGAAAACGTTCCCTTTCTTTTTATAACTAAATTAAACAAACTTTAATGAGCTTGTTACCTGTAAATTGAATCATATTTCACCAAAAATCGTCGCGAACGTCAGCTATGACAATGATCTTAGCAGATTCTATCGAATTTTAAAAATGAAAACATTGTGAACAAGCATATTTTTAGCTTGCAATGTGCTCTCTTCCTTTCATTGCCAATCTTAATCGTATTTTTTCATGAAAAAACCGCCGGGCTGTCATCCGGCGGCTTTTCTATTTATGATTACGCATGAATGTTGACAAGTGGTCTTAATGCATCTAACCATTTTTCGAATTGTGGAATGTCCATTTGCTGCGCTGAATCAGATAGGGCAACAGATGGATCTGGATGCACTTCTGCCATCACACCGTCTGCTCCAATCGCAAGAGCTGCTTTAGCTGTTGGAAGAAGTAGATCTCTTCGTCCTGTTGAGTGTGTCACGTCAACAAAGACTGGTAAATGTGTCTCTTGTTTCAAGATTGGCACAGCCGAGATATCTAGTGTATTTCTTGTGGCTGTTTCGTATGTGCGGATGCCTCGCTCGCAAAGGATGATTTGGTCATTTCCTTGTGCGATGATGTATTCAGCTGCATTGATGAATTCTGAAATTGTTGCTGCTAGACCGCGTTTTAAAAGAACTGGTTTGTTCACTGATCCAGCTTCTTTTAAAAGCTCGAAGTTCTGCATGTTACGTGCTCCAATTTGGATGACATCGATATGCTCAATCGCTTCTTCAATATGAGCAGGATTCACGATTTCACTAATAACTGCAAGACCGTATTCATCTGCTACACGTTTTAGAATTTTTAGACCGTCTACGCCAAGTCCTTGGAAGTCGTATGGACTTGTGCGAGGCTTAAATGCGCCGCCACGAAGAAGTTTTAGTCCCTGCTGTTTCGCTGCTGCCGCTACTTCTGCAACTTGCTCGTAGCTTTCAACGGCACATGGTCCAACGATGAAACGTTGTTTTCCGTCACCGATCGCTTCTCCATTGATATTTACAATTGTATTTTCAGGTTTTTTCTTACGAGAAACAAGAAGTGCTTTGCTGTGGTCATCTTCTTGAAGCTCTAAACCTGCTTTGAAAATTTCTTTGAAAATATGTTGAATCGTTGAATTTTCAAATGGGCCATCATTTTCTTCAAGAATTTGATTAAGCATTGTGCGCTCTCTGACAGGGTCATAACGGTTGACACCTTGCGCTTCTTTTGCCTTTCCAATTTCTTTTACAATGTTTCCTCTTTCATTGATCAGTTTTAAGATTTGAAGATTTAGTTCATCTGCTTGCTGTCTCAATTGTTCCAATTCATTGTTGCTCATTTTTGTCATCCTTTCCTCTGCCCGCTCTCGCTTTTTATTTTTGATCTCTTATAATAGGGTTTATTATAAACAAAGATTTCGGAATTGTCACGAAAAAATTCTTTATTACCCAAACGCTTTTAAGCGATAAAGTATTATGTGTAAGATTATAGCATACTTTTGATGCAAGTAAACCTTTTTTATAAAAAAAACGTCAGCAATCGCTGACGTTTCAGCGGGTAGACAAACCCTCGCATTCTTTGTCAGTCCTGCGCGCTGGTACTCACGAATGACAAATTCGCTCCGTGCCAGTGCTCGTCCTTCCTAGACTGCAAAGGTTTTCTATCACGCTGAAAAGAAGACAAAGGGCTAAAATAAAGTACATTTTAGCCCTTTGTCAACAATCTTGAACGTCAGCAATCGCTGACGTTTTTCTACATGTTATGTTCAAGCGCTTCTTTTGTAATGCTTGAGTGAGAAGCATGCCACTTTACTTTGCCACCGCTAAAGATGAGTGCCTGCGGGCTTTCGTGCTTGATCCCTGACTTTTCAGTCACATAGGATGAAAGCTCTCTTGTGTTTTGAATTTGCAAGAAATAAGCAGGAACATCCTCATGTTCTGACGCAAACGCTTCAAACTCTTGAAAAGCAGCTTGGCTGATTGGACATGTCAAACTGTGCTTAAAAAAGACAAAGGTTCCGTCTTGATTTGTTAGTTGGTCAAACTGTTCTTCTGTTTCTATGAGTTGTTTAGACATGATGTGCTCCTTCCTAACTTAAGCAGCGAGTTAGCCTTTCGTAGATTGTTCTACTTTTTCTTTGACATCTTTGATGCCGTCTTCAATGTCTGCTTTTGCTTCTTGTGCTCTTACTTTTGCTTCATCTGCTACATCTGAAGCTTCATTTGCAATATTTGCTGCAGCATCTTCTGCTTCGCTTTTTACTTGTTTAGCTTTTCCAGCTGTACGATCTTTTATGTCTTTTACTTTGTCTAAAATCTGGTTTGACTGCTCTGCTACGAGCTGAGACAACTCAGATGTTTTGTCTTTCGCAATCGTCACATATTCAGTGCCTTTTTCCTTTGCATCTGTTGTAAGACGATCTGTTTTTTCTTTTAGGGCATTCGCTTGGGTGTTCAAATCATCGCGAAGCTCTTTCCCTGACTTTGGTGCTAAAAATAATGCCGTTGTTGCACCGATAATGCCACCGATAAGTGTTCCGATCAAAAAGTCTTTGCTATTGATTCCGTCTTTGCTCATGATTATTCCTCCTATGCGAAAATGGTTGTTTATTGTTGTTTACGCTGTTTCCACTTTTTATAGATTTCAAGTGCTGCGTTACTCCAGCTTACCACATCCGTGACTTTCTCTTGATTTCGTTCAACGGATGAAGTAACCGCACCAGCTGCCTGCTTTATGCTTGTATTAAATTGGTTGATCGAGCCACCAATTCCCTGCACCGCATCCACAACTGTGTTAAGTTTTGCCGATTTGTCTTGAATATCTTCAGCAAGCTGATTGGTCTTATGTAGCAACTGTGCTGTCTCTGTGGTGATGCCTTGCATCTGTCCTTCAAGACCTTCTAAAGTTGATGCGACATTCTTTAATGTCAGCTGTAAGGATTTCAATGTTTTGGACAAGTAGATGACAAGAATGAGGAAAGCGATTGCGATGAGTGCAACGCTTAAATAGAGAATAATAATCATCTGATACCTCCTTTGCTGCGGGCATATTCAATTCAATACCCTCTCGTTGTATCATTCAAACATCGCCTAGAATGACCGATTGAATAATAATTCTACACTTATTCGCCAATTCCTGTCCACAGCGAACGAAAAAAAGCGGCACATCTTGTCACATTTAGCCCCTTTGTCACATTTTATTCAAAATAAAAAAGTGCCGATTGAATCGGCACTTTTTGACAGGCAATTATACTGCGACTTTCTCATAAGCACGAAGATACTTTTGAATATCTCCTGCTCCCATAAAGACCAAGATCGCATTTTCATGTGCTTTCAGCACAGATGTCTCTTCTTCTTCAATCAATTGGGCTTGCGGAATTTTTTCCCGCAAATCTTCAATGCTTAGTTTCCCAATGTTTTCACGAGCTGAACCGAAAATATCACAAAGGTACACATAGTCCGCTTTTTTCAGACTGTCTGCAAATTCACTTAAAAATTGCTGTGTACGAGTGAAAGTGTGCGGCTGGAAGACTGCTACAATATCACGGTCTGGATACTTCTGGCGGGCTGCTTCGATCGTGACTTCAATTTCAGTCGGATGGTGCGCATAATCGTCAATTAAGACTTGTTCACCGACTACTTTTTCATTAAAGCGTCGTTTCACACCGCCAAATGTCGTTAAAGCACCTTTGATGAGCTCTACATCAATGGCCTCATAGTGGCATAATGCAATGACCGCTAATGAGTTAAGGACATTGTGGTTTCCGTAAGCAGGAATGTAGAAGGTATCATAAAACGTATTACGTACAAATACATCAAATGTCGTGCCTTCTGTGTTTTTCACAACATTTCGTGCTTGGAAATCATTTTCTTCATTGAATCCGTAGTACACAACAGGTACTTTTGCTTGGATCTTGAGCAGATGCTCGTCATCACCGCAAGCGATGATGGCTTTTTTCACTTGAAGTGCCATGTTTTGAAACGCATCGAACACGTCATCAATATCCGTGAAATAATCAGGGTGATCAAAATCAATATTGGTCATAATCGCATAGTCTGGATGGTAGCTGAGGAAATGCCTGCGGTATTCGCACGCTTCAAATACAAAATACTCGCTGTTTTCTTTCCCCATTCCAGATCCATCACCGATTAAGTAGGAAGTTGGTTTTGCCGCTTGCATCACATGTGCAAGCAGACCTGTTGTCGATGTTTTACCATGAGCACCAGTAATTGCAACGTTTGTGAATGAATCCATGTATTCTCCAAGAAATTTATGATAACGAATAACAGGAATCCCTTCAGAAAGAGCACGCTCAATCTCAGGGTGTGTATCTGGGAATGCATTTCCTGCAATCACCGTCATCCCTGGCTGAATATTATCTGGGTCAAATGGAAGAATTTTAATATTTCGTTCTTCTAATGCTTTTTGTGTAAAGATATGTTTTTCGATATCCGATCCTTGGACAGTATACCCAGTATCATGAAGAATTTGGGCCAGTGGACTCATACCTGTCCCTTTTATTCCAACAAAATGATAAACAGTCATAATTGTACCTCCAACAAACGTCTATCTGACTTACAGTATATGACGCTCATTTCAATTTGCAACTTGTGATTTTTGTCTCTAGCTGATCACAAATCGCAGCTCCAAATAAAGATTTTTTTCCGATCTTCCTATTCTAATCAATATTAACTATGATTAGTATCCGACAACTTTCCCATTTCTAACACCTGCTTTCGCTCATTTTCATTAAAAAGCGTTCAGACAGGCATGCGAAAAGCGTCCAATTCAAAAATTGCACCTATGTGCTATCATACCATGTTTATCAAAAAAATGAAGTGGTTTGTTTAGATCAATTGTTCTAAGTCACTCAGTGTCATGAGGACCTCTCTTGGCTTACTACCTTTTGCCCCAGAGATCATTCCTTCACGTTCCATCATATCAATCAATCTCGCTGCTCGATTGTAGCCAATTCTAAATCTTCTTTGCAAACTGGATGTACTTGCACTATTTTGCTCGATGGCGAACCTGCATGCGTCCATAAACAATTCATCTTCGTCTGTAATAGCAGAGCCTTGGAGCATCAATTCTTCCTGTTCAAAAAGGAACACAGGTTTGCGCTGTTTTCTCACATGCGCTACCACTTCATCAATCTCTCGATCTGATACAAAGTTCCCTTGTAGTCTTGTCGGTTTGCCAGAGCCATTTTCTAAGAACAGCATGTCTCCTTTTCCGAGAAGCTTTTCAGCACCTGCCATATCAATGATGGTTCTTGAATCCACTTGGCTTGAAACAGAGAAAGCAATTCTTGTTGGGATGTTTGCTTTAATGAGGCCTGTAATGACATCAACAGAAGGTCTTTGCGTCGCAATGAGTAAGTGAATCCCGCATGCTCTTGCTTTTTGGGCAATTCGGCAAATGCTTTCTTCGACTTCATTTGGTGCGACCATCATTAAATCAGCCAGCTCATCAATGACAACGACGAGATATGGCAGTTTTTCACCCATTTGTTTTTCTTTCACCAGTTCGTTAAATCGTTTGATTTCTCTCACACCAGAGTGTGCAAACAGTTCGTAGCGTCTTTCCATTTCATCTACTACCCATTTCAAGGCGGCTGTCGCTGTCTTGGCATCGGTAATGACTGGGCTCACAAGATGCGGAATGTGATTATACGGCGCCAGTTCAACCATTTTAGGGTCGATTAACAGCATTTTCACTTCATCAGGTGAGGCTTTAAACATCAGGCTTACGAGAATGGTATTAATACAGACACTTTTCCCTGAACCTGTTGCTCCGGCAATTAAGCCGTGCGGCATTTTTTGCAAATCAACCACAACGGGCTGACCGGAAATATCCAATCCGAGTGCCGCCGTTAATGGAGATGGATTGTCTCTGAAGGCACTGCTTCTGATCATTTCTCTTAAGAAAACCATTTTACTGTGAAGGTTCGGCACTTCGATTCCAATCGTGTTCTTCCCAGGAATTGGCGCTTCGATTCGAATATCTTTTGCAGACAAACTGAGTTTGATATCATCTGACAGGTTTGTAATTTTGTTCACTTTCACGCCTGGTTCAGGATGCACTTCAAATCTTGTAACAGAAGGACCTTGTGTCACATGAACAACACTTGCTCTGACATTGAAATTTTTCAGTGTGGCATTGAGCAGTTCTGCCCGTTCTTTCACCCATGTTCCGTCCTCTTCTTTTTGTGCTGGCGGAACGTCTAGAAGAGCTAAACTCGGAAATACATAGCCTTGTGCATCTGCCGTTTTCTTCTGTCCTTGCACGCGCTGATCACTTTTTAACATCATGACGTTAAAAGGAACGGTGGAGGTTTGACCGCTTGAGCGCTTTGGCTGTGGAGAAGACGGTTTTGGTTCTTCACGTTTTGGTTCTTCACGTTTTGGTTCTTCACGTTTTATTTCAAGCGTTTCTTCAGGTATTTCCTCAAGCTCTTCTGCCATATCCGCGGCGATCTCTGCTTGTCCAGAGTCAGCAAATTCATCTGATGCTTCTTCAACTGGCATGACTTCATCATCTGTTAATTTTTCTTCCGGCAGGGAATCATCATCTTGCAAATCTTGTATGATCACCGGTTCTTCTTGTTCAAATGCTGCCGCTGACACGTCTGCTTGACTTTCTTCTATCCATGCAGCCTCTGTTGTTTTTTCCATAGCCTCTACTTCATTCTCTTCCAGCATCGCAGTTTCTTCTACTGGGCTTTCTATCTCCATGTCGAGTGCTGGTGATGGGCTTTCAGCTGTTTCAAATGTAAAGCTCTCTTTTTTCTGAGCATCATCTTCAAGCGGAATCATCGGCTCTTCTTGTTCAATGGTGACTGTCTGTTCTTCCTCCATCTCTAGAGGCTCGTTAGATGCTTCAGCTTGCTCCATATGTAAGAATGCTTCCCGATCGTCTTTGGTCTGTGACAAAGCTTGATCTTGATCCTCTGTCTCACTGAAAGGCTCGTCATATAAACGTTCCATCGTTGATTGAACGTGATCTTGATAAGCGAGTTCCTCTTGCAAAGTAAGCGGGGTCGTGACAGGTTGCTTCTCTACTTGTTCTGCTGTTTGGGCTGACATCATGTCTTCCATACGTTGTTCTTTTCGTATAGACGGGATGTTCATTTGCTGTCTTACATTCCGTTCACGCTCTGCTTCTTCTGATAACAGTGTGACACGCTGTGACGTTTCTTCTGCCGATTTCATTTTGACAGAAGATGTGTCTTCTTTGGCTGCTGCAGGTTTAGGACGAATATCCTGGTGGTAGCCATAGATGGGTGAAGGGATTTGCTCTGGTTTAAAAGGCTTTTTATTGAGATCAGGCTGCACCGTTTGTTTTGGCTGATAGGTCGTCTGCTTTGCCTTTGGCTGACTTGGCCGCGTGCGCCTTCTTTCTTGTTGCTTTGCTGCCTCACGTGCAGGTTTATCTGGAACGAGAGGAAAGCGGAAATTGCCTTTTGGATATTCATAATACACTTTCGTATCTTCAACTTTTTTATATTCTTTATGCTGTTCAACAGCTGGCTGCTTTGGTGCAATCGGACCTGTTTCAGGCCTCTCAGCTTTTTCTTCTTTTTTTTCTTCTCCTAAAAATACACTAAAAAATTTATCTAACCAACTCATCATTTATCACTCACTTTAACTCCCCTTACGTTTTCTTGGGCGATTTTTAGTATACCATTGCTTTTTCATGCAGAAAAGCGAGAAAAGTGCTACGCTTTGCTGTTCATGCTGTCTGTAGATGAAAAAAAGTCACTAAGTGCGTACTTAGTGACTTTTGGTATAACACATTCTTCGCTCATTTGTACCCGTTTATGGGAGGTTACGCTTCAAATGGTTCGCCAGCTTGGTGGCTTCCTTCTAGAACAAGGATTCCTTTTTCAGCAGGCGCATTCGGAAGATCTAATTCTTTTGCAGAACAAATCATTCCGCTTGAAGGAACACCTCTTAGTTCAGCATCTTTGATCACCAAACCGCTCGGCATCACAGCACCGACCTTTGCAACCACAACATATTGACCTTGATCAACGTTTGGTGCACCGCACACGATTTGTAAGGTTTCATCGCCAACATCTACTTGGCAAATGTTCAGTTTATCTGCATTCGGATGTTTTTCTTTTTCCTTCACATAACCGACCACAAACTTAGGTGATAGATCAACTGTTAATGTTTCACTGACACCGTTGCGGTTCAAAATTTCATTGATATCTTGAACAAGCGTTTCAGAAAGCGGTACAGATCCGTTTTCTTCAATTTTCATGTAAGTAGATGCATTGAAAATATTAAAACCTGTTGTTTCTTTTGTGTCTTGATTGAAGATTCTTACGACATCTCCAAACGTTTCATGACCTACTTCTTCTCTTGTTACATCTTTCAATGAAATAAGGAGTGTGTCGCCGACACCTTCTGCATTATAAAAAACGTTCATTCTTCAAAATTCCCTTCTACTGCTGTTTTGGTCTACTTTTTGCAAGAATAAAGATCGGTTCAAGCTTGCCTTCGTCATATAAAAATGACAAGGCCGTAATCGGAACCGTGCCGCTGGCGAAGAAGCTCATCGACATTTGCCCTAAAATATCATAGCCTGATTCATTGCGTACATCTGCAATGATGAACACATCTTGATGGGGAACGGAAATAGCCATTTGCCCCTCTACTTTTTGCGCGTATTCTTGTAAAATCGATTCATTTAATATTCTGCTTGCATCGTACCCGTCGTTTGCACGGAAGAAATAAAAACGGTTGCCCGCCACTTCATCCATCTTCACGACAGTCTTTAGTGAACGGACGTTAAAACTTGCGGTTTCTCTGATTCGTTCTTTTGTCCAGTTTTCCTTTTGCAGCATCTTCTCGTCAATTAATCTGTAGGTGCTTCCAAGGTCAAGTGCATAGTAGATTCTTGTCTCTGCTGTATGCTCATCAAAAACGAGCGGAATCTCATCACTCGATGTTTCTGGAAAGGACGTTGAACGAATGACCGGATAAATGTGCTTCTCTTTACCTGAGATGTGCTGCGCTTCACCTTTCATAGCGCTGAGCGCTTCTTTCACATAATAAACGATCTCATCCAGTGTTTCATCAGGCTTTACTTCCCACTTTGCAATAATCGGCGGGAGCTCAAGCGTGATGCCCTTTCCTGTATGTTTATCTTCTACACGAAGCGTATCTTTTTCCCTGTCAAACTGGTGGGTCCAGCTGTCGTTCGTCAGACGGCTTTTCAATTGATTGGCAAGCTGTCTTGATGTCATTTTCGCCATAATAAGACTCTCCTTTCGTTATTTAGAAAGAGAATCTGTTAAAAATGCTTCAATCTCTTCCTTTGTCTTACGATCTTTGCTGACAAAACGGTTGATCTCTTGTCCGTTTTTAAAGACTAAAAAGCTTGGAATTCCGTAAATTTCCCACTCTGCACAAGTGTCGATGAACTGATCTCTATCCACATAGAAGTATTCAAATTCTGGATAGTTTGCTTCAAGCTCTGGCAAAAACGGCTCAATAAATGTGCAGTCCGGGCACCAGTCAGCTGAAAATAGTAATACGGTTAAGTCTTCTTGAATCACTTTTTGTAATTCTTCGTTTGATTCAATTTTTTTCATGTTTGATTCCTCCAGTTTGTATACTTAAATCTCCGAATTGTATATAGCCTTTCTTTCTCATCCATTCTGATACTACCAAACTAATCACTGCCGGGCCAACGATATGCAAGAGAGCAATAGCGAGGAAAACGGAAGGATGAAATCCCATGACTGTGAGAGTCATGAGCTGGCCGACAAGTCCGCTCGTTCCCATACCCGCTCCTGCCGCATTATTGACCATCCCAAAGCCAATGATACCAATTGGCGCAAGAATCAGTCCTGCAATCGTCGGCGGAATGAGAATGAGCGGATTTTTCACAATGTTCGGCAGCTGTAGTTTTGATGTTCCAATGCCTACCGCAGCAAGACCGCCAAAACGATTTTCCCTAAATCCTGCAGCAGCAAAGCCGACCATCTGAGCACAGCAGCCAATCGTTGCCGCACCAGCAGCAAGACCGCTTAAATCAAGCATCAGCGCAAGCGCAGCGCTTGAAATCGGTGAGCTAAGAGCAAGTCCAACAATGGTTGCAACCAGCATGCCCATGATGAGTGGACTTTGGTCAGTCCCCCATACGATCAGCCTGCCGAGCCCTGTCATCACCGCCTGAATCCCAGGGCCAATAAAAGCAGCAGTGAGAAAACCTGTGATAATGGTCACAAGCGGCGTTAAAATAATATCAATTCTTGTCTCACCACTGATCAGTTTGCCTAATTCCACACCAATGAGAGCAGCCACGAAGCTTCCAGCGGGTCCCCCAAGCTCTGCTCCAGCGGCACCTGAAACAACACTTGCGAAAATAATTAAAGGAGAAGCGTTTAAGCGATAAGCAACCGCTACGCCAATTGCTGGTCCCATCAGCCCCATAGCGAGCGTTCCCATTTCCACGATGAGAGGAAATGATAACAGGCCGCCTGCTGTTTTTAAAATCAGCCCTACCACTAATGTAGCAAATAGACCTAAAGCCATATAAGAGAGTGCATCAATAAAATACACCTTTGGCGAAAGGGAAATACCCTTTCTTTTTAAATAAGTCATCAACGTCGTCTTCCTGCTTTCTCATAGGAAAGACGAAGAGGCCTGTCCTTCCCATTATATGTAGTCTTCTTACGATGAAAAATAGTCTCTACCATGAATATCATAATCATATTTTTTTTGCTTTATCAAGCACTTCTTGTGTAACATGAAAAGAAACAGGGCAAACCTTTACTAAGTTTGTGCACAAGGAGGAGATTGTTATGCAATTAACGGTTTATTTAGCTGGAGAAATTCATAGCCAGTGGCGCGATGAAATTAAGGAAAAAAGCCAGTCGTTGAAACTACCAGTAACGTTTGTTGGTCCAATGGAGAATCATGACCGATCAGATAACATCGGAGAAGATATTTTAGGCGGGCAGCCAAATGCCATCTTGAAAGACGATGCGGCTTCTGATTTGAACAATTTCCGCACCGAACTATTATTAAATAAGGCAGACGTTGTCATCGCCCGCTTTGGTGAGAAATATAAACAGTGGAACACGGCAATGGATGCTTCTTCTGCCATCGCCAAAGGGAAACCCCTTATTTTGATTCGTCCTAAAGAATTACATCATCCCCTAAAGGAATTATCAAACAAAGCAAATATCACTGTCGAAACAGTGAATCAAGCGATTAAGGCGTTGTCATACGTGTTTGAACAGGAATAAGAAAAAGGCTGTGCTCTTAATGAGGCAGCCTTTTTCTTATCGTTTACACTTGTTGATAAATCGAATCCACCGTGCTTTGATCACAATTTTTCACAAGACGAACAATTAATTCTTTTGCCGCTGCATAATCATCCACATGCAAGACAGAGTGACTTGTATGAATGTAACGCGCACATACACCAATAACAGCAGATGGTACACCTTGATTTGAGATATGAACACGTCCAGCATCCGTACCGCCTGGCGATACGAAATATTGATATGGAATATTGTTTGTTTCGGCTGTATCGAGGACAAATTCTCTCATGCCTCGGTGCGTAATCATCGTGCGATCATAAATACGAAGAAGTGCACCTTTTCCAAGCTGGCCAAATTGTGATTTGTCTCCCGTCACATCATTTGCAGGACTCGCATCTAGAGCAAAGAACAGATCCGGTTTAATCATATTCGCAGCTACCTCAGCCCCTCTGAGCCCTACTTCCTCTTGGACGGTTGCGCCTGAATATAGCTGACATGAAAGAGCTTCGTCTTTTAATTCTTTCAATAATTCAATGGCAAGTCCGCACCCATAGCGGTTATCCCAAGCTTTGGCTAAAATCTTTTTCGGATTGGCCATTGGGGTAAAGACCGTTGCAGGAACGATTTGCTGCCCTGGGCGAACGCCAAGCTCTTTCGCTTCTTCTTCACTGTCTGCACCAATATCAATCAGCATATCTGACGGTTTTACTGGTTTGCTTTTTTGTTCTGGTGTCAGAAGATGAGGAGGTGTGCTCGATACAACGCCCGGAATTGGCCCGTGATCCGTATGAACATCCACACGCTGCGCAAGCATCACTTGACTCCACCAGCCGCCAAGTGTTTGAAAACGAATCATTCCATTTTTCGTAATGGATGACACCATAAAGCCGACTTCATCCATATGACCAGCCACCATAATCTTCGGCGCGTTCTCTGGGCCTTTGCGGACACCAAACACTCCGCCAAGACGATCCTGTATGAGTTCATCGGAATATTTCTCAAGTTCCTTTTTCATAAAAGCACGCACATGGTGCTCATTACCTGGAGCCCCTTGTAATTCTGTTAAATTTCGGAAAAGCGACATTGTTTCTTCGTTCATTTGACAGTTACCCTCATTTCTATGTAATGACCATATAAATTCCTATAAAAATAACACTCACTTTATACTATAAGAATTCTTTCGGTTTTCCAAGTATCTCTCCAGAAATTTTGAATATGCTTTCAAGTATTCGGATTTCTTAACATCGCTGGACAAGTTTTGTATAATGGAAAAAACAGCAATACGGAGGTGCAGCACGTTGAAGTTAAAACATGTTCTGATTGGTGCGAGTATTGGCGTAGCCGCTGCAATTGTTGCAAAGAAAGTCTTTTTCCCGACGTATATCTCGTCTGAAAAAGCGTTAAAAATTGTGAAATCTGCTTTTAAACAGCGCGGCCCGATTGATGGCTCTTGGATTTATACTGTACCAGAACCGTATACCGTAAATGGTGAAACGATTGATGTGTACAAATCTGGCATTACACGCTCCGCCTTTGGCGAGCTGGAACAGTATGAAGTCATGATTGATGCAAAAACAGGCATGATCGTTGATGTCATTGATTCTGTTGCTTAATAAGAAAGCTTCGCAAAGACAAGTCCTTGCGAAGCTTTTTTTAGATGGCTTTGATTTTTTTGTATACAGGGTGCCACATGGCGTCTTGCACAGCCTGAATGAGATCATCAGGGGTTTCTTCCGCAATTCCTTCGTCAATCGCTGCTTGTGCCACACGGACAGCCACTGTCGCTGAAACTGTTCTGAGCTGATCAACACTTGGAAGCATCGCAGCACCCGGTTTTCCGACATTGACCATGCTCGCAATCGCTTCAGCACTCGCAACAAACATGCTGTCTGTCATGAGGCGGGCTTTACACACAATCGTTCCAAGACCAAGCCCTGGAAACACAAGAGCATTATTTGCCTGCCCAATTTCATATGTCACACCACCATATTCAACCGGATCAAACGGGCTTCCCGTTGTGACAAGCGCACGGCCTTCTGTCCATTCAATGAGATCTTCCGGCTTTGCCTCTGAAAGAGGTGTCGGGTTTGACATCGGTAAAATCGCTGGCCGCTCTACATGTGACGCCATTTCTTTCACTATTTCCTCTGTAAATGCCCCACCTACAGTTGAGGTACCAATTAAGATCGTAGGTTTCGCCTGCTTCACGACCTCTAACAAATCAATGGAATGCTTTGGACCATTACGTGCATAATCCTTCACTTCATCAGAACGTCTTGCATACGGCTTTTGGAATGGCTGAATGTCGGGTGAATCATCTGTGAGCAATCCCGTTTTATCAATACACCAGAAATGATCATATGATTCCTCTTCTTTGACACCATCTCTCACGATGGCATCACGAATTTGCTCGGCTATACCAATCCCTGCTGTACCTGCTCCAAAGATCACGATTCGGTGATCTTTCAGCGGAACCTTCGATGCTTTTGCACAAGCCAGAACGGCAGCAAGTGAAACGGCTCCAGTTCCTTGAATATCATCATTAAATGTACAAATACGGTCCTTATATTTTTCCAAAATGGCGCGCGCATTTTTTGTACCGAAGTCTTCCCAGTGAAGAAGTGCATTTGGAAAAGTCGCACGGGCAAGCTCGACATATTGATCAATAAACTGATCATAGCGCTCTCCTCGAACGCGGGAGTGCTGATTTCCCACATAAAGCGGATCATTTAAAAGGCTTTCCTGGTTGGTCCCAGCATCAAGCACCACTGCCAGCACACGGCTAGGATCAATACCTGCTGCAGCTGTATAAACAGCCAGTTTTCCGACTGAAATGGCGATTCCGCCAACACCCCAGTCACCGATGCCTAAAATTCCTTCTGCATCTGTTGCGACAATGAGATCAATTGATTCATCCACTCCGTAAGATGCAAAAATTTCTTCCATTCCTTCTAGGTCATCAATAGATAAATAAATTCCTCTTGGCTTTCTATACTCGTGGCTGTAACGCTGAATCGCTGTTCCTACGGTCGGTGTGTAAACAATCGGCAGCATTTCTGCCAAATGCTCATTTAATAATTTATAAAAGAGCACTTCATTTCTGTCATGAAGCGCAGTTAAATAGACATTTTTCCCAAGTGCGTCTGGCTGTGCTTTGAACTGCTCATATGCACGCTTTGCTTGATCCTCTAGTGTTAACACCTTCGGCGGCAGAAATCCCTTTAACCCAAGCTCTTCCCGCTCTTCCTTTGTAAATGCGACCCCTTTGTTTAAATAAGGGACAGACATGACTTCCATCCCTCTTAACGGTGTCTCGATGACATCACCATGTACACGATAAAATTGATTCACCTGCACTCTTCCTTTCACAAGTTCATTTTGTCGTTATTTTGTGTGAAAGGCGAAAAAACATACAGATGATCTTTTATCTTCCGGTTTCTCTTTTGACCTCATGGGTCATTGCCCCGTCTTCATCCCACTTTACAGCACGGTAGATGGCATCATGATAAAACAAGTACCATGCATTGTTTTCTTCGGCGAATGCCTGCCATTTTTGCTTCGCCGGGATCGAGGTCATTGGATAATCATCGTATGCCAACACCCAAAGCGGGTTTTTATGAGCGTGTGTCGGCATGATATCCGCTAAATGAATAGCCGTTTCTCCCTGACTTGTGAGCGTTAAGATGCTATGCCCATCGCTATGTCCGCCTGTATGATGCAGGCGGATGCCTTCTGTTACTTCGATGCTATCTTCAAATGTCATGACTTGATCGGCAACAGGCTCCCAGTTTTCTTTCCAATATGTATTTCTTGAGCGGATGTTCGGCGCTCTCATTTCGTCCCATTCAATTTTGGACGTGATGATTTTTGCCTGTTGAAAAACAGACACGAGCTCATCGCCTTCACGTTTTGTCAGCCCGCTTGCATGATCAAAATGCAAATGAGTCATTAAGACGTAATCTATATCAGATGGGCGCAAACCGAGAGCCGCAAGTGATTCTTCTATTTTCGTTTCCTCTGTGACGCCATAATTGCGTTTTTGTTTCTCTGTCAGCTTCCCTGACCCGATGCCAGAATCTACTAACAGATGAAGACCGTTCCACCGTATGAGCATTGGATCACACCGTAATTCAATTTGATTTCGATCATTCACAGGGTATTTTTTTGACCATAATGGCTTTGGCACCACGCCAAACATGGCACCGCCATCCATGTGTGTATCTCCCCCATTTAACCAGAACAGTTCCATTTCACCTATTTTCATTGTCTCCATTGCTGTCATCCCTCCTTTTTCTATCGTAGCAAATACAAAGGAAAATCGCATGTGCTAATCTTTTATCAAAAAAAGCTGACCGCAATCGTTCGTTGCAGCCAGCTTTGTTCGCTTGTTATTCAGGGAATTTTACTTCTGATCGATAGATCGGTTGTCCCATGGAAGAGAATTTCTCTTCATATTCTGTCATGACATTTCCTTCGAGACCATCCTCATGTAAATCAAGGCTCACATACGTTAAAAGGAGTCCGTAAGACGAAAAGCTTTTCAAGGAATATTCAAATAGTCCGCGGTTATCGGTTTTGAAATGTAATTCACCGCCTGGACGGAGGATCTGTTCATATCGCTTTAAAAAGGCTTTAAACGTCAACCTACGTTTTTCATGCCTTGATTTTGGCCACGGATCAGAGAAGTTCAAATACACCCGGTCAATCTCATTTTCCGCAAAGACATCTGTCAGTGTCTCTGCGTTGATGTTTAGAAGCTTTACGTTTTCTACATCTGTTTCTTTGATTTTATCGACTGCCGTCACAATGACACTTTTAAATAATTCAATGCCGATATAGTTTATCTCAGGATGAAGCTTGCCCATTCCGGCAATAAAACTCCCTTTTCCTGTACCGACTTCGATATGGATTGGATGATCATTTCCAAACAGCTCATGCCATTTCCCTTTGTATTGTTCAGGGTTGGCTAAAGCAATATGAGCATTTTCAGCTAAGTAATCATCCGCCCATGGTTTATGTCGCATTCTCAATTTGATACACCTCTATTTTCTTTACATTTTATCAAGATACCATGAAACATAAAGAGCCGCAAGACAGCATCTTATCCGCACATATGAAAAAGACCAGCTGCTAATTGGGCTGGTCTGCTTCATGTATAAATTCAAAGCTGAATGCACAGTTTAACCACATAAATGACACGCCTTGAAAGGAGCATACGTATGGGATTAAACCGCCAACATCAGCTTCAATTAATCAAAGATATTTTAACTGATCACCAGCTGGATTGCTGCGGGACTGTTGCAGAATATGAACAGGTGGGACGCGTGATTCAATTAATGCTGGCAAAAGAAGATTTGGATGCTGACGTTCGTCAGCTACTAACAGATATTTATGATTACAGCCAAAAAGGTACCTCTGTCAGTTCAATTGATGCACATATCGAAGCGCATCAATCGCATCTATCTGACTGGGTCGAGAACATTCCACTGTCTTAATGGATGTTTAACCGTTTTAAGAGTGCATGTAGCTCGGCTTGCACTTCTTTTTGCGCCTTTTCATTTCCTTTTCTTTTATGCCAAACGACAAACGAGACGGTTTCAGCCAGCACATACCATGCCATGCGTTTTCGCAAGTTGTCGGTCAGCGGAGCACCATACATAGAGAGCCAGCTTTCCCAGTTCTCTTCTTCAACATAATGGTATAAGAGCGGTCCAAGATCAATCGCTGGATCTGCAATCATTGCCCCGTCCCAATCAATTAAATAGAGCTGATTTTCATCTGTCAGCAGCCAATTATTATGGTTGAGGTCACAATGGCATACGACCTTATCCTCGAAATGAACTGCGTCCACATGTTTCTCTAAATACTGGATGGCGCGCGTGATATCATGTGAGTCAATCTGCTCTTTTAAGATCGATGCCTTGAGATGCATCAAGATCGATGCCGGGTCAAGCGAGTGCTTTTCTAATCGTTTCAGCATATCGAGCAGCTCTTTTGATGTATGAATTTTTCTTAGCTGCTCCGCTACAGGACGGTCATTCATGTCCTTTGGCTTCAGCTCTCTGCCGCTCAGCCAGTGCTGCGCAGTAATGACATCCCCATTTTCCATCCGTTTTGTCCAGACAAGCTTCGGCACAATGCCTTCAGCTGACAAAACCGCAAGAAACGGTGACGTATTGCGTTTTAAAAATAGCTTTTGGTCATTGTGTGTTGCGAAGTACGCATCTCCCGTAGCGCCTCCAGCAGGAGAGATGTGCCATTCGCTACCTAATATTTGTCCCAACCAGTTCATATCAATTTTCAACCCATCATTTCTTAAAATATTTTAAATCATGCTTTTTTAGTCGACAAAATTCAGCCGATTGAGATCAATTGGCTGTTTATTTTTTATTTATATGATCATAAAAACAAAAAGGACAGCTATTGAGAATGAGATGCTAAACAATAGCCGTCCTATAGATTTTATCGCTACCTTCTTATACTCGTCAAGCAAAACTAGAAAATCAGGACAAGAACCTTATGAAAAAGGAAGTCTTTTTTCATGTTTCTTTTGCTCGTGCGCACACTGGCTGCTTCTTAGCCACGTAATTTTAACGATCGCTCACTAGCCTTAACAAACACTGGAGTGGCGCCAATCACTTCTCCATCGGCGTGAAATAAAATTTTTTCATCTGCCTCCAAGTAGGCTTCTTCATGCTGAAAAAGGGTGACTCCTTCCATTACAAGGTGCTTTTTAAAAACCATTGCACTTAAAAATAAGAGAACTTTCAATGGATTCAAATCCGTGACAACGAGCGTTTGAAATCCTGATTGCCTCGCACTCGCTTCCGGCGCTGCTTCCAGCCCGCCCCCATAGTAAGGGTGATTACATACGATCACAAACCACACTTGGCGAAAAACTTTTCTCTCATTTTCAATAAAAAGAGCAAGGTCAAACGGTTTGAATGACCATAACGAATGTAGAAAAGACAGCGGGTAGATGATAAACCCGAGTTTGAGTCGGTTGAGCCACTTTTTCCCTCTAAAATGTACCGTTCTCTTCAAGACATGCGCATCAAACCCAACACCAATATGATTGAGAAAAAGAACAGATTGCGGACTTTCTGCATGATCTTGAAAGGAACCGAGAGAAAATGTTTTCGTCAGCATCCTCTTTTGTTTTCTCACTTCTTTGATCACATCATGACGCTGGATGCCCAGCCCCTTCGCAGCATCATTCCAATGACCTGCTGGGACAAAGCTTAGCTGCACATGATCAATTTCTTTTAAACCATTCAGTACTTCATGAAATGTGCCGTCACCGCCAATGACGATCAGCCGTTTCAATCTGTCGTCTTGCATAGCGCTAATCTGTCTCGCCAAAACTTCGGCATGTCCTTCATGCTGGGTAAGAAACGATCTGTAGGAGATCTCTACCTTTTGTAATTCTTTCTCTATGCTTCTCCAAGTGCGGAGTCCTTTTCCTTGTCCTGCTGCTGGATTGACGATAAAGTACCATTCATTCATATATTAGCTCCACTCAGGTCTCATTTTTTGGTGACCTTGATATGCCTTTAATCGAGCCATTCCTGCCTTCTTTTGCTGTCTGATTCACCATAAGCAAGCAATGCCTTTGTCGCTTTGAATTGCTGGTGCTTTGTCGGCGCGGTGTTTTTCCGTTGCTTGTCAAACCAATCCTCCGCTTTCTTCTTATCGACAACCTCCATCCCGAATGGAACTTCGGGCAAATCAATATACGAGGTGCGGCTGATGAGGATTTTTTTCACAGGAAGTTCTACACCACTTTGCTGTAAAATTTTTGACACAACAGTTCCAGAGCGCAGAAGGCTTGCACAAGGGTTTAAAACGGATTGAACAGCTTTTCCCGTCGCCCGCTTTTCCCAAAAACGTTCCTTCGATCCAATATATACGCTGTCTGGCTCTGCTTCTAAGAAAGATAAACAGATGACTTCAAGCGGCGTAATGAGCACTGGACACAATTCCATCTCAGCTTTTTGAATGAGCAGCACCGGCTTGTACATCACAAAATAAGAATCTGGCAGCTGCCTTGCAAGCATCCGCAGCTTTTCATCATATCGAATGTGGTGAGAGACAGTTGAAATATGAGAGATCGTCGAGCTGGCCCATTTTAACTGAACATCGTAAAGATGATCTTTAAAAAAGTGAATCAGTTTCGTTTCATCGGTAGGAACGTTTGTAAAAACACCTTGTTCTAAATCTGTTGGCTCGTTAAAAAGACTCAGGTCACGTTCCTTTTTCATATCGGCTTCTTTTTGCTTTCTTTTTAAGGAGAATTTCTTTCTCTTTTCTTCCTCTTGCTCAGGTGCTTGCTCGATGGCTTGGTCAGCCTGCTTTTGCACCTGCTCTTTGGAAGCCTTTTTTAACTCGTCCCATCTTTGTTTTTTCAACCGAATAAACTGATTGATGTAATGATGCGGGTCTTGTTCATATCGTGATATATAATCTTGGATTTTAATAATTTGCGCCATCTGCTGCTCACTCCAACCTCTAGAATCATTTATGTAGTGTAAATTGTTTGATCGCGTGATAACGTGGGGTTTCTTTTAGACGAATTTCAAATAAAGCGATACTAGAAACCTCCATCGTATATGGTTCTTTCCGTAAGGGCGCTTGTTCTATATAGGACTGTTCTCTATTCCATTTGCGCGCAATCGTCATATGTGGATGAAAGGGTCTCTTTTCGACAGGATGACCTGCTGTCAAAACGGCTGTTTTTACCTTTTCTCTTAGATCCATCAAAGGCTTACTTTCACTAGGCTTTGCAAAAAAGACTCTCGGCCGCTCCTTTTGACCAAATACCCCTATCTCATTCAGCTTCAGCGGGAAAGCAGACACCTCATGAGACAGCTGTTCAAGCAGCTCAGATATCTTATTTAAACGGTCCTCTGGAATCGCGCCTAAAAACACAAGGGTGACATGATAATCAATGGGTGCTGTCCATTTTTGAAAGGAAAGTCCGCTCCTCTTGTCTATATCCGCTTTCAATTGATACGCGAGTTGTTCAGGGATTGGAATCCCGATAAAATAATGACGGCTTTCGGCCATATTTTCACCTGTCCTTTTTAACAAACTTTACGAATCCCCATTGATGATAGTATAACTAAAGTAATGCGGAATGAGAAGAAAGGGTGTCACATGATGAAGGTTGCACAAAATATAGCTGAATTAATAGGTCATACACCACTTGTAAAATTACAGCGCCTTCAGCCAGAACATGGCGCTGCTATTTATTTAAAATTGGAATCATTTAATCCTAGCGGAAGTGTAAAAGATCGGGCTGCTTACAATATGATCCTTGAGGCAGAAAAACAAGGAAAACTCACAAAAGGGGCAACGATTATTGAACCAACAAGCGGGAATACAGGAATTGGCTTAGCGATGAACGCTGCTGCAAGAGGCTACAAAGCCATTCTGATCATGCCTGATACGATGACCCAAGAAAGAATCAATATTTTAAAGGCATACGGCGCACAGGTCGTTTTAACCCCGGGGGAGGAAAAAATGCCAGGCTGTATTCGCAAGGCAGAAGAATTAGCTGCTCAAATTCCTAATAGCTTTATTCCCATGCAATTTGACAACGGTGCGAACCCTGATGCTCATAGAGGGACAACGGCTGTAGAAATTATGGATGCAGTGCAACAGATTGGGCAGCCGCTTGCCGCTTTTGTCGCCACTGCTGGAACGGGCGGAACCATTACAGGCACTGGAGAGGAACTCAAAAAAGCATTCCCGGAATTGACGATACATGTGGCAGAGCCAAAGGGGTCTCCTGTTTTATCAGGCGGGAAACCTGGCAAACATAAGCTTGTTGGCACAAGTCCAGGATTTATCCCACAAATTTTAAACGAACAGGTGTATGATGAGATTGTGCAAGTGAGTGATGAAGATGCTTACGACATCACACGAAAGCTCGCCCGTCTTGAAGGTATTTTAGTCGGTCCATCATCTGGCGCGGCATGCTATGCAGCGATTGAAGCAGCCAAGCAAATGCCAAAGGATCACATTGTCATTTGTATGACAGCAGACACGGGTGAACGTTATTTATCAAGTGATGTGTTTCAAGATTAAAAAAGGAACAGGGCGTATGCTCCTGTTCCTTTTTCATCGTCATATGAACAACTCAGACCGTCTTGACCTCAGTCTGTTCGCCTGTCACAAGCAAAACTTGTTCATCAGTGAGCGGGCATAAAGAGAGCGTATTTTGATCTTTCTCTATGATATGCTGCGCGGCTTCACCTAAATAAGGATTGTTTATATGCGGTACCGGATAGCTGTTGATCTCATCGAATCCTTCAAAGGAGGATAACTCTAGCGCTTTCTCCTGATCATCCATCAGTGAGATGTATTCAATGCTTGGCGCCATGATAATACTCCCTGCAGATTCTCCGATATACAGCTTGCCTTTGCCAATCTCTTCTTTCAATACACGATCGAGCCCGTGCTTTCTTAATTCTTGCAGCAAATAAAAGGTATTGCCGCCAGATACATACATGACATCATTCTTCCTAATGATCTGTGTGATCTCCTGAACCGTTTGCCCGGTCAGCTGAACAGTCTCTACACGCATTTCTAATTGATGAAAGGCTTCTTTTGCTGCATCGACATAGTGCGTGACTTCTTCCACTTCACTGGCTACCGGAATGAATGTCACACTTTTTCCTTTTAAGGTGTCGCCTGCAAAGTCAGACAAGAGAGAATAGCTGTCTTTGAATGAAGAGCATAAGAACATTTTTTTCACGGTGAATCCCCTCTTCTCTTTCCTTTTTTATTTCGCCAATTCATACATGGCTTGTGCATATAGCGCAGTTGCTCTAAGTAAATCATCGATTTCGATATATTCATCCTTTTGATGTGCACAATCAGGTCTTCCAGGGAATAGAGGGCCAAAGGCAACGCCTGCTTCTAATGACCTTGCATACGTTCCTCCCCCAATCGCAATTAGATGGGCAGGATCTCCTGTTTGTTCTTCGTAGACACGCTGTAATGTTTTCACAAGTGGATGGTCTTTTGAGACGTGATGAGGCGGACTGTCGTCAAATTTCTCAATCGTTGCCCCTTTTATTCGTTCAATCCCTTTTTTGACTTCCTCACCGTCCGCTGTTACGGGATAGCGGACATTCAGCCCAAGCTTCGCTTCTTCGTTTTGCGAATAACGGATTGTGCCAACATTCAAGGTCAAGTCACCACTAATATCATCCTTACAAGCGATGCCGAGTTTTTGTCCTCTTGTGTCTTGATCAAATAAAGCATTTATTTGTGATGTAAAAGCGAGCCCTCTTTCATCTAATTCATGCGCACATAAGAAATTCGCCATATGAATGCCCGCATTTATGCCATTCGCCGGCTCCATTGCATGAACTGATACACCTTTTAATGTGAATGTCAGTCCATCTGCTGTATGGTTTGTCTCACCGGTTAACTGATTTTCCGCAAGATAGGCTGCAAAAGCCGTTTTTAATGCTTCAGCATCGTGATCATTTGCTGCTGCCACAATCGCGCGAGCCTCATCTGGGACCATATTGAGACGCATGCCTGATGTGAATTGCTTGAGGATGTAACGCTTGTTTTCTTCTGATTGTTCGTATGTAAAGGATACGATGGCATCTATGATCCCTTTTTCAGCATGAATAATTGGAAAATCAGCATCTGGCGCAAAGCCAATTTGCGGCATCGCCTCATGCTTGAAATAGTGATCGACGCATCTCCAATCGCTTTCTTCATCTGTGCCAATGATGATTCGAATCTTTTTCGACAGCGGCAGACCGGCATCTTTTAACATTTTCAATGCGTAAAATGCCGCCATGGTCGGCCCTTTATCATCAATGGCTCCTCTTGCAAAGATTTTATTTTCTCTTATGTCCGCTGAAAATGGCGGGGTTGTCCAGTTGTCTCCCGCAGGCACGACATCCACATGACATAGCACACCGACGATATCTTCGCCTTCTCCATATTCAATATGACCAGCATAACCATCAACATTTTTCACTTTGAAGCCCTCGTCCTGCCCTTTTTTGAGCATATACTGAAGAGCCTCATCCACTTTTTCACCGAACGGTTTTCCTGCTGTGCCGCCTTCTTCATCCAAGACACTTTCAATTTGTAAAAAAGATTGTGTATCCTGAATCAAACTGTCTTTTTTTCGTATGACTTCTGCTTCCCAATTCATTTTTCCATTCCTCCTTGAAAAAAGGTTGCAATCCACCCTTAAAACGAATATTATATTAAGTGTTTTGTAATAATGTTCGTAAATGGAGGATTTTATGTTTCAGTTAAAAGAGAACCAAACCAACATAAAGAAAGAATTACTCGCTGGTATGACGACATTCTTTACGATGGTATATATTGTAGCCGTCAATCCAGGAATCCTTTCAGATGCAGGCATTCCTTTTGACCAAGTTTTTACTGCAACCATTATCGCTGCTGTTGTCGGTACCCTCTGGATGGCACTCTTTGCAAACTATCCGATTGCCATTGCACCAGGTATGGGGCTGAATGTCTATTTCACCGTCACTGTTGTTGGTGGTGGGGGTCTCAGCTATCAAACAGCATTTAGTGCGGTATTTGTTGCTGGAATACTCTTTATCATTTTATCGTTAACATCCCTTAGAAAACAACTCATTGAGGCGATTCCAGATAATTTAAAGTACGGGATTACAGCAGGTATCGGACTATTTATTGCATTCATTGGGCTAAGACAGTCTGGAATCATCACTGCTGATCCACAAAATCTTGTGAAGCTTGGCAATTTAAGCTCACCTGTTGTCATTTTGACACTCGTTGGTTTAATGATTTCTGTCATATTAATGGTTCTTCAAGTGAACGGAGCGCTGTTTATCGGCATGTTAGCAACCACGTTAATTGCACTTGTAACAGGTCAGCTTCATTTTCCTAAAGTGCTAGTGGATACCCCAGCACTGCCTGAAGGAATGCTGATTACAAATCCATTCGCTGCGTTTGGCGATGTGTTTTCCCATCACTTGTATGCTGTTGTCTTCTCCTTTTTACTTGTGACGATTTTTGATACAACAGGAACAATGATTGGGGTTGCGGAACAAGCAGGTTTAATGAAAAATGGTCAGCTCCCAAAAGTACGCAGAGCCTTACTTGCTGACTCTGCTGCGACGACAATTGGCTCAATGTTTGGAACAAGCCCAACCACAGCTTACATTGAATCCTCATCAGGAGTTGCTGCTGGCGGAAGAACTGGGCTGACCTCTTTAACCGTTGCTGCATTGTTTATTGTGGCCTTGTTTTTTGGTCCACTCGTTCAAGCCATTTCGTCTTTGCCGTCCATCACTTCACCTGTCTTAATCATTGTCGGCTGTTTGATGATGAATTCAGTGTCACGTATTCGCTGGAATGAGCTTGACGAAGCATTTCCTGCTTTTCTTGTGATTCTTTCCATGCCGCTGACATCTAGCATCTCTACAGGAATTTCACTAGGATTTATTTCATATCCACTTGTGAAGCTGGCAAAAGGAAAATGGAAAGAAGTGCATATTCTTGTGCTCATTTTTGCCGTCTTATTTTTCGTGCAGCTCTTTTTCTTAGAAGGATAACCAAAATAAAAAGACACATTTCTCATTTGAATGTGTCTTTTTTGTATGAATAATTTTTTATTTTGTAAATTTTCTGTGTTTATTTTTTGATCTTTCTTAAGTGGCAATTTTCTTTATACGCCTTGTGTTTATTGGGTTGTAACCGGATTCAAATCATGATATATACCATAATTTCATTCATGAAGACAAGTTTAAAAACACGTAAAGTTGACTTTTTGGTGGAACTAGATGCATAATAACGTGTATAATAGAATAAATCATTAAGAAACACGAACATTTACCATTGTTGCATGTCCTTATTTCGCAGTTTTAGTGTAGTAAGTTGTGGTTAGTCAAGTCCATCCGATCTTATTGATAGGGAGTGGTTTTTTGAAACCTTCAACAAACCGTATGATGACTCGAATAAAATCAGTTTATATGTTCATTCAAGAGAAAGGTCTTGTGACGACACAAGAGCTGGTTGATGAATTCGGGATCACACCTAGAACCATCCAAAGAGACTTAAACGTGCTTGCCTATAACGATCTTGTTCATAGTCCAAGCAGAGGCAAATGGGAAACAACGAGAAAAAAAGTAAAAATATCATCATAAGCGAATAATGAACTTCCATATAACAAAAAGAACCGGCAAAATGCCGGCTCTTTTCATTTTGTTGACAAAGGGCTAAAATGAACTTGATTTTAGCCCTTTGTCTTCTTTTTAGCGTGATAGAAAACCTTTGCAGCCCTAGGAAGGACGAGTACTGGAGCGGAGCGAATTTGACATTCGTGAGAACCAGCACGCAGGACTGACACCGAATGCGAGGGTTTGTCTACACGCTAAAAGAACCGGCGATATCGCCGGTTCTTTTCATTTTCTCTATATTAATCACGATTGATTAAGCTGTCTAACTCTTCCTCCGTCAATTCACGGTATTCTCCGGGCGCCAAATCTTCGTCTAATGAAACAGCCCCCATCGAGAGCCGTTTTAAAAAGATCACTTCATTGCCCACTGCTTGTGCCATCAGCTTCACTTGATGGTACTTCCCTTCTGTAATCGTTAAACGGATTCGTGTATCTGCCTCTTGGTTGGCATCTACTTCAACCTTCGCCGGCTTCGTTCGGTAGTCGTCTAAAATCACAACTCCCTCTTCAAGACGAGTGATGTCTTGATCTCCAAGCGGGTATTTTAGATGAACTTCATACGTTTTCGGGACATGCTTTTTCGGAGATAACAATTGATGAGCAAGCTGGCCGTCATTTGTAAGGAGGAGGAGACCAACTGTATCCTTATCCAGTCTCCCTACAGGGAATGGCTCCCTTGCAATATCCTCTGGCTCTAGTAGATCAACAACCGTCTCATCTCGCAGATCCTCCGTTGCTGAAATGACACCGTCTGGCTTGTTCATCATGAGATAAATGAATTCTTTATACTCTACACGCTCTCCATGCACGAGCACTTCATCATTTGTTGGATCGACATGATCTTTCACCTGCTTCGCCACTTCTCCATTCACTGTGACGGCCCGGGCCTTGACCAGCTTCTTTACATCTTTCCTTGAACCAAAGCCGGTATTGGCCAGCAATTTATCAAGCCTCATGCTTCTCCACCTCTTCTTAACTCTTTTTTCTTAAAAATGACGGCATCCGGCTGCCAAGTACACGCTCTAACAATCCAACTTTATAAGATAAGAACATATACACACCGCCGCCAGTGATCATTGAAATCAAAATAACAATACCAGCTTGTACGATTCCACCTTCATATGAAATGACTTGACTCACAAGCTGACATGTCACATAAGCCACTACAGCCATGATTGCCGTTAAAATACCAATTAAAATAAACCGTTTGAAAATCCTGCGGAACGAATAGCCTGCATGGCGTTTGATCATGATGAACATATACAAAATCGAGGCACTGTAGCCTAATGCCGTTGCAAGCACAGAACCGTTTCCTTGCAGCCAGCTAATCAGCGGGATATTGAGAACCGTTTTAATGATAATCCCTAACAAAAGACTGACGATCGCAAATTTTTGTTTGTTAATCCCTTGTAAAATCGCTGCGTTAATGGTGAATAAAGAAAACAGTAACGCAACAGGTGCATACCAAAACAAAATAGAAGTCCCAATCTCAGGATGCACAGACGGATAGAAAAACCAATAAACTGGTCCAGCCAATGCCGAAATACCAAATGAAGCAGGCAACACGAAGAATAAAATGACCTGCATCGTTTGATCAATTTGCCGATTCAGCAGCTTGTAATTTCGCGCTGTAAAGGATTCCGTTATGGTTGGAATCAATGTTAAACCAAATGCAGTTGCAAGTGACACAGGAATCATGACAAGCTTCGGTAAATATAACGTCACAATAGACAGAACCGCTGTACTAATATCCTGATGTCCTGATGCAATCATCGCTCTGTTAATTGTATTTGTATCAATATAAGAATAAATCGGAATGGCAAGTCCAACAAACACATAGGGTGCTGCATAACTGAAAAGCTCTGTAAACATTTGCTTATAAGATAATCCAGAATAGTCCCCTGTATTCGGCTGCATTGCCAAAAGCCGATCTTTCCGCTTCAGCCAATATAAATAAAGCGTAAATAGACCGCCAAACGCACCAATGAGTGCGGCAAATGTGGCATAACCAACCGCAATAACAAGACCGCCGTCAAGCACTTTTAAAATGATAAACGTCGCTGTTAATAGGAAGATGATTCTGACAAGTTGTTCGATGACTTGGGAAACAGCTGTCGGGCCCATCATCGAGTGGCCTTGGAAAAACCCTCGCACAAGACTCATAATGGGTACAACCAATAGACCCAAACTGACCATCCGAATCACATAAACCACTTGATCAACCGTCAAACCGCCAGTTTCATTCGATCCTCCAAGCTGAATCTTGGCAAAGATCGGTGCGGTCAAATATAAAATAGAAAAGGCGATAATACCGGTGACAAGCATGACCGACATACCCGCCCTGAACATTTTTCTTGTTGTCTCATAATCGCCGATTGCATTATATTTAGAGACGAATTTCGATACCGCTGTTGGAAAACCGAGCGTAGCAATACTTAAAAAGATCGTATACTGATTGTATCCATATTGGAATAGCGCACCACCAGTCGCTCCGACCATTGCGCTAAATGGAATTAAGTAAATCATACCAAGAATACGAGAGAGATAAGTCCCTATCGTTAAAACCAACGTACCACGAAGCAGTTTATTAGACATGCGCTTAACCACCATTTTTCTAATGAATATTCAACTTAACTATTTTAACACATCATTTCATCGCACAGGTAACAAATCCAATACAGAAGTCACAAAACCAATCAATTCATATTTCAGCCTTCCCCAATCTTCGTTATAATAGAGAAATGACTGAAAGTAGAAAGAGGAATGTAACATGAAACATTATGATGTCATTGTCATTGGCGGTGGACCTTCTGGACTGATGGCCGCGATTGCATCGGCAGAACACGGTGCATCGGTTCTGTTAATTGACAAAGGAAACAAACTTGGCAGAAAGCTCGCCATTTCTGGCGGTGGACGCTGCAATGTGACCAATCGCCTTCCAGTAGAAGAAATCATCAAGCATATTCCCGGAAACGGCCGTTTTCTATATAGTGCATTTTCTGAGTTCAATAACGAGGATATTATTTCGTTCTTTGAAAATCTAGGTATTGAACTAAAAGAAGAAGACCATGGACGTATGTTCCCTGTCTCAAACAAAGCACAATCTGTTGTGGATGCCCTATTAGATAGGCTCCGCGTGCTCAATGTGACCATTCGAACGAATGAAAAGATTAAAACCGTTCTGTATCAAGACGGACAAGCAGCTGGAATTGTTACAAATAATGATGAAAAAATTTCAAGTCATGCCGTTGTCATTGCTGTTGGCGGGAAAAGTGTGCCGCATACAGGCTCTACTGGCGATGGCTATGCATGGGCAGAAGCCGCTGGTCATACCATTACAGAGCTCTTCCCAACAGAAGTACCCGTCACGTCAGACGAGCGTTTTATTAAGGACAAAGTGCTTCAAGGTCTTTCATTAAGAAGTGTGGCCGTGAGTGTTTTAAATAAAAAAGGAAAACCCGTCGTCACTCATGTCATGGATATGATCTTTACACACTTTGGCTTATCAGGTCCTGCCGTTCTGAGATGCAGCGGCTTTGTTGTGAAAGAACTGAAAAAGCAACCGGCCGTCCGTCTTCAAATTGACTTATACCCAAAGCTCAATGACGAGGAGCTATTCCAAAAGCTTCATCGCGATCTAAAAGATGAGCCAAAAAAAGCCATTAAAAATGTCCTAAAATCTTGGATGCAAGAGCGCTATTTATTGTTCCTTTTAGAACGAAATGGCATTGATCCGCAGGAAACATTTTCTGGTCTCGCTAAAGATAAACTGCGCGCTTTTGCTCATGATTGTAAACATTTCATCGTCCATGCAAATGGGACGCTTTCTTTAGATAAAGCCTTTGTTACAGGAGGCGGCGTTTCTGTCAAAGAAATTGAACCGAAGAAAATGGCATCCAAAAAAATGGCCGGTCTTTATTTCTGCGGAGAAATTTTAGATATTCACGGTTACACAGGCGGTTACAATATTACGTCAGCACTTGTGACAGGCAGATTAGCGGGCATGAATGCCGCACTAGAAGTAAAGGAGAGATTCCAATGATTAGACGCGCACTTCCGATTGTCCTTGCAGTTGTCATTAGTTTGACAGCCGCTTTCTTTATGAAGCTGTCCATTACCCCGTTAAAAGTCGCCATTGTTTTAGCGTTTACGATTTTCGCTGTTTGTTTAAAAGAATATGTCTACCGTCTGCGCAAACGAATTGAAGAAAAGTCATCTTCACATATCGATGGTTGATAAATGGAAGGAAAACATGTTACGGTAAAATAGAGGTCGAGTGAGAAACTCGCCTCTTTTTGTTTGAAAATAGTTGAGACAGGGGATATTAAATTAAATCCTCTGCTTAAACGTGTAGAACAACAGGAGAGTGAGATGGTGTGAAAAACGTATCAAGTGTATTTTGGATTGTGATTGCTATCACATTTATTGCCGTTCTATGGGGAGCCCTTTCTCCAGAATCACTGCAAAATGTGACAGATCAAATTCAAACATACATTACAAATGACTTTGGCTGGTATTATTTATTAGTCGTATCGCTGCTAGTCGGCTTTTGTCTATTCTTTATCTTTAGCCCTATCGGAAAAATTACGTTAGGAAAGCCAGGTGAAGAGCCTGAATTTGGTCTTTTTTCTTGGTTCGCCATGCTGTTTAGTGCTGGAATGGGCATTGGGCTTGTTTTTTACGGAGCCGCTGAACCGATCAGCCACTTTGCCATTCAATCCCCAACAGGCGAGACGGAAAATGCACAAGCCTTCCGTGATTCCCTTCGTTATACCTTTTTCCACTGGGGACTTCATGCATGGGCCATTTATGCAATTGTCGCCCTTTGCATTGCATACTTTAAATTTAGAAAAGATGCACCTGGATTAATCAGTTCCACCTTATACCCAGTATTCGGAAACAGAATTCATGGATGGATTGGAAAAACCATTGATTGCATCGCAGTATTTGCAACGGTGGTCGGTGTAGCTACTAGTTTAGGACTGGGTGCCGCACAAATTAATGGCGGATTAAACTATTTATTTGGAATTCCAAATAACTTCCTGACTCAGCTCATTATTATTGCAATCGTCACGGTCCTGTTCCTTCTCTCTGCTTGGAGCGGTATTGGTAAAGGGATTAAATATTTAAGTAACACAAACATGATTCTTGCTGCTTTACTCATGTTCTTTTTACTCATTGTTGGACCTACTGTGTATATTTTAAATTCATTTACTGATTCAATCGGACAATACTTATCAAATATTGTACAAATGAGCTTTAGATTATCACCAAATGATCCAGAAAAGAGAGAATGGATTAATGGATGGACCATCTTCTATTGGGCATGGTGGATCTCTTGGTCGCCATTTGTCGGTATTTTTATTGCAAGGGTTTCACGCGGGAGAACCATTCGAGAATTTTTAATTGGTGTCTTAGTGGCTCCTTCCATCCTCGTGTTCCTTTGGTTCTCAATCTTTGGCGTATCTGCGATGGACTTGCAACAGAACAATATCGTCGATGTTGCAAACATGTCTACTGAAACGATGCTGTTTGGTGTTTTAAATGAATATCCACTCGCCATGATTACATCCATTCTGGCACTGATTTTAATTGCGGTATTCTTTATCACATCAGCAGACTCAGCTACATTCGTTCTCGGAATGCAGACAACCTACGGATCATTAAATCCAGCGAATAGTGTAAAGATCAGCTGGGGTATTATTCAGTCAGCAGTAGCGGCAGTGCTCTTATTTTCAGGCGGTCTTCAGGCCTTGCAAAACACAGCCAAACTTGCTGCTTTACCGTTCTCTGTTGTCATCATTTTAATGATTGTATCCCTGTACAAATCATTAAATGAAGAACGAAGAGCGATTAAACAAGCAAATAAGTACAATAAACCAAGAAGTCCAAGAGTAAAAAAAGCATAATCATCACAAGAGAAAAGTCGTTCCTCATCCGAACGGCTTTTTTTCTCGTTGAAATAATTGAAGATTGTCATGACATCGCGTATTCCGATAAAATAGTGTTGAATCATCACTTTTCTACATAATGGAGGTTTATATGACGTTACCTACGTTCAAGTACAACCCAGACCCAGTTTCATTACATGTGATTAAAAAAGAGCAGACGATATGCCCCGTTTGTGAGAAAGAACGAGATTATGTATATCATGGTCCCTTTTATTCTGTTGAAGACGTTTCTGGCATTTGTCCTTGGTGCATTAAAGATGGATCAGCTGCTCAAACATATAATGGAATGTTTCAAGACGATGTGAGTTGTGATGACGTCGATCATGAGGAATATATAGATGAACTGATCTACAGAACGCCGGGTTACCGCGGATGGCAGCAGGAATATTGGTTAAGCCATTGCGGGGATTTTTGTGCGATTGTGCAGTATGTTGGTTGGAAAGAAATTGAGCATTTAGAGGAAGAACTCTCAGAGGATATTGAAGAGATTTGCAGTGGTGGACATTTCACAAAAGAGAACTTGAAACAATGGCTCGTGAACGGAGGAGACTTGCAAGGCTACCTCTTTCAATGCGTTCACTGCAAAAAGCATCGTTTACATATTGACGCTAGTTGATCATGGCAAAAGGACCTTTCAGCAGGTCCTTTTATTTTTTATATAAAATGAGCGCTGAAAAACAGTAGAGTTGCTCTCCTCCTTGCTCACAGATCACCGCCACATTGTATTTGATGTCAATAATTTGGTCGTCGTCCATTCCTTTTAAAAAAAGATTGATTTCGCTTTGCAAATCTTTCTCGTGTTCTTCATCAAATACAGCTACCTTCAGCACATATGCCACTCTCCCTTCTCTTGCTACTCTATTTTTATGCAAATAGAGACGGACATATGAACAAAAAAAGCCTTCCATCTTGTCGATGAAAGGACTTCTTTTTACAGTTTCGGTTTTGTTTCTCCTGTCCATGCAAGCATGCCGCCAACGACATTGGTTGCTTGATAGCCTTGGTCTTCTAAGAAATAGCAGACATTCTCACTGCGTTTACCAGAACGGCAAATAATATAATACTCTTGCGTCTTATCAAACGCATCTAGCTTCTCAGGAATATCCCCCATTCGAATATGGACTGCCTCTGGAATCATGCCTTCTGCTACCTCTTCATCCTCACGCACATCGACGAGTTGAATGGCTTTTTCTTGCTCTAGCTTTTGCTTTAATTCTTCTATTGAAATTTCTTTTACTGACACGACTCTCATCTCTCCTTTTATTCACGGTGACACCATTATAGCAAATCATACACATCACTGCGTATTCACCCGCTTGGATTGAAGGAAAGACGGGAATCGTTTCTTCACATCAACTGCCGGCTGCTCGCTTTCAAACTCTATCTTTTTAAACACTTGATAGGCTAGCCACATGTGGCCATATGCGAGAATGCTGATGCTAAAAAACGGCACGATCCCTGGCAAATAAGCAAATAGGATAAAGAGAACAGCCGAGAAAACGAGCATAGAGAGCGTATATTGCAAATACGAGATACCAAGCAGAAGGGAAAATTTCAAATAAAGACGCTTTTTCCAATCATAATGAGCCAGCAGCGGAAAGATATAAAACAAGCTGACAATAAACAGAAAACCAAAGATATAGATCGCAAAGCGAAGCACGTGTAAAAACCAACTCGTTGGATAAATATAAGCAAGGTCTACATAAATAATCGTCCCGATGATGACCAGCACCACTCCAATGACATTAGAGCGTACAAATTCTTCGCGGTATACTTTCCAAAAGGTTTGAAAGACGCTGACTTGCTCATGCCCTTGTATCCACTTTCTCGTCACAGAAAATAACGCTGTTGTTGCAGGCATGAAGCCAAAGATCCCAAGCCCAAGTAAAGTGAACAAAAGCCATAACAAATTCGTATAGGCGAGTCTCATCACCCACTCACACATGCGCAGCATTCTGCTCATTGATCCATCATGATCCATCTCTCGTCCCTCCTCTCTTTCTCGTTACACCGTCTCTTTTTGAAACAATTCTTCTATTTCAATCGGGCGTTTTTCTGTAACTGATCGCCACATGCCTTCGCCAAGTGCAATGGAATAAGCACCCGCCTCTGCTCCTGCTGAAATGTCATAAGGAATGAGCGGATCTTTTCCTAAAAATAAATCTGCTAATAATAGCGGATCTCCGCCTCCATGACCACCTGATTGCTTCACAACTTCAATCGTTTCTTTTCCACCAAACATCGGGTAGTATGCAATTGTCTGTTCAGGGAATTGAAAAGGGATTCTCGATGGCACATGAAACTCATTTGTTTCAATCCGTCCCTTCGTCCCGTTAATCGCAAGCCGGTAGCCTTCATATGGCGCTGAAAATTGAATCGAGTAACTTAACAAAGCTCCCTGATCATAAGCCACTGACGCCACGTATGTATCCTCAATATCAATTTCTTGATCAAAAATACAGGCATCCGGGCGATAATTCGAGTATTGCTTTGACTGCTGCTCACCTGATTCAATATGGTCATCCTCCACCTTTGAACGCTCTACCCGCGGATTCCACCTTGCTTCATAATGACAGGTATCTCTTACATGACAGGTTCCGCAATATCGATTCCCTTCACCCTGCAAAGGATTCCAAGGACTTTCATTCCCATAATAATTCAGTGCGCCATAGGCAAATACTTGCTTCGGCTTTTGATCAATCCACCAGTTGACCAAGTCAAAATGATGGGTCGATTTATGAATAGACAGACCGCCTGAATATTGACGCGAGCGGTTCCACCTTTTGAAATAACTCGCTCCATGATACGTATCAATGAGCCAGCTTAACTCAATAGACGTGACCCTTCCAATCTTTCCATCTAAAATGAGCTCTTTTATCTTTCTGTGGAATGGATTGTAGCGATAATTAAAGGTGACGGTGACCTTCCCTTTGCTTTCTGCCTCTTTTTCCATCACCTGTTTGGCGTCTTTTGCTGTTGTGACCATCGGCTTTTCCGTTATGACATCCAGATCATGATCCAGTGCCTGCAGGATATATGTGACATGTGTATCATCTCGCCCCGCCACAATGACGATATCTGGTCTTGCTTCCTTCACCATCTGATCAAATGCATCCTCATGAAAAAATGAGACGCCCCTTAGTGATGGAAAACGCTCCTGACAAAGTGTATACCGCTTCTCATCTACATCTAAGAGCCCTGTAATCCTGTAATGCTCATTGAAATCCTCGGTGAGCGGTTTGATAAACATATTGAAAGCACGGTGACTGAGCCCGCAAACGGCGACCCTTTTCACATTCCCCCACCCCTTTTTCTATTGGTTTTCACGAAGCTGCTTCATGAGAGACAGTGCCTCTTTAGATTTCTCCGCATACACAGGAATGAAGGCGACCATATCTCGGTGTAATCGAAAGGTATAGCCGTTTAGCTGCTTCGTTCCTTTCTTGATTTGGACCGCATAATCGACTGTATTTCCCGTCTTTGGATCTTGAATCGTATATGGTCCTGCCCCTTCGCCATCTACCCGCATCTCTTCAAGCAGCTGAAAGCTTTCAGGGTCATCATATGTTCTAAACATTTCTTCCGGGACAAACATCACGTCCCCCTCTTTTGCAGTAATTTCAACAAGAAGTTTTTCAGGAATTGCAGGGAAGATGTGAACGTCGTATGTCTCCTGATTTGGCTGAAAAGCTTTCTCCACTAATTGGTCTTTCATTCCCTTTGACATGTCAGAAAAAATAAGGACATCAATCCCCTCTGTTTTCCCCTGACAGGCGGACAAATAAAAGGCAGCGATGAAGCTTAAGAGCCATGCCGCAGCCCTTTGATGCCGCCTCATACCTTTTGAAACACAGACAGCTTTTCTAGTTCAGTTAACGCCATAATAAAAGCGCCTGCTCCATGCAAATCATTCGTGCTCCGCTCTCTGCCGACGTAATAATCATAAAAACCCGCAGATGTTCCAATACAAATGTCGTTCACCGTAAAATCGCCGTTGTCTTTTTCCTCCGTTTTATACTCAATCAACCCTTGATACGCTTTGACCACATGATCAACATATCGAAGACTGACATACCCTTCATTCATGGCTTTTGCCATCGCATACATGAATAGACATGACCCTGAGCTTTCAAGCCAGTTGTCGCTATGACTTCCTTTATCAATGATCTGATGCCATAGACCTGTTTCGTCGTCCTGATACTTTGCTACACTTTCCAGCATATCTGTCAGTGTGTCCTTCCACAATTTTCGTCCTTCATGACCTTCTGGCAAATCTTCGATCATATCGGCTAACGCAAGGACATACCAGCCAAAGGATCTTGCCCAAAATTCTGGGGAACAGCCCGTCTGTTGATCAGCCCATGGCATCACTTTCCGTTCATCCCATGCGTGATAGTAAAGGCCCGTTTTTTCATCTTTGGTATGCTTTCTCATGAGATGCTCTTGATGGATGACCATGTCCACCAGCTCCGATTCTCCTGTCAACTGGGCATACTTTAAAGCAAAAGGCCCACCCATATAAAGACCATCTAGCCACATTTGATAGGCATAATTGTCTTTATGCCAAAATCCGCCCTCAGACGTGCGATTCAGCGTCAGGTAAAGCCCCCGAAGCTTTTCTGCTGCCTTCACATACCGCTTCTCTCCCGTTCTTTCAATCAGCGGGAATAAAATGAGCCCTGCTTGAATGGCATCAAGCTCGTCTCTGCGGAATAATAGATTCCCATGGTCATCAATGAGTGAGTCTGCATAATTTTTCACATAATCAAAGTACGCCTCGTTTTCTGTTGCTTCGTAAAGCTTCATCACTCCGCAAAGGAAAACCCCTTGATGATAGTGCCACCTTCCAGCTGGCGGAAGTTCAATCGGTGTATACGCTTTCATTATTGTTTGTGCTAATTTCTCTGCATGCTCAAGCGGTGATCCCTTTTCAATCGATAATGTCATTGGTCTTCATCTCCCCTTTTAATAAATCCCTTCTTCTCCAAACTTCTTCGCTAAACGGTTTGCCATCATGACCAAAATAAGTCCAACGGCTGCTTTAAATAAACCAACAGCAGTACTATAGCTGAATTGTCCTTGCTTCAGACCAGCTGTATACACATACGTATCAAAAATCTCTGCAACTTCCCTGTTGGTCGCATTGAGTAATAAATAGACATGTTCAAATCCAAGCTCTAACGTATCACCGATTTTTAAAATGAGCAGTACAACAATGACACTTTTAATCGCAGGAAGGGTGATGTGCCACATTTGTCTGAGTCTGCCGGCTCCATCCATTTTTGCTGCTTCGTATAGCTGCGGATCTACTGCTGTAATCGCTGCAAGATAAATAATGGTTGACCAACCCGCTTCTCTCCAGATTACCTGCAAAATGTACATGGGTCTAAACCATTCTTGACTAAGAAGGAAGTTAATCTTTTCTCCTCCAAAGAAAGCAATCAATTCATTGATTAACCCGCCATCTACCGTTAACAAAACAAAAGATAAGGACACGACAATCACCCATGACATGAAGTGAGGGATATAAATCATCGTCTGAACAAATTTCTTAAACAGTGCCAATCTGACCTCGTTTAAAAGAAGGGCTAATAAGATCGGAATCGGAAAGAAAATCACGACATTCATGGCAAATAAAATGAGCGTATTTTTTAATAAGATGAAAAATGTTGGTTCTGTAAATAATCGAATAAAGTGTTTGAAGCCAACCCACTCACTGCCAAGAATTCCGAGAAACGGCTGGTAATCTTGAAAGGCAATGATCAGCCCCCACATAGGGACATATTTAAAGACAAGAAAATAAATGAGCCCTGGCAAAATCATTAAATACAGAAATTTTTGACTAAGCAATTGATTAAGTAAGCGCTTTCTCTTTTCTTTTTTCAAAGCTGCCGCAGGCACACCCTTGGCAGTGACATCCTGTGTTTTCACAGATAAAGCCTCCCCTCATGCTGATGCATGTGTTAACTGTATCTTAAGGATGAAAAATCCGTCTACAATCATATCATCAGATCATATTTACTCAGGGGAAGCTACTCAAAACGTTACATAAAACATAAGAAAATGATCCTAATCTCAGAAAATGATTATTGACAAACCTACCAGATTTTTGGATTAATAAACTAAGGGGAAAAGATTGTTTCGTTTGAAATGGGGGGTTTTATGAAAAGAAAGCAGTATAAATTTTATTACAAGCTGGTGACGTTTTTTTTCGTGCTTAGTACGATTCCTGTTATTATTGTCGGTATTTTTTCTTATCAGCATTCGCAAAAAACTGCACTCGAAAATATTTCAAATGAAAAGCTGGACAGCGTCAAACAAACGCAATCCAATATTGAGCATATTCTAAAGACAGTAGATCATTCTCTCACTCACTATGTCAGTTCGCCGCCTCTCCTTCAAACACTGGCAGAACCTTTAAATCCAGATCAATTCCAACTTTATAATCAAGTCCAACAAGAACTGAATTACCTGCAAACCTTCGACACCGATCTCTCCAATATTACACTTGTTAGTAAAATGGAAGATTGGTATATGAACAATTCTGGTCTTTATCATGTCTCAAACGGGGATCAAGAGAAAGCGTTAACCTCTTACCTCAATATTCCGAGTCATTCCAGCTGGGCACTTGAAGAAAATAATCCACTTGTCTCAACAAAAGAAGGAAAGACATCCTTTTGCAAATACAATGTGAATTTAATCAAGCAGCTTCCGATGAATAGTGTCCAAAAAAAGGGGATCGCCGTCGCCAGCATTCCAAGCTGCGTGATTGCTGACAACATGCCTGACTTCTCTCAATCTGATAGTATGTTTGTCATTGATACAAACGGAAAAGTACTGCTACATAATCGAAAAGAACAAATTGGTGACTCGTTAAAAAATCAAGATTTCGTCAAACATGTCCTGTCACTTGAAGAACGATCCGGACAATTTGATATGAAAATCGATGAACTAAACTATCAAATTACGTTTCAAAAATCAGATTATAACGAATGGACATACTTATCCTTTGTCTCCATTCCCGAACTAAAGCAACAAACGAAATCAATCGGGTGGATCACCTTTATTATTTGCTTTATTTTGTTAGCGCTTTCATTATTATTTTCATGGTTTGGCTCTAGACACTTTTATAAACCGATTCGCTTATTATACGAATCCTTTGCACGTAATGAGTCGTTTTTGCATAAACAGCCTTTCCAAAATGAATTTGAGCTCATCGAATCGAGCATTAAACAAATGAAAGATCAAAACAATGATCTAGAGGAACGGATTGAGCAGCAAGTGACACACTTACAGCAATACTTTATGGTGCGGTTGCTGCTTGGCAAGCTGACGGAAGAAGAGATTCACAACCGATTTCAAAGTCTAGGCTTTCCTCGTGACTGGTCCCATTTGTCCATGCTTGTGACCCAAATCGATACACTAAAAGGAACGCCGTATGAAAAAAAGGATGCAGACTTGCTTTTATTTGCGATAAATGGACTGATTGAGCAGATTATTCCGCTAGAGGAGCATCTTCAGCCAACCGTTGTCAATCAGCATCAAACGACGATTGTCCTCAATCAATCGAAGTCAGAAGAGGAATTTACTGAATATTTAAATCAATTAGCCGAAACAATTCAGCAGCGAATTGAGGAAGAGCTGGGCTTGTCGATCAGCATTGGGATCAGTCGCTCATTTAAAGAGCTCTCTATGGCCAAACATGCTTATATTGAGGGAAAAGAAGCCTTAAAATACAGGCTCAAAGCAGAGAAAAAATCCATTCTTTTATACGAACACATTCAGCAAGGAAAGACGTTTAAAACTCACTTCCCAAAACAGCTGCAACATGATTTATTCGATGCCATTAAAGCAGGCGATCAAGGCAAGGCAGATCACTATTTACATGTGCTTCTGCAATCCATTTTTTCTAAAAATGCTGGACCACATGAGTACCAGATTGCTCTCGCTCGTTTTTTAAACAATCTCATCGAGCTGATGCATTTGCTAGGCATTGAATTGTTTGAAGTCGAAGATAATAAAATGCTCTATGATACGATCTTTGAGTTTAAAACGTTTGAAGATACAGAAGCGTGGCTGAAACATGAGATCATTCGACCCATCATTGATCAGCTCGGCGCACGTGAAGACTCTCAATATAAAAATATCTCAGAGAAAATCATTCATATCATTCATCAAGAATTTGACTCAGATCTGACATTGGACGAAATCGCTACACGCCTGCACTACAATCCAAATTATTTAAGTAGTATTTTTAGAAAAGAAATGGATATCTCCTTTAGTGAATATCTCTCGTCTTACAGACATCATGTCGCCAAAAACTGGTTGGTAGAGACGGATATGTCGGTGAAAGAAATTTCGGAAAAGCTAAAATACAAAAATCCGCAAAATTTCATCCGCTCCTTTAAAAAGCTGGAAGGCACGACGCCTGGAAAATACCGTGATCAGAAAAAAGGCACATAAAGCAAAGTCCCGCTCTCACAAGAAGCGGGACTTTTTTATTTAAACTGTTCATTTAGAATACTGTCTTCCAGCACTGAAAGCGGCTCGCCATACACTCGTTCAATATGGGCTGCCCCCCAATCACATAACGCATTCAAAATTCGCTCAAGTGACTGTCCGTATTCACTTAATTCATACTCCACTTTAGGCGGCACTTGTTCATATACAATGCGGTTAATCACACCGTCATTTTCAAGCTCTCGCAGCTGCTGTGTGAGCATTTTTTGGGTGATATTTGGCATGAGGCGCTTCAGTTCACTCGTCCGCTTTTTCCCATGTGTTAAATGACATAAGATGACACACTTCCATTTCCCGCCGATCACCTCAAGCGTTGCCTCCACAGAGATATTATATTTCTTCTTTTCCAACGTCGCTTCACTCCTTTTGATGCTGTACAGGCACTTTTTAGTACCTATATTACAAAAAAGTACGTACTTTTTTTTCTGTCATCTATGTTAGATAATAACTCTTGCCGATCGGCTTCGTCTATCAAAATGTCATGAAAGAAGGATGTGAATCACGATGCAAAACAAACAAAATCACTTTGCCCTTCTCGCACTAGCGATTAGTGCATTTGCTATAGGTACAACTGAATTTATCTCTGTAGGTCTTCTGCCGATGATCTCAGAAGACTTTGGCGTGAGTGTCAGTCAGGCCGGATGGACCGTTTCTTTATATGCGCTCGGTGTTACCTTTGGCGCACCAATTCTAACCTCACTTACGTCAACAATGAAAAAAAAGACATTGCTTTTGCTCATTATGCTCGTCTTTTTGATCGGAAATACACTCGCCACGATTGCCCCAACTTTTTCTGTGCTCTTAATCGGACGAGTGATTTCAGCCCTATCACATGGCGTATTTATGTCGATTGGCTCGACCATTGCCGCAAGCCTTGTGGTGAAAGAAAAGCGGGCAAGCGCTATTGCCTTTATGTTCACTGGTTTAACAGTCGCTACTGTGACCGGTGTGCCATTCGGTACGTTTCTTGGTCATGAGCTCGGCTGGCGTACGTCATTTGGTGTGATTGTCATGATTGGCCTAATCGCACTGATTTCTAACTATTTCCTTGTTCCGTCTCAATTGAAACAGGGCGTGAAAACAACGTTTAAGGATCAAGCGGCCTTATTAAAGACGAAAAGAATTTTGCTTTTATTTGTCATTACTGCTACAGGGTATGGAGGAACCTTTGTCGTCTTCACCTATTTATCCCCTCTCTTACAGCATGTGACAGGCCTTGCACCTGGAACAGTTGCCTTGATCCTGCTGTTATACGGGATGACCATCGCCGCTGGGAATGTCATTGGCGGAAAAGCAGCGAATAAACAGCCAATGAAAGCACTGATTTATATGTTTATCATTCAAAGTCTCATCTTGTTTATCCTTAGCTTTACTGCTGGATTTATGGCACTCGGGATTGGAACTGTAATGCTGATGGGACTGTTTGCTTTCATGAATGTCCCCGGCCTTCAAGTTGCCGTCGTTGATTTTGCAGAAAGGTATACACCTGGAGCTGTCGACGTTGCTTCCGCTCTGAATATCGCTGCCTTTAATGCAGGTATCGCCATTGGTTCATTTTTAGGCGGCATCGTGACAGATACCCTTGGGCTTGTGCATACCGGCTGGGTTGGCGGCATCATGGTGCTCATGGCGGCCATACTCACGATGGTGAGTCATCAAATCGAACAAAAAGAATACAAACAAACCATGTAAAGGAGTCTTTCATATGAACGATTTACAAAGTACAAAAACATTAAACAACGGCGTCCGCATGCCAGGATTTGGTCTTGGGGTCTTTCAGGTTGAAGAGGGAACGGAATTAATTGAAGCTGTTAAAACAGCCATTCAATTAGGATATCGCAGTATTGATACAGCTTCTATTTACGGCAATGAAGAAGGTGTTGGACGAGGCATACAACTTGGTCTAGCAGAAACAGGCCTTCGCCGCGAAGACATCTTTGTGACATCCAAAGTGTGGAATGCCGATTTAGGATATGAAGCGACACTAAAAGCATACGAAGACAGCCTGAAAAAACTTCAACTTGATTACCTTGATCTGTATTTAATTCACTGGCCAGTTGAAGGAAAATACAAGGAAGCATGGCGCGCACTTGAAACGCTGTACCGTGAAGGAAAAGTCAGAGCAATCGGTGTGAGTAATTTCCAGCCGCATCATCTTGATGAATTATTGAAAGATGCGGACATCATTCCAGCGATTAATCAAGTCGAGTTTCATCCAAAACTCACGCAGGAAACGCTGTTTACGTATTTGAAAACACATGGCATCCAAATGGAAGCCTGGTCACCACTTATGCAGGGAGAGCTGCTGCACCACCCGCTGATCATGGAGCTTGCAGGCACATACAGCAAAACACCTGCTCAAATTATTTTGCGCTGGGATGTGCAAAAAGGCGTCATTACGATTCCTAAATCAACGAAAGCCCATCGTTTAAAAGAAAATGCCGATATTTTTGATTTTGTCCTATCTGATGAGGATATGAAGCGCCTGTCTGACTTAAATGAAAATAAACGAATTGGTCCTGATCCAGACAACTTCGATTTTTAATGAAAACACCCCCGCTTTTTACTAAGCGGGGGTCTTCATGTTCATCATTTTGATTTTTTAAAGGAAGCTTCATATTCTTCTATGATTTTATTTCCACCATTTGATTTCCACTTCTCTACATCTTTCTTAAATTGTTCTTCGTTGATATCACCAAGAATGAACTTATAGGTCGCATCATCGATGATTTTCTTCAATTCATTTCCTCGCTCTGATGCTGTTTCTGAATACAGGCTTTCAGCAGGGTTAGCGACAATGATGTTTTTATTGTCTTCTTCCAGCTCTTCATATTTTGTACGAACTGCATCGCCTTTATTTTTCAAGTAACGTTTATCAATCCCTACGAGGCTGACAAGCGGCTGTACATCTGTCTGCCAGCTTTTCACTTGGCTTTCTTCCCTCACAAATGTATTTCCATCTTGTTTGTTATAATGCTTTCCATCAATCCCGTATGTCATGAGACCATACACGTCTTCTTCTGCAATGCGGTCAAAGAAAGCCAAAATTCTCTTTAACTCTGCTTCTGATTTGACGCTTGTTTTCGGGAAGGCGAAGATGCCATTATGGCCGCCTGATGCCCATACACGTTCTTTGCCATCTGGGCCTTTGATTCGGTTGATAATATCCACTTCCATGTTTTTATCTGTTGCATCATCTCTTAAGTTCACTGCATCTACCATATTTCCAACATAGATACCCGCTTTTCCTTGTGAAAACAATTCTTGCTGCTGCGTTTTGCTTGTGACTGGGAAGTCTTTGTTTATATAACCATTGTCACGCAGCTTTTTCATATATTTCATTGTATTCATATACTCATCTGTCATAAAGTCTGGCGTAAATTTGCCATTTTCTTCTTTCCAATCTGTTGGCATTCCTTCATAAGAACCAAGCGTTTTAAATGCACCGTAAATCAAATCATTACGGTCTGTAAAACCAATTGTATCGTCCTTGCCATTTTTGTTCGGATCTTTTTCAGTAAATGCCTTGGCTACCTCATAAAGGTCATCTAGCGTTTTTGGTGTATCCAAATTTAAATTTTCAAGCCAATCCTTTCGAATGACAATCCCTTGTCTTGAAAGTGGTCTCTCTCTATAAATGCCATAAAGCTTCCCATCGATAGAGGCATTTTTATTAATCAGTTCGTTCATCTTACTTAAATTTGGATAATCCTTTAAGTATGGACCGATTTCCCAGAACATGCCTGATCTGAACGCATTGATAGCAGATGAATTCTTAATGTCTTGAATCGTCACAATTTGCGGGAGGTTCCCTGCGGCAAGTGCTGAATTTAAACGGTCTTCTTTCACCGCATCAGGCACCCACGTAATATCAAGCTCTGTATTTGTAAGCTTCTCAATCTCTTCTAACACTGAATCTTTTGGCGGCTGCTGATGATACAAAATCGCCATCCATGACAGCTTCACCTTTTTGTCTAAATCAACCTTTTCATCTGATGAGCTTGCCCCTTTACTTGAACAAGCTGACAGAATACCGCTTGCGGCAAATAACAAAACAAAGGCAATCAGCCATAATTTCTTTCTCCCCATAAGATCCCTCCGTTATTCCATCTTTTTAACCCTTTACAGAACCTAGTAATGCCCCTTTGTTGAAATGCTTTTGAATAAATGGATAGACAAGCAGAACGGGAATGGTCGCCACGACGATGACCGCCATTTTAATGGTTTGGTCTGGCGGCGGTGTGGATGAGCCCATATCTGACATATCTCCCTGCATACCGCTTGATACAATGACGATTTGTCTTAACAGGACCTGAATTGGCCATTTCACCGAATCGTTTAAATATAAAATGGCTGTCATGTACGTATTCCAATACGTCACGGCATAAAAAAGTGAAATCGTCGCAATAGCTGGCAAAGAAAGTGGCAGCACGATTTTAAAGAAGATCCCTAAATCGTTACAGCCGTCCATCTTCGCTGATTCTTCAAGGCTTGCCGGAATGTTTTGAAAGAAGTTTTTCAAAATGATCAAATTGAATGCATTGATGGCCACTGGCAGAATGAGTGACCAGTAAGTATCAAGCAGCCCAAGTGTTTTCACGACAATAAACGTCGGAATCATCCCTCCGCTAAACAGCATCGTGAAGACAACGAGAAACATGAGGGTTCTCCTGCCCTTTAGCTCCTGACGAGACAGCCCATACGCCATGAGTGAGGACAAAAACATGCTGACCGCTGTTCCAACGAGTGTCACAAGAATGGATACAATCAGGCTGCGATACACAATATCTGTAGAAAAGATATAGCGATAGGCCTCTAGAGAAAACGTCGTTGGAAACAAAATAAACTTCTTTGAGATGACCTCTTCTACTGTCGCAAAAGAGGCGGCAATGACATGGATGAACGGGAGCACACATATTAATGCGAACATGAGTAGAAAAGAGTAATTAAATACATTGAACAATCGGCCTTTAATAGAACGATCTATGTTCATCACGCCCTTTCTTTGTAAGCGTTATCATTTCGTCTGAACATAAGCTGCAGCCTTTGACGATATCGTGATTAAAATGTAACAAACGGGGGAAGAAAGCGTCTATAATCATCATGACAGACCACAGAGATGATCATGCCATTCGTGCTTTTAGCCTCATCAATGAAAAGAAAAAGATCATGAGCTAATGTCATGATTATGCCCTATGCCTGATCGTTTTCTTTCAAAATTTCTGCCGTATTGACATCTGGCCAGTAGCCTAACTCCTGCTTCGTTGACTGAGTAGACCAAGGTTTTCCTTCGTTTTCTGATACAGCATAATAAGTCCCGAATGGAACGTCCGTTTCGATGGCAGCCTTGATCATGCCGAAAAGGTCTTCATGTGAAAGAAGCGTTCGTTTCGTTCTTTTTTTGGTGTGCAATCCTTCCACCTCATCTGTCACGACGGTTCCAATTCTCAAATTGATGACAGACATACCTGTTTGATCGTGAAACAAACGCCCAAGCTGTTCGGAAGCAAATTTTAAAATGCCATACACATTTTTCGTTGCTGGTACATCATCAGTCGTAATTTCTCTCCCTAGTAAGGAGTGACCATCTTTTTCATAGCGATCTGTCACATGGTTACTGCTTGCAAAAATGACTTTTGGAATGCTTAACCTGGCCGCTGAACGAAACATATTATACGTGCTTATCCAAAACACCTCATTCATTTTTGCAAACTCCTTTTCATTCATCACATCATGCGTCATGTCTATGTTTAAAAGATGAATGATCACATCTGTATCTCTTGGAATGGCTTGAAACAACTCCTCTTCAATTGCCGCATTTGCAAAAATGACTTCTTCTACACATCTTGTTTGATCAATGATGGTCAGGTCATACTCCGAAGAGAGCTCTTTAGTTAATAAACGTCCGATGACACCACATCCGCCAATCATGGTGATTTTTTTCATCTGTTTCCTCCTTCATCTTCTATCGGAGTAGTATGTCCATGCCGTCTATTGATTACAGCCACTTTTTCAAAAAACGTGTAGCCTCGTGGCGCATAGCAGCCGTTTCAAAATGACCTGCATGTAGACCTATAAGCTGATAACGTTCCTTTAAGGAAGCAGCTTGATAGGCTTGACTTAATGTCTGTTGAATTCGTCCAACACCTTCAGCAGGTGTAAGCTGATCATGTTTTCCAACTAAGCTTAAATGCGGTCTCGGGAAAATCATTTCTTGGATGTCAGCTGCTGTAAAGTGCTTAGCTAAGCTTGGTACATAATAGTAAAAACCGTGTCTATCTAAATGATTCGTTTCAATCAATGTGTGATGATCAACCTGTGCGCAAAGATCCACACACACACTGACCCTCTCATCAAGTGCTGCCGTCCACCATGAAAGAAGACCGCCCATTGACATCCCAAAAACAGCTAAACGCTCTGGGAGCACATCAGAGCGGGACAACAAATAATCAATTGCACACATGCTCTCATACAGCATCATGCCCCACATCACTTTTCCTGTTAACAGCATTTCTTTGAAAATTTCACTTTCAGTTCTGCCCCTTCTTTCACCAAATCCCGCATGGTCAATCGCCAACACACTATAACCTTTTGAAGTGAATTCTTTTGCGTATGAAGGCGCTTGCAAATAATGAGCCCCCTTCAATAACTCTTCTTTCCCATCCACATAATTCCCACCATGAGAATGCTGGAACAAGACAACAGGCCTTTTTTTCACTGTATCTTTCGGCTTCACAAAATAAGCCGGAACTTCCTCCACCCCATGAATAGAGAGAATGAGTGTTTCTACTAAGTACGATTCACGTTCCTCAATCTTTAACGTATACGCCTCCACACGATGGCGCTCTGGCATTTCCCCTAATAAACTGAGCAGTTGTTCACGTTTGCTTTCCTTTTCCATTGACGTCACTCCTCATTTTCTTGATCAACTTGTTAAATACGAGATTGATGGAGGAATCACCTTGTTTTCGACAAAATTATGTCCCGGGAAATAAACAACACCCATCGGCTGATACCGATGGGTGCGTTCATTAGTTCGCGACAATATTGACAAGTTTTCCAGGAACCGCAATCACTTTACGGATTGTTTTCCCTTCAAGCTGTTCTTTTATCCGTGCATCATTTTTCGCAAGCTCTTCTAGTTGCTCTTTTGTTGCATCAGCAGGAACCGTTAATTTTGCTTTCACTTTTCCATTTAGCTGTACGACAATTTCCACTTCATCATCGACAAGTTTTGACTCATCATATTGCGGCCATGCTTCATAAGAAATAGACCCTTCATGACCAAGTTTGTTCCAAAGCTCTTCCGCTACATGCGGTGCAATTGGAGAAAGAAGTTTCACAAAGCCTTCTGCATATTCTTTCGGTAGTGTGTCAGCCTTGTATGCATCGTTGATGAACACCATTAATTGTGAAATCCCAGTATTGAAACGTAAGCCTTCATAATGATCTGTTACCTTCATGACGGTTTCATGGTAGCTTCGCTCTAATGGCCCGCCAGATTGCTCTGTCACTTTATCACTGATGGAGCCATCTTCATTTGTAAACAGACGCCATACACGATCTAGGAAACGACGAGCACCATCAAGACCTGTTTCAGACCAAGCAATTGACGCATCTAAAGGCCCCATGAACATTTCATACAGTCTTAATGTATCTGCACCATGAGATTCTACAATATCATCTGGGTTGACAACGTTCCCTTTTGATTTACTCATTTTTTCATTATTTTCACCAAGAATCATTCCTTGGTTGAACAATTTCATGAACGGTTCTTTTGTTGGAACAACACCAATATCATACAAGAATTTATGCCAGAATCGTGCATATAGCAGATGAAGCACAGCATGTTCTGCTCCACCAATATACACATCAACCGGAAGCCATTTCTTTAGCTTTTCAGGAGATGCAAGTTCTTCTGTGTTATGTGGATCAATATAACGTAAGAAGTACCAGCAGCTACCTGCCCATTGTGGCATCGTATTCGTTTCACGGCGGCCTTTCTTACCTGTTACAGGATCTACAACCTCAACCCAGTCTTTAATATTGGCTAAAGGTGATTCACCTGTTCCGCTTGGCTTAATCTCAGTCGTCTTAGGCAAAATCAGTGGAAGCTCTTCCTCTGAAACAGCTGAAGATGTTCCATCCTCCCAATGAATAATTGGAATTGGCTCTCCCCAGTAACGCTGACGGCTGAACAGCCAGTCTCTTAAACGATAAGTGACTTTCTTTTCACCTTTTTGATGTTCTTCCAGCCATGCAATCGCTTTTTCAATTGCTTCTTCTTTCCCTAAGCCGTTTAAGAAATCAGAGTTGATGTGCTTTCCATCACCTGTGTAAGCTTCTTTGTCAATGTCTCCACCTTCGACAACCTCTTTGATTGGAAGATCGAATGTTTTGGCGAATTCATAATCACGCTCATCATGAGCAGGAACTGCCATAATCGCTCCAGTGCCATATGTGGCTAACACATAATCTGCAATCCAGATCGGCATCTTTTCCCCATTCAATGGATTGATGGCATAAGCACCTGTGAAAATGCCCGTTTTCGTTTTAGCAAGATCTGTTCGCTCTAAGTCACTCTTAGATTGAATTTCTTTGATATATGCTTCAACTGCTTCTTTTTGAGCAGCTGTTGTAATTTTTTCAACTAGTGCATGCTCTGGAGCAAGAACGGCATATGTTGCACCAAATAGTGTATCAGGACGTGTTGTAAACACAGTAAACTGTTCGTCATGTCCTTCTACTTCGAAGTGAACATGTGCACCTTCAGAACGTCCAATCCAGTTGCGCTGCATGTCTTTGATGCTTTCAGGCCAATCAATGTCTTCTAAATCTTCTAACAGCCTGTCCGCATATGCTGTAATTTTTAGCATCCATTGCTTCATTGGACGTCTTTCAACAGGATGCCCTCCGCGCTCACTTTTCCCATCAATGACTTCTTCATTTGCAAGGACTGTACCGAGTGCTGGGCACCAGTTTACAGGTACTTCATCAATATACGCCAATCCTTTTTCGTACAATTTCAAGAAAATCCACTGTGTCCATTTATAATAATTCGGATCTGTCGTGTTAATTTCTCGATCCCAATCATACGAGAAGCCTAATGATTGAATTTGGCGGCGGAAATTATTAATGTTCTCTTCTGTAAATGCAGCTGGATCATTTCCTGTATCCAGCGCGTATTGTTCCGCTGGAAGACCAAATGCGTCCCATCCCATTGGATGAAGAACATCGTATCCCTGCATACGTTTCATACGTGATAAAATATCCGTTGCTGTGTATCCTTCAGGATGACCTACATGAAGCCCTGCTCCTGATGGATAAGGAAACATATCTAGCGCATAAAATTTTGGTTTATCTTCCGAGTCAGATGTGGCGAATGTTTTATGTGTCAGCCAATAATCCTGCCACTTCTTTTCAATTTCCCGATGCTGAAAACTCAATGTGAAAACCTCCTTTAATATGTACGGCTTTATCTGCTCAGATGACCACTGCAAGAATTCAGATTTTTCTAAAATCAACAAAAAACCCTCATCCCTGGAAAGGGACGAGAGATTTTTTGGTTCCCGCGGTACCACCCTTGTTAGCGTCATGAACTGTTCATACGCTCACTTAATATCTTTAACGCAGACATGCGACAGAAGCTTTAACGCAACTGCAACTCTGAGGCGAGTTCAGAAGCAGATTTGATTGACTTTCACCAGCCGTCAATTCTCTAAAGACAAATACTGCTTTCCTACTACTCCTCTTCACTGTTCTTATCGTAACCGTCATCTAAGTAGTATTTTATAGAATTATGATCATAAGTGCAAGCAGGTTTGTATACAATGGGAATGTACCCTAGACTAGGGTAAAGTGAGGATATTATTCGTGTGGAGATCGGTTATGACGGTTGGAGCCTGCATCCTGTGAACGTTCTTCTCTCACAAAATCGAAGCTTCGCAGAACTGCTTCTCCTCCGTAACCTGAAATAATGGATAAGATGATCAAGTGCAGACTAGATTCGGGATTTGAGGATAAGACAAGCAGTGTAGCAGCAATCATCCCAACGAGCCAATCTTCAATAAACCCTAGATAAATAAACTTCTTTGTCATTCTGGGCTTCTCTAGCCTGCCTTTTTTCTTTACGTGACCGAGAATGCCCATGACCCCTCCAATGGCGCAAGCAATAATGACTTGTTGCAGCATTTTCATCACCTTCCTAAAGCCCTTAGAATAGTAAAGCGACTTCAGGCTGTCCAGCCCCCTGTAATGCCATTCTGCTGTTCCGTCATAATCCATGTAAAAGGTCTATTCTCTCTAACGAAGAAAAAAAGCTTGTTTCTTCCATTATATGTGAATGACCCAAAAACAATCTTGATGCATTGGAATCATTTTCACCTAATCCATATTAACTATTTTTGTCATTTTATGAATTATTCCCAAATGATTCCTTCTTTTTCTAATGAAAAGTCTCCTTACTTACTCTATTCTAATGGAGGACAAACTATGATGACAAATTTAACAAAACGATTGCAATCATTGAAACAGAACATATGTTATGTTACGTTTAAAAAGAATTCATTTGGTTTTAAAAAAACCATCTTAAATGTCTGATAGTAGCAGCAAAGGAGGGTAATATGGTCAGCTCGAACATCTTCGGCTTGCAAAAACAGCTTGAACTCATAAAAAAAGCGCTGGATCATGCGCGGATTGGTGTTGTCATTACAGACCCTTCTTTAGAGGATAACCCTATCGTTTATGTGAATCATGGCTTTACACAAATGACTGGATACAAACCAGATGAGATTCTTGGACGTAATTGTCGATTCCTCCAAGGAAAAGACACAAATCAAGAGCAACTTGACTTAATACGTCACGGAATTCAAAACAAAACACCTATTACCACACAGCTCAAAAATTATAAAAAAGACGGTACTTTTTTTTGGAATGAACTCAATATAGATCCTCTATACATTGAACAAGATGACAAAACATTTTTTATTGGCTTTCAAAAGGATATTACAAAACAGAAAGAATATGAACAACTCCTAGAAGATTCCTTACAGGAAGTCACCTCTCTGTCGACGCCAATTGTCCCAATCAAAAATGGGGTTTCCGCTCTTCCACTCATCGGAAAATTATCAGAAGAACGCTTTGATGCCATCGTCGCGAAGTTAACTTGTATATTAGAAGATTCAAAGGATGATTATTTAATTGTCGATCTTTCTGGTTTAATAGATGTCGATGATTCCGTTGCAACGCGAATTTTCAAACTGCATCACCTGCTGAACTTAACTGGAACTGAACTCATCATCACTGGGATCAAACCACAGCTTGCGATGAAAATGAAAGACTTAGATACAGACTTCCAGAATACGATCACTTATTTAACGGTAAAAGAAGCAATCAAAGGATTGCCATTAGCTGAAAACCCTGTATAAACAGGGTTTTTTTAATTGAACCGCTCCCCAAAATGGAAAAATGAGGTATGATAGGTATAAATAGCGATATAGGGGGGCTGCCAGATGATGATGTTACTCATCATAGGTCTTTTATGTATTTGTTTCGCCATAGGATATGCCGTTAATTTCTTATTACTTAAACACCAAAATCAACCAATCTTTTCAAAAAAACTCTTCTATCCTTTTTTGACCATTGGTCTTGTTTTTTCTATTATGTCATTACCGTTTGCCGGCACAGGTGCTCCGAAAGCACAAGCAGATCCATCTTCTGAACAGCTGCTGAAAGAGCAAAAACAATTAGCATCTGACATTTCTCGTCTAAAGGAAGACAAAGAAACGCTGACGGCCTCTTTAGAAGACGTGACCAAAGAAAAAGAAAAGCTATCCAAGAAATTAGAAACCATCACCTCCGAAAAGAAGACAGTCAAACAGCAAGAAAAAACCATCCATGAGCTTGAAGAGAAAATAGACAAGCTCACCTCTACAAACGAAACACTCAAAAAAGAACACCAGAAAGTAAACAAAGACACCACGTCATCGGCCCAGCGATCTGCTCCTAAAGATGATGGGTCGAATACTGGCGGTCATGAGTCACAAAAAGAAACAAAAAAAGAATCTGCCGCCTGTAATATTAAAGGAAGTGTCAACGGCATATATCACACACCGAGCAGCAGATACTACTCACGGACAAAAAACGTGACCAAAATGTTCTGCTCCGTAGAAGAAGCTGAGCGTGCAGGGTACCGGGCACCAAAGCAATAGACATCTTTTGACGATAAAAAAACCTCCTGTCAGCCCAATATAGGTACAGGAGGTTCTTCTTTAAATTTCTCTTCTTAATGCTGTTAATACATTCGTTTTTGTCGCCTTACGTGCTGGATTGAGTCCAGAAATAATGGCAACTCCTGCACTAATCACTGTTGCTGTGACCACAAGGCTTAGCGGTATATAGGAGAAGGTGATCGAGAATTGATCGCTTGATGCTCCCTCAGACATGGAAGACAAAATCGCTGGAATGATTAAATTCACTGCAAAACTAACGATGTACGAGATGATGATCCCGATGATCGATCCAATCACTCCAATATAAGCACTTTCCATGAGGAACATTCGCTTAATAATGGAAGGATTCGCACCAATGGCTTTCATGATCCCAATCTCTTGTGTCCGCTCTGTTACGGCCATTGTCATCGTATTGAAAATGCCGATCGCCGAAATAATGACCGCAATACATCCAACAAAAATGAGTCCAATTTTAAAGACTGTAAAGAACATATCCATTCCTTCAAGCTGATTCGTCACAGAGATGACTTGATAGCCGTCATCTGTCAGCTTATCTGTGAGCGCACCGACATTGTCGAACTTATCAGCATAGACAGACGTCATTTTTTCGACATTTCCAGCATCAGGAGACAGATCGAGCACTTGACTAAATTCTTTTTCATAAGCATTCGGAATAAGAATTTTATGATCCTGCTGCCACTCCAAATTCGGTTTCTTCAATACACCGACGACACGGAAATCGAACGTCTTTTCTTTCACCACTTCATTTTCTTCATTCAGTTTTGGTACCTTGATTTGAATGACTTTGTTTAAAATTTCCTTCGTATAGCCTTTTGGCTCTTCCGGTGTCTCTTCACCATTTGATGTCTGATTCATTTCTTTTTCATAGTCTTTTCGTTCTTTTTCCGTCCAAAGTTGTTCTGCCATTTGATACCCAACTACAATTTCATTCGCCGATGTTGGGACTTTTCCACGGTCTAGTTCAAGGCCTGCCTCTTTTTCTTCTTTCATATCTGTCAGTACAGCCTGCGTATCACTTGAGCGATTATCGAGCTCGACGTGAACCGATGGAATGATTGACGTTCTCGCAACGACAGATTTCGCATGATCATATTTCTTTAAATCGTCAACCTTGACGTCACCTTTTTCTTTGCCTAACACTTTAATTTCTGTGATAATTTGTTGTTTCATGATTTCATCTTGAGCCGATTTTTGCAGACCAAAACCAACCGACGCTAGAACGATTAAGAAAGAGCATGCCATTGTCGTTGCAAGTATGGTCATAAACACACGCAATCTATTTTTCTTCATATTTCTTCTGATGAATTTGACCTGATCTCTAAATTTCAATGGACTGATCCCCTTTCTTTAATACACCATCATGAAGCTGGAACGTTGTGTCTGCGATTGAAGCGACTTCATCGTCATGTGTAATGATGACAAATGTAATTCCTTTTTCACGATTAAGCTGCTGGATAAAGGCTAGAATTTCGCCTTCAGTTTCTGAATCCAGACTGCCTGTTGGCTCATCCGCTAAAATAATAGACGGATTAAGGATCAAGGCTCTTGCAATACTCACACGCTGCTGCTGTCCACCTGACAGTTCATTAGGATAATGTCCTGCGTGATGTTCAAGACCAACTCGTTTCAGCATTTCCTTTACTTTCACTTTTCGCTCAGACGGTTTCACACCTTTTAAAGTGAGCGGAAGTTCAACGTTCTCATATGTTGTTAAACTCCCGATCAATTGAAAGCTTTGAAAGATAAAGCCAAAATGATCTAACCGAAAGTCTGCCCATTCTTTCTCATTAAAGCCGGTCACATTGGTGCCATCAACCATAATTTGTCCGCTTGTTGGCGTAATATATCCCGATATTAAATTCAGTAAAGTTGATTTCCCCGAACCGCTTCGTCCGACGATACATGCAATTTCGCCTCTTTTAATAGACAAGTCAATGTCTTTGAGCACAGGAATCTCGTTCTCCCTGCCCTTTTTCCCAATTTTAAACACATGATCTAACGATTGAATTTGAATCATCTCTACTCCCCTGCTCTCTGTTTATCTTTTTCGATAGATTAAGAAATAACTCGTCAGCGCGCCTACAGCTCCACCGATGAACATGCCAGCGATATAACCAAAAATGGAATTGTCTGAAGAAAATCCAACCCAGCCAAATCCTAGAACACCGAAGGCAATGACCAATATCTGAATGGGCCTATCCATTTTAGGGTAAACAAAGAATCGTCCATTTCGTTCAACTGGATGTTTAATAAAACTAAACAAACCAATGAGATAAAATACGATTAGCATCACAATTGGCACGATGAATTCTACACCTGTAAACCAAATTGGATTTTCAACTAAATTTCGAAATTGAAAACGGTCTGTTATATAAGTAATTGGAGCTATGGG
>NZ_CP150633.1:373662-375973 GCF_038023285.1 Bacillus sp. PPSBB_11
ATAACTGATATCAACCCAACTTCTATCCGTTTTTAATAAATAGTCTAAATGAAACATCGGTAGCCAAATTAATAAATAAGGTAAAATTGATGTACTGAATGTAACAATGGCTTGACTAATTGCGCTTCCTGTTAAAGCACCTGCTGCAAGACACAAACTATAAAACATTAAGGTGGACACAAGTGCAATCAAATAACCACTGTTAAACGCAATCGTATATTGTGGTTGAATGCATAAAATGAGTATATAAGTAAAGACATATGACAATATATGAACAAGCGTGATAATTCCGGCACCTAGGAAAAACTTTGTGTGATAAATGGTCGTTCTGCTAAACGGCAAAGATAAAGTAAAATCAATTTGCCCTTTATTTCTTTCAAAACCCAACTGGGTAATTGCAAAAATTAAACTCATCGTCCATGAAAAGGTGATAAACATATCAGAACCGAAATCATAATAAAAGTAATTATCGAGTGGTGTACAAGTCGGATCGTTTAAACAAGTTTGAAAGGATGAGTATCCCATTAAAAAGGATAATGGCGTCGCAAAGACCGCAACAAGCATCACTAAAATGAATGTCAGCTCAGACTGCTTCCATTCCTTATATAACAATTGCCGCTTTACCATCTGCGTTTCCCTCCAAACTTTGCAATGAATACTTCTTCTAAATTTACAGGCAGTTCATGCCAGACTTTTGGTTCAAGCGATTTCAAATACTCTTTTGCTTCTTCATCTGTTTTGAGTACAAGTGCTGTATAGAACACACCTGCTTGATCTAAAATGGCAACGCCTTTTTTTCTAATACTTAAGTTCATATCCTCTTCAAATGCCATCTGGATTTTAACGTAGTCATTCTTTAATTCATCTAAATCCATAACACTTGTGAGCTGATTTCCTTCCAAAAACCCGATTCGGTTACACATACGCTCAATATCCTCTAAACGGTGAGATGTAATTAAAATCGTTGTTTGTCGTTCTGCCACCTCGTCAATCATCAGCTGAAGAACGTCATTTCTTGTGACTGCATCAATCCCGTCTGTCGGCTCATCTAACAAAATGACTGCTGGTTTGATGGCAAAACTTAAAATGAGAGACAGCTGTTTCTTTAAACCTGTCGACAATTCACGGTATTTCACTTTTTCCGGAATCTCATACCGGTTCACAAGCTCATTGGCATATGTCACGTCAAACTTTGGATACAGTTGTTTTAACAGCTTCACAAGCTGTCCATAATTGTACCGGTCAAAGTAGGGATTTACGACTGGCATATACACAATATTTTGCTTTACTAACGGGTGGTCTTTTACAAGTACATCTTTAAAATAAATCTCTCCTTCATCTGGAAGAAGGATTTGCTGAATCAAGCGAAGAAGTGTTGTTTTACCAGAGCCATTCCGGCCAAGCAGACCAAAGATCTCTCCTTCGCCTATCTTGAAGGAAACGTTGCTGAGTACTTCGCGTCCATTTAATTTCTTTGATACATTTCTGACCTCAATCAACTTGTTTTCCTCCTTTTAGACTTGAGCCGATCTCCTCCAGCCACTCTTTGAGTTGATGAATATCAATACCGGCATAATGAGCTTCAATAATGAGTTGCCTCAATTGCTCCTTCATCTCTAACACCTTCCCTTCATTCAGCTTTAACTGTGCACCTTCTGTCACATACGTTCCACGGCCTCTTAATGTTTCAATAATTCCTTCCCGTTCAAGCTCTTTATACGCTTTGCTGACGGTGTTTGGATTCGCAATAATAATGGTGGCAAGCTCTCTCACAGAGGGCAGTTTGTCACCTGGTTTCATCACGCCTTTTAAGCACAAAATTTTTAACTGCTCAATGATTTGTTCATATATTGGTGCAGCGCTTCTTGGATCTATTTGAATCATGATGGCTCCCTCTTTTCTCATTCATGCTTTTGCAGTCCTATCGCTTGATCATGTCCTTGCATTAAAGGGACCGAATTTGGAATAAAATCTTTTTGAACTTCAAAACCAATGAAAACGAGAACGAAAAAAAATGTACATGCTAACGCAACAGCCAGCACCATCCACTTTAAATTGATTGGTTTTTTTTCTTTTTTCATGGTTAAACACCTTTCTTCACGTTTAAGTGTCTATAGTGTATTAGTTGATGTAGTACACTTAATACAATATAGACACTTGATTGAAAAGTCAAGGGACTCTAGAAAAAAATAGGCAGACGAACCAGATAAAATTTACGAAACTACTCAAAAGCATTCGTGAAGTCAGGTTTGCTTCTGGTTTAGGGTGTTCAACACGTTCATCACTTTCATAATCGCCTGAAAAAGTGGAT
>NZ_CP150633.1:375984-416972 GCF_038023285.1 Bacillus sp. PPSBB_11
ATCAGGAAGAGTCTCCAACATTTCTTCTACCCCCTTGAAGATATTTGCAATTTCTATATATAACATACTTTAACAGAACAAAAACCTATGACAAATATATATCCAAAAACAACAATCTTTGCGAAAACAGCCAAAAAATAAAAACAGACCCTTAAAAGAAGGATCTGTTCATCATTCGTTCTCGTATGAAATACCTAAAATCATTTGGTTTTGCAGACTTTGAATTTGTACACGCGTTCTGTCTAAACGTTCTCTTTGCTGATCATTGGCGACATCTTTTAACTTTTCTAATTCATTCACCGCATCCTCAAGCATGAGCTGCGCTTTTGAAAATTCTTCTACGTTATAATGTTCTTGGCGAGAGCTCAAATCAAACTGTTCGCTTGCAAACTCAAGAGTCTCAGTGCTTTTTTGGACAAATTCATCGATTGATTTTCTAGTTGCCATCTAGCCATCCCTCCATTTCATCATTGCTCTCGCCTATTTTGCCCACGTAAAGCTTTTTCACTAAAGAAAATGTTGGACAGATTCAATTGTCCTCTTTCGTGATTTTTGTTAAACTTTAAGGATGCCTATTATTATGCAAGGAGGTTACTGACTTGGATCAGCATAACCCTTTTTTATATTCAAACAGCGAAAAACGTTATCACACATGGAATTATCATTTGCGTGAGCACTTTGGTCATAAAGTATTTAAAGTCGCATTAGACGGCGGCTTTGATTGTCCAAACCGTGATGGTACTGTCGCACATGGAGGTTGCACATTTTGCAGCGCAGCAGGATCTGGTGATTTTGCAGGGAACCGGGCGGATGATCTCATCACTCAATTTAATGAAATCAAGGACCGGATGCATACAAAATGGAAAGATGGAAAATACATGGCGTATTTCCAAGCTTACACAAATACACATGCGCCGCTTCCTGTTTTAAAAGAAAAATACGAAACCGTTATGAATCTGGATGGAGTGGTTGGTTTATCGATTGCCACAAGACCAGATTGTCTGCCAGATGACGTCGTGGAATATTTAGCTGAGTTAAATGAACGGACGTATCTATGGGTTGAACTTGGTCTACAAACTGTGCATGAGCGGACAGCGATGCTCATCAACCGTGCCCATGATTATGAATGCTACGTAGAAGGTGTAGAAAAACTGAGAAAACATGGCATTCGAGTCTGTTCACATATCATCAACGGTCTTCCTCTTGAAAACCGAGATATGATGATGGAAACAGCAAAAGCTGTCGCTGATTTAGATGTACAAGGAATTAAAATTCATCTACTTCACCTGTTAAAAGGAACACCGATGGTGAAGCAATATGAGAAAGGCAAACTAGAATTTCTCAGCCAAGAGGAATATGTCCAGCTTGTCTGTGATCAGCTGGAGATCCTGCCCCCAGAAATGATTATTCATCGTATTACAGGCGATGGTCCCATTGAATTAATGGTAGGTCCAATGTGGAGTGTGAATAAATGGGAAGTGCTCAATGCCATTAATGCTGAGCTTGAAAGGCGTAACAGCTACCAGGGCAAACGCTTCATCAGATTGGAAGAAGCGGCAAAATGATTTTAAAACGGATGCTCCCTTTTAGTAAAGAACTGTTAGAACGTGCATGTCAAAAAGGCGATATTGTCATTGATGCAACGATGGGAAATGGCCATGATACACGCTATTTAGCTGACCTTGTCGGGAAGGATGGACAAGTTTTCGCATTCGATGTACAGAAGGAAGCCATTGAGCAAACAAGCAAAAGACTTGGTGAGCACTACCCTTACGTTCACCTGATCCATGACGGACATGAACAACTTGCTGAGCATCTGCCAGCCGAAGCTTATGGTCACATATCTGGTGCAGTGTTCAATCTTGGGTACTTACCAGGAGGCGATAAAACCGTCACGACTCAGGCCCATACGACCATTGAAGCGATCAACCAGCTCATGGATTGGCTTAAGCCTGGAGGTCTGATCGTTCTTGTGATTTACCACGGTCATCCCGAAGGAAAAAAAGAGAAGGACATCCTTCTTGATTATTGCAAAACACTCCATCACGAAGAAGTACAGGTAATATCTTATCAATACATGAATATTCAAAACGATCCGCCCTTTGTGGTAGCCATCGAAAAAAAACTCAAATCCTCTTAATGGATTTGAGTTTTATTATTTAATAAGCGTATTGGTCAATGATTTCTTCAAGCACTACTTCCAGCTCTTCTGCATCTGCAAGCTCTGATTGAGTAAAGCGGACACGTACAAGCTGTTCTCCGTCATTATACATTTCTTCCAGCCAGCCACGCAGCCCCCTTGCTCTACGGTCGACTTCAAAAATGAGATCTAGCCCCTCTTCATCAATGAAGAAAATCACCTCTAACTCATCAAGCATTTGACGATAATAGTCGGAAGTCGGTATGAACTCAAACTCTTGAACAAAGGGAAGGCGGCGCCTGAAATAAGGTGCTTCTTCACAGTCTGCTTCATGAAGGTGAAAGCCTAAGTTTCCAACAGCTTCAAGCACACGATTCACCCAAGGGTGTGCGTTTACAAAAATGCGGTCATGATCAAATTTATCAATACCACCTTGAATATCAAGGTCTGTCACAACAGCAACCTCTACTTTACCTACAGTCATTGGTGTATCAAGAGGAAGGTGAAACGAGAATGTAAACTGCTGAGCTTCCCCAGGCTGAATCGTGAATGATTCAGTCACTCGGACAGAATGGATGGTTGTGTGTTTTCGTTGCTCTTCATCATCTTTTACAATGGTGTACCATGTTTTCAACTTTAAATCAATATAGCGGATATCTTGAGGCACTTTTCCGCCCTTCACATGGACTGTTCCCTTTACTTCTTCTCCCGGTTCATACGCATCTTTCTCCAAAATTGTATCCACTTTTGCTGCACCGATTCCTACACTTGCTGCAAACTTTTTAAAAAATGACATATTCAACCTTCCCCTTTTTTAAGTTTTTCAACAAATATACGTCATAAGGAGTAGATACGATTCATTCAATTCATACTTTTCTCCTATTTTTCGTACACTAAGAATAATATCGGCAGCAAATAAGAGGATTGTAATCATAAAAGAACTGTACATGGTCCAAAGCGAAACAGTTCAAAACAAAAAAGCTTGTAGAAAAACATTTTCTACAAGCTGATGAGCTTATTTTATACGTTAAGAAGATTTCATCCAAGGCATTTTCTGATAGGTGCGATAGGCTCTGCCATTGATATAGAAAAAGAACGATGTTTTCCCGCTTGATTTGATCAACCGCTTTGCCAGCTTGTTCATCTCTTTTTGAGCTGTCACTTTTTCATCAGACAAATAGACCGCAAGTAACCCTCTATTGATTAGTTTGTGAAAATTCTCGTGTGGAATGCCTTTCAGCTGTTCATCCGCTTTTTCAATAAAATGCTGTAGTCTATCCATCATCTCATGATGAGAATTGTAGTACGAGCAAAAATTCAAATCGCCTTCCAGCCTGTCCTCTTCTTGGTCGATTAAATAGTCCAGTAAGATGTGCAGACCTTGGATATAAGGGAAATAGCTTTCGTAAATTTGCTTCGCCTGCTTCTCTGTAAAATCAGGCTGCAGTGCATAAGCCACAAGACAGAAAATACCCAGCGTTGATCCTGCACATGCGGAAAACTCATACCACTCCATCTTTGGTAAATCCTTTTCATACTGGCGGAACCATGACTCTAATCGAGGTTCACGCTCATGAGGAACCACATGCTTATGTACTTGTAAATCACTATAATAATCACACAGCGTATGTAAATAGGGCTGAATGATCGGATAATGCGCTAGACGTGACAGCACATCTTGGCACGTCCTGACTAGCGCATGCAGGTACCCATGATCCTCTTGATCATCACGGAATTGATAATACGGCTTAAGCTCCGCATGAATATCGAGTGCATCTCTCATTGCCTGATGCAGCATATGAAAATCCTTTGGATCAAGTGATGTACTGCGGTCACACAAATTATCTAAGTAATCGCTAATCGTTTGGTACGCCACAATGAATTCAATACACGTTTCCTTCGCTTCACCTGCAAGAAGAGATAAAATTCCCCCGCCTTCACAGTGAAAGGTTTTACTGGATATGCTCGCTAGTGCCTGCGTTCTCAGTTCTTCATTTTCAATCATTTCTGCATGCGCCCGCCACTTTTTTAGCTCCTGATGAACTAGCGGAAAAATATCTTTATACACCTTCGTCATCAGTGCAAAAGGACGTTCTGGTACTGACAAATCAATCCACCCCCAACTTAAGCTCACAATCAAATATATTGATCAGTAAAGGCTCTTGCCGCCTTAAACACTTCTTCTCGCTCGGGCTCATTAAAAATTTCATGATAAAGCCCTTCCCATTCACGGTATGATTTATTGGTTGATTCAATGCCATTGAACCATTTCATCACTCTTGTTTTATCTACAATCTTGTCATCGCCTGCCTGCATGAGCAGGAGTGGAATCGACCGAAAAACATTCGTAGGCTGCATCGCCGCATCAATATTTTTGACCAGTTCTCGATACCAGCGAACCGACACCTTCGTCACATAAAGCGAATCATTCGAATCTGCCTCTATCACATCTTGATTCCGCGTGGCAAGTTCAATCGACAGCCCAGATTCGACTTTAAAAGACGGTGCCAGCACATTTAGCCCTTTTGACGCAAAATCCATCAGCTTCTTCGGTTTAAATTGCAGACCTAAACAAGGTGATGATAAAATAAGGCCATCAATCTTCGTATGGGTATACTGCTTGAACCATTCAATCGAAATCAGTCCCCCCATACTATGTCCAAGTAAAAATGTCGGAAGTCTGAACGACTTCGCATGTTCAATCCATTCATCCACTGTATCAATGTATTCTTGAAAAGAACGAATGTGGCCTCTCGCACGTGTCGATGTCCCTTGCCCAGGCAGGTCACCCATGACGACGTGATAGCCTGCATTTCGCCACATTTCGATCAGCCATTTATATCGGCCATGATATTCACTAGCACCATGTACAATGACAATTGTACCAACCGGTCTTTCAGCATGCCAAGTCCACAAAGTAAACACCTCACAAATGTTGTATTAAGAAAGGAAGTCGAAAAAGTGATTTATCCATATCATCAGTTTACACCTGAGATTCATGAATCGGTCTTTGTTGCAGAAAACGCCACCATTACAGGTGATGTCACAATAGGAGAATATTCAAGCGTTTGGTTCCAAACGGTCATTAGAGGCGATGTAGCTCCTGTCAGAATTGGAAAAAACGTCAACATTCAAGACTTATCCTGCCTGCATCAAAGTCCTGGAAAAACACTTCTGATTGAAGATGGTGCTACCATTGGACACCAAGTCACATTACATAGCTCTATCATTCGAAAAAATGCCCTCATTGGCATGGGATCCATCATTCTCGATGGTGCGGAAATTGGCGAAGGAGCCTTTATTGGTGCAGGTAGCCTTGTCCCGCAAGGAAAAGTCATCCCAAAAGGCTCACTCGCTTTTGGCCGTCCAGCCAAAGTCGTTCGCCAGTTAACAGATGAAGATATCCAAGACATGGATCGTATCCGCAGAGAATATGTAGAAAAAGGACAATACTATCGTTCCCTTTTATCGCGTTAACATCATACATGTATCTTCACTTTATCATGTTTTTTTCAGGATATTAAGCAATAACTGTGTACCGCTTGTTATTTTACCCTTTTCCACTACTTTCTATCATGACAAAAAAGGTTTTCAGCACAAAGCTGAAAACCTTTTTCATTAGCTAAAAATAACTTCTTTCGGCTGGTGATTCAACTGCTCTGGATCAATGCTGCGCTCTACATAGATGCTATGCCAGATCATAAAGATCAGGACAGTCCAAATCTTACGGCTATGATCGGCTTTTCCAGCACAATGATCATTTAATAAATCAAGAACATATGCCTTGTTAATGTATTCATCTGTCTGACTGTTTTTAATGATATCTTTCGCCCAAGCGTTCATCTCATTTTTCAGCCAATGACGAATTGGAACAGGGAAACCTAGTTTTTTACGGTTTAACACATGGTCCGGCACAATGCCTTCTGCTGCTTTACGCAATAAATATTTCGTTGTGCCGTCTTTCGTTTTCAGCTCTTCTGGAATTTTAGAAGCTGCTTCAAATACGACCTTATCAAGGAATGGAACACGAAGCTCAAGAGAATTGGCCATTGTCATCTTATCTGCTTTCAGCAGGATATCCCCGCGCATCCACGTATGGATATCAACATATTGCATTTTGTTAATATCACTGTAGCCTGCACTTTCCTCGAAGTATGTTCTCGTCACGTCACGATACGTGATGTTCGGATCATACTGCTTTAAGAGGTTTTTCTTCACTGGCTCTTCAAAGATTTTCGCATTGCCGATATAACGTTCCTCTAATGGCGTACAGCCGCGAACGATAAAGCTTTTCCCTTTCATTCCTTCTGGCATTAAACGAGCCAGACGAAGAAGAAGCTTTTTCAGCATGGATGGTACAGATTCAAAAGGCTTTAGAGATAGCGGTTCACGGTAAATATTATATCCACCGAATAGCTCGTCTGCTCCCTCACCTGAAAGAACAACTGTGACTTGTTTTTTCGCTTCTTTTGCTACGAAATACAATGGAATCGCCGCTGGATCAGCCAAAGGATCATCTAAATGCCAGACGATCTTCGGAAGCTCATTCATATATTCCTCAGGAGAAATCACAGCACTAAAGTTTTGCAATCCCAGCTTATCAGCTGTTTCTTTTGCTACATCCACTTCACTGAATCCATCCTGCTGGAAACCAACAGAGAATGTCTTCAGTTCAGGGTGAAATTCCTTTGCGACCGACACGATGAAAGAAGAATCGATCCCGCCTGATAGGAATGAACCAACAGGCACATCACTTCTCATGTGGACTTTTACAGAATCATAGATAGCATCACGTACTTCTTCTACTAATTTCTGCTCTTGTGTTTGCTCAGGTTTGAATTGAACTTTCCAGTAAGTCTTAAATGCAATGTCTTGGCCTGGACGCAGTGTAAACTGATGACCTGGCTCAACTTTGTGCACTTTTTGATCAAGTGTATTTGGCTCAGGAACGAACTGAAAAGACATGTACTGCTGCAAAGCAGTCTCATCAAATAAAATGTTCTCATTCACAGCCATTAAGCTTTTGCGTTCAGAAGCAAAGTACACTTGGTCATCTATTTGTGTAAAATAGAGCGGTTTAATGCCGAAAGGATCTCTTGCGCCATATAATAACTGCGCTTCTTTATCCCAAATTAAAAAGGCAAACATGCCGCGAAGCTTCGATGCCGCTTCTTCTTTATAGTGGCGATATGTGGCAAGAAGGACTTCCGTATCAGAATCTGTGCTGAACGTATAGCCTTTTTTCACAAGCTCTTCTTTCAGCTCCACATAGTTATAAATTTCTCCGTTGAAAATAATCCAATATTTTTCATCTTCATAAGAAAGCGGCTGCTTTCCGTGTTCAACATCTATAATACTTAAACGTCTAAATCCAAATCCTACATGCTCATCATGAAAGTACCCCTCATCATCCGGACCTCGATGAACGATGAGACGATTCATTTGCTTAATTAACTCTTCCTGCTCAGTAGTTTCGGACAATGGACGGTGATTAAATACACCAACAAACCCACACATATTATTGCCTCCACGTTATGTTATTTCTTAAAAGTAGACCTATAATTAGACAGTATTTTGTCCAATTTTGTTTCACATTTTTACGCTTTTTGTAGAATTTTTTTTAATCAAAAGGAAAACCGCTTAAAATAAGCGGTTTTGTATGTTGTTATTCTCCTAATGCTTCCTTGCGAAGCGTGTCGGCTTTATCCGTTTTTTCCCATGGAAGATCCAAGTCATGACGGCCAAAATGTCCGTATGCAGCGGTTTGTTTATAGATCGGACGACGTAAGTCAAGCATTTTAATAATGCCAGCTGGACGAAGATCAAAGTTTGCACGTACCACTTCAATTAATTTCTCTTCAGAGGCTTTTCCTGTTCCAAATGTATCAATTGAAATGGAGACAGGCTGTGCAACACCAATTGCATAAGCAAGCTGTACTTCACATGAATCTGCAAGACCAGCTGCTACGATGTTTTTCGCTACATAGCGAGCCGCATATGCTGCAGAACGGTCAACCTTCGTTGCATCCTTACCAGAGAAAGCACCGCCACCGTGACGAGCATACCCGCCATAAGTATCAACGATGATTTTACGTCCAGTTAAACCAGCATCCCCTTGAGGTCCACCGATGACAAAGCGGCCTGTTGGGTTGATGAAGTATTTTGTTTCTTCATCGATCAGTTCACTTGGAACGACAGGGCGGATGACATGCTCTTTTAAGTCGCTTTGAATTTGTTCAAGCGTCACTTCTGGTGCATGCTGTGTAGAAATAACCACCGTATCAATACGAACTGGTTTGTTTTGTTCATCATATTCAACTGTTACTTGAGTTTTTCCGTCTGGACGAAGGTATGCAAGTGTTTCATTCTTGCGTACTTCTGTTAAACGGCGAGATAATTTATGTGCAAGAGAAATCGGCAGTGGCATAAGCTCTTCAGTTTCGTTGTTTGCAAAACCAAACATCAAACCTTGGTCACCTGCACCGATCGCATCAATTTCTTCTTCAGTCATTGTTCCTTCACGTGCTTCAAGCGCTTTGTCTACACCTTGCGCAATATCAGCAGACTGTTCATCAATTGATGTAAGAACCGCACATGTTTCCGCATCAAAACCATATTTCGCACGTGTGTAGCCAATTTCCTTAATCGTGTCACGCACCGTCTTTGGAATGTCGACATAAGTAGACGTTGTAATCTCACCGCTTACTAATACGAGACCGGTTGTTACAGAAGTTTCACAGGCAACACGTGCATTTGGATCTTTCTTTAAAATTTCATCCAAAATGCTGTCTGAAATTTGATCACAGATTTTATCTGGATGTCCTTCGGTCACTGATTCTGAAGTAAATAAACGACGATTTTGACTCATAATGGCTATTTCCTCCTGTACAAGACCACATCATCCCAAGATGAGGCCTCCAATATGATACGGAACTCGTTCCCTCTTATATTTCAACATGTTTATATTAGAGATGTTATTGGCAATTTGTTCATATGATATCCCAAAAATAAAAAAACCATTTCCTTCATTGCGAGGAAAGGGTCTGAGATCGCATGCCTTTCACTCTTATCGCTCAAGGTGTTCTTGTACCTTGCATCAGGTTAGCACCTTGGTTTCTCAGCATGTTCATGCCTTTTTCATAAGAAACCGGTTGCTGGGCTTCATCGGGCCTGTCCCTCCACCAACTCGGGATAAGAGTATCCGTTCAATAAGATATCTTATCTTAAACCCTTGCGTCATGTCAATGGTTCATAGGAATTATCTCCCCTTTTTTTCACCTCATCATTAGCATCACCAAAAAGCATATTTTCATAGCAGAAATGAAAAAACACACACAAAAATGTTTAAATAGTATAGACTATTATTATCAATGTGTTATACTAATCAAAACAAACAAATTCAACGGTAAAGGAAGGGTTTTTTTATGAACTCAGTGGATTTAAAAGAAGATTTGCAGTCATTGCTCTCATTAGAAAATACGCACCAAAATTTATCTGTTCCGAAACTTGTTGAAAAGATTTTGGCACGTAATGAAGGCGTTTTAACTTCAACTGGTGCTGTCCGCGCCACAACTGGTGCCTACACTGGACGTTCGCCTAAAGATAAATTCATCGTAAAAGAAGAAAACTCTGAACATAAAATTGATTGGGGTCAAGTCAATCAGCCGATCTCGAAAGAGGCATTTGATCGTTTATATACAAAGGTTGTGTCATACTTAAAAGAACGTGATGAACTATTTGTCTTTGATGGTTTTGCCGGTGCTGACGAAAAATACCGTATGCCCATTACAGTTGTAAATGAATTCGCTTGGCACAATCTCTTTGCAAAGCAACTATTCATCAGACCTGATGGATCAACACCATCATCAAACGAAAAACCTTTCACCATCTTATCTGCACCTCACTTTAAAGCAGATCCTGAAACAGATGGCACAAACTCTGAAACGTTTATTATCGTTTCTTTTGAAAAACGGACGATTCTGATCGGTGGAACAGAATATGCAGGTGAGATGAAAAAATCCATTTTCTCTGTTATGAACTACCTGCTTCCTGAACAAGATATTTTATCTATGCACTGCTCTGCTAACGTCGGTCAAGAAGGCGATGTTGCTTTATTTTTCGGCCTTTCAGGTACTGGAAAAACGACGCTTTCTGCAAGTGCAAGCCGCAAGCTGATTGGAGACGATGAGCACGGCTGGTCTAACACAGGTGTTTTCAATATTGAAGGCGGATGCTATGCAAAATGCGTGAACTTAAGTGAAGAAAAAGAACCCCAAATTTACAAAGCCATCAGCTTCGGATCAGTGCTTGAAAATGTAGTACTTGATGAAGAAACACGTGAAGCAGATTATGATGACACATTCTTTACTGAAAATACACGTGCGGCTTACCCAATCGAAATGATTGATAACATCGTGAAACCAAGTATTGCAGGTCACCCATCTGCCATTGTCTTTTTAACAGCTGATGCATTCGGCGTTTTACCTCCAATCAGCCGTTTAACGAAAGAACAGGCGATGTACCACTTCTTGAGCGGTTACACAAGTAAATTAGCGGGAACTGAGCGTGGCGTGACGTCACCAGAAACAACGTTCTCTACTTGCTTTGGTTCACCATTCTTGCCACTTCCTGCTCATGTCTATGCTGAAATGCTTGGTAAAAAAATCGATGAGCACGGCGCAAAAGTATTCCTTGTGAATACAGGCTGGACTGGCGGCGGCTACGGTACGGGCAAACGAATGAATCTTGCTCATACAAGAGCAATGGTGCAGGCAGCGATCGAAGGCGATCTTGACAACGCTGAAATGATCACTGACGACATCTTCGGATTACACATCCCGCTTCATATTCCAGGAGTGCCAGATGAAGTGCTTCAGCCTGCTAAAACATGGGACGATCAAGAGGCTTACAAAGAAAAAGCAAACTTCCTTGCAAATGAATTTAAAAAGAACTTTAAAAAATTCAGCCATGCAGCAAGTGATATTGAAGCAAAAGGCGGACCACTCGTCTAATCAAAAGGAAAAAGCTGAGGGAATGAATCCCTCAGCTTTTTTAGTTCGTTGAATGCAATGACACAAGACGGTACGTCACCTTCGTGATATTGTCTGTGAGCTCCAGCTTTTCAACATGTGCTGTTCCTGTTTTTTCTCCGTCTTTCGTTTTACGCACCTCAAGCGGAATATTTAATGGATAAATGCGGTACCCTTCCTTCATGAGCTCAAACACATTTTCTTCAATTCTTGTCTCTTTTCCTTTTGTGACAATCATTGTATTAAATTCAACAGGCATTCCCATAATGAAAATCCCCCTACTTTCTATATTTCTTTCTACCGTTTATTTTACCACATTTCCGCCTTTTCGGCTGTGCATCCATGTCGTCAGCCGTCTGACAATCTCCCGGTTATGCTGTGGCGGGAAATAATGATGATATCCATGAAAATACCATGTTTCCACAGATTTGCCATGCTGACGCAGGGCATCTTCTAATAAATACGCATGCTCAATGGATACATTCTCATCCAGCTCCCCATGAATGATTAGGACAGGTGCTTCAATTTGGTGCACATGATTCAAGGGCGTTCTAGCCTCATATGCTTCTGGTACCTTATGCGGAGGACCTCCTATTACACGCTTCATCATTCTTCTCATATCCACACGTTCTTCATAGGTGAGCTTCATATCACTTACGCCTCCCCATGTCACAAAGGAAGCGGCCTCATGCTTCATTTCAACAGCGGTCCATATGCCCATAATTCCGCCGCGGGAAAAACCAAAGATATGAATGCGCTCCTGCTTCACCTTTTGATGATGTTTCAACAGCTGAAATGCAGCAAATGCATCTTTCCGGTCTTCTCCGGCAAAATCCTCGTTCCCTTCCCCTCCTTGATTCCCTCGGTAGAAGGGCGCAAAGACGACAAACCCTTGCGCAGCAAATTGCACAATTCGGCCAGGTCTAACCATTCCCACATTTTTAATGCCGCCCCGTAAATATAAAAAACCGTCATAGAGACCTTCTCCGGCCGGTTCAGCGAGCAGCCCCTTCATCCGAAGTCCATCGGCCTCATATGTCACTGTATATAAGTGAATATGCGGATGTGGCGACGGGAACCTTCTCTTTTCCACAATCACTTGAATTCTCTCCTTTTCATTCGGTGTTACGTCAAATGCTTGATAATGGCCTCTGCGACGAGCTGTCCTGATTTTGTCACCATCGGAGTGCCACCGCCTGGATGACTTGTGCCGCCAACAAACCAAAGCCCTTCAATATCCTTTGATTGATTATTGATGCGAAAAAATGCCTGCTTGAATGAGTTTGACGACATGCCATAAATGGCCCCATGATACGCTCCCGTTTTTTGCTGTAAATCAAGCGGGGTTTGTACCGCTTCAAATTCTACAAGCTGGTCAAGATCAAACAGACCCTTTTCCTTTAGTTTTGTTTTCATATGCTGACCATATGTCTCCTTTAGCATGTCCCAATTTTGCTCTTTTGTCACATATGGCGCATTGGCCAATACAAACAAGTTACTTCGTCCTGGCCCTCCGCTTAAAGCTGGCTCTGAATGACCTGAATAACAGATGTAAAGCGTCGGATCATGAGGAAGCTGTTTTTTCTGAAAAATATCCTTGAATTCTTGTTCATAATTCTCTGGAAAAAACACGTTGTGATGAGACAGTTGTTCATAGACTTTAGGGACGCCCAACAAAAGAACAAAACCTGATAACGATGGCTCAATGTTTGCCAGTTTTTGATTTCCAAAGCTCGGGCGGTCTTCTTCATCAATTAATTGGCGATAAACAGTCAGTGCATCTGCCCCCGCAATGACTTGATCTGCCTCATATAACTGTTGATCCGTTTCAACTCCTTGGATTCGCTTATTCTTTACATGAATCTTTTTGACTCGTTCATTGAGATGAATTTGGACACCCAATTCCTTTGCTAGTGTCTCAAATGCCTCAACTAAACGATACGTACCGCCCTTAATACCGTAAATGCCTTTTTCTCCTTCTAAATAAGCCATCATATTAAAAATAGCAGGTGCCTCGTATGGCGAAGAGCCAATGTAAGTCGCATACCGGCCAAACATCGCCAATGTATGAGGATGACGAAAATATTGACGTAGCAAGCGCTGAACGGATGTAAAAGGTTTGACAGCAAAAAGGGCTTTCATTAACTTGATATCCGCTTTGTCCTTCCATGTCAATAATAAACGATTTAAAAACTGATCCTCTGCCATTTGAAAAAGCTTCTTCGATTCCTGTAAGAATGCCCGGTATTGCTGTGCATCCTCTGGACTAAAAACTGCAATTTGTGATTCCATTTGCTCAATATCTGGCGTAAACTCGACCGTATGTCCATCTGAAAAAACGTTTTTAGTAAGGGGGAAAATCGGATAAAACGTCACATAATCCTCCATTCGTCTATGACAGGAGGTAAATACTTCTTCAAAATACGCCTTCATTGTAATGGTACTCGGTCCTAAATCAAAAGAGTAGCCAGACGCTTGATGGCGTTGTAATTTCCCGCCTAATGCAGCTTCTTTTTCTAAAATGGTGACCTGGAAACCGCGTGACTGTAAGCGAATCGCAGCCGATAACCCGCCAAGTCCGCCGCCAATAATGATCACTTTTTTCATTCGTACCTTCTTCCTTTCCATTCATAGCCTTCTTTTTTCAGCCCAATTTTCATAGAAGCAAAACCAATGGCCATCAGGCTTATGATACTGACAGGCAATAAAAAGGCCATCGTAGACGTTCTTCCATTTTCGATATCAATGACCGCTTTAATGGATACACCCAGCCCGTAGCAAAGAAGGGCTAAACAGAGATTGACCACATCAAAATGAATCAGTGCGATCATAAAGCAAATAACAGGAACTACATAAAGGACGGAGTATAAACAAAAGACACTGCTTAACAAAGCAATGTTTCGATTCACTCCCGGGAACAAATTTTTCCGATATCCTTCCCATACTTCCTGTCCACTCTCATACATTCTCATGTAGACAAAAGAATGAATACTTGCCAGTGTGAACGGAAAGCCCTTCGCTTTTACTCGTTTAGCCAAAGCCATATCATCCACAAGAGAATCCTTGATCGCTTCATGACCACCTATTTCGTGATAACAGTTCTTTTCAATGGCAATAAAACCGCCATGTGCTGCGGCAAAAGCAGGATGTTGAGATGTTCTGACCCACTTCACTGGCAGATGACAGCCAATCGTAAACATCATCATAGGAACGACAAGATGCTCAAAAGGCGTTCCCGTTTTTTGCTCTGGGAAACCTGAAAGCATGCCCGTTTTTTGTATGCATAACTGCTTGTACACCGCTTCAATAGCTCCTTGTTTTAAGCGGACATCTGCATCTAAAAATAACAGCCAATCAGAAGATGCTGCCTCAGCAAGCTGGGAACAAGCATATGATTTTCCAAGCCATCCTCGTTTCAGTACTTGACCTGACTGCACGCGAATCCATGGATATGTCTCTGCGAAGCCCTCTGCAATCATTCTCGTCTGATCTGTCGAGTGATCATCCAGCACGATCAACTCTTTCGGATGGAGACGCTGATCAACAATCGACTGAAGGCAGGCTTCCAGCCGTTTTTCTTCATTTCTCGCTGGAATGAGGATCGATAATGAAATGGGTTCATCAGGTGAAAGAGATGCCGGCTTGAGTACAGGAAATTGCTTCATATTCCAAATCGTAAACATCAATTGGCAGAGCAGCAAAACACTGATGACAATTAAGAAGACCGCCATGTTTTCACCCACTTTTTAAAGGAATCAAACGCATCACTAGTTGACCGGCTTGTCCTTGTCACCTGCCTAAATTGTTCGTTTGTTGAAAAATCTGGATCAGCAATAACCTGTGCTTGATGTGCGTTTAACTGTGTTTCAAGCAGGTCTCCGAGTAAACTTGTTACTTCCTTCCTGCGAAGTGATCCGCCAGCTACTAGGACATCTTCTCCAAACTCAACCGATACCGTCGGTTTTTGAAATTGATTAAATGTATAATGTAGCGTTACAGGTTTGATGACGACCTGCTCAAATTGCCTGACTAAAAAAGAAGCTCCGCCTTCCAGTTCAAGCGGCCTTATGTCTTGGTGCATAATTTTCCCCTGCGGGAAGAGCCACACAGCCCCGCCAGCCTCCATCTTCTCCTTTGCAGTCATTAATGCCTGCTTGACACTTTTCAATTTCTCTTTATGAACTGGAAATGCACCAAGTTTTTGAAAAAAAGCATATTGCTTCAACTGCTTCTCTTCCATCATCATGGCATGATCCAGCTCAGACATTTGTTCTATTAAAAGAAAAATGATCAGTCCATCCCACCATGAACTGTGATTAGCAAGATAAAGAACAGGATGCTTCTCCTTTGGGTCAACCGTACCTTTCATCATGACACAGCGAAAATGTTTGTTCAGTAAATATCGTTCAAGATAAAAATAAAAGAGTCGTCTAAACGATCGGTTTTTGTCGCTTTCTTTCAAATCGAACCCTTCCTTCACACAAGATGACAATGATCAGTGCTAAATAAAAAATGACATCCAGCCCGCCCTTTAATGCTAAAAGACCAAAGAAGAACACCATGGCCTGATAAATACGTCCATTCCAGCGCAATGCCTGCTGATCAATGGATACGAGCGGGAACAGAAATGAAAGTCCTGCTCCAATGATACCCCAGCTGACAAAATTCTCAAAAGGGATACCAAAGAAACCTCCGCCGTCATACCACACCCAAAACTTTCGTTCAGCCGCTACCGGATCTAATATGAGATCAAGCAGTACAATCCATATACCCGTTTCGACGGCTCGCTTCCACTTCGATTGTTGTCTTGATAAAAAAAGACTATTTAAAAACACACCAACCCATGCAAAAGCGATCGTCAAAGGCACTCCCGCCACAAGAAATCCAAGCGTCGGATAATAATCATAGGCCCCAAATGGAAAATCAGTTGTGATCCCCACCCATTCAACTGTAAATGTCAACACACCCACAATGGCTGCTCTTACGATTACAAAGCTCCATGCCCCGTAGATATTTCGGCCAATCTCAATGACGCAGCAGGCGTAAAGCACAAGAAAGATACCATTCGCAAACTGAAGCCATGCCGGCACTTCAAAAAAGACCATTAAAATAAGACCTACTACATACCAACCAACAAATATCCAACTCAATCTATACACGAAACCGCTCCTTTATTTCTACCAAATTCAAGAAAGCATTCATGCTTCTAGTATAGAAAAAAAGACACGTTCTATAAATAAACAATGCGCTTCTTATTTCATCTAGGCACTCACCAAAAATCCCTTTTGACATACTTTAATTAGTGACCTAGAACAAAGGAGGCGAATTACTCTTGAATCGTTCCATTAAAGTCAGACTGGCATTCATATTCGTTGTCCTGCTCTTTATTCCATTTGTCGCCTGTAAAAAAGACCAAGAGCAGACCGTACAAGTAGCCGAGGTGACCCATTCGGTCTTTTATGCACCGCTTTATGTCGCCCTATCCGAAGGATTTTTCAAAGATGAAGGCTTAGAGGTTGAATTAAAAACCACTTGGGGCGGCGATAAAACAATGACAGCTCTCTTATCCGGCGGCGCTGATATCGCTCTGACCGGATCTGAATCTTCTATTTATGTGGAAGCACAAGACACGAAAGACTCTGTCATGAACTTTGCACAGCTGACACAAACAGACGGTACATTTCTTGTTTCAAGGGAAAAAATCAATCAATTCTCTTGGGATCAATTGAAAGGAAAGGACTTTCTCGGACAACGGAAAGGCGGCATGCCGCAAATGGTCGGTGAATATGTCCTGAAAAAAGAAGGCATTGATTTGAAACAGGATCTTCGCATGATTCAAAATATTGATTTTGCCAACATTTCAGGTGCTTTTTCCTCTGGAACTGGCGATTTTGTGCAGTTATTCGAACCGACAGCTTCCTTAATTGAAAAAGAAGGCAAAGGGTACATTACCGCCTCCTTTGGTGAGGCTTCCGGCAAGGTGCCTTATACCACCTTTATGGCAAAGAAGAGTTACTTAGAGGAAAACAAAGAGACAGCTGAAGCCTTTACTCGTGCCATTTACAAAGCGCAAAAATGGGTCAAAGCAAAGAGCCCAGAGGAGATTGCCAAGACAATCCAATCTCAATTTCCTGATACAGACCTTGATGTCTTATCAACAGCCATTAAACGCTACAAGCAGCAGAACTCCTATGCAACAGATCCCCTTCTAAATGAAGAAGAATGGAACAAACTACAGGAAATCATGAAGGCAAGTGGTGAACTGCCGGAATTTATCCCGTACAAACAACTTGTCGATTCATCCATTGCCAAGAAGGTCACAGATCACAAATAGAACAGGAGGTAGCACATGTCTTTCCTTCAAATTGACCATGTGACCCACACGTACTTCTCTTTAAAAGAAAAAACAACGGCCATACAGCACATCAATATGGAGATCACTCAAGGTGAATTCATCTCATTTATTGGTCCTAGCGGCTGCGGGAAAACAACCTTGCTTTCCATCATCGCAGGCATTACGCCACCCTCTGAAGGTCGAATTTTAATCGAAGGAAAAGAACCGAATCAACAGGAGCATCAAATCGGTTATATGCTCCAGCAAGATTATTTGTTCCCATGGAAAACGATCAAGGAAAATGTCATTCTCGGGTTAAAAATTGCAAAACAAGATTCACATGAAGCCACCTCAGCTGCCCTTAGCTTACTGCCAAAGCTTGGACTCAATGATGTCGAAGAAAAATACCCGAAAGAGCTGTCAGGCGGGATGAGGCAACGTGCGGCTCTCGCCCGAACACTTGCAGTTGATCCCGGCCTGCTTCTGCTAGATGAGCCATTTTCAGCACTAGATTACCAGACGAAACTGACATTAGAAGACCTCGTCTTTCACACATTAAAAAACTATCAAAAAACGGCTGTTCTTGTCACGCATGACATCGGCGAAGCCATTGCGATGAGTGATCGCATTTTCTTATTCTCAAAGCATCCCGGCTCTATCCAGCGAATGTTTACCGTTCCAGATGATCTGAGGACGCTCTCTCCTTTTGAAGCGAGACAGACAGCAAGTTTCCAAGAGCTCTTTCAAACGATTTGGAAGGAGCTGAAGACAGTTGAAACACAGTGACCTTTTACATGAAGCCTATCGAAAAAAAGTTCGAATGGAAAAACGCATGACGCGAGTCTACCAGTTGATCATTTTCGCCAGTTTCTTTTCGCTTTGGGAGCTTGCGAGCCATTTCAGACTGATTGACCCGCTCATTTTCAGTTCACCATCTGCCGTCTGCCAATTGTTTGTACAAAAATTATCAGATGGTTCATTAATCAATCATATGAGCATTACACTATTTGAAACAGTGCTCGGCTTTCTACTTGGTACTTTTTGCGGCATTTTATTAGCCGCCGCCTTATGGTGGTCCACCCGTCTTGCAAATGTACTTGATCCTTATTTGGTTATTTTAAATGCGATGCCGAAAGTCGCTCTCGCCCCCATTTTAATTGTTGCCCTTGGACCAGGCATGATCAGCATTGTCGCGATGGGTGCCATTATCAGTGTGATCATTACCACCATCGTCATTTATACAGCCTTTCAAGAAGTCGATGAGAATTATTTAAAAGTCATGAAAACCTTTGGCGCAAAAAAAAGAACGGTCTTCCGTGAGGTCATTTTGCCAGCAAGTATTCCAACGATGATCTCTGCCATTAAGGTCAATGTTGGTCTTTCTTGGGTTGGGGTCATTGTGGGAGAATTCCTTGTTTCCTCAAAAGGACTCGGCTATATGATCATCTATGGCTTTCAAGTCTTCAACTTTACACTCGTGTTCTTAAGTCTTTTCATTATCGCCGTCTTCGCCACCATCATGTATCAGCTTGTTGAATGGCTGGAACGCCGTTTTCTGCAAAAATAAAAAGCGCAGGGTCATGTCCCTACGCTTTTTTTAACGAATCAAACCGTTCTTTTCTAAATAAGCAAGACTTTGTCTTAAAACATCATCTTTCATAATAAAACTGAAATTTTTATTTTTTGCGATGGATCTTGGTAAGTCTGCGAAAAGAACGGGTCCTTTCGTTTCAAAATACGTGTCCTGCTTGACGAGCCTTTCAATATCAGCGAAATAAATATTTTTGACAATGATTTTCTCTCTGCCAAGCACCTGATATTGACCAATATACGTTAATTCACGAACAACAGCACCCGTCTCTTCGTGAATCTCTCGTATAGCGGCTTGATCTGCTTCTTCATTTGGCTCTACTTTCCCTCCTGGAAACTCGTAGCCTCGATCCTCATGTTCAGTAAGTAGCCATTTTCCTTGATAGCGGCAAATAGCCCAAACATGCTTAGGATGACTTGAAAAAGGCTGCTCTTCAAAAGAGAGCTTGACCGTATTATGATAATAGTCTTTAAATACATGCATGTGAAATCCCTCATATCCTGTCCTTGCTTCTTGTAAAACATCATACCACAGATCACATTTCTCTGAAGAATTTTTATGAAAAGTGAAACAAACGAGTACTTCTATCTCGTCTGTATGTAAAATAAGTATTCTTGCTAAAACCTTTTTATCATCTCCATCCTCATCCCATTTTAATCATGAAACCTTTTGCCCATGATGACGTAAATTAATAAGTGTTTGTCCTACACAGACGAGGAGGAAACCAGCATGAGCATCACAAATGGATCAAAACAAGAAAATAACAAAGCATGGCCAATGAGGCAACATGAGAAAGAAGACGCTTCTCTTGAGACAGTGAAGAAACACCTCATGAAAGGACAAAAGTTAGATTTAACAAAAGACAATCCAAATGTAGATCAAATTCATATCGGACTTGGCTGGGACTTATCTGGTCAGCCAATTGATTTAGATACGCAAGTGTTTCTCTTAAATGAAGAGGACAAGCTTCTGTCTCCAAAACACCTCATCTATTATCATCAGCAGCAAAGCTTAGATGGAGCTGTTCGCCATCTAGGTGATCATCAGGTCGGCGGAGGCCATCGGGACAATGAGATCATTATTATGCAACTGAGCAGAGTCTCACCCGATATTCAGAAAATCGTCGTAACAGCCACGATACATGATGCACACGAGCGGGCACATCATTTTGGACAGGTGACCAATGCCTACTTGCGCCTTTCAGATCAAATCACACAACAGGAGATTTGTACCTTTCAATTAACAGAGGATTATTCATTTTGTACATCCATCATTTGTGCTGAACTAACGAGAGTTGAGAACGAATGGAAAATCACCGCAACCGGACAAGGTACGACCCTTGATTTAAACGACCTATGCCGCATCTACGGATTCACATCTTGACAAAGAAAAGGAGCTGGCACAAATGGGATTTCATTTCAACACGATCGAAGAACTGACCTTACAAGCAGAAGGCAACGGGATCTTTTTTGCTAAAAAAGGCGCTATGATTGCCGATCAAGGTACATTTCAATACCGTAAACGATTACTTGGGACGAATAAAGGAAATGTGGTCAGCCAAGTATTTAATCATATTAGCAGAAAATTAACAGGTGAAAACCTTGAGATGATGGAAGTGAGTGGACAAGGCACTTGCTACTTGGCTGATTCTAGCGAGCATGTGACCGTCATCAATCTTGAGCCGAACGGTCCTTGGCAACATGTTAGCGTGGAAAGTGAAGATTTACTTGCCTTTACTGAAGAATGTCACTATGGCGTGACACCAGTAGGCGTTGGGATCTTATCACAGAAAGGGCTATTTACTTCAAAGCTCTCGTATCAAGGTCACGGGGCGCAGGTTGCCATCAAAACAAATGGAAACCCGCTGATTTTAAAAGCACCTTGCCGTGTAGATCCTGACGCTATTGTCGCTTGGACGGGCAAAGCACCGAAAGTCAAATTAGATGTGAACTGGAAAACGTTCATTGGACAAACATCGGGCGAATCCTACTTGTTTGAATTTCATGAACAGGACCAAATTGTGATTATCCAGCCATCTGAACGAACATCTGGAATGCGGGTCGGGATAGATGATAACCGGTACAAACCCCAGAGTCAGAGTACCTCACACGAAATCACCAACTCACAGCAGGAAAATAGAGGCGGAATCAGTGATCTAATCGGGGGTATCTTACAGCCTCGAAAATAAAAGCATGTAGAATGTCTCTACATACTTTCAGATCGTTGACAAAAGGCTAAAATGAACTTTCTTTTAGCCTTTTGTCTTCTTTTCAGCGTGATAGAAAACCTTTGCAGTCTAGGAAGGACGAGTACTGGCGCAGAGCGAATTTGACATTCATGAGCACCTGACAAAGGATGCGAGGGTTTGTCTACATGCTTTTTCAATTCATCAGTCCATTGGTCTCAATAAAGTTCTTTGTCTCTTCGTTACCGAGATCATGAATCATCGAGTAAATCTCTTTTCTTTTCCTGTCCATTTCGTCGTTTGGACTATCATAATGATATTCAAGAAATGGAACATGCGCCCGAAAGAAACCTTTCCAATCTGTCATATACTGTTCATCAAAATACTCTCTTAACTGCAAGATTTGGTCATCATCTGCTTCTATCTGAAATTGCCAAGCAGCCGCGTCTCTGTGCTGTGAGATTGATCCGTCTTGAACGGATACATAGTATGTGTGTGTCGCCATCTGATTCATCCTTTTTCCTTTAGTATGACCAGATATGAAGAAATTACGGCTTTTTGCGCAATTTATTTTTAATCATGTCTAACACATCAATAAACAACTGTGGAATGGGAATTCCGAGAGCTCTGGCTGTTGAGACAATCTGGTACGATTCATAAATAATATAAAAGATGAGCGCTAAATCCTTAATTGTCCCCCCAGTCTTCAGCATGACATCGAAGAAATGTGCCATGGATATTAAAGAGATCGTCACAACCTTTCGAACAAGCCTGGTCAAAAAACGCTTCATCGTAAGTTGTCCAGTCACAGATTCTCTTAGGCTTGAACAAATTAATTCTATAGCCATGAGTGTCACTAATATCATGAGTAAATATCCTGCTCCACCAAACAGAAAGCCCATTGCCGACAAACTGACTGTAAACAACGAAAAGATGCCTAAATCCTTGCTCACTTGGCATCAACATCCTTTCATAGTGGAACTTCTTACCTCAATAGTATATGCCGCATTTGATGAATAGCTTGGACGACAAAAAATAAAGGCATGGTTAGCTGTTCAAAAAATTCGTGAAGCGCATAAAAAGAGCCGCCTGTGACGGCGGCTTTCTTGGTTAAACTCTGACATCAATAAACGTAGCATCTGAATCTTTGGGCTGAACAGCTTGAGGCTGCTGCTGCACTTGATCGAGCATCACCATGGCTTGGGCTGTGTTCGTGGCAAGCTGTGAATTCAATAAACTGATATTAAGTGTTTTTTGAATACTCGCCACTTGCTGGCTCATCATTCCTGCAATTGAGGACATCTTCTCCCCTCCCTTCCCTTTTCTCTTCGGCTGAAAGCCCCATCAATTCAATGGGCTGTCTGTCACAAATCCACAAAAAAAGAATGCCGATCTGTTTGATGATCGACATTCCTTTCACATTCGCTTATCCTAAGTATGCTTTTAGCATCCAGTTGTGTTTTTCAATGGATTGATGAATCGCAAGCAGCATATCGCCTGTTGTTTCATCGCCAACTTCTGCAGCCAGCTCCATGCCTCGCTTAAGTTCTTCTGCAATATTAGAGAAATCATCATACAGATTTTTCACCATTTGCTCGGCTGATTCATTGCCTTCCGCTTCTTGAATGCTAGAAATTTCTAAGCACTCTTTCATTGTCGCAACAGGTTGTCCATTTAAAGCAAGCATACGCTCAGCCAAATCATCAATGTATGTCGCTGTTTCTGTATAAAGTTCCTCGAATTTTTCATGGAGTGTAAAGAAGTCTTTTCCCTTTACATACCAGTGATAGTTATGTAATTTTACGTAAAGCACAGTCCAATCTGCTACTTGTTTATTGACGACGTTTAATAATTTTTCAGACATGTTGATTCCTCCTTATGTAGTTGCGTTTAGTATGGGATTACCCTTTTTTTATTATACTGAAACCTGCCATCATTTTCTTCTATTTTGACCGCATGAAATATATGTTAATATGGAAATAAGGAGGGAGTTAGATGCTGTTACTTGGGATTATCAGCTTTATCATTATCTCAATCGTTGTCTTTTTATCACTGTGGACGACATCAAAGGCTTATGATTACAAGCATAAAGTCGATTCACCACAGGATGCTGAACCAAACCAACGTCCTAACCCAAAATAAAACCGCTTTCAATGATGTGAGGTATCTTCTTCTTCAGTAGATGAACTCTCTTTTTTCACATCACCTACATGGATGTTTGTCTTCGGCATATTATGCTGCTGTTTAGCTGTCACATGGACTTGTATGATATAAAGGCCATCTTGTTTGAAAGCTGTATGCAATTCATATACACCTTTCTCCTTTTTCTTTGGCTGAATCATCTTGCTGTTATCCTTGTCGCCATCTTTCCACACTTCAAATTGAACATCATCTGCATCATCAACAGGCGTATCACCATATGTGACAGCTGCTTTTACGATAACGTTTTCATTTTTCTCCACTTGCTCCGGCCCTGTTAGTTTGACTTCTAATAGCTCAGGCACTTCTCCCTTGTCATTGCTCGCTGCCGAGTTTCCACATGCACTAAGTAATGCGAGCATCAAAATGATTCCTACCATTTTCCGCATTCGTGTATCCCCCTTTTTTACTGACATGTCCATTTTAACAAATATCCCCTATTTTAACAGCTCTCGTTTCATTTCATATAAAAAACCGGACATTCAATATGTCCGGTTCATCATCTTACTGATTATCCAAATACTTTTAATAGCTCTTCTTGATCCTGAGACAGCCAGAAACGCATTAAACGTTTTGCTCCTTCAAGATCATGAAGCTTCGCTTGACCGCACTGCTCTTCATTTGCAGCAGGAATTTCTGTTACTTCCACTGCATCTTTGAATGTTGCATCAAGCAGTTCAACGATCTCTCTTGGTGTCGGTGCACCGCTGACAACTAAATAGTAGCCAGTCTGGCAGCCCATCGGAGAAATATCAATGATATCAAAATGATCGTATTTCTCTGAGTGTGTTCTAATATTAAACGCAAGTAAATGCTCTAATGTATGAATCGTATCAGGTTTCATTGCCTGCTTGTTTGGCTGACAAAAACGGATATCAAATTTGTTCACTTCCCCATCTGATCCCACTTTATGAACGCCGCAATGACGAACGTAAGGTGCTTTTACAGCATTATGGTCAAGTTCAAAGCTTTCGACTGAAGGCATTAATCACCACTCCTATAATTGCAATTTCCTATATTATAACATATTGTTCCGACCAGTTTAGTTTATAAAACTTCCCTTCCTTGTCCTTTTTTCTTATACTGTGAAAAGACAGACAAGGAGGAACCTCTATGAAACAAATTTTTATCGGCATCATTCGCTTTTATCAAAAATGCATTTCCCCTCTAACACCACCGAGCTGCAGGTTTTACCCCACTTGCTCAAACTACGGGCTAGAGGCGATCAAAACGCATGGCGCTTTAAAAGGCGGCTGGCTCACGATTAAACGAATTTTAAAATGTCACCCGCTGCATCCTGGAGGCATGGATCCGGTCCCGCCTAAAAAGGAAAAATAACTTACTTTTCTTCATAACCATTGACAACTAAGTCAAGCTTACCTGTTCCAGGATCAATGACAAGACCATGTACAGGCACATCAGATGGAAGAAGCGGATGATTTTTAACGACAGATACACTGTCTTTCACACTTTCTTCAACTGAGCTAAAGCTTTTGAGCCACTGTTGAAAATCGATTCCTGAGTATTCCAGTACTTCAATCCGTTTTTCTGGAATACCACGCTCAATGGCTTTATTTAAGAGTGTTTCGCTGTCTATTTTACTCATACCACAATCGTGATGCCCAATGACGTACACCTCGTCAGCATTCAATTCATAAACAGCCACTAAAATGCTTCGCATAATACTTCCAAATGGGTGAGAAACAAGAGCGCCAGCACTTTTGACAATTTTAATATCGCCATTTTTCATGTTCATGGCGCGTGGAAGCAGTTCAACAAGTCTTGTATCCATACATGATAGAATGACAGCTTTTTTCTGTGGAAACTTCGTTGTTGTAAACTCTTCATATCGCTTCTCTTCAATAAATTGTTGGTTATATTCGATGATTTCGTCTAAAAGTTTCATAAGTTTGTCCATTCCTTTTTCTTTTTTTAAAAATAAATATAGCACAATGTTTTAAATTTCGTCACGTTTTGACGTCTATTTTTTTAGAGGAAACATCTTCTGATGAAAATTTTTTATTTTCCTCTTTTCAAATCGTAATTATTACGATACAATAACTCAGGACATTAAATCGTAATCATTTCTATCTAATAGGTTGAGAGGAGACATTCTTAGATGAAAAAAATCTTTTTTATTTTAACAGCTGCTTTATTAGCGGTCGGTCTTGCCGCTTGCTCAAGCAGTGCGGGGACAAATGCTTCAAAAGGAAAAGCAGACGGGAAATTAACCATTTACACGACGATCTTCCCTATTCAAGATTTCACTGAAGAAATTGGCGGCTCTCACGTGAACGCTCAAAGTGTGTATCCTGCCAATGCAGATGCACACAGCTTTGAACCAAGTTCAAAAACGATGGTTGAAATGGCTGAAGGAGATGCCTTTATTTACAGCGGAACAGGTGCTGAAGCATTTGCTGATAAAACGGCTTCTACGTTAAAAGACCAAGGCGTGAAAACAGTGAAAGCAGCCGAAGGCATCAAGCTATTATCAACACAAGAAGAACATGCTCATGAAGAAGGTGAGGACCATGATCACGATCATGAAGGTGAAGATCATGACCATGATGGACACGACCACGGAGATAAAGATCCCCATGCATGGCTAGACCCTGTTTATGCACAGCAAATGGCAAAAAACATTAAAGACACACTCGTTTCACTAGATCCAGATCATAAAGACGAATACACAAAAAACTATGAATCACTAAAAAAAGAATTACAATCGTTAGATCAGGAATTCAAAACAACGTTATCTAAAGCAAAACATAAAGAAATTCTTGTTTCTCACGCAGCATACGGCTACTGGGAAAAACGCTATGGCATTGAGCAAATCAGTGTACTAGGACTCTCTGCTTCTGAAGAGCCTTCCCAAAAACAGCTTGAAAATATCGTACAACAGGCAGAAAAGCATCACATCAAGTATGTCATTTTTGAAAATAACGTCAGCAGTAAAGTATCAGATACGATTCGCAGTGAAATTGGGGCAAAGAGCCTTACACTGAAAAATCTAGAATCCATTACAGAAGATGATGCTAAAAATGGCGAAAGCTATGTCAGCTTAATGAAACAAAATTTAAACACATTAAAAACAGCTTTAAATGTTGAATGAATTCTTGAACCCCGTGCGATCAGCCGGGGTTTTTTAATGCACAAAAAAACACACCATGATCAGGTGTGTTTCTTTGTCTACATTTGGTATTTTTTCTTAAACTGCTCCGCTCTGCCGCCTTTTTCTCCGAATTTCTGGCGTCCTGTATAAAATGGATGCGTATCAGAGCTTGTCTCTACTTTAATGACAGGATAAGTCTTCCCATCTTCCCACTCTACGGTCTCATGTGATGTCTTTGTTGATCTACTTAAGAAGCGGTAACCGCTGTTTACGTCCATAAATACAACTTCATGTGAGGTTGGATGAATATCTCTTTTCAATGTCAAAACTCCCTTCATCATTAAAACGTAACGATTACGTTTTATAATTATATTCTACTCCCTCTTTTACAACTTGTCAAAAAACAAGCTTTCTTAGTCAGGAAGAATAATCTAAAAATGGTGGAGAATAATAAACACCATCAAAAGAGATGCGATAAGAAAGGCGGAGAAAAAATTGACTGATCTCGTTTTAGCTAGAAGTCTGTTCGGCACAACAATGGGCTTCCATATTATTTATGCCTCGCTTGGCGTAGGCATCCCGCTAATGATTTTGTTAGCTGAACTCATCTTTCAAAAAACGAAGGACCCGCATTATGCCATCATGGCCAAACGATGGACAAAAGCGCAGGCTGTTCTGTTAGGTGTTGCCATTCCAACCGGTACCATTGCTGGTACGCAGCTTGCCCTTCTATGGCCTGGTTTTATGGAGGTCATCGGAAAAGTCATGTCACTGCCATTTCAAATAGAAATTTATGCTTTCTTTATTGAAGCATTATTTATGTCTATTTATGTGTACGCAGCAGATCGTTTATCACCAGCCATGCGCATCATTACCGTTATTTTCGTTGTCATTGGTGCAGCAGCTTCAGCGATTCTCATTACAAACGTACATGCTTTTGAAGGAACACCCGCTGGCTTTCAAATGGTCAATGGAGAAATAACGAATATCGAACCTTGGAAGGCATTTTTCAATCCTAGTTTTGTTGTAACTGCTACTCACGTCGTACTGTCTGCTTTTACAACAGGCGCTTTTGTCATTGCTTCTGTCGCTGCATTTAAAATGTTGAAAACAAGAAAAAACGAAAAGCTCTATACCTTTCATCGAAAAGCCCTTTTTCTTGGACTGATTGTAGGCGGACTTTTCTCTTTTCTCACAGCCTTAAACGGTCACGAATCAGCTCAGCTTCTATATGAATATCAGCCTGAAAAATTAGCGGGTGCTGAAGGTTTATTTGAAACGCAATCACATGCGCCTCTGGCCATTGGCGGTTTTACTGATGCCAATACGCAAGAAATCAAAGGAGCTATCGAAATCCCTTGGGCACTTAGTTTTCTTGCAGGAAATAGCTTTGATACTGTGGTTAAAGGGTTAAATGATTTTCCTAGGGACGAGTGGCCGCCTTTATTTATTCACACATTATTTAACGGAATGGTCATTATCGGCTCATTGCTCATTTTCTTTGCTGTGTTAGCACTGTTTTACCGCAAAATTTTAAAACGCGACCATTATCCAAAATGGCTGCTTGTCCTTTATTTATTTGGCGGGCCTCTTAGTCTTTTGGCGATTGAATTTGGCTGGATCTTTGCCTGTACAGGCCGTCAGCCATGGGTGATTTATCGAATGCTCAAAACCTCTGAAGTCGTCACATCATCAGGATCTATCGGTACACTTTTCATCCTTTTTGCCATTGTCTATCTCATTTTAGGCATCGCAACTGTGATTGTACTGACGTACTACTTTAGAAAACATTCAATTGAAGAAGACTTACGGTTAACAGAATCTTAAAAAGGGAGCGATCTTGATGCAAATGGATGTAACAACTGATGCACTCATTGCAATCACCATCTTATGGGGATTCGTGTTTATCTATGCAGTGATGGCATCAATGGATTTCGGTGCAGGATTTTGGTCAATGATTTACATGAACAAAGAGCAGACAAAGGCCGCAAATATCGCAAATAAGTATCTTTCTCCCACTTGGGAAGTAACAAACGTCTTCATTGTGGCCATCGTTGTTGCCTTGTTTAGCCTGTTTCCAGGTGCAACATTTGTGCTAGGTACTGTTCTATTAATACCTGGCAGCATTATTTTGTTGCTTCTTGCACTGCGAAGCGGATTTCTTGTCTTCTCTCATTCACTGCCTAAAAAATATAGAAAAGCCGTGACATATATTTCAGGAATTAGCGGCTTTATTATTCCGTCCATCCTCATCATGGTTCTCCCCATTACACATGGTGGATTCATTTTTCAGGAGAATAATGTCTACTCATTAGATTTAGGATTGGTCTTTACAAGCGCAAATGTCTATTCTTTCGTAGGTTTTGCGATTTTCAGTACCCTTTTCCTCTCATCTTTGCTTTTAGCTGATTTTTCTAATGTTGCAAACGAAGATGAGGCTTATAACATTTATAGAAGAGGAGCACTGATTACAGGTCCGCTTTCTCTCATGATGGCTTTCTTTATCATGCTCACACTGAGAAGTGAGGCCAATTGGCTGTTCACAAAAATGATGCAGAACATCCCGATCCTGCTTGTTTCTCTACTCATGTTTTTGCTTGCAGGTTTGGCTCTATTTTTACCAAACAGTCGCTTTAAACATCGGAAAGGGAGACCACGTTTAGCGGTTATCGCCATTACAATTCAATATTTCTTAGCAAGCTACGTGTATGGACATGCGCATTTGCCCTATATGGCCTATCCTGATATTACCATCATGTCTGGGTTTACAGATCCCGTCACATTTAGGGCATTATTTATTACGTATATTGTAGGGTTTATCATCCTATTCCCTGGGTTCTACTTCTTCTGGAAATTGTTTATGAAAGATAAGCGTTATATTCGTCAGGAAGATTAACATGAATGAACGCCCCTTACTTCGGTTACATTATAGATGAAAGACATACTCAAAAGGAGGTCATCTGTATGAGTCAAAAAATCCTTTGTGAAGTAAACAACTGTTCCTACTGGAATGCTGGAAATCGTTGTGGTGCAGATGCAATTTATGTCGTCAGCCATACAGGAAATACGGCTGAGAAAAGTGAAGAAACTGACTGTAAAACGTTTAAACCTCAAGACCTTTAAGTCTCATTAAAGGAGGCGCTTCGCTTTGAAAAACGATCGGCTTGCTAAAACGTTTCTTGAAGAAATTCAGGACGCGGACGAGGCTGCATTTTATCAAGCAGCTCACTCCTTTTTAAATCTTTGGGATTATGAATACGGACATGTTTCCGACATGCCCAATGACATGCTTCAGTATATTGGTCAGCTTGCTTACGACAGCGGGCTTGTAGAAGAGTAAGAAAGAGCGGATGACCGCTCTTTCTTTTTGTTCAGACAGGAAGGAAAAACTTTCCTCAACTATACAGTGGTTCTATGGATGGTGCAAATGGCGATTCATTCGTTTTCATTTCACAAAATCATGTTTTGTAAACACATCAATTTTATCTGAGAAAGAACGAAGCGCTTGATAATCAACTTCTACACCCATACCTGGAGAACGAGGTACTTCAATAAACCCATTTTCAACTTTAATTTCAGGAAAAATGATATCCTGCTCCCAATATTTCGACGATGCTGAAATATCCCCAGGAATCGTAAATTGCGGAAGTGATGCAAGTGCCACGTTTTGCGCGCGAGAAATGCCTGTTTCAATCATTCCACCGCACCATAACGGAATCTGCTGCTCCTTGCAGAACGCATGAATTTTAAGTGCTTCAGTCAGCCCTCCAACTCGTGAAGGCTTCACATTAATAATCTGACAGCTTCCAAGTTCTACAGCTTTTCTCGCATCATCTAAAGAACAAATACTTTCATCCAAACAGATTGGTGTTTTTAAATGCTTTTGCAAATGCCGATGATCGACAATGTCATCTGCGGCTAAAGGCTGTTCAATCATTAATAAACGAACATCGTCGAGCTGCTTCAGTTTGCTAATATCTTTTAATTCATAAGCAGAGTTTGCATCCGCCATTAACGGAAGGTGAGGGAAAGACTCTCTTATCTTTTGTAGAAGTCCAATATCTTGTCCCGGCTTAATCTTCACTTTCACACGCTGATAGCCTTGATCAACAAATTGCTCGATTTGCTGAATCATATCATCTATTGGTCCTAACCCCGCAACGACACCAGATGGAATTCTATCTCTAGTACCGCCTAAGACGTCACGTAAGGACTTATTTTCTCGCTTCGCATAAATATCCCACACAGCTGCCTCAATTCCCGCTTTGGCCATTCTATTGCCTTTAAAATGGTACAAGCTGTCTGGTATGTCCGAAGGATGTGTAAAAGATCGGGTCAGCACGTTCGGGATAAAGAAAGCTCTCAGCATGTGATAGCAGGTCTCGATGGTTTCTTCTGTATACCACGGAGAAGAGAAGGCAGATACCTCTCCCCAACCAGTTAATCCTGTTTGATCTTTGACCTCGACAATAATAAACTCACGCTCTGAAATGGTCCCAAGGCTCGTTGTAAACGGCTGTTTGAGTTTCATCGTGACATGATATAAGATCACACGTTCAATTTGAATCATCTAAAAACCCCTTTGATTTGAGTCTGTGCCTCTGCAATTTATTCGACGCATTCCTTGGCAGCTCATCCACAAAGTGAAAAGCGGCGGGCCATTTATACTTGGCTAATTGCGACTGACATAAAGCATAGAGCTCATTCTCCGGAATCTGCTCATCTGTCACAAGGAAGGCAGCAGGTACCTCTCCCCATTTTTTATCATACATACCCGTCACTCCGGCTTCCTTTACATTTGGATGTGTTAAAAGAACTGCTTCAATTTCTGCTGGATAAATATTTTCTCCGCCAGAAATAATTAAGTCTGACCGCCGATCAAGCACAAATAAGAATCCGTCCTCATCTACATAGCCAATATCACCCGTTTTCAGCCAGCCCTGCTCAAATGCAGCAGCTGTTGCCTCTTGACGATAAAGGTAGCCTTTCATGACATTTGCACCTTTTACCATGATTTCACCATGCTCAAAAGGACGACACGGACGGTTCTCATCTTGAATCTTTAATTCACACCCAAAAAGGGGCTTTCCCGCTGATCCAAGCTTTTCCACACTAAATTCGGGCGCAAGTGTCACAATTTGTGAGCAGGTCTCCGTCATACCGTACGATTGAAACACAGGAAATCCTTTCTCCTTACTCTCTTGAAGCATCGCATAAGGCGCAGGGCCTCCGCCTAACAGCAGGCAGCGCAAAGATGACGGACATTCTTCAAGTCCACTTAATAAACGGGACAGCATGGTTTGTACAACTGACAACATCGTCACTCGATGCTGTTCAATAGCATTCTTGACTTCATCGACATCAAACTTTTGATGAAGCACGACAGTCATACCGTATATGACAGATTTAAATATAGCGGATAAACCGCTTATATGAAAAAGAGGCAAGGCAATGAGCCAGCGGTCGTCCTCCCTGATCCCTAAATTCAATGCCGAGGAAACAGCACTATGAAAATGATTGCCAAACGTTTGCTCCACCCCTTTAGGGCGTCCTGTTGTTCCAGATGTATACATAATCGTCGCCGTCTCATTTAAATCAATATCATGTACGACCTTCTTTTCCATATCATGATCTGCATCAGGTAAAGTCTCTATTGTATAAACAGGTAAATCACCATGATGCTCATTTGCATATGCAGGCTCTGTTAATAAAGCCATGACTTTCGCATCTTCCAGCTGAAAACGTCTCTCTGCTTTTGTTAACTTATTGTTCAATAACACAATCTTGAAGCCTAATAAAAAACAAGCGTGAACAAGCATGACCATGTGAGGATGGTTGTTCATTAAAATCGCAACCGTATCCCCTTTTTTAAAAGATGCACGTGTCAGTCGATTCGCAAGTTGGTCTACATCATTCGCTAAATCACGAAATGTCCACTCGTTGTCTTGATAAATGAGTGCGACCCGGTCTGGCGTTAAATACGCACGGTGCAGCAGCCAATTCGGTTGCTTCATCATGACACCTCCTTTTCATAAAAGAAAACAGCTCAGTCTGATGCACTAAGCTGTTTTCATCCATATCATTGAATCAAGGGAAACGAGGGAACTGACCGAAGTCTGGCTTCCGTTTTTCCTTAAAGGAATCGCGTCCTTCTTTTGCTTCATCTGTTGTGTAATAAAGAAGGGTCGCATCTCCTGCAAATTGCTGAATACCAGCTAATCCATCTGTGTCCGCATTAAATGCAGCTTTCAAGAATCGTAAAGCAGTCGGGCTCTTTTCTAGCATGTCCTCACACCACTTCACTGTTTCTTCTTCCAGCTGCTCTAATGGTACAACTGTGTTGACAAGTCCCATATCAAGCGCTTCTTGTGCATTGTATTGACGGCATAAGTACCAGATTTCTCTTGCTTTCTTATGACCCACAATACGTGCAAGATAGCCAGATCCATAACCAGCATCAAAGCTGCCCACTTTTGGTCCTGTTTGTCCAAAAATCGCATTGTCTGCTGCAATGGTAAGGTCACACACGACATGAAGCACATGCCCGCCGCCAATCGCATAGCCCGCAACCATCGCAATAACTGGTTTTGGAATGACACGAATTAAACGCTGTAAGTCTAGGACGTTTAGACGTGGAATTTGATCGTCTCCTACATAGCCGCCATGACCGCGTACTTTTTGGTCTCCACCTGAACAGAATGCTTTTCCTCCAGCACCTGCAAGGACAATGACACCAACATCTGAATTGTCGCGAGCACGTGAGAATGCATCAATTAATTCACTTACAGTCTTTGGAGTAAATGCATTATGTACATGCGGACGGTTAATGGTGATTTTTGCAATCCCATTATATGTTTCATATAAAATTTCGTCATACTGACGCTCAGTTTGCCATTCAATAGCCATCAATATTTCCTCCTCTAATCTTGCGATAAAATAAACTCACTTACTATTTTACCAAAAAAATGTGGTTGTTCCACATGAACTGTATGCCCGGCATGCTCTACTACTGTGAATTGACTGTATTCAAGCTCCTGCTGCATACGTTTGGCGATGTGACAGAACTTTTTATCAAGTGTTCCGCAAATGAGTAAAACAGGCTGTTCTATCTGCTTTAATGCTTCCCACATAGACGGCTGTGAACCGGTTCCTATACCTTCTAAGCTGCGAGCCAGCCCGTTAGGATCGGCTTTTAGCCTTCCCTCTCTCAGTTGCGTTAGCCTGTCCGCTGGCAAGGATTTCTGCGAAGCAAACAGCGGAATGTTCTCCCAAAAATCCACAAACTGCGCTAATCCTTCATGTCTGATCTTTTGAGCTAGCTGATGATCATGATTCAGCCTCGCCATCCGCTCTTTAAAAGAGTTCAGCCCTGGAGATGTACTCTCAAGAATCAACTTGTTTACACGTTCTGGATAACGGGAGGCAAATGATAAAGCAATACGCCCTCCCATAGAATATCCGAGAATATTCACTTTGTGAAGCTTTAATTGATCTAAAATCTCAACAAGATCTGCCAGCTGCTGGGACATTGCATATCTTCTTATACTCTTTGGTGAGTCTGTGCGGCCATGTCCAAGCAAGCTGACCTGAATCAATCTCGTATGTTTTTCTGTATAAGTATTCAAAAAAGCCCAAGAAGCTGCACTCCCTGTAAAGCCATGTAAACATAACGTGGCATTTTCAGCAGATGGGTTATGGTCTATCACCTCATACGCCACACCATCGTGCATTCGTATTATGAGTGAAGGCATTCTTTTTTCACTTCCCTCAATATCTCGTCCATCATTTGGCGATGTTTGCCCACGCGAGAATGCCGGTCAGTTTCAATCTCAATTAAATGAAGCCCTGGTTCTTGGATATGCGCCAAGTACACATCTTTTAACTCTTCTTTCGTTGTCGGCTTCGAATAGGTTCCCCCATATAGCTTTGATGCATACTCAAAATTCAACCCAGTCGGCGTACCAAAGAGCTTTTCATAATACGGTTCATCGGATGCCTGCGGAAGGAAAGAAAAGATTCCTCCTCCATCATTGTTTAACAACACAACCGTGAGCGGAATGTCCATTAGCTTAGCTGCAAGAAGACCGTTCATATCATGGTAAAAAGACAAATCGCCGATGACTAAAGTGATGGGTTGTTTCAAGGCTGCATATGTTCCAAGAGCTGTGGACACAACACCATCAATACCATTTGCTCCGCGATTCGCCATCATCCGAAACGGTTTTGACTGCGTTTCAAAAAAGGTATCGACATCTCGAATAGGCATACTATTTCCGATAAAGAGCACGCTCTCTTTTGGCAAAAGGTGCTGCAGCTGCCGATACACATTTCCCTCAAATGTCAGGTCCTCATCATTGTATTGATTTACATTCATTCTAAAAGAAGAATTGACACTCTGCCAGCGTCGTAAATAAGATGTATCCTGACGCTTTTCCGCTCTCATCAAGACTTCTTCTACAAAAGAGGCTACATGACTTTCAATCATGTATGATGCGCTTAAACCAGGATCTCGATAACCACCCGCAGCATCGACGACAATCTGCTTCACTTCCGCATGCTTTTCTAGCCACTTAAATAAAGGCTTAGAAACAGGCATCGGTCCAAAACGAATGACCATTTCAGGCAAGAGGTGCTGCTGCAATGCCTCATCTTTTAACAAAGAATCGTATGCATCTATGATGTATTCTTCACTTTCATGTCCATTTCGCAAAAGAGAAAGCGGGTCAGCTAAAATTGGCAGATGCAAAGCTTTTGCAAGACGTAACACTGACGCCTGCTCTTCCGGCGAGTGAAGTTCACCAGCAACAATGATTCCTTTTGCCGCTTTGTTCATGATAGACACTAATTCTGACATAACCCGATCATCCGGACGAGCTTGACCTGCTGCTAAAACTTTGTTCGCAACTCCTTCTTCTCTATCAAAAGGATCAATAGACAAGTCAGGTAGCAATGGTTCTCTCAGCGGCACATTCACCTGAACTGGTCCCTTTGGCTCCTGCGTTGACACATGACTTGCCCTAGCAGCAGCAGTTTGGACATACCGCAGCATCGTTTGGCTTTCTTCTGGCAAGGCTAAGTCTGTGAACCATTTAACAAACTTACCGAATAAGAATTGCTGATCAATCGCTTGAGGTGCCCCAACCTCCCTCAATTCGTGCGGCCGATCAGCAGTTAAAACAATCAATGGTACCCGAGAATAATGTGCCTCGACAACAGCTGGGTAAAAGTTAGCTGCTGCCGTACCTGATGTACAAATGAGTAGCACTGGTGTTTGGCTCGCTTTCGCAAGACCCAGTGCATAAAAAGCAGCAGACCGTTCATCCACTAACACATGGACATTGATTTCTTGATGAGCAAGAGCGAGCATCGCAAGCGGTGTTGAACGGGAGCCAGGACAAACAACTGCCTCCTTCACACCACTTTGCACAAATTCATCCATTAATCTGCCAATATATCTTGTCATGATTTGATTATTCAATAGGACGACCTCCAAGAGCAGACAGCATTGGTCTTAATTTCACTTGCGTTTCTTCATACTCTTGTTTTGCAAGGGAATCCTCTACAATTCCACATCCAGCAAACAAACGAACTTGGTCTTCCTCAATAAGACCTGATCGAATGGCGACAGCAAATTCTCCATTGTCCTTAGAATCAATCCATCCCACTGGCGCCGCATACCAACCGCGTTTCAACGGTTCGATTTCACGAATCACCTCTACCGCTTTTTCCTTAGGATATCCTCCAAGCGCTGGTGTTGGATGAAGCTGTTCAATTAATGAAAAGAGTGAACAGCTGCTTTTAATTTCTCCCACAATGGGTGTAAATAAATGCTGAATGTTTTTCGTTTTATAAAGACTTGGTTGATTTGGCTTATGCACATGATGGCAGTTTGCTTCAAATGCCTGCTCAATCATATTCACGACAATTTGATGTTCAATCAAATTTTTCTCATCATGAAGTAGTTCCTCACCTAGTGCCTGATCTTCTACTTCATCTTGACCACGTACAATGGAACCTGCCAAACACGATGAAAACACTTCACCACCGCTTTTTTTCACTAAACGTTCAGGCGTCGCCCCGACAAATGCTTGTCTTCCCTGCTCTATAGCAAATACATAACTCGTTGTTTGATGTTTTAGTAATTCTGCTAATAGTGGAGCGAGTTCTATTTGATTTTTATAGTGAAGCAAGACTTCTCTTGCTAAAACAACCTTTTCATATTCGTTCACACGAATGTGTTCTGTCGCTTCATGGATTGCTTTCATCCATTCCTGGACATCTAACTCTTCCATATGAACAAGCTCAGCTTGTCCATGATTTCTGACAGGCAATGCATCAAAATTAGAAGCTTTCTGTTCTAACTCTTGAATGAGCTGATGAACATTCCCGTCCACCTCGTTCCATTCATTGATCGTTAGAAACGTGCCTTCTTTTGAAACAGTCAGCATCATCGATGGCACAAAAAAATGAGCCTCGCCAAATGCTTCCCAGTGACGCGCCTTCTCTTCGTATGGATCAAATGAAAATCCTCCAAATAAAAGCGGACCAACTGCCGCTTGCTTTAACTCCTTCTCATCATGAAAATGGAACATATGCTGTTTCAGCTGCTCCCATTCTTGATGGACGATATTGAATCGTTCTTTGCCTTGCTCTGATGATTTAATCACGGCCGCTCTGCCAAGTCCAGAAAATATCATTTGGCTTTCTGGATCAGACCAAAAAAACCGCTCGCCTAAAAAATCCGCTTCGCCGCTTTGGAAAAAGGCAAGAGGATCCAGATCGTCAACTCTTCTGGAGTAGCTTATCAAAACAGCATGGTTGACGTTATTCGCTTCTTCTAATGTCGCAAGCGCTTCCTGCCGGAAAGTACTTTGCACTGTTGTCACCATGATACATTCCTCCAAAATCCATGAAATAACATATAAAAATAAAACCATCATGTAAAAAATACATGAACATTCGAGTATGTCGAATGACCTGCTTTTCTATTATAAACCTTAACAGATGAACTTAGTAAAGAAAACAGCTTTTAAAACCTCGAATCCTTATTATATCACGCTTTCAAGATTTTTTCGCTCCCGCTTATTGAAATGAGAACATCCCTTAAAAAATGGTAAGACCTGTTCGAAGATCAAGCTTTCTCTCTAGATGGGAACGATTAGCAAACATCTTTTTCTTGTTTCATCGCATCAATATATTGACACCTTTTTGAACTTTGCTAAACTGGAATTTGGACGTGTACGTATTTTTTTATTTAAAGGAGTATATTTTATGCAGCATCAATCGATATCAGATCAGCTTTCACCAATAAAGCCTGATAAGAACTGGCGGATTTGGTGGAATTTACTACGACCGCATACATTAACAGCGGCATTTATTCCCGTTACTTTAGGAACTGTCCTAGCACTTCCGAGTGGTCAAATACATGTTGGGCTATTTTTAGCTATGCTATTTGCATCGATGTTTATCCAAATTGCAACGAACATGTTTAATGAGTACTTTGATTATGTTCGCGGATTGGACAATGAGAAATCTGTCGGTATCGGCGGAGCGATCGTGAGAAACGGTGTAAAACCAAAAACAGTTTTAGGCCTCGCTTATGCCTTATTCGCGCTTTCTTTATTACTTGGGATCTATATTTGCATGATGTCTAGCTGGTGGATTGCACTCATAGGACTAATTTGTATGGCAGCAGGCTATTTTTATACCGGCGGTCCTGTACCAATTGCTTATACACCATTTGGAGAACTTGTATCAGGTGCTTTTATGGGACTAGGCATCATTTTAATTAGTTTCTATATCCAAACAGGAACATTGACATCAAAAGCTGTGCTCATTTCATTACCCATCTCTATTTTAGTTGGTGCCATCTTACTGTCGAACAATATCCGTGATTTAGACGGTGATAAAGAGAATGGACGAAAGACACTTGCTATCCTAGCTGGACGTAAAGCGGCAGTCAACATCCTACTTTCCATGTTTGTGATCTCATATGTACTCATTTTTGTTTATATCTTTATGGATATCGTGGGTCTTTGGAGTCTTCTTGTCTTACTCAGTGTGCCAAAAGCTTATACAGCCATTAAAGAATTTAAGCAAAAAGAAAAACCAATTGAATTAATGAATGCCATGAAGTCGACAGCACAAACCAATACGTTTTTTGGTTTCCTGTTAACGATCGCATTGATCTTACAATACTATCTCGCATAACACGAAACGCCTGCAGCCGCAGGCGTTTTTTATTGAAGAATTGCTTCAAATTGGCACAAGTCTTACATAAAAATTTGCTCATACTAACAATATGTTTGATATGAAAGGGTGATCGCTTTGTTATCTAAAAACGAATTACATCAGTTGAAGCAGCGACTTCTCGATGAAAAACAAGAAATTGAAGCTAAAAGCCATGACGATGAACAGAAAGTATCATTTCCTTATGATTCAGTGGGCGAACTGTCAGCCTATGATAACCACCCTGGCGACCAAGGAACAGAACTATTCGAACGCGGAAAAGACATTGCCTTAAACAGTTTGGAACATGAGCATCTGTCCGATATCAATGAAGCACTCCAAGCAATGGCAGACGGCTCTTATGGTTTGTGTAAAGTGTGTAAAGCCCCTATTCCTAAAGAACGCTTAGAAGCCCTTCCCACCGCCGTCACATGCACAGAGCATTCAAAAGAACAGACCGTTTCACAAAACCGTCCCATTGAAGAGGACTTATTAAGTCCGCCCTCAGGGCAATTTGAAAATGAAGAAAGTGCTGCATATGATGGAGAAGATGCCTACCAAGACGTAGAACGCTATGGGAACTCTGATACCCCATCCGATATGGAATTTCCTCCATTGACATACGATGATGTGTATACTCAATCAGAAGATGAAGATGATGTGGAAGACTATGAAGGGTTTGCAGCTGCTGATATTGAAGGAAAAGCAAGCAAGGTCTATCCAAATAAAGCACACGAAGCTTATGAAGAAGCATTAGATGAAGAAGGCGTCATGACAGTGTTTGGTGACTTGAAGCCTTACGAAGAAGATCCTTATACTAAAAAAAATCATTAGTCCCCACATATTGGGGGCTTGATGTTTATATCATGTAATAATTGGGAAATAAGTTGAAGAGTGAATTGATTGGGAGGAGATTTCTGGATGGCTAAAAAAAGTATCATTTGGGCGGTTATCGTCTTCTTTATTACATACGCATTATTTTCTATTGCAGGGTTCCTGTTCCCTATCGACAGAGAATGGTATGACGCACTAAATAAACCTGAATGGACACCTAGTGGTGGTGTCATCGGTGCGGTCTGGGCTGTCTTATTCGCCCTCATTTCGTTATCTGCCGCCATCATTTATGCAAAGTACGGTTTTCAAAAAATCACATTACCATTTTGGATTCTGTTTCTTTTAAATTATGTATTCAATCAAGCCTTTAGCTTTTTTCAATTTACACAAAAAGATTTATTTGCAGCTACGATCGACTGCCTGCTTGTAGCACTGACAGCACTCGCGCTTGTCATCGTCTCACGTAAACTAAGCAATGTTGTCCCAATTTTATTGATTCCTTATGTTTTATGGGGATTCTTTGCGACATACTTGTCTTATACGATCTATTCCATGAATATGTAAGAAAAGACCGCTATGATAGCGGTCTTTCGTTTTGTGGAAAATAAAAAAGAGGTCTTTAATTAGACCTCTTTAAAAAATGACCCGTACGGGATTCGAACCCGTGTTACCGCCGTGAAAGGGCGGTGTCTTAACCGCTTGACCAACGGGCCAGAAAAATGGCGGAGAAGGAGGGATTTGAACCCTCGCGCCGCTTGCGCGACCTACACCCTTAGCAGGGGCGCCTCTTCAGCCACTTGAGTACTTCTCCATTTGGCTCCGCAGGTAGGATTCGAACCTACGACCGATCGGTTAACAGCCGATAGCTCTACCACTGAGCTACTGCGGAAAGTCATGGTGGGCCTGAGTGGACTCGAACCACCGACCTCACGCTTATCAGGCGTGCGCTCTAACCAGCTGAGCTACAGGCCCATGAACGATATGCAAATGGAGCGGGTGATGGGAATCGAACCCACGACATCAGCTTGGAAGGCTGAGGTTTTACCACTAAACTACACCCGCAAAAATATGTATGGGGCGATTGATGGGAATCGAACCCACGAGTGCCAGAGCCACAATCTGGTGCGTTAACCACTTCGCCACAACCGCCATACTGATATTTATTTATAAAAGTGGCTCGGGACGGAATCGAACCGCCGACACACGGATTTTCAGTCCGTTGCTCTACCAACTGAGCTACCGAGCCATGTATTCATTTGAAAATGGCGGTCCGGACGGGACTCGAACCCGCGACCTCCTGCGTGACAGGCAGGCATTCTAACCAACTGAACTACCG
>NZ_CP150633.1:423104-519902 GCF_038023285.1 Bacillus sp. PPSBB_11
CTCCCTTCTGTCCGCTCGACTTGCATGTATTAGGCACGCCGCCAGCGTTCGTCCTGAGCCAGGATCAAACTCTCCGAGGTATGCAGGATGCATATCACACATGCGTTGCTACACGATGTAGCGAACTTAGCATGTGATCATTTCCTGCCTCGTCAGTCTGACTGACTACCTATGAAGTATCATAGGATTTTTTTATAAAAACTCGAATTAACAGGTACGTTTTGTCTTGTTTAGTTTTCAAAGATCATCTTCATTTTCGCTCAGAGGCGACTTTATTAATATAACATTCTATCAAGATGAAGTCAACAACTTTTTTCTTGAATGTTATTTCTCAACCGCGCTGTTTCAGCGGCGAATACAAATATAACACCTTTTAAAAGAAGAAACAAGTATTTTTTCTAAATAATTTATTTTTCCTGATCTCTTCCTATATATTCGTACAAAAAGGGCTTAACTCCATAATTCACTATTGTTGATCCTGTAGGTCTTTAGTATATTTATAATAGATTGAAATTTAATAACCGCAGGGGGAGCCTCGTGCTGAGAGTGAACAATTCGTTGTTCTGACCCTTTGAACCTGTCAGTTAATACTGAAGTAGGAATGTGGAATCACTTGCATACATGCATGTATGCAAGCCGATATGTTTTTCTATGAATCACATACTCATCCTGACATGGTCTCTCCTTGCACAATTCGTGAAAAGGGGATTTTTTTATGCAGCAATCAAATCAATTAGTACGACTGATGGAGATCGCCATCATGACTTCTCTTGCACTTGTTTTAGATTATTTATCAGGTCTCTTTTTAAGAATGCCAAACGGCGGGTCAATTGCACTGATCATGATTCCTGTCATCCTCATGTCCATTAGATGGGGCGTGTCTGCTGGATTTATCATCGGTGTGTTAATCGCAGGACTGCAGCTGATGAACAATCCTATTATTGCTACACCTGTACAAGGATTTCTCGATTACTTTGTCGCATCTGTTGTGATTTGTTTAAGCGGGCTATTCTCAGGATCAATTAAAAAAGCCATTCAGGATAAAAAGCGAAAGAAACAATTCTTCTATATTATCCTAGCTGTATTTGTCGCCAGTTTTTTCAGGCTGCTGACGTTCTTTATTTCAGGCGTAGTTTTCTTTTCTCAATATGCACCAAAAGGAACACCAGGATGGGTGTATTCATTAGTTTATAACAGCACATATATGGTTCCTTCATTTATCATTTGTAGTATTGTTCTTTGTTTACTCATCCCTAGTGCGTCTCGTTTGGTTTTCCCTCAACAAAAATAACCCAGCTGCTTCAGCGGGTTATTTTTTTATGCATAATTTGCTGCTCTATTGAATCTATTAATAGTAGAAGATTTCATGCTGGAGGTACGACAATGAATCCTTACTCCATTATGCTGTGCTGTTACATCCTCAGTCTCGCCTACTTTTTGGCAAGTTTCTATGAGGCATTAAAAATAGCAGGTGTGAAAGGGAAAGTAGAGGCTTCTCCTTTTATATCTTATATTTTACTCGCCACCCTTTTTACTTTTTTCTCTCATTATTATTGGAAGCTGACGATATAATTTGTTGAACATGATCACTTAGTACAGACAGTTCCCATCCATACCCTATTTCCTCATGTTTCTCACCAGCCATCTCGAACTGGCTGGTGACGGCAAAACTGGGTTGAAGCTTTTGATAAAATTGCTTTGCTGAATTTTGCTCAAATACCCAGAGCAGCATATTCTGATAGCCTTTCTCTATTAAATAATCCACACCTTTTGCAATCAAAGCCATACCCGCTCCTGATTTCTGTTTTCTCTGCAACAAATAGATGGCATAAAGCTCACCATCATATATTGAATATCTCTCATCACGCTGTTTTCCGAAGGAAGCAAAACCAAATACTCCGTCAGCATCCTCTGCGACAAACGTGCCTTCAAGCGACCTGCTTCTCCAGCTCTCTTCCCGCTCCTCTACATTCAAAGCATCTAAATACTCTTGTGAAATAATGCCGTGATAAGTCGTTTGCCAGCTCTTCACATGAATTTCGGCAATTTTAGGAATATCATTATGTACTGCATGTCTAACCTTCATCTGAACACCCCTTTTAGCAATTTCCTACTCTATGTTTCATATGATAAGTTGCTATTTTATAAAATTCAATCCCTAATGGATATTCGTTGACATTTTGTCAACACCCCTATATATTGGGTACGACTTCTTCTATTGAAGAGTTGAACTTTATGAAAAGGGGAAAGAAGAGATGGAATTTAAAACAACTGAGCTTCGGCAGTTTTTAAAAGAACAACTGCAAATACGTTCTCTTTCATTAAGAGAACTCAGTACACAAACAGAAATTGATAAAGCCACACTGTCTAGAATCATGAACGGAAAAAGAAAACCGACTTTGAACCATTTACAGCGGCTTTCAGATGCTCTACACATTTCTTTAGATCATCTATTGGCCACGGCTGGATTTTCAATTAAAAACGAAAGAGTTCACGGTAATACGTTCATTCAAGCCGTAGAAGAGATTGAGCGAACGCTGAAAGATCATGATGTCTATGACGGGACGTTCAGCGAGAATGAATTGAAACAGAAGTTAAATGAATATGAGATCTATAGTCAATCAGATGAGGGAAAAGAAACAATCTCAGCAAATTTTGAAAAAAAGATAGATACGATAAGCGGTGTTGGACCATTTCTTGATCAATTGAAAAGCATGTACTACTCGTTCATGAGCGGACGGGGGACTTCTCGAGAATTGATGTTGATGGGAGGCGCATTACTTTACTTCATTATGCCCGTTGATTTAATACCAGATTATATTTTTCCGATCGGCTATATTGATGACGCTGCAGCGGTGCAGGTCGTATTAAACCAGCTGACAAATAGGTCATAGCAGGTGACGGAGACATGAAAAAACAGAACAGCATTGACTTCGCATTATTATTCACTGTCATTTGCTTCTTTGTGATCAGCCTACTAGCTGTGTATAGCGGATCGGGACAGTATGAAACGCAAGATATGTTTTATTTCGTCAAAAGGCAAGTTTTCTGGTATATCGTCGGCTTTGGCCTTATGGCGGCAGTTGCTTACTTTGATTATGAACTGCTTGAGCGGTTATCTTTTCGATTATTTGCAGGTGGTCTCTTTCTCATCATTCTCGTTCATTTTTTTGGCACGAATCAAAATGGCTCCCAAAGATGGATCAGCTTGGGGCCCATGAAAGTGCAACCATCAGAATTTATGAAAATTTTTGTCATTCTTCTGTTAGCGGCTATTTTAAATCGATACAAACATCAGCGCTTTGCATTTAAAGAAAGCATGATTCCCACAATGAAAATTATATGCTGGACCGCTGTTCCTTTTTTCCTGATTTTAATTCAGCCAGATTTGGGGACGGCACTTGTGATCTTGTCTATCGCTTTTACACTGATGCTTGTGTCAGGCATTTCAAGTAAGATGATCGCTGCATTAATCGCTTCTTTTCTCGCGCTTCTTGCATTTTTGACCTACTTGCACAATGAACATTTTGAGCACTTTACAAAAGTGATTAAACCTCATCAGCTTGATCGCATTTATGGATGGCTCTCTCCTGATGAATTTGATTCGACATATGGGTATCAACTGAAACAAGCAATGCTTGGCATTGGGTCAGGACAATTATCAGGAAGCGGTTATACAAATGGAAATCAAGTACAAGGGGGAAATATCCCTGAAGCCCATACAGATTTTATATTTGCAGTTATTGGTGAGGAGTTTGGTTTTATCGGCGCCTCCCTATTGATCTGTTTATATCTTATGATGATCTATCGAATGATTCATGTGGCTATGCATGCGAATACCCTTTATGGGCTGTATATATGTGCTGGGGTGGTTGGACTGATCGTCTTTCAAGTCTTCCAAAACGTAGGGATGACAGTAGGGCTAATGCCCGTGACTGGTCTTGCCCTTCCTTTTATCAGCTATGGGGGCAGTGCGCTTTTAACCAATATGATCGCCATTGGCCTTGTGTTTAGTGTCAATCTGAGGTCCTCATCCTACATGTTTGGACGTAACTGGGATTGAAGGTGATGTCATTGATTCTTTCTCACCTAAAAAAAATCGACCACATTCTTGCTGGGACGATTGTTTGTCTTTGTTTCTTTGGATTGCTGATGGTGTACAGTGCGAGTTATCCTTTAGGCGAAATAAAATATGGACAGGGCAGCTACTTCTTCATGAAACAGTGGCAATGGCTTTTGATTGGGTTCTTCTTTTTTATCGCTGCGGCCCTGGTTCCATATCAAGCTTACCGTAAATGGATTCGGTGGCTTGTGATGCTGTCATTGTTATGTCTTATCCTTGTCCTGCTTCCTGGAATTGGTGTTGTCAAAAACAATTCACAGCGATGGATTCAATTGGGCTCTCTGATCATCCAGCCGTCTGAGGCTGTGAAATTAGTGATGATCATCTATTTTGCCTATGTATATGCAAGGAAACAAGCGTACATTACATCCTTTAAAAAAGGAGTACTGCCTCCACTTCTTCTTTTAAGTCTAGCTTTTTTATTGATTTTAAAACAGCCAGATTTAGGTACAGCAGTTTCTATTTTATTGAGCTGTGGTATCGTCTTATTATGTGCTGGACTTAAAACACGCCACCTCATTCTACTAGGTTCGACGGCTGCGGCAGGGATCACTTTTTTTGCTGTGACCGCTCCTTATCGCTTGAAACGAATCACTTCTTTTCGTGATCCTTTCATGTATGAGGATGGAGATGGTTATCAGCTGATCCATTCTTATCTCGCCATGAATTCAGGAGGGTTTACCGGGAATGGTTTAGGCGGAAGCATTCAAAAACTAGGATTTCTTCCTGAAGCCCATACAGATTTTATTATGGCCATCATCAGTGAAGAGCTGGGAATCATGGGGCTGTCGTTTGTGTTGGGTGCCTACCTACTCATCATGTATCGCGCCGTTCGAATCGTTCAAGGTTTACAAGATCCATTTGGAAAGCTATTAACGATCGGGCTTACTTTTCAAATCATGATTCAAGCAGTCTTTAATCTAGGAGCTGTCTTTGGGCTTCTCCCCATTACAGGCATTCCTCTTCCCTTTATTAGCTACGGCGGATCTTCATTGGTGTTCATGATGATATCCGCAGGCATTCTTGTGAATCTTTCTTCATCTATCAAAAGAGACCGGCATGTGCCCCAAGTAAAATAGACACCCTCTATCAGAAGGTGTCTTTTGATTTTTATTCTTCTATTTGACGATCAGCGATTTCTTTTTTTCTTGGCTGTTTGATTTCATTCGTCAGTTCTTGGATGCTTTGTTTCACATTGCCTTTGCCAGAGAAATTCTCAATAATTTCTTTAACATCAATTCCAGAAGAAGCTTTCAGACTTTCTTGAAGACTGGACATAAGGTTTGTCGCATAGCCGGTCACTTTATTGGCACCGCTGCCTTCCCCGTTACCGCCTGTATCAACAACTGTAATTTTATCAATGTTAGAAAGTGGAGCAGATACTTGTTTCGCATATTCAGGTAGCATTTTCACAATCATATCAAGAATCGCCGCTTGACCATACTGTTCGAATGCTTCTGCAATTTTCTCTTTCGCTTCTGCTTCCGCAAGTCCTTTCAACCTAATGACTTCTGCTTCTGTTTCCCCTTTTGCGCGATCGGCTTCCGCTTTGGCAAGCCCGTCAATCCGAACTTTCTCTGCTTCTGCTTTTGCCATTGCTTCAATGCTGTATTTCTTCGCATCTGCTTCTGCAAGACGCTTCGCTTTTTCCGCCGCAGCCGACTGCTCAACAGCATAACGGTCCGCATCTGCTTTCTTTTTCACTTCAGAATCGTATTGACGCTCACGACGCTGTATCTCTTTTTCTTCTAATTCAATTTGCTTCTGACGTTCAATGATTTTGACTTGCATTTCTTGTTCAGTTACGTGCTGACGATTACGAGCTGTTTCAAGATCGTACGCTTGGTCGGCGCTTGCTTTTGCTGTATCTTGTTCACGTCTGAATTCTGCTCTTTTCAGCTCATTGATTTTTTCTGCTTCAGCGATTTCAGTGGCACGCTCAAGCTCAGATTTCTTCGCATCTTTATCTGCTTCTGCACGTTTGATACGTGTTTCTTTATCTGCTTCTGCTGTTGCAATATCTGCATCGCGTTTCACTTGAGCAATTCTAGGTTTACCTAGTGATTCTAAATAGCCATTTTTATCACGGACATCTTTGATTGTAAACGATACAATGACAAGACCCATTTTCGCTAGATCTTGAGAAGCGACACGCTGTACTTCTTGAGAAAATTTCTCTCTGTTTTTATAAATCTCTTCAACTGTCATTGACCCTAAAATGGAGCGAAGGTGTCCTTCTAGTACTTCTCTTGCTTCATTTTCACGATCTTCTTTTGTTTTCCCTAAAAACTGCTCTGCTGCAGTGGCGATTTCTTCAATTGATCCGCCAATTTTAATGATCGCCGTTCCATCGGCCATGACTGGTACACCTTGTTCAGTATAGACTTCAGGCGTTGAAACATCTAGCTTGCTAGATAGTAAGCTGAGCGGCTCTGCTTGTTGAAAAACAGGGAGTACAAAGGTACCTCCACCTCTTACAATCTTAATCTTGTTTCCACCTTCATCCACGTGGACATTTTTACTTCCGAGGTAACTTCCTGTGACGATTAATGCTTCATCTGGACCAGCTGTCCGGTATTTCGAAACAAATACACCAATAAGTGCAATGAGAATCACAAGCACAATTCCAATAATAATTAATATGGTTGTTCCTGGCATAGCATTCCCTCCTAGATTTCTTCATTTGGTATAACAGATAACACGCCTTTGTTCACTTCGACGACCAGCACCCGGGTTCCATATGGAATCTCCTCTTCGTCGAAACTGACGGCAGGCTTTGAGATTTTCCCGCTGTTACTAATTAACAGCACTTCTCCAAACCCATCTTTTGGTACAGATACAATGATCTCCCCAGTTCTTCCTTTTAGGTCGGCCTCCGTATATGAAAGAGATTCTTCAGCAGAGGAAAGCGGGACCAAGACAAATACATTTAAACAAGTAACGAGAACCACTGCGAGGATGGCAGATAATACTGCGCCAAGTCCACTTCCTACAATTGCTGTTTTTTCAGAGATAAATCCTCCAGCCGAGAAAAAGGTAAGAAATGCGAGGATCAATGTTGGTTGAAGGAACGGGACAGGAATCGCTTCAAACAATCCATCAAATACATCGCCAAAAAAGACGAAAACAAGCGTCAGGATTCCTGATACCATCAATATGTATAAGTACAGCGTCTGAAGAGGCAGCCCAAACACATCCATCTTCCTCACCCTTTCTTTATGAAATGAGCAGCCTTTCATTCATTTAGACCATGCTCACATCCAAGTGTATTCCTTCTAACAGGTAATACGAACCACTTTTGTAAAGGTTTCATTTTTCATCACAATTCATTAAAGGATTTCTCGGATAGCTAAAGAATGATTGTCTTGTACCAGTATGATAAAATTTGATCTTGAGGTGAGAGAAATGAGTTTATTACATGATGCAAGACAAGAATTGTGGCAAGAGCTGCAAGGTTTGAACGAAGAACAATTGAATCAAAAATTATCTGATGATACTTGGAGCATTCAAGAGGTTGCAGATCATTTAAAGAAAATGGACCTAATTTCAGCAAAACATCTAGCTGCCGAGGGGAAAAAAGCACCAATCAAAGAATATAAGCCAAAACCAGTTGAAATGGCAGAGGATCGTTCAAAAAAAGCCACCGCGCCTAGTATTGTTGAACCAGAGCGCAAGCATGTGACACCTACACATTTAAAAGATGAGCTTGATACAGCTCGTGAGAAATTAAATCAAATTTTATCAACGTTTACAGATGAAGATTTCAAACGCGTGATTGCACATCCTGTGTTTGAAGAGCTTTCATTAAAGCAATACCTTGATTTTATCGGCGCACATGAAAAGCGCCATATTCATCAAATTAAAGAAATTAAAGAACAGCTATAAGATATAAAAAAGACTCCCTTTTGGGAGCCTTTTTTCATTATTACACTGTTTTAGGTGTTAAATCAAAGCAGCGGGCGTAAATCCAGTTGTATGCTTTTTCGTTCAGGTCTCTTGGGTTTCCAACTGTTTGCGGATCTTTCATTGCTTCTTTAGATAAACGGTCGATCATATCTTTTGGTACACCTTGTTCTTCTAATGAAGGAACTTCTAGGTCTTCCACTAAATCATACATCCAATTCACTGCTGCTTTTGCAGCTTCCTCTGTTGTCATTCTGCTTGTATCAATTCCGAATGCTTGCGCAATTCGAGCGAACTTCTCTGGGTACCCTTTCCAGTTATATTCCATGACAGGTCCCATCATTGCCGCTACACATTGGCCATGTGCGACAGGAATAATACCCCCAAGCGTTTGACTCATCGCATGGGCTGCACCAGCTGATTCACTTCCATAGGAAAGTCCTGCAAGCATCGCAGCTTGTGCCATTCCATATCTTGCTTCTAAATCCTCTCCATCAGCAAAGGCACGGCGAATATAATGAGCAGCATATTCAATGGCCATGAGCGCTACCGCATCTGTAATTGGCTGAGCAAACTTCATCGTATAGCATTCGATCGCGTGCGCAAGCGCATCGATACCCGTCATAGCCGTCACATGCGGCGGCATAGATACATGAAGCTCAGGGTCAATCACTGTTAGGTGAGCTGCAATGAGTGGGCCACCTGTGTTGAATTTGAATTCCCTTTCTTCGTCAGTAATCACTGCCCACTGCGTGACCTCTGAACCTGTACCAGCCGTTGTCGGAATGGTGGTTAACGGAGGGATTCTATTTTCAAGCGGTTTTTTCCCCTCAGCCGCTTCGTAATCAAGAACTGATCCTTCATGAGTCGCTTCCACACCAATAGCCTTCGCTGTATCCATTGAGCTTCCGCCGCCTACTGCGACTAAACCATTACAGCCTTCTTTTTCATATAACGCAGATCCTTCATTCACTAAACGGACTGGCGGGTTTGGTTCTACTTTATTAAATAGAACCACATCAACTTGTGCTTCTTTTAATGAAGCAATCACTGGATCTACAACACCCGCTTGATAAATACCAGGATCTGTGACAAGCAATACCTTTGAAACGCCGTATGCTTTCACTTCTTCCCCAACATGTTTCACTGCCCCAATGCCATGCTTGATGACAGTCGGAATTTCAAACGTATGGAATTTTTGCATGCTTTCAATTTTCATATTTAAAGTCATATAGAATCTCCTCCAGATAAGTGATATTTATTTAAACCAATGAACCGCTTCTGGTTTTGTATTTCGATATAAATGTTTTAGTTCCGTATATTCTTCAAGGCCCGTACGTCCTAATTCACGTCCAAGACCTGATTGTTTATACCCGCCCCACGGTGCTTGGGCAAAATAAGGATGGAAGTCGTTGATCCATACCGTGCCTAATCTTAATTGACGAGCCACTCGTTCGGCTTTGCCGATATCAGAAGACCACACCGCTCCTGCTAAACCATAAATCGTGTCATTTGCCAGCTCGATGACTTCTTCCTCTGATCGGAAGGATTCGACAGTGAGGACTGGTCCAAACACTTCTTCCTGTACAATTCGCATGTCTGATGTACAGCCTGAAAAAATCGTCGGCAAGTAGAAGAACCCTTTTTGAAGCTCCTCTGCTTCAGGTCGTTTCCCACCTGTTTCTAATGTTGCGCCTTCGTCTAAACCGATGCTGACGTATTTTTCTACTTTTTCTCGATGCTCAGCTGAGATGAGCGGTCCGCTCTGGGTTCCTTCATCAAAGCCGTTGCCTAGCTTGATTTTTTTCGTACGCTTCACCAGTTCTTCTAAAAATTCATCATGAATAGATTCTTCCACTAACAAGCGTGAACCTGCTGAACACACTTGCCCTGCATGGAAAAACACAGCATTCATTGCCTGGTCAACCGCTACGTCTAAATCAGCATCTTGAAAGACGATATTCGGGTTTTTCCCGCCGAGCTCAAGGGCGATTTTCTTCACATTCCCGCTGGCTCCCTGCATGATTTTCTTACCTGTTTCAATACCGCCTGTGAATGAAATTAAATCGACTTGGTCATTGACAGCCAGCTCATCTCCAACAGTTGCTCCAGGTCCAAGTACTAAGTTGGCAACGCCTGCTGGAACACCCGCTTCTTCCATAAGTTTGAAAACTTTGATCGTGGTTAATGGTGTAATTTCACTTGGCTTTAGTACGATTGTATTTCCAGCTGCAAGTGCAGGAGCGATTTTCCAGCTCGCTTGAAGCAATGGATAGTTCCAAGGAGTGATTTGACCGCATACACCGACAGGTTCTCGGACTAATTCACTTTTTGAGTTTGGAATAGGCGATGCAATGATTTCCCCGCCATCCTTATCAGCAAGCCCCGCATAATATTGGAACACGTTCGCAATATCGTCCATATCCGCTTTGCTTTCTTCTAATGTTTTGCCGGTATCAAGTGATTCTAATTTGGCTAATTCATCTAGGTCTCGCCTAATCAATTCAGCAATTTTAAACACAATATTTCCTCTTTCAAGTCCAGGCATGTTTGCCCAATCACCTTGATCGAAGGTTTTTCTCGCTGCCTTAATGGCTAACTGCGCGTCATTTCTTGATCCTTCACTGACTGTCGCGATCACTTCTTGATTAAATGGATTGATGATATCTCTTGTGTCGCCACTCTTAGCGCCAACCCATTGTCCATCGATAAATAGTGTTTGACTCATAGAAGGAACCTCCTCTGATTCTCTTTGGTAAGTTTGTTAAATAAAAATTTAATGTTTTGAACATAATTAACTTAACATGTTCAAATTTTTCTGTCAAAGGGGGATATGCTTCTTTTATTTTGACATTTTGCATTCTTTCGTTAACATATAGTCCATAAAGATTTTTTTGAACGTATTGAATTCACTTAATAGAAAGCAGGGACAAGATGAAAAAGCAGGAACAGCCACAAGCAGAAGAACGCATTTTAGCTGCTAAAGATCTCGTCATTGATTCCATCGCTGAAACAATGGATCTCTATGGCATTACTAGAAGTGCGGGTATTCTATATGGGACGATGTATTTAAATGAGGAAATGACGCTGGATGAAATGCGTGAAGAGCTGCAAATGAGTAAGCCTAGTATGAGTACGGGTGTGAAAAAACTGCAAGACATGAATATTGTCAAAAAGACCTTTCACCGCGGCCGAAGAAAACACAGCTTTGTTGCTGAGAAAGACTTTTTTAAGTTTTTCATGAACTTCTTCCCGCAAAAATGGGAACGAGAGGTCGAGGTTAATCTAGCAGCGATTGAAGAAGCGCAAGAACGCCTTCAAGGTGTAGCTCGTGATGATCAGGCGGAGGAACATGAAAGAGAGGAAGCGAAACAGCTCATTGAACAGCTTGAAAGCTCAAAAGCCTACTACGACTGGCTTAGACGATTAGCCCACTCGGTTCATTCGGGAGAAATCTTTGACTATATTCCGATTGATCAGAAAGAAAAATAGCCGGAGTGTTTGTGTTTTACAGCTTGAATTTTACAGGAGGATTGATTATAATAAGTTATGTCGTAATGCTTCGGGGCATTAGCTCAGCTGGGAGAGCGCTACGCTGGCAGCGTAGAGGTCAGCGGTTCGATCCCGCTATGCTCCATTATCAAAAGCCTATCCAATGATGGATAGGCTTTTTCATTTGATTTTACTCATAAAAGCTTATTTGTCTGGTTCTTGAATTTGATAACCAAAGACTCCTTTTATCTCAACATCCCCACAGCCTTCTTTTTTGGTCAGTTTAATACCATGGGGTCTATAAATGTAGCGCCCACTTGATAAAATTCGGTCTGTTGCACTTAGATCATATTGGTTACCTGTATACTCTTTGACTGATGACGGAAAATCCGTTCCTGATAAGGATGTTCTGTAGAGTGTCACCTCTAAAGTACAACCCTCTGCATTTAGTATAGAAAATTGGTAGCCATAAGTAGATGGATATTGTTCAGGATTATTTTGACCTCCTGGTACCCACAGATCTTTTTCCTGTTCCGTCATGATGAAATCAACTTCTACTTCTCGATAAATGGTCTTAGCTGCAACCTTTTCCATATTAAAATGGAACATGACAATGAAACAAAGAGACATCATTACACATATCCGCTTCATACAACCCCTCCATTCATTTTTACCATTATACAACAAATAACGCCAAAAATGGTTTTATTTTACTTTTTTATAATAGATAAGGGTTGATTCATTCCATATGTGTTAACTTTCTATGACCTTACTTAATGTTTTTTTGGTCTTTGGACCATATATGCCATCCGGGGTTAACCCATGCATCATTTGAAATCGAGACACTGCATTCGCAGTCTTGGGTCCGTAGTACCCATCGATTCCATTGTTGATCGCTCCCTTATCAGGATAAAAATAAATCGATGCTAAGGCTTGTTGTACAGCTTTTACAGCTGACCCTTTTGTAAGAGGCTTCGTCATTTTTAAAATACCTGCAGGCAAACTGTATGTTTTTTTGACCTTGTTGGTTTTAGATGTTGATCTCGTTGATATGGTTTTGATAGATGTTTCTTTCACAGGTTTAGCTGTTGTCATTTGACTTGTAGATGCTGATGCAATACCAGCTTTGAAGCCATCCCACCGATTTAACAGCTTACGCGGACACTCCTTCCCGCTCCAATGCTTATGTGGCACCACGTTTGATAAAGGAATTCCTAAATCCCCCATCAGTTTCCGAATAAGCCATTGGGCGTTTTTAACAGCCTGTTCAAAATTAGCGCCTGCATTTTCACAAATTTCAATTCCAATTGATTTCATATTGCCGGTTCCCCTGCCATCTCCTGCGTGCCAGCCATTTTCGTTTAGTGGCAAATGCTGATAAATGACCTGATCATCGACCGTGTAGTGCCAGCTAACCCCGGTACTTGCCCGAGCAACAAATGCTGCATGATTTGCCGCATCAGCCCCCCGTCCAGTGTTCGATGTATTATGCACCGTAATATAGAGCGGCTTCATACTGTTTCCTGGCCTGTTGCGATTTTGTTTTGGGATGAGTGCTTGAATGATCTTCACCATATTGTTTCTCCTTCAAAAATTATTTTGTTAACCCTCTTTGTTTCAGGGCATCTTTTTGCAATTGACCTTTATAGGTCACATAATTATTTTTAAACCAAGCGATCACGGCAGTGACCATAGTGAAAATTGTGGAACCTGCCACATATAGTGCCTCTCCTACGGTTTGCACTTGCTCCTCGCTAATCGGCAGCACCGTTTGTCCAAACATGACAAGCGTTTGGTTGATAAGCGCAATAAAAAGAAGCACTGTGCGAATCACAGTGCCTTTGTCGAATGTTTTCATGATGTTTTCCTCCTATTTTAAATTCCGTTCAATTTTATCGAGCTTGTCGATCACGACGTCATACTTCTCACTAAACTTTGCTAACACATCATTTTGCGCCTCGATTTGCTCATTGAGTTTGTTTTCTCTTTCCTTTGTTGTGTTTAATACGTAAAACAGCACCCAACAGAACAACACCGCAAACGGTCCTTGTGTCATTAAATATTGAGTCAAATCCATTTCCACTACACTCACCTACTCCCTCACTTTGCACATTCTAAAGAAGGCAAAATAAAAACGCCTATTCAGCGTTAGTTGCATATTCTTCGTTTGTTATTTCTTTGTATTGTTCCGGCGTAATCTTCTCGAAACGAACAAATTTTGCTACATCTTCATTTTCATAACACTTCCATTGATAGAACAATGAAATACTACGGAACCAATCCAATTACATAACCCCCTTTTCAGTCAGCAGCATGACAAGTTCTGATGTTGTTTTTGATTGTTCTTTTGCTCTCTTTTCTGACTCGGCCAGCTGCTCAAGCAAATCGGCGTTTTGCTGTTTTAATAGATCCATATCTGATGTTGGCAGCGGCTTTACCTGAAAGTGATCAATGTATTCTAGAGTTGCCGACTCATACCATGCCCTTTTCTCTTCATTGTATTTACCTTTATACAAACCATCTTGAGGTCTTACATCTGTATGCCCTTTTAGGATGTCTTCGCCTTCTTCAATTTCTATTTCTTCTCCCGGGATGTAATTGAATTTATCATCGTATTTATATATCCATTTCAATTTTATCCCTCCTGTGCCGATATGAATTTAAAGCCGAAAGTAATAAATTCATTTGTATTTGTCGTATTGGAAACGCTTTGTATATACACATTACCATCAGTATTAATATGTGTCCTGTGTGTTTGCGGTGTTGAAGCAGCACCAATACTTGATGCTACCCCTATAAAATGCATCCCCTGTATAGGACGATAACCACTTGGCAATGTGAAAGCAGGTACTTCAAAACCTATAGTACCTCCTGTCATAGCTCCAATTAACTCCACCTCTCCAAATGGATTCTTATAAAATTGCACTTTTTGAGTGCCATATTGTTTCCATCCGTTTAATAGAGTGGTTGGGGACTTCCATTCTATTTTCTCTGTGTCGGTTAACAAACGTTTCCAGCCAGTAAAAACACCATCAGTATGCACTGTTCCAAACCAATGCATATTGTCATAACTTCTAATGATATGAAGAGTCTTACGTTTACCGGCTGCTTCTAGAATATCTACATTAAACCACGAGGCATCGGTCGTCGTTGGCATATTCACTGCATTCGTTCCAGAGACATAATAAAAACCAGAGGGCAAGGTGAGTATATCTGTGCCAGTTGGAATAAGCATTCTAGTTCCATTTGCATTTAATAATGGATGATCGTTCAGCCTCTTCCACCCGCTCCATTCTTGCTGAGTGCCCGTGACATCAGTCGTTGATCGATTGATGTACATATCACCTGTATTATTTGCCCCTATAATCCAGCCATAGGTATTTTCACTAAAAACAGATAAGGCTCTCATAGAACTTCTTGTTGGCAGATCAGGGTGTGCTTCATGGATATACCACGAATGGACGCCTGGTAATTTTGTGAGCTTATCTAAAATACTAGGATCATTTGCATTAATTCTTTCGTAAGCCCTTCCGTCATCAGCAGTAATTTTAGATAATTGTCCTGCATCCCATTTATTTCTTTCATTTTGAGTAGGTAATTGAAGCCAGTTGATTCTGACATCATTCACATGATAGGAAAAACAAAATGCGTTGCCCGATGTATCAATTGCAATTCCTACACCGATGTTATTTTGACCTACTAACTGAAAGCCTCTTAAAGCCGCATTCCCGATTGCGGGAGAATCGACTACTCCAGAACCTCCTGGCGCATAAAAAGAACAGGCACCTAAAGATTTAATTCCATTATAAATACTCCCGCCAGCAGGGATATTGACCAACTGGGCCCCGTTATCATTCGTCATTTTATAGAGCTGGGATTGATTCCATTTCTGCTTTTCTGTTTCGGATGCATGAGATGTCGTGTCATTTTTGTGTTGATTGATTTGATCCAGTAGTCTAGTATCATTTTCAAGAATTACTTTAACCATGTCATTAAACAGTTCCGCATGGGCTTTGTCACTGGTTTTGAAAGTACGAGGCGTCTTTATCTCCATCTGATTCTCCTTCCACATTTCAGTTTTATTACATTATCTTGTACTGAACTTAAAACCAAATGTAATAAACTCAGTAGGATTGGCATTATTTGAAGACGACTGCACACATACATTTCCATTCTTATCTATTAATGTACGATGAAATTGAGGTACTCCTGGTGTTCCTATACTTGAAGCAACTCCTATAAAATGCATCGCTTGCTGCGGCCGATATGGTGCAGGCAAGTTAAACACTGGATTATTTCCTAAAATCCCACCTTTTATCGCACCTACGATCTCGACTTCCCCTAAGAGATTCTTTCGATATTTAACTGGTAAATTAACAGGATCATATTCTTGCCAGTTGCCTTTAATTTCTTTAGGTGTTTCCCAAGCACCATCTAATAAATCGGAAAGCGTTATTTGCTTCTCCCAAGGTGTCCATGATTCTGCATTGTGTTTAAGAACTCTAAAGTAGGTGTTCTTCCCATAAACAGATTCATAAGCTATTTGAACTAATGTATTGCCATAACTCATGACCAATAAAAACACTCGATTCAAGGAAGAAGAGGGACCGTTTACTCCTGTATTATATATGAGATACATCCCTGTCTCAGTAAGGGTATTGTAGTCTGTCTCGCTAGAAAATCCATGATAAAAGGGCTTTCCATTATCTTGAGTGATTTTTACTAATTGACCGTTATCCCACCTGTTTCTATCGCTTTCTGTAGGCAGCTTTGTCCAAGTAATCGATGTATGACCGGTCTGATAATAAAAGGAATAAGCAATCCCAGAACTATCCACCGCAAAGCCAGTGCCGATATTTTCTTGTCCTACTGTCTGCAGTCCCCTGATTGAAACATTCGATGAAGCCGGGGAATCCTCCACACCAGCAGCTGCATAAAATGTACAAGTTCCTTTATCTTTTATCGCATCAAATATTCTTCCGTCAGTTGACACATTGATCAGCTGTCTTCCACTATCTGCTGTGATTTTATAGCTCTGTGAATCATTCCATTTTTTCTTTTCTATTTCAGATGCGTGTACTTTCGCATCATTTGTATGTTTTAAGAACTGCTCTATTAATCTATGATCATTTTCAAGAAGTACTTTGACCATGTCATTAAACAAATCAGCATGTGCTTTATCATTTACTTCAAAAGGCTTTGGTTCTTTTACTTCCATTCAATTTTCACTCCCTTTCTTTGATGCTTGGTGCCATTTCTTTCAGCTGCTCTAGAGTAAGAATTCTTTGCTCATATCCTTCATTTAAATCTTCCATTGAACAATCACCTAGTTCGACTGCTTGTTTGACCAATTCAGGGGTCACCCATTTAAAATATAATGCCATTACCCAATAATTCATGATTCACTATCTCCTTTAAATAAAAGGATCTCATTTTTTAGCTTCTTTAGTTCGCTTGTTAAATGATCACATTGATGTTCAAGCTGTTTTCTCATTAGCTTTTCTTTAGCTACTTCTTGTGCTAGATAATCTAGCGGCAGAGGTGGTTGATATCTTGGATTGATTTGACATTCCTCCCACCATTCTTTCAATTCTTCTACCGTTGGCTCGGGCACATCTAGATGCCACTCGTTTATATACGAACCGTCTCCGTCATTTCTAAGTTCAAAATCTTTTTGCGGGTCTGCATCGGGGTATTTATACTTAATGGCTTCATATAAAATCATCAGAATCCTCCTATACTCTCGGGAAATTTCGTCCGCCTATTTCTGTAATGTCGAAATAGTTGTACCAGCCTGAATTTTCCGACACATATCGACTAACGTCTCCGTCATACCCTACATATAGGTACATTTCTAAATAGTCTCCCTTATTCGCTGGCACATTGGCAGCACCATAAAGCCCGGTACTTAAGCTCAATGTATCAGATGGGCTTGCAGGGCTTTGTCTATGGTGAGCAATATTTTTATATCTTTTTCCATTCAAATAGATCGATAATTCAAAGTTCGCGTATCGTTGAAAGCTTTCAATATAAACACCTGCATTCACTGAATACATTCCGTTTTCAGGGCAGATGAACCGATTATTTTTGATATCAAAATTGTTATGACTGTCTTTAATTTTTCGATTAAAAAGGACTTTTTGATACTCTCCTTTGGTTAATAACTGCTTTCCAGTTGTACCTATATTGGCATGACAAAACCCTGAGATTTTGTGCCATTCAGTCCAGCCAGACCCCGTCCACCAGTGACGACACCACGTACCTGTACTATCAAAATAGCTGCCTGCTTCGTTTCCAGTTCCATAGTAATATTGAATAAATCGAAAGTTACTATATTTTTCATTTTTCACAAAGCCAAATCTCGTAGGATAACCGGTATCATTCGCTTGTCCAATATCCATAAACGTAATACCTATTGGATATTCCTCGCCGCTGACTGATGCATCTTGAATGGCTTGATCGCCTGTTAATTTGAATAAACTTTCATTCGTGATCCCTGCTATTTGTTGACTGAGCGCATTGTCATTCTCCACAAGTGTATCGACCATCCGGTTAAATAAGTTGGCATGGGCTTTGTCAGAGGTTTCAAACGGTAAAGGTGTTTTTATGTCCACTTCTTTTCCCCTCCATTAATAAATATCATCAATCTCAAAAACAAATTCGATGTCGCCGTCTTTTTGTTTGTCTGTCATGGTGCGGATGGCGGTGAATTTGCCGGCTTCGTCGACAAGGGCTAGTTCATTGATGACTTCGCCTGCTAGTTCTCCTTCAGCGATGGTGCAGGTGTAGCGGATTTTTGCCGGTTCCATGAAGGTAAACGAATCAATATTTTTTTGAATCAATTCTTTTTTGAGTGCTTGTTCGGTTCCGTCAAGAGAGATCGGTTTTCCATCCTTTGTTCCTCCATTTCCGAACGCCATTTTGACGACTTTTGTGAGTTTTGTTCCTTCTGCTCGTGCCTTTGCCATTTGTTGACGTGCATATAGTGTGGTTACGGTTAATTGATCAGCCATTGTGATCCTCCTTATAGATCTATTTTTTTAGAAGTTGCTGCCAGCATTTTTGATCCATCAAGCGGAACGGATCCATCGAGAATCCAGTAATGCTCCTTGATCAGTAAACTGCCGCCTTGTTCATTTTGAACATGTACTGGTAAGCGGAACGTCATCCTCTTTTTCGCGTGATGTGAAAGCTGGTTCTTTGCGCGCAAAGTCAGCGTAGCTGCTTGCTTCGTTTCATACGATGCTCCAGTCATGACATAATTCAGACGATATGCTGTTTCTTTCTCTTGTTGAAGCGGCATTCTCATCTTTAATGAATGCCGAAAACGAGCTGGGACCTCCGTAGTACCTCGTATCCCGCTAAGATAGAACGTTCCATTTAATACGAATTCACCATTGAGTAAAATTGGAATATGATCGAAAAAGCCCACTCTGCTTCGCAGTGTGAGCCGCTGGTGATGATCATTTTTTTCATGAACATCTGTATGATGAATGGCGGTGAACGTATACGCCAAATGCGCTGGCTTTAACGTTTCGAGTATTTCGACGATATATCTTGTGTTTTGCAGGTCGTCCAGGTTGACACGCAATGCAAAATGATAACGGTTGACTGTAAGACGGATGATTGCACTCGGATTTTTAAGAAATCGATTCACAGATTTCTCTAATGACAGATACGTAATTGGTGGAATGTTCGACATCATATTGAGTAATCGTGCCCTGCGCAGCTCAATCGAATCATCTGACTCTCGCTGCACCTTGAGCATTCTCTCCCACCGATTCAATCCCCACGTCGCTGTTAAAGGGAAGAACTGATCCGTTACATCAAAAATGGATTCGTCCAATTGTTCAAACTCTGGCGCCTCCGTTTTTAGTAAATGATCCACATCATAAATCTCTGTGAAATATGGCGGCAAGTAGTTTTTCATTTCATCAAGTTTGCTCAATAACCTTCACCTGCCTCAGACGTGGTATCTCAATGTCTTGTAATACTAAGTTTTTTGACTCCCCATTCAATAAGACGTTTGCATAATCGGACACGCTCTCTGAATGGTACAAAATATCATTTAAGGCGGACATTCGAATCGTACTTTTTTCAAATGCGATTGATTTTAACAGTGCTTTGACCTTTTCTTCTATTTCTTTTTGCGCACCTTCAAGTGTCCAGTCCATCTGAAGTTCGACGGACACTTCTATGTCAATATCTAGCCACTTGGCACTTTCCACGGTTGCTTTTGAACCAATAGGAGCTTGCCCTTCTCCTTCTCCCGGTACAGGGTCAATATACTCCTGGACCCTTTTGACAAGAAGCTCAGAGGCTACATCTAGATTGCCGTCTGTGATGACAATTTTGACCGTTCCCTCTCCATTCCATAGCGGGAACACTTTCGCTCTGCCGACACCAACCACTTCCTCGGCCCACTTTTTGTAATGTGCTCTGTTGGCACTGACAGCCTCTCGCCTTGCGCGTATTAAATACCGATCGTATAATGACGCATCATCTTCTTCCTCTTGCCCTGGTATCACCAATTCCTTCATGATCATCGACTCTAGACCCGGAATTGTATCAAGCGATAGTAGCGGCTGACCTGTTAATTGCCCATTGCCGGCTGTACCTGTTGTCTCGCATTCTAGTGTACCGTCCTTTGAAAATTGAAAATAAACATCTTCAATAAAGAATCTTGATCCTGCTGGAATGTTTACGTTCTCTGGTTGAATGGTTACGGACCAGACCGCTTTGGTGGCTGGCTTTCGTTCAATCCCTACTTCAGCCGCTCGTCGATCTAAAAATTCCCCCTGTGCTGTATCAGCAAAGACAAGCTCAAACACTTGATCAAGCCAAATATACGACTGAGCCAGTTCAGCAGCAGCAGGCGCCAAGGCATTCCAAATGACGCTGTTTTCTCTTTTATCTATGTCATCTGGCAGCCTATCCAGCATTCTTTCCATCAACGCCTCATACGTTTGCTCCTCAAACATCTCCCTCCATCACCTCCTCTATTTCTAATGTGCCTTCATCTGTGACAATGGCTAGTTTGACTTGAAAGGCATCATTTTGCTTCGTGACCTCTATCTCTTCAATATGATCAATCCGCTCATCAACGACCAATGCTTCTTCTAGCAATCTTGGAATCTCCATTTCTTTGTATTCATCTGTTGCTTCTGTATCGGTCAATAGCTCCTGAATTTCAGTGCCAATGTCGTGACTGTAAATGGGATGTGCATAGCGCTCTGTTCGCAATGTCATATAAATAAATTGACGGATCGATTCAATGCCTGTAATGGCTTCATTTGTCAGCCTGCCATTTTCAAAATCTATGCGATACGTCGTCGAGGTTTCTACCTCTTCATCTTCCTCTGTTTCCTCGATTTCTTCCTCTGGTGAAAGTGCCACGTTCATCACCTCCCTTACAATTTGTCGATGATGTAAAAGGACTGCCCTCCTGCCATTGCAAGTACCATAATGCTGTCTCCCCTTTTCAACTCATCATCCTCACCCTTATTTAAGCGTTTAGGCCAAATAAGCAGTTCTTCCGGAATGATCAGCTTACTGTTTTCATTTAATCGGATGTGAAGAGGCGAAGCCATTGTGACCTCTCCAATCACCAGATCAATTGGAGAAGCTGCATCTACTGCATTGACAGCGAGTCGTTTAATTGCTTCACTTAATCTCATGCTTGATCACCCTTTGGCATGGAATTTTTCTCAACGACGTCAATTGTCATGGTGTGCTTCACTCCATTGAATTCATGCTTGTCTTGATCGATCCAGTAGGTTTTTTTGATGTTGATTTCAGGGATTTTCAAATAGATTGGCAGACCGCTTTGCAGTTCAGGGATTCCGAGTGCTTGTATGCTTTTCACTTCTTGTTTGACGCCTTTTTTCTCAGCTAGGCGTACTTTCGCTCTTTTTTGAAGCTGCGGCTGGTTGATTTGACCTGTGACCGTCTCCACATGCTGTAAAATGCCGTACTGACTCTGACCCGCTTTATCCTGTTCGATCACCACAATATCTGATTTGCTACCTTTTTTCTTATTCTTCCCCTGTTCGTCTACAGACGTGCGCATCTTCACACGTGTTGCTGTCTCTTCAATGGAGGTGCTGTACTGATAACCGATGAGGTTGACGCCTGATTCAATGACCCACACGTCCTCTGGATCGGGCCAAGCTCTCAGCCCCATCTTGCCTTTAGCAGAAAAAATTTGATAATTTCTACCGGTTTGCCGCTTCGTTTCCTTCAATGCTTTTAAAATGATGTCATATAAACTCGTGTCATTTTTAAAAACGAGAGACTTCATGACATGTCCTGTATTTGCGATGGATGTCATAGGAATTTGAAAGTCTGCCCCGATCCGCCTCAAAATTTGATCTGCCCGTTGATTTGAAAAAACATATACATCTTGGTTTTTCACTAAATATTGGAGCATATCGTATGCGGTAAAGGTCAGCTTTCCTTCAACAGGCGTCCTAGAAAACACGATGCCTCTGAACAGCTCTTTTCCTTTCCATTTAAAAAGAACCGTGTCTCCTTCTGAGACACGGTAATATGTTTGACTGCCTTGCTTTGTGATAATATTCGCCTGAATAGAGCGAGGGGCCTGATACCTTTGCCCCTGAAGTGTCACACTCTCTGTGACAAGCTCATACATCGTGCCGCTTCTGATGGCAAAAAGCTCAATCAATGTCAGCCCCCCTATTGTGGTATTTTCAATTTTTGCCCTGGAAAAATCCAATATCCCGGCTGTTTAATATTGAGTTTACTTCGTTTGATCATCGCTGCTTTATTGGCATTCCAAATACGCCGCCATTTTGTACTATCGCCATAAAAACGGCCTGAAATGGCCCACAGAGTATCTCCCTTTTTGACAGTGTACAATTTTGGTGGTGTTTTTGAGGGTCTTTTCTTTTTGGTTTGTTTTGCTTTTTTCTTTCGTTTGATTTTCCTAGGCGATGCGGTTTTATATTCCTTTAACTCGATCGTAAATTCACGATCCCCTATGTCATAAGACCCTTCCTTGTGTGTGAAGCTCTCAATGCTGCACGTCATATTGATTTTAGTCCCTGTCACAATCAGTCGCACAGACTTCTTTGAACGCATCATTCGTTCAATTTTCGCTATTGCATTCTCTGGTGATGGAATGCTTTTATATTCAGCAATTGGCGAATATTTCTTAGGAAATAATGAGGTGAATGATACTTGTTTAGCCGATGGTACATCAATAAAAGTCAGTTCTCCAAAAGAGGAGACCTTCACCGTTTCATTTTGTACGTTATTTGTGATCTCAAGTTCGGATGGAAGCACAGGGAATCGCAACTTCTCCTTGCCTTGGGAAATCCACAATTGATACACTGATTTACTCATCGATCACGACCCCTTTCGTTCCTGTCTGAAGCTCTACTTCCAGTTCGTCTACAAGCATTTGTCTAATTTTTTCGACAAGCGATTGCTGATCCTGTCCATTATGGAAATGCTGATCACCATTGAACTGGATGGTGATTTGTTTATTGCCTGACGTTGTTGCAGTCCCAGCTCGCTGTGCTGAGGTGACTTGCTGCATCTGTGATTCTGGTAAAGGAGCAGATGCATTTGATGGATCATAGACTTGCATCCCAAGTGCCTTGGCTGCCTGCGTCAATAAATATCTCCCGCGAATGCCTCTTTCTTCTGGAATAATCCATTCGCGTTTGTTTCCTTCACCGACTCTAGCTACCTGCTCCTGAGTAATCAATCCGCCATTGGCGTAGCCTTTATAAGGACCGCCTCTTCTCATACTCCGTAATCCCGGTGTATTGAAGACTGTTCCATATCTGCCCTTAATGTAGTTAATGGCTGCTACGGCATTATGAATTGGGTTCCAAATATCATTCATGCCCTTGCCTTTATTGGAATGGAAGGTCGGCCCAATGGTTTGCATTAACCCTTTAGAAGGCGTTCCCTTCTTGGCGTTGGAATCCCACAAGTTGATGGCTTTCGGGTTACCATTTGATTCGTGCTGAGCGATTGTCATAAGACCTGGAAGCCAGCTCATCGATGTGCCAGTCGCCATCAGAGCTGCCATGAGCCATTGCTGAACACTAAGACCTGAAGCACCCATACCGCTGAACGCTCCGATTAATGAACCCGCTTGATTTTCAGCAAACTTTTTCACATCAACTGAATCGAGCCCTTTGACGACACCAATCGATGCGAATTTCCCTAGACTCATCATGACACGTGAAGGAGAATGAATATCTAGTTCTTCTCTAAACGCCTGTTCCACTTTCTTCGCCATTTCTTTGGCAGCTTGTGTGACTTCACTTGCTTTTGAACGCATGCCGCTATTGAAGGCGTCGATCATTCCTGAACCCCATCCTGGTGATTCTTGTTTGGCTTGCAGGAATGGTTGTTTGACGTGTTGGTCTACGTATTGGCTTGTGCCAATTGATGTGGCATTTTGACCTGTTGCAAAGCCACTAACAGTTCCAGAACCCCAAGTTGGTGATGCTGTCATCACTTGTTGGTATGGTGCTTTTACACAACTTTGCAAAAAGCTATCAGTTCCTGTTGGTGTCATTTGCTGGCCAGTAGCAAATGCCGATACCGTTTGTTGTCCGTACTTTCCTGAATCTGATGTCATTTGATTAAATGGCTGCTGAATGTTTTTTTGCTTCCATTGATCAAGTGAAACCACCTTTTGATTCAGCCCTTGTTCAAAATCATGATTAAATTGCTCACCTATGCTGGCAGATTGGATGTTTCCATTCATTGAAACCGTTCCACCAATTGAACCGGCAGAAGCAGTTGGAGCTGCTGGAGCATTCGGCGTTATTGAAGCTGGAGAGCTAGAAACTGGACTTGCTGCTCCGCTGCTGCTTGGCACAACAGACATTCCAAGATGAGAAGCAGCTTGTGCAAGCAACATCTTCCCACGGCCCCGGTTATTTTGAGTTGGAATGACAAATTCGTTACCCGCTTCACCAATCCATGATAAGGTAGGCTGGGTGATATAGCCGCCTGTTGCATTATTATCAGGTTTTTTCTTTCCAACGATCCAATTTATTACAACATCTACAATACCGCCTGCTTTTTCAAAAATCTTTTGAACCCAACCAAATGCTGCAGAAAAACCATCACTTATGGCACCTGCCACTTTTACGATCGGTGTCTGAATATTATCTTTAAACCATTTGGATAATCCATCCCATATATCTGTCACCACTTTATACGCTTCTTCAAACTTCTTCCCAATGCTATCTTTGATGGTTCCAACCGTTTCTACAAGCGGATTCCATACATTGTTCATAAACCAAGAGGATACTGCTCCAAAAATTGATTGAATGGTTTTCCACGCATTTGATAATGCTGTCCAAATCCCCGTAGCGACTGTGACAACTGTGCTGCTTAGCGGTGTCCACACATTCTCAATAAACCAGCCTGCTACTGCACTGAATGTTTCTTGTATCCACGTCCATGCATTGACTAGACTTGACCAGATCGTGGTTGCTACCGTAACGACTGTGTCGCTTAGCGGTGTCCAAACGTTTTCAATAAACCAGCCCGCAACTGCACTGAATGTTTCTTGTATCCATGTCCATGCATTGACTAGACTTGTCCAAATCGTGGTTGCTACTGTAACGACTGTACCACTTAGTGGTGTCCAGACGTTTTCGATAAACCAGCCTGCGACTGCACTGAATGTTTCTTGTATCCATGTCCAGGCATTGACTAGACTTGTCCAGATCGTGGTTGCTACCGTGCCAACCGTGCTGCTTAATGGTGTCCACACATTTTGGATAAACCAGTCTGCGACTGTAGACCACACTTCAACAATTTGATCTTTGATTTCAATGGCTTTTTGGCCAATCTTCTCAAATCCACCGCCATCAAACCATTTTCCAATTGTTTCACCGATAGATTCTCCGCCCATACTGCCAGCGATGCCGCCTACTAGGCCGCCGATGGCTGTGCCTACTCCTGGTACTACACTTCCAATAGCTGCACCTGCTGCTGCACCTGCCATCCCTCCGGCGATGCCGCCTCCAGTCGCACCGATCTTTTCACCAGCATTCTCTTTTTTCATACCAATTAGATTTGTTGCACTAAGTACACTGCCTAAAATAGGTACTTTCTTTAATAATTTGCCGCTCCCTTTACCGATATTTTTCAACGCATCCCCTAATTTACTTGGAGGTCTTCTATTCATTTCGGTTCTTGTTGTGGCATTTGGATTTCTAGGTTGTCTTGGTGATTGACCATTTCTATTTTTGGTTTTAGTAGATCCTCCCCTGCTTAAACCTCTTGCACAACAAGGACAACAACTATTGCGAAACAAACCTTTACCACCTCGCGGCTTAGATTTCTTATTGGGAGCTGAATTTGATGGTGTGGATGTTGGTGCTGTTGTTGGTGCTGTTGTTGGTGCCGTTGTTGGCGCTGTTGTTGGCGCTGTTGTCGGCGCTGTTGTTGGCGCTGTTGTTGGCGCTGTTGTTGGCGCTGGAGTGCTACTTCCATTCGATTGATCACCTGCACCAAAGAGACGGTCTAATACATTGGTCACCAATTCATCTAGTTTTTTTTCAGGATTAAATTTAATCTTCTCTTTTATTCTTCCGATCACATCTTGCTTGTACTCTTCCATTTTATTTTCAACCCAAGGAAGTGCCTTTTCGTCCCAAAACTTTCTAGGACTTAATTTTTCTTTCAGCTTGTCTGCAACATCACCTGCATATTTTTGAATTTCATTTAACCCTTTATTAGCAAGGCTCTGGAGCCAACCCTGTTTGGGTTCATCCTTTTTAATTGGCGGACTAACAGCTTCAGGCTCTTTTTTTATGTTTTGTTCTTTCACAACTGACTCTGCCTGATCTCGTTTTTTCAACTTACTCTTTGCATTGTCTTGAACAGATACTCTGATTTCGTGTTTAGCCATTGTCAAGCTTTTGAGTGTCTTTTTGATTCGTTGAATGGCAGCGGTGGCTTGGTCAACCATGTTTAATCTCATATAGTACGTTCTGTTCATGAGCTGAAGGATTGATTTTTTGATTGATGACATTTTTCCTGACAACTGATCATTCAGTTTGAACGTCAGCAGGATTGGACTTGCTTGTGATTGTTTCAAGCGATCTATACTGGATTTAATGACATCTAGTCCTTTTGCTTGAATCGATATGACCATCTGTTTCGGTATCATGTTCAGCTGGTTTGTTAATGATTTGAGATCACGATAGATTCCTTGATCTAGCTTCATGGATAATACAGAAAACCTTCTCATCGATAAATTGAGGTTCCTTAGCTTCTTTTCATCCATTTCCAGGCTTATTTTCACCGGTTTTCTAAATGGTTTGAGCTGCTTCTCAAACGTTTGAAATCGTTTTTGAATGCGCAACAGCTTCTTTGATACTTTGTCTTCTAATTCAAATCGTGCAGTGAGCTTCGCCAGTTTATTTCCCTCCTTTCTTTGCTTCTTTTTCTAGCATGTCGAGTTTGTAGCTGATGAGTCCGAATAAGAATGCCTTAAATTGTCTTGGTGCTTCGTATAAATCGAGAAGTTCTGATGGGGAATAGTGAAGCTCATGCATGGCGTAATATAAAAACACCGCTTCCTTATCCCCATCTTTTATTAGTTTTTTGCTGCGTCTTCTAAATCTTCAATTTCGTCTTCAAATCCATTGATTTCAATGGCTTTGTTTAACCAGTTTGCATATTCACCGCCGACAGATAAAACACGTTTTGCAACTTCAACTGGATCTTGTGTGCTGTAGGCTTCTCTTAATTCCTTTGAGCGGAAATCTGGATAAATCGTCGATTCAATGGCAATTCGTGCGTAGAAGCGCTGGCTGTCTAAGTCTTTCACACGGCCTCTGCCTTTGACATTTTTGAACGTGGTGTTCTCTTTTTCCAGTTCATCAATACGTTCCGTGGTAATCGCTTTGAAGACAAAAGGAATGACATTCCCTTTTTTATCAACAAAACGCTTAGAAATTGGTACTTTGACCTCTTCCGCTTCTACTGTTTGTCCTGGCATAAAAAATGAAAGATCAAATGTTTGTTTTTCGCTCATGTTTAAAAACTCCCTTTTGTTTGTTTTTTTGAATACAAAAAAGCACATCCATTTTTTGAATGTGCTTTCCAATCTTTTCATGTATAATATAACTCGTACAATTGAACGGCTTGCTCAAGGGTGTCTGGCTCATCCCCGATAGGAAGGGGGTGATGCTCATGTCAACGTTCCAAGCGATTTCCCTAATGCTTTTATTCGGGATGTTTATCCTTGCTTTGTTGACGTATATAAACAAAAAATAGACTCCCCTTGAGCTTTGGTAGGTGAAAGGGAAAGTCTATCCTTAAAACTATCTAATTGATAAGCCAGCCCCTTGAAGGGCCTCATTGTACATTGCCGGGATGTTAGCGCATCCTGGCTTCTTTTTATTGTATGCAAATCGCTTTGCATGTAAACATCATTTTGTGTGTTATTGAATGCAATGTGCATTACAAATGCATTCATTTTTCATTACATCTGCATTATAGCATATTTGGTTTTTATTTAGCTAATTAATTAGCTAATTTCCTCCACATTTCTTAGAAAGAATTCTTCAGCTTTTCAGGCAGATCAAAGTCTTCAAATGTAAATGGAACTTCTTCTTCAAGTGCCTCTGAATCGACATCTAGTCCAGCAATTTTAGCTGAATCAAAGTTGACATCGAATAATGTCACACGCTCTGTGCCTCGGCCTGATGATTTATCATCAATTACCGCTTGAAGAGTGAAATAAGGATCTTCCCCTTTTTTCACATAGTTGAGCATAAGTTGAACGAAACGTGACGTAACTTTATAGAATGTTGCCGTTCCTGTTCCGTTTGCCCCAGTTGTTTTATGGCCAGTCATTCGGCGGCCCATTACGTTCACTTCTGATTTATTTTTCTCCACGTTTGCTTCAAACGTTTTGATAAAGGCAAGCTCCTCACCTTCTAAGAAAAGACGACCTTCTTTACCTGAGATTGTATTTTGCGCTTTAAAAGCCATCTTACTTCACCTCCACATTGAAATAGAATTTTTCTGCTGCGTCTACTGGCTGTACTGCTAAATCGATGATAAATCCATCACGATCTTCATTGAGGCCAATGACGATGTCTGTTTCTGAGTTAAAGCCTGTAATGCCGCTTCCATCTTGAAGTTGTGTGAGATACTGTGTAATCAGTGTTTTCACAAGCTGCACTCCATCATCAGATGCTGGAATGTCATTGCCATTGGCTTTGCGTAATTTAATCAAATTTTTCAGTTCAAATGTTAAATCATTGTTGATTGCATCTAGCACACGGATGATTTTGTTTTTCGCCATTTGCTGGTTCTTTTCAACCGTGAAGCTTGTCAAAGAGTTAATATCTTTTTCAACGCTCACCGTGCGGTCTCTTGCATCAAAAGTGAAAAGAAACTCTCCTTGTGATAAACGGTATTCTACTTGATCATTATCAAGACGCTCTAATGTATCGACTGCGCCTTCGTATTCAACAAAGGTCAGTGACTGATTAAAAGTCGCTCCTGCACTTGCTCCTGCGACCCAAGCTGTTGTTTGAGCAGGCGCGAGTTCTGTTCCGTCTTCTAAAACAACACCGCTTGTGACATTGATGATTCCTTCTTGATCAGCTGCATAGTTAGCCACAACGCCTTGCACCTTACGTCCTTGCTTATCACGTAAACGCTCAATAAATGACGCGAATGTTGCTTTTAATTGCTCACTATTATCGACTGGTAGTGCAATGACATCAAAGTATTCCGTTTCAGCTGCTTCTAGGAAAGCTGTATAATCTGCGACACTTGCCACACCGTTTTTCCCGCCGCTTAAAGCCGCTCCAGCAGTAATGACCGCTTCGCCTTCACCAGAAAATTGAACGTATTTGTTTTTCACAAGATCTTTGACATCTTTGACCACCTGTTTATCGACAATATCTGTTCCAAGATAGGTGATGACGTCACGTTTTGTGCTGTCGAGTACATTTTCTGCCACTTGAATGGTGATCTCATTTCCTTTTTGACCACCATAATTGGCTGTGACCACAAAGTTTTCTGCGATTTCCGCTTTGGCTGGCTCTCCTTCGTTTAGACGGTAAAGCAAGACCGTTTGCGCTTTTTTCTTCGCTTCACGGAAAAGAAGAAGTGACTTATCATCAATGTTAAGCCCGACCTTTTTATTTAAGTCTTCCATATCGGAAACGGAAATAAAGGTTTTTGGTTCTCCCCAGCTCATGACAAGAGGAAGTGCAACTGTTCCTCGCTCGCCTAAAGTAATTCGCTGCTCTGCTGTTGTTTTAAAATTAAAGTAAATGCCAGGACGCTTTTTCTCTGTACCTGGTGTAAAAGTGCCTCCGTTCATCCTTTAAACCTCCTTGGACAAAAAAGCATCGATGTGCTTCTTTGCTTCTGTTTTTGTAATTGGTTGATGTTTGATATAAAAAAGAGCACCTTCAAGGATTTCTGGTTTTACCCCAAAAAGATCCTTGCTGTGCTCTTTTAAGGCTTCAAATGAAAAGCCAAATTCTTTTTCTTCGCCCGCTGTTTGATCGAGCTGTGTTTTTTTAGTCTTGCTCACGTTTGATCACCCCATCTGAAAAATTGATATCTTCTAGGCTTGGCTGTTTATCTCGGTTGTACCAATAGCTGCTATCCCACGTCAGGACAATCGCTGCTACACCTTGATCTATGATTCTTGTTTCCACTCTTTTTATGCGGACATAATCATCAAGCACCTCTCCATCTTCACTGATCATCTGAATGATTTGACGATCAGCAAGCAATGCATCGACGATTGTTTCCGCCGCATCATGCGCTTTTTCTGTATCCATATGAAACACTTTCACTTGCAGCGAATAAGATTTCATAAAAGTAGACACTGTATCTGGACCACTAATGACAGTCACTGGCGGCACATAAACAGATGGCACTTGGAAACGCTCTGGCAGAAGACGATCATACATTTTCACAGGAAAGCGTGTGTATATATAATGCATGATTGCCCCGACTTCTTGATTCATTCCATCACCTCCCAAAATGTCGATCGATCCAGCTTTGAAGCTTTCGATCTAGCGAGTGTTCAAACATTTGTTCATAGAGCATGACGGCATGATCCCAGTACCCATTTCCTTCAATCCATTGAGATGAAAGCATCATGCCAGTACTGGCGTTCGGATCATATTCAAAGCGGCTGCCGTTCCATCTGCCAGGCACCCATCTTCGTTCTCCATTTGAAGAAATGGCATGTCCATCGTTCACGTAAGAGGCATAATCAAGCTGTGTCCCCACTTCTAGCGTGAGCCCGCCTCGGGAAGTGAGAAAGTAATTCTCCTTGTCACCTTTTTGAAAGGAATTGAGGAGACGGCCTGTATCAACAGCCTTTTCTTTGATGATTTCATCTTGAATGATGTCTAAAAACTGTAAGCCCATTTCCTGTAACCACTCTTGATATTGCGCCGTTAAGCCGATACTATTTGCCTGTTGGAGCTGGGATAGCAGCCGGTCAAGTCCATCAATTTTCATAAGTTTTCCTTTCTGACGGCCATCACTTCCATGTGATGATTTTTCACTCTTTTTGGCTGCTGCAACTTGAGTGAGATGCCGTTCCACACCATTTTGTCATGCAAGCGAATGTCGCTTGCTAAAGGGAAATGGACGAGATAGGACTGATAGATAACTGTATTCGGTTCTTCTTGCACGAGTGACTGGCTTTTTTCTACAACATAGCAAGCCACATCTCTCATACTTGGTGTATCAGGATAAGTGAGGTCCGTTTGCAGATCCCCTGCTGGTATACCAAATTTGCCACGGACTGCCCCCTCATTCTCTAAGTGAAAAAGATCACAGCGATCCGTTAATAGAGAATCATAGCTCATAATGATCTCACCTTTAAATTGGCGCTGCCGCCAGTTAATGACGGTTCAATATAATCAACAAGAAGGGCATACACATAAGGTCTGCCTTTCACTTTGTCCGCTGCCTTTGCATATGAATAATCACCCATTTTTTCTGAAGTCAAGCCTTTCATCATGGATTCATCATCATTCAGCATGGCAAAATACTGGGCCATTTTTAATAAGGCGATCCTTGCTTTTTCAGGAATGGGCTGATATTTTTCATGCGTAAAATCGTGCCCGACCATTTGAAATACCGCTGCTTCTGCTTCAATAATATCTGCCGCTAGTCTCTCTACAGAACGATTTTTCACGCGATCAAATACAGAATAGGCTTGTAGTTCCTCAGCAGAAATGATCATAGCCTGCTGTCACCTACTCTTTCACTTTCATGACTTTGGCTACAGCATCCTCTTCCTCAAATTTGCTGTCGAGCTTCGCTGTCAGAACAATGATAAACTTACGGCTGCGAATATCTTTTTCTACTTCAATGCGAATATTGCGAGAAAACCCTACGATAATGTTTTTCGGATGTGTCAGTAAAATATCTGATACATCTGTTCCTTCTTCATCATATGGCTGCATATTGGCAAGACCTTTGACCGGAACACCGAATGCAGAAGAAAGGCCGCCTTGAATCGCCGCATCTCCGAGACCTGTCTGACGGTTTGCTACTTGGTCTTTCCACTCGACCTCTAAACTTGGGGATGTATAAAAACGGAAATCCTGAGGTACACGTAAATATTTTGACGGCATCGCTTTATAGCCTTGTTTGAACATTTGACGGCTAATTTCCGCTCCATTCGCATCGACAATATGAGAAACTGCCTGTTTTCGTACGCCATCCATTTGAGCTAAAAATGGATCTTGTGATGTTGTATCACCGTTGACGATCAGTTCTTCAATATCGACTGCCGCTCGTTCCGCCAGCATTTGCATAATGGTTTGCTGAATCCCGTCTTTTTCAATGTTGTTTTCAATGCTGTCGTACGTCATATGAATCTCAGCAATGACTTCTTTTGCATTGAGCTGAACAGTGCTTGTCGCTGGGACAACACGGTCTTTTGCATCAAGCGCTTTGCCTTCTTCTGCTGGGCGTAAAATGCGCTGACCGAAGCCGATTTTTTCGATTTTTTGTGAATCACTTTCCATTGGAATGATACGTGCATCATTTAAAACGGTTGGTGTATTTTGCATCATTCTAATGAATGTGTTGGATTGGGCTGCGTTCATGAGACCGCCTGTTTTTAAGCTGGCAAGTGTCATTTCAGCCTTGCGAATCAACTCTTGATTTCTCACACTTTTTCCTCCTTATTTAGGCTTATAGTAAGCCATCCCATATGGGCTTTGTCATATCATTTTGTGTATCGTGATTTGTTTGTTTAGAAATGCCCCGCGCTTTTTCAAGCATGTGTATCCGCTCTGAAATAGGCAGTAGCTGTTGCTGAAGCACATCCTGAATCGCTGCTTTTTCTCTGCCTGCTGATTTCTCTAAGGAAGAGAGCTGATGGCGAATTGGCGCAACCACTTGCTCCAGCACTTTTTGTACAGGTTCTTCTTCACCTGTTTGATCTGTCCCTTGTTTATCCGCTTGTTGTAAAACGTTGTCGATGGCCATTTTTGCTTTTTCTAGTTCGCGTACTTGATCAGTCGTTAATCCGGCATCTTGCTTTTGAACGGATGCTGGTCTTTCGCCAATCGTTTGGAGGACATCATTTGTTTTCAACACATCCTGCACAATTGGAATCAATTGTTCAAGTGCCGCTCTTACGCTAGATTCATCACCATCACTTGACTGCAACGTTTCCAGCAGATGATCTAAAACGCTCCAAAATTGTTGTGGCATATTTGCACCTTCCTCTTTCAAAAAGAAATTTTTCAGCAAAGAAAAAAGCCCTCTCTCGTTCGTTTCTTGAGATAGGAGCTGATCGTGTTCCTCTATTGCGATGATGTCTGCTGTTCCAGCCATTGAGTAGCCTGTAATGTGGCCTTGCTGAATTTGGTCCCAAATATCTTGTGATGCCTTTGTCACAAGTACCCAAGATCCTTTTTGAATCAGCTCCCCGCCTACTTCAAAATCCGCTGGGGCAATGTATGATTCGACGACTTCGCCAACACCGTCTTGAAAATCATGCTGTTTATCAATGTGACGGGCATCTTTCATAAAACCGTGTGCTGCTCTTTCAATTTCTTTGGCCGACATAAAGTCTTGATGTGCATCAGGTGTATTTGGTTCATACACGACGCCATATACGAGGCGATGGGCATCCTCTGCCTTCGTCAGGACACTGACTTCTTTTTGAAAGTCAGGCTGCTTTTTCTTTGCTTTCATCAAGAAAAATTTCTTTTGGTTGGCGGCCCTGTCTACATAGGAAACATGCGTAATTTTTGCGTTTTTTAATTCCCTTGGCATATGTTCACCCCCTTTCAAAAAAAGCTCACGTCCTTCTATTTCTCTAGCCGGTTTGGCTCAGATGGAGACAGCCCATCAGCTGTTTTTATGCGGCTTTCTAAAGGTCGGTGGTAGAATTCTTCCGGCCATTCCTCTAACGTCTTGCCAAGAATACGCCCCGCAAGATCTCGTAAATCATTTGGCGATACTGCCCCAGCCTGAATAAATGGTGTCAGAACCTTCGCTATCTCTAATGGATCTCTAAAGTCAGGGCCATTTAATAGAAAGCGGACATGCCATATATCTAAATCCGGGAGAAAAAGAGTATTGAGTTTCCCTGTAATAAGATGCCGCTCTGGCTGAAATACTTGCTCCTCCGTTGTTTTACGCGCGGTATCTGCTGTGGCCTTGTTATAATCTTGTGACTCTCCTGTGTAAATAGGCGGCAGACGAAAAGCGGAGCGGATTTTGTTTCTCGTCTTTTCATCGTATTCTAAAAAGAGCGCATCCTCTTGCAGGATTTCCGCCAAGGATTTAAAGTTCACTTTGACATTTGATACATCTTCTTCACCTGTTAATCCTTTTTCTGTCGGAAGCCCTTCTACTTCAAGCAATAAAAACTTATGCGCATGGTCAGAGCCTTCAATATCATCCATATAATCTTGTAGCTGCTGATAAGAAGTCTCTGACAGCATGCCGTTTTCGACAATGATGGCACCAGGTACATGCCGTCCTTGCTTAAAATAAAGATAATTCAGCTCTTCTGCTTTTCGTGCGCCATACATATTGACGATGTTGCCAATCCAGCGGGGAATCCCATACGTCCCACTGCCAATTTTAAAATGAATGACTTCTGTTGCTTGAAGCGGTTCTGGTGTAGCATCATCGTACTTGCCTGTTTCACAATTTAATATGCGCGGATCACCATACTCCTTGAAAAAGACTTTCTTCTCATTGATGACCTGCACATATTTTCGGAATCGTTTCTTGCGATTCATCGTCTTTAATTCGCCGTTTTCTGTGTAGCGGAATTCGACGTCGACTGGCTCACTTAGCTTGCAAATGCGGATATGGAGTGCATCCAAATACTCGATTCCTGCCGGCTTTCCTTGTCCATCCCGCAGCACCTCTAAAAAGCCATTTCCTGTTTTCTCCCGGTCTTCTAGGACATAACCAAGAATTACGTCAGCAGACTCATCATAGTTCATGTATTTCGTAAACTCTTCGAGTCTTGTCCATTCCTTCTCGGCTGTCTTCTTTTTGACCGGTTTCACATCTTCCGCATTAAAATCAAAGGCGTATTCCACCCCAAATCCAAAACCTAAAATGTTTGTTCGATACGCATCTATACATTGCTGAAGAATCGTTGAGTATTCTGCCATGCTTTTTAATTCATTGATATGGTAGGGCGGGGGGACAATGTCATCTTTTTCGTATGAAAATTCATCCTCATACATTTGTTTTGTATGATCAGACATGTTGGCCTTCATAATCGTTGCTTTTAATTGTTTCATTGTATGGACCTCCTCTCTCGGTTTGGACGGACACGCTCTGAAGCAGTCTGTTTCAAATCGGTCACCTCATAATCATCTAGCGCATACCAAATGGCGGATAATGTGTGTGGATCGATTTGAAATTCATCTTCCTCTAAGCGGCCGTTCTTATCTGCCTTATAGGTTAGTGATTGAAGTTCATAGATGGTATAAGGGCAAGCATCAGAACAAATGATTTTCTTAAATCGTTTGATTTTCTTTGTATATTGCAAACGTGAGCCTTGGAACTTATGTGCAGCGACCATTTGAAATCCGCGCTGCCGAAAATAGTGAATCGTTTTAGGTTCTGCTGCGTCTGCCTTAATGAGTTCCTTTGATTCAACAAATTCTTTCAGATCAACAGCTGTTTCATCATCCGTTTTCCCGCGGTCGTAATATTCCCAATAAATATATAAGTACTTTTTTTCATGATCGACAGCTAACCGAATGAGCGCATTGTAGGATTCGACAAATCCAAAATCCATCCCCGCCCGTTTCAGCGGTCTTTCAATCTGCCCGATCGCTTCTAATACGTCAGCATGCTGTCTGACCTCAAATTGCGGAAACACTTTTGTGCCATTGATACCGAAGTATCCCTTCCTTGCAATTCGATAAAGATCTGGATCGTATTCTTTCAGCTCATCCAGCTGCTTGACATAGCTTTTAGGAAGAAATAGATTGTCTTCTGCTGTTGAGTGGTGATAGTACGTATCTTTTATCACGATGGTTCGCTGTTTGTATAAGGTTTCGTCATCAAGGACAAAACGTTTCAGCTGCTCATCTCGAAAGAAATGTCTGTACGTCCAATTATCCTGACCAACGGGATTCGTCGATAACATCATATAAAGAGGTAAAACCGGATGTCTCAGCCTTCCAAGCAGTTCTTTAAACCCTTCATAAGAAACCTCGGAACACTCCTCAATCCAAATAATTGAGATGTTGTTGATCGACTTCAATTTCTCAGGCTTGTCCAGTCCTTTAAATAAAATGCTGCTCCCATTGCGAAAAGTGAGAGCAAGCGGTGAACTGCGGCACTTTACTAGATGATCGATGCCAAGATCGCTGACGATTTCTTGTAAAAGAGAATAGGTCGACTCCCGGTGCGTATCATACACTTCTCGAATGACAAGTGCTGTCCGTTTTTCCTCAAGCAGCTTTAAGATCAGCTTTAAAGCAATGTGATAGCTTTTGGATGAGCCATAGCCGCCTACTAAAAACTGAAACTTTTGATTCCAATCGAACAAAAAGTGTTCAAAGTGAGGATTGACTTCTTTTTCAATCAACGGCGTCATGAATCGTCCTCTTTTCTTTTGATCATGATATGAAGATCTTCTTCTTTTTCCTCACGAACTGCTTTTTTTGTTTTTTCGATTGTTAGCTCAATTTGCTTCAGCCTTAATCTTCGTTCATCTTTCGCATGAGCGAGCTCTTCAAACTGTTTAATCAGCCGTCTTAGCTCTCCCATTGCACGAGATTGGGCATTTAAAAAAGTAGCATGCCGATCCCATGAAAATTGAAACGAAAATTCCTCTGCCGTGATCTCTGGCTCTGGATGAATGCCTTCACCTGTTTCTTCCTCTAATGAAGAAGGCAAGTACGTCGCCTTTTTCAGTTCTTTGATCATGTCATCTTGATCTGCTACATGCATGATGCGCTGCGCTCGAATAATGGCTGCGTATTGAATTTGAATTTGATCCCAGATGATATCAAGAGATGTGCGCCCATCCATTTTTTCCATGATTTCAATCGTTTCATCTGAAAGAAATTGATGAAAAATCGAGTGCGCCTGCTTTGACGGTGTTTTTTGTCTTTGCCAGCCGTATCGTCTTTTCCATGATTTGACGGTATGGATGGAGACGTTGTAATGATCCGCTAGCTGCTGGTACGTCATCCCTTTCATATAATCCTGCTTAGCCTCTATCCGTTTATCTTTCATTTACATTCACCTGCCGCCTCCTTTTAGTTCGAATGATTCCCTGAAGAGGAATCATTTGTGCCGGGCTAGCAAACATTCGTTTGGTCTTTCTAACTATAGGTGGCAACTGTAAGACAAGCTTTTGAAGATTGAGTGATGAAAGAAAAAACACCTATTCAGCAGCTTTGAATAGGCGTTCTTGTACTTTTTTGGACATTTTGGTCCGAGCTCTTTCCATATGTTTTTGGACTGTTCCTTTTTTTACATCTAGCATAATCGCAATCTCGCTAAATGACAGACCCTGCGTTGTGTGCATAAAAAATACGTCTTTCTCTCGATCTGTTAAAACAGACAAAGCTTCATCGATTCGCCTTTTGTCTCGCTCACTTACCTCTCTTTCTTTCTCTTGAATGAGGGTGTATTCATGTGATAAAGCCTCTAATACTTCTGGATTGGCAAGAATGGTGCGCTGATACACAGATCTTCTGTCTAATCCTCTGCGTGCGCCTGGCTCTCTACCGATTTGAAGCCATTCCACCACGTATTCTAGATCGCTGACCATACTGGCGATCATTTTTTGATCATGTTTGTCCTGATCTGACATCTGTTTCTCTTCTTTGTCTTTCAATTGTTCATATCGTTTTCTGGCATCTTTTAAACTTCTTTTATATTCGATCAGTAAATCTTGCATCTGTGCTCTCTCCCTTTTTTAAGAAAATAAAAAACGGACACCAATCAGCCCCTTTTTATAGGGTCTTGATCAGTGTCCGCAGGCTTTCCGTCTTGGACTTATTCAGTTATTCTTGTTCATCAGGCTAGCTGATTTTAAAACCAATCTCGTGATCGACTCTTGCAAAATGTCCTTTTGCTGTTTGAATAATCGTTTTTCCATGCTCAGGTACATCCATCATATAAGCCGTTCCTACGTTTCCATCTAACACAATGACTTGAATCTTTCCTTTTTCCATTTCACCGACAAATGTCTGGTTTTCTTGAATCATGAGTTGTTTTGGCTCGTTCATATGCTTGTCTCCTTATTTGGTGGTGAGGATCTCATATCATCACCCATCGTATTTAAGATGATTTCCATTCGAGGACGCATGCTATAAAACTGTGAAACTCTTAATTCTACAATCTGTAAAGAGGCGTCATCGGCAATGGCATGAAGTGCTTCTTGTATATACTGCAAACTTGGTTGAAGAATGCTGATGTGTACTGGGCGTATCAAGCCTTTTTCAGCAGATGTACGCGTGTCTTGGCTGTTCGCTAGATCAATGGGCATATTGTAAAATAAGCGAATGTCGAGTGATAATGCGCCTTTTATTCTGCTTGAGCATTGCGCTTTTGCGGCTGCTTGAATTCTGTTTATCAATGTCTCTTTTTTGCATAAATGTTCTTTTTCAATGATAAAATGAAGGACCATGCTACGATCTCCCGTCATCCTTCGCCCACTGCCGAATGTCTTGTTCGTTTTGACCCGCATTGAGCAAACATTTCAGGAATGTCATGATTTGCTTCAATCGATTCATGTCGCATTCATCCTTTCCTTCTTATTGTCATCAACGTCTTTTTCTGCCATGAGGGTCATGTATGTGCGTTTTTCTTCTGCCGTGGGGAAAGCAAACATCGGCTCTTTTTGATGAAAAGTGATCCAGCCGCCAGCTTGTACTAGGCAATGCTGTGCTTCTTTTCGGGCATCAAATGTCATCTGATGTCTCATCATCATCAAATCCTTTCTCACGGTTCTCGTCCTCTAATCGATAACCATTTCGGGACATTTCATATGGCCAGTAACGTTTTGGATAGCCGAAATCATTCATTTGTGTCACCATCGGATGTTCGATATTCATTCTGTTTGTCTCCCCTTTTTAAGAACGGTCTTCCTTACGACTATTACTCTTTTTGTGTAACTTTTGACCAAAAAAAAGCTCTTGAACACCGATATTTAGCAAATCTGCAATATGCTTGGCTATTTCTAAGCTGGGCTTTGTTCGGCCCCTTTCTATATTTGCATAGCCACTCGTGTACTTATATCCAAGTTTTTTCGCCATATACGTTTGTGTTTTTCCTTGTAATATTCGTTCTTCTCGTAAATTTTCAAGTTTCATGTTTCCACCTCTTACTCATTATGTGTAAGTTATATTTATTATGATAATATACACAAAACGAGTAAGTCAATCAAATTTTTATTCTTTTTGTGTATTTATTTATCTTTTCCGTGTAATTCATGATAAAATTTACACATAATATGAAAAAAAGGTGTTTCCGATGGATAATTTGACTGGAAAGATTCTAACTGAATTAAGAGAGAAACATGGATGGAGTAAGTCTACCGTTGCCAAAAAACTCGGATTAAAGGCGATGTCAACCTATGCTAACTGGGAATATGGATTGAGAAAGCCAGATGGTGAAATGATTGTGAAAATCGCCGAGTTATACGGGGTCTCAACAGATTATCTTCTCACAGGTAAAGACAAAAACGCCTCTGATGACGATCTTGCAGATGATCCTGATTTGCAAATTGCGTTTAAAGCTGCCTCCGATTTTTCTGAAGAAGCACGAAGACAAACCATCGACTTTATTAACTACATTAGAGAGAAAGAGAAACAAAAAGGCCGTCAGCCAAAACAGACAGACGACAAATAAAAGATCTCTTTTTATAAAGCATCACATAGCTGGGTAGATACCCAGCTTTTTTTATGTCTCTTTTTCCTCCTAAAAAAGAATGACATATGAATAAAAAATCATGTGTTTTTTGGGTAAAATCGTCTTCCCCTACATAATATGTGACAATTTTCACCAAAAATACTCATTTTTCCACTTATTTTGATTGACATATAATTCTATTATTATTAATATATGTATATACCAAAAAAAGGAGTGTTACCGATGAAAAAATTAATGAAAGCTTGTACATTGTCTTTAGCTGCTTTAGGTGCTCTTACGTTCTTCCAAACTGAAGGTGCTCATGCAGCTGCACAGCCTAAAGAACCAGTTATAGCAAAAGCTCCTATTATGAATAAAGTGATTACAGTGAACCGCACACTTACTGTAGGTTCTTCAATTGCTGTCTCACTTCCAGCTAGCCAAATTTCTGTATCAGGCGCAACGTATGCCATTCAATTAGACCAAACTGCTCCAAATTTCACTTGGATCCGTGCTGTACAACGCGGTTCTGTTACAGTTTCTTACTATAATTCACTAGGTGAGCTCGTCATTAACTATATTACTGTTCGTTAAGCGATTTTTTTCATATGAAAAGGCGATGACTACATGTTCATCGCCTTTTTGTGTTTTTACTTTTAAGCTGCTTACCAGTGCTTGCCAATCTCTATCTATTATGTTAACTTTTAATAAAAATAAGTTTACATATTGAGAGGGGCTTATGATGGGAAAAATAACGTCTTTGTCTTGGGAAACGATCGTGAAGAAAGCCATCAATCATGAACCGATTACGATGGAAGAAGGTCTAAATATACTTGAAGCAGACGACGCAGAGTTGTTACCTATTATGCATGCAGCTTATCAGGTGAGATTTCATTTTTTTCAAAAAAAGGTGAAGTTAAATATGATCTTTAACGCCAAAAGCGGATATTGTCCTGAAAACTGCGGTTATTGTTCACAATCGGTGATTTCAACAGCTCTGCTTGAGAGATATACAATGCTTGACCAAAAAACCATTGTGGCCGGTGCGCGTGAGGCGTTAAAAAGAAAAGCAGGGACTTATTGTATTGTAGCAAGCGGGAGAGCACCTTCGCACCGTGAATTAGATGAAGTCACCGCAGCAGTAAAGGAAATTACTGAGACGATGCCTTTGAAGGTGTGTGCATGCCTTGGGTTATTAAATGAAGAAAAAGCGAAGCGGCTGAAGGAAGCGGGTGTTCATCGGTATAATCATAATCTCAATACACATCAAGATCATCATGCTCAAATTACAACGACCCATACGTATGATGACCGCGTATCGACCCTTGAGAAGGTCAAACAGTCAGGGATGTCACCATGTTCAGGAGTTATTATTGGGATGGGCGAAACCAATCAGCAAATTGTCGAAATGGCTTTTGCGCTTAGAGCCCTTGATGCGGATTCGATTCCCGTCAACTTTCTCCATGCAATTGAAGGAACGCCTCTTGAACATCAAGAACGCACACATCCGATCAAAGCGTTGAAGGTTTTGGCACTGATGCGATTTATCAACCCGGCTAAGGAAATTCGAGTATCTGGGGGAAGAGAGTTTAATTTACGAACGCTTCAGCCTCTAGCATTATATGCAGCGAACTCTATTTTTGTAGGCGATTATTTAACGACAAAAGGACAGCAAGTTCAAACCGATCATCACATCATTGAAGATTTAGGCTTTGAAATAGAAGAATGTGCGCTTTAAAAAAGTCTGCCGATGAATCGGCAGACTTTTGACGTTGAGATTAGAATCTTTTATGGAAATCGACAGTACCGCTTCCTTCTTCGCGGTCAAAGCTGCCAACAAAAGTCCAGTTAATATAGCCGCCGTCACCATTGTTGACAAACGTACCATCTTCAAATACCCAAATACCAAACGTAATGCCGTCATATTCAACACTATCATAATAGACAACATTGTTCAGTCCGCTAAAATCATGATCTTGGCTTAAGTTTTGAACAACTACGTTGTAATTTTGACCTGCTTCATAAAATGCACTGTATGCCGCATTTTTTACAAATCCATCACGATTTTGAGATGATTTTACTGCTTGTTCAATTTTATCGGCAATGGCTACTGGATCAATCGAGACACTTCCATCGACACCTGTTGTCGTAGCAGCTTCAGCCTTTTGACCAAAAGTCGTAAGAGATAAAGGGACAGCAACCATTGACGTAGCAATCACAGAGCTAACAAAAAATTTACTTGTTTTCCTCATTATTTCTAACTCCTCCTTTAATTGGTATGTTTATGTACTACCCTTTTCTTTGTCACTTAAACACTAATTTAAGAAAAAACTTCTTTTTCTACCAATTAAGAGGCTGTTTTTACTGTTTAAAAGGGCAAAACAACAAAAAAACTACTCTTTTAAAAGAGTAGTTTTCCATCATTACATAAACAGGATAAATAAAATCAGACCTAGGATGATTCGGTAGATCGCAAAAGGCACAAGTTTGATTTTATTAATCAGTTTTAGGAAGAATCGAACAACAAAGAGAGCCACAATAAACGCACTCACAAAGCCCACAATAAAGAATGGAAGCATGTCTGTTGTTAAATATTCGGCATTTTTAACAAGTGTTAAGAGGCTTGCTCCCGCCATAATCGGCATGGCCATAATAAACGTAAAGTCAGCCGCCGCTCGGTGATTCAGACCAAGAATAACACCACCTGCTATTGTAGAACCTGAACGCGAGAAGCCTGGCCATAGTGCTAAACATTGAAATAACCCGATATACAGCGCTTGTCTGTACGTCATATTATCCACAGAGCTTGTTTCTGTTTTACGTTTATTGATCCAATCAGCGACAAGCATCAGCACAGCCCCTAAAATCAAACCGACGGCGACCGTTCTCACATCAAACAAATATTTATCAATATAATCTTCAAATAAGAATCCTAAAATGACGGCTGGGACGAGTCCAACAGCAATTTGAGCAATGGTCAGCTTATGTCCGCTGCGTTTTTGTTCTTCTGTGATATTTTTCTTTAAGCCTAATAAGTTCAAAATACGATCTTTGAACACGATCATGACAGCTAAAATAGAACCTAACTGAATCACGACTTTAAATGTGTTTGCAGCCTCTGGCGTAATGATGTCTTTTGATTTTAGCCAAAGATCATCAACAATGATCATATGCCCTGTAGACGAGACAGGTGCATACTCTGTTAATCCCTCGACAATTCCTAAAACCAGTGCCACGAATAAATCCCATAGATTCATGATTTTCTTTCCTTTCAATTCTGATCTTTTGAAGGCAAACATCTATGTCCACATAAAGACAAGCTTTCTTTTTCGAAAGCTCGTCTTTATGATACTATATTTTTTTCTAAAAAAGATTATGACATCAAACCTTTTCTTCTTTATACAAATTGGATCGCATTTTGAACCAATCAAACAGGTGGGTCGTGATCACTTTCAGAACGGCATACGTCGGAATCGCAACAATGATGCCGACGACGCTGAACAATTTACCTGCTGTTAATAGAACAAAAATAATCGTAATCGGATGGATATGAAGGTTTTTCCCCATGACCTGAGGAGAAATGAATTTCCCTTCAATAAGTTGAACCACTGTCCAGACAATGATGAGTTTTAAAAGCATCACTGGTGATGTCACAAGCGCAATCACAATCGCTGGTGTAATCGCAATGGTTGGACCAAGGTATGGCACTACACTTGTACATGCCGCAATAATCGCCAGCAGCAGCGCATAGTCAAGTCCAATAATCATATAGCCAATTAAAAGAAGAATACCGATACAGAAGCTGACAATGATCTGCCCGCGTATATAAGAACTTAGACGATGGTTCATTTCGTGAAGCACGATATGAGTATGGTCTCTAAACTTATTCGGGATAAATTTCAAGAAATAGTCAGGCAGTTTTTTGCCGTCTTTTAATAGATAAAACAGAATGAACGGAACCGTCACGATCGAGATGATAATTTCAGTAAGCGCCCCTAAGAAAGTGCCGACTCCAGTAAAAGTACTTTCCAAAATCTTCGTCGCTTGACTTGACGCTTTACTCACCAATTCAGAGACGTTAAAGTTCATCGTTTTCTGCACTTGACTAATAAAGTTGCTTCCAGTTAATTGTCTAATCTGTTCTTCTACCGTATCAACGTATTTTGGCAGATTATGAAACAGACTCATCGTTTGTGCTTGTAAAAAAGGAATAATAGATACAATGGTCACTGTAATGATCCCAATAATGACGATATATAAAAGCAAAATCGAAAAGATCCGTTTGACCTTAAATCTCTCTAATAAATTCACAATTGGATTTAATAAATAATACACAACCCCCGTTAAAATAATCGGTAAGGCAATGGTTTTGATGAGTACAATGAGCGGTGTGAAAATAAAAGATGCTTTCATGAAAACAAGGATATTCAACCCTATTAATAGCAGGATGAGTAAAAAGAGAACAAACTTGTTATCAAGAAAAAATTTTCTAAATCGACTGCTCCACATTTGCATAGAATTCATATCTTTCCTCCAAACACGGGCTATTTTATTAGTAAATTGTACACTACTTGATCATCATTTTGTGATCATTGTTTTAGCTTTTTTTCACGTTTCGCAATGGACATGGCCCATCCAATCAAAATCGGTTGTCCGATTAACCTCATCCATAACAAGGCTTGTTCTGTGCTCTCTTGCCCTGGAAATGAAATCCCTTCTCTCGCAGCAAATAGGTTCGCAGGGAAAATGAGCACCAGATAGACAGCGATCATTTTTGCTGCCACAATCCTTACGTTTGGAAGAAGTAGTAATACGGCCAGCAGCCATTCCAAGCATGCGGTGGCATAAATGATGCCATAGGGAAATGGCCATCCAGACATCATGCGGGCAAAGCCGCTTGGCTCTATCACATGAAAAACACCGGCTGCTATAAATAAAAGCGCGAATGCGTATGTACTTCCTATATGTAGGATGCGCTTCATGTTCGTTTCCTCCTCCCTCCTTCTCAAGTATTACCCGAATGAAGGAGGAAACTATCCACTTTTCGTACATTTATATTCTTTATGTAAGACGCATCAGCTAAGGTAAAGGTTTCATCCGCTTTTCAATAAAAAAGAAGATTCTTTCATACAAACGCTTTCAAAGCATGTATAATCAGAGAAAAGCAGAAGGAGGGAATGTGATGATTCGATTTGCTGTCATCGGAACGAATTGGATTACAGATCGATTCTTACAGGCTGGTGAAGGAGTGGCGGATTTTACATGTACGGCCGTCTATTCTCGGTCTGCTGAAAAAGGACAGGCATTTGCAGACAAGTATGGCATTGATACCGTCTTTACTAATTTACAACAAATGGCGGCAAGTGATGCGTTTGATGCTGTGTATATCGCAAGTCCAAACGCCCTTCACAAAGAGCAAGCGATGCTGATGATGGCGCATCAAAAACATGTATTATGTGAAAAACCATTGGCCTCTCACCGGAAAGAGGCTGAAGAAATGATTGCTGCTGCGAAAAAATATCAGGTGTGCTTAATGGAAGCGATGAAGACCACATTTCTGCCGAATTTTCTTCAAATCAAACAGCATCTTGATCAACTAGGCCCCATTCGGCAAGTGATCGCTCATTACTGTAAATATTCCTCAAGATACGATGCCTACCGAAACGGTGAGATTCCAAATGCTTTTAAGCCGGAATTATCCAATGGCTCCTTAATGGACATCGGCGTGTATCTTGTCTTTCCCATCATTTATTTATTCGGGCTGCCACATCAAATCACCGCGAGAGGCTATACACTTTCTTCTGGAGTAGATGGGAGCGGTTCATTACTTTTACAATATGAAGGACATCAAGCACTTCTTTTCCATTCAAAAATCTCAACATCTCATGTATCTGCTGAAATTCAAGGGGAGGATGCCACGATGGTGATTGATCAATTCCATCGCCCTTCTCGTATCATCATCCATGATCGGAATGGACAGCAAACCGATATTTCTATCAAAGATGATCAACCGGCTATGTATTATGAAATCGATCACTTCATTCAATGCATCAAGCAAAAAAAGGGACAGTCTCCAATCAATACATTTGCCTTATCCGTTCAAACCATGTCCGTCATGGACGAGGCGAGAAGACAAATGGGCATTATCTATCCAGCCGACAGACAAATGTAATGAGACATTGAATGAACAAAGGGCGTTTTACAGCCCTTTGTTTGTTCGTGTTAAACTAGTTTGCCGCTAATACATCGGCAAATGCTTTCACATATGGCGGAAGGTCCGGCGGGCGTCTGCTTGATACAATATGACCATCTGTCACAACGGCTTCATCAAACCATTCCGCTCCAGCATTCGTCATATCATCTTTAATACCAGGTGTACTCGTTACTTTTTTACCTTTCAGGATACCAGCTGAAATGAGCACCCATCCGGCATGACAGATTTGTCCGATCGGTTTGCCCTTTGCATCAAACGTACGAACGATGTCTAATACTTCTGGATATCGGCGCAGTTTATCCGGCGCCCATCCTCCAGGAACGAGAACCGCATCATAATCATCTGCTTGAATGGAATAGAAGTCTGCATCTGATACAGCTGGCACTCCGTACTTCCCGATATATTCATGATTTGCTTTTTCGCCTACGAGATGGACAGTTGCCCCCTCTTCTCTTAATCGCAAAACGGGATACCATAGCTCTAAATCTTCAAAATCATCACTGACTAACGCAATGACCTTCTTATTTGATAAACGCATAACATCTCTCCTTTTCTTCGGATTTCCTCTATTGTACGAGATCATCTCTTAAAAAGAAAAGCGGTTCCCCTTGAGGAGAACCACTTTCCATTATTCACTGATCTTGAATTTTTTAATTAAGTCACGCAATTCTTCCGCCATTTGGGAAAGCGTCGTCGAAGAAGAACTAATCTCTTCCATTGATGCCAGCTGTTCTTCTGCTGATGCTGCGATATCTTGAATACTTGCTGAACTCTCTCTCGATACATCTGCAATTTCATTCACTGCTTTAGAAATTTGCTCAGATCCTTTTGAAAGCTCACGAACTGTCGTATTCATTTCATTGATTCTTGTCGCAATTTCTGCCGTTTGCTGATTGATTTGTGAGAAGCTTTCTTTTGTTTGGTCTGTAATTGATAGGCCATTTTTTACTTCTTCATTCACAGATTTGAACATATTTTGAGACGTTTCTATTTCAGAGACAATTTCTTTGACGAGTTTTTCAATCTCTTTTGCAGAATCTGATGATTGAACCGCCAGCTTACGGACTTCTTCTGCTACAACCGAGAAGCCTCTGCCTGACTCGCCCGCACGTGCTGCTTCAATGGCTGCATTCAGAGCCAGTAAATTCGTTTGATCTGCTATACCGTTAATGACACCTAAAATGTTGGTGATATCTTTTGATTTATGCTCTAATCCGTTGATCACACTTTCAGCTTCTTTCACTGAATGATCAATCGTTTTCATTTGGCCAACTGTCTGTTCAACAAGCTGTCCGCCTGTTTCTGCGACTGTTTTTGATTGAACCGATGATTCTGTAATGACATCAGATGTTTGTGCAACTTCATTTAGCCCTTCGTTCATTTGTTTCAAGTGGGCTGCACTTTGTTCCACCATTTCACTTTGATTTTCGTTTCCGTTCGAGAATGTTTCAATGGATGATGTAATATGTTCGGTTGCTTTTGTCGTTTGACCTGCACTTGCCGTCAGTTCTTCCGACGATGACGCCACGTTTTCAACAGATGTCTGTACAGCTTGGATCACATCTCTGAGTGACTCACTCATTTCATTAAAACTTGTACCGAGCTGACCAATCTCATCCTTTGACCGGACATCAATTTTCTCTGTTAAATCTCCTTCGCTAATCTTCTTAGAAGAGGAGACAAGCATGGAAAGTGGTTTTGTAATAGAACGGATGATAAAAAAGATGAGAATACCGCCAATGATGAGCGCACCAGCTAATATAATGGCCGCCATGTTGAAGACTGGCTGCGCCGCTTCTTCTACTTCACTGACAAACATTGTACCGGCAATTTTCCAACCAGTCGCTTTGTTTGTTGTGAACTCCATTTGCTTTTCTTTCCCTTCAAACATATAACTCATTGAACCTTTGTCTTGTGTATAAAGCTTGTCTACCCAATCACCTGTTAATTTTGTTCCTGCTTTTTTCGTTGGATGTGCCACGTATGTTCGATCTGGGCTTCCGATAAAAGCATGACCTTCTTTACCAATATTGATACTATTAGACTCTTTTACTAGATTCGCAATGTCCAGGTTCATGGCAATAACACCAGAACCGTCCTCTAGTTTTTTAGAAATCGTCACAACAAGTGTACCAGTTGATGCGGTTGGGTATGGAGCGGAAACAGACAGCTCACCGTTTTTCGCCCAGCCATCTTTGTACCAATCCCGCTCAGTTGCGACATAATCAGCAGGCATTTTTTGATTTGGATATCTTGAGAACACTTTTCCATCACTTGAAGCAACAAAGATGCCTTCTGTGTCATCATTCATGCTCATGAATTGCTCAAAGCGCCCTTGAATATCAGTCGTTCCTTTTTGCCCCAGCTTTTTCTTCGTAATCCATTTGCTAAAGAAATCGGCTGCGTCTGTTTTTACTTTCACAACCTTCGTAATGTTTTTGTCCAGCTGTTCTACATTTTCCTTTGCACTTTGCATGATTTGATCATTTAAAGAGGTGCTCGCCGTATGATATGAAGAGAATGCCAATACGATAATTGGGCATAAAAGAATAAATAAGAAAGAGAAAACGAGCTTTTTTGATATAGATGGTTTTTTGAAATACTGTATGAAATTCATAAAAAAGAAAACTCCTTTTAGTAAGATAGTATATATATCGGAAGTACTACTAGGTTCTTTACTTTTTTAATTTATTAAAGTCTAGATAAGTCCAAAATACCCAAATTATGTGCAAAAAACGGAAAAACACCTGACGTCAAAACGTCAGGTGTTCCAAATTATTGACAAAGGGCTAAAATGAATTTGATTTTAGCCCTTTTCTTCTTTTCAGCGTGATAGAAAACCTTTCCAGCCCTAGGAAGGACGAGTACTGGCGCGGAGCGAATTTGAATTCGTGAGCACCAGCACGCAGGACTGACACCGAATGCGAGGGTTTGTCTACACGCTGAAACACCTGACGCCAAAACGTCAGGTGTTCCACTATGACTCTTATATTTTAAATTGTTTGATGAGCTCTCTCAGTTCTTCTGCCATTTGGGATAAAGTGGCGGAAGATGAGCTGATCTCTTCCATTGATGCCAGCTGTTCTTCTGCTGAAGCCGCAATATCTTGGAAACCTGCGGAACTTTCACGTGAAAGCTCTTTGATTTGATTGACTGCTTGTGAAATATCGTTTGAGCCATGAGAAAGTTCTTGGGCTGATCCATTCATTTGTTTCATTTGTTCTGTCATTTCTGATGTCTTATGGGTGATTTTCTCAAAACTCACTTTCGTTTCATCTGTAATGTTTAATCCAGATTGAACTTCACCTGCTACTTGTCTAAACATCTTCTGCGACTTTTCAATTTCATCTACGATTTCGTTCGTCAGACTTTCAATTTCTTTTGAAGAGCTGCCTGATTGCTCTGCAAGCTTGCGAACTTCTTCAGCGACCACAGAGAAGCCTCTTCCTGCCTCACCTGCACGTGCGGCTTCTATCGCTGCATTTAAAGCAAGGAGGTTCGTCTGATCTGCAATGCCGTTGATAACTCCAAGAATGCTTGTAATGTCCTTAGATTTCTGTTCTAGCCCTGCAATCACAAGCTCCGCTTCTTTCACTGCTTGTTCAATCGTTTGCATTTGACCTGCTGTTTTTTGAACGAGCTCTCCACCAGCCTGAGCGGTTTTGCTAGACTCGATAGATGATTCCATCATATGAGAAGTCGTGTTGACCATATGTGATAAGCTTCGATCCATGTCGTTTAACTGGACAGAGCTTTTTTCGATCATCTCATTTTGATGTTCATTGCTGTTTGAAAACTGTTCAATAGATGAGGTAATATGCTCAGTTGCTTGGGCTGTCTGTCCTGCACTAGCTGTTAATTCTTCAGATGAGGCAGCCACATTTTCAATTGAATTCTGGACGGCTTGAATGACTTGTTTCAGCTTTGCCGACATATCGTTAAAGCTCTGTGCAAGCTTGCCGATTTCATCGTGTGTGCGCACCTCGATATGCTGGGTGAGATCCCCCTGACTGATTTTCTCAGCAGATTCAGAGAGCTCTATGAGTGGTTTTCGAATCGATTTAATAATAAAATAAATCGCGATTCCACCGATGACAATCGCAGCAGCTAGGATGATCATGGTTAAGTCAAGCACTGGCTGTGCGGCTTCCTTCACTTCGTTGACATACATTGTTCCCGCAAGCTTCCAGCCTGTCGCTTCATTTGTGTCATAAAACATTTGCTTCGGCTGTCCGTTAAATTCATATTCGAAACTTCCTTTTTTATTGTGATACATCTTTTCGATGAAATCGCCTGTCAGTTTCGTCCCGGCCTTTTCCGTTTTATGAGCAATGTAACGTTGGTCTGAGGTAGCGACAAACGCATAACCTTCTTGACCAATTTTGATGCTGTTTGTATCTTTCACAATCGTGTTCAATCGTACATTTATACCAATGACACCAGAACCATCTGCTAACTGTTCTGATATTGTGATGAGCAGGTCATCTGATGACTTGTCTGTAAAAGGATCTGAAATGATGAGTTTGTCATCTCCCATTGATTGTTGAAACCATGGTTCATTTTTTGCGCTTTTGGCACTGCCTTTATGAATCTCGGAATATTCAGTTAGTTTACCATTCTGATCTGCAACAAATACTTCTACGACATCGTCGTCTGTTTCCGATAGTTGCTCTAATTTCACCTTAAGTAAATCCTTATTTTTAGAGGCCAGTTCCTTTTTTTTCACCGATTTAGATAAATATGAAACAATATCAATTTTAGGCTGTACATCTTTATTGATCAATTCATTTAATTGATTCACACCATTTGCAGCGCTAGACATAATCTCATCATTGAGAGACTTAGACGCCACTTCATAGGAAAATGCGGCCAACACAAGAATGGGCACTAGGAGAATCGCTAAGAATGCAGTAATTAATTTCTTTGACATCGTAAAGTGCTTAAAAAAGTTGATTTTTTTCATGACTCTACTCCTTTTGGTTTATGATTTGGGATCATCCCCCTCTATTTTTAGGTAATACGGATTATTTTTCAAGGTGTAATGCTCGAAAACTCACCAAAATAAGCATATTTACCTATTTCTTTCGTTATGTTCAGTTCAAAAAAGAACCCCCTAGCTGGAGGTTCTTTTCATTTTGTTTATTCAACTTTAAATTTGCTAATCAAATCACGTAATTCTTCTGCCATTGAAGAAAGGGTGGCAGAGGATGAGCTGATCTCTTCCATTGATGCCAGCTGTTCTTCAGCTGAAGCGGCAATGTCTTGAATATTGGCGGAGCTTTCACGTGATACGTCTGCAATTTCACGGACAGCCTCAGAAACATGTGCAGATCCTTTTGACAGCTGGACAACTGTTCGATTCATTGTTTGGAGCTGATCTGAGATTTCTTTGGTCATGTCGAAAATATTGTGGAAGCTGACTTTCGTTTGTTCAGTAAAGCTTAAGCCTGATTGAACTTCTTGATTTACTGCTGTGAATACTTCTTGTGATACATCAATATCTTGAACGATTTCTTTGATTAAGTTTTCAATTTCTTTCGCTGAGTTGGCAGATTGAACAGCAAGTTTTCTTACTTCTTCTGCTACAACGGAGAAGCCTCGACCAGATTCGCCAGCTCTTGCTGCCTCAATCGCTGCATTCAGCGCAAGTAAATTCGTTTGATCTGCGATGCCATTAATGACACCAAGAATCTGGGTGATATCTTTTGATTTGCTTTCCAGCGCACTGATGACATTCTCTGCTTTTTTCACTGATTGATCAATCACGTTCATTTGAGAAGCGGTTTTTTCTACTAGCTGTCCGCCTTCTCCTGCAATCTCTGTTGATTTGATGGATGAAGCGGTAATCGATTCAGCCGACTCGTTCATGTGCTGAAGGCCTCTGTTCATTTCTTCTAACTCTTCTGAGCTTGATTCCACTTTATCATTCTGGCTTTCGTTACCAGTAGAAAATTGTTCAATGGCTAATGTAATATGCTCTGTTGCTTTACTTGTTTGTCCTGCGCTTGCGGTCAGTTCTTCTGATGAAGAAGCGACATTTTCAACGGAGGTTTGGACGGCACCAATGAGGGATCTTAATGAGTCAATCATCGTATTAAAGCCTTTACCAACTTGTCCTATTTCATCATCTGATTGAATCTGAAGTTTATCACGTAAATCACCATCGCTGACCTTTTTCGAGAAACGGGCCAGATTGGATAATCTACTTGAAATAGAGCGGACAATAAAGAAGATGAGGGTTCCTGCTACGATCAGTGTCACACTGAACACAATAATGGCTGTATTGAAAACGGGTTTAGCTGCATCCTCTACTTCTGATACGAGCATCGTGCCGCCGATTTTCCAGCCGGTTAGTTCATTGGTGACATACGCCACTTTTTTATCTGTTCCATTGAGTGTATAGCTGCCGTTTCCTTGTTTGTTTTTAAAAATAATGTTCGCCAAATTCTCATTGACTTTGCTTCCTGGCTTTTGGGTTGGATCTGCTAGCACGGTTTTATCCTTCTCCATGATGAAAGCATATCCTTTTTGACCTATTTTGATTTCTTTTAGCTTTTGAATGAGGCTGTCAATTTCCATATCAAGACCAATCACCCCTGAGCCATCTTTCGTTTTTTGGGCAATGGTGATGACCATTTTACCTGTAGATGCTGCGACATATGGCTTCGTGATGACTTGTTTACCATCAGCACTCATGGCCTCTTGATACCACGGACGCTCTCGCGGGTCATAGCCATCAGGCATTTTTTGAACTGGGTATTGCATGAACAAGCCCTTTTCTGAACCTGCATAAATGGCTGAGACATCTTTTTCATTAATTTTTCCATATTGCTGCAATTCTTTAATGGTAGCTTTTCTATTTTTTTCTTGAAGATTAGACGCCTTGAGATCATCTGTAAACAGGGTCACAGCCTCTGCCTTGTTCCCAATATTCTCATCGATTAAGGTATCAAATGCATTGACCTGACTCATCGCACTGCCCATAATCTGTTTGTCTAACTCTGTCTTTGATGTGAAAAACGCACTAATGGTCAGTGCAACAGTTGGCAGTATCAGGACTACCAAAAAGGCAATAACTAATTTTTTAGAAATGGATGGTTTTTTGAACCATTGGATCATTTTTCCCATTTTCTCTTTCCCCCTTTACTTCTCTAAAGTTATTATCGGATGAAAGGTTTATTTTTAGAGGGCTGGAAATGACGTTTAAAAATAAAAAAAATACCCAGACAATTCTGGATATTTTTTCATCGTTTTTTAATCAATTTTAAATTGACTTGTCAGCTCTTTTAGCTCCTCAGCCATATTGGCAAGTGTGACAGAAGAGGACGAAATTTCTTCCATAGATGCCAATTGTTCTTCAGCAGATGCCGCAATATCTTGAATGTTCGCCGCACTTTCTCTTGAAACTTGACGCATTTCCTGCATAGCTTGTGACACAAGTTTTGATCCGCTTGATAGGTCAACCGCTGTATCATTTAATTGAGTGAGCTTTTTCGACATACCTTCTGCCGCCTCATAGATGTTTTGGAAGCTTTCTTTTGCTTCTTCTGTCATCCCAAGTCCTGCATTTACTTCTCGGTTAACAGCTTTGAACATCTCTTGAGATTTGGAAATTTCCAACACAATTTCTTGGATCAGCTTTTCAATTTCTTTCGCTGAATCTGCGGATTGGACCGCTAGTTTTCTGACTTCCTCTGCTACGACAGAGAAGCCGCGCCCTGATTCACCTGCTCTTGCTGCTTCAATGGCTGCATTGAGTGCAAGTAAATTCGTTTGATCTGCGATGCCATTAATGACATTTAAAATGCTCGTAATATCTTTAGACTTGTATTCTAATTCTTTCATGACTTGTTCTGCTTCTTGTACAGATGTGTCGATATGTTTCATTTGATTCGCTGTGCTTTCAACGATACGTCCGCCTTGTCCAGCCGCTTCTGTCGATTGAATGGAGACAGCAGTCACTTCTGATGAAGTTTGTGACATACCTTGTAATCCTTCATTCATTGCGACAAGCTGATTCGTGCTAGATTCGACTTTCTCATTTTGTGCTTCATTCCCATTTGAGAATTGTTCAATCGACATGGTGATATGCTCTGTCGCCTGACTTGTTTGGCTGGCACTAGCAGTCAGCTCTTCTGAAGCTGAAGCCACATTGTCGACAGATTGCTGGACCGCTCGAATAACTTCACGCAAAGATTCACTCATCTTACTAAAGCTTCTTGTGAGGTCTCCTATTTCATCCTTCGATTTGGTTTCGAGGGTTTCCGTTAGATCCCCTTCACTCACCTTTTCTGAGAAATCAACAAGCCTTCTAAGTCCAATTGTGATGGAGCGAACGATAAAGAAGATCGCAATACCGCCAAGGATAAAAGAAGAAATTAAAAGAATAATGGCAGAATTCCAAACTGGCTGTGCTGCTTCTTCTGTTTCTGATACAAACATCGTTCCAGCAATTTTCCAACCTGTTAAATCATTTGTCACAAAAACGAGGCGTTTTTGCTCTCCTTTATTCTCATAAGTTGATGTTCCTTCTTTGCCGCTGTAAAGGATTGATGAAATATTTTCTGTAACTGCAGAGCCTGATTTTTCTTCTGGGTGAGCTACAATCTGTTTGTTTTTATTTGCAATAATTGGATATCCTTCTCGTCCAATTTTAATATCTTTGATTTTATCGACGATATCTTGAACATCAATATCAATCCCAATGGCTCCCGACCCGTCCTTCAGACGCTGAGCGATTGTGACAACCATGCCGTTTGTTGTGGCAGAGATGTATGGATTGGTGACCACAGGTTCGCCTTTTTCGTCCTGCATCGCCGCTTTATACCAATCACGAGTTGTTGGATCATAGCCTTTTGGCATGTCCACTTTAGGGAACTGAATAAAATCACGATTTTTACTTGCTGCATAAAATCCAACTACATCATCTTCATTGATTTTACTGTATATCTCAAAATGCTCATACAGTTCGTCCTGGTTTTTCTTTTTAAAGTCTGCAGCACTGGATGTTTCGGTAAACAGTTTGACTGCGTTCTCCTTATTCAAGAGCTTTTGCTCGATCATGTCATTCAGCTCATTGACTCTTGCGTTGGCTCCGTACATGATTTCATGATCTAATTCTTCTTTGGCAATCTGATATGAAATCGTACTGAGTGTAATGATAGGCAAGACGAGAACAAGTGTGAATGAAATAATCAGCCTTTTAGAAATCGATGGTTTTTTCAACCATTTTATGATACTTTTCATGTTTTTCCTCCTTTTAAACGTTATGTTTTATATCGGACAGCTTCATATTATTTTCATGTTTTTCAAATAAAAAGGATGCCTTTTTGTTTATTTTCACAAATTGATTCCTTGCCCAAGCATCCCGCATACGCTAATACAAAAGGGGGCGCTTTTCATATGATTATCCTTTCAGGACAGCCAGTGACAAATGAGCAGCTGGCATCGTTTCAGCTAGAAGGACAAAAGCGGATTATTTTGATGCAATTACAAGCCTCAAATGATACGTTCCGTTATAGGCAGGCATCTGATTTGTTATTTGAGGTGACTTTACGATCGAATATCATGAATGCGGCAAGAGATTTGAACAAGAGCGGTGCCTCATTTGCTATCTTTCAAAGGTCCCGTGCGAATGACGCCTATTGGCGTGTATCAGAGGCCGGAGCGTTAGAACTGCGCTATCAAGTCGAGCCATCTACGGGGATTAAAGACATCTTTGAAAATGGCTCAAAATATGCCTTTGAATGTGCCACAGCGATTGTCATTGTGTTTTATATGGGAGTCCTGCAAACGGTAGGAGACGAGAAGTTCAATCGAAGACTTAGAAGTTTAACGCTGTATGACTGGCACTATGATACATTATCCATTTATACAGAGCGCGGAAATGATTTTATTTATGGGGATTGCCTATATTTCGAGAATCCAGAGTTTAGCTATCAACAGTCTCAATGGCGCGGAGAAAATGTGATTTACTTAGGGGAAGATCAATATTATGGGCATGGGCTTGGGATCTTAACAGCTGCAGAGATTATCGATAAATTAAATGCCAGAAGACGGCCAGGGGCTGTTCAGTCCGCTTATTTACTGCCGCAGACTACTAGGATGGATGTTATTTATCTCAGGCAAATGTTTGGTAGCTAAAAAGGGCCTCTTGTCTATAGGTTATGACAAGGGGCCTTTGTATGCCTTGCGTTTGCGGTAATCATGGAGCGTGCCAAGCATTGTGTTTGCTAGGATTTCCATTTCTTCTAGATCGTTTCTTGTGACTGGAGGGTCGTGCTGATTCCATTTGACATAACGAACGAAATAGTAATGACGAATGGGGGTAAGGACGGCAGGGGAGTGCGGAAAATCATCAAATAGAAATTCAATTTGTCCTTTTTTCCGATATGAATGTTTTAAGATTTCCATCCTGTCACACCACCCATTATCAAATTATTTCTGCGTGAGTTCATGCATGATCTCTTCAACGGTTAAAATCGAGAGAATGCGGCCAACCCCCTGACCTGCCCAAAGAGCCATTTGTTCTCGGTTTCCTGCAGCAGCTGCCGCTTTTCGCATCGGTGTTGTCCATACATGCTGTATGGGATAGGGGAGAACCCGGTCTTCATTTCGTCTTTCTTCCTCCATCCACTGATTGACAATGCCTCTGGCTTTTTTTCCAGAGAAAAGCCGTGTCATCGCTGTTTCACTGCCTTCTGCCTGTAACAGCGCCTTTTTGTAAACATCTGCCGCAGCACTTTCTTGACTCGCTAAAAATCGTGTCCCTATTTGAACCGCATCCGCTCCAAGTGCTAGTGCTGCTTTCATAGTGGTCCGGTCTGTGATCCCTCCAGCGGCGATCAATGGGATATGACAGACGGATCTGACATCACTGATCAGGCAGAAAAGTCCCTGCAGAGCATCTCCCTTTGAAGGTAAGAAGGTGCCTCGGTGCCCTCCTGCTTCACTTCCCTGCAGGACAACGGCATCCATTCCTTTTTCTTCTAAAAGTAGTGCTTCTTCTTTTGTTGTAGCTGTTCCGATGAGAAAGATCCCCTTTTGTTTCAGGTGATGAATTGTTTGTTCGTTTGGACAGGCAAATGTAAACGACACAGCTGGGACTTCTTCTTCTTGAAGAATCTTGATTTTTTGTTCATAGTCCTTCCATAATTCTTCTTCTCTAGGGATCATCTGTGCTTCTTGTATGACAGGCAGCCGGTCTGTCCAAAATGATACATCTTCTGTTTTCGTTTCTGAAATGGGTTCAGGGACAAACACATTCACTTGAAATGGACGAGATGTCAGCTGTTTGACCTGTCTGATTTGCTGCCTCATCTTTTCTGGCTGTACATAACCACTTGCTAAGCTACCGAGACCGCCATATTGTGAAACAGCGGCGACAAGCTGCGACGTCACCGCTCCTCCTGCCATTGGTGCTTGGATGATGCCATGTTCAATTTGAAGTAACGCTGTGAATTCTCCCATCTTCTCCCCGCTCCTTACTCGTTAGTTGACACCTGTATATAAAAGTGACGATGTCTCGGTCCGTCAAACTCACAAAAATAGATTCCCTGCCACGTTCCAAGCACAAGATCACCATGATGGACAAGAACGTGCTGAGATGCCCCCACATAACTAGCTTTCATGTGTGCTGCTGTGTTGCCTTCCATATGACGATCTTTTGGATGTTCCCACGGAAAGACTTCGTCAAGCCGGCGCAGCATATCTCGTTTGACGTCTGGGTCGGCATTTTCATTAATGGTGATTCCAGCCGTCGTATGTGGACAATAGACCATAACCGTTCCGTTTTGAATCCCAGTTTCCCGGACATATTGCTGAACTTCATGGGTAATGTCTATCATGTCATCGTGTTTGTCTGTTTGTACGTTGATTTTTTTCATTTCTCTGCTCCTTTTGATCATGTCTATAAAACCATACCCTTTTTATGTGAAACCAATCACTGCCGGTTGGCAGAAACAAATCTTCTTACCTAAAGTTTACCAAGCAAAAAAACCTCGTCAATAGCTCCGAGGTTTTTAGGAAAAGTGAACCTTTTTTACTTCTATGGTTCGAATATGATGATCTTCTGCATCGACAATTTTAAATTCACAGCCTTCTGCTTCAATGATATCTCCAATGTCAAAATCAATTTTATGCGTCATCATCCACCCTGCAATTGTATCAACATCATCATTTTCAATCGCTAAATCCAATAAATCATTTACTTCATCGATCAAGGCTTTCCCATCCATCACATAATGAAAGTCACCTTTTTTCACAATATGAGGGGTTTCATCTTGATCATATTCGTCCCGAATCTCCCCCACAATTTCTTCTAATATGTCTTCAACTGTGACGAGACCTGCTGTTCCGCCGTATTCATCTACAAGCACCGACATATGAATCCGTTCCTTTTGCATCAAAATCAGCAGTTCTTGAACCGGTGTACTTTCAATGACACGAATAACAGGGCGCATTAAGTCTTCAATGGACACCTCTTGATTGAGAAAACTTGCTTTAAATACGTCTTTGCTATTGATCACACCAATGACATGATCTTTATCTTCTTTAATGACAGGATAACGTGTATACCTTTCGTTCAGCATATAATGCGTCACGTCTTCCAAGCTCTGTTCAATTTCAATGGCAGAGATTTCTGTGCGCGGGATCATGATCTCTCTCGCCACTCGGTTATCAAATTCAAATATTTTATTGACATATTTGTATTCAGATTGGTTGATCTCGCCCTTTTCGTAGCTTTCAGACAGGATGAGACGCAATTCTTCCTCACTGATCGCCACTTCATGTTCTTTGACAGAATGAAAACCAAATAATTTCACAATGCCTCGTGCAGCCCCATTTAATGCTTTAATAAACGGATACATGACTTTATAGAAAAAAATAAGAGGTTTTGCCGTCACAAGACTGACGGCTTCTGCCTTTTGAATGGCAATCGTTTTGGGAGCAAGTTCCCCAACGACAACATGCAAAAACGTAATGATCACAAAGGCAATGATAAACGATATGATGTCTGTCAAAGCGGAATGAAGCCCTGCCTTTTCAAAAAGCGGATGCAGGAAATGTTCCACTGTTGGCTCCCCTAACCACCCTAAGCCTAATGCCGTGATGGTAATACCAAGCTGACAGGCAGATAAATATTCATCAAGGTTGGTTGTCAGTTTTTGAACATGAATGGCTCTCTTATCACCGCTTTCAATCAGCTGATTGATTTTTGAGCCTCTAATTTTCACAATCGCAAATTCAGTGACAACAAAAAATGCTGTCGCAGCAATGAGTAATAGGACTAAAAATACGTTTAAAATATACAAAAAAACCCTTACCTAACACGGGTAAGGGCTCACCTCCTCTGGCGTCAATTAATCATTACGGCCATTTAGGAAGATCATTACAAAACGGAGCAATTCAAACAGGGAGACAAGGGCCGCTGCTACGTACGTAAGAGCTGCAGCATTTAACACCTTGTTCACGCCTCTTTCTTCACTGCTTCTAATGATTCCTTCTGAAACAATGATATTCTTTGCACGAGAACTTGCGTTAAACTCAACAGGCAATGTCACTAGCTGAAAGAACACAGCAGCTGAGAACAGAACGATCCCAAGCCCGATTAAGTTAAGGCTGCCGAGCAATAATCCACCTAGGAAAAGAAGCGGGGCAACACCAGATGCAAAGTTCACGACAGGGAAGATCTTATGTCTCAAGACAAGCGCACCATAGGATTCCTGATGCTGCAAGGCATGTCCAACCTCGTGTGATGCGACTGAAATGGCCGAAATGGAATGGCCATAATACACTGGTTCAGATAAACGAACCACACGCTGCGTCGGGTCGTAATGATCAGTCAAAGTTCCTCTTACCGGTTCAACGGGTACGTCGTATAACCCGTTGCGATCTAAAATATATCGAGCGGTTTCAGCACCTGTTTTCATACTGGCAGCTTCAACCTTTGAATACTTTTCAAAATTATTCTTTACTTTAAATTGTGCCCAAAAAGACAATCCCAATGCGGCAAATGTTAAAAAATAAAAAAACAGCATGCTCATCAGCTTCCTTTTATTTTATATATTTATTTACAATTTTAATGACTTTTATGTAACGTGTACAGCAAAAAGCACTAGGTCTTTTTAAGTGGAATCACTACACCAATGAAAAAGAAGAACATTCCGATGCATGCTGTATAAAATGTCACCGTTCCATATAGGTCTTGAAAAAAACGAAGCCACGAGAAATCATTCATGAAATGGTTCACCGCATTTAAATCAAACACGAGTAAAATCACCGCAGATGATAAAAAGTGGGCGCCGATAAAAAGAAGTACGGTCTTTTGAACAAACGACATTCGCATTCCCTCCTTCTTCTCTCTTATTTTAAGATATGGGTTCTATTTCAATACATGACGATGATGAAAAATTGTTTCCTAATCGGGCATACTGACATTAGCAGTCTCCCTGAAAGGACGAGTTCGATGAAATCAAACCGTATCTTCATTTCATGGCTAAGATGGCCTCTTTATGTTCGCATTGCGATCATCATCTGTTTCTTGCTTCTCTTTTTTGGACAATTAATCGTCATACTTGAACCAAAGCAGTATCATACGATCTTTGATGGGATCTGGTGGGCTCTCATTACAGTCGCGACGGTAGGCTATGGTGATTTTGTGCCGCAAACCATGCCCGGACAAATCGCAGGTATGGCGCTAATTCTGATCGGGGCAAGCTTTGTAACGGCTTATTTTGCCACGCTTGCTGCCGCTGTATTTAGCAAACAGCACCATTATGTAGAGGGGAAGGTGGCTTTCAAGGGGAAGGGACATCTCATCATTGTCGGCTGGAATGAGAAAACGAACAAACTGCTTCAATCGTTTCAAACCATTGATCCCGCCATGCCGATTGTACTCATTGATGATTCCTTAAAGGAAGGACCTCTTTTAGAGAATGTCCATTTTATTAAAGGCCATGGTACAGAGGATGCCACACTTCGCAGAGCAAATATTATGAGTGCTGATACATTGATGATTACCGCCGACCAGCATGAAAATGAAGTGACGGCTGATATGCAGAGTGTCTTAACCTTGCTTGCGGCAAAAGGATTAAATCCTTCGTTATATTGTTTAATTGAAATTTTAACCGATCGCTATGTGAAAAATGCTGAGCGGGCTGGAGCCAATCAAGTCATCCATACTTCTGATGCCGTGAATCATTTAATGGTGGAGCATTTTCTTTTAAAAGAACAGCTCATGGCGTTAAAAATCAAAAGAAACATGACCCTCCATAAACAGATCACCATCATTCCAGTACCGGCTTCATTAGCTGGAGAGACATTCTTAACGGCACTTCATCACTTTCTAGAGCACCATGTCATCATTGTAGGCGTACAAAAAAAAGAAGGACCCATGATGAATCCTCCTTTTGGATATGAGCTTCATCCAGAGGATGAGCTGATCAGCTTTTAAAGCAGTGCATCTTCTAATTCTTTGACGAGTGAAAAGCCAATTTCGGCATAAGCCTTTGACACATCTCCGTCTTTCTCTTTCGGTTCTTGGAATTGGTTAAAAGATGCCCCTACATTTCCAACCATCGCATGGTCATCTAATTTATCTTGATAGACATGCTTTAAGAGAAATGGATGTCCCATTTTCACCACAACGCCTGGCTGATCCAGCTGTCCTTTCTCGGCTGTAAACGGAACTCTGAGAAAGGTATAGCCGTCACGGTTGTCAATTTTATAATCAAAATATCCATGATCATAATCCCAATTCCCATTAATGACATATCCGAGCGGCTTCATGTTTTCTTCTAAATGGTACAGTGAAAAGCTTTCACCAGTTAGCCTAGATGGTACATGAATCATACAGAACCCTCCTTTTTGTATAGGGTTCGTTAAAGAGAGGAATTCATACATTTGCCTTTCGTGATTTGCACATTGTTTGTAAAAGCAGCATCAAATAAGGCCTGGCTGGATGATGCATTTGTTTCGTTCGCACTGCCCGCTCCTGATGTTTCTTTCGTAGCTCTCATTGGACAAATCCGCCCAACATTCCCAAAATTAACGATGGCCTGCCCGGAAATGTCATGGATATAAATATGATTTGTTCTCATCGCTTCATCAACCTCCTCCATTGATTATTCTATGTACAAAGCTTAGGGAGGCTTGCACTGACACCATGAGAACATAAAAAAAGGCACATCTTATGCAAAGATGTGCCTTTTATTCTTATGATTGTTTGAGACGGCTCTCAAGTTCTGCCTTTTTCTCTTCGAAGCCCGGTTTTCCTAATAAAGCAAACATGTTCACTTTATACGCTTCTACTCCAGGTTGGTCGAATGGATTGACGCCTAGTAAATACCCAGACATCGCACATGCTTTTTCGAAGAAGTACACGAGATATCCGAATGTATAAGCATCCATTTCAGGAATCGTCACAATCAGGTTCGGTACTTTTCCATCAGTATGAGCAAGCATTGTGCCTTCAAATGCTTTTTTATTGACGAAATCAACCGTTTTTCCTGCAAGATAGTTTAACCCATCAAGGTCTTGTTCTTCTGCTTCGATGACAAGTTCATGTCGTGGCTTATCTACATTCACGATAGTTTCAAACAAGTCTCTTCTTCCTTCTTGTACATATTGTCCAAGTGAATGAAGATCCGTTGAGAAGTTGGCAGATGAAGGATAGATTCCTTTTTCATCTTTCCCTTCACTTTCGCCGAATAACTGCTTCCACCATTCTGCAAAGTATTGTAATCCTGGCTCATAGTTAATCAGCATTTCAATTGTCCGTCCTTTATTGTAAAGAACATTACGGACAACCGCATATTGATAAGCCGCATTTTCTGAGAGCTCAGATGAAGCGAAGTCTTCACTTGCTTTCGCAGCACCTTCCATCATTTGATCAATGTCTGCACCGCTTACAGCGATTGGCAATAGACCAACTGCTGTTAAGACGGAATAGCGTCCGCCGACGTCATCAGGGATGATAAATGATTCATAGCCTTCTTCAGTTGCTAATGTTTTGAGTGCCCCGCGTGCCTTGTCAGTTGTCGCATAGATGCGTTTTTTCGCTTCTTCAGCACCATATTTTTCGATAAGGAGCTTTTTAAAGATACGGAACGCAATGGCTGGCTCTGTTGTTGTACCAGATTTTGAAATCACATTAATGGAGAAATCGGCATCTTCTAGCAGATCCATTACATCTGTTAAATAAGAAGAACTGATGTTGTTTCCAATAAAGATGATTTGCGGTGTTTTGCGTTTGCCTTTTGGCAAACTATTATAGAAAGAATGGTTTAAAAACTCAATGGCCGCACGTGCGCCAAGATAAGAACCACCAATTCCAACAACGAGTAATACATCAGAATCAGATTTAATCTTTTCTGCACTTTTTTTAATGCGGGCAAATTCTTCGCGATCATATTGCTTCGGTAAGTCAACCCAACCTAAATAATCACTGCCAGTACCCGTTTGTTCATGAATATTATGATGGGCCACCTTCACAAAATCTTTTAAATATGTAAGCTCATGTTCTTGAAAGAAAGGTAACGCTTTCGAGTAGTCAAATTGAATATGTGTCATCGCTTGTAAGCCCTCCATTACGTTAGTTCTGTCCCTTTCACTTTAGCGGAACTAGCTATTGAAATCAAGTGATCGTCATTGATGCAGCAAAAAGCCGCTCCTCATAAAGAGAAGCGGCCATCCAAATTATAAAGAAGCTTTTAAAATCGCTAAAATGTCATCACGGTTTAGTTTCATAAAGTTACCAAAACCGCCATATTCCATTTCTTTTGCTGCGATATCAGCAATTTTGTCCAGTTGATCTTCACCAATATCATAATCCGCTAAACGGCTCGGTGCACCTAGGCTTGTCCAGAAGGCTGACAGCTTGTCGATTCCTTCTAATGCAATGTCACGATCCGATTTTCCTTCTGTCTCAATGTCAAACATGTTCAACATGAGGTTTTTAAAACGTTCGACATTATGATCAAGTGTATGACGCATCCAGTTTGGGAAGAGGATCGCAAGTCCACCTGCATGCGGAATGTCATAGACTGCTGATACTGCATGCTCAATCGTATGTGATGCCCAGTCGCCAAAATAGCCCATTTGCAGCGTGCCATTTAAAGCAATTGTTCCTGCATAAAGGATGGTTTCACGGTGCTCATAGTTTTGTAAGTCTTCAAGTAGCTTTGGTGCTGTCTCGATGACTGTTTGAAGAACAGCAAAACACATCCGATCTTGTAGAGGCGTGTTTTTGACGTTATGGAAGTATTGTTCAAATACATGGCTCATCATATCAACCATGCCATACACCGTTTGATTCTCTGGCACAGAATATGTGTGCTCAGGATCTAAAATTGAAAAAGCAGGGTGCGTGACTGAACTGCCCCACACGTACTTTTCATTTGTTTCCCAGTTCGTGATCACAGAATCCGGATTCATTTCTGAGCCTGTCGCTGCAAGTGTCAATACTGTGCCAAATGGCAGTGCTTTTTGAGCGGTCGTTTTCTTTGAAATAATATCCCAAACATTCCCGTCATATTCAGCTCCAGCTGCAATGGCTTTTGTACAGTCGATGACACTTCCCCCACCAACTGCTAATAAGAAATCAATGTTCTCATTTTGGCAAATATCGATCCCTTTTTGCACTGTAGTGAGACGAGGGTTCGGTTCAACTCCTGACAGTTCAAATACGTCAGCCTCTGCTTCATTTAAAGCGCTGATTACTTTATCATAAAGACCATTTTTCTTAATACTGCCTCCACCATATACAAGAAGCACTCGTTTTCCATAACGAGCGAGTTCGCTTTTTAGTCCGTCTAGTTGTCCTTTTCCAAACATTAATTTCGTTGGATTATAGTAAATAAAGTTCTCCATCTGTTCTACATCTCCTTAAAACATATATATCCAAAAACATGAAAGACTACTGTAACATATGTACATGCAGAACTCAAAAAAGATAACTGCTTAAAAGCAGCTATCTTTTCCATGTTCGATTATAAAGAAGCGTTTAGAATAGCTAGAACATCTTCCTTGTTCAGCTTTTTAAATTGGCCAAATTCACCACGTGCCATTGCACGGTCTGCAATCAGATCAATTTTCTCATCGTTGATGTCATAGTCAGCTAAACGGTTTGGTGCTCCTAAACTTGTCCAGAAAGCAGAAAGTTTTTCGATTCCTTCTAAGCCAACTTCTTCGTCTGTTTTGCCCGCAGGGTCTACATCGAATACACGCACTGCTAATTGTTTGAAGCGACCTGGGTTTTCTTGAATGACATGTTTCATCCAGTTTGGGAACAAGATCGCAAGTCCGCCTGCATGAGGGATGTCATACACCGCGGATACCGCATGCTCAATATTGTGAGATGCCCAGTCTCCGCGTGCGCCCATTGAAAGCATTCCATTCAGTGCAATGGTGCCTGTGAATAAAATCGTTTCACGAAGCTCATAGTTTTCCAAATCATTGATCAGCTTTGGTGCTGTTTCAATGACCGTACGAAGAAGTCCTTCACACATACGATCTTGGTAAGGTGTATTCTCCGTGTGATGGAAATATTGTTCAAACACGTGAGACATCATGTCGACCATGCCATAAATCGTATGGTTTTTTGGCACAGTAAATGTATTGACTGGGTCAAGAATAGAGAATTTAGGGAAGACAGCTGGACTGCCCCATCCGTATTTCTCATTTGTTTCCCAGTTTGTGATGACGGAGCCAGAGTTCATTTCAGAACCTGTCGCGGCAAGTGTTAATACTGTACCAAATGGGATGGCTTCCATTGGGACATGCTTACGAGTGACGATATCCCAAGCATCTCCATCGTATTTCGCACCAGCTGCGATCGCTTTGGTTGCGTCAATGACACTACCGCCGCCGACTGCCAAAATAAAATCAATTTGGTTCTCTTTGCAAAGCTCAACCCCTTTTCTAACTGTTGTTAAGCGCGGGTTTGGCTCAACACCAGCAAGCTCAGTGATTGCAGCTCCTGATTCTTTTAAAATGCTGACAACTTGGTCATAAAGGCCATTTCGTTTAATGCTGCCTCCACCATATACAAGCAATACGTTTTTTCCGTAGTGTTTTAGTTCATCTGAAAGGGCTGATACTTCTCCCTTTCCAAAAATTAATTTCGTTGGGTTCCAATAAGTAAATCGATCCATGTGATCTCCTCCTCGCGCTACATTATGCGCCTCTTTCATTCCAAAAGTAAAGTAATTTGCTTTCATCCATTTTCTTACGCATAGTTTGGCTAAAAATCTGCAAAATATAAATGTATTGATACTGTAGCGAAAGGAGGAATCACGATGAGTGCTATTCAGCGTATTGCCCTCGTGCTCACGATTATCGGTGCTATTAACTGGGGACTAATCGGCTTTTTTCAATTTGACTTAGTAGCAGCGATCTTTGGCGGTCAAGGTGCTGCATTATCACGTATTATTTATGGTCTTGTTGGAATTGCAGGTCTTGTCAATCTTGGTCTGTTGTTCAAACCTAGTGAAGAAGCTGTCCGCCGTGACGAGCCAAATCCAGAGGTCCGCTAATGAAAAAGACATAAAAAAAGACTGCCTATGAGGCAGCCTAAGGCACCGTTTGAAGCGGTGCTTTTTTTATTTCTTGATAAGGTCTTTACGGTTTGATTGCTCAATCCACTCTTCAAGTTTATCTTTCAGTGTATTGAAACCTTGTGGTGCAGCAGCTTCTTCTTTCACTTGCTGTGGTCTTTGTTTCTTTGGTTTGCTTTCTTTTCTTTCAGGTGCTTCTTGCGTTGCACGGATAGAAAGGCTGATTTTACCAGCATTTTCATCAACAGAAAGAACTTTCACTTGTACTTCGTCACCAATTGAAAGGTGCTCGTTGATGTCTTTTACAAAACCGTGTGTCACTTCAGAAATGTGCACAAGTCCTTGAGTTTCTTCATCTAATGCAACAAACGCACCATACGCTTGTAATCCTGTTACTTTACCAGTGTAAACACTGCCTACTTCAAACTTTGTCGCCATGATAACAACTCCTAAATAAATGTTTTAATATTCGTTTATACGCAATTAAAAACTATATCACAGAACGGTCTTTTACGCAAAATATTTTTTAATTGGGTTTAGATCCGTTCAAAAGGGGGAATACCTGAAAACAAGAATGCTTTCTAGTATTCCCCCCTAATTTGAGAGGCATGAATCCAGATGGATTGATGCCTTTTTTTATTTTAAGATAGCAGGTGCCTCTTCTTTCACTTGTCTATTCTGCAAAAAACGCTGGATTCTTGAAAGTGATTCCTGCAAGTGATCGAGTGATGATGCATATGAACAGCGAATATGTCCTTCACCACTTGGACCGAATACATTTCCAGGGACAACCGCTACTTTCTCGCTAAGCAGCAGCTCCTCGGCAAATTGTTCTGAAGTCATGCCTGTGCTTTTAATGGACGGGAAAGCGTAAAACGCTCCGTTTGGCTGGTGGCAAGTGAGTCCAAGTTCATTGAGAGAGCCGACAAACAAATTACGGCGCCTTCTGTAGCTTTTCTTCATTTTCTCCACATCCTCAAGTCCATTTTTTAATGCTTCTTCTGCGGCATATTGTGCCATAGCCGGTGCACACATCATAGAATATTGATGTATTTTCAGCATGGCATCACGGAGGACTGGGGGTGCTGCCACATAGCCTAAGCGCCAACCCGTCATAGCGAACCCTTTGGAAAAGCCTGAAATCAAAATCGTTCTTTCCTTCATATCTTGAATCGCCGCTACGCTCGTAAAAGCTTCATCGTACGTCAGCTCTGCATAAATCTCATCTGTGATGATTAAAAGATCATGCTCCTTTGCAAACTGAGCAATATCTTCAAGCTCTTCTTTCGAGTAAACAGACCCTGTTGGGTTTGATGGAGAGCATAGCAAGATGGCTTTTGTTTTCGGCGTCAGCTTCGTACGAAGATCAGCAGAATCGGCTTTAAAATCTTTTTCAGCCGATGTACTTAAATAAACCGGTACACCGCCCGCAAGTGTCGTAAGAGCCCCATATGCGACGAAACAAGGCTCTGGGATGATTACTTCGTCCCCGTTGTTTAAAATGGCGCGAAAGGCCAAATCAAGCGCCTGGCTGCCGCCAACGGTAATAATGAGTTCTTCTTCAGGACTGTACTCAATGTGAAACCGCTTATATAAATAATGGCTCAATTCTTTTCGCAAAGAGAGCAACCCAGCATTTGCTGTATAAGAGGTCAGTCCTTGCTCTAAAGACATAATACTGGCTTCTCTCACATTCCAAGCTGTCACGAAATCCGGTTCGCCGACCCCGAGGGAAATAACCCCTTCCATTGTGGCTGCCAAATCAAAGAATTTCCGAATACCTGACGGCTGAATGCTTTGTACCGTTTCAGATAAATAAGACTTTTTCATTTAAGGAGACACCACGATTCTTTTGTCATCGTCCCCTGTTTCAAAGACTTTCCCATCATGCTTATATCTTTTCAAAATAAAGTGGGTAGTGGTTGAAACAACAGAATCAAGTGTCGATAATTTTTCAGATACGAAGCGGGCGATATCAGACATGGATCTTCCTCTGATCACAACAGATAAATCATACACGCCTGACATTAAATACACGGACTCCACTTCTTGGAACCTGTAAATGCGTTCAGCAATTTCATCAAAACCGACGCCTCTTTTTGGGGTCACTTTCACATCAATCATCGCTGTAACGCCTTCGTGTCCGTCTACTTTTCGCCAGTCAATCATGGTCGAATAATCAATAATGACTTTTTGATCTTCGAGCTTTTGAATAATGGCTTCTGCTTCTTCTGATGTCACACCTGCCATTTTTGCAATTGTATTTAAATCGGCGCGGCTGTTTTCATCTAAAATCTCTAATATTTCAGTTTCTTTTTCGGTTAGTTTCATTGATTTCACACCTCTGATTGTAAAAAGCTAGTTTTAAAAAATCTTCTGAACATTATAGCACGTTTTTCCCATTATGCTAAGCAGGGAAAAGATTCTAATCGTAGTCTAAAATCCACTTTTTAGGGTACAATACAGTCACCTAACAGAGAGTGAGTATCAAATATCGGAGTTGATGAGTGTGGACATTGTACAGCCATCCTATATGAAAAGTAAATTCGGTTTAGATATCTATTACGAACACTATCCAAATGAAGGTAAGAAGACATTAATTTTGATTCACGGCCTTTTCTCATCTACCTTCAGCTATCGAAAGCTCATCCCGCTTCTGAAACAAGACTTCAATTTAATTGCGATTGATCTGCCTCCATTCGGGCAGTCCGAAAAATCGAATACGTTCATTTACAGCTATCGCAACATGGCAAAAATCATTATTGAACTAGCTGGTTATTTGCAGATTCAGCATGCGATCCTCGTGGGGCATTCCATGGGGGGACAAATTGCTTTATATGCTGCATCTGAGCGTCCCGACCTATTTGAAAAAGCTGTTCTTTTGTGCAGCTCAGGGTATATGAATAAGTCCAAAAAGTCGCTTGTTTACAGCACATATATTCCTTATTTTTATCTTTATTTAAAAAGAAAGTTGTTCAAGCAAGGTATTATGAAGAATTTAACCGCTGTTGTGCATGATCATTCGATTATTGATCAAGAGATGGTGGACGGATATTTAAAGCCTTTTTCAGATGACCAAATTTTCAGAGGTATTTTTCGTTTGATTCGGCACAGGGAAGGCGATTTAGCGTCAGATGTCTTAAAGAAAATGGAGACACCTGTCCTGCTGATTTGGGGGGAGGAAGACCGGATCGTTCCTATTCAAATTGGCGAAAGACTGCACAAGGATCTACCGCATTCAACCTTGCACGCATTAAAAAAAACCGGGCACCTCATCCCTGAGGAAAATCCGGTCTTTGTGTCTGATCAAATTGGTCATTTCAGCCTGTCTTAAAGCGAGCAGGAGTTACCTTCTCTTATGACAAAAAGCTGATTTGCGATATGCTGGCAGCTTTCCATCGGAAGAAGCTGATCAAATGAGTGATGGTAAATGGCTTGAATGTCTTTCGCGAAAGATAATGGGTCTTCTGCGTCGTATAAGGCACTGATGACGTCAGCAGGCTCCGTTTCGTAAAAGTCCTCTCCATATTGAAAAGGGTCCCATGCCTTAATGATTTGAATCATCTCTTCTACAGCTTGACTATCTTTCATGGGGATCACCGCTTATAATAAATTTTGTGATGTTTATTTTAGCACAACCAAGAATGGTTGAAAAACGGCTAGAGGTGGGTTTCATGAATTTCGACGAACAGATCATACGTAAAGGTTCAAAATCAGTCAAATGGGATCAAGCAGAGTCTTTATTCCTGACAACAGATGCGCTGCCAATGTGGGTAGCAGATATGGATTTTAAAGCGCCCCAAGTCGTGCTTGATGCTTTAAAAGAACGATTAGATCACGGCGTATTCGGCTATGCATTTCAGGATCAGGATACGCAGCAAGCAGTAGCTGACTGGGTCAAAAGAAGACACGGTTGGACGATAAAAACAGATGCCGTCACCTTCACACCAGGTATCGTGACAGCACTTAGTTTTGCGGTACAAGCCTTTACAGCTCCGAATGATGAAGTGGTCATTCAGTCACCGGTGTATACGCCCTTCTATCAAATGATTGAAAGAAACGGACGTATCGTCTCAACCAATCCTTTAAAAATAGAAAACAACCGCTACATGATGGATTTTGATGATTTAGAGAAAAAATTAAGCAGACCAGAAGCAAAGCTAATGTTTCTTTGTCATCCGCATAATCCTTCAGGGAGAGCTTGGTCAAAAGAGGAATTAAAGCGTGTAGGAGATCTATGTGTACAGTACGGTGTCACCGTCGTGTCAGATGAAATTCATTCCGATCTGATGCTTTACGGGCAGCCGCATGTGCCTTTTGCCAGCCTTTCTGATGAGATAGCTAACATCACGGTAACGTGTATTGCACCGAGTAAAACATTTAATTTAGCTGGTCTTCAGGCATCTGCCATTATCATTTCTGATGAAGAAAAAAGAACTCTTTTCACCAATGAAGTGCAAAGAAATGGATTGTCTAAACTGAATGCCTTTGCGATTCCTGCCATGGAGGCGGCCTATCGCCACGGAGATGAGTGGCTTGATTCACTTGTTCTTTATCTCGAAAATAATATGAAGATCGCAATGGATTATATTGATGAATATCTGCCGAGCATGCGTTATATGAAACCAGATGCTTCTTATCTATTGTGGCTGGATATTCGTAATTATGAGCTCACTCAAGCAGAATTGAAACGTAATCTGCTGAAAAAGGGCAAGGTCATACTAGAGCTCGGAAACGTATATGGGCACGAAGGAGACGGCTTTATTCGAATGAATCTAGGCTGTCCTGCCGGAACAGTGAAAGAAGGTCTGAAGCGCCTTCATCAAGCATTCACTCAATCATCCGAATAAAACCATTTCTATCAAAAGAACATCCTAACGGGTGTTCTTTTTAAAGAAAAAAACCCTCCTATTATCATATCTACTTTGTACATGAAATGATATAATGAGAGGAATTACAATTATTTACGAGGAGAGCATTTAAATGGAAATGTTCAAGGATTTTCTGCTCCATGTATCTTTTATTCTATTTCCAATCTTTTTATATCATGCACTATGGCTAAGCCGGACCCCTGCTCATTTCCCTAAAACGAATAAACTGCTCATCACCATATTTGCATCCATTTCATCAGCACTATGTATTATGTATCCAGTTGGTTCGATTTTAGATTTGCAGACTGGGCTTCAATCGATTCCCCTTGTACTGGCTATTTTATACGGGGGATATACCGCCGGAATCGTCGCTATCTTAGTTAGTTCAACCGTAAAGTTCGTGATGTATGGCTCTTTTTTATGGGTTGGATTGATTGTTGTACCGATTTACTTTTTCATTCCTTTCCTGCTTTACCGGAAATGGCGCCAATATTCTAAGCAGAGAAAGCTGTTATACGGAGTCATGATTGCGTTATCAAAAGGGATGTTTATTTACATTGGACTGCTTGTGGTCAGCTTAATAGAGTACAGCCCTGCATTCATTATGCAACAAAAGCTGCTCGAATTATTTTTCTCAACTCTTTACTACATATTCTTTCTTGTGCTGAGTATTTATTCCATTGAGTTTGTGAAAGAGAATGCGCAAATGAGAACACAGCTTGTCCAATCAGAGAAACTGACGATTGTGAGTGAACTGGCAGCAAGTGTTGCCCATGAAGTCCGCAATCCGCTGACGGTGGTGAGAGGATTTATCCAACTGCTCTTTTCAAGTGACAATACGAAAGAGCCGTCAACCAATAAAGATTATAAAAATCTCGTTTTATCTGAACTTGACCGTGCGCAGGATATTATTACGAGCTATCTTGATATTGCGAAACAAAATTATTATCAAATAGAGTCTCTCAATTTATCTAAATTACTTGAAGAGTGTGCATCGCTGATGACATCCTATGCGAATTTTAAGTCGGTCACGATTCATCAATCGATTGAACCAGACTTATACATCCAAGGTGATGAAACGAAAATCAAACAAGTCATGATTAATTTAATCAAAAATGCAATCGAAGCAGCGCCCGAACACGAAGGTAAAATCGAACTGTTTGCTTCAAAAGAAAATCATCGAATCTGCCTTTATTTCGTTGATAACGGTGTAGGCATGTCAGAAAGCCAAATGAAAAAGCTTGGTGAACCCTATTACACATTGAAAAATAAAGGAACAGGGCTTGGGTTGACAGTGACATTTTCTATCATTGAAAATCATCATGGAACGATTCGTTTCAAAAGCTCATTGCAGTCTGGTACAACAGTCACCGTGAAGTTTCCTGAAGATACAAGAAGAAAATGATCAATCCATTTTTTTTGTCCTTTTTTCATCGATCTGCTCCTGCTTCTTAGAAGCACGAACGATCAGACGAAAGCAAATAAATGCAGCAGCAAAGAAAAGCACCGTCGTGATTGCCGCAGGGATATACTCCCTTTTATCTTCAGGAAAATACAGTAGAAAGAATATGATGAACGACATGTTCCGCTCTTCCCCCTTTTGCTCGTTTACTTCACTATATTGGCTAAAAGAAAGGAAATACCTTCTTATGCGAAGGAAATGGAGGAATTTCATATGACAGACATTCAGATTGGACAAATCGTGAAAGGTTTTTACAAAACAGGTGTTTACATTGGGGAAGTGACAGCCGTTAAACCATCTACTTATCTCGTTCAAGTAAAAGCGGTTTTAACACACCCCACTCAAGGTGACCTGCATCATCCAAAAGAAGCGGACGTACCTTTTTTTCAGGAAAGACGGGCTTTGGCCTTTAGGGAACAGACGAACATCCCTCATCATATGGTCAAGCCTTATGATGGCGACATACCTGATTATCAAGTATCACTGAAAGACGCCGTAGACAAATTGAAAAAAGGGCTCAGTGCGGATGATTCCAAGTGGGCTGAAAAATCAAGAGCGTGCCTCTCTTCTCTTGAAAAAGATTATTTTCCAGAAGACGCCCGCTAATCTGCCGAATCAAAAAAGTGAGAGAAGTCAATGAGTTCACCAATTTTGGTTGTTTGCGGATTTTCCACATAGGATCGATCTTTTTCAAAAAGGGTGAACAGCTGATAAGTGGTCATGGCATCATCAAGTGCTTTATGATGCTTACCAGCTCCTTCACTGCCGTACTCCTTAGCTGCTTTCCGAAGTCCTGTGAGTGTTCTATCCCCAAAAAAGGTTTTATATTCAAAAGCCAGATCCCTTTGATTCCCCTTAAAAGGAAAACCAATATGATTGAGCATACAGTTTTGCTTCAGTACCTTCATGTCCATATTTCCCCATGTGATAATCTCACAGTCTTCTCCCCCATCGAGTGACACGAGCTTCTCGATAAACGTCTCAAAAGAAATCCCGCTTTCTACATCCTGCTGCGTAATGCCAAGGAACGATTTACAGCGCTTTGTCAGCTTCGGGAACTTTTTCGGTTTGACATAGCTTGAGAATGTGTCTATGATCGTTTCATTTGATGCTTTAACGACACCAGCTTCAATGATTTCCGGGAAAAAATTTTGCGGATGATATTTCCCATCAGGCATCGTAAATTCAAAATCGACCACAAGCAGCGTCTTCTGTTCCATCAGTCTCACCCCACTTTCTCGTCTGTTTTCCATCCTGCTACTATTATATTAAGACGGACTTTGAAATCACTTCATTTTCGTGAAAATAATGCAGATTCACTATGCCCAACCTATTCATCAGATGAAAGATCGTTTATTTTCCTTTATAATTATTAAGGAACACGAAATAAATAAAGAAGGTGGTCTTTATCACAAACAGGAAGAAAAACTTGTACATCATGTGGTTTGTGAACTTTTTTGTATCTGCCAGCATTACAATGATCGTCCCTTTTTTATCACTTTACATAGAGTCTCTTGATAGCAGTTATTCGAATGAATTTGTTCAAAGATGGAGCGGCTATGTCTTTGGGGTTACGTTTTTAACAGCCTTTCTCATTTCTCCAATTTGGGGACGGATTGGTGACCGGCATGGCTATAAAAAGATTTTGCTCATTAACGGCATTGGGATTGCAACAAGCATTTTATTAATGGGGCTTGTTCAAACCGTTTATCAACTATTTGCGTTACGGCTTTTCATGGGGCTTGTGACAGGCTTTATTTCGACTTCGATGGCACTGATTTCTGCACAGACCGAAAAGGCAACAGCCGGTAAGACCCTTGGTACAATGCAGATGAGTAATGTCGCCGGAGGGTTATTCGGTCCATTAATGGGTGGATTTATGGCAGACAGTGTCGGATTCATTTATACATTTTTCTTAACAGCTGCTGTCATATATGTGTCAGCGATTGTCATTATCTTCGGTGTGAAAGAACAGCCGATCCGTTCAAAAGAAGCAAAACGGGTTTCTTACTCACGGAAGGACGTCCTTGTCCATATTTTCAAACAGCCTTTACTGGTCGTCACCATGCTGCTCACATTTATTACGCAAGTCGGGAACTTTAGTATTCAGCCGCTTTTAGCCTTGTACATTCATGATTTACACGGCCCCGTCAATCTTGCCTTTTATGCAGGGCTGGCGTTTTCTGCAACCGGGCTTGGCAATTTGCTGTTTACACGGAAATGGGGAGACCTTGGAGATCGAATTGGTCACGATAAGGTGCTGCTAGCCCTTCTCATCCTCTCCTCCATTTTATTCATCCCGCAAGCGATGGCGGATTCCTACGGGATGTTAGTGATCTTCCGTTTCTTATACGGGATGGCACTAGGCGGCATCATTCCTTGTACGACGGCCTATATTCGCATCAAAGCGCCTGCCTCTATGCAAGGGGAAGTGCTTGGTTACAATGTCAGCTTCCGCTTTCTTGGAAATGTCGTCGGACCCGTCATAGGCGGTATTGTGGCGAGTCATTACGGAATTCCAGCTGTCTTTTATGTCACCGCCGGCATTTTCCTTTTCGGGGCATTATTTTTATGGGCGGTCCGCTCACAATCAAAGACAAAAGAGAGGAGTGTCTGATCCATTATCAGATACTCTTTTCTTCTGTCTAAATGCCTTGTTTACTAGACTTCACGTCTATTCTTTTCTAAAAATAACCTTCTCGTAATCGCAAAAGAATGGTACGATATGGCTAGAAATCCGAAGAAAGTGAGTGACCTCATGTTTCGTGCAATCATTGGATGGTTATTACTTGTTGCCCTCATTCCATTATTTGTTCTGACTTTTTATCTATCAAAGGAAGAAGCCGCAAGTGTAAAACCTGTTAACGAAGTGCTTGATCAAAAAATCAAGCTGGAAAAGGTAGACTTTTCCCAAAACAGTTATATGTATGATCGAGATGGTTCTCTTATCTCTGAGATCGTATCAAACGATGAGAACCGTGTTTTCGTGAAGTACGATAAAATTCCTGATTCCGTCAAGGAGCTGTTCCTCCGATCAGAGGACCGCAACTTTTATGACCATAAAGGCATTGACTTTATGGGCGTGATTCGTGCCCTTGCCGCAAATGTGAAAAACCATGGCATTAGCCAAGGCGCTAGCACCATCACACAACAGTTATCCCGTAATTTATATTTAAGTCATGAACGTTCATTCAGCCGAAAGTTTACAGAACTGCTCTATTCCTATGAGCTCGAGCGAAAATTTACAAAAGAGGAAATTCTCGAAAGCTATTTAAATACGATTTATTTCAGTAACGGGGTTTACGGTGTCGGTTCTGCGGCTAATTACTATTTTGATAAGCCGCTTAGTTCTTTGACACTTGCACAGATGGCATTTATTTCTGCGATTCCTAACAACCCTACGCTGTATGACCCATTGAAACAATTCAAACATACAAAGAAACGCCAGGAACGGCTGCTTGGTATTTTAGAAAAAGATGGTGTCATTACGAAGAAGCAATACAAAAAAGCAGTGAAAGAAAAAATCAGCTTGTCCTTAAGTGAAAAGAAAAATCTTTATCCTGACTATGTGACATATGCCAATGAAGAATTTACCGATCTGGTGTCTGATCAGGAAGGCTTTACAAAACGATTGAAAAAAGCCAAAACAGCTGGCGCAAAAAAAGCAATTCAAAAAGAATTATCAGAAAAGGTTAGTGCATTGCTTCAAGATGGTGTGAAGATTTATACAGCACTAGACCCTTCCTTACAGCAAAGAGCGGTTTATCAGCTCAATGCACAATTGCCTTATCAAGGTGTGGAAGGCGGTTCAGCAGTCATTAACCACCAAACCCATCAAATCGTCGCACTTGCTGGCGGGAAGAATTATAAAAAGTTTGATTTCAACTACGCCTATCAAGCGCAAAGACAACCTGGTTCCGCCATTAAGCCGCTGTTAGACTATGGCCCTTATATTGATCAAACCGGTGCCACGGCATCAAGCAAAATCAGTGCCGGCAAGTTTTGCAGTAGCGGATATTGCCCGCAAAACTATAATCATAAAACGTATGGAACTGTAACACTTGAAACAGCCTTTAAGAATTCTTACAATACACCAGCGATTCGTATGCTTGATACAGTCGGTGTCAAAAAAGGCTTCAGCTATTTAGAAAAGTTCTCATTCGAACATATTGTCGCAGATGATTACCGCCTCCCTTCTGCACTTGGAGGATTTACAAAAGGCTTCTCGCCGCTAGAAATAACCGATGCATATACCGTGTTTGGCAATCAAGGTGCCTATACGCGAAATCACTCCATTACAAAGGTCACAGATTTAAACGGCAAAACCCTTTACAAGTGGAAAGAGTCGCCGAAGCAAATCTACTCTCAGCGTACAAATGAAACAATGCGCAAGCTGCTTGCCTCTGTTGTGAAAAGTGGGACAGGGAAAAAGGCGAATTTCAATTCTCCTTACATTGGGGGGAAAACAGGGACATCCAATGACTACAAAGACATTTGGTTTGTTGGCCTGACAGATCAATACACAATGGGTGTATGGGTCGGAAGAGATAGAGGAACCGTTGAATCGATTTATAGTTCAAGCCCGCACTTACGTATTTGGAAACAAACTATGCAATACGCTAGATAAACAGGAGGTTTGATTGCGATGCATTCCACACAACCCTCTCACTTCATTTTATTTGACGGTGTCTGCAACGTGTGCAGTGGTGCTGTTCAGTTTATCATCAAGCGCGACCCGAATGAGCGGATGATGTTTGCTTCTTTACAATCAGATACAGGGCAGCGTGTTTTAAAAGAAAACGGCTTGCCTTTAGATGAGTTCAATTCATTCATTTATATTGAAAATGGGACACTTTATATGAAGTCAACAGGCATCTTAAAAGCTGCACGGCATTTAAAAGGGATATACAGATGGAGCTATTTACTCCTCGCGATCCCTCGTCCAATCCGTGACTGGTTTTATCAGCTCATTGCAAAGAATCGCTACAAATGGTTTGGTCAAAAAACATCCTGTATGATGCCTACACCAGAAATTCAGAAGCGGTTTCTTCCATAAAAAAAAGCATCCTCCATCATCGGAGGATGCTTTCTTTCGTCTGATTAAGCTGGCAGACTCGCCATCACACTGTTATAAAGCTTAATAAATAAGTACAAAATGCCGATCAAAAACGTGGCCCAAAACAGCAGAATAAACATCATAAACCCAATTAAATTCAGCATGGAAAGTGATTGATAAATGCGTACCACAACCCAGATAAAATAGACGAGACTTGCTAAAACAAAAAGTCCAACAAGCAGAATGAGCTGCTGCGTCAATAGAAATGCAAGTAAGCTGGCAAACAAATAGACAACCGATGCAATCCGAATTTTCTTTAAGTTCTCCCCTTCAGGGTCCTTTGCAAAAAAGAGCAGCGCCAACTCTAACACCGTATCTGCAATGAGTTTTAAAGCAGATAAAATCATAAAATAAACAAGTGCAAATGCGGCAAATAAAGCAAGACGAATGCCCTGTTCAGAGAAAAATTCCAGCATTCCTTTTAAAATTCCTGCTTGGGTCAAGAAGTCAGTCGTGATACCTACTGTAAAAATAGAAAAGGCAGAGCTGAATAGCAAAATCGAAATCAGCGGAAAATATCCAGTCAAATATGTATTTTTCATAAATAGATCCTTTCTCATAAGCTCATTTTTATTATGGCTCACTTAAAACGGATTGACAAGATGCTTTCCAAGTAAACTGGAATCTAAATCAAATTTGTGATTTTGCACGTACATTCCTTCACAAACTTACATTTTCCCGTTAAAGTATTACTATTACGAAAAAATTGCGCGTTAGGGGTATACTCGTGAAAAAAACTTTAAGACTGCAAACACGGCTGACGATCTTTGTCTGTATTGTTGTCCTGATCTCCCTCTGTATCACATTCTTTACGATCTGGTCAGAAACAGCCAAAAATATTCATCAGCAGGAACGTGATATCGCCCTCTCCACTGCCAAAATGGTCGCAGAGGCTCCGATCACAGCAAAATCATTGGAAAAAGATCAATCATATACAGCACTGCGAAAATATACAACAAGTGTTCAGCGTATTACCAAAACCGAATTCGTTGTCGTCATGGATATGAACGGTATCCGCAAAACACATCCGAATCCGCAAAAGATTGGGAAGCGGTTTGCTGGCGGTGATGAAAAACCGGCATTACAGGGTAAAGAACATATTAGTACCGCATCTGGAACACTTGGCAAGTCCATGCGTGCCTTTGTTCCTGTTTATAACCAAGATGGCAAGCAGCTCGGGGCTGTGGCAGTTGGGATTACATTAAAGGAAATTGATTTAATTATTCATCAAAGCCTGCTCCCGCTCTACTTTGTCACATCGCTAAGCCTTTTATCTGGCATTATCGGCGCACTCATTGTGGCACGTAAAGTAAAGAAGATTATGTTTGGACTAGAGCCAGATGAAATTGCCACATTATTAAAAGAACGAAGCGCTATGCTAGAATCAACAAAAGAAGGCATTCTTGCCGTTGATCAGCACGGTAAAATCAAGCTGGCAAATGCAGAAGCTAAACGTCTTTTTCATAATATGGGCATTATGGTTGACCCTAGAGAACAAGATGTACAGGCTCTTCTGCCTTCAAGCGGCTTAAAGCAAGTAATCGAAACACGGAAACCGCTGCTTGATCGCGATGTCAGAATGAACGGACTGGAGCTGGTCTTTAATGAGGTGCCGATTACGGTAAAAGGGGAAATTGTCGGAGCGATCGCAACCTTCCGTGACAAAACAGAAGTCAAACATCTGGCTGAGCAGCTGAGCGGGGTGAAGATGTATGCCAATGCACTTCGTGCCCAGTCACACGAATTTATGAACAAGCTCCATGTCATTTTAGGATTGGTCCAGCTAAAGAACTATGATGACCTTGGCACCTATATTAAAGATATTGCGATTTATCAGCAGACAGAAACAAATGAAATCATCAACCATGTGAAAAACTCAGTCTTAGCCGGGTTTTTACTAGGAAAACAAAGCTACATCAGAGAACAAGGCGCAGCTTTAGAAGTCAATTGCAGTACACAGGTACCAAACTCGGAGGACCCAGCAGTCACACATGACCTTATTACGGTCATCGGTAATCTGTTAAATAACGCACTCGATGCCGTTTCCCATACAGAGAACAAAAATATCTCCATCTCATTCAGATATGTCCAAGAGCAGCTTCATATTGAAATTACAGACACAGGGGTCGGTCTGACAAAAGAAGAACAGGACATTATGTTTGATCAAGGCTTTTCAACAAAAGGAGAAGACAGAGGATTTGGCCTTTATTTTGTTGACCAAAGCATCAAAAAACTGAACGGACATATGATCGTCACAAGCGAAAAAGGAGAAGGAACGACCTTTAGTCTCCGTATTCCATATAAACAAAAGGAGGATTCACATGATTAATGTGTTGATCGTAGAAGATGACCCAATGGTCGGAGAGCTGAATAAACGCTACTTGACCCAAATAGAAGGATTTGAATTAAAAGGGATTGCCACCTCATTTCAAAAGGCACTAGACATCTTAAAATCAGAAATCATTCACCTTGTATTGCTTGATATTTATATGCCTGGACAAAATGGGCTCGCCCTATTATCAGAAATTCGTCAGCAAAATCATTCCGTTGACGTCATCGTCATTTCAGCTGCAAATGAAGTGGATGTCGTACAGCAAACGATGCGAAACGGAGCTGTCGACTATTTAATCAAACCTTTTGAGTTTGAACGCTTCCAATCAGCACTGGCAGAATATAAAAGAAAACATGCCCTATACCAAACGATGAATAGCATCTCTCAAAATGATTTAGACGCGAAGCTTTTTCATAAAAAAGCAGAGGCGGAAAAAGTCCTGCTGCCAAAAGGCCTGACGAAGAGCACACTCAAACTCATCTGGACAAGCATTCAATCATTCGGTCAGCAGGCTTTCACGACCGAAGACCTAGCCAATCATACTGAAATCTCTCAAGTTTCGATTAGAAAATATTTGAAATTTCTTGAGGATATCGAAGTGGTTGATGTGGAGATGGCATACGGGACAATCGGCCGCCCTGTTTTCCAATATAAACTGAATACAAGCAACATGAATTTGATTCAGCAATATCTTTAATTTGACACATCTGACCTTTCACAAAGGCCAGATGTTTTTTTATGGCATACGATGTCACAAACCCCTTGATATCAGTGGTTCCACTGTAGTAGAGCACATCATAAAAGCGGCATTATATCATATTTCAGCACATAAAAAGACATCGAATTTAGCCTTTTAACATTTTTTTAAAAATAAAACAAATTTCTATTTATTTATTCGATGGGAAATGATAAATTATGATTGATTAGTTCAACGAGATATAAGTCTGATGTCTTACATCTTCTCTCCTGTTTCCATCAATTTCAAAAGAATGCAGGATAAAATACCCTTTTCACAAGGATAGGAGAAGGCAAGAGTCGGTCTTTTTTCGCGAGACTTTTCTGAAACTTTTAAATTTTATAGGGGGTTATGTTTTGAAGAAGCGCAAAATTGGACTTGCATTGTCCTTAGTCGTAGCAGCAGGAACCATCCTTGGAGCATGCGGCAACTCTGGCTCAAACAGCGGTGAAAACAAAAAAGATAAAGATCAATTCACTGTTGCAATGGTAACTGATGTCGGTGGTGTCGATGACAAATCGTTTAACCAATCTGCTTGGGAAGGTTTACAAGCATTTGGGAAAGACAACAATTTAACAAAAGGTAAAAACGGCTTTGATTACTTACAATCTAAATCAGACGCTGACTATACAACAAACTTAAACACACTTGCTCGTGAGAAATTTGATTTGATTTACGGAATTGGTTTCTTAATGCAAGATTCTATTACTGAAATTGCGAATCAACGTAAGAAAAACCACTTTGCCATCGTTGATGCAGTTGTAAAAAAAGACAACGTAGCAAGCATTACATTTAACGAAAACGAAGGTTCATTCCTTGTAGGTGTTGCAGCGGCTCTTTCTACAAAATCAAACAAAATTGGTTTTGTTGGCGGCGTTGATTCTGAATTAATCAGAAAATTCGAAGTTGGTTTCCGTGCAGGCGTTGAAGCAGCTAATCCAAAAGCAAAAGTTGAAGTGAAATATGCTGGTGCATTCGATAAAGCAGACATCGGTAAAGCAACAGCTGAAAGTATGTACAAATCTGGCGTTGACGTCATTTACCACGCAGCAGGCGGAACTGGAACTGGTGTCTTCACAGAAGCGAAAAACCTGAAAAAAGCTGATCCTGACCGCAAAGTGTGGGTCATTGGTGTCGATAAAGACCAGTATGACGAAGGTAAAGTACCTGGAACAAAACAAAGTGTCACTCTTACTTCTATGATTAAGAAAGTAGACACAGCGGTACAAGACTTAACAACAAAAGCAAAAGAAGGTAAATTCCCTGGTGGCGAAGTCATCACGTACGGTCTGAAAGAAGGCGGCGTTGACATCTCTCCATCTCAAGAGAATCTTGATAAAGATGTATTGAAGAAAATCGAAGAATGGAAACAAAAAATCATCAAGGGTGAAGTGAAAATCCCTGCAACACGTGATGAACTAAAAGATTTTAAAGCTTAATTTGTGCATCGGGATAAGCGCGTCTTATCCCCTTGCCTCTCCTTTACCTCCTCTTTATTCGTAAAAGGTGGTAAAAGAAAAGCTGCAGCCTTGTTTTGCAGCTTTTCTTTTGCTAGTTTTTATCTTCATCAGCACCCTAAAAAAGGAGCGGTTAAACCTGTGGATTATGTCATTGAAATGTTGAATATACGCAAAGAATTCCCTGGCATTGTAGCAAATGATAACATTACGCTACAGCTAAAAAAGGGCGAAATTCATGCGCTGCTTGGTGAAAACGGCGCTGGAAAATCAACGCTTATGAACGTGCTTTTCGGACTTTATCAGCCTGAAAAAGGTGAAATCAAGGTACACGGAAAACCGGTTACAATCTCAAGTCCAAATGATGCAAGTGATTTAGGCATTGGAATGGTCCATCAGCATTTTATGCTAGTTGATACATTTACTGTGGCTGAAAACATCATTTTAGGAAAAGAGCCAAAGAAATTTGGAAAGATTGACAAAGAACAAGCCATTCAGCAAGTGCAGGAACTTTCTGACCGTTATGGACTGAAAATAGACCCTGCCGCTAAAGTATCTGACATCTCAGTCGGTATGCAGCAGCGAGCAGAAATCTTAAAAACACTATACCGCGGCGCTGACATCTTGATCTTCGACGAACCAACAGCCGTCTTAACACCTCAAGAAATAAAAGAACTCATACAAATTATGAAAAACTTAATCAATGAAGGCAAATCCATTATTTTAATTACCCACAAGCTAAAAGAAATTATGGATGCCTGTCATCGCGTGACCATTATCCGAAAAGGGCAAGGTATTCGTACACTTGATGTGGAACACACAAACAAAGACGAGCTTGCCAGCTTAATGGTCGGCCGCGAAGTCTCATTTAAAACAGACAAAAAAGCAGCCTCCCCTGCTGAAGAAGTCTTGCAAATTCAAGATCTCACTGTCAAAGATGCGCGAGGAATTGAAGCTGTGAAACAGCTCAATTTATCAGTGAAAGCTGGTGAGATTGTCGGAATTGCGGGTGTAGACGGAAATGGTCAATCTGAATTAATTGAAGCCATTACAGGTCTGAAAAAATCCGAATCTGGCACGATCATGCTAAACGGGAAAGCCATTCAAAATCTCCCGCCTCGTAAGGTCACAGAATCTGGTATCGGTCATATTCCTCAAGACCGTCATAAGCACGGACTTGTCCTTGACTTTTCAATTGGAGAAAATATTTCCTTACAAACGTATTATCAGCGTCCATATTCGAAGTTTGGCTTGATGAATATGAAAAATATTTATCAAAAAGCAAAACAAATCATTGCTGAATACGACGTACGGACGCCTAGTGAATATACAGAAGCACGTGCGCTCTCAGGCGGTAACCAGCAAAAAGCCATTATTGGCCGTGAAGTGGACCGAAATCCTGATTTATTAATTGCCGCACAGCCGACACGTGGACTTGATGTCGGAGCCATTGAGTTTGTTCATAAACGTCTGATTGAACAAAGGGATTCAGGCAAAGCTGTTCTGCTCATCTCCTTTGAGCTTGATGAAATTATCAATGTCAGTGATAAGATTGCTGTTATTTTCGAAGGCAGCATTATTGCCATTGTTGATCCAAAAGAAACAACAGAGCAAGAACTCGGTCTGTTAATGGCTGGAAGTACGCAACAGGAAGTGGGGAAAGAAGCAAATGTCTAATCGCTTAACAAATCTGCTGATTCCGCTTATAGCCATTGTACTTGGTCTTTTCGTTGGGGCCATCATTATGCTGGCAAGCGGTTATAGTGTCATCGAAGGTTATAGCGCCCTTTGGAATGGCGTCTTCGGTGAAACCTATTATATGGGAGAAACCATCCGACAAGTCACGCCTTATATTTTATCAGGACTTGCTGTTGCCTTTGCATTTCGGACAGGCCTCTTTAATATCGGGGTAGAAGGTCAAATGCTGATTGGCTGGGTAGCTGCTGTATGGATCGGCACAACTGTCCATGCACCTATGTATATACATCTGCCTCTTGCACTGATCACAGCAGCAGTTGCTGGTGCAATATGGGGCTTTATTCCCGGATTTTTAAAAGCTCGTTTTTACGTACATGAAGTCATTGTCACCATCATGATGAACTACATTGCCCTTCATGTCACAAATTATTTGATTTCAAATGTCTTAACAAACAATAAAGATAAAACAGAAAAAATTGATGCAACAGCTTCCCTTCGATCTGGTTTTTTTGAGCAGATCACTGATTTCTCAAGAATGCATAATGGGATTTTTGTTGCCATTATTGCGGCTGTTGTCATGTGGGTTATTATCCAGAAAACCTCTAAAGGGTTTGAATTACGCGCAGTTGGGATGAACCAGCAGGCCTCTCATTATGCTGGAATGAACGTTCGACGCAACATCATTTATGCGATGCTCATTTCTGGTGCCTTTGCAGGTCTTGCAGGTGCGATGGAAGGACTCGGAACATTTGAATATGCTTCGATTAAAGGATCATTCACTGGCGTTGGTTTTGACGGAATCGCTGTTGCCTTATTAGGCGGAAACACAGCTATTGGTGTCGTCTTAGCTGCATTATTGCTTGGTGGATTGAAAGTCGGTGCTTTAAACATGCCGCTTGAATCTGGCGTACCGACTGAGGTCGTTGATATTGTGATTGCGATCATTATTCTTTTCGTTGCCTCAAGCTATATCATCCGTCTTGTCATTCAACAATTGAAGAAAAAGGGGGGAAAATAAGTGGGATTTCTGCAAATTCTTGAAATCATCGTCCCGGCTACACTTGTATATGCTGCACCACTTATTTTAACCGCTCTTGGAGGCGTCTTTTCAGAAAGATCAGGTGTCGTCAATATCGGTCTTGAAGGTTTGATGGTCGTCGGAGCATTTTCTAGTATTATCTTTAACTTAATGTTTGCTGATACGTTTGGTGCCTTGACCCCGTGGCTCGGTCTACTTGTTGGTATGGCCATTGGCGGCGTGTTCTCACTCATTCACGCTGTGGCCACTATTACGTTCAGAGCAGATCAAACGGTCAGTGGTGTTGCGATTAACATGCTTGCCCTTGGTGCTACGCTGTTTGTTGTCAAACTGATTTATGGCAAAGCACAAACGGATAAAATTACAGAACCTTTCTATAAAGGAGATATTCCCCTTTTAAGTGACATTCCGATCATTGGTGATATTTTCTTTAAAGATGTGTATTATACGTCCATTCTCGCATTAGTTCTTGCGGTTGTCGCTTGGTTTGTTTTATTTAAAATGCCGTTTGGCTTGCGACTTCGTGCAGTCGGAGAGCATCCAATGGCAGCTGATACAATGGGAATCAAGGTATACCGGATGCGCTATATTGGCGTCTTCATTAGTGGTCTATTTGGCGGTCTTGGCGGAGCTGTGTATGCATCGACCATCGCTCTTGACTTCTCACACGCCACCATTACGGGACAAGGCTTCATTGCGTTAGCCGCCCTTGTTTTCGGGAAATGGCACCCATTTGGCGCTATGGGCGCTGCTTTATTCTTTGGATTTGCACAAAGCTTAAGCATCATTGGCTCTCTGCTTCCGCTGTTTCAAGATATCCCGAACGTGTACATGCTCATTGCACCATATGTGCTGACGATCCTAGCTCTTACTGGCTTCATTGGACGAGCAGACGCACCAAAAGCACTTGGTACCCCTTATTTAAAAGGAAAACGATAAATAAATACCATGTATGATCAATCCCCTGAAGGACAAACTATCTTCAGGGGATTTTTGTATGATAAAAACGACAAAACCCCCGTTTATTTTACTTTTATTACACTTAATTTAGTTTAATAAATAGATGAGTGTCACAGAATCTTCTACAATTGAGACAAATAGCATTTGGGGGTGTTTATGTGGCTAATACACAACAATTGAAATCGATTACAAACGATTCTGACAATAATAAAAGCGTTTTCCGAAAAATTCTTTCTTGGAAAATTGGTGTTATTGATCTACCTGTGTATATAGTACTTGCAGCGATTATTTTAACTGCCGCTTATTTTAATAAAATTCCAGCAAATATGCTTGGTGGTTTCGCTGTTATTATGATTTTGGGGATTTTCCTAGGAGATGTAGGACAACGTATTCCAATCTTAAAAGATATTGGTGGACCGGCGATTCTTTCTTTATTCGTACCATCGTTCCTGGTCTTTTTTCATGTTCTGAATCCAAACTCGTTGGAAGCGGTTACGTCTCTGATGAAAACGTCGAACTTCCTATACTTCTATATATCTGCTCTTGTAGTAGGTAGTATTCTTGGGATGCAACGAACTGTTTTAGTACAAGGCCTTATTCGTATGTTTGTTCCTCTTGTTGCAGGTACAATTACAGCTGTGGCTGCTGGAATTCTAGTGGGGCTTCTAGTTGGTTACACACCGCATCATTCGTTCTTCTTTATCATTGTACCGATTATTGCCGGTGGTGTCGGTGAAGGAATATTGCCATTATCAATTGCTTATTCACAAATTCTTGGTGTATCAGCAGAGTCATTAATTTCTCAATTGATTCCGGCTGCTGTTATTGGGAACGTCATTGCCATCATTTGTGCTGGCGCAATGAAAAAGCTTGGTGAAAAACGTCCTGAACTAAACGGGAATGGACGACTTGTTAAATCAAAAGAAGCAAATGAAATCTTTGAACAGCCTGAAATGGATACTAAAGTTGACTTCAGCTTAATGGGTGCAGGTGTGCTTGTTGCATGTACAACTTTTATCTTTGGCGGCTTATTAGAAAGTTTTGTTCATATTCCAGGTCCAATCTTAATGATTGTTCTTGCTGCATTAATCAAATACTTAAACGTGATGCCTCAGCATTTGCAAAACGGCTCACAGCAGTTCTACAAGTTTGTATCGAAAAGCTTTACATGGCCTCTAATGGTTGGTTTAGGAATTCTATACATTCCACTTGATGATGTGGCCACTGTTATTTCGATTCCTTTCGTATGTGTATGTATTGCTGTTGTTCTAGGCATGGTTGGTTCTGGTTACTTTGTTGGTAAATTCATGAACATGTATCCAGTTGAATCTGCCATTGTGACGGGCTGTCACAGTGGATTAGGCGGTACTGGTGATGTTGCGATTCTTTCAGCTTCTGGAAGAATGGGCCTTATGCCTTTCGCTCAAGTCTCTACACGTCTTGGCGGAGCAGCAACCGTTATTTGCGCAACAATCTTACTCAGAATGTTTACTTAAAAAAGAAACAAAAAGCATGTCCCTTTCATAAGGGACATGCTTTTTTTATATTTCTTTTCTCCCATACATCCTCATTCATCAGCTAATACAATTCGTATATACTCCCGAGGCTGAAAAGGATACTGTTTCGCCTGCGGATAGGTCATATGGAGGAGATGTTCAGAAAATAGCGGCCATTCACTCCCGGCCTGCCACCTTTTTTGATCATTTCGTTCAATCAAGAATGCTCCTCCTAAAATCGTGCAGAATATGCTTAAGCTGATGGCGATCTTTCGTTTCATTTGATCAGCTCCTTTAAGAAAAGCATGTACGAAATACAAAACAATATACAACGAGTTTCATTTTTGATAAAATATTTTTTGTGGTCAAAAGAACTCAAAACAATTTCGATTTGCCGTAAATCAGTTCAAACCAATGCACTATGTCTGTATTTACGCTATAATTTTAGTTACCAGTTCTTTAGAACGTGAATTTATATTGATCAAAGGAGGTTCATTTTCTTGCAGCTTATTCACTTCGCCATCCTATCACCTTTTTTACTTGCCTTTGTCGTCCCTTTTCTCTTTAAATACGTAAGGCGTATACATACAGGATGGTTTGTTCTCATCTTGCCTATTCTTTTATTTACCTATTTCATCCAAATGCTCCAGATCACCTCGAATGGACGAACGTTGTTCTCACAAGCTGAATGGATTCCCTCTCTAGGGATGAATTTCACTGTGTATGTAGATGGTCTCAGCCTGTTATTTGCATTACTCATCACAGGTATTGGTGCACTTGTGGTACTGTACAGTATTTTCTACTTATCAAAGGAAAAAGAACAGCTTGGCTCTTTCTATACGTATTTATTAATGTTTATGACCGCTATGCTTGGTGTTGTCCTCTCTGACAACATGGTCGTACTTTATTTGTTCTGGGAGCTAACGAGTATCTCTTCCTTCCTCTTAATTGGATATTGGTATAAGCGTGAGCGTTCTCGTTACGGAGCAACCAAATCACTGCTTATTACTGTGTTTGGCGGATTAGCTATGCTTGGCGGCTTCATCCTCATTTACCTGATCACTGATTCATTCAGTATTCGCGAAGCAGTCAATCAGCTTCAGCTCATTATGGCATCACCTTATTTCATCCCTGCGATGGTTCTCATTTTACTAGGGGCCTTCACGAAATCAGCGCAGTTCCCATTTTATATTTGGCTGCCTGATGCTATGGAAGCACCAACCCCTGTAAGCAGTTATCTGCATTCTGCTACTATGGTCAAAGCCGGTATTTATCTGGTTGCCCGCTTTAGTCCGATTTTTGCTATATCAGAGGTGTGGTTTTGGACCATTTCGATTGTCGGACTTATCACACTATTCTGGGGATCTTTCCACGCCGTTCGGAAAAATGATTTGAAAGCCATTCTGGCCTTCTCGACAGTGAGTCAACTCGGTATGATTATGCTCATGCTAGGAGTAGGCGCAGCTGCCATTCATGAAAACAACCCTGCCTTTTTTGGCGCAGCCGTTCTTGCTGCTATTTTTCATCTCATTAACCACGCAACCTTTAAAGGTAGTCTCTTTATGGCAGCAGGGATTATCGATCACGAAACAGGTACACGTGATATTCGCAAATTAGGTGGATTAATGACCATCATGCCAATTACCTTTACGATTACGTTAATTGGTACATTCTCGATGGCTGGACTCCCGCCTTTTAATGGGTTTTTAAGTAAAGAGCTATTTTTCACAAGTATGATCCGGATTTCTGACATCAGCTTTACGGATGTGTCAACATGGGGGGCTGTCTTCCCTGCTATCGCTTGGCTCGCTAGTGTGTTTACGTTCATCTACAGTATGATGATCGTCTTCAAAACATTTAGAGGCCGTCTGAATGTCGATCAATTAGAGAAAAAACCGCATGAAGCACCGATTGGTATGCTGATCCCGCCAATTATTTTAGCTGCACTTGTGGTCACGTTCTTCTTTTTCCCTAATATTCTGGCCTATTCTGTCATTGAACCTGCCATTCAAGCGATCATTCCAGAAGCCATTCAAACAGGAAGCCGCTTTGCCGTAAAAATTGAAGCGTGGCATGGATTCCAGCCAGAGCTTTACATGACAATTGGTGTAGTTGCGCTCGGTACCATTGGCTATTTAACGCTGTCAAAATGGCGCCCAATGTACAACATATTTAAGGAAAAATGGTCATTTAACGCTTTGTATGATCGTTCGCTTATAGGTGTAGAAAAAGGGGCTTACCGCCTAACAAACAGCTATATGACAGGATTCCTTCGTGACTATCTTGTCTATGTATTTGGGTTTATGATTATCGTGCTTGGCAGCGTGATGTTCTACAAGCAAGTCTTCTCATTTCAAACTGAGCATGCTGCTTCAATCGGCACGTACGAAGTCATCCTTTCACTTGTGATGGTCGCAGCGACAGTCACTACTGTATTTGCTCGTTCACGCTTAACAGCTATTATTGCGCTAGGTGTTATGGGCTACACGCTGTCATTGTTCTTCGTGATTTTCAGAGCACCTGACCTTGCGCTGACACAGCTCATTATTGAAACCATTTCTGTCGCGCTGTTTTTACTTTGCTTCTATCATTTGCCAAAGCTGAGCCTGAAGCAAAAAACACGAAGATTTAAATTAACAAATTTGATCATCTCATTAGGTGTTGGAGTCGTTGTCACCTGTCTTGCTTTCGCTTCAACAAGCCAGCAATCTCTTGACACAATTTCAACGTACTTCATTGAAAACAGCTACAAACTGGCTGGCGGAGACAATATTGTCAATGTCATTCTTGTCGATTTCAGGGGCTTTGATACACTCTTTGAGATTACAGTGCTGGCCATTGCGGCACTCGGTATTTATGGATTATTGAAGGTAAAAGCACAAGGAAAACGGAAGAGAGGCGTACGGCGATGAGAAAGATTGATACGAATGATATGCTCTTACAAGTCACAACTAAAATTACAGCATTCATCATCTTGCTTTTCTCACTTCACCTATTTCTTGCAGGACATAACAATCCTGGCGGAGGATTCATTGGCGGTTTGATGAGTGCTGGTGCTGTCGTTCTTCTGCTTTTAGCCTACGACCTTAAAACAGTCAGACGCATTTTACCATTTGACTTTATTTATGTGGCTGGTGTCGGTTTGCTCGTTGCCATCCTAACAGGTATGGGATCTTTTCTGTTCGGAGCACCTTTCCTATCCCATGCATTCGATTATTTCCAACTGCCGTTTCTAGGGAAAACAGAACTGGCGACAGCGGTCCTGTTTGATATCGGTGTGTATTTAGTTGTTGTTGGTGTCACCATGACCATTATTCAAACGATTGGAGAGAAGGAATAATGGAATTTCTAATGTCTATTATCGTCGGAATCATTTTTATGGCAGCGACCTATTTAATGCTTTCAAAAAGCCTTCTGCGGGTCATCGTCGGTACTGCCGTTTTAAGTCACGGCGTCCATTTGCTTCTATTAACAATGGGCGGCTTAAAAAAGGGAGCACCTCCTATTTTGAAAGAGGGGCTCACATCCTATGTAGATCCATTGCCACAAGCATTAATTTTAACAGCCATTGTCATTGCTTTTGGTGTAACATCCTTTTTGCTCGTGATGGCCTTCCGTGCCTTCCAAGAGCTGAGAACAGATGACATGGATCAAATGAGAGGAAATGATCAGCATGAATAATCTCGTGATCCTGCCTATATTAATACCATTACTAGCTGCTACATTATTGATCTTTATGAATAAAAACACCATGCTGTCGAGAGGCTTTAGTGTGTTTGCATCTCTTTTAGCCATTATCTGTAATGTCTATTTGGTCCAAACGATTTTCACAAACGGCATACAAACCCTTTATTTGGGCGGCTGGAAAGCACCGTTTGGCATTGCCCTTGTGGCCGATCAGTTTGCTGCGCTTCTTGTGCTGACCGCTTCCATTGTTGGACTTGTCACAGTTCTTTTTTCCTTTCAAACGATTGGGAAAGAAAGAGAGCGGCTTTTCTATTATTCTGGTGTCCAATTCTTGTTAGCTGGCGTCAGTGGTGCCTTTTTAACGGGAGATATTTTCAACCTGTTTGTCTTCTTTGAATTGTTGCTGATGGCATCTTATATGCTCATTGTTCTGGGTGGTTCAAAGCCCCAGCTTCGTGAATCACTGAAATACATTGTGTTTAATATTATCTCATCGGCATTATTTATTGTTGGCGTAGCGTGTTTATATGCAGTCACAGGCACACTGAACATGGCTGATTTAAGTGTGAAAATAGCTGAATCTGGGCAAACAGGGTTAATCACCGTGATTGCCATTCTGTTCCTGATTGTATTTGGCTTAAAAGCTGGGGTCTTCCCGCTTTATTTCTGGCTGCCAGGGTCTTATCATGCACCGCCGGCAGCGATTTCAGCTTTGTTTGGCGCACTGCTGACAAAGGTCGGGCTATATGCGATTGCCAGGGTCTTTACGCTCATCTTTATACATGATACAGGTTTTACACATACAATTATGGCCTGGCTAGCCGCTCTAACGGTTATATTCGGTGTCATTGGCTCTATCGCCTATTCTGATGTGCAAAAAATTGTGATTTATAACATTGTCACAGCTGTTGGTGTCATTTTGTTTGGGATTGCGGCCAATACACCGGCATCACTTCAAGGCGCCATTTATTACCTCATTCACGATATGGTGATCAAAGGAGCTCTATTTATGCTCGCAGGGGCACTGTTTGTGTATGCTGGAACCAATCATCTGAAAAAAATGGGTGGGCTGATTCAATCCCAGCCTCTACTCGGCTGGATGTTCTTCATATCGGCTTTATCACTTGCGGGTATTCCTCCGCTAAGTGGATTTGTTGGCAAGCTGAAAATTGTTGAAGGTGGGTTTTCTGCTGGGTACATGACGTTCTCTATCCTTGTTTTACTGTCCAGTCTTCTTGTCCTTTATTCTGTTATGAGGATTTTCATGCTCGCGTTTTGGGGAGAGGAACAGGATATGCGAAGAAGAAAGCCATCCATTAGAGGAATGGTGTATCCTGGGGTACTGCTTGTTATCTTATCGCTTGCGATTGGATTAGGCACAGAATTCATTGCACCTTATATCAATCAAGCTGCGGAAATGCTATCAACACCAGAAAAATATATTCAAGCTGTGCTGAAGGAGTAGATGAACATGGCCTTTCAAATATTATTAAACGCTCTCCTCGCCTTTACATGGATGTTTATGAATGATACATACAGAGCTGCAGACTTTGTATCAGGCTTTGCACTAGGGATGATCGCCATTTTTATGCTACGGCGATTCTTCCCGCAACGTTTTTACGGCTATGCCCTTTATGCGATTTTCAAGCTCGTCATCATTTTTATCAGAGAGCTGCTTCTTGCCAATTTGAGTGTACTCAAGACGGTGTTATCTCCAAAGCTTAAGATCAAGCCTGGTATTTTCGCCTTTCGTACAGATTTAAAAACAGATTGGGAAATCACCATACTGGCTAATATGATTACATTAACACCTGGTACACTGGTCATCGATATTTCGGATGATCGTTCGATTTTATATATTCATGCGATGGATATTGAAGATGCTGAAAAAGCCATCCACGATATTCGGGTATCATTTGAAAAAGCGATTCAGGAGGTGAGCGGTAAGTAATGGAACTGATCTTGCAAATGTCACTTGGGATTCTTGCGCTGTCTACTTTGCTTTTTGTCGTACGGGTTATCAAAGGACCTTCTATTCCTGATCGCGTTAGTGCGCTTGATGCGATAGGAATCAATTTAATTGGGATGACAGCCATCGTGTCTATCTTACTGAAAACCACGACGTTCTTTGAAATTATTTTACTGCTCGGTATTCTTGCCTTTATCGGCACTGTCGCTTTTTCCAAATTCCTTGAGAAAGGGGAAGTGATTGAAAATGATCGTCATCGCTAAAGCGATCGTAATTTTCTTTATTCTGCTTGGCGCCATCCTCTGTTTAATTTCAGCCATTGGTGTCCTTCGCCTGCCGGATGTTTACACACGTATGCATGCTGCATCAAAAGCATCGACACTTGGTGTTGTTCTCATTTTAGTTGGTGTGTTCTTTCATGAATGGTTTCTTGCAGGGATCATCTCTGCGAAAATCCTGCTTGGGATTGTCTTTATCTTTCTGACCGCACCAGTCGGCGCTCATTTGATCGGAAGAGCCGCTTACAACACTGGTGTGAAAATGGACAAACGAAGTGTCCAAGATGATTATGGCGGTTTCCGTAACTTTGTCATTAAACGAAAAGAAGACTCTTATTTATAAATGAAGAACCTGACATTCAGGTCTTGTTCACTTTACCCGCATGTTCATAAAAGGGTATTAAAAAAAGCTTCCGCTGCACCGGGAGCTTTTTTATATGCGATCAATGACAGCGAGTGTACATCTTGACGTACAGATATGACGGTCTCGATCATCTTTTATATCGATTTGGAATACCATTGTACGCCGTCCTACATGTACAGGAACAGCTGTAGCTGTCACCACTCCATCACGTACAGATTTTAAATGATTGGCATTGATTTCAATACCTGAACAAACCTGCTGAGTTAAGTCCAAATGAGCAGCAGCACCCATGCTTGCCACTGTTTCTGCTAGAGCAGCTGATGCTCCTCCGTGCAGTAATCCAAATGGCTGTTTTGTTCGGTGATCGACTGGCATTGTCGCCACGCATCGTGACGTATTGCATTCCACAATCTCAATCCCCAGTGCCTCAAGCAGTGTATTTGAACCACTCACATCCATCAAGGCCCTCTCCCTTCACACGTTTACAGGACACTTTCCGATTTTGCAATTAACACCGCTTCTGTTCGAGATCCAACATTCAGCTTATTAAAGATGGAGGTCAAACTGTATTCAATCGAGCGTTTGCTCAAATGAAGCACATCGGCGATCTCTTGGTTTGTGTACCCTTTTTCCACTTCTCTTAAGATTAAGCATTCACGCTCTGTTAACAGCTCATGATCCGTCTGCTGCGCCTGTTCTGGCTTCTCTTGCTGCTGTGAAATTAATTTCTTTAAATAGGATAGCTGAATGACAACTTCTCCTTGCAATGTGCGGTGTATGTATTCAATAATTTTGTCTTTTGTCTCTGTTTTACTTATTGCACCATGCAATCCAGCTCGAATGGCCTCTTCGAAATAATCATCTACTTCATATCCTGTATAAATGATAATTTTCACTTGTTGATTCGTTTCTAGAATTTGTTTGGCAATGTCCATTCCATTGATATCCCCGAGATTTAAATCCATCAAGATCACATCATAGATGGAAAAGTCATGCGTCTTTAAAAAGGCGCCTTCTGCATCAGGACTTAAACAATCGACTGATAGCTGCTGATCTGATTCTAATATGCTTTTTGTCCCTTCCATGACAGCCGGATGATCATCAATGACCAATATCTTCTTCATGTCTTCCTCCCTTTAAATCACTCACTTCCATTTTATATAAAAGACTTGGCAGATGCCAAGTCTTATTCCTTAAGAAATCGTTACAATTCCATTTCAATTTTCACCTTGAGCCCTTTTTCAGGTGCTGTGTGAATTTGAAGCTTTCCATTTAGAGCTTTGACTCGTTCTCTTATGCCAGAAAGACCCATGCTCATCGTGTGCTGATCAAGCTGGCTTGCATCAAATCCGACTCCATCGTCCTCATAATGGAGAACAACTTGATCTTTAATACAAATGAGCATCACTAAGACTTGGCTGGCCTTAGAATGCTTCAACGCATTGGATAACAGCTCCTGCACAATCCGGTAAATATTCAGCTGTGAGTCAATATCAATGTCCAGTTCTTTATCAAAGCGGGTTGTATTCAGCCTAATATGAAATGGCGCTTCCTCTTGAATTTGCGAAGTCAGCTTCGAAATTGCCTTCACTAACCCCAAGTCATAGAGGAGCTGCGGCCGAAGTTCATGACATGTTTCTCTCGTGGTTTGAATCACCTTAGACATTTGTTCATTCCAAGAGATCAGCGAATTTTCAATAGATGTTGGGCATTGGTTGTTTTGGAAATTGGTTAAGAACATCTCGGACTGTCTCTTCAGTGAAATCAAATCCTGCAGCACAGAATCATGAAGATCCCTCGCTAAATCTGAGCGCTGCTTTTCTTCCATGGCGAACATGACTTTCTTCAGCCAGGCGGGATTGGCTTCCCGCTGTTTCAAATCCTCAAGATGCTCCATCAATTCTTCAATCTTGACGACATTTTCTAAACTGACACTTGTGTAAAATGCCAATGTTTTCAGCCATGAAATTTCATCGCGGGTCAGCTTAGGTGTCCGTAAATTAGATAAACAGCAAATCACAAACGAGTGACCGCCCCGCTCACCAATTTTCATCATAAACCCTTTATCCAACTCAATGATTTTCCCTACTTCGCCTAAAATGTCTTGAAATTGATCGACATACTCTTTCCACAGGCTGCTGTCATCTGTCGATTCATCAATCTCTTCTATTTGTCCATCTGCCTTCACTTCAAGCACAAAGGCTTTATTCACCACAAGCACTTCCAAAATGGTGTACTTCAAATGAAACAGCACTTGATGAAGTGACGACGCCTCACGAATAAGCTGTGTAAATTTAAACACACTGTCCTGATAGTTATGCTTTTCCGAAAAACGCTTCAGGCGAAAACGGAAATCGATGATTTCTTTGAAGTAAAAGACTCCTAGCATTAAAGTGTAGGTGATTATTGCGAGCTTAAGTGTGTACTTCAGGTCTTCTGGTTTCTGTAAAATATAAAATATCACAACGACAAAAATAGTCGGAGTAATGGCGAGAAATCCATAGTACCTCAGTCTGCTGATCAAGAAGTTCATATTATAAATTTTGTTTGTCACGAATTGATAAACAAGTGAAAAAGGAATTAACAAAACAACAGATGTCAGAATAAAAGGATCTATCAAATACTTATCAAAAAACACATAGGGAATGACAAAAAAGAAAATAAATGGACAGAACGAT
>NZ_CP150633.1:520093-555154 GCF_038023285.1 Bacillus sp. PPSBB_11
AAGCACTTAATTAATTTGAGATTCGTTATGTGAACATCAAATTCCTTGAAATATTGATAGATAAAGTGAATATATAAGATGGACACACTAGATAAACACAAAAAAAGAACATAATGGCTAAATTTATCTCCAATTCCTGAAGTACCTGCGCTCAAATACCCGACACAAATTGATAATAGGAACAAAATTAATAGAAAAGCAGATTTTCGTTGTGGTTCCTTATTGATTTTAATAATAAAAAAGATACAGAATAAGCATATTGAATAGAGAAGAAGAGGAATTAAATAGACAAACAAACTTTCTCTGCCAATCAACGTCTTATTTTTAAGCGAAATGATTTGGTTGCCTCTTTGAATATCAATCCTTTGTACATTTCTAAGCTTACCATTGATCATATGGTCTTGAATTAAATTAGACTGTCCGTTTATCTTTAATATTATATCTCCCTCTTTTAAGCCTGAAGAATAAGCTAAAGAAAGATATTCAACATTAACTACTTCCGTTTGACCGTGTCCATTCTTTTCTACGCGTGCTCCATTAAAAATATCAAAAACATATATATAAGAAATATAGATCACAAATAAAAAAGACAAAAACACAAAAATTGTGGACCATTTTGTATAGGTAAGCTTCATTTTTAAAACATCCTTAAGAAAAGATCGTAAAATGATAATGCAATATTGAACTTAAAATTAATATTCCCAGATGTATCTCGTACTCATGTATCCCTTTTTCACACTTTTTATAATAACTGCAGTGGTTTGGGCATCAGCATGAATTAAGCTTGCATTTCCAGATTTCAACTCATCAATCACACCTGGATTTTTCATTAAATATGCAATGATATTTTGAATGTTCAATCATTGCCCTCCTTCGTCATAAATACATATAGTTGTTCCTTCTTTGTTGTAGGTAAGTCAAGTTGTTCCATTCCCTGCCTCATTTTTAACAGCATAATCTCTCTCATAGATACCATGTACTGAGTCAAACCAGCTTCAAGTAATTTCTGCTTCAGCTGAAATGACTTTAGCTCCGACTCATCTAGACGGCCAGAAAAGAACGCAAGCAGCTCTTGACTGGCATCATTAAACTCTCTATGCAAATAACTAAACGCCAGTGTTTGTTTTTTTTGCAAATCTCCGTTTGTTTTTGAAAATAACGCAAAAAAATCGTTACTGATCTGTTCAGCAACACCATAATATATTGAATAAGATTCGACGATTTCGTTGATTTCCCTTGTCGCTAAATAAACCCCCAGCACACTAGAAAGAGCTGTTAATGATCCTGATTTCTTTCTTAAAACCTCTAAACACTCATCTTCTGTTCCATGCATATGACGTAAATCTTCATGCTGTCCTTCCATTGACATCTTGATAAGATGGAATAATTTCTCTATCAGTTGAGAATTATTTTCATATAAAGATGTAATGAACTGAATGCTTGATGTGTACAAATACGTAGAAGCATTCACGGCCACCCCTTGGTTGACGTTCATCCAAGGATACGAATCATTGTCCTGATCTTCAATATCATCTAATATATCGGCAGATAAGATGAGAAGTTCAATCCCTGCTGCCAGTTTTGTAATCGCTTGCTCGTCTTGTCCGCCAAATGCCTCATAATGTTGGTAAGCCAATTGTCCAAAAGGAAATTCATTCTTTATATCTGTAAATTCGAGAAGCAGCTTTTGTAAATCATTTTGCCTGACTGCATGTTGAATAAAATCAGACATTTTCTGCTTGATTTTTGTATTCTCTAGATAGTTTAGCATACTCGATCTTGATCCTCACCCTCTCGCCTCTTATTTTACTAAAAAGAAATAAGCAAATGTCCACTGACATCACTATTTAACAATTATATAATAATATATCCTTTTTTTGTATGTATTTGGATAAAAAAAAGACTTGATGGTTATCAAGTCTTTAAGAAATTTTCACATATTCATATTTGTCGTATTGATCAATGCTTTTGTTAATGTTATGAAGAGAAGCCGTTGTTTCTCTAATTTCGTTTTCAAGTTTCCATAATAGTTGTTTAAGTTCTTCGATTTCATACTTTTCCATCGATTCCACTCTCCTTTTTTGGAAGATCAATGTATTTGTGTATGTTGATTGGGTCATAAGTATTTGATCTGTTACTAACAGTGTAAATGCTATTGAGTATTTTTTCACCGAAAAGTATGCACAAAATGTGTGCGTGATACCGCAAAATTCAATAGGTCTTTTTTCATCATTTTCAGACTTTTCAAATGATACTTTTATCTCAATTTCAAAGGAAATACGTCATTTTTGCGACATGAACAGGCATCATTCGTCACAATTCTTGTGTAACAGAACGTATGATCCCTTCTGTTTCCTCGGTTTTTCATGTTATAGGTCAGACGACAGGCTCTACTGTAGACACCGCAATTTTTTGGCGACATTCACCGAAATTGACCGCAAAAGTACCTATTTTTATGATGAATATGCAAAGATAGAAAGATCATTTTGATTCTTTATTCGGATTTTCTTCATACATTTAGAACAGATATCCGTCCAAATTCACTTCAATGAGAGAAGAGGTGACCATGTGTTTTACTATGTTCCTTATCCGCCTTTGCAGGTTCCCGCAATGGGGAACGCATACCTGCGAACACCTATGACTTTTCCTCCAGTAGATGCTCATGCGTTTCAAAAGGCTGCAAAGGAATCAACCCGTCTCGTGGCTGATGCATCCCTCATTACACAGCAGATTTCCGGTTCGCTTTCGTTTGGACAGCGAATCATGGAAGCTGCTGAACGTGCTGACACCGCAAGTGTGATTCGAATGCTGAAGCAGATTGGGGTGAAAAGCAATATCGATATCCGCTTTAGTCCAGAAGGCATCCGTATCTACTTATCCCTCTCTTCCAGTAGGCTTTTTCTACTTTTACAGTGGGGATAACAAAGAAAAAGGCCGCTCTAGTGGGAGCGGCTTTTCTTAAGATTCAAACATTTTATGACACCATTCAATGGCTTCTATATAACAGCCGTAGGCTTCCTGCTTAGGGAGACTTCCACCTAACATTTCATCATCCCATTCATTTCGTTCAATACGTTTGGCAATCTCTAACACAAGGAAATAGTCATTTTCATAGCCAAGCAGTGCCTCACCTACTTCATCCGAAAGAGGCAGTTCTTTCACAAGTTCAGTAATGTCCGCCCTGACAAGCGTATCAATAAGTGAAAACATACCTGTTAGCATATAAGAAGCGGGATGCTCTCGTTCAGTCCGACTAGCAATGAGTTCACACGTTTTGGCACGAATGAACGACATTTTGATGATTTCCTTTTGGCTTGAGTTGGCTTGGACATTCAGTTCTTTAAATGAAAGGATAAAGATCCATCGCCGTATTTCATTAAACCCAAGCAGGATAATCGCCTGACGAATGCTCTTGATTTGATAAAGACGTCTCATGCCGCCAGAATTCAGCATTTTTAATAATTGATATGAAAGGGAAAGATCACTTTCTATAAAGTGCGTCACGGTCTGAATATTCGGCTGCTCCTTGCTCAGCTCATTCAATAGCTGATGGTATGCGTGGAAGCTAGTCGATAAGGCTCGTCCCGAAATGACGTGCGGCTCACTAAAGAAATATCCTTGAAACAAATGGAAGCCAGCTTCTAACGCTTCTTCATATTCTTTTCGCGTTTCTACCTTTTCAGCAAGGAATCGAAGTCGATACTTTTTATATGTATGTAAAATGTCTCTTCGTTCTTCACATGTTGTTTTCAGAAAATCAATTTTTAAAATATCAATGCAATAGAGGAGTTCATCGAGTAACTTGTCATGAAAATGTGTTCCGCTCAGAAAGAAATCATCGAGCGCAATCGTGTATCCCCACTTTTTTAATTGCTTACATCTCATAATAAGTGCCGGGGTAATCGGTACATTTTCTAATATTTCGATCACAAGCTGATGTGGATCAAAATAAGTGAGCAGATCAGACGAAAGCAAGCTTTCGGTGAAATTGATGTAGCATCGTTTTCCTTCTGTCAGTGTTTCGATGCCAATGTTTAAAAAACTATTGATAATGAGGTCCGTTGTCGCTTGATCACCATCTTCAGCGCTATATGTATTGGTTTCACTATCTCTATAAAGCAGCTCGTATGATACGACTTGTTCTTTTCTGTTAAAAATAGGCTGCCTTGCAACAAACACCCTCAACTGCTCCATTCCTCCTTTATGCAATGACAAACAAGATGTGCTTTCAGTATACCAAATGATTGCTCATAAGGTTCATTTTGAATCGTCCAACATGAAAAAAAAGAGACCATCTGGCTTGATGATCTCCTTTCCCGGGGTAATCAGCTTTCATAAAGCTCTTTTTTGATTTTATTTTTCACATCATGGATAAACTGCATCTTATTATCCCAGCATTTTTGACTCAAATCGACTGGGTATTCTTCTGGTTTGCTGATTCGTTTGTATTCCTCCCAGAAGAGTCCGAGACTGTCCTGCACATATGCTTGAATCGTTTGGATATCTGGATTATCATACACCAGCTTCCCTTGTTCAAAAATTGGGACATGAAGGTCCTTTGCCACAAAATTTGTCACAAATTTGCTGATAAATGTATGAACTGGATGGAACATTTTCAGCTTATCTTCACTTTGAACATCTTCTTCTTCAAGGGCAATGTAGTCTCCCTCAGAGTGATGATTCAATTGATTGATAATGCGATACACTCGTTTACGGCCTGGTGTTGTCACTTTCTCTGGGTTAGAAGAAATTTTGATCGTGTCATTCATCTGACCGTTTTCTTCAATCGATACAAGCTTATATACAGCACCAAGAGCTGGCTGATCGAATGCGGTAATCAGTTTCGTTCCAACACCCCATACATCAATTTTTGCACCTTGTGCTTTTAAGTTCATAATGGTGTGTTCATCAAGATCGCTTGATGCAATGACCTTGGCGTCATGGAATCCAGCTTCATCCAGCATCGTTCTCGCCTTTTTAGACAAGTAGGCAAGGTCTCCGCTATCAAGTCTGACCCCAATAAAGTTGATCTTGTCTCCGAATTCTTTCGCTACCTTAATCGCATTTGGAATGCCTGATCTGACCGTATCATATGTATCCACTAAAAAGACACAGTCTGTATGTGTTTCGGCATATTTTCTAAATGCAGTATATTCGTCGCGATATGCTTGTACAAGGGCATGGGCATGTGTGCCTGATACGGGAATATTGAAGCGTTTCCCTGCACGGACATTACTTGTTGCCTGAAATCCGCCGATCAGTGCTGCTCTTGCTCCCCACATGGCTGCATCCATTTCATGCGCACGTCTTGTTCCGAATTCTAATGCTGTCTCATCTTCAATGATTCCTTTAATACGAGCCGCCTTTGTTGCAATTAGCGTCTGGAAGTTCACGATGTTGAGCAGTGCCGTTTCAATTAGCTGCGCTTCAACAAGTGTTGCCTCGATGCGCATAATAGGTTCATTCGCAAAGACAATTTCTCCTTCTCTCATTGAATGAAGTGTCCCTGTAAATGACAATCCGCTTAAGTATTCAATGAAATCGCTTTTATAACCGAGTTCATCTTTTAAATATGCAAGGTCGCTCTCGGTGAAAGAGAAGTCCGATAAATATTCAATCGCTTTCTCTAAACCAGCAAATACAGCGAAGCCGTTGTCAAATGGAAGCTTTCTAAAGAAGAGTTCGAAGACTGCCTTCTTCTCATGAATGCCGTCTCTCCAATACGTTTCTGCCATGTTAATTTGATAAAGATCTGTATGTAGTGATAAACTGTCGTCAATAAACCGATGCTCCAACTTCCATTCTCCTTCCCTTACTTAACCACTTTCGCACCAAGCGTATGCTCAAAGTGAGAAAGTGCCCACTCGTGCCCCGCTTCATTAAAACTCGCTACGGCATTCTCATGAATCACAAGTTCAAAGCCTTTATTGTACGCATCAACAGCTGTATGAAGTACACAAATATCGGTACACACTCCGGCTAGGTGAAGTTCAGTGATGCCACGCTCGCGCAGTTTCATTTCTAATTGAGTGCCTGCAAAAGCAGAGTATCTTGTTTTTTCCATATAATAGACATGATTTAAATGTGTTGACGTGTGAAATAGTGAACTTAGTTTTCCGTAAAGTTCAATTCCTTCTGTCCCGCGAATATTATGGGGCGGAAATAACTTTGTCTCTGGATGATATGGATCTTGCTCTTCATGATGATCGACGGCAAAAACAACAAAGTGTCCTTCATCAATAAATGAGGAAGTGATCTCTGTGATCTTCGACTCAATCGCCTGTCCAGGCTTTCCGCACGTCAGTTTTCCATCGTCTGCAACAAAATCAACTGTATAATCAATACAAATCAATGCTTTGCCCATCCGCATCTCTCCCATATGCTCTTTTGAATCATTATAGCTTATTCATTTCACTAGGGAAACCTATTCAACAGATTCACGAGAAAAAGCTTTTTGAAAAAGCTCATCTTCTACATAGATGTGCTCTTGATTGATCGCATGCGGCACCTCTATCACAAGCCCAAAAGGTGAATGTGACTCGTGATGGTTGACCACTTTAAAAGAACAACCAGCGGCATTTGCCATTTTGACATATGGAGAATAAGAAGCATATGACAATTCACCATTTAAAAGAACAGTGGCCTCTCGGTTTGCCTTCAATACTTGCTCTACCTCTTGATACGATTTATGTCTCGATACTTGTCCTTTTGTCAGAGCGAGAAGAGCACGTTCTCTTAATGAGCCGAGAAACATTCTTCGTTCATCTGGTTTTGTTTCAGCATGTCCAAATATCCCTTGCTGCAAATAAAAGTCTACGGATTCTTCTTTCATTGCTGTGTTCACTCCTGGTTTCTGAATTTACATTTCTGTGACCCAGTGCACAATTTTTTGTGCAAGTTCACGGGCTTCGTCTATTTCTACTCTTTTGTTTAAAGATTGTTCTAGTGCTTGCTCAAGCTGCGTTTTTTCGTCTTCATACGCGATAGAAATACTCCATTCCATATCAGGTACAGCGACAAGCGTTTTATATTCTTTTTTATTTTCATGTAAATATACATTGTAGGTTGTTGGTTGCTCGCTTGTCAGATGCGCTTTTCTTATTTTCATTTGATGTGTTTTCCCCCCTTTTTCTTCTTCCTTCTTCTATCCATTGTACCATAAAAAAAGACAGCTTCTGAAAAGGAGACCCTTTCAAAGCTGGCTATGCGTTAAAGCTCTTTTGCTGGCTGATGAGGTTTGAATCCCAAACAAATGTGACGTTCGGATTGTTGAAAAATTGAACAAAGTCTCCTGCATTATAGGTGCCTGAACCACCAGCGGAATGATCCACACTTTTTGGCGAAATGGCAAACACATCGCCGAAATGTGCAGAACCGTTTCCTATGACACGGTCAATATGAATGGGTCCAACAATTGCTGGCATCTTTCCACCACCTTTACTACCCTCATCATATGCCTAGCGGAACAATACGTGTCTATACAACATAAAAAAGACAGCTGATATGTCATATGATCAGCTGTCTTTTATGCATTAAATGATTGAGGCTGGCCAAACAGTGTAAAGTCCCAAAGCATGGTGGCATTCGGATCGCTTGTCAGGGACATATAATCACCTGAATTAAAAGCGCCCGCTCCACCGGTCGAGTGATCTACAGCCAAAGGGGCAATGGCGAGAACGTCACCAAAAGTAGCCGAGCCGTTTCCGCCTAAAGACTCAATATGGATGGGTCCAACAATCGCAGGCATCTTCCTTCTCCTCCCTATTCGCTTATGTGAGTTATGTTATGCAAAAAGGGAAAAGTTGTGCATCTGTCCTAAACGTTTAGATGTTGTTCTTTTCGAGAGCGCTGACGCAGCTGAACCAATCTGACAATATTGAGTGTGATGGCTTTCAGCAGCGCATAGACAGGAACGGCAAAAATCATGCCAAGGATTCCGCCAAAACTTCCTGCCCCAATTAATAGCAAGATAATTGTTAACGGATGTGTGTTGAGACGTTTTCCAATGATCAATGGAGAAATGACGTTTCCATCGATCTGCTGAACAACAAGAATGACAATAACAGTCACAACCGCTTTTCCAGGCGAATCAAGAAAAGCAATGAGCACAGCTGGTGCCGCACCAAGATACGGCCCAAGATATGGAATGACGTTTGTCACCGCAATAATGATGCCGAGAATGAGCGCATATTTCACACCAATTAATAAGTATCCGATAAAACAAGCAACTCCGACAAATAAACAAACAACGATTTGCCCTTGTATGTAAGCAGCAAGCGTATCGTTTAATTCTTTAAAAATCTTCAATCCTTCCTTACGGTAAGGCATTGGCAAAAATTGAACGAGCTTGTCCGGAAACTTATGCCCGTCTTTTAGCATGTAAAATAAAATGAATGGAACGGTAATGACAGCGAGGGCAATATTCGCAATCACGCCAAACACCGCCGACATACTGGAAGCAATATTTTCCGGTAAATCTTTTAATGTCGAAACGATCGACTGTTCAAACTTCGAAACAGACACATAATCTTGGTTCATCATCCACGTAAATGTTTTAGAATGCGAGAAGTCGTTGATAAATTTCTGCATGTCCGTGACATACCCCGGGAAGCTTTTGACAAGTCCACCCACCTGCGTGACAATGACAGGTCCAGCAGCATTGACAACAAACGTGATAAGCCCGATGAATAGGAGATAAATAATCAGAATGGCGAGCGTCCTAGGTATCTTCTTCGACAAAAATCGAACAATCGGATTAAAGATGAAAAAGAGAATACCTGCCAGTAAAATAGGAACAAACAACGTTGAAGCAAATAAAATGATCGGCTGAAATAAAAATGAAACTTTTGTTGATACATACACAATCAGTAAAACCAGTAATATTTGGAATGTCCAAAAATGAACTTTAGATTTTAACAAAGATGCTCCTCCTGTTACGTATTGACCTTATTAAAAAACTACTATTCAACCCACCTTCTGTCAACTGCTTCTTGTTTTAGAACCATATTTTTTGAAAAAAAAAGAACAATTGGTATATCATGCACTTTTTCCAGATATACATTCTGTAAGCATTGAAAAAAGCAGACACCTGTGCGTCTGCTTGCTACACTCTTTCACTGTGATCAGGCATCACCGACACGATTTGCTGGATCCGCACATAAAACACTGATTTTGCCCCCGCCTCAATCACAATATGATCCGGCATCACTTCCTTCAACTTTCCACGTACTGTATCTTTCACTGTTTGAACAATCAATCTCATACCGACTACTTTCTGCAATGTTTGATAAACATATGGATCAACTAATGAAACAAGCTGTGGACTTCCTTGTTGTGCCATGCTACCTGCCCCTTTACTTGTGTATTTACCCACAGCGTATGCAATGACCCATGTGAGTGTCACTCAGCAAACCCACAACATTATTACCGTATTTTTACATTTCGTATTTTTTTACAATTTTTAGAAGTATAATAGATTGGTGCTGCCAACATCTTAAATTATTTGAAGAGGTGAATGATCTTGAAAAAATTAATCTGTATCGTTGCTGTCATGCTCTTACTATCCTCTGCAAGTTATGCGCACGCAGGCACAATTGGAGATGCACCTGGTACACCAGGGAAGTGGTTTAAAGGAGAAGAACCGGTACAAAAAGACCTGTCAAAACCCCCACTTGTTTTTGTTCATGGCATAAACAGTTCTTCCTCCACATGGTCTGATCGAAACGATATGGCAAAACAAGCTGTTCTGAACGGATACGAAAGCGCGTTCATAGATTTGTATCCAGATCAGGACATGAAAAAGAATGGGAAACTATTAGCAGAAAAGTTAAAAGAAATCTATGAATTTTTCGGCAGAAAACTGATCATAATCGGTCATAGTAAAGGCGGAGTGGATACGCAGGCTGCCCTCGTGTATTACAACGCTCATCCATATGTAGAGAAAGTCATCACACTTGGCTCTCCACACTATGGGACGCCGCTTGCGGATTTAGCCTATAGCAAAGGCGGAAGCTGGCTTGCGCAAATCCTTGGACAAAAGAGCGACGCGCTCTATTCTCTGCAAACCGGGATGATGGCAGCTTTTCGAAGTGAAACCGACCAGCTGGAGACGTTCCCTCATAAGTATGTAACCTATTCTGGTTCAGATTGGGGAACCTTTGGCGGAGTGCTTTATTTAGGCGGCATGTATTTAAAAAGCTTTGGTGCAAACGATGGCGCTGTGACGGTCAGCAGCACAAAGCTAGCATATGCAAACAATATTTTAACAGGAAAATGGGATCACTTTTCGATCAAAAACGGCACAAGCATGTTCCCCGTATTTCAGGCACAGCTGCGTGCAAGTACCGCAAGCGCTGAAAGTGAAGACGAACAAGAGCAAGAACCAGTCTCTTCGGAGCTAAATACAAACGTTTATGTGAAAGGTGGAGAAAGTGAAAAGGATAAAACAGAAGCGTTCTATGTAGAGGAAGGAACGAATGGCCTATCGATTCAGTGGTTAAATGAAAGACAGGAAGCCAATCCGGAAATCGTTGCGCCAAATGGAGATGTCTTAACCAATTTGACGACATCCGAAGCATCATTCCCATATGAAGGCGCCTATTCACACCATGTGCAAATCAATAAACCCGTTCCAGGAAAATGGACGATTCGATCAAATTCAGGAAAAAAGGATCCTTATTTGCTACTTGTATCCTTTGATTCACCATTGAATGAAGAAATCAAAATCGCTGCAGCGAAATCAGGAGATGCATCGACACATTCGAGCAAGCTGATTAAACGATTAAGCAAAACTGTAGAGACCACTTATTTTAAAGATGCCGAGTTGGATCATCCACTGAAAACGAGCTCTTCATCTGCCGTTCAATTGAAAAAAGAAGGTGCTTATTCCGTCACGGTTCATTACACAGGTCTCACTGCGTCAGGGACGTCGGCATTTAACCGTACTGTGATCCGCACATTGTATGTGGATCAGCACGGAACGATTCATGGAGATATTCCATATTAAACAGAGCGTTTCATGGGCTGAAGCGCCTGCTGCACCTTCTCATCCAAATCAGCAATTTTTTTGAGCGCAAGTGATTCATCTATTTGTCTGTAATGATGGTGTCCACCAGGCTCTTCGTCCATTTCATCTGCTTTCTTCACAATTTGCTGGAGTGTGTCCTTATGCAGGTCGCCCTCTGGCAAATATGAATCTGTGTGAAGCAAAATCGCAAGGGCAATCTCTTTGGCTGCTTTTGGTTCCTCGCCGAGCCGTATGAGCAGTTTATGTGCCCGCTCTGCCCCTTTAATGGCATGAATATCATTTCGTCTATATGTCTCGTAATCCCATTCTCCGCCTGCTGTATACCATTCATAGTGGCCGATGTCATGCAAGAGTGCTGCTTTCACAGCAAGATCCGGGTTAATCCCCGCCTGCATCGCCAGTTTGAATGCGTGATAAGCACAAGCAATGGCGTGGGCTTTTCCTGAACGATTTAAATATTTTTGAGCGACTGGATGGGTGTAAACATCCATTAATGTAACCTTTCTCATGGAAACCCCTCCTTATCTATATTTTTAGCATCCTAACATATTCTGAAAAGAAACTCAAATGTTCTGTCATATTTCCGATGAGTCTCAAAATTAGCTTATGCTCGATAAGCTGTCTTTGCTTGTACAATACGAAAAAAGCAGCCGTTATGACTGCTTTTTTTCATACTCACGGGCATCGTATACACAACCGCTAGCTGGGTCATCTGCTAGTAGGTCTAGTAAAATACCGGCCACTTCATCTGGGCTCTTTAGCGTACCTGTTTCATGTAATTGCTGAAACCGCTCAATTTGTTCAAAGTCCTGTTTGGAAGATTTCCGAATCTCTCCCTGCATATCCGTATCAATCGTACCGGGTGAAAAGGAAAACGTGGTGACAGGATATGCTTCGTCCTGCTGTTCCTCATGTAAAGTCCTCATAAACATATCAAGCCCTGCTTTTGAACTGCAATAGGCACTCCATCCTTTGTACGGGTTTTTAGCTGCCCCAGAAGAAAGATGCACGATGGTTTTCTTCCCATCAAGAGATTGTGTCTCCCTCACAAACACATGGCTGAGCAAAACAGGGATGACAAGGTTCAGCGTATAATGCTGATGAAGCGTATCCTCTCCGCCTTGCCCTGCACGTTTGATAGGAGTCACCATTCCTGCATTATTGACAAGCAAGACGTCATCAGCGTCTGCGAGAGTTTGCGAGGACAAGATGCCCTGAAGCCACTTTGCAGCCGATTCCTCATCAGTGAGATCAACCTGTGAATGCGTGAGGTGTGGGTGGGATAGTGGCGACTCACTTCTTGCAGCGGTATACACGTTATCCCCACGTGAAAGTAGCTGTTTGACAAGTGCTAAACCAAATCCTTTTGATCCGCCTGTAACGATTGAAATTCGAATGACAATCTCCTCCCTTGATAACACTATTTTAAATAGTGAATCGGTATCACATCAAGCAATCTGCATAAAGAAAAGCCTGCCCTTTTCAAAAGGCAGGCTATTTCTTTTCCGTCTTCACATTCACTTTTGGAATCAGAATGATCATGACAATGATGCCACAGGCGATCAAGATGCCAAAAATGATTGGCAGAAGCGCCGATCTCTGCTTTTCATGATCATCGCCAGAAGGCGTTGATACAGCCGAATCGCTGAAAGAGATATTCATCTCTTTCATCATACGAGCTGGCGTTTTAGGCGGATTTTCTTTCAGATCACTAAAAATTTGTGGCGAAAGTTGACCACCAGAGGTCTTAGGCGGGTCAGCAAAGTGAATGTCCGTTTTGACTTTAGATGTTGTTTTGCTTTGTTCGTATTTCGTTTGATCCCTCAATATACTCGAATTAATATTGAGGTTCTTTTCTTGATATTCATTCGGCTTGACATTCGTATCCGTATCTTCACCTGTAGCAGCAAAAGCAGCAGGACTGAGGAGAAAAAGGGATATGACACCAAGTGCCATCCCTTTGACGAATAGATTAAGCCTCATGAGTGACATCACGTTCCTCTGTTTTGTCTTTCCATAGCTTCTTCACTAGTGGAATGACCATGAACAATATCGTTAAAATCAGTAGCCCTGTGATGCCCATACCGAAGTTGTCTCCATTTCCATATTGGATAGACAGATACACGTCTGTCACTGGATTTGTAAAATGGAAGTTTGGCATGACCAAATCAATTAACGGTGCAACAAAGAAGAATATAAGCGCCGTTGCTGCCATCCATCCGGCAATTGAACCGAAAAGGAAAGCTGTGCGAATAAAGGCAGAGCATGCCACTAGCAGCAAAATCGTAAAGATGGACCATTGAATGGCTTGGTCATCAGCTAGTTTGTAAATGTTGAGTCCAAACAGGCTGATCATGAGCCCGACTAACAGATTTAAAATACCAAACAGTGCACCTTTGACCAGCATTGGCGCTGACGCATAGTACGAGCTAAAAAAGCCAATCAACAAACTGCTGATCATGACAATAACCAAAATGACTACTGGCGGTACAGTCTGCGTTTTTTCTTCTGGCACATCGCCGCTAATTTTCAGCGGATTGGCTAAATGGTTATACACATAGTTGCTGTTGCCTTGATCGTCTAAAGTGTTGCCTAAAATACCCTTCAAATCTTGTTGAACAAGCTTCGTAGAATTGACATTCTTACTCCAGTTTTCGTTCAACGTATCTGCTTTTTCTTGAACGGTTGTGACACTTTCTTCAATATTATTCGTATAATCCGCCACCCCTTTTTGGCGGTCGGTTAACGAACTCATATTTTCAGAAAGACGAAGCACTTCCTGACCAATTGAATCCTGTGCACTCACAACAATCGAACTGCCCGCAAGGTCTGCCGTATACACCGCATCTCCTTGATCAGCCATTTGTTCAGCTACTGTGTCCGCACTTTCAGAAATGGCATTTAACTCCTGTTCCATGCTTGCCTGCTGAGTCGAAATGTATTCTGCGTAGCCATCTGAGAATTTTTGCATCTCATCAATAAAGGTAGACACATCATCATTTGACGTCAGCATCTGATTTTTGAGTGTATCCCAGTTTTCCGTTTCTTCTTTTTTGATGGAAAGGATGGACTGGATTTCATCTCCTTTTGTGTCTAGTAGAGATGAATTGTTTGTTGGTTGATATAGATTCCCAAGCATCATCTCTAGCTGAGACAGTTGATTGGAGTATTCCATTAACTTTTTGGTGCTTGTTGAATTTGTTTTAAACTCTTGATCAAATATTTTCGTATTCACAGTGTTGCCAATCGGCGAGTTTACTCGTTTCAGCTCTTGCACTTTGTTTAAAATAGAGGATTCCTGATTTTTGATTTCATTCGGAATGACGTTATATCGATCTTGTAACCTTAGAATCATCTTTTCAAGCTTCTCTACTTTTTTCGTGAGGCTTTCAAGCTCCTTACTCATTTGACTTACTTTGTCTTTCAATTGGTCGTTATGAGCGGCCGCTTTTTCTTGAATCTTCTTTTTCACTTCTTCTAAACGATTAGACAGTGCTTTCAGGTCGTCTTTTGATTGATTCGTGCCGCTGTTATCTGGCTGAACAGCATCCTGGCCATTTTCACTCTCTTTATCATCTTCATTAGTAGGAGGTGCAGTCTGATCTTCTAATTGATCAGCTAGATCGTTCATTTCCGATGAAATTTGCGAGAGTTCATTTGTTTCATCATCTAAGTTAATGCCAATCTCTTCTGGGTTCTCGTTATCTTGATCTGATTGCCCGTCATCATCAGGATCAGCTGGCTGCTCGGGCGCGTTCATTAACTCTTGCCTTTTTGTCTCTAGCTTATTCTGCAAGGCGATGATCTTACTTTTATAGGCCTCTAAGTATTGACCTTCATAATTCTTCAATAGTTCTTCTTGAGACGCCTTCACAAGGTCCGTTAATCCCGACGATTGCTTAGGAATTACGTCTTCTCTTGCCCTTTGAACAGATTGAATTGCGCTGTCCGTTGTTTTAAGCTGACTTTGGACCCCATTGATATCGGTTTTGAGTCCGCCCATTTGATCGCTAAAGCTGCGGGCGTTTTGGTTTTGAATCTCCGCAAGCTGTTTGAGTCCTTGCTGGATTTGTTTTTTGCTTGTCGATTGCGCTTTGATCAAGAGATCCTTTTGTTTGTCTTGATACTGCTGATATTGATCGACTACTTTTACGAAATCCTTCAGCTGGCCTTTCGCTTCTTCTGTTGTACTTAAACCGTCTTTATACTGTTTTTGTGAATCGGCCATCGCATTTTTTAGTTCTTCTATTTGTTTCTTCTGCTGCTGGACGGCATCAGATAGTTTGTTTGAATTTGGCTTATAGAAGTTGTACATCGTGTTTTGGAATTCGACCTCTTTACCAACAATATGCTCAAACTCTTCTCTGACATTGCCGATTTCCTGTGATACAAAACTCCAATATAAAGTCGACATTTGTTCATTCATTTTCTTTTGAGCATTTTCTAGCTCTCTTTGTACTTTTTCTTTATTCACTGCATTGAGCTGATCTTGGATTGAGAATTGGATAGATGCCTTCTCAGGATGATCCTTATCATAGCTCAGCACATTTTTAGAGAAGTCAGATGGAATATAAAGAACTGCATCGTACTTTCTATTTTTCAGGCCATTTTCTGCCGCACTTCGATTGACGACTGTCCATGTGTAATCTGGACGCTCTGATAATGCCGCCACCACATCCTGTCCGAAACGAGCGGTATTTTCACTTTCGCTCGCCCCCATATCCTCATTGACCACGGCTATGTTACGTGTGGCATTCTTTTTCTGTTTTGCCGGATCATCCCCAATGAGATGGAAAAATAGAACCGGCAAGACGAGAATCAGTATCATGGTCGACACGATTTTGATGGAGCTTTTTTGCTGTTCTGTCATTGAACACTCTTCCTTTCTACCGCACATAAAGGAACCTGGATTTTCTTCTCTTTCCCGTTTTCAACCAAATATCCGAATCCTGGCTGAATCTCTGGTTCTTGTCTTGCATACGGAAGCGGTATGATGTTTTGCTCTGATTTTTTCATCAGTAACATGGCATGACGAACTTGTTTGATTTCGTTTGTGAGTGCATCATAGCCTTTACTGAATTCGGTATGATTTCCTGATGCGATCAAGCTGAAGCCTAAGTGTGCATATGATTTCATGAAATCAGCCAATTGATCTTGAAGGCGTGGGTCGATTGTCTGCTGAAAACGCGTAATGCCATCAATCACAAGCACAATTTGAGAGAACGACAACTGATCAGTCTCTCCTCGGCGCACAGCTTCGACGTACATCTCTTCACGCACCTTGAATAAACGATCTATTTCCTCTGCCCATTCTGTGATATCATCCTTTGTTTCAAGGTAATCAATGTTTTCTTCTTTTGCATAATGAGAGAGCCCCCGATCAATCGAATCAAAGACGGCCAGCTTCTCAGGTTTTGCTACTAATAGCTGATCAAGCATTAGTTTGGTCACATTTGTTTTCCCTCGCTGCGTTTGACCGATGATGAGGCAGTGTTTATTCTTCTTCAAGTCAAAGTAAACAGGTGCAACAGATTCCTCATCTAGTCCGACTGGAATGTGATACGGCTGTTTTTGTTCTTCTAAGCGACTCTCTAGCTCCCAAATGGTCAGCTTATCAGGAAGCATCGGCACAGGTTTTGGTTTTTCAGCTGATTCAAAGCGAGCATCTAGAAGCTGGATCTCTTGTTTTAAATGCTCAAACAATTCGAGATCGTTCTCTCCTTCAACTGGCAGGAACATTTGGGCAAAGTAAAGCTCTTCTTTGTTGATAATGACTCGTCCTGGAATCGGCTCTAAGCTGAATTTCGGTCTGCCAATAATGGAGTATGCCTCTCCTTGATCCATTAAGTAATGGACAATCTTTGTTTTCAAGTTGTTCATAAGAGATTGACGGACTGCGTTGACACGAGTCGCTGTGATTAAGAAATAAATGCCTAACGATTGGCCATCACGGCTTAACTGAATAAATTCAGATTCGAGTTCATGCATTTCGTCTTTCACAATGTCAAAGTTGTCAATCACGATAAATATGAATGGAAGCTTTTTCTCATTCAGCGCATTGTACATTTTGATATGACTCATTTCCTGCTGTCTAAATAAACGCTTGCGATATTCAACCTCTTCACGAAGACGCTTCATCGACTTTTGAATCTTTCTCATTTGATCCATTAAGAAATAATCAGCCGTATGCGGAAGTTTGGCAAGCGGTAGCAAGGTGCCGTTACCGAAGTCATAAATATACGCATGCCATTCTTCAGGTGAATATCTTTCTGCGAAGCTCATAAGCAGTGTGGTTGCAGCAAGTGATTTGCCGTAGCCGGATGAACCGAAGATGCCAATATTGCCATCCTCCATCATTTGATAAGAAAGTGGATGCTGGCTTTGCTGATCTGGCTCATCGACAAGAGCGAAATGGAAGACGTGCTCTTCACTTGATGCATAACGTGTTTTTGGAATCCGCTCTTCAAGCGGTGGAAGCCATGGACTCGGAAGCTTTTCAATTCCAAGCTCCTGCTGCATACGTTCAATTTCATCCACAACAGCGGAAATTTCCGTCACTGTCTCTTTTTTCACTGCTGGCTCTGTACTTACCCCTGATAATGGGATCAGTCCAGTGTCCGTTACAATGGCAATGTCATCTTCTGATCCGTAGCCATCTTCCATATACGGTGCACCACTCCAAGCCGACTGGAATAATTCATAGATTTCATTGTTCCCCACTTGTAAATATCCACGACCTGTCACAGTAATTGACGCTGCATCACTATTTTTCAAAATTTCCTTACTGTCTGATGCATCTTGTACCTTTAATGCGACCTTAAAGCGGGAGTTACTCCAAATTTGATCATCAATGACCCCGCCGGGCTTTTGTGTCGCTAAAATGAGATGGACACCGAGACTTCGTCCAATCCGCGCGGCACTGACAAGCTCTCTAATAAAATCTGGCTCTTCACTTTTTAATTCAGCAAACTCATCAGAGATTAAGAACAAATGAGGCATCGCCTGTTCCGCCTTTTTCTCTTTATAGAGTTTCGTATAGTCATTGATATGATTCACATGATACTGATCAAACAAGCGCTGTCTTTTCTTCAGTTCACTTTTAATAGAGGCAAGCGCTCTTTCACTAAAGTTTTTGCTACCTTCAATGTTTGTGATCGTACCAAGTAAGTGCGGAATATTTCGGAACGGCTGCGCCATTCCGCCTCCTTTGTAATCAATAAGCAGGAACGCCACTTCATGCGGGTGAAAGTGAACAGCCAAGGATAAAATATACGTCTGTAAAAACTCACTTTTTCCGGATCCCGTTGTTCCTGCTAACAGACCATGCGGTCCATGTGCTTTTTCATGCAGATTCAGATCGACAATATCGTTTTTTCCTTTATAACCGATAGGCACAGATAATGACTTTGCTGTTTCAGATGTCAGCCATTTTTCACGAATGCCAATGTCATCTACCTGTTTGGCATGAAACAGGTCAAGGAAGGAGACCGTTTCTGGAATCGAGTTGGTCATCCCGACTTGATGATCTAATGTTCTTAAGGTTCTGGCAAACAGCTCATTGTCCGCTCGCTCATGTGCATCCAGCTGAAATGGAATTCGTACGGCCTTCTTATGCTGAATGAGAATATCTCCTTCTTCTTCGTTAATGTAACGAACAAGCGTTGAAATATTTTCAGCCAAGCTTTCCTTTGTTTCTGCCGCAAAGATAATTGAGATGCCTAAATCCGTCCGGCTGCCTTCTAGGTATTCTAAAATCACATGTTCCGCAATGAGTTCATGGTTTGTCACGATAAACACAAAGTGAGGCGTAAAGATTTTTTTCTCTTTTTCCTCTTCCAGATCACGCTCTCGTAAAATTTCATAAATAGAAGACAAGAGCTGATCACGTGTTTGTTCGTTGTAAATAAACCCTTTTCCGTATGTATGAGGAAGTTGGAAGTGCGGCAGCCATTTCATCCATTCCCAGTTCTCATACTCCTGTTCATTAAAGATAAAAACAAATCTCAAATCATGATAGCTGTGCGAGAAAGCAAGCTGGCCGACAAGCTGGTGAAGCTCATTTTTGACAATTGCTGGTTTTCCTATTAATCCGGTTGGACCGTCCGCAAGACCGAACGTAATCGGTACATCTTTTACCTCGCGATAGACGTTTTGCATATGCTGGGTTTGTTCCATTAAATCATCGATGTCACGATTGGCCATATCGCCGCCGCTCGTCGATAATTCATAACTTGAAGGAACTGCACCTGTCCCTAGACGCAGCTGTAAAAAATCATCACTGACAAGTGTCTTTTCCCAAATACGCCCGCTAATTTCTGACGTCAAATATTTCATTTGTTCAAATGATGGATAATGATACGTTAAAATAAATTGTTGACGGTCATACAGCCCTTGCAGCTCTTTCCGCTTATTTTCTAAGTAAAGAGAGTAAACGCGTTGCCGCTTCTCTTCTCGTCTTTTGCGCTGTGATTTCTCTTTAAAATATTGAACGGACGATGTAATTAACGTCATAATAAACATTGCCATCGACACGACAATAAAGATGCCTCGCGGCTGTACAAGGGCCACGATCCCCATGACAATCAGCATGACAAGCGGCGGGAGAACTACAAGCCAAAGTCCTCTGCCGTTATTTTCACTCTCCTGTGAAGGAAAGCTGAAAGACACCCGGTCATCTGGCAGATCGTAAATCAAACGCGGTGTTCGTCTGTATAAAGGATATTTTTGTTTCGTTTCGGTACTCGGCGGCCTTGTTTTTTCTAAACGTGTTTGAAATGGTTCAAATGCTGTTACTTGCAATAAATCATCATCTTTCAATGACAGCGTCAAAAAGTTCCAAAACAGCTCATCTCCAGCAAGAAGCTGCTGTGGACCGTGCAGCTGTTTCCCGTTCACATAGATCGTTTCATCTTGGGGAATCACATACCAAGTGCCTTCTATTTTTTCCAACGTGAAGGATTTGGCATCTTGAAACATTGAATGGGCTTCTTCTTTCCACACATCCGCTTCATCTATTTCTTCACTTGAAATAGTCACTTCGACTCTATTTCCTAGGTAATAAATGGTTTGATCATGATGTGAATCCATCAACATGAGTGTGAGTGAACCAACCTGATATGGTTCATGTGGAAGTAAGTGACCTTTCTTTTTTTCGCCCTGATAAAGAGAAAAGCCGTCATTCGTTTCATCTGGAGATAAACGAATCAATCCTTCATCAAACGAAAGGGAAGGAATCGTTACTGTATGCTCTATTTCAGGTCCAATCACAGCTTCCCGGTTGAACTGCTCATCTAAACGGACGGTTTGATAATCTTCCTCATAAAAAACCCATAGAAGACTCAAACGCTCCACCTCCTCATCGGACAGCACCAACTGTCAGTTGTATCGAAAGAATTATTTTTTCTCATCTTTTTTCGTCTGAGAGGTTTTCTTTTTTGCATCAGATTCTTTCTCTTTTTTCTCCTGATCGGCTTTTGACTGCTCTTTTTGTTCAGCTGTTTCATCTGTTTGGCTTGCATCTGAGGAGTCATTGGTGCTCGTCTCCGTTGTTTCTTTTTCTTCATACTTCGCCATTTCCTTAATGATTGGATCTAGCTGTTTTTGTTTTTCTTCAGCAGATAGGCTGTCGTCATTTTGAATTTCATTGCGGTAGGCGACGAGCGCTGTGAATATGTATCGGTCGTCCCCGAGCACCCTTGCAATATCCAGAGCTTCCTTGCTATTGCCTTGTCCAATATGAATCCAGAACAGGAAGTATTGCGGGTCTGTCTGCAATGTGTACGTATCCGTGATTTCTTTTTTGTGCTGGTCAAGCAATAGATTCCCTTGATTCGTTTGCACATACGAAATGGCCAGTTCATATTGAAGAGAGACTGGCATTTGATCGGCTTTGTATTTTTCGAGCGTATCCACCACTTGGCTGTACTGTTTGTTGAGATAATATTTATTCGCTTCCACATACGCTTCTTGTTTCGGCATGGCGAAAAAGAACGTGTAAATGGTATACACCAATGCAGGAATCAAAAGAACAAGGAGACCAAGTCCAATGTATCGTTCGATCTTCCATTTCTTTTTTGGAATGGTTAAGAGCGTCTTTTCTTTTGCTTCGATGGCTTCTATTTTTTGTTGAATCAAAGCAGACAATTCTTCCAGCGACTGTGTATCACTTATTTCCTTTGCCTGCTCAGATAATTTCAACGTATCATGATAAGCCAAATATTCTTGAAACTGATATTCATGGTCCACCACTCGAAGAATGACGGCTTTGACCTCTTTTAACAAACGTTGTTGGTCGGTTTCATATGGCGGGATGCTTTCTTTGACCCCGTAATGCAAAAATGCAGGCGCTAAGCCTTGATGAAAAACAATGTTTTCAGGAGAAACAATAGGATGCAGCCGCTTCACGTCGTGTTTGCACACTGCATCGACAAGCTGGTATGAAAAAATCCATTTGCTTTTTTCATCCTTTGCATGGATGAAACGAAATTCCTGATAGGCAGGAGGCGGTTGAATCGAAATGATGACCTCACCTTCGGTTAATTGGATCTCTTTTTTAAATGAAGGATTGATGTCTTTAATCGGTGCCGCTTCTAAACCGTCTAAGAGTTTAATTGTCTCTCTTTGAAAAATGAAGGTGTAAGTGCCTTCCTCTTTTTTCATGACTGCTTCTAATTGTTCTTCTAAATAGGAACTCTTTTTATCTGCCATTTACAAAAGTCCTTTCATAGTATTTCCAGCCTGTCTCCTGTGGTGATTCCACAGTCTGACAGCTTATATTCGCCTGAAAACACAGCTTTCTTATTGACTACACGCACCCATCCGCCATCTCGTTTAGGTAGTGAGATTTGTTTTGCCTGCCAGGCGATATGGATGACTTGTTTAATATGTAAATAATTTGATAGTCTCAAATCAAACACACTGCCATCATAGTTTTTTAAGTCGATGGTAATATCGATATACACAAATTTCCACCTCACAAAATAGAAAGAGCGCCGGCATCAACTGACAGACTCGGCGCTTTTTCTGCTTTTCACACTTAGAAAGGAAATCCCTTTGATTAGCCGCGGATTTGGCTAGCGATGTCTTGGTCAGTGCTTTCAAGTGTATTTGCAGTTTGATCAAGCTGATTGCTGACATCTGTTAATAGATCAGACATTTTGATGAATGAAGGTTTAAGCTGTTCGTATTGATCAGCAAATGCTTCACTAGAAGCACCTTCCCACATTCCTTTTAGGTCAGAGATCATTCTATTTAGACGATCAACTTGGTTTAACACTTCTTGACTTTCAACACCATATTGCTTAGCGGTCGCTCTTAGTTCTTCTGGGGTTACGCGAATAATTCCTGACATATTCCTCATTACCTCCCGTGCATAGCCGCCATATAATGGGCTAATCCACTTATTTTTTGACGTTATTATTATAAAAACAGAAATGATACACAGTCAAACAAATCTGTTTTTATTTTACAAAATGAGTCTATAGAATTACTGTTTTTTCGCTCTTTATCTAGTATTTAACAATTTTTTGGTCATATATTCTTAATAAAAGAGCGTGCACTTCGATGAATCTTTCCGCCTATTGATTTTTTACTACATTATTATTGTACTATTTCTTTTTGTGATCAACGCATGACCAATGTGCTCATTTCTCAAGCTTTTTGTTTTTTTAATAATTATGGCATTTTCTTGTTGATTTACGTACCTGATTCTCTTCATAATGTAAGTACGTGAAATATTCGAAAAAGCAGGGGTTTTTTATGACAAAAAAGACAGATCCATTTAAGTATAGCCTTGATCGTTTAGAGGATGTGGCAGACCAAATTAGTGATGTGCTCAATTGCCCTATTACTATAGAAGATACTCATCATCGATTATTAGCCTATAGCACACATAATGATTTCACTGATCCCGCCAGAACTTCAACCATTATCTCCCGCCGTGTACCGGAAAAAGTCATTAATCGGCTTTGGAAAGACGGTATCATTCCTACACTCCTTAAAACAGATGAACCGCTTCGCGTACCTCAAATTGCAGAAGTCGGTCTATCCAGCAGGGTTGCCATTTCCATATGGAAAGACAAAGAGGTGCTCGGCTTTATCTGGGCAATTGAATCCACGCAGCCTTTTTCAGATGAAGAAATGGACCTTCTCAAGATGGCAGCACATGCCGTGAAAAACAAATTACTCAATTTACAAATTCGAAAAACGAAAACAGAAGAACGCAATCAGGAGCTATTTTGGAAGATGCTCACAGGACATATTCATGAAAAGGATGAGATGCTTGATCTCTTCTTGAGGCTTGGGATGAGGTGTCCAGACACGTATGCGATTATTATTTTTCGCCTTCGTGATGAACTCACAGAAGATACGGAAAAGAAGCTCTCCTATCTGCTTGAAACAACGCAGCAAGTGCAGGTGCTGTTAACGACTGTTGATTTTAACGAATTCATTATTCTTGTCTCGCCAAAAACAGAACATCCGCTTCAAGATATTAAACAATTCACAAGCGGCATGCTAAAGCAGTTGTCTGATCGGTATCAACTCCATGACGTTCAAGCAGCCATTGGTGGAATTTACGATCACATTACTCATATTCAGCCATCCTATAAAGAAGCACTGGCCGTCTTAAAAACAAAAGAACGCTTTCCTGTGGAAACAGAACAATTAAACAGCTTTTCTGAACTGGGTATTTATCAATATTTAGATGTGCTTGCTGAAAAACGAAAGGGATCGTCTTATTCCAGTTACTCTTTATCAAAGCTTGAGGATTACGATCTCAGGCATCATTCCAACCTCGTCGAGACCCTTGAACGATTTATTGATTGTGACAGCAACGCCAATATCGCCGCAAAGCAGTTAAATATTCATATCAACACACTGAATTACAGACTGAAGCGGATTACGGACATTGCAGAAATTGATTTAAAAAACATGAATGAGAAAATGACCATTTATCTTGATATGAAGCTAAAAAACGTCCCTTTGTGAAATTTCACAAAGAGGCGTTTTTTAATTTTTTCATTCAACCGAAGAATTTTCTAAACTTTCAGGATACACTAGACATACAATATCAATAGATAAGCATAGGAGGAATTGATATGATCATCGGCATTCCGAAAGAGATTAAGAACAATGAAAACCGGGTCGCATTAACACCAGGAGCAGCATCTCAATTGCTTTCAGCTGGACACCAGATTTTAATCGAAACGAACGCTGGTTTTGGAAGCGGATTCACTGATGACGATTATGTATCTGTTGGTGCAGAGATTCTTGATCAAGCGAAAGATGTGTGGGCATCTTCTGATATGATTATGAAGGTAAAAGAACCATTACCAGAAGAATATGCTTATTTCAGAGAAGGTCTGATCTTATTTACGTACTTGCACCTTGCAGCAGAGCCCTCCTTGGCTGAAGCATTAAAACAAAAAGGTGTGACAGCCATTGCTTATGAAACGGTAACGGACGGAAAATCACTCCCTCTATTAACGCCAATGTCTGAAGTAGCAGGTAGAATGGCTGCTCAAATTGGTGCTCAATTTTTAGAAAAGCCAAAAGGCGGAAAAGGCATTTTGCTCGCCGGCGTGCCAGGAGTATCGAGAGGGAAAGTCACCATTATTGGCGGCGGTGTCGTTGGAACAAATGCAGCGAAAATGGCGATCGGACTTGGCGCAGATGTCACCCTTATTGATGTAAATGCGGAACGATTACGTCAGCTGGACGATCAGTTTGGTCATCAAATGAAAACGTTAATGTCTAATCCTGTTAACATTGCAGATTCAGTGAGCGAGGCAGACCTGCTCATTTGTGCGGTTCTCATCCCAGGTGCTAAAGCACCAACCCTTGTCACAGAAGAAATGGTGAAACAAATGAAGCCTGGTTCTGTCATTGTCGATGTAGCCATTGACCAAGGCGGGATTGTGGAAACAATCGATCATATCACAACACATGATCAGCCTACTTATGAAAAGCACGGCATTTTACATTATGCTGTTGCCAATATGCCAGGAGCGGTTCCGAGAACATCGACAGTTGCTTTAACAAACGTCACGGTCCCATACGCACTGCAGATTGCAAATAAAGGCGCTGCAAAAGCGATCAAAGAAAACAAGGCGATTGCTGAAGGCGTCAATGTGATGAATGGACATATCACCTATGAAGCTGTCGCTCGTGATCTCGGCTATGATTATGTGCCTGTTAGTAAAGCCCTTGAAACGTCTTCCATGACCGAAGCTTAATATCTAGCCCGCCCTTTTCAGGGGCGGGTTTTATTGTTAACCTAAAATAAAAATGAGTTGACAAAAAAACCTCTTCCCCTTAATCTATTTGTACAGATAAGACAGGGGGAAATATCATGCAAAAGAAGACAAGAACAGCTGACTTTGTGCTCGTCGGGATGTTTGCTGCACTCATGGCTATCGGAGCCAATATCACATCCATTGTGCCATTTTTACAGGTCGGCGGAATCCCACTTACGATGCAGCCGTTTTTTTGTGTGCTTGCTGGTCTTTTGCTGGGCAGACGACTTGGCGCATTGGCCATGATTGTCTATGCTCTTGTTGGGATCGCTGGTGCACCTGTATTCGCACAGTTCTCGGCGGGTCTCGGCGTTATTTTAGGAAAAAGCGGTGGCTTTGTGTTATCATACATTCCTGCTGCTTGGCTTGCCGGATTCATTCTTGAAAAAAGACAAAACCCTGGTTTTGGCCGCTTTTTATTTGCAGCCATTGCAGGAACGACCGTGATGTATGTGATCGGGACAACTTATACATACATCGCATTAAATGTATGGCTGAACGCACCAATCTCTTATCAAACCACATGGTTCTTCATGATGTGGTTTATGGTAAAAGACTACGCACTGACCATCCTCCTTGCGATGCTGGCACCTAAAATTTATCGATCAGTTTCAAAAGCCACATCCTTTCGAAAAGAACAAACAGCTTCCTAATATCAGAAAAGGTTCCTTTACTCTATGAGTAAGGAACCTTTTTTCATTTATAGCATAATTGCCGCAAGCCAGCCGAACAAGACGAGCGGGATATTATAGAAGGCGAATGTTGGGACACATGTACCCCAAATGTGGTGATGCTGTCCATCCATATTCAGTCCAGATGTTGGTCCGAGTGTACTGTCGCTTGCAGGTGAACCTGCATCTCCTACAGCCGCAGCTGAACCAATAATCGCAATAGTCGCCATTGGGCTGAACCCTAAGTGTAAACAAAGCGGGACAAAGATCGTCGTAATAATCGGAATCGTTGCAAATGATGAGCCAATGCCCATTGTCACTAGCAGACCCACCAGTAGCATTAAAATGGCCGCTAAGCTTTGGCTGTTTCCGATAAATTGAGAAGATGCCTTGACGAGAGATTCAATATCTCCTGTTTTCGTTAAAACATTGGCAAATCCAGCTGCAACAAGCATGACAAATCCGATAAATGCCATCATGTTCATGCCAGATGTAATCAGCGCATCTGCTTCATCGCGTTTCATCATTCCCGTTACAAACAAGACAAGCAGGCCTGCAAGCGCACCGAAGATCATCCCTTCGACTCCAAGGCTTTGAGAGAGATATAACTGAACAATAAGTGATACAAGGATCGCAAGTCCAGCAAAGAATAAGCTCTTTTTTGTATATGCTGATTTTTCTACATCCGTAATGTCACGATTCTCATATGTTTTTGGCTTACGATAGACAAAGAGTGAAACGATCAAGCCAAGAACCATGCCGCCTACAGGAATCAGCATCGCATACGGAATGTCTGCTAAATTCACTGTTAAACCTGCATCTTTCATGTTGTCACGAAGCATTCCGTGAAAAATCTGTCCAAAACCGACCGGAAGCAAAATATATGGTGCAGTAAGTCCGAAAGTCATCACACATGCTAGTAGTCTGCGGTCAATTTGAAGCTCGTTAAACACCTTTAATAATGGCGGGATTAAGACCGGAATAAAGGCAATATGAACAGGAACAACGTTTTGAGAAAAACAAGATACGATCAAAATGACCAGAATAATGAGCACTTTTGATAATGTTTTTCTTCTTGAATCGCCTTCTTTTCCAAGAAGCTTCACAGCTCCTTCGACCATGGCATCAGGAAGACCCGTTTTCGTCAGTGCGGCTGCGAATGCACCTAATAGTGCGTAACTAATCGCCACTGTCGCATTTCCGCCAAGACCGTCAGTGAACGCTTGAACTGTTCCCCCTAGACCTAATCCACCTGCAAGTCCGCCCGCTAAAGCGCCAAGTGCCAGCGCAATCACGACATTGACCCGCAGCAAGCTTAACATCAACATTAAAACAACCGCTAAAACAACTGCATTCATGGTGAAACCTCCGAAATCCTTTAGTTTACTAATGTAGTAGATAATTAAAGTACCAACGTATGTTACCATAGAAAATTTACTTCGTCAAATGGCGTATGTCCTACATAAAAAGCTCTGCCAGTTGGCAGAGCTCAGATTGTTGACAAAGGGCTAAAATGAATTTTATTTTAGCCCTTTGTCTTCTTTTCAGCGTGATAGAAAACCTTTGCAGTCTAGGAAGGACGAGCATCGGCGCGGAGCGAATTTGACATTCGTGAGCACCGAAGCGCAGGACTGACACCGAATGCGAGGGTTTGTCTACACGCTGAGCTCTGCCAGTTGGCAGAGCTTCCGTTGTTATTTCTTCGGTTCAAATCGTTCCACAAATGTTGCTAATGATCTGACCATCACACCTGTTGCTCCTGTTGGACCAAAGCATGAAGGCTTTTCTGTCGTGGCTGTTCCTGCAATATCTAAGTGAACCCAAGGGGTGTCTTCAGCGAATTCCCCAATGAATGCACCTGCCATGATCGCATGACCATCACGACCTGGTGAGTTATTCAGATCAGCCATTTTGCTGTTTCTTACTCGTTTTTTATCTTTTTCGGTGATTGGCAGCTGCCAAATCATTTCCCCACATTCTTCTGATGCCTCTTTAAACTGGGCATACAGTTCATCGTTATTGGTCATCACGCCTGTTGTTTCATTCCCAAGTGCCACAATGACACCGCCTGTTAATGTCGCAACATCCACAAGCACAGAGGCACCATGCTGCTTCGCATAGGTCACACCATCTGCTAAAACAAGACGGCCTTCTGCATCCGTGTTAAGCACTTCGATTGTTTTGCCGCTTAGTGAGACAATGACGTCATCTGGCTTCATCGCATCTGCTGAGACCATATTATCTGTTGAGGCGATGACCGCAATGACATTCTGCTCTGGACGAAGTTCACCAATGATTTCCATTGCACCTAAAACAGAGGCTGAGCCGCCCATATCTGTTTTCATCCCCACCATACTTGCTCTTGGCTTTAAGGAATACCCGCCTGTATCATACGTAATCCCTTTACCGACAAGACCGATGACGTCTGTCCATTCTTCCTTGCCTTGATATTTCAATACAATCAGCTTCGGTGGTTCTGTTGAGCCTCTATTAACGGCTAGAATAGCGCCCATTCCGAGCTCTTCCATTTGTTCTTTATCTAAAATTTCAATCTCGAATTCATATTTATAAGCAAGCTCTGCCGCATAGGATGCAAGATCAGAGGACGTGAGCATGTTCGGCGGCATATTCACAAGTGTACGAGCCGAATTGACCGATTGTCCGTAGACTTCGCCCACTTTCAAACTTGCCTGAATTTCTGCAGTATCATGATCCGTTGTTGCATAAACAAATTCGATAAAGCGATCCGGTTCATTCGTTTTATGTTTAAAATCTTGTAATTCATATGTAGCTAAAAGGCAGCTTTCAGAAAGGGCATGGGCTGCATCTTGAACAGGCAGATCCTTTCCTGTAAATGTATCAAGCAAAACCGAAACTGCTTGCTTTTTATCTTGATGAAGCTTTTTAAATAAATGCGCAAACACTTCCTTTGCCTCTTCAAACGTGTAATCTGACTCCTTCCCAAGCCCGACAAAATAAATGCGTTTAATGCCGGTTTCAGGGGATGGGAAAAATTTCGAAAGCTGATTTCGCTTAGACGAAATATCGCCTTCTTTTAATAATTCAGTGATTCTTCCTCCATGTAACTCATCCATTTCTTTTGCTTTTCCTGATAATTGGCTCTTTTGAAAAAGTCCGATGGCCAGTGTATCTTTATGTTGCAACTCATTTGTCGAGAAAAACATATTTATCACACGCTCCTTCAATGAACTCCATATTTCACATTGGAACTTCTATTATATCAAAATTTATGTGCTGATACGATCATTGCCAGCCTGTCTTCCCTTGAAGAACATTTATATTTTGGCACGCGGAAGGGTATCATGAAAAAGCGGCAGCGATCTATAGCAGCCTGTCCATGGTCTCCTCGTTCCACATCTACTTTCTTTAATGTTATAATGAACATGGACTTGGCAACAGTTCTTACTGCCATCATTTTTTTATCTTACTAGGGTAAATACTTTATCATTTCGCACGTTATTTTTTCTTAAAGAGAGGATGTTTCTTGTTCATGAGCGTACTGACGAATTTCCCGCTGCTTGCCAGCCTTGCAGCCATCTTTTTTGCACAATTTGTAAAAGTACCGATTCAATTTATCATTTCTAGACGACTAGATTGGTCGCTCATTACAAGCACAGGCGGAATGCCAAGTTCACACTCCGCAGCAGTAACAGCACTCTCAACAGCAGTTGCTTTAGAGCACGGGCTAGGAACATCTATTTTTGCCATTTCCGCCATCTTTGCCATTATTACGATGTTTGATGCGACAGGTGTTCGCAGACAGGCAGGAGAACAGGCAACTGTCCTGAACAAACTGGTCACAGATTTTAACCGGTTTGTTGCCGAGGCAAAGAACTTCCCAAATGCGGAAGAAAAAGAGAAGCAAAAGAAATTGAAAGAGCTTCTTGGGCATAAGCCGATTGAAGTCTTCTTCGGCGGCTTAACAGGAATTTTGCTCACACTCATCTTAGATTATTACTTCATGTAGAAACGAAAAAGCTTTGGACCTTTTGAGATCCAAAGCTTTTTTATTCTTTATTGGCTTGAAACTGCTGCCGGAACACTTGCATCGATTCTGCTTCATTCAACTGATTTAAGTCTTTTTCTGTCAGCGTCCCTTCACCCTTTTTAATCACATAAACGTCCAGCACTTTTTTACCCCATTCTCTATACACATCATCAACCGTTTCATAATATAAATCAAGCTTATGACCTTTAATCGCTTTCCCAGTATCTGCGACTACACCATAGCCATAATTGGGGATAAACAGGACAGTTCCTATCGGAAAGACAGATGGGTCCGCTGCCACGGTTGAATATAAATCACGTTTTACTTTGACGCCTGAATATGTAATGCCATATGCATGATGTTCTTTCGTCTTACCTGTTGATTCTACACCTGCTGTATAACCTGTGGCGACAACCTTTTGCTTCGGATAATCGTTCCAATTAAATGCTTCTTCGAGAGAAACAGCACGCAAATCGTCACTTTTCACCGCCATCGTCTGCCTTTTTGGATGCTTTAAAAAAGAAGATACGTGCTTACCGGCATCGGTCTCTTTCACCCATGCAGCTAAATCACTTGGCTCTACGCCAGATATGCCCGTAAAGCTTGTCATCAAGGCAAGCATAAACAGGGCTGTCATGAACAATCGTTTCATCCATGTTTTCATTTCTATTTGTCACTCCTCTACCCATCTATTTGTTTCCAAACAAAATGGAAACTATGCAAAGGAGAAACAAAAAAACCCACTTGCGTGTAGACAAGTGAGTTAAAACATTTGATAGCCTCTTTTACGAAGGGCATTGATGACAAAACCTGAGGCAATGGCACCAATTAGACCACTTAATAAAATGATGATATCTGCCGCAGCAAGAGAAACGATGCGGTCTCCTATCCCGGAAAAAGCAATACCTGGTTCTCTTACATAAGCGATCATCTTTTGATTATTGATAATGAAAAGGCATACAATTGGATATAAAATTGCCATAATCCATGACATTCTCAGCAGCATATTCAGCAAAAAGCCAATGCCGAAGAATAACACGAAAAATAAAATAACTGAAATGATAACGACTGGTAAACTGATCACTTCATCTCCACCCCCAAATATCCCATCATTAGTTTAACTTGGAAATAGAGATGAAGTCAATCAATGGAAAAAGCCGTAAGATTAATGCTTCTTTCCTGTCCCTTTACATTCCTCACATGTTTCTGATCCGCCGAGCAATAACTGAAAGTATCCTTTTCCTGAACAATACTGACAAGTTGACTTTTTTTCTTTCGTTTGTGCATTCATATTGCTCACTCCTTAATCTAAATTTTCTGATAATTCATCATAACATATTTTTCTGTCCAGTACCAAGTGAGAAAATATTCCGTCAAACATGAAAAAACGTGTACCACAGGGATACACGTTTTTGTCTATATCGGTTTAGAAGAACTTGAATTTTCCTTTTTTCAGAACAAGTCCTGGTCCGCCAACCATGAATAATGAACGGTTGTCGATGATTTTTTTCATTGCAGAAGCTTTTGTTCCTTGAAGTTTTTTACCAAACGCAACACCTACAGCGTCGTGTTCACCAAGAGAAGCAACTGTTCCTTTGATGTCTGGCTTAAAGCTTTCAAGCGTGCCACCTTTTACTAGTGCTGCAAGGTTTTTCGCTACTGTTTCACCTTGCTGCATCGCAATTTGTGCAGTAGGTGGATATGGACGATTAATTTCTTCATTGATGATTAATGAGCAGTCACCGATGATGAATACATCTTCATTTTCTGGTACACGAAGATCTGGAGACACTTTTACGCGGCCGCGCATGTTTTCAAATCCAGCTTCTTCAACGATTGGGTTACCACGTACACCAGCAGCCCATACAACAGTTTCAGCTTTGATTTCTTCTGTATCATCGTCTTTTCCAACAATGATGCCTTCAGGCGTACATTCTTTGATCGCTGTACCGATTTTGAACTCAACACCTTTACCTTGAAGGTAGTTCATCGCATAGTCGATCAATTCAGGATCAAATCCTGGAAGAGCTGTTGGTGCAGCTTCTACACAGATAATACGCACGTCTTTTTGATCAATATCATACTCTTTGCAAAGCTCAGGTACACGGTTTCCAAGCTCACCAAGGAACTCAATACCTGTGAAGCCTGCACCGCCGACAACGATAGTTAGACGCTCTGGACGCTTTTCAGCATCTGTATTATAAGTCGCAAATTGAAGCTCAATATGCTCACGAAGCTGACGAGCAGAGTTGATGTTAGAGATTGAGAATGCATATTCTTTCAGTCCTGCAATACCAAATGTTTCAGGAACAGCACCAAGCGCAACAACAAGGTAGTCATAAGAAAGTTCGCCATCTGATGTCACAACTTTCTTCTCTTCCTTATTAATGCTTTCAACTGTTGCTTGTACAAAGTTGACACGGGAACTGTTAATCACATCTTTGATTTGATAACGACAACGGTCATGATGAAGAGTACCTGCACTTGCTTCATGTAACCATGTTGTTTCGTAATGATAATTGTGCTTGTTCACAAGAGTAATGTCCGCATCATTTGTGCCAAGCTGTTTTGTTAATCTTGTTACAGTCATTAATCCGCCATAACCTGCACCTAATACAACGATTTTCGGTTTATTCACTGGAATCACATCCACCTTTTTTAAATTTGCTGTAAAACGGATAAAGAATTACATATCGTTATTCTCAACCGCTTTGCGGCATTTTATGAAATTTAAACAAAAAAATAAGTATGTGAAAATCTGAACTTTCACCTACAAAAAACGAAAGCATTTGACCGTATCCGACAAAAATTCATAAAAAATTAATATTTAGTTCCCTTAACAATAATAGCGAGTTCTGCTCCTTTTTTCAAGGCTTTAAACTGAAAATCCTTAGGATAAACGGTCTTTCTCTCTTTTTTCCCCTTTTCACAGCATCGGCATCAAAAAACGACAAGTTTTTCAAAACAAGTCAAACGACGATATGTGGTATGATATGATATAGTGATAACAATTTTCATTTGGGAGGATTAAGGAATGCAAGAAGATTCTAAGGTATATGACATTACCGTTATCGGGGGCGGCCCAGTCGGATTGTTTACTGCGTTTTACGGGGGCATGAGACAGGCAAGTGTGAAAATCATTGAAAGCCTTCCTCAGCTCGGCGGTCAACTATCCGCTCTTTACCCTGAAAAATACATTTATGATGTGGCTGGTTTCCCAAAAATCCGCGCACAAGAATTAGTTGATAATTTAAAGGAACAAATGGATAAATTTGACCAAACCATTTGCTTAGAGCAAGCTGTGGAAACGGTTGAAAAACAAGCAGACGGTATTTTCAAACTCGTTACGAATCAAGAGGTTCATTATTCAAAAACAATCATCATTACAGCTGGTAACGGTGCATTCCAACCGAGAAAGCTTGAGCTAGATGCAGCAGAATCATTTGAAGGAAGCAACCTGCATTACTTCATCAATGACCTGAACCAATTCGCTGGCAGACGTGTTGCTGTTCTTGGCGGCGGAGACTCTGCGGTTGACTGGGCACTGATGCTTGAGCCAATCGCAAAAGAAGTATCGATTATTCACCGTCGTGATAAATTCCGTGCACATGAGCACAGTGTAGAAAACTTGCACAACTCGAAAGTCAATGTGCTGACACCATTTGTGCCAACTGAGCTCATTGGGGAAGACCGCATTGAACAAATTGTGCTTGAAGAAGTGAAAGGCGATAAAAAACAAGTACTAGATGTGGACGATGTGATCGTCAACTTCGGTTTTGTTTCCTCCCTTGGACCAATCAAACAATGGGGCCTTGAAATCGAAAAGAACTCTATCGTGGTCAAATCCACAATGGAAACCAATATCGAAGGCTTCTATGCGGCAGGAGACATCTGTACGTATGAAGGAAAAGTCAAATTAATCGCAAGCGGATTTGGTGAAGCACCAACTGCTGTGAACAACGCCAAAGCTTACATGGACCCGAAAGCTCGTGTACAGCCGCTTCATTCCACAAGCTTATTTGAAAATAAATAAGAACGGATCAAAAAAAGGAGTTCCATCTGCGGAACTCCTTTTTTGTTTATTTAAAAATCCCAATATAGGCATTCGCCATTCCAAGTACCATTGCAGCAAGTAACACCACAACAATTCCTGCCACAACCAAAATCACCCGATCCTTCACACGTTCCTTTTTCGGAAGCGGCTTGTCTATCCCGCAAGATGGACATGTTTTTGAACGATACGGAATCAGTTCATGACAGTTCCTGCAATTGATTTGTTCACTCAAACCTCAGCAACCTCTTTTCTGATGACAGTATATGTTTGGTTCTCATGATACTCTTTTCGAGTGGAAATAGCCAGTTGTGAGGACAAGCTGTAACAAAATTGAGCGATTTACAAATTGTTTAAGAAGAAATGGAATCAATGAAGGTTTGATTGGTTCAGCCGATATAGGAAGTAGAAGATCGTCATGAAGGATAGGTGGAAAGATGATAAAGCGTTTCATGATTAGTTTGAGCTTGTTACTGATGATTGGCGGTTCAGTTGAAGTGTTTGCAAAAGACTATAACAAACACTATGTTCAATTCGCTGCCGGATTGAATATGGATGTTGATCAGCTAGAACCTTTTTTAACACATGTGTCTACTTCGATTTTAGATGCTGGTTTGAGTGATCAAGAAATCAAACAGATACTCACCAACGTTCAAAAAATGAATAAAAACAATGAAACAAAAAGAATGGGCATCTTTGAAGTGGTTTATCTTGGAGAACGAGCCAAGATGAAAATTGAGGTTGAAGTCCATGTGGAAGATGGCAATAAAGAAGTGGTGATCTATATGTTTAGCACCCAAGAGTTGGTGGATGTCTTGGATAAAGAACTATTGAAAATAGAAGAAGCAATTTGAGAAATAGACGCTGAATGAGTGTCTTTTTTTCTAAGCTGCCAGTAATAATTTCTCTATTTTTGTAAATTTTATTCCTGAAAAAAACTGTTTTCATTAATATCTACTAGCTTAACATGAGAAAAATCGTAAGGAGATAATGCAGTTCTCTTTCTCTGA
>NZ_CP150633.1:555165-583525 GCF_038023285.1 Bacillus sp. PPSBB_11
GATGAAGGGTCGATATTCGCGGATTATTTAATGTTATCCGCAATCTCCTTCGTTTTGGTGATCGTCTAGGTGATCGTTACATATCATCGGGCGACATTCGCCCTAAAACGTTGATATACCGGACTTCTCCGATTAACACTCTTCCGGCGTACCGGTATTCGTGGCTGTTCTGAACGAAGAACCGCATCCGCATGATGCGATCGCGTTCGGATTGTCAATCGTGAAACCGCCGCCCATTAGTGATTGTTTGAAATCAATGATGGTGCCGTTCATGATGTCAAGGCTTTCGGAGTCGACAAGAACCTTGATGCCGTGCTGTTCGAACTGCGTGTCTTTCTCTGAGACTTCATGGTCAAAGCCCATCCCGTATGAAAGACCGCTGCAGCCGCCGCCTTTTACGCCCACTCGCAGGAACGCATTTTCTTCTTCATGTTCTTTCATCATATCTTTAATCTGCAATGCAGCAGCTTCTGTAATCGTTACTGGTGTACTCACGATCATCCCTCCTTTTGACTGGATGTTTCTTTTCAATTATAAACTTGATAATGCCTTTTCTCAAATAAATGGTTTAGAGATAGAATGTGCCGTCACAAATCGTTTCAGCAGGCCCTGTCATCAGCACATGGTCATTATCTTTCCAGCGAATGATGAGGTCTCCTCCAGCTAGATGAACGGTCATATCCGTTTCTTTTTTCGCATGTCCATTGACAATCGTTGATACAGCCGCAGCACATGCTCCTGTTCCGCACGCTTGCGTAATCCCTGATCCTCTTTCCCACACGCGAAAATGCAGTTCCGTTTCACTGACACGTTCCACAAATTCTACATTGACGCCTTCTGGAAACATGTCATGCTTTTCAATAATTGGCCCAAGCGAATTGAGCGGCGCCTGTTCAATGTCTTCTAAATAGAAGACGATATGGGGATTCCCCATTGAAACAGCCGTGCCATGTAATGTCGCCTTTCCAAAATCAAGTGCCTCATTAATTGTTGTGCTGGCCGGTTCACCAAGCATCGGCATCGCTTCTTTTTCAAAACGAGGTTTACCCATATCTACTGTCACTAACTGAACGTGACCATCCTGCACATGAACGGTCGCTTCAACGAGTCCTGACAATGTCTCAATCTGGAACGTTGTGGCTGTTACGATTTGATGCTCATACACATATTTTGCCACGCAACGCAGACCGTTACCGCAGTTTTTCCCCTCTGATCCATCATTGTTGAAAATGCGCATCTTCACAGGCGCAACATCTGATGGGCAAATGAGGATCATTCCGTCTGAACCGATACCTGTATAAACAGAAGAAACGCGGATCGCTATCTCTGACAGCTGCTCTTCTGGAAGCTGTTCCTTCATCTGATTGACGTATATATAATTGTTTCCTAGTCCGTGCATTTTCGTGAATTGAAATGATGTCATGAGCGTCCTCCAAAAATGTTGTTTCTTTATAGTATAAAAGGAGTCGATTCAGGAGACAATCTTATCATCCCCCGTTTTTCATACATAGAAGCTCTTTGCTGCCATGGCAAAGGGCTTTTATTATGCATATGCCTCTTTTTCTCTCGTGTGATGCTTCATTTTGATGATATTTTATTAGCATAACATATTGGATGCGCTTTCTACATTTTCCCCTAAAAAACGGAAACTGAATATATGAAAAAAATGCACCTCATGACCCATGCGATGCATTTAAAACATGTCGTTTTCCTCTATAAAAGCATAAATACGCTCAACTAGCTGCTCTGCATTTTCTCCAGAAACAAATTCTCCATTCACAAGGGCAAATGGGGAGTCCATACATTTGCCGCAGTAGCTTAAACAACCGTATTCCATTACATCTAAGTTTGGGTCTTTTTCAAGTTTCTCTTTTGCTTCTTGAGACCCTTGTGCAAGATTACTTACACAAAATTCGATCAGTGGAAACACTGTGCTTCACCTCACATTTGCCTTACTATCCTACCGAAATTCCTTCTATTAGTCAAAACATGAGCTTCAATAAATCGTTACGCCTATTCCCCGTAAAATGTTTTACTATTTAGGACTAAGTAATGAATATGTAGGTTATTTTGAAACAATTATTGTGGTTTCACAGTAAATTCGATATAATTTTATTTGGTATTTTAACTTAAAGTTTTTTAGTATAAGTGTTTTTCAATGTCTAGGGGGAAAAGGAGAATCGTCATGAAAAATTTAGTCTTGATCGGCGGAGGTTACGGGAATATGCGGGTTCTCCACCGCTTATTGCCAAATCAATTACCTGATGATGTTACTATCACATTAATTGATCGAAATCCTTACCACTGTTTAAAAACAGAATATTATGCACTTGCTGCTGGAACGATCTCTGATCATCACATTCGAGTATCTTTTCCAGAGCATCCAAAGCTGGATATTCAATACGGGGAAGTAGAAAAAATTGATATTGAAAACAAACAGATCTTATTTAGCGACCGTGAACCGATTCCATATGATGATACGGTAATCGGACTCGGCTGTGAGGACAAGTATCACAATGTCCCTGGGGCGAAAGAACATACATACAGCATTCAAACCATTGATCAGTCAAGACATACGTATAACAAATTAAACAATTTGAGTGCAGGTGCAACGGTTGGTATCGTCGGTGCTGGACTTAGCGGGGTAGAGCTGGCCAGTGAACTGCGTGAAAGCCGTTCTGATTTAAACATCATTCTTTTTGACCGCGGAGAACTGATTCTTTCCAGTTTCCCAAAAAGATTAAGTTTATATGTACAAAAATGGTTTGAAGAAAATGATGTGAAGATCATTAATTGCGCCAATATTACGAAGGTTGAAGAAGGAGTTGTGTACAACCATGACGATGCCATTGAAGCAGATGTCATCGTGTGGACAGCAGGAATTCAGCCAAGTAAAGTCGTGCGAGATATGGATGTTGAAAAAGACGCCCAAGGCCGTGTCGTCTTAACTCCTCATCACAATCTCCCTGGAGATGAGCATGTCTATGTCGTAGGTGACTGCGCAAGCTTGCCGCACGCACCAAGTGCACAGCTTGCCGAGGCACAGGCAGAGCAAATTGTGCAATCTCTACAGAAACGCTGGAAGAACGAGCCGCTTCCTGAGGCTTACCCGCAGTTTAAGTTAAAAGGCGTACTCGGCTCTTTAGGGAAAAAAGCCGGCTTTGGCTTAGTAGCGGATCGCCCGCTTGTTGGTCGTGTTCCAAGACTCTTAAAATCTGGACTTCTTTGGATGTACAAGCACCACAATGGATAAAATGATGTGAATTTTTTCTCAAAGCTCCTTCTAATGAAGGAGCTTTTATTATGAAACGGCATGTGCCGATGGATGGTTCACTTTGATAGGAGCAAGCGCAAGGATGCAGTCTTTACGAAACGTTCTGATCGTCTTCTTCGATAAACAATACGCTTGTATGAACTGTTCAGTTTGACGATGTACAATGATTTTTCGTTTCGAGCACTCTCCATTTTTCTTCATATAAATCATATCAATCGGTATTTGTTGATGAAGAGATTGTTTTAGTAAATAATTCATGATGCTCACGCTCCTTTCATCTCATTATAACCGAACAAACGTTCTAAATCAACCTAAAAAGAACGTTTGTTCGATTTATTTTTCTAAAAAAAGAACAGCTCATTCACTGCTCTCTTCGTACCCGTATTTCTCCATTTCTTGATAAATATCTTTTAATTTCGGATTGCCCTCTCCTACAATTTGATCCTCAACAAGGACAAGCGGATAAAAGAATTCATCATCAAGAATTCGTTCAGATAATTCTTTTTGGCGTTCGTTTTCAGACGGGTGCTCAATATCGATATATGTGATGCGAAACGGCTGATTTGGATATTTTCGTTTTAATGCTGCATCTAGCCACTCAAATGTATCTTTTGAAGAAGGCAGATTCACGCAACTAGCGCACAGGACATCTCTTCCATATACATAAAGGTCAACGGTTTTGTTCATTTGACAAGCCCCCTATTCTTTCTTTATTTTAGCTGAATTTTCTGTATGAAAAAAGTCAAAATCACTTTTTGTTTCAAGATGAGATTGTGCTATAATGAGAAGGAAACTTTGAAACCAATCAATAGATTTTTATCGTCCAGATGAATATAATGGTGATATGTTGTGAAAGGAGCGATTATATCTAATGACTGAAGTCGAAATGAAAGACCAAGTACAGGAAGTACTGGACAAACTTCGTCCATTTCTATTACGTGATGGTGGAGACTGTGAGCTTGTAGACATTGAAGATGGCATTGTGAAATTACGCCTTCTTGGTGCATGCGGCAGCTGCCCAAGTTCAACCATTACATTGAAAGCCGGTATTGAGCGCGCATTATTAGAAGAAGTACCTGGCGTTGTAGAAGTTGAACAGGTTTTCTAATTCATATATGACATGAAAACGACCCTTACCGGGTCGTTTTTTAATTAGGATAACTTCTCTCTAAACCATTCTTGAATAAAGGTCAGTCTTTGAATACGCTGCCCAGGGTGGCCGCTTCTCGATAAATCATGAGAAGCCTTGGGAAACTTGACTAATCTCGTGTCTTTTCCAAGTTCCTTCAATGCCACAAAAAGCTGTTCTCCTTGATCGACTGGGCAGCGGTAGTCTTCATCACTGTGCAGGATGAGAAGTGGTGTATTCACCTGTTTTACATACTTTAGCGGCGAACGATCCCATAGCTTATCAACAGAGTCATAAATATCCCCATCAATCTGCCATTTTGTAAAGAAATAGCCGATATCACTGATGCCATAAAAGCTAATCCAGTTCGAAATAGAACGCTGTGTAACAGCTGCACGGAAACGGTCTGTCTGTCCGACGATCCAGTTGGTCATAAAACCGCCATAGCTGCCGCCTGTTACGCCAAGCCTTGTTTCATCAAGAAAGTCATAGGCTTTGAGCACATGATCAACAGCCAGCATGACATCCTCATAATCAACGTCACCATAGCTGCCTCTTACCCGGTCTGTAAACATCTGTCCGTATCCATGACTGCCATGAGGATTGATGTACACAATCGCATACCCTTCAGCGGCGAGCATTTGAAATTCATGAAAATACGTATGACCGTACATCGCATGCGGCCCACCATGAATTTCTAAGATTAGTGGATATGTCTTCCCCTCTTCCATATGAGCAGGCTTCATAAACCAGCCATGTACAACGTCTCCTTCTTTTGACTGGAAAGAAATTGGTTCAGGTTCGGATATGACATGTTCCTTTAGAAAGTCATCATGCTCAAACGTGATTTGCTTGAGTGAGGATTCCCCTAAAGTCAGCTCATACAGCTCACTAGGCGAGACAGGTGAAAGACGGCTGATCAGCATTTTTGATTCATCTGGATGAAGACTGAAATTCGTCACATGTTCTGCCTCTAAACGAACGGGATAGGCTAAGCCTTCAATAGAGAAATAATAAATCCCGGTACTCCCTTGATCAGAAACAAGCGCATAAAACCCCTGACTATCCTTCGTCCATTGCGGAAGCTGATTGGCTTCACCTATGACACTATCCCCTGCCATACAGTTACCAACATACATATCGAGCATTTCTGACAGTTGAACGGTCTTTTTCTCCTTCAGATCATACAGCCACAATGATGGGAAGGTTGCATTCTGAAATTCACGCTCGTGTCCAATGTACAACAGGCTTTCTCCATTTGGAGAAAATGATACGGTCGAGTAAGCGCCTGTTGATTGGGTGATTTTCTTGGATGTACCGTCCTCTAATGACAGGAGACAGATATCACTTATGTAAAACGTCTGCGGGTTGGATTGAATATAGGCGAGCCACTTCCCGCAAGGAGAGACGACATGATTCACATGATGATGCTGCTCACTCGTAACCGTCTCTACCTCCCCTGAGCAGACATCGATTTGTACAATTTGCGTCAGACGCCCGTCTAAAAAGCCTCTGCCATCTGCTTTATAAGTCAAATCATCATATACTGCCGGAGCAAAGTCATCGCACTCTTCCTTTTTTTCATCATGAACAGATTCTTCTTGTTTTAATGAGACCGATGCATAAATGAACGCTCCATCCGGTGAAAATACAGGATGAGATACGCCGTAAGGAATATTCGTTAAAGTACGAATGCCGCCGCCATCGCTCTGAATGAGTGCGAGCTGAGGGACTTCCTTTGGCTTCTGCAAAATAAACGCAAGCTGCTTCCCGTCATTTGACCACACTGGCTGATGATGCTTTCCATCATCGAATGTCCATTGTGACAGCTCCCCTGTCCCTTCATCTCGAACCCATAAATGAATATTGTAATCATCCTTTTTTTCATTCACCGATACTTTTGTAAAAACAGCCTTTTTTCCATCTGGTGAATAGACTGGATGAGAAACAGACACGATTTGTGTTAAATCCTCTGCTGTTATCAATTTCTTCATCAATAGATCTCCCCCTTTTATGTATCAAAAATAGTTCGCTTCTCTAAATAATAATCCCTGCTTTTGTTGTGAAAAACAAGGATAAAAAAAGAACGTGCTCATTTATAGCACGTTCTTCATTTGATTCACAGAATGATGCTCGACGATGACACCTTCTACCGGCACCGTCAGCACATCTACTTCACAATGCGGGAAATTTTGGGCAAGCTGTTCTTTCAACGCTTCTCCCTTCCCTTTTTCCACTAAGGTCAAAATGGTCGGCCCAGCACCGCTTAATGCTGTTCCATACGCGCCTTTTAATGAAGCAACGTGCTCCACCTTTGATAGCTCTGGGACAAGCATCGTGCGGTATGGCTGATGAAATAAATCTTTATTCATCATTTCCCCTACAAGCGGCCAGTTCTGCGTCATTAAGGCGGCGACAAGGACGTTACTCACTGCACTCGCGCTCACGGCCTGTTTATAGGAAAAATCCTCTGGCAGGACATCACGGGCATCCTTTGTGAGCACTTCATAAAAAGGAATCACGACGACGACATCTACATCCACATGCTGCACTTTAACGGCATGTGTCTTGTCTTCTTCATGAAGACCGATGAGTAAACCACCGAATAAAGAGGCACCCGCATTATCTGGATGACCTTCTACCTCACTTGCAAAAAAGAGCTTCTGATCATCGGTCATCTTTAATTCAAGCAGCTGATTGGCGAGCTCAATAGCGGCGACAATGGCAGCAGCGCTGCTGCCAAGCCCCCTTGCTAATGGAATATCACTCCACACTTTGACATGAACAGGCGGGAGTGTTTTTCCAAAGTCATCTGCGACCTTTTTAGCTGTTTGGTAGATCAGGTTATCGGTGCCTGATGGAATACCAGACACGACATCTGTTTCTGCTTCAAACAGCCAGCTATCATGGTCATAGACCGATAGCTTCAAATAGCGGCTGAGCGCCATTCCGACTGAGTCAAAGCCTGGTCCTAAGTTGGCAGTGCTTCCCGGTACTGTGATTGAAAAAAGCATGGAGGCGTTACTCATACGCGTGCGGCCTTTTCTAAATGTTCAAGAATTTGATCTTCATCTGCATCCAGTGTGACCGGTTTGATGTGCGAAATATCAATCGCCGTATTCGGATCTTTTAATCCGTTTCCTGTCAGTACAGCGACGACTTTACTGCCTGGCTTAATTTCTCCAGATTTCACTTGTTTGAGTACACCTGCAATTGATGCACAAGAGCCTGGCTCTGCAAACACACCTTCTTCACGTGCGATCAATTGATAGGCATGAAGAATTTCTTCATCTGTCACTTCATCAATTTTCCCGTTTGATTCATCTGCCGCTGCTACAGCTTGCTTCCAGCTTGCAGGGTTTCCGATGCGAATGGCTGTTGCGACTGTTTCTGGCTGCTCAATGACTTCATTTCGAACGATGGCTGCAGCTCCTTCTGCTTCAAAACCACGCATGACTGGCAGTCCCGTGCCTTTTTTCTCATGATATTCTTTGAAGCCTTTCCAGTACGCTGTAATATTCCCCGCATTTCCAACAGGAATCGCCAGTACGTCCGGTGCGGAGCCTAGCTGCTCACAGATTTCAAATGCCGCTGTTTTTTGTCCTTCAATTCGGTATGGATTGACGGAGTTAACAAGTGCAATCGGTGCTTTTTCGCAGATGCTGCGGACAATTTTCAGCGCATCATCAAAGTTGCCGTCAATGGCAATGATCTCTGCTCCGTACATGACAGCCTGCGCCAGCTTACCGAAGGCAATTTTTCCATCTGGAATGATGACAATACATTTCATATCAGCGCGCGCCGCATAAGCTGCTGCTGCTGCAGACGTATTCCCTGTCGATGCACACATGATCGTATCATTGCCTTCTTCTTTTGCCTTTGCGACGGCCATGACCATCCCGCGATCCTTAAAAGAACCTGTAGGGTTGACGCCTTCTGTTTTCACATGAAGTTCAATCCCAAGCTTTTCAGATAGCTTTGCGAGATGAATCAGCGGTGTGTTTCCTTCATTTAATGTTAGTTTAGGTGTGTGTTCGTTTACTGGTAAGAATTCTTGAAATTCTTCAATGAGTCCATTCCACTTCATCAGCTTAAACCGTTCCCTTCTACTCGGTACGTGCTCTTCACTTGAACCACCACGTCGAGATCGTTTAATGTTTGCAGGATATTTGAGAAATCTTCTTCTGATGTCTGATGTGTAATAATCACAATTTCAGCAAGCTCATCATGCCCTTTGACAGGAAGCTGAAGGATCTTTTCAAAACTGATGCCTCTTTCAGAAAAAATCGATGTAATGCGGGAGAAAGCCCCGACTTGATCTCTCACATGTATTCTTAAAAATTGCTGAGCAAATACTTCGGATGATGATTTGATTTTCTTCTCAAATTGCGGTGCAATAAATCCACTGCCATTCACACCAAGACGCATGTTTTTCATAACAGCGACCAAATCTGAGACTACAGCTGTTGCCGTTGGCAGGCTGCCTGCTCCAGGTCCGTAAAACATCGTTTCTCCGACAGCACTTCCGTAAACATAGACAGCATTAAATTCATTGTTGACGGAAGATAGCGGGTGATGATCAGGAAGTAAAGTTGGCTGTACGCTGACCTCCACTTTATCTCCGTCCCGCTGGGCAATTCCGATCAGCTTCATTGTGTAGCCAAAACGTTTACTGAAATTAATGTCCTCATCCGAGATGTCCGAGATGCCTTTCACTTTCACATCCTCTAAGTCTACATTCATGGAAAAGCCGAGTCTTGCCAGGATGGCCATCTTTCTTGCCGCATCTAGTCCTTCTACATCCGCCGTCGGATCTGCTTCTGCAAAGCCAAGATCCTGCGCTTCTTTTAATACATCTTCATACGCACTTTTATCGACATTCATTTTTGTTAAAATAAAGTTCGTTGTCCCGTTCACGATTCCCATCATTTTTGTGATGCGGTCAGAGGCTAAACCTTCCTCTAGTGTACGCAAAATCGGAATCCCACCTGCGACACTCGCTTCATAGTAAAGGTCACAGCCGTTTTCTTTTGCTACATGTAAAAGCTCTGTGCCATATAGCGCCATTAAATCCTTATTAGCTGTAATGACATGCTTCTTCTCATTTAGTGCATCTATTAAATATTGTTTTGTCTCTTCAATGCCGCCCATCACTTCAATAATGACGTCGACCTCTGGATCTCGAATCACATCGTATACTTCAGTTGTGAAGACCTCTCTTGCCACATCCACATCTCTTTTTTTATCGGGATTGCTCACAAGCACTTTTTGTATTAATACCGGACAGCCGATCTGGTGCATTAATTTATCCTGATGATCTTGAATAATCTTAACGACACCGCTCCCCACTGTTCCTAATCCTAGTAGTCCAACTCGAATTGCCTTCACCTGAAATTCCACCTTTCTCCGTAAATGTCCTCTCTAAAAAGACATTTGTTAACCTAACACAGACATTCAATGTACACACATTATAAAGGGGTATCCTCATTTTGACAAGGTAATAAAATAAGAGAATATGAGAATGAAACCGCTTAACAGCTATTTATATCAAGATTCTATATTTTCAAAATATTTTTGTGAGAAAAGCTCCCGAAGCCGGGAAGCTTGAGATTACGCCTGAACTGGCGTTTTGGCTTGCTGATCTTGCAGGACAAGCGCAATATTTTCAGCACATAAATGCATCATGTTTTTTCTCGTTTCAACACTCGCACTTCCGATATGAGGAAGCACTGTCACATTTGGTAATGTAGTTAACGGGTGATCCGGACTGACAGGCTCCCTGCTAAATACATCCAGACCTGCTCCTGCAATTTTTCCTGTCGTGACAGCATCATATAAAGCCTCTTCGTCTACCGTCTGCCCTCTGGAAACGTTGATGAAGTAAGCCGTGTTCTTCATCTGCTCAAATGCTTTCTTATTAAACATTTCTTTCGTTTCAGGCGTTAAAGGCGTCAAACAAACGATGAAATCAGACTGCGTAAGTAGCTCATCAAATGCGGCATAGGTCACACCTAGCTGCGCTTCTGCTTTTGGCTTTCTTGAACGATTATGATAAAGAACATTCATATCAAAACCTTTTGCCCGCTTGGCCAGTGCGGTTCCAATACTGCCCATTCCGACAATCCCTAACGTTTTATGATGCACATCAGCACCAGCTAGAAGAAGCGGTCCCCAGCCTGTCCAGTTCCCATCCTTAATCCAATCACTCGCTTCGACAATTCGTCTTGCTGACGCCATCAAAAGCGCAAAGGCTAAATCAGCCGTCGATTCTGTTAAGACGTCCGGTGTATGACATACCGTGATCCCGTGCTTTTTAGCTGCCTTTAGATCAATATTGTCATAGCCGACCGCGAGATTCGCGACCACTTTTAGATTTGGAGCATTTGATAAAAGTGCCTCATCTACTTGATCTGACAGCATCGTGAGCAGCCCATCTGCTTGAGCCGCTTGTTTTTCTAACTCTTCTCTTGGACACGGCTCATCCTCGCTCGTCCACATATCAATATGAGCGACTTCTTTTAATGGTGTAAGTGTTGTTTCATCAAGCTTTCTTGTGATATAGACATACGGTTTCGTCAAGAAGAACACTCCTTTGGTTGATTTCTTTAAGCATAACGAAAAACGCCTCAAGAGAAAAGAGACGTTTCGTCTGTTCACTGAAACTTCAAATCAGCGGATTGATGAATCCATCCAACAGGAGGAATGAGATGCCCACCGCTGCGCATGGCACTCAATTCTTGAAACACCTTGAGAAAATATTCGTAGCGATTCGCATCATTTAAAACGTAATCTAATCGTTCTTCATAATAAGATTTTTCATTTTCTCCTGACATATAATAACCTTCGACAATTTCAAAATAATGAAGCGGAAACAGAAGACGGCTGTACAGCAGACGCTTTGAAAATGATGAAAGAGGCGTAACCTGCTCATATTGCTGCAAAAAGGAAAATCCCTCTTCAATTAAATCCTCCTTATGCTGGACAAAGGTTTCTCTTAAATATTCCGCGATATCTCTTGTCGGATGGTCAAATACCCAGTCAACAGGTAAACGAAGCGGCTGCTCATGTGGCCAGGTCATACGTGAAAAGCGCTGATGACAAACAGTACCTGAATCACATTCTTTCGGTTCATCATCAAGCTCTGTATCCACTAAATATTGAATGGCATTTTCCGTTAATCCGAGATAATACGGAAAGGATTCAATAAATTTCTTTTCAAATCGTTCAAGTGGTTTTTGATGCATTTGCTGCATCCAAAAGCCTTCCAGCTGGTCTAACCGTTTTGCCCATAATTCCTTCCAAGCTCCGACACGTTTTGTTTCAGACACCTCATAAGGAAACCCTCTTCCCCTGACATGAAAGGCCGCCAGCTCTGATGCGTGCTGAAATGAGCGGCTTGTAACCCGCGGTGCTGCCTTTAATAGAGCGTACAGTTCTTTTCCATGGGTAAAAGTCGGTTTCTCTTCGTTTGTTAATTCAAACACGGCAACGTATGGGTCACCGTCATTCAGTAAATACTGACTGATATGATAAAGCTCTGTGAGTTCTTCTTCTCGCAAATGAGACACGGGAACAATGATGAAGAGAGCTTTCGCCGTTTGAAAGCTCTGATAACTGCCATATGGCATAAATTGACGCACATCAATACCAAATGTGTGATAAATGGTTTCTTTCATGATTTCACCTGCGTTCATAAAATCAGTCTCTTATCATATCGTAGTCGCAGGTTGAGGGATTTATGAATACTATTTACTATCCGAAGCTTTTTCACACGTTGTGGACAAATTACGAGGATTGGGTGAGGAACATGCCGCATCATCATGAGATGAACGAAGTAGAAAAAACAGCAAGACGCCGTTTACAAGAACGAGGCGTAACCATTCAAGATATAGCAGACCTTGTCTTCTTTTTACAGGAAAAATATCATCCTGGCTTAGACATGACAGAGTGCATCCACAATGTGGAACGTGTCATCGCAAAACGTGAAGTCCAAAATGCCATCTTAACAGGCGTTGAACTAGATGTTCTCGCTGAGCAAAAAAAGCTGACAGAACCGCTGCAATCTATTCTTGAAACAGATGAAAGTCTATATGGGGTTGATGAGATTTTATCCTTTGCCATCGTTAATATTTATGGCTCCATCGGCTTTACGAATTACGGATATATCGATAAAGAAAAACCAGGGATTCTTGGGAAACTCAACGATAAATCCTCAGGCGAATGCCACACCTTTTTAGATGACATTGTCGGTGCTATTGCTGCGGCAGCATCAAGCAGACTGGCACATAGTGCGAGAAATGCAGAATAAAACACAAAAGAGGACGTGCGTCTCACGCTTGTCCTCTTTTCATTAAGATAATCGTTCAATCCACTCAGATAATGAATCAATGACATAGGTTGGCTGTTTGTCATATTTCTGAAGCAGCTCTTTTGTCGTGACACCTGTATGGACAAGCAGTGTATCCATCCCTGCATTCATCCCTGCCATAATATCGGTATCATAGTTATCGCCCACCATGAGCGTCTCTGACACATCTGTCCCGAGCACCCGCATGGCCTGTTCCATAATGATAGACTCTGGCTTCCCGATAAATGTTGGCTGCACTGTTGTCGTAACCGTCAGCACAGATGTTAACGATCCATTTCCAGGTAACAGCCCTCTTTCTGTCGGAATGGCAATATCTCCATTTGTTGAAACAAATTGTGCACCTTGACGGATCGCAATGGCTCCTACCGCTAGTTTTTCATATGTAATACCGCGGTCTATTCCAACGACAACGAAATCAGCGTCTTCTTGACCAAACGACAAGCCTTTTTCTTCGATGGCCTGCTGAATGCCTTCTTCTCCGATCACATACACCGAGGCATCTTTCTTTTGTTCTGCGATATAGTTTGCCGTCGCCATACTTGTTGTAAAGACTTGTTCTTCCGTTGCTGGAATATCGAATGAAACCAGTTTCTCTGCTACTTGCTTCGGTGTGCGTGAAGAGTTATTCGTGACAAACAAATAAGGGATGTTCAACTCATTTAACTTGTGAACAAATTGCCCCGCCTCTTCAATCTTTTCTGTTCCTTTATACATCGTCCCGTCTAAATCAATTAAATAGCCTTTGTATTTCATGCTGCTTACAACTCCAATGGTTTATTTAAACGCTGATACTGGTCCAAGCTCCTGCTCCAAGTAAGTGCGAATTCGATTCGGGAAGACTTGCAGCGCCTGTTCTACCTCACTGATGACCTGCAACAAATCATGATGAACCACTTCTTGGTATTGCTGAACAAGTGTTTTACGGCACGAGACCAGTTTTTTCAGGTGAGTGCCTTCTTCTGTTGGTACAACCTTTTCGTCCACAAGAATATCCATGATGTCGTCATAGCTTCCTGGGTCCCGCATGATAAAGCCGTCAATCATATCATTTCCTGTATCAAGAATACATTCGACGAGCAAATGAACAATTCGTTCCAGCGCTTTTTTTTCTAAAGGGCTTGACCATGTTTGATGACTGCGCATCAAATTATATTGCTCCTCAAAAAAACGTAATGTCTCTTCAATCTTCTTTCTGTCTACGAAATACATCATGACGCTCCCCTTTGCGTTATTTTCTAATCCGCTTTAAGACAAAATAGGCACAGCCAAAATTACAGTATTCATAAATGTATTCATCGAGTGTACTGATTTTTGTATCGAATGTGGCCTTTTGGTTTTGGTCATCAAAGAACCCCTTCAGCCTTAGCTGGTTGTAGCCCCAATCCCCCACAATATAATCATACTTATTTAAAATATCTGAGTACCTTGCTTTAAACGCTTCCTCATCAAAGCCGTCTTTGATTTCTCTGACAAGATCAAAGGTAGCATTCTGAATGACGATCATCTTCTCACCTCTTTTTAAACGATCCACCTTTAATGATAATTCATTGGAACAACTCCATCAATTGCTAAAGCATGTTTTTTCCGATTTAGCCGAAGCTAAAGAAAAAAGGAGGTCACATTTATGATGAAACAACTGACAGCCACTATTCTCCTATGCATGCTTTTAGGCGGGTGCGGCTTTCAATCAGGCATGAACCGGCAAGTGGATGAAGATTCTTCCAGCAAGACAATCCGCCTGTCTGATCGTCATGAAGGAAATAATTCCAACATGCCAGAAGCAGATACGAATCGAGCAGGCTATGTTCGTTATCAGCGCCAGCAAGTAACCGATCAAAAGGAAAGAACCCCTGCTTTAAATCGTGAGCACCTTGCCCACGTGATTACAAGTTTAGCCATCCAGCTGCCAAATATAAAGGATGCAGCAACACTTGTCACAGACGAGGATGCCCTCATTGTGTATCGAACAGGCAACAAAAACCGAGATGAATCAGCCGATCAAGTGAAAAAAACAGCGGTTTCTGTTCTCCCTCGTTATTATCATGTGTACGTCTCTGATAACCCAGAGCACTTTCAATCCATTGCCAATTTTTCACGTCTTCAAACCAATTCACGTGATTTTGATCAAATTTTAACAAAAACGATTCAACAAATGAAATACTCTCCTCAAGGCGGAGATATTTCAACGAAAGAAGATGCCAATGGCATGACGAATTCCGATCGGACCATGAGACGAAACGCACCTTACGGCCAAAATTAATACGAGAAAAAACGCCAGAGAGCTCTGGCGTTTTCTTTGTTATGCTTGCGCCTGACGCTTCTTAGACGCTTCGTTTACTTGTTCGTCTGCATGATAAGAAGAACGGACAAGCGGTCCAGCTTCACAGTGGCTAAAGCCTTTTGACATGGCAATTTCCTTCAGCTCTGCAAACTCATCTGGATGGTAGTATTTTTGCACTTTCAAATGCTTTTTCGACGGTTGCAAATACTGACCAATTGCCATGATGTCGACGTTATTAGCAAGAAGATCATCCATAACTTCAATGATTTCTTCCTTCGTTTCACCGAGTCCAATCATAATGCTTGATTTCGTTGGAATGTCAGGTTGCATTTCTTTTGCACGACGCAAGAATTCCAATGAACGATCGTATGTAGCCCGTGCACGAACTCTTGGTGTTAACCTGCGTACTGTTTCAATATTGTGATTTAAAATATCAGGGCGTGTATCCATTAACGTTTTCAAATTATCATAATTGCCACCCATGTCTGAAGGGAGAACTTCAATTGTTGTGAATGGACTTTTTCTTCTAATGGCACGAACAGTTTCAGCAAATACACCTGCTCCGCCATCTTTTTGGTCATCCCTTGCAACCGCTGTTATAACAGCGTGCTTTAAATTCATCAAAGCCACTGAATCTGCCACGCGTTCTGGCTCTTGCAAGTCTAATTCAGTAGGAAGTCCGGTTTTCACCGCACAGAAACGGCATGCGCGCGTACAAACAGATCCGAGGATCATAAATGTAGCAGTTCTTCTCACTGCCCAGCATTCGTGAATATTCGGACATTTCGCTTCCTCACAAACGGTATGCAGGTTGTTTTCCCGCATCATTTTTTTCAAACCGGTATAGTTTTCATTCGTATTCAGCTTAATTTTAAGCCAGTCCGGTTTTCTTACGTGCTCTTCCTTCTTTGCCAATTCCATCATCTCCATATGAATTCGTTAAAGGTGCATATACAATCATCTTCCTGCTATATACGATGGATGCAGCTGTTGCCGCAAAAAATTGAATCTTCGGCCTAAGGCCTTTTCTTTAGACACTTTAACATAGTACAGATTGAACAACAAGGGAATGAGCTGCAAAAATACCCAAAAGACTCCTAAAATAACAGAAGAAAATTACTAACATTTTCTTCTTATGAAATAACGTGATCAAACCACACTAAACGGTAGAAGAAAGGAGATGGACGTTTGTGAAAGTGGTTTTAGCGATCATCATCGCTCTTTCAATGATTCCCGCATCAGTCCATGCACAAGGGGCAAACAAACAGCCTGATGAATTAAAACAGCGAATGGCACTGTATGAAAAGATCGCCATCACCACACAGGTCCCGTGGTATGTACTTGCTGCGGTTGATCAGTATGAACACAATATACGCAAAAGCAGAAGAGATTTACCCAAACAAACAGGTGTGATTGGCATCTACATTCCCCGGGAAATGTGGATAGGACCAGAAAATCCAAATAAGCAGGATACCTCTCCATTAAGCATTAAAGTGTTCGACGGTATTGGGCTTGATGGAAATGGGGATGGAAAAGCAGAAATCGATAACGATGAAGATGTCCTGTTCACGTTTGCTCAATACTTGCTCCATTACGGCAGCAGCATCGATCAATTAAAAATTGCGCTGTGGGATTATTATGGACGTGATCAAACCGTTGGAATTATTTCATCTTTTATGAAGCTCTATCAGCATTACGGCCATCTTGACCTTGGAAAGCATGCGTTTCCTCTTCCGGTTGGCGCTGACTACAGCTACAGGAGTACATGGGGTGATGCGAGAGGCTTTGGAGGCAGAAGAATTCATGAGGGCACTGATCTTTTTGCTCATTACGGTCTTCCTGTTCGTGCGACATCGTACGGCGTGATTGAAATGAAAGGCTGGAATCGCTTTGGCGGCTGGCGGATCGGCATTCGAGATATTCATAATCATTATCATTATTTTGCCCACTTAAATGGCTTTGCAAAAGGACTCAAAGCTGGGCAGATTGTAGAACCTGGTCAAGTCATCGGATCAGTCGGAAGCTCCGGTTACGGTCCACCTGGCACAGCAGGAAAATTCCCGCCACACCTTCATTACGGCATGTATAAAGACAATGGACGAACTGAATGGTCGTTTGATCCTTACCCTCATTTAAGGGCATGGGAAAGAGCCGAGCGGAAACGTCGATAAATAAAAGGAGAAGTTTAGCGATACCGCTTGCTTCTCCTTTTGATATGTATCAACATTACCTTGTCTACTGTTACTGCTTATGCTTCTCTTTCAATCCTAAAACTAAAAAAAGAATACCCATGATGAAAAAAAGGAGATACACAACTGTTACTTCAAGTGGAATCATGTCAAACATCCCGCTAAATAAGTCGACACTCAAACTGTCACTCCCAGCTAATAATATCGATGCTGACATATATTTAGCACTAAATACAATGGCAAATACTAAAAAACAAAATCCGCTTACATGAATTTTCTTCATATCAATCAAATCCTCCTCTCACTTTCATAACTGACGATCGTGAAAAATCAGCCTTCAGGATAGCTACACTATTCAAAAAGGAAAACAATGAACATTTATCATGGCACGCGATTCGTATGGAATCAAGTGGTTAATTAGGATAAGATGAACAGATCACATAAATAAGTCTAAGCATCGCAGCCAATGAAAGATTACTTCACAAAGAGTAGTTAGGGGGTTGTTTTTTTGAAAAGAGGAATGACCTTTACCATTCCAAATGAATACGGAGTCTTCCTTGGAGAAGTGCTAAAACCGATCGACATCACCAAATTCAGCTGGCGAATCGATACCGAAGACTCGAATATACTAGTTGATGGCGAAAAAGATGAAGAACTTTTTCCTGAAGGTAAAACAGAAATGGACGGTATAGAACTCAAACACCTCATTGAAAACAAGACGTATTATATGATTTTCGCCGATTTACAAGCATATCCAAAAGGGACATTGTCTCATATTAAGACCTATGAAGAATTTATTGAAAGCCAATGCGAGCTTGTTCTTTTAGTGGCCGATTGCTCCTATGTTACGATCTATTGCAAAAATAAGGGAACACTCGAATGGCTATACAAGAATGCAGTTGAATGTGGATTTGAAGACGTGACCTATATCACCGATGAAAATGATGCAAGGACAAGACTGTCTGTTTCGTAACAACAAAACGTTCATCACAAAAACACTATATGCAATCACAGCGTATGAAAAAAACAGCCCAATTCGTCCATTGGGCTGTTATTCTTTCTTCTCCTTTTTTTCTGGCAGAACAATCGATGGAGCGCCTGAATTTGTTCCGCTGCCATTATAATAATCTGGGACGTCTCCTTGAACGGCTTGGATGGAGACAGGCACGGAATTTTTGACGACGATGGTTTCTGAGGCGAATGGGATGATGACTCTCACCTTCACCTCAATGAGCACACTAATATCAATCAAGGCATTGTTAATGCCATATGGCTTGATGTTTTTTTCAACTTCTGTATGCGGGTCACCAATGACACTGAATCGTACAGGCACTTTTGGTCCTAGGTTGGCGATAAGTGCATTTCCGGACGCTTGCCCAAGCGGAATGTTATATATAATGCCGTCATGTCCATCTGTTTGATCTTTTAATGCTTCTTTTGCCTCTTTTTGAAAATTCCCCTTTTCAATGTCCTCTAGATTTTTTTGAAGGTGACGTGACAGGTCAGCCATTGCTTTCGATGTTGCTTGCGCATTGAAGTCGATGGTTGTTACTTTGCCGTTCTCACTTGTATTCATCACAACCATATCCTTCATATTCTCCTGATCATCTGCAAAATCCTGAACAGAATATTGGATGAGATGATTGGCGATTCGTTCTGTTTCTAGTTCAGCAATGTGAATCAACGTTGGTTTAATGGAACGATTGATGAAGAATAGGCTAATGACAGTTGAGAGCACAAAAAATAATACGGCAAGCAGCATGACATAACGAAATGGCAGAGGGCCCTTTTTATAGGGGCGATAACGGCGGTTCAATCTCAATAAAAAATCCCCCCTTCTCCATTACAAGTGTATGCAGACAGGCGGGGGGATAGGAATCATCTGTACATTTTATTTCACCATTTTTAATAATGCATCTCTTCCAATTGTGCCAGCATGAATGCCGAGTGACTCAGCGGCATATGTCACAGATTCTAAAGGTGCATCCAGCAATTGCTCGATGGTTCTTACACCGACTGCTCTTCCTGCGATGATTCCTCTATCTGCAAGCTTTTCATTTAGGAGCCCGACATCAAGTGCACCGCACATAATATAACCATTCTCATTTGTCACTGCCATGAAATTGGTCTTTGGCAGTTTGACGGTGACGGCTGTAAAGGAATGGCCATCAATTGTAATAGGTGTTAAATTCACCATATCCCTTCACTCCCTTCAACACAATCTATGTGAAGGGAGGGCAAGTGTTGTTAGGCTGGAGCGGATTTCACTTTGCGTCCTTCAATCGCCAGCTCAGGACATCACGTAAAAATTCCGGCATAAAATATTCGATGTGTTCATGGTCACGTATATGAGGAAAAAGAGAACCAAGTGTATACATATCCACTGTGCCAACCGTATAGGAATCATCTTCTTTGACGAGTTGATCGTTTACATAGACCTCTTTTACTCGTTTGGTTTCGCCCTCTTCTAATGAATAAGTCAAACCGCTGTATAGCATTTTCCCCATCAGTTCGCCTCTAAAGCCAAAGCCTTTGATGCGCAGTTGTTCCATTTTTTCTTCACAGCCACGAGAAACTGTTTCGATCAATTGCTTCCCAGTAAGCGTCACCCGGATTGGATTAATGGGGTGCGGGCATATCCGGTGAATGTCTTCTCTAGTGACGATGCCAGCCTCTAATGAATCAAGCACCATCCCTGCATTCATCATGCCGATATCTGCCTCGCACCATTCTTTAATGGCATCTGTTAAAAGTTGCGGAAGCTGGGAGTCATCAAACCACTTTGTTTCGAGCTTTGATTTAATGGATGTCACTTTTTCCTGCATGAGTGACTTCGCTCGTCTTTCTGCTTTCTGTAAAGTCGTGATCGCTTCATCGGATTCACTGATCAGCTGGTCGACTGATTGCACCGTCGCTTTTTTCTCGATGAGCTCGCAACTCGCTGTGTCAATGGTCAGCTCGACACAGCCAATATAATGCCCATACTTTTCAGCACAAGCAAGAAGAACGCCATTATCCATCTCGCCCTGTTCTAAAAGATGATGCGTATGTGAACCTAAGATGATGTCGATTTCCGGGAAGTCATGAGCTACCTCTCGATCATGGATGATGCCTAGATGAGAAAGTAGAACAATGACATCGGCTTGTCCTTTCACTTCTTGCAGCATCTCCCGTATGCTCTCAAATGGGTCTGTAATGTCCCAGCCCAGCTTTTCATAGACAGGTGTATACGCAATGGTCACCCCTAAGACGGCGATTTTCAGTCCATTGTTCAACGTGATCACTTCATAAGGCTTTGCCCACGATGGTCTTTTGCCTTTTTCAAATAAATTAGATAAAATCACCGGGAATTGCGCGTCTTTGTACAATTGGTCGAGCCGCTCATGAGGCAACGTAATGCCTTCATTATTACCAATTGTGACGCCATCATAGCCAAGCTGATTGAGGAGTTTGACATTCACTTTTCCATAATCCGCTTCTGATACAAGGTTTACTCGATCCATATGATCGCCAATATCAAATAAGAGCATCTGATCGTGAACTTGACGCTTTTCTTCAATATAAGCTGCGATTTTCGGCCAATTTTCAAAGTGGCTGTGCAAGTCGTTTGTATGATATAACCATAGCTTCTGCAGCATGTTGATCTCTCCCTCAAGTTGTCACTGAACCGTCTCGTTCAAGTTGAAAGCCGCAGCTCTCGTTTAACTAAATAAATCTAACTGCTTCGGGGATAAGCTTGAATACGTCAAATCCAGCAAATCAATCATTTGCTGGCCATTCGTCGCCGCATCTCCGCCTGAGTTATTATTAAATACGACATATACATCTTTCGACTGCTGATGCAGGATGTCGAGGTTCTTTTTCCATTCCTTTAGTTCAGCTTCATTATATAAATATAAGTAACGAACTTCACGCCAGTTCTCATGATCTGCTGGGTGAAGCCAGCCTTGTTTATTTCTTCCGTGGAAACGGACCAATGTTTTGTCACGGTGTGTGGCTTTTATGACTGGCGGTATAGACCCTTCTCCGACTTGCGGTTCATCACAGACGGAATGAATCCACCCTTCTTTCTCCATAAAGGATAAGGTTTGTTCATAAAACTCGTCTGAAAACCAAGTCCGGTTTCGGAATTCAAGTGCACAAGGAATATCCCCCATCTTCTCCTTACACCATCTTAAATAGTGGACGTGCTCCTTTTTGCAATCAAACCATGGTGGAAATTGAAACAGAACCATCGCCAGTTTCCCTGCTCGAATGAGAGGAGTCAGTGAAAGAATAAAGGCATCAAACATTTCTTCCTTTGAAGCAAACGGGATCTCGCCTCTTTGATGCCCGGTCATTCCTTGATATGCTTTCACGACAAATTGAAAGGCGTCTGGCGTATCTTTTATCCATTTTTCATGGTTGCGCTCAGGCTGAACAGCATAAAAGCTTGCATCCAGTTCCACAATGGGAAACGTTGATGCGTAGTGAAACAGCTTTTGAGAGCTGCCGATTTTCGGCGGGTACAGACTGTCATGATCTCCCCAGCCAGTTAATCCGATATAAATCATCTATCTCACCTCTTGCCACTTGCTTGTCTAAACGGATTTTCCCATTGAAAGTCTTTGTTTCTTGGGATACCCATCTTTCTGAAAGAAATTCTTCTGTCTACAACATATCATATTTACCCATTTTTCTGAATGAAGATGACTGATGTGACGTGATTTTGCTCTGCCATCTTTTTTGTGATATTAAATGACAACTTTCTATCTAAATTGAATGGAGCTGATAACATAACATTTATATCAGAGACTTTGACAGCGATTGTCCATTTTTTTATTCATCTTCACCAAAGGCTTCAGCTCTAAAAAAGGAGAATGAGTGGATATGAACATTGTCGATCATCATGTTGAAGTATTGCAAAAAGTGGCCCAAAGAATTCATCAGCCTGTCTATTTGATCAATCAGTATGGACGTATTCTTTTCACCTCATCCCAAGGTATGACAAACCCAGATTGGATACAAATGCTCCGCTTGTTTCACAGTACGCAGCAGCATTATTTTTCTATGGTTCATTCAAAAGAAAGCGTTTCTGTTTTTCCTATCTATATAAACGAACAAGCTTATGATTATTTAGTCGTTCCCGCCTTCATTCATCCTCAAGACGATATGGAGCTACATTTGACCATTGTACAAGCTGTAAATGCCATGTCCATTTCACGTATCAAACAACATGCCATCAAGCAATCTACAGGGCGAGCCAAAAATGAATGGTTTCGCAAATGGATGGAGGGGACGATTTCCTCAGAGCAAGATGTTTCCTGTCTGGCACGCATGTTTGGATTAAACACAACGATTCCCTATATATGTATCGTCTGTCAACTTGATCAGAGCAGTCATTTCACTTGTTTCCTTAAGCAGCAAACCCTTGTAGATGATGTGTTTGCTTTACTTGAAAGCACCCTTTCGCACTGTCCATTTCCCGCCTTTCTTTTTGTCAAAGGAGATATCGGCATCTTCCTTATAGAAGAGACTGGCTGCTGGCAGGCAATGAACAAATCGATCTGCTCTTTTTTAAAACAAATGCAGATCCTTATTAAACAGCATGTGAATGCCACCATTTCCTTTGGTGTAAGCTTAAGCGGTTATCTCATCACCGATCTGCCAAAAGGATTCAGTGAAGCTGCCCATGCTCTGCAATCAGGCCAGCTCTCATTACGAGCTGAATATATTCAGTTCTATCAAGCAAAAGATGTGTCAGATTTACTGAAGCTCATCCCAGCAAAAGATTTAACAACATTCTATGAGCGATATCTCCACCCATTATATGAACAACCACAAGTCGATCCAAACCTTCTCCACACCTTATCTGTTTATGTAGAAACACATTGCCATATTTCAGAAACAGCCAAGCGTTTATCTGTTCATCGCAACACCGTGATATATCGACTGGAGAAATGTGAAGAACTGCTTCAGATCAGCCTAAAAGATCCTGACGCAACATTGCGCTTGCGCTTAGCTTTGCGGATTCAAAAGCACCTTTCATCCGATTCCAATTGAATCTTTTTTTCTTACGCCTCATATATTTTGGAGGAGAAGTGTGAATGACAAGGAGTGGTGTCAAATGGATGAGGAGATTCGTCACATCCCGCAACCGATTCGAGACGATGGGGCCGGCGCAACCGATTTAGGCCCGCGAGACGTTCTGCGCGATATGGAGAACCCAGATATGTTCGTTCCCCCTAAAACGGATGCGGGGACGATTCCTAATTTAAAATTTTCCTATTCTGATACACATATGCACTTGAATCATGGCGGCTGGTCGAGGGAAATTACCGAGCGAGAGCTGCCTGTTTCAACAACAATTGCTGGTGTAAACATGCGGCTTACGCGCGGAGGTGTTCGTGAGCTTCATTGGCATAAGCAGGCGGAATGGGCATATATGATTTTAGGCAAAGCCCGGATCACATCTGTAGATGCAGAAGGACGGAATATGATCGCTGATGTAGAAGAAGGAGACTTGTGGTATTTCCCGCCCGGTATTCCGCACTCCATTCAAGGTCTTGAGGATGGCTGTGAGTTTCTCCTTGTGTTTGATGATGGTGCTTTTTCTGAATTTGATACGTTCACCATTACAGACTGGTTTGCTCATACACCAAAAGACATTCTTTCTGCTAATTTCGGTGTGCCAATCAAGCTGTTTGACCGCATTCCACATAAACAGCGCTATATGTTTCAAGGCTCTTCACCGGCATCCATTGAAAGCCAAACAGTCTCTGATCCATACGGCGGCATCAAACCGCCATTTACCCATCAGCTCCTTCGTCAAAAACCAATCGTGACCGCTGGTGGAACCGTACGAATCGTCGACTCACGCAATTTTCCAGTATCTAAAACCATTGCTGCTGCACTTGTGGAGGTAAAACCTGGAGGGATGAGAGAAATGCACTGGCACCCGAATAATGATGAGTGGCAATACTATTTAACTGGCACAGCCAAAATGACGGTTTTTGGAGCAGGCGGGACAGCTCGTACTTTTAATTACAGAGCAGGTGATGTTGGTTATGTTCCTTTCGGGATGGGGCATTACATACAAAACATCGGGCAAACGAGCCTTTGGTTTCTAGAAATGTTTAAAAGCGATCGATTTGCTGATATTTCATTGAACCAATGGATGGCCTTAACCCCTCCTCAATTAGTGAAGGAGCATTTGCATGTAGACGATGCATTGATTCATGCGTTGCATAAAGAAAAATCACCAGTCGTGAAGTATGATCGATGACGAAAAAAACCGATCCATTTGTGCTGATCGGTTTTTTCTATGCTGTCTTTACGATACGGCATGGGAATGTTGCTGCGCTTTTTTCGCCCATAAAATAGAAGCAATGAAACTCATACAAAGCACCAGTGTTCCAAACATAAATGGCAGCTCAATATTCACATCAAATAAAATACCGGCAAGACTTGGACCGACGATATTCGCAAGGCTCATAAAGGAGGTATTGAGGCCGCCTGCTACCCCCTGCTGATTCCCTGCCATTTTAGAAAGTAATGTATTGAGGGCTGGACGAACAAACGAGGTGGCCGCTAAAAATAAAATGGAGCCCGTAAAAATCAGCCAAAAGGAAGGGGCAAAGCGGCAGGCGATCAGCATAAATGCCGCAGCTAAAAGGGCATAACGGACGACTCGCATTTCGCCAAATCGTTTCACAAAAGTATTTACTAAAGCACCTTGAACAATGACACCGGCAAGTCCAGCTACCGTAATGACAAATGCAATATCCTTCGGTGTAAAGCCATGTTTTTGGTCCACATATAAGCCAAAGATCGATTCAAAATGAATAATTCCGAAATTCAAAACAAAGGCCAAGATAAACAAAAAACCGTATGGTGTTTTTAAAGCCTGAATCATCTGCGTAAAAGGATTGAAATGAAGCTCTTTATTCAATCGTGCTTCTTCCTGCTTTTCCTTTGTTAAAGTTTCAGGTAAAAACAAGAAAGACAACAGCGTCGACAGGGCTGCAAAGGAACCAGCGATGAGGAAAGGAAAAGCAATCCCAAACTCAACCAAATAACCCCCAACACCCGGTCCAATGACAAAGCCTAACGTCATTGCTGCACTAAATAGCCCCATTCCTTTCCCTCGATCCTTTTCACTTGTGATATCAGCAATGTAGGCAAACATGGCGGGCATCAGCAGCGCACCAGCAGCTCCGCCTAAAAACCGAGACACAAACAGCATCCAAAGCTGATCGGCAAATGCAAAAATAAACTGGGCAATCGTAAAGCCGGCAATCCCGGCAATAATCAATTTTCTGCGTCCAAACCGATCAGTCAGCGCTCCAGCGACGGGTGATAAAGCAAATTGTGTGAGGCCAGTTGCAGCAACGAGGAAACCAAGTGTTTTTCCAGTTGCGCCAAAGGCTTCAATATAACTTGGCATGACAGGAACGATCAGACCAAATCCAAGCATGGCAATAAAAATATTGAGCATTAGAATGTACAATCTGCCCATTTTTTTCATATTAAAACCTCTTTCTTCACAATAAATGAAAATGATGACAAAAATGATAAGAACTTCTTCAGTATAGCGATATCGCTCTCTATAAGTCTAGTTTTTCAAAAAACAGCGTTTTTTCCCAAATAAAAAATACCCGCTGGTGGCGAGTATTTTGAGTATCCCTTTTTTATTCAGCTTGTTCATAGATGGAAAGAGCCGCCTGTAACCCAGCGCCACAATTGATGGCTGCGCCATATTTCATCAAGATGGCTTCAAGGCCTGCTAAAACAAATAGAATATTTTCCTTTCGGCAGCTATAGCCCATTGAGCCAATTCTCCATATCCGTCCTGCAAGCGGCCCAAATGAACTCGCAATTTCAATTCCAAAATGATGAAGAAGATCAGCCCGGACCGCTTCTCCGTCGATATCACTTGGAATGACGATACACGTCACGACCGGCATTTTGCAGTCTGGATCACCGAATAATTCAAGCCCCATCGCTTCAAGGCCTGCCATTAAAGCCTTCTCATGAAACAAGTGGCGCTGAAAACGTTCCTCCAAGCCTTCTTCCAGCACAAGACGAACCCCTTCTCTCAGTGCATAAAGCATCGTCGTCGCTTCTGTATGATGATTTAACCGCCTCGGGCTCCAATAATCTTGCAGCTGGCTTAGATCAAAGTAATTGCTTTTGATTGGAGAAATGTCTACCTGTTTTTGCAGTTCGTCCTGTGTTGCAATCCCTTTTTCTACTTTCTTTCTCGATTGTACGACGTCTGCCACTCGTTCATTATATGTGATCGGTGACATCCCTGATGGAACAGACAAGCATTTCTGCGAGCCCCCAATTGCCGCATCGATTTTCCATTCGTCTACCTTGACCTCGACACCACCAATTGTCGCCACAGCGTCTACAATAAAAAGCGCATCAAGCGCCCGGCATGCTTCACCAATTTTCTCAAGCGGCTGTAATCTTCCGGTAGATGTTTCACCGTGAACCATCGCAACAATTTTCGGCTTGACTTGATGCATCTCTGCGATGATGTCGTCTTGCTTAAAAACCGTTCCCCATTCACATTCCATTGTATGTACCTCAGCACCATAGCGCTGTCCAATTTCAATCAGCAAATGACCGAAGCGTCCAAAGACCGGAACGAGCATCACATCTCCGGGCTCGATCACACTGGCAAGCACAGCTTCAAGTCCTGAGCGGGACGTCCCATCAATTGGATAAGCCCATTCATTTTCTGTTTGAAAAAGTGATCGTAATAAGGTCATCGTTTCGTTCATGATCTCTGTAAATGCAGGATCAAATTGACCAAGAATTGGTGTACTCATCACTCGAAGGACTCTCGGATCTACTTCGACAGGTCCTGGTGTCATAATGGTTCTAGTAGGTGTGTGTAGTTCTTTCACGTTATCCATCCTCTCCCTTGCTGTGTCCATCCTTATATGCCCACTTATACAGCAATGCTGATAAAATAGCAATCTCTTTTCTTACGAATTGATTACATAAAATTTACGATAAATCCATTTATTTCTTTATGGCAATATGATAGAACTAAAGAGTATACATTCCCTATGAAGGAGGAAATAGAATGAAAAGATCTTTATTTGGAACTGTGGCCGCCGGAATCATGATTTTCGGCACATTTGCCGCTCCGCTGCCTCCCGCTGCAAATGCTCAAGGCTTTACTCTGAATGAACCGAGTCAAACCATCACCTTTTCCCCGTTACAGCTACAAACCGAAACATCTGCTCAACATGCGAAAACAACTGCTTCAAGTCAAATTGATTCCTATTACCAATCTGCTGCTGGCAAATCTGGGCCTGCTCTTAAGAAAGCATTACACGATATTATTGATGATCATACGCAGCTATCCTACAGCCAGGTTTGGGATGCATTAAAGAAAACGGATGAAGATCCAAAAAATCCAAGCAATGTGCTTTTGCTCTATAGCGGTATCTCCAGGTCAAAGCAAGCAAATGGAGGAAACGTGGGACAGTGGAACCGGGAGCATGTGTGGGCTAAATCTCACGGCAATTTTGGGACGAGCCAGGGACCTGGTACAGATCTCCACCACCTTCGGGCAACAGACGTACAAACGAATAGCACACGAGGAAATTTAGATTTTGATATAGGCGGAAATGAATACAAGGGAGCGCCGGGCAACTTCTACGACAGCGACTCATTTGAACCTCATAGCCGGGTGAAAGGAGATGTAGCAAGAATGCTCTTTTATATGGCCGTCCGATATGAAGGTGATGATCATTTCCCAGATTTAGAATTGAACAACAAAGTGAATAATGGAAGCGCCCCTCTTCACGGCAAAATGTCTGTCCTATTGAAATGGCACAAGCAAGATCCAGTCGATCAAATCGAACGGAATCGTAACGAAATCATCTATCAAACGTACCAGCACAATCGCAATCCTTTTATTGATCACCCTGAATGGGTAAGCGATATTTGGGAATAAAAAAGAGAGGCACTGCTATGAGCAAGCAGTGCCTCTTTCCATTAATATCTCTAAAAAAGAGGATCATACAACATCAAACACACTTCTCATCTTATAAAGATTCTGATCATTATGTTATGTTTATTCCCCCAATTTACTAATAATAATTCTTTCTACATTGCG
>NZ_CP150633.1:583536-587717 GCF_038023285.1 Bacillus sp. PPSBB_11
ATCAGTTCCTTCCATAAATGATGATATAATGAAACAATATAACATAAATATCATATTTAAATTTACATATAAATATTTAAGAAAAATCTAATCTAATAAAAAAACACCTTGCATAAGGTGTTTTTTTACTTTAGCGGACAGACGAGACAATAATCAAGGCTCTCTGATTTTTTCTCAAGCTTATAATACATACAGCAAGTCTTTCGATTTGATGTGTCTAGCAAACTTTCATCTAAATTTAAGCTGTGCTGGAAAGGATTTTGCTTCGCTCCGAAAAGATCACCCGACGCCTTCTTCAGAAACAAATAATCCTCCCGTATGCGCTCTTTCATTTTAGGCTCTTCCGTTTCTCGCATCATGCTACGGTAAAGAGAATTGATACGTACCGCTACATTTTCCCATAAAATTGAATACGGAAGTCTTGAAGTACGTTTCAATACATCTAAAAGAGGTGTGACACACTGCGTAAATAGCGTGCGGACGACCTGCTCTCTCCACTCATGACGATCTCCTTCTAACTGAACAAAAGAACAGAGCGTTTCATCTAGCTCAATTTTACGATCTTCTCTAAAGACACACGCCTCTGGTGAAAACCGATAGACAGCATCATACATCGTCATCAAGTACAAAGTAGAACTAACAACTAAATAGGCATAGCGCTTTGAAAACATGGATGCCGCCACTGCTATATTCGGGGCATGCATCGCTTCCTTTTCAGCTTCTAATAAACGTCTGATAGATGCTTCTGAAAAAAGCGCAGCAAGTGTGCGATCAGATGTCATTGGTCCATTTGTGATGTGTACCCCGAAATCAAGTAATTCTCTCTCAACCCACTCTGGCCTCATATCAAAACCCCCATCTTTCGTTTAGCGATTTCGCTGTTGATATAACAAATAAATAAAGAACGGTGCACCAATTGCCGCCGTAAAAACGCCTGCCGGAACATCTAACGGAAGAAAAGCCGTTCTCGCAACTAAGTCTGCCAGCATCACGAGAATACTTCCAACAAGCGCAGATGCTGGAACAAGCGCAATAAAGGAACGACCGATGATCATCCGTGCAACATGCGGCGCCATCAGTCCAACAAATTCAATACCACCTGCGAATGCAACGGCAATACCGGCTAATGTCACACTCATCAGTAGAAAGAATAACCGCTTCGCCTGAACCTTGACACCGAGACCTGTTGCAAGATCATCCCCAAGCTCCTTTACATTCATCGTTCTTGCCAGCACCATGACAATCGGTAAAATAATCAATACCCAAGGAAGCATTGCGATGACGTCCTTCATTGTAGAACCATATAAACTGCCCGTCAGCCAGATGTATGACTTGGTCGTGGTCATCGTATCGCTGAGCACAAGAGTAAACGTCACACACGCCTTCATAATGGCGGAAATCCCAATTCCCATCAAGACGAGCGTGATCGGCTTGACGCCTTTTTTCCATGAAAGCAAATAAATCAGGCATGATACCGCAAAAGCGCCTGCAATGGCCCACAACGACTGATAAGCAATAGGCACAGTACCCATCCAAAAGACGATGAACATAATGGCGCCAAACGACGCACCGCTCGTAATTCCTATGATGTCAGGCGATGCAAGCGGATTTCGAATGAGACCTTGTAAAATAAGCCCCGATACCGCAAGTGCCGCTCCCACTAAAATCGCAAGCAGGGTCCTTGGAATCCTCAACGTATTTAATACAAACGTATTTCCCTCACCTTGTCCGAAGATATGCAGCAGCACATCAGTAGGCGGAATAAAGCGGCTGCCCATACAAAGGCTCAGAATAAATAAACCAAAGGCAACGCCTGTCAATAATAGTAAAATCAAAAATGTCCGCTTTGAAAATTGAAATGAAATGCGCCCGCCCTTTGAACGCACTGTATATGTTTTAGCCACCTGTCTTCAACCCCTTGCGCACGAGATAAACAAATAGAGGCGCTCCTGCAATTGCCGTCATAACACCAATCGGTACTTCCTGCGGCATGATCAGAAAACGAGCGGCAAGATCTGCGACAAGTAAAAGCGACGCCCCTACAACGGCACAATACGGCAGTACCCAGCGGTGGTCAGGTCCAACAAGCTTTTTCACAATATGCGGCACAAGAAAACCAACAAATCCAATGGATCCTGCGACAGCGACGGAACCTCCTGCTAAAAAGACGACAAGTACCCCCATCGTCATCTTCAAAAGCAACGTACGCTGGCCAAGCCCTTTCGCAATATCATCACCCGATAAAAGGACATTGATCGAGCGGCCAAGAAGCAGCGCCACCACAGTCGCCCCAAGAATATAAGGCAGCACAGGCAGCAGCATATCTATACTTCTTCCTGACACTGAACCAGCCATCCAGAACAGGATGCTTTGAATGGACTGTTCATTCACGATTAAAAGTCCTTGAGTAAAGGACGCAAACAGAGCAGATATCGCAGCACCTGCGAGTACAATTTTGACCGGTGTCAGTCCGTCTCTTCCAATGGAGCCTAGAAGAAAGACAAGCATACCTGCAATGGCAGCGCCTAAAAAGGCCGTCCACATATAACCTGTTAACGACTCGGTAGAAAAGAAAACAATCGAAATCACAATAAAAAAGAGTCCACCTGCATTAATACCTAAAAGATCTGGTGCAGCCAGCGGATTTCTCGTCAATGCCTGCATGAGTGCACCTGAAATCGCTAGACTTGATCCAACAACCGTCGCAATTAAAGCTCTTGATAATCTGGATGTCATGACAATCACACTGTTTGGATCTGACTCATCAAACTGAAGAAACGCATGGATGGTGGCTTTGAGGGAAATTGAGGTTTGCCCAAGAGAAATACTGAGCATAAAAAAGACCAACATCAACACGATGAATCCAGCAAATAGCAGTGCCTTGCTCGAATCCTTTTTTAATAAACTTCTCATCTGATTCCCGCTTTCAATCTGTTATGGAAAAAGGAGAAAATGGTTTTTCACATTTTCTCCTCTGCTACACTTATTTATCAAGCCCTAGACGATCATAAATATCATCAAGCATCATGTTTGCAGCGGTGATACCGCCAGCCATGTTCCAAGTGATTTCATCAACTTTATGCACTTGTTTCGCTTTCACTGCATCAAGCTGCTTCCATAAAGGATGACTTGTCCACTCTTTATATGCTTTTTCAACTGCTTTATCCTGATCATCCATGAAGTAATAGATCACATCTGCATCCATTTGTGGAATGCTCTCTTTGTCTGTAAGTGTAATGATATCTTGCTTTTTATCTTTGACATTTTTAGGACCTTCAAAGCCTAGCTCTGTTAAAATTGAACCTGCAAACCCAGTTTGATAGATTCTTGCATGATCTGCACGGAAGTTCACCACAGACACACTCATTGGCCAGTTTTTAATGTCTTTCTTTGCTTTTTCTTTGAAGTCAGCGACGCGGTCATCCCACTTCGTCAGCAATTCTTTTGATTTATCTTGCTTGTTTAACGCTTCACCCATTAAATTCACTGTGTCTTTAAAAGTGAACACTGTTTCTGTTGCAACCGTTGGAGCGATTTCTTTCAGCTGATCAAAAATTTGCTCGTGACGGATTTTTGATGCAATGATCAAATCTGGCTTCAGCTTTTCAATTTCTTCTAAGTTTGGTTGTGTTTCCTGCCCAACAATTTTGACACCCTTTAAATCATCTCTTAAATATTTATACGTAGGTGCTTCAAGCCAAGATTCTACAACACCCACTGGTTTAATGCCCATAGCGACGGCTGCATCAGTTGCTCCTTGATACAACGTCACCACACGTTTAGGCGATCCTTTAATTTCAGTTGAACCGATAGCGCTTTCAACGGTTCTTGTTTTCTCATTACTATCTGACTTGCCTTCGCTGCTATTACTGCCACAAGCCGCAAGTAATACGATGGAGAGCACAACTAGTAGCGACCAAAAAGATTTTTTGAACATGTACCTCACCTATCCATTCTATATGTAGTCATATCGTTTGATAACGATTCTCATTATCACACTATGATTTTATCATAGAAAAGGATGGTGTCAATGTAAATTTTTAAGAAAAAGGTAGAGTGTTGACTAGTTGTTCAGGTTAAATGGAACTTTTCCACATTTGGATGGTACGCCCAATCTTTTTTCCCGATTCTAGTAAAATGGACAAATGAGTATGGTTTTCTATCACTTGGTAAACAGATTG
>NZ_CP150633.1:588845-590482 GCF_038023285.1 Bacillus sp. PPSBB_11
GCATACTTGTAAATGAGAACGGTTCTGTTTCGTTCATAATTAACTTTTGATCCTCCAATTAGAAACGAGAATGGCTAGAGCATTGCTGGCCATCCTCATGTTCGCATCCTATTTTGTCATATCCCTCAAAGGGAACGTCTTACTCTCAATAATGGCGACAATTTGTTTTAACGCTTGGTTCGCTTCGGGAATAGGGAAGACAGGAAAGACGTGATTCATTTTTGGGTATTCGATATAGTTGATGGGAACACCCTGCTTGTCTGCCATCTCTTTGAATTTCCGGGCATCTGGGAGAAAGAATTCATGAGTGCCAATAAAAACAGAAATTCGTCCTAACGATTTGATTTCTCCATAGATTGGACTGATCAAATGATGTGTTTCATCTGTTTCACCTGCATAGGCTTTGCCCGATTCGATTAGTAAATCTAGGTTGAGCATTGGCTCTTTTGGAACCATTTTAGCGATATCAGGATTACTTAATGTCACATCAAGCCATGGTGATAATAGAATCAAGTTTCCAGGCTGCGGAAGACCTTTTTTTGCTAAGTATTGAGCAAAGGCGAGCGATAAACCGCCGCCAGCAGAATCACCCATGATGACGATTTTTTCTGGTGTTCCTTTTTCTAAAAGAGCTTGGTAAACTGGGAGAACACTCTCGATTGCATCCATATACTGATGATTCGGTGCTTTAGGATAAACTGGCACATACACCGTACTATTTAATTGCTTCGTCAATCGATCCAAGAAACGCCAATGCCATACAAGCGGCTGCTCAATATAGCCTCCTCCATGTAAAAATAGCACCTGATGATCATCTGGCTGCACATCTGATCTCAACATGTACGTATCGACTGAAAACATGCTGCTTTTGGTGATGCGATATTTCTTTTTCAACTTCTCAGGCAGCACATAAGGTAATTGATTCGCCATTCTTCGTTCCTCTAAATACCCCTCAACATTTAGTTTCTTCTTTGTAAGTACAAGTAACCATTCAACAAACAAACTTTGAATACTTCGCATACGATCGACCCCTATAGATAGAATGATGACAATCAATGTCTAGGAAAAGAATGGTTTCTCTTTTTCTAAAGCATAACATAAGAACTTGTGAATCCGTTAACTGCTTTGGACAGAATACTTTTTCTATACATCTATTCATTTATGAACACCTGTCTATTTATATTATATTTTCTAGATCCATCATCATCAATTGTCAATCTTTCAATCAATGTTCATTAATCAACACATATTCAAAAAAGACGAACTGAATAAGTTCGTCTCTTTTTGTTGACAAAGGGCTAAAATGAACTTTATTTTAGCCCTTTGTCTTCTTTTCAGCGTGATAGAAAACCTTTACAGTCTAGGAAGGACGAGTACTGGCACGGAGCGAATTGACATTCGTGAGTACCAGCGCGCAGGACTGACACCGAATGCGAGGTTTTGTCTACACGCTGAGACGAACTGAATAAGTTCGTCTTTTACCAAATGTATACGTTCATGAGGAGGTCTGTAAACTGAGGATTTTTTGAATCGTGTGCATCACGCCGCTCTCTTCGTTTGAGAGTGTAATAAAATGCGCAGCATCCTTTACTTCCTGGGTGGCATTCCTTACGGCGAAGCTATACTGGGCAGCTGCC
>NZ_CP150633.1:590493-599005 GCF_038023285.1 Bacillus sp. PPSBB_11
CGTCACGCACGATTTGTTCTTGATCACACAAAAGGGTACTTGTTACATGTTCGGCACACAGCGTTTTATTGAGCCAGCAGTGACGAGATGGCGAACACAAAAAAGCGAATGTTGAAACCATTCGTCTTTCTTCCTCACTTCACTTCCTCATGCTCATGAGCAGTATCTCTTTTGCTCGCGATAAAGAGTGCACATGTCATCGCAAGAATGGCCAGTGCCCACCAGAATGTCGATACGGCCTGTTCATGATCAATGATAATCAAACGGATGACAGCTGTGATGCCAATATAAATAAAATAGCGCAGCGGAAAATGAAAGTTGGATTTAAAGTATTTAATAATTAAGGCGATAAATTCAAAATACATAAAGAAGATCAGCAGCTCGCCAAGCATTCCATAATAGCTTTCTCCTTTGTTAAACAATGTTTTATAGACGAATTGCACGATGTACCATGTTTCACTAATTAAGAGTACGCTTAGCGCAATCGCTAGAAAGAACAGGCAGATATTCAGAAGGGCTTGCAGAAGATCAGGTACCTTTTGGAAATTGTTGAATCGTTTCATCAGATTGTTTCCCCATTCCATGATGTTGTTTTTGCTCTCTACATTTTGGTATTCCAAAATCGCAGCACGATGTAGTAGGTATCGTTCTTTTCTCCACTTTCAAACTGTCCATGCATTCGGGACATCATCCGCTTGATGCTTCGTTCCCCGAGTCCATTGCTTTCCGGGATGATGTCTGTCTTTTTTATCGCATTGCTCACATGGATTTCAAAGACATCTTCGTCGGATAAAAAAGTGATCTGAATGTTCTTTTCAGGATCTGCGTATTTACGTAAATTTGACATCACATTATCAAACACTCTGCCAAGTTCCTCGACGTTTACGTTCATATAGCTATCCGGCATTTCGCCTACAATATGGACCGTGAAATTCTCCTGATGCAGCAGGGCGACCTGATCTGATAGAAGATCATAAATCACTTCTTTCACTGCAACGGTTTCAAGCTCTGACTCGTGCTCTTTATCTAGCAGGAAATAGGCAAATAGATTATCAGACAGATTCTTTAATTGCAGGGCTTTTCCATACGCACTCGCTATATATGGCTCCTTGCGGGTATCCGCTAGAGCCTCCTCTTTTTTCGCAAATTCCAGATTCATGATGAGTGATGTCAGCGGGGTCCTCATATCATGCGACATTTCGGTCACTAAACTGCGGCTCTCTTCCTGCAGATCATCAATGGCCTGAAGCTTGTCCAAAAAGGCTGTTCTTAAATCCTCAATGCTCTTTGCAATCATGGCCAATTCATCATGCCCCTTCACTGTCATCTCATAATCGAGCTCACCGCCTTCAAGAATATGAATCTCTTCACGGATCGTTTGCAAGTAACGTAGGCTTCGGCGAATGCCAACAAGCACAATCAGGAGAAAAATGAGTGTTGCACCAAGCAGTTCTAGTGTAAAGGCGAGATCGTGATATCGAGAAGAGTAAAACCCGTCTACCATAACCCTACCTTCTCCGTCGCTAAATTGAACCGGGTAAGAATGACGCTTTGCGTAGTCGGTCACCTTTTCTTTCCCATAGGCCGATTCGTCAGCGGCAGAGTAAATCGAGTCATATTGAAGCACTTCATCCTTGTAAACAGTGAGATTAATATAATCTTCTTTTTTCACCCACTCACCGAATGCTTTTCGATCCGTTGAAGTCAGCTCATGTTCTGAAACGTAGCGGCTGAATGTTTGAATGTATCTGGCGGATTCTTCCTTATAGTACTCATCCGAACCTAAATATCCTTCAATCAGGTGATCGGTGATCTTTTGCAGTGTCAAAAAGACAACACCACTTACGATAGCAGCGACCAAAATGAGCAGTGACAGCTTTTTGGCCAGCGTATATTTACGATGTGCCAAACCGGTATCCTCTCCCCCATTCTGTTTTGATATACACGGGACGAGCTGGGTCATCTTCAATTTTGGCACGCAGCTTTCGGATATGCACCATGACCGTATTGTTTGAACAATAAAAATAAGGCTGGCCCCACACGCTTTCATAAATATTTTGAGCAGAAAATATTTTGTTTCGTTTGTTCATGAGCAGTTTTAATATCCGATATTCTAAATCAGATAACTTGATTTGCTGCCCATTTTTCCACACTTCATTAAATTCTTCACTCACCTTCAGGCTACCGCCAACTAAATAGGTTTCTTCCTGTTCCTTTTTTTCCTGATAGATGGTATATCTGCGCAATTGCGCCATGACCCTAGCGTGAAGCTCCTCTTCTGAAAAAGGTTTTGTCATATAATCATCTCCGCCAGCGAGTAGTCCTTCGGTTTTATCCCATGTACTAGATCTGGCGGTCAAAAATAAAATTGGCACATTTGAGGTGGCTCTTATTTGCTGGCACGTTTCGATCCCAGAGATACCTGGCATCATAACATCCAAAATCACCAAATCAAGCGAATCATCTACAACATACAATGCCTGCTTGCCATTCATGGCTCTCAGCACCTCATACCCTGCACGTGTCAGAGATTCCTGCAAAAGATCACCGATCTCCTGATCATCCTCTACAACTAATATTCGATGGGTCATGTCTCAATCACCTCATCCTTCATGATGTTCATTCTTATATGTTATTACTATATATCATCTAGCTATGTGAAAAGATACACCATAAATCTTAAGTGTTTATGAATATGATCAATTGCCATCAAGTTGTCACATTTATTTTCAAAAAATTGGATCTTCATAAATGATTAAGAATTGACCTGTATATTGATTCATTGAAGGATTTATCTTTAGATCCAATACACGAAAAGGAGCATAGATATGAATGTAAGCAAGGTAGAACACGGACAACCAATGAGTCTCAAAGAACGGGTACATTTCTTGGACATCGTACGAGGATTCGCCTTAATGGGGATTATTTTGGTCAACTATTTTTTGATTGTGGATTCGGTCAAGGGATTTGAGATGGAGTCTAATGATGGTTTTCACCACATTGTGAATTGGTTTGCCTCGGGGAAATTCATTACGTTATTTTCTTTTCTATTCGGGGTTGGTTTTATGATATTTATGGATCGAGCCGCTCAAAAGGTGGACAGCCCGAACAAGTTGTTTGCTCGCAGATTAACCATTCTCTTAGGGATCGGTCTTCTGCATGTCACGTTTGTATGGATTGGAGATATTTTAACCTATTATGCTATCGCGGGCTTTTTACTGCTTTTCTTTTACAAACGCACAGCCAAAACCATCCAGTACTGGCTCATCACACTCTTTGTGATTCAATTGCTCACGCCTCTTTTCACCATGCTGCTCAATACCATCAGTACAGGATCATCAGGCAAGCCGGATTCTGCCGATTTTGAATTGACCAGTCACAACAGTCTGACTTATTTAGCATCGATAGGTGACCGGTGGACGGATATGTTCACGATGGCTTCGAGCTCATTTTCCACCGTCTATTCCATGTTCTTCATGTTTTTACTTGGTGTGTATTTTGTGAAAATGTCATTTTTCAAAAACATGGAGACGAAAAAAGCGCTTTGGAATCGTATTTGGATGATTTGTACAATTGCTTTTCTTATCACACTAGCCAGTACGATTATGACAGCGGTCACCCCTTTTGAACATACGCCATGGATGAACATTGTCTCTGCACTTGAGCAAAATGGGGGATTGACTGGCAGTATGTTTTATATGAGTTCACTTGCGATGCTGTTTCTGCACATTCCTCAGCTGCGAGGTACTTTAATGGTGTTCACCAAAGTCGGACGAATGTCCCTGACCTGTTATTTGCTTCACTCCATTATTGGCACAATGCTATTTCTCAAGTACGGAGCTGGACTTGCCGATCATCTTTCACCGGCTGGTACGTTCTTCATGGCTATTGGCGTGTATGCCTTCCTTGTCCTTTTCAGTACGTTATGGTTAAAGCGATTTAAGTCTGGACCGATGGAATTTATCTGGCGTCAGCTGACGTATGGGAAGGTCAATGACCAATCAAAAACAAATACATTTCAGGCGGCGAAGTAGAAGTAATAGAAAAAAGGCGAATTACGACAGTTCGCCTTTTTTCATGTGTTGAGTTTTTGTGATTCAGATACAATCCGTTCATTTTATATATTGATCCATCATTTCTTGCAATTGAGTCAAATAACTCTCTTTTAATTCATCGGGGTATTCAATTTTCACATGTTTCCCAAATGAGATCAAATAGTGAGTCATATACGATAATTCTTCTTGGTTGTACCCACCCACTATATAAGGCGTATCATCAATGGTCTCCAATCTCATATTCGGATAATGATTCTTCAAAAACTTTTCTTTCCCTTGTTCCGTTAATCGACATTTAAAAGAGATATCATGATAGGTTTTTTCGTATTCAAGCTGCAGTGCTTTTAATTCTTCCTTCGTCAATGTGTCTTTCGTTTCTTCTTCGATCATCATGTCCGTCATACAATCACATCTGTAGATGCCCCACTTTTTATTCTGAACATCATATGCTTCGGTAAACCAAATCCCATTTCGATAAAACAACTCAAGAAATTGTAGCCTGATCCTTTTATGTTCATATTGAGTGTATGTCATCTTCACGATTTGATCTTCCATCATTGCCTGCAATATCAAATCCAAATGATTTTGTTCACTCACTGGCGCGACATGATAGTAATGAATCACATCCAAAATCTCCGTGATCCGATGTTTTCTCTCATCAGACATTGTAGCAAACAGTTTTTGGCGAATCTGTGAGTAAGACTTTTTAAATGGTGTTGCTGACAACAGATCTAAGGCTTTAAGAGCGAAAAAAATGGCTTGAACTTCATCTATTTGAAAATAGATCGGAACCAATGGAGATTGATTCACGAGCCGATATCCTCCATGTCTGCCATTTTCAACATAAAAAGCTAAGCCCATGGACTCTAGCTCTTCCATATCTCTTAAAGCCGTACGTTTAGAAATGCCAAATTCAGTTTCTAAATCTTTTAATTGAAATGAATATTTATCACTTAAAAAAATAAGCTCTTGGTTTAAGCGTTCTGATTTTTTCATTTGATTTTCCTTCTGAAAAAGGTGACATGTTTTGTCACCTTTATATTTTATACTCAGTTTATCAAAAGAAAAGGAGCATGTATATGCAAACACTAATCATTAACGCGCACCCTGATTTCACTCATCAAGAAAGTTATTCAAACAAACTGCAAGCACTATTTTTAAAGCAGTTTAAAGAAAGATTTCCTTATGAGGAGCCTACCATTTTACATTTATATGGAACTGAAATTCCTCGTATCGAAAAAGACCAGCTGCTAGGAATTTGGGATAAGCAAGCATCTGAACAATCATTAACAGCTGCCGAAGAAAAAATCGCCGCTGCTTCATCTGCTCTATTGGCTCAATTCAAAGCACATCATCGAATCGTGATTGTATCACCTGTTCATAATTTCAATGTGACGTCACGTATGAAAGATTATATAGATAATATCTTAATTGCTAGAGAAACGTTTAAATATACAGAAAATGGTTCAGTTGGTCTGATGACTGACGATTATCGTGTACTTTTGCTTCAAGCAAGTGGCTCAATTTTCACAAATAATGATCGGTACACACCACTGGAATTTTCATATTATTATCTAAAGGAAATTTTCCAAAACTTGATGGGCTTTCAACAATTTCATATTGTCCGGGCACAAGGGACAGCGATTTTAGAGCAAGATGTGATCTTACAATCTGCATCTGATGATATGACGAAAACCTTAGATGCGTTTTATGCACCTCGTTAACCTCTATTTTTTCAAGACCCAGAACGAAAAATTTTGCTCACTTGTCATCAATCTTATTTTTTCGTTTTGGGGTGACTCCTATCTGCTAGTACAAATATTATTGATGACTAATGCTGCCGTTTCACTCGGATGGCTAAGAGGGAAATGATGGCCATACGGAACAAAATCAACCTTCCCAAGATGCGATGGCGCAGAATAGCCTCTGTCATACTCCCCCCAAATCATGTGAAGATGATCCTTTGTAACTTCTTTAAAGTCACCTTGATCGGTTTCCAGTAATAAATGGTTAAGCTGAACCGTCGTATTTAAAATTCTAGGAGAAGTAAAGCTGTTTTTGATTTTTTCAATATAATGTTCAGGGATGCTCTCCGTGCTTTCAAACAAACCATTTCTTAATACATAACGCTCTATCAAATGAGTCGTTGCCAATCTTAATGTCCATTTGTTCAGAAATTGAGGAACATATAGTGATTTTGCCTTTTGTTTAGCAACAGGCGGCTGCAGTAAAGTGATTGAATACTTCTTATCGATGTATTCTTGTCCCAATGCTTCCAAAAGAATATACGCACCGAATGAATGGCCGATCAGATGTGCACCATTCGTCGCTTTCTCTATTACTTTTTTCACTACATTTAAATAGATATCTAGAAGATGTTTCTCTCGTTTAAAAGGAGAACGCCCCAAACCAGGAAGATCCAAGATCCATACAGGTTGACCTGTTTTCTCATGAAGCTCTTGTGCTAAAGGAAATAAATCTTCTCCATCACTCAATAAACCATGTAATAAAATAAACGGCTTCCCCTCTCCTTGTAATTGGTAAAGGGTGTTATTATCGCATAATGTTCGTTTAAATAAATGATGCTGCTCACCATGTTGATCCATCATTCGATAATCTAGATCGGCTACTACAGCAGGAAAAAATGTCATGACACTCGTCTTCTTAAACCAATCTTCTCCCATTATTTTTTTCGCTGAAACATTTGAAAACGTTCGTTTTGTCATAAAATTCAGTCCGTCAGAAGGAATGTTTGTGAGTTTACTGACGCCACTATTCATGATAGCTTTCATCAGTGGCATAGGAACAGAGATGCTAGGTGCCCTCATATTCATACTTTCTGACATCATACTTAATAGTCCAGCAACGTTCTGATCGTGCTCTTTGTCTTCAACAAGTGTATATGTTTGAATAGCCGACTGCTCCAACTTGAAAACCTGTACAATAAACTTCGCAAACTCATCGTTTGAAATAAGTGGTAACCGATAGCCCTTACCTCCAGGAATCACCGGCATGAGCCCTCTTCGCATACTCTTTACAAGCAAACCTAATCCTGCAATTTGCTCTGTACTCCCTGTTTGACTACTTCCAACGACAGTTGGCGGATTAATGATAGAAAGCGGATAACCTACCGCTGATGCTTGTTGACGGATATATATATCTGCTAAAAATTTTGTTCTCTCATAAGGATTTTTTATTTTCAAGTAATTGTTTCCTTCTTCAAATACGTCAATTGCAATCTTGCTATTTTGATCATCAAAGGGGCTCATATAACCGACAACATGAATAAATTGCTGCAAGCCCTTCAATTGATGAATACTTTTAGCTAATTCACCAATATATTTGGCGCCATTTAAAAAGACGGAAGCTGCCTCTTTACTTGTCGCTTGAATATCCATCGGGCCTCCTGCGTGAATGATCACATCTGTTTTCAATACCCTCTCCTGATCTTCAGGACTTAGACCCAAATCGACTCTCGTCAAATCACCTTCAACAAAGTGCATCACTGACTCTTTTAAAATACCTCTTTCTTGAAAAATGCGTGTTGCTTTACTTTTTGACCTTACTAAAAGAAGAATGTTCACATCCTCTTTCGCTAATTCTTCGACTAATTGCTTTCCGATAAACCCTGTTCCACCCGTTAAAAATACTGTTTTCATGTGAAATCTCCTTTTTAGTACTATTCAGTACTAATTTGATGTAAAAAAAATGCTTCTTTATCGAAGCAAGTTAAATAAATGATCTGCTGTTTTTGTGATGACAGTGGCATCCTTCAATGTTTCTGAAATAAATAACGCTCCTTCAAGATTTGTCATAAAAAGTGATGCCACTTCATCAATATGAATCGTCTTTCTGAATTCTCCATTCTCTACCCCTTGTTTTAGTAACAGAGAAACTTTCTTTTGTAATCCTGTAAAAAAAAGACCTATTTTTTCTTTTATTTGTGTGGCCTGTGCAGGACTTTGAATATAAAGAGTAATAAATGGACAGCCGCCCTTATACTCTCTCGACTGAACGCCTTGTGATAATTGCTTTAAAAACATTTGGGTACGATCTTCAACTGAAAATTGAGTCTGAGACATTACGTCGTCTATTGCAGCTTGATACATATCAATCCAATAATCAACGACCCCTTCTAATAATTCCTCCTTATTAGAAAAGTGATAATACACATTAGACTTTGACACTTTGCTTACACGAACTAATTCATCCATACTTGTATAAGCAAACCCTTTTTCCAAAAATAATGTTGCAGCCACTTCAAGTACACGTTTTTGATTCATTAATTTTACCTTTGTCATAATTAGAACTATACAGTACTAAATTATATGTTGCAAGTATTTATGATCATTTAGAAAAGAGTTTGATGAAAAAGTTTTCTCAATGCGGTCAAGCGCAAATGAGGAAACTATCAATAAGAGAGTTTCTTTTAATTATAATCTTCTCCTACCAGTAAA
>NZ_CP150633.1:599121-763545 GCF_038023285.1 Bacillus sp. PPSBB_11
GATGTAACCAATGAAATAGAAAAAGACGAACTTAAAAAGTTCGTCTCCTACACTAAAAGGTCTCTTGACCGGCACAAATTCGGCACGCTTCATCAACCTCTTATATCAATCATTTTCAATCCTCTGTATTAACCAATAGAACCTTCCATCTCAAACTTAATCAAACGGTTCATTTCAACTGCGTATTCCATTGGTAGTTCTTTTGTGAATGGCTCGATGAAGCCCATGACGATCATTTCTGTTGCTTCTTCTTCAGAAATTCCGCGGCTCATCAAGTAGAATAGCTGCTCTTCTGATACTTTCGATACCTTCGCTTCGTGCTCTAATGAAATGTTGTCGTTTAAGATTTCATTGTAAGGAATCGTATCAGATGTTGATTTGTTATCCATGATGAGTGTGTCACACTCGATGTTTGAGCGTGCACCCTCTGCTTTGCGTCCGAAGTGAACGATTCCGCGGTATGTGACTTTACCGCCTTGTTTGGAAATCGATTTTGATACGATCGTTGAAGATGTGTTTGGTGCAAGGTGAATCATTTTTGCACCTGCATCTTGGTGCTGACCTTTACCTGCTAGGGCAATACTTAATGTCATACCACGAGCGCCTTCACCTTTTAGGATAACCGCTGGGTATTTCATTGTCAGCTTAGAACCGATGTTTCCATCAATCCATTCCATTGTTGCATTCTCTTCACAAATCGTACGTTTTGTCACAAGGTTGAAGACGTTGTTTGCCCAGTTTTGAATCGTTGTATAACGGCAGTAGCCGCCTTTTTTCACGATGATTTCAACAACCGCACTGTGAAGTGAGTTTGTTGTGTAAACTGGAGCTGTACAGCCTTCTACGTAATGCACATGTGCGCCTTCATCAACGATGATCAGTGTACGTTCGAACTGACCCATGTTCTCAGAGTTGATTCGGAAGTATGCTTGAAGTGGTGTATCTACTTTTACGCCTTTTGGTACGTAGATGAATGAACCACCAGACCATACAGCCGAGTTAAGCGCAGCAAATTTGTTGTCAGTCGGAGGAATGACTTTTGCCCAGTGCTCACGGAAGATGTCTTCGTTCTCTTTTAATGCACTATCTGTATCTTTAAACACAATGCCTAAATCTTCAAGATCTTGCTTCATGTTGTGATACACAACTTCAGATTCGTACTGAGCAGATACACCTGCTAAGTACTTTTGCTCTGCTTCAGGGATTCCAAGCTTATCAAAGGTTTGTTTGATTTCTTCTGGTACTTCATCCCAAGAACGCTCAGAGCGTTCTGATGGTTTTACGTAGTACGTAATTTCATCAAAGTTTAATGCATTTAGATCTCCGCCCCATTGTGGCATCGGCATGTTGTAAAAGTGCTCAAGAGATTTCAAACGGAAGTCGAGCATCCACTGAGGCTCTTCTTTCATACGAGAAATTTCTTCAACGATCTCTTTTGTCAGTCCGCGCTCTGAACGGAAAATGGAAACGTCTTTATCAGAAAAGCCGTATTTATATTCACCAACATCTGGCATTTTTTTAGCCATCCATTTTCACTCCAATCTTATGATTTGCCGTTATCTTCGGCAGATGCGCCTTTTTCAAGCGCCTTCCAGGATAATGTTGCACATTTGATGCGCGCTGGGAATTTTGCCACTCCCTGCAGCGCCTCAATGTCACCAAGATCAATGGAATCGTCGTATTCTTTTCCTAGCATCATATCGGAGAAAATCTGAGACATTTTCAAAGCTGTTTCAATATCTTTCCCTTTAATCGCCTGCGTCATCATAGAGGCAGATGCCATCGAAATCGAGCATCCTTCTCCTTCAAATTTCGCATCGATGACTTTTTCGTCTTCGATTTTCATCGTGAGACGAATGCGGTCACCACACGTAGGGTTGTTCATATCGACGACAATGCTGTCGTTTAACACACCTTTGTTTCTCGGATTTTTATAATGATCCATAATCACTTGTCTGTACAGTGTGTCTAAGTTTACATTAAAAGACATTCGTAAAATACTCCTTTGTCTTACGGAGCGCTGCCATGAGCTCGTCAATCTCCTCTTCTGTATTGTACAGATAGAAGCTTGCTCTTGCAGTCGCTGATACACCAAGCCATTTCATGAGCGGCTGTGCACAGTGATGTCCAGCACGAATGGCGACACCTTCCGTATCTAGAACAGTTGAGGCATCATGAGGATGGACGTCGTCTAAGTTAAACGTCACAAGTCCAGCTCGGTGCTGCGGTCCGTAAACCGTGGCACCTTCAAACTCCTTAAAGCGCTCAAGTGCATAAGTCGCAAGCTGATGCTCGTAACGGCTGACTTCCTCCATTCCGATGTCATTTAAGAAATCAATCGCTTTTCCGAGCCCAATTGCTCCTGCAATAATCGGTGTTCCCGCTTCAAATTTCCACGGCAGCTCTTTCCATGTAGAATCATATAGATCCACAAAGTCGATCATTTCACCGCCAAACTCAGCAGGCTCCATATTATTCAAAAGGTCCTTCTTCCCGTAAAGAACACCAATGCCAGTCGGTCCACACATTTTATGCCCAGAGAAGGCGAAAAAGTCGCAATCCAAGTCCTGAACATCAATTTGCATGTGAGGGGTGCTCTGGGCACCATCGACGACGATAATTGCACCGTGATCGTGAGCAATCTTTGCGATGTCTTTAATTGGGTTGATGGTTCCTAATACGTTTGAGACATGTGTGACAGCAACGATTTTCGTTTGATGTGTGATGGTTTGCTTCACATCTTCAAGCGACAGCGTGCCGTCTTCCTGTAACGGAATATATTTCAATGTGGCGCCAGTTGCTTTTGCTGCCTGCTGCCAAGGGATGATATTCGCATGATGTTCCATATGCGTAATGACGATCTCATCGCCTTCTTTGAGGTTTGCTCTTGCATAGCTGATTGCCACTGTGTTTAGTGCGGTTGTTGTACCTCTAGTAAAAATAATCTCCTGGACAGAAGAAGCACCAATGAATGCTCGAACTTTCTCTCTTGCACCCTCGTATGCGTCCGTTGCTTTTGTGCCAAGGGTATGAACACCCCGGTGGACGTTCGAGTTGTAAGACCGGTAATACTCATTCATTGCATCAATGACAACTCGTGGTTTTTGAGATGTCGCTGCACTGTCCAAATACACCAAATCATGTCCGTTCACTTGCTGATGAAGGATTGGAAACTGCTCACGAACGTCTTTGATATTCATTATTTTACTTTCCTTTCAATCACAGAAACGAGCTGCTTTTTAACTCCTTCAATCGGCAGTTCTTTGACGACTGGATTTAAGAAGCCATAAATGACAAGTCTTTCTGCATCTTCTTTGGAAATCCCACGGCTCATGAGGTAATAAAGTTGAATTGGATCAACACGCCCAACAGAAGCAGCGTGCCCTGCTGTTACATCATCTTCATCGATTAAAAGAATTGGGTTAGCGTCACCGCGTGCTTTCTCACTCAGCATGAGAACACGAGATTCTTGCTCTGCATTTGACTTCGTTGCGCCATGCTCGATTTTACCAATTCCGTTAAAGATAGAAGATGCTTGATCCTTCATGACACCATGCTTCAAGATATACCCTTCAGAGTTTTTACCGAAGTGGATGATGCTTGTTGTGAAGTTTTCCGTTTGATTCCCGCGGCCAACAACAACTGATTTTGTATCACCGAATGTACCGTCGCCCATAAGCTTCGTGATGTTTTCAGACACGACATCTCCATCATTCATCAGGCCAAGCGCCCATTCGATTTTACTGTCACGACCATTTGCCATACCACGTCTATTCACATAGACTGTCACACCTTCTGCAAGGTTATCCACTGCACCGTAAGTGACGCGGGCATTTGCACCCGTGAAGACTTCAGACACGATATTGAAGATCGCTTCTTCTGGTGTTGCCGTACTGATGTAGTTTTCGACATATGTCACAGCACTATGATCGTCTGCTACAACGATGACATGGTTGAACAACGTTGTTTCGTCATTTTCATGAAGATAAACGGCTTGAATTGGTGCTTCAAGCTCTACGTTTTTCGGTACATAGAGGAAAGCTCCGCCATTCACTAAAGCAGCATGTAGAGCTGTTAGTTTGTGCTCATCCACTTTCACTGCATCAGTCATGAAATATTTCTTCACTAGCTCTCCATGTTCGCGAATCGCTGTATGGATATCAGTGAAGATCACGCCTTTGTCTTTTGCTTCAGTAGAAAGAGACAAGTATGCTGGCGTTTGATCACGCTGAATATAGACTGTCTTATCTGTGTCCTCTAAATCAATAAGAGACTTCACTTCTTCAGGAAGCTCTTCTAAAGATCCAAATGGCGCACTTTCGACTGTATGCTGTTTGAAATTGGTTAAATTCCATTTAGAAATATTCGTTTTGTCAGGCTTTGGCATTGGAAGGTCTTCTGCTTTTTCAAGAGCCTGTAAGCGAAGGGAACTCATCCATGCCGGTTCCTGATGCTTCTCGGAGAAGCTTTTGACATAATCTTGATCTACTGATAATTTCGTTTCTAATGTCATCAATAATCCTCCTAACGCTTACGCTTCTTGACCAACAGTTTCGTCTTCAATTCCTAACTCTTTTTTAATCCAGTCATAACCTTCTGCTTCTAGACGCTGCGCGAGTTCTGGTCCGCCAGATTTCACAATACGTCCTTGCATCATGACATGAACGTGATCTGGTGTGATGTAGTTCAATAAACGCTGATAGTGAGTGATCATTAAGCAGCCGAAGCTTTCGCCGCGCATTTTATTAATTCCTTTAGAAACAACTTTCAGCGCATCGATATCAAGACCAGAATCGATTTCGTCAAGGATGGCGATTTTTGGTTCAATCATCATTAATTGAAGAATTTCGTTGCGTTTTTTCTCCCCGCCTGAGAAACCTTCGTTTAGGTAGCGTTGCGCCATATCAGGGTCCATTTCAAGGAATTCCATGTTTTCGTCCATTTTGCGGATGAATTTCATGAGAGAGATTTCATCGCCTTCTTCTCTGCGTGCGTTAATAGCCGAACGAAGGAAGTCTGCATTTGTCACACCACTAATTTCAGATGGATATTGCATTGCAAGGAAAAGACCCGCTTGAGCGCGCTCATCTACTTCCATTTCAAGAACATCTTCGCCATCAAGCAAAATGCTGCCTTTTGTCACTTCATACTTAGGGTGGCCCATGATTGCAGCAGATAAAGTAGATTTACCTGTACCGTTTGGTCCCATTACTGCGTGGAATTCTCCACCTTTTATTTCTAGGTTTACACCTTTTAAGATTTCTTTCCCTTCAATCTCAACGTGCAAGTCCTTAATTGTTAATGTCGAAGCAGTCATATATCGATACCTCCAAAATAATCATTATTCTCAATTTATTCTCATTCTAATTTTATAACAAATTAAAAGTGAATACAACACATTCACGACAAGCGTGAGAGGATGCTCTCAAAATTCTAACAAAAAATACAGGTAGATAAAAGGATTTATGTCGAAAAGACTGTTTTCATAAAGAAAGGACGGGAAACTATTCTCCCCGCCCCTTAGCTATCAATAGCCTCGTATATTCATTTTTGCGAGCTGTCTTTTCTCATCTCGATAGGACTGCTCTCGTTTAAGTTCTACTTTCATTCGTAAGTCATGGTCTCTTTCGTACTCTGCATAACTCATGCCATGAGATTGATGCATGGCCTTTTCCATCTCGGCGGTATAATCCAATCCCAGTGTACTCTGGTCCGAACAAATAATAAACCATTCCCTTCTTTGAGTGTAGCTTCATTGTATCAAAGGCATGCTGCTTCACTCAAAAGGGATATAACACGCTATGCTGGCATATTTTCTCACACAACCGGCTGAGAACGACTCAACTCCCTGATTTGGAAAAATACCATCTTATCCTTCCCTTAATGCGTCTGTCCTCCAAATTCATCAATACATTGCTGAACAACTGTGATGCCTTGACTTAGCGCAGCACCGCCGCCAAACGCTGCCGCCACACTGACGACCTCCAGCAAATTCTCTTCTGTTGCGCCTTGATCGAGTGCTCCCTTTGTATGATAGATCATGCAATATTCATCCTGTGCATGAATGCTGATGCCGAGGGCAATCATTTGTTTTTCTTTTTGTGTTAATGAATCGCTCTGAAAGCACTGCTCCGTAAATTCATTGAATTTCTTGCCAAACACCGGCATTTTCTTCTGAAATTCACCCATTGCCGTTTTATAATCCGTCAGTGATTGCTGCATCGATCCGCTCAAATGTTGTTCATTCATCTTCATTCCATCCCTTCAGGTCATTTGTTCGTATTTATTATGAGCGAGATTTGAAAAAATACACAAAAAAACCTCGCTTTGATGAAAGCGAGGTTGCAGATGATTGACAAAGGGCTAAAATGATCTTTATTTTAGCCCTTTGTCTTCTTTTTTCAGCGTGATAGAAAACCTTTGCAGTCTAGGAAGGGCGAGTACCGGAGCAGAGCGAATTTGACATTCGTGAGCACCGGAGCGCAGACCTGACAACGAATGCGAGGGTTTGTCTACACGTTGAAACCTCGCTTTCATGAAAGCGAGGTTTACAAGTTGTTATTCAGATACAGGCAATACTGCACCATCATACTTTTTGTCGATGAATTCTTTGATTTTATCAGAGTGAAGAACTTCCATTAATACCTTGATCTTCTCTGATTTTTCGTCACCTTTGCGAACAGCGACGATGTTTGCATACGGGTTGTTTTTCGTTTGCTCAAGTTCAATTGAATCTTTTTTCGGATTCAATTTATTTTGGATCGCATAGTTAACGTTGATAAATACAGCATCGCCTTCACTGTTTTCATAAGCTTTCGCTGTTAGTTCAGGAGCGATTTTTTTGAATTTTAGGTTCTTCGGGTTTTCTTTGATGTTTTTGACTGTTGCGTTGATTGTATCTACTTTTGGATCAAGCTTGATCACACCAGCATTTTGTAATAGGGCAAGCATACGTCCTTGCTCAGCTACGTTGTTTGTCATGATGATCGTGCCGCCGTTTGGAATATCTTTTACTGATTTGTATTTCTTAGAGTAGATACCGAAAGGCTCAAGGTGAACGGCACCAGCACTTACTAGGTTGTAATCTTTGTTTGATTTATTTTCTTCGTTTAAGTAAGGGATATGTTGGAAAAAGTTCGCATCCACTTCTTTTTCAGCTAATGCTTTGTTGTACATTTTATAATCGCTCAGTACTTTCACTTTTAGATCGTAACCTTTTTCTTTTAGAAGTGGTTTTGCTTCTTCAAGAATCTCGGCATGTGGTGTTTTTGAAGCTGCAACCGTGATGGTTTTGTTATCGCTTGCGTTATTTGATGAACCGCAAGCAGCTAAAATGCCTGCAAATGCTAGAAATAGTGCACTTAAAATCAATTTCTTCATGAATAATTCCTCCCTTAACGTTTATCAATTTTATTTGTAATCAAATCACCGATTATTTGAATGATAAAGACGATGATCAGAATAAACACAGTGGCTACAAGTGTGACATCTGTATTACCAGATTGGTATCCTTCTACATAAGCAAGGTCACCCAGTCCGCCTGCTCCAATTGCTCCTGCAATCGCAGTAGAGCCAATCAGAGCAATCGCTGTTACAGTAATTCCTGAAATAAGGGCTGGCAGTGATTCTGGCAGCAATACTTTGAAAATAATGGTCGACGTTTTTGCTCCCATAGATCTTGCTGCTTCAATGACTCCTTTGTCTACTTCACGCAGTGCAATTTCGACAAGACGTGCGTAGAAAGGGGCTGAGCCAATGACAAGGGCTGGTAATGCTGCATTTGGACCTAATATCGTGCCCATAATTAGTTTAGTAAATCCTAATAATAGAATGATTAATATGATAAAGGGAATCGATCTGAAAATGTTGACTACTGCGCCGATGACAGCATTAATTGGTTTGTTTTCCCACAAACCGCCTTTACTTGTCAAAAAGAGCAACAGCCCAAGGATGATGCCGATAGCAAAAGCAAACGCTAATGCAATGAGTGTCATATAGACCGTTTCACCCGTCGCGTTCCAAATAACCTCTAGATCAACGTTCGGAAACCATTTCTCAAACATGTGTCATCACCTCGATTTCAACCTGTTTGCTTTGGATATAGGCGATGGCTTTTTCAACTTCGTTCTCGTCTCCATTAATATGGATAAAGAGTGTTCCAAACGCGCCTTCCTGCGTTTGAGAAATCTTTCCTTGCAGGATGTTCACATCGACCTTGAAGGATCGAATAATTTCCGTGATCAGCGGCTGTTCGGCAGAATCTCCAATAAAGGACAACCTGACGACCTGACCTTCTTTTACTCTCTCTAGGACGTGCTCGATCGTTTCTTTTGCTTCTTCTGGTTCAGCAAGCTGTTTCACGAATCGCTTCGTCATTTCTTCTTTCGGCTGTCTGAAGACACGTAATACTTCGCCTTCTTCGACAATACGGCCATTCTCCATCACTGCCACACGGTGACAAATTTTGCGAATGACGTGCATTTCGTGTGTGATCAATACAATGGTGAGTCCTAGTCGTTTATTAATATCGGCTAAAAGCTCAAGGATGGAATCCGTTGTTTGTGGATCAAGCGCAGAAGTGGCTTCGTCACATAGCAGAACTTTTGGGTCATTTGCTAATGCTCTCGCAATCCCTACACGCTGCTTTTGCCCGCCGCTGAGCTGAGAAGGATATGCATTTTCTTTTCCTTCTAAACCGACCAATTTAATCAGTTCGTTTGCACGAGCTCTCCGTTTTGACGTTGGTACACCTGCGATCTCGAGCGGGAACATAATATTTTGTCTCACTGTTCTTGACCAGAGCAAGTTAAAGTGCTGGAAAATCATGCTGATTTCTTGTCTTGCTTTCCGAAGTTTCGCATTCGATACTTCATTGATCCGGTTGCCTGCCACTTCAACGATTCCTTCTGTTGGCAACTCCAGACCGTTTAATAGGCGAATCAGGGAGCTTTTCCCAGCGCCGCTATACCCGATAATTCCGAATATTTCACCTTTATCGATATCCAAGTTGACGTCTTTCACGGCATCAACATTTCCGCTTTTTGAAAGATACGTTTTTGATACATTCTGTAAATGGATCACAGTCTGTTCACCTGCTTTCTTGCTGAATCTATAGGTTGCCATCACATACGTTCAATTATTCTTCCGACTGTTATGACTCTAGCCTGACGCAAGGTCAGTAAAAAAGACCTAACTGCAACGCAAGCAGAAAGGCCTTTTATATCAAATACGCCTTTCTCTCATCTTTCAAAGCGTTGCGGCTTTGAGTGAATTGGCACCAATTTCAGCTATGCTGACGGTTGCCGGGTTTCATAGGGCACGTCCCTCCACCTCTCTTAATAAGAGAAAATATGTTGTTTTATGTGATGTTCATGTTTTTACTAACGTAGAATATCATGCTATCTGAGATATGTCAACGCTGTAAATCGCTAATTTCCAAGTAAACGACTACGTTATCATTTTTCGAAAAAAACCGTTCGTCAGCCAAAGTACCGCTTCTAGTCTTAGAAGAGCTCGAAATGAGCCTTTCACTTTCACTTGTCCTCTGCTGATCAGCTGCTGTAAGGACATGTCTCCATCTAATAATTGCAAAATCTCTTTTCGCTCACCATAAAAGATGAGATCCGATAACTCAATTGCAGGTAGTTTCTTCACTTCACCACGTTCATCCACAATCAATGTACAAGAGTCCGTTTCCGCCTCAAATGTAATCTTCAAGGATGATGATGAGAGCAACGGCTTTAACAATAATCGCTGCCCTGCACTTCCATGGGCTTTCACATTTTCCACATGTATAACCTCCCTGTCATTTGGTTATACATAACATTTCTCTACAAACATCGGCTTGTCCTTTATAAATAGCTCGACAAATTTTCAAATGAATTGCTTGAAATATGACAAAAAACCGCTTTATTTAGCGGTTTCAATCATTTCGTGAAGATATGGAACGGAGTGAAAGGCATAGCCTTTTTGCACGATTTCACCCTTTTTAAACAGGAGAAAGCAAGGGACACTTTCGATCTCAAATGCTTTTGCAAAACTTGGCGAGTAATTTAAGTTATTTTCATAAAAAGGAACTTCCGGCTGCATGGCATCAACCACTGCCAGCATCTTCTTTGCCAGCTGGCATGTTCCGCAAAATGGTGTATATAAGTACAAAAGAAATAAATCGTCCTCTATCTCCTTGAATTCATGCTCTTCAATCTCTTTCATATACGTCACCCTTATAAATATTTCGAATGAACATCAATGTTTGCAGCTAATAGAATAGATGCAATGTGGGCTGACGGTGAAGCGGCCACTTCGCGGTACGTTCTGTCGACAAAAAGATGCAGTGCTTCAGGGAATTCTTTTCGGAATTGCTTCCGCAGTTTGTCGCCAGCATCGTCACTGTCTGCTAATATGTAAACGTCTTTCCCGAATAAATCGTCCACAAGCTGATCCAGCTTCGATGTACTGATCGTGCCATTGGTGCAAATGATGGTAACAGGTTCACTTATGACTTCTTTTAGCTTCTGTTTATCTGATTTACCTTCTACAATGATGACCTTTTCTATCTCGACATTCATCACGATCACCTGGCCCTTTTGACGTTGATTCACTTCTTCCTTAGATTACAATCTTTCATTCGGGTTGTAAAGATTGGGCACTTGATCAACAAAAAGGCTGTAGCATTCACTCACTACAGCCTTATCTGTGATTAGCACCAGCCATTTTCATCGTCACAGTCTACATATTTTTCAGTCCCATGGGTCAACGTATCTGACAGACGATAAAAACGGTTTTGATCATAGGAATAACCTGATTTTAATTCATATTGATTTTCACTAATCATCGTGCCAATCTCTTCGTTTTGATGGTAAAGCACCATGCCGCTCTCTTTGAATCGTCCAGTGACATGCTCTGTTATATCCACCTGTTCTTTTTGAAAAGACAAATTGGACACCCCCCATAAAGGTAGAGTGTCCAATTTCACATGAATTAGTCTTCTTTTGTCATTTCTTCATATTGCTCAGCTGTCATTAAGTTCTCGATTTCAGACGCATCCGCTGGCTCTACTACGATCATCCAAGCTTTTTCGTATGGAGAGTCGTTGACGAACTCTGGACTGTCATCAAGCTCATCGTTCACTTCAACGATTGTGCCGTTAATCGGTGCGTATAGTTCAGAAACTGTTTTGACTGATTCTACACTTCCGAAAGGCTCGTCCGCTGTGATTTTGTCTCCTACTTCAGGAAGCTCAACGAACACGATATCCCCTAGCTCAGATTGAGCAAAATGCGTAATACCGATACGCACCTTATCTCCTTCTACTTTGACCCATTCATGTTCTTCTGAATAACGTAAATCTTTTGGTGTGCTCATTTCATACCCCTCCAGTCTTTTCTTACAATCTATATTGAAGATACCACAATCTGAATGAAAGTTACATCATTTCCAGACGCTTTTAAATGTATCTTCATTAAATCCAACTGTCACTCGTTTGCCGTCTGTTGTAATTGGACGCTTGATTAGCATTCCGTTAGACGCAAGTAATTCAAGCTGCTCGTCCTCTGACATTGCAGGAAGTTTATCTTTCAGCTGCAGCTCTCTGTATTTCTGACCGCTCGTATTAAAAAATTTCTTCAGCTCTAAACCGCTTTTTTCGTAAAGGGCTTTTAATGTTTCTTTATCAGGCGTCTCTTCGACGATATGTATGCTGTTGATGTCTTTATTGTGTTCTTCCAGCCATTTCTTTGCTTTTCGGCATGTACCGCAAGATGGGTATTCGTAAAAATCTAAAGCCACCATTTTCACCTCCTGCAAATAGTGACAACATTTTATCACAAAACATATGAAAAACCTAAATGTATGCTTACAAAAAGGTGCGGCATGATATCCGCACCTTTTCAGCCGTCTTATACGATATATTTCTCTGCTTCAAAGATTCGTTTCGCCACCTCACGCTTTTTCGCAATGACATTCATTGGCGTGAATCTTGTCAGCTTGCGAAGGGCTGACAGACTCATACGGAGTGAATCTCCTTCTTCCATGGCAATCAATGATTCTTTCGCATGAGCTTCAATTTTTAAAAAGGCTTCCTGCGTGAAAATTTGTGTATACGCAAGCTTTTGTGCATTTTTTTCTGTGCCTGATGCTGCGATTGCTTTTTCCGTACGCAAGACCGCCGACTCAGCAGCAAAGAGTTCATTGACGATATCTGCTATATTCACAAGGATTTCTTGCTCTTTGTCTAATGCTTTCCCATATTTCATGGCGGCCATACCTGCCACCATCAAGGCGATCTTTTTCGCATGGGCAAGTAAGTATTTCTCTTGATCAAGCGGCTGATCACCCGGCTCTTCCGGCATCATCATCATTAGCTCTTCCTGTAGGGTTTGCGCTTTTTGAAGAAGCGGAAGCTCTCCTTTCATCGCTTTCTTCAAGAAGGTGCCTGGCACAAGCAATCGGTTAATTTCGTTCGTTCCTTCAAAAATACGGTTAATTCGTGAGTCGCGATAGGCTCTTTCGACTTCGTATTCTTGCATGAAACCATATCCGCCGTGAATCTGCACACCTTCATCCACAATATAATCGAGCGTTTCAGAGCCAAGCACTTTACAAAGAGAGCATTCAATCGCATATTCTGCAATGGATTGCGCAATTTGTTTCCCATCCTTTTGCTCCTCGTCACTTAACAGACCCATTCTTTGTTCAAATAACCCGACTGTGCGGTATACAGCACTTTCCATGGCATAAAGCTTTGCCGACATGTTGGCTGCTTTTTCGCCAATTAAGCTAAATTGAGAAATTGGTGTTTTAAACTGCTTGCGCTGATTGGCATACTCTGCCGATAATTGAATGACTCGTTTTGATGCTCCGATTGTCCCTACAGCCAGCTTATAGCGTCCAATGTTCAAAATGTTAAAGGCAATGACATGACCTCTGCCTGCTTCACCAAGCAAATTCTCCTTTGGCACTTCGGCATCTTCAAGGATTAACGTTCTCGTCGATGACCCTTTAATGCCCATCTTTTTCTCTTCAGGTCCTGTTTTGACTCCAGGAAAATCCTTTTCTACGATGAAAGCAGAGAAGTGTTCACCATCAATCTTCGCATACACGACAAACACATCGGCAAATGCGGAGTTTGTGATCCATTGTTTTTCCCCATTGAGGACATAATGTGTTCCAGCTTCATTCAGGACTGCCGTTGTTTTCGCACCTAGCGCATCAGAACCTGACCCTGGCTCTGTTAGGGCATAGGCCGCAATTGTTTCTCCAGAGGCGAGTCCTGGCAGGTACTTTTCCTTTTGCGCTTGATTGCCGAACAGCACGATCGGCAAAGAACCGATCCCAACATGGGCGCCGTAAGAAAGAGAGAAGCTGCCTGCTCTTGCAAATTTTTCAGTAATGATGGCTGAGCTGATTTTATCTAGCCCAAGCCCGCCAAATTCCTCAGGAACATCAGCACCAAGCAGGCCAAGCTCACCAGCCTTTTTCAAGAGACGAACAGAATGCTCGAATTCATGATTTTCAATTTGATCGATGTGCGGAACGACATCTTGTAAAATGTAATCTTCTGTTGTTTTCCCGATCATTTGATGTTCATCAGAGAAATCCTCTGGTGTAAAGATATGCTCATAATTCGTCTCATCAATTAAGAAACTGCCACCCTTTTTTACTTCTTCCATTGCTTTCATCCTGTTTTCCCCCTTTAGATCAATTCAAAAATGCCTGCTGCTCCCATGCCCCCGCCGATACACATCGTCACAATACCAAATTGTTCATTTCGCCGTTTCATTTCATGAATGAGGGACAGCGTGAGTTTCGTTCCTGTACAGCCTAGCGGATGTCCTAATGCAATGGCGCCGCCGTTGACATTTACCTTCTCTTCATCGATCCCTAAATGACGAATGACTTGAATCGCCTGAGAAGCAAATGCTTCATTTAATTCAAACAGCCCGATGTCCTTCAGCTCTAGACCAGCGATTTTCAGCGCACGCGGAATGGCTTCAACCGGCCCAATTCCCATGACTTCAGGTGGTACACCACCAACAGCAAACGCTCTGAACTTGGCGAGCGGCTGAAGAGAAAGAGAAGATGCTTTTTCGCGATCCATCATCATGACACATGCCGCTCCATCACTCGTCTGCGAAGAGTTTCCTGCAGTCACTGTGCCTTTTGTTGAGAAGGCAGGTCGTAACGTTGAGAGAACCTCCTCTGTTGTGCCCGCTCTGACACCTTCATCTTGTGAGAACGTAAATTGGCGTTCTTCTAGTTGATACTGCTCTCCTACCCGTCTTTCTGTCACATCAACGGGAACAATTTCATCTGAAAATTTCCCTTCTTGAAGTGCCTTTGCTGCCTTTTGATGGCTCCTCACCGCAAAAGCATCTTGATCTTGCCTTGTGACCTGATACTTTTGCGCCACTTGCTCCGCTGTGTGGCCCATGCTCATATAGTATTCAGGCGCTTGCTCTGCCAAAAGAGCGTTTGGACGAATGGAGTGACCCATCATTGGGACTTGCGACATCGATTCGACGCCTCCGGCCAAAATGGTTTCTGCCTGCCCAAGCATAATTCGTTCACCTGCATAAGCAATTGACTGCAGACCAGAAGAGCAATAGCGGTTAATGGTGATAGCAGGTACTGTATATGGCAAACCTGCTAATGCCCCGATATTCCGGGCCACATTCAGCCCTTGCTCTGCTTCTGGTGTCGCACATCCGATGATTAAATCATCGATTGTTCCATCATAATCACCGGCACGCTTTAGCGTTTCTTTTACACACAATGCGCCCATATCATCAGGTCTGACATGTTTTAATGATCCTTTTTTGGCTTTCCCTACTGGTGTTCTTGCGCCAGCTACAATCACTGCTTCTCTCATTTTGACTCCCCCCTAGTTACGTAAAGGTTTTCCTTTAACGAGCATGTGCTGCATGCGTGCCTGAGATTTGACTTCCCCTACAAGACTTAAAAAGGCTTCTCTTTCAAGCTCTAATAAGTATTGTTCATCCACCTCTGTACCAAATGGCAATTTGCCGCCAGAAATGACATGCGCTAGTTTTTTCGCAATGGTCATGTCATGATCTGAAATGTATCCAGACAATCTCATGTTTTCAGCAGCCAGAACCATTGCTGCGTAGCCTGTTTCCCCCATCACGGGCACCTTTCGCTTCAGAGGTGCACGATAACCCGCTTCATCAAGAGAAAGAACGAGTTGTTTCGCATCATGGATTAAATGATCACCATTCATGCTAATCCGGTCATTCACTCGGAGCATCTTCATATCACGCGCTTCCTCTGCTGACGTAGATACCTTCGCCATCGCAATGGCTTCAAAGGTTTGTAGCGTAGCATCTTGGATCGCAGTTGCTGATGGCTTTTCCGCTCCTTGCAGATGGCGAATATAGAGTTCTTTGTTTCCGCCTCCGCCCGGTATGAGTCCGACTCCCGCTTCGACAAGCCCCATATACGTTTCACTGGACGCTTGGATAGCGGCTGCTGGTAGACAAAGCTCCGTCCCTCCGCCAAGTGTCATACCAAATGGTGCAGCCACAACTGGACGGTCACTATACTTCACCTTCATCATCGCCTGCTGGAACCTGCGAATGACAAAATCAATTTCAAAGAAGTTGTCGTCCTGTGCTTCCATTAAAATTAAGGCGAGATTCGCACCAACACAGAAGTTCTTTCCTTGGTTACCGATGACCAGCCCTTTATAATTCTTTTCCGTTTCATCTACAGCACGGTTGATCATATCAATGACATCAAGCCCAATGGCATTGCTTTTCGAATGAAATTCAAGCAAGGCAACATCATCCCCGATATCGATCAAGCTTGCACCTGTATTTTTAAAAATGACATCGTGTTTCTTTTTCAATCTAGCTAACGAAATATTCTTGTCGTTCCCTTTTTCCTGTTCATAAGCACCATTCTGATAAAATGCACGGTCTCCTTCGGCATTTTCTTGATAGAACGTGTCATGTCCTTCTGAAAGCATATCTTGCACCCACGACGGGATGCTGTGCCCTTCCGCTTCCATTCGACTGACGGCTTTTTTCACGCCAATCGCATCCCACAGCTCGAACGGGCCATGCTGCCAGCCAAATCCCCATTTCATGGCGTTATCGATGGACTGAATATCATCCGCAATGTCGCCTTTTAGATGAGCTGAATAAAGAAGAACAGGTGCGGTCATATTCCAAAGCAATTGCCCAGCACGGCCGTCTTGATAAATAAGCGCTTTCAATTTCGCTTTTATCCCCTTTTGCTGCTTGGCAATGTCAATGCCCGGATCCTTTAGCTTTGTCCGTTCTCCGTATGTGAGTGTGACAGGATCAAGCTCTAAAATGGTCTTTCCGTTTTTTTGATAAAATCCTTGCCCTGCTTTGCTGCCGATCCACCCTTTTTCGAGCATTCTTTCCATAAACTCAGGCAGCTGAAAAATATCTTTTTCCTTTCCTTCTACCTGTTCATACACATTGCGGGCTACATGAGAAAATGTGTCGAGTCCCACCACATCAAGTGTGCGGAAGGTCGCACTTTTCGGTCTGCCAATGAGTGGACCTGTAACAGAATCGACCTCTCCGATCGTGTATTTGTTCTCCAGCATTTCACGCACTGTGACAAGAAGCCCATAAGTGCCAATTCGGTTGGCAATAAAGTTCGGTGTATCTTTTGCTTCGACCACACCCTTGCCAAGTACATCTTCACCAAATGTTTTCATATATGAGAGTACTTCTGGATCTGTTTCTTGAATAGGAATTACTTCTAACAGCTTTAAATAACGAGCTGGGTTAAAAAAGTGAGTGCCTAAAAAGTGGCGTTTGAAATCAGCTGATCGGCCTTCTGCCATTTTTTCAACAGAAATACCGGATGTATTGCTGGATACGATGCTGCCTTCTTTGCGGTGTTCGTCGATGAGAGAGAATACGTGTTGTTTAATGCTGAGCTTTTCAGTCACGACTTCAATGATCCAGTCAGCATCGTGTAATAAGGAAAGGTGATCTGTGAGATTTCCGGGTGTGATGTATGATAGGTTTTTGGCTGAAGTAAGAGGTGCTGGCTTTTGCTTTAACAATTTTTTCATTGCGTCTTGGCTTAATCTATTCCGAACACTAGGGTGATCAAGCGTTAGCTTTTTTGCCGTTTCTTCCTTTGTCAGTTCATGTGGCACAATATCTAGCAATGTTACTGGTATCCCGATATTGGCTAGATGTGCAGCAATGCCTGAGCCCATGACACCTGAACCAATGACAGCCGCCTTGCGAATATGTTTGCCCATAAATATCCCCCTAAACATTTTGAATGAACAGTCATTCATTTTTTGTCCAAAAAAAAGCAATGCCTCTTTCTTTATCTTAAAAGATTTTCCGAAACAGTTCAATAGCAGATTTCAAAAATTTACACATTCTCATGCGACTTTCTTTACAGCGTATGAATTAAAGACGAGGGGGAATTGTAAGAATGGAGGTGATGTCCACATGTCTCGTTTGCAAAAGAACCCATCAAAAGCAGGCGTAAGTGCTGCAAGTGTGAAAGGAAACGCAGGTCCATCACAAGAAGCAGACCTAGGTGGTAAAAAGACCAGTCAAAATCAGCAATATAAAAAGAAATCGTAAGGAGGAACACATCTTGAACAACCAGCAAATGAATATGCCCCCACAGGTGATTTCAGTAAAAGATTCCTTGTACCTAGAGGATATGCTGAACTGGAATTTGATCGCCATGAAAAAGGCTCATTTTATGGCCGAGCATTGTCAGGATCAAACATTGAAACAAGAACTCAATCAAGTTGGCCAAATGCATCATCAGCATTACACACAAATTCTTCAGCATTTAGGCAGCTCAGGGCAAGGCCAGTCTTCTGGCTTTATGCAATAGGAGGTAACAGACATGGAACAGCAAAACCAACAAAAAATCGGGAATCCACAAACGCCGGTTCCAACAACGACAAACATGAACGATCGCGACTTTGTCACAGACCTTTTGTCGACTGAAAAATATATGACAAGCGGATATAACACAGCGCTCAATGAATTCAGCCATGAATCTCTTTACCAAGATATTCAGCGAATTGCGCTAGAAACACAAAAAACGCAAAGACATTTATATGATGTCATGTTCAAATATGGCTGGTACTCTGTCGAAGCCGCTGACCAGCAGAAGCTCCAGCAGGCACATCAAAAGTTCCAGCAAACACTGACAGATCAATCACCGTACGGATCATCACCCATGTCATAAAGAAAAACTGCCAGCTCGTACTGGCAGTTTCAGCGTGTAGACAAACCCTCGCATTCGGTGTCAGTCCTGCGCTTCGGTGCTCACGAATGTCAAATTCACTCCGCTCCGATGCTCGTCCTTCCTAGACTGCAAAGGTTTTCTATCACGCTGAAAAGAAGACAAAGGGCTAAAATAAAGTTCATTTTAGCCCTTTGTCAACAATCTGATACTGCCAGCTCGTACTGGCAGTTTTTTAACGGTCTTTATTGGCACGATGAGCTTCATTTAATTGCTTGATCCGCTGAATCGTTTCTTTGATGTCTTCTTTTGCCTCTGGATACGTGTCATTAAAATGCTTGGCTAAAGGCGGCATGCTTTTGGCAATATGAGAATAGATGATCCACTGCGAGACATCTCTTTTCAGTTCCTCATTTGTTTCACCAAGCAGCAGCTCTGTATATTTATCAAGCAGGCCTTCGAGCTTTTCATCTAATTCATTTCCCATTGGTATTCCGCTCCTTTTTTCAGAAAAAAGCCTGACTCTGCGTGTAACAGATGTCAGGCTTTTCACATACGATTATCTTGCAGCAAGAAATGTCTCAGCTTGTGCCTGTTGGACAATACAGCGTCCTCTGCCGTGCGGAATACATAACGGTGTTCCGAATAAAGGATCTGTTGTGACTTGGCAGTTCATATCAAAGACATTTTTCACAAGATCACAGTTAATGACAGTTTCCGGTCTTCCTTCTGCATAAATTGACTTGTCTTTAATGGCCACAAGGTGATGCGCATATCTGCAAGCGAGATTGAGGTCATGCAGAACCATGACAATCGTGCGCTGCTCTTTTTCATTTAAATCAAAAAGAAGATCAAGGATTTCAATTTGGTGCGTCATGTCTAAATACGTTGTTGGCTCATCTAATAGAATAATATCCGTCTCCTGTGCCAATGTCATCGCAATCCATGCACGCTGCCTTTGTCCACCTGATAATGAATCAACCGTTCGATCAGCAAGGTCTTCCATCTTCGTTGACTTCAGTGCGCGATTTACCGCTTCTTCATCTTGCTTTGACCATTGCTTCAGCCAATTTTGATAAGGATATCGCCCTTGCTTGACGAGTTGATGTACCGTTAACCCTTCTGGCGCTTCCGGTCCTTGCGGAAGAATGGCGAGCTGTTTCGCCACTTCCTTTGTTGGTAATTTGGCAATGGAATGACCTTCAAGCAGGACAGAACCACCCATTGGCTTCATGAGACGGGCCAAAGAGCGAAGTAGCGTGGATTTACCGCATCCATTGCTGCCAATAAATACTGTGATTTCACCCTTAGGGATTGACACATTTAGTTCGTCTATGATCATTGTTTCTCCGTAACCTAAGCTTAAACCTTCAGTAGAAATGGCACTCATTCCGCTCAAACGCTCCTTTTCTCATCCAAATTTTTTATATTGAATATCGTCTATGTAGACGTCAAAGTTCACTTATCTCAATTTAGTGTATCAGATTTAAGTGATCTTGAAAATCATTTTCAATTAAAAAATGAGAAAGTCTCGTTTACTTTTTCTTTTCGAATGCACGTTTTGTCCCATCTTCGAGCTTGATATCGACTCGTATCCGCTGATAATCATCATCTAAATTAAAAGCAGATAATAATTCATTGACATATGTTTCATTCAGCTTTGCACTAGGAATCGACATATCATTTAGCTTCATCTTCATTTCACGTAAAGCTTCTTCCCCTTCATAGCGGACACCATTCATATGATCTCGAATGAGTGCTTCTTCTCTTCCACCTGCTTGACGATAGGTAGCTTCATATAATTCGCTTTTTTGTCCATATTGTACGTGCAATTGCAAATGCTGAAATGGCAGTTCCTTCATTTGAACAGCTGACAGACTTTCAGCTTCTGCTTCATGCGGATGTTGTATTGGTTCGATTGAACGACAGCCAGACAGCATAAAGAACAGCACTCCTAGCAGTCCCGCCTTCTTCCAGCACATCATGTATTTCCTCCTATTTTATAGCTTCGTTTTTTATTCTTCTCCAAGCCCCTTTTCGTTATTCAATAAAACAGCAGACTATGGTAGATTAAAACAAAAAGGAGAACCGGATGATGAATAAAACAGCCATTGTGACTGGTGCCAACAGCGGTTTCGGAAAGCTCATCACACTGCGTCTTGCTAAGCAAGGGTACACTGTGATTGCTGGCGTAAGACAGGAAACCAATGCGAAAAAGCTTGCCGAAGAAGTAAAGAACGCCGCTTTATTCGAATCGATACATATTGAAGCATTAGATGTGACAGATACACAGTCCATTCAAGCATTTCAGAAAAGGCTTAATGCCTATGCTCCCATTCACCTGCTTGTGAACAATGCGGGAACGGCCTATGCTGGTTTTGCTGAAGAAGTGCCTGTTGATCAGTACCGAGAGCAATTCGAAGTGAATGTCTTTGGTGTGATGGAAATGACACAAGCAGTCCTTCCGTTGATGACGAGCGGTGCAAAAATATTGAATATGAGCAGTATCAGCGGACTCATGGGAATGCCCGCACTCTCTCCATATGTATCGTCAAAGTTTGCGCTAGAGGGCTATACAGAGAGTTTGCGAATTGAGCTGGCTGCGTTTGGCATTCAGGCCGCTTTGATTGAGCCGGGTTCTTTCCAAACGAACATTTGGAACACCTCCATGAATGAGCAAATGACGCCGCCTGCAGAAGGTTCTAAATACACAGCTATTTATCAAAAGATGATGTCCTATATAGAGGCGCAAAAAAACAACTATGGAGATCCCGGCGAAGTTGCAGAGCTTGTGGTTTCGCTTGCAGAGAAGAAGCGGCTAAAAAAGCTAAGGTATCTTGTCGGGAAAGGTGTTCGGCTTTCATTCATAGCAAAGCAGCTCTTGCCTTGGAATGTATGGGAAAACATTATTTTACGGACACTATCTTCAAAAAAATAGGCACAAAAAAACAGGTGGATCGATTATCCACCTGTCAGCGTGTAGACAAACCCTCGCATTCGTTGCCAGTCCTGCGTGCTGGTGCTCACGAATGTCAAATTCGCTCCGCGCCAGTACTCGTCCTTCCTAGCCTTCAAAGGTTTTCTATCACGCTGAAAAAAAGAAGACAAAAGGCTAAAATCAAGTTCATTTTAGCCCTTTGTCAACAATCTAACAGGTGGATCGTTTATCCACCTGTTTTCTTTTATTCGTTATCAGACTGCCCAAGGGTAATATCAAGATTTTTGTTCTTTCCATCACGGATGACAGTCATTGTCGTTTTATCGCCAATTTTTGTTTCTTTATAAAGGATTTCTTTCAGCTGTGAGCTGTTCGCTACATCTTTTCCTTTGAACTTGATGATGACATCTCCAGACTTCAAGCCTGCTTTTTGTGCAGGAGATCCTTTTGAAACATCTTTTACATAGATGCCTTTACCGATTTGTTTATCAAATAGGCCAAGTGTATTTTCCTGATACGTTTCAGGCACTTGCTCAAGGTCAATCATTTGTACGCCAAGGTAAGGACGTTCGACTTTTCCATTTTTCAACAGCTGATCTACGATCGGTTTTACATCGTTACTTGGGATCGCAAATCCGAGTGATTCTACTCCGCTTTCGCTAATTTTCAAACTGTTGATGCCGATGACTTGACCGTCTGTATTGATCAGCGGACCGCCACTGTTTCCAGGGTTAATGGCTGCATCTGTTTGAAGCACATTCATCTCAACGGTTCCAGATGATGTATTGGCTTCAACGGTACGATCGAGACCACTAATAATCCCTTCTGTTACTGTACCAGAGAACTGCGCACCAAGCGGGTTCCCGATTGCAATGACTTTGTCTCCAGCACGAAGCTTAGAAGAATCTCCAAAGCTTGCAACTTTATCAATGCCGTCAGCATTTATTTCCACGACAGCTAAATCTGTCATTACGTCACTGCCGACAAGCTTGGCATCTTTTGTTTTCCCATCGTATAGTGTGACCTTTAATTTATTGGCACCCTCGACTACATGGTTATTTGTGATAATGTATGCTTTTTTGCCATCTTTTTTGAAGATGACACCAGAACCAGTTCCAGCTTCTGCTTCAGTTGAATCACCGCTAAGACCGAACGAGTTTTGTGTAGATTGATAGTTTGAGACCCCTACAATCGTCGGCTCTAAATCTTCTACCATATCAGCAACATTCGTCGCATTGGTGATTTGTTTTGTTGAGAAATTTTCAGATGAAGCCGGTTCGCTTGATGCTGTTTGGGTTTGAGTGTTTGCCGCTGTATCTTGTGACTGCGGTAAAAGCGGTGTAATGCCAAGCACGAGACCGCCTCCAATAATCCCTCCAAGAATCGGACTTAGCCATGCAGCCTTTCGTTTTTTCTCCTTTTTAGACGAACGGTCATCAATCACTTGAGGAGACCCATTTGTCACCCTCTCCTGAGAGGCAGATGCTTCGTTTTCATGATGGTGAAAAACGAGTTCTTTCTCTTTTTCTGGTTCTTCTATTTGTTTCTCATTCTCTTGATGTGTGTGTTCTTGATCATTCATTTTTTTCTCTTCATCTTCTCTTCGGAAATCCATCGCTTGCACTCCTTTGCATCATTTTCATGAAATGCTTCATTCATATGTCTAGACAGGACTCATGTCCTCTTAATGGCAATATCATTGAAAAATTCTTTATGACAATATGTCAAATTATATAATACTTATTCATAGAAAAAAAGCAAGGTGTGCACATTGGTGAAAAGCACCTATTCATTAGCCTTTTGTCTATGCCCTTTTTTCCCTTGAGCTTATCATAAACAAACATTATGGGATAATAATGAGAAGAATATGTGAAATTGTGAAAAAAGCGTGTGATTGTTGACATGCCGCCTTTGTATCCCGTTATAATGACGTTGAGAGGATGTGGAAGACTTTGTCGTACACCATTTATTTAGTTGAAGATGAGCAGAATTTAAATGAACTGTTAACCAAATATTTAGAGAGTGAAAATTGGAATGTGTCCTCTTTTTTAACCGGAGAAGCGGCACGCGCGGCCATGAACAAGCCACCGCATCTATGGATTTTAGATATTATGCTGCCTGATACGGACGGCTACACACTCATTAAAGAAATCAAAGCAGCCTCGCCTGACGTACCGGTCATTTTTATTTCGGCACGTGATGCAGATATTGATCGTGTGCTTGGCTTAGAACTCGGGAGCAGTGATTATATTGCGAAACCCTTTCTTCCGCGCGAGCTGATCATCCGCGTGCAAAAGCTGCTGGAGCTTGTATATAAAAACAGTGACACACCTCAGCAAAGCGTCACACCCGTTTCTTCCTATATCATTCACGAGGACGTAAGAGAGGTGTATGAAGGAGATCAGCTGATTAACTTAACGTCTAAGGAATTTGATTTGCTGCTCTTATTTACCCATCATCAAGGACATGCCTTTTCCCGGGAAGATATCCTCGTCAAGATCTGGGGGCACGATTACTTCGGGACAGATCGTGTGGTCGATGATCTTGTCAGACGGCTGCGAAAAAAAATGCCTGACTTAAAAGTCGAGACCATTTATGGATTTGGCTATAGGATGCTAAAAGGATGAAGAACAAACCACTCGCTTTTCAAATTTGGGTTGTCATCTCTGGCATTTTACTCACCATCTCGATTGTCCTGATCATTTTATTTTCAAATACATTACGCAGCTTCTTTACGAATGAAATTTATAAAAACATCGAAAACGAGCAGCAAGTGTTAACAGAATACCCTCTGAATCGAGACGGCTCACCAAAGTCGACACCAGAAAACCGCTCGGTTCAGCACATTCTGATTCCGTCAGATGAATTAAATCAAATGGCTCAGTTTTTCCCGCATGCCTTTATTGAAAAAGTGCAGTCCTTTGTTAAAAAACAAAAAAGCGCAACAAAACGCTATTCTGAAGAAGTGAATGGCCAGCATATCTTTTTTGTGATCAAAAAAGTCTCAACTGGCAATACACAATATATTCTCTTGTCATATGCACCCGATTCTTATCGAGATGACTTGTCCTTTACACTGTTTAAACAGCTGATTTTCATCTTAGGAACTGTTATTTTACTAAGCTGGATTCCATCGATTTGGCTCGCCCGCTACTTATCACGTCCAATCGTCGCGTTTGAAAAGCACGTCAAGCGCATTGCACAAGAAGACTGGGACGATCCTGTGATTGTTGACCGGCAAGATGAAATTGGCAAACTGGGGCATACGATTGAAGAAATGAGACAAAAGCTCATTCAAAAGGATGAAACAGAACGAACGCTTTTGCAAAATATATCACACGACTTAAAAACACCTGTGATGGTCATCCGCGGTTATACGCAGTCTATTAAAGATGGAATTTTCCCTAAAGGAGATCTTGAACAAACGGTGGAAGTGATTGAAGGCGAAGCGGAAAAGCTTGAGAAGAAAATCAAAGATTTGCTGTATTTAACAAAGCTTGATTATTTATCAAAACAACATCCGGCGCATTCTCCCTTCCTTGTGAGTAATACAATGCTGGAAGTGGTTGACCGTTTACGCTGGTCGAAAAATGAATTGCAGTGGAACGTGGACTTAGATGATGAGGCTGCACTTGAAGGCGATCCAGAACAATGGAGCAAACTATTTGAAAATGTATTAGAAAATCAACTTCGCTACGCAAAAAGTAAAATTGATATTCATATGAAGCAGGAAGAGGATCAAATTCGCATCGTCATTCGTAATGATGGCCCTCCAATTGAAGAACACATGCTATCCAGCCTATACGAACCTTTTAGTAAGGGAAAAAAGGGCGAATTCGGCATTGGATTAAGCATTGTCAAACGAATTCTTTCAATGCATCAAGCGTCCATATCAATTGAAAATGATGAACTAGGTGTACGCTATACGATCACTGTTCCAAAGAAGAGGCTGTAGGTTTTACACCGCAGTCTTTTTTAGATGAATGAATACCCATTGAAATCACGGTATGTGGCTTTGATTTTCTTGCCAGCTTGATACATCCATTTCTTTTCAATGGTTGTCTCTTTCGGCATTTTGACTTTTTCTACTTGAATTCCTTTTGTTTTCAAGCGTCTAATCATATCATCAATTTCTCTCATGGAACATCATCCTTTCACATTTTTTGACCGGTTGGTCACCTTACTTTATAATATAAAGAATTACACTGTAAAAAACAAGTTACAATCTGATTAATTTTTGAAAAGTTTTGTCGTTTATGACCGATAAGTCACATCTCTTTGCGCACGTTTCCTAAGACATTTGTCTCTCGGTAAGAAAGGATGACATTCATATTGAAAAAGAAAGAAAAAATGATTATTGAGGCTGGTATGAAGTTATTTGCCAGCAAAGGCTATAATACAACGTCTGTTCAGGAAATTGCAGATGAATGCCACATGTCAAAGGGTGCGTTTTACCTTTATTTCAAATCGAAAGAAGCACTGCTTATTTCGATCTTGCATTACTATTACGATAAGGTATTTACCCGGATTCACGAGGTTCAAACAGAGGGCGGCACACCAAAAGAGGCCTACCGGAAACAGCTCACTGTCTATTACGATAATATTTTGCAGCAAAAAGATTTTATTAAAATGCAGCTAAGCGACAGGGCGCTCCCATTGAACGAAGAAACGCAGCAGCTCGCAAAGCAAATTCGACTTGCGACGATTCAGTTGCACATTGATAACATTAAGCAAGTGTATGGAGATGCAGCCATTCCTTATATGGCTGATCTATGTTTAACGATTGAGGGCATGAGTCACGTTTACTTTGAGCTTGCCATTTTATATGATTTTCAGCTCGAAGCAGAGGAGCTTGCCGCAACAATGATTCACCGTATCGATGATCTAATGGGCGGTATGATGAAGCGAAATGACCATCCACTCATTTCTGTGGACCAAGCAAGCGACTGGTTCGGCCCTATTTATGAACGATCATTTGACCCGCTCACAGAATCTCTATTAAAAGAATTAAGAGAACTGGCAGAAGCACATTATGAAGTAAAAGACGAGCCAGATTTATTTGAAGCGCTTGGCATTTTAGAAAATGAGTTAAACAAACAAAAACCAAGACAAGTCATCGTCAAAGGCATGCTTTACCAATTGAAATTATACACACCACTTCAGCCGGTCTCAGGCTCCTTATTACGCATTCTAAAAGAAGATCATTTATAAAACCCAGGGCTTGGTTGCCCTGGGTTTATGATTGTGACAAATAATCAAACTTCTTTTCTGTGATTTCAGGGAGTTTCCATAAAAAAACCAGAGGCACAGAGGCCTCTGGTGTCTTATTTTGCTTTCGGTGTCACCATTTCTTCTGGTTTCACAAACTCTTCAAACTGCTCTTCTGTTAATAGTTCTAATTGAAGGGCAGCTTCTTTTAGTGTTAATCCTTCTTTGTGCGCAAGCTTCGCAATTTTTGCTGCATTTTCATATCCGATGTGCGGGTTGAGTGCCGTCACAAGCATCAATGAATTGTTTAGGTTTTTCTCGATCGTTTCTAGGTTTGGTTCAATTCCAACGGCACACTTGTCATGGAATGAGTTCATACCGTCAGCAAGCAATTCAACTGACTGCAAGAAGTTATAGATGATGACCGGCTTAAATACGTTCAGCTCGAAGTTTCCTTGGCTTGCGGCAAAACCGATTGTTGCATCATTCCCCATGATTTGTGCGGCAATCATTGTTAAAGCTTCACTTTGAGTTGGGTTGACTTTTCCTGGCATAATGGAGCTGCCTGGCTCATTTTCAGGAATGATCAATTCACCAATTCCGCAGCGAGGACCACTTGCAAGCCATCTCACATCATTGGCAATTTTCATTAAGTCAGCTGCAAGAGCTTTAAGCGCACCGTGTGCATATGTGATTTCATCATGACTTGTCAGCGCATGGAATTTGTTTGGTGAAGAATTGAACGTTTGACCTGTTAACTGGCTGATTTCTTCTGCCACGTATTTACCAAACTCAGGATGTGCGTTAATTCCCGTACCAACAGCTGTTCCGCCAATGGCAAGTTCTCTCATTTTTTCAGTAGATTCTAAAATCATTTCTTTTGAACGATCAAGCATGTACACCCAGCCGCTAATCTCTTGGCCCACTGTAAGAGGTGTTGCATCTTGCAAATGCGTACGGCCAATTTTCACGATCTCTTGGTATGCTTTTGCTTTCTCATCAAGCGTCGCTCTTAACTGGTCAATCGCAGGCAATAGCTTTTTGTACACAGCTAATACAGCTGCCACGTGCATAGCCGTTGGGAATGTATCATTTGAGCTTTGGCTGCGGTTGACATCGTCATTCGGGTGAATGCTGAATTCACTATTTTTATCTTTCAAGTAAGCAGTTGCTCTATTTGCAACGACTTCGTTCATGTTCATGTTACTTTGTGTCCCACTTCCTGTTTGCCATACAACAAGCGGGAAATGCTCGTCATATTTTCCACTGATAATGTCATCACATACAGCAGCAATCGCTTCTGCTTTTTCACTTTCTAAGTTGCCTAGACGTTCGTTCGCAATCGCTGTGCTACGTTTCAAAATTGCAAACGCATTCACAACTTCCTTTGGCATTTTCTCAGAACCGATTTTGAAATTTTCTTTGCTTCGTTGTGTTTGTGCACCCCAGAACTTGTCCTGTGGCACCTTGATTTCGCCCATTGTATCTTTTTCGATTCTAAATTCTGTCATTATGTATCCCTCCATAGCTTCATCACTCAACTCTATTCTATACAAAAAACGAAAATCCTTTAAGCGTTTTCAATTAAAATTTTATCTTTATTTTAATTTTAGTTCAATATAAACACGAACATCTTTGGAATATTTGTATTTTGGATTTGTTTTTCCGTAATCTTTTGACGTATAAGTCACCTCATAATGCTTGTCAAACGACTGTAGAATAAGGTCGATCTCCTCTTTTGTTCCTGCTAAACGAATTTGCGCCATCTTCTTTCCTCCAACACCGTGATTCTTTCATATACCACAAAATAATGTAACACAGAATATTGTTTTTTCAAGCAGGTAATGCTAAGAAAAAGAAATTGAGGCGGGTGATCCATTTGAATCAAACTCCATTGAAAGAGCACTTATACGATAATCTCTCTGTCATTCTCCCTCAGTTAAAGGACATGGATGATTTGATCCATGAGAAAAAAACATTGCCTCATGGACAGGTTGTCTACTATTTATACATTAAAGAAATGAACGAAGCGATGCAGATTCAAACCTTCTTAAAACTGCTATTGCAAGATCATGCAACTCTAACAAAAGAGAAGCTAGAATCTAATTTATCAATGATGACTACCCGTACGGTAAAAACCTCTGAAGAACTAGTAGATGCCATTTTTCAAGGACATTGTGTCGTACTGATTAATGGATTTCAGCACGCTTATATTTTAGAAACGCACGGAACGAAGAAACGCAGTTTAGGAGATGCTACATCTGAAACCGTCGTAAGAGGACCAAAGATTGGTTTCATTGAAGATATCAACACGAACTTAGCTCTCGTCAGACAGCGTTTGAAAAACCCTGATCTCAAAACAGTAGATATGAAAATCGGCGAAAAGAAATACACCCAAGTATCGATCATGTACATTGACGGGATCGTTGAGCCCTCTGTTTTAAAAGAGGTAAAAAAGCGTCTCAAACAAGTCACCATTGATGATATTCAAGACTCTGGCGTTCTTGAGGAGCTCATTGAAGACAATGTGTATTCTCCTTTTCCACAAATTCAAAACACAGAACGGCCTGATAAAGTGGCATCTGCTTTAAACAATGGGCGCGTCGCCATCTTTGTTGATCATTCACCTTTTATCTTAATTGTGCCTGCTTCCCTTGCGATAATTATGCAGTCACCTGATGATTATTATGAAAGATGGATCGCCGCCTCTCTTATTCGTTTGCTGCGTTTTACGTCCATCTTTCTCACATTGTTTTTATCAGCCATTTATATTGCCCTTGTGTCCTTCCATCAAGGTCTTTTGCCCACAACTTTAGCTATTTCCATCTCAAGCACACGAGAGAATGTCCCCTTTCCTCCTATTGTGGAAGCACTCATCATGGAAATGACCATTGAGCTGCTGCGAGAGGCTGGGTTAAGGCTTCCTAATCCACTTGGACAAACAATCGGACTTGTGGGCGGTGTTGTCATTGGGCAGGCAGCCGTACAAGCCCATATCGTCAGCTCCATTATGGTCATTATTGTCAGCGTCATTGCACTTGCATCCTTTACCTTTCCTCAATATGGAATGGGGATATCATTTCGTGTCCTTCGCTTTGTATCCATGTTTACTGCAGCTGCATTCGGTTTATATGGACTTGTCCTGTTTATGCTCGTCTTACTCACTCATTTGACAAGACAAAAAAGCTTTGGCACCCCATATTTTTCACCAGATTTTGTGTTCAGTTATAAAAATGAGGACAATTCCATCATCAGATTGCCTTTGAAAAATCAAAAGAAAGGGGAACGACATGGTCAATCATAAAGAGTCGATCACAAGCTATCAGGCAAGTGCCATTATCGCCAATACCACACTAGGTGCAAGTATGATGATTCTGCCAAGATCAATGGCTCAAGCTGCGCCTACACCTGACGGCTGGATTGCACTCTTACTCATGAGTGTGATATACATTGTGTTCATTTTTGTCAATGTGCTCATGATGAAAAAGGTTTCCTTTTCTTCCTACTATGACTATACAAAAGAAGGACTTGGGAAATGGATTGGCTCACTTGCCAACCTGTTGATTATTATTTACTTTCTCGGCGTTGCCAGCTATGAAGTACGAGCCATGTCTGAGATGGTGAAATTCTTTCTACTTCAAAACACACCTGTAGCCGTGACGATGATCAGCTTTATTTTGGTTGGTTTTTACCTTGTGATTGGGGGGATTGGTGATTTTGCCCGGCTGTGCCCTTTTTTTCTGATTGTCACACTCATCATCTTATTTGTAGCCTACGGACTTAGTGTACAAGAGTTTAAGCTCGATAACCTACGGCCAGTTTTAGGAGAGGGCATTTCCCCTGTTTTCAATTCCTTGAATGCTTCGGCCATTTCGTTTGTCGGCATTGAAATGATGCTTTTCATGCCTGCCTATATGAATACGCAAAAACACACTTTTGCATATGGCACCATCGGCTTTTTGATTCCTGCGATCATCTATATTTTCACCTATATTCTTGTGGTTGGTGCGCTCACGGTGAAAGAAACGGCGACTCTGACGTGGCCGACCATTGCCTTATTTCAATCATTTGATATTCAGGGGATTTTTATTGAACGGATTGAATCCTTTTTGCTGATTGTTTGGCTTGTCCAGCTTTATACGAGCTTTGTAGGATATACGTTTTTTGCTACGATAGGAGTCATCAAATTGACTAAATTCCCTAAAAAAATCGCGCTCGCCTTGATGGGCATTGTGATCTTCTTTGCCGCTCTTTTCCCAAAAGATGTTGATACGGTCCGAGACTATTTAACCTACGTAAACAACTTGTTCTTTCTTCTATTTGGTATACTCCCGTTTCTTTTATTTATCATCGTATTTTTCAAAAGGAGGCGGAAAACAGCATGAAAAAGAAAGCGGTTCTTGCGCTCTTCTCACTGATTCTATTATGCGGGTGCTGGGATAGTACAAATATCGAGGAGCTCAACATGGCAATTGGATTTGCTGTAGATAAAGGAGATGACGGACATAAATTGAAGCTGTCTATGCAGGTGCTCGTTCCGCAAAAAATTGAGCAAGAATCAAGCGTGAAAGATCCGACGAAGATTATTGAGACAAGCGGTGATTCCATACACCAAATTTTTCGTACAACGGCCCTAAAAACACACCGCATTTTTGCTCAGCAGCTGAGGGTTTATTTGTTTTCTCAAGACCTTATCAATGAAAATAATTTCGATTTGGTCATCAATCAATTCATTCGGGACAATGAAACACGAAGAGGAAGCCTTGTCTTTATGGCCTCTGAGAAGCCTGGAGATATGCTGAAAATCAATGACGACGGCCAGCCTGCCGCTTCCACCTTATACGATATTTCTTCGAATACAAAAACGACCATTCGTATGTTCAAGCCCGTTTCCTTAGGAGATATTTCTTCTGCTATGCAAAACAACGTATCCTTTGCCATTCCGAAAGTCAGTGTCAGTCAGGGCAAATTAATGCTGGATGGTGCCTCGATTATTCAGAACAAACGATTTCTCACCAACATCTCTCCTTTAGCGGTGCAGTCCTACAACCTGCTGACTGGAGATGCAACAGGCGGAGTGATTGAATTCCAATATGAACATAGCATTTATTCTTTTGAGATCTTTAAAATCAAACACAACATTGACACCCATAAAACAGCCAGTGGCAAATATGAATTTGATGTGTCAGTGGAGCTTGATGGAAGATTGTCTGAGGATTGGAATGAACGGGAAAATTCATTTAATGAAAAATACCTCCAAGAAATTGAGAAAGTCGTGGCACATCGACTTGAGGAAAATGTAAAAGATTTTATCGGGGAATTACAGCATGAGATCAAAGCAGATATTTGTGGATTTTATCAAAAAGCGAGTATTGCCTATCCGAAGGAATTCCGAAAAGAAGCAAAACATTGGGATGACATTTTTAGTGAATCGGATATTCGTTACAAGGTAAATGTGAAAATCCGTGACTTCGGGACTAAGGGCGCAACACAATCCTTATAGAGTATGTTAAAATGGTAAGAAAAAAAGGGTGTCAATCATGAAACGAGCTTTACTTTCGGCCGGCATTCTATTTTTGATTCTAGGAATACTCCTGTTAGTCGTGGTATTCATGCAATCAAAAGAAGATTTCTTCATTGAAGCCGACAGCTTTTCAAGCACATTTTTGATCGTGATTTATTATGGACAAACCCCTGCGCTCCTTCTGATTGGAGGCGGTTTATTTGTTGGACTTTCACAGATCATTGATTTGCAAGAGAAAAAAGCGGCAGTGGCAAAGGAAAGCGTCAAACTGCTTTCCGAGATGAAGAAAACCCTGGAAGACAAATCGGCCGAGGAGCAGGAGGCTTTTCCAGTTCCTGAGCTCCATCAACTATCCGAACGTCCAATCACAGGACATAAGGACTAATTTTGCGCATGTTCCAGCAGCTTTCATTTGAAAGCTGTTTTTTTATTGAATCAGCTTATGGCGATGTGCATACACGGCTGCTTGTGTGCGGTCTTCTACATCAAGCTTGGAAAGAATGTTGGTAATATGCGTCTTGACTGTTTTGATGGTAATAAACAATTCCTCAGCAATGACCTTATTCGATTTCCCATCGGCAATCAGCTTTAATATTTCCATTTCTCTTGCGGTTAACGAATCGTGCAAAATGGACCCATTTGATGAATGGCGGAGTTTGTTCATAACCTTTCCAGCTACTTTTGATTCAAGTCTTGGTTCGCCGATACTCGCAGACCTGATGGCATCAGCAATTTCTCCTGCTTTCGATGTTTTTAAAAGATAGCTTAATGCACCAGCCTCAATAACTGGATACACTTTATCATCATCAATAAAGCTCGTCAGTACAATAATCCGGGCATCCTCTATTTCCTGACAAATTCTTTTCGTTGCTTCGATGCCATCCATGCCTTCCATAACAAGGTCCATTAAAATCACGTCTGGCTTTAATTCAACCGCTAGTTCTACACCTTTTTGTCCATCTGACGCTTCACCGATGACTTCAATATCCGCCTGTGCCTCTAAAAAAGCAGCAAGACCCATTCTCACCATTTCGTGATCGTCAATTAAAAGCACTCGAATCATCGAACGTTCTCTCCTTTTCCTTCATCAAAAATGGGAACCTTCACATCAATTTGTGTGCCTTTTCCCTCAAATGACATAATCTCTGCGACACCGCCTACTTCACTTGTTCTTTCTCGTATCGATTCAAGTCCGTAGGAAGCAGTCTTCACATGATCTGTTTGAAAACCAATCCCGTTATCAATTATTTTCAGCTGAACTTGACGGTTTCGAATGAGCAGACGCACTGTCACCTTTGTCGCCTTTGCATGCCTAAACACATTGGAAAGGGCTTCTTGCACAATTCGGAACAGATGGTCCTCCACCCCTTTAGACAGCGGAGCATCATCTTCTATTTCCCAATCAATATCAATTGGCTGCTTTGCCTGAAATTCATTGAGCAGCTCAATCAAGCCTTTTTTCAAGTCTTTTCCTTCAAGGGTGATCGGTCTTAAATGCAGAAGGAGTGCACGCATCTCATTTTGTGCATCGCCAGCCATTCGTTCCACAAGTCGCATTTGCTTTAAAATCTTTTCATCCTTTTCCTTCATCCCTTCAAGAATCGCAGACGTCATCATCGAAATGGCGAATAGCTGCTGGCTGACTGCATCATGCAGCTCACGCGCTAGACGCTGACGCTCTTCAGAGACAACCGATTTTTTCATTTGAACCTGCCATTCAGCTCGCTCATTTGAGAGCTTTTGTAAGGAGGCTACTTGCCCTTCCACTCGTTTCGCCATTTCATTTAATTGATCTGCCGCCAAACCAATTTCATCATCACCTAGAGAAGGCAGTCTATAGGCAAAATTCCCATTTTCAAACTTCAAAATCGACTCTACAAGCTGATCCAGCCGCTTTTTATGCTGATAGCCAAACACATGCCCCGCTGATACACCAATGGCGAGACTAATAATGAGTAAAATACAAAAAAACGGGATGCCGAACCACCGCGTAGACAGCAAAATCATGGGATCAAGCTGGTAATAAAAAAACATCGGGAGTGTCGTCATGATGACAACACCAAGCGAGATACCGACTGCAAGACGAACAGATTGCCACTGGATGCCTAAATGCAGTTTCCTCATAAGTACCTCACATCCACATCCCCAATCAGGAGAGAAATGGAGATTTTCACTTTTCGCTTGCTTTCGTCATAATCATTTGTCATGACATACACTTTACTGCCGAACCCACTTCTTTTTTCATCAATGATTTTCATATCACCAATCGCGGCCGAAGCACTCACACATACTTCAATATCCTGCGGTACATAAATATCGACATCTCCGATGAGTCCACTAATGACGATCGTACTCTCTTCCTCAGCAATGATTGCCTTTGATAAGTCGATTTTGACATCGCCAATAAAACCTGAAATGGTCAAATCGCTTAATTGAAATGGTTTTTTCATCAGCCTGACTTCACCGATAAAGAAATCATGCTCCTTGCGCGGCTTCGTCTGGCTTTTTGTTTTCTTCTGATCGCCCTCTTTTTCAAGATTGACTTTCAGTGAAGGCTTTCCATCGTCTGATGAATCCTTTTTATCGACATCAAAAACAGGTTTGTTTTTCAATAAACGATAGCCCGCATAGATCAAAAAGGCAGCAAATAAATACCCAGTCAAACTAAACGTGATATTTAGTAGAAATTTCAAGAAGAGAAAGCCTGCAAAAATATAGGAAACCGAACCGAGCCAACGTTTAGATCGAGAGTGCAGCCAATAACCAAATAGAGCAAAAAACACTGGCCAAAATAGGTCTGCCCCAATCCCAATAATTTTGAGAAAAAGATTAATACCAAAAATCACCACAATGATGCCTAAAATTTGATTTCTAGAAAAACGCAGTTGACTCGCCTCCTTCCTTTTTTCGTTTGTTTACCGCAATTTTAAGTTTCCGCTTGTCATCTCAATATCGACTAAGTGTGTCCCTTTCCCATGCGTGCCTGTAAAACCTCGGCCTTCACTATCCGCTTGGTCAAAATCATACGAATGATCAATACGTCCACTCGTTTTTTTCACTTGAACTTTGAAATCTCCCTCATCTGGCAAGTTCAATTTCGCACTGCCTGATGTCATGTGAAAGTCGACTGGTGAATCAATTGTATCAAAGCTTGCTGTCAGCCTGCCGCTTGTCATGCCTAATTGCAGCTTTCCTTTTACATCTTGAATATCAGCACGACCAGAAGTGGCACCAATATCACTTTCCTTCGCATCAATATGAGACACTGAAAGTCTGCCAGAAGTCGCTTTGATTTCCACACGATTTGCTGAGAAGTTCTCAGCTGTGAGGTTTCCGCTCGTTGATTTGAGCGTCACATCTTGAAGAGACAGCTTTCCTTCGCCATTTACTTCGCTCACGCCGATTCCACCTGTTATTTTCACATCTTTATGATAATCTGTTGGAATTTTGACTAAGAGTTCTCCTTTTTCAAATGCAGAGAAAAACAAAAATCCTTTATTTTCAGCACGGACTTTGAAGGTTCCGCCTGTTTGTTCCGCATACATTTTCCCTTTTCCATTCACAACCATCACAGAAATATCCGAACGATCTTCCGGCTCCACCTTGATGCGAAATCCAGAAAGAGAGATATCTAATTGTTCAACCTCATCCTTTTTCGCTGAAGCTGTTGTGACCGCTTTATCACGAGAAAAGCTCAAATGAGAGAGATCTCCATTTTTGAAAAGCATCCCAATCATCAAAAAAACACCAACAAGTATACAAATTAGACCAATGAACCGTTTCATTTATATCATCCCTTTATCCTTTGACCTTTTTATTATAAGGAAAAGCGAAACAGAAAGAAATCAAATAACGGAAGAAAAATCCTGTTTTTCTTCCGTTTTGACACATTTCCATTAGTTTGCCGGCTGTTTCTCAAGCTGCTTTGATCGTTGAAGCTTTTGCCATTCCTTTTCAACCTCATCAGCGTAATCAAGATGAGCATATGCACCCTGATCAGCAAATTGTGCATAGCTGCCCGCTTTTGTCTCCATTTCCTCTATACGGTTCTCCATGCGTAGAAATTCTTTATAAGCACTTTCACTATCAACTTTATTCATAGATTCATTCATATGCTGCTTTGCCTGTGCGGCATTGGCTCTTGCAATCAGCGCTTGCTTCTTGTCTTTAACATCACGCAGCTTTGTTTCTAGATGCTGCAACTGTTCTTTCAGCTCTTTCAGTTGTTTAACAGATTGCTGATAGGCATCTTGATATTCATTGTGCTTTTCTTCAAAATACTTCATTTCAGTCAGTGCTTTCCGTGCAAGTTCTTCTTCTCCTGCATGAAACGCCAGCTCCGCCTGTTTCTTTCGCTTATCAGCAAATTCTTCTGTTTCTTCTGCTTTTCTCAAGAAACCTTGCTGAATGGCTTGCTGTTTAATGATCGCATGCTTCGCTTTGGCAATATCGTCCTCCATATCACGAACATATTGATTCAGCATGACACGCGGATTCTCCAATTTATCTAAACCTTCATTGACTGTTGCAACAAACATATCACGTACTCTTCTTAATACCATTTCATATTCCTCCCTTTATTTTTTCTTTAAAAAGTCTTCCCATTCTTGATCAAATGACGTGTGCATCGGTTCTTTCATGTTCGGTGCCGTGTTTGGCTCCATATATGTTGTTCTGCCGGATGATTCCTTTGCAGATTCACCATTGATCATCTTCCAGCCAAAGTAGAGAAGTACTCCAGCAAATGCGATTCCGAGTAAAAATGGCAGCGACTGTGCGACAAGCAATACACCGATAATAGAGAGTATGACCCCTGTTGTTTTACTGCCTTTATCATATTTTTTGACACCTACATAAATGAGCCACGCCCCAATCAAAGTCGGGATCAGCCCGCCCAATGAACCACCAAAGAAGATGGATAAACCGATAAACATCAGGATTGAACCGATGATGGTTTTACTTGTGATTTTCATCTTCATGCCTCCTTTCTTGCTCCTTGCTTTCACTATAGTCAAAAAAGGAAGCTGGCAAAACGTGTCGTAGATTGATCTTTGATTGCGACCAGAGTCGTAACATGGCTCAGACTGAGCGGTTGAATCTATAGAAAAAGCACTCTTCGACTAGAAGAGTGCTTTTCCTCATTTAGAACGAAACACGTCTGCACTTCGTTCATATTCAACATCCGCTTCACCAAGCCGATGATTTACAATACGGGCGACAGCAAATAAATAGTCGGATAGACGGTTCACATATGTGAGCGTAACTGCTGGAATCTCCTCCTGCTTTGCGAGTGTCACAATATGCCGCTCGGCTCTCCTGACGACTGTTCGCGCTACATGTAAGAGGGCAGCACCTTCCTGGCCGCCAGGTAAAATAAATTTAGTCAGCGGTGCGGCTTCTTCTACATACACGTCCATTCGCTTTTCAAGGACTGTGACAGACTCTTCTTTTAACTTGCCTTCTTTCGGTGGTTTCACCGCTGCCAAATCACCGCCGCAGTCAAACAGCTCATGCTGAATGACCATTAGCTCAGATAGAATATCTTGAAACAATTCGCCATGCTGCCTTAAGTTTGCATGGGCTAGTCCAATCAAACTATTCGCCTCATCTAATGTACCGTACGCTTCTACTCTTGCGTCATCTTTATCAGCTCGCCCGCCAATCAAGCCTGTTTGACCTTGATCTCCAGTTTTTGTATAAAGTTTCATTGAGGTTCCCCCTTATCCATTGCTTGTTCCTTTTAGTATACCCTGAAGTGGAAAAGATGTATTTGTTTTATTATGAAACACTTTTATTCAAAATCTCTTCATTTCTACTTTATATGTTGAATGATGAAACATCACATTTTATAATAAATGAAAGCGCTTTTTAATTATGACTGATGGGTGGGATGATAGATGACTTTACAAAACAAAGTAGCAATCATTACAGGTGCAAGCAGAGGGATTGGCCGCGCCATTGCGGAGGCATTTGTCTTTGAAGGAGCTAAAGTGGTGCTGAACGGAACGAATGAAGTGCTATTGCAAGACGTTTGCTCCTCTCTGAATAAAGAAGAGACACGCGCTGTTTCTGTCACTGGTGATGCTAGTTTACCAGCGACAGCTGCCTCCCTCGTTGAGAAGGCAAAAAACCATTTCGGACAGATTGATATATTGGTCAACAATGCTGGGATCAATTTGCGGAAATCAACAGTCGATACATCTGTTGATGAATGGAAAAGACTAATTGATATTAATTTGACGGGTACGTTTCTCATGTGTCAAGCAGTCATTCCTGACATGATCAAACAGCAAGGCGGGAAGATTGTCAACATGAGTTCAACTACTGGCAAAACCCCTCATCACAATGCATCACCCGCTTACGGCGTTTCAAAGGCAGGTATCAATTACTTAACGATGCATCTTGCCAAAGAATTAGCAGCACATCACATTCATGTAAATGCTGTCTGTCCTGGGCCAATTGAGACAGACATGAGCAAACAGTGGAGTGATGAATACCGTAGATCTGTTTTAGAAAGAATTCCTCTGAAAACAATTGGAACACCGCAGCAAGTCGCAAACGCCGTCACCTTTTTAGCCTCTGATCAGTCAGATTTCATCACAGGGGAAACCATCAATATGAATGGCGGAACGTATATGAACTAAAGAAAGAGCCTCCATTGGAAGGCTCTTTCACTTTTACTATCGGTTCTCTCTCGTACCAGAAAGCATGATTGCCTGCCGAATGGCTTCTTCCATACTCGCAGAATCAGCCTTTCCTGTTCCTGCAATATCAAATGCTGTCCCATGATCGACACTTGTACGGATTATAGGCAATCCAACTGTAATATTAACGCCTGATTCTAAGCCAAGCACCTTGATTGGTCCATGCCCTTGATCATGATACATCGCCACAACGATATCAAAGTCGCCTCTTGTCGCCCTAAAGAACAGTGTATCAGCTGGTAGCGGGCCAAATACTTGAACCCCTTCATCCTGTGCTCGTTCTACCGCTGGAATGATCTTCTCCTCTTCTTCTCCGTTTCCAAACAGACCATTCTCCCCGGCATGCGGATTAATCCCGCACACAGCAATTCTAGGTGCAGGGATACCAGATCGAACGAGGGTATCATGAGCCAGTTTAATCGTTGTGTATACACGCTCAGGATTGATTTTTAAGATGGCATCCATTAATCCGATATGTGTCGTCACATGCACCACTTTTAAATTAGGAGCTGCCAGCATCATGGCATAATCGTCCGTACCTGTCAGGTCAGCTAATATTTCTGTATGCCCTGGATACATATGACCAGCCTTATGAAGTGCTTCCTTGTTTAACGGTGCTGTACAAATGCCGTCAATTCTACGGTCATTCGCAAGTGTAATGGCTTTTTCAAGATATCGAAAAGCGGCATTCCCTGCTTCTTTTGAAATCTCTCCTACTGGAATATCACTTGTTAATAGATGAAGATCAAGACAAGGAACGGCACCAGCTTTTACTTGTTCCGCCTCCTCCGGTTCTTTAATACTGACAATCTCCACATGTGTATTCACAAAATCTTTCGCCCTATTTAATATATGGGTGTCTCCAATGACAAATAGAACGGCTTCTTCATGTAAACGGCTTTGCTGGAAGGCTTTTAAAATAATTTCAGGACCAACCCCAGAAGCATCTCCCATCGTTACAGCAATGATTGGTTTTGCCATTCGTCTACCCCCTCTATGTTTTTCAACACTTCAACCGCATGGAGCACAGAATCTTTTTGACCATATGCCCCTGCTTTTGTGACCGCATATACACTCGTATCAACGAGCCGCCCAAGCGGGATGCCGGGTTCAATTTCTTTCAACAGCTGAATCCCGCCTGCTCCAAGCTCATGGCATATCGCACGCGCCGTATCTCCACCAGTTAAAAAAAGGCGTTTCATCCCTGTTAATTCAACAATGTCTTTTGTGATCTTACCAAGACAGACAGATAAGGTACTTCCTACTTCTTGTCTTGTCATGCCATTCGCTTCACCGTATGCCAACATCTGTTCAACCATTTCTGGCCTTGCGTCTGTATAAAGGAGAATATCTTCATCCTGACGCATGAGCAGCTGATCCATGACTGATTTCCTTTCCCATGCTTCACGGCCGTTTAATACATTCAACGGGTTCACTTTCACATCGAGACATTTGTGCTTTTCTCTTAAAAAAGCAAACTGCTCATTTGTTTTTTGAGAAGCACTTCCTGAAACGATGAGAACAGATTCATGCTTTTTTGCATGAGAAAGATTGCGGTGTTTCGCGACATAGGATGATAATGCGCCAGCGAGTCCGGCTGACCCGACCCAAAGCACTCTTTGATTGATCTTCATAAACAAATCAACGATCTGTGTTAAATCATTGTTCGTTTCTGCATCACACACAAACCATTGATGACCATGTTTTAATAAAGATGAAACGTCATGACTCGTTTCGTTTAGCTCTGAATAGACCGCTTGCTTCGAAAGATGTTTTGGCTTGATGTTTGTCTGCTCGTCAATTAAGTCTGAAATACTGGATGTCAGGACAGGCGTTTTTGGGTCCTTCGCTGCTTCTGATAGATGAACAGGCACACCCTCCACATAATGAATCCCATAGGCCGTAGATCTATTCGCATCGGGGTAAGCGGGGGCAATGACTGCCGCATCAAACCGGCCAAGATCCATTAGTGCCTGAAGCTCTATTCCTATATTTCCTCTTAACGTTGAATCTATTTTTTTAAAGAAAAGGTGCGAATCCCCTTGTAGAAACGGCTGGACCACTTGACTGACCTCATTATACGCTCTTTCAGAAGACATACTTCGTGAGTCTGTATCGACAATCAGTACATCTTCCTCCTTGTACCGGCTCATATCCTCAAATGACGGCTGGAACAGCACAGAGGCTTTTAAACCGGCCTTCACAAATTGAACACCTGTATCACTTGCGCCTGTTAAATCATCAGCCACAATGATCACCTTTTGCTCTAAGTTCGCTCCTTTTTTTAATAGATCGTTTGTCATTTAGACACCTCGGTCTCATTGCATATTATTCCTTTAGCTTTCTCCACAGCGTCGTGCGGTTAATATTGAGCCGCTTTGCTGCTTTTGATTGATTCATATTTTCTTCTTCCAGCACCGTCCGAATGATTCGTCTTTCAATTTCGTCAAGCGTGCCATGTAAATAGCTGGACAGCTGTTTTTCTTCATTCTCAGAAGCCAGTTGCTCAATTGCCGGCTTTGCTTTACTCAATGTGATATATCCACTTTTTGTTGTCAGCACCAGTTCCTCCATAATTCGCTTGAACTGCCGGACATTTTCTCTAAATCGCTCGTTTTGAAAGGCGGCAATCACTTCTGCTGACAGCCCAACAACCTGCGTCCCATAAAGAGAATTTAATTCAGCTATAAATAACCGGCTCATATCCTCAATATCTTCTGCCCGTTCAGATAACGGCGGGACATGAATGACGAGCTCCTGCAAACACGTATATAGGTCTTCATGAAACGCCCCAGATTGCATCAATTTGAACAAATCAACTGTAGATGCAGCCATCCAGCGAATGTTCTGCTGATGATGAATAAGCTGCTCGGCCATGATGGACTGCATAGCCATTGGGACACGATCAATATCCTTCAGAAAGATCGTCCCTTTTTGATGCACCGGAATTATGTTTACATCATTTAATTCAGTCAAACGGCTGCAATGCACCGTCATAAAGCTCTCATTTTTCCTCTCACTCATTTGGTGAATAGCAAAAGCAAGGCTTGATTTACCAGTTCCTTGTTCACCATAAAGACAAATCGATCGATCTGTTTGGCTGAACGCCTTTGCCCTTTTAATCACATCTTTCATATTTGAACTCTGCTCAGTAAAAAGAGCAAATGGATGTGCTGAATGAACAGGTGCAGCCAGCGTCCATATACGCTGCCCCTCCCTATTAATCACAGCAGAAGGCTTCTCAATCGTCAAAAGCAGCTCACCTTTAGATAATAAGCTTCCTTTGACATGCCACACTTGCTGCTGAAAGGAGATTTGAGAATATCCATTTTGTTTTCCTTCTCGAACCGCTTTTACTGCTGGTTCAAGCGCCGGGCACCATGCCATCACATCAACATGAGACGTAAACGGTGCAAATAACCCTTTTTCTGTCCATTCTTTCATTTGTTGATTGATAAAATAAAGCTGATTGTGCTGATCAATGATCAGCATCCCTTTTGACTCTTGGTCAATCATTTCACGAAAGAGGCGCTGCTCAGCTGTCGCCTCTTTATATAAACGGTACATTTGTTTTGCTTGATGAAACGCTTCTTTGACAGATTCACGTCCTGAGGTAATGAGCATGCTTTGCATCCCCAGCTCCTTGGCCGCTTTATCTGTAATCACATCACCCAGTACAACCTGTGTCCCTTGCTCCTGTAACTGCTGTAAAAGATCCCACACTTCTTCCTCTTGCTGTATCGTATAAATATCAATTTTGATCCCGTATAACTCTCCGATGGTGCGTACACCATGTGTAATATTTTCAAATCCAACTACTGCTTTTTTCCCTTGGTAATCTTTAATCAGCGTGAGGGCACGAAGCAAGTCGTAGCCTGACACAGGGATATCCACCACTGGAATGTTGACGTGTTTTTGAATAAGCGCAGCTGTCCCCCCGCGGCTCATAATAATATCCATTCCTTGAGCCTCGGCCTGTTCTGCCAGTGCAACACCAGACCTAAGATCTCCGACTTCAAGCTGGAATGTGATGCTTTTTTCGTCTTTGGCAAGGTCGGTTAATACATCGCCTAATCCTTTATACGGCGCAATACCTAATACTTTTATATTCATGAAAAGGACCCCCATTTTTTATCTCTTCATCGTGAGACATACGTTGAGGGAGTCCAAATGTTAGCAAATTGAGACAACCCTCCAAACATCAATTATAAATGAAGAAAATGAGGGTTACAATTCACGGAAACACTGATCCCTTGCGGTTAAGACGTGTGATGAGTCCATTCTTCTTTCACACACACATACTTGATGGCCTGCCGGTAAAAAGTAAACGCAATGTGCAGACTACCATCTTTTCCTTCTGTGATGGATGGATAGGAATACTCTCGATTCAATTTGTCCTTTGAGTTGTTTGTCATGGCATATCCATCACCAATTTCAAGGTTACGTCTGATGGGCCATGTCGCACCATCATCCGTCGAGATGGCAAGTGTCATTGGCGCACGAGGTGTTCCCCAAAAGGCTGGACGTGCCTCTGTATCAATGGCCGTGCGTGTATCGCCTTCATCCTCAATCTCATCATATAAGGACGCCCTTCTTTCTGTTTGATCATCCGCATTGATATGGTTATAAACGAGGGCAAGATGACCATTATGGAGCACCGTAAATTGAATGGATGAGTTATTGTTTGGCAGCTCTGTTGCTTTTGGCTCAGACCATGTCCGTCCATGATCCACTGAACGGCTCATATAAATCGAATCAGCAAACCGGCTTCTAAAGAGAGCAAGCAGGGAACCATCCGCACATTTTCCGATATTCATATGAACACAGCCAGTACTGTTGGGCACAGTGACCTCTTCCCAGGTCTTCCCTTGATCTGAGGAAATCTTCACAGCACTGACATCACGGTTTCCTGTCCATTTTACGCCAGGAATCGTTTTACAATAGAACACCGGAAGGAGCCAATCATCATTATCCAATACAACAATAGGCTGTCGTATAAACGTCCCCGGCTGATCAAATAAAGTACCAATCTCTCCCCAAGTCTCTCCTCTATCCTCCGATAAACGATATCTCACAAGAGCTGTATCTTGATTGCCAGAAAGTTGTGCTGTATAAAGCAGCCACAGCCTGCCATCTTTCTCTTGAAAAAGAACTGGATTTTGTTCAGATCGTGTAGAATCATCAGACAGCTTCACAGCCTTCGTCCATTGATTACTTCCTTGCTTGAGCCTTGACATATAGATAGAGATATCAGGAATTCCTTCTTGCGTACCGCCAAACCATACACACAGCAAATCTCCATTATCCAGTTCGATGAGATTTGCCGCATGGTTTTGCACGCAATCTGTTGGTAAAAAGGCTTCTTTTCTAGCTGCGTCTTGTTCATTTTGTCGCAATTTTCCATCTATTTTGATCATGATGTCTTCATTTGTCATCATAATTCTCCTTTCAGTGATTGATCCTTTTTAGCTGGCGGGCTGATCCATCGATCCATCACCAGAACTAGGAAAGGAATGATAATGGCCACATACATATTATCGATTCCAAATGGATTATCGAGTAAATACCACACCGTCGTGGCGATGCCTGAAGCGGCAAGACCAATGGTTGCTCCTCTATTTGAATTAAAGTATGGCAAGTAAAAGCCCATTGCTGCTACAACTGCAATCGATGTTCGAAGTGCTCGTGTAAAAAAGGAAAGTGACAGCAACTCTGGTGCAAGTGCGACCCCCACAAGCGGCACAATCCCAACCATGACGGCTACATACCGAGTCACCTTCATACGCTGCTCTGGTGATGGTTTCTTTTTCGGTACATAAAAGTCATCAATAATCAACGTGGTTGTAGCAAGTGCAACCGTCGAGACACCAACAAAAATGGATGCGACAAGCGATGTTGCCACAATAGCGCTCAAAATCGGATTCATATGCTGTAAAAAGACAGGGAAAGCATAAATAGGATCAATGTCTGGATACAAATAACGGGCTGAGACACCGATGATCCCGATCGCAATGGCAAGCGGCAAACAAAGGAGTGCTGCATACAGGGTCGATTTTTTCGCTTCTCGCTCACTTTTCGACGAAGTGATCGCTTGAATGATAAACTGCGTCGCAAAAATGGCCCCCATGTTTCCTATAAACCAAGCTCCAATCGTTCCCCAACCGATTGTCCCATCCCATGTAAAGAAATGGTCGGGTAATGTTTGTTTCATTGGCTCAAAGCCTTTTGTTAAATAAAGGGCTACCCCTAGTGTAATTAAAATCCCCGCATACTTCACAATTGAATGAAGGATCGTGACCCATGCAACCCCCTTCATTCCTCCGAAAGTAAAATAAAATGTACTCACAACCGCCGTGATGATGGCACAGGTCATTAAAGGAAGGCCAAGAATGGATGCAATGGCAGCTGAACCACTTAAATAGTTTCCTAGATTCACTAAGAGCAGGGCTGCAATCATAATGACAGAGACAACAAGCTTTGTTGATTTTCCAAATTTTTGATCGATAATACCTGAAATCGTGTATTGCCCTGTTCGATAAAACTTTCCCACTAAGAAAAAGGAAAAAATAAAAAAGGCAATAGCAACTGTGATAACAGACCATGAAGCGGAAAGCCCATGTGTAAAAGCAGATTCAGCTGTTCCGACAGTTGACTTCGTCCCAATGAATTCACTCATTAACAAAATACCGACCACAATAGCTGGAAGTGACTTAGCGGCATTGTTAAATTCTGAGTTAGACTTACTACGGAAACGCATCGTCAGCCAGGTCGTAAACAGAATATAGAGAATAATGACGATTAAAATAAATGTGATGACAGAACTACTTAAGACATTCACTTAAAATCCCCCTTTGTGTGCAAGCCGTATGAAGCAACTTCTCATGTCCCATCCCAGTGACGTATGAAGTGTTAAACGTGGAGCAGTTTCATGTAGATCTGTTCAATATCAGAGACAGACATCGGCTTCGGGTTGTTATCCATTAATCTCTTCACCTCCGAAGCAGCTTCAGCAAGTGCCGGCACATCTTCTTTTGACACGCCGAAGGCTTTGAGTTGTTGAGGAATGTGTAAATCCGCTGTCCACTCTTCTACTTGACGAATCACTTGCTCTGCAAGCGTATGCTTTGAGCCTTTCTCTTCGATCCCTATCACTCTAGCAATATCTTCAAGACGATCTTTGATATGGTCTGCATTAAACGCCGTGACATGAGGAAGCAGCATGGAATTAGCGACACCGTGTGACATTTTGAATTTCCCCCCTAACGGATAAGCCATTGCATGAACAGCAGCGGTTCCGGCACTTGTGAGCGCCATCCCGCCATACATGGCACCAACCAGCATATCTTCCCTTGCTGTCATATTATCCCCGTGATGATAGGCCTCCTGAATACTTCCTGAAATGAGCCTCATCGATTCGAGTGCAAACATATCACTAAATGGATTGGCTTTATTTGAAATATACGATTCAAGCGCATGCGTAAAAGCATCCATCCCTGTAGCTGCGGTAATGGCTTTTGGCAATTTGAGTGTCAGTGCGGGATCTAAGATCACAAGATCAGGCAAAAGGTATGGGCTGACCATGCCAATTTTTAATTCTTTTTCCGGAAAGGTAACAATCGCGTTTGGTGTCACTTCTGATCCCGTACCTGAGGTTGTTGGAATGAGAATCGTTGGAACTCCTCTTTTTTTAACAAGGTTCGTGCCAACGAGATCAGAAATTGGCTGATCATTCGTCTTTAGAACAGCTAATATTTTGGCCGCATCCAGCACACTCCCGCCACCAATCCCAATAATGGCTTCATGCTCCCCTTTTAAAAATGTCTGGAATACGTCCTCGATATTTTCTTCCGTTGGTTCAGGCTTAATCTCTGTGCTGATCTCACTCGCAATCCCTTTTTTCGCAAGTTCTGTTTTGATTTGATCTGCGTAACCAAGAGATACGATGGATGGCTGCGTTAAAATAAAAATCGATCTCAATTTGCTAAGTCCTAATAGCTCTAGTTTCTCCCCAAGGAGCTCTAGAGAGTGGGCGCCAGAAACAATGTGTGATGCCGTTTGAAAGTGATAATGTGATATGGTCATCTCTTCACGACTCCTTTGCTGCTTTTGCTTGTATCCGATAATTCTCCATCATGTTCATCACAGCTTCTAAAGCCTCGCCGGATAATGCTTTGACCGGGCTTTTTGGCGGACCTACAGGAATCCCTGAAAGTTCAGCTGCTTTTTTCAAAGGTGCTGGTAACGTTCCTAATGTGAATGTCGCTCTTAACGGCTGCAGCTGCTGCTGACATTGCTCACTTTGGTCAAGATTTCCTTGCTGAAACGATTCATAAATGCCAACGACGGTTTTGGGAAGCACATTTGCCGTTGCCGCCACTGCACCTGTTCCGCCTAGCTTCAATGTCTCTAAAATGAGGGAATCCGTTCCTGCAAGCACGACAAACTCTTCATCCTTTGTGACATCGAGATACGCTTTGATATTGGCAATATCTCCACTACTGTCTTTAATACCTAACACATTCGGTAGGACGCTGAGCCTTGCAACCGTCTCTGGCGCAAGTGACACACCTGTTCTTGATGGAATGTTATAAAGTAAAATGGGGATGGTCACATTCTCTGAAATATGACGAAAATGCTCATACAGCTCCTCTTGTGATGGCGCAACAAAATAAGGGGTGATAACCGACAAGACATCTACGCCTAAATCTGCGAACATGTTTGACAGCTTAATGGTTGCCTTAGTGCTATTCTCACCTGCTCCCATGTATACAGGCACCCTGCCGCCCGCAGCCTTTACAACAGTTTCAGCAATTTGAAGCTTTTCTTCCTCTGAAAACAAATGAAATTCGCCGTTTGTCCCTAAAGCAAAGATGCCGTGCACACCTGAGTCGATTAAATGATCAATAAGTTGCTTTGTCACTTCTGGATGAAAATGCTCTTCTTCTGTAAGCGGTGTCAAAATAGCTGGAATGATTCCTTGAATGTTCAAATGATCCTCCCCTTCCGGTTGTTGCATTTTTAAACAATTAATTATTAAAACGCTTTCATAATTCTTATTATAAAAGCAATATGATTTATTTAGCAACACATTTTTCGTTTTTTTCAAATATTCAGTGGATGACATAAGTAGATGTTGATGTTTTCAACAAAAAAAGCGAACCAGCCGGTTCACTTTTTCATAGCATTCAATGTATGAAGAAGACGCTTCACTTTCTGTCTGACTCTTTCATGTAAATGAGCAGTATGCTCCTTTTCTTCTGCATTGGCAGCAGCGATACAAAGATGATGTACCTGGATACTTGTCTCTTGTTTAATGAAGTGCATCAGCTCGCCCATCAGCTGGACAGACGCACCATCTGATATCGTTCCTTTCAGCACAAGCCAAACGGACAGCTCTCCTTCTTGATGCATCCCATAAAGAAGGACATCTTCATCATCATCTTCAGCGGCGTATTGCTTCGGCCCATCAGATTGACCAAGAAATAAGTACCCTTCCTCATCATCCAGCATGTCTTGGAGTGCTTCAGTTCCCGTTCCAAGGGACCGTGTCCAAAAGAAACCCCCGCTTTTCTCATGTGATGAAAGGATGCGCAATGGCTGATGAGTAGAAAATGTCATTCCGTTTGCGCCATATGTTTTCCACCCATCCGCTAAGTTCAGCCTTGAATGTTCAGAGATGGACGCAGGTTCAATTACCAGCTGAGGGTTGGCCCGCAGTGGATGTTGGAGAGGTGTTACATCTGTTTCATACACCCGGTTCACCCGTTCGGTGGTCAACACATGATGCGGTTCTCCCAGCATGTCCGTCTTTCCTTCATTCAGCAAAAGCAAACGGTCACAATACAAACTGGCAATGTTCACATCATGAAACACACCGATCACCGTTAAGTTAGAGGAAGCGGTCTCTTGTTTAATCAAATCGAGTAACTCTTTTTGATAAGCTAAATCAAGAAAACTGGTTGGTTCATCCAGCAATAAATAGTCAGGGCACTGAGCCAGCGCTTGAGCTAAGTAAACCCGCTGCTGTTCTCCACCGCTTAACTCATGGATGGATTGATCCTTAAATTGCGCAATATCTGTTTGGTCCATCACCTTGCTGACAATCTCGATATCTTCTTTCGTAACAGATTGCAGCCACCCTTTCTGATAAGGATAACGCCCAAACTGGACCGTTTCTTCCACTGTAAATGAAAAGGCTTGATCGGTCTTCTGAGGGAGAACCGCCAATTTTTGCGCAAGTGCCTTTGGGCGGTAGGATTGAACTGGATGACCACTTAGTGTTACTTGGCCGCTCTCAGGTGCTAAAATACCTGCGATCATTTTAAGTAGCGTCGTCTTACCGCTCCCATTCGGACCAAGGATGCCGAGGAATTCCCCTCGCTCCACTTCAAAACTCACGCCGTGAATGACCTCTTTTTCACCATATCCTCCTCTAACTTCCTTCACTTGAATCATAGATGCGTCCCTCCTCTATATCTGCGGATGAGGATGATGCCAAAGACAGGAGCACCAATTAACGCCGTAATGATGCCAATAGGCAATTCAGTCGGTTCAATGATCGTACGGGAGAGCACATCTGCTAAAACGAGAAAGGAAGCACCATTCAGCATCGACAAAGGCAGCAAATGACGATGATCCGTAATGGATAAAAGACGGATAAAATGTGGAATCACCAGTCCTACAAATCCGATCGTTCCTGACACAGCCACCGCACTTCCAGTCAGAATCGAACCAGCAAGCAACACCACATATTTGCTCCGTTTCACATGCACCCCTAACAGTTTTGCCTTTTCTTCGCCATATGTCATCACATTTAAATCTCTTCCCATCAGGATGAGTGCAAATGTACCAATGAGGAAAAAAGGAAGGAAAAGAGCAATATATCGCCAGCCTCTCATAGACACACTGCCTAGAAGCCAATGAATAATCTCTTTTAAATCATCACCTGTTAACGCAATCATTAATGAAATGAGCGCTCCTAAAAAAGAGCTAAAGATGACCCCCGTCAAAATTAAAGAAGAAATGCTCATTCCTCGGTGAACCAGACGGGCAAAAAAGAAGACGAGACATAGTGTGACAAGCGCTGTTGTCATACTCAAAAAAGGCAGTGTAAAACTGCCAAGCAAAGGAAACTGCAAACTGAAAAACAATGTGGCTACAGCCCCCACAGATGCCCCTTGAGATACCCCAAGTGTATAAGGGTCAGCGAGGGGATTTTTTAATAAACCTTGAAAGGCTGCACCAGATAACGCCAGAGCTGCTCCGACTAACGCCGCTAATATCACTCTCGGCAGCCGGATATTCATCATAATATTGCGGTCAATTGCATCAATGGTTCCGGCCTGAATTCCAAATACTTCATGAACAAAGATCCGAAGTATAGAAGGAATGGGAATCCCTAAACTGCCAAATGAGATTCCCATTCCAATGCTCACCACAAGAAGTAAAGCACTTGCTGTGTATGCGATGATGATTTTATTTGAACGTGTCAGGATAGATGCTTTTCGCAAGAGCCTCCACTCCTTCAACCAATCGCGGTCCCGGTCGTGATGCCAGATCCGTATTCAATTGAAAGACTTGTTTTTCTTTGACTGCTTTGATCGCCTTCCAGCCGTCTCTTTTTTTCAGATCAGCTAAACTTGCGCCATCAATCGTAACAATAGCATCAGGATTTCGTTTAATAATTGATTCTTCCGTCATTTGCACCCAGCCTATTTGGTCGCCAGCAGCATTTTTTGCATGAATGACAGACAACATTTCGTCCATAAACGTTTGTTTACCTGTTGTATAAATTTCAGGCGCACCTGATACTTCGACAAAAACTGTTTTTTGTTTGTCTTTGGAGATGGATTCTGCTTGTTTTTTGATGTCATTCAGTTTTGATTTCATCTCATCTACAAGCTTCGTTGATGCCTCTTTTACGCCGGTTGCTTCACCAATCATATGGATAGACTTATACACATCTTTGAAGGAAGCCGCATCATTGACAGTCAGCACTTGAATACCTGCATCTTCAAGCTGTTTAAATCCGTCTTTTGAGCTCATTTGTGATGCATGTGCTAAGACAAGATCAGGCTTTAAGGAAATAACCTTCTCTACATTGAAATCAAGACCGCCAATCTTCTCCACCTTTTCTACTTCCTTTGGATAGTTGTCAAAGTCTGATCGACCAACGATTTTATCTCCAAGACCAAGGGCATAGGCAACCTCTGTATTACTTGGAATTAACGAAACAATTCGTTTAGGCTGTTCTTTGATTTCAACTGTTTTACCAACTGCATCTTTGATGGATACAGGAAATGCGGCAGCCGCTGTCTCTTTAGGCTTTGAACTGTTTGTTTTTTGGTCCGTTTCCGCACCTGCACACCCTGCTAAAACACCGATCACAAGTAACAATGATAGCCAAATACCAGTTAACTTCTTCATCAATAAACCCCCTGCTTTATGTACTGCTTGACGTCATCTCTTTCGTCAATTCTTTTCTAATTTCGGGAATATTATACTACAGAGCAGATAGGTTGTATATGTGACGGCTAATACGTTTTTTTGCCCTTATAAAAGAAAAACAGCCTTTGACGTGGCTGTTTTCACTTCCGCTATTGGTTCATATGTTCACCATTAATGACAACTTTCTGAAATGAAGGAGATACTGCATGTTCTAATGAAAGAGGGTACGTGACATCGTCAATGACACAGTCTTTCATTTTAAAGTGTGTGACCGGGGAATGTGAGTATGCGGCGATCTTGACACCATATCGCCCTCCGCTGCTTTTTAGCCCTTCTACTTCAATATGACGGACTACAGGCCTATGCGGACCGGCATCCCCTTCCTCATACATCATGTCGATACAGACCACCTCATGCTTTAAGCTTTTCACTAGATTGTTTTTAAAATAGATGTGTTCAATGGTACCGCCCCTGACAGAGTTGGTCTTAATGCGCAATGCCCTGTCGAGGTTCGGACTGTCCATGACATTATCCTCTGCATATACATACTTGACGCCTCCAGAGATTTCACTCCCGATCGTTACTCCGCCATGACCATCACGCATCGTATTTCTACGAATGACGATGTTTTCAGATGGAACACCGATTCTCCGGCCGTCCTCATTTCTGCCCGATTTAATGGCAATACAATCATCGCCATTATCAAAATAACAATCTTCAATGAGCACATGTCGGCACGACTCTGGATTCACACCATCTGTATTTGGGCCATGACCGATGATATTCACACCGCGGACGATGACGTTTTCACTTAACACCGGATGGACTTGCCACATCGGTGAATCCTTTACGGTTACTCCTTCAATGAGAATGTTTTGGCAATTGTATGGCTGGATAAAGCTTGATCTTAAATAATGTCCTTCACCAAACACTCTTTCTTCCACTGGTATTCTTTTTTCAGCCATTTCAAAAAGAAGCTGACGATCCCGATCTTGAGAGGGTTGACCATTTGTTCCATACTTCCAAGGCCACCAGTGGTGTTCATCCCCTCTCCCGTCCAGCGTGCCTGCTCCTGTAATCGCGATGTTTTCTGCATGATGGGCATAAATAAGTGGTGAATAATTATAAAGCTCAATTCCTTCATATCTTGTTAGAACAAGCGGGAGATAATCACGTGTATCTTGGCTGAAGCTCACATAGGCGTTTTCATGAAGATGAAGCTCTACATTGCTTTTCAATTCTAGAGCGCCTGTCAAAAATGTCCCTTCAGGAATCAGCACACGCCCTCCTTTCAAACGATGTGCATCATCAATGGCAGACTGAATAGCATTTGTCGAAAGCTCTATCCCTTTGTTATCTGCACCATAATGAATGACATTGAATTCACGATCTGGGAACTTTGGCGCTTTTATCTGCTTTAACACATGATCTATGCCATTTGTTTCTTTGTCTTTTTTCCCTTGCTTTGCTAAACGTGCGATTCCAATTCCTGTTAGTACTGTTCCTGCTGTCACATACATCAAATTCCGTTTTTTAGACATTTCCTTATCCCCCAGACGCCTTAAAGTGTCACACCTGTTTTAAAAATAGCCAACTCTCTAAAATTGTTTTTTTCATGATTTAACAGCTTTCCACTCGCCACATCAATCACCGTGGCAATGAACTTCTCTAGCACCACATCTTCTGATACATCCTCAAGCAATTCCCCCGCATTAAAGTCAATCCAATGTTTTTTTGTTTCATATAACGCAGTATTGGTCGATACCTTCATCGTTGGAACAAATGTGCCAAACGGTGTGCCTCTGCCTGTTGTAAAGAGGACGAGCTGACAGCCAGACGCTGCGAGAGCAGATGAAGCAACCAAATCATTCCCAGGCGCACTTAATAAATTCAATCCTTTTCGTTTTAGCAGCTCCCCGTATGTTAAAACATCCTTTATAACGGAAGTACCCGCTTTTTGTGTGCAGCCGAGAGATTTATCTTCTAATGTCGAAATTCCTCCTGCTTTATTTCCCGGGGAAGGATTTTCATATACTGGCTGTCGATGATCCATAAAGTATTGTTTAAAATCATTGATCATCTGCACAATATTGTCGAATGTCGCTTTTGATTCCGCTCTCTCCATTAAGATCGTTTCAGCCCCGAACATTTCCGGTACTTCTGTTAAGACGGTGGTCCCTCCTTGAGCCACAATAAAATCGGACAGTCTGCCTAAAAGTGGATTTGCGGTAATACCTGAAAACCCATCTGAACCTCCGCATTTCAAGCCAATTTTCAGCTCAGATAACGGAATGTCTTCACGCTGATCTTCTTTCGCTGCGTCATAAATTTCCTTGAGCAAAGCGACACCCGTCTCAATCTCATCCCCTACTTCTTGGCTTCTTAAAAATTTCACCCTCGTCTTGTCATACTCCCCTAATGTAGCTTTAAAATCCTCAATGTCATTGTTTTCACAGCCAAGACCTAGAACGAGAACCCCTCCAGCATTTGGGTGCTTTACGGCATTTTGAAGAATGGTTTTTGTGTTTTCATGATCATCCCCAAGCTGTGAGCATCCATAATTGTGCTTTAATACTAACGCCGTTTCAAAAGGATGGATGCTTCCCCCCATGTCAGCAGTAAATATTTGAATGATTTGATCGGCAATGCCATTGACACACCCAACTGTTGGGACAATCCAAAGCTCATTTCGTATACCACTTGCGCCATTTTTTCGTTTATACCCTTTGAATGTCAGATTCGTTTTTTCATAGGGGTTTTCTGTTAAAGAAGGTCGGTATTCGTAATCGAGCTTACCTGATAGATTCGTTTTGATATTGTGCGTATGCACCCATTCTCCAGCAGAAATCTTAGTGGCTGCATGACCAATGGGGTAGCCATATTTGATGATATTCTCTTTTTCTTTGATCTCAGCCAATGCAAATTTATGACCTTTAGCAACGGTTTCTTTTAAAATGATTGTATGACCTTGGTGCTGAAGCTCTTCGCCTTGCTCAAGCACTTTTAAAGCGATACCAACATTATCTGAAGGATGAATCACAACAAAGTCTCTCATGCCTTCTCCCCCTGACTTTCATATTGAAGAATTTGGTGAACAGCAGCTCTCATGCCATTTTCATGTATGAAGGTGAGCTGCTCGGCTACTGCATCCTTCAGCCCTGCGATCTTCGTCAAATCCATCCCCCATAAAACTTCGTTTGAAAGAAGTCGATCGACCATTGATTCATAGGAATGGTCCACTTCCTCCCATGCTTCCTTCATGAATGTCATCACAGACTCATCATCCTTTATTTGATCTGCATGGACTTGATAAAAATAAATCAAACTGCTCAGTGAGAACATAAGTTTCGTAGGCAACTGTTTTTTTAGCTCTATATAATCTAGAAGAGACGGGAGAATACGCGCCCGAAATTTCGATACACCATTTAAGGCAATATCAAGTAATTGATGTTTGACAAAAGGGTTGCAGAATCGATCCCAAACGGATTGTGTATAAAGCAGCAGCTCTTCTTCAGGAAGTGGCAAACCTGGCAGCACTTCCTCCTCAAGCATGCGGCGAATGAACACACCAACATGCTCATCATCCACCGCTTTTTTGACAGTATCCAAGCCACATGAATATGCAATCGGCACCATCGCTGTATGCGCACCGTTTAAAATGCGAACCTTGCTCATACGATAGGGAGCGATATCTTCCACAAAAAGTACGTTTAACCCTGCTTCTTGAAAAGGAAGCTCTTTTTGAACAAACGCAGGTGCTTCAATGACAAACAGGTGATAATATTCTGCTGTGACAAGCAATTCATCGATATACCCCTCTTCTTTTTGAACAGTCTCCGCTGCTTCCTGAGAAAATCCTGGGACAATCCGATCAACTAACGTATTACAGAACGTGTTGGCTTCCTTGACCCAAGCCACAAAATCAGGCGGAAGATTCCACTCAGCTGCCATTGTGATCACATATTCTCTTAATCGATCACCGTTTTGTTCAATCAATTCACAAGGTAAAATGATCAAGCCCTTTTTCTCATCTCCAGAAAAAGCTTTGAAGCGGTGATACAAGAAGGCTGTCAGCTTTCCTGGAAAACTTACTTGCGGCCGATCTTCTAATCGGTCCTCTTTTCTTAACACAAGTCCTGCCTCTGTTGTATTAGAAAAGACAAAGCGCACATTAGGACTTTCCGCTACATGTAAAAAGGCTTCATAATCTGTATATGTGCTGATTCCCCTGCTGATGGATTGAATGACGATCCGTTCGTTCATTTCTTTTTGGTCATGAAATCCTTGAATACATAAAGTGTACAAACCATCTTGTTCATTTAGAGCGGTCACTGATCCTTTTCGAGGAGGAACGACCACTGCTCTTCCTTTAAAATCTGTACAGTCGTTTAGCTTCTGGATCTGCCAATTCATAAATCCCCGCATAAAGTTTCCTTCGCCAATTTGTAGAATGGTTTCAGGATATTCAGCCACTGGGTACACATCTTTGGATAATCGTCTCAAACGCTTTTCCTCCCCGCATTGTTTGCACACGTGAACATTTTCATTTAAAAGATGCTGATTACTGCACCTTTTTTACTGAATCTCTAATCATCAGCTCTGTGTGGACATACACTTTTTCCAGATGATCGTCTTCTTGCTTTTCACCGTTGATGACTGAAAGGATCGCTTCTGCTCCAAGCGCACACATTTTTTCAATTGGCTTTTTGACTGTTGTGAGGGCAGGCGTTGTATAAGATGAAAATGAAATATCATCAAAACCGATAATAGAGAGATCATCAGGACACCTTTTACCTTTTGCAAACAATGCATTCATCGCACCAATCGCCATGTCATCGTTTGAGCAAAAAAGGGCAGTTGGCGGATCATCAAGAGTGAGTAAGGCTTCCATTGATTCATAGCCGCTCTTCATATGATAGTCGCCTGTGATCATGTATTCCTTCTTCATGGGTACATGATGGTCAATGAGTGCTTGCAAAAAACCAGCTTTTCTTTCCTGTGTGGATTTAAACCCTTCTTTCCCTTCAATAATGGCAATTTGTTTATGCCCCTGCTGAATGAAATAGTGTGCAGCTTGGTATGCCCCTTCACCATCATCCGCTAATATATTCATCACTTGATTACTTTCTACACGGCGATTCAGTACAATAATGGGAATGCCCTGTTTTTTCACATGATGGATAAACGCTTCATCATGCTCGCTTTGGCTCATAAGCAAAATACCATCATACCGCTGTTTATGAATGGTTGTGTAATCGTGAAAATCGTCAATTCCTCTTACAACCAAATGATAGTTTTCTGTTATTACACTGTTGACGCCTTTTAATGCATCAACAAAGAAACTTGAGGATGTGCCTTCTGTTAAACTCGTAAAAAACAGACCAATTGTAAATGATTTTTGCGAGACAAGGCCTCTGGCATGGACATTCGGTGAGTAATTCAGCTGTTTTGCAATCGACAAGATGTTTTGTTTTGTTTTCTCTTTAATAAAAGGACTGTTATTCAAAGCCCTTGATACTGTGGTATGAGAAACGTTTGCCAATTTTGCTATATCTTTGATTGTGACTGTCATGCTATTCCGCCTTTTATGATTTTTTATCATCTTATCATAAAAACGCTTTCATATTCTTGCTTTTTGTTCATATCATCTTGCTTTTATGCGAAAGCTCATTTGCCCGTTCAAATTGAAAATACTGCTTTGCATTTTCATAGCTGATTCCTTTTACCATTCCCCCTAGCAAATTGAGATCATTAGGCGCTTCACCTTTTTCCACCCAATCTCCAATGATGTCACATAACAGTCTACGAAAATATTCATGTCTTGTGTAAGACAGGAAGCTTCGTGAATCTGTCAGCATCCCAATAAATCGGCTGATCAGTCCGATACTGGAAAGTGCCATCATCTGCTCTGTCATTCCCTGCTTTGTATCATTAAACCACCAGGCTGTTCCATGCTGCATTTTCCCAGGAGTCTTTCCATCTTGAAAACTTCCAGCTATCGTTGAAATCACCACATTGTCCCTTGGATTCAAGGAATAGAGGATGGTTTTTGGCAATGCATGTGCTTGTTCTAACCGATCTAATACGCGGCAAAGAGGTTTTGCAATGTCTTCATCATTCATTGCATCATATCCGGTATCTGGTCCAAGCCGCTCAAACATTTTCGAGTTGTTGTTTCTGAGCGCATTGATATGAAGCTGCATCGCCCATCCCCGCTGAGCATATGCCTGACCTAGTTCAATGAATGTGTGTGTTTTAAATTGAACCTTCTCCTTTTCCGTCAATGGATGTCCAGACATTCTTTTATGAAAAATGATCGTAGCTTCTTCTTCCGTCGTGTCTTCGTACGTCATTTCATTGATGGCATGATCTGAAATCAAACAGCCCTGTTCATGAAAGAAATCGATTCGCATATGAAGTGCTTTTATGAAGTCTTGATAGGATTCGATCTTGATAGATGAAACCTCCGCTAGCTGATGAACATACTCGATAAACAAGTCATTTGTGATATCTAATGCCTTATCTGGCCGAAACCCTGGCAGTACTTGCACAGAAAAGCCTTCTTCCCGCAGTTGTTGGTGATAAATCAACGAATCAACCGGATCGTCTGTCGTCACAACCGTTTCAACATTTGATTTCACAATGAAATCTCTCGCACCAAATCCATCTCCTTGCAACTTTTCATTTACTTTTTTCCAGATGATGTCTGCGCTTTCTTCATTCAAAAGTTCTTCAACATCAAAATATCGTCTTAGCTCTAGATGGGTCCAGTGATAGAGAGGATTTCCAATCGTCATCGGAACAGTTTTCGCCCATGCTAAAAATTTCTCATCATCTGAGGCATCCCCTGTGATATGTGTTTCAGGTATCCCATTTGCTCTCATGGCGCGCCATTTGTAATGATCCCCGTAAAGCCATGCTTCGGTTATATTTCGGAACGTTTTATTTTCATAGATTTCTTTTGGACTTAAATGACAATGGTAATCAATAATCGGAAGGTTCTTTGCAAACTCATGGTATAGCTTTTCCGCCGTTTGACTGTTTAATAAAAACTGCTCATCTAAAAAGGCTTTCATCAAACTCCCCCATCTCTTATAATGATGAAAATCAATTTGTTCACGTTAACAATTTTATTGTAATCGTTTACAAAATTGATTTCAATCCTAAAACAAGAAAAAACGATCTCCTTTAGAAAAGAAAATCGTTTTTTGGTTATTTTACAGAGGGTGTTTTCTTTAGGATAATCGCAATAGTTGTTCCTTGACCTAATTCACTTTCTACTTGAATATCGCCATCGTGTAGCAAGACAAGCTCTTTTGCAATCGCCAGTCCTAATCCTGTTCCATTTGTTGGATCATTCGTATTTGTCCCTCTATAGTAACGATTAAATAAATGATCCACCGTTTCTTGCGCCATTCCGCGTCCGTTATCTTTCATTTCGATCCGAACTTCATCATTTGTTTCAGATAGAACAGCTTGAATAAGAGTACCTTTCTGGTTATGCTTCACTGCGTTCGCCAGCAGGTTCTCAATGACTCGTCTAAACCAGGCTTTATCGATCTCAAACATGACACCCTCTGTTTGATCTTCAAAGGATGATAAATAATCTTCTGAAAGCGTGCTTCTTGAAAACTCGTCCATAATGGAGGCTAAAAATTCACCAAGCTCAACAGGTTTTCGATTAATAGGCAATGCACCATTTTTCAATCGATACGTGAGGTTTAAATCCTCAATCAAGGTCGACATGTATTCTGATTTCTCACGAATGACTTGTCCCATTTCCATGACTTCTTCCTTGGACCATTGGTATTGATCTGATTCTAGCATTAATCCATAGCCGTAAATCGTGCTAAGAGGCGTTTTTAGATCATGAGACAGCCCTGCGATCCATTCTTCCCTTGTGGTTTGAATTTTTCTTCGGTTTGCTTCATTCTCTTTTAACGTATTGGTGAGCTGATCCATTGTTTTGAGGATATCCTCAAACAGCCGGTACTCCCGCTTAATACGGCCCTTTTTATTTTTACTTACTGGAATACCTTTTCTATTTGTTGGCTCCTGCAACTTATTTCTTGATAAGAAAATCAGCCAGCGGATAATGTGATAGATCGGTAGCCCATAGCGATACGAGTACCATAATGTCATAACGATAATAATCGTAAGCGCAAGACCTGCAATCAAAAGCGTTGTATATTGGTTTAAAGCCTCTGTCTCTTTATCATAAAGCTCGTCTGGGCTGTATACTTTGTTTGGCACCGAAACAATCATATACAAATCCTTATTCACTTTGATATACGACAGGTCACTTCTAAACTCCCAAGGCTTTGATTGATACTTGAGCAGTTCAACATCCGTTACGTTATTTTTCAAATTATTTTTGGCTCGGATACCTTTTAAGTATTTTCCTTCTTCATTAAACAGATGCACCGATCCATTCATTCTTTTCAAAAATTCTTTTGTTTCAACCGAATATTGAGACAATGCAGCCAGGTTTTTTTCATGCTGCTTGAGATAATTGGCTACCTTTGTGCTGTTCGTTTTAAATCCATATAAGACGATAAAGCTTTCTTGATCAATCTCAATTGGCCAGAAGTACATCTTGTAATCTTTAAATTGTCTTTTTTCAAAGATCTTGATCATTTCATCCTTTTGATAGGATGTTGGAATGTTTTTAGGGAGTTGATAGCTATAGACGTTGCGTTTTTTGGAATCAATCACTTGTAGCCAGCCATCACGTTTTTCCACTGCTTGTTTGAGCTGATCATCGGCTTCCATTTTTCCATCCTCGTTAAAATAAAGCCAGCTCATGAGTGTATCTCCATCTGCCTTCGTTAAACCAGTTTCAGTCATATTCTCATAGCGCTTTTGAAAATAAAGATTTTCAGAGAATGTTTGCCCGATCGTTAGAATGACGATGACAATAAACATTTGTCCGACAAAGTGAAAGAAAAGTTTTGTTCGTAAATTCATAAACTATTGAAGAACCTTCACAGGTTGCGGAATGAACTTATAGCCCATACCACGGATCGTCACAATATATTCAGGCTGGCTTGGATCTAACTCTATTTTTTCTCTCAGCTTTCGGATATGAACCATGACGGTGTTGTTGTCACCATATGACGGAACACCCCATACTTTCTCATAGATTTGATCTTTTGAAAGTACCACATTCGGATGGTCACAAAAATACTTCAGCAAGGACAAAAGCTGAGCTGAGCAAGCTGTCACCTTTCCCCTTACTTTCAACTCGGCTGCATGAGGATGGTACGAGAAATGAGCATATTCATATTGACTGTGCGCTTCTTCCTGCTCCTCCTGTAAGGAGATATAAGTTCGGTTTAAGTGCGCCTTAATTCTAGCTACTAGCTCTAACGGATTAAATGGCTTTGTGATGTAATCGTCTGCACCTTGTGCAAATCCAGTCAATTTGTCTACATCAGACGTTCTTGCTGTTAAATAGAAAATCGGTGCCTTCGTCATTTTCCTGATGTCAGGCAGAACATCAAAGCCTGACTTACCGGGCATCATCACATCTAGAAGTAAGAGGTGGATGTCCTCGTTTTTGACAATATCTAATGCTTCATCTGCATGATAGGCTTTATAAATATGTTGAAACCCTTCTTTTTTTAATACGCGTTCAACCATTTTTACAATTGCTTCTTCGTCATCTGCAATCAATATTTTTGCTGTTTCCACGCATCTCTTTCCTTTCTAGCTATGATCTCTAACCGTATATTACCATTGTCCAAAGTAAAAAAGTACCTCTTTTCTGCATAAAAGCGAAAAAAGATCAACTGGAGAAAATGGCATCACAAGGTAATATCAAAAAATGCAAAAAAACCCGGTCATACATACCGAGTTTTTTGTCCATCTATTATCCGTTCACAGCTTCAAGCTTTCTTTCATGATTCATTAAGTCATATGTTAAACAGATTGGCTTATTCGTTCTCGGATCAAGAACAATTTCTGCATCGATGTGGAACACCTGACTGAGCACCTCTTTTGTCATGACCTCATGAGGCGTACCATCTTTAATGACTTTCCCTTGATTGAGGGCAATCATGTAATGTGAAAAGCGTGCAGCATGATTCAGATCATGAATCACCATCAGCACCGTTCTGCCCTGCTCTCTGTTTAAGCGTTCTAATAGCTGAAGGATCTCCAGCTGATGAGCAAGATCTAAATACGTCGTTGGTTCATCTAATAAAAGCAGCTCTGTTTCCTGAGCGAGTGCCATCGCAATCCATACCCGCTGACGCTGTCCACCGGAGAGTGCTTCAATTGGCCGGTCATGAAATGCAATCATTCCCGTCTCCTCAAGTGCCCATCTGATGATTCGTTTGTCCTCATTTGATAAACGGCCAAATCCATTTTGATGCGGGAAACGTCCATATGACACAAGCTCATAAACTGTCAGACCACTTGGTGCTTCAGGCGTCTGCGGTAAGATGGCCATTTGTTTTGAAATTTCTTTTGTTGGTGTTTGATGGATCGCCTGGCCATTTAAATAAACAGCACCTTGATGGGACTTCATAATACGAGACATTGTTTTTAAAATCGTTGACTTCCCGCACCCATTCGGCCCAATTAATGTGGTCACCTTGCCTTTTGGGATGCTGATATTTAAATCGTCTACAATCAAACGGTCATGATAGCCAATACAAAGCTTTTCTGTTTCAAGTGATTTCATCTGTTGTACTCTCCTTCCTCATTAGTTCGTTTTCATCAATAAGTAAATGAAGTAAGGTGCGCCTAAAGCAGAAACGACAAGTCCAACGGGCACCTCTGATGGAGCAAGTATGACACGCCCAAGTGTATCTGCAAGTAATAACAGCAGTGCACCAATCATAGCGGACGCCGGTATCATTCCTTGATGTTTCGGCCCAACTAGCTTTCTTGCGAGGTGTGGTGCCGCTAACCCTAGGAACGATATACTCCCTGCAACAGCGACACTTGCACCGGCTAATGCAACTGCAATCAGCATGAGAAAACTTCTTTCTTTATGAACTGAAATCCCTAAGCCATAAGATATCTGATCACCCAAATTCATGATATTTAAGTAGCGTGCCCTCACCATCGCTAATACAAGAAAAATCAGCATCCATGGCACGACTGATAAGACATATGTCCAGCTTGAGCCCCAAATACTTCCTGACAGCCACACAATGGCTTGGTTAAAATCATTTGGGCTCATCTTTAATTGAATGACTACAATTGCTGCCGAAAATGCAGCATTGATCCCAATACCAGTTAAAATCAATCGAACAGGCGTAATGCCCTTTTTCCACGCTAGCACATAAATGAGAAATGCAGCAAAGGCTGCCCCTGCGAAAGCGAAAAGCGGCAGTACAAATATCGTAAAATCACCTAAGTTCGACATCGAGCCCTGAAAGGCAAAGATAAATAAAACAACCGCAAAACCTGCACCCGCATTTACACCTAGAATGCCGGGATCAGCTAAACCATTTTGAGAAACACCTTGCCAAATGGCACCTGATACAGCGATAGAAGCGCCAACAAGTAAAGCGATGACCATCCTTGGTAGTCTGAACTCGAATAATACAAGCTCATCCATTTCACTTCCGAGTCCAAAAAATGTTTTGAATGTATCCATCGGAGAAATCCTTATCTCTCCGGTATTTAAACTAATCAGGAACACAGCCACGATGGCTAAAAAGATCATGACCATCGTTCGTTTGTATTTCTTTTTCTTTGCCTGCTGCACCATTTCCATTTAAATTCCGCTCCTTTCACGTCTCGCTAAATATAAGAAGAAAGGAACGCCTATAATGGCTGTAATGGCACCAACTGGCGTTTCAAACGGCGCATTGACAAGCCTTGCCGCAATGTCTGCATAAATGAGCAAAATAGCCCCTAAAATAGCTGAGCAAGGGATAATCCAGCGATAGTCAACGCCGACCAAGAAACGCGTAACATGAGGAATCACAAGCCCGATAAAGCCAATAGAACCTGCAACTGACACGGCTGCACCTGTTAAAAGGATCACGATCAATATGCCAAGTACCTTGACTGTTCGTGTATATTGTCCAAGCCCTTTTGCTAATTCATCACCTAAGCTTAAAACCGTGATGGAGCGGGCAAGAATCATTGCGATGATCAGTCCTACAGCCGCAACAGGAATGATGATCTTAATATTGCTCCAATTCACACCAGCCACACCGCCTGCGTACCAAAAACTCATATCTTGCGCGACGTCAAATCGAATGGCAATCGCTGAGGAAATTGAGCTTAAAAGTGCGCCAACAGCCGTACCGGCTAATGCGAGCTTCACAGGAGTAAGCCCCCCTTTTGAAAGGGTTCCAACCCCAAATACAATAGAGGCGCCAAGTGCTGCACCCAAAAATGACCAAAGAATTAATGTAAAAGAAGATTGGCCTGGGAAAAAAGCAAACGCAATGGCAATCGCAAATGCAGAGCCATTTGTCACACCCATGATTTCAGGAGACGCAAGCGCATTTCTTGTCATGCCTTGCATGATGGCACCCGATACTGCTAAAAAGGCACCGACAAGTGCGGCACCAACTGTACGCGGTAGCCTTAGTTCCCTAATGATTTGATGTGAGGTTTGTTGTGAATCAAAATGAAAGACGGCTTCCCATACCGTGTGTAAATGAATGTTTGCCGCTCCTAGCGATACTGATAAAAAAAGACCAAATGCTAAAGCAATGATTCCTATGATGACAACAGCTGCTGTACCAAAAGGCTTTGTCACAATATCTATCGCATCATCTTTAGCTGACAGCTGTTTATTCGATTGTGAGCCCAAAACCAGTCTCTTCCTTTCCGTTCATATCTATTCGTTATTAGTGATAATGATTATCAATCTCGGAGTCTAGTATATCACTTTCTTCACGTTTTGAAATCCTTGTTCTGATAAATTTCTTTATTTTCATCAAAAAACCGGGAGAATTTCACCATTTTCATTTCGGTTCTAAAATAGCCGATGCATTTTTTCTTCCATCATGATAAGATATAATTGCAAATGAGAATCATTATCATAAACAATTGAATAGGAGCGAACTTTAGTGAAAAAACGAACTGGACTTCTTTTGATTTCCCTCATTACCCTTATGATTTTTACTGCTGCTTGCGGCAGCACTTCCAATAAAGAATCGGGAGCCAAAAAAAATGACACGATCACCTATCAAGATGTAAAGGGTGAAGTGAAACTGCCTCAAAACCCAAAACGTATTGTGCTTCTGGCGGAAAGCTATTACGGGGATCTCGTCACACTCGGCAAAACCCCAATTGCTGCTACTGCGCCCATCTTTAAAAACCCTTTCTATAAAGGAAAAACAGATGGAGTGAAAAATATTGGAAAATCACCCTCTGTTGAGAAAGTAGCCTCTTTGAAGCCGGATATGATCATTGCTTGGGGAGAAGATGAGAAATTTGATCAATACAAAAAAATTGCCCCTACAGTTGCCATTCAATACAATCAATATTCGTTTAAAGACCAGCTAAAAGAATTCGGTAAAATGACAGGCACATCAAAAAAAGCAACGGATTGGATCACACAATGGGATGCCAAAATTGCTGAAGTGAAACCAAAAGTAACAAAAGCTGTAGGAAACAAAACCGTTTCGATCGTATCACCATTCGATAAGGGCATTTACATTTTCGGTAACACTTTTGCACGCGGTGGTGAAATCATTTATGACGAGCTGAAATTAAAAGCTCCGAAGGCCGCCCAAAAAGAAGCCATCGACAGTGGTGTCGGTTATGCAAACATTTCTCTTGAAAAGCTTCCAGAATTTGCAGGTGATTATATTTTCACAAGCCCATGGAGCGGTTCAAAAAGTAATGGCGATCAAGTGTATAAAAGCAGCATCTGGGCATCACTTCCTGCTGTCCAAAACAAACGCGTATTTGAAACAGATACAGTCGGTTACTTCTTTAATGACCCTGTGTCACTAGAAGGTCAGCTCGAATTTATTGTGGATCGATTAACATCTGACTCATAAAAAAATACGTTTCTCCAATGCTGGAGAAACGTATTTCTTATACTGTACCTTTGGCAAATTTTTTGGACATGAATGGGTAGAGTAAAATGCCAACTAAGAACAATCCAATACCAAGACCAAATGTTTTGAAATCAGCTGTGCCTGAAATAATGACCCAAGCGGAATACCCTATGGCCACAAGCGCAATGATCCCGTCTCTTGTCCGGTTTCCTTTTTGGAGCTCATATGTGTCACCTTGCATGATGACCTTAAAGCTGTAGATCGACGACACGATATACGGAATGAGATACGCAAGTGTCGCTGATGTTGTTAAGAAAGTAAAAGCTTCATTAATCGTACGTGACATGACTGAGAAAATAAACAGCTGTGACATGATATTTGTGACAGTCAAAGCAAAAACAGGACTGCCTTTTTTGTTTGTTTTTGCAAACACTGCTGGGAAATCGCCAGCCTTTGCTGCTTGATAAGGGACTTCAGAACCAAGCAAAATCCAGCCAAGCATCGAACCAAATAAACAAATGATCGCAAGAAGTGCCATGACAATGCCGCCAGCCGGTCCGATAATGAGCTGAAGCACGTCTACGAATGGTTTATCAGAACCTTGCAATTGATCATGCGGCAGAACGCCCATTGTAATCAAGGTAATAATCATATAAATAGACAGTGCAATTAAAAGTCCTGTAATCGTCGCACGTTTGACATCACGCTGCGAGGAAGCTCTTCCTGATAAAATGACAGCAGATTCGATGCCGATAAATGCCCATAGTGTGGAAATGGCTGCATGATGAATTTGGCCTCCAAGTCCGAGCACTCCTTCACCACTTGCTGCTTCAACAGGGAAGTAATAATGTTCAAATAATGCTGTTTGGAATGCAAATAAGCCTGCGACAATAAAAAGGACGAATCCAAGCACCTTTGAAAAGGTCGTAATAAAGTTCAACTTACTTGCTGCGCTTAAGCTTGTAATTAAAATCGTATGAGTCCCCCATAGAAGGATTGTACATACGATAAACGTTGTGAGCTGACCAAGTGTGATCGCTTCTTTTCCAAAAGTAAAGATCTCCGTTTTCACGGTTAAAATTGGGAAAAAGGTTGTTAAATAACCAGCTAGGCTTGTGATAATGGCGACATTACTAATCCAGCTTGCCACCCAATATCCCCAAACCATTGTAAAACCGGCTGCTTTTCCTTTTTTCGGATCTTTAAAAAGCGCTCTTGCATAGCTTTGTGGTCCAGCTGTCAGCTGCGGTTTATGAATGGACAAATGTCCAAACACAAAGGCAATCATCAGTACGCCGCCACCTGTGACAAGCCATGCCATCGTCACACCTAAAGGACTTGCATGCTGGGCAAGTGTACTAGGCAGCATAAAGATGCCTGAACCTACCATATTTCCGACGACAAAAGCCGTCAATAACCAAAAACCCCATTTTTTTGTCTGTTCCATTTTCGTACCTCCGTTATATTCACTTTGGACCAGACCCGGCAGTATCTTCATTGATATATTTGTGAAGCAATGACTTGCATTCTTTATGTTCATGTTGGGTCACTTTCTTACCAGCATACCCTTTTCTTAGGCAATCAGAACATAAAAAAAAGCCTGAACAAAAGTCCATGCTTTTCAAAACATACACCTTGATCTCCGGATAGCCCTCCACGCTTCAAAGACGTGGCAGTCCTGCATTTGTTCAATGCAGACCCAGCATAAAGAAAGTTGGAGCTCTCTCTACACTTCGGCGCTGATGCCTTTTTTCTCATGATCAACGATTCCATCTCTCCCATGAGTGACTCATCATCCGCGCAACCTCTACCTCACTGAGACATAGCGTGAGGATTTCTATTCATTTTTACTACACGAAGATTATCAAACATTCTCATATCTGTCAAAGGGAAAAACATAGAAAAAAGGCAGAGAAATGATTCTCCGCCTTTCTGTCAGCTTATTGATGGTTGTTTTTCTTCTTTTGGACAGCTTCCTGAAGCGGATCGCCTGCTAGTTCTTTACTTGCTTCTTCTAACAGCTGATCTACCTGCTGATGGTCTTTCTCGCTTTTCGCCTTTTTATCCTTTTGGAAAAATGACATCGCTATTTCCCCCCTTTTCTTAAAATGCCTTTGCCTGTTTAATTTGTGCTACAGCGCTCAGCATTATACAAAGAGGAGCGGTTCATTCATCGTGAAAGGTCTGTCTCATTTTTTGCAAATACGTTAGAAAGGTTTTTAAGTCTTCCTCTGTGAAGTCTGACATCATATGCTGAATTACCTTTCCAAAAAGACGTGTATGCTTTTCGTAAATAGCCAGCCCTTTTTCCGTGGCTTCTAGCCGGACAAGGGAATGATCGTCCTTGTCCCTTTCTCTCTGAATGTAGCCTTGCTCACATAATTTATTGAGGGCAATAGAAGCGGCACCTGGGTTGAGAGAGAGTCTTTGTTTGAGCTCTTCAGCATGTGATACTTTTCCTTGTATCAATATAGAAAGAGCATATATCTGTGGAGGCGTGATGTCTTTTTCTAACTCAAGTAACTTGCGGTTTAATTTACGGCTGACTTCATAATGTACAAGAACAATTTCTTTTAAAATGTCTGCATTACTCATCCGAATCGCATCCTTATCGTTAGTGTCAACATGACTTCCTTCTTATTATAGAATGTTTTTCCAAACAACCAACTATTTTATCCCATTTTTCTTTAGAAATAAGCCTTGCTGAATGGATTCACCCTTGATATAGTGAGTACTTGAACAAAAAACAGAACAGGAGTACGCATCATGACAGGAAAAACACATATTATGGGCGGAATTGCCGCCTCCACAGCCGTCGCCTATTATTACGGATTCGAACCAGTGACGATGGCTGCTGCAGGATCAGTAGGTGCCCTCATCCCAGATCTATGTCATACGAAAAGCAAAATCGGCAGGAAATTCCCGCTCCTTTCCACACTGATCAGTAGTGTGTTCGGGCACCGCACCTTTACACATAGTTTATTATTTCTGCTGATCATTTATTTTATTGCGACAACATACATTCCAAATGACAGCCTCAGTACCGGGTTACTAGTTGGGATGGCAAGCCACCTCATCCTTGATGCAGGCACAGTGAACGGTATTAAATTTTTGTTCCCTGCAACCATGAAAGTACGTCTCCCCTTTTATGTCAAAACAGGCAGCACAGGAGAACAAGTCGTACTAGCTGCTCTGACCATTGTCACCTGCTATTACATGGCTGTCATTTGCGGAATATCCATCCCATTGCCGTTTTAGAAAAAGAAAAAAGAGTTTTGCAAAAAAGCAGGATATGAATTGATCATTCCTCATTTTTTTAGTAGTTTTAAGATAAGTGTTTTTGCCTTGCAGCTGAATACAGAATGGTGAGGAGTTACATAAATGAAAGCGTTTTTCAAAAATCACTGGTTTTTAGTGTACTCCATCCTCTTTATGTGGATGAAAACATACATCATTTATCAATTCGGATTTCATATACGAACGGCCAATCTGTTTCACGAGTGGCTGCTTTTGATTAATCCACTTAGCTTTTTGCTCCCTTTGTTTGGGATTGCTCTTTTCTTAAATGAAACGAAACAAAAGGTCTTTTTATTGACCACAAATTTTATTTTGACAGCCATTTTGATATCGAATACCATCTTTTACGGTTTTTATATTGATTTCATTACCATTCCTGTCTTATTTCAAGCAAAGAACATGGGAGATATGGGCAGCAGTATGACTGAATTGTTTCATCCGCTATTTATACTCATGCTGATTGATTTTGTGGTGCTGGCATGGCTCTTAAAACGGAAACCGTTATCACCAAAAGCGTCTTTTAAGACGATCAAAACATACTATGTGGTTTGCTGCAGTTTTCTATTGTTCCATGTCAGCTCAGCCATGATGGATCACCCTCGATTTTTGACAAGCTCATATGATCGAGAAGTCATTGTACGCAACCTTGGGCTGTTTCAATTCCATTTGTATGACGGTGCCGCTCAAACAGCACGTATTGGACAAAAAGCCTTTGCTGACGAAGATACACTTTCAACAGTGGCAAACTACACAAAAGCTGATTACAGTGCACCGAATGAAGACTATTTTGGACTTGCTAAAGGCAAAAATGTCGTGTTCATTTCACTTGAATCAACACAGCAATTTGTCATGAATCAAAAGGTGAATGGACAATACATCACCCCATTTTTAAATCAACTTGCCAAAAAAAGCTTCTATTTCGATGAATTTTATCAGCAGACAGAGCAAGGCAAAACGTCGGACTCAGAGTTTATCGTCGCAAACTCCCTCTATCCATCTAGCAGTGGCGCTGTCTTTTTCACAGCGAGTGACAACGAATATGACACACTGTACAAGCAATTGAAAAAAGAGAATTATCAATCCGTCCAATTTCATGCGAATAATAAAACGTTCTGGAATCGTGATGTGATGTATGAATCTCTTGGGATTGACCGCTTTTATGATGTCGATTCATTTGATGTCAATGAACAGAATTCGACTGGCTGGGGCTTAAAAGATATCGACTTTTTTGACCAATCCATTGATTATTTAAAAAAGCTGAAGGCGCCTTATTACAGCACGTTTATTACCTTAACCAATCACTTCCCATTTGAAATTGATCCAAAGGATCAGTTCATTGATGAATATGATTCGACTAGCACCATTTTAAACCGCTATGTGACCACCGTCCGCTATCAAGATGAAGCCATCAAAAGGTTCTTTGAACGAATGAAAGAAGAAGGACTATATGAAAATACAATGTTTGTCCTGATGGGAGACCACTATGGCATTTCAGAAGCACATCATGAGGCAATGGCAGAGCTGCTGAAGCAGGATGAAATCACACCGTTTGATGCGGTTAAACTGCAGCGGGTCCCTTTTTTGATTTACATTCCTGGGGTGACAGACGAGGCCCCTCAAACCATTTCTGAAACAGCCGGTCAAATGGATGTCAAACCGACACTTCTTCATTTACTCGGCATTGAATCAAAAGATGCCATTCAATTTGGAAATGACCTTTTCTCCAATGAGCGTACACCGTTCGCTGTGCTGAGAAATGGAAACTTTATTACAGATGATTATCTTTATACAAAGAACACGTGCTATGATCAAAAAACAAAACAGCCTGTTGAACAAGACGAAGTATGTCAGCCTTATATAGAAAAAGCCAATAAAGAGCTGTCTCTATCAGATAAAGTAATCAACGGGAACTTACTACGTTTTTATCAGCACTAAAAGCTGCCCTCTGGCGGCTTTTTCTTTTCTCTTTTCCTGAAAGCCTATGAATGGTCAAATAAGTTTGATTATAATAAAAGATACACATGATGTTGAATGATAAAGAGGTGTGATCATGAAATATTTATTCGTAACCTACGTCACCATCTGTTTGCTCCTGACTGGATGTCAAACGGAGTCGACGTCATCAGATCAAAGCAAAAAGACAGAACTTGTGATTTCAGCGGCGGCAAGCCTGCAGGATACTTTGAAAGAGATTGAATCTGCCTATGAAGATGATCATCCAAACGTGACACTCACGAATAATTTCGGGTCATCAGGTGCATTGAAGCAGCAAATCGCTCAAGGAGCAAAAGCGGATCTCTTCTTCTCAGCAGCTGAAGAGCCTTTTGATGACCTTGTTCAATCTGGCGACATCGATCAGGATCATACAAAGGATGCCATACAAAATGAGCTTGTCCTCATCGTGCCAAAAGAAGGTTCTTCTGCTATCAAAACCTTTCGCGATGTTCAGCACATAAAAGGAAAGATAGCGCTTGGCACACCTGAATCTGTTCCTGCTGGTACATATGCAAAAGAGATTTTTACAAAACTGAATATATGGGATCAAGTGAAACAAAACGCTGTCTATGGCAAGGATGTTCGTCAAGTATTAAACTATGTCGAAACAGGAAATGTGGAAGCTGGTGTCGTGTATAAGACGGACGCGCTCGTTTCTCGCAAAGTAAAGATAGTAGATGAGGCAAATCAAGACATGCATTCCCCCATCATTTATCCAGTTGGCATTGTCAAACAGACCGAACATATGAAGGAAGCGAAAGCATTTTTTCAATATCTCCAATCAGAACCAGCCGCAGCGATTTTTAAAAAGTACGGCTTTCAAGTGAAATAATGCCGATGTTGACCGAAGATTTTCTTTCACCTATCTGGCTGTCCGTACAAGTGGCTGCTTTCAGCGGGTTATTGGCTGTCGTTTTAGGAACGTCCATTGGTTTTTGGATGGCGCGTACATCTTTCAAAGGAAAAATGATCGTGGAAACGCTCCTCATGATGCCGCTTGTCCTGCCGCCAACGGTCGTAGGATTTCTGCTGCTCGTCGTGTTCGGGAAGCACAGTGTGATTGGACAAGCCATTGAATGGATCTTCCATCAGCCTGTCATCTTCACTTATTGGGCAGCGGTCATTGCATCGACGGTTGTCGCATTCCCACTCATGTATCAATCAGCGAAAGCTGGTTTTTCTACGATTGAGTCAGACATTGAAGGTGCTGCAAAAGTTGATGGTGCGCATTCTTTCCAGGTCTTTGCCTATATTACCGTCCCACTCGCACTGCCATCTCTTCTCTCTGGTGCAGTTTTAAGTTTCGCAAGAGCCTTAGGAGAATTTGGAGCGACTTTAATGTTCGCTGGCAACATTCCTGGGAAAACGCAAACCCTCCCAACAGCCATCTATGTGGCGATTGATTCTGGACGAATGGAACTTGCGTGGGCTTGGACGATTTGTATTGTGATCCTGTCTTTCCTCATGCTGTTGGCTGTGCGCCGAAGCAGGAATTAAAAAATCCCCTTCTCAAAAAGAGAAAGGGGATTCAGATTGTTGACAAAGGGCTAAAATGAACTTGATTTTAGCCCAGCCCTTTGTCTTCTTTTCAGCGTGATAGAAAACCTTTGCAGTCTAGGCATGACGAGTACTGACGCGGAGCGAATTTGACATTCGTGAGCAACAGCACGCACTGACAAAATATGCGAGGGTTTGTCTACACGCTGAGGGGATAATTTTATTTATTCAAACCCAACCGTCATCGTTTCTGGATTAGACCCGACACGTTCGTTATTATTAAGTGCATTGATTTTTTCCATGTCTTCTTGTGAAAGCTCGAAGTCAAAAATGTCGGCATTTTGTTTAATGCGATCTTCATTGATTGATTTTGGAATGGTGACAACGCCGCTTTGCAGATCCCAACGCAAGATCACTTGAGCCACAGATTTGTTGTATTGTGCTGCAATTTCCTTTAATACGTCATGATCCAAAAGCTTTCCTTGCATCAGCGGAGACCATGCTTCAATTTGAATGCCTTTTTCTTTCGCATATTGTCGTAATTCGACAAGTGTCAGTTTTGGATGAAACTCCACTTGGTTCACCGCTGGAACAACCTCCGCATCTTTTAACAGCTCTTCTAAATGCTGCACGTAGAAGTTGCTGACACCAATCGCTCTTACTTTTCCATCTTTATAAAGCTTCTCAAGCGCACGCCATGTCTCTTTAAATGTATCTGCATTTGGTCCAGGCCAATGAATCAAATAGAGGTCTAAGTAATCAAGACCGAGCCGGTTTAAGCTTGCGTCGCATGCAGCGAGTGCTTTGTCATATCCTTGATCTGTGTTCCATACTTTTGACGTAATGAACAATTCTTCTCTTTTTACGCCAGATTCTTTAATGGCTTTCCCTACGCCTGTCTCGTTTTTATAAACGGCAGCCGTATCAATGCTGCGATAACCGTTTCGTATGGCTGCTTTGACGGCATCAACCACTTGGTTGCCGTCCTCCACTTTGAATACACCTAAACCAAACCATGGCATTTCTACTCCGTTATTTAGTGTTACGGTATCATTCAAGCTTTTGACCATGTTAACAACCACCTTTTCATAGATTCCATCTTTTTCATTATCTCATGTTGCGTTTGAAAACTCTATTATCAGGCGTTTCTCTTCGCTTCAATCGCTAGCAGCAAAGCACCTGTCATACCTGCCTTGTCCTCAAGTCCAGGAGAGACAATGTATGTATCAAGCGGCGGCATGTCGACATAATCATTGACATACGCAGCCAGCTTCTCTCGAATGAGCGGAAATAGCTGTTTTTGCTTCATGACGCCTCCACCCATTATAATGCGTTCTGGGCTTAATATCAGCGTGTATTGCATTAATGCCTGTGCTAAATAATCTGCTTCAAGAGACCAAACTTCTTCTTCTTCGGTAAGCTCTTTAGCCGGCTTTCCCCACCTTGCCTCAATAGCTGGACCTGCCGCCAGTCCTTCTAAGCAAGTACCATGCGCTGGGCAGACACCTGCAAACTGATCTGATTCATGCTGCCTGACCAGGATGTGCCCCATTTCTGGATGTGAGTGACCGTGGAGAAGTTCATTTTTCACAACAGCCCCGGCACCAATCCCCGTACCGACCGTGATATACAGACAGCTGCTTAGCCCTTTGGCGGCCCCTTTTGTCAGTTCACCTAATGCTGCGGCATTGACATCTGTCGTAAAGGACACCGGTACGCCTAATTGTTTCTCCAGCTCAGGTATCAACGGGTAATGCTTCCATTCAACTTTCGGCGTATTCATGATGTAACCGTAAGAAGGATCGTCTTTCTGGACACAAATCGGTCCAAAGGAACCGACCCCTAATGCTGCAATTTCATGTTGCTGAAAAAATGGAATAAGTGATTGGATGGTTTTTTCCGGGTGCTCTGTTGGAATGGTTAATTCCTCTATGATATCCCCATGCTCATTACCAATGGCACAGCAGAACTTTGTTCCCCCAGCTTCAATCGCTCCGTAATATGTCATCCTGCCTCTCCCCCTGCTCGTCTCTTTTTTTCATCATAAAACATAGGGGAGAAGATGACAACATCATGTATTGGTCAGTAAGACTGCTTCCATGTCGTTGATATACTCCCTTAAATGATGGGCAATATCACGATTGATTTCGCCATTTTCATATAAGGTTTGGATTTCATTACGAATCGTCTGTACGGCTTGGAAGTTAAGCTCTTTCTTCTTCCGGTCAAACGTACGATCCTTTTGCTGAAAGAAAGAAGGACCATGTTCACAGCGGAATATCACTTGATTGTAAAACCCAATGACTTGATGACACGTTTGTTGATTGTCTTCGGTCATATGGTGCTTAATAGAATCCACCGCAGCTTCAGCCGTTTTCTTACGGATTTGTTTATACGATTCCTCGTTTTCTAATATGCCGCTTGAAATACGCTGATTCGGACGCCATAGTTGAAGCCATTGTAGTAAGCGCAGAAACTTCACTTTTGAGAAACGAATTTTAAAGGAGTTGGAATAGAGCATTTCCAACTCATGAAATCTCTCTTGCAGCTCATACGCTTCTTCTTTGTCGATTTTCTCTTCCTCGATCAACTGCTGAAGTTTCATCTGTTCTGCTTTAATGCCGTGCAGTCTGATTTTTCTCTCTTGTTTTCTCATACCAAACTGGTACGGTTCCCGCTGAATATTTCTCAGCTTCATTCGGTAATCATTGATGAGTGCAAGGGAGACTTCTCGATTGTCTTCATTCATTCCTTCTTTTAGAGTTTTAATGGCACTTCTCAGCAGCTTCCGTTTCGCGTGCTGAATCTTTGTATCTAAGTCCACATCCACTTGCTTATCTTTTTTCTCCGATAAAATAGGCAGCAGCACACTCGCTAAAATGAGTGTACATAAAATGACGCCTGCTGCGAGGAAAATAATTAAATGACGCTCAGGAAATGGTGATCCGTCTGCAAGCGTAAATGGGATGGAGAAAGCACCTGCTAATGTAACAGCACCACGAACACCAGAGAATGTCATCAGCATGGAAGCACGCAGCTTCGGTTTTTTCGCGTTCTTCTTTTTCGATACACTCCAGTTTCCTGCCCAGAACAGCCATACCCATAGGAATCTGAGAATCATCAGACAGAATGTAATGATTAAAATGTAACTGATGACCTGCATATTATTAAAGGCTTCATCTTGGAAAATGACGGTCGATACATCAGGAATTTGTAACCCAAGTAAAACGAAAACAAGGCCATTTAAAATAAATAAAATAATATTCCACGTGTTTGAAGAAGCAATTTGCAGTTTTGCTAAATTCGCTTCCATTCGGTCTTGCTCGATGGCATGTGTCACACCACCGGCAACAACGGCTAAAATGCCGGATACGCCAATTTCTTCCGCTGCTAAATAAATCACAAACGGCGTGAGGATTTGCAGGATGATGTGCATTGTGACATCGTCCATGCCTAAACGGCGGAGAAAGTAGCGAAAACGAATGATAAAAAACGACAGAATAAATCCAGTCAATAATCCGCCAGCAGCAATAAGAACAAAGCTAAAGGATGCCTCTGCAATGGAAAATGCCCCTGTAACCGTTGCTGCAATAGCAAATTTAAAGGCAACAAGTCCTGACGCATCGTTCATCAGCCCTTCGCCTTCCAGCAGTCTCATGATCCCCTTTGGCATATTCACACGGCTGGAAAGTGCACTTACAGCAACCACATCTGTCGGTGATAAAATCGCTGCAAGCGCAAATGCAGCTGGAAGTGGTATGCTTGGAATCATCCAATGGATGGTATATCCCGCGACAATGACTGTCGCAAATACGAGCCCTAAAGCTAATAGAAGAATGGGCGCTCTTAATTTCCACAGCTCGTCCCTTGGGGTACGCTTCCCATCATTAAATAACAGTGGTGCAATGAATAAAACGAAGAATAGCTCAGGATTTAAAGAAATATGTAAACCTGAAGGAAAAGCTGCGACCAATATCCCTAAACCCACTTGGATTAATGGAACTGGAATAAAGGGCAGAAAACGATTGATAATATTAGATGATGCAATGAGTGCTAGTAGTACGAGCACTGCCAAAAAAATCTCCACTAGTACATGTCCCTCCCATTTCATTTTTTCCGTCATGTTTTGCTTACATGCAAAGATGTGTTCATTTCTTTCTGATCCATCCGTTCGATCACGAGCGTTTTTTTAGTATCCCGCAAAAAGTGAAACCAACACATAACAATCCATCTAGGCAAAAAAAGACTGAATCTACATATTCAGTCAAATGACAACATTTTCATCTCGTGTATTGTTCCAATGATGAATAAAGAACCTACTTTTATTTTACACGAAAACAGCTTGACCTGCTGACATCAAGCTCGAATAACAAATAAAAAAAAGAGCGACATCGCCCTTTTTTCGTTTTACCCTTTATTTAAAAAATAAGACCTTGCGGGAAGCCGCCATTTGAATAAGTAGGAACAAACCCTGCATATGACAAGGATGACAAACAGCAGATATAAAGCAAGCTCTCCTTGCGCTAAGCCGAGTCCGACGAGTAAGCCGCCTAGGGCTGCCCATACTGCGTAAATCTCTGCTTTTAGCACAAGTGGCTTTCGTCCTGCTAATAAATCACGCACAATGCCGCCGCCGCTTCCAGTCAAAATGGCTGCCACAATGACCGCACTGAGCGGGAGCTCTCTTTGTACAGCAAATAATGCACCTTGAATCGCAAAGGCTGCTAAACCGATCGCATCTGAGAAATTCCCCCACGTGCTCCAGTGCTTGAGCAAAAGCTTTGGAAATAGAAACACGATCGTAATGGATACAAGGGCAATGGTAAACATTTTGCCCTGCGACCATAAAGCAGACACCGGAAGACCAATTAATAGATTCCGAATCGCTCCACCGCCAAATGCTGTGACAATCCCTAAAATGTACACACCAAGAATATCGTACTCTTCCTCCATTGCGACAATCGCACCACTAATGGCGAATGCCACAATGCCTATAATACTTAAGACTTCCCATGCCATTTTCCGCTTATCTCCTTACCATTGTCTGATCATCTAACACTCTCCCCTTAATGTATATCTGACACAAATGAAAAGCAATACAAATTTTCTTTAAATTTTATCTTTTTGCAAAAATAAAAAATAGCCTGCTTAAAAGCAGGCTCAGATTGTTGACAAAGGGCTAAAATGATCTTGATTTTAGCCCTTTGTCTTCATTTCAGCGTGATAGAAAACCTTTGCAGTCTAGGAAGGACGAGTACTGGAGCGGAGCGAATTTGACATTCGTGAGCACCAGCACACAGGACTGACAACGAATGTGAGGGTTTGTCTACACGCTGATAGCCTGCTTAAAAGCAGGCTATCTCCTCAATCTTCTTTTGCATTTAAAAGCAGCATACTAATGATGATCAGAATAAATGCAATGAGAGCTAAGAGTGGAATGGTGATAAAACCAAACCAGTTCAGATAATCAACGGAACAAGGAATACCGCTTAGACAAGGACGAATCGATGCAAAGCCTGGAATCTTTTGTTCCATATAATGATAGATGGAAAAGCAAGCACCAATTCCGGCCAAAGGGAGAACGTAGTACTTCACTTTGACATCGCCACGGAATGTAGCAATTCCAAGTAAAAGCACAAGCGGATACATGAAAATGCGCTGAAACCAGCACATATCACATGGAATAAACTTCTTTACTTCGCTTAAATACAGGCTGCTCATCGTCGCCACAATCGACACGATCCAAGCGCTGTATAAGTAAATCAGTTTATTCTTCATGATTTTTTCCCTTTCAGCTCTTGATCAATTAATTCTTTGATTTCATCATAGTCATAAAAGTTTTGGACTTGTTTATTGTTAATGAAAATAGTTGGTGTTGCATTTACTTTGTATTGATTCACCAGCTGATCATCTGTGTTCAACTGTGGCTGATATGTTTTCTTTGATAGGTTATCTTTCAGCTTGTCCGTATCAATTTTCGTTGTCTTCTTCGCCAATTCGGTGAGCTTTGCTGGCGTTACCCATTCTGCTTCACTATCTGGTTGTGCGTTGTAGACCGCTTCATGAAATGCCCAGAAGTTTTTCGGATCTTCTTTCCACACTTCTTCAGAAGCCAGTGCTGCTAATACCGCACCGTCCCCATGAACAGGCAGTGGTAAGTTAATAAATGAGAAGGATACATCGCCATTATCTATGTAGTCTGCTTTCAATTTTGGGAAAATGTCTGTCTCAAATGATTTACATGATGGACATTTGTAATCCCCAAACTCGACAACTTGCACTTTTGCCTTTTGATCTCCCATGACAGGCTGTCCTTTAATAGACGGCTTACTGTCGACTGTTTGTGCTTCTTGGCTGTTGTTGTTACCGATCACAACGAAAATACCGATGAGAAGAGCTGCAATGATGGTTAATATAACTGCAAACTTGATGGATGAAGATTGATTATTTTTTTTACTCACAAAAGCACCTACCTTATCTTTTTCATTCATTCCTTCACAAAGAAAAAGGATAACAGCTCAGGAAAATGCCATTATCCAACTTCTTCTATTTTAACAAGAGGGGGTCTATTATGAAAGACGCTATTCATGAATTTTTCCTTACAATTTTATTTCATGACCCTCATCGCATTTAAAACAGCCAGTACAGTGACACCAACATCCGAGAAGACGGCTTCCCACATCGTTGCAATACCGAATGCACCAAGTATGAGGAAGACGGCCTTCACCCCAAGAGCAAACGCAATATTCTGCCATACGATGGCTCTCGTTCTTTTAGCGACAGCAATGGCTTCCGCTACCTTCGATGGCTGATCTGTCATAATCACAATATCAGCCGCTTCAACTGCTGCATCTGAACCAAGTCCACCCATGGCAATACCTATATCCGCTCTTGCCAAAACCGGCGTATCGTTTATGCCGTCACCAACAAACAATAATTTGTCTTGAGATGCTTTTTTCTCATACATGTCTTCGATTTTGGCGACTTTATCCTGTGGCAATAATTCAGTGTGAACTTCGTCAATGCCGATCTGTTGTGCGACTGCATTTCCTACTTGCGCAGCATCCCCTGTAAGCATCACGGTTTGAATGCCCGCAGCTTTTAGAGAAGATATCGCTTCAACTGCATCGTCTTTTACTTCATCTGCAATCAAGATCGATCCCGCAAACTCACCGTCTATTGCTAAATACACAACCGTTCCGCTTCGTTTTTCTTTTTCAAAAGCAATGCCCTCTCGTTCCATCAGGCGATGGTTACCTGCCAATACATGAGCTCCGCGAATTGTCGCTTTGATCCCATGACCCGCAATATCCTCGTAAGATTCGATCTGGCTCTCATCAAGAGACGCCCCGTAAGCCGCCTTAATCGATTCCGCAATCGGATGCGAAGAATGCGCTTCTGCCAGTGCCGCAAAAGAAAGCAATTCCTCTTCTGACCATTTCTCATTCGCTGCTTCGATATGAGTGACTGTAAAGTTCCCTTTTGTCAAAGTACCTGTTTTATCAAACACCGCATAGCGCACAGAGTTCAAGGCTTCTAAGTAGTTACTGCCTTTCACTAAAATACCTCGTTTTGATGCGGCACCAATCCCGCCAAAGAAACCTAATGGAATGGATACAACGAGAGCACATGGACACGAAATGACAAGGAAGACAAGTGCCCGGTACACCCAATCAGACAATTGAGCTGATGGGATGAGAAGCGGTGGTACAAAGGCTAGCAATAAAGCTAGCACGACCACAGCAGGTGTATAATATTTAGCGAACTTTGTGATAAAGTTTTCTGTCTGCGCTTTACGGCTGCTTGCATTTTCGACTAAATCCAAAATCTTCGTAACCGCTGACTCACTGAGCTCTTTTTGCACTTCAATTTCAAGAATGCCGTTTTGGTTCACAAATCCAGCAAGCACTTCTTTTCCTGCTTCCACATCTCTTGGAACAGACTCCCCAGTTAGTGCAGAGGTATCCACAAGAGAATAACCGTCTATCACGCGTCCATCTAAAGGAATTTTTTCACCTGGTTTGACGACAATACGGTCACCCGCTTTGACTTCTTCCGGCTTTACCTTTTTTGTTTCTTGCCCCTTTTTGAGGTTTGCGTATTCTGGACGGATATTCATTAATTCGCTAATTGATTTTCTAGAGCGATTCACAGCTGCCCCTTGGAACAGTTCTCCAATTTGGTAAAACAGCATGACTGCCAGTGCCTCAGGATACTGCTGAATCACAAAAGCACCAACTGTGGCTATGGTCATTAAGAAGTTCTCATCAAATACTTGACCGCGCACAATATTTTTCAGTGCTTTCAAGACAACATCTCCGCCAACTAGTAAATACGCGGCGAAAAACATGATGAACTTCAGTAAGCCATTGTCAGGTATAAAATAAGCCGCTGTTCCAATGACTGCACCACCAATTAATTTCAGTACAATCGTTTTTAAATTCTTTGTTCCATGCTCGTGATCGTGGTGATGTCCTTCTTCTTTTGGTGATACACTCACATGAGGTTCAATGGACTGAACGGTTTTTTCAATACGCTTTGACATCGTTTCTTGTGCATCAGCATGTGTCACAGTTAATGTACCCGTCGCAAAATTAATTGAGCAGGCTTCAACCCCTTCGAGTTTGCTGACGCCTGTTTCAATTTTACGTGCACAGTTTCCACAATCGAGACCGCTTAATACGTATTCATCCTTCATCTTTTTCATGTTCTCACCTTTTTCTATATAAGTAGCCTTCCCTGATTCAATTAAACCTATCAGCTGCTGTAGATATTATATATGAGCACATATTCATATATTGAATTACCCTTATTATATGAGGAGTTCTTACAAACTGTCAATCATTTATAAGCAAATGTTTGAGATTTTTCGTATTCAAGGATGTCACGTGAATTTTCAATAATCCATGCTCATGTCCCCTCTTCGTTGCATAACATAAAAACGATCGCTTGATGGGAATATTCAGCATTTCTCTTTACAAAAGAAGGACATACGATTAGAATAAGATAAAAGTTTCCTCAAGGAAACAAATTAGCGTTAGAGAATCATTTCATCCTTTAGTCAAAATTATTAAATGTATGCATATATTTTTAGGAAACGCAATTGATGATCGAAAGGGGCCGCAAGAGATGTCAAATGCTTTAACAATCGACCGCCTGTATGTCTCATACCACGGACAGGATGCACTAGAAAACGTCTCTCTTTCCATACAGGAAGGAACGATGACTGGAATCATTGGTCCAAATGGTGCTGGTAAATCGACTTTATTGAAAGCATGTTTAGATTTAATTGAAAAGGATCAAGGGGATATTCGTTTTTTTGAACAACCCTTTAAACAAGTGAGAAAACAGATCGCCTATGTACCGCAAAGAAATGATCTAGACTGGACGTTTCCTATCCATGTGCTGGATACCGTACTGCTTGGCACATACCCAAAGCTCGGATTGATCAAACGACCGAAAAAAGAAGACCGTGCCTATGCGTACCATTGCTTAGAAAAGGTCGGGATGCAGGACTTTGCCAAAAGACAGATTGGGGAATTATCTGGCGGTCAGCAGCAGCGTGTCTTCCTTGCGCGAGCACTCGCTCAAAACGCACAGCTCTTTTGTTTAGATGAACCATTTGTCGGAATTGATATGGCAAGTGAAGAAACGATGATCGGCATTTTGAAGGAATTACGAGATGAAGGAAAAACCATTCTGGTCGTCCACCATGACTTAAGTAAAGCCGATGATTACTTCAGCCATCTCGTTCTTCTAAATAAAAAGCTGGTCAAAGCAGGGCCTGTACATGATATTCTTCGTCCTGAGGTCATGCTCCAAGCATACGAAACACAACTGCCATTTTTAAAATCAGCAGGAGGAGACGCGTAATGGAATTCTTAACCGGACTTTTTGAATATGCGTTTTTACAAAAAGCGTTATTTACATCCGTTATGGTAGGGATCATCTGCGGCGTCATTGGCTGCTTTATCATTTTACGGGGAATGGCTTTGATGGGAGATGCGATTTCACACGCTGTACTTCCAGGTGTCGCCATCTCTTATATGCTCGGCATTAACTTTTTCTTTGGTGCGGTTCTAACTGGTGTACTGACAGCCATCGGCATCGGATATGTCAGTCAAAACAGCCGCATTAAAAATGATTCTGCCATCGGCATCGTATTCACTGCTTTTTTTTCCATTGGGATCATTTTGATTACATTTTTGAAAAGTTCCAGCGATTTATATCATATCTTGTTTGGAAACGTACTAGCCGTTCGTTCATCTGATATGTGGATCACGCTTGGCATTGGCATTTTCATTTTGCTGGCTGTCATTGTTTTCTACAAAGAACTGCTCATTAGTTCATTTGATCCAGTGATTTCTTCGGTTTACGGTTTACCGAATCGCATGATCCATTATTTCCTCATGACCTTATTGACCTTAGTGACCGTGGCGTCTCTGCAAACTGTAGGTATTATTCTTGTTGTTGCAATGCTTATTACACCAGCTGCCACCGCTTATTTACTGACAGACCGGCTATGGATCATGATTTATTTATCTGCTTTTTTTGGAGCAGTTTCAGCCGTCGTAGGACTTGGGCTCAGCTTTACGTATAACTTATCGTCTGGTGCTTCCATTGTGCTGGTCGCGACCATATTATTCGGCAGTGCCTTTATCTTTTCACCGAAACAAGGGATATTGTGGAGATCCTTAAAATCGAAGCGAAAACGAACACAGTTAAAAAAGGAAGCGTCTATGTAAAAGGAGGACATATATGAAGAAGGTATTAGCAATCCGTTTGACCGCAGTATGTATTGCCCTTTTGGTCATCGCAGGCTGTTCTACTCAGCAAAAGAGTTCCGGAAAAGATGACGGTACATTAAAAGTTGTCACGACCTACTCCATTCTTTATGACATTGTGAAGGAAGTAGGCGGACAGCATGTCTCTATTCACAGCATTGTTCCCATTGGTACAGACCCACATGAATTTGACCCACTACCAAAGGATGTTCAGTATACGACGGATGCAGACCTTGTTCTATCTAATGGCTTGAACCTTGAAACAGGGAATGGCTGGTTTCAAAAACTGCTTGAATCGAGCGGCAAGGACGGAGATGATGCACCTGTAGCCGAGCTGAGTAAAGGCGTCAAAGTGAAGCATTTGTCTTCAAAAGGGCTTGAAAGCCAGCAGGACCCACACGCATGGCTGAATGTCGAGAATGGGATTCTTTATGCGCAAAATGCCAGAGATGCGCTCATTCAAGCAGATCCTGAGCATAAAGAGGATTACGAGAAAAATGCTGAAACCTATATCAAAAAACTTCAAACGCTTCACGATGAAGCAAAAGACAAGTTTGATCAACTCCCAAAAGACAAAAAACTCCTTGTCACAAGCGAAGGGGCATTCAAATATTTTGCGGATGCGTATGGACTGAAAGCCGGCTACATTTGGGAGATCAACACAGAAAGTGAAGGAACTCCTGGACAAATGAAGCGCATCATTCATTTTGTTAAAGACCATCAAGTTCCTGCCCTTTTTCTTGAAACAAGTGTAGATAAGCGCAGCCTTGAAAGCCTATCTGAGGAAACCGGAGTTCCGATTAAGGGGAAAGTATTTACGGACTCTATTGGCAAAGAAGGTGAAGATGGGGACAGCTACTATAAGATGATGAAATGGAATATTGACACCATTTACAAAGGATTGTCCTCATAGCAAAAAGACAGGTGGAATGAGTCCGCCTGTCTTTTTTGTCAACCTGCTATATTTTCCGGGTGTTTTTTCGGCCAAATGACGTAGCTGATGCTAATGATGAAATCAATGGTTAAGACCATCCCCCACACACTGACAAGCTGCATCAGAGATTCCGTTCGTTCTGGTGCTTGGATGAGATAGGTCAATCCATATAACAGCCCCGCTCCGATGACATAAGAGATGAAATGACGCGTCCAGCCCACCATCTCATACAAAGACCGCTCCTTCCCGTACTTTGGTTTTCCCTTCGGCTTAGGGCCTCCTGCAAAACGATAAGCAAACTTAGCATCCGCCCATTTCACCATTTGATGTCCAAAGGCAAGGCTCACACCAATATAAACAGCCGCAAGCCCGTGAATGACGTTCGCCACAGCCCCTTGCTTTAAATCTATATAAGTAGCCGCAAGAAGGATGAGATCTAAAACCGGCGTACAGACAAGAAAGAAAGCACCCCATTTTTTCTGTTTAAACACATAACGCAGTGTTAAGCCCATAAGAATAAACAGCCAAAAACCAATTTCACATGCCACAATCAATAAACCGACCAATTTCCCCACATCCTTTTTAACACGATTGTATTAAATAAAAAATAACACAACTGTGTTAAAAAAACAATAGCTGTGCTAAAATCAAGGTATGCCAAAAATCGTCGATCACCATAAACAAAAACAAAAGGTCGCTCAAGCTGCTATGAGAGTGATTAAACAAGAGGGATTGGAAAGCGCTTCTGTACGAAAAATAGCCGTTGAAGCTGGCATTTCAGCCGGCTCTATGCGTCATTATTTTTCCACACAGCAAGAATTATTTCTATTCTCCATGAATTTAATTCAGGAAAGAGTGAAGGAGCGAATTGCTAAGCTTCCATTAAACGGTTCAACAGAGGAAAATGTATTCACTTTATTGGAGCAGGTTCTTCCACTAGACGAAGAACGAATATTTGAAATGGAGGTGTGGCAGGCTTTTACAGTCAAGGCACTGACTGAACCAGATTTACAGCCGCTCAATGCAAAGATGTATGACGAGCTTTTTCAAACCGTTCAATTTTGCTTAATGAAATTGAAAGAGGATGAGCTACTGCTAGATCATCTCGATCTTTTATTAGAAACTGAGCGGCTTTATGCGGTCATCAATGGGCTTGCATTGAATGGAATCGTACAGCCCCATCGTTTACCGCCACAGCTCATGCGCTCCGTGCTACAGATGCATCTTCAATCCATCACAAAAAAAGACATGCTCTCCTTATAGAGAGCATGTCTTATTTAATCTTCCATGAAAATACGTTTCGCCTCGTAATAGAGCACCTGTACAAATTTCTTCACATTGATACGTGTGTGCTCTTCTCTTCCACTTTTCTCTTTTGTGAGTTCACTCATTTTCTTACGCACAATGGTAAAATCGAAAAATTTTGATGCATAGTTTTCAAAGGTTGGGTGAGAAAAATCGGTTAACCCGAGCGAGGCGATGTGTTTCAATGATTGGTTGATCGCACGTCTTACCCGCTGTTCCGCTGCTTTTGCTTCTCTTGCGATGTCTGCTGATGTAAAAGGTTCGTTTAATTTATCCTCTGTGATGCCAGTGAAAATTACTTTTAATGAAGGAAAAGAGTCGTGCTGATCGGCATGTAACGCTAAATACTGATCTGTGAAAAGAATCATATCTAGTAAATCCTTAGACCCTTTTTCGCCGACAATCCCAAGCTCCGCCAGCAAAAACTGACCTGCCTCTGCAAGACTTTTCCCACGCTGCTTCGTTTTCGTGGTCTGTCCGCGCTGCTGGAACTGCATGACCGATTTGAGCGAATGCTGAATATTTTCAATTGAGTGCTCTAAATGCAGACGTTCAATCATGAGGTGGAGCACACTTAAGACCTCTACCCGATTGATCGGCTTTGTCACATAATACTCGACACCGAGCGTATATGCCTGGCCGATGAGTTCCTTTGTTTCTACCTGTGACAGCATTAAATATTTCCCATGAAATTCATCCTTGATCGCTCGAATCGTCTCAAGACCGTCCCTTTCCGGCATCAGAAGATCAATACACAAGATATCAATATGCAAATCATTTAAGTAGCTCGCTGTTACTTCAGCACCATCCTCTGCTTCCCCTGCCACAATGCCAAGCTCTTCATCTTCAATGAGCTGTGCCAGTGAAGAACGAACGGCTTCATCATCATCAACAATAAAAAATCTCATCTCCCATTCCCCTCTTTTCTGCTGACTTGATCAATTGGTATCGTTAAAGTGAACATCGTTTGTTGATTTGGGATACTCTTCATTTCAACACTTCCGCCAAGCTTCTCGGCTGTGTCTTTCACATAGGAAAGACCGATGCCGCTTGATGGGTTCCCGGCTTGGTCGTATTTTAAAGTGAAGCCCGGTTTAAAGATCACATGATGGTTACGCTCTTTAATGCCTGGACCGTTGTCACTGATTTGAAAAATTACATCATTCTCTTTCCGCGAAATGGATAGTGATACCTCTCCATTTACTGGAATCGCTTCAACGGCATTGGATACAATGTTATTTAATAAAGATAGAATGGTATACACATGATAAGCAGGGTGCTGTCCTTCTTCATCATAATGAAAAACGATGTGTTTTTTAAGAGATTCCGCGTAATTTTCATGGATACGAATCACAAGTCCAGCGATATGAGCAGGACTTGCATACTCCTGAAAGTTTTCCTCATGAATCAGTTTTGATAAGGCAGAAAAAATCCGCTGATTATCCTTTTTGATTTCGTGTACCTCACCTGCAATTTGCAGGGCTGTTTTTCCGAGTTTTTTTAAATCTAATGATTCCGTATCCTTTGCATGATGCAGAGATTGATACAATTGATATGAAGTAGCTGTAATGTGCTCAGCATGTGCAAGGGTTTTATAAAAATATGTAGATTCCGTATAAAGATTCGACAGCAGCATCAACAGGTGTTCCTTTTCCTTCTTCATTTGGCGCTCTCTCGCCTGTTCTTCGTATAATCGAATCATCGTATAACAAGCCAATACGAAAAAGCTTCTGAAAATCGCCAATACAAATAGTTGAAACAGCGTTCTCACTGTTAAAATTTCATCAATGGCTCCCCTGAGTGCAATCATTTCGACTACACTTGCACATAGTTCCATGATAATCCCTGTCGCCCCAATGAGCCAAGGCTTATCACGGAAACGTCTGACCTGTAATACATAAAAAAGCGTACCATAGACGACGTAATACAGCAGGGAAGGAAATCTTAAAGAAACGGCCTCTTCCAGCGCTAAGTGGCCTGACACAGCGGTATCAAGAAGCACCCGGAATGCAAACACTGATCCCCCCGCAATGATGCCGCTTGCCCATGCCGGGAATTTTTTCATTTGAAGCAGGATAAAGAAAAAGACAACGGTTCCAAAGCTGACCCGAAAGCTATCCTCAAATGGATAAAATTTCAGCTCTCCCCCAATCGGAGTCAGAACAATGAGCATGATAATTAAATAAGGCTCTGTATTCAACCATTTTTTCAGTAGATTCAAACGCAGTCACATCCCTAATAATTGACGATAGTATACTATGTGAGCTTCAGAAAAACAAACAGTCCATGAAAAAACGCACACCGGACATTTGTCGGTGTGCGCTTCTCATGATGCCGCTTAATCTTCTAAACGATCCTTTTCTAAAAGTGATGCGCCAGCAATACCTGGTTTTGTCATTTCAAAAGGATTTAAGATCACATCAAGCTCTTCCTCTGATAACACATCATTTTGCAGACAAAGCTCACGTACAGATACGCCTGTAAGAATCGCTTCTCTCGCAATTCGTGCAGCAGCTTCATAACCAATATGCGGATTGACCGCCGTCATGACACCAGCACTCTTTTCTACATATTCTTTTAATCTAGATTCATCTGCTTTTAGGTCACGCAAACAGTTATCGACAAAGGATTCAAATACATTTTTCATCATACTGAGAGACTGTAGTAAGTTGAATATTAAAACTGGCTCCATGACGTTCAGTTCAAGCTGACCAGCCTCTGATGCAAGGCAGATCGTGTGGTCATTTCCAATGACTTGGAATGCCACTTGGTTCATGACCTCAGGCATCACTGGGTTGACTTTCCCTGGCATGATAGATGAACCTGGCTGTCTCGGCGGCAAGTGCAGCTCACCAAAGCCTGCTCTAGGACCTGAAGCCATCAAACGAATATCGTTTGCCATTTTGGACATATTCATCATACATACTTTCAGTGCAGCTGATACTTCTGTATAAGCATCTGTATTTTGCGTAGCATCGACTAAATCTTCTGCTCCAACTAACGGCAATCCGCTAATGTCAGCTAGATAACCAACGACCTGGCGAATATATTTAGGATCAGCATTCAGTCCTGTTCCAACTGCTGTTGCGCCCATATTGACTTCATATAAATGCTGTCTAGACTGCTTGATTCGTTTAATATCACGAGCAAGAACCTTTGCATATGCACTAAACTCTTGACCAAGTCTGATTGGAACAGCGTCCTGAAGATGCGTACGTCCCATTTTGATGACATGATCGAATTCTTGCGCTTTTTCTGTCATGACTTGATGCATGTTTTCCATCGTATAAAGTAGTTTTTCAATCATATTCAATGTTGAAATATGAATCGCTGTTGGGAAAACGTCGTTTGTTGACTGCGACATGTTCACATGCGTGTTTGGACTTAGCTCAGTATAAGCGCCTTTTTCCTTTCCTAGTAGTTCAAGCGCTCTGTTTGCAATGACTTCATTGGCATTCATATTCATTGAAGTGCCAGCTCCGCCTTGAATTGGATCGACAATAAATTGATTGTTCCATTTTCCTTCAATCACTTCATCTGCGGCTTGAACAATTTTTTCTCCAAGACCAGCATATAGTCGCTTTGTATCCATATTTGCAAGTGCGGCTGCCTTTTTGACAATCCCTAATGCTTTGATGAGTTCCTCATGAACATGGTAGCCAGTAATTGGAAAGTTCTCTACTGCACGTAATGTTTGAATTCCATAATACGCTTGAGTGTCTACTTCCTTTTCACCTAGAAAGTCTCGTTCGATACGAACTTGCTTGTCCTGTAGCTTCGTCATTTGAAAAGATCTCCTTTTACGCTGCTTTTGTTTGTTGTTTTAATTCCTCAATATACTTCTTCGATTTCTCTTGATCAAACACTTTTTCCCACTTAGACATGACAATGGCTGCAAGTGAGTTACCAAATACGTTAACAGTTGTACGAACCATGTCAAGGATACGGTCGATCCCAACGATGAAGGCAAGTCCTTCAAGTGGAAGTCCCATTGCTCCAAGTGTTGTGATGACAACAACGATCGATGCACCTGGTACACCAGCCATTCCTTTTGATGTGAGCATTAAGATTAATAGTAACGTAATTTGCTCATAGATGGAAAGAGGCATGCCGTACATTTGTGCAACAAATATGGCGGCAATGGATTGATAGATGGCACTTCCATCTAAGTTAAAGGTATAGCCTGTTGGGATAACGAACGACGTGATCGCTTTCGGGCAGCCGAACTTCTCCATTTTATCCATTAGTCTAGGCAGTACAGCTTCTGAACTTGCTGTTGAGAATGCAAGAATGATTTCTTCTTTTAACACTCTAAATAGTGTAAAGACGCTTGTTCCAGCTAATTTTGCGATAATGCCAAGTACGACAATCACGAAGAATGCCATTGTGCCGTAAACGACAAGTACCAGTTTACCTAGCGGGAGAAGCGCTCCGACCCCGAATTTGATCACCGTCACACTGATGAGCGCGAATACACCAAATGGTGCAAACTTCATCACTTTATTGGTCACCCAGAACATTGCTTCGAGTATCCCCTCAAAGAATCCTAACACTGGTTTTCCTTTGTCTCCAACTGCTGCAATTCCTAATCCGAATAACACTGTAAAGAAGATTGTTGGTAATAGATCACCTTCTGCAATGGATTGGAACACGTTTGTTGGCACAAGATGCACAATCGTTTCAGAGAAACTAGCTTTTTCGGCAGAAGACTTAGATGTCTCTTCATATTTAGAGATATCGCCTTTCTCCATGTTACTCATATCAATTCCTGTACCAGGATGGAAAACGTTTGCTGCAAGCAGTCCAACTGCTAATGCAATCGTTGTCACAATTTCGAAGTAAAGAATCGTTTTCCCACCGAGTCTTCCGATGGTTTTCATATCGCCTACACCTGCAACGGCTACAATCAATGCAGCAATAACAATTGGAAGAACGATCATTTTAATTAAGTGGATGAATATATCGCCAATCGGCGTTAACACATTAATAACGGTTTCATTTTGATAAAATAGTGCTCCTACGACAACACCCAAAACAAGTGCGATGAGTATTTGAGAAGCTAACCCTAACTTTTTCATACGTGGACCCCCTTTTTTTGATAACGCTTTCTTTGTTGCTTAATCGCATCTTAACGATGAACCTACAAAAAACGACAAAAAGGAACAAAAAGAAGTGAATTTTTTATGAAAAATCTTTTAAAAGGTGGGTTTTTCCACAAAATTGTTAAAAAAATACTTCGCTTATGGCGAAGTCTCAGATTATTGACAAAGGGCTAAAATGAACTTTATTTTAGCCCTTTGTCTTCTTTTCAGTGTGATAGAAAACCTTTGAAGTCTAGAAAGGACGAGCACCGAAGTGCAGGACTGACACCGAATGCGAGGACTTCGCTTCTGATGAAGTCTCATGTTACATATGATCAGCTGGCGGCTCTTGAAGAGGAGAAAGTTCGACATAAACCGCATAGCCTATCAGTACAATGGCTACATAAATCACAGCACTCAACGTCCACACCCATTTGACATTCAGCTTCATTTTGCCACACCCTCTCTGACAGGTTTCAATCGCTGTAATCTTAGTGCGTTCAGCACAACCGATACAGAACTAGAGGCCATTGCCGCTCCTGCAAGCCATGGTGCCAGGAACCCAAATGCGGCGACTGGTATACCAATACAATTGTAAGCAAGTGCCCAAAATAGATTCTGTTTAATGTTTCTCATCGTTTTTCTGCTAAATTCAAGTGCATCTGCAATGGCATGGAGATCTCCTGTCATGAGCGTAATATCTGCCGCTTCCATGGCAACATCTGTACCTGTTCCGACAGCCATCCCGATATTTGCTGTTGCAAGGGCAGGGGCATCATTAATGCCGTCTCCAACCATCGCCACTTTTTTTCCTTGTTTCTGAAGCGCTACAATATGAGCCGCTTTTTCCTCTGGAAGAACTTCAGCGATGACATGATCTATGCCTGCCTCACTCGCAATCGCTTCTGCTGTGCGCTTGTTATCTCCTGTCATCATCACGACGTGAATCCCTTGCTCTTTGAGACGAGCGACCGCTTGAGAAGAAGACGATTTGATTGTATCAGCAACGGCGACAATACCTGCTGGCTCGCCGTCAATGGCAATGAGCATCGCCGTTTTCCCTTGTTCTTCAAGCTCAGTCACAACTGTTTCTAGTGCTTCGCAGCTGATATGATGTTTCTTTAGGAGTTTCCGTGTGCCAATCAAAAGCTCATGTCCGGCAGCTCTTGCTTCAATTCCATGACCAGGATCTGCTTGAAAAGCTTCTACCTCGACCGCTTGGAGACCCCGAGTCTTCATGCCATCTGTAATCGCTCTGGCAAGTGGATGCTCTGACTGCTGTTCTGCCGATCCTGCTAACTGAAGCAGCTTATCTTCTGTCCAATTGGCAGACGCAATCACATCTGTAAGACTCGGCTCCCCTTTTGTCACAGTCCCTGTTTTATCTAGCACTACTGTATCTAGTGATTGGGTTACCTCTAAGTGTTCTCCGCCTTTAAACAAAATCCCTGATTCAGCTGCCCGGCCGCTGCCTGCCATAATAGAGGTCGGTGTAGCAAGACCAAGCGCACAAGGACATGCGATGACGATGACCGCTATAAAGGTTTCAAGTGCAGATGTCACATTCCCTGGGTCAACAAAGAAAAACCAAATCAGAAAAGTGAGTACAGCCAATCCTACAACAATGGGGACAAATATCCCTGAAATTTGATCTGCCATTCTTTGAATTGGTGCTTTTGAGCCTTGCGCTTGTTCGACGACTCGAATGATTTGTGAAAGAGCCGTTTCTTTTCCTACTTTTGTTGCTTTCACTTTCACAAATCCATTTTTATTGATGGTTGCCCCGATGACTGTATCTCCTGTGGTTTTATCAACTGGCAGACTTTCTCCTGTAATCATCGATTCGTCGATCGCTGTTGTTCCTTCGATGATTTCTCCGTCTACCGGGACTTTTTCACCCGGCTTGACGAACACAAAATCATTCACTTTCACTTCAGAAATAGGAACGGTCATTTCTTTCCCATCTCGCTCTATCACAGCTTCTTTCGCTTGTAAGCCCATCAGTTTTTGAATCGCTTCTGATGATCTCCCTTTCGCTCTTGCTTCCATTAACTTTCCGAGCACAATCAACGTAATCAGCACAGCACTCGTTTCATAATAGAGGCCCGCCTCATGTGTACCTTGAACCGCTGACTGAATACTTTCATATAAACTATAGAAAAAAGCAGCTGATGTCCCTAATGCCACAAGGACATCCATATTGGCACTTTTATTTTTCAACGCTTTATAAGCACCTACATAAAAAGGCCAGCCGACAATGAACTGGACGGGCGCTGCTAATGCGAGCTGAACCCATGGATTCATAAACGCTTCTGGCAACCAAATAAACGATGTGAAAGAAAAATGACTGACCATTGCCCAAAGAAGAGGCAATGACAAAATCATCGAGAACAAAAAGCGTGCCGTTTGTTTCTCAATCGCTACTTGGCGATGGTCTTTTTTCCCTTCCTCTGCATGCTCTTCGGCTGGTTCGATTAATGAATACCCAATGGATTTCACAGCCTCTTTTATGTCACTTGGAGATATTTGCCCTGGATGATACGTCACCTGAAGTGTCTCAAGCGCAAAGTTCACTGACCCTTGATCAATACCCTCCATCCGGTTGACTTTTTTCTCAATTCGGTTTGCACAAGCAGCACACGTCATTCCCTCTATATCAAATTCGGCTTGTTCCATCACCACATCATAGCCAAGAGATTGAATTTTTTGTTTTAGATCCTCTGCTGTGAGTTGTTCTGTTTCATACACAATGTGGGATGTTTCAAGCGCTAAGTTCACACTGGCGGCGTCCACACCTTCCAACCTGTTCAAGCCCTTTTCAATGCGGCCTGCACAGGCGGCGCAAGTCATTCCCGTAATTTGAAAATCAATTTCTTTTTTCATTTATCTCACCTCTCCACATACTCCATGGGGGTATTGTTATTTTTAAAAAAATACGTGCTGTCTTATGCAGCACGTATGCTCATTTTATACGACATCATATCCCTGTTCTTCAATGACATCAGAGATCTGGTGTAACGTGATTTGATCTGAGTGAAAGGAAACCTCCACCTGACCCTTATCTAAATGGACTTTCACAGATTCAACACCTGCTAATTCTCCTACATTTCCTTCGACTGCTTTCACACAATGTCCGCAAGACATGCCTTGCACTTGTAGTGTTGCTTGTTCCACTTCTCATCGCCTCCATCAATCATTTTCTATTTTTACTATACCCTAGTAGGGTATCATTGTAAACATAAATGATCCGCTGTTTGCTACGATTTTGTCAACTTCGTGAAGACATTCATCAACTCTTCAATGGCTTCATCCCCATTACCGCTCTTAATGGCATCTGCTACGCAATGATGTGTATGCTTTTCCATTAATTGAAGACTCACTTTTTTTAAAGCTGCATTGACAGCAGAAATTTGATTCACGACATCTATACAGTAACGATCGTTTTCAATCATTTGCTGAATCCCTCGCACTTGACCTTCCACTCGTTTTAAGCGGTTGATTAATTGCTCTTTTTCCTTCTCGGCTCTAGGCGAAGCGATATGTCTTTCTTCTTGTTCTGTCATCTGATCACCTTTTTTCTATCATACTTGTCTTACATTCCATTAAAGCATATCTTCACCTGAAAAGGCAAAGATATGCTGAGATCACCGTTTGTTTATTCTAGTTTGTCAACTGTTCAATATCTTGCAAAAGGTTGACGGATTGCTGAAGCTGCTTCATGAGGCCTTGCTGATCCTCTAAAATAGCTGCAGCATCGAAGTTGTCCATTTTCAATTGCTGTAAATAGGTTTGAATCTCCTCTGACAGTACTTTATTTTTCTCCATGATTTGTGCATGCAGGTCTTTTGCTATTGATGGGGCTGAGAGTTCATTAAATTCTTGAATGTCTGCTTTCAATGATTCAAGCTGCTGCGTCAAATCTGCTCTTTTGGCAGCATCTTGTACAGCTTCTTCCGCAAGCTGTGGAAAATCCTCTGTGAATTGCTGAATATCCATCACATACTCATTTGCTTCTGTGACATATGTCGTTGTATCGTTCACTTGGTCTAGCAGTCCAGAACATCCACTTAACAAAAACGTACCGGTAAATAGAAACGCCATCACATGTTGTTTCAAGATCCATCATCCTTTCATCTGCTATGTTGAAACCCCTCATTTGTCCAGCTCCCAACCACACAGATGCAAAAAGACCTTAAAAAAAGCCAGACCTTTGCCTCAAGTGTGATAGGCAAAGGTCTGGCTAACATGTTCATGCCGGAATGGCCGAGAAACAACGGATGTTTCTGTAATGACGACCAAACCGTAAAAGCTACTCCCCTTTAGGAAACCGTTCAAATGTTATGTTTATCATATCTAAATGAAGGACAACAGTCAATGAGAAGTAGGCGGAAGATCCTGCTTTTGGTACAGCATATAGTCCGAACCAGTTGATGCATAAATCCGATTACGTCCTTGGCGTTTTGACATATACAAGGCTTGATCTGCCTCAAATAGAAGCGTTTCTAATATAGAGGGATCATTCGCTGTATGGGCGACGCCAAAGCTTGCTGTCACTCTTACTTTTTTCTCATCTGTCTGAAAGAAACTCACTTCAAATGAATGTCTCATTTGTTCCGCAATACGACATGCCTCTTCAAATGAATGATGCGGCAGACAAATGGCGAACTCTTCTCCACCATATCGCCCAAATAAATCATCCATCTTCAAATGCTGCTGACAAATGGACACAACATGACGCAACGCCTCGTCTCCAATGTGATGGCCGTGCGTATCATTGATTTGTTTAAAGAAATCAATATCAAATAGCAGTATTGCGGTATCCTGCGCATCCTCTTCCAATAACATCTGCGTTCGTTCAATAAAGGAAGACCGATTGAAGATATTCGTCAAACCATCAATATATGCTCGGCGCTCCAGCTCTTCCTGCAATAGTCGCTGCTCAGTAACATCACTGATCACAATTTGCCTGCCTTCGACTTCGCCTCTTCTATTAAAAAGAGAAGAAGCAGTGAGATGATAATAGAAGGGCTGCTCTTTTTCCCACATTAAATCATACTGTGAATGATCCTGCGGAGAACGCAGCCACTGTATAAACGCCGGCTCTTTGATGATCCCTGAGAATATATCATCGATTTTATAGCCGATTCCCTTTTTAGCGAGCACAGGAATGATCAATGCAGCCGCAGGGTTATAATCAATCAGTGTTCGGTATCGATCCAATAGAAGAACACCTTCTGACATATGTTCAAACACACGCTCCATCGCAATGGGAGAGAGCTTAAAGAGATGAAAAGACATAATCGCCCATAAGTAGAGTGCGTTGGTTAAAAACATCACCACTGGTACTGGGTCAATGTGAAAGGGCGTGACACCTAATAAATAGATAAAAGAGGTGGTGATCGGTAATAATATCCCAACGAGCAAGATCAGAACCTGTTTCAAATAATCTTTCTTTACACGTAAAAACCAAAGCAGCATAAAAATAGCGAGCATGGAACAACCAAATGTATAGACCCCATGAATGATATACCAATAGCCAATGGTAAAATCAGCCAATAAAAACCCGTCTACTGTATTCATCGTGATGCTTCGGTAAAAGAGTGAATGAAAAGAGTTGGTGAACACCAAAATGGTGGTTAAAATTGGAATCAGCAAGAAGAGAAGCACGCGGCGCTTTGTTACATATTGATGGAAACCAGTAAACTGCAGCACAATCATCAGGCTGAACGGTGCAATGAACGGAAGACCTATGTATTGAAAACTAACCCAGAATGTAATTTCTTGAGGGGTGCGCGCCAATAATTCAAATGTATGTCCAAAAATATAAATCGCAGTTGCTCCAGACATATACATAAACAATTGACAGCCAATATACCGATGGCGATTTGCATGAGCAATGATTGATAATATTACGGACAGAATGCCAGAAACACTCATGATCACAATAAAATGTAAAACAATCGAATCCATGTAAACGCCCCAATTTCAGTTATTTAGAACTAGTCTAATCTTACTATATATGAGGACGTCTCAAATGGGAAGATGTGATTTTGATTTGGTTGGCGGTTTTTTGGAAAGCGTTCGTCATTTTACTAGTCGTGGCGCCTTATCTGTTCATTACTTTTTACTTATTTTATGGATAAAGCATATTGTAGCAAGTGAAATATCTGTACAATGTGGAGATGAATGAAAAGGAGGCTTGATAGGAGATGACTTTTTTGATCATCATGGCAGGTTTGTTCATGCTGATTCTTTTAGAGAAGCCATTTCAGAAGAAACGATCTGAGCTGTTATTTTTGATGAGTTATTTGCTGCTGATTGCGGTTTATGTGATTCAGACAACATTTGTGGAGATTATGCCTGATGGGCTTTTGTTGATGATGGCGGTGATTGTGGTTTGTCCTTTGTTTATTCGGTTGGTTCGGTTTTCTTCAAGGAACTTACATGAAAAGTAAGAAGGATGACAGTATGTAGCATCCTTCTTACGTTGTGAACTAAACTCGTTATTCTTAAGACCCTCTGAGCTTTGTAAAGCAGACGTCTTTTTCTTTACTTAATTATGAATTTGATTTATCTTTTTGTTTTTCATTTGATTTATTGTCTTTCATTTTACTCATCTCTTTTTTAGCATTATCCACTTCTTCTAAAGCTTTTTTCATTCTAGAATTCATGAAACTTAAATCATCATCACTGACTTTATCTCGCTTGATTACTTTTAAGATATCTTTGAAAAGTGATTCAAATTTGTCATCCGCTTTCACCAAGTACTCGTTTACTTTTTTATACGTATCAGGAACTTTAACTTCTTTGTCTTTGGCTTCGCTGAGTAATTCTCTCATGCTATCAATCTTTGTCTCAACATCACTAGCCCATTCTTTATCGTAAACCTCGTCTAAAGGAACCAACGATAAAACAAAAGACATAATTCTTTCTTCAAACCGTTTTAGATATCCCTTATACCATGATGCATATTCGCTATCAGTCATTTTTTCTATTTTTTCTTGTTTTGCTGCTGCTTTGTTTGATGAACCGTTTTCTGATTCATTTTTACCGCATGCTGTACCCATCATCAATGTAAATACTAAAAGAAATACTGAAATGATTGTCTTTTTGTTTGTTTTCATTTTTATGAATTACTCCTTATCCTTTGAGACTTTTTCTAATTCGTCAACTACTTTAGCTGTTTCATCATATGCTTTGTAGGGTCTATTCGAACTTTTTTCTTTTAACTAAAATGTCCCCCTGTCATTATCTGGTGATATTTCCCTACAAATTATCATCGGTTAAAAAATAGGTATATTTAGGTATTCTCCCTAACTTTCTAATAAAAAATTCTATAAGAAACAACCTAAGCATCTATCTTCCAGACACTAGATACGACGGCTTCTGAAAGTTTAGAAACAAGCTACATTGCCGAATCGCTTCTTAATTTTTGAATTTCAAGTGTGAAATGAATTACATGAAGTATATTAAAGTATAATAAAGAGGTTAAAAAATGAAGTTAGATAATCTTCTAATAAATAAAGAGTGGACATAAAGGAGAACTTACGAATGACTTTTGATGAATTAATGGAACTTTCAGAAGAAGAATTTATAAATTATGATTTCAAAAGAGAGGTTTTTGATTTAAGAAATTTAATATATGATGAAAAAAACCCTATTGCAAATATTATTCTATATAAAGGTAATATTTATGGTTCCCAATCTGATTGTGATAGATTACCTTTGACCCTCGAAATATACAAACGCTTATGGGGAAATCAATTTGAATTCTGGAATACTAAACAAACAGATTTTGTTGAGGCAAATGGAGAAACAATGAATTCATTTGTAACTCCTTACAAAGCCTTTTATAAGGAGACATATGATTTATCTAATCCTATATTTAAAGATTATGCAAAATTAACACACACAGTAGGTAATTTTATACCTGTATACGCCATCAAAAATAATAAAAATTGGTTTTCTCCTTTTAATAGCAAACGTTATAAATCTACCTATGATTATTGGGATCTAACTTTGAACCATATTAAAGTCATTTTAAATGATTTTATGAATAGTAATGATTCTATTGAGATTTTTTTAGAAAACACAATGAACAATAACACTTTTAAGTATAAAAAATATATTATTGAATCCGCTAAGTGGATTTTAAGTTTTAAAACTTGGCCTAATTTTGTGGAGAAGAATTTTTTGCAGAGCTTTTTAGAAAACCCAAAAGATTTAACCAGTGAACCAAAAGAATTTTGGCGCAATCACTTTAAAGGAACAGTTAGTACCAAAGATGAAAATAATCTGAGTGAATTTTTAACTTTTGTTAATCAAGCTATTCTTGAACGAAGTTCACTTATATATAAACAACTGAAACTAAATTATGAATTCCTATAATATTTGTAACAGCAACATATAGCAAAAGTTCATTGCAACTATAAAATTTCACGTATTTAAAAAGTGTCAAAACCCTTATCTAACATGGGTTTTGACACTTTTTTAAAATCATATGGAGACGGTGGGAGTCGAACCCACGTCCAGAGACATCGATTACTTAAGCGTCTACGAGCGTAGTCAACATATTTACGTGTTCACTCATCCTCATGCCTGCTGACGGGCGCTTGGAGAGCTAGTCTGATGGATCTCTTCTTACGTCCTCAGACGAAAACGTAAGCGTAGCCTACTTCATTGGGCTCCTCACAGACACATAGGCGATGTCAGGAAGAGCTCGCTGCGCTTATTAGGCAGCTAGTGCTAAGTTTTGGTTAAAACTTTTAGTTTTGCCAGTTACATTTAGGTGCGTGTTAACGAGATCGCCTCTCGGCTCGCAGCCTAAGCTCGAACCATCCCTGTCGAATCCGTAACGTCCCCTTGTAAAAGGGATATACGGGATGGAAACGTTCTTTCGCTTAACTGCTTCCGTATATGACTATTATAACAATCTCATCGCTCGAAACAACTGGTGGTTTCTGTAAAAAGACGACGATGATTGTTTACTGCATAACATATTGTAGCATAATGCTTCCGCTCTCAGCAAGCCATCTGCATGCGTCTAGAATTGCTTTTGCCGGTCACGGAAAGCACGCTCGATTTCACGTTTCGCATCTTTTTTCTTCAGATCTTCACGTTTATCATATTTCTTCTTCCCTTTACCGACTCCAATTAGCACTTTGGCAAAGCCATTTTTCAAATAGAGTTTAATGGGAACAAGTGAGTAGCCCTCTTCCTTTGTCGCACCAATCAATTTACTGATTTGTTTGCGGTGGAGTAGCAGCTTTCTCGTTCTGAGCGGATCATGGTTATAACGGTTCCCCTGCTCGTATGGGCTCACGTGCATATTGTGAAGAAACACTTCTCCCCGTTCGATTTTGGCAAAGGAATCTTTTAAATTCACTTTTCCCGCTCGAATGGATTTGATTTCAGTTCCTTGTAATACAAGGCCGGCTTCGTATGTTTCTTCTATAAAATAATCATGATTGGCTTTTTTGTTTTGGGAAACAACCTTTCCCTCTCCCTTTGGCATTGGCGTACACCCTCCTTTTGACACAGACACGGTCCAAATCGTACGGATTATTTTATCAAACAATCCAGCTTTCGACAATGCTGCTGCCACGTGGTCAAAAAGCAAATAGAGCGTGATGCCCTATTTGCTTTTTGTCACGTTACTTTTTCTTTTTGCGCTTTTGTTTCGGTGCGTTATCAAATACGCGTTTTTTCTTTTTCTTCTTTTTACGACCTGTAAACCAGTCGCCGCCTTTATCCTCTTTGCCTTTTTCCCCAGAGGCCTTTTGACCTCCGCGTCCTTTTTTGGCTGGTGGATCTGTCCGTTTTTTGAACTTGAAGTCTTTTGGTGATTTACGGCGAGTGCCTTTCATCCCGACGATTTCAAAATCAATGGAATGCTCATCTTTATTCACACTCACCACTTTGACAGTAATTTCGTCACCGATACGGTAGACATTCCCTGTACGTTCACCGATCATGGCAAAGTGCTGTTCATCAAAACGATAGTAATCGTCTGTCATGTAGCTTACATGGACAAGACCTTCTATCGTATTCGGCAGTTCAACGAATAGTCCGAAATTCGTGACGGAACTAATCATACCATCAAACTCTTCACCGATTTTATCCAGCATAAACTCTGCCTTTTTCAGGTCATCTGTTTCGCGCTCAGCATCAACAGAGCGGCGCTCCATTGTAGATGCATGATCTGCGATTTCTGGCAGCAGTTGTCCCCATTTTTCAAGGGTCGCTTCGTCTGTCTTTTTCTCTATTAAATAGGTTCTGATCAGCCTATGCACGATTAAATCCGGGTAACGGCGGATCGGCGATGTGAAGTGTGTATAGAATTCCGTTGATAATCCAAAATGGCCAATGCTTTCTGGATCATACTTCGCCTGTTTCATAGAGCGAAGCATCACAGTTTGAATGACAACTTCTTCTGGTTGATCTCTGACAGCATCGAGGACACTTTGAAGTGCGCGCGGGTGAATGTTCGTTGACGTCCCTTTGACGATGTAACCAAACGTCGTCACGAACTCTAAAAAGCGCTGAAGCTTCTCAGGATTTGGTTCTTCGTGAATTCGATAAATGAACGGAACATTCATCCAGTGGAAATGCTCGGCAACTGTTTCGTTTGCCACCAGCATGAATTCTTCAATTAATTTTTCGGCAACAGAACGTTCACGAATGACGACGTCTTTCGCTGCGCCTTCATCATCTACAAGCACTTTTGCTTCCTTGAAGTCAAAGTCGACTGCTCCACGCTCCATTCGCTTGTCACGCAGAATTTCTGCAAGCTTCTCCATCTCTTGGAACATTGGCACTAACGGCTCGTATTTGTCTAAAAGTTCTTCATCTTGGTCAACTAAAATCTTATTCACATCGGAATAGGTCATTCTTTCCGTCGTTTTGATCACACTTTGGAAAATTTCGTGTTTGACGACTTTCCCACTACGATCAATGATCATTTCACAAGAGAGTGTGAGACGATCAACCTTCGGATTCAATGAGCAAATGCCATTTGACAGGCGATGAGGAATCATTGGAATGACGCGGTCGACAAGGTACACACTCGTTCCGCGCTCATAGGCTTCCTGATCAATCGGCGAATTCTCTGTAACATAATGAGAAACGTCTGCAATGTGCACGCCGAGCTTATATTTGCCATCATCGAGCTTTTGCACGGTTACGGCATCATCTAAGTCCTTTGCATCTGCACCGTCAATCGTCACGATCGTTTCATTGCGCAGATCACGTCTACCTTCAAGGTCCTTTTCATCGATCGTTTCAGGTGTGTCTGCTGCCTGCTGGAGCGCTTCTTCCGGAAACTCACCTGGTAGACCGTGTTTATGAATAATCGACAAAATATCGATGCCAGGGTCATTTTTGTGACCAAGGATTTCCGTCACTTCACCCTCTGCGCTCATTCTTCCTTCTGGATAGCTTGTCAGCGTGACAACGACTTTATGACCTTCGACCGCTCCGTTTTTAGCGGATTTCGGAATGAAGATATCGTTTGTGATTTTTTTATCATCAGGAATGACAAAACCAAAACTTTTCGTTTCTGTATAGGTACCGACAACCGTCTGAGTATTACGCTCCAGAATGCGGATGACCGTTCCTTCTTTTTTGGTGCCATTTGATTTGTGGCTGACACGAACCATGACGGTGTCGCCATTCATTGCTGTGCCTAGCTCATTTGGAGGAATGAAAATATCATCCTGTCCAAACTCTTCTGGTGTCACAAATGCAAATCCTTTTGCATGCGCAGACAGCTTTCCTTTTACCAAGTTCATTTTTTCCGGTACACCATAGCGGTCGCTGCGGGTACGGACGATAAGTCCCTGATCCTCTAATATCACAAGTGCTTTGACGAGCTCTTTATAATCATCTGGATTGGTAATTTCCATCATGACTTCTAATTCTTGTACCGTTAATGGTTTGTAAGCCTCTTCTTGCATAAACGCAAGTAATTCATCCATAAATTCTTCTTTTTGCACACTCTAACCCCCTATATATTTAAATTGACCAATCGAGTGATTCTAAGAATGCATATACATCCTGATGAACCTTCTCCCGCTCTTTATCAAGCGTGATAACATGGCCCGATTCTTCATACCACTTTAAACGTTTTTCATCTGTCTCTACTTCGTTATAAATAATGTTTGCACTGTCTGTATTAATCATATGATCATGACGAGCCTGAACAACAAAAGTAGGTGAATAAATCATATCAACATTGTTTCTGACATCTGCAATGAGTTCTTGCAGGCCTTTGAGTGTACCCATTGGTGTTTTCTTGAACTCTTCCATCTCTTGCTCAATTTGATCCTCTGACTTACCCTCGAATTTTTTATAGTTACGGGCATAATCTAGTACACCCTGGTACATGACTTCTTCACTTTTTATGTACATAGGTGCACACATAGGTACAATTCCCTTTACAGGTACAGTGTAACCTAATTTCAATGAAAAAACTCCTCCGAGGGATAGTCCGCAGACCGCAATTTCCTCATAACCTTCGTCTTTTAAAAATTGATAGCCTTCTTCTACATCTTTCCACCAATCTGTAGGACCTGTATGAACAAGCTCCTCTGGCGGTACACCGTGTCCTTTGTATTGAGGTGCATGGCATGTATAGCCTCTTTCATTCAAATAACGCCCAAGCATACGAACATCGGCTGTATTCCCAGTAAAACCGTGAAGAAGAAGCACCGCCTTTTCTCCACCTTTAAACGTAAATGGTTTTGGTGTAACAACTTTCATGATGTGACTTCCTTTCCTTCTGATATGGTTTATATTTTCCACTTGTATGTATGAAACAAACACAAAAGAGTGCTGATAATAAAAAAAGGTCTGAAAAAAGATCAGACCTTCTGTTACTCGCGCCTACACGCCTAAATATGCCAATGCAAGTGTTAAGATGAAGAAAAGCACTGACAAAATGACAGTTAATCGGTGAAGAATCAAGTCAAGACCTCTCGCTTTTTGCTTACCGAAAAGCTGCTCGGCTCCACCTGAAATAGCGCCTGACAGTCCTGCACTTTTACTTGATTGTAATAATACAACGATGATAAGTGCGATACTGACAATTACGAGTAATGTGATAACAAATGCGTGCATGAAAACACCTCCAGACAAACTGGTACACATAACTTTATTTTACATGAAAACAAGGTGCATGTCACGAAACATCAAAATAAAGATTTCCTATATATTGTCGACTTTATTTGTCATTTTGATTCAATTTCGCTCCAATGGATTGTATGCAGCATTTTTTATATGCAATTTTTGAGGTTAAAAAACGTTTTTAGCGAGTTGCTTCTTCTTTTAAGAGCTGTTTTAATTCTACTAACAGCCGTTCAGCTCCTTCAGGACTCAGTATGACATTGCCGTTTCCATAGCTTTTGTTGTATTTCGTTATTTGGCCAGTTAATAAGCAGCTCTTATCTGCATCATATTTTTTCAGCATAATGGTTTGATCTTCGATGAAAATTTCTAACAGCTGCTCTTCTTTTATATTGAGTACCTTTCGCATTTCTGAAGGCAGAACAATTCTGCCAAGCGAATCGATGTGTCTTACCATTCCAGTTCTTTTCAATGAAGCCGCCTCCTTAATGATCATACGATGATTTCGTTCATTGACTTTTGTCAACATCTTCATAGTAAAATAAATCTTCAAATTTTTTATCAAAGTAATGAATCATTTTGCCAATGACAAGCTGTCCTGGCTTCCGGTGACCATTCAATACCCTGCTGAGTGTGGCAGGAGAGATGCCAATTTCATCTGCGAGCTGATTTAAAGACATATCGTTTTCGATCATATACTGCATCACAAACGCCCGCCTGATCTGAATCTTTTCGACCATCATTACAACCTCCTATAGGATCAATATGTACAACATGTAGGACTCTCATATCTCCCGGATTCATTAACTTATGTCAACACTTTTACGCCCTTTCTATTTCCTTTGGTCAATGATCATACTAAAATAAGTCATATACTGAAATGTGAGGTTCGATGACATGAATCACTTTGGTGAACAATTACGCATTTTAAGAGAGAATAGAAAGATGTCTGTCAATCAACTCGCCATGTATTCAGGCGTAAGCGCTGCCGGTATTTCTCGGATTGAGAATGGAAAGCGTGGTGTGCCAAAGCCTTTAACCATAAAAAAATTAGCACGCGCTTTGAAGGTGCCTTATGAGGATTTAATGCTGCTTGCCGGTTATATTGAACAGGAAAAAGTGCATGAAATGAAACCGAAATATGACTCCATATTAAAAATCTATCAAACGGCGCTTCAAAAGGATGTAGAACATCTCCCTATTTTCGATGGAGACCAATGGGAAACACTCACCGCACAAGACATCAGCCAGCTGAATCAATACTTTCTTACGCTCATTAACCAAAAAAAGGCGAACAAATAGCGGGGCATAAACATAAGATACATCCACCATTAACTAATGTCAATATTTTCATGGTACACTTATTGCCAATAGTCAACAAATCGAGTACACTAGAGATAACTAATCTTTAACCATGTGAGGTTTTGAGTTGATGAACTTCGGTGCATATTTAAGAGCATTACGTGAGAAAAGGAAACTATCGGTGAACCAATTAGCGATGTATTCAGAGGTCAGCGCTGCTGGTATTTCTCGGATTGAAAACGGGAAACGTGGCATTCCGAAACCTCCTACAATTAAAAAACTAGCAGGTGCATTAAAAGTACCTTATGAGGACATGATGCAGGCTGCAGGGTATATTGAAGAAGCATCTTCTGCCTATGTCATAAAGGAAGAAGAAACGGCTTTTACCCAAATAAAAGAAGCAGCAGAGCAATATGAACTTGATGATCTTGAAATATTTAATGGGGACATATGGTCCACCCTTTCTAAACATGAAATAGAGGATTTAAACCGCTATTTGTTATTTCTACTAAACAGCCGTTCGTCATCGTAAAATGTTTTGATCATTGACAAGCTTTTTGCGCCGATTTTTGACAGAATTACGGTATAATGGGTTCAGATTGGAGTGAAGAAAGATGAATCAATCTGATATGTGCCCGCGGTTTGAAAAAGCAGTTGAGTTATTAAGTAAACGCTGGGTGGCACTGATTGTTTTTCAGCTTCTCTCAGGTTCACAGCGCTTTAGTGAAATCGAAGCAGCTCTGACCAATTTAAGCGGAAGGGTTTTATCTGAGAGATTAAAAGAGCTGGAAGCAGCAGGCATTGTAAAACGGGAGGTTTTTGCTGAAACACCCGTGCGTATTGAGTATTCATTAACTGATATGGGGCGCTCACTTGCACCCGTTTTTGAGGAAATTGCGAAGTGGTCCTCTGAATGGATCACACTTGAATCATAAATGTCTCCTGATGTGAGCCGCCTAATCATGATAAAAAAACCTCCCCTACAGATGTAGAGGAGGTTTTGTCTTTTCAAGCATTTATGCGGACGTCATGTTTTTTTCAGCTAACGCCTTGCTTTCTTTTTTCTTGTTGGTTGGGCTTAAATAGCGTTCAAGCCAGCCCATGACAAGGTCAGCAATAATGGCCATGAGCGCAGTTGGAATAGCACCTGCTAAAATAATGGCTGTTCCGTTTGTCGCGTTTGATCCTCTGATGATAATATCACCAAGTCCTCCTGCACCAACAAATGTCCCAATCGCTGTAATACCGATTGCGATCACAAGTGCGGTTCTTAAACCAGCCATAATGACAGATAAAGCAAGCGGTAATTCAACCATTCTCAGCACTTGCCATTTCGTCATACCCATCGCTTTCCCCGATTCTAAATAGGCATGCTCAATGCTGACAATACCTGTGTACGTGTTACGGATAATTGGCAGAAGCGAATATAAAAAGAGTGATAAGATGACTGTATTTGCACCAAGTCCTAATACAAGCATCAACACAGAAAGCATCGCTAACGCTGGAATGGTTTGAATGACATTGGTTATCGCGAACACCCAATTGCTCAATTTGCGGTAATGCGCCACAAAGATGCCGACTGGTATTCCGACAATTGCCGCAAACAATACCCCATACGCTGACATGAGGAAATGCCGGTAAAATTCTTCTAACACATATGAACCGTTCTGTTGATAATACGCCCATAATTGCTGTAGTGTGTCCATCAGCTCTGACACCTCCCAATCTTACTCAAAGTAATTGTGTTTCTTTAGAAAATCTCTCGCAACAGTCGCTGGTTCTTTTAGTTCTCCATCGACTTGATAATTGAGCTCTTGCATTTGTTCGGTATCGATTTTTCCAATCAACCTGTTGATCACCTTGTCCAGTCCTGGATTTTCTTTTAATACCTTCTCAGGGACAACTGGTGATGCATCGTATGGTGGGAAGAATCGTTTATCATCTTTTAAGATTTTGAGATTATACGCTTTGATCCGGCCATCTGTTGAATAGGCAAGCACAATATCCATTTTTTCATTTTTCAATGCGTCATAGACTAGACCGATCTGCATCGGAAAAGTGCTTCCAAATTCAATTCCGTATGTTTTCACAAACCCTTCGTAACCGTCACCTTTCTTTTTCAGCCAAATATTATCCACACCGAAGCGATAATTTTTGGCATTCTTTTTTAAATCAGAGACTGTTTCTAGGTTGTTTTCCTTCGCCATCTTCTGCGTCACAGCAAAGGCATACGTATTATCAAACCCATAGGAATCAAACCATTTGTAATCATAGCGTTTTTTGAATTCTTTCTGGACGATTTCCATTGCACGCTTTGGATCTTTTTCTGCATCCATTCCTAGCGTACTTGTTAAATCCGTGCCTGTATATCGTGTTGCCGAAATGTCGACATCACCGTTTTCCATTGCTTTTTGCTGTACGGTATTTGAGCCTAAATTCTTCACAATGGTTGTCTTTTTATCTGTGTAATGCTCAATGATGTCTCCCACCATATAGGCCATAATTTCTGATTCTGTAAAGTTTTGTGCACCGATTCGCAGCGTGCTCCCTGAAGAGCCGGCTAGTCCAGGAAGTGAACAGCCACTTATGAATAGCAAGCATCCGGCAAGCAGTGCACTGATCCATTTTGTTTTTCGATTCTTCACATGAGCCAACTCCTTATGAAACTTCCTTCAATCCTTTTAAGCCTTCTGGTGTTACTTTTTTCTCAAGCTTCATCAATGTAAGGTCAATGATGACCGCTAAAATAGTGACAGGGATTGCACCCGCAATGATGTATTCCGGCTGGTAAAGCTGAAGCCCAATTAAAATGTAGTCACCAAGACCGCCTCCACCGATAAAAGCAGCAAGTGTTGTCCACCCAATTAAATAAATCGTTGAGGTTCTGACACCTGCCATAATGACCGGAACAGCAAGCGGCAGTTCCACAAGACGAATTTGTTCCCATGTCGTCATGCCAATTCCTTTTCCAGATTCAAGCAAGTTTTTGTTCACACCTTGAACACCGGCATACGTATTTCTTAAAATAGGCAAAACGGAATAGAAAAATAGCGCAACGATCGCAGGTATTTTTCCAACTCCCAAAATAGGAATAAAAAATGCAAGAATCGCTAAACTAGGGAGTGTTTGAAAGATATTCACGATGCCGATGACAAAACCGGCGCCTCTTTTCATTCGTGTAAGAATGACGCCTAAAGGAACGGCCACGATAATGCCTAACACAACGGCAATTAAAGAAATGTATAAATGCTCCCACATTTTTGTGAGGAGTTCCCCACCATTTTTCTCAAGAAAATCGATGATTTGATCCATGTGTACACCTCCCTTAGTTCATTTCAGTGACAGCCTCCGGGGTATCTTCTCCCCAAATAGAGTCATATACGACATCTACAAGACTTGCACGTGTGACGATGCCTTTTAAGTGCCCTGTTGCATCGACTACCGGTACATATTTAATGCCGCGTATTAAGATCTTTCGGACAGTATCTCTAAGAAGTGCACCTTCTTGTACTGTATAAAATTCTGTATTTAAAATATCGCCAACGAAGGCTGCTTTTCTGCGGTTTGCATCGATGGTTTCAATGTCGATATAGCCTTTCAGCACATGATTTTCATCAACGACAAGCAGGGAATCAACCCGCTTTTCTCTCATAATATAAATGGCATCTGTCAATGTTTTTTCGACGGTAATTGTGACTGGGGACGTGTTCATCATTTGTTCCACACGTTCCATATTCGGGTTTGACTGAAGCAGACGTTCTTTCCCGATGAATTCTTCTACGAATTCGTTCACAGGGTTACGTAAAATATCATCTGGTGTGCCCACTTGGACAATCTCTCCATCTTTTAAAATGACAATGCGGTCTGCAAGTTTAATCGCTTCATCCATGTCATGTGTGACGAATACGATTGTTTTATTTAACGTTTTTTGCAGTTTCTTAAATTCTTCCTGCAATGAATCTCTTGTAATTGGGTCAAGTGCTCCAAATGGTTCATCCATCAGGATTAAAGGGGGTTCTGCTGCGAGTGCGCGAAGAACGCCGATACGCTGCTGCTGTCCTCCACTGAGTTCATGCGGGTAACGCTCTAAGTATTCCGGCCCCATGTCGACGAGTTTGAGCAATTCACGCGCTCGTTCTTTTCGTTTTTCTTCCGGCCACTTCAGCAGCTTCGGCACAAGGGAAATGTTTTGTGCGATGGTCATATGAGGGAAAAGTCCAATTTGCTGAATCACATAACCAATTTCTCTTCTTAATTGGACTGGATCTTTTTTCATAATGTTTTCTCCCTCGATCAATATGTTTCCTGAGGAAGGTTCAATCAGTCGGTTAATCATCTTCATGGTTGTCGTTTTTCCACAGCCACTCGGTCCAATAAAACAAATAAATTCTCCTTTTGCTATTTCTAAATCAATATTTTTGACAGCTTTTTTTCCGCCTTTATACGTCTTAGATACATTCTCTAGTTTCAGCAAATGAGACACCTCCAATTAGTCGGATATATATTTTCAGAAAATTTACACCTTATTTATTATAGTGCAAACTTTATAAAATAAAAAGTTTACAATGTGTTTGTATTGCATAAGATTTATTTAAAATTTTCAGTTAACGGCCTGATATGTAGCGATCCCTCCTTTTTCCTCCAACTTACGAGCAAATACTCAATATTTATTGTTTTCATCAACAAACAGGTATATGATATATTGTGTTACAAATTGTCAGTCGTGAAGGGATGAAGCGGGGAATGGACAAGCAAGCGTTAGGCGCCATTCAAAAAGCACAGGATCATTATATTGAAAAAGCTGCCGAGAACATGAATGCCTTTGGTCTTTCTGCCACAGTGGGTAGAGTGCTTGGTATCATTCATATGAACCGTAAACCAATGACGCTCGGTGAGCTCTCAGAGGCGACCGGCATGAGCAAAACAAGAATGAGTCAAGTCGTTCGAGAAATGCTTGATCTGAATATTGCTGAAAAGGTTTATGAAAAAGGAATACGCAAAGATTTATATGACGTTGAGCAAGATCAATATCAAACCTTTATTTCATTGTTTGCAGCCAATTGGTCACGTGTTGTCAGCAAAAATCGCAAGGCACATAAGAAGACATGCAAGGAATTGCTGGAGCTGCTTGAACAAGATGACCTGCCAGAAGAAACAGTAGATAAAATCAATCTTCTTCTTTCAGAAATCAAGGAAAGTCTCGATTATTATGACTGGATTAGCCGTTTAATTGAGTTCTTTGAAAGTGAAGAAGTATTTCAACATGTGCCAAAACCTTAAAAAAGCTGTTTTATTTTACAATTTTGTAGAAAAAAACAGCTTTTTTATATACACTTATGACATCAGCATTGGGAACATCCCTTTGATCCCTGCGCCAATCATCTCTACTGCCACAACAGCTAGAATCAATCCCATTAATCGTGTCACGACATTCATCTCTGTTTTCCCCATTTTTCGCATAATGAAACTTGAATAATGAAATGCATAATAGGTCATGGCAAGTACGACTACAATGCCAATAAGAATCGCAAGCAGATGAAGCGTTACTTGGTGGCTTCCTGGCGTTAAGCTCATGACGGTCGCAATTGTACCAGGTCCGGCAATGATCGGAATGGCGAGCGGGGTCACCGAAACATCGGCCTTCTCCTTGCTTTCTGCCTTTTCATCCGAATGAGGGTTTTGAACATGTGATTCTTTTGCATTCAGCAGATTGTAAGCGATACCAAAAATAAAAATACCTCCGGCGATACGGAGTGCATGGATATCAATGCCAAACAATTTGAAAATGAGCCTGCCTGCCAAAAGAAAGGCAATCAAAATCATAAAAGACACAACAATCGCTTTTTTGGCCGTCTGGGAACGTTCTTTCTCAGAATAGCCTTCTGTTAAAGTGATAAAAAGAGGCACGTTTCCAATGGGATTTGAGACAGCAAATAGTGACACAATGACATGAATCATAAAGGAAATCAACAGACACCCTCCTTTTTTCATAGTGTCTGCTAATCTGATGCGAATATTCCCTTGTTCTGTTAAAACCTGGTTTGTTTTAACCGATGATAATAGAGGTTTAACGAAAGGGGAATAGAACATGAAAAAAAACATCACGATCATTGTCTTGTCTGTGATCATCCTAGGTGCAACTGGCTGGATTGTGTGGCAGCAGCAGTCGCTCACCGCGGCAGAGAAAAAACACCAGCAAGAAACCAGAACGAACGATAAGCAGCTGGCACAGTTAAAGTCAGAAGGCACGGATATGAAAGATGAAATCGATGGTCAAAAAAAGGAATTGTCCACCTTCATAAACAAGCTGAAGAAAGAAAAGAAGGCGCATCAAAAAGAAATCAAACAGCGTAAAGCGCTTGAGTTAAAAATAGACCAGCTTCAAAAAGAACTGGCATCAGCGAAAGCAACGGCTCAAGCGAATAAGCAGGCAGCACAAACGACTAGGAAAGCAACTGTTAAGAAAGACCCAAATGTCACCCATCATCCTCCTTCTCAATGGGTGCAGGATCAATATGATTGGGGTGTTAAACAAGGGTATATCAAAGAATAGAGAGGATGAAATGATTTGATACAGATTCGGCCATTGTCTCATGATCAATCTGTTCCTATGGATCTTTTACTATTAGCTGACCCTTCAACTGAAAAAGTCATTGCCTATGTACAATCTGGTTCTTGTTATGTTGCTTTTCATAAACAGGACATGATTGGTGTGTATGTTCTGACGCCTCTGTCTCAGCAGACAGTGGAAATCATGAATGTCGCCGTGAAGGAGTCATGGCAAGGGAGAGGAATTGGGAAGCAGCTGATCCGCCATGCTATTACAGAAGCCAAGGCAGCTGGCTTTCATACAATTGAAATTGGCACAGGCAACTCTAGTATTCAGCAGCTCGCCCTTTATCAAAAATGCGGTTTTCGTATGGCGTCTATCGATCACGATTTCTTTCTGAAGCACTATGATGAACCGATTTATGAGAACGGTATTCAGTGTATGGATATGGTGCGGTTGTCACTCGTTCTTCAAGCAGACTGACTTCATTCAGCCTGCTTTTTTTATGTTCTGCTCTTTTTCACTGCATGAATCACATATTGAATCAAGAAGTAGAGAGCGGCACCCGCTAAAAAACAGACCACGCACCCAAAGAGCGTTGCCTCTGAGCTGAATTGATACTGTTCAATTTTCATGATATAAAATGGCATACCAAATAGAGTTGGACTTGATTCAACATGATGAACCTCTAGCAGCATTAAAAATACTGGCGTCATAAACACAGCAAACACATACAGCATCGCAAGCGTTAAACCGCTAGAAAACGAATGAAATACTTTAACCATTTAGTTCTCTCCTTTCATCTCTTTTAAACTGGTGATGATATTTTTCCCGTCTGGGCAAGCTGGATGCAGCATCACTGTATTTAATAAAGAAAAAAGCAGCAATGGATGCGTCACTGGATGCCTCCACATGAAGAAAAGCACACCCGAGCAGATCACTGGAAACACAGGACCTGCAAGTGCCACCATCACATTAAAACCCGGCCGTGAAAATTTCTCATGGACAATCGACACGTGCTTCCAATCGATCATCACCACATAATCAAAGATGGGTCTTTTTTCGATTTTGTTGCACACCATCACCATCAGGATATGTCCGAGTTCATGAATGAGCACAACGGCTATTAAGCAAAATAAAAGCGTCATCATCGCACAATCGGCCTCTTTAGCATGGCAGCATATATGAAGATGAAGAATGCGGCTGAACAAGCCATATAGGCAGTTGAGAGCAGCTGAGTATTTGCTGAAAGCCACTGGACTAAAAGCATATCCAACATACTGAACACAGCAATCATCATCACGATCACAAACAGTTTATTAAAATCACTAATCTTCACGACAAACCCGACACATGCCGCCATGACAGTAATCAATAAAATGGACAAGCTTGCCAAACCGTGCCCTTCACTTTCAACCCCAATCATGAAATAAGCAAGCCCGATATAGACAAAATAAATCAATATATTCATTGTGTAATAAAATAAAATTCTTGATAATAAATAGGCACCCTTTGATGTATTTAACATAAAAATGGCTCGCTGATGGAGATGATATTCCCTGCCAATCATCAGAGGAAGCATAATAAGGATCTCCTTTAAGGCAAACTGCACAATAAAAGTAAACAGCCAGCCAGTCTCTGCCGAAGTAAAGATGAATGGGAGACCTATCGTGAAACAGACAAGAAACAGGAACAAAATACCTTGTTCTTTAAACACAGCTGATCGGCTAAAATAAACAAGCTCCTGCCGCAGATGTGTGAAAAATGAAGAATCCGATCTGATTTTTTGGTAAGAAAACGACTTCACCTCTACCTTTAGCTGCAAAAACATCCGATTGACATAACAAGCCGCCAAGCCTTTCAGCCAAAACCACCCTGCACATAGAAAGATCATCAGAAATACAAGATAGATAGACGGCCATACTTGAATCATCTCAACCGCTTTTTGAAAAAGGAGAAACACGAAAGCACCGAGCGTCACAAATCCAATCGTTTGCAGCAGTAAATGCTCTTTTGTTTTTGATATAAAATGGCTCACACCAATGCGTATCAGCATCCAAGAAGCAAGCGTATAGAGCGCCAATCCACAGCAAGTGATCCCTACCACAATGATCCAATACAAAGATAGTGTAACGCCGCTAATGATCAGTCCTAATAGGATGGGTAAAAAAAGCAGACCAATCATGATGAAACAAAACAGCACTGGAAAGAAATACACACAAAGGACAAATGAGACACTTTGCATCGCACTATTCAAAAAGAAGAACTGATACTCTTGACGCTTCATTTTATGACGGGAAAAGACAATACCTGCTCCCAAAAGCAGCAGGGTCATTTTCACAAATTGAAGGTATAAAGCAACTGGTTCGCTCTCCCCTACTTGCATAAAAAAACGCAGGCTCATGACAACGTATATGGCGTAGATCAGCAATAAAAAAACGGCTGCGGCGAGAAGCTGCAAAGGATATTTTTTGCCGAGCTGCTTGATTTTCGTTGTGAGCATGCCCCATTCTATTTTATGAAGAACGTGTCGTGTCCAAGTCATTGAGCAACCTCTCCACCTGCATATAGTAATCTTGATTCACTTCTTTATAAATATCCTCAAGTGCTTGATGAGGGAATGTTTTGTTTGTTTCTTGACGTGACATATCCAGCTTGATATCACCGTTTCTTAAGATCATAAGGTGGTCATACAATGTCTCACCAAAGCCCAAATGATGGGTAGAAATGAGAATGCCTGCACCTTGATTTCTCAGCTTCATGAGCACCTTTTTTAAGATGATCATCATATCTGGATCAAGTCCATTTGTAGGCTCGTCGAATACATAATAATCACAAGACCTAAGGAGCTGTGAAATGATTTGGGTTTTCTTTTGATTGCCATGAGACAGCTGGGCAATTGGCTGATCCATATAAGGTCTCAGCTCAAACAGATCGACGAAGGCCTCTTCTCGAGGTCCATTTCGTTTGTCTGGAAGCTGGAGTAAATGAAAATATTCTCTCGGCGTTAAATAATCAAACAAAGCATGATCATCAGGAATATAGGAAACATGTTCTTTCAAAAAGGAGATATGTGCTGAGGATTGAAAATTCAGCTGTTTACCATCTAAAGAGACAACACCCGTAAATGGTGTCAGGCCAAACATAGACTGAATCATCGTGGTTTTTCCTGCCCCATTATGCCCCAAAAGCAGAAGCATACGTCCTTTCTCTACATTTAACTGAATATCGCGGAGAGAAAAGGTGCGGCTATACGTTTTTTCTGTTAAGTGTAATGTCAGCATCATGTCCCTCCATTTATTTCAGATAGAACAGATGACACGCATCTGTTCTCACCATTTGTTAGAAGCCGCATTTGATTTTAATATACAGGCCTAAAAACTTGAACTCTCCTAAAAATTTCGAGCCTTTTCCAAATGTTTTGCATGCCCAAATCAAAGCTGCAGCTGTCACAATGCCTAAGATAGCGGCAAGGACATAAATCCAAAATGCATTTTTCTGTACGTTCTTAGAAGTTAGAATTCGTTGCTTCCTTTCATCATATGCCGCCAGTAGGTGAAGGACATACATGTACACGCCTACTGGAAAACGAAGGCTAAAAGGATTCAGCATCTCATCACCCCCTAATATATGTAAAATGATACCACCCCCATGCAAATAGCATAAGTTCAATTCAGATCATATTTTTAGAAGAGTTTTCATGATTTATTGCTTATAAATCGTCAAGCTCATCGTTTCTCCTCTGACTGAAGGATGATTTTTTACAAAAATAGGATATGACAAAGGAAGCAGAGCCTATTCGCTTGAGCCAGCTTTGCGTCTTTATTTCAACATAAAAAAAACGCTGCGATACGCTCTTTTCAAAAGAGCGCACGCAGCGCGTTGCTTTACATTACTTATTCAAGTTATAGAATGTAGCAATGCCGTGGTATTGAGCTGTTTCAGCCAATTGATCTTCGATGCGAAGTAATTGGTTGTATTTCGCTACACGGTCCGTACGAGACGGAGCACCTGTTTTGATTTGTCCAGCGTTAGTTGCAACTGCAATGTCTGCAATTGTGCTATCTTCTGTTTCACCAGAACGGTGAGAGATAACAGCTGTATAGCCTGCACGTTTCGCCATTTCGATTGCATCAAATGTTTCAGTTAATGTACCGATTTGGTTTACTTTGATGAGGATTGAGTTACCAACGCCGTTTTTGATTCCTTCAGAAAGCTTCTTCGTATTTGTTACGAACAAGTCGTCTCCTACTAGCTGAACCTTGCTGCCAAGACGCTCAGTTAATAGTTTGTGACCTTCCCAGTCGTTTTCATCAAGGCCGTCTTCGATTGAGATGATTGGGTATTTCGATACCATATCTTCATACCAGTCAACCATTTCAGCAGATGTTTTCACAACACCTTCGCCTGATAAATGATATTTACCGTCTTCTTTGTTATAGAACTCAGAAGATGCAGCATCCATCGCAAGTTTCACTTCTTCACCTGGTTTGAAACCAGCTTTTTCAATCGCTTCTACGATTGTTTGAAGTGCTTCTTCGTTAGAACCAAGGTTTGGAGCGAATCCACCTTCGTCACCTACAGCTGTGTTTAAGCCTTTTGCGCTTAATACAGATTTCAGGCTATGGAAGATTTGAGCGCCCATGCGAAGTGCTTCACGGAAGTTTGGAGCACCTACAGGCATAATCATGAATTCTTGAATGTCTACGTTGTTATCCGCATGCTCTCCACCGTTGACGATGTTCATCATCGGTACTGGAAGCGTTTTGGAGTTGAATCCACCAAGGTATTGATAAAGTGGAATTTGTAAGAAATCAGCAGCCGCACGTGCTACAGCGATAGATACGCCAAGGATTGCGTTTGCGCCTAATTTCCCTTTGTTTTCAGTTCCGTCAAGTTCGATTAACATTTTGTCAATTGCTACTTGTTCAGTGACATCAAAGCCTAAAAGCTCTGGTGCAATGATTTCATTTACGTTGTTTACAGCTGTCAGAACACCTTTTCCAAGGTAACGGTCTTTGTCTCCGTCACGTAGTTCTACTGCTTCATATTCACCAGTAGAAGCACCACTTGGTACTAGTGCACGGCCAAAGCCGCCAGATTCTGTGTAAACTTCTACTTCAACTGTTGGGTTACCGCGAGAGTCTAATACTTCGCGTGCATATACGTCAACAATGTATGGCATCGTTATTTCTCTCCTTTTGAATCAATTTGTTATTTCTGAATCAATGATGTTCCTGTCATCTCTTTTGGTTTTTCAAGTCCAAGTAAGTCTAAAAGCGTTGGAGATAGATCAGCTAAAATGCCGCCTTCTCTAAGCGTCGCACCTTTTTTCGTTACGATGACTGGCACAGGATTCGTTGTATGTGCAGTATGCGGCTTTCCTTCTTCGGTAATGAGCACGTCTGCGTTACCGTGGTCTGCCGTGATGATGGCGTGTCCGCCTTTTGCAAGGATTGCGTCGACTACAGCTCCTAAGCACTCATCTACTGCTTCAATGGCTTTGATTGTTGGCTCAAGCATACCTGAATGCCCCACCATATCTGGGTTAGCAAAGTTCAGAATGATCGCATCATGCTTATCAGCATTGATGTCTGCAACAAGTGCATCCTTTACCTCATAAGCGCTCATTTCTGGCTTGAGGTCATAGGTTGCGACATCTGGTGAATTGATTAAGATGCGGTCTTCTCCAGGAAATTCTTCTTCACGTCCACCGCTCATAAAGAACGTCACGTGAGGATATTTCTCTGTTTCAGCAATCCGCAGCTGCTTCAATCCATTTTGAGAAAGTACTTCTCCTACTGTGTTATCCAAATTCACTGGTTTGAAAGCCACATAGCCATCTACCGTTTCACTGAAGTGTGTGAAGCAGACGAAGTGTAAATCCTTCGGATGTGCTTCCCCGCGGTCAAACGAGCGGAAATCTTCATTTGTGAATGTGTTTGAAATTTGAATCGCACGGTCTGGACGGAAGTTATAGAAAATCACAGAGTCGCCGTCGTTTACTTTTGCAACCGGCTCACCATTTTCTCTCGTAATGACAGATGGAATAACGAACTCATCGTAGATTCCATTTTCATAGGAGTCATCAACGACATCATAGATGTTTTGATAACTTGGGCCTTCACCATACGCCATCGCGCGATATGCTTTCTCCACACGATCCCAGCGCTTGTCACGGTCCATTGAGTAATAGCGTCCAGAAAGTGTTGCGACTTCTCCGACACCGATTTCTTTGATTTGTTCTTCAAGCTGTTTTAAGTACACTTTCGCTGTCTTCTGACCAACATCGCGTCCGTCTAAGAAGCCGTGAATGTATACTTTTGTTAAGCCTTCTTTTTTCGCTAGTTTCAGCAAGGCAAAAAGATGCTGGATGTGGCTATGCACACCGCCGTCTGACAAGAGACCGAATAAATGAAGCGCCTTGTCATTTTCTTTTGCATAAGTCATTGCATCTAGGAACGTTTCGTTTTTCTCAAATTCCCCATCACGAATGGCAACATTCACTCTTGTTAAGCTTTGGTACACGATGCGTCCTGCACCGATGTTCAAATGCCCAACTTCAGAGTTCCCCATTTGACCTTCTGGGAGGCCCACTGCCTCACCTGAAGCCGTTAAGGTTTGATGCGGGAATTCGTTCCAGTAGCGGTCGAAGTTCGGTTTCTTTGCTTGGGCAACAGCGTTACCGACTGTTTCGCCTCTTAAACCGAATCCATCTAAGATGATTAATGCAGCTGGTTTCTTACTCATATTGACCTTCCTCCAATAATTGAACGAAAGACTGAGGTTCTAAGCTTGCGCCGCCTACCAAAGCACCGTCAATATCGGATTCTGCCATATATTCTTTAATATTCGCAGGTTTCACGCTTCCGCCATATTGAATGCGAAGGCTGTCTGCCGCTTCTTGACCAAATTCACTTGCAACCGTTTGGCGAATGTGCGTACAAACATCGTTTGCATCTTTCGCTGTAGAAGATTTACCTGTACCGATCGCCCAGATTGGCTCATAGGCAATCACAGATTCAGCGACTTGCTGCTTCGTTAAACCAGCTAGTGCTTTCTTCACTTGATCAGCGACAAGTTCGTTTGTTTTGCCTGCTTCACGCTCTTCAAGCGTTTCACCTACACAGATGATTGGAACGATGCCATACTTGAATGCAGCATGTGCTTTTTTGTTCACTGTTTCATCTGTTTCAGCGAAGAATTCGCGGCGCTCTGAATGACCGATCACTGAGTAGCCGATGCCAAGATCTTTAAGCGCAGCAGGGCTGATTTCACCAGTGAATGCACCATTTTCTTCAAAGTGCATGTTTTGCGCACCAATTTTAAGGTCTGTTCCGTTAGAAAGGCTGTTCAGCTTTTCAAGGAAAAGGGCTGGTGCACAGACAATAGATTCCACTTTGTCAGGAGATGGAATAGATGACTTGACTTCTTCAACGAAGCTTACAGCTTCACCAAGTGTTTTGTTCATCTTCCAGTTCCCAGCTATAATTGGTTTTCTCATGATTGACACTTCCTTATAGCAGTTTTGGTCTTATTTATCGTTTAATGCAGTCACACCTGGAAGTTCTTTGCCTTCCATAAATTCAAGTGAAGCGCCGCCACCTGTAGAAATATGGCTCATCTGATCGGCAAGACCAAATTTCTCAACAGCTGCTGCTGAATCTCCACCACCAATGACAGAATATGTATCTTTTGCTTCTGCCAGTGCTTCTGCGATTGCTTTTGTTCCTTTAGCGAATGCATCGATTTCAAATACACCCATTGGTCCGTTCCAGACAACAAGTTTGCTGTTTTTAATGACATCAGCATACTTCTCTCTTGTCTCTGTTCCAATATCAAGTGCTTCTAGATCACTTGGAATTTCAGAGATTGGCACAATGCTTGTATTCGCATCATTTGAAAAGTCGTCGGCTACCAGAACATCTGTTGGAATCAGGAAGTTCACGCCTTTTTCTTTTGCACGGTCCATAAAGGATTTCGCTAAATCTACTTTGTCTTCTTCTAATAGAGATTTTCCTACTTCGTGGCCAAGTGCTTTGACAAATGTATAAGCAAGTCCGCCGCCGATGATCAGGTTGTCCACTTTATCAAGAAGACTTTCAATTACACCGATTTTATCCTTTACTTTTGCGCCACCGATAATCGCTGTAAATGGGCGATCAGGGTTTGAAATGGCTTTCCCTAGAACCTCAAGCTCTTTTTGCATGAGGAAGCCTGAAACAGCCGGAAGATACGCTGCAATACCAGCTGTGGATGCATGTGCACGGTGTGCAGCACCGAACGCATCATTGACATACACATCGGCTAAATCAGCAAACGCTTTTGATAATTCAGGATCGTTCTTTTCTTCACCAGGATAGAAACGAACGTTTTCAAGCACTAGCACATCTCCTTCTTTTAAGTCAGAGATTTGCTTTTTCACGTTGTCGCCGTAAGCTTCATCTGCTTTTTTCACTTCTTGTCCAAGAAGCTCTTGCAGACGTTTTGCTACAGGTGTCAGACGCAGTTCTTCAGTAACTTGACCTTTCGGACGACCCAAATGACTAGCTAGTAGTACCTTTGCGCCTTGTCCTGTTAAATACTCAATCGTTGGTAATGCTGCGCGAATACGAGTATCATCCGTCACTTTTCCGTCCTTCATTGGAACGTTAAAATCTACGCGGCAGAACACAACTTTACCTTTTACGTCAATGTCTTTTACTGATTTCTTATTCATGCTCGTCAGGAGATCCTCCTTTATTCTGGTTTCCTTACGCATTGGACAAGTCTCTCTTTATCCTTTTCCCATTTTGCCCTCATCAAAACGAGAAATCGTGCAGAACGGATAAATACAGAGAAAAAGGGAAAGGGATGCTTCCCCTTCCCTTGTCCGTCTTCATTATATCGTGTCTCTAGGAAAGAACCAAGTGAGTTCCTTCAGTGTGAGAAATTAAAGACCCTGTTTTGCAATGTAAGCTGCAAGGTCAACAACGCGGTGAGAATATCCACTCTCGTTATCGTACCAAGAAATGACTTTCACCATGCTGCCTTCCATTACCATTGTAGAAAGAGCATCGATTGTTGAAGAGTTTGCATTACCATTGTAGTCACCAGATACTAATGGCTCTTCGCTGTAGCCAAGGATTCCATTAAGTTCTCCTTCAGCTGCTTCTTTAAGTGCTGCATTTACATCTTCAGCCGTTACATCTTGATTTAATTCAGCAACAAGATCAACTAAAGAAACGTTAGGTGTTGGAACACGCATAGCGCCACCGTTTAATTTACCTTTAAGTTCAGGCAATACAAGTGAAACAGCTTTCGCAGCACCTGTAGAAGTTGGGATGATGTTTTCCGCAGCTGCACGAGCACGACGGTAGTCTTTGTGCGGAAGATCAAGAATTTGTTGGTCATTTGTGTATGAGTGAACAGTTGTCATCATACCGCGTTTGATACCAAATTTATCGTTAAGTACTTTTGCAAATGGAGCTAAGCAGTTTGTTGTACAAGATGCATTAGAGATGACATCGTGGCTAGCTGCATCGTATTTGTCTTCGTTTACACCCATAACGATTGTGATATCTTCTTCGTTAGCAGGAGCAGAGATGATGACTTTTTTAGCGCCAGCTTCTAAGTGTTTAGCAGCGTCTGCACGTTTTGTGAAGAATCCAGTAGATTCAACAACGATTTCTACGCCTTGTTTACCCCAGCTTAATTTCGCAGGGTCACGCTCAGCTGATACTTCGATTGTTTTACCGTTCACTACTAAGTTCGTACCGTCTACAGAAACCTCTGCATCTAGTTTTCCGTGAACAGAGTCATATTGTAAAAGGTGTGCAAGCATGTTAGCGTCTGTTAGATCGTTAACCGCTACTACCTCAACTTCAGGATTGTTTAATGCTGCACGAAATACGTTACGTCCAATACGTCCAAATCCGTTAATACCGACTTTTACTGCCATGATGTTTCCTCCTTTTATAGGTCACAATGTTTTATATTGAGGGATCGATTGACTCCCTTAATAACTCTTTTGCGGCTCCTTCGTCTGTGACGAGAACCGTTCGGCGGGGTTTTTTGAAATAAGCTTCAATGGCCCCAGCCTTTGATGATCCACCTGCAACAGCAATGATGTGTGGAATGCTTTCTAAATCATCTAGCTGCATGCCGACGGAGTGCACTTTGTGGACGACCTCGCCATCACGATTAAAGTAATAGCCAAAAGCCTCTGTCACTGCGTCATGCTCATCAATCTTTTTTAAATCTTCAGCGGGTGTGTTTCGTCTCATCGCCATTGTTTTTGCTTCACCGATTCCATGAATGAGCATCGTGGATGATTTAATTGTTTGAAGCACTTCTTTGACGGACGGCTCTTCAATAATGGAAGAGTAAGCACCTTCTGACAGCTGTCCTGGAACAAACAGCAGTTTGTAAGTACCGGAAGCTTTTTCAGCCATGTGGGCACAAATGGTGTTTGCCTGATTTTTTACATTCTCCCCAAGACCGCCTCTCGCAGGGACAAACATCATGTCTCTGTTTTTGGCATCAGGGGTCATCATTTCGGCAACAGCTTCCATCGTCGTTCCGCCAGTGACGGCGACGATATTATTTCCAGTAAACCTTTTTTTCATACATTGAACAGCAGCTCTTCCCATTTCTTGCTTCACCCACGGGGATTCATCGCTGTCACCAGAAACAATGATGACTTCTTCCAGGCCTAATTTCCTCTTTAATGTATTTTCCAAAAAGGTTAAACCTAAAACGTCCTTCATCATTCCTTCAAGCATTTCAAGCAAAGCATGACCTTCAGTCGTCAGCATCATACCGCTCGTTTTGACATCCAGCAGATTTTGTTCCTTTAAGAACTGAACCTCAGCTCTTAAGATACGTTCACTCAGACCAAGACTTGTCGCAAGACTTCTGCGACCAATTGGTTCAGCTAATCTGATGTACTGCAAAATGTCGTAGCGCTTTTGCATAACTGTGAGAAGATCTGGTAATAATTTTTTTTGAGCTTCCAATAAACGATTCATGGCTAACGACCCTTTCTTTTCACGTTGGACTAAAAACGTCCCACTGTGACAAAAAACGTCCCGCCACAGCCAAAAAAAATCAATCCCTGCTTTCTTTAATTATTTTAACAGGATAATCTTGCATTTTCAACTCTTACAAACACATTTAGACAAAAAATAGACACATTTTGACCGATAACCTGCTTGTCATCTAGCTTTCCGCCATTTTATTTTTTTAAAACTATTTATTTTCTTCTATATTGAATGCATTTGTCTTTGAAAAGGTGCAGGCGGTCAAAAGCCGCCTGCTTATGTTTTCGGTATCGTTTCTTTCTCTTCATTAAATCGTTTCGCATCTTCCTTCGGTTTAATCTTGAGGTAGTAAATGATGTAGCAGGCGGCCATAAATGGAACTCCGCAATAAAGACCAATCCGCTGATCCTCAATAAAGAATAAACTGATAAGAACAATGCCAAATGCGATAAAGCCTGCTAATGGCACAAATGGATAAAAAGGCGTTCGGAAGACAAGATTCTTTACATCTCCGCCCTCTTTTATGAATTGCCTCCTAAAGAAGTATTGGGATAAACAAATCGACATCCAAACCACGACAAGCACCATACCCGAAATGGATATGAGCCAGACATATACCGTTTTTGGTGCTACAACACTCGTGAGCAGTGATAGAGCGGATACACCCATTGTCACCAATAAGGCATTGATCGGGATTTTACGCTTGGATAATTTTTTCGTGAAAACAGGTCCTTTCCCGTCTTTTGAAAGCGCCCAAAGCATACGTGATGATGCATATAATCCAGAGTTCGCTACAGATAAAACGGCTGTAATGATAATAAAATTCATGATATCTGCAGCGTATGGTATGCCGACCTTGTCCAACACCACAACAAACGGACTATCCACTGCGCCGGCGGTCTGCCATGGAAGAAGTGCTGCAAGAACCGCAATCGATAAAACAAAAAAGACCATCGTCCGCCAAATAATATTCCGAATAGAGCGCGGGAGTGTTTTTTCTGGACTTTCACTCTCCCCTGCTGCAATCCCTACAAGCTCTGTTCCTTGAAAGGAGAAATTGACTGTGACCATGGTTAATAAAATCGCAAAAACACCATTAGGAAAAAGTCCACCATGATCCGTCAAATGACGAAATAGAGGGGCTGGTTCCCCACCTTTCAAGTGAATCATTCCGAAAATTGCGCCAATTCCAATGATAATAAACAATAAGATCGCAGCCACCTTGATGGCTGAAAACCAAAACTCTGTTTCAGCGAAGCTGCGTGCCGAGATGGCATTGATGGAAAATAAGATGACGCTAAAGGCAAGACACCAAAGCCAAACAGGGATATCTGGGAACCACCTTTGGAGTAGAATCCCTGCTGACGTAAACTCCAGTCCAATTGTACATGCCCAGCTAAACCAATAAAGCCAGCCGATCATAAAGCCTGTGGACGGACCTATATATTTGGTTGCATACTCCTGAAAGGAACCAGCTGTCGGCATCGCCACTGCTAGTTCACCAAGACAGAGCATGACCAAATACATGAGCAACCCGCCAATGATAAACGAAAGAATGGCTCCCCCTGGGCCTGCCTGATGAATAATGAGTCCTGATCCAAGGAAAAGGCCTGTTCCGATGACCCCACCTAAGGCAATCATAAAGAGATGTCTGCTTTTCATGGAACGCTCTAGTTCATTATGCTGTTCTGGCTTCAAATCCGTTTCCCCACTTTCACTCTTCTATTCATCAACCTTTGACAAAATTCGCCCTTCATTGAAAGAGAAAGGGAGAATTTGAAGGCTTCTCCCTTGATCATTTATGCTTGAAATAACGCTTGGATATGAGCAATTGCCCAATCCAAGTCTTCTTTTGAAATGGTAAGCGGCGGTGCAAATCGAATCACTGTCTCATGGGTTTCTTTGCATAACAGCCCGGCTTGCTTGAGCTTCTCACAATAAGGTCTAGCTGCCTCAGTCAGTTCCATCCCAATAAATAGTCCACGCCCGCGTACTTCCTTAATCACAGGACTTTGAATGCGTGATAGTTTGTCTTTGAAATATTGCCCAAGCTCCAATGAGCGCTCGGCAAGCCTCTCGTCGATTAAAACATCTAATGCAGCAAGTGATACTGCGCATGCAAGAGGATTCCCGCCGAAGGTAGAGCCATGAGACCCTGGATTAAACACACCTAAAATATCACGGTTTGCGACAACACACGAGATCGGGAATACCCCACCGCCAAGTGCTTTACCAAGAATCAGCATATCCGGCTCAATGTCTTCCCAGTCGCATGCAAACATCTTGCCGGTCCGCGCTAATCCCACTTGAATTTCATCTGCGATCAATAACACATGTTCCTTCTCACAGATCGCTTTTGCCTCTTTTATAAAGCCCTCAGGCGGCATGACAATGCCCGCTTCTCCTTGAATCGGTTCAAAGAGAAAAGCTGCTGTTTGCGGAGTGATTGCTTCGCGTAACGCCTCAATATCTCCATAAGGGATGAGCTTTATGCCTGGGAGCATCGGACCGAAACCTCTTTGATATTCTGCTTCCGAAGAAAGTGACACAGCCGTCATTGTACGACCATGAAAATTCCCGGTACATGCAATGATTTCTGCTCGATTCTCTTCGATTCCCTTGACATCATAGCCCCATCGTCTCGCTGCCTTTATCGCCGTTTCCACAGCCTCGGCACCCGTATTCATCGGCAATGCCATCTCTTTATTTGTTAATTTGCAGATCTTCTCATACCATGGACCAAGCTGATCATTATGGAAGGCCCTTGATGTAAGTGTCACGCGGTCAGCTTGTGTTTTAAGCGCTTCAATAATGCGCGGATGGCGATGACCTTGGTTGACTGCAGAATATGCACTGAGCATATCCATGTAGCGGTTGCCCTCAGGATCAGTCACCCACACTCCCTCAGCCTCTGAAATCACAATTGGCAACGGATGATAATTCGCCGCACCGTATTGTTCTGTTTGATGAATCAATGCTTTTGTCTGTGTCATCGTGTATTCCTCCTTCTGTAAGCTTGCCTCTTTTGATTGGGTTCATCTTCACTCTTATGTTATGCAAGGATCATGCCAACTTAGTGATCGCTCTGTGCCTAGGATTGTGCTCATCTTTAGCGCAAAAATATTTTGCATATGCAAATTTTTTTAGAGGAAACCGCAAAATTTTTCATGTAAAATAGAGGTAATGTCTGGAGGTGGCGCAAGTGAAAAAAGATCAGCATACCGCAAAGCTCGAAAATGAGATTGATCTATATAAACAAATGCTCGATTTAATTGATGTTGGGGTTCACGCCATTGACGAAAATGGCAATACCATTGTTTATAACAAAAAAATGATGGAGATCGAATCTTTAAAACGTTCTGATGTCCTTTATAAAAATGTATTAGACCTCTTTGTGTTTCAGGATGAGATGCACAGTACACTTGTCCAAGCGCTGCGAACCGGGAAACAGACGGTTCATGCAAAGCAGACGTATCACAACTACAATGGTAAAGAAATCACAACGATTAACCATACATACCCGCTCGTACGAGACGGTTTGATTCAAGGGGCAGTTGAAATTTCGAATGATGTCACGAAACTGGAACGGCTCATTCATCACAATATGAAGAAAAAAGGAAACACACGCTTTACATTTGATTCAATCATTGGGGAAAGTCCTGCCTTTTTAGAAGTGATTGAACATGCGAAACGAGCCACACGTACCTCTTCTTATGTGCTGATTGTTGGTGAGACAGGGACGGGGAAAGAGCTATTTGCACAAAGCATTCATAATGGCAGCAGCCGTTCATCTGGACCATTTATTACGCAGAATTGTGCAGCACTGCCTGATAACCTGATTGAAAGTCTGCTTTTTGGAACACAAAAAGGGGCTTTTACAGGGGCAACAGATCAGCCCGGTCTATTCGAACAAGCACAAGGAGGTACACTGCTTTTAGATGAGATCAACTCATTACACCCAGCTCTTCAAGCAAAACTATTGCGCGTCTTGCAAGAGAAACGTGTAAGAAGGTTAGGCAGTACAAAGGAAATCGCCATTGATGTGAGAGTGATTGCTAATATGAATGAGGACCCTGTAGATGCGATCGCAGGTGGACGGATGCGAAAGGATTTATTTTACCGGCTTGGCATTGTCACCTTGTTTATCCCGCCACTCTCTGAGCGAAAAGAAGACATCCCCACATTTGTCATGCATTTTATTCAAAAATATAATGAACTGTTTCAAATGAATGTGAAGGCGGCTGATGAAGAGGTACTTGCCCTGTTCCAAACGTATCATTGGCCGGGCAATGTAAGAGAACTGGAGCATGTGATTGAAGCTGGGATGAATATGATGATGGACGAAACATACTTAAGCATGCATCACCTTCCTTACCATTTCCGATTCAAGCAAGGAGAAGGACGTCCTAGTGAACACATGCAGATGAGTCCGCTTAATCTAGCAGCTGCAGCTGATACGTTTGTCTACACGAGCTCAGATCATACAACTGACTTCCAAACCCAAATGGAACGATTTGAAAAACAATACATCGTCCATTACTTAAATAAAATGGACGACAATATTTCACAGACTGCAAAGATATTGGGCATGAGCAGGCAAAGTCTGCAATATCGAATGAAAAAGCTGCATATTTCTCTTCAATAATAGAGCTGTGCCCTTATGCGGCACAGCTTAGATTGTTGACAAAGGGCTAAAATGACCTTTATTTTAGCCCTTTGTCTTCTTTTCAGCGTGATAGAAAACCTTTGCAGTCTAGGAAGGACGAGCATCGGCGCGGAGCGAATTTAACATTCGTGAGCACCGAAGCGCAGGACTGACAAAGAATGCGAGGGTTTGTCTACACGCTGAGCTGTGCCGCTTTTCGGCACAGCTTATTGTATATCTGGCTTTCCTTCCTGTTCTTGCAGCACATCACCAAGAAGTTGTTCTACTTTTTCCAAATGTGTGAGCATCGCCCGCTCTGCTTCTTCTGGCTGTTTGTCCATGATAGCTTGATAAATTCGTTCATGGTCCTTGTAAAGCTGATGTATGGACGCTTTTCTTGAGAATAACACGACTTTTCTTGTTTCTCGCATCGTTTCCATTAACAAGGTTGAGACCTGATTCATTAAAGCCTCTAGTAAATGATTCTTTGAGGCTTTGGCGATGGCAAGATGAAATGTGAGGTCTGCCTCCTCACCAATTTCTTTATACGCTTCTGCACGCTTCATTTGTTCAAGTGCATCACGCAGTCGATGGAGGTCATCGTCTGTCCGCAGCAATGCTGCCTTTTTGACAGCACCTGATTCAATGATTGATCTCACTTCAAGAAGCTGCGCGATATCCTGCTGCTTCATCAAAAAAGCAGGAGATAAACAAAATGTGAGCTGCTCAGGATCGAACTGCTTCACATATGTGCCTTCTCCTTGCTTCATCTCTATTAATCCGATCGCTTTCAGAGCGGACAGCGCCTCTCTCACAGCGGAACGGCTGACTTGAAAGTTTTCAGAAAGTGCTTGAACCGAGTCTAATTTTTCGCCCGGAAGAAGCTCCCCCGTCCGAATGGATTCGATTAATGCATCCGCAATTTCTTCATATATTTTTTTCGTTTTGATTTGTTTATATTTCAATTGGTCTCACCTCATCACTGTTGTCTACCCCATCGGCTCATGCCCTATCTTATACTTTACCCCAAAATTCAGATCACACGTCTTCCCTTTTTTCAATTCTCAAGAAATCTTCTATCACTCTTCCACTCATCAAAAAAGAAGCACATGCCATTGTTTCTGGCATGTGCTTCTTTTTAATCATATCGCTTCCGCAGCGTGGAAGACGGAAGGTTCATTTGTTCACGATATTTGGCAATGGTTCTGCGAGAGACGCGGATACCAAAGGTTTGCTGAAGCTGCGTCATGATTTGCTGATCCGAATACGGTTTTTTCTTATTTTCTGATTGAATCAGCTCTGCAATGTGGGTCTTCACTGTGTAGCTGGATGCTTCTTCAAGCGAATGCCCTTCTAGTTTCGCTTGAAAAAACTGTTTCATTTCCATTAACCCATAAGGGGTCTGCACCATTTTTCCTTTGACTGTTCGACTCACTGTCGACTCATGTACTTGTAATTTATCTGCAACCCGCTTCATCGTAAGCGGTTTCATTTTATGCTTCCCGGTCAGGAAAAAATCAGTCTGTTGTAAGATAATCTCACGAACGACATTTGTCATCGTTTGTTTTCTCTGCTTCAGCGCTTGAACAAGCCAATTGTACTGCTGCTGCTTTTCCTTTAAATACGTGTATGCTTCATGCCGCTTTTGATCTTGAATCATGGCGAAATACCCTTCATTCATTTCAATGTCCGGAAAAGCACGCTGGTTCAGCTCGAATGTGATGTGACCTCCCGCAGCTGTAATCAACACATCTGGCTCTATATACACATCCTCTTCTTCATAAGAGAAATGAAGGCCTGGTCTTGGTTCGAGAAGCGACACCTCATCTTGTATGGCTTGCAGGGTTTTCAACGGCATACCTGTTTTAGCTGCGATTTCCTTCCAAGCCTTCCTTGCGAACAGAAAGAAATGCCCTTCGATGATCAGCTCTGCTTCATACCAGCGATCCTTTTTTCGTCTAAGCTGGAGCAGGATGCATTCTTGCAATGATCTAGCGCCAATCCCGGCAGGCTCTAATGATTGAAGCTGATGAAGAACGGCCTCTACTTCTTCTGCCGAAGCCTGTAACACAGCGGCCATTTGGTCAACCGGTTCATTTAAATAGCCATTGGAATCAATGGACTCAATCATGAATTGAAAAATCCTTTGATTCTTTTCACTTAAATTCAAATCAATAGCCTGTCTCTTTAAATACATTTGCAGGCTTTCTTTTTGATGCGTACGATACGGCTCTGTCATTCGATCTTGCGTTCTTTTATGATAAACTGGTTGATAGCTGTCCGTGTCTTTCCGCTCAATCAGAGGGTTCTCAAGCGCTAACTGATCAAGATACTCACCCAGCTCTGCACAATTCAATTGCAGCAGCGTAATCGCCTGCCTGAGTTCTTGCGTGAGTACCTGCTTTAATACTAGTTCTTGTTGCAGTTTAAGGCTCATTGTCTCCCCTCCCTCTCATCATTTTACATGAAGATTGACGGACCGTATATACGAAATAGGAGTGATTTCCATGTCTGAACTTTTTTCCGTTCCATACTTTATCGACAACTTAAAACAGCACATTGCCATGAATCAACATGAAGACAAGATTCATGCCATGAACGCTTATTATCGTTCGGTGGTTTCTACACTTGTGCAGGACCAATTGACGAAAAATGCTGTTGTCTTGAAGCGAATTCAGCATCTCGATGAAGCGTACCAAAAGGTGAAAAAAGAAGGCGAATAAATGGACGACAAACAACACCCTTTCTCATGATTGCAAAGGGTGTTTTTCATGCAGGAAAAGCTTTTGATCCAGCTTCGATTTGTACATCATCAAAAAGCCGGACCGACCTACAGTATAAATGATAAAGGCAAACCATAGTCCGTGATTGTGCCATATCGGAATGACTGCCGCTTGAACAGCCACAAACAAAATCATCGCAAACAGCATTGAATTCCTGACAGGAGCAATTTCTGTCGCACCTGTGAATACACCGTAAATCACCAAGCCAAAACAAGCAGCGAACGGATAAAGAACGAGCCAATCGGCATATTGCAGTGTCACATCAAGAAGCTGAGGCAAATTTGTAAACAGGCTCAAAATCGGTACTTTAAAGAAAAAGTAACCTGCCGCAATGACACATGCCATCACAACTGCCCATTGTCTCGAAAGGGTTAATGTTTTATCATAAAGCGCTCGGTCGTTCGCACCTACTGATCTACCGACAAGGATGCTGGATGCATTGGCAAATCCATCGAACAAATAGGCCATGATGTAGTGAATTTGAAATAAAATGGCATTCGCCGCCAATTGCTCCGTTCCGAAAGACGCTCCCTTCGCTGTAAACATGTTGATCACAACAAGCAGACAGATCGTTCGGATAAACAAGTCTTTATTCACATGAAACATTTTCTTTACCGCACGTGTGTCCATCACCTGCTGAAGAGACGGCATCCGAAAACCGTTTGACGTATGCTTCAAGATGATCCAGGCACCTAACACAAAAGCAGTGAGTTCAGAGATCAATGTCGCCGCTGCCACACCTTTGACGGCAAAAGAAAACGCATGTACTAAGATCAATGCCAAGATCATATTCATGACATTGATCAAAATTTGTAAAGAAAGGGCTTCTTTCATTTTTGCCATCCCCATCAGCCAGCCGAGTATGACGTAATTCATCAAGGTAAATGGCGCTCCCCAGATCCGAATATGAAAATAGTCCGCTGCATATTCGCGCACATCAGCAGCAGGAGAGATGATCCATAATGCGGATTGAATAATGGGCCATTGAAGAGCAATAAAACAAAGCCCGACGATAATAGCCAGCAAAAAAGGCCTTAGAAAAGCAAGAACACCCTGCTCCTCGTTCTGCGCTCCGTTTGCTTGGGCGGCAAAAGCAGATGTACTTACCCGTAAAAAGCCAAACAGCCAGTACAATGTACTAAAAATGAGACTGCCGACTGCGACGCCTCCTATATAAGCGGGGTTGGCAAGCTGGCCAACAACTGCTGTATCGACAGCTCCAAGTAATGGCGTGGTCATCGTTGAAATGGTTAAAGGGATCGCCAAAGCTAAATATGCTCGATGGTTCACGATGCCACCTGCCTTTCATGAAAAATAGCCTCTCTTAAAAGAGGCATTGAGGGAATGAAAAAGTTAACGAACCGGCCTGCCAATCGTTCGAGACAAAGGGTGGCTGGCGAGCGTTGCCTCCTTCATTTTCAGCACAGCTTCGTGCTCTGATATAAAGAAATCATCCTTCGATTGAAACTGAGCCACAAGTTCACCCTGATCAAGAATCGCTAATTGATCACTTAAATGATAGGCCGCTGTCAAATCATGTGTGATAAATAAGTATGCAAGCTTCAGCTCTTTCTTTAATTCGACTAACAAATCTAAAATGACTGCCTGCGTAACCATATCTAAGCTACTGACTGATTCATCCAGCACAATGAGCTTTGGCTGAAGCACCAGTGCTCTGGCGATGTTGATCCGCTGTAGCTGGCCGCCGCTAAATTGGTATGGGTACTTGGACAAATCCTGCTCACTGAGCCCTACTCTTTCTAACCAGTGAATGAGTATATGCTGACGTTTTTTACGGTTCATTGGTTCATAGTTTTCAAGCGGCTCAGATAGAATTTGTTCCACTGTCCACCTTGGATTCACCGCTGAATATGAATCTTGAAATACCGCTTGTACATGTCGGCGGAAATGCTGATGTGTCCGCTGATCTGCACGAATGATATCCTGACCTTCAAACAGAACTTGTCCGCTACTCGGCTTCTCTAGTCCAAGGATGATGCGGCCGAGTGTACTTTTCCCTGCACCACTTTGACCTAATAGCCCAAGACAAGTGCCTTCTTCAATGGTCAAATGGACGTTTTTCAGGACAGGGGCTCTCCCTTTTGTCCTCATCAGAAACGATCGGTTGCCATATGAATGACTCACTGCTTTCACTTCTATTAAATGCAACGGTCTTCTCACCTCAAATCGTGCAAACAGCTGGCATGGATGGACGAGCTGCTAAAAGTTTCTTTGTATAATCATGCTTCGGGTGTTCAAAAAGCTCAAGAACTTCAGCCTTTTCAACGATTTTTCCTTGTTTCATCACCACAACCTCGTCTGCCATTTCCGCAATCACACTAAGATCGTGGGTAATGAGCAAAATCGCCGTTCCGTATTCATGACGAATTTGATTCAAGTGCTCAAGCACCAGCTTCTGATTGTGTACATCTAATGCGGTTGTCGGTTCATCTGCGATGATCAGAGGCGGATGCATACAGGCAGCCATAGCAATCATGACACGCTGGAGCATCCCCCCGCTTAATTCAAAAGGGTACTTACTCAGTAATTGATCTGGATGCGGCAGGTTCATTTTCTCTAAGGCTTTAATTGCCTGGACCCGTGCCTGCCTTTTACTGACAGCTGTATGCCGGCGGATTGTTTCAATCAATTGATGTCCAATCGTCCATACAGGCGTAAAGCTATTCATTGGATTTTGCATGATATATGAGAGATCTTTGCCACGAATAGATCGCATATGCTGTTCACTCAAACCGATCAATTCTCGACCTTGTAGAGTGATACTGCCAGTCACTTCCGTTGTTTTTCGATCAAGCATGTTTAAGATCGACATACTTGTCACCGTTTTTCCGCATCCGCTCTCACCAATTAATCCAACAATTTGACCGTGCTTTACCTCAAATGCTATTTCCTGAACGAGAGAAATGGTTCCTTGCGGCGTTTTCGTATGCACATGCAGGTTCTCTATGTTTAAAATAGACTCTTCCATCTGACTCATTCCTTTACACACGACGTTTGATGCCATATTTCTCTGAAAGGGCTTCTCCCAGTAAGTTGAATAGAATGACCACAGCCATAATCACAAGACCCGGATAAAGCATCAGCTGAGGATTTGTTTGAATATAAGATTTTCCTTCATGGATCATCGCTCCCCATTCAGGCGTAGGGGGCTGAACCCCTAAGCCTAGAAAAGACATGGCGGAAATGTCCATAATCGCCCAGCCCATTTCAAGTGTGCCCACAACTGCGAGTGGCGGCAGTACATTCGGAATCATATGCTTTCTCATGATATTCCAATGGGAAGTACCACTAATCTTCGCAGCTGCAATAAAGTTTTGTTCCTTTAAACTAAGCACCATCCCTCGAAAGACGCGGGCGTAATACACCCACTGCACAAGCATCAAAGCCAGCACCACTTGAGAAAGCCCTGGTCCAAAAATACCGACTAATCCGAGGATCAGCACCAAATTTGGAAATGCCATGACCCCGTCGCACAATCTCATCAATACGTGATCGATCCAGCCGCCTTTATATCCAGAAATCAGCCCTACGATTAAACCGATAGATAGAGAGGAAACAAAGATTAACAACGCACATCCTAGTGAAATACGAGCACCATATAGAATACGAGATAAATTGCATCTTCCCAATTGGTCGGTGCCTAGAGGATACCCCCATGAAGAACCCTTTAGCTTCATTGCAAGATTGACAGCCGCTGGGTCATGCGGAGCGATCCATGGTGCACATATCGTCACAATGAGCAGGAGACCGAGCAGCAGCACACAGATCGAGATCATCTTTTGATGATAGAAAAGATGTTTTACTTTTGTCATCATGGCTGGCGGCCTTCCTTTCTAGAAATACGGGGGTCAATGAGCAGCTGAAGGAGATCAACTATCAAGCTGCTTAAGATAAAGATACACGCCGCCATCAACACATAAAATTGAATGACCGGCAGATCCCGGTTAAAGATCGCTTCAATAAAAAATCGTCCAAATCCAGGCCATGAAAAAACAGCCTCTACAATAATAGTCCCTGTGAGCAGCTTGCCAAGATTCACGCCAAGTCCTGTCAGCATCGGTGATATCGCCATTCTGAAGACATGTTTGAACATAATCGATTGTTCCTTTAACCCTCTCATTCTCGCATATTGAACAAAAGGCTCGTGAAGCGTCTCACTCACACTCGCTCGCAATAATCTCGTATACATCGCAATTAACGGCACAGCCAGTGTAATGGACGGCAGTACAAGATGTTCCCATGTACCAACACCTTCAACAGGTAAAAGATCGAGTTTCACTGAAAAAAAGAAGATGAGCAAATACCCCAAAACAAAGGTCGGGATAGATGCTCCTAGGAAAGAAATCATCCGGCTCACATGATCTACAACGCCATTTTTTCTCAACCCGCTGAAAAAGCCCAGTGGAATACTGACACAAATTGCGATCAGCAGACTAGTGAACGCCAATTGAATCGTCGCAGGTATTCGATAGATCACCTCATCAAGCACAGGCTGATTGGTCATATACGACCGCCCAAAATCAAGACGGACGACTTTTTCAATCGTATGAAGGTACTGCATGTAAAAAGGTTCATCTAAACCAAATTCACTTCGTTTTTGGGCTAATACCTCATCAGTAGGCTGAATATGAGCCGCTGCTAAATATGCCTCCGCTGGATCAACTGGTGACAGATGAATCATGCCAGTTGTGAACAGTGTGGCTAGTAGAAATACAGGAATGATAGATAACATTCGTTTGATGATATAGCGGCTCATTTGCTTACCTTCCTTCTGTTACTTCAGCTTGATGCCTGTGAAAGGGTGTTCATCTCGATTCGCAGGGAAATCAAAGTCCTTCACATCTTTTTGATAAACAGCTGTCTTTTTAAAATAAGAGATTGGCACAATCGCCCCTTGATCTTGCAAGGATGATAAGACGGACGAATAAAGTGCTTTGCGTTTGTTTTCATTAGTTGTCGATGGAATCTCCGTCATTTCTTTGATCAGCTTATCTTTATTCGGATACGCTGAGATCGCCTCTTTGAATCCAAAACCATCTGATGAGACAACGTTCATAAATGTATGCGGATCATACGGCGCTCCGTAATTGCTAAAGAAGTTCATATCAAATTTGTTCGCTTTAAACCGCTGAACCTGCGTCGCCAGCTCGACACCTTCAAGTTTGACGCCAACCCCAATGGCTGCCCATTCTGCCTGCAGTGTTTCAGCCATTGTTTTTTGAATCGATTCTGCTGAGTCATACATCATACTAAACTCAAGCGTTTTTCCGTCTTTTTCGCGTATGGTTTTTCCTTTTGGAAGCGTCCAGCCTGCTTCATCCAGTAAAGCCTTCGCTTTGTCCACATCATATTGGAAAGATTTCACCCGGATGCCTGACGTATATGGCATGTTTGTCGGCAAGATGTGATCTGCTACATCCTCTAAGCCAGAGGTCACACCTTCCACCAATGATGTTTTATTGATCGCATACTGAAGGGCGTGACGCACTTTCTCATCTGACAGCTGATCGACTTTTGTGTTCATGACAAGCTGTCTTGTGGCTACAGGCTCTGACATCTTCGTTTCATACTTGCCGCTCGCCTCTAGTTGTTTAAAAGCATCAAGGCTAATCGTTCCTTCTCCGTAAAGTAGATCTACATCGCCTTTTTCAAATGCCATCACTCTTGTTTCGGCATCTGGAATGACCTTCACTTTGATTTCTTTGACCTTTGGTTTCTCTCCCCAGTAGTGGTCATTTCGTTCAAAAATCGCGTAATCATCTTTTTTGTACGTCTTTAATACCCAAGGACCTGTTCCCACTGGTTTTTCGATTCCTTTTGATGTATCTCCGTTTTTCGGAAAACCTGCTTCGCCTAGGAAACGAACGGGGCGCACAACAGCTAACTCTTGAACAGTTGGATAATAAGGCTCAGTTAATGTGAGTTTAAACGTTTGCTTGTCCACTGCTTCTGTCTTTTTAATTTTCTTTATGACACCTAACCAGCTATGTACTTCTTTGTTTTTTAAAATCGTATCAAAATTCTTTTTCACAATGTTCGCATTAAATTTAGATCCATCTGAGAACGTGACATTGTCTCTAAGATGGAACGTATACACCTTGCCATCCTTGGAAACATCCCATGATTTTGCTAATTCAGGTTTAAGCTTTCCATTTTTTTGATAGCTCACCAATGGTTCGTAAATCATGGATTGGGCAAACAATTGTGATGGATTGTATATGTGTGGATTCATTTCGCCAATATCTCTTGGCCATGCCATGGTGATCATATCAGGATGATCCTTGTCTCCACCTGCTCCATTATTTGCTTGAGAACAGCCTACTAGTAAGAAGATCAGTAGGATAGGTAATATTGTATTTATTTTAATTTTCGGAAAATTACTCCAAATCGACATAAGTTGGTTGCTCCTCCTAATTGATGCTGATAATCATTTTCATTTTAAGGAGGAAGGACTCTGTTGTCAATATCATATTTGAAATGAAATGACAATATATATTCCTTATTATTCCACAAATTAAGAGATTTGTTAAAAAGAGAGGCAGGCTGCTGATGAACGAGCAGCCTATGAGGAGGGTAATGCTTTCTTTTGCAGGGCGTTGTACAGTGTATCAATGACAAGCTCCTGTTCCGCGTCTGTCATGCTTGTACCAGATGGCAGGCAAAGACCTGTCTCAAATAACAACTCAGATGCAGGGACTTCATCGGCTGTTGTATAAAAAGGATAACCATGAAAGAGCGGCTGCTGGTGCAGTGGCTTCCATACACGCCTTGCTTCAATCTGCTTTTGTTCTAAAGCATCTATCATCTCTACTGGAGACATCTGTGCATGATGATCCATGGTGAATGTGGTCAGCCAGCGGTTCGATGTGGTGTCTTGATATTCTGGCATAAATTGAAGACCCTCAATATCGGCTAAAGCATTTTGATAACGCTCGAAAATGCGGCGTTTTTGCTGAACACGCTCCTCTAACACTTCCATTTGTGCAATTCCTACACCTGCGAGCAGGTTGCTCATCCGATAGTTATATCCCTCCTCTTGATGTTCATAGTGTAGGGCATGTTCTCTTGCCTGTGACGCGAGAAATCGGCAGCGGTCGATGGCTGCTTCATCATCACTGACAAGCATTCCGCCTCCTGATGTTGTAATGATTTTATTTCCGTTAAAAGAGTACACACCGAACCTGCCCATTGAACCGCTTTTTCTTCCTTTATATATACTGCCTAACGATTCAGCCGCATCTTCAATGATTGGCACATCATATGCCTCACACACTGCTATGATTTCATCCATTTTCGCACTTTGTCCGTATAAATGAACGACAATGACCGCTCGGGGTCTTTTCCCAAGTCGTTTTGTTTCAGCAAAGGCTTTCTCTAACGCCAGCGGACACATATTCCAAGTCTCTTTTTCTGAATCAATAAAAACAGGCGTCGCTTGTTCATATAAAATAGGATTTGCACTGGCAACAAATGTGAGAGTGGAACAAAAGACCATATCTCCCTTTTGAACGCCAAGGAGTTTTAAGGCAAGGTGAATGGCTGCTGTTCCTGAAGATAATGCTGCTCCTCTCTTCACCCCTGCATAATCCGCGACCACTTGCTCAAATTCATTTACAAGCGGTCCTAATGGTGCAATCCAATTGCTTTTAAATGCCTCCTCTATTTTCATCTGTTCTTTTCCACTCATATGAGGAGGAGATAAGTAGATTCGTTTCCTGTCTCTCATGATTTCCCACCTTCTCTTCGATCTTTGATCTCAATTGCAGGAACGCCTACAGCGACTTTCTGATCATGTATATCTCGGGTCACTGCCGCTCCTGCGCCGATTACTGCCCAGCTTCCAATGGTTCTGCCAGGTATGACAGCAGCCCCAGCTCCAATATGAGCACCCTCTCGCACAGAGACACAGCCGGTGAGCACAGCTCCCGGGGATAGGTGCGTAAAGGATTCGAGAAAGCAGTCATGCTCCACGATAGAACCGGTGTTGATAATGGCATGCTCACCGATCACTGCATCTGCTTGCACAACAGCCCTTGCCATCACAACCGTTCCCCCGCCAACCTTCGTTGACGAGCTCACAACTGCCTCTGGATGAATCAGTGTGGCAAATGCCCTCTCTTCAAATTCGAGACGTTCTTTGATCCTCTGTCTGATTTCGTTTTGCCCAATGGCAATAAGCCATTGCATATCAGGTATTTCATCTCTTACCTTTTGACTCATAGAAATCGGACCATACAGAATGCCGGTTTGAGGGTCAGCTTCCTCAAATCGATCGTCTAATACAGCACACAATGAGTACTCAGGATGCAAAAAAATCAACTCCTGAATGACCTTACTGTGTCCGCCAGCCCCTATTAAGCCAATGGGCTGCTCTTTACGTATCAGTTCCTTTGAATTTTTCAGCTGTTGCATGATTTGGCTGCTGCACCCCTTCTGTTTTGATGACTTTCAGTAAGGTCATCCATAAGATTTTCATATCGAGCCAAAACGATTGGTGCTCTACATACCAGAGGTCATAGGTGAATTTCTCCTCCCAAGAGAGAGTATTTCTTCCATTCACCTGGGCCCATCCAGTGATACCAGGCTTTACAAGATGACGCTTCGCTTGCTCCTCTGTGTACATTTGTAAATACTCCATTAAAAGCGGTCTTGGTCCAACGAGACTGATTTCCCCTTTGAGTACATTGACAAGCTGCGGCAATTCATCAAGACTGAGCTTACGAATAAAGGCGCCGGTTTTTGTTAATCGAAGATGGTCTGGAAGCAGTACGCCATGTTCATCGCGTTCCTCGGTCATCGTCCGAAATTTATAAAGCATAAACGGCTGTCCGTACAGACCAGGCCGTTCTTGTCGAAACACCACAGGCGCTCCGATTTTCCACCGAATGAGTCCATAGATGAGAAGGAAAAGAGGACTCCCTGCGATGAGCAGTGTCAGTGCCACGACCACATCTATTATTCTTTTCATCATTGCTTCTCCTTTCCACACTAGCGGGAGACAGCTCGTTCAATAGCAGCTTGTTTCACCTTACGCATGAGCTGTATCCGCTCTTGTTTTGTTCCTGCAAATTGATACAAATAGCCTAAGTAGAGAACGAAACATATTCCGCCAATACAAAATAGCTCCCACCATCTCGTCACATCATACACAGCCTGAATGCCGGCACAGATCCCCCATATGAACAGAGCCCCAAACAGCGGAACGACTGTATGTTTATAAAAGATGGTACTTTTCTGTTTCGTGATCTTGGCTGTATACAATGGGAGAAAGACGATATTTTTCATCAATAAAACAACGGCTCCTGCTGATGCAATGCCATATAACCCGAGCTGAAGTAGGTGAGTCAGTCCATAGGCGAACAGGACATTGGAACCGCCTAATATGAGTGTCACAACCGCCGGCACTTTAAATCGGTTAAAGGCAGTCGGTACATAGGTCAGCGGTAAAAACATCAACGTGAAACACAAATAAGCCGCATGAATCATCAGCAGCCATTTCAGCTCCTCAAAGGCTGGTCCAAGCCATAACAGCATGAGCGGACCGGCAAGACCTCCTAACAGAGCCGCGGGGAATGCCACAAATAAACCACTCCATTTCATGGCTTTGGCAGCGTATTGAATGAGCCCCTGCTCGTCTTGATTTGAATATAATTTTGTGATCGTTGGCGCAAACACAACCGCAAGTGTCCCTGCAAGGGTGCGCAATAATAATGGAAATTGTAAAATGGCGGCATACTGTCCAGTCGCTTCTGCCCCAATCAGTAAGTTGGTCATCAATAAATCGATTTGTAAAAACAACAAAATGCCCATTTGTTCAAATGAATGCCACACCCCTGATCGAACCAGCGTGAGACTTGAAGATAAAGAAACGTACCGCCACTTAAACGAAAACCAAGGAATGAGTTTCTTAAAATAATAGAGACCCATTCCCAAAGCGGCGAGACTCCCTATAACGGCTGCAAGCGGAATATGCCAAATGGCTGGTGTTGTCACGGTAAATAACAGAACAATCACAAGCGCCCTGCCAAACATCTGAATGGCCTGTCCAACACTCGATACATATAATTTGTTCGCATAAAATGGTGCCGCCCCAATACCAGACATGACGAAATTGAGCATAAATAAAAGACCCCCTAACACAAAGGCGATCTGTGTATCTTTTGCAAGATGAGCAGGCACATGGAGCCAGTCAACCAGCTGCTGAGACATGAATAGACAAAGTAAAAAAAGACAGATGGATAAAAAAAGAGAACTGACAAAATAGGAAGCGAGATAGCGCTGCGCTTGTTCCATCTCTCCTTTATGAGCGGCAACAGAAAAAAAACGCACCACCACAGCACTTAATGAAGCCGTAATGACCGATAAATAATTGATCATATTTTGCGTCAGATGAATCAGACCAAACGCTTCCACTCCAAGTGTATGAACAATGTAAGGCGTTAAACAAACAGACATCAGCATCATCAAGATAAACGTCATCACATTTGCACTGACATTGTAAAGAAACGCACGGTTCATGGTGATTTCACGCAGTGTTTAAGGGCCTTCATCCAGCTTCCTCTCCCTTTTGTCCGCTTGTTTTCATATGCTGATGAATGGCCTTTTTCACCGCTTCCTCCGTTGGTTCCTTCAAAAGGGTCATAAATGGCAAGTGCGCTACCCATTCATATCCTTCCATGACTTTATGATCAAACGACCTGATGACAACACACGGTGTATGTGTGATCGCACAAAAGATCATGCCATGCAGTCGATCTGTCACGACGACTTGTGCCTGTCTTAACTGCGTCCATAACGTGGATAATTCCTCTAAACGAGTCGTTCGATTCACTCGCTTCCCAATGGTTGTTGTGATAAAACCAACTTGATCATACGTTTCTTTGATATGCTCCTGCAGTTGTTCTCGTTTCTCTTTCGTGAGATATGCCTCCTTATCCTCACGCAGACAAAGCAGCACTCCTTTACGGGTTTGACTCTTTGATGTTTCGTCTAATGTCAGGACCATATCAGGCTGTTTCCACACCTCTTTATTAGGAAAATGCTGCTTCATCCATTGATAGGTGGTTTGATCTCTTGCCATCAAAAGAAGCCTCGGGTGTTGCTGATATGCTTGAATGGCGCGGCGTTCTTCTCTTTTCCCTCTCTTTGTTTCTGTAAAATGAGCAGTAGCGGGCAGCTGAATGACGGGATAGGACTTAAAGGCGTTCATGATAAATTGTCTTGTCCATTCTTCATATCGGTATAAATCGCCCATGTTGCCCCCGCCGATGATACAGACAATGTCCTCTGGGTGCCGCGCGTGCTTCAGCGGACGTGCTAGACGATACATCTCCTGCATGTCTACTTCTATGATTTGATAGTCTGGAAAATGCTTTTGTAAAAAACAGCAGCTCGCATAGGCAATCGCATGATCACCTAAGTTGTCATGTGCCGGTAGCAGCGTGAGAATGATCTTCTTCTGATGACGCAGCTCTGGCAGTCTTTGGCGGCTCAACCTATATTGAAGTGGATACTTGACCTTTAAGAGCAGCCACTCTGCGGCATGTGCTTTTAATTGCTGGAATGTCACACTCATCACCCCGATTTTCTCGTTTGATATTCAATCCATTTTTGATAGCTTGAAGCTGCGGCAGAGAGCGGATACACCCACTGCAGCCTAGCAAGGAATAAGATCATTCGCTTTCGCACAGTCAGCTTCGATGGTTCCACTTGTTTCACAGCCTTCTGAAAAGCTTCATGTGTCACCATTTCACGCATATGACCAAGCTTTTTTTGAAAGGACAGGGAATTTTGGCTCTTCCATTCATTGAGCATACAATGCAGCGTATGATTCACGATAAAAAAACAAAAAGCCTTCTCATATGGTGTCAGCTCATCATGCTCTTTTAAAAACAAACGCTGCGCGTCATAAAACGCCAGTCCATGCTGAAAATACTGCTTTTGATATCGCTGGACAATGGATGACAAATGAACCCGGTAATAATAAAGCGGCTCATGAACAAAGGCAATGACACGTGATAAAGAAAAACAGCGCAGCGTGACATATTGATCTTCAATATTCTCAAGCTCACCTCTCAACGGAAAACGGATATGATGCTTTTCGATAAATGCCCGCCGATACAGCTTATTCCATGAAAATCCCGTGATCTCACCATGTAATAACGATTCTATTAAACTTGTCTTATCGGCTTTCTGCTGAGCTAACAGCGTCGTCGGTATGATCCGTTTTGACTGTTCAAACTGAATCCAATATTCACTAACAACAAGATCGGCACCAGTGTTTTCGGCTTCTTGATATAAAGCCTCACAGTATTGAGGAGCGAGAACATCGTCTGAATCAACAAAGGCAAGATACGTTCCTGTTGCTTCTTCTATGCCCCTGTTCCTCACCGCTCCCAGCCCTTGATTGGTTTGGTGAATCACCCGAAATCGCTCATCACGCGCAGCAAACGCTTCAAGGATGTCTCCACTGTGATCGGTAGATCCATCGTTAATGAGGATGACCTCTATATCTGAAAAGCTTTGGTCTGCAATCGATTGAAGACACTGCTCCACATATTGACTAGTGTTATAGACTGCGACCAATAGACTGATAGCTGGCATGACAGCAAGCCCCACCTTTCTTCAAATCTACTTTGTAAAAATCGTTCGGTACGGTAAAACAGAAGAATCAAACGGCATCAGCATGATGCTGTACAAAATATAGCAAACCCCAATTCCGATATACATAAAAAAATTGGTTCGCTGATCAAAAATCCGTGTGAAATAAGGCAGTAAAATGAGCTGATACAGACCAAAGTAAATATGAAATCTTGCATAAATGACATCCTTCGTTGCAAGGATGCCAAACAAAAATCCAAGCAAGCAAAAATTCACAATATAATCACTCTCTGGCGTCAGCTCACGAAGTCGTTTTCGATAAAAGAACGCAAGCAATAACGGCAAAATCAAGACACCAATTTTCGTCACATTCATTCCATTCGTATTCGTTGTCAGCCACTCCTCGTAATGACCATAAGAACTCCCTTGCAGCATCACCACAAACACGGAGACAAAGCGGTCATACAGAGCGGTTAAGCCTAGAAAAATCATACATAACACAAGCATCATCCAAGACCATGCCTTTGTTCTGACGATGAAATAGACTGGAATCATAATGAGTGCCGAGGAATGAAACAGCGCGCATACAAGCACGAGCGGAAAATACCATTTCCACTGACCTTTGATGACAAATCGGATGGCATAAAAAAGAATCGCCGCCACCATATACTGCCGCATGCCATTAAACGAAGCGTAATAATGAAATGTGCCGAGAAATAGCAGCATACTAAGCTCAAATGGCCGTCCATATCGCACAAGTGTTTTGATAATAAAAAAATAGGTGATGATCCCAACTGTGATATACATGATTTGCGGCTCATGTGACAGTTGATTGAGCATCCACAAGATCAATGTAAAGCCCGGATCAGTGGCGGCCTTGTCTACACCGAATCCGAAAATATGCCAAGGCTTGTCATAGTTGACGGAGAACTCATACATTTGTCCATAGGTTACGAAATCAGTTCCTACTTTGTAGCGTATGCCCGCCACAATACAAAGAAATAAAAATGGAAAAAACACCAGAAGCTTGTTCGGCCGCCAGCCGCTTTGTATGGTATCATCACGTTTGCCATAAAATGCAGCAAAGCTCGACCATAAATAGACCATGATCATGTTCACCAAATAAACCGCCATCTGCCAATCCTTCCTTATAATCCATACACATTCATCACACGGGTGATGTTCTGTTTCACATCAAATCCTCTAATGCCAAGCTGAGAAATAATCGTCTCCTGAAGAGGAGGGTCTGCATGGTAGGCTTCTAGTATGGCTTTCATCCACTCATGTGCTGAATCTTGCAAGGACTTCCGTTTCACAAGCCCACAACCTAAATCGACTTCCTTTGTGATATGATCTGAAATCACACATGGGAGTCCAGATGCCTGCGCTTCCACTAATACGAGCGGAAGACCTTCAAACAAAGACGGCATCACAAACACATCAAATGCTTTCATATACTGCGGAACCTCTGAGACAACGCCCGTAAACACAATGTCTTCCATTAATCCTGCTTTCACTGCATACGATTCAACCACTGGCCGGAGCGGCCCATCTCCTATGAGAACTAGCTGAAAGGAGACCCCTTGTTTTTTCAGTGTCTGCGCTAATTCGATGAAAAAAACATGGTTTTTCTGCTCATGAAATCGGCCAATATGTCCAATGATCAGTTTTCTCTCGTGAAGATGGAGGTCTTTTTTCATCTTCACCTTCGCTTCTGGCTCCAACTGAAAAAAAAGGTTCAAATCAATCCCATTTGGCAAAATGTCCACTCGTCCATCGTGCATTCTTTTTTGTCCAAATAAAAAGACACCGGCATCTTCACCGCATGCAACAAGCTTCGTAGAAAAGGCAAAGATCAGCTGACGAAATCCTTTGAGCATCAAATGATCCACCCGGCTAGGAGACTGTTTCCAAGCCGTATTATGTGAATGGCAAATGCGTATCTTCACACCTGCCAGTTTCGCAGCAAGGGCAGAAAAGCCCGTTTGAAAATCTGTATGTGCATGCACCGCCTGATAAGGTCCCGTTTGCTTAATCGTCTTCGTCAACGTTTTGACAAACGTCCATGGAGAGGACGCTCCAATACTTGGGACATAAAAAATCCGCCCGCCAAGCTGACGAATTTCCTCATCGTAATCACAGACATCCTCTCGGTGGGTAATGAAATCAAATTGAAGAACATTTCGGTCGATTGCACGATAGATGTTCATGATCATCGTTTCTGCACCGCCTCTGTTCATTCCGCCCACAACATGAAGTACACGCTTTGGCTCACTCATCCCGAATCGTCCTCCTTTTCACCATAGATCCTCCAAGTTTCCGCTGATGATAAAACCTCATGATCTTTGGTGACATACAGGCACGGATGACCGGCTTAAGCGCAAAGAGATAATCAAACGGCGACAATTTTAATTGCTTGCATGCTTTTAACACAAGCCAGGCATTGTCCATTGAGTATCGGAATTTCCGGCGCTGAAAGGCCGCTTCATCCTCCCTTACAAGGTATAAGGGCTCTTGCAGATTAAAGCCTTTTCTCCCCGCAGCAAAAAAACGAATCCAAAGATCGATATCTTCCATCCGTCTGGTTGTTTTGACAGAACGATAGCCATTTAAAGCCTTGTAGGCAGACGCTCTCATCATAATCGTCCCATGACAAAAAGGCGTTCCTCTTGCTAGCACCCTTCGATCAGGCTCTGAGACAAGTGCTCGAACGCCCTTCGTCCCTGACTCATCAAACACCGTCATCGCCGTACCAACTACATCATATTCCGGATGTGCATCAAGGAAACGAACCTGTTTTTCTAATCGTGTAGACACCGATATATCGTCGCCATCCTGTCTTGCAATCAGTTCTCCATTCGTTTCAGTGAGACAACGATTTAAACTGGCGGCAAGTCTTTGATTGTGTTCATTTCGGATGAGGCGAATTCTATCGGGTTCACGCATGGTATAGTGCAGCACTTTTTCATAGGTGCCATCTGTTGATGCATCATCACATATGATGAGCTCCCAGTTTTCATAGGTTTGACGGAGAATCGATTCAATGCTTTCTTCTACTGTCTCTTGGCAATTGTAAACACCCATGATAATCGATACTTTCGGCTGACGCATGCTCACATCACCTTCTCTGTTTGATCCATATACGTTGTGTAAATTTCCTCCATTGCACTCACCGTTTGCTCCTGTGCAAATGCGTGAGCCATAGACCGTCCCGCTTTCCCCATCAGATGGAGCTGGTCCTTTTTATGATAGAGCTGCTGTAAATAAACGGCTAAACCATTCACATCATGCGGTTTGACTAAAAAGCCGTTCACTCCATGTTTGACGAGCTCACAATGCCCTCTATTTTCTGTTGCAATCACCGGCTTTTCAGCAGACATCGCTTCAAGAAGATTCATCCCAAGTCCTTCTCTCAAGCTGGTTGATACACATACATCGCTCATATGCATCCAATCTTCGATGTGTTTGCAAAATCCCGCAAACTGTACATGTTCCTCAAGATTCAGCTGACAGACCAGCTTTTCATAGGACGACCGACTTGTCCCTTCTCCAGCAAATACAATTTTCACTTGTGGTATATTCCGATACACCTGCGCGCAAGCTTTGATGAGCATTCCTTGATTTTTATTGTCATTTAATTCACCAGCACACAGCACGATAAAATCTTGCGTGGTAAAACCATATGCTTTGCGAAGGCGGTCTTTTTCTGTGTCATCAACTGGTGCAAACCGCTTCATATCGACACCCATACCGGGAACATAATGCACAGCTGCCTTCTCTTTTGACAGACGATCGGCTCTTTCATAGTCTTCTCCATTAATGGTGATGAGTGCATCTGTATATTGAACGAGCCATCTCTCAACTGGATAATAAAGCAGCCAATTTTGAAGCGGTGCCCCCTTCCAAAAGTGAAAGCCATGCGCTGTGTAAAGAACTTTCGTCCCTTTTTTGCGTGTTGTTTTCGCCGCTAGCCTGCCAATGACACTCCCCATCGGTGTGTGACAATGGATGAACTGATAATGCTCTTTTTCTAACAGCTTTTTCAGCTCCACATAAGCAAGCCGGTTGTGCAAATGAAAAGGGGAACGCTGAATCGGAATGGAATGCGCTTGATCCACATACGGCAGCTCCAGCTGGCCATTTGCCGCTGTATGCACTTCCCATCCTTGTTCCTGAAACCACCTGAAATACGGGAGATGGAACGCCTTAAAATGATAATCAACCGTTGCGCAAAACAAGACTTTTTTCTTCATTAGCAAGTGGCTCCTCCTCTCGTTGCATCGGTTCAGGCAATACATCATGCGACTCAATGGCGGCAAACAAGGCCTGTCTTAATTGATCGTCACTCATCATGTTAAATTCGTGAATAAAGCGGTTCAGCACATACGGATCACCATCCAAGGCATGGCCGATATGGATTTTCGGGAAAATTTGCTCCTGTGCTTTTTCATGCTGGTTGAGTAACTCCTCGTACATTTTCTCTCCGGGACGAATACCCGTAAATGTGATGGGAATCTGGTCTGTGGTGTAGCCTGAGAGGTGAATGAGGTTTTCTGCGAGGTCGACAATTTTGACTGGCTCCCCCATATCTAAAACAAAAATCTGCCTTCCTTCTGCTAGTGCACCAGCTTGAATAACAAGCCTTGATGCTTCTGGTATCGTCATAAAATATCTTGTCATGGCTGGGTGCGTGACAGTCACTGGCCCACCTTTTTCAATTTGTTTTTTAAAGATCGGAATGACACTGCCCCGGCTTCCGAGTACATTCCCAAACCGGACGGCGACAAATTTCGTTTCACTGCTTGCCCCCATTTGCATAATCACCATTTCAGCAAACCGCTTTGTCGCTCCCATCACATTGGCAGGGTTGACCGCTTTGTCAGATGAGATGAGGACAAATGTTTCAACTCCGTGCTCATGTGCAGCTTCTGCCACATTTTTTGTCCCGATAATATTGTTTTTCACCGCTTCTTTCGGGCTGATTTCCATGAGCGGGACATGTTTATGCGCGGCGGCATGATAAATCATATCCGGCTGAAAATGCCCAACGATTTCACTCATTTTTTGTTTATCTTGAATATCCGCAATTTGTGGATATAGGCTAATGCTGTCTCCATACAATTCTTTCAGCTCTAGTAAAATAGAATGAATGCTAAATTCTCCATGTCCCACAAGCACAATCGCCCGAGGGGAAAATACACAAATTTGACGACAGATTTCTGACCCGATGGACCCGCCAGCTCCTGTCACCATAATCGTTTTTCCTTTTAGGTGAACGGATAGACGGCTTGTATCTAATTGAATCGGCTCTCTTCCAAGCAAATCCTCTGGCTGAACATCCCGCAATTGATTCAGCGCATGGGTTCCTTTTAAAATCTGTTCCATTTCCGGCATAATCTGTGTTTTGATTCCAGTCGCTACACATTCCTTATATAGTCCTTTTAATGTGTGACTACTTTTGGATGGAATGGCGATAATGATTTTTTGAATATCCATCATCGCAACAGCCGTTTGAATATGTTCTTTTCCCCCAAGAACAGGCAGCCCCATAATTTCAAGCTTATGCTTTGTTTTGTCATCATCAATGAAAGCGACCGGCTCAATATGTACATCACTCGACTGCTGAAGCTGACGAACGATAATGGTTCCGGCTGATCCAGCGCCAATGATTAGTGCCCGCTCCTTTTCAACTTGAAATCGCTTCGCACCATCATGAAACAGCCTGGATGCCATACGAGATGCACCGATGAATAACACATGGAAAAGCCAGACAATAAATAAAAAGCGAAATGGCCATGTCTGCACAAAAATGTACAGCATCGTCATGGAAAATAAAAATGAACACGCAAAGGTCTTCATTAAAGAAAATAGCTCTCTAACCCCTGTATAGGCCCATACTTGCTTGTACACGTGAAAAATATACGAAAACAAATGGTGCCCGATCAGTAGACTGAGCGAAGAAATGACGAGCATTTCAAATGTATATACGGTTAACGCTGCCTCTTGAACAAATTGAAAGCCAAAAAAGACGGCTACTAAAATGAGATATGAATCTAGTGCCACGATGATTGATAATCTTTGGGCGTAAGTCAACGCTCCTCCCCCTTTTTAAAGCATCACTATTCTTACATAAAATGGGCATCAAACCCGTCCTCACATCCCACTACCGATGACGAGCATCTAAGGCATATGTCATGCCCACAGCAGGATCGAGTGCCTCCGTTGTTAAAGATTAGGAGACATCACCTATCAATCTCTTTAATACATATAGTGCCTTCCCTTTTTCACTTTCTTGCCATTTAGCATCGCTCCAAGCAGTTTCCCTGTCGTACCCTCTAATACTTCTTTTGATTTCTTCACAGCGGCAATCTTCGTTTTACCGCTTAAAACAACAAGAATGCTTCCATCCGTCCGGTTCGCTAATATTTTTGCATCGGCTACAGGCAGAAGTGGTGTGGAATCAACAATCACCATGTCATACTGCTGTTCAATCTCGTAAAATAGCTGCTTCATCACAGAGGAGGAAAGCAGCTCAGCGGGATTTGGCGGAATGGTCCCACTTGGAAGCAGCTCTAAATGCTCAATCGGTGTAGGCAAAATGGCTTCCTCCAAACTGCAATTATTTAATAGCACATTGGTCAAACCGGTGTGCGGACTCAGATCAAAATATTCATGAATGGCTGGTTTACGTAAATCAGCATCCATGAGCAAAACCCGTTTTTTCTGCTGTGCAAAAACAGCTGCCAAGTTTGCAGCCGTAAATGATTTTCCTTCCTTCGGCAAGGAGGATGTGACCAATATCGACTTCAGCCTCGTTTGAATCGACGTGAATTCGATGTTCGTTCGGATCGTTCGGAATTGTTCCGCAATGACAGAGTGAGGATTTAATACAGAAATACAGGATAAATCTCTTTTTTCTCTTTTTTTCCTCTTAAAAATCAATGTTCTGTCCTCCCGTTATGACGGACTGCTTGTCTTTTTTTGCCCTCCTGTCTGCATGCATCTGATAGACACTGCCGAGCGACGGCAATCCGATCTCTTCTCTTATTTGATGTGTTCGTTTCACCGTATCATCGAGTAAATTCATTAAGAAAATGAGTGTCATTCCCCCTAATACAGAGGCGCCTAGTGCCAGAACGATGTGAACGAATTTACGTGAGTTCATCAGTATCGTGTTGGACAGCTTGGCTTCAGACAAAACATTAATGCGATCCATATTCATGGTTTTTTTGATTTCTTCTTGCAGCACCTCTGTGGCTGTATTCGCAATGGCTACTGCCTTCGCTCGGTCCTCATCTTGTACAGAAATATTTATGACCTCTGACTCATTTTCTGTACTTGTGGCAATTTTGTGTTTTAATCCTTCAGCCGATTCTGTAAGATTGAGTGTTTCTTTTACTTTTTCAATAACGATTGGACTTTTTAATAGGACTTGAAAGGTACGTGTATATTGAAGGTTCATCTGAATATCGTTTAAATTCGCTTGTGCATCACTGCTTCGTTTATGAACAAGAATTTGAGTGGTTGCCTGATATACAGGAGTCGAGACATAGAACTGATAGTAGGCTGAAATGCCCGTTACGATCAGGACAATCAGGATCAGAAGGGCCATTTTCTCTTTTATGACAGAAAACAGCTGCTTAAAACCTATATTCTCATTCATAGATACCTCCCGATTTCATCATAAAAAGGTTATATATGGTTTCTTTTTGTTAATGATTGGATTATAAAAGATAATACCCGCAAAGAAAAATGTCATAATAGGTCTTATAGTTCTTTTTAAAGAACGAAATCGTTCGTTTTCTTTTGTTTACTTCCTGTTTCTTACGTTTTTGAATTTTATAAAGAACAATTTATTTCTTATAATGAACGAAAAGGTCGCAGAACGATTCGCCGGGGAGAAGGGAGATCATATATCGAATGATTGGAAAGGTGATACGTATTTACCGAAAGAGGAAAGGATACTCAATTCAGCAGTTGGCTGAAGATGCCCATGTCTCTAAATCGTATTTGAGTAAGATTGAGCGTGGTGTCCATCGTAATCCATCTGTCCAGTTTTTAAAAAAGGTATCCTCATCACTAGACATTGATTTACAAGAGCTGTTTGATGCAGAAACGATGATGTTTCATTACGCTGAGGGCGGTGAACAGGAGTGGCGGGATCATATCGTTCATGCCGTCCAATCCGGCATGCCTAAAGAAGAACTGTATCAGCTGCTCCAAACCTACAGAAAGGAGCAGGAAGGAAAGACGTTGCATGTCAATCAGAGAAAGCTGACCGACTCAAATATGTCAGAATGGAAACGTCTCATGAGTGAAGCAAAGGCCATTGGCTTAACCATCGAGGAAGTGAAAGCGTTTCTTACCAATATGGGAGAACACCGGGCGTAAGCCACTGAGATAAAACCAATTTGCGGGGAGAAGCGCTTGTCGCTTCGATGAAATAGAGCCTTTTTATATGAAAAGGCTCTATTCAGTTTATGGACAAAGGGCTAAAATGAACTTGATTTTAGCCCTTTGTCTTCTTTTCAGCGTGATAGAAAACCTTTGCAGTCTAGGAAGGACGAGCACCGGAGCGGAGCGAATTTGACATTCGTGAGCACCGAAGCGCAGGACTGACACCGAATGCGAGGGTTTCTCTACACGCTGAGAGCCTTTTTGCATGAAAAGGCTCTGTTTTCTATTATTCTTCTTTTTTGGTTCGTGCTTTTTTCGTAATATCATTGTTCTTCCAATAGGCCCATAGTGATGTGATGCCAAGAAAGGCTAACGTAATGAATTGCTGCACACCTTCTTCATCAATTGGAATTGGGCTTTTCCCTGCAGCGGTGAGAGCGCTGTTCACAAGTGCCAATAAAAGCAGCACAAGCCTCGCTATAGTGCCTGCACTAATTTTTTGAACCTTCAATGTAACCCCTCCCCTTATCCTTTCATACGGGCGATACTGCTCGTTCCCTCTCATATGTATGCAAAAAGCGCATGAATAGAAGAATGAATCAAAAAAAGAGACATCATTCCTATATGCGGAATGATGCCTTGATTTATGTGCTGATTATTTAGAGAACATCTTTTTTGCTTCATCCATTGCCATTTTGTTGCCTAGAGCTGAATAATCTAGCCATGGCTGATCGGCAATCGGATACACTTGGTTTTTCTTCACGGCTTTTAGGCCTTTCCAAATTGGCGTCTGCTCTAACTGTTTGAATGCCTGCTGCGCCTTATCATCACGGTTCACGACGACAAAAATAGCATCTGCATCAAAGTCAGGAAGCACTTCTTGAGAAATGACTTCAAATGGACGTTTGCTGTCCAGTTTTTTCACACCATCTACAGGTGTCAGTCCTAAATCATCGTATAAAATTGGCCCCATCGGACGTTTCATACTAAATACTCGAAGCTCTTTTGCTGTTACACGAATTGCCATCACTTTTCCATTTCCAATCTTTTTCTGGATGAGTGATTTGACTTCTTTTGCTTCTTGATTGTAGTCCTTAATATATTGATCGGCTTCTTTTTCTTTATTGACGAGCTTGCCGATTTTTTTCAAATGATCACGCCATGTGCCATCATTTAAATTAAACACTTCGGTTTTGGCAATTTTTTTGTATTTTGATAAGTCTTGTCCAGCTAGTTCTTCATCGACGTAAATGACATCTGGTTTTAAAGCAAGCAATGACTCCATATCAGGATCTGCTGCGATGCCCAGCTTTTTCGTTTGGCTAAGCTGCTTTTTCGCATGTGGAAGGAAATCTTTTAAGTCTCCCCCTACAACAGAGCCAGCAGGTTTTATCCCGAGTGCTAATAAGTCATTTGTTAAATGAATCGACAAGGACGCAATCTTAGGTGTTCCGTTTTCATCTTGATTTGTTGTCTTCTTTGTTTCCTGTTGACCACAAGCGGCCAGAATCAAGAAACAGAGCGTTAAACCAAACACAAGTACTTTTTTCATGATGAGTTCCTCTTTCTTATTTTGTTTTTGTTAGTAAATAGAGAAAATAAGGTGCTCCGATAAAAGCCACAACCACACCCGCTGGGATGGCATTTGGGGCAAATATGGAACGTCCGAGTGTATCAGCACTGACCAAAATCAACAATCCGAGCAAGGCGCTCACTGGTAAAAAATATTGGTGCAGTGAGCCGACAAGACGCCTTGCCAAATGAGGTGCAACAAGGCCAATAAAACCAATTCCGCCTGTCATCGATACACTTGCACTCGCTAGACCAACAGCTAAGGTGAGAAGAAAAAGTCGTTTGCGCTCTACACGTACTCCGACACTTGAGGCGACGGCATCACCTAATGTTAACGCATTGAGTGTGCTGGACTGCATGAGCGTAAGCGGGACAAGACATACGATCCAAGGTAGGAGCGCAAGCACATGAATCCAGTCTCTTCCCCATACATTTCCCACAAGCCACCTTGAAGCGAAGGTGTATGTATCTTCATCCAGTTTCAATGACAAATATAACGTCAATGCACTAAACCCCGCAGCTACGGCAATTCCAACAAGGATCAGCCGGATAGGCACAAGCCCTTCATGCCTGTCGTACGCAAGAAGAACGATGACTGCCGCCGCAAGCAGACCTCCACCAAACGTAAAGAGCGGAATGAGTAAAGATGGATTTCCTTCTAGTACGTGAAAATACGTCACAAAGATGATTAAGCCGAATGCGGCTCCTGCATTCAGACCAATAATCCCAGGGTCAGCCAGTGGATTGCGGGATAAACTCTGCAAAATGCCACCTGCGATACCTAGACCTATTCCAGCTAGTATCGTCACGACGATTCGAGGCAGACGATAATCAAACAGCACCGTCTCACTTTGGAAATCTCCAAAGCCAAATAACGTTTTGACGACAACGAGAGGACTGAGTTTCAGCGTGCCGGTATTTAAACTATACAGCACGACAGCCGCACTCAGACAAAGCAAAACGGCTGTCACGACAAGAGCACGTCGTTTCTCTTTCATGACAGGTTCCTCCCTTCTTTTCTGGCAATATATAAGAAGAAAGGAACACCAACAAGTGCCACCATGACGCCAATGGCAAGCTCTCTTGGCGGATTTACTGTCCGGCTGGCAAGATCAGCGAAGACGAGAAGCATTGCGCCTAAAATCGCTGACATCGGAATGACGAAACGATAATTGACCCCAACCAGCTTTCGTGCAATATGCGGAATGACAAGTCCGACAAACCCAATAGACCCAACCGCCGATACAGAAACGCCTGCCAGCAGAACCGCAGCTGCCATACCTAGTATTCGCACTTGCCGGGTTTTCACCCCTAAATTCGCAGCTACATCTTCACCAAGTGATAATAACGAGAGGGATCGTCCTAATAACATCGCCCAAACGATGACAATGAGAATGACTGGAGCAAGGATCATCAGCTGCGGCCATTTGACACCTGCCACACCCCCTGCATACCAAAAAGCCAGATCCTGACTGAGATCAAAGTAAATGGCGATACCTGAGCTTAGCGCATGTAGCAATGCGGCAACAACTGCTCCAGCTACAGTGAGCCGAAGTGGGGTCAGCACGCCGCCAGCCGCCCCAATGGCAAAGATCAGCAGTGTACTGAGAACGGCACCAAAAAAAGAAAATAACATCAATGCCGAATAAGGCATTCCTGGAAAAAAAGCAAAACAGAGAGCGACTACAAACATCGCACCGCCGTTAATGCCTAATATCCCCGCATCTGCCAGCGGATTTCTTGTAATGCCTTGCATCAGCGCACCTGCCACAGCAAACGCCGCTCCAACAAGCGCCGCTCCTAGCACACGAGGAAGCCTTAATTCATGAATGATCTGCTGCTCTGTTACATGAGACTGATAGTCAAACACAGCTGTCCAGACCGTTTGCAAAGACAATGACTTTGCACCGTAGGAAACAGCCAAAAACATAGCCGCCAATAAACCAATGACAGCGAGAAAAAACAATAAAAAGAACAAAATAGGTGATGATCGTTTTTGTTGAGATGTTCGCTTATCCGGCAAAATCGGTGTCATCCTTTTCTTCATTAAAAGTCAGTTTGAAAATGAGAATCATAATCATCAAAATTATAGCCGTCAGCCTCTGAAAAATCAATGTACGGCTCATTTTTTTAATTATTGAAGGTATTGGTAGACGGCAAATATGAGAATTCTTTCCTTCTGCTTTTTCTCGTTCTAAAAGACCTATCAATTTTTACAGTATTTTAATAGGAAAATAGTTGACATTCCGCATGAAAATCCCCTAAAATTACAAAAGTAAGTCAAATGTTATAAAAATATTACAAACAGATGTCAAAGGAATAAAGAATGACCCGTCATGAGAGGAGAATTGAAAGTTGTGTCAGTAAAGGGAAAATGGAGTATCATCCTATTTGCGCTTGCCATCGTCATTGGAGCAGTTGCATTCTTTCAAAATCAGCAAGCAAGCGGTACAGAGAAGAAAAATGTGAAGCAGGATACGAATTATAAAAATGTTGAAATTGTCACTCTTGTAAATGACGGGAAGTTTATGAGATATGCGGTGAACTATCCACTTTTTCATCAAAAAAAGCTAGATGACAAGATTCAAAGCTATGCGAATTCAGCATTAGAGCATTTCAAAAAGACATTTAGTGAAGCAAAGGACATTGATGAAAACAAACGGTTTGAACTGAATATTGACTATGACATGGTGCACTATGCAAAACAATCTGCGGCCATTTATTTTACGACCTACACATATACAGGTCAGCAAAATGGGACCACTCATCACGTCACAATCAATTTCGATTTTCAGAAAAAAGACTTTCTTGACACAAAAGATTTATTTCAACCAAAAAAGGACTATTTGAAAAAATTATCCTATATTACATACACGGAGCTTAAAAAAGATAAAACCTTGTCTAAGGATCTATCACTCCTTCAAAAAGGAACAGCCCCTACTGATCAAAACTTCAGTCAATTCGCCTTAAAAGAGAAATATATAGAGTTCTATTTCCCAGCTTCTCAAGTAGCCGCAAAAGACTTAGGTCCGCAAACGCTGGCGATCAAAAAGACGTTGCTAAAAGATATCTTGAAGCCGGAATATATGAATAAGACCAAAAATCAGAATGAAATCAAAGAACCGAATCCAAAAAGAAAAGCCGTCAAACTGCCGCAAAAGCCAAAGCTTGATCCGAATAAAAAAGCCATCGCACTCACATTTGATGATGGTCCAAACCCAGCCACAACATCAACCATTTTAGCAGCGCTGAAGGAAAATAAAGGACACGCCACCTTTTTCGTATTAGGAAGCAGGGTTCAGTATTATCCTGGAATGCTTGCCGACATTTTAAAGGGCGGAAATGAGATCGGAAACCATTCATATAATCATCCTTTATTAACGAGACTCCCTCTAAAAGAAGCGGTCAAACAAGTAAAAGACACGCAGAAACTGATTGAAAAGGCCAGCGGTTATACTCCTACGCACTTTAGACCGCCATATGGAGGAACAAATCCCGACATCAATCAAGCGGTTGGCATGAACGTTTCATTGTGGGATGTCGATCCTGAAGACTGGAAAATTCGCAACAGCCAGCAGATCACAAACCATGTTCTCTCACATGCAGCAGATGGCAAAACCGTACTCATGCACGATATTTATGACAGCTCTGCTCGAGCAGCAGTGAAGATCATACATGAACTCACCAAACAAGGCTACCAGCTTGTCACAGTCAGCGAACTTGAACAATTGAAAAAAGAACGAAACGAACAGACCCCTGTACAGTAAACACAGGGGCTTTTTTTTATGACTCTAACAACTTCTTTCTTTTTAACAATGCTTGAAACGTCTCTTCAAGCTCACGAGAAGGCTCGATGCTTAAACGACTGAGCACTTCAGACAGCTGCATATCAATCAGCAGGAGCTCTTCTTCTTTCTTTGTAGCAACTGGCTTTTCTTCCTTTTGTTTATATTCTTCATAGGTGCCATCAAAGCGTTCAATGGTCCCCTCGTGCACATGAAGAATACGAGTAGCCACCTGCTCAATGAGCCTCCTGTCGTGGGAGACAAACACAACTGTGCCCGGGTAATCTTTTAAAAGTCCTTCAAGCGCTTCAACTGCCGCAAGGTCTAAAAAGTTCGTCGGTTCATCAAGCATCAGAACATTGGCATCACTGACGAGCAGCTTGGCAAGCATCGTCTTCACCCGTTCCCCGCCGCTTAATACGTTCGTCAGCTTATACACATCGTCTCCCCGAAACCCAAGTCTCGCTAAAACGGTGCGAACGACAGTCTCATCTTGAATCGCCTGTTCCAGTGCATTTTGTAAGATCGATTCATCTAGATTCAGTTCTGAAAGATCTTGGCTGAAATAACCAATCTTCACGGCTTCTGAACGAAAAATCCCGGGATGACCGTTTACAAGCATTCGGAGAAATGTCGTTTTACCGCTCCCATTCTTCCCAATGATCGCGACTTTGTCTCCGCCTCTTACTTCTACATTCGCCTTTTTCCAAAGGACTTTATCTCCTGCCTTGCCATCTACATGTTCGACACGAAAAATGGTGCGGCTTGCCACTTCCTTCATGGTGTGCTGCGTCATTTGAAGAGGCTGGGCTTCCTTTACCTTCTCCACCTTTTCTAATTTCTCCATTCTTGTTTCGATGGATTTGGCTGTTTTTTGAAGCTTTTTTTGCTTGTTTGCATAGTAAGGCTTTGCAATTTTAGGCCCCGAGGATTTCAGCTTTGGAGATGGCTTTGTCGCTTTGTCGGCCTTTTTCATTTTCTTTTGCATGGCATGTTCTAACTGTTTTTTCTTTTGGGTATACGCCTCGTACGCCTCCACTTGCTGACGATGTTCGAGTTCTTTTTCCCGGGCAAAATCGCTGTAGTTGCCTTTGTATGGTTTGAGTTTCCCATCCTCCAATTCCCAAATGTCTGTACATAACGCATCTAAAAAAGCACGGTCATGCGAGACGACAATCAGAGCACCTTGATGATAACGAAGCTTTTCTTCTAGCCACTCAATATGCTCCGTATCTAAGTGAGTCGTGGGTTCATCGGCTAATAAAAGGGCAGAAGGCCGACTTAAAGCTCTCTCAATATAAGCTTGAGTCATCTCTCCGCCACTTTGTCTGCCATCTCCTGTCTTTAGTTGAGGAAGCAGCGTACAAGTTGTAGTGTGTGCAAATGTGCCGCTGTCTGGTTTTTCCCTACCCGCCAGTACATGGAGCAATGTCGTTTTCCCACTGCCATTCGTTCCCACAAGGCCGATTCGGTCCCCTTGATGAATGGCCAGCTCCTCTATATCAAATAACAAGCGATCCTTTCTAAATACTTTTAATTGGTGGGCTCTCAGTAACATCCAACCCTCTCCTTTCGTATCAGGAGACATGAAAAAGCCTCCCATTCTCAGAATAGGAGGCAAAATGGTGTACAAAAATAAGAGCGTATCGATACAGAATGACATGCGGTTCATCAAATAAGCACACATATCCCCCGTATCCATCACTTCAATCTTTGATTCCCAAGCTGTACCATCCTATTCCGAAGCTAAAAAATGAAAACGCAGCAAACATAGCAACACATATCGTTTGCTCACTGCCTTCGTTCTTTCATTTTGCTTACAGGTCATAGGATTAGTACTTCATTGCATTGGGTCACCCTTCCGTCGTTTGTTACGTATACGATAAAAGATTGGTTATTTTTTGTCAAGCTGAAAAGGCATGAGTGAGTCTATTAGCTTGAGCGTAAATGGATGAGTCGCTTCAAACAGCTGGTCACTTTTACATTCTTCCACAAGTTTTCCCTCATGTAAAAAAAGAAGTCGATCACATAAATAAACGGCTGCCTCTAGATCATGGGTAATCATGAGAATGGTCATATCTAACTCTTGCTTTAATGTCTCAAGAAGCTCCAATATTTGAACTTGGACAGAAACGTCAAGTGAGCTAAGGACTTCATCTAAGATGAGAATGGCTGGATTCGTCGATATGGCTCTTGCTATGCATACACGCTGGAGCTGACCGCCGCTTAGCTGATGAGCATATTGATTTAGCAAAGACGATGGAAGTCTTACTTGCTTGAGCAGGGACAACACTTTTTGGTTCATATTCATGTTTCGCTTTATTATTTGCATGGGTTCTGCTATGATCTCTTTCACTGTAAAGGAAGGATGGACAGAAGATAGATAATCCTGAAAAACAACACTCATTTCCCCCCGGTTCATCTTACGCCATGTATGAGCTGGCCATCCATCTATCTTTATCTCTCCGCCGTCTAATGTTTCTAAACCAAGCAGCGTACGTGCTATTGTACTTTTACCACTACCGCTCTCACCGACTAACCCGACACATTCACCTTCTCCAACCTGAAATGAAACCTGAGCTATGCGTGCTATGGATTCCTCTTTATGAAAAAAGCGCCCTTTATCTTCTCCATGTTTAAGTAGTTGATTTGCTGTGATCAGCATGGGAATGCCCTCACTCTCTTCTGCTGCCTCAGTGCTTCAAGGGGTGCCGATAAGCGAAGCCTCGTTTCTAGTAAATGCCTCGTTTGAGGATGCTCAGGTGATGTAAATATCTCTTTTGCATGACGATGCTCAAGCATCTTCCCTTGGTGCATCACCAACAATTCATCAGCGATTGCCTGAACGACGCCTAAATCATGAGAAATGATGATCAAGGCAGCTCCTGTTTCTTCTTTCAGCCTCTGTAATTGTGTGATGACTTCGCGCCGGTTATATGCATCTAATGATGCTGTAGGCTCATCGGCAATGATCACGTCAGGAGAAAGCATGATCGTAATGGCAATCATGACACGTTGAAGCATTCCTCCCGACAGCTCATGAGAATATTTTTTCATTAACATATGCGGATTGTTTAAATGGACACGTTCTAGCCCAGTGATCGCATGTGCTGTCCCTTCTTTTCCACGTAAACCCAAATGCCGCTGGAACGTTTCAAGTATTTGATGACCAATTGTTTCAATTGGATTGAACGCATTCATAGCATCTTGTGGAATGTAGCCAATTCGCTTTCCTCTCCACTGCTGTGCAGTCTGACTTGTCAATTTTTCACCGTCAAACAAAATGGTCCCAATCATCTCTAGCGAAGGAGGGATAAGGCCAATTAATGCTTTTGCAACGGTTGATTTTCCGCTTCCACTTTCTCCAATAACGCCTAAACAACGTTGTCTATGTAATGTAAACGTGATATTTGCCGCCAAATCCTTTTGTTGAATCGGATCATGTACGGACAGGTTTTTTATCTCGATGAAAGGCAAATCGTCTCCCCCTTTTTTTGTTGCTAAGATGCATGGCAGGGTTCATGACCTGCTGAAGACTGTCTCCTAAAAAATTCAGTGCCATGACCACAAATAAGATCGCAAGTCCAGGCGGGAGCATATGAGCCGGGTGCGTCACCATGACATTCTTCGCCTCGTTGAGCATCATGCCCCATTCCGGTGTAGGTGCACTCACACCTAATCCAAGAAAAGACAGAGCAGAAATATTTAAAATGACCCAGCCTGCGTCAAGTGTAGCAAAGACAGCTATCTCTCCTGAGATGCGAGGAAATAGATGTTTTCGAAGGATATAAAAAGGTGAACCTCCAGATACTTTCGCAAACTGAACAGATGGTTCATTCGTATATTGCAGGACTGACGAACGAATCATCCTTGTATACCAAGCCCATTTTGCAAGGACATTGGCCAAAATAATATTGAAAAGCCCAGGTCCCATAATGCCCACAACAGCCAAAATCATCACCTCTGCTGGAAATGACAGCATGACATCACATATTCTCATCAACACTTCATCAACTTTCCCTCTAAAAAAGCCAGCTACGAGTCCAAGTATCGTGCCAATGAGCATCGTGATACACATTGTCAGCACGGCAGCAAGCATCGTTGTCCGAATACCATATAAGAGCCGGGACAATACGCATCTCCCCAGCTGATCGGTTCCGAGGGGATATGTTAGACTCACACCAGCATATTTTTGAAGAATGTTCGTGTCAGTTGGGTCATGCGGCGCTAGAAACGGTGCAAACAGCCCAGCTAATGTGACAAGTACCAAAAGCCAGATAGACAGAATAGCCATTCGATCTTTTCTTAATTGATTCCATACGATCAAATTTTTTAGACCTCCTTTCTTAACTGCGGATTCATGATCATTTGTATGACGTCCGCGATAAGGTTGCACACAACGAATAGAATTCCCATCACAAACAAATAGGCTTGAATCATAGGGAAATCGGCATGAAAAATAGCTGTTACACACAAACGGCCAACCCCTGGCCAAGCAAAGAGATTTTCAATAATGACGGTTCCTGCAATGAGCTTTGGTATTGACATACCGAGTGCTGTTACCGCTAGTTGAAGGGCATGTCTCATCACCTTCAATTGAATGGTTCGTTCCTTTAAACCACGAGCTCTTGCATAAAAAACAAAGGGCTCGTGCTGAAACTTTAGGATTTGATTTCGAATGAGTCTCACATAGGTCGATAAGTAGCCAAACGATAGAGTCATCGCTGGCAAAAGAAGCGATTTAAACCCTTCCATTCCACTCGTGTTGACCCAGTTAAATTTGACTGAAAAAAGCCAGATAAATAAAATGCCCAACCAAAAACTAGGCATGGAAGCTGCAATAAACACAAATGCTCTCACGATTCGATCCAACCATGTATGTGCCGCATATGCACACACCATTCCGAATAACAAACTCAGCACAATAATAAACAAAAGGGACATCCCTGCAAGCTGTAAAGTCGCAGGAAGTGCCTCCATCATCAGGTCAAGTACAGGCTCATGTGTGACATAACTACTGCCAAAATCACCTGTTAATCCGTCTTTAAGCCATGTGACATAGCGTATGAAAAAAGGTTGATCTAAGCCTAACTCTTGACGCATAGATTCAACCATCTCTTCCGTTGGGGTTACTTGGTTCACACGTAAAGCGACCTCAGCTGGATCACTCGCACGCATCGCAAGTAGCACAAACGCAAAAAACGTAATGAATACAATGAGCGGCAAAAGAAGCAATAATCGTTTTATGATATAGCGTGTCATGTCTCAGCCTCCCATTTATGACGAAAAATACATTCGATCAAAGGGAATTTCATACTGAGATACATGAAAATCTACACCTTTGAGGCGCTTATTATAAACGGCCTTTGTCACAGAATAGGAAATAGGGATATACACATTTTCATCATGAATATACGTCAAAATATCTCGGTACATTTGTGCCCTCTTTTTCTCATCCGGCTCCACCAATACTTTCGTAATGGTCTCATCCAGCCACTTTTTCTTTTTCAACCCTAACTGAGCTTGATAATCAGCATGGGATGCAACACGGAATGAAGAGACGTATGTTTGAGGGTCATAAGGAAGTCCCCAAGATAGAGAGTACATAAGATCAAATTTTCCTGTTTTTTGACGATCTAAAAATGCCTGTTTTTCTTCACCTCTAATATCCAGCTTGATTCCAACCTGCTTGAAGTCCTGCTGAATCGATTCACTAATCGTTCTTTCACCTGCATTATCCGAATTATAATAAATGGTCACGCTGAGCGGCTTGTCTTCTTGATAGCGATAGCCGTCTTCTTTTAGCTTCCAGCCTGCCTCATCTAATAATGCCTCTGCTTTCTTTTTTTGATAGGTTTTCTTTTTAAGCGAAATATCTGCGTAAGGGACTGATGGGGCGAGCAGTGTATGTGCCACCTGTTCAGTTCCATTTAAAATCCCTTCTGTAATCATCTCTTTTTGAATGGCATATTGAAATGCTTCTCTTACTTTTGGATCTTGTGTTATTGGTTGATTGGAGTTGATCACAATAGATCTTGATCCAACAGGAGGACTCACGGTTACCCCATATTGACCAGCTTCTTTTAAAGCCTGAAATGAATCTCCGTCGATCATGTCACCATCAGCTCCAAATAAGAGGTCGATCTCCCCTTTTTGCAGAGCGAGTAAAATCGTTTGGTGATCCGGCATGACCTTCCATTTCACTGTTGAAATCTTTGGCTTCTTTCCCCAATAGTGATGATTCACTTCAAAAATGGCATATTGATTTTTCTTATGTTCCTTTAACACATAAGGACCTGTACCTGCATAACCTTTGACGCCTTTTGATGTGGTGCCATCAATAAAGCTTTTGGGAGAAATAAAACGGAATGGACGTGTTAAACCAAGTTCTTCTAATGTTGGATAATAGGGCTCCTTCAATGTGAGAACAAATGTATGTTCATCTACAGCCTTTGTGGATTTAATTTCTGACACGAGATTGAGCCAAGCATTTTTTTCAATATTTTTGACAACTGCATCAATATTCATTTTGACAGCCTTCGCATTAAATGGCTCACCATCTGAAAAAGTCACGTTTTCTCGAAGATGAAATGTGTAGGTTTTTCCATCTTTAGAAATATCCCAGCTTTGGGCCAGGGCAGGTTGAATGCCTTTTTCCGTATTCACAACAAGCGATTCAAACACCATATTTTGAGCGGCCATCTCCCCGCCATATAGATGGGGATTAATGTCTCTTATATCTTTTGTACTTGCATACACCAGTTCATCATCTTCTCTTCCACTTAAACTGGAAGAGGTCTTATTTTCAGAACAAGATGCCAATAGAAAACAAGCCATGACTGAAAACAGCATCAAGGTATATGTCACAAAGGACTGCTTTTTCTCGTCCTTTTTCTTTATGTAAACAGGTTGATGATTCATATGTACTTCCCCCAAATGTTCATTTTATCGTAATCATTACGATTATTAATCGAAATGATTACGAATTGAATATTAGCATACAGATCTGGGAAATACAATGTCTTTTTTCACCGAAAAAACAGACTCATGATTGAGTCTGTCAGGTTGTTGACAAATAGCTAAAATGATCTTTATTTTAGCTCTTTGTCTTCTTTTCAGCGTGAAAGAAAACCTTTGCAGTCTAGGAAGGGCGAGCACCAGTGCACAGACCTGCGGGCGAATGCCAGGGTTTGTCTACACGCTGAGAGACTCATGATTGAGTCTGTTTCGCTTGCATAAATTGATCAATGACACGTAATGCTTTTTCTGTTCCACCTGCTGTTTGGAAACTTTCTTCAATCTTTTCAATCCCAGCACGGTACGTGTCACTTCCCAGTACACTCTCTACAGTATCTCTCAGCTGCTTTGCTGTCAGCTGGTCTTTATCGAGTGCACGAGCAGCAGAGAGATCCGTCAGTCTTTTTGCCACCATCGGCTGATCTTTGTCAACCGGGATGACAACCATTGGAACATGATAATGAATACCTTCATTGACACTGTTCATCCCGCCGTGAGTCACAAACACATCTGTCAGTTCAAGGACTTCAAGCTGCGGCACATAAGGCTCGATGAGAAAATGAGATGGCGCTTCTTTTAGGAGAGACATGTCGATTTTTTCACCAGTTGCGAGAATCACTTTTCCATCAAAGTCGGCAAAGGCATCAATACACATATTAAAGAATGCTTCAGTATCTCCAAGAACCGTTCCCATTGAAATAAAGACGACCTTCTCTCGCTCAAGCGTTTCTAACGGGAAATCATGCTGGTCAGCACGTTTTAGAAAGCTCGGTCCAATGAAGACAAATGAATCATCCAATGCATCAACAGACGGCTGAAAATATTCACTTGTATACACCATATTCAGTTCTCCGCGGTTTTTCATGAATTGCATCAAATGGGTTGGCTGAACGCCAAAACGTTCATGTATTTCTTCTAACAGATGAGCCGCCTTCTCATCTTTTCTGTATAGAGGTGTATCAAAATGTGCCTCTTGCAGCACAAAAGAAGGATTCGAACCGATGCCTGGAATCTGTAAGTAATCCCGCACAAGCTCACCTGCTCCAAACATATCAAAATAGACCAAATCAAATGAATGCTGTTGAGAAAGAGTTTCCACCACTTCTAAAATGTCTAATGACGTTTGTAGCATGGCATGGAAAAATGGCTGCATGGACTCTAAATCGCTTTCTTCGACACTTAATGTGCGAATATAATCTGGATGTATATGTATGTGAGCGCCTAAGCGTTTGATCCGCTTTTGATAATGTTCAGTTGTGACCACATGCACTTCATCACCTCGATCAACAAATGCTCTTATCATTCCTAACATTGGGTTCACATGTCCTTCAGCTGGGAACGTAATCATTAAAACCTTCGCCACAAGAATCCTCTCCTTATTGTCAATTCCCTTCCATGTTAATCTTATACAGTGATCGGGCTCAACAAATACGCCTGAAAAGAGCAGAAATGAGTCTTATGGCTAGTATTTTAAGAGGATAGCAGAAAAAAAGACAAAGCCTCCTGTTTAAGTGCTTTGTCTTTTAGATCGGATCTGATATTTTGATATTTATTCAAAGCAGGCTGAATACACATTTCCTATATTGAAAAATTCAAGTAGTGCTCTTTTTGCTTCAGGACTAGCATTTTTCGCTGCTTTATTTACAGCTGTTTTTACAGCATTCGCCTTACTTTTTCCTGCCTCTCTA
>NZ_CP150633.1:769372-770436 GCF_038023285.1 Bacillus sp. PPSBB_11
CCTTATCAACAAGTAAGTATTTCATCCTATATAACGTTACCACAATATCAAATAAATGTAAATTAAATGCAATGAAGAAGGCGACCTATAGTTCAACTAAAAGACCTTGACATTATAAAAACCCTCTCTACTATTTGTTTTTTATCCATTCCAGGTCCTCTTTTGTCCATCCATCTGGTAAACCATTAGGAAACGGATCATCTGCATACACTGGCTTCAAAAGAACCTCGTCATATTCCTTCGTTTCCGAATCCATATGAGCATACATATGAGCGTATAGCTCTAGTTGCTGTTGCACATCCACCATAACGAGATTCACACCCAAAGGCTGTGATTTCAGTTTCATGTCATACTTCCCCATATAAGACCAAATAGGGCTATAAAACTTACGACCTCCATCCACAAGATCATACGTGATTCTTTTGTCTTTCTTCTCGACCTGTTCATCATCAAATAGGCGACCTGTATGACGCTCGACGTTGATATGCGGAAGCTCATACATAATGTCATACACTAATGTTTCGCCCTTCATTTCACTACTGTGCTTCGCTTCTTCCATTTCAACTAAAGAACGGTTTCCGTTTTTCTTGTATGTCAAATAACTATCAACCATATTCGTCGGAACTTCAAAATCAAATGCAGGCGCAATCTTTCCGCCGATTTCATTTTCATAATGAAGATTCACCTTCCGTTCAAAGCCATAACCTGTTTTCTTTCTAGGGATTTGACTAATTGGTATACTTATCGACCATAAAATCTCTTCCCCATCAAAGTTGCTTTTTCTGTCATGACAACATCCTTGTATGACAGCTTCTTACTTTTCTCCATATCTCAAAAGATCCACAAATGGAAAATTTGTATAAAACGTAACATTATCGTTTACTCATTTTTAATTCCACCCACATAAAAAAAAGCTAAAAACCCTTTATTTCAAAGGGTTTTTAGCTTTTTCACAAATGATAAATCGAATCCTATCGGATCCTATAGACGCGCTCGGAGGGATTCGAACCCCCGGCAGACGTGGTACCGGAAACCTATTGCGAATTTATTACGATTCTTACTAC
>NZ_CP150633.1:770447-771603 GCF_038023285.1 Bacillus sp. PPSBB_11
CGTTGATATAACGGCGTTAAAACGTTGTAACGCGCTCGGAGGGATTCGAACCCCCGGCAGACGTGGTACCGGAAACCTATTGCGAATTTATTACGATTCTTACTACGAAAGCCTTACGTACACTTATTTCGGATAACGGTCCGTACTATTTCGGACACGAATCCGGAATGTAATCAATGCGATTATACACCGGATATTGTAGGCGGTCAATTACGTTTGCTACACGATGTTTCGATCAATCCGATTCAATAAACGCTTCGAAAGCCTCTAATTTACCACGCATTTTCCTACGTTTTGCCTCGCTTGCTGCACGTTGGAACGAAATATATACGTAGTCATCAAAACGGCTAATTTCGTTCAATTTCGCTTTGAGTATCGTCTTGTGCCACGCATCTACGAATGGCTCCGAATCATGCTCGATCATTAGCGAAGGATCTACGGAAGCCTTAGCACGCAATAACAAGCCGTAATATTTATAGATTTCTGCTGCGTCAAAGTAGCGACTCATGGCGTTATAGATTTCCGTTGGCAACGAGTTTTTCAGCGCTTCAGCCGGCACCGCAGCCGTATCTTTAACGTGCTTTTGATTTAAGTGATTAATAGAATCCGATGGTTCATTTTCGATTTTCGGCGTCTCAACCGTTGGTGCATCGGCGTTTTCCGGCGCTGGTCGAGTGGTCACTGTCGACTGGTCATTCGCGGCTAACGGTAAGATGACGATGATGTTTGCGCCCTTGCCTCCGTTGATCTTACGAGTCGTTGCGACCTTCTTGACGATGTTCAACGCAGCCAGTTGATTAAGAACGCGGCGTGCCGTCTTGACGGATTTACCGATTAGGTCGGCCAAGGTTTCCGCTTTGAGATGCGCTGCGCCTGCGAACTTGACCGCATAACGTGCGATCTGTTTAAGTGCGATCCGCGCCGTGTCGGATAAGTCGTATGAATTTCGTTTGATGTGTTCGTAGACGGCCGTATTTAGAGCCTGCGTTGATGAGAACGTTTGGTGTTCCGCTAAGTAATGCATATCGATACCTCCTATACTTTTATTCGTTAATACGTATATTACGCTTATGCGTATAATAAGTCAACGAAAATAATTACGTTTATACGTATTTACGTAAACGAATAGATACGGTATAATAAACAAAAAAGCAAC
>NZ_CP150633.1:771613-772296 GCF_038023285.1 Bacillus sp. PPSBB_11
TCGCAACTGGCACGTAATCATGTAGCGAGAGTTTCTGTCGAACATTTAAACCGCATCATCAACACGTTTGAGATTGACGATATTTCCGATTTAATCGTTATTGAAAAAGATTGATAAGCGAACGCACATTCGGTTATAATTTAACTGGAGGTGTCGCCGATGTGGGACGAACGAAAGGATCAGAACCGCTGGCAAATGAAGTTCATATTGCCGGAACATAACGAGGCTTTGCGTCAATTACACCTCGCGAAGCAGAAGATAGAACGGCCAGTATTAAGCGAAGAACAATTCGCCGAATTTGAGTTCGTTATTTCTTCGGCGGTGAGCGAAGACTTGCCGCTGGATTTTGAGTTATATGATGACGGCTTTGTTCGGGAAGTAAATGGTCGCGTTGTATACGTGGATCATCTACGGAAGGAATTTCGTGTGAAGGATAATCGAGGCGATACTAATTTCGTTAAGTTTGCGGATATACTGAACGTAAAAAACGCCCCATCCGGTTAGGGACGGGGCTTTTCGTTCAAAAGGTTAACGTTCTATTAAAACGGACTAATGATCTATTGGAAGGGTCGTCGCCCTTACTTAATTGTACTTGTAATTCGATATCTTTTATGTTGTCGTAATCAACGTCGTCTAAGGACCAGTATGAAACTGATTTAAAAGTAGCGTCTTTAGTGTCAGAT
>NZ_CP150633.1:772307-773816 GCF_038023285.1 Bacillus sp. PPSBB_11
GAATTAAAACCAGGTAAAGGTGGACAATTAGTTCGTTCTGCTGGTACTTAGGAGCTTCGTTATCATCGTAATTATACTCAATCTCCCGTTTAGAATCACTTACCTTTACGTCATTACAACCGGATAATAGCAACATAGCCATAAATGTAGCTATAAAATATACGGAAATCCTCTTTATCTTTATATCTTCCGCCTCCCCTCCGCTCAATTATACGTTATTGTTATGTAAGACGGCTACCTACGTTTTTATACGTAAGCAACCGCCGAAAGTTCCGATTATTTCTTGCCGACTTCATCTAACGCTTTTCTTTCGCGCGCCTTCTTAGAAACGTCGTTGTTTTTCCAGTACGCCCATAGCGAAGTTGCCCCGAGGAACAGCAACGCAATAAAATCGGACACTGCTGCTTCATCTACCGGAATAGTCTGCACGCCAAACATCGTCAGCCCGCTGTTTACGAGTGCCAACGCAAGCAAAATAAATCGAGTCACCGTTCCTGCGCTAATATTCGTCTTCATACGCTATACCCCGCTTTCTTTAGTGCCGCTACTAGTTTGGCGCGTGTTGCTGGTCCGTAGATTCCGTCGTTTGCAATGCCGGATTGCGTCGACTGGAATCGCTTGACTGCGTTTGCCGTTTTCGGACCATAAATGCCGTCGATGCCGTTATTTTTCGCCCCTTTGTCCGGATAGAAATAAACGGCTGCTAGTGCGTTTTGAAGTTGCGTGACGACCGTGCCGCGAGCACCTTGACGGATCACGCCAGTCGGTACCGTTAGTTTTTTGGACGACGTCTTCGGCGCGCTAGTTTTCACCGGCTTAGTCGCTGCGCCCGTTTTAGATGGCGCTTTGCTTCCGTTTAGCGCAGCGAGTTCTTTAGCAATCGCTTCTTTCACCGCTCCCCAACGACCTTCATCGAGTACACGGTGCGGACAATGCTTTCCGCTCCAATCTTCGTGCTTCTTCACGCGATCAACGCCCCAGCCGCGCTCTTTTAGAAGCTGCGCAATGAATTTGATCGCTAATGCTTCCGCTTTTTTGTACCGCTCGCCGCCGGATTTTGAATAACAAACCTCAACGCCGATTGACGTTCTGTTTCCGCTGTTAGCGCCGCTTCCATCTCCGCAGTGCCAAGCGTTTCTATTTACCGGAATACCTTGGCGCACTTCTACGTCATCCACTGCGAAATGATACGAGACCTGATTACTGTTACCGTTCATATACGAAATCTCGTTTTTTGCCGAGGCATCATTTGCAGTATTGTGGAACGTGATATACTTTGCGTCCATTGAATTCGGGCATTTAATGCCGTATTTACTCGGAGATACAAGATCCTGCGTAACTTTAATCGTCATATAATCGTCTCCCTTTTCGTTTTATCTATTTAAAAAGCGCAATGCCAACCGATAGCAATAAACCTACCACCGTCAGCATCACGCCCCATACCCATTTCGTATTTGCGCGCATGTCTGCTATGTCTGCGCGGTTTTCCTTCGCCAATGCCAGCGCTTC
>NZ_CP150633.1:773827-781244 GCF_038023285.1 Bacillus sp. PPSBB_11
TGAGAAAATTGATCTGATTGCAGACCGTGCAATGGCACGTGGTGAATTTGGCCAATTTAAAAAGCTGAACAAGGAAGGGTCTGCTTTTGTTTTAACATCGTTGAAATAATCGACCTTCGTGTCAATACGAACGAGCCACTCACGAATATCCGAAATCTTTTCGTTTAATTCGGTATTGCTCGGCTCCGCCATAAGAACGTCTCTCCTTCCAAAATAAAAAGCCTACGCTTCTACGTAAGGCTCACCCGTAATTTCTTCGTATTGTTCCGGCGTAATTTTCTTCATGACGACCGCGGCTGCGACTTGTTCCTTCGTCCAATCTCCGTCTGCATAAAACTTCTTGATGATCGCGAACCAATTCATTAAATCACCCCTCCCATCATTAGCGTAAAAACCAACTCGGCATGCTGCTGTCGTAGAACTTCGATTTCGGATGGCGCTGCTTCCGGAAATAGACTGTCGATGTAGTCTTGCGCTGCACCCTCGAACCACTCTTCTTTCTCCGGATCGAATGTCGCGATAAACAGACCGTCTTGTGGTTTGACGGGCGTGTATCCTTCCGGAATTTCTTCGCCGTTTTCTATATCGACGAGTATTTCTCCGGCTGCTTGCCATACATAATTTTCATCGTATTTATATACGCGTATCATTAAAGCACCTCCTATACTTTCGCCGCCCTAAAACGGAAGCCAAACGTTATAAACTCGTTCGGATTAGCCGTATTAGAACACGATTGAATGCAAACCTTGCCGTCTGTTCCGATATACGTACGGTGGTACTGCGGGACGTTTGTCGTTCCTACACTCGAAGCTACTCCGATAAAATGCATTGATTGGATCGGAAAATAATCCGGTAGCAACGTGAACGCCGCAACGTTATTGCCAAGCGCCCCACCTGCGATTGAACCGATAATCTCAACGATACCGAATGCGTCTTTCGTGTAGCGCAACGTGTGAGGAAATCCGTCCGGCGATACGTATTGCTTCCACCCGTTGCCTAACGACGGCGTTTCCCAAACAACGGCGGTGTCTTTCGTATCTAAAAGGCGTCTCCATCCGCGGAAAGTGCCTGAACCGAAGGTATTGCGCCAAGTAGATCCGTCGTTACCCATCGCCAGTACTTCGCCAACATTATCCTCCGCAATCTGAAATCCGCGAAGCGAGGCCGAGCTAGGTCCGTTTGCTGACGTACTATTTCCGTAGAAAGTAGCCGTCCGAGCCGTTAGTAAATCCGTATATAAGTCCTTGCCGGCTAGGTTGAGTTTAAAAGAACCGGTATCAGCCGTTAGCTTCCGGAGCTGCCCCGCATTCCACTTCGTCTTATCGTCTGCGGTAACGTGCAGATCTAGATTGTTCGCGTGAAGATCGACTTTCTGTTGGGACCCCGACGTAGTTTCCTTCGAGTTCCACGTCGACCGCTCTTCGTTAGTTACGTGCTTTACTGCATCATTTGCGTGTGCGGTTACTTTCGCTTGGGCGCCGACCGTCGTCTCCTTGGCGTCCCACTCCGCTTTCTTCTGAGGCGTTACGTGAACATCTGTGTTTTCTGCATGCGCATCGACCTTTTCCTGCGCACCAACCTTCGTTTCAACGTTATCCAGGTCTTCAAACTTCGCTTCGATTTCCGCAACGGTTGCAACGACGTCGTCGTAAAGATCATTAATCTGACCGCGCAGTGTTTCAAAGTCATCGATGTAGTATTCCGCGACAGGGACGATATCTTGATCGATAAGAGACTGCTCGATGCTGAAGCCGAATTTATGAATAGAAAGCGCCTGACCGTTCGTGTAATACAAAATAAGCTCGGCTTTTACTGCGCCGTAATGACGAATTTCGTCCGTAGCCAATACGTATTCGGCAAGTCCTTCCGGTTTATTTACTAGTGTGATCGCTCGAATAAAACGGCTTCCGTCTGCCATCGAAAGGACTAGTTTACCTACAACCGCAGACAACGGCAAAGGGACGCCATCTTTCGTGAGCTTAAAGGACAGGCGTGCCGTGTTTATATCTTGCGTGCTGAATTGTATGGCGGCATTGATAGGCCGCTTTGTTTGCGCATTGACGTCGAAAGACAAAGCGCCATCTTTTGCTAACATCCGTTTTCCTCCCTTTAAATAACGTTCGCAGTCGATGTGATTGGGTCGATGCTGTTGTCGTTATAGCTGTCGTCAAAGCCCGCACCTTTTACGTAATTTCCGTAAGATGAAATTTGCGAGCAAGTATTCGTCAGATAAATACCGTGACGCATTCCTAGTCCGGTAATATCGTTAAACGCACACATGGATCGCGCTACGCCGGATAGAAATATGATTCCGTCATAGCCATCGCTTTCGGTTGCCCTCGTGCCGACATCTACGAGCGTATTAAAAAAGACGCGCACTCTTCGCGATTCTCCTGACACAGAGATTCCGGAAAAGCCGACGTCTTTCAAAATATTATTTGCGACCGTTACGTTATTGCATAGACCTTCTTCGATACGAATTCCGTTTCCTTTGACGCCGCGTAACGTATTAGCTGTAGCTGATCCGTATGTGCTGCGTGTTATCAGAATACCGTGATGGCCTACGTTATCGACTATGTTATTTCCGATCGTATAGTTGTAAACGTCGGAGATGTGTATACCGTGTCGTTCAACAACGCCGTCAATTACGTTTCCTGAGATAACTACGTCATCAATCGTCTGATAACCTTTACGGCCATATACTTGAATCGCGTGATTCTTCGTGATGTTCGTGATTGTATTTTCGGTGATAATGTGGTGCTTCGTTTTGTTCACGCGTCCAGTCGGATTTCCGTTTGCATCCTGCGTATACTGCGACGTGACTCGCGGCAGTAGGATTCGGATTCCTGACGCGCAGTTGTTCAGTCTGTTTCCGCTGATTCGCGTATCATGCCACTTGTTCCCGCTTATTGCGTACTCAGTCGTGTCTTCGATCACGTTGTCTAAAATGCGGATGACTGAATACCAAACGCCGTCCGTACTCGTATGTGAATCGACTGCACGCGCCCAGCCGCCGAGCTTACTGGATCTCCCGAAGTAATTTCCGCGAATGACGATGTTTCTCGTGACAGTCTGATCGTATGACCCGAACGCGCCGAAGTTTGCGGATGAGCGCATTAAATCGAGCTGAATAGCTGCCGAGAACCACCGATCGCCTACGTAGTCCGCATAGCCTTTAAATTTAACGTTCTCGATCAGGACGTTTTGGTTGCCGGCGCAGTCAAATGCATGCCCACCTACGACATCAAGTACGGTAATATCTCGAATGATAATTCCGTCAGCATGCGCAAACCCGAATACGGAGCACTGCTGCTTGATTACCGCGCCGTTACTATCGAAGGTGCCGCCGCCCTCAATTACGATGTTTCCGTGGCCGTTATAGCCGCTGAAATTATCCGTTTCAAGTCCGTTGACTAGCATAGATCCTACGAAGTTCCGTTTGATAACTGCGCCGGCCTGAACGATTAGACGCGTGTTTCTGAAAATCCGAAGCGTTCGTGTCTGCGTATAGTTCCCGGGCGGAACCACAAGCGTAATAGGCGTTGATTTCGATAGGTCAAGCGCCGCTTGCATTGCGTCGTCAAAGTTTCCGTATTTCTCTAAGTACGGACGCAACGAAATAAATACGGCCATGTCTTCGATCTTCTTCATTAGTTTAGCGAAGTCATAATCGAAGCGATCTTTAGCCGTAGGATGCGTAGATGCGTCGAGCGCTACCCGCAAGTCAACGACTTCTTTGACGTCTTCGCCATCGTGATTAACGACGAGGTTCGCAAAACGCGCGTTTAAGTTATCCAAGCGATTGGCAGCAGTAAAAAGCCCGTGCTGAATTTGCTCGGACTTGTGTGCGGGCGATGCGTTTTTATGGGCGTTTAGCTCGGCGGTCGCTTTCGTAAAACCTTGCTCGATGTTCGAAAAGTTATCGTTTAAGTTATTACGAGCGATTCGATCCCACGCCGACGCTATTCGCTTTAAAAATACGTTAGCCATTTAGTGCCTCCTTTATTTTGATTCTAGCGCGGCCACTCTCGCAGTTAGCGCCGTTAGATCCGATATGAGTTTGTTAAGATCAACGTTAGCTCCGGAAGAACTGACGATGACCTTCGATAGTTTTATGAAATCTGCCGACGACATTAGGCCGGCTTTTGATGCGCTAGCCATATCTACTTGCGGCTTACCATCCGGACCAACTACGATGCTTTGTAGCTTCTGAAAATCGCTCGACGTCATTAAGCCATCAGAAACCGCCGTCGCCGGTCCGTACTTCGGAATAGTTGTCGGGTCATAGCCGTCGTCAAAGTTCGCATCGCTTCCGATACGTATTCCGGAACCTACCGATGTCCCTTTTACTTTTCCGGACGCATCAATCAACTTGGATACGCGCTTCTCAGTCTTCCGAAAGTTTTTCATGTCCGTTTTAATATCGCGTTTCAGCTTTCCGAATGTGTAAACTGGTGACTTATTCGGATCTGAATAGCGTTCAACTCCGACAACTTTAATCCGCTTGTTGATTCCAAACGGATCGATCATGCACCATACGTAGTCGCCTTTGCGGATGTCTTGGACGCCGAAATGTCGAAGCTCCGTATACGTCAACGTCAAGGACAACTCGATTGTGTCCGTTAGTTCTTCCTGTAAGCGGAGTTCTAATTCGTCGGCATTCTTGTCGGTGTATGCATCATCGCGAATAGGGGCCGCGTGCTTAATTCCGTAGATTTCGGCTAGCGGACTCGTATATTCAAGTTCGACCGCATATGCTTTCGTTTTGTCGTTCTGTTTACCGAAGCCGCGGATATACGTCTTCAACGAACTTGTATCGATCTCAACCGATTCGTCGCGCGAATTGAATTTATAACGAATCTGATAATCGGTGTCTCTAGCCAATTCCTTCGCAATGACAACCGTTTTGCCTTCGATGGCGTATTCCGCTTTGTATTTATCGAGAATATCTCGCAATAAATCGTTAGAGAAACCGTCGCCGAAATCTTCGAGCTCGAATGTAGCGTCAAGGCCTTCCGGTGATATGTCGTATGAATAGCCGGACCCTTCGAGGGCAATCGCAACCATGTCGTCAATAGTCATCTTCTTTTTCTTGCCGGATTTGCTATAAACGTAATTGTCGGCGAGGTCGATTAACGGCTTATAGACGCCTGATGCTTCGATCTTTATCGTTTTATTTGCCGTGACTGGACGCGTCTTCTTGATGACGTACTCTTCACCGTCACAAACTAGTATATTTTCGTTCTCGATCAACCCGAATGAGTGATCGTTGTTTCTCGTACTCAAAACCGACACATCAAGCGACTTTTCATTCTCGGACGTTTCCCGAACCGTACAATCGTAGTCGGTGAGCGCCTCAACTTCGCCTCTTACCGTTTTTATAAGTAGCTCCACCGCGCCACCTCCTAGAAATAATAGAACCGAAAATCGAATTTGATTTCGAATGATTCGCTCGTTCCCGACAACACAAATTCGTTCCACCCCGGCTCTAGTCGGATTGTCTGCCGGTTGGTATCTCCGAAAATACTTACGCCGTCTTTACGCGCCTTGACCCCGTCCAATACGATCGTCTCTTTAGCCGTCGAATCTCCGGTATACTGCCACGCGTCACCCGTCGTTTTGTTCGTGATCTTCAACTTAGACGAAGCGCCCCTATAAGAAATGACGAATGGCAATTCCAACGGATCAATACGAATAGCCCCCGCATTGTAAATACGGAAGCTCTTTGATGTATGTTTGTAAGTCGGAATAGTATCCGTTAGGTTTTCGCCGAACTGCCAAAGACTCGCGTCAAAAGTGAACGGATCTTGCGTCGTTCCGACCGATTCGCAATAAGGAGATGCGCTTTCGAACGTCAGTGTAAAATCGGCCACGCTTCCGCTTCTTTCCGGATCAAAAGAATCGCTCAATTCGACTCGCCATCGTTTTTTCGGATTGCCTTCCGCGACTAGATAAAACTCGGATTCTTGGTAAAGAGCGTTATATATTTCGTCGCGTAGCAAGTAGAAGTCAGCCGCGTCTTCGGCATACATTGTACATTCGGCTGTGATCCGACGATTTCCGAAATCCTTGCCTGTACGATAAGAACCGTTTTTCCCCGGTATGTTTTCGTAAGTGATATTCGGAGACGGCGCTGAAACGACCAAGCTTCGCACTAGAACCGATAAGTCCCTCGCCATATCAATAATCGTTCCATTGCGATACTGAATACGGAAGTTTGCATCCGAACGCGGAATCGCTGAAGATCGCCCGAAAACAATATCCGGCGAGAATGCATCTTCGTTAAAGTTTTCGTCAATATCAACAACGGACGGTTCAGGCTTTGGCTGCGCTGGCTTATCAACATCGGTGCTAGTATCCGTTGTCTTCTTCGTGTCATACTTCGTCAGGTTATGCGTCGCGATGATGTTGTTTAGTTTAGTTGCGTACGCTGGGTCCGTCGCATACCCGGCCTTAACGAGAGCCGCCGTCGCTTTGCGATAGTTCGTCTGACCGACGACGGCTTTATAGTGATTCGGGTCCCAGCTCGTTCCGTTAATGTATAGTTTCGCGAGGTCCTGCATGGATTCGTACCAAGACGGATACTTACGGAAGTCGGCGTAAACTTGCACGTTTCTTCCGTTATACACTTCCCACGTCAACATTCGAATAGATGCGCCTTTGTACGAGCCTTTAACACCGAATAGGTTTTTCCCTTTCGTAGCCAAGCCCGAATTTCCGTAGCCGGATTCTAGGCAACCTTGCGCAATGACAAGCGACGCAAGTATATTGTAATTCCGGTATATTTTCTGCGCGTCCGGCGCTATCGCTTTAATAAAACTAGCGTTGCTCAACCGCTCACCTCCTCCCTAGTAACTACTTCGATCTATTTCGTCCATCTGCCGTCTGCTAACGTGTGGTTCGACGATTCGCCCGACTACTTCTCCTTCCATGACTACCGACAGCCCTTTAAGTGACTCGATAGCAGATGCGAGGCTGGATAGGTGCGCCTGTATCTGCGGGCTGTTGCCACCTGCTGACGTCACCCGAGCCGTATGTCCGGCGTCTAGCATTCGGAATAGATTCGCCTGCTGCGCTTCCGTCAAGACCATCTCATTTCGTAGCGCGCGAATATCAACTTCGTGACTCATCGGACGATCGATAAACTTCGATGCCATGCCGCCTGAGTGCAGCTTGCCGGCTGGTTTACCGACGATGCCTCCGACGTGATAAGTACCTTCGTTTCCGCGCCCACGGCTGACGGCTCGTTCCGTTTTACGGGTGACGTCGTTAGTAAATATCGTGATGTATTTACTTAGGTCTTTGCCTAACGCGTTATTCATTTTCTCCGCTTGGCTAGTGATATCGATAACTTTATTCTTCGTCTGATCTAACTGCGATAGTTCTTTTTCGATGGCTGCGAGTGATTCTCGATATT
>NZ_CP150633.1:781840-783902 GCF_038023285.1 Bacillus sp. PPSBB_11
AACCGATCACTATGCGACATTTACGAGGTGCACTCTGAAGCTCCATTTCTTTTTGAAGAATGAGGCTTTTTTGTTTAGCTAGGTCGTCTTCTAAGTCGTTTCTTTCACGTTTAAGTTTATTTATACCGGTTTGTAGCTCCGTAACCTTCGCCAAGTTTTGGTCCTCGTTTCGTTCAGCGATTGTTGCTTGTTTCTCTAGTTCTATGCTTAGTTCTTCGTATTTCTCCGCACTCAAACGTTTCATCGCCTCGGTATTCTTAGCGATCGCATTACCTTGCGCCGAGAAAGCCGCTTCAGTTTCCGGAGACTTCTTGATAATCTGATCGTTCAATTTGAGGAACCGGTCGAACTCTTCGTTCGTAAGGCCCGAACTTTTACGAAGGCCGTCTTGTTCTGCGTTTAGCTTTTTAATCGCAGCCGAGTCTCTCTCGTTAGCCAGCGCGTCCTTGTTGTCTAAGTAGCGCAGAATCTCATCGTTCGTCAGCTTCATCTTCGCCTGCAAGCCGTCGTACTCTTTAATCGTCTTGTTGATTCCGTCGACTTCCTTTTGCTTCGCGTTTGCCGCGTCAAGGCTGACGGTGTTTAGCGCTTTGTAACCCGCACTAACCCCGACTAATAAGCCGCCAAGTACCGAAAGGCCCGTTATGATCCAGCCCGCCGGGCCCATCGCTGCGAACAACCCGCGCAATGCAAAGCCGAGTTTTATCGCAGAAGAAGCCGTCAAAGCGATCGCTGCTGACGTCCCTGCCATCGCAAGACCTGTCGCTACGACGCTAGGGTTGACCTTACTGAATACTCCGACCAACTTCGTGCCTTGATCGACGATTGACCGTATATGCGGTAAGAATTCGTTTCCGAGCTTAATACCGACGCCTTCGAGTGCCGATTTAAGTTCTTCGAACGATCCCTTAAGGTTATCCATCTGCGTCTTTGCTACACGATCCGCCGTGCCGCCCGATTCTTCGAGTGCCTTCGTATATCTTCGAATCTCATCCGATCCAACCGCAAGCAACGAAACGAATCCCGATGCCGCTTCCGTTCCGACTAATGACGCAATAGCCGCCGTCTTTTCCGCTTGGCCAAGATCGCCAAACTTCGAATTTAAATGGTCGATAATATCCGGCAACGACTTCATCTTTCCGTCAGCCGTTTCGACTTCGATTCCGTAGGCTTGCATTACTTTGGCTGCGCGTCCTACCGGATTAGCAAGTCGCAACATGCCCGCCCGTAATGCTGTACCGGCCATCGATCCTTGAATACCTGCGTCGGACATTTTCGCAACGGCTGCCGCTGTTTCTTCGAAGCTAAAGCCGAGCGCAGTAGATACCGGTGCTACGTATTTCATTGCGTCCCCGAGCTGTAATAGGTCCGTGTTGGCCGTCGTCATCGTTTTAACTAACACGTCAACTGCGTACGTTGAATCTTCCGACGCAATCCCAAATCCGGTCATGATATTCGATACGATGTCGGCCGATACGCCCATGTCGACGTTTGCCGCAGCCGCCATGTTTAAAACCGCCGGTAGTGAACCGATCTGATCCTTAACGCTGAAGCCCGCCATCGCTAAGTATCGTAGGCCGTCCGCCGCTTCGGTCGCCGTAAATTTCGTCGTTTCCCCGAGCTTTAGCGCGACGTTCTGAAGGTCTTGGAAGTCCTGTCCGGTAGCACCCGAAATCGACTGAACCTTCGACATTGCTTGCTCGAAGTCGGCTGCGGTCTTGACCGATACGCCGATGCCTGCGACTACTGCGCCGCCTACCGCTAGGGCAGCCGTTTGGATAAGCCCCATTTGTTTACTAAGCGACTGCGCCGAATTGCCCATCTGCTGCATTTGGTTCTCCGCCTGCGAGACACCGGCGCTAAATTGCGCTGAATCAAGTTCAAGGCGTGCGACGATTTCGCCTACTGAAACCGCACTCATGATTTATCGCCTCTAGCTTTTGTTGCCCCTTCGAATAGTATTTCGAGGCCCTTTTGATCAAACTTAAGACTCACACCGGCTAGTTGAGCTACTTCTTCTCTTCTGAGCCCTGGTGTTCTTCGGCGGGTTCCTACAGGTAAA
>NZ_CP150633.1:783913-796760 GCF_038023285.1 Bacillus sp. PPSBB_11
ACCGTATTACCAAAATCTATGGTTGAATCTCGGGGACAAGGCAATGCTTTTCTCAATACCTTCAACAACCTTAAGTTGATCCGCCACAGCTTTTTCTTTGGAGACCCGTTGTTCTGTAATTTCATTGATCTCTTTCTGTACTTGCGTTCTCTTTTTTAGTTGGCCTTCCATGTTCCGTTCTGCGATTGTCTTTTGCTTTTCGAGTTCTAAGCGCAATTCTTCCGCCTTCTCCGCACTCAACCGTTTCATCGCCTCGGTGTTCTTCGCAATCGCATTACCTTGAGCCGAGAAAGCCGCTTCCGTTTCCGGAGACTTCTTGATGATCTGATCGTTCAACTGTAAGAAACGATCAAACTCCTCATTCGTTAGGCCTGAACTTTTGCGGAGGCCGTCTTGCTCGGCGTTTAGCTTTTTAATCGCAGCCGAATCTTTTTCGTTAGCCAGCGCGTCCTTGTTATCTAAATAACGCAATAGTTCGTCGTTCGTCAGCTTCATCTTCGCCTGCAAACCGTCGTACTCTTTAATCGTCTTGTTGATTCCGTCGACTTCCTTTTGCTTCGCGTTTGCCGCTTCGAGGCTGACGGTGTTCATCGCTTTATAACCCGCAGAAACCCCGACTAATAAGCCGCCAAGAACCGAAAGGCCCGTTATAATCCAACCCGCCGGACCCATCGCTGCGAATAAGCCCCGCAATGCAAAGCCGAGTTTGACTACCGAAGCAGCCGTCAGAGCGATCGCCGCCGACGTCCCTACCATCGCAAGACCTGTCGCTACGACGCTAGGGTTGACCTTACTGAATACTCCGACCAACTTCGTACCTTGATCGACGATTGACCGTATATGCGGTAAGAATTCGTTTCCGAGCTTAATGCCGACGCCTTCGAGTGCCGACGTGAACTCCTCGAATGAGCCTTTAAGGTTATCCATCTGCGTCTTAGCCACACGATCAGCCGTTCCGCCCGACTCTTCTAGCGACTTCGTATACGACTTTAACGTTCCTTCACCTGCGGATAGTAACGCCGCAAATCCGGACGCAGCTTCTGTTCCCACTAATGATGCGACTGCCGCCGTCTTTTGCGCTTTCCCTAGATGACCTAGCTTCTCGTTTAGATGCCCGATAATTTCTGGTATCGGCTTCATCTTTCCGTCGGCTTGTTCTACTTCGATTCCATACGCATGCATCGCTTTGGCTGCGCGCCCTACTGGATTAGCGAGTCGCAATAGGCCCGCTCGTAATGCCGTACCAGCCATCGATCCTTGAATACCGGCATCTGACATTTTCGCAACGGCAGCCGCGGTTTCCTCGAACGTGAAGCCGAGCGACGTCGCAACCGGTGCTACGAATTTCATGGCGTCGCCGAGCTGTAAGAGATCCGTGTTTGCGCTCGTCATCGTTTTAACTAACACGTCAACTGCGTACGTTGAATCTTCAGATGCGATTCCGAAGCCTGTCATGATATTCGATACGATGTCGGCGGATGTGCCCATGTCAACGGAAGCCGCTGCCGCCATGTTTAGGACGGCCGGTAGCGAGCCGATCTGATCTTTAACGCTGAAGCCCGCCATCGCAAGGTACTGAAGTCCTTGCGCCGCTTCAGTCGCCGTATATTTCGTCGATTCTCCGAGGTCCATCGCAACTTTCTTTAGGTTCTCGAAGTCCTGTCCGGTAGCTCCCGAAATCGACTTAACCTTCGCCATTGCTTCCTCGAAGTCGGCTGCGGTCTTGACCGATACACCGATGCCCGCGACTACTGCGCCACCTACCGCTAGGGCCGCCGTCTGAACGATTCCCATCTGTGTACTTAACGACTTGGCTGAATTGCTCATTTGCTGCATTTGGTTCTCGGCCTGAGAGACGCCAGCGCTAAATTGGCTCGATTCTAACGTTAAACGGGCGACGATTTCACCTACTGTAGTACCCGACATTCGTTTTCCTCCTTTCTTCCGTTATTTAAAAGAAGTTCCGCAATTGCTCGAACTTATCTCGGTCGAATTCGTTACGTTCTACATAACCGGCTTGTTTGCGAAGGTCTGTTAACATGCGTTGATAATCCGCGTCTTCCATAGCGCGCCCTTCAGTGCCGACGAGTGTCGATATCATAGAGAGCCGTTCAATTGCGTTAGACTTCGTCTTTGAACGTAGGAACTTCGGAATGTCGACCATGAAATAATCGTTTTCGATCTGTCGCTGAGTAACGCCCAGCAAGACCGCCGCATCTATCAAATAATCATCGATTGTGTACTCGCCTTCATCCGCTATTCTGTCGGTGCTTTCGGAAGAAGGCTTTTCAGGTTTTTTGCTACGGACTGCAAACGGTTCTTCTCAACTACTGCGATTAGAAAATCAATAATTTCGTCAGTTCCGACGTTTTCGAGAACGTAGTCTTCATCAAGTCCGGAAAGGACTGCTACGATTTTAGCGACTTCATCCATCGCCAACTTAGCCGCAGCAACTAACGTAGAAGCAAAGTCGTCCTGACCGCTAGTGCTTAAAACCGTAATGAATAAATGCGGCAAACGATCGACTACCTCGAAAAGTTCCTTCCATTTGACCGGCGTTAGCTTCGGTACTCGAACCGTTTTATCGCCGAGTGTAAGTTCGCTTGATACCTTTTTCGTTCCGATACCAAATAAGCTCATTGCGTAACCTCCTTTCAAAATAAAAAGACACCGCCACTAAGCGATGTCTTCCGTTGTTATTCTGCTGATTCGTCTCCCATAATAAATAGGTCTCCGTCGTTGTCCGTATCGGGATACGCTTTGAACGTCAGATTTGCGATACGCTCATCGTCAGAGTTATACGTATACTCCGGATCTGACATAGCACCTGCAAGGGGAATCGTGATGTAATCGTTTGGCGTAGTTCCTTCAGCTGTGGGTTTAATGATGAGCTTTTTGGCCGCTGCCAACATATCGAATCCCGCTTTACCTGAAACGACTAACTTCATCTTCGCTGGGTCAGTACTGTCTTTTACGAGTCGACTATTCGGCATTGCTGCGGCTAATCTTTCTAAATCATGAAGCGCAAAAGGCACCGTTACTTCCGCATTCCGACCTTTCATCGTTGACTTGACCGGCGTGTCGCCGTATTGATCAACCGTGGTATCTTGAATCGACGTTTCTGCCTTAAAGACGATGCCGCCTTTCGTGATATCAAACGTAACTAGCTCGGAACCTTCGCCAAACTCGACGATTGCCGGACCGATAGGAACGTTAATTCCTCTAATTCCTGCTGCCATTCGTTTTCCTCCTTTTATATTTGCGCAAAATAAAAAGCGCCCCTAAGGACGCTCTACGCAATCGAAATTTAATGAATATATCGGACGATCAGATTCGTCGTCTCCTAAATACAAAGGTGCCGAGTTATTGCAGCGCATTTGTACGATCGAGCTTTCTCCGACCTGCACTTCGGACAGATTCGTAAGCGCATCGTATAGCTCAAACGCTTTGTCTTCCGTACCTGCGCCGTCTCTAGCTTCGCCTCGTACTAATACTTGAAAGGACGGCCGCTTTAGTCCGGTGTACTTCGACGTTGGAAATCCACCCGTCAACTTAACCGAAATTGCGGCGCCTTTACTATCCACCGGAAATTTATTTACGTAATATTTTCCGTCAACTTTCGACTCAATGAAATCGATAAGCTCGCCTACACGCATTAGATCAGCCCCCTACGAACGCCTTCAGCGATCCAGCGTACGTATTTCTCGGCATTTCCTTTTAACGGTCGTTCGAGGTACTTGTTCCCGACTTCATACCCGTCGATGCCGCCCGCTGCTTGCGATGCCGATCCGAGGTTATAGTCCATTTCGTGGGTCCATATCGCGTAGTTGAATCCGCCTTCTACTGCTCGGAAAGAAACGTCCACGACCGCTTTGCCTTTCGCCAGCTTATAGTTCTTCTTGATACTCGCGCGTAAGGTTCCTTTGTCAATCGGCGCGATGTTCTGCGCAATCCTACCGAGATCGTCGCCGGAATCCCCTAACGCTTGGGTGGCGCTTTCTAGGGCGCTTCGACTAGCGTTGTTAATGCCGGTTATGAAACTACTCGCATCAAACGTAAAACTCATAGATACACCTCCGTCAGTAACGCCTTGCCGTCGATATGTCTCTTAACGTTGATTTCCTTCGGTCTCTTCTCCATCGTTTCTCCGAGTTCATTCGTATAAGAGATTACGTCGGTATAGCGCACGTCTGCAAGTCGATCTAATAGAATACGAGCCGATGCGACGGCTTCTTCGGATTTAACGACGCCATTGTTGCGCGCCTTGACTGCGGACGACCCTTCGTCGATACGGCATTTAAGCGTAAATTCGGCGCCTTCTGTACTCGGATTTCCCCACCGATCTATCTCGTCAGATGGACGTTTTACCGTAATAGTTTGACGCATTGGAAACATCGCCATTTACAGCACCGTCCTTCTGATTCGCTTGCCGCCGAATTTGACGTCGTTTTCTTCTTCTATAGCTACGATCGATTCTTTCGGAATCAAGTCTTCGTCTTCCACTCGCAATGTGTCCTTATAGTTAAACGAGCCGACTCCGGTGATCGAGAACGAAGAAATACCGTGCTTGTTCAGTCGGTTCGTATCGTTGTACGCGATAGCCAATACGTTAACAAACTCGTAAACTGCTTTGTCGGGAATGACGTACTTAGAAAATACGCGCGTCAAAGTCGAAGAGGCCCGATTCAATAACCGCTCCTTCTTCGCCTCGTCTGCGTCGATCCAATCCTCGGTATCTACTAAAAACGTATTGATATATTCGTTTGCACCTTCGACCGTAGCCGCCATTCGCCCCACCTCCTGTTATTTTGCGGAGGATTTCTTGGCGGGCTTTTTAGCTGGCGCCGGCTTCGGTTTATCCTCCGTTTTTGGTTCGTCTTCAGCCGTGCAAACGGCGTCGACGAGTGCGGTTAATACCTCGATCTCTTCTGGATCTGTAGTCGTGTATATGCCGCCCGAAAACTTCCGCGGCGCACCGCCTACATAAAACGTTAATTCTTTGTATCGTGACTCAAACGTTGCCAAGTCCGCATTACCTCCGTTCTATCAAAAAAGTAAAGCCCGCGAGTGCGGGCCGGTATTACTTAGCGCCTTTGATGCGTGCGTGAGCCGGTTCTTGAAGGAATTCAAGCGTGTACTCACCGACAAGCATGCCTTGGAAGTAGTCGCCTTTTTTGCCGAGGTATTCGTGGCTCATATCACGCGTCTGTAAAGGACGGATTGCGATACGGTTTTTATCTACGATAAGCACTTCGTCAGCCGCCAAGTTGTCGTTAATAGATACTGGGAACTCGCCGAAATCAGTCGTTAAGAAGTTAACAACAGTGCCGCGGCTTGCTTCGCCCTGGTTAAGTCTAACTAACGTCTTATCGAATTTAGAGATGATACGTTTTTGCTTCGCAGGCACGATGATTTCGTACTGACCGCCGGACTTGAAGCCGCCTTTAGAGTAGATCGCCTGAACAGCGTCATTGATCGCTTCTAGCGAAAGCTCTTGGCCCGCAAGATCAGTGACGTTAGTTTTGATGAAGCTACGGATGCCGTTCATTTGGCGTACTAAGCCATTCTCATAACGAATGCCGCCGATAAACGCTTTTTCCATTTGAAGCGCTAGTTCAAGCTGTTTCTTTTGCTTTTCGTATTCGTACATATCCGCGATACCGTGGTTAGCAACAGCCGCAGCAGTACCGGAAATTTCTACAGTTTCGTCAAAGATTTGCGTAATGTTCGATACGCGCTTACGTGGCTTGTAGCGACCTTGTCTAGCGTCAGCGCCTTCCGAACCTTCTACGAATTGAACTTCGACTTTCTCATTCGCAGTGACAGCAGCCGCAGTAGTGTTAGCGTAGCCTCGAACGACCGTTAACTCCTTCGCAGACTTATTAACCGCGGTAACAAGCGCTAGTTCTTCGCCAAGTTTAATAACGTGTCCATTACGGAACGGCTCAACGGACGATACTTTTAGAACTGTTGCGTCGGCTGCTGCTGCGTCAGTAACGTTGCCTTCATACGCAAACATTTCGTCCTCGAACCATTGATGCTCAGTTTGCGTTACTGGATTAGAAAAACCAAGCATCGCAAGCAACGGCGTTTGGTGCGGATTTAAAAGTAGTAATTCGTCTTGTACCGATTCTGTTTTACCAATTAAATCTTTAGAGAAAATCTGTGACATAAAAATATGTCCCCCTTTGTTTGTTTTTATTAAAAAAGACACCTAATTAAAGGCGTCTCATTTTCTGAACTGTCTTTTCAGTTGTGCTACCGCAGCTCGATCCTCTACGCGGCCGCTCTTACGTGCTTTTTCCTCTGCTTCTTTAATAAGCTGATCCGACGTTTTGTCGATCTTATCCGTCCCTGAATTCGTACTCTGACCGATTGGCTTCGGCTTTTGCGCAATAAGGAACGGCTTTTCTTCTACCAACGCCTTTACTACGTCCTCGACTCCGACAACCTTCCCGTCTTCTACCGAAACGCCGCTTAAATCAGCCAAGCGCAATGCATCGTCAAGATACGCGATATTGGCCGACGTCGCCGACTTAATGAATGCGTTCGTAATCTTTTCTTGTTCGCCCGCTTTTTTAAGATCCTCGATTTGTTGCGTTAGGGTTTTCTCAACCTCCGACTTTGCTTCGAGTTCCTTCTTAATGCGGTCAAGTTCCGTTAGCTCTGCGTCTGCCTTTTCTTGCTCCGCTTTCTCATACGCCGTCAACTTCTCTTTTAAAGCGCCGTAATCTGCGTATTTAGATTCCGTACGGCTAACGCGTTTGGTAATAATCGAGTCTAGTTCTTCCTGCGTGAGTTCGAGCTTCTTCGGCTGATCATCGGCTGATTGCTGCGTCTTTGGCTCCTCGACTTGGCCTCCGCCCGCTTGATCATCTGCGTCAAATAACGGCATAAATCGTTTTACAAACATATCGTCCTCCAACCGTTTTAAGGCCGTCGCCTATTAGATAAAACAGCCGTTTAGTTTAACGTCTTAACGTTCGGACAATAAACCGACATCTCTAATAGGTGAATATACGTGCTTGCATCGCGGATGAAATATCTCACCCGTCGCCTGCAATTCGTCGTAAGTTAAATAAGGGCCCGGCGCATCTAGCGTAAGTTTCATGATTTCGCCCTCGTGAAATCGGCAATAATCGGAAGCCCCATGCGATGATATTTGCGCATACAAAACGCCACGATCGACGGCTTCATTAGTCGTTGCTTCGCGGTATGTCTGCATCATTTTCGTTCGGGTCACCATATCGGCGTATACTTCCGGTTTCCACCGCCGTCCTTTTGCGTCGACGATTCCGGTCATGACCGATTCTTTGAGACGTTTTTTGATGTCGTCTCGGATCGTCCGTCGTCCGTTTGTGCCCGACGCCATGTTGTACTTAATAGAATCGGAAACGGCACGGCGAACCGCGGCTTTCGTTTTCCGATCTACGTTCTGTGTGACGGCTAAGAGATCCGCTTGCGTATCCGCAATAGCAGCCGCGACCATCACTTCGTTTAACTCGTTGAACTTTACGATAAGAGCCGCTTGTTCAACTGATTCCGCAATCTTAAGCGAAACAAGCGTATTGATTACGCCTTCTCGCGCCGCAATAGGTACGTTTTCACTAACCCACCGCGCCGACTTCGTATCAAGGTCGTCTAAAATACGGCTGATAGACTGCAACGTAGCGAGCGCATTGGCTCGTCGGAAATCCGAAATATCAACGCGATCAAGCTCGGCGAGAATGTCTTTGATGGCGGAACGATAATAGCCGGCAAGTTGTTTCGTCTGATAATCGTAGTTAGGCGCCGGTACTTTCGCCATTACTCATCGTCCTCGGGTTCCGGCGGCGATTCCGGCTCATTAAAGATCGACGCATCTACGAAGCCATTTGCGGATGTTTCGTCTTCTTCAATGCGTCGCATGATTTCGTCGGCCTTTTCGTCATCGACGTCATCCATCGCCTTTATTGCGCCTCTAACGTCAATAGTCGGCTTGCCTGCCGTTCTGATCTCCATGATTTCCGCAAGTTCTTTTTCATTCTGCGGAATACCGTCGTTCCAAATTGCTCTAGGATAAACGGCTTCGTCAATCTTGATTCGTTTGACCGCTTTCTCTAGAAGCATGCACGTCCATAGCGCATCTCGGACCGCTTTATCGTAGTGCGCACGAATTCGCTTCACTTTCGAAAGAATCGGCATGAAACGGGCTTTGATCGCAGCACCGTCTGTGTGTGACGTACCTGTTCCGCCTGAATTGTCGCCTGACATCGTAGTTCCGAAAAGCCACTGAGGCGTCTCCGACATCATAAATACGTTACTAAACAGCACGTCTAGTTCCTTAAAAGCCGCGTCTAGCTGCGCTTGCCATACCATATAGCCAGGCGTTACATCTTCTTTTCCGACCGTTATATAAGCGCCGCCGAACTGAACGGTGTTCCCATCGTCTTGAATCTCCGGCCCATACGCTGTAGGATCGCTGTGTTTCCATAAAATATAGTCGATCTGCACTAGCCGGTCGTTAATCGCAGCAAACACCGTCTCTAACTTCTCTAATCCGCCGATGCCGAAGAATTCGTCGTCAATTGATTTGTATGGTACGTGAAAGACCGGTATATGCGGCAAATGCGTTTCTTCGATGTCTTCTTCTCGTCCCGTCGGTAATTGTTTACCGATTTTATATACGGATACTGGTGTACCCGTAGACGTATCAACTCCGTTTTCGTACAACTGGTATCGCGAATAAATGATGTAGCCCGGAACATGTCGTTCAACGTTTAAAAACGGAATCTCCGTCTTTTCCGTCTCGACCCATTCGACCTGCGCAATATTGACCGCCTTTAGTTTCTTTATGTTCCCGACGCTGAACTCCGGAAAGACTGCGCCAGCGCTAACGTGTTCAATAATTGCTTCCATTTCGGCATCTGCCGGTACAGGTAAGCCGAGCTTCTCAACTTCCGAAAAGTCTTGACGGTAGCCGTAGCGCACCTTAAACCACGAATCGCCGCGGAATCCGTTGGCCGTTGCGCTTTCGTGAAGAAGTTGATTAATATCGTTTTCCTCTACATAGCGATTGAGTGCTTTTTGCTCTTCGCTGTCATCAGGAAGGCCACTTTCGAATTGAACCGGTTCGCCTACTAGTAGGTCAGCCGGCTTTGTGACGAGAATGTCGGCAAGATTGACCGCGATATACAGCTTTTTTAACTGCTCGCCCTGCGGCGAATCTTTAAGAATGTCGGTCGCACGTTCATAGACGTCTCGGTGTCGTCCTTCAAACAACTTTTTCATGCGTCGATATTTCGCTAGCCGTTCAATTGAGTCAGCCGGAGGAAACTGTGCGCCGGGTCGGATGATGCTGTACGTTTTAGTATGCGATCCGTCGTCGGGTTCGTGGTTGCGGTGCTTAAAAAAGTCCGTAAAACCCATCGCTTATTCCTCCTTCAAAAGATCGTCTAATTCGTTAGTTAAGGCGTTTATATCCTCGATTGTTTGATTATCCGATGTGTTGTCGGTGATAATCTGTCTATCCGCCAACTTACCGATTAATTTCGTGTAAATTTCGATAGCCTTCATCGACGGTTGTTTTCCTCGTATTGAGCGCATCAACTGACCGTAGACTTCCGCTTGATGACTCGCTAACATCTCGTCAGCAAGTAAGCCCATGTACTCGATAAAGACTGGATCTTGTGTTCGCCAACGATACAATCCCATACGCGACATCCCTAGTTCTTCGGCTAGTTCCGCTTGCGTTTTCTTCGCGCCGTCTTCCGGCATTATTTCATTCATGGCACATGCAAGGGCCGCTTTCCTTTTTTCATACGATAGCTTTGCTTCTAGTTTCTTTTTTAACGACATTTAACGTCCTCCTTCCGTTACATATACTTCGGTTTCGCTTTAATCACCGTTTTAGCTCGTTTACTGACACTCACCGCCATCTCTAATGCATCCGGTAGGTCATCGTGCCAATTAGATCCATACCGTTCAAACTGTTCGAGTAAAAGCGTTTGACTGCGATGGAATTCGATCTCGCCTTTTTCAATCTGCGGCATTAGCGCTTCTATACGTAAGGCTTTCCGGGACCGCTGATTGATTTTGGAAACGCGAGTAGTTGACGGATATCCTTTTAGCGCTAATTCACGTTTGATAGCGTCAACGAACCATTCTTGCGCGTTTTGCGATTCCGCAGCGATACGGTCCGGCTGGTACTCCATAACCTTCTCGACAATTACCTCGAGAAATTTGTCCGGGTGTAGCCGTTCACCATAAGCATCAATAACGTATATTTTTCCAGTCTTTTTATGTTTGGCTATTGTAGCAATCGCGGAAAAGTCGCCTTTCTCTTTTCCCATCGCAAAGTCGATTCCCATATAAATATAGAATTCTTTATGGTTAAGTCTGAAATCCGTCCAATACGAAAAGGACTCCGGTTTAAATATCTGCGAATCCTCATCGATTGGGTTATTCATAAACTCGGTATTGAAAGCCTTTGTGCCGATGTTGACTTTTTCAATCATCAGCGCAGCTATAGGAAATCGTCCAGGCCACAAAACCTCGGCGCCTTCGTCCATTTCCGCTTTGTGTTCCTCGTAAAAACGCATTGCAGCGCGCGCATTCGGAGTAGACATCGTGTCTTCTGATTCCGCCTGCATCATTTCTTCGACTTCTTTATCGCTGGGAACGTACTCTTTGTAAATACGTTCGAACTCCGCCCACAAATCGGTTCTATTCGGCGGTTTGATGATCGCCGGAAAACTATTCTTAATAAAATCGCGACGTTCGTTCAATACGTAGTTCAGCAAACTATCGAAGTGTACAAGTGTTCCCATGAAAATAAACGCAGTTTTCGTAGGATCACCCGCAGGCATAAGGTCTTGGTTAAGCCAATCCTTAGCCTTCTGACGCAGTTCAGGCGTATTGTTCGAGTCAAGCGACTCCAAGTCGTCCAATAGAATTAAATCCGGCCGCTGAGAACCATTACGGAAACCACGGATCTGTGTTCCGAGCGACGTCGCTTCCATTTTGATGCCGGTCGTTGTAATAAAAGCCGTTTCGGAATCCTTTTCGTTGCGCGTTTTCTGCTCGTACAGGACTTCGCCAAAGTCTTCGCGTAGCTTTTGGTTGTATTTAAGCTGCCCGGCGACCCATTTAATGAACTTAATCGAGCCGGCGTTCGTTTCCGAGATAATCAAGATCATGCGCCGTTTTTTATAAACGATTTCATGTACCGGAAATCCGTTCGATAGGTACGCCGACTTTGCGTGCCCCCTCGAAGCCGCCCATGCGATACGGGCCGTTTTATTTCGGTTAGATACCGAGTCGAGTATGGACGATAGTTTTCGGTGAAAGTCCGGCGCGTCGTCCATGTCTACTGCGGTCGTCGGTACGAGATTATCCGGATTGCCTGGGTTCCGCGCTTCCGAAAAGTATTCGTAAAAGAAATACAGCATATCGGTCTCGGCGCGATGGACCCGCTTAAGCTTGATTAATTCGTCGCGATCCTTCCGCATAAGATCGACGTGATATTCGGTGTGTTTGCCGGCTTGGATAATGTCGCGCAGTTTCTTCAGCCGTTCCGTTACGGCCTCTATCCGCGCTTGTCTTTCTTCACGTTCTAAAAACTTGCCGTTAATAAACGCCAAACTACCGCCTCCTTCCCGTCTATTTTCCGTTGACTTGCCGAATTCGATATCGTATAATGAATGTAACTTAAAAATAATTAAAGTACATTGGAGGAATACGAATGGCTAACGCAGTGAATCCGATCAAAAGTAAACGCGATTTCAATAAACTAAAAAACGCTCTCAAACCGGGGCGCGACCGTCTGTTATTGCAACTTGGAACGGCTTTTGGGCTTCGTATTTCCGACTTACTTTCGCTTAAGATCGGCGATCTTCGCGGCCAAACGTCTCTTAAAATAACCGAAGCCAAGCGTAGCAAAACGCGTGTCATTACGTTTTCAGCCGCCGTCAAAAAGCTCGTCAATGAACTCGAAGGCGCTGACGATGACTACGTATTTGCCAGCCGTAAGGGCGACGAGTCGATCAGCCGCGTCCAGGCATATCGGATTCTAAACGAAGCCGCCGAGCGCGCCAAGATCGCTGAAAAGATCGGCAAGATCGGTACTCACACGCTTAGAAAAACGTTTGGATACCGACTATATGAAATGGACATCGCAGTAGATCGTATTGCGGCGATTCTTGGTCATTCATCCGAAAAAGATACGCTGAAATATATCGGAATCACGGCGGACGAGATTTCGGTTGCATACGAGAGCATCGCGATTTAAGTCGTGGTGCTTTTTTTATTTACGAGTATATCTAACGAGAGGTACCGTTCCGTACCCACCGCTTTCTCCGCTGAAGATAATCGGTTCCTTACTTTGCATTTCTTTCTCGAATTCTTTCATCGCCGACTCTAATTCAGCCAACGATTTCGTCGCGTCTTTTGCTGCGCGCTGGACCGCTTTGAGGCCTTTGATAGCCTCCGAAACATCTACGTCTACTTTTACGTTTAAATTGCCGACTGATTCGCGGTTGTTTTCCGCCATTCACGTCATCCCCTTTGTCCGTTTTATTGCTGCGCGTTTAACGCAAGCACAAAAAGACCTCCGGCGTTGACCGGAAGCCTCGTTCTGATTAAGTGAGCACTTTACTAGATTATTTGAAAATTCTGTAGTAATATGAAAAAGTATTAAATTTGGAAAATCTTAATCTTCGAACTGGCAGTGCATGAGGTCTGTTAGCTCAGTTCACATAAATCAATGTGATTTGAGTTGGCGGACTTCTACTGGAATTCGCGATCCAGGTAAAGTGTCTGCTAAAGGAGGTTCCTGCTTTTGCAGAATCAATTTCAAGAAAAAAAGACG
>NZ_CP150633.1:797695-801714 GCF_038023285.1 Bacillus sp. PPSBB_11
TAGAGGCACACTCTTTCCCTACAGACGCTCTTCCGATCAACTTACGAAATACCATAATTATAAAGAGTGTAATCGGAGTCGCGACCGGTTGCACTCTTTTTTATATCCAAATAAAATAACACGAAATAACTAGCCCTAACTTACTACCCTTACGAATACCCTAGTCGGCTACTAAAACGTCTAATTTCGTGCACTTTACGTGTTAAAATCGTTATGCTAGTCCGTACCGTTCCCGCAATACTTTCATATCGGCGGTTATTTCCGCTTTGAGTGCGTCGATTACAGCCGGTGCCGAGCCATCAGCAAGCCGCAATTGCTTCAGCGTCTCAATTTTCGTCCTTAGCGCGTTGTTCGTGATCGCGGTCGGGTAATGCGTGCCACAGACGATGCAGTCAAAGTACGTTTCGACGACGCCTTTTCGTACGGCCCGTTCTTTTAATACGATGGCGGTTCGCTGATTGCATGCGTCGCAAGTGACGAAATTAGGTAGTGCGGTCATGGTCGGTCGCCTCTAACGTATCTGAAAAAGAAGACGCCTTCTTCATCCGGCAGCAACGGTATTTCTTGCGGAGTACTGTCGGAGCTTTTCGCGACTAGACGATAATTAGCAAGAGATGGCGTCGCACCGAACGGAATAGTGTACGGATCTCTTACAAGTATGTAATCGGTCAGCTCCGTTAGATCGTCCGAATTTTCAATACCGAGTAGTTCTCGAACTCTATCGCTCGTCTCTTTCGTCAAATAGCCGTCTTCAATAAACTTAATACAGCCGTTGATTTCTTCGTTCATGATAACGCCCTCCTTGTCGTTTTTTTTCGTCGCCCACTACTCGGCAGGACCTCTCCGTTTTGAAATTCGCCTAACACCCCGAGTTTAAAAAATTGTGCGCAAGTTTTGTTCACCAGATCGGGCGGTTTTGGACGGGGCGCTTGGGGGCGGGCGGCTTTCGTTTATTTTTCGCGATTATTATTGAATAACGCATTCATAACGTTGCATAACGAAAGTAACAAAAAGACTTTCTGTTACATTCGCGTTGATCACAAACGTTGATAGGTCGCAGTTGGCAGCCGTTCGACCAACGCAACGAAACGTCTTAACTTTATGCAGCGTACCAACCCCGCCATGCCGCCATTCGTGCGGGCTGCCTATGCCGGCCAGTATGTATAGGATCGTGCATAAACGGATTGGCTTCGGCTCTCAACCCCCTGAGTTTTCGGAGGCCTCGTCCGCTGGCGGCGCTTGCTTGATTGCGGAGTCCCTTTCCGGTATATCCACGTCACCCTACCGACCGCCTTCGTACTATATTATATAGACCGTCTGTGCCTGCCGTTACATAGCGCCTGTATGACGGTATCCTAGCCGGCTTACTAATCGCTTCTCACCGTCTGCCTATACGCTAACCTACCGTTAGTATGTTACGTTCATTTACGTCCTCATAAGACATAGATAACTAATCGTATGTTTCACAAGTAAATTAACGTTGCTTAGGCGTTTATTTATCGTTTATATGTACGCTGTATTAACGCTATCCATTCCGTATGTATTTAAGTACAGCGACCTCGGCTCCGCCTCGCCCGCAAATAATAAGCCGCCTTTATTCATTCATTATACATATTGCGTATATGTGAGACGTAGCGTAGCGGAGGATCACTAGGTTTTAGATTTAGAAGATAAGAAGTAATTTCCGTCCTCAAAACGCTGTATCCCACGTGGCTCTAAGCGCCAACGCCGTTTTCGCTTGTACGAATAAAGTCGTACTTTTGGCGATTTTGTACGAATGAAGTCGTATTGATTATCAGTTAAATCGACGTAATTGAGAATAGGCGCATACCAACACGTATTGCCTACGAATCCTGTCAGTATATTTATTCACTTATACGCATATTAATACATTTTGGTGTGGCGAAAACAGAACACGAAAAAGAGACGCTCGACCTGAACGTCCCTACTTTTCGTCGCTGCCTTCCTCTATTTCGAACAGATCCTCGTACTTCCAACCGCCCGCTTTCATTAGCGCGACGACCTGCCAATCTTCGTGTCGGCCATTCGAATCGAACCGCGAGATAGAACCCTGCGGAACGCCTGACGCTTCCGACAGCCTTGTTTGCGTCCAACCATCCGCCTTCATTAATTCCTTCAGACGCGGCCGTACGTTTATGCGCTTGCTCATCCGCACCACCTCCGTATTTATATAAGTAATTATACGATATCGAATATTATTTCGCAATATACGTTGACATACGTTATACGATATCGTATAATAAAGGTACAGAAAGGAGGTGCACACGATTGATTGAACTAGCTACTAAAATATCCGTCTTGCTTGCGTCGTGGTTGGCGATCATCAAAACCGCGATGGAAATCAAGGCAATGAAAAAGCGACGGTCTCCCTCCAAGAAGAAACGTCGCAAGTAAACGGACGGGGCGCTAAGCCCCGGTTCAATCAATTATACCACACATGCGCAAAATTAATACGCTTGATACGTTGCTCATTATCGTTTTGATCGCCTGGATAGCGTTTTTGGATTACGGTTCAATGCAGCCGATAGACTGCGCAGCCATTGCAACGCTACTGATTTTCGGCTTTACGGTCGCTTTAAAATCGCTAATGAAATAAGACGTCAAGCAGCCGCCCCTACCTACGACATTAAGACGCAACTAAGAAGGCGCTGACGTACTAAAATCGTGGAGGAATCGCCTAATATGATCGAGTATAACTGTCCGGACTGTTCATTCGCCCGGCTAGACGTAGAAATCGAAACGGCCGCTAAATGTCCGAACTGCGGCGGCCTTCTAAACATCGAGGAGGAGATCGGCTGATGGACGTAAAACTAACGGCATTAGACGGAGCACAAGCGGCAGTCGATCCGCTACAAAGAGCCGCCGAACTATTTAAAAGAGAACGCGACGATGCGCCTGCCGGCTTTGACTTCGGCTTTAGACTCGCTCTGATCGCGTTCGGATACGATATAAAACTCGAAGGAGATGTTGAATAATGAAACGTTTTATTACGATAACAATCGCGGTGGTACTAATGACACTCGGCCTAACAACGCCGGCCAGCGCAGCATCCATTACGGTTAAGGTTGACGCTCCATACTACACGCCCAAGGCGACGTCAGTGGACGTAGTGGCAACGAAAAGCAGCGGTAGCCGCGTATATTATACGATGACTTTGCAGCAACAATACACGGACGGATGGAAGTCGAAGCAATCGTTGAGCGGCGAGTTCGTTAAAAGCACGCCAACCAAACGATTCTACACTTCGACTATGACAAACGGGCAATACCGGATTAAATTGACGGCTTATAGCAACGCAGCCAAGACGAAGAAAATCGGCACTTACTACTCGAAGGACTTCGCAGTGACGAGATGGTAGGCGCCTAAAATACGAAGGAGGACGACGATATGAATTTCCGCAGATTCTTGTACGGGTGGGCGCGGTTCTTAGGCGATGTGAACGCGGTGAAGAAAAACGACGTAGGCGGTCGGATTATGAGACGCAGCGTCGGAAGAGCATTCGGAAGATTGTTTAAATAAGCGCATAGATACGTTATAATACGAAGGTTGTGAGGTGAAAGACGTGAATAGACCGCAGCCAGGAGATTATGACGTATCTGTCGTTTATGATGTTCGCGAGATGCCCGACGTTAAGAGCGGCCGGTGTGACAATTGCGATACGTCGAAGTTTAACAGTTCGATTAAAGGCGGAGTTTTCCTCCGTAAGTGTTCGAAATGCGGAATGACTAAGCGAATATAGCGAAAAAATAAAGACGCCCTCTAAGGCGTCCTTTTTCGTTTATTTAGACGCTGAACCGCCCGGCTTACGTTCGCCTACCTTAGTGATCGCTTTGATCATTCGTCTCACCTCCCGCTCTCATAGGATACCACTTTAAATCACTCAAAAACGAAATTATACAACCACGGACTTCGTTAGGTTCCCCCAAACAAACGGTTTGAATCAGCTGCCGCCAGAGCTATATCCGCACGGTACAGCGATTATGAATACATTGCAGCAA
>NZ_CP150633.1:801725-802995 GCF_038023285.1 Bacillus sp. PPSBB_11
GCGGCTTGGCGTGCTTGGACATCGCTCGAATTAGATCATAAATGTCACCGCGGTCATCTACCGACAAATATTGGACTAACGCCTCTCTATGCAAAGTCAACACTCGATCTAGGGCGCATTGAGCCTCTGTCTTTTCTGAGTAAGGGATCATACCAAACCATTCTCTAATGTTCATATTAACAACCTCCATATTAGCGCGTCTTCTCGACGTTAAATAACGCAATCAACGTTTTATCCGGCGCTTTAGATTGACGATAGAAAACGTTTGGATTAAACGTATATCGCTCCGGCTCGCTGCCGACCTTAACGCGAGCTATAACGTACTCGCTTCCGAATTTCATAGCCTTCAGACGACGACCAAGCGTATCCGGCACTACCCCTATCGCGGCAGCTAGACCGGCTCGGCTGAACCAACGGATGGCCCTCGGATTTGATTCGTTAGGATTCTCGCATAGAGCGTTAGTATCGAAATGAATATATGGGAGCATACGATAGATCAGCCCGATGTCTGTCGCTTTGACTTCGCTGTAAACTCGTTTAATTTTTGCGCTATATATTTTAACAACGTGCGGACTGCGGAAATTCCCCTTAAAATGATAACGTTCATTTACCGAGTAGCCATCGTCATTTTTTCGTATAATATCATGCTGAACAGCCGCTGAAATGAAATCGTAGAAAGTCTGTCGCTTTTTCGTAAGTTGAAGCACGTCCATCAAGTCCGAAGTATCCATCGGTATCTTATCGCGACTTGACTTAATTAAAAGGCCGCCGTAATCAACGTAGCATTGTAGAAGCATTAAATATCCGCACTGAGCCGTTGTGAGGACGTCATATACTTCGTTTATATTCGGCATCTCCGCATTGGTAAACTCACGTCGATCATCCGTTTTATTTAATTGCTGACGGAAGGCTGCGTCCTGATTACGATGCCTCAAAGAGTAGATACCGGACAGGTCTTCGCCTGTGTTAACGTCAATAATGCGCGGTTGATTTTGATTCATACATACGCCCCTTTTCGTATTTATCGCAAAACAAAAGACGCCTATTGAGCGTCTGACCTTACCGTTTTGATGCCGGTTGCTATATTTACGGTGAATTGACCGCTAGACTTTCCGTTGACGAAATCGTTGTACCGTTTACGAATTCCCTTGTTTCTAGACACGGCAACCTCATCGATCGCCATATCCTCACGAAGACTACGCTCTCTTCTCGCAGGATAAGCATAATCTCTCCCATCTATCCCGACATCCGCTTATGCCACTTTTACATC
>NZ_CP150633.1:803005-803334 GCF_038023285.1 Bacillus sp. PPSBB_11
GGATGAGTATCAGTAAGCTCTTCATATATTACGAGATTAGTCAAACGATCTAACGCGGCAGCATGAGGCTTATCCCCGACTAAATTATAATATGTCTCAGAAAGCGCAGTAATTTCCTCGATTCGTGCTTCGCGCTCTAAGGCGCCGGCTTTTGTGCGTTCGTATATATCCGTAATGGCTTCGTGCAGTTCTTCCTTCGTCAATTAGGCGCCCTCCTTTACCATAAAACTAATTCACTTTTGATGATATCCACTGTGTCGCGGTTAAAGCCTCCTATAATAAACATAAATAAAATGATAGGCCAAGAAGCTGGATGTAGAGCACGTAGT
>NZ_CP150633.1:804722-807399 GCF_038023285.1 Bacillus sp. PPSBB_11
GCCGGCCGCCTCGAAGCCGACTGCGCCAAGGCCCCCTCCGCAGAATAGTTCTAGTACCGTGAGTCCGTTCGCCGGTTGTTGCGGTGTTAAGTTAAATTCCGTCATTTAACGCCCTCCTTCGTCATAATTTCGTCCAGTCGCGCATATAGGTCGTCAAGAGATCCGTCATTTACGATCTCATAGTCGACCTCGAATCCATCGAGCGCCGTTTCTGTCGGATGGTTTAAGTCGTCCGCCTTGAATCTGTCGCCTCGTCTTTTGGCGCGATCAAAACGTTTTTCATACGGAGCAGTAATGCGTAATATTGTAAATCCCTCCGCCTTCGCTCGCTCGTATTCGGCCGGCATTCGCATATCCGTGATTAATAGGTTGCTAGGTCGACAACAACGCAACTTTTCGTGTTCCTTGATGCGTCGGAATACAACGTTGATCCAAACGTATTCAGCGCCAGGAATCGGCAGCTTTTTAATCCCCTCGATGAAATCACGCATAGGTTGGCGCTGTTTTGCGTCGCCATCCAATTCCGGAAACAGTTCGCCAAAAACCGACTTACCTTTTGCGGAAAACGTAAACGGAAAGAATTCGTACATTGCGACAAGATAATCGACGGCTACGTCTTTACCTGCGCCTAGTTTACCCGCGATTGCGAGTTTCATAGGCCGGCCCTCGATAGGCTTACGATTATCTGCGCAAGTTCATCCGTAGTAATCGCCAAGGCTTTCGGGTCATCTGCCGCCACCTTTGCGAGCTGTTCGCCGAGGCGCACTTTATCTTCGTGGAGGGCGTTGATTTCCGATTGATGGCGGGCTACGGTGCGTTTTAATTCCGACACCTCGGCGCCTAGATTGGCAAGGACGGTGATGACGTCTGATTCTTGCGCCTCGGCAGCGCCTTGAACCGGGGTGAGGACGAGAAGCCGGTCTCTATCCCCGTCGAAATAATCTTCTCTACCCAAATCGTTTTCCAAATATGAGGAACCATCGTCATATTTGATATCAATTTTTTTCACAGTACTGATAAGACCCAACGGAATACCACGGCTTTCAGTTACGATAATCTTTTCGCCTACTTCCGCCTTACGTTCCTCTAAACGGTAGCGCTCACCGTCAATGTGGACGATGTCGGTCGGTTCGAGTACGTGGTATTCCGTATGAAATATTGTTCCCTTCTCGCTGTAATTTGAAATGGCCGCAACACTTCGTACACAATCATCCGATTCCGAAAGAACATCTACCGTAAAAACATCGCCTTCATTATACGGATCTTGACGATCGCTCTTCTCAACAATTACGATCTTCTCGCCAACTTCTGCATTCCTATCCACCGCAACATATTCGCGATCAACGCCGAGTTTTTCGTCCTTTAATACGTGCATCATTTACAACCGCCTCCCTATTTCGTAATGATTTCCGCCTTTAGCCGCTTTCGTCCGAATGCCTGCGCCTCAGCCACGCCCGCAACGTATAGATCGATATGTCCTTCCGTAATTGCGCCCCCTCGGTCCTCGCAAGTCCTGACGCCGATGCCCTCGATGTTCAGCCTAGTCCCGAACGCCATTGACGGCGGGCAGGCAATCGTATGGCCCGTTTTGGTGCGTACGCCGCTTGCCGTTATGCCGTAGTCAGGGTCGCCGGCTGACTTCCCGGTTGACTCGGCACCGTTTGTGTACGCAGTCACTTCGTATGTTTGCGCTAGTTTTGGCGCTTTCTGCTTGCGTTTGACTCCGTGCTTCGTCGTCTTAACCTTCGTCTTTCTAAGCGCCTTTACTTCGTCCTCTAACGTCTTGATGCGTTGGTTAGCTCGCTGTAAAGCCGCTTGATCAGCCGTTAAAATAGGCGCCGGCTTTTCCGGCGCTGGTTGCTGCGCACATAATAAGCCGCACGCAAGCGTCATAGTCGTCATTATTCCGATGCAGACACCCCCTCGAAAAACTGCGCCGTCCACGGCTCGACTTCGATTACCTCACGGCGGAGTGCTTCGGCTAGGTCGGCTATTTCCGCCTGTGCGCCGTTGCCCTTCCGTCTCTTAGCGTAGAAGTCTAGTAGGGCGCGTAGGTTGACGGTCATTACGAGATTAGTAGCCGCTGCTTGCGGTAGGACGGCGCGGCAATCTTCGGCTGGAACACCTGCGTCTCTCAAAGCGTCATAACATTCCTGCGCCGTTGTCATAGCCGTTTCGAATAATTCCTCCGCTGTATGACCGGTTACTCTCGATTCAGCAACGTTGTAGAATGGTGTTTCTCTAGTTGAACGGCTAACCTTTTCCGGCACGACATAATCGAATCCGCCCGATTTATTTCCGCTGCCCATCTTTACATAACGTTGTGATTGGACGCTGAAGCTAAAGCCGGCGCGGTGTCGTGTTAACTGCGCTAATAATGCGCGGCTGACGCCTTCGATCGCAAAGGTGAACGTCAGGTGCTCGAGGGTCGACGTGTGTTTAGATGCGACAATCTGTCGGAATAGTCGGTCGGCATCCGTACCTGAGCCGCCATCTGATGCGCTGTTGCCGAAATACTTGGCGCCTTCTTTGGCTACGATTTCGGACGGCTTGTTCGAGGAATAACAATTCCTAATGGCTGACAAAGCAATAACTTGACAGTCTGTTGCGTTTTCTGACCCTTCGTAAGACGAATCGGAATCTTTATGAAAATAATCACTTAGCTGCGTATAGGCCA
>NZ_CP150633.1:807756-812531 GCF_038023285.1 Bacillus sp. PPSBB_11
TCTCTCCTGTGGCTCGAACATTCCCAACAACCGGCCTCAGTCACTTCGTACTCAATAGCTCTTACCCTGACAAACTTATGTTTCGGGATATAGCCATCATCAAATACCATCACACCGACACCCCGCTACTCCCGAACCCGCCCGCACCTCGCTCCGTCTCTTCCAACGCGTCCACAACTGTAAAGGCCGCTTGCTCTACCGATTTTATGACCGCTTGGGCAATGCGATCCCCTTTGCGTAGTTTGTACGTCCATTTCGGATGATGACCGATCATGCGATCGATTTCTCTACTCACCGTAAGAGGTCCGTAATCATTCGGAACTGATTCGTCCTTCTTTGCGATATTATCCACGATCACGCCGACCTCGCCTGCGTATCCGCTATCTACCGTACCTAACTGAACGCGTAGGTGCGTCTTCAGCGTAATGCCCGAACGCGGCCTGATCTGCATTTCGTAGCCCGCCGGAATCTCGAACGCGAGGCCCGTAGGCACAAGCGCCGTCTCGCCCGGCTCGATAATGACGTCATCCGCCGCGTATAGATCGAAGCAAGCGTCCGTCGAATGTGCGTATGTTGGCGTAGTTGCGTCGGATGTTAGCCGTTTAATATTTACGTTCATTGCGATTCCTCCTCGATAGTCCACCCATTTAAACGTGCGTATTTTAACTTTCGCGAATAACTCCTCTTCCAACTGCTCCATTTTCGCGAGCGACCGTGGGCCGCTAACGGATTTCTCTCTTTTTCTGCGCGAAGAATGTCGCTAACCCACTGCGGAACTTCCGGTTGATAGTACGGATCATTATTTCTGGTCATCTACGCGTCCTCCAACAGTTCGAAATCGACTGATTCCGAGTAACATCCGTTTGATGATCCGAACCAACGAATGGTAACGTCGCCTTTGATGGTCGCGAATTTGTAAAAAGTCCACGTATATGATCCGTGATGATCTTCTTCCGGCGGCTCTTCTTCGCTACTTACTTCCTCCGCCATCAGCAACGGATGACCGATTAAATCGGAAAGGTCTCCGCAAATATCGTTTATATGGACGTCTTCGCAACAGTTCTGATAATGGTACATCCGGTACTCTTTTCCGCATTCTGTGGAGAAAAACATTTCGTCTTCTCCGTGCTGCGTGACCTCAACAAGCGTCTTGCCGAGTAAGTCGGATACTTCTGCGTCGATAGCGCTCATCTACTCGACCTCCTTCGCCTTTTTACCGTCCTCAAACGGTAGCGTCATCACGTATAGTAAGAACGGCGCGCCCGCCGCCACGAACCACCAAAAGCCCGCTGCATGTGCGTACCAAAATGCCGGCACGATGGACGCTATAAGCAAAGCGCCCCGGTTAATCGTCTGTCGCATACGATCAGCTCCTTATTTTCGCTTTCACTTATACAGTCGCATGTGGGCGGCGGAAATCGGGACATTAATCGGCAGGAAAATAAAAATCTTCGTCTTCTAACGCCTCGACCGTCGCCTTTTTGTATCCGTTACCCTTTAAACTAAACATATCGAAGGATTTTGTCTTCGTACTCAACCCGTTTATCACAATCGGATTGACCGGTTCATCCGGAAAATACGCCTCAAAGCCGAGGTTCATAAGCGCCTTATTTGCGTTGTACCTAACGAAAGCCTTAACGTCATGCGCCAAACCGACCGCACCATACACATCGTCCGTATATGCGACCTCGTTTTCGTATAGATCCGTTAATAAACCGACTGCCCATTCGTGCAAGCCCGCCTTAACGACGTCCGTCTGCCGGTTATAAATTTCCTGCGCAAGCAACCCGACGTAGACGCCGTGTATCGCTTCATCACGAATAATTAAGTTGATGATCTCGCCGCTCTGCATCATGCGACCCTGCCCGTAGAAATACAACGGATAATAAAAGCCGCTGTAGAATAGGAAACTTTCGAGATACACCGAAGCCACCATCGCTTTATACAGCGAAATGTCATCGCCTGCCTTGATATCGCGATAAAGGTCGGTGATCAGCTTCGCCTTGCGCTGCAAGTATCGGTTTTCTTTAACCCACTCGAAGACGGCCGTAATAGTTTCCGAAGGCGCAAGCGTTAAGAAAATATTCGAATAGGACTTCGCATGGACTGCGTTCTCCATCATCGCCATGAAATTAAGGACGGCCTTTCGTTGGTGACCGTCTACGTGCGCCATAATCGCAGGCATGCCGGTGTTACCCTGTTCCGTATCTAGCAGCGTTAGGCCGGCGAGCACTTTCATATACGTATCGCGTTCGGCTGGTTTGAGTTCATGCCACGCGAGGAGGTCGCCATTTAGCGATATCTCCTCCGGCAGCCAAAACTGCTTAACGTTCTGATCGTAGAACATTTGCGTAAATCCGTCGTCTGATTGCGACCAGTTGGCCGCTGTGAATGTCGTCAATTATTCGTCCTCCCCTGATATCCAAGCGTCTTTGTATTGTGGGATAGTCTAAACGACTTCTCTCCGCTCTCATAAGTCTTTGTGTTATGCGAAAGTCTAACCGCTTTATCTTCGTTTGAATATTCCGTCGTATTTCTAGCTAAACTGCGCATGACAAGCATCCTTCCTGCGTCGTATCTTTAGTCCGAGCATAATACAGCGTCTTGATTCCTTTGTGGTGCGCGTATAGGTCAATCCGATTCAGATCACGCGTCGTCATCGTATCTTTTAAGAACAGCGTAAATGAGATACCTTGGTCGACGTGCTGCTGAATTGTTGCGATCATATCGACCACTTTAAACATGTCCATGTCGTACGCTTCTTTATAGAAGAACCAGTTTTGCGGCGACAGACCCGGCATTGGGTAGTACGTCTTCGAGTTTCCGTAAGTCCGTTCCTCAATACGCTCCATAATCGGCATGACCGAAGCCGTCGCCGACTGCACATACGAAATAGATCCCGTCGGAGCGATACACTGTCGATAGGCATGGTAGAGGCCGTGCAGATTTACGTTACCACGTAAGACTTCCCATTCGAGAGGCGTAGGAATCACGATGTCTTTAAACAGCGCCCGTACCCTATCCGTCTTTGGACGGTAATCACCTTCGAAATACTTCTCGAAATACTCACCGCTCGCATACGTAGATCCCTCGTATCCTTCAAATGTTGATCCCGTTTCCTGCGCCAATTCATTCGATCGCACCAACGTCCAGTAGTTCACAGTCGCGAAAAACACATTAGCAAAGTCTCGCGCTTCTTCCGACTCATAGGCGATGACATTCTGCGCTAGATAGCCGTGTAGATTCATCGCGCCGAGTCCGATAGAACGCATCTCACGGTTAGCCTTTGCTACGGCTGGAGCGTTTTTAATATTAGTAGATTCAGAGACGACCGTAAGCGCATCGACGGCTAATTTGACGGCGTTTTCGATAGAGCCGCCCGCCATAACATTCGCGATATTAAGAGAGCCGAGATTGCACGAAATATCTAAGCCGATGTCGTCCGGTTCTCCGTAGTCGGTATATTCCGAGACGGTTGACGCTTGAAGCACCTCCGAACATAAATTGGAAAACTTAACACGACTGATATGGTTCAGCGCATGTTCGCGGTTAACGTTGTCTTGAAACATCATGTACGGATAACCCGACTCGGAGCGCAGAACGGCCATCTTTTCGAGCAACTGACGCGGGTTAATACGTTCTTTACGTACCGCCGGATTATTTACGAGATCATCGTACATTGCGCCGATATCCATCTCGTCAAGATACGTGCCATACGCCTTATAAACCGTATGAGGATAGAAAACGTAGGCTGGGCGATCTTCTCGCGCTAGTTCGATGAATTTATCGGGTACTACGACGCCGATAGATAACGTTTTGACGCGGACGTCTTCATCTGCCGAGATTTTCTTCGTATCTAGGAAATCGTTTATATCCGCATGGAATACGTTAAGGTACGCAGCACCTGCGCCCTGTCTTTGTCCGGCTTGGTTGATGTGGCGTAGTGATTGATCGAGGTTTCTCATGATCGGTACCACGCCGCTAGTCACGCCTTCGTAATCCATAAGCGACTCACCTTTTGCGCGAGTCTTTGAAAGGTTTACGGAGATGCCGCCGCCGATTTTCGATAACTGGCGTACCGTAGAATTCATCATGTTGATATCGTTTAATGAATCGCCCACCTCAAGCAGAAAACACGACACCATCTCGCCTCTACGTTTTCGTCCGGCGTTTAAGAACGTAGGCGTCGCCGGCTGATACTCTTGGCGAATCATTAGTTTCGCAAACTCGATCGCCTTGGCCCCATCTCCTTTTCCGAAGTACAGCGCACAGCAAGCGATGCGGTCTTCGTAGCGTTCGAGAATCTTTTTACGGTCGTTCGTCTTCAGCGCGTAATCGTTGTAAAACTTGAATGCGCTCATGAACGAAGGGAATCGGAACTTGGCGGCATAGGCCGTTTTATAGACCGCCTTAATTTCCTCGAATGTATAGGCGTCTAGGAATTCCGTTTCGTAGTAATCGTTATCGCGTAGGTAGTCGAGCTTTTCTTTTAAATCGTGGAAAAATACGGTGTTTTGATTTACGTAGTCTATAAAATAAGCACGGACGGCTTCTTCGTCTTTCTCGAATTGAAACCGCCCGTCTTTTTGAATCATAATTTCGTTATTTAACTCGATGTAGCTTGCGTTGTTATTCGTCATGCGGCTCCTCCTTCTTTATCAATCGTCTTTTTAATTACAAATGGATTATTTTCATAGGCAGTTAGAAAGCAGCACGTCTCTCTGGAATATAGTTTCTTTTCTTTAGATAATAGACTCTTGCAATTTCCTCTACCT
>NZ_CP150633.1:812542-813826 GCF_038023285.1 Bacillus sp. PPSBB_11
TTTTGAATGCATTTACATCTCTATCAGACCCTGCTAATTCGAACTTAGTAATAACGGGCACATTATATTCGCTAGCTATTTGATCAGCTGCTCTCGCGAAATTATCCGCCCACACAAGATTTCCCGAAGCAGCCACTCCGACCATCCAATCGCCGTTATCCTTAAGCCATTCGCTTACCGTTGCGGGCGGCTGACCGAAGTCATATGTCGGCGTTACCAGCACGAACGGTTCCTCAACGACCTCGCCCGTCTTGACTTCGCGTGCCTGCCCGCCTAGTCCGGTCTTAGCGATGAACCGCCGCACGTTTCCCGTCAGCGAGTAGAAATAAACGATCACGGCTGAACTCCGGTCGCGTACGCTAACAGCACCGCGGTAGGAATGATCAACAAAACGAGGCCGGCGATTTTCGTCGTGATTTCTTCGAACGTTTTCGCCTTCACGCCGCCTACAAATATAATGAGAATCGCGAGGCTGAATAGCGCTACGTACGTAATCATTCGTCTTCACCCGCCTCGACGTCTAATGCCGCCAATTCTTCTTCGAGTTCATCGACTTTTTCGTTCAGATAGTTGAGCTCGCCTTCTAAGTCGTCGATTTTATTTTCGGTAACCTCAACCAAGTCGTATAATTCGAAAAGTTCCGTTTCAATATCTTCGTATTTTCTCATCCGCGTCCACCTCTCCGTTCAATTTCCGCATTTAATTCCGCAATCCTAGCAGCCGTCCGATCACGCTCGATTTCCGTCTCAATCCGTTTAGATTCGAGGCGACTTAGCCGGTAATCATGATCGATCAGATCGACTTCCAATCGGCGCTTCATGTCGGTCAAATTTGCGAGTGGAACGCTATACATTTCCGCATATTCAACCGCGCTGACTTTACGCTTCTCAGCCGCTTTTATATCGTCTCCATAACGTCCCTTAACCGCTTCGATCGTCTCTTTTGAATATGAGAAGAACGCGTTAGCAAACTCGGCTTCTTCAGGCGTAATGACCGCCGTTTTATCCGCTTCTTTTTGCCGCAACTGATTGACCAGCGCGACCGAAGCGTTTATCAGATTATCGTATGACTCCTGCGATATAGTAACGTTAGGCGTATCTTCCATCGTCATTTACCTCCGATCGTGTCGAGGATTTCTTTGATTGCGTAGTATTCCGGACTCAGCATTTTCATGACACCGATAGGTATCGTCACCATTCCGGTAATTAAAGTCGCGACGGTGACGACGATGATTACGATAAACAAACCTCCGTCACCCACATTCCGCAGCTTATAGTAAAACGA
>NZ_CP150633.1:813837-814655 GCF_038023285.1 Bacillus sp. PPSBB_11
TGCTTCCTCTAGCTGAGCTGTGATGCCAAGATCACGCATCGTTCTAGGTAATCCGAGTGTTTGATAGAGCTCAAGTCTCATCTTCACCCCACGCGGGCCGTTCTCCATTTGCGATGATCAAATATGTCAGGCGAACTAAAGCCGCAAATATCACGAACGAGACAACGCCTACCGCCACGTTGACGATTCCGAAGATGTGTTGCTGCTTGACGAGCACCCCGTAAACATGTTCCGCCGCCACTCCGAGCTTTGCGGCTAATTTGTCGATGTAAGCCATCGCTTTATCCATTTGCGCCCGCCTCCTTTACCGTCATTATGTTTTCGTATTTAGATAAAAACGGAATACGGAAACCTATCGTCTTAAACTCGTAAGTCTTGCCGACTTCAATCTTCGCGTAGAGATCACTAGAATTAAACTTACGAGCAAACAGAGCGTCGGTATTTTCGAAAACTTTTTCGTTCCCTTCGTCGTCAATGCCGAAAATCAGATACTTAGAGGACTCTTTGGAATTCTTCGTTTCTTTTTCCGTCACCTTAATTTCGTACGAGTTCTTATTGGCGTAGGAAGCAATCGTATATACTGGCGCTACAATTACGACAAAAAACAGAAATAGCGCAATCCACACAACGACCCCGATATTTAGCAAACGGTCCATCTATTTCGCCCCTTTCGGTTTCTCAATTACACCCGCATCGATCAGCCACGCCAGCCCAATCGCAGCCGCATCCGATTCATCGAAGTTTGCGAAGGCGCCCTCGTAGCCTGTTAGCCGTCTTACGCCCGCCTCTACTTCGTCTTTCTCTGCGTTGCCTGACCC
>NZ_CP150633.1:815072-821120 GCF_038023285.1 Bacillus sp. PPSBB_11
TCGGCCCTGTGCGCATGTGACCGGCTCGTATTCGGCTTAACGTGGCTTAACGCCTTAATGGTCGGCTTGCCTTTGCGTACTTCTATAATCGCGACGCCCGGACAGGTCATCGACGTGTCGAACGCAAGGATGCGAATAGGCTTGGCGGCGGTCATGCGGATTCTCCTTCTCGTACTCTCTCGATAAATGAGAGCGCCTCTGCGTACTGCTGCTTCGTACTTGCGTACATTCCCGATCTGCGAACCTGCGCTACTTTCTCGCGAATGGTTTGTAGTTCCTCGTCCGTCAGCGACTTAGCAATCGTAGTTTTATAGTTGTTGAACGTCCATGCTCCGAGATCAAGCGCCGGTGGTGTACCTGCATCGACCGCATTTCGGATTTCTACGAATCTATCAAGAATCGCGTCAATGTCATGCGGCTTAATTTCGATGCCGAACGCTCGGATGTCCGGCGACTTCTCGAACTCGCCCTCCGGATAGACCCACGATTTCTTGGACGCATTGACGTAGAGAATAACGTAATAATCGACGCCATACATCGGCCCGTAAGTCACGCATTGTGCTACGTGTTTTGCTTCCGGTTCACGCATCGAATGTAGCGATGTCTTGGCGGCGGTCGTTTGCTTCGACTTGATTTCGAGGCCAACCCGTAAGATTTCGCCGTCTGCCGTCACGTACCGCAGAATACCGTCGCAGGTCCCGTATAAGTAGAACGTCTGCCCGCCGCGCTCGATCTTGTGATTGCGTTTGGCGAAGTCCTCGAATACAGGCGTTCCGTCTTCGTTGCGTTCGAAGTCAAACGGACACACGCGGCCTGTCTTTTTACCGAAGTGCTTCGCCATGAACAAAATATCGCGCTGTATCATATCGCCGATCGCCGTTCCTAGACGCGTCCATCGTCCTTGGTATGGCGGCTTGGCCTCGACGTCCTTTTTCGCGTTCAGCGCCTTGTGATATAGTTCGCGCGGACATGCGTTTGATGCCGACGGTGAGAAGTACGGGCGCTTCGGAAATACGTTTGGCGCGTTCGCATACCATCGGTGGATATCTGCGTCTAACTGGTTATCCCACGTCTCGGGCAGCGAGTGCCATTCGTTAAGATACGATACAAGTTCATCCGCGATTGATTGCGCAAATGATGGCTCGGAAGAACCGTCGTTACTAAGTAATTGAGCCGCTAATTTTCGTTTGTCTGCCGTCAATTAATCACGTCCTTTTTAGGTTTACAATTCTCGAAGTCCCAATCATCCGGACTGTATTCGTCCATCCAACACGGCTCAATTACCGTGTCACAACCTAACGGAAGTACGAGCGTAAATGTGTTCGTCATAATGTCGTCAAATAGCTCGACCGCTTCTTCCGTTAGTTGCTCGTTTGGAGTAGCCGTCTTCAATTCATCGTGAAGCGTCAGCGGGAACTCCCAGCCGCGCTCTAATACACACTCGTAATAAACGCGTATCATACACATCTGTAAGATATTTGCGCCCGATCCCTGAATCGTATGGTTAAATGCAGCGCGTTCGCAGCCGCCAGTAAATCGCATTAAGTCCCAAAACTCCGATCGATCTTCCCAACGCAACTTATTCGTTTTCTTACCGAGGTCCGGATCGTTTTTGTCCGTAATTCCGCATTTGCGCATCAGTTGGCAAAGTCGTTTGTACTTTTCGACATAGCCCGGAAAGCGCCGCTTCTGCTTAAAGATTGTCGCCGTCCATCCGTGCTTACGTAGGTGTTCGAATGTAGACTCAACCATCCCCTTGAATCCCGGAAGAATCTCGTCAAACTTCTCGTAAGCGACTAACGCCTGATCCTTGCCGATCCCGAACGGAATGACACCCTTGTAGAACATATCGAATGCTTGACCGTATCCTATCGCGAGAAACATTTGCTTCATAGCTTTACGATAGGCCGGCACGGAATCGTTGGTACCTTTTACGGATTTATAATAATCCTCCGTACAGATTTCACGCGGGACATCGAATAAGATAGAAGCGAACTCAACGTAAGGGTCTAACCCACGTCGGTACATATCCGCAAATATCTCATCGTTAAATTCTGTCGCCATTCTATGCGCTTGTATTCTCGGTTCAATTGACGATAAATCCGAGCCAATGAACGTATGGCCCCCCGGTGGTTTAAACGCCATTCGTACGCGCTGACCTTTTTCAGTTCGCGACGGAATGTTTTGAATGTTACGCCCCTTTTCCGTCTTCTTCGGCGCATCTACTAATAGACGCATGTATTCGAGAAAATTCTTATCGTTGATATCGTTTCTGTAAATCTCGTTATCTTTTCCAGTGTATTTTTTCGAACTGTAGCGCCCCGTTGATACAGTTTGTAATTGCGTATGAAGACGCCCATCTACGTCCTTAACGTTAGGAATTCGATTGATGAACGTTCCTAATAACGTAGATAATTCCGAGAATGTCGCCAGTGGCTTTAGTCGCTCGTCTTCTTTAAAATAAAGCGCGAGAACGTCCTTACTTACGGCGCGCGTCTTCTTCTTGTCGATAATCTTCGTCTTATCTTCAATTCCGAGAACATCGTAGATTAAATATTGTAGGTGTTGGTCGGAATCTAAGTTAAATTCGTGTATGAAATCGGGCGCATTCTCCGGAATGGCGGACGCAAATGGCTCCGTCTTATACTTCCGGATACGTTCCTTAAGCTGCGTATATTTCTTAGTTGCCGGGTTCGCTTTCTGTAGTTCCGCCTCACATTTCGCAAGCATATCTTTCTGTTTCGCAATTTGCTTTTCGCGGTTTTCTTGCCATGCTCGGATTTTATCTCCTTTTATGTGCATCGACATTGAACGTAAGAACTCGGCATCGATTCCGTATGCTTCGTTAATATCATCTATCGCTTTCTGTAACTGCGGTTCATACTCCGATTTAAGGCGCAACAATTCAGTATCATCGATTACGAAGCCAGTTCGCTCGATTGTCGTGTTAACCTCGTATAGATATTGACGGATCTCAAAGTACGGATAGTATAAGTCGTCGATTTTCAACATCATATCGATCTGCCAACGAGTTAGATACCAGCCTTTTTCAACGTCTTTTATCGCGTATATGCCAACGATTTCAGGCGAATAAATCATCGGGGAACCTTTTCCGAATAGGTCCTCGAAAGTATATCCGTCCAGGTGCGTCGTTCCTGTATGCTCTTTGTATTTCGTGTCTAATTCCTTAAGGCCAAACGACGGCTCATGCTCGTTCATTAATCGAGCAGCATCTAGCGAATCGTATCGGAATCCTTTTGGTTTCAGCCCGTCATTCAAGAACATTGCATAGTCAAAGGGCGTATTGTGGAACGATTTTATGTGTCGCGCGTCTTCGATAAATACTCGACAAATATCGAGTGCGGCTGACCGTGTACATTGTTCATCTTCGGTTAAATGGCCGTACGCGACGTAGTAGCCTTCATTTAAACACGGGAGCCAAAACGAATAGCCGCCCGACATATCCATAAACGTATCTGTACCGGATGTCTCCGTATCCCATTCCGTAAATGAAACGACCAAAGGAACTTCGATGCCGCGCTCAGATAACTTGCCGCGAATATGCGTATTGTTGAATAGATCGAATACTTTTCGGAACCACGGGTCTAGTTGCTGCGCCTGAACTTCGGCTCGTAATCGTTCAATCATAGGCGCCAGGTCGGCATCTTTTGTAATAACGTAGTAGTTATCGGGCTTCGTTCTTAGCGTCTCCTGCATACGTTCGTGTCGCAAAGATTCGTTTTCTTTTTCAAGATGACGGCGTCCGATTGCGCATGCTTCAGTTTTAGTCAGCTTCGTATTTTTAGTACGTACTAGCTCGCCGACTTTCTGCGCTCGCCAGGCCGCTTCAAATTCGCGACGTTCTTTATCGGAGAACTTACACGTTCTCTTCAAGCGATCGAATGCTTCGTCTAATGTTTCCTCTGACTTGGCCGCTTGCTTACGTTTAGCAACTTCGGTCGCCGGCGCCGCCTTACCCGCATTTACGTTTAGTTTTAACGGCTTGATTTCCACGTCGCGTCCTCCTTTCTTCGTTAAAAGTCGACATCAGCGCTAAAGGTATAATTTGATTCCGTAGGTTTCCTGTAGGTGTTTCTTAATTTCGGCGTATTCTTCATCGGAAATCTCCCACGTTTCAAGGAATTCGGAGAAACTGCGCTTTGATGCTTCCTTCAATAATCCGTACATTAACGTTCCAAATACTGCGTTATCCATATTTCGATCTCCTCCCGCTTAAAAGTCGATGGTTTCCGTCCACTTCCGTCTATGAGCCGTCTCATTTTCCGCATAAAACTCCGACCAGCAGCCACCGTCGCAACAATACACATCGTTAAGTGAGTCGTAAACGGCGGACTGGCCTTCGTGAATAGGCGCTTGACAGGCAGCGCATTTAGCTGCGATCAAAACGTGCCTCGACCGGTGTGATTAGTGTAATATCCTTTGGTAATTCGCCGCATAGTCCGTACTCTTCCGTTGAACACATGACTTTTCTATCGGTGATTTTTCCTACTTCGCAAATCTCACCATCGCTAAGATACTTCACTAAATCGCCGACTTTATACTCGTCAACTTTGCGTCCGATCTTCGCCCATTTCGCTTCTTCTGCGCTAACCTTTTCGAGTGAGGACGGTTTTGCGTAGTCGTAGTCGTCGTCACCACTATGTTCGAAACGTAGGTATCCGTCTTCACCTGATAAGTCCGTAATTTTAACGATCGCCCCTCCGACAATGTCGCTATGGAAAGTATCGCCGACCACCTTCGCATAATCGCCGACTTTTAGGCGTACGTGCTTCTTGCGGAATAAATCATAATATTCCTCGGGCCATTGATGCGGCTCATTAACGTCGTCTGTTATCCGAACTATTGCGCCTCTAACTCCTCTTACAGTATAAAATCCGCCAGGGGTTACGTCGTAACGAGCTTCCTTTGTTAGACGAATAATATCGCCAACCTTTGCGTCTCCCTCAACGCGTTCATACTCCGCACCTTCATACGCAACTTTCGTAATTTCGCCACCCACCATATCGAGCGTCTTTACGCCTTTTAATGCCGCCATCGTTTCGTCCTCCTTTGATTGGCCGTCCGACCCGGTAAGGTCAAACCGCCTCCGCTTCGTTTTCTAACGCCGCCAAGAATCCGCGGTCTAGGTTCAGTTTAAGTTCGTGCCATGCTCGGGCGCCTTCGTTCTTACGCGGCATCCAATAATCGGTTATATTGCGACATTCGAACATATACGCTTTGGTCTCGTTGTCTTCGATCAGCACGCCGATAAAATAATCCGTATCAGATTTCGTATAAGCCTGACCGGTGTTCTTGCGTCCACTAACCGTTAAGCAACCGCGGCTGTCCCGACGGTCGCGAATCGTCTTAACCTGAATACGTTTGATTGCGCCCGTGATCGGCTCGGCCGCGAGAATATCATACGGCTCTTCGGTTTCTGGCTTACTAACGCCTGACCAGCCGGCCGCCATTAAGGCAGCGCGAGCGATCAGTTCGGCGAATTTGCCAATCGTTTCTTCTTTGTGCGCCATTATTCGGCCTCCTCTACGCCATGAGAGGCGAGGATTTCGTTAATTTCTGACGCGATATCAACCTCATGTAAATTCGACTCATCCCGTAAATAAGTAAAATCTTCTCCCCACCGTCTCGCTAAGCCGGAATTTATTTCCAACGGAGGCACTTCATAAGCCGAGGCCGCTAATACGATCAACTCCGCCAGCGAAACTTCTACGGTGACTTTTTTCGATAAATCTAACGTCTGCGCTTCCGTTTTAATTTCTCGCATCTATGTGCCCTCCTTAAAATTCGAAGTTTTCTTCGGTTGGTAGTTCTTCGTCTACTGCGCCGCCGTCAATCGATTCTCCGATCAGCGCCAAATTAAATCCGGCCGCGACAAGGTTTTCGAGCATTTCCTTTTCATCAGCTTCGTAAATTAAGCCGTCAAATAAAGTCATATCGAATTCTTTACCGTCTTGGTCCGCAAAATGCTTACGTTCCGCTTCCGTCAGGTCTTCTTCCATATCGATAAGGGGCGTTAATGAAACGACT
>NZ_CP150633.1:823076-823628 GCF_038023285.1 Bacillus sp. PPSBB_11
GAAAAGAAGCGAATTAGATCGAAAGCACTCATAACGCGTACCTTATAAACCGTGCCCGTCTTGAAGCTCGCAAACTCGGCGCTATTACCTCCGCCGCCTCCTTCATTTGTTGCGTTCAATGCGTTTAGAGCGTCAGCTCCGCTAGTGTACTTTGTCATCCGATTACCTCCGTTAATTTGTTTTAGGGTTTGACCCTCGCAAAACACCGGTATCTGCGCCCGAGACGCCGCCCGCGCACGGCATAGCGACGCGACAGTTTTACTTAACGAACGCCCCGGTATTCTCCGAGCGTCGGCGGTCATTCGCCGCCTTTAGTCCGTTTCTCTTCGCGTAGAAGCGACCAGTACATGCCACCGATAATGATAGTCGCGATGCTGCCGACGAATGCGAAGTACATTAGGAAGTCGTCAAACATACGCGGCCACCGCCTGTGCTACTCGTGTTAGATCCCGACGAGCTTCGAAAGTTTCGTTCGGTAGTTCGTCTAGGCGTGCCTGAATCGCGTTAATACGTGCTTGGATCGCCATTTTCTTCGCGGCTGAGCGTGTGCGT
>NZ_CP150633.1:823638-824811 GCF_038023285.1 Bacillus sp. PPSBB_11
CGCTGATACCAAGATCGACCGCAGAAGACAGGCGTTCAGCCAGCCATTTGTAAGACGCGTAATAGTTCGTGATTCCGAAACGGTCCTTAAGCGCTTTTCGTGCGTGTGGCCCGAATTGAAAGTTCATCCGACGCGCACCGTCTTAATGGTCGCAGGACGATAAAAGTCAGCCGGATCGTCTTCGCGGTAAAGCGCGCCTTCGTATTGTAATTCCGTTAATTTTTGGATATTAATTGCGGGTGGGAAATCGTTTGCAGGTCGTTTCATAGTACGTTAGTCTCCTTTTCGATTAGGTTAAACGTACTAGACAGAGGGTTGTTCGTATCGCGTTCGCTTGAAATTCGATTCTCAATCGATTATCATTAAAATACGTAGCGAAGCCCTCGTGCCTAGATACGTGGTTATGCTGTTAGTTCGCGTTGACAGTGTAGTTGAAACCGACGGATAAACTTTCGATGTGTTTCGGAATTTCCACCAAAGCGTTGCGCCAACAACGCGGAAATCTCTGTCATATTCGTAAAGCCATCGGTCCAACATTCGAGTATTACCTTTTTACGAAGGTCGTTCTGCGCCAACAGAGCGATCTTTTCTTTTGCCAATAAACCGTCATCGATAGTCGCCAAACTGTCGTGAGGTTCCCACGAGACATTGCCGTCGTCTCGCATTCCTTCTATAGATAAAGCCGCTTCTTTTCGTGAAGCCTTCAGGTACTTGTTTCGTTCCCTTGCGATAATACGTTGTATCAACGCTTTCTTATCGCGCCCGTTGTCTTCGTACCTTTCGAGCCAGTAGCCTATCGAGTTAAAGCACCGCTGCTCGAACGATGTTTGGTCGGGAACTAAGTGTGCGATTCGTTGCGATTCTCTTTGCACATACGGAATCGCTCCGTAATCTGCGGCCAGTTGTAGTCTATTAAATTTTTGTTTATCCAAGTTTTTCTCCTCCCGTCCCTTACACTTATACAGTCGCATATGGTCCGTATGAATCGGGACATTTGATTTAAAGTTTTTTATAATTTTTCTTCTATGACCATATATTAGCATCTTAATAGGAGGAGTTTGTGGTTTTTGGATAATCTTAGTTTTTTAGACTTTTCCGAAAAATATCAAAAAAAAGGACAAAAGAAAAAGGCCAATTCTTGCGTATCAAATTGGAGCACGTCATATTATCACG
>NZ_CP150633.1:826193-830766 GCF_038023285.1 Bacillus sp. PPSBB_11
GAACCGCTTAGGACTTACCTGGCTGAAAGAGGATTAACAACTGGAATTCTAAGGGATAAAGTCATTCATAGGAACCTTGTAACAAAGATTAACGAGGACAAGCCCGTAAGCTTATCGACTATTGAAGCCGTCTGCCTCGAATTGGACGTGCCTATCGAAAAGGTTGTCCGTATTCTTCCAAATCCGCCCGAATGACGATGGAATCGGCGACGTTATGTGGTATAATTTCCTTCGTAAAGCGCGTCATTTTGCTTTGCGGAGGTGTTTATCTCGCAGTATTCGGTCGTCAATTGCCGGATAAAGGAACTGTGTTATAGACGTGGTTATACGCTTATCCAACTCGCAGAAATGGTCGGTATCTCAAAAACGCAGCTTTCCGATTACATAGCGCTTAGAAACGTCCCTAACGTTGAAATGGCGTATTCTATTGCGCGCTGCCTCGACTGCCCGGTCGAAGCTTTATATAATTGGCGTCCTTTATCCGGTAGCAACACGGAGGGTTAAGACAACCTCCGCCGACCAAAAGTTCGGATATTCCCGAACCTCACGTTAATACTTACCGCCTCCGCACGACTAACAACTCGCTTAAGAGCGTCCTCACCTTTCGCCATCAATAATTCATTCGCATCCTTAAATCCTTCCGTTATATAACCGTGCGCAAGCCTGACTTTGCCGCGCATCTTTAGTTCGACCTCCTTCCGCAATTTCTCACCGGCTTCGTCGTTGTCAGATACTACTATTAAATATTCGATCGGCGACTGCGCAATTATGTCCGCCTTCCGGTCGGAAAATTTACTGCCGCCCGTCGCAATGCCGCAAAAGCCCGCCGTTCGCCACGAATGCGCATCGATTTCAGCTTCTGCTAACACGGCTACTTTGGCGCGCTCAGCATAAACGGTTTCGATTCCGTAGATTAATTCACGGATCGGCAATCCGTCTTTTGCGTACCAAAACACTTTATTACGGGTCGATCGGTATTTTACGTTTGCCAGGCGCTTATTAGGCAGCCGCCACGGTATCACTACCGTTTGTCCGGTTAGACCTACGCCTGCTTTGCGCTGGACTTCTTCGCTTATTCCGCGGTTAGTTAAGTAAGCGCTGGGGCCGATTTTAACGTCCGCCAATAAATCCTCGGCTAATGGCCGCCTAGGCTCAACGATTTTTAAACGAGGAACACGGAGTTTTAGGCGTTCAGTACCTTCGCCAGTACCATAAGTCTCGGCGAGGTACAAAACCGTTTCTTCTTCGGTTTCTTCACGTAGGAACGCAAGTAACTTAATGAAGCCGCCGCGTTCGCCTGTGCCACTGTCTCCAAAGTATCCGGCCTTTGCGTTATCCGTATCCTCGTAGTATACGTAAAAGCTAGGAGTTCGGTCGTCGCGAAAAGGGCTTGCCGCCGTTAAACGGTCAGCGTGCCACGTTGGACGATCCCATTCGTATTGTTCTAACTCTTCTCGAATATCAACATCCGTCGGGACGCCATTGATCGTAAGAATAGACATGTATATACTACTCCTTTCGTTATATTACACTATTCTTATGTGTTTTTCCGTCGCAATTTGTCGAAAATATTCAGATATTTACGGTGTAATTCATGGTAGTCGTTCCATTTAAAACCATTCACCTAGAATCCGAACTCTTCTAGCGCAGTCTCTCCGGCCGCCACTTGCTTGATTAGTCCGACTTGCGGCAGATATACAATTTCTACGACTTCATCCTCGCCACCATCTCGCCCCTTATTGACGCCAATTAAGCCGCGGCCTTCCCGTACGTTCGTGTCAACCGGAATTAATACAGCAGCGTCTTGAAGTAGGGCAGACGTTTTCATGACGTCCTTACGTTTCGGCAACTTAATTTCACGATTTCCGTCCTCGTCTTCAGTCGCGTCATCTTCTCCGGCTTGTGTAATGGCGAAAATGACAACGTCCATCGTACCGGCTAAACGGCGCATCTTTTTGGACGTATCGGCAGCCGCACCGCCTGTCGTTTTATTCGAGTTAGATTCGTAGTCGAGGTAGTAAAACGGGTCGATCATAACCACGTCTGCATTCGTTTGTTCAATGTCCGCTTTAAGGTCTTTTAACGAACGAGAATCGAAGTCCTTGTCATCTACGGCACGCACCGTAATAGACCCGGCTATTAGTGTATTCAATGTCGCGATAAATTCCATAAAGCCCGCCTCGAACTCTTCCGATAACTTGCCTTGGCGGACGTCCCTCGAATCAAAGCCGGCTTCCATTTGCTGGCCGTCGATTTCGGTTAAAGCAACGCCTTGATCACCCGAAAGTGATACGTAGATTCGTACGAGGACCTCAAACCATCCCATCTCCATCGACCAAATAAGAACATTCGCGCCTTGAACTGCGCAATTAATCGATTCTTCAAGCGTAATGGCCGACTTGCCGCGCCCTGACTTTCCGTAAACTACGTACATGTTCGAGCTGACGTATCCGCCTATCGCCTTATTAAGCGCTGGAAATTTGCTGTTCCATATGCGGAAAGACTCGCCAGCCTTCCGCTTTTCGTATTCGGCTCGGAACTTATCGACGTCTGTCACGACGTTTGTTCCTACCGTTTTACGAACGCTTGTTCTTATTTTACTCCGTTCCGCGACTTCGGTCAACCAATCAAAAAATTCCTGCGGATTACCTCCGTCCTGTGCGCGGTTGAATCGCTGAATAAATTCCGAATCGGCTTTTTTGACTCCGTTGGCGCCGTACTTATCGTTGAATATTTCGGTAAAGTCGTTTAACGCAGCCGTTTCCTTCGCCTTCTGCGCCAGGTACTCGAACGTTGCGTCGATACTGAATTCCGGCTGGAATGTCGGCACCTCGGTCGCTACCATCTCGGCGGTAGGCGCTTGATTCCCGTTCTTTTCCGCATAGTCGCTGATATATTCGAAGGCTGCCCGTTCGCCGTCCGTTTGGAAATCCTTGCGTGTCAAGCCGTAGCGCAATAAAGCCGACGGGTCGTTCGCTTCGATTACTTTCGATAAAAGACTAGTTCCGAAACTCATCGGCGATCAGCTCCCTCGACAGCCAGTTTCTCCATTACTTCGTCCATCTTCGCTTTAAACGCTAAGTCACCCGTCTTGTCATACTGCGCCTTGTTCCAGTTGTAAATATCGAGCAAGTTATCGGTTTGTGCCGCCGCATCCTTACGTTCTTGCTTACGCTTTTCCGCCTCAATCGCGCTGAGCTGTCTCGGTGTTTTCGGCTGTTCTTTTGCCGCCATATCATCCGCCTCCGTTTCGTAGTTTATTAGATAAACGGTACTTCTAGCCGGCGGATAGTCTTCGAGGTTGAAGTCTGCCAAGTAATCCTCCGCTACAAGCGCGTTAGCTAATAACGTCATGTCGGCCTCGAACGCCTCCAGCCATTCGCCATTTATTGCGTCGTATAAGTCGTATTCAATAAAGTTAAAGACGGCCTCTTTCGACGTTTCCTCGATGTAGCGAGCGCAATCAACGTAGAAGACGCGTCCTTTATAGCCTTCGACCGAAACTAGGTCGCCAGTTTTATAAGCCGGCGTATGGTCCGCAAATTCAAGCGCATCAAGTTTATCGAAGATAGCGAGTTTGGCTGCACCCTCTCCGTTAGCCAACGAATCCGCAACGAGTAGGTCACGTAAGTATTGAATTTCCGTTAATGATAATCCGCTCATTTACAGCCGCCTCCTTTTTGATCCGCCCGCGAAGACGATTTCTTTGCACTGGTCGGCGATCCGATCCGCCAGCCTCGCTTCTCCGAATACTTCCGGTAGATCCGCCATTTTTATATTCGACGTGTAAACGGTCGGCATACGATTCGTCACGCGGCGGTTAATTACGGTGTGTAAATCGCCGCGAAATCCGTCCGTTGCGTCTCGTACTCCTATATCATCTAGGACGGCGAACGGCGCTCGTTTTGCTGCTTCTAGCGCGGCATAATAACGTTTTGCTGCCGGCTCTGCGATTGCGTCGGGTACTCGCGGTCTATTAAACTCGTTGTATTCGTTTTGCCACGCATTAACATCGAGAAAGTACGCCGGACGCTGGTCGGGATGTATGCCGCGCTTCAAGGCACCGATGTAATGAACCGTTAAGTATTCGTTTAGCAAAGCCGCAGCCGTCGTAGTTTTGCCGGTTCCTGATTTCGCGCTATATAAATACAGCGATTTAATGCGTTCGGCTTCGGCGTCAAATTGACGCTCAAACGTCTTCGCATAAGTATCCGCCGCCTTATAAGCTCCAGGCTGATCAGCGCGTGCCGGCGAGTTCTTCAACGTCACTAGCCGATAGTCTTCCGCTAAACCAGCCGCCCCCGACCGACCGCCTCCGCCATCTAATCCGTGCAAGCCGAGGTATAGTTCGCAGTGTTTCGAACAATTAACGCCGCCGGCTTGGGCGCATTTGCTTGCGAGTAGGCACCGTGATTCATTCGTCATTCATAGTCGCCTCCTTTCGGTCAATTCGTTTACGTAAAGTCCGTTCGTGCTTTGAGCGCATCTTTTTATCTTCGCCTTTAACGCGAGGCTTCGGAAACATTCCGTCTCGAGTGAAATCGTATCCGCTATAGTTCTTGAAAGTCTGCGT
>NZ_CP150633.1:830777-833089 GCF_038023285.1 Bacillus sp. PPSBB_11
GGAACAATAAACGGTTCTTTTCCGTCGCCGCTATCTGAAACCGCCATGATCATTTCTTTAATTCGATGATGCTTCGGTATTTCTTCAAATAGTGCCTCATATCCGTTTAACGTCTCCGAAATTTCGATCGTCTCATCCGTATAATATTTACCGCTAGTTTTGAAGTATCGTACATTCACCGTTTTCATTCGCCCTCACCCGCTCTCGAATCGTCGATGACTACGAGATCAGCATCTTCTGTATAATCGAAATCTCCTCCGATATATTTGTATTTACCGCCTGCAATTTCCTCTACCGTTTCTTCATACGTATCCATACTAAGTGCCGTTCGTCCTCTCACAACGTCACCCACACGTACTTCTGTCGGCTGCGGCACGTTTAGGTATTCCGCTGGCACTTCGTGTCTCAACGCACGTCTCAACGCAATAGCCTTGCCGATGTGTACGTTGAAGCAGTCGTCAGGAGCGCATTTGGCGATTCCTCTAAGACCTACACTCGTTCTTCCAGCCACCTTCCTCAGATACACGACTGCTTTTTTAGCGCTGTTAACAATAAATTCGTGATCATATCCGTTGGCGCTGTCGAGCAATTTCCTAACGTCTTCCTCCGCCTGCTCTACGATCTCATCTCGTTTCTGCTGATCGGACTTCTCATACGTGCCATGCGCCGCCTCAATTTCCGCATCAAAACGTCCTTGATCGTAGCCGTTCTTATACGACCGTGTTTTTAGCGCCTTCACTACGTCCTCAACTAGCGCAATTAATTCGTCATAGTCCATCTCGTCAAGATTCGGTGCGTGCGTTTGTTCACCGACGATGACTTCGTATTCATCATGGTATACAAGGCGCCCGAGGTCATCATGTACCGCGCCGTCGCCACGCAATGAGTCCACGAGGAGCACTGCTCCGTTTTCATAGCGTGTCTCCACCACACTTACATTCGTAATCAAGATACGTTCGCCTACTTCTGCCTTACGTTTCTCCGTCTTATATTTCGTCATAATGTTCCAGCTCCTTTTCGTATGTTTTAATCGCGATTTCTGCGTGTTCAATCGTAAGGGGCATCGTTGCTTCGTCGGTCATGAAAACGGCATTTCCGACGCGTCCTCGGTTCTTATACCATGCCATCGCAATATAACCGCCTGTACCTTCGTATGTTTCTGGAGCATAGTCGTTATCAACTCGAACATATCCGAATGTTCCCGCCGACATATCACAACGAGTAACGACGCTATGCTTATGCGCTATTTCACGTAATTTACTCATAGTCGCGCAAGCCCAATTGTCCTCCGAGAAAGTCCCGTTTTCAAACGCACACATCGGATCATCGCCCATCCATGACTTTCCGCGTTCTTCGCAAAGTCTGCACGCCATACTAAAACAACTCCCCGTAGTTTATTTGCGACTGCGCAGCCGCCCTTTGATCGTCTTCCTCCGACTGTTTAGCCGTCTTTTGCTTTACGAGTAACGGCGGAAGGTGCCGATCTCGCATATACGAAAACATAAAGCCGAAGTTGCAACCGGGCCATTGAGCCGTCGGCTTCTTAGCCGCAAAGCACGCGTCGATGAAGTCCCGTACAATATCCGCCCCATATTCGCCGATCATCGTCTTTAGATTCCGCGCTTCCATGCCGCGATTATTGGCGACGTACTTAATGCCGTAGACTTCGGGGTGGCGTTCGTGCAAATAAGCGATGAAGTCGTGTGCCGTCCATTTTTCGATGGGTTTAGTATCCGAAGCCATTCGCCTCAGCCTCCTCACGTCTGACGTTTACAAAATCGATCTCGATTCCGAGCATATCAAGCGTGCGTCTAATCGCATCCATTTCCGTATAAACTTTAATTTCGTCAATACAGCCGGGAACATATCGTCTTTTAGCGGCCAGTTTTTCGTAATGCTCCCGCACCTTTTGCTCCGGCGACTTTTCGATCTCATATCCGTTGATTAATGCGGCTGCGAGTTCGATTAGTTCAAATTCGCATAAAGATCCGCAACTATGACAGTGCATCTGATTCGTATGACCGATGCTTTCATGGACGTATATTTCTAGTATCCTATTGTCGTCATAGTTCTTACGTAGAAACTCGATAGCTTCCGCCTGCTCTTTCGTGATTTCCGGCTTCATTTTAGCGCCTCCATCAGATTAAGTGTTTTCCAAAACGCATCCCTATTCTCTTCCGTTAGTGTGTGTTCGAAATGATCTTCGGCGGTAGTTTCCTCGCTTATCACAACGAATAAATCTCCCGTGTTTTCATTAATCGCAACGGTTTGGTTATCGTTCGTCCAGTCGTCTCCGTCCCATTTCACGTAAA
>NZ_CP150633.1:833099-833967 GCF_038023285.1 Bacillus sp. PPSBB_11
CGATCGTGAAACGTTTGCCATACGAAATCGTCCGATATGCTGTCGTTCTATTTTTATAACTTCGCAATTTTCGGTTACGAGTTCGATAAAAGCTAATTCACGCCCCATTCTAACTCCTCCTTCATTCGGTCTAGTATGAATTTAACGTAATCCTTAACGTGCTCAGGCGAGCTGATCGCGAGTAAATGTTCGGTCGCATCCCGATCATCAAATTCCTCCGGCATCATGTTGCGTATGTCTGCGAGATGCTTTACGTAAGTCTCATTCTCCGCAATAAGCGCCGCCATTGCCTGACGTAATTCTGCGATTTCTTGATCCTTCGTTTTAGTCACGATTTAACCGCCTCCCAGCCGTTTTATTTGTCGTGAGTATTAGCGCCCTCGATCGTCAGTGCCGCCGCTAATTCCGTGCGAAATTCCCATACCATTTGCGCGATCTCGGCTAAAGTCGTCGCGTCCGACGTTTTGATCTGTCGGTTCATTACGTCCAAGACGGCGCGATCAACCGTAGCGTGATACGAAACTTCTCGCCAGCGCTTGACAGGCGTCGGGTCGGCGTTGGGATTCTCGGCTAATTTCTTCGCCCAGCCAGGCGCTTTGGTCGGATCGGTGAAATAGCGTTCATTTACGATGATGTTGTGGACGTCAGATGTAAGTCGGTAGTCGGGTGAGATCTGAATGTTAATCGCCATGATTATCGGTCTCCTTTTCGTTTATTGATTTCCGTGACTGTTCCGTCTTTATAGAAAATGCGCGCGTCAGGCGTTTTCCATCCGTATTCGTCAGCCAAAAACTGTGCGTATTCTTCGATATTGCGGAATTTAATCTTTCCGCTGAATTTACGGAAGATTGTTTTTTGCCAATTAGGC
>NZ_CP150633.1:833978-843023 GCF_038023285.1 Bacillus sp. PPSBB_11
GGATTCAGAGTAACTATCCGCTTCGATAAATAATCGGTGACATAACTTTTCGCTTACTTCGAAATGTCCTCCGCTGTTATTCTGCGTGTACTCATAAAACGTCATATTACCGCCTTCTTTCCGTTTATTATTTAAAATCGTAGCAATTCGTTCGCTTACGCTCACTCTTTGCAGATAACTTTATCGCGATAGATATATCATTTAAGTATTTATTTGCGCGAAAGATTTTATTTGAGCGCTATTATTAGTCTAGTTAAATAAGTATAGTTAAGTGAGTTTAGTTCGTCTTCAAACTGTGAAGTACCTTACTTCAAATCTTGCAGGGGGCTACTATCGTTTTTTGAAGTGCCAGCCTCAACGAACCAATTGGGCGGCTCCCACAACGTATACTCATTCGATGTCTGCCCGTTCGCATTCTTCCGTTCTTTGACGTCAATAAGGTCGAGCTCCTTCAGTCTGCGTAATGCTTTCCGCACCGTATTCGTTGAGCACCGACATTTGTCTGCAATAGTCTGAACGCTTGGATGCGACTTCTTACTCGTATTGTCTGCGTAGAAGCAAAGAACGGAGTATACGAGTTTCTGAATCGGCTTATCTAAATACGTTTCATCTGCGATAACCGACTTCGTTACTCGGACGAACCTGTGGTCGTGAAAGTCGATCGGACGCTTGGCGTTTGTCATGTTAAGATTTCTTCCGTTTCTTCTGGAATGTATTCGATCGTAATAATCTCAGCAGCGTTAATCCCGCCTTCAACAAACCACAGAACACCTGATTTGTTGCGAAGAACCCAGTTCCACAATCTCATGAGGTCGCCTGTATCTTCTTTAACTGTCCATTCATGAATGGTGCCGTTTTGTAATGTGATTTTTACTTTTTCCAAACTGCCCACCCTCTTCTTTTTAATTAATCTTTTCGGTTGATGGATGATATCTCGCAAAATTTCCGAATCATTTTCGCTTTCATAAGTACAGTCGCATATGACCGTTCGAAATCGGGACATTTAAAATAAAAAAAAATAACCCCGCCTATTTAGACGAGGTTTTCTTTTACACTTCGAGAGTGTCGTTTTTATTAGCTTTGTTAAATTGCTCTACGACAACATCGTCAACATAGTCGAGATATACTTGCGTAGATTCTAAGTCAGCGTGGCCAAGTATCTTTTGTAACGAACGGATATCCCCGCCATTACGTAGATAGTTGATCGCAAATGTATGACGCAGGCTATGAATACTCGCGCGGCATTCTCCTTTAAGGTTCGCCAATCCAGCGTACTTGGCCGCACGTTTACGTAAGTGCTCCTTCGCCATCTCGTCTCCGTACTGATTTACGAATACCTTTTTTGCCTCTCCAAAATAGTCTTCCGTTTCTAATAGAAGTTGATGGAGATTTTCGGCAACTTTTTCGGTCATCGGGACCATACGGTTTTTACGATTCTTGTTGATTGCGCCTGGTAACATAAGAACCTTATTATCGAAATCAACATCGGTCGGCTCGAGGCCTTCTAGTTCATTCGACCTTAATCCGCATTTTAATGAAAGATAAAACGCCACGTAGTCTCTGAATCCCGCAAAAGTATCCTTATCGATGACGCTGAAGAATCGCTTTACCTGCGAATCAGTAAGACTTTTAACGACGGTCTGATCGGTACGTAGCTTTGTCACACGACCGCAAGGACTCTCGTTAATAAGGCCGCGCTCTACCATCTTACTGAATAACGATTTAATACCGCCTAGACGGATGTTAATCGTTACCGGCGACAGCCCCCGTTTCTTTAACATTATCGTAATATAAGTATGGAAATGATCTTCGGTGACTGCCGTAATTGGCATCGCAGGATCTAACGCAGTCTCGGTCAAAAATTCGCCGAAATGGGCGCAGTAGTCACCGATGGTTCTTTCTCTAAAATTCTGCGTAGTCATAACGGTAACTACTGTATCTAATGCGTCTTTTATTGTCGTGAATGAGGACCGAATTCGGTCGCTACTTACATCGCGCCTATTGCGCACGCCTTGCCGTCTTCTTATAATCGCCATAATAAAAAGCCTCCCGGAAATTATTCCGCAAGGCTTCGTAGAGAATCGGTCTAGTTTGTCCGCTAAGACACGAAATCGGATAAAAACGAATGTCCGTTTCTTCCTAGATCGCGCCCTTCCGTACACTTATCGCATTAACGGACCGTTGGAAAACGTTGATATAACGGCGTTAAAACGTTGTAACGCGCTCGGAGGGATTCGAACCCCCGGCAGACGTGGTACCGGAAACCACCGCTCTATCCAACTGAGCTACGAGCGCACGATATGTTTTTTAAACGTCAGCATATCAAATTATAAGGGAAATGCTGCAAGAAAGCAATGATTAATCGCTATCCCTGTCGATGCATTTTCTTCATTCCCATACATATACTCATATGATGGTTTGAAGTGGAAGAGTTTTGGGGAAAATGGATAGGGGTATTTGATTTTAGGTCAGCATTTTGTTTGACCTTTATTGACCAAAAATGTATCATTGAATTACATACTTACCTAAAAGGTGAAGGAGGAACATTATGAATTTAATACCTACAGTCATTGAGCAAACAAATCGTGGGGAAAGAGCTTACGACATTTATTCTCGTCTTTTAAAAGACCGTATTATCATGCTTGGTTCTGCGATCGATGACAATGTTGCCAACTCCATCGTATCACAGCTTCTCTTCTTAGAAGCCGAGGATCCAGAAAAAGATATCTCTATCTACATTAACAGCCCTGGCGGTTCGATCACAGCTGGTATGGCCATTTATGATACGATGCAATTTATTAAACCAAAGGTATCAACTATTTGTATTGGTATGGCTGCATCTATGGGTGCGTTCCTGCTTGCTGCTGGTGAAAAAGGTAAGCGTTATGCCCTTCCAAATAGTGAAGTGATGATTCACCAACCACTAGGTGGTGCGCAAGGTCAAGCAACAGAAATTGAAATTGCGGCAAAACGAATCCTTTCTTTACGCGATAAACTGAACCAAGTACTTGCTGAACGTACTGGTCAGCCAATTGAAGTCATTGAGCGCGATACAGATCGTGACAACTTCAAAACAGCGGAAGAAGCACTTCAATACGGACTCATTGACAAAGTCTTGACCCGTAATACAGAAGAACAAAAATAATCACAAAACAAACCGTCTGCTCTTTGAACAGACGGTTTTTTGTTATGCATCTATTTTAAGACAGCTCCGTCCATTTCTGCTGAAGAGACGGTGTTTGATAGGAAGCCATCTGTGAAATCAATTCTTCCGGTTCTCCAGAGGCATGTAGCAATTGAAGGTGTGATTCATTCGAAAAACCTTCCTGTATACTAAACTTCACCATGTCTATGAGCGGATTGAAATAGTCATTCACTTGATACAATCCGATTGGCTTTTGATGGATGCCAATTTGCGCCCAACATAGCACCTCAAATAATTCTTCATATGTACCAAAACCACCTGGCATGGCAATAAACCCATCGGCCAGCTCGCTCATTTTCGCTTTTCGTTCATGCATCCCTTTGACTTCAATCAATTCGGTTAGCTCTTGATGCACAACCTCTCCTCTAAAAAGCCCTTTTGGCATGACTCCGATCACTTGCCCGCCGTTTTTCAATACCTCATCCGCTATAGCTCCCATTAAGCCAATTCGTGAGCCACCGTATACAAGGCGGATTCCTTGCTCTGCCATATAAGCCCCTAGCTCGACAGCTTTTTGTTTGTAGATGTCATTCACACCTGGATTCGAACCAGCAAACACACAAATCGTTTTCATCAAAACAGCTCCATCTCTCTCTATGATTTCTTCACCCACTCATTCTACTATAATTCATTGTAAAGAAACAGCCGCTCTATCTATATATAGTGTAAAATCAGAAGGTGAACACCATATAAGGAGCTGTATAAAGAGAATGCAAACAACTGAAATGGAAAAATGGATCAAAGATTTCTACAAAATGAGAAATTGGACAGAATACGGGCCGTTTATCAGGTTAGGTTTCCTGATGGAAGAAACAGGTGAACTCGCTCGCGCAGTCAGGGCGGTCGAAATTGGACGCGATCGACCTGATGAGAAAACACAGGAGGATGCCGCGTTAAGAAAGGACCTTATTGAAGAAATGGGAGATGTCTTAGGAAATCTACTTGTTCTAGCTGATCTCTATGATGTAACTGTAGAAGAGGTCTTCTCTTCCCATCAACAGAAACTCACACAACGGTTTTCTAGTGAAAAAGAGCAGGTAAAAAGCCCGTGACCGACATGTCACGGGCTTCAGATTGTTGACAAAGGGCTAAAATGAACTTGATTAGCCCTTTGTCTTCTTTTCAGCGTGATAGAAAACCTTTGCAGTCTAGGAAGGACGAGTACCGGCGCGGAGCGAATTTGACATTCGTGAGCACCGGCACGCAGAACTGACAAAGAATGCGAGGGTTTGTCTACACGCTGAAGCACGTGACCGACATGTCACGTGCTTTTTTTAGCCTTTTATAGCTGCTGTGGTGAAATATCATCCGTTCGTTCAAAGAAATGCTGCTTTCCAATGTGATGGAAAAGACCGGTACGATGCAAAAGCTCTTTTGGCTGTGATTGAAGCCCTACAATCATCAATTTTCCATTGTGATGCTTTAAACGATTAGAAATGTTCATCAGAACCGCTTCTGCTGAGGTGTCCATATAATTCACTTTGTTCATAAGCAAAATGAGTGTTTTCGGCTTTGTCTGAACATGATCCAAAATCGAATTTTCCAATGAATCGGTTGTACCGAAAAAGAGTGGCCCTTCAATCGAATACATACTAATCCCTTTCTGATCGGTCTCCCTTTCTAAGGCAGCTGCGGTTTCGATTTGAGGAACAGCAACATTTGAGGAAATATTCGTTGTCTGGCTCATTTTTTTGATAAAGGCGATAAACGCTAAAATGAGACCTGCAGTCACCCCTATAATCAAATCACCGATGACCGTTAGCAGGAAGGTCACGACAAGCACAAGGGAATCCGCATTTTTGACTTTGACAATATTGATAAACTCCTTTTTCTCACTCATATTCCACGCCACAAACATCAAAATCGGTGCCATGGCAGCAAGTGGAATCATCGATGCATATGGTGCAAATAACATTAAGATGAGCAAGACAACGACACCATGCACGACTCCTGAAATGGGGCTTGCTCCACCATTTTTAATGTTTGTTGCCGTACGAGCAATCGCTCCAGTCGCTGGGATCCCTCCAAAAAGCGGTGCCGCCATATTGGCAATTCCTTGTCCGACGAGTTCTTTATTGCTGTCATGTTTAGAACCTTTCATATTATCAGCTACCATCGCGGACAAGATCGACTCCACGCCGCCCAAAAGCGCAATGACAATAGCCGGCGGCAGCAAATAAATCATTTTTTCAATCGTCAATTCAGGAAAAGCGAAAGTTGGCAGCTGACGAGGGATTTCGCCATATGCAGAGCCGATGGTTTCAACTTGTCCTTGAAAAAAGAGAACAGCTATAAATGTTGAAACGAGTAGACCTAATAGAGCACCAGGTATTTTGGGAATGTATTTTTGTGCCGCCAAAATCACGATGAGCCCAACAATCGCTGTGAGAATGGCGAGACTGTTTGCGGTACCGAGATGGACCACGATTTCTCTCATATTGAGGAAAAAGCTTTCATGTTTTTCAACACCCTTTAATCCGAGGAAGTTGGCAATCTGTCCTGAAAAAATAATGACAGCAATGCCGGCAGTAAAGCCGATGATAACCGGACGAGGAATAAATTTCATGAGCTTTCCTAGTTTGAATATTCCGAATAAGACAAGCATACAGCCTGCCATAAAACCAGCAATGAGTAAGTTTTCAATACCGTACTGGCTGACGATCCCGAATAAAATTGGAACAAATGCCCCGGTCGGTCCGCCAATCTGATACTTTGAACCACCAAACAATGAAATCAAAATGCCGGCAACGATGACTGTGTATAGTCCGTATTCTGGTCCGACACCAGATGCAATGGCAAAAGCCATGCCTAAAGGAATTGCCACAACGCCCACGACAAGCCCAGCGATTAAATCGCGTCTAAACTTTGATGAATCATAACCTTCAAATCTTCCATAAAAACGCATGGTATGTGTTGGCCTCCTTCAAGTATGTGTAGATGATTTAGGTATATTGCGGGTCGATCTGTTTATCTTTTATAACGACATCCAGCTTTCCTGTTGCCGGATGAATCACTAGTCCATGAACAGCTACATCACTTGGCATGAGCGGGTGCTCTTTGACTAATTTCACACTTTGGGATACGCTCTCTTCCACTGAATCAAAGCCTGTCAGCCAGCCCTTTAAATCAACACCTGCGCTTTTCACAATGCTCAAACACTTTTCCTCAATTCCCCGTGCTTTTGCCTTTTCAAGTAAAGGGTCTGCCGCAAGGCCTGCCATTCCGCATTCATGGTGTCCGACAATGCATACTTCCTCTGCTTTCAGCTCATAAATGGCTAGTAAAATACTCCGCATGACACTGCCAAATGGATGTGTGACGATGGCTCCTGCATTTTTAATGATCTTCGCATCACCATTACGAAGCCCCATGGATTGCGGTAATAATTCCAACAGGCGTGTATCCATACAAGTTAATATAACCAATTTCTTCTCAGGAAATTTTCCCGCCTTGAAAGGCTCATACTGTCTCTCTTTCACAAAATCTGCATTGTGCTGAAGAATCTGTTCTAATGTTGATTCCATCCTGTCATCTCCTATCTTTTTTAAGTGATTGTAACGCCTTACCTGGCCTCCTTTTCCCTTGTGTGTTCTCAAGCATAGAGAAGAAAAATGATAGAAAAAAAAGAAAAAAATGAGAAAACGATGAGAGAATATGTAAACATTTTCTCTATTTTGCTCTTTGTTCCGCTTCAGCACAGGGGATATGCGGCTTTTGCTTACAAACGATGGCTCTCATTTCACCAAAAGACGATGAAATGGTTTAGTAGAAAATGACCATCCCGTTTAATACACTGCAAATATAATAAATTTTCTACCAAAAAGTCTCGATCTATTTTCCAGTTTGTCAGATTATCTCCCGAAACATCTAGCATTTTTCTATGACTCATCTACTAATCACTCGTTTTTCTACATCATAAAAAGACATCAGATGGCCATGTCATTTACTCTTTCACTATAAAAATCTCTCCTTTTCCGTTATTTCAGTATATTAAATATTGAGCAGCTCATATTCAAACGTGTACTGCCAAAATGGTTGCTTTATAATAAAAAGAGAAAGATGACCATGTGAAAGGAGCGAGTTGATGATGAAACCACATATTTTTGTCGCCAAACCCTTACCTGCCTCTTTTGAAGACATGTTAAAAGAACATTGTACATATGAGGTATGGCAGTCAAAGGACCCGATCCCAAGAGATCTATTATTTGAGAAGCTGCAGAAGGCTGATGGCCTTTTAACATCAGGTACGAAAATTGATCAAGATTTATTAGATCATGCACCTCAACTCAAGGTGGTAAGCAATAATTCAGTCGGCTATGACAATTTTGATCTAGAAGCCATGAGACAAAGAGGCGTGATTGGTACGCACACGCCTTATACACTCGATCATACCGTTGCTGATCTTGCCTTTTCGCTCATTCTCTCTTCTGCGAGGAGAATTGCCGAGCTTGATCGTTTTATCCGCAAGGGAAAATGGACAAAATTTGTTCAAGAAGAAGATATATTCGGCATTGACGTCCATCATCAAACGCTTGGGATCATTGGAATGGGACGAATCGGAGAGCAAGTAGCCAAACGAGCCGCTCATGGTTTTGATATGAACGTCCTCTATCACAACCGGAGCCGGAACGAGAAAGCCGAATCGGCCTACGGCGCTGTATATTGTGCACTGGATGACTTGCTGAAGCAAGCTGATATCATTGTGTTAATCACACCGCTGACGGATGAGACGTACCATATGATAGGAGAGCGGGAATTGAAATTAATGAAGCCGACAGCTTTATTTGTGAACATCTCCCGCGGAAAAACCGTCGATGAGAAAAGCCTCATTCAAGCACTACAGGAAGGGTGGATTAAAGGAGCTGGTCTGGATGTGTATGAGCAAGAACCGCTTCAGGAAGATCATCCTTTCAAGGAGATGGACAATGTCACACTTGCCCCGCATATCGGTTCCGCTACTGAAACGACAAGAGATCTTATGCTGAAACGAGCCATTCATAATGTGATTCATGGAATTGACGGCAAAGCCCCTATTGATATTGTGAAGGAGCTTGCCTCATCTTAATTGAAAAAAGGCGCAGGGAACTGCGTCTTTTTGTTTACGTCATCTAGAGACAGTAGGTCAAAAAGCCTCATTTTGTCCAATCTCCTGATTCTTTACATTCTCTTCATATGCCGGTGCTATAATATGAGGTAGACAAGCATCAAGAGGACGGCATCCCATTTCCTTTTGAGGAGGATCAAGATGAAAAAAATAAGTTCGATTTTTACTCTGTTCGCTCTGATTGCTGCCATTCTGTTTTCTGGATTTATCCCGCAGCAAGCCCATGCAGAAACACCACTTACACCAACAGCCACAAATGAAACTGCTTCCGTACAGCTTGCACCAGACCTTCGTACCCTTGCCGTCATTAATACCTTTGATGGTGTAGCAGATTACTTAATCCGCTATAAACGACTACCTGATAATTACATCACCAAATCACAAGCGAGCGCCCTCGGATGGGTGGCATCAAAAGGAAATTTAGCTGAAGTCGCGCCGGGCAAAAGCATCGGTGGAGACGTATTCTCTAATCGAGAGGGACGCCTTCCATCAGCTAGCGGCCGTACATGGCGTGAAGCCGACATCAACTACGTCTCCGGCTTCCGTAATGCTGACCGCCTAGTGTATTCAAGTGACTGGCTCATTTATAAAACAACCGATCACTATGCGACATTTACGAGGATTCGTTAATCATTATAAAAAGACAGCCCTAAGTCAAATGAAGTGCACCCCAAATATTAGACACAGTCTAACATTTGGAGGTGCTTTTCTTTTGGCTAAATTTACAATTGAAGAT
>NZ_CP150633.1:843935-1103484 GCF_038023285.1 Bacillus sp. PPSBB_11
AAAAAATTTGAGAACATCGAACACTTCAAGCAAGAACTTGAACAATATATTGACTACTACAATCACACACGTATAAAAACAAAACTAAAAGGCATGAGTCCGATACAATATCGAACTCATGCCTCGAAAGCTATCTCATAAAAAACCGCGTCTAAATTTAGGGGGTCACTTCAAAAAGGGCTGTCTTTTTTCATATTGTTTACGGAAGCAGTTTTTGTACGTACTCCTCAAACGGTTGTGAGAGTGGTTTCTTCGATACTTCTTCCTGTTCATGTATCGTGACATGATCCTCTGTCACGATCACACGACCTGTTGGTGTCAGTTTGGATGCAAGCGGCCTTTTGTTAAAAGGAGAGGCTTCATTTTCATAAATCTCATGCCTCAATTGCACAAGTGTATCTTCACCGACTTCTTTCAATGTAAAAGCATAACCTGTTTCAGCACCCGCTCCCCTATCCAATTGGAGTAGATGGGTTCCTTTTTCTGTTTCCTCTGCGTTCACTCGAAAACGAAGGGACGGTGCTTCCACCCATTCACCTGTAAAAGGGACGGGCTGAAGGGGTAAATTCACACCAAATCCTGCATCAATGAGGTAGCGCTCATGGTGATGTTGAAGGACGATGGCTACATGCGTCCCATCCAGTGCCCACTTCTCCGCTTCTTTGTTATATACGGTCCCTTGAACGAGCTGTACAGCGAGACCTGCCTCTTTTAAGACATAATATAAGAGCGGATTGAGGTCATAGCAAAGCCCACCTCTGCTGCCTTCCAGAAGATGAAGCTTCAAACCTTCTTGATCCAAAGCATAAGCGTGTTTACCCACCACAGATCTATTTTCAAAAGGAAAGGTATAAGCCATCTTCCTTAGTAAATCAGGCAATTGTTCAAAGGTAATGGACGAAGCTTCGTATCCAATTTTCTGTAAAAAGGCTGATTGAATCACAACTTTCCCTCCTAAAAAAACTGAGCCCTTGAAGAGACTCAGTTTTCTTGATTGATAAAATCCGTTAACGCATCGATGGCTTCTTGTTCATCTGCTCCATCAGCTATTAGTTTGACGGTGACCCCAGAGCTGATCGCAAGGCTCATCAGTCCCATAATACTCTTCGCATTGACTTTTTTCCCATCTTTCTCTAGAAAAATATCAGCACCAAAACGATTGGCTTCTTGAACGAACAAAGCAGCCGGACGTGCCTGCAAACCCGTTTTCAGCTGAATTGTGACCGTTTTTTCCACCATATGATCTGCCTCCCTTTTTTATTTCCCTATTTGAGTGTAACAGCTTGTCCGTTTCTTAATTGTTCTGCAATTTGATCTAGCTTTCTTAAACGGTGATTAATGCCTGATTTGCTGATCTTGCCGCTTTCCACCATTTCGCCAAGTTCCTTTAGTGTGACTTCTTGGTAGTCAATACGCAGTTGCGCAATTTCACGCAGCTTATCTGGCAGGGCGTCTAGTCCAATCTTTTCGTCAATGAATTGAATATTTTCAACCTGGCGCAGTGAGGCACCGATCGTTTTATTCAAGTTTGCTGTTTCACAATTGACGAGCCGGTTCACAGAATTCCTCATATCTCGGACGATGCGCACGTCTTCAAAACGAAGCAATGAGTTATGAGCACCCACAACACTTAAGAATTCCGTAATTTTCTCCGCTTCCTTCATGTATGTGATAAAGCCTTTTTTGCGTTCAAGTGTTTTACTATTAAGATGGAATTGATTCATGAGCTCACAAAGGGCATCATTATGTTCTTTGTATAGTGAAAAAATCTCAAGGTGATACGAAGAGGTTTCTGGATTATTCACAGAACCTCCTGCTAAAAAAGCACCTCTCATATAGGAACGCTTGCAGCATCTTTTCTTCACAAGTTCTTCTGAAATGTTACGTTCAAATACAAATTGTTCACCTAATATCTTCAGGTCCTCTAAAATGGTTTTCGCTCGTTCTACCAGTCTGACAATATACACATTATTCTTTTTTAATCTCATTTTTTTACGAACGAGCAGCTCGACAGTCACATCGTATTTCTTTTTCAAAAGAGTATAAATACGTCTTGCAATGGCTGCGTTCTCTGTCTGGATATCTAAAATCAATTTTCGATTAGAAAAAGATAATGAACCGTTCATACGGATGAGGGCAGAAAGCTCTGCTTTTGTGCAGCAGTCCTTCACTTCCAGATTAGTCAGCTCTTTTTTTGTTTCGGATGCAAATGACATCCTTGCCACCCCCATTCCTATTTTTTCTGATGCAGCAAATCGACAAGCAGCGCAGCTACTTTCAGCGTGTCATGACGAATCACATGCTGGTCATATGTAATGATTTCCCCAGGGATGACTTCTAGTCCCATGGCTTTGAGTACATCTGTGTCGAATTGTACAGGCTGCGCCTGCTCTTCTGCATATTTTGCTTTGATTTCTTCTGGAATTTCTTTATTGTTCACAAATATCGTATCGATAAATGGTCGGTCCATATGATCGTTTAGTGCCTGCACATGATCAGCTGCACTGTAGGAAAGCGTTTCCCCCGGCTGTGTCATGACATTACAAATATAGACTTTTTTCGCCTTAGAACGAATCACTTCTTCGCCAATATGCGGTACAAGCAAGTTTGGCAAGATACTTGTATACAAGCTGCCAGGTCCGAGGACGATCAAGTCGGCTTCACGAATGACTTGAATCGATTCTGGGAGCGGTTCAATCGTATCGGGTGTGAGGAACACTCGTTTAATTCGCTCACCATAGGTTGGGATTTTTGATTCTCCTGTTACCACTTGCCCATTTTCTAATTCAGCATGAAGAACAACACTTGAATTCGCTGCTGGCAATACTTTTCCTCTCACATTTAAGACCTTGCTCATTTCTGTGACGGCATGAAAAAAATCACCGGTTATATTCGTCATAGCCGCAAGAATGAGATTGCCGAGAGAGTGGCCTGTTAAGTCATTCCCTTTATTAAAACGGTGCTGAAATAAATCTTCTACAAGCGGTTCGACATCAGAAAGTGCCGCAAGGACATTCCGAATATCGCCTGGAGGCGGAATATTCAAATCATGTCGCAGTCTGCCTGAGCTGCCTCCATCATCAGCAACCGTTACAATAGCGGTAATATCCACTGGCTTTGTTTTTAGCCCTCTGAGCAAAACAGATAAGCCAGTGCCTCCGCCAAGAATGACCACCTTTGGAAGTGTCGTCATCTATTTTCTGCTTCTCTTTTCAATGTCCCGGTGAGTGACATGAGTATAGTAGTCATTTTTAAAATACTCCGATAAGTAGTTCGCTAGCGTCACTGATCGGTGCTGTCCACCTGTACAGCCAATAGCGATCACCAGCTGACTTTTCCCTTCTCGTTTATAGGACGGAAGCATAAAGCTGAGAAGGTCGATTAATTTCTCTGTGAACTTTTGCGTTTCACTCCACTTCATGACATAGGAGCGTACTTCTTCATCATTTCCAGTCTGTGGACGCATGCTCTCAATATAGTAAGGATTCGGCAGAAATCTCACATCAAATACAAGATCAGCATCAATTGGCAAGCCGTACTTAAAGCCAAATGACATCACATTCACTGTAAACACTTGCCCCTGATTCGTAGCAAAGTGTGTGACAATCTTTTCTCGAAGCTGTTTCGGTTTCAAATCCGATGTATCAAAAATCATTTGAGCTCGGCCTTTTAACTCTTCTAACAGATCGCGTTCCATCGCGATTCCTTCGAGCGGCAAACCTGTTGTCGCAAGAGGATGCGAACGTCTCGTTTCTTTGTATCTTGAGACAAGTACCTTATCGTTTGCATCTAAGAATAATATTCTTGGTGTGATCCAACCAAGATCACTCATTTCATCTAAGGCTGCAATTAAGCTATCAAAGAATTCGCGTCCGCGCAAATCCATCACAAGGGCCACCTTGCTCATCTTTGAATTGGATTCCTTCATAAGCTCTAGAAACTTCGGTAAAAGTGATGGCGGTAAGTTATCCACACAAAAGTAACCTAAGTCTTCAAAGCTTTGGATGGCAACGGTTTTCCCCGCACCTGACATCCCTGTAATAATCACAAGCTGAATATCATCTTGTTTGTGCGTATTCATGCCTGCTCCCTCTCCTTCTTTATGAAAACGGTTCATTTATTAGTCTCCTTGAGGATCTAATCGATAAGCAATCAGCTCAAAGTCTGGTGTATACGTAAAAGTGCCGTGGAGAAGTCCTTTCCCTTTCAACATGAAGTCAAGAATATGGGAATCTCCTGGAGCCATCGGCAAGCTGGGTACATCTTTTACATCATGCCATTTTAAAATGCCTTCCTCCGACTCTGATACGTTTTTTCCTGTAAAGGAATCTGCCATAAAGGTGAACATCATCCACTCTTGAACGATTTGATCGCCTTCTTTTATGATAAAGGTAAACACGCCTTTTAGCTGCGGATTTAAAATATAAATGCCTGTTTCTTCTCTAAATTCTCGAACGACTGAATCCTTGACCGATTCTCCGCTCTCCATTTTGCCGCCAGGTGCTACCCACCAGCCTCGTCTTGGCTTTTGCAGCAAGAGAACTTGATCTTCGTGATGCAGCACACAATTGGTTACTCGTTGCATCAGCTGTCACCTACTCTTTTATGTCTTTTTCTTATTATACAGGTTCATCATGACTCCCACAATGAACATGCCCGTTCTTCACTGAAAACAGACAGGTTTTCGTATGAATATGGTGACGGGCACTTTCTCTATTCTTTATTTTACAACATGTAACGGTTCTCCATGCGTCATTTGTGAACATCTCGTGAATTTCTGATTTTAAGCAAAAAAAAGGACACGGATTCACATCCGTGCCAAACATGTATTCCTTATAAAAGGGGGTCAATTACTAGTTTTATCATAACGGATAATTGTTTCACCCGTGTTACATTCCAGTTAAAAGCCCGTGACGCAATATTAAGGATTTACGACAGCTGTTTATTTCATTGCTTTTAGCTTTTCAGCAAGCTCTTCTACATAATGCTGTGCACTCTGTGCTGCAATACTTCCATCACCTGTTGCTGTGACGATTTGACGAAGTGTTTTCTCACGAATGTCACCAGCTGCGAAGATTCCTTCAACTTTTGTTTCCATTCTTTCGTTCGTCTCAATGTAGCCCTCTGCATTTGTAATCCCTAGATTTTCAAATGGTTTAGACAGCGGCAACATACCGATGTAGATAAAGACGCCATCTGTTTTGAAGTCTTCTTCCTCACCTGTCACGGTATCAATTAATGTCACACTGCCGACTTTCCCATTTTCTTCATTGATTTCTTTAACGGTTTTGTTCCACATAAAATCGATTTTTTCATTATCAAATGCACGTGCTTGTAAGATGCTTTGGGCACGAAGTTTGTCGCGTCTATGGACAATAGTGACTTTAGATGCAAAGCGAGTGAGGTAAACACCCTCTTCTACTGCTGAGTCTCCTCCACCAATCACGACAAGCTCTTTGTTTTTAAAGAAGGCACCGTCACATACAGCGCAGTATGATACGCCGCGGCCGCCAAGTTCTTTTTCGCCTGGTGCACCGATTTTTTTGTATTCAGCACCTGCCGCAATAATGACAGAGCGTCCTTTGTATTCTTTGGAACCAGCTTTGACGATTTTGTACTCTTCTCCATCTACAATTTCTTTAATATCGCCATACGCATACTCGGCACCGAATTTCTTTGCATGCTCAAACATTTTATTTGAAAGTTCCGGCCCTAAGATGCTTTCAAAGCCCGGATAGTTCTCGACATCTTCCGTATTCGCCATTTGGCCGCCTGGAATTCCTCTTTCAATCATCAGTGTTGAAAGATTTCCCCGTGATGTATAAACAGCGGCTGTCATTCCGGCAGGACCCGCTCCAATGATGATCGTATCGTAGATTTTTTCTTCTGACACAACTGTCACTCCCTCTTCAATTGCTGCTAGCATTTCTTATTAGAATGCCCTTGGGTGATGCTTCCATTCATGACAGAGAGCATCATTTCCACTCTTAGCTTTTATTCCTTACCCATATCCTATTAAATCTGCGGATAATAAGCGAATCATTTGCTCATATCTTCAAAAAAAGAAAAAGCTTCCTTAAACTGCTGTTTAAGGAAGCCTGTTTACGGTTATATAGTAAGTAATGATTTATTCAACGACTCTTCTTACAACGCCATTGAATGCTTTTTTCCAGTAAACGTTGCTCATAGAGTCAACTGAAACACCGCGAGAGCTGTTATCGTTCAAGAATGTACCGTTTCCTAAGTAAATACCAACGTGTCCATTTACTTTATACGTATCAAAGAACACAAGGTCTCCGCGTTTCATGTCAGATGCACTTACAGCTCTTCCTTTACCTACAAGCGTATCTGTTGTTGTACCGCCAACTGGTCCAAGGTTGATGCCTGCTGATGCAAATGCCCAGCGAACGAATGAAGAACAGTCAAAACGACGTGCGTCAATATCGGCTTGTGATCTGCCGCCGCCCCATTTATATGGAGATTGTCCTACAATCGTAGAACCTGTGCTGATTGCACCTTCGATTCCGCCTACATTATTGCTGACAGGTGATCCACCGCCAGAAGATGGCTTTTTGCTTGGTGAACTGCTGCTATTGTTATTTGAAGATCCACTGTTATTTGAAGAAGAACCGCTGTCGTTATTAGAGCTGTTGTCTTCTGCTTGAACACTAGCTTGACGCTGCTGTTGTCTTTGTGCTTTTTCTTCTTTTGCCTTTTGAGCAGCTTCTCTTGCTTCTTTTTCAGCTTGTTTTTGAGCAGCGATTGTTGCGTCTTTTTCAGATGCAATGCTGTTTGCCTCAGTGTTTAACTCGCTGATTTGAGAAGAAGCACTTCCTTTTTGCTTTTTCACTTGCTTGAATAGCTTGTCTTTCTCATCAAGCTGTTTATTTAAGTCTGTTTGAAGTGTTTCAAGCTTTGCAAGCGTCTTTTGAACATCTTCAAGCTTTGTATTTAATTCGTTTTCAGACTTTTGTAATTCTGCTTTGTCTTTTTCTTGTTCTTTAATGATTTCGCTGTCTGCGTTGATTAATGTAGATACAGCACCTGCACGGCTGATGAAATCGCTAAAGCTTTTTGCTCCTAGTAATACATCTATGTATTTCGTAGAACCACCGCTTTCTTGAAGCGCACGTACACGCTTTTTCAAGAATTCGTTTCTTTCTTCGATACGTTTTTCTGTATCAGCAATTTCTTTTTTCAGTGCTTTGATTTCTTTTTTTGTTTTTTCGTTTTCTTTTTGTTTTTCTTCGATTTGATCACTTGTTTTTAAAGCTTTTTCGTCAATTTCTTTTAGCTTTAGCGCAAGTGCCTCTTGTTTTGCCTCAAGCTTTGAAAGCTCTTCTTTTTTCTTTTGAAGATTCTTGTTTACCTCTGACTGCTTGCTGTCTAGTTCTTGTTTCTTTTGTTCAAAGTTCTGTGCATTTGCTTCATGAGTAAATGGAATAAATAAACCGCTCGCTCCAATCACCGAAGCTAAACCGAAAGTAATAAACTTTTTCACGTATAGTTCCTCCTTTGACAATTTCCCAAGCGACATGAGAAAGCAGCAAATTCTCTGCGACCAATCTGTGCTTCCTGTGTCTTTCTTCCTGATGATTCAGTCAGATGTTGACCAGATTGTTTCTATCACTAGGTGTTGCATTATGTATAGTAAAATATTTAAATATATGTCTTTGTTTTAATCCACGAGTTTCATTATACATGACACATCGACAAAATGAGCTAATATTTTTATTACATTTATGTTTCAAATAGATGTCGAGATTGTCATACTTCGCCAAATCCTAGCAAATCCCACCTTTTTATCCAAGAAAAAAGCATGACCTTTTCGGCCATGCTGCTGTTATCTGAATCTATTTACCTATTCAAACCATGAACGCACAAATAATATTCTCATATTTTGACAGCGTTTGAACGCTGATCTGAAAAGAAGCTGCGATCTCTTTTTTGCTGACAGCTGATTCTTCTTGTTCATTCATCCATAGATAATAAGAAGCTGCTGCCCATGCAATGGCATTTTTCTTCTCTACGCCTGAAGCGCGTGCTTGCTGAATAATATGGAATAACCAAAAATATGGCATGTGGCTATCAGGCTGCACCGCTTCTTCCAAAGCAGATGCCGCCTGTTTTGCGAAGACCGCATCTTCTGAAAACGATCTTTCTTCCATTTGATCTTCAAATAAAAGTAACTCAATAAACTGCTGTTCAAAGGCCGTTTTCGCAGCGCGGGAATCAAGAACAGATTGCAAGACGTCACGTTCACCTTTTTGTTTGCTGACATAGTAGGCAGTGAGTCGTTCCTCAATTGAAACCATTGGCTCAGACTCCTCTGGTTTATCTTGCCACGGCTTGATTTCATCTGCATCAATATCTTCTTCCACCATCTTATCCCAGACGGTTTGCGCCAGCGTTTTGTGGCCCGTATAATAGGCTGCACTTGCCAGCCAGTATAAAAACGTACTATCACCTTGGAAACCTGTTTTATACAAAGAATAAAGCCATTTAAATGCCCATTCAAATTCTCCAACAAGGGCAAATGTTGCGCCAAGCTTATAACGCTGTTCACTTAATATTGGATACACGTGCGTTAATTGCTTCGCTAACAGATTGACCTTTTCTTCTTCTTTTTCATAATGATAGAAAACAAGCTGATTACAAAGGGCATGCAGATTACCGGGATTTTCATGAAGGACCCGGTTCAACATTTCTTTTGCCTGATCGATTTGGCCAGAATAAAAATAGGCCAAAGCGAGATTATTATACGCTGACCAAAACTCTGGATACTCAACAATCATCTGTTCCAGCATCTCGATTGCTTCATCCAGCCTGCCGCTTTCTAGCAAATGGTTGGCTTGATCCTGCTTTACAATCAGATCATCCTGATCATAAGGAAAATCTTCATCAACATCGTCACTCATATCAAGCAGATCGAGGAGATCGTCATTTTCATCTGCAAATTCCCCGTCTTCTTCCAGCGCAGCATAAGCAGTGGCGCATCTATATGCCTCTTGAAACAAACCGAGATTCGCATAATTATTGGCTTTAAAGTAGTGACACTCTGACATGTTCTCATCCAAGTGTTCAAGGATAAAATCAAGCAGTTCATTAGATTGTTGGTAATGACCCATTTCAGTATAAATAATGGCAAGCTGCGACAGCATTTCTACATTTTCAGGCTCAAGTACGATGGCCCGCTGGATCAGCTTACTTGCCCTAGACAGATTTCTTTCTCTATATGCTTTTAGACCTTTATGAAAAAAGTAATGCCCATCTTGGAATAGCTGGACGACTTGTGTGTGATTATTTTGAGAAGTGTATTTACTCACCGATACCCTCCATTTCGAACAGTGTACCGTGTGTAGTATAACATACTTCATGAGTCGTCACATAGAACAAAAGGAAAGGAAGGATTTGTTTTTCATTTAAAAGCAAAAAGCCGGGGGTACCCCCAGCTTTTCATTCCCCTTGATGGCGCTTTTTCAATACCTTTAATACATCATCAAGAGGCAGCTGCTGTTCACGTAATAACACAAGAAGGTGATACAGGAGATCTGCTGTTTCCCATTTCAATTCTTCTTGATCACGGTTCTTCGCTGCAATGATGACTTCAGAAGCTTCTTCCCCTACCTTTTTCAGGATTTTGTCGACTCCTTTTTCAAATAAATAGGTTGTATACGCTCCTTCTGGCATTTCCATCTGCCGCTTCGCAATGACCTGTTCCAGTTCATTTAAAATAGCAAAGCGGTTTTGTTCTCCCCTTTGCTGTTTCACGCCCTCTTCCGAAAAACAGCTATAGCTGCCTGTATGGCAGGCTGGGCCGCTTGGTGTCACTAGAACAAGCAGGGCATCTTGATCACAGTCATAGCGAATAGATGTAACACGCTGGGTGTGTCCAGATGTGGCTCCTTTGTGCCAAAGCTCATTTCTCGACCGGCTAAAAAACCATGTTTCCCCTGTCTCTAATGTTTTTTCATAGGATTCTTGATTCATATACGCCAAAGTAAGAACTTCCTTGCTTTGAGCATCCTGTACAATGGCAGGAATGAGACCTGCATCATTAAAGGTTAATTCGTTTGCCTGTTTCATCTTACCTTCACCCCGTGTTCTCTCAAATATGTCTTCACCTCTTGAATGGAGGTTTCTTTATAATGGAAAATAGAGGCTGCGAGTGCGGCATCAGCTTCACCTTTTGTAAAAGCCTCCAGCATATGCTGCGCATTGCCAGCACCTCCTGAAGCAATAACTGGCACTGTGACTGCTTCTGATACAAGCTTCGTCAAACGATGCTCAAAGCCCGTTTTCTCACCATCGGCATCCATGCTAGTCAGCAAGATCTCGCCTGCTCCTCTTCGCACGGCTTCTTTCGCCCAGTCACTCACTTCTAAATCCGTTTGACGGCGTCCTCCGTGCGTATAGACCATGTATGCTTGTTTCTCTTCATCGTATTTCGCGTCAATCGCAACAACTATGCACTGTGAACCAAAAAAGTCGGCTCCTTCTGTTATTAGCTCCGGTCTTAAAACAGCCGCTGTGTTCACAGACACCTTGTCTGCCCCCGCTCTTAATATACGCTTCATGTCATCAAGGTGGTTAATCCCGCCGCCCACCGTGAACGGGATAGCGAGAGTGGATGCCACTTGTTTGACCACATCCACCATCGTTTTTCGGCCTTCATGAGAGGCAGAAATATCAAGAAAGACGAGTTCATCCGCACCTTCCTCGTCATAGATCTGCGCTAATTCGACCGGATCACCAGCATCCTTCAACCCTAGAAATTGGATCCCTTTGACCACACGCCCTTCCTTTACATCAAGACATGGAATGATTCGTTTTGTCATCATATGCTGTCAAGCCCTTCAAACGCTTCTGCTAAAGTAAATTGCTTTGTATACAGCGCCTTGCCAATGATGGCACCAGACACACCTGTCTGCTTTTGTGCTGACAGCTTTTGCAGATCACCTACTGCACTGACACCACCTGAGGCAATGACTTGTTTGCCAGTTGCTTCTGCTAATCGAACCGTACTTTCCACATTTGGACCAGACAGCATGCCGTCCATTTGAATATCCGTGAAAATGAAGACCTCTGCGCCTTCCTTTGCCAGTTCCTTACCGAGTTCCTCCGCCTTCACTTCCGATGTTTCAAGCCAGCCTTCAGTCGATACAAAACCGTTTCGTGCATCAATGCCAATGGCGATTTTCTCCCCATATTGCGCCAACATTTTTTTCACAAAAACCGGGTTTGACACCGCTGAACTGCCAAGAATGACTCTCGATACGCCATTGTTTAAATAAAATGCAACATCTTCTTCTGTCCGAATGCCGCCGCCAATTTGAACATTCACATCTAATGAGGAAGCAATCGCCAGCACATGCTCGTGATTCACGCGTTTTCCTGCTTTTGCGCCATCTAAATCAACGAGATGTATCCATTTTGCTCCTTCATTTGCAAACCGTCTCGCCATGTCTAACGGTGAATCTCCATAAATGGTTTCTTGGTCATAGTCTCCTTGCACAAGTCGTACACATTTGCCATTTCTCATATCAATTGCTGGATATAATATAAAATCACTCATTTGCTCACCCTCTGTTCGTTTGCTAATTGAATAAACTGTTTCAGCAGTGCCATTCCTGTTGTACTGCTTTTTTCAGGGTGAAACTGCGTTCCAAACACATTCCCCTTCCCAACAACGGCAGGTACTTGAACGCCATAGGGCGCACTTGCCAATAGATCTTCTGGATTCATGCCGCTCACATAATAAGAGTGAACAAAGTATGCAAATCCTTCCGGCACACCGTCAAACAACAGAGAGGGTTGATGAAATGTGAGCTCATTCCAGCCCATATGAGGTACCTTCAGCCTTTGTCCATCCTGATCACGATCCTTCAAAAGAACGACACGTCCTTTTAAAAGGCCTAACCCTTTTGTTTTACCTGCTTCTTCACTTTCTTCAAACAACAACTGCATGCCAAGGCAAATGCCAAATAACAGCTTTCCTTCCTGCACGACTTGGTGGATAAACGTCTCAAGTCCTGTCTGTCTTAACAGCTGCATCGCATCACGAAACGAACCGACGCCTGGCAAAATGTACGCATCTGCCTTTTTCAGCTCCTCTGCTTCAGAAGACACGATATAAGACGCTCCTGCTCGTTCCAGTGCTTTTGATACGCTAAACAAATTTCCCATTCCATAGTCAATGACGCCAATCATTAGAGCATCCCCTTTGTCGACGGAATCCCTTTCACACGCGGATCAATGGTTGTTGCTTCATCTAAGGCGCGTGCCATCGCTTTAAAAATGGCTTCAATCATATGGTGGGTATTGGTTCCATAGTGAACGATCACATGCAGATTGATTCGTGCTTCAAGGGCAAATTTCCAAAGAAACTCATGAACCAGCTCCGTATCAAAGGTGCCGACCTTCTGACTCGGGAAATCCGCTCTCATTTCCAAATGAGGACGATTACTTAAATCCACGACGACTTGGGCGAGAGTTTCATCCATTGGAACAAAACTAGAGCCGTAGCGCTTAATTCCTTTCTTATCCCCGAGCGCTTCTTTCAACATCTGCCCAAGCACAATGCCAATATCTTCTGTTGTGTGGTGATCATCGACATCTGTGTCTCCTTTTGCATCTACAGTTAAGTTAAAGTGTCCGTGCTTCGTGAATAAGTCGAGCATGTGCGTCATAAAAGGGACATCGGTCTGAATATCCGCTTTTCCTTCACCATCAATCTCTAGCGCTAACGAAATGTTCGTTTCATTTGTCTGTCTCGCTGTTTCCGCCTGTCTCATTTTGATTCCTCCCGCTTTCTCGCTTCAATCGATCTTGCATGTGCTTCAAGCCCTTCTAATCTTGCAAAAGCCGCAATGCTTTCCCTATGTGTTTCGAAGGCTTCTTTGCTATATGAAATGATGCTCGTTTTCTTTTGGAAATCCGTGACACCAAGCGGACTGGAGAATCTTGCCGTCCCGTTTGTTGGTAGCACATGGTTCGGTCCTGCGAAGTAATCCCCTACCGGCTCTGGGCTGTAACGCCCTAAGAAAATTGCTCCAGCATGCTTGATTTGACCAAGTAGTGATTCTGGATACGCCGTCAGCACTTCTAAATGCTCTGGGGCTAACTGGTTCACGATATCAACTGCATGATCCAAAGATTCTGTCACGTAAATATAACCATGGTCTTGAATAGATTGTGCTGCGATTGATTTCCTTGGCAAATTATCAAGCTGCGCTTGCACCTCTGCTTGCACTGCTTCAGCCAATCCTTTAGATGGTGTCACCAAAATACTAGATGCCAATGCATCATGCTCTGCCTGTGAAAGCAAATCAGCTGCCACCTCATGTGCAGTTGCCGTTTCATCTGCTAAAACAGCAATTTCACTTGGGCCCGCAATCATATCAATGTCTACTTGACCAAATACTTCCCGTTTGGCAAGTGCTACATAAATGTTTCCTGGACCGGTGATTTTATCAACAGGCTGGATACTGTCCGTTCCATATGCAAGAGCGGCTATCGCCTGAGCACCACCCATTTTGTACATTTCTGAAATGCCCAGCTCCTTCGCTGCTACTAGTACAGCGTCAGATAGACGACCGTCTTTTCCTGGCGGTGTCACAAGGACAATTCGCTCAACGCCGGCAACAAGTGCCGGGATCACATTCATTAAAACAGATGATGGATAGGCGGCCGTTCCGCCTGGGACATATACACCGACCGCATCGAGCGGTGTTACTTTCTGACCTAGCATTGAGCCGTCCTTTTGGTGATAAAACCAAGAGGAGGTTAGCTGACGCTCGTGGTATGTTCGAATATTCCGGATCGCCGTTTTGATGATTTGGATCATCTCCGGGTCCAAACGTTCGTAGGCTTTTGTCTTTTCATCCTCCGTCACAAGTGGCTGTTCAATAGAGACACCGTCAAATTGCTTCGTGAAAGACCGTACGGCTTCGTCACCATTTTTTCTAACTTCTTCGATAATCCGCTGAACAGCCAGTCGCTGCTCTTCCGTTCCTGTATCTAGAGAACGCTTGAGTGAGAGAGTGTCTGTCTCACCTTCTTGTATGTAGGTGATGTTCATGATGTTTCCTCCCCTTCTCCTTCGATGATTCTTGCCAGACGCTGCGCCATTTCATCGATTACCGCATCCTTCATTCGATAGCTCACAGGATTGACAATAAAACGTGACGTAATGTCACAAATATGTTCCGTTTCGACAAGTCCATTTTCCTTAAGTGTTTGACCGGTGGAGACAATGTCAACAATTCGATCGGCAAGTCCGATGAGCGGTGCTAATTCAATGGAACCATTTAGCTTAATGATCTCCACCTGCTCACCTTGTTCTCTAAAATAAGAAGAAGCGACATTTGGGTACTTTGTGGCCACACGCGGCGCGACACCGCCCCAGCTGGCTCCCGGCAAGCCCGCTACAGCTAAATGACATTTGCTAATGTTTAAATCGAGCACTTCGTACACATCCCGTGCTTCTTCAAGCATGACATCCTTCCCTGCAATGCCCACATCTGCTACACCGTGCTCTACATATGTCGTCACATCCATTGGCTTCGCTAAAATAAAGCGGAGATTTTCTTCCGGCACATCAATGATTAGTTTTCTTGAATCTTCGAATTCCTCCGGCAGCTGATATCCAGCCTGTCTTAATAGCCCTGCTGCCTCTTCAAATATCCGCCCCTTTGGCATTGCCATTGTCAACACTTTACCCATTTTGCTCTTCCTTTCTAGCGCCGATAAAATAAGTCACTTGCTCAAATGCCTTGGTCATGGCATCGATATTTTCAATACCTGCTAAGTCTTGGAGAACAATCCTTTTGCCCTTTGTCCGCTCTTTTTCTGCAAAATCAAATGCTTCAAGCCGCTGTTCTTTACTAAAAATCACAGCCTCTTGGGGCTCATTTATTTCTTTTGCGTCGAGCGCTTCAAGAAGACGGTCTAATCGAAGTCCGAAGCCTGTAGCAGGTGCGGGTGCATCAAAGTGAGCAAGCAATTGATCATACCTTCCTCCACTTCCGATCACAGACCCAACATGATCTGCAAATACTTCAAACAAAATCCCAGTATAGTAGCTCATATGACTAACCATGCTTAAATCCAAACGGATATATTCTGTACAGCCGTAATCTTCAAGTGTCTCCCACAGCGCCTTTAACTCCGCCAGCACTTCTTTGCCCTCTTGTGACACCACAATTTCTTCAGCCTGCTGGGTCACTTCTTGACCGCCACGCAGCTCTAAAAGCTGGAGCAGCCTTGTTTTATCGATGGATGAGAGCGGCAATTGTTTGACATGCTGCCTGTATCCCACATAATTCTTTTCATATAAAAATCGGCGCAATACGTTCGCCCGCTCTGTATTCCCTAGTACATCTAAAAACAAGGTCTCAGCCAAAGCCACATGCCCGATCGCAATTTTGAAGGATTGAAGTCCAGCATTTTTTAATGCAAACACGACAAGCGCTATGACTTCAGCATCTGCACTAATCGAACCATCACCGATCAATTCAATACCGACTTGCTCAAATTCAGAAGGTCTTCCGCCTTCTCTTTCCTGTGCCCGAAACACGTTGGCTGCATAACCGACTCGAAGCGGATATGCCTGTTCGTGAAGCTTTGAAGCCGCCACTCTCGCAATTGGTCCCGTCATATCAGGTCTAAGCACAAGGGTTTGACCATTTTGATCAAGAAGCTTAAACAGCTGCGTATCTGTAATCGCCGATTGAACACCGACTGTATCGTAAAATTCAAGCGTTGGCGTTTCCATTAAACGATAACCCCAACTATTTATGACCTCTGTTAAAGAATGCCTAACTCTTTTCTTCGTCTCATACAATCCTGGTAATGAATCTCGCATACCATATGGTTTTTCAAACATGAACATGTTCCGCACCTCCAACACATTAAAACAAAAAATTCCGAATCCTTTAGTTCGCTAATATGATAATATGCTAACAAAATAAAGTGATTAAATCAATCATTTTTATTTTCCCCTTTTTTTCCTTAATCATTTGTTCATATATTACATTAAAATGACACCTAATCCTTTTTGATCTCTTTGCTTTAGGAACATGCTATAATACTTAAAAATATTGAATAACACAGGAGATTACAGTGAAATTCATCCAGACATTAATCTTAACTTTGTTGTGCGCATGTCTTGTTTATTTCGGCTTTATTTTCATTTCACAATTCGACCAAGTCAAGAAAACAACGTCACCGCAAGAAGCCAAAGAAAAAGAAAATGACACCGCACTAGCAGCAGAAGAAACGCATTCTACGAAAAAAACAGAAACAACACATTCTAGTTTAAAAGGAAATAAAAAAGCCATGGACGTCATCCTCTTTAATCAAATGGATGCACCAAAGCTTTATAACGGATGCGAAGTCACGAGCTTAGCCATGCTTCTTCATTACAGCGGCTATGAGCATATAACGAAAAACGCATTGGCAAACGAGATTAAGCGTGTCCCGCTCAATTATGAGAATGGCTTAAAAGGAGACCCTCATGACGGGTTTGTAGGCGATATGGAGAATGGGCCAGGTCTTGGTGTGTACCACGAACCCATTTATCAGCTTGCGAAAAAATATGCAGGTAATCAAGCGGTGGACTTAACCGGCAAGCCAGTCAAAAAGGCCATCTATCAATCACTTGAAAAAGGTTATCCTGTCTGGGTCATTACCACTTCGACCTTTGCCAAAACAGATAACATTGAAACATGGAATACACCAAATGGGAAAATAGATATCAGCTTTAATATGCACAGCGTGGTCATCACAGGCTATGACAAAGATCATGTCTACTTAAATAACCCATACGGAGAGAAGAATCAAAAAGTCGATCGTGAACAGTTTGAGGATTCTTGGAAACAGATGGGCAGCCAGGCGATTATCATTAAAGCATAAAACCCCGCTAAATAGCGGGGTTTTTATATTCTTATTCTGCTTCAGAAACCACAGTAAAACGTTCTCCAACATGAGCAGCTTGTTCTATCTCATCGACAAGCGCAACGGCGTAGTCAGCATAACTCACATAGCTGTCACCCTTTGAATTGACGATAAGATGGTCTTTGCCTTTCACATAAGCACCTGTCCGTTTGCCTGCTGGATTAAAGAAGGCTGCTGGACTTAAAAATGTCCATTTTAATCCTTCGGTCTTTTGAAGATCTTTTAAGTTTTCTCCTTGGTGTGAAGCAGTAGCAAGGTATTCCTTTGGAAACTCCGGTGTGTCCATCAGTCTAGTTGTTTTGGCCTCATCTACAAATAAACTTCCAGCACCTCCCACGACGATTAAACGCGTTTCTGGTGTCTCTTTCAAGAGATGAATGAGTTTTTTCCCTGCTTCTACATGAAGGTGCTCTTGTCCTGCTGGCGCACCAAATGCATTTACGATCACATCAAAACCTTTGACGTCTCCTGCCTCTAAGTGAAAAACATCCTTTTCTAAAACAGCTGCTGATGAATTAGTCACTTTTTGTGCATCTCGAACGATTGCCGTTACTTCGTGCCCTCTCGATTGAGCTTCTTTTAAAATGTGTTGTCCTGCTTTACCTGTTGCGCCAATGATTCCAATGTTCATGTAAATTCCTCCTACAATATAAGGTTATTTTGATCACTTAAGATGTAACCAAAATGGTTACAACAGAGGTAAAAAAAATTGAATAGATCATCCAATTTTTTTGATTAAAACCTGCGTTAATTCACTTAATTTGATCTCAGCAAGCACTTGCTCCATCGCACTTTGAGCACGGCACAAAATTAATTCTAGTACAGCTTGAATATTTGCACCGATCGGACAGTCAGGGTTTGGGCTTTCATGAATTTGAAACAACTCTCCCTCATCCACCACTTCAACCGCTTTATACACATCGAGCAGTGTAATGTCATCCTCACTTCGGTTTAATTGAGAACCGCCTTTGCCAAGACTCGTTGAGATTAGGCCTGCTTTTTTGAGCTTACTCATGATACGGCGAATGACCACTGGATTTGTATTGACACTTCCTGCGATATCCTCCGATGTCTGTAATGATCCTTTTTCAAGTGATAGCAAGGCCAGAATATGGACAGCGACAGTAAATCTGCTGCTGATTTTCATGTTTTCTCACCTCTGTTGTAATCATTATAGTTACACCAAGTTAGAATGTCAACAAAAAAGTCTGCCGAGCTACTCAGCAGACGTAGATTGACGTGCTTCCATTTCCTCTTTTGTATATATCATCCGCATTGGATTACCTCCAACAAAGGAGCCTGCCGGAACATCTTTGTTCACAAGAGTTCCTGCCGATACAATCGCACCATCACCAATTGTCACTCCAGGTAGAATCGTTGAATTTGCCCCAATTAAGACTTCATCACCAATATAGACTTCCCCAAGCCTATACTCTTTAATCAAATACTCATGGGACAAAATGGTCGTGTTATAGCCAATCACACTATTTCGACCGACAGTGATTTTCTCAGGAAACATGAGATCGACCATCACCATTAAAGCAAACGCCGTATCCTCCCCGACTTTCATTCGAAGGAAGGTGCGATAAATCCAATTTTTCATTCCCATAAAAGGCGTATACCTTGCCATTTGAATAAAGATAAAGTTTTTCACAACCTTGAGAAAGGGGACCGTCCGATAGACTTGTCTAAGCGAATTGACCCCTTTGACAGGATAACGATCTGTTTTTCTCAACTTAATCAGCTCCAACAATCGCCAAGAGATCACTCATTTTCTGCAGCATATAATCAGGGCGATGCTTTAACAGGGCTTCTTCTCCCTTAATAGACCAAGCAACACCTGCTGTTTTCGTCCCTGCCGCTTGACCAGATAAAATGTCGTGATAGTTATCGCCAACCATGATCGCCTCATGCGGATCACTGCCGAGCTTGGATAATGCCAGCTGGACTGGTTCTGGATGCGGCTTCTCATTTTGTACATCATCAAGTGTGACAATGACCTCAAAAAAAGGCTCCAAACCAGTCAGCTTTAATCCCATTAAAACCGTATCACGTATTTTTGTAGTCACAATACCAAGCTTAAACCCTCGATCCTGAAGAATTTTCAACGTGTCTAACACCGTCTCGTACTCCGTCACAAGCAGGTCATGCTGTTCATGATTAAACGTTCGATACATCTGAATCATGTCATCTGTCAGATTCGGATCCATTGCAGAGAATGTATCAAATAATGATGGACCAATGAAATGAAGGATATCCTCACGGCTGTATTGACCAGGGTAATAATGATCAAGCGTATGCTGAAATGAAGCAATAATTAATTCATTTGTATTGATTAATGTGCCATCTAAATCAAATAGCACTGTGTTAATAGTTGATTGGTTCATATGGCTTCCTTTCTAACAGCTGTATGTTCGCGCCTCCGCCAGATATAGCTGATGGCAGCTGTCAATAAAATAGCAGAAATAAGGCGAATAAGAAGAAGCGGCCAGACTGGAATACCTAAAGGAATGAAAATGAGTGTATCTTCGACCACCGCATGACACGCCACAAGGAAAATGAAAGCAAGCGTTAAATCCTTTTTGCTGACACCGTCCTCTTCCACTGCCTTCATCATGACGCCTGCCCCGTAGGCAAGACCAATGGTTAAACCAGCCACCATCGTCATAGACGTATTTTCTTTCATTCCAAGCATTCTCGTAAAAGGAGACAGCCACTTAGACAGCGTATGGAGCCACCCTAAGTCTCTCATAAATTGAATGATGATCATGAGAGGAATGACAATACAAGCCAGCTGCAGCACACCAAGAACAGCTTTCTGTAAAGCAAGAAGTACGATCATATACCAGCTAGAAGGCACATCAGCCGACTGAGCAGCTGTCAGCAAACCATATTGCGCCGGCTCCTCGCCTCCCTGCCAAACGAGGTGAATGACAATTGCTGACACGACGGCAAGACTGATTCTCACCAGCAAAATGACAGACACCCGCAGCCCAACCTTCGCCGCCACTGTTGATTCGATGATCAAGTTGTGACAAAAGGAGAGCATGACCGCTAAAATGAACACTTCCTTCACAGGCAGCTCTAATGTCAAGATGGCTGCAATACCCGCATACAAGTTCAGCATATTTCCTAAAACAAGCGGAATGGCCGCTTCCCCTGAAAGACCAAACAGGCCCATAAAAGGACGGATGAATTGTATCATCCAATCCATCACAGGTGTATGCTGCAAGATACTAACGAGAATGGTAACCGGAAAAATGACTTTTCCAAGTGTCCAAGTTGTCGATAACCCTGCTTTCAAGCCGTTTTTCCATGTCTCACCCATCTCTTATCCCCCTTGCTTAATTTGATGAGTTGTTCTCTTTATACCGTATAGATGCATATCCCTTGATTCTTCTAAACACAATCAGCAAAACAGCCACTGCAAATATGGCAATCGAAATCATCTGTGCAATTCGAAGATGCTCAGTCAGCATTAAGCTGTCTGTTCTCATTCCTTCAATGAAGAAACGGCCGATTGAATACCAGATTAAATAAGACAAGAACATTTCGCCTCGACGCAATGATGTTCTACGTAATAAGATTAATATCAAAACGCCTGCGATATTCCATAATGATTCATATAAGAACGTAGGGTGATAGTAGGTCCCGTCAATGTACATCTGATTAATAATAAACTCAGGCAGGTGCAAATTTTCTAAAAAGGCTCTTGAAACAGCCTCACCATGCGCTTCCTGATTAATAAAGTTCCCCCAGCGCCCGATGGCTTGCCCTAGTAAAATACTAGGCGCTGCGACATCGGCGATTTTCCAAAAGGACACCTTTCTCACTTTAGTAAAGACAATCGCTGTCAGCACCGCCCCTATTAGTCCGCCATGTATGGCAATTCCACCATTCCAAATCTTGATGATTTCATTTGGGTGCTGCTGATAATAATCCCATTCAAAGGATACATAATAAATTCGTGCACAAATAATGGCGATAGGAATGGCAAATAAGATGAGATCAATAAACATATCTTTATTGATGCCTCTTTTTTCACACTCCCTTAATGCGAGCCAGAGTCCAAGCAGGGCTCCGACCCCAATAATCACACCATACCAATGAACCGAAATAGGTCCGAGCTGAAAAGCAATCGGATCAATTGGTTGAATTGCTTCATTCATATAGACAGCTCCTATTCATCCTGGCCATTGTCTTCAATGACATCGGCAAGTTTACTTGTAAATTGTTCCGCTGCATTATGTCCCATTCGTTTCAATCTGAAGTTCATAGCAGCTACCTCGATGATGACCGCTAAATTTCGTCCCGGACGTACAGGGATGGTCAGCTTTGGTACATCTGTATCGATGATCCGCATTTTTTCTTCCTCAAGTCCTAAACGGTCATACTGTTTGCCTTGTTCCCAAAGCTCAAGGTTCATAACAATCGTAATTCTCTTATAGCTTCTGACAGCGCCCGCTCCAAATAAGGTCATCACATTAATAATGCCTAATCCACGGATTTCTAGAAGGTGCTCAATCAGCTCTGGTGCGCTTCCAACTAACGTATCCTGATCCTCTTGCCTGATTTCCACGCAATCGTCTGCAACCAGCCTGTGTCCTCTCTTCACCAATTCTAAAGCCGTTTCACTTTTTCCTACGCCACTTTTTCCAATTAACAGTACACCTACACCATATACATCTACGAGTACGCCATGAATCGCAGTCGTTGGTGCAAGCTTGCTTTCTAAGAAGTTCGTTAATCGACTCGAAAGTCTTGTCGTTTTTAAGCTTGAGCGTAAAACCGGCACTCCATTTTCATTTGAAGCTTCGATCAATTCCTTTGGTACTTCACGATCTCGTGACAAAATGATGGCAGGGGTAATATCTGTACAAAGAGACATCATTCTCTGCTTTCGTTCGCGTTCTGGGAGCTGTTCAAAAAAAGAAAGCTCTGTCTTCCCTAAAAGTTGAACTCTTTCTTTTGGGTAATATGTAAAATATCCAGCCATTTCAATACCTGGTCTGGAAAGATCACTGATTGTAATGGGACGATTAATCCCTTCTTCCCCACTTACCAGTTCAAGATGAAATTGTTCCATTATGTCCTTCGTACGAACTTTCGGCACGCTTCTTCCTCCTTTTATCACAGGCGTTTCAGAAATACAGCTCTATTTTATCACTTTCAATGATGAACCCAAAACAGTATTTTATCCTGATCCTGTTTCAACACATTCACTGGTATAGACAACTATACTTAAAAAAGGTAAACTGAATCTAACGACGAGAATAAGGGGGCACAATCATGAGCAGTTCTTTATTGCTCTCCAATATTCATATTGTGACAAAGACAGAAATCATTGAAAACGGTTTTGTCGGTTTACGCGATGGCAAGATCGACTATATTTCAACATCACCACCGACAGGAAATTATGAAAAAGTATATATTTCCCGGGAAAACTTTTATTTACTCCCCGGAATGATTGATATTCACATTCATGGTGGATATGGTGCAGATATGATGGATGCGACACCAGAAGCCATGAATACACTTGCTGATCACTTACCCGCAGAAGGAACGACAAGCTTTTTAGCAACAACCATTACACAAAATCATCAAGAGATTGAGCAAGCACTTAAAAATGTCGCACAGTGGAGACCCTATAATGAAAAGCAGGCTGGAAGTCAGGCACAATGTTTAGGCATTCATCTAGAAGGTCCTTTTATTTCTAAAGATAAAGCTGGTGCGCAGCCAGCTCAATGGATTACACAGGCTAACCTTCCTCTTTTTGAGAAATGGCTGAGTGCATCTGATCAGCTGATTCGAATTGTCACTTTTGCACCTGAGGAAGATACTGATTTTGCATTTCTTTCCCTGCTAAAAGAAAAAAATATCATTCCTTCTATTGGACATACAAATGCTCCTCATGACATGATTGAACTAGCAGCAAAGCACGGTGCGCGTCATGTCACGCATCTTTATAATGCGATGAGTTCATTTCAGCATCGTGAGCCCAATGTTGCAGGGGCTGCGCTTACAAATGAAAAGCTTTTGACTGAGCTGATTACAGATGGCATTCATTCACATCCTCTTTCCGTAAAGCTTGCGTATTTGGCAAAGGGAAGTGAACGTTTGATCATGATTACAGACTCAATGCGTGCAAAAGGACTTGGAGAGGGAACCTACGAATTTGGTGGGCAGACTGTGACAGTCGGCGGTGAAAAAGCATTGCTGGCAGATGGAACACTTGCAGGATCGATTTTACAAATGAAAGATGGGGTCAAACGTATGAGACAGATCACACAATGCGGATGGACAGAAATTGCTCAAATGACCTCAACAAATGCAGCCACTCAGCTCGGGATCGATCATCAGCTCGGTTCGATCGAAGTTGGAAAACTGGCAGACTTGGTCATTTGGGATGAAACTGGCGAACTCATGATGACGATCTGCCATGGACAAATCGCTTATGAAAAAAAGGAGGCCACACACTGATGAACATCATCGAATTTGCAGATAAAGATCAATTAGGAAAAGCAGCTGCTGCTTTCATTGCACGTACCATTGAATCAAAAACAGATGCGGTTCTCGGTCTGGCAACTGGCGGTACACCAATTGACACTTATAAAGAGTTAATTCAGTTGCATCAAACAGAACAATTGTCTTTCAAACAAGCAAGAACAGTGAATCTGGATGAGTACGTGGGAATTGATCCAAATCATGAAAATAGTTATATGACTTACATGAAGCGTCATTTATTCGACCATATTGATCTCCCGTCAGATCAATATTTCCTTCCCAATGGTGCTGCTTCTCACTTGGAAGAAGAGTGCTTAAGGTATGATCAGCTCATTGAAGATTTAGGGGGCATTGATCTTCAGCTACTTGGTATCGGACAAAATGGACATATCGGGTTTAATGAACCTGGTACTCCCTTCGACTCAAAGACGCATGTCGTTCAATTAGATGAACACACTCGTCAAGCCAATGCAAGATACTTTTCTTCTATTGATGAGGTGCCTACACATGCCATTACAATAGGAATTGCAAGCATTCTTTCAAGCAAAAAAATTCTCCTTCTCGCATCAGGAAAATCAAAAGCGGACGTGATACAATATTTAGAACGAACAGAGATTCACCCAGACTTCCCTGCATCTGCTCTAAAACTTCATGAAGATGTGACGATTTTTATTGATCGAGAAGCTGGTTCACTACGCTAAACACGAGAGGATTTTCACATGTTTATTGATAAGCAGTCACCTATCCCCATGTACCATCAGATTATGGAGAACTTGAAAAAGCAGATTGAGGATGGAACGTTAGCACCTGATACACTCATTCCTTCTGAAAGAGAATATGCCGAACGCTTTGGTATTAGCCGAATGACTGTCAGACAAGCCTTATCGAACCTTGTGAACGAAGGATATTTATACCGGCAAAAAGGAAAAGGAACATTTGTTAGCCGAAAGAAGTTTGAACAACCGCTTCAGGGCTTAACAAGCTTTACAGAAGATATGCGTCAACGTGGGTTCAACGCTTCAAGTCAGTTGATTGATTTCAAAAAAGTCGCATGCCCAGAGCACTTGCTGCAATCATTACAGCTGTCGAACAGTGAAGATGTCTATGAATTAAAACGAATCCGCCTTGCAAACGATGAACCAATGGCTATTGAAACGAGTTATATACCTGAAAAATTTGCTGGCGAGCTCACAAAGGACCATTTAACTGGATCTTTATATGAATATATAGAAACGAACACAGGTCTAACCATTGCCCATGCCAAGCAGGAGCTTGAAGCCAATGTTGCTTCAAAGGACGAAGCTGACCTGCTGTCTATTTCATTAGGGGACCCTGTCCTCTCCATTGTAAGAACAACTTATTTTCAAAATGACATTCCATTCGAGTATGTCATGTCCATTTATAGAGGGGATCGATACAAACTCACTCACACAATGGAAAGATAAAACTGTGCTCCTGAAAGCACAGTTTTTTTATTTCCTAAGAAATGTTGATTGATCATCATTTTTTGTATGAATTTTCCATATAGGCGAAATCGCTTTCCCTTCGAAACGGTCTTTTGCTACAGTGTACCAATAATATTCTTGATTTGGCTTTAACCCTTTCCATTCAAAGCTTGCTTTTTTGCCACTTTTCACACCTTTGACTTCTCCAAGAAGAACGTTTGTGTAGACATTCAATTCAAAATAATTGGTTTTAACGGATTTCATTTTAGGTGTTAAATCCACATCAATTGAAAATTCATCTTGATCTCCATACGTTTTTGGATCATAGAAATGTTCTTGATTCAAGTAGGGTGAATATGTGGTGAAATGAAGTTTATTTTTTTCTTGATCCGCAGTGATCAGCCGCATAAAACCTTGACCGCCTTCAGGACCTGACTGGTAATCTGCAAGGATTTGATATACTTTTCTGTCCACTTTTCCATCATGATCATCGTCAATCTCATCTACTTTTCGACTGGCTCCGTGGTAGTGACCGCTAAATACTGCGACAATATTCGGGTGACGCTTTACCACTTGATGGAAGATCAAATCTCCAATTGGGCTTCGATTGCCGCTCACTAACAAATACTCATGGAAATTTAAAATGACAATTCGATCTGGATGTTCAGAAATGACTCGATTTAACCAGTCAATCTCATTTTGCTTGATCCCCCAGCCCATATACACCATCATATAATCATTGCCACCAGCAGAGATAAGATCATAATGACCTCGATTATTTTGATAGGATTCACCGTAATATGGCTTGTCTTCAAAGCGTTTCGCTCCAAAGTATCTCCCATATTCCCTATAATGGCCGTCTTTGTGTCTGACATCATGATTACCAGCTAATACACCGTAAGGAATCTGATGCTGATCTAACACACGCATAAATGTATCGGCACGATTCCATTGCTTATCCTTTGAATCATCCACAATATCACCTGTATGGAACACATATTGAATATTTAATGGGTCCCTTTGATCTCTGATCCACTCGACCATTTTTTTGAAAATATGAGGATAACTTCTGGCATAATATTGAGTATCAGACATCCACACCATCTTATAAGGCTTTAACGCCTTACTGATTTCATCTTGTACAAGCAAATCAAATGTTTGATTTTTCATATACTGTCTGACTGACAGCAGCCCTTTCAGGTAAAATTCCTTTTCATCCTTGGCAAAGTGATGAGTAATTTTATCCCACTTTTCTTGCTGATGATTCCAAGCGTACATCGTTACCTTTCTCCCTGATAATGAGCTTCCTTTCCATAAAGCTTCGACAACATCCTTTTCACGTACATCGTGATGAACCTTGATTTGAAAGCGATGATAAGGAAAATGCTGTAGATCTTTCGTTTCCACTGATTTACCATCAGCAAATGCAATGCGATTTCTTTCTCGATCAGAAAAAATCATTTCCCCTGTTTCATTTAAATGTTTTGGTGGCTCTGTTTCCGCTGCAAATTTGAAAATCTTCATGGACGGATGCAGCGATGTATATTGATAGGCACGGTAAAAGGAGTAATCTAACTGATCATTAGTAGGATCATTGGTTAGCACTGTTTGCTTAGATGATTCCATTTTTGTCCTATCTGACACTCTCTCTGGCGTCTCAGGGTGTTCATGTACCGTCTTAAAAACCTTTTTCAAAGTTGATTTGTTTCCAGCGGCATCTTTTGCTTTTATCTTCAATGTGTGCTCCCCAGGTTCTAATTCACTAGAGGACGTTTGATAAGGCAAAGAGATCTGTTTTCCATCTAAATATGCCTTCATCTCCGCTATGTCACTCCAACGATCCGTCACCTTTGCCTTTAACGTAAAGACGCCTTTATATTGGTCATTTGCCTGTATATTACTCTTGATTTTCGGACCCGTGTTATCGACTTTCACACGTACAGATTGAGATTCGTCTGCGGTTTTAGCCTGAACAACATGTACTCCTTCTTTCAGCCTTCTTGTATCCCACTGAATATAGCTTGAAGCATATGCTTGCTTCGGGATTTGAAACTGAAATGCTCTTACCTTCTTAGCGCTGCCACCGTCGCCCATCTTCCATTCCTCATGCCGGCTCGCATTTAGAGGCAGAATTTGAGTTCCATTCGATAAAATCATCTGGACATTTTTCAATTCAAAATCATCGTGATTTTCTCCAGGAAATCGGTCAAACGGCGATGACTTCGTCCCAGCATGGAATGATATCGTTTGTGGACCTGCCTTTTCTAAGTGTTTTTCTGGTATTGGTATTGTATAGGTGCGATACACTTTTGTCGAATCATCAAAAATGGAAAGTAAGTGCTTACCTATAGATACACCATTCTTAAAATATAAATTTGTCCCTTTGACATCAAATGCAAGATATGGATCTGCTTCAAGTGCAGGGAATACTGGTCGAATCGGTTTCCCATCTATCATTAATTGTATGCTTTTTTTCTGATCTGCTGTTGCTTTTAAGTGAAATACGCCAGAAACCGTATCTCCTTCTTCTACATTCAATCGAAGGCCGTGAGCTTTGCTTACTTGTTCCACATCAATTGTTTTTTTCATTGTCATTGCTTGATTTTCGCCGTCTGACGCTTCAATCTGATATTCCAATCGTTCTTTACCGATGAGCTCAGGTGAATAAATAATATGGTGAAACAGCCGATCATTATGATCCTTTTGAAGCAGCACCTCTTTAAAATCTTCATGACGATTGGTTCGATATCGCAATTTGACCGTTTTGACGGACTGATCATCCTGCACATCTGCTCTCATTTCAATGCCTTCAGTTGGTTTTATCGGTTGATTGTCTGTCATATCTTCAATCACAGGTTTATGAACATCTTGTGATATTTCTTTTTTTTCAGTTGGAATTTGTGCTTTTAACACTTTTCCGGGTGTCGGCTCTTCCTCCACTTTCGAGATCAGCTTCATTTGTGTCGTACCATCCATTGGATACTTGAACAGTAACGATCTGTGCTCGCTAAACAATAAAGGCTTTAAACGATAGGATGCCGACGATACCTCTTCTCCTATATTTGTTGTGATAGAAACAAGGCGGGATTTAGAATTGGACAATCCTTTACTCTCAATGACCGATAGATGCTCGCCCTCTTTTAAATGGCTTTTGTACATCGCATTAAAATCCGCTACTGTTAAATGCTCCTGCCCTTTTTTTCTAAGCCAAAATACATACGGTTTTCCAGGAGAAATGGTGATAGGACTTGTGTGGAATGAATATACATCATCCATCTCCACGCCTTGCGCTGGATTGCGATAGCGAAGCTGATAATGTCGAAGTGAAATGGGTGCATCTGTTGTGTTATACACCTCGATGAATTCAAAAGCATCCTTGCCTTTGCGGTTTTTTGAATTCACGACGATTTCTGTCATCAATAGCTCAGGAATCTGTGAGAGATCCTCTTCAAATCCGTTTAAGTGAACTGCTTGTTCGGTTGTTTTGATGACAGACTTCTGCGTCAAGAATTCTGTATAGTAATGAACTGTTGGATTCCACAATTGATCTGTCGGGATTTTCGCTGTAAATTCTGGTTTCATCCCCGGCAATCGTTCCATTGGGATCAATCGATATCCTAGCTCATCACTCTGTTTATAGTACAAGTTTGCAGACAAAATTTGCTCTGACTGACTAATAGATGCCCGAAATTGAAGATCACGGTTTTTTCCTTGAACCGGACGGACATCTACTTGAAATTGATCAAAGATAAAAGGTGAAAAGGGCTTATTTCGTATGTTCACTTGTGTTTGTGTCAAAGATCCTGCTGAAGCAGGCTGACTAAAACAAAAAAGAATGCTCAAAAAAAGCAAAAGAATGATTTGTCTGCTCACATTCACCATCGTGCACCGCCTCCCTTCGGATATTGTGTCTCCTGAAGACGGTTTTTATGACAGATGGAACGGGGAAACGATATAAATTCACACAAAAAACCGTTAGCTTTTTTTCGCTAACGGTTCCACGATTCCTTTTTGTATGAGCAGATGGAAAATGGATAAAATGACAGCCATCCAAATGGCCGTTCCAAACCCATCAATGTTAAAACTATCTCCCATAAAGCTTGAGGTCATCATCAGTGTGATGGCATTAATGACAAAGAGGAACAATCCTAGTGAAAGTACTGTCACTGGCAGCGTTAAAATGATCAAAAACGGCTTCACTAAAATATTGAGCAAGGACAAAATAATACTTGCTACAATCGCAGCGCCAAAACCTTCAATATACACACTACCAAGGCCTGGCAGAATGCCTGAATCAAAATATCCAGCAATGACGATTAAAAGTAATGCATTGACGAAAATACTAACGATCCATCTAAGCATTTAGTTAGTGCCTTCTTCCGGAACAACAAAATACCAGATGAAGTAGATCAAGAATATCGGCATAAATGCTGTCATAAATCCGATGATCACCGTTAAAATACGAAGCAGGGATGCATCGACACTTAAGTATTCAGCAAGTCCACCAACAACACCCGCTATTTTTTTATCTGTCGCTGAACGATAAAGCTTCTTCATGTAGAATCACTCCTTGTCTGATTGGTGCTTTACTTGGATTGAGCCTGTTTTTGTTTCTGCAAAAATGGATATATTGTGCTCCGCCTGTTGATTGGCTTTGATCATTTTCTCTTTTTGCAATGTTTCATTCTTCTCTTTAATCATATTTGCATCAAGCAGTTCATGAGAGATCGATCCGAGATTGCTTTTCAGCTCCGCAGTCACTGCACAAGCACGCGGAATCTGAACGTCCACACTGCCTGTTGTCGTTTTTGCATAGATCGAACGGCATTTCTCATCTGACAGCTGAACAGCAATGTTCCCATTGAAGCTCTGTGCATCAATTGATTCACTTTTCCCACGCAGGTCAATGAGCCCATTAATGGTTTCTACTTCAATCATACCACACTCGTGATCAGCCAGTTTGATTTGTCCATTTGCTGTTTCAATTCCGACTTTTTCTGCTTGTAAAGAGGCAAAAGAGACGACGCCATTTGTTGTTTTTGCAGCCAGTTCTTTTGTCTTTAGCTTTTCCCCGCGAATCGGTCCATTAAACAGTTTGACTTTGATCTTATCATATTGGATACGTGGTACATACAGGGTGACATTGACCTTCATGGTCTTCTTTTCAGTTCGGATAAAAAATTTGTCCCCTTCAAGCCCGCAATCCAGATGTTGAAGAAATTGCTGTCTTGCCTGCTCTCCATCCTCTGCACGGTAAATTTTCGCATGACACTCTGCCCGAACATCCCCATCATCCCAAGGCATCAAATTGAGACTGCCGTTTGCCAATTGTATATCTAAATGGGACAGTGCAGCGTCTTTGAATTGAAAAATGTGTTCAACGTCAACGGACTGTCCAAAGTTCAAATCAAGATCTACATCTTTGACCTTTTTCACCGCCGAATCTAACCATCCAAACAGCTTTGCACCGAGGTTTTCAGTACCAGTTCCTTTATTCTCTGTGCCAGCTTTTTCTTCATGAAAGGTATGATCAGCCGTTGATTTTTCTAGTGAAATGGACTGATTTTCTTCTAGTTTTTCAAGCAGCGTAATCGCTTCTTTTGCAGATAATGTCCCGTCTTCTACTAATTTTAAAATGCGTTCTTTTTCATTCATACAAAGCCCTCCTACGATTTAATGGATTGAAGCACTTTAATACCTTGAATAATATTCCAAATGACAGAGATCAAAAAGCCAATGGCGACTAAAAAGGACAAGATGAGTACGGTGAACACTGGGATGAGTGAGTCGCTTGCCTGTGTCGTCAATAAAAAGGGGATAGATCCAAAAACCAGCAGCACACACGCTGCGACTGGCAAAACATGTGACCACAATGCACGCAGCGAATGCCGTTTCGTTTCCTTTTGATCCACTACAAAATATGCCACGATCGGTACAATAAACGGCATGAAAAATACACTAAAATAACAAATAGATGCAATGATCGACTGATCTCTGTTCATATATATTCGCTCCTTCATGATGAAAATTCCTTTCTAACTCATACGTTTATGGCGTATAAAAAGTTTCAAACTCATTCGATTTACATATGACCTTAGACACAAATTATTTCTTTTTGCACCTAAGTGTAGATTCTTCATGGATTACCCTTTAAAATATGTTGAAAAGATGGTGATTATCATTATAGGGGGTAATTATTTTGACAGATCATCATAATGCTAACCACACGGCACAAACGCTTTTAGACCTTATACAGAAACAGAAAAGCATGAACAGCGATATGATCAAGGAGCTAGAGGCCATTCATCCGTCTCATCCGAAGTATGGTGATATCCGTTATTTAAAAGTACTGCTCGATAGTAGCAGCACTCATATTTTAAAGGATTTAACGCACCTCAGTAACTTAATGCCAAAGGAAGATGTGCAATAAAAGGAAAACCCCTCTTTTCCGAGGGGTTTCAGATTGAGGACAAAGGGCTTAAATGTACTTTATTTTAGCCCTTTGTCTTCTTTTCAGCGTGATAGAAAACCTTTGCAGTCTAGGAAAGTCGAGCACCGGAGCACAGATTTGACAACGAATGCGAGGGTTTGTCTACACGCTGAAACGCCTCTTTCGGAGGGGTTTTTCTTTATGAGGATGTCACACTTTCTGTTTCTTTGACTAACTGTTTCATTCGCTCACGATCACGCTCTAAAATCGGTTTTAAGTATCGACCGGTGTAAGAAGCTTCTTCTTTAGCAATGTGTTCAGGTGTTCCTGAAGCAATAATCGTTCCTCCACCAGCACCGCCTTCTGGTCCTAGATCAACAAGGTAATCGGCAGCCTTAATAATATCAAGGTTGTGCTCAATGACCAATACCGTATCCCCGTTTTCGACCAAGCGCTGGAGCACTTTTAACAACCTAGCAATATCATCCACATGAAGACCGGTTGTCGGTTCATCTAAAATATACAAGGATCTTCCGTTTGAACGGCGATGAAGCTCAGATGCCAATTTCACACGCTGCGCCTCTCCACCAGACAATGTCGTGGCAGGTTGCCCAAGTGTAATGTATCCTAATCCAACATCAAAGATCGTTTGCAGCTTCCGCTTAATTTTCGGGATATTCTCGAAAAATTGAAGTGCGTCCTCTACCGTCATTTCAAGAACATCGGAAATATTTTTCCCTTTATACGTGACCTCTAACGTCTCACGGTTATAACGTTTCCCGTGACACACTTCACAAGGCACGTATACATCAGGTAAAAAGTGCATTTCAATTTTAATAATGCCATCTCCACGACACGCTTCGCAGCGTCCACCTTTCACGTTAAAGCTGAATCGCCCTTTTTTATAGCCTCGTACCTTCGCTTCATTGGTTTGCGCAAAGACATCCCGCACGTCATCAAATACACCTGTATACGTAGCAGGATTGGATCTTGGTGTACGGCCAATTGGAGATTGATCAATATCAATGACTTTGTCTAAGTGATCCATTCCTTTGATTTCTTTGTGCTGTCCTGGCTTCGCTTTTGCTCTGTGCAGTTTTTGGGCGAGGGATTTCAATAAAATTTCATTCACAAGTGTACTTTTCCCTGATCCTGACACACCTGTCACAGCGGTAAAAACACCTAAAGGAAACTTCGCATTCACGTTTTTAAGGTTGTTTTCTTTTGCCCCCTTAATTTCAATGAAGCGGCCGTCAGGCTTTCGTCTCTCAATCGGAAGCGGAATGAATTTCTCACCAGATAAATATTGTCCAGTCAACGATTTTGGGTCATTCATGACTTCTTCTGGCGTTCCAGCTGAAATCACTTCTCCTCCATGAACCCCTGCACCTGGTCCAATATCAATGAGATAATCAGCGGCAAGCATCGTATCTTCATCATGTTCTACGACAATCAGTGTGTTTCCGATATCTCGCATGTTTTTCAATGTTCCAATCAACCGGTCATTATCCCGTTGATGCAGACCAATCGATGGTTCATCTAAAATATAAAGAACGCCTGTCAGTCTTGATCCGATTTGTGTCGCCAAACGAATCCGCTGCGCCTCCCCGCCTGATAATGTGCCAGCAGACCGGCTTAATGTCAGATAATCTAACCCCACATTATTCAAGAAGGACAAGCGCTCTTTGATTTCACGTAAAATGAGCTGGGCAATCTGCAAATCTTTCTCAGACAACTCAATTTTCTCATAGAAATCAAGGGCATCAGATACAGACAAATCGGTCATTTCTCCGATATGTTTGCCATTGATGAGAACCGCAAGCGTTTCTTTTTTCAGGCGATATCCTTTACAGGTCGGGCATGGCTGATTGGCCATATATTTTTCCATTTGCTCCCGAATATAATCGGAGCTCGTTTCCTTGTAGCGTCGTTCAATGTTACGAAGCACACCTTCAAACTCGATTTCATTTTCACGGACCTGGCCAAAATCATTTTCATATTTAAAATAAATCAGCTCAGAGCCGCTACCATATAAAATTTTATCAAATAAATGCGGCGGGATATCTTTTACCGGAATATCCATGTCAATTCCATAATGTGTACATACCGCCTCAAGAAGCTGCGGGTAATATTGTGAGCTTTGAGGCTCCCATGGGGCAATGGCATGCTGACGTAAAGTCAAATCCTTATTCGGAATCACAAGCTCTGGATCTACTTCTAGTTTAGAACCAAGCCCATCACAGCTTGGACAGGCACCGAAAGGGCTATTAAACGAGAACATTCTCGGCTCAAGTTCCCCAATAGAGAATCCGCAGTGCGGACAAGCATGATGCTCACTAAATAACAGCTCCTCTTGTCCAATCACATCAATCATCACACGACCTTCACCAAGTCGGAGTGCCGTTTCAAGAGAATCAGACAACCGTGCAGCCACACCTTCTTTCACGACAATTCGATCAATCACCACTTCAATGGAATGCTTTTTATTCTTTTCAAGCTCAATCTCTTCTGACAGGTCCTCCATCTCGCCATCAACTCTGACTCGAACGTAGCCCTGCTTCCGAATTTGATCAAGTACTTTCACGTGTGTTCCCTTACGTCCAGATACGATCGGAGCAAGCACTTGTAGTTTCGTTCGTTCTGGATACTCTAAAATACGGTCTGTCATTTGCTCAATCGTCTGTGATGTAATTTCGATCCCATGAATAGGACAAATCGGTTTTCCGACTCGAGCATATAATAGACGCAAGTAATCATAAATTTCTGTAACTGTCCCAACGGTTGATCGAGGGTTCCTGCTTGTCGTTTTCTGGTCAATACTAATCGCTGGAGAAAGCCCTTCAATCGCATCTACATCTGGTTTGTCCATTTGACCGAGAAATTGACGTGCATAGGCCGACAGTGATTCAACATACCTACGCTGACCTTCTGCATAAATGGTATCGAAGGCAAGCGACGATTTTCCCGAACCAGATAAACCTGTAATGACCACTAGCTGATCGCGCGGGATATTGACATCAATATTTTTAAGGTTGTGGGCTCTTGCCCCTTTCACCTCTATTCGTTCCATAGCCATCTGGCATTCATCCTTCCGCTTTTAGCTCTAGCAATAGATCTCTTAATTCTGCTGCTTTTTCAAAATCAAGCGCTTTTGCTGCATCTTTCATTTCCATCTCGACGTTTTCGATCACTTTTTCTCGTTCTTTTTTGCTCATTTTTGACAACTTTGGTGCTGCTTTTGTTTCGTATTCTTCTGAATCCTCATGTACTTTTGTTGCCTTGATCACATCTCGAATCTTCTTATGGATCGTTTGCGGAGTGATACCAAATTTCTCATTATACGCTTCTTGCTGCTCACGTCTCCGCTTTGTTTCTTGTATGGCAATGTCCATTGATTTCGTCATATTGTCTGCATACATGATAACTCGGCCTTCTGCATTTCTTGCAGCACGACCAATCGTCTGGATGAGGGATCTTTCTGAACGTAAAAAGCCTTCTTTATCCGCATCTAAAATCGCCACGAGCGACACCTCTGGAATATCCAAGCCTTCTCGAAGAAGGTTGATCCCTACAAGCACATCATATTTTCCGAGACGTAAATCACGAATAATCTCAATCCGTTCTAGTGTCTTAATTTCTGAGTGCAGATAATTGACCTTGATTCCGATTTCTTTCAGATAATCTGTCAGATCCTCAGACATTTTCTTCGTTAAAGTCGTCACAAGCACACGCTCATTTTTCTCAACTCTTGCATGAATTTCCCCAATTAAGTCATCGATTTGTCCTTCAATCGGACGGACTTCAATGATTGGATCAAGCAAACCGGTTGGACGAATAATTTGTTCCACGACCTCTGGCGTTTTCTCAAGCTCGTATGGGCCAGGTGTTGCGGATACATGCACAATATGGTTAATGTGCTTTTCAAACTCATCAAATGTGAGTGGTCTATTATCAAGTGCTGACGGCAGACGGAATCCGTGATCAACAAGCACTTGTTTTCTTGCCTGGTCCCCATTGTACATGGCGCGAATTTGCGGGATGGTCACGTGTGACTCATCGACAACAATCATAAAATCATCCGGAAAATAATCAAGCAATGTGTAAGGTGTTGAACCAGGCGGACGTAAGGTGAGATGTCTTGAGTAGTTCTCAATCCCTGAACAAAAGCCCATCTCTCTCATCATCTCAAGGTCATACCTTGTCCGCTGCTCAAGACGCTGTGCTTCAAGCAATTTCCCGTTTTCACGAAGCTTTTCCAACTGTTCCTCAAGCTCTTTTTCAATATTAATAATCGCTTTTTCCATCTTTTCTTCTCTTGTGACGAAGTGAGATGCTGGGAAAATAGCAACGTGGTCACGATCACCGAGAATTTCTCCAGTGAGAGCATCTACTTCACGAATACGTTCAATTTCATCACCGAAAAACTCCACTCTGATACAATGCTCATCTCGTGAAGCAGGAAAAATTTCAACGACGTCTCCTCGAACTCTGAAGGTTCCGCGCTGAAAATCTATATCATTACGAGAATACTGAATATCCACAAGCTTACGCAGCAGCTGATTGCGTTCAATTTCCATTTCAGTTCGTAAAGACAGCACAAGCTCTCTGTATTCTTCAGGAGAACCTAAGCCATAAATACAGGACACACTGGCAATGATGATGACATCTCTCCGCTCAAATAATGAGGATGTGGCGGAGTGCCTTAGCTTATCGATCTCATCATTAATGCTGGCATCCTTTTCAATAAATGTATCAGTTTGAGGCACATACGCCTCAGGCTGATAATAATCATAATAACTCACAAAATATTCAACAGCATTATTCGGAAAGAATTCCTTAAACTCGCTGTATAATTGTCCGGCAAGTGTCTTGTTATGCGCAATGACAAGTGTTGGTTTGTTCACTTCTTTGATCAGGTTGGATACAGTAAAGGTCTTTCCCGTACCTGTAGCACCTAACAGCGTTTGATGCTGTTTCCCCTGATGGATGCCCTCCACAAGCTTTTCAATGGCTTTTGGCTGATCCCCTTGGGGCTGATAGTTAGAAACTAATTCAAAGCGGTCACTCACATCAAAGCCTCCGTTTCGTTACGAAATCTATCTAATGAATATATTATCATAAAAGAACACAAAAATACGAACTAAAGTTCGTGTCTGACTTGATTTTTATTTCCAATACAACCATACCCTCTCTGCCGTGGCTCATAACCCTCTAAAGAAACCTTCCTTTCAGTATGGAACATTTTGGAGTGAGATATTCGATCAGCAGAAAAACCACAAAAAAGAAAGCTGCACTCACTAGAATCGTAAGCACAGCTCCTGCAATCAAAAACATTTTCTTTTCATCAAGAGGGATCACATCAATGATGTTTTTCAGCCTTCTCTCTTTTTTCGACTTCTTTCTTGGCCATAAACAATGCCCCGGCCACTAAAGAAATAATATCTAATCCTACGATAAAGTAGGTTTCTGTATAGCCTTTCATATACGAAGCAAATAAAAGCGCTGCTGTTAATGCAATGCCAACGTAATGATTATAAGTAACCTTTGAAAATAAAATAACGAGCAAGAAAGGAAAAACAAGTGCAAATATGGCTTTTGTAATCACAAAAACCCTCCCTCTACATGGTCTACTCCCTTGATTATAGTAAAGATTGGCATAATGAACAATTCACAGTTTTCGATTTCAGCTTTTTTTCTTCTCGGGTGAAGACTTTTGATATAGATGAGGAGGAAAATTAGTGAAAACGTCCCCTTTCTAAAGATAGGTCTTTACGTCTTTGACAGTTACATCCAATAAATTCTATGATGAAAATGATAGTGCGCACTATCATTCAAAAAAACAAAAAGAGACAAATGAAACCATTGGCTATTTGGATAAGGGGGCATTCCCATGTATTCAGTATTATTTCATGCGGCTGAAGAATCCGCATCACTCGCAGGGGCAAAAGGCGTGAATTTAATTAAATTAAACAATCACGGACTGCCAGTTCCAGATGGATTTATTATTAAAACGAACAGCTTTGCAAGCTTTCTTTCATATCACAATTTCCATCCAACTGATCAAAACCTTGCCCGAAAAATCACAGAAGCTTCGTTTCCTTCACAAATGGAGACAGAATTACTTTCATCCTTTCAATCATTGTTGAAAACATATCCATCCGTTGCAGTGCGATCCTCTTCTGTTGCGGAAGATCTCGAAGGCGCCTCCTTTGCAGGTCAATACGAGACCTATTTAAATATCAAAACAAATGAAGAATTCTTGCAAGCCGTCAAAGAATGTTGGTCGTCTTACTTCGCAGCAAGAGTCACAGAATATAAGGAAGAAATGATTGAGAACGAGGAAGAGATGCCGCTCATGGCTGTTGTTGTACAAGGATTGATCCATTCTGACATCTCTGGTGTCATCTTTAGTGAGAATCCTGTATCAGGAAAAACAAACGAAGTCATGATGACTGCAAGCTATGGACTAGGAGAAGCCATCGTCTCCGGCCTTGTGACGCCAGATACATTTATTGTAAACAAAGAAACGTACTCTATTGAAAAATCACTAGGAACAAAAGAACTGCAAATTGTCCCCTGTCAAGAGGGCGTCATTGAACAACCCGTAGGTGAAGAGATGGCTGGCCAATTTTGTCTTCGAGATGACCAATTGATCCAAATCACGAAAATGACAAAACAAGTAGAAGAACTTTATGGACATGGAGTAGATATCGAATTCGGCATGTCAGATGGTACTTTTTATTTACTTCAAGCAAGACCGATTACTGCTTCTTTTTCCAATACAGCAAATGGCTCCTCAGGTGCAGCCTTTCAATTGAAACCTGAAGAGCTGCAAGACTTCTGGATCTCAATGGACGATCATATGCCTGGACCAACAAGTCCTCTTTTTTCAAGTTTGATCATACCTGCTTTAAAAAACGGGATGAAGAAAAACGGAGAGAAGTATCAAGTACCAGACCTTAATATTAAAGATATCAAGCTTTATAGAGGACATCTGTATTCTTCACCGTCTATACCAGAAGCGACACATGAACCAGTTTTTGACGAGAGCCTATTCGAACTGTTTCCTCGTTTAAGCGAAAGAATGTATCGCATTTTAGAGCAAAACTTGTTCCCATTATACGAAAAACTTGATCGGCAAATCACTCAATCGCTGACAATTGATGAAGCCATTAATGGCTTTCAAGAATTAAAAGAGATTTATCTAAGAGCGTATGACGACCATTTTGACATTGTCATACCTCAAGTCATTCTATCAGCAATCATTGAAGACATGCTTGTCTCATATGATGGCGATCAAACACAAGTCGTCCTGTTGCATGAAATGATGATAGGTGTGATGAACAAGTCTCTTGAAACAGATCAAAAGCTATTTCACTTGGCAAAAGACGTCCTTCAAGATTCGGAACTTCTTCAGGCATTTACAGATCATTCAGCGAATGCTGAACTATTATATGCACTCAATCATACAGAAAAAGGGAAAAACTTCATTTCCAAAGTAGAAGATTTTCTCCAAGTCTATGGTTGGCGGTCTGTTAAAAGCCATGATTTCACAGAGGAAACATGGGTGGAAAATCCTGAATTTGTCTTGGACATCATTAGAAACAACATTCGGTACCAATCTGATTTTGATGAAGAATTTGCACAAGCCGTGATCAAAAGACAAGAAACGTATGAACAGTTTATCAGTCAAGTGACAGATGAAGCGTTTAAAACAAAATTTGAAGAACTTTATCATTTTGCACTCCATGCAGCCAATATTCGAGATGATCATCACTTTTACATTGATGCCATGTTAGATGCAAAAGCGAGACTCTATCTCTTAAAGATTGGTGAACTTCTTGTTCAAAAAGGAGCGATCCCTCATCAAGAAGACCTTTGGTATCTTTACGATGATGAAGTACTCAATGCGCTCACAACTTCGACCACATACGATTCGATCATTCAGCAAAGAAAAATTGAAATGAAGGAAAATGAATCCATCCAACCACCAGCTTATACAGGAACGCCTTCTGAAGCTGAATTACAGCAAGTAGAAAGAATGCTCGGTTCGCTAAGGGAAAATGAAAACAACACAGACGATTCAATCTATGGAATTGGTGCATCTAGCGGCATTACTTCTGGAAGAGTCAGAGTCATTACATCTGCTGATGAATTTTCACAATTTGAAAAAGATGACATTTTAGTTTGTAAAACAACGACACCTTTATGGACCAGCTTATTTAGAGACGCAAAAGCAGTCATCACCGATTCTGGCGGCATTTTGTCCCATTCCGCTATTATCGCTAGAGAATATATGATACCGGCTGTCCTAGGTACACGGATCGCAACTGAAAAACTAAAATCCGGTGACCTCGTGACAGTAGATGGAGCCAATGGGCGTATCCAGTTATTAAATCAGCATTCACGGGCATAGTCGTCACTGTTTGAATCATATTGGCGGTCACAGATTTTATCGGTATACTTACTTTGTTGCAAACACATTCATAACCTGAGGTGAGTATGCTTGTTAAAATCAACAAATCAACGGATCATTCGCGCAACAATGGAATTATTGTCTGAAAAGGGCTATCAAAAAACAACGACAAAAGAAATTGCGACAAAAGCGAATGTAAGTGAAGCGACAATTTTTCGTAACTTTAAAAACAAACGCGGCGTGATTGCTGCCATTATGAAAATGAAATCAACACCGACCAAAACCCTTGAAGCAGAATTTAAAGACGATTTATACACCGATTTAAAATTTCTCGGTAGCTATTTCCTTGAAGATTTGACTTCAAAAAAAGAATTTATCTATATCAGCATGAGAGAACCCGCTATGTTTAAAGATTTAACAGACCATGAAAAAATTTATCCTCAAGAATTGAGAGACATGCTGATTCATTATTTCAAAAAAATGGGTGCTCAGCATCGTGTATTAGAAGGAAAAGAAGACATCTATGCAGATATATTTATTAGCACGTATTTTGGCTTTTTCATTCAACAGCTAGAGCAAGACATTCAGCTTGTTTTAACAAAAAAAGAAGACTTTATTGAGACATGCACACACATTTTCATGAGAGGAATTTCCCCCACTTAATTGGGTGAAATTCTTCTTTTTTACAAAGGTGGTAAACACATTGAATCTTAAAAAAGAGAACTTGATCATTTATTCTTTGCTGCTTGGAGCTATTTTAGTTCCAGTCAATTCAACCATGATCGCAGTCGCTCTATCATCTATATCAACTTATTACGATCAATCCATATCAAACATTACTTGGGTGGTCACGATTTATCTAATTGTCATGGCAGTCACTCAACCTATTGCGGGTAAGCTGGGAGATATATACGGCCACCGCAGCATGTATTTAGCTGGTGTGATACTCTTTTTGATTGGCTCCATTGGATGTGCTTTCGCACCTAATCTTGCTTTTCTTATTAGCTTCCGATCAATTCAAGCGGCAGGCGGAGCTATATTAACGCCGAACAGCATTGCTTTAATTCGTGCAACAGTATCACATGAAAAACTTTCTAAAACTATGGGTTTTTTCGGTTTTGGAGCGGGAATTGGTGCCGCACTTGGACCTTTTATCGGCTCTATTCTCATTCAGAGCTTTGACTGGCATTCCATTTTCCTAGTGAATATACCATTTTTGATTCTCACACTTGTGACAGGCGTTTTTATGATTCCGAAGATGAAACATACACGTTTACAAGCCAATGTAGATATCATCGGTTCGTTATACTTAACAATCGGGATCGCCACACTCATTTTGTTTACTAAAAGCCAAGTATTAAACGAATACATGATCTATGGCGTTCTAGCGGTCATTTCCATTCCTTTATTTTTCAAACACGTACGGAAAGTTACAAATCCCATCATTGATTTGACACTATTTAAAAACAGTACTTTTACGAACGCTAACCTTTCTATCATGCTTAGTAATTTTGTGATGTACGCGATTCTTCTCATCATGCCGCTGTTTATGGAGCAAAAACTCGCGCTTTCTCATACACAAAGCGGGATTTTCCTTTCGATCTTTTCACTCTGTATGTCTATTAGTGGATTACTCGGAGCAAAGCTCCATCCAATAAAAGGTGCCAAAAAAATGATTCGATTTTCATTTCTATGCCTTACTTTATCCGGTGTTATGCTGATCACACTAAGCAGCTACCCAAATTTACCACTCCTTATCATCACATTAGTCGCTGGGGGGATCTCATCAGGTATTGGCATGACTAGCATGCAGATGGCTTCTTTAACATCTGTTGATCAGAGTTTATCCGGCTCTGCATCTGGGATTTTTTCTACCTTTCGATATTTCGGAAGTATCATTTCATCTACTTTAATTGGTATATTAAGTGGTTTTCAATCTTTATTTATCGTATTAATGGGCGCAGGTATTCTTGGTTTCCTCCTCTCTCATAGTCTAAAAACGAAACCCACTTCTCATTCATCTGAACACTCTGCTTAATGACTCCCTTCGCTCTATTTAGGGCGGGGGAGCTATGATTATTTGTTACTGTAACCGATTATGGATACAATGATCAAACTGTGAAAATGATCTTTTACTCATGAAAAAATGTCATATGAATAAACGAAAAAGAAATTTCAACTTTCATTCAACTCTACTTCCCCACCTAAAAACTTCTTTTCATATCTTCCAGCATTCATAACTTCGATTTTTTTTCACAATTTTTGTGTTATGCTTTTTGAAAATAGAGCACCAAAGGAGCAGAAGGATGAAACGAGTGAAATATTTTTTAATATGCTTGTCAGCTCTACTATTTTTCCTAGCAGGCTGCGGAAAAGACCAGCAATTTACGCCACCTGGCAGCTCTCAATCAATTGCTGTCATTTCTCAACTAAAAAAAGCCTCCTTTTCAATCGTTGATTTACAAAAAAATAAAATTGTCTCTTCCGTTGATTTAAAACATCCTCTCACTGATCTTGTTCACATCAACAAAGATGTGATCATTGCATCAAGTAAGGAGGGACAATCTCTTATAGAAATCAATCTAAAAAAAGGAACAGCAGCGGACTATATGGATGTGAATAAAGGTCTGACTTCACTTGCGTATGATGCGGAGACCAACACTTTACTTGTGACCGATTCAGAGAAAAATGTCGTTTATTTTATCGATACAGTGCACAAGAAAATAAAAGCAACTGTGAAGACCGGGACATTACCCTCTTCTATGGCGTTGTCTTCTTCAGGAACGTTGTTTGTTTTAAATGCAAAAAGTCATTCTGTTTCAGTCATTGATATTGAAAAGAAAAAAAAGATACGAACGATTTCCGTCCTAGAACGGCCATCTGGCATTCATTTTGATGGGCACTCCATTTGGGTTGGAGGACACGGTAAACCGGGCACATTAAATAAGAGCATTTTTGCTTACGACCCTAAAACAGGTAAAAAACAGCGAGAAATCAAACTAGGTGTTATGCCAGTCGCATTTTTTTCAGAAAAAAACTCTTCTACTTTATATGTATTATGTCATGGAGACCATACACTATATAAAGTAAATACCGAGAAAAACAAACTGCTTTCCTCTGTTGAGACCGGTCAAAATCCGAATTATATCACTGCTGATTCCTCATCTATATATGTCAGTAACTTAGATGACAATTCAGTATCCGTCATCGACAAACATACATTCATGTTGAAGAACCGACTGAACATCCCAGCAGGACCTTATGCTATCATGTTGGAGGAAAAGAAATGAAAGAACAGATGAATATTTTAATAGTAGATGATGAATTAGATATGCTTGAGTTAATCGGATCCTTTTTGCAGAGACAAGGCTTTCACGTGATAACTGCAAATAATGGCACGGGCGCCTTACATCAGCTTGAAAAAGAGGCCATTGACCTTGTTGTATTGGATGTTATGATGCCAGATATGGATGGATTCGAAGTCTGCCAGCGCATCAGGCAAACCTCTCAAATCCCCATTTTATTTTTAACAGCTAGAAGTTATGAAGAGGATCGCATTAAGGGGCTGGAAATTGGAGCAGACGACTACATCATGAAGCCTTTTAGTCTACGTGAGCTTGCAGCTAGAATTGAAACGACATTAAGACGAATTAGAGGTCTTTCTTTAAAGCGCAGGCGAATCATGATTGGTGACTTGGAGATCGATCAAGATGGCAGACAAGTCTATCTCAAGCAAGAGCCCATCAATTTAACAAGAAGAGAATTTGATTTACTTATGTTTCTTCTGCTCAATCAAGGCCAAGTCTTTTCCCGTGAACAGCTCTATCAAAAATTGTGGGAATCACACTCATCTAGTGGATCTTTAAGAACAGTCGATACACATATTAAAACACTAAGACTGAAATTAAAGGAAGCGGAACGGTATATTAAAACCGTTTGGGGTGTCGGCTATAAGTTTGAGGAGGACAAATGAAGCCATTATCTATTAAAAGGAAAGTGCTTTTCTTAATCCTTTCCGTTATAGGAATCGTTGCTGCCTCAGCTCTTGCTCTGACTTATTACTTATACCAGCACTTATATATAGATAAACAGATTGACTCTTTAAGTTTACAAGGAAAGAAGCTGGCAGAAATCTATCACAAACACGGGAAAGACACGTATTTTACTGACAGAATGAAGTGGGCAAATGACTCAAGTCAGGCAAGTGTTATTTTTACTGATGATCCTATGGAGCTTTCAAGCGGTATTCCTTTCGATACGAATACAAACGATAACCTCATTACGTTTAAAGAACGCCAAAAGCTTCTTCAGGGGAAAACAGTTGTGTTAATTAGAGAACACCCCCAGTTTCATCAAGATATTCTCGGGATTGCCATCCCTGTGTTCTCAAACAAAAATGATTTATCAGGAACCATTTTCCTCTCTATGCCTTTATCTGATGTGTATGAACCGTTTGTTCAAATTCGATTAACGCTTGGCATCTCTATTTTAATTATCCTGCTTTTGATTTTCTTTATTGGATATAAAAGTTCTAATAAAGTCGTAAGGACGATCAATCAAATGAAAGAAATTGCAATGGAAATGGAATCTGGTGATTTTTCAAAACGCATGGCTGTGACCAAAAAAGGGGATGAGCTAAATCAGCTGAGCCGTTCCTTTAATAAACTGTCCTCTACGTTAGAAAAAGTTGAACAGCATCGCAGAGAGTTCCTTGCTAATGTCTCTCACGAACTGAGAACGCCTTTAAGTTATATGAAAGGCTATGCCGAAGGAATTGAAGAAGGCATTATTGATCAAAAGAAAGGCATGCAGATTATTCAAGACGAATCCACACGATTAAGCAGGCTCGTACATGATCTTCTTGATCTCGCGCAGTTAGAGGGGGAATCTTATCCACTAACGATGGAACCAATCGTCTTTGCGCAGCTTATTCATGATGTTCTTGATCAAATGACATTCATTACTAGTCAAAAGGGAATCTCGTTCAACCGAGAACTCGAAGAAGATTGTATTATTTATGGTGATAGCGATCGACTTGAGCAAGTCGTTCGTAATTTATTGGACAATGCCATCCATTACACGCCATCAGGAAAATCGATTTCGATTGAATTATTCGTTCACCAACAAACTGCTGAATTGAGAATCACAGATGAAGGCAGCGGAATTCCAAAAGGAGATCTCCCTCATGTTTCTGAGCGTTTTTATCGAGTGAATAAAGCCCGCACAAGAAAAGATGGCGGCTCTGGTCTTGGACTAGCCATTGTTTATCAAATTATAAAAAAACATCGTGGCACGTTCGTTCTTCAATCTGAACAAGGCCTAGGTACGACCGCTATTATACAATTACCAAGTACAGAGAGCACTGAAACTCCTCCTGTCTCCTCATAAAATAAGATGACATCTTAAACAAAACAGCTCTTTTCTAGAGCTGTTTTTATTCAACAGAAAAATAAAGAATTGGCCTTTTTTTATTAACAATTTATTCATATTTGCTTGTTACACTTTTTTCAAGTTAAGAAAAAGGAGTGACAAGCTTTTGATTAGACGCTTTCAGAAATTTGATCTTTATTTATTTTTCATATTGATTTTATCTGCCATTTTAAACATTTATAACATTTGGAACGACGATACGGTGAACGCTTATTATACAGCGGCGGTCACAAGTATGATGCAAAGCTGGCATAATTTCTTCTTTGCTTCGTTCGATCCCTCAGGTTATGTCACGGTGGATAAACCACCGCTCGCCTTCTGGCTGCAAACGATCAGTGCCAAAATTTTCGGCCTGCATGGCTGGAGTGTGATCTTACCCCAAGCTTTAGCTGGCATTGGATCTGTTTATTTAATCTACCGCCTAGTCAAACCTACATTTGGCCTGGCTGCTGCAAGACTGTCAGCACTCATTATGGCGTGTACACCAATCGCAGTTGCTGTATCTCGTACAAATAACATTGACAGCTTACTCGTCTTTATTCTTTTACTCGCAACAGCCATGATGTTCAAGGCTGTGAAACAGCAGAAAGTGCTTTGGGCGATTGCTTCTTTTGCAATGATCGGTGTCGGTTTTAATACAAAAATGCTACAAGCGTATATGATTGTACCGGCTCTCGTTCTGTTTTACATCATTGCCTATCGAACGACATGGAAGAAAAAGTTGTTATCGCTGATGATTTCAATGATTGTTCTTTTAGGTGTATCTGCTTCATGGTCTATAGCGGTTGATCTCACTTCCAAAGACAATCGTCCTTATATGGGATCAAGTCAATCGAACTCAGCACTAGAATTAGCCTTTGGTTACAATGGTCTGCAGCGGTTGACTGGTCAACAGTCTGGCGGAGGCGGCACAAATCAAGGTGAGGGACAGCCACCTTCACAGCAGGGTGATCAGCAAAATGACAATGATTCATCCACCATGCCTCAGCCGCCATCAAATGGAACTCAAAACAACTCAGACAATTCAAACCAATCATCCAGTCAGGAACAGCCTTCAATGCAAGGACCACCAAGCAATGCAAACGGCACAACACCACCTGATATGCCTTCAGGCGGTAATGGTGATGGACCGCCAAATGGCGGGGGCGGAAAAATGGGAAATGGTTCTGGCATGTTTGGAACAGGAACAAAAGGGCCATTACGTCTGTTCCAATCTGAACTGTCCGATCAAATCAGCTGGCTGCTTCCATTTGCGCTCTTCGGTGCGATTGGTATCTTCTTCTCGACAGCCTTTGAAAGAAGACGCCTCAATACAAAACAAAAAGAAACACTATTTTGGCTAGCTTGGCTTATACCCGTTGCTGCATTTTTCAGTGTCGCAGGATTCTTCCATCACTATTATTTAATCATGCTGGCACCGCCAATTGCTGTATTAGCAGGAGCAGGATGGGTTTCTATGACTCAATTGTTCCAAACAGGAACTGGCTTTAAAAAATGGTTGCTTCCAATTGCGATATTCGTCACAACCGCATTTGAAATCTTTATCCTATCCACTTTTACAAGCACGATCGGACTTGGACTAAGCATCGCAGTCGGTATCATTGGTGTTGGAACGATCCTTTCTCTGCTCTTGATAAAAGGGAAAGAAAAACTAAAACAATTCATGTCTCTCATTGCCATCCTTGGGATGCTGATCGCACCCCTATACTGGGCAAGCACACCTCTTCTTTACGGAGGAAACAGTATGCTGCCAGAGGCTGGTCCTCAGCTTGCAACTTCAAGTGGCAGCATGAGTTCACAAGTCAATGAAAAGCTGATCAGCTATCTGGAAAAAAACAATACGGGAGAAGAATTCCTATTCGGGACAACAGATGCAACCACTGCTTCGCCTTACATTATTAAAACAGGAAAAGCTGTTATGGCATTAGGTGGATTTAGTGGATCTGATAACATTCTCACGCTTAATGAATTCAAACAGCTCGTTAAAGACGGCAAAATCAAATACTTCTATCTTTCTGGTATGAGAGGCGGCAGCTCTGACATTCTCACTTGGATTCAAAAAAATGGCAAAGAAGTATCTGCTTCTAAATGGCAGAACAGCTCTATATCCAAAACGAACCAGCAAACAGACAGCCAACAATCAAAACAAAATGATCAGTCAAATGGACGAATGGGCGGAATGGAGAGCGGTACTCTTTATGAACTATCCGTTGATTAATTCATCTATTAAAAGGGAGGAACGATGACTGATGGAAAAGAACATACAATACTCTGTTGTAGTCCCAGTGTATAATGAAGAACTTGTGATCCATGAATCGTATCAGCGCCTCAAGACCGTCATGGATTCGACGGGAGAAGCATATGAGCTTCTCTTCGTCAATGACGGCAGTATGGATCGAACAGCTGAACTGATTAAAGGGTACTGCCAGACCGATCCGCATGTGAGACTTATTGATTTTTCTCGTAACTTTGGGCATCAAATTGCCATTACAGCGGGAATGGATTATGCAAAGGGAGAAGCTGTCGTAGTGATTGATGCGGATTTACAAGATCCACCTGAATTGATTTTAGACATGATTGAAAAATGGAAGGAAGGCTATGAGGTCGTATACGCGGTCCGCACGCAACGAAAAGGCGAAACAGCTTTCAAAAAGTACACGGCTTCCCTTTTCTACCGAGTGCTACGTCAAATCACCGAAGTAGATATTCCTATTGACACCGGCGACTTTAGATTGATGGATCGTAAAGTGTGTCATGAAATGAGAAAAATACGCGAGAAAAACCCATTTGTCCGCGGATTAGTGAGCTGGGTTGGCTTCAAACAGATTGCGGTAGAATATGTTCGGGATGAGCGGTTGGCAGGAGAAACAAAGTATCCTCTCAAAAAGATGCTCAAGCTCTCGATGGATGGGATCACATCTTTTTCTTACAAACCTTTAAAGCTAGCCAGCGTGGCAGGTATTGCCCTTTCAGCTATTGGCTTCATTTCGATGTTTCTAGTTTTATATTTAAAGCTTTTTACAAACAGCACCATCACCGGCTGGAGTTCATTAATTGTCATTCAGCTATTCTTTAGCGGGATCATCCTCTTTATGTTAGGCATGATCGGGGAGTATATCGGCCGAATCTACGATGAAGCCAAGGACCGGCCGCTTTATATCGTCAGGGATAGCTATGGCCTTCAGGCAAAGCCACATCCCGTTCAATCCCCTGTCCACTTCAAGCAATATAAACAGCATTAAAAAAAGCGTGCGAGACCCTTCAGAAGGTCCTGCACGCTTTTTAATAAATTAGACGGCTGTTTCAAACCGTTTTCTGTTAATAAAGAAAGATAGTGTAATGATTAAATAAATGCCCATGGTGACCAGCGTTTGAACAATTGGTGTATTGAATACAACGCCGACAAAAATGGCCATGATCGCAATAACTGAAAACCACGTTGTGAAAGGATACAGCTTCACGCGATATCCGCCTGGCTGTGCGACGCTTCGAGATTTCAAATGACCGACGGCAATGATAAACCAGATGAATAGAACTGTGTAACTTAAAGAGCCCATTAAGTAATTAAACGTTTGACTTCCTACAAAAAGAGAAATCAATACAGCTGCATACAAGGTAGATGTACATACAAGGATGGCTCGCACAGGCACCTGCTGTTTTGACAGCTTGGAGAATCCTTTCCATACACGGCCATCCATTGCCTGTGTATAAAGCACCCGTGATGAAGCATACAAGCCAGAGTTCATAGAAGACAAAATCGCTAGTAAGATAATACCATTCATGATGTCACTAGCATACGGTACTCCGATTGTTGCAAACACTGTCACAAATGGACTTACTTGCTCATTGTTTACTTGATTCCAAGGGATTAAGCTGACAATGATAAAGAACGGTAGTACATAAAAACCGATGATGCGTACAAACGTACTTTGAATGGCCTTTGGGATGACTTTTTCAGGGTTTTTTGTTTCTGCTAACGTGACCCCAATCATCTCCGTCCCACCATATGAATACACGACAACCAGCATTGCTGCAATTAATCCACCAGTACCATTTGGGAAAAATCCACCGTGATCCGTTAAGTTAGACAATCCAGGTGCTGCATGCTGTCCGAATGAGACAAATAGCATGGTAAATCCAATGATAATAAATAAGATGATGACAGCAATTTTAATAGAAGCTAACCAATACTCTGTCTCAGCAAACATTTTGACTGAGCAAACATTAATGATTGTGACTACAAGTGAAATGATTAACACAAGCATCCAGATTGGCACTTGTGGGAACCAGTACTGAATAAAGATGGCCGACACAATCGCTTCTGCTGCAATGTTCAGCACCCACATCTTCCAATAGATCCAGTCTAAGAAATAGGCCGGATATTTTCCTAACACAGGTTCAATCAAGTCACGGAATGTTCTTGCTCCAGGTCGTGCAACGGTCATTTCGGCAAGTCCTTGCATAATAAATAATAAAATAAGACCACCAATCATGTATGCCAAAATGACAGCAGGACCCGCAATATCAATGGCAGAACTGCTTCCTTTAAACAGACCAGCACCGATGGCACCGCCAAGCGCAAGCATCATAATATGCCTTGATGTCATTGTTCGTTTTAACTGCACATGTTCCTTTTCCATTTTCTATAGCTCCTTTAAATTTGAATCTTCAGACAAATATGAGATAAAAGCATATAAAAAGGCCAGCCATCTCCTGGAAGAGACGACTGACCTTGCAACCGCGTTACCACTCTTATTGATTCAGCCATGGCTGAATCCAACTTAAAACCCGATAACGGAGGTCACACGTAAAGACTTACTATTCATTCAGTCTTACCGCTCTTTGAGCGAGTTCAATGATTCGTTTTACTGCGTTGCACCGACCCGCAGCTCTCTTAAAAAACGGATGTTCATTTACTATTCTCAAGTCAAAGCGTTTATAGTCAAATTTGTATATTCGTCAAAGATTTTATTTTTTAAATATACTGACTAACCACGCAATTGTCAACAGCCTTTTTCAGACAAACAGCTATTAACGAATCCAAACAGCTACTTCATCCATCGGGCGACGTGTTTTGCCGCGTTTTGGCTCAGTGACACGATAACCAAAGGCTGCCATGACAGAGATGTCGTATTGACCATCCTCCAGTAACCCTTCTTCTTCTAAGATACGATGGATGTGATCGTAGCTAAATCCTTCAACTGGGCATGAATCAATGCCGATCTGTGCCGCAGCTGTCATCATGTTACCTAAGGCAATATACGTTTGTTTTGAAGCCCAATCAAATAATGTACGGTCATTTTCTAGTAGATGAAGATCGTTCTCTTGGAATTCTCTGTAGCGCCCCTTGACCATTTCAAACGTTTCGTCTGTCATTCCTTTGATTTGCTTGTTGATGTATTCTGCATATGCTGAATCATAGCGGGCATCTGTTCTTGCCAAGATGATCACAAAATGGCTGGCAGTTGGAAGCTGCTTTTGCGCCCCCCATGTATACTCTTTTAATTTTTCTCTAAATGCTTCATTTTGAACAACGAGGAACTTCCAAGGCTCAAACCCTACAGAGCTTGGAGAAAGTCTTCCTGTTTCTAAAATAAATGCAAAATCATCCTCTGGAATCTTTTTCGCTGGGTCAAACTCTTTTGTCGCATGACGGAATTCATACGCCTCAATGATTTCTTTTTTTAACTGCTCTTTGTCTCGCATTTTATTCATCCTTTCTAATGAACAGGTGTGTTCCCACAATCCAATTTCTTTCCATTCCCTCATAGAAATTGTTATGATAGGAAAACAAACAACCCGAATGTGTGATGTCCTATCTCTATGGTAAAAGAAAAGCTTCCATTGATTCAAGTACGCACATTTTTGTTCGTTAGGTACAAACATGTTCGTTTATGACCATTTTCGTTTAAGAAAGGAATGTTGAGATGAGTGCACCATCCAATCCAGTCAGTATTGTGAATCATGGCTGTCCCGTGTCTATCACTACAAATGTCATCGGAGGAAAATGGAAAGGCGTCATCCTTTATCATTTGACTTGCGGTCCAAAGCGTTACAACGAAATACGCCGGCTTCTGCCAAGAATTTCGCAGCGTGTCCTGACGTTGCAATTACGAGAACTTGAACAAGACGGGATTGTTCACCGTGAAGTCTATGAGGAAGTTCCTCCTCGTGTCGAGTATTCACTGACTTCTCTTGGAAATACGTTAAAGCCCATTATCTTTGCCATGCGTGAATGGGGCGAATCCTATGGGAGAGAAACGCGCCCAAAAGAAAAAAGCTGCCATCTCTAGCAGCTTTTTTAAGATGAAATCGCCGTTGGCTCTTGCTGAGGATCGTCCTTCACAAACAGGATACCAAGCTGGTGATGCTCCCCTTCGTAAGAGGCGCGTTTCTCAAACCTTGTCTGACCATTGAGACCAATGATCTCAAGCTTTGTCAGAGCACGATTGGTTTGTAGTGCTTCATAAAATTCTGAAACGGTTTTGATCTCGATTCCATTGACCTTTGTAATAATTTCTCCGATCTCAAGCTTTAAATCAGCCGCAGGGGTATTCGGAATGATACCAAGCACCATAAGCCCTTGATTCCGCTTAGAGAAAAAGAATGGTGCAGCGTTGTCATTCGCCCTCTGCTTCCATGATAAAAAGGCTCTTCCTGCAATCGCTAGAACAACAGCTCCCCACGCAATCGGCTCAAACCAAATACTTGCCGCACCTACTGCAGCAACAGCTAGACCGAGCATCATAATTCGGCGTGACGTAATTTGAATACTGACAATTGGCAGCGATCCTTGAATACGCTGGCCAAAGCCGATGATGTACGGGATCACAATAAATGAAAAGCTTTGATCGTGCACTTGAAGCACAGGCCACCATGGCAGAGAAGAAGTCCATTCACCTGCCGGCATCAGCAAAACAAGTGGTAGAAGCCACAGACGGTTTGCTCGCTGCTGGCCGATCAAAAGTCCTCTCGCACTCATCACCATTGCAGGCGATGTACGTAAATGCGCCGTTCGATAGGCTAACATGCCTTCAGTCATTAACAGTAGCCCTAACAGGATCACAACGGCTGATGCATTCATCATTGAAAGCTGCGGCAGCCAGGAATGGCTCACTTGAACAGACATCAATCCAAATGCCGCAATAAAACTGAAACCGAGTGTGTATGCAGACGAAAGCGCACTCGCCTTAAAGAATAGAGAGAAAACGATGGTCATCGCTGCAATCAGCACGATGAATCCAGGCGGAAGGGAAATCCCTAAGCCTACAGATATGATCGATAGACAAATTCCTGGAACCCATCCCTTTGAATATGTAAATTTCAGTTCATCGTAAACATCTTCTATTCTTGTTTGAAACGCTTTTCTCTCCCGCTTTACGCGGATGTAGCCATATAATAGGCTGATTAATACCATAAAATAAAAAAGAGGATGGATTAAAAACAGACCGACCGCTTTTAATCCGGCTCCCATCCACTCCGAGCTCATTATCGTTCACCGCCCAAGTCAAGCATTTTCTCTTATTCTATCAAATAAATCGATGCTTGACATCAGGTTTATTTCTCCTGATTCATCCAAAGTGTGACATTCGACAGTGAAAAATCTTTTAAATAGTGATTCACATCTACATCTAGTATGCCGCCGAGAAGCTGCATGGACCTCTTGATGTCGGTTAAGTTTATACCAAGTCTCTTATGATTATCCATTAAATAATTGAAGTATATCTCAGCACAGTCTTCATCGATCTCGTCGACTGATTCTACCGTTGTGTAATTGACCAAGTACCTGCTTAACAGCATGAGTAGACTTAATGCCTTTGTAGCCGAAAACGTCACATCTTTCGTACGACTCTTAAGCTCCTCTACCAACTCGTAATATTTTTTCTCTCTCACAATACTTGCCCTTTTCAATTGTGTACCCCCATTTACTAGTTCTTTTAAGAAAAGCGCAAACCTCGGTACAGCTCAATGCTTAAGCTGAATATCCGCAAAAAATAAAATATTTAAAATGAGTGCTACTTTTTATTGTAAGAATTATTTATGTAACATACAACTTTCAAAAGTTTCATTTTCATGACATGTTTAAATCAACAGAAAGTCTCTTATATAAATATGTTATCGGGTAAATTCGAAGGAATGTTATGTTTTTTGTAAAATAAATGAATATATTTCTCGATATAATATATTTTTAAGAATAAATTATTACATGTTCGTAACACTTATGAACCAAAAAAAAGAGGCATTTATTCGCCTCTTTATTTTTTGAGATATAGTGCTTTTAGTGCAGTTTGCAGCTGAAGATCATTCTTTTCATAAGATTTCACTTCATCTACCATCTTGTTCATCATTTTCGCTGTCTTTAAATCAATCACACCAGATTTATCGAGATTGTATGTGCTTTGAAATGCGAGTACAGCTTTTTTCGTTTCTTCGTCAAAATATCCATCTACTCTGCCAGGGTCAAATGATAACCCTTTTAACAATGTCTGTGCTTGTCTGACTTCTTCATTGTTCATATCAAGCTGAAGCGGTTCTTTCAGCTGGAGCGGGCCAACGGTGAAGTAATCTGGTTGATGAATCGCAATGGTCGGCACAACGCCTTTTTTGTGAATCCAATTCCCTTTCGGTGTCAGCCACTTATACAGCGTTAATTTAATGTTACTTCCATCTCCCATTGGTACCGCCTGCTGCACAGTTCCTTTACCAAAGGAAACGTCACCTACCACTTCATACTTGCCTGCTTCTTTCAAAGCACCAGCCAGAATTTCAGAAGCGGATGCACTTCCTTTATCAATTAAGACATTGACCGGGTATGGTTTTTGTTCTTTTCGTTTTGAAAAATATCGTTTTCGATCGCCATTCCGTTCTGCAATTTGAATATATGGCTGATCCTTTGTGATAAAATGTTTCAAAATATCTTCCACACTTTGTAGATAGCCGCCAGGATTTCCTCTCACGTCCAGCACAAGGCCTTCCATGCCCTTTTTCTCGAGCTTATTCAAGCTTGCCGTGAAATCCTTCGCCGTATCTTCAGAGAAGCTAGAGATCGCGATATAGCCTGTTTTATGACCATTGACCTCTTTCATTGAAGCCGTTACGGTTTCAAGCGGGATTTCTTCTCGTTTGATATGGAATGTTAGCTCTTTTTCAATTCCATTTCGTCTGATTTTCAAGGCGACAGACGTTCCTTTTTTTCCTCTTATTTTCAGTACAGCATCGTTTAGGCTTTTTTCTTTCATCGTCTCACCGTCAATGCTGATGATTTCATCTTTCGGTTTCAGACCCGCCTTTGCTGCAGGGGATTTTTTAAAGGCAGAGACAATGATAATCTTTCCTTCATCCATTCCAACTTCTGCCCCAATTCCTTCAAATGAGGAATCAAGTGAATCCGAAAATTGCTTTGCGGTTTGCTTGTCCATGTATACTGAATACGGATCATTTAAGGTTGAAAGCATTCCTTGAATGGCACCTTCAAGCAGCTTTTGACGATCCACTTCCTCTACATATTCATTCGAAATGAGGTCATAGGCTTTCTCAATTTTCTCCATTCCGTTTTCCTTCGCTCGATCACTTGATTGAGCTTGTCCAGCCACTGCAGCAGCCGCTTTCGGTGACTCCGCCTGAGTCGCCTCTTTATGCGTCACAACCCCTGCACTGATGATGAGAATGACACTTGCCATGATGGATGCGATTTGTTTTTTCATATTTGGCCTCCTTCTTCAACTCTTCCTGATGACCTGAGTTATTATATGCCAGAAGAAGGGATTTCATGTAAAGACATTCTCCTAGGGAGGCTTGACTAATCATTTCATTAGGTGTAATTTTTATTTTGTTACGATCGAGAAGGAGTCATCGCTATGTATATTATATTGACTATGCTTTTATTAGGAATTTTACTAGGGTTTGTAGGAGCTGGCGGGGCTGGTTTTGTCATCGCATTGCTGACGTTAATCTTTGATGTACCAATCCATACTGCACTTGGGACATCTTTAGCTGCTATGGCATTTACGACTTTATCTGGTGCATACAGCCACTACCGAGAAGGAAATATTCAGCTCAAATCAGGTTTGATTGTCGGTGCACTAGCTTGTATTGCTTCATTTGCCGGAGCAAAAGTGGCTCCTTTTATTCCAGAGGATAGCCTGCACTATTTAACAGCTGGTATGCTCTTTTTATCTGCTGTTTTTATGATGATCAAATTGTTTGTCCTAAAAGAAGATGCTGAGCAGCAGCCGCTTTCTTCACGCCAATTGCTGATCAGGGGCATTATATTAGGCCTTGTATCAGGGATGCTTTCAGGGATGTTCGGTATCGGATCAGCACCATTTATTCAAGTGGGGCTTTTGATTTTGCTGAAGCTGTCTATTAGACAAGCTGTTGGCACAACGATGCTAGTGATTATTCCAATCTCTATTGGCGGTGGGATTGGTTATATTTCAGAAGGCTATGTTGACTTTATCCTGCTCGTTCAGATCTTAATCGGTACCGTATTAGGGGCTTTTATTGGGGCAAAATTTACACGCCTTGCGCCAAAACTTTTATTAAAATCCGCTGTGCTTTTAACACCTATTATTGCCGGATTACTGCTGTTATTTTAATTTCATCTACATGAAAAAAGCCGATAACATGATGTTATCGGCTTTTTGTCAGCGGATATATTGTGCTGGATTGACTGCATTTGATTTCGCGCCATTCCATAATCCTTTATGAATTTCAAAATGAAGATGCTGGCCATAAGACTGACCTGTGTTGCCCATATATCCAAGGAATTGACCTTGCTCGACTCTTTGACCTGTTGACACACTTCTTGTTGAAAGATGAGCGTATACCGTTTGATACGTTTGGCCATTGATGTTATGTGTAATGAACACCACATTCCCATAACTCGACGAGTAGCTTGAGTTCGTGACTGTGCCAGATGCGGCTGCAACGACAGATACAGTGCCTTTTGCAGCGATATCTAATCCGTAGTGCTGTCCGCCAGAACGCCCGCCAAAGCCTGATGAGAAACGGCCTGCAGCTGGTTTAATGAAACCTGAGCTACTTGCTGGTGTATCTGACACTTGATCAGATCCTCCACTTGGTGCAGGTACACTTTTTTCAGCAGCTGCTTGTTCTGCTTTCTTCGCTTCTTCTTTTTGACGGCGTGCTTCTTCAGACTTTACCGCCGCTTTCTGATTCGCTAGAATTTCTTGTTCATTTTCAAGCTTTCCTAGTTCATCATGTGCATGTTCTTTTTCTTCCGTTACATGACCAAGGACTTTTCCTTTTTCTTTTTGCTGTTTAGATAGGTCCTTTTTCAACGTTTCAAGCTCTTTCAAAGATGTTTCAAGTCCACTTAGCTGTTTATTTAGCTCTGCTTCTTTTTGCTCCACTAGCTCCAAATCATTTTCGTGTTCTGTAATCATGTCTTTATCTGCTTCGACGATGGTTGTAACAGCTCCCACACGACTGACAAAATCACTAAAGCTACGAGCACCTAGCAGCACATCTAAATAGTTGATTGTACCGCCACTTTTTTGCATAGAACGAATTCGATCTTTGAAAATCGCTTTTCTCTTTTCAATTCGCTCGTTGATGACTTCAATCTCTTTTTTTAGTTTTTTGATCTGTTGTTTCGTCTGTTTGACCTCTTTTTCTTTTTCAGCGACTTTTTCAGTTGCGGCACTTACTTTTTGGTCAATTTTTTCAATTTCTTGCTTTAGCTTTGATTCTTTCTTTTCAAGCTTTGCCAGTTCTGATTTCTTTTTCTTCAAGGTTGATTCAGTCTTCGATGTTTTCTCTTCAATTTGTTGACGTTTTTGATCTAGGTCTTCGTATGCGAATGCACGATTTTCGTTCCCTGGAATGTATAGCCACGTTGTTCCAATAAACGCTGCCATTCCAGCCATCATCAGCTTTCTTTTCAAAACGATATTCCCCTCCCATGACAACTGCCTGCATGAAGAGTCGACCGGATGAATTGGATCAACCGGTCACATCTTCTATAGAATCCTCGAGTGCTGCCATCAATATAAATAGATTTATACTTTCAAGAATTTACGGATGGACGTTAAACTTCCCCACACACCGATAATGGCACCGATCAATAGAAGAACCAGTGATACTTGATAGACAAACGGATTGTATGGAAGCATTGAAATAAATGAACCTTGTACCCTTGGCGCCACCCAGCCGACAGCATATTGATACGTGCCAAGCAATACAGCGATTGGTATAATCGAGCCAAATACACCAAGTAGTAATCCTTCGATGAAGAACGGCCAGCGGATAAACCAGTTCGTTGCACCTACTAGTTTCATAATCTCAATTTCTTTACGTCTAGCAAAAATCGTAATTTTGATCGTATTGGAAATCAAGAACATCGCTGTAAATAAAAGCCCAATAATAAGTGCGATGCCGACATTACGCGCCACTCCGACAACATTAAAGAGTCGGCTGACCTCTTCTTTTCCATAAGTGACTTTATACGTCCCTTTTAGGTTTTCTAATTTCTTCGCTACTTTTGGTGTATCGTGGGGATCTGTTGTTTTCACAATAAACGCATCATTCAATGGATTTTCTTGATCAACCAGTCCCATAGATTGTCCATTTTCACCAAAGCTTTTAATCAGTGCTTTTAGTTCATCATCCTTGGATGAGTATTTCACATCACTAATTTCAGGAATCTCCTCAATTTCTGCTTTTAATTCATCCTGCTGCTTTTGATTCGCAGTTAAATCGATGAGAACTTTTACTTCTACTTCTTTCTCAGCGTTCGATGCCATGTTATTCAAGTTGAGCATAATGACAAGAAAAACCCCAACTAAAATCAATGTGACAGTGACCGCACTAATTGATGCAAATGTCATCCACGTGTTTCTTCCAAGTGAACGGAAGCTCTCACGTAAATGCCGCGAGAGAGTTTTAATCATAAATTCCGTACTCCCCTCTTGCTTCGTCACGCACAATCATTCCATCTTCGATTGCGATGACGCGTTTCTTCATGCTGTTTACAATCTCTTTGTTGTGTGTCGCCATGACGACTGTTGTTCCGCGGTTATTAATCTCTTCGAGCGTCTTCATGATTTCCCATGAAGTATCTGGATCAAGGTTTCCTGTCGGTTCGTCTGCAATGACAACCTCAGGATGATTGACGATCGAACGAGCGATCGATACACGCTGCTGTTCACCGCCGGAAAGCTGATCTGGAAATTGACGAGCTTTGTGCTTTAATTGCACCAAATCAAGTACCTCAAGCACTTTTTTCTTAATAATACTTGGCTGTTCACCAATGACTTCAAGAGCAAATGCCACGTTCTCAAAGACCGTGAGACTTGGAAGTAGTTTGAAATCTTGGAATACTACGCCAATTTCTCTTCTCACGTAAGGAATTTCTTTTTCCTTCATCGAGCCTAAATCTTTGTTATTAATTAAGATTTTTCCTTTGGTTGGCTTCTCTTCACGATACATCATTTTAATGAACGTGGATTTACCAGCGCCACTGGGACCAACAACATACACAAACTCTCCTGGATGGATAGAGACATTGATTCCATTGATCGCCTTTACACCATTAGGATAGATCTTATAGACTTCCTTCATTTCAATCATGTAATCACCTAATCTTTTCTTATTCGCTGTCAAACAGCTTATCATGATGTTCTGACACTTCTCGTCAAAAAACGTTATGTATGGTCACGCACATACCCTTCGATACGCACAAGCAATTTATGTCCTTTTCATCCAAAAAGATGAAAAAATTGAATCGTCTAAATTTCAACAACTCCAATTATACGTCATGAATCGACGCAATGGTATTACATTTATATTTCAAAACTTATAAATAAAAGGTAAATAGAGCAACCAAAACCGAAAAACATGTCTTTTTACCCTTATTTTTTAAATAAAATTTAATATAATACGTTTTCATACTATCCAAAAGTCTTTTTCTACAAATAGAAAATAAAAAAACCTTGTCGATTAGACAAAGGTTTTATTTTTTCTCTGCAAGCCATTTGGCGACTTCTTTTGCTTGTTTTTCATCTACCATTCCACTTGGCATAGATCCTTTACCGTTCTGGGCAATATCTGCAATTTGGCTTTCATTATATTTCTTCCCGACTTCTTTCAGGCTTGGGCCGCCTCCGCCAGATAAGTCTTTTCCATGACAGCCAATACAGTTTTGCTGATAAATCTCTTCACCACTGCTCACATTTGAAGCACTTTTACTGCCTTCTTTGTCACTGCTGCTTGAATTTCCTCCACAGGCCGCAAGTACAAAAAGCATAGCGACAAAAAGAAGCGTTAATCCGCTCTTTTTCATGTATTTCCCTCCCTTACAATCATTTGGTCAACGTTATTATATCCTTGTTTACGCCCTTTTAAAACCCTCACCCAGCACCTCTTTTGCATCCATGACGATGACAAACGCTGATGCATCGATCGCTTTTACCACTTGTTTCAACTTTGTGAATTGTGACTGCCCTACAACACACATTAAAATAGGCCGGTCATGGTCGGTGTACCCACCTACTGCTGAAATCTTCGTTACACCACGATCAATTTGATCAAACACCGCCTGTCTGACCTCATCCTCATGGCCCGTAATAATCATAGCCATCTTCGAGTGACTAAAGCCAGCCTGTACGACATCAATCGTCTTGCTAGAAATGAACACTCCGATCACAGCGTACAGTCCTTCTTCAATCCCAAAAACAGTCATGGCCGCCAAAACAATCAAACCGTCCATCATCGCTAAACAAGTACCTAACGTCAGCCCTGTATATTTATTGATGATTTTGGCCGCAAGTGCCGTTCCTCCCGTTGAACCATTGCCGAGGAAAACGAGCCCAATCCCGATCCCAATCACTACACCGCCAAATATTGCGGCGAGCAGTGCTTCATGGGTGACAGGAGCAATGTGTCTTGTTAAGAACACCATTAAAGGTAAAAAGACAGAACCAACGAGCGTTTTTACCCCAAATGTTCCACCTAATAAATAAAAGCCTGCGATAAAGAGCGGAATATTGAGACCCCATTGTACATATGCAGCTTCAAAACCGAATGATTGCATAATGGTACTGATTCCACTCACACCGCCAGCAGCAATCTGATTTGGTAATAATAACGTATTAAAGCCAACCGCTACGATAGCTGATCCTATTAAAATGAGTACATAATTTTTCACTTCAATCCAAAATTGAGAATGTTCCTGCTTCATGTCTTTCTTCCTCCGTTACTTCTGAATGCACACCTATTTTAAGCCCTCTCATTCGGATTGTAAATAACAGCCAAATGCAGTGCTAATGGATTAATACTTTATCACACAGCCGGATCAGCGTACTTGCCGTTTGGCAGAAGAGTAAATGATGGTATATTTAATATGTACATGAGAAAGAAGGGACATACGATGAAGAAAATACTGAAGATCACCGGTATTACATTACTTGCACTCATCATCTTAGCTTTTGGTGCTTTCTATACATGGAGCCGCTTTACATATGGACCATCGGAAGCGTTAAAAAAGCAGATGAACATTGAGCAGGTCGATCATAAAAACGGGGTATATTCATTTGAAGCATCGAAAAGCGATACTGGCATCATTCTATATCCTGGGGCAAAAGTTGAACCTCTTGCGTATGCCTATCTTGGGAATGCGCTGATGAAGAAAGGCTATTCGGTCTTTATCCCAGACATGCCATTTTCCTTCGCAATATTTAATACGAAGAAAGCAGACGATATCCTCAAAAGTCATCCGGCCATCAAGCATTGGTACATTGGCGGACATTCGCTAGGCGGAACAGCTGCCGCTATGTATGCAGAGAAAAATCAAAGCAAGATGGACGGCCTCTTTTTCCTTGCCTCCTATCCTGCATCAGATGATTTGAAACAGGCTTCCTTGCAAGTATTATCTATTTCAGGCGAAAAAGATGGTCTCGCAACACGAGAAAAAATCAAAAAATCGCAAAAGCAGCTGCCTTCTCAAACGGTGTATCATGAGATAAAAGGCGGTAATCATGCTCAATTTGGCATGTATGGCAAACAAAAAGGGGATCAGCCTGCAGACATTCCAGTCCTCACGCAACAAAAAGACATCGTTCAGACGATGCTGGAATGGTTAAAACCAGCAAAAAAGCTCCCGTAATGGGAGCTGCCAGATTGTTGACAAAGGGCTAAAATGAACTTGATTTTAGCCCTTTGTCTTCTTTTCAGCGTGATAGAAAACCTTTGCAGTCTAGGAAGGACGAGCATCGGCGCGGAGCGAATTTGACATTCGTGAGCACCGAAGCGCAGGACTGACAACGAATGCGAGGGTTTGTCTACACGCTGAAGCTCCCGTAATGGGAGCTTTTCATTTTTTATGCCTTCGTCGCTTCTAAAAACTCTTCAGCATCTGCCACAGCCAGTGAAATGGCCTCTTCCCAAAATGCTTTTTGAGTCAGGTCGACACCTAGGTGCTTATATGCCAAATCTTCTACAGTCATTGACGCTGTATCTTTTAATAGCGCAATATATTTCTCTTCAAATGATGCCCCAGCCTGCAATGCTTTTGCATAAATACCTAACGAGAACATGTACCCGAAGGTGTAAGGGAAGTTATAAAACGGGACACCTGTAATATGGAAATGCAGTTTAGACGCCCAAAAATGCGGATGATATTCATCTAAAGATTCGCCAAAGGCTTCCTTCTGTGCTTCTACCATCAACTCATTCAAGCGGTCAGCTGGCACTTCTCCTTGTTTGCGCTCTTCATAAAAGCGTTGTTCAAATAAGAAGCGTGATTGAATATTCATAAAGAATGCCACACTGCGCTGCAGCTTATCCTCTAACAAACTGAGACGCTCTTCTTCATTGGCCGCCTCTTTTAATGAAGCATCTGCCACAATCATTTCAGCGAATGTCGACGCAGTTTCAGCTACATTCATCGCATATTTACGATTCAACATCCGAACATCCTGCATGACTTCCTGATGGAACGAATGACCAAGCTCATGTGCTAGTGTCGCTACATTGGAAGGAGTCCCTGAGAAGGTCATAAAAATACGTGATTCTCCGCTATCAGGGAAATTCGTACAGAAACCGCCCACTCGTTTGTTTGGGCGATTCTCAGCTTCTACCCAGCGTTCATTAAAAGCTTTTTCAGTAAAAGCAGCAAGCTCTTTTCCAAACCCTGCGAAATGCTTGATAATAAAAGCGGCTGCGTCTTGATAAGAATAGGTCTTTGTCTCACTTCCAATAGGCGCCCCCACATCAAACCAGCTCAGTTTATCAACCCCAAGCATGTCAGCTTTACGTTGTAAATATTCAATGAATGGCTGTTTATGTTCATCAATGACAGACCACATTGTATCGAGCGTCTCTTGTTTCATCCGGCAAATATCAAGAGGCTCTTTTAATATATGATCCCATCCTCTGGCTTCATATACTTGTAGACGAAAACCAGCGAGATGATTGAGTGTGCTTGCAAACAAATGTTCATCCTGTGTCCATGCATGTTCTAAATTATGATACACGGCTTTTCTCACTTCACGGTCTGAATCATCCATCGCATTTTCTGCTTGGCCTACAGAGATCATTTGTGTTTCACCATTTTGCTCAAATGGAATGGTAATTTTGTTCACCAAGCTAGAATAAAGTTCATCCCACGCATGATACCCATCTACTGCTAGTTTTTGAATGAGTGTTTCCTGTTCAACAGGCAGTTGATCTTTCACATGTTCTCTTCGTTCATTTAATATGTAACGAACAGCTGAGAAAGCGGCTGAATCCATTAATTCTTCCCACTGGCTAATAGGAATCTCAGCAAGTGATTGATCAAACCCTGCTAGAATGGTTCCTAATTCAGCTTCCAGCTTGGCAATAGACCCTCGGAGGCTGCCCGCCTTCATATCCTTTGTATTTTGAGATTGTAGACAGGATACAAATGAACCTGCTTGTGCTAATTTTTTATATGTGATTTCATACGTTTCAAGGACAGCTGTTAACTTTTTTTCAATTTGTGTATCTTCTTTTGAAAAGGCATCTACCTTTTGTCGTAACTCATCTAATAGCTGCTGTATATGCTCTAAGTATGTGATAAATTCTGATGAAGAACTGCCTCCTTTAAAAAAGGCATCTAAATCCCACGTCTCTTGTAATGGTTTTAATCCCAAATTATTTCCCCCTTTAATTGCTAATTTCATCATACAAAGGATATAGAGTCAGTATGGCATATGTATTCCTTTATATTCATTATATTTTCTCACAATTAAAAAAACCCGGCAAGAAGCCGAGTTTTTATGATAATTTTGAACGTAAATACGCATCGATAAAGGAATCTAAATCTCCATCCATCACCGCTTGAACATTTCCCATCTCCGTGTTGGTACGATGGTCTTTCACAAGGGAATATGGGTGGAAGACATACGAGCGAATTTGGCTTCCCCAGCCAATTTCTTTCTGTTCTCCTCTGATTTCATCCAATTCCGCCTGTTGTTCTTCGATCCGTTTTTGATAAAGCTTAGATTTCAGCATTTTCATTGCACGTTCTCTGTTTTTGATTTGGGATCTTTCCGTTTGGCACGTCACGACGACATTTGTTGGGATGTGTGTGATACGAACCGCAGAGTCCGTCGTATTGACGTGCTGACCCCCTGCACCACTTGCACGATACGTATCCACCTTAATATCCTCTGTACGAATATCGATATCAATTTCTTCATTAAATTCTGGCATGACATCACAGGAAACGAAAGATGTATGTCTACGGCCAGATGAATCAAATGGAGAAATACGGACTAAACGATGGACACCTTTTTCTGCTTTTAAGTAACCGTAAGCGTTATGTCCTTTAATCAGTAATGTCACAGACTTAATTCCTGCTTCATCACCAGGAAGGTAATCAAGTGTTTCGACCTTAAAGCCTCTGCGCTCTGCCCAGCGGGTATACATTCTGAGGAGCATCGATCCCCAGTCCTGTGATTCCGTTCCACCTGCACCCGGGTGAAGCTCAAGAATGGCATTGTTTTTGTCATACGGTTCACTTAAAAGAAGCTGCAATTCAAACTCGTTAAATTGTTTTGTTAAGTTCTTCAGTTCTTTTTCAAGCTCTGCATGAAGATCCTCATCGTAGTCTTCTTTTAATAAATCATGCGTCATTTGCAGCTCATCATGAGATTCACTGAGCTCATGATATGTATTCACATAATCCTTCAGTGCATTGGCTTCATTAATGACACCTTGCGCTTTTTGCTGGTCATTCCAAAAGTCAGCCTCTGACATCGTGGCCTCAAGCTCTGCAATTTTCGCTTCTTTTGTATCGAGGTCAAAGAGACCCCCTAAAATCAGCTAGCCTGCTAGCCATATTTTCAAGCTCTTGTCTAATTTCTACTAATTCCATATCCTTCACCTCATAGATGTATGGGGGCTGACATGAATAGAAAGAGGTTTTCACCTCTTTCCATTACTTATTCTGTCTTCCCATGACAATTTTTATATTTCTTGCCGCTTCCGCAGTGACATGGTGAGTTTCTTCCGATATCCACCACTTTACGCACCGGCTTTTTCTTCACTGTTTTCTCCTCATCGCCTTCTTGAGGCTGATGAGCAGTTGTTTGTCCTTGAACGACTTCTTCACGTTCTAGGTTGTTTTGGATTTCTGATTTTAGCACATATTTAGCGACGTCATCTTCAATTGAAGCGACCATATGCTCAAACATCGCAAATCCTTCCATTTGATACTCACGAAGCGGATTGGTTTGTGCATATGCACGTAAATGGATTCCTTGACGCAGCTGATCCATTGCATCAATATGATCCATCCACTTCGAATCTACTGCACGAAGAACGATGACTTTTTCAAATTCACGCATTTGTTCATCGCCAAATGTCTCTTCTTTTGCATCATATTTCTCTTTAATCCGCTCCATGATGAATTCGGTGATCTCATCTGCTTCTTTACCGAAGATATCTTTGACCGAAATGGCACCTTCATCTAAATAGTTCGTGTTGATTAATTCAACAAGACCATCTAGTTTCCATTCTTCTGGAAGTTCTTCTTTCGGCGTGTAAGATCCAACAGCCCGCTCAATAGACGATTGAATCATATTGATCACAATCGATTTCAAGTTATCAGAATCGATGACTTCAAAACGCTGTTTGTAAATGACTTCACGCTGTTGACGAAGAACATCATCATATTGCAGAAGCTGCTTACGGGAATCAAAGTTATTCCCCTCAACACGTTTTTGAGAAGATTCAACAGCTTTTGAAACCATTTTACTTTGAATTGGAGTAGAGTCATCCATACCGAAGCGATCAAGCATCGCCATTGTCCGCTCTGCACCAAATCGGCGCATCAATTCATCTTCCATTGAGAGATAGAATTGAGTAATCCCTGGGTCTCCTTGACGACCAGAACGACCACGGAGCTGGTTATCAATACGGCGTGATTCATGACGCTCTGTCCCAATAACAGCAAGACCGCCTAGTTCTTTCACACCTTCGCCAAGCTTGATGTCTGTTCCACGTCCCGCCATGTTTGTCGCAATTGTGACGGCACCTTTTTGTCCAGCTTCCTCAATAATTTGTGCTTCTCGCTCATGGTTTTTCGCGTTTAACACTTGATGAGGGATGCCTTTATTTTTAAGCAGTTTTGAAATTAATTCAGATGTCTCAACCGCAACAGTTCCGACAAGGACCGGCTGTCCTGTCATATAACGCTGTGCGACGTCTTCAGCTACTGCTTTAAATTTGCCATCCATTGTGCGGTAAATTAAATCAGGTCTGTCATCACGCACAACCGGTTTATTGGTTGGGATTGTGACAACCTGCATATTGTAAATGTTACGGAATTCCTCTTCTTCCGTTTTCGCTGTACCTGTCATACCAGATAGCTTTTCATACATACGGAAGTAGTTCTGGAACGTAATGGTTGCAAGTGTCATGCTTTCATTCTGCACTTCAAGACCTTCTTTTGCTTCAATGGCTTGGTGCAGACCTTCACTATAGCGGCGTCCTTTCATTAAACGTCCTGTGAAGGAGTCAACGATAACGACTTGTCCATCTTCCACAACATAATCAACGTCTTTTTGCATCGCAACATGTGCCTTAAGAGCCTGCGCGATATGATGGTTAAGAGCGACATGTTTGACATCAAACAAGTTCTCGATGCCGAATGCTTTTTCCGCCTTCGTCATTCCGCTTTCAGTCAGCTGTACACTTTTTGTTTTAATATCATAAGTGAAATCGTCTTCTATTTTTAACGTACGAACAAAGGCATTTGCTTGTACGTAAAGTTTCGTCGACTTTGCAGCTTGTCCAGAAATAATAAGAGGTGTTCTCGCTTCATCAATTAAGATGGAGTCAACTTCATCGATGACGGCATAATGAAGTGGTCTTTGAACCATTTGCTCTTTGTACAGCACCATGTTATCTCGTAAATAATCAAAGCCAAGCTCATTGTTTGTTGAATATGTGATATCAGCAGCGTACGCTTCTCTTTTTTCATCTTTGTCTAAACTGTTTAAGTTCAAGCCAACTGTTAATCCTAGAAATTCAAAAATCTTGCCCATTTCCTGTGCATCACGGCTTGCCAAATATTCGTTGACTGTTACAATGTGGACGCCTTTCCCAGAAAGAGCATTCAAATAAACAGGCATCGTTGATGTCAACGTTTTACCTTCACCTGTTTTCATCTCAGAGATATTCCCTTCATGTAGGGCAATCCCCCCCATGAGCTGCACCTTAAATGGGAACATTCCTGTCACGCGGCGGGAAGCCTCACGAACCGTTGCAAATGCTTCAACCAAAAGGTCGTCTACAGATTGTCCTTTTTCAAGTTTTTCTTTAAATTCGATCGTTTTATTTCGTAAAGCCTCGTCAGATAATTTCTCGAAATCTTGAGCGAGAGCTTCGATTTCATTTGCCTTTTTTTCATATCGGCTGATCGTACGTTTCGTAGGATCAAACACTTTGTTTAAGATTCCAAGCATATAATAACGCTCCTCTATTTCATGCAATTTTTCGGCATGTTCAAAAGTTTGACAGGTCCATATTTACCTGCATTTATCATACCATACCTTCCTTGATTTCCAAAGAATTTGCAATGATTTAGCACAAAAAACCCGCCCCTAATGAAGGGAACGGGTTTACTTTTTTTAGGTCATTTTCGGATCAAAAGGAACGAATGATTAAGCGTTCGGCTCAATGAGTCCATATTTGCCGTCATTTCGGCGGTATACCACATTGGTCAAATTTGTCTCAGCATTTGTGAAGACAAAGAAACTGTGACCTAACATGTTCATTTGGAGAATGGCCTCTTCGCTATCCATTGGTTTTAAATTGAAGCGTTTTTGTCTGACGATTTCTGTTTCATCAATCTCTTCGTCATCTTGAACTGCTACTTCGGACGCACCGTTTCCTCCAGCAAATAAATGCTTTTTCGCACCTTGCTCACGGAATTTACGGTTCACTTTCGTTTTATGTTTTCTAATTTGACGTTCTAATTTACTGGTTGCTAGGTCTACTGCATTGTACATATCCTCATTATGCACCTCTGCTCGAAGTGCTAGATCAGTCATTGGAATGGTAACCTCAACTTTAGATTCTTGATCGTTGTAAAATTTCAAGTTCACGTTGACTGAAGCATCAACATCTGACTCAAAATAACGCTCCAACTTTCCAATTTTTTTCTCGACATGATCTCTTAGTGCAGGTGTTACTTCGATGTTTTCTCCTCGGACATTGTAATTCATGTAAAGAACGCCTCCTTTAAAATTAAGGATATGTAAACTTATTTCTACTTTTCCCTCCTTTTCTCCTGCTCAAACGTAAAAAAAATGTGAATTTTTATTGAAATTTGTCGAATCCTGCGGTGCTTCAGCTTTTACTTGATAGGTGATGAATATATATTCGATTGATTCTTGAAAAAGACCATGGCGCTGTTAAATCTTGAAAGATGAAATAGATGTTTTCAGTGATTGAGACAAAGATTTTAAATCTTCCGCAGCTGCTTTCATTTCCTCATTCGCCGCTAGTGATTCTTCAACAGCCGCCGACATGTACTCTGTTTCCTCAGAATTTCGCTTGGCTCCTTCTTCTATCACACCAATTGTTTGAGAAATTTCTTCTGTACTAGCTGAGATTTGCTCCGTCGTGGCTGAAAGCTCCTCTGCTTTCATCGAGATATCACGAATGGCTGCCAGAATTTCTTGAAAGCTCTGTTCAGACAATTGCGATACTTTCACACCTTCTGCTACATCTCGTTCCACTTTCGTCATAGATTGAGACGATCTTTCAGTATCTTTGTTCACGTTGGCGAGTAACTGACTAATTTGATCAGTCAGCTGACTTGATTCTTCCGCCAGCTTTCTGACTTCATCTGCAACAACCGCAAAACCTCGTCCATGTTCCCCAGCCCTTGCTGCTTCAATGGCTGCGTTTAAAGCAAGTAAATTTGTCTGATCTGCAATGGCATGAATATTCCCCAGCAGGTCTTGAATGCCGGTAAACTGTACTTGTACATTGGCCATTGTAGAATGATGTTCATTCACAGATTCCTTAATAGAACTCATTTGTTTCACAAATTGTTGAATGAGGGATGCGCCCTCTTCAGCCTTTTCAGTCACTGAAATTGAGTGACCCGAAACATCAGACGTATGTTCAGCCGCATTATGCATACCAGTCGAGACTTCTTGAATCGCCGAAGCTACTTTTCCTACTGCATCCGATTGTTCACGTGAAGCTTCACTGACCTGTTCAATCGAGCTAGACGTCTGTTCACTAGCCGAAATGGTTTGACTGATGGTTTCTTCAAATTGCGCAGCAGAATCAGCTAATTGCCTTGATCCATTTTGCACCTGTAGGATGAGCTGACGCAAATGAGCTGTCATTTGGTTAAAAGCCGTACCGAGCTGGCCAATTTCATTTTTAGAGGTTACTTCAATCTCTTCAAGTGTGAGGTCACCATCTGCCATTCTTCTTGCTGCATGTGTGACAGAGACAATCGGTTTTGTCATACGATGAACAAACCTTGTGCCAATGACTAAAAAGCCGACTATAATCGCTGCGCTAACGAGAATGAGTGTCAGCAATAATTGGTTACTTTCTTCATTGAGCTGACTGATTTTTTGATCCCGCTGTTTCAATTGTGTTTGGGCAAATTCTTTTGTAAAGGTATGTATTTCTTGTTCGATAGGTTGTAATTCTTGACTGAGGCGGGTGTTGAATTCTTTTTGATTTTGCATATTCAATGAATTAAATAATCGATTTGTTGAGGTGTAGTAAAGATAATTTTTTTCAGAAATTTGATCTAACAGATTTTTTGCTTGTTTAACGGTGCTCATTTTTGATGCTTCAGTTGTTTTCTTATTGATTTCTTCATATGTTTGCTCAATCTTCTGTAAATTTTCAGCATCTTGAACAACCACATACGTTTTGATTTGTGCTTCCTGTTTTTGCAGCAGTGCTTCTAATTCCAGCGAGGTCTGGTACAGCTTCACTTCTTTGGTGAGGAGTGCTTTATACGATTGATCTGTTTTGTAGTAGATAAAGCTAGAAAATCCTAAAATACTGACAAACAATATACATATGACAATAAGCCCAAATAAAAATTGATTTTTTAGTCTCATAAATTCCTCCGAATGGTCTGAATTGAACAAAAATTAATGAATGACATACGGCCTCATACAGGCATGTATTTCATCCATCCACTTTCTATATTCAGGTATAAAATATGATGTAAGGAATGACTGGAAGTGATTTGAAGGGAATGTATAGAAAGCTAGTATATCGAAACTTAAAAAAATTTGGTCAAACGATCGAATCGTCTTGGCAAAGTGCTCATTTTCAATAATTGAAAGCAGAAGCGGGTGTGTTGTCTCTAAATGAAAGAAGGCATGGATCAGATCATTAAAGATCCGATCCCCTTCTGTTTTAGCGAAATCCTTCTCAATTTCATCTAAATATTTTAGACTCTCTTCTATCGTATATAGAAGGTCATAATATGTGGTTAATAAAATATAGTCATCTGAACGATACGCCACAGGTCTCACCTATTTATTTCCGTTTATCGTAGTATACGCCGTCACTTGTCATGGGCTGATACGGATTTTGATAATTCAGCTGTTTTGTTTTCTTACGTTGAATGGCTTGAATATCTGCCTTGATCCCATTTTGAATCTCCGTTAACTGCTTGGCCATCAGTTGATCTGTTTGAATGATTTCTTTGATTTTCTCTTTTTCTTGAACGGAAAGCTCATGTTGAATGTCTCTCATTAGTTCGTCTCTCTCAACTAAAAAAGCATCAAAGTCTTCAACGAGTGTTTCGCTTTGCGGGTTGGCCTCTATTTCCGCTGCCATTTTTAACGTTTGGTCGTGCAGTTGGTCCACAATACTCATAGAGATCCCCCAATAGAGTGGTGACGCCCTTTTCGATCGGTTTGAATGACTTCCTTCCAAGCATCTCGGAAATCAGTCACATATTGCTCTACTTCATTCAGGATCTCTTCGTCATTTTGCAGATTGGCTTCAATCAGTCTTCGATAGATGTAGTCATACATACTTGCCATGCTCTTTGATACATCATACGTACGATTTAAGGTAACATTTAATTCTTGGATGATGTTTTGAGCCTTTTTCAGGTTCAAGTTTCTCATTTCAGCATCTTCTTTTTGAATGCCATGCTTTGCTAGTCTAATAAACTTTAAGCATCCTTCATAAAGCATAAGCGTTAACTCGGCCGGTGTTGCGGTCTCAATAGAATTTTTCTGATAGGCGGCATAAGGGTTCTGAATTGCCATATGTTATAAACCTCCAATTATTGTCCAAGCAGTTGAGAAAGATAGCCAGATTGGTTGTTTAGCTTTTGAATCGCACTATCCATGGCGTTAAACTTTTTGTAGTAACGAGCTTCCACTAATTTTAAACGATCTTGGAATGTATCCATTCGTTTTGTCAAAGAATCTAAATCCTTACCAAGTCCATATTCTTTTAGCTCCATTGTTGTACTACCAGCTTTTGTTTGAATACTCTTCGTGAAGGCTGATAAGGAATTTTTGACGCGATAGATGATTCCTTGTTCTTTATATTGCTGCTGTGCTTTGTCTTTGTCTTTAGAATCAACATTTAAAGAACCAGAGATAAACATTTGTCTTACCTTTTCTGGGTCTTCTTCAATGGCTTTTTTTAATTTCTCTACTCCATTAATATTAATTAATTCAAGCTTCCCGCCATCTTTATACGAGGATGAAGTAGAAATACCGATTTGTGTCATGTGAATTTTATTCCCATCACTTGTCGTAATATCAGCATAAAAATCACTTCTTATTTTAGAGGCACCAGCTCGTAAAATAGAATCACTTCTCAGTAAGCCAGACTTAGCGGTTGTTTCCCATAACTCAATTTCTTTTTCAGACATGGCTTTTTTCTCTTCAGCCGTTAATGGTTGATAGTCTCTATTTCGCTTTTCATTCACTTTACCATTGACCAGTTCAACGAGTTCGTTGTATTTATCAACAAATTGTTTAATTTTATCAAAGATGGCATCGACATCTGTTGAAACGTTCAAGCTGACAGGCTTATCTGTTGTTCCTTTCAGCTCATATGTGATACCAGCCTGCGTGAAGGTATTATTGTTATTTTCCATTTTGAGACCATTAATTTCGTATTGCGCTTTCTGCCCTTGAGTAGTCGCAACTAATTTATTATCTCCATCCACTTGGAAGCCTAATTGCGTTAAAAATGAAGCGGAATTGCCATCTGCTGCCTTAATACTGACACCTTCACCAGTCGTACGCGAAGTCAGAGCGATCGTATCTACGTAGTTGGTTCCATCAAAGATCTGGCCTTTATAAGCCGTGACACCTAGTTGAGCATTGTTCAATTTTGACACGATTGAATCAAGGGTATCTGTATCAGTTGTATTAATGGTCACTGTTTTAGGTGTTGTAGAATCTGGTGTCGTCACCTCAAACGTGAACGTACCGTTTGCAGCAGTAAATCCAGATGTGCCAGAAGATTTGAATACGGATGCTGTCGCTAGTTGGGTCACATTAATCGAGCCAGAGGTAGCATTTGTTGAGCCAGTTGCTGTGACAGCAGATTCATTGGAGCTTGTGACCTTTTTTGCGCCATAAGTGCTCGGATATGTTAAATTTAGTTTGGCAATGAGATCATCTAATTCTTTAACCTTTGAATTGACCTCGCGGTAGCTGTCTCTTTGCCATTCAAGTGTTTGTTTCTGGCGTGTCATTTTATCAAGTGGTGCTTGCTCAGTTTTCATTAGCTTTGAGACGATTTCATCAATATCAAATACATTTGAAAATCCAGTAATTCGATTAACCATGGTTTATGTTCTCCCTTCACATTCTTTTATCGACAAATAAACCGACAATCTCTGTCATTGCCGCATAGAAATCAAGCCATTCTTTGGAAGGAATCTCTCTAATGACTTCTTCGGTTTGGTTATCTACGACTTTGACATAATATTCATTGAGTTTTTCATGCAATTCAAATTGAAGATGAAATTGAGTAGGTTCAATCAGCTTATTTGCTCCTTGAAGCGTTTTCTCAATTTCTTCTTTTGAAACGACTTTTCCATTTGCTTGTAAATCAGTGTTTGCATTGTCATTTTGATGATTCGTAACACGGGTTTGAAATGCATCAATCAGTGGCTCTAGCGAAGTCAACTTACCAACAGACATAGTTATTCAGCTCCTGTGCTTTAATCTATCTTTTATATCGGCTTTGAATTATTAAATTAAATATAGATGGACCGATTTGTTAAAGTTTCATATAGATGGTGTACTTCTACGGTTTCACACGGAGAAGGATAGACAAATAGGATAAAAAAATCCTCACTTTTTTTGTGAGGATAATTGAGAAAGTAGATCGAAGGACAAGCTAGCAGCACGGCTGTTTTCTTCTTGAATAGACAGGTATACTTCCTTCCTGTGAATATCAATATGCTTAGGAGCCTCAATTCCGACTTTTACTTGATCGCCTTCAATCGCAATAATTTTGACTTCAATATCGTCGCCTATTTGAATCGATTGATTTAATTTACGAGATAGAACTAACATGAGGAAGCCACCTCTAGCAAATGTTTTGTATGATAGGCTGAATCATGCAAAATGACCTGCTTGGCTTTCATGTTTTTCCGATTCACAATAATAGGCGCTCTTAAATTGGCTGTCGTTTTTTCAATAGAAGATCCCATTGTTAAAATAACCATGACTTCCACATCATCGGCATCTTCTACCCCAAGAATGTCTACAACCGATTCTTCTAAGTCAAATTCATATTGATTGAAGAACAAAAATGGGCTGCTGACAATAAAGCCTAGTTCTGCATTTATCAAAGATTGGAGAACTAAAAATGGGGATTCTTCTGATAAAGGTAAAATGACAAATTGTTTTTGATCCAGAAATCCTGGTATCCCATTAGAGAAGTGAATGATTTGCTCCTCTTTAATCGTCACTTCGCCATGGTATTTTGTTTGAATGATCATAATTCACGACCTTTTTCATTTTTCTTAACTATACCTTATCACCATTTTGACCTGTTTCGTCAACTTCTATTTTTAATTCTGGGTATTGTAACATATCAATATGAACTTTACCTGGCTCGTAGTTAACAATTGGTTTATGAGGTGTTGCCTCTATAATAGCTTTTTGCGGCTCCACATCAATTTTAAGTTCAGATGGCTGATAGTGAATTTTCACACTAAAAAATGAAGGAATCACACCGATGTTGAATTGTTTTGCTGAAGGACCGCCATTGATTTTCGCAAACTCAGCAATCGCATTCCCACCATTCTCGATCTTGATGAGTTCACTTCCTTCTTCCGCTCTACGCCCCATTCCTTCTCCAATCGCACGTTTCCCCTCAGCCGCCCATTCCTCTGAACGCCTAAAAATCGACTTAATATCCATATCGGCAAATGCCTCGGTTTGATCTATGGTTAATTTCGACGGTGTCCTTGTGATATTCATGACAGCTCTTGGCTGCTGAATCTCAAGCTCCGCTCTTGGCTGCTCTACTTCTTGCTTGGAAGGGGTTGTCGACATTTGTAGCTTCGCATAAGTTTGCTCCATTAACAATTTAGGAATTTGCATAGGTTCACCTCCATGATGCAAAAAAGCACCCAACGGATGCTTTTTCTTATCTTAAGAAATCGACAAGGGATGGCTGAATCACTTTAGCTGTCGTCGCTAAAGCAGCTCTATTCACAGTCTCTTGTTGAAGAAGATCAAGAATGGCTTTTTCACTTTCTACATCTTCGGCATCTGATTTAGCCTTTTTCAGCACTTCAAATTGCGAAGTCAAACGGCTCCCGACTAAGTCGATACGATTGGATCTAGCCCCAAGATCTGAACGCTCAGCACTCATCACTTCTTTAAACTGATCGATATTTCCTAATGCATCATCTGAATTTGTAAACGTTCCATTTTTTAATGAGTTTTCTAAATCAGTCAGCATTTCAATGACATTTTGACCACTGGCAGATTGCCCACCAAAAGCTGAAAGAGGATTTGAATTCACATTTAATGTGATTCCATCAGAAATGTTCGATTGAACCACGTTTGCATCTGTATAGTTTTCAAAGTTAAATGTAAATGTACCATCTGCATTCTCTACAACTGGTTTAACATTTGTATTCGTCCCATTAAAAACAAACTTACCTAACATCTGCGTGTTCATTGCATCAATGATTTGATTCTTCATCTGACCAATTTCTACCCCGATAGCAGCTAAATCTTCTGGCTGTTTTGTTCCATTGGCCGCATCGAGTACTTTATCTCGTATATTCGACATGATATCAATGATTTCAGTGACACTTGTTTCAGATGTATCAATCCAGTTTCGTGCCTCATTTAAATTAGTTTGGTATTGCTCATTTCGAAACATGGCTGTACTATACTGAAGACTTTTCACTGCTGCCACAGGATCATCAGACGTTTTTGTGAAACGTTTTCCAGACTGTGCCTGCTCATTAATTTTAGAGAGTTTTTCATAACTTTTACTAATATTTCGAAGTGAATTTTGAGAAATCATACTTTGCGTGACTCGCATCAGTTACCTTACCTTCCTACGACTCCCATGCCGTTTATTATTTTATCTAATACTTCGTCTTGCATCGTCATAATTCTTGCTGCTGCATTATACGCATGCTGAAATTGAATCATGTTCGTCATTTCTTCATCTATAGATACAGCACTAGTTGACATCCTGCGTTCATTGGCTGAATTCACAAGAGCAGCTGAACTGCTTTCAAGGGTCATGTTCTTTTTAGCTTGTATCCCCATTTCAGCAATAACATTCTGATAGTAATCCTGAATCGTAGTGGTAGTTCCGCCGATTGGCAATTTTAAGTTTTGAATATTAGCTAATTTCGTAGCATTCGAACCATCACCTTGCGTTTGATTAAGAGATGCAGCAATGTTATCTGTCGATGCTAAAATCACGTCACTCACTTTGATACGTGCTGCCAAGCCTTTATTCAAATCATTGTTATTCTCAATATCGAAAAAGTCTTGTCCACTTGTGCCATTTAACGTGTACCCTTGCTTATGGACGTCGTTAAAAGTATCCATAAATACTTTTGCTACTTCATCCAGCTCAGCAAGCATATCCGGGTACATGCCTTTTTCATCTCCATTAGACATGTAGCCATACGCCTCAACAAGTGCTTTCACTTTACCATTCACTTGTAATTGATCAGCTGCGATGGTTGTCGTTCCAAATTGGAGTGAGTTAACAAGTCCCGTCGTATTATCATAGGAAAGTTGCAATTCAGATTTTTCATTGGTAATGCCATTTAAAATTGTTCCAGCAGATTGTCCATTAGCACCGATAATGTCGATGTTAACGGTTCCTTCAGCAATTTCCAGAGCATTTCCTCCAGAAGGGTTGTAGCTCACTTTAATATCAACAAGTGAGGAAAGCTGATCTATAAGAGCGTCGCGCGTATCATAAAGATCATTGGGAAGATAACCATTTGGCTCAACTGTTGCAATCTGTTTATTCACTTCATCAATTTGAGTTAATAGGGTGTTCACATTTTTTGCCGTTGAATCAAGTTCAGTTTTTAAATTCTTTTGTATCGTTGTTAAAGAAGAATTTAGCAGGCGGAATTGATCTACTAAAGCCTGAGCACTTGTCTTAACAACTGTACGGGCTGAAGCAGTATCAGCATTTTTCGATTCCGATAAGACTTGTAATGATTTCCAGAGATTATCGAAGGCTCTATTCAAGCCTTCATCTGTCAAATCATTCATCACTCCTTCCATTTGTGAAAGAGCATCAGACTTCGTCGCATAATAAGACAAATTATTGTTATGATCTCTATACTGAAGATCTAAAAAGCTGTCTCGAATTCTTTCAACAGTTCCAACTTGGACACCTGTCCCCATTTGGCCGTATGTCTTGCCATCATAAACAGAAATCACTGGGTAAGGATTCTCTGCTTTAAAGGTAACTCTTTGTCTTGAGTAGCCATCAGTATTTGCATTGGATACGTTGTTTGATGTGACATAAAGCCCTGCACGCTGGGCTGTGATTCCTCTTTTTGCCGTTTCTAGTCCCATGAATGTAGAACCCATAGATATCCTCCTTGTTTACGCCTTTGAATCAAACAAAGCCCTATGCTGTTTAGGCTTTGAACTCTCAAGACCATTTTGTCCGTAATTCATATTTTCTTTGTTAGGATTCACAAGATCGAATGTCAGTGAAATAAATTGAAGTGACTGCTGAATAAGCTGTTTGTTCAGTTCGTTTACATCTTTCAGTTCCACCATGATGTCATTCAGCTTCTCATATAACGAAATAAGCTCTTCTTGATCCGTTCCTGTAGCTTTTTCGATACATGCGGTGATTGTCGGCGATTGATCACTTTGTAAAAATTGAACTGCTGCTTCAATCCGCCTTTCTTCTAATTGTGAAATGGCCTGAATATATTTTTGCTCAAGGTTCAGAACCTCTGAAAGAGCATCGATCTCGTTATTTTTCAGCATTTCTGTTTTATTCTTAGACAGCTTTAGAAGCTGTTCATGTAATCCGTAGAGACGGTGCAGTTCTTCAATCATTATTTTTACTGACATTCACGCTACTCCCTTTTGTTATTGTTGTTTATAAAAATTCAACATTTTATCTGCAATGCCTTTTGTATCTACTTGATATGTTCCGGCTTCAATGCTTTTTTTAATTTGGTCTATTTTATCTTGACGTTCTTTCATGATATTCGGCACCTTTTGCATTTCGATTGCCTTTTTAGAAATTTCGACTTTGTCAGTTGATTTTGCTTGATTCGATTGCAACGTTTGTTTTTCATATGTTTTCTTGTAAGGATTTACTGGTTGTGTTCCATATCGATTAATTTTCACGGGATTCCTCTCGCTTTCCGTTACAGTCTGTCTTGATTCTATCCATTTTATCGACCAAACTGCAACTTAGTTTAGGGAATCAGTCGTTTTTAGGATTAATGGCATAATAGGTGTCTTTTTTCCTAGATTCAATCTCCCTTTTACGCTCTTCTTCTTGGTCCATTTGGCTGATTTGCGTCTTTATATCCTTTTCACAATGGCTACACAGCTTGTTTTTCCTGATCGGTTGGCCGCATCTTTCACAAGGATAATTGATATTCGGGAATTGACTAATTTGAAGTCTTTTCAAACGGATAAATTTCAGGATTAATTCTTCATCAACTTCTGTTGCGTCTACTATTTCAGCAATGGTTGATTGTCTATTACTTTGCTTACGCAAGAATTTATAAACGATATCAAAAGAACGTTCTTCTTCTTCAAAGCATTTGTTACAAACCGTTTGGATGGTGGTTTTTAAAAATAACTGATTACATTGTGGACAGTTTGCCAATTGATTCATAACCAAAACCCCTTACGTTATTTTCTTTTCTTAATATCGGTTGATTGTCATGATTTTTAACTACGAATCAACGTAAAAGAGGAAACACTTTTGGCGCCTGCGTCTTTTAAAATTTTTGCTGCATGATAGACTGTCGCCCCAGTTGTATAAATATCATCGATTAATATGATATCCTTTAGAACGATCGGGTTTGCCTGCCTTAATTGAAACAACTTCTGTTGATGTAAACGTTCATTTTTTCTTTTCTTAGACTGCTTCCTTTGATGTACTTTTATAAGTGGCTCCAATATAGGTCCGCCAATCATGGAAGCAAGCATCATTGACTGATTGAATCCTCTTTCCTTTAATCTCTCTTTACTCAAAGGAATTGGGACAAGCACCGGTTCTTTGATTGAAAAAGAACGTTTAAACGCTGACTGTACATCTTTTTTAAATAGATCAGCTAAAGCCGTATCACCTCGAAATTTAAATCGAGCTAGAACATCTTTCATAAAGTCGTTGTAAGCATAAACAGACCGATTCATTACAAGAATCTCAGCAAAATCCCGTCGTTTATTCCACCTTGAACAATCATGACACAATTGATCATTTGATTGCGCTCTTCCGCATTTGGGACAAGTAGGACCTTGAATCTTCATGAGGTGGTTCTTACATGCTACACATAAACGATCTTCATTTAATAGTAGGAATGATTTCCATGTAAAAGCAGCCACAAAATGGCTCTCACAAATTGGACAAATCAATGCTTTTCTTTGTTCAACGGCAAATGATTTTCGCACCTTGGATATGTAGTGACCGTTGAAGCAGCTTCTGTCAGAATGACGAGCATCGCTGTATTTTTCTGTTTATCCACCATCTCGGATTTACTGTAGGATATTTTATCGATATCTGTTATATATTGCGGTTTCACTTGATTTAGAGAAATGGCTAATACATCTTCTATACATTTTTCACAATGACAAATCATGTTTAATTGGTTGAGATATTGATAGAGAATTTCTTTAAGTAGTATTTCTTTTGCGTTGAGTAGCATATTTTGTCTCTCCTGCCATTTGTGTTTTGTGAATATAATGTACCATGATTTAGTTGAACCCACACTATTTTTCAGAAAACTCTTTTTCAGCTGTATTATTCATTTTTACGATATGTTTCTTTGCTTGTTTCATACTTCTCGTTAAGCCAAAATGAAAAAAGTACACGTCTCCGTTAAAAAAATCTGGATGTCTCCCTGCTCTACCAGAAATTTGAACAAGTGCACTTTCTGTAAAAATAGGAGATTCCGCACCTAATACGCCCACTTGAACATCTTGAATGGTAACGCCTCTTTCTAGAATAGTTGTTGTAACCAATACATCGTATCTATGATCTCTGAAATGCTGGACTTTTTGCTTCCTTTCTTGATCATCCGCAGAAACACCCTGTACATTTACATCTTGAACTTGAAGAATATGAGTTACCTTCTTCATAGTAGAAATAGAAGGAACAAAGAGTAACACTCTTTTTTTCTTTGTGATATGTTCATGCAGCCAGTTCATTGTAGATGCTGGAAGCCGATTTCTTTTTAATCTCTTTTTCCAATCTCCAACCCATTGAAATGTTGGGACAGGTAACGGTTTTTGGTGGAAGCGCAGAGGAATTTTGATCGCTTCTAATTGTCTACGAGCAACATCTTTTTGCATTTTTTTAGATGGTGTGGCACTTAAGTAAATTCTAACTCCTGTTTTTTTCATTGACTTTAAAACAGCAAACTGAAGCCGTTCATCGATTGAATAAGGAAAAGCATCGACTTCGTCTACAATGAGGACATCAAAGGCGTTTTTATATCTCATTAGCTGATGGGTTGTAGCGATCATAAGCGGCGCCATTTGAAATCTTTGAGAACTCCCGCCATAAAGTGCAGCTATATTCAGTCCTTGAAATGCCTTTCTCATTCGAGGTTCAAGCTCAAGTACAACATCGGTTCTAGGCGTCGCAATACAAACACTCATTCCGTTATTTAGCGCATATTTTATTCCATGAAAAAGCACCTCCGTTTTCCCCGCACCACAAACAGCCCAAACGAGCAGATCAAATTTGTTTTGGATTGCTTCTACTAGCCTATCGGACGCTCTCTTTTGCCCTTTAGAAAGCTCTCCCTGCCATGTTAATTCAACTTGTCTTGTTTCTTTCTTTTGTGGACCCGTCCATTCGTAGAGAAAGCCACATTCGCTTACTTTTCCCAGCATGATGCAGGATCTACAGTATACACAGTCTTTTTTACATGTTTCACACGGAGAGAGGGCAAAGTAGCGCTTGTTTGATACACCGCACCGGCAGCAGATCAAACCACTCGCCACCCTATCGACTGCAGGTGTTCTATGGATAAATCCTTGATTCTCCAGCCACTCCAATTCGGACTGTGTACATTGACATTCAACAGGAAGAAGGTGCCTTGATTGTAGCTTGTGACTGAGTTCCATTGCTTTTTCCAGATTCAATTTCACGCACTACCTTTCCATTCATGTTGACCCATTATGTACAAAGAGAAGGCCTTTCGTCTAATTGTAAAAATAGAAAAACAAATCCCCTTTTCCATGAGAAAAGGGGATTTTGATATCTACCTAATGATCCAGCCAAGTGCTAAAGAGCCTTCGCCTAGATGAGTGCCAATCACGGCACCAAAGTAGCTTTTATAAAATTCAACATGAGGATACTTTTCTAATAAGTGCGCAATTAATTCATCTGCTTCTTCTTCTCTATTACCATGTATCAGAGTTGCTCTCATTGGAACACCACGTGATGCATCTTCATCAAATAATTCAAAAATACGTGAAATGGCTTTTTTGCGTGTACGAATCTTCTCAAAAGGGACAATTAGCTTGTTGTCAAAATGCAAGATAGGCTTTACCTTTAAGAGGCTTCCAATAAAAGCCTGAGCACCATTTAATCTGCCGCCTCGTTGTAAATGAGTTAAATCGTCTACCATAAAATAAGCTCTTTGATTTTCTTTCAGATAATTGAGATGGGAAATCACTTCTTCTGGAGAAGCACCATCTTGGATTTTTTCAGCAGCTTCTAACACATAAAAACCTTGCGCCATACAGCTAGTCTCTGTATCAAACGGATAAATGTCGATTCCGTCAACTAGTTCATTCGCTGAGGCCGCACTATTGTATGTTCCACTAATTCCGCTTGACAGATGTATACTAATCACAGCATCATATGTTTCGCTAAGTTTTTCATATAATTCTATAAGTTCACCGAAAGCAGGCTGAGAGGTTGTTGGAAGATCTTTATGTTTCTTGACTTCTTCATAATATGTCTTCCAATCCATTTCTACTTCTTCACGGTATGATTCAGTACCAAAGATGACATTCAGAGGGATCATATGAATATGATGTTTATCACGTAGTTCTTGTGGTATATAAGCAGTACTGTCTGTTACAACGGCTATTTTCATTCTTAAATACCTTCCTTATCCGTTAAGTTGCTTTTTAAAAAAGAATGATCATTGTTTTTCACTAGATTTATAATACTAATCAAAAAAGCTTGCCTAATCAATAGGCAAGCCCGCTATATCCGAAAAAGACTCCTTACCTGCCTATCATTGCTCTCTAACTTGAATGTGAGAGAACTAAAAACAGGCGAAAAAGGAGTACTTGTCCGGAACATTATCTCATTTCTACCCAGCCGTTTTTAATTGCTACAACAACAGCTTGAGTACGGTCATTTACATTCATTTTTTGCAAAATGTTACTCACGTGGTTTTTGACTGTTTTCTCACTAATAAAGAGCGACTCACCAATACCTCTGTTGCTCTTTCCGTCAGCTAACATTTGAAGAACTTCACATTCACGTCTTGTTAAGATATGAAGTGGTCTGCGAATTTCAGGATATACCTCGTGCTGTGGATGTGCTGAAACGCCGCTTGTTGCTAAGCGTCGGAATTCATTTACTAAGTTATGAGTGACTTTCGGATGTAAATAGGAGCCTCCGTCAGCTACTACTTTTACTGCTTCAATGAGGGTATCTGCATCCATTTCTTTTAACAAGTAGCCTCTTGCTCCTGTTTTTAATGCATGTGTCACATAGTTTTCATCGTCATGAATAGATAGGATAATGACTTTTGATTCGGGATAAAGCTCTACTAGCTGTTTTGTAGCCTCCACACCATTTACATTCGGCATATTAATGTCCATAATGACAACATCCGGATGATAGTGTTCTACGATACGTGCAGCTTCGTCACCGTCGTCTCCTTCTGCAACTACTTCAAAAGTAGGTTCAAAATCTAAAATCCGTTTGACACCTTCACGGAATAATTGGTGGTCATCGATAATTACAATATTTACTTTAGTCACAAGCTACGCCTCCCCATGTTTATTGTTCTACACCTGAACTTTATGGTCAATATGTCTTTTGTCTCTATTTTACAATTTTATTTTGTAATGTTAACGGTACTCTAATCATGATGAATGTCCCTAGACCTATTTTTGAGTCTATGGTCATTTTACCTTCTAGTAAGTCTACGCGCTCTTTCATACCAAGTAACCCAAAGGATTTGTTTTTATTTGTTTTAACATCCTTCATATCAAAGCCTTTTCCATCGTCTTTGATAATTAAGGTGACAAAGTCTTTCGTCACTTCAACCTTCACAGAGATTTCTTCAGCTTCAGAATGCTTTAAAGAATTTGTGACAGCTTCTTGAGCTAGTCTAAATAGTGCCACTTCAAATTGAGAAGCAATTCTTTCGCTTTCAGTATCACCTAAGCACTGGAACGTAATTTTGGTTTTTCCATCATATTCTTCAATTGTGTTTAAGTATTTTCGCAGTGTCGGAATGAGACCCAAATCATCTAAAGCCATTGGTCTTAAATCATAAATGATTCTTCTCACTTCGTACAGTGCATTTCGCACATTCTGTCTTAGACTTCTAATTTCTTTAAAGCCTTCTTCTGTTCCACGGTCTCTAAAAATCCGTTCTATTAGTTCTGAACGCATCATCACGTTTGCCAGCATCTGAGCAGGTCCATCATGGATTTCTCGTGATACCCTTTTGCGCTCTTCTTCCTGGGCTTCAATAATTCTTAGTCCAAAATCTTGTTTTGCCTGAGCATCTTCAAGTAAAACACCGACCTGACGTAAATCTTGGTTCAAGTAGTTGAGGACGACCGTAATCTGGCTCACAAGCGTTTCTGAACGTTCAATGACGTCTTGTAAGCTTAACAATCGTCTTTCGAGATCATCTCTTCTTTCCCTCAGCTGTTTTTCGCGCTGCTGGATCATGGTCAATTCTACTTGCAGGTTATGTGCTTTTTCATAGGCTTCTCGTATTTCTTCTTCGCTGAATTTGTTGAAGTTTCTGCTGACCTCAGATAATCGATTTCTAGCATGTCTCGTATGTACTTCTAGTTTATCCCCAAAATCAATTACTTCGTTGACTTGCTGTTTAATTTGCTTAAGCTCTTCTACTAGGCTTTCATATTGTTGACGGGACTGTTCGCCGATTCTAAATACTTCGTCCTTACTGCCATCAACTGTACTTAGCATTTTCATGATGATTGAATCCAATAACTTCGGATCCATTTTAGGTGTTGTCATGGCTTTTCCCTCCCGTAACAGTGATGTCATCTTTTTTTATTATAAATGTCATTGATCTGCATTTTATGTCGAATTATAATGAAAGAATGCGTATAAATCATGAAATTTTTATGACGACCCTTTTTCCGCTCCTATCATCATAACAAAATACGCTGTAAAATTCTAAAACCAATGCAAATTTTCTCTAGCCTTACAATTTGCTTGTCAGGAGGGTATGTCTTTTGCTGAACCGCTATCTCACAGTCAAAAGCCGTGGCGAGCATGAGATCGTCATTGAAAAATCACGTTTTATTTGTCATATACAACGTGCTGTCTCAGAAGAAGAAGCACAAGCCTTTATACAATCCATAAAAAAACAACATTGGAACGCCACTCATAATTGTTCCGCCTATTTGATCGGTGAACATGATCTGATTCAAAAAGCAAATGATGATGGTGAACCAAGTGGTACGGCAGGGGTACCCATGCTTGAAGTGCTAAAAAAACGCAAGCTAAAAGATACAGTTGTTGTCGTCACTCGTTATTTCGGCGGTATTAAGCTAGGTGCCGGTGGATTAATTCGTGCGTACGGAAAATCTGTGTCTGAAGCAATCAATCATGTTGGTATGGTAGAACGCTGTTTAATGCGTACGATGCACACAACAATAGATTATACATGGCTTGGAAAGGTAGAGAATGAGCTTAGAGCCTCATCTTTTCAGCTAAAAGACATCCATTATGCAGAAGATGTGATTTTTGAAACGTATGTAGAAGAAACACAAACAGAGCAGTTCATTGAATGGATGACTGAGTTAACTAATGGAAAGAGTGTTACTAAAGAAGGCGAATTGATTTATTTAGAAAAGGACGTTGGTCCGATAAAGGAGACAGATGAATGGCACAACGAGTAAAAGTGCGTGTACGAAAGAAAAAGAGTAAGAAGAAAAAGATTTTCAAACGGATTCTGGTCTTATTTTTGCTTCTCTTCATCTGCATGGGCGGATTTGCAGTTTATAAGATTGTGAATACACTCCAAGCTGCTGACAAAACTTATGATGAATTAGAGCGCGGAGAGAAATCGAAACTCCGTGATGCTGTCATTGATATAAAGAAAAAACCTTTCTCTGTCCTATTTGTTGGCATAGAGGATTACGCCACAAATGGTGATCACGGCCGCTCAGATTCACTCATCGTCGCAACGATTAATCCTCAGGATAAAACGATGAAAATGGTCAGTATCCCCCGTGACACACGAGTACAGCTTGCTAGTGACACAACGGGAAATAAAGTAAAGATCAATGCGGCATTTGCTAAAGGCGGTAAAGACGAAACGATTGAAACTGTCGAACAATTCTTGCATATCCCAATTGACAAATATGCAACAGTGGACTTTGACGGTTTTAAGGATGTCATTGATGAAGTTGGGGGAATCGATATAGACGTTCCATTTGACTTCAATGAAAAAAGTGACGTCAAAAAATCGAAAAAGATTTACTTTAAAAAAGGGAATATGCATTTAAACGGGGAAGAGGCACTTGCTTATGCGCGAATGAGAAAACAAGATCCACGTGGTGATTTCGGGCGTAACGATCGTCAGAAACAAATCTTACGTGCCATGATTGATCAAATGGCGAAACCTCATAACATTGCAAACGTGGATAATATCGCAAAAGAAGTAAGTGATCATATAACAACCAACTTCCGCATCACAGAAGGACTTGCTCTACAGCAAATTTATAGTGGTTTTAAAGGAGACGATACTGAAACACTATCTATTAAAGGATCAGACCTTTATTTAGGACCAAATCGAACATACTTCTTTGAGCCAGATCAAACCAACTTGGCTGAGGTGCAAAATGAGTTAAGGACGCATTTAAAGCTTCCTGCTGAGTCATCGTCCTCAACTGAAACAAATACACAAACCGATTCATCTTCTGATGCAACAGGGTCAGCCGATACTCAGGCCCCTTCGACCAGCACATCAGGACAATAATAGGAAAACAGCCCGTTCCTTGGAAGCGGGCTGTTTTTTATTGTCTTTTGACCATACGTTTGTAGAATTTCGTAAATGGTTTAAACTCTTCGTTCACCAAACCAGTGACTTCAGCGATAACTTGCATAAACATGACCAGTAAAAAGATGATGATCAATGACAGCCAAATGGTGGCACTTGTCAGTAAAATCGCGCTTAAGCTGAAGACTAGGCCAATCATGTAAATCACAATCACTGCCATTCGATGTGATAAGCCAAAGGCCATCAGTCGATGATGGATGTGTGATTTGTCAGGTGCTGAGATAGGCTGTTTATTCAATATTCGTCTGATGATCGCAAAGGTCGTATCAAAGATAGGCACACCTAAAATAATTACAGGGACAACAACACTAAACAAAGTAACACTTTTGTACAATCCTAAAAGTGACAGGACCGAGATCATATAGCCTAAAAATAACGAACCTGTATCACCCATAAATATTTTTGCTGGATGGAAGTTATAAAAAAGAAAACCGATGGTACTGCCAATGACGACAAGAGATAACGAAAGAATCAGGATCTTGTCCGCAGAAAATGCCATGACGGCAATCGTGGTTAAACCGATAACCGAAATTCCGGCAGCCAGTCCATCTAATCCGTCAATTAAATTGATCGCATTTGTAATCCCAACAATCCATAGTACAGTCAGGGGATACGCCATCCATCCTAACTCCAGTCGATCTGTTAAGAAAGGAACAGAGAAAAAGTCCATTTTTAAGCCCGTGCTCACGATTAAGCAAGCAACGAGAACTTGCACAAGAAATTTAAATTTTGCACTTAAATTATATTTATCATCAAATATACCTAAAATGACGATGAGTACAGCGCCAACTGATATAGCTGTAATTTTATTATGTAGAAACAGCCCGCCTGCTAGTGCTCCAGCCGCTACCCCAATAAAAATCGCCAAACCGCCCATTCGAGGCATTACTCTATCATGAACTTTTCGTTTATTCGGCTGGTCCACTGCACCAATCTTAATTGCAAACTTTTTGACGATTGGTGTCACAATTAAAACTGTAGCCAGAGAGACAAAAAACGCTAATAAGGCGCGTTCGTAATCCATAGGTCAGTCTCCTTCTAAATTGAAATCTGTATTTTGTATATTGGCCGCTCTTTCCATTATACAATTGAATATAGGATGATCACAAGCTCCCCCTAAGAAGAAGAAACAAATAAAAACGCACAATCCTGAATGAATTATGCGTTTTCTTTAATATTCGTTAATTCCACCATGTTTGTGAACAGTGCGTGCCAATCTTTTTTCTTTGCCCGGCTTTGTCTTAGATGTCTGCATGTCATGTCATCTTTTTTACTGATCACTTTCTGGCAGGCTTCTACGAAGAGAGCTGGATCTTCGCCCTCTACATATTCATACACATCATTCTCTTTTAGCCTTTCCGTTGATGGAAGATTTAAACCAACAACAGGGATTCCGGCAGCTAAAAATTCATACAGCTTGAGCGGAAAAACCGCTTGATTGTAAGGAGACTGTTTGTATGGCATCATCCCTACATCAATTAATTTCATATAAGCAGGCACTTCTTCTGGTGCGACTGCTCCTGTCCATAGGACATTGGGCAGTTTGAGTGCATGCTGAAAAGATGGATCTCCATTCGTTCCATCCGGACCGACAAATAAAAATGTCCAATCTGGCTGCATGCGAGCAGCTTGAGCGATCATGTCAAAATCGAGCTTCGGCTTGATCCCACCTATAAAGCCAAGAACCGTTCCCTCTCTTCCCTCTAGCACGTCTTCCCTGCTAGGGAGGTTGCTTTTTGCAAACACATCATACTCGACGCCATTTTCGACTGTAAAGACATCTTTCGGTTCACCCATGAGCCTTTTTTTGATTTGATCATGTAAGTATTGTGAAGAGCACGTAATGCTGTGTGCATATTTAATAATGCGGTTTTCTGCTTTTACAATGACTCGCTGTCTCATATAAGAGAGAATGTTGTTTTTTCCGCTGATGGGCTCTCCCCACAGGTCACTGCAATCATACACAATATGTTTCCATTCAAATAAAGAAGATAAGAGCGGAAATCCCGGAAACGTATACCATAAACAGACGGCTATGCCCTGCTTTTCTTCTTGACGCAAATGCTCAAGAAGAGGAGATAATTTATGGAAATAAAACATATCTTGATAACGACCAAAGCGAAAAAACTTGCTCTTGAGCACATCAGGAATGGTCATTTGCTTCATTCGATCCGTTATAGGCTGAAAGGGAGCTAAATGACGATTGGCAGATGGGCATACCCAGATGACCTCTTTCGTTTCTGGATCAGATGCAAGAAATTCCGCCAGTCGATGCCGTCTGTACCTTAGGCCATCGTGTCCCCATTCTCCCGTTGCGACAATCACATGTATGGTCGACTCTGCTTTCACCTTTATCACCTTTTTTCCCTTCTGTTTATAAGCGCTTTTTGACAGCATTTGTGGCATAGTGCATAAAACACCAAGATGCTTTCACAAAATGAAGCTGCTCAATTTCTCTATAGACAAACCATGTTTTTTTCGCTGCTTTCCACTTGTTACTAGAAATCGAGTTTCCCACGATGCGATATTCACTGAGCGGCTCACTCATTCCATAGGCAGTAAATCCTTTTTTTAAAATAGAGAGCCATGTGGCTAAGTCCTGCCTTGTTCGAATGTTTGGCATTTCCACGTGTCCTACTTGTTGAAGATCGAGCATCACCGTCAAACAGCCGATAATCGTATTTTTTAAAGCTTCATTGTAGTTCAACTGAGCCGGCGCTGTGACGGTTTTTTGTAATGGCTCTCCATTTTCTGAAATGATGTCATATGCCGTGAAAGTAAAGGCATGATCATTTTCTAACATAAACTTGACCTGCTTTTCGAGCTTTGTCTGTTTCCACATATCATCGCTATCTAAAAAAGCGATAAAGCGGCCTTTCGCCTGTTTGATGGCTGTGTTTCTAGCAATAGCGGCTCCCCCGTTTTCCTCTAAATAAATGACGTTGATTCTGTCGTCCGTCTGACTTAATTCCCCTAACAACTTCCTTGTGCCATCTGTTGAGCAATCATCTGCAATGATCAGCTCCCAGTTGGAATAGGTTTGGGCAAGGACGGAATGAACTGTATCCGTTAAATAACGTTCCGCATTATACGCCGGTGTAATAATTGATACTAACGGTTGATTGTTCACCTAAGACTCATCTCCAGTTCATCATTAAGATTCTTTGAACACTTCAGGTAACACCACAAACATAAGCGAGATGCTAAGGCCAATGACAAGTCCAAGCAGTGCTCGTTTTTTCGCTGACATACCTTTGTTCCCTTCATCAAGTACTTGGGCAGGATCGACAATCTTTGCCTGCTTCATCCCGAGCTTTGTCGATTCCAATTCATATAAAAATCGTTCTTTATCGACTTTGGAGTCATTGCTGACAGATTCATCTTCAAGAGCGGATAGTCTCCTTTCAATGACTTGCTGTCTTTTCGTAAATAAGGCTTTGTCCTGCTTTAAAAATGTATCTGACACTTGTTTCACTACCGCCAAAGCTCGAGCTTGATCAGCATCTGTAAACGACAACTGCAATTGTGTATCGGACTGGTTAGTGAGAATCAAACGATTTTTCACATCCTGCCTTTCTTCTTCCTTTACATCACGGAGTGCTTGATTCAGAAATGCATCGCTTTTTAATAGAGATGTCACTTCTGACAGATTGTTATACACACCGTCGTCATATTTCCCAAGCGTCAAGGTCACAGCAGCTGTGTAACTAGACTGGTCTACTGTCCCTTTGGCAAAAAAGAAACCAAAAGCAGCTAATGCGACAGGTAGCAGCACAAGCCAGACGATATATTTTTTCATTCGCTTCCCTATTCTTAACATAAAACCAGACATGCTCATTCTCCCAACATTGACGTATTTGCTTTTTCACTAGTGTAGCCATACAAAATCAGCATCACACGTTTGCCCACGGCTTGAAGCGCTGTTTATTTTTCATGATATTGACCGCTGCGATCACCAGCCCTAGAAACACCCAGTGGAAATATAAATTCGAGACGGAACTAGGACTGATACTTGAGACGAGAAAGCTCAGCATGGCAGCAAATAGACCTTCAATGATCATCTTGGCTGATCTCGTGTCAGCCAATTGGTATTGTTTGTACAGTGAGAACATGAGATAGGCATACACTGAGATATAACCTAGCATGACGGCAAACCCAAAATTCGTCATTACCTCTAGCAGCCAATTGTGAACTTCAACGACCTGATCTGTATCAAAGATAGAAAAGTGAGCTAAGTAATAAGACACATTGCCCGCTCCGACTCCGAAACCGTATGAATTCGTAAAGAAATGCCAGGCGTTTTTGATTAAATTCGCCCGGGCAATGTTGGACGGAAGTGGTTCGCTAAAAGAATGAGCGACCTGAGAAGCGAGAAACAAGTCATAAAAGACAGAATAGATTTTGGCTGAAAAAATGGCGATACAGATGATAACAAGACCGCCTGCTGCCATGATGGACCACTTTTTTAAAAAGCGAGGCATCAGCAGCCATACATAGATTGCCGCTCCGGCTAATATGCCAAGCAAGCTGGCGCGCGATTCTGTTAACAAAATAAGATACAGCGCTAAGATGGCTCCTAGTAATCCGAACGCTTTGATATAACCATTTTTCATTTGGCGCATGCACGCCACATATAAGAAAAAGCTAATAGATAAAAACGTCGCAAAGTCATTTTGGTTAAAGAAGACAGCCGTAGGATAGTGCTGTTTATACGCTGGTCCAAGATACAATGAGGTATTCGGTAAATGATTCAAGGTCAAGTGATTATAGAACCCGATTCCCATCACAAATACAGTCATGACTAGCCAAATACTATAAAAAGTCACGATCTGATCCATTCGCTGAATGTACATGACCACAAGAAAGACAAAACCCATTCCCATCGCAAGAAGAGACATATATTTCAGCCCGTCTGTGACCGAATGAGCCCAAAGCAGTGAGATGAGCCCGTAAAGAAACCATGCAGCGAAAAAACCAAGAATGCCTTTAACACGAATTTGCTGCCACTGGGATATGTACGTTCCTTTGTCTCTCATCCGCCATATGAATAAAGCAAAGACAGCCAAGAGCATGATGCGGTAGAGAAAGAGACTAAAGAACCCGGCACTAATAGAGAAGAAAGCGTTATTGAGAAATGTTAGTGCAATTAAAAGGTAAATGGCTGACATGAATATGTGCTCACCATTCATGTAGAGCTTCATATATATAGCAGCCACCATGAGCACCACAATCAAAACCGGAATGACCACCATCTTCTTTAACCCGATAGACTGTGCGGATGCCATTTGTACAAGCCCGATACCTGCTATTAATAAAATACATCCGATTATGATTTGCCATGCTGTTTGTTTCACACTCATACCCATTTTCCTCCTAAGCAACCCATCCGATTTGAGGGATTAAGCCTTTACTTCCTGTTCATAGTAGGAAATGGTGCGAGCCAAACCTTCTTGTAAAGTCACAACAGGCTCCCATGTTAAGACTTGTTTCGTTTCCTCATTTTCCAATGTACTATGCACAATATCTCCTGCGCGCTGAGGCTTATAAATCGGTTCAAGATCTGATCTCGTGACTCGCTTCATCGTTTGAAACAGCTCATTCACCGTGATGGAATGACCACATGAGATATTTAAACAAACGTTTGATTGAGCTGTTAAAGCTGCAACATTCGCTGCGGCTAGATCACCTACATAGATGAAATCTCTTGTTTGTTCCCCGTTTCCGAAGATGAAAGGTGCCTCCTGTTTTGCAAACTTATCAGAAAAAATTGAGACAACACCGCCTTCACCAAGTGCGTCTTGGCGCGGACCATATACATTGCTGTACCGCATAATACAATAGTCCACATCATAGAGTGATTTCGCCATCTCTAAGTATCGTTCAACTGTCAGTTTCGACAAGCCATAAGGTGAACCAGGCTGCAGTGGATGAGCTGTGTCGACCGGCAGATAGACTGGGTCTCCATAGACTGCTGCCGATGAGGCAAACACCACTTTCTCCACCCCGGCTTCAGCCGCTGCTTTGATCACATGCAGCGAACCTTTAATATTGACCTCTTCGTCGTAGACGAAATGTTGAACCGAAACGGCTACACTCACTTGCGCTGCAAGATGAATGATATAATCTGGTGCAATGTGTTTGATCAAATCGACCGTTTCTGATTTTGTGACATCTGCTTCAATGCATTGTACGGAAAGATGAGCGATATTTTCCTTCGATCCAGTTGAAAAGTTGTCAAGAACGATGGGCTCATAACCTTTCTCTAATAAAGCCTCTACCGTATGAGATCCTATAAATCCACTTCCCCCAGTTACCAATACTTTCTTCATCCAAGTTCCCCCTATTATTGTGCCTTCGATACCAATTCTGTTTCCCATACGCCTGGGCGGCCGATGGACTGGTAAATAAATCCTCTCTCTTTCATTTCTGCTGGATCAAACAAATTCCTTCCATCAATTAAAATGGGAGAACGAAGCAGCTGCTTGATCTGATCCTTATCCATCTTCTGTACGTCATCCCATTCCGTTAAGATAAGACAAGCATCTGTATCTTTCACTGTTTCATAGAGATCATTGCTGAAGACCGCCTGCGGGCCAAGCTCTCTTTCTGCTTCTACATAAGCAATTGGATCATAGGCTTTGACAAAAGCTCCGAGCTCTCTCAGCATTGGGATAATATCTAGTGCTGGGGCTGAACGCATATCGTTTGTATTTGGTTTAAATGCGAGCCCTAAAACGGAAATCGTTTTTCCTTTAATATCACCGAACACACTCATCAGTTTGCTGACAAGATGGGCTCTTTGGTGGTTGTTAGTTTCAATGACAGATTCGATCAGCTTGAACCGGTAGCCAGCTGTTTCGGCAATTTTGAGAAGAGCCATCGTATCTTTTGGGAAACAAGAACCACCAAATCCAATGCCTGCTTTTAAAAATTTATGCCCGATCCGGCTGTCTAACCCAACGCCTTCGCTGACTTTTTCCACATCAGCACCAACTCTCTCGCAAATGTTCGCAATGTCATTGATGAATGAGATTTTTGTGGCGAGCATGGCATTTGCCGCATACTTAATCATTTCTGCACTTTCTAGATTGGTCTCAACCACTTCTGTTTGAAACGGATCATGCAATTTTTTAATGATCGTGGATGCATGTGCGCTTGTAGAGCCAATGACCGCTCTCTCCATATTCATCGTATCTTGAATAGCTGAACCTTCCCGCAGAAACTCTGGATTGGAGACGACGTCAAATGGATATTTACTGCGTGAAGCCTTTTGAACAATGGCTTGAACAAGACGTCCTGTTCCAACTGGCACTGTGCTCTTATTCACGATGATTTTGTAGCCATTCAGGTGTTCCCCAACCGTTTGAGCCACAGCTTTCACGAATGTTAAATCCGCTTCCCCCTGAGATGTCATTGGTGTTCCTACAGCAATATAAATAATCTCTGATTCTCGAATTGCAGCGGGAATATTGGTTGTAAAACACAATCTTCCCTCTTCTGTATTCTTCTCAATCAATTCCTTTAAGCCCGGTTCATAAATTGGAACGAGACCGCTTTTTAAGCTGTTGATTTTTGATTCGTCGATGTCACAACAAATGACGCGATTTCCGATATCAGCAAAACAAGTACCCGATACTAACCCGACATATCCTGTTCCAATCACAGCAATTTTCTTCAACATGTTTCATCCTCTCAGTAAAAGCATATTGGTCGTTCCAAACTGTTTATCTATCAGTCTTTGCACATTTCATCCTGTTTAAACGGTGGAAGTTGATTGATTCAGCACCTTTTCATATTGCTGAATCAGAAGCGTAGCATTATGTGATGATGAATAATCTGTATGGACGATGTGGTGAAGATCGTTCTTCACTTGCTCGTTCCATCTGTTTTCATAAAGATAAGCGTGAATCGCTTCTTTTAGCTGACTCGTTGAACGCGGTTCAATGAGCAGATGTTGATAGGTAGAAAATAGTGATGGGAGACCACCAACCCGTGTTGCGATGACAGGCAGTTTTAAAGCGAGCGCCTCAAGGACGACAGTCGGCATTCCTTCACTGTAGGATGGAAGGGCAAACAGGTCAGCTGCCATTAAATAATGTTTGACTTGTTCATTCGGCACCTGCCCCGGGAGTATAATGGATTCTCCCGCCCGTTCGGCCAGCTCCTTTGCGAGGGGGCCTTTTCCGACAAAGACGGCTTTTACACCCTCCATCCCGCTGACAGCTTCCGCTAATTCAAGCAAACCTTTCTCTTTGACTAAACGGCCGACAAAAACGACGAGCTTGTCGTGAAGCGGTAAACCAATCTGCTTTCTGATGGCTGTTTGATCCTCTGGTGTTCTAGAAAATGACTTGAGCGGAATTCCCAGCGGAAGACATTGTGCATCCACCTCTGTCATGTCATGTGTTTTCTTTGCCAGCTCTTCACTCACTGTGAGAACAGCAGACGCCTGTTTTACTGCTGCTTTAAAGGCTGCAAGCGCCCCTTTGCTATAGTTTGGATAGATGTTCACATCACTGCCGTGTAAGGTCAGAAGATAAGGGATGCTCGCTTCCTTTTGGATCACAGCTGCTGCGCCGCCAGACGGCATGGCAAAGTGCGCATGGATGAAATCCGGTGACAGATCATAACGCTCCATTGTGCGTAGGACAGAAGCTGCGATTCGTTTACTCGGCTGAGCCCATTTTAGCTGTCCAGGCAGTGCTGTATAAGGCGGTCTGTAAACCGGTACTCCGCACCTCACTTCCTGCTGGGGAAGATCTTTTCTCTGACGATAGGAAGCTTTAAGCATCCGTAAGATGGGCGGATTGACAGGGGTAGGACAAATCACGCTCACTTCTACGCCTTGTTTGACCAGCTCCTGCACTTGCGTTTCATGGAAGACGCCTTCACTTGGATGTTTTTCACTAGGATATACACTTGTCAGCCATAGCACCTTCATGACGAACGACCTCTTCTCCATAATTTCCCTGTCACCTGCGGATACATTTTGACAAGCAGCAAGCTATATAAAGCCGCACTTAAACAAATTGTCAGTAGTAATTGAAGCAGTATATCCGCTGATGTCAGCTTCATCCCTTGATGAACAGCTACTGCGCAGCCGGCCATTAATAGCGTCATGACAGCAGGCTTTACGAGTGATTTTACATACATCTTCATATCTAGCTGAATGACGTAAGCCATCAGCCATCTGCCGACAATGAAGTTCAGCAGGCTGACCCCTGAGTAGACCCAAGCTACAGTCAATATACTTCCGGTATGGACTCCTGCATATAAGGCGCATCCATATACGATGAGCATGCCTGTATCCCAATAAAAAGCTAAGTCCGCTCTCCCTTTTGCAAGAAGGATGGAACCATTTGGATTCATCAGCACACGAAGTAGACCGACAATGCACAAAATATTCAAAACCGGGACCGCCACTAGCCATTTCTCTCCAAACACTACTTCTATAAAGCTATCTGATACGGCAGCAAGACCGATGAGTAGTGGAAAACTAATGAGTGCGAGCATATTCGTCATACTGAGGAAGCCCTCACGCAGCCTAGAGTGATCACGCTGACTTTTTGCGAAAACTGGGAAAGCCACTCTCGTCACAATCGGGTTAATTTTCAGCACCGGGATTGTGACGATTTGATAAGCCAGGCTGTAAATCCCTAATGCCTCTGCTCCAAGAAACCGTCCAATTAAAATCATGTCGATATTTGAGCCTGCCCGATTGACAAGCCTTGACGCAAGCTGGAAAGCCCCGAAGGAGAAAAACTCTTTCACTTCCCCTAATGCGAAAACGGGTGCTGGGCGCCACTTCTTCCAATAAGCCGCTGCATACATGAGACCTTTTCCTGATTGAAGCAGCACTTGAGAGACCACATAGGCCACAATTGGATTGATAAAAAAGGCTAGGATAAGTAGAACAATCAGCGAAATGATCGTCGCTATCGTCTCAATCGTACTTAAGGTTTTAAAGGCTAAATCTTTCTGCATCATATATTGGTATTGCTGACCAATTGGTGCAATGAGAAACATGATTGATAATAACTTGAGCAAGCCTTCCAGCTCAGGTCTGGCATAAAAGGCGGCAATCAAGGGACTTGCGAGGATCAATACACAAAACAAGAGAATTCCCGTCAGCAAGTTGATCCAATATAATGTAGATAATTGACGTTCCGTCGTTTGTTCCTTTTGAATGATCGCAGCACCGATGCCTAGATCAAGTAAAATCTGTGTAAATATTGTGACAGTTGTGATCATGCCAACGAGTCCAAATTCTTTCAGTGACATTACGTTCCCTAAAAAGGCGAACTGTGCAATTTGGATGATGGTAATGATCAATGCGGACAAGCTTGTCCATTTTGCTCCGCCCAGCAGGCGATTTTTCATACTTGCCATTTCTCTTCCCTACTTTACTTATCTGGCTCCGTCACCAGTCACGATGACTTTTAACGTTTTTACCATAATCTTCGTGTCGAGAGAAAATGTCAAGTTTTGAATATACTGTAAGTCGTGTGATAATTTTTCACTTGGACTCATTTCATATCCCCCATTTACTTGAGCAAGACCTGTCAGCCCCGGCTTCACTGTCAGTCTTTTTGTAAAGCCTGGAATCGTCCGATTAAATTCGGCAGTAAACATTGGTCTTTCAGGACGTGGACCTACAATACTCATTTCTCCTTTTAACACGTTGATAAACTGCGGCAGTTCATCAATTCTTGTTTTTCTGATGAATGCCCCCACTTTGGTGATACGAGGGTCATTTTTTTGCGCCCATTTCGCTCCTCCGCTTTCTGCGTTGGTTCTCATCGATCTGAGCTTCCATAATTTAAAGTAGACACCGTCTTTTCCGACCCTTTCCTGCATATAAAAGGCTGGCCCTGGTGTTTCTAGCTTAATTAAAAGGGCAAACAGTAAAATGATTGGCGTACTCAACATCAATCCGATGAACGAGAACACGACATCTATGAAACGTTTTGCAAATAAATATCGAACCATATGTTCTGTTAAAGCAAAAGAGTGGTTTCGTCTCACTTCATATTCTCTGTAAAGGTTCATCGCTTTCTCTGCGCTCACTGACCTGCACCTCACCATTCAAAGTAGTTGTTGTGTAAAGAGATGTTCTATGAAAGTCAGTTTAGCAGAGCAACATTAAGCAAATGTAAATGGGCTGTTAAGTCTTGTAAAAGTGTGTTAAGAATGTGCCCTTATATCAAGTTATGCCCTTTTAAACGTAAAAAAGACCCGCATTTCTGCGGGTCTACGTGTCTTTTTTTATTTTGCCTTTACGGATTCGATCGTCTTCAGTCTAAGCGTTCCGTTTGCATCTTTTGTATAAGTTACTTTCACTTTTGATTCTTCTTTTAGGCTGTTCACTTGTTTAGAAAATGTATTTCCGAATTGAATGGCTACTTCTTTTCCATCAATGTTGACAGCAATTGTATGTCCATCAGCCAAACCGACATATGTGCCTTCTTTGGTTACTTCATTTTTCTTCGTTGTAGATTCTTTTTTTGTTTTAGATTCAGCTTTTGACTGATCATTTGTCGTTTCTTCTTTTGTGATTTCCTTACTTGAGCTTTCTTTTGCATCTTCATCAGATTGACCTGCTTGGTCTTCTGTTTGAGCAGCTGTTTCTTTGCTTTCATCATCTGCTTTTTCACTTGCAGACTTGTCTTCCGTCTTTTCGTCTGTTGCATTTTCTTTCTTTTGATCTGCTGCTTCAGTTGTTTCTTTTTTGCTGTTATCCGTATTGTTATCGTTTGACTGATTTGATGTGCCGCATGCTGTGAGCATTACTCCTAGAAGTAAGACTAAAAACGGCATTGTGATTAATTTTTTCAAGATCGTCACCTCTTCATGATTTGTCGATTTGCTGTCATTGGAAGGCAAATACGTGAAAAATCCACCCTCTATGTTTCGATTATAACAAAAATAACCTGAAATGAAATGTATTTTTAACTTGACATATCATTCATCCGATCTATTTTATTCAAAATATTGAGATACACCTGCTGCGATTCCTGAAGCCAGCCGCTCCTTGGCAGTCGTTGATTTTAATATACTGGCATCAATCGGACTGGTTACGAACCCCGTTTCAAGCAAGATGCTGGGCATTTTTGAATACTTGATCACGTAGAATCCTGCTGTCTTCACACCGCGATCTCTTGTGCCAAGGGCTTTCACCATCTGGGGCTGTACCTTTTGTGCCAGCCTTAAACTATTGGCCGAAGCATACGTCGCATCATAATACGTTTCTGTTCCATTTGCACCGCTATAATCATTTGCATTGGCATGGATGCTGATGAACACATCCGCACCAGCCTGTGATCCTTTGCTTACACGTGTTTGCAAGGAATCAAATGTATCAGATGTTCTAGACATGACCGTCAGCGCACCCGCTTGTTTGAGCCTTGCTTGCAGTTTTAACGCGACATCCAGATTAACGTTTTTTTCAAACAGCCCATTTCCTACCGCTCCAGCATCCTGTGCACCATGACCTGGATCAATAAAGATGGTTTCACCTAACACATGATTTTTCAGCTGTGTGATCACACTGGTTCGTATGGTTGATGTTCCGCCCAACACTGTAAATGTTGAAATCTTTTTAGACCCAATGACACGACGAATCGCATCTGGCACAGATTGAGCATCTGTAAGAAGAAGGGTTTGCCCTTGCTTGGCTGCCGTACTTGCCGCAGCTGCCGCATCGGCATATGCATAGCCGTTACTCATATACGTTTGGGTTGTCTTCATCGGGTATGTTTTCGCAATTCGGGCTGCCACTTCATACCGATTAGCTCCACTGATTCTCACGGGTGATGGCAGCTTTTGATAGGCTGCTTGATTGACACTTGTTTCCCCGCCAATCACAATCGTCCGTTTCACCGCTTTGCTTTTTAATAGATTGGCTGTTTCCTGCCGCAGCCCTTTTGCATCGGTTAATAAAATAGGAAAGCCCTGTTTTGCAGCATACGGAGCAATCGCCACAGCATCTGCATAAGCAGAACCATTCACAATCACAGCTGTATCAACACTCTTCATTTGCTTAGCAACGTTTGCCGCCAAATCATATCGATTCTTTCCTTGTATTCGCAATACGGATAGATTCATTGCTTTTAGCTGCGCTACGACTTTTTGCGAAATGCTTGCGGTTCCGCCAAGAATGATGACACGCTTCGTTTTCAACTGCTGAAGACCTGACTTAGTTGCACCTGAAAGACTGCTAGTATTCGTTAACAGCACTGGGGCTCCTTGCTGAAAGGCATACGGCACAGCACTTAGCGCATCAGCATAAGCTTCACCGCCTACTAAAACAACTGTAGGAGCTGCCGACCAGCCTCGTTTTGCAGCGTTAACTGCCACCTCATATCGATTACTTCCCTCAATCTTCGATACATTGTGCTGCGCAAATGCTGATGGTGCATATAAACATAGTGAAATCACAATCAAAACAAAACATTTGATATAAGAACGCATGAAGTCAACCTCCTTGGTTTTGAACCCTTCACCCCGGAAACACTTCATGTACTTTTGAAAAAAGGCTGCCGAGAGTCGTTTCTCGAGCAGCCTAAGAGGTGTATCTTAGGCACCCCTCATCTGTATGTTTTCTTATCTAAAATAGCCTGAAACACCGCTTGAAATACCTGACGCTAATCGATCTTTATAAGTAGCAGATTTCAAAATATTTGAATCAACTGGACTGGAAACAAAACCAGTTTCTAAGAGAACACTTGGCATCTTAGAATATTTAATCACATAGAAACCAGCTGTCTTCACGCCACGGTCTCTTGTGCCTAATGCACTGACCATTTTAGGCTGAATATTTTGCGCGAGCTTCAAGCTGTTTGTTGCCGCATATGTTTTGTCATAATACGTTTCAGTTCCATTTGCACTGCTGTTATCATTTGAGTTCGCATGGACACTGATGAAGATATCTGCATTTGCTGACGCACCTTTGCTCACCCGTGTTTGAAGACTGTCGAATGTGTCTGATGTTCTTGACATCGTCACAAGTGCACCTGCGTTGTTTAACTTTGTATTTAGACGTTTGGCTACATCTAAGTTTAAGTTCTTCTCATATAATCCGTAGCCTACCGCTCCTGAATCATGAGCGCCATGACCTGGGTCAATGAATACTTTTTTGCCAACGACAGGATTTTTCAATTGATTCACGACAGTTGGTGTCACTGTATTTGTACTGCCAACGACAGTAAATTTGGTGATTTTTTTGCTGCTAATCGTCGCTCTTGTTACCTTTGGCAGCGTCTTTTCATTCGTTAGGAGCAATGCTTTGTTTTGCTTTGCTGCAATTCCTGCCGCAGAAGATGAAGTGGCATAGCCAAACCCTCTTCCTACATAGGTATTATTTGTGCTCATATTGTATTTTTTCACAATATTCGCAGCCACGTCATAACGAGTAGAGCCTTTGATTCGCGTTGGAGATTTTAATTGATTATAAGCTGCTTTTGTGACGTAATTCTCTCCGCCTACGACAATGGTTTGTTTCACATTGCTTGCTTTTGCAACAGAAGCGATTTCAGAACGAAGGCCCTTTTTATCTGTATATAGAATTGGGAACCCTTTTTGTGCCGCTACAGGTGCAATGGCAATTCCATGTGCATAGAATGACCCTTCAACCACAACGACGCCAGCTGGCGTTTTCATTTTTTTCGCGATATTTGCCGATAGCTCATATCGGTTTTTTCCTGAAATACGTTGTGTAGAGATGCCCATTTTCTTTACTTGATTGACCACGTTGTTTGACACACTTGATGTGCTGCCTAAAACAATAACTGTCTTCGTTTTTAAAGCCGTTAAGGCTTTTTTTGTATCTCCAGAAAGGCTTGTACTATTTGTGTAAAGAACTGGTCCATTTTTTTGATGTGCCAGTGGAATTCCTGCTGTTGCATCTGCATATGCAGTTTTCCCCACTAAAACAACTGTACTTGCTGTTCCCCATCCTTTTTTCGCTACGTTTGCTGCTACAGCATACCGGCTCCCACCATCAATTCGGGAGACCGAGTTATCTGCTGAAGCTGTTGGAACAATAACGAAAATGGCGATGAGGCTGAGGATGGCTGTTTTGATCATTGAGCGCATCTTCTGTGTCCTCCCTTAACTTTTAATAGTTTGTTAGTTTTGTACCTGGATAGTAGAACGAAAGTATAGAAGAATACGAGTTTCCAGATTCAGCTCTAGCTTTGGCGCCGTATTGACTCATACCAATGCCGTGACCATAGCCTTTTCCTGAAATCGTGAAATCATTTGTATTATTCTTTACTGACGCAAACGTACTTTTCACCTTTGTTGCGCCCATGACTGTTCTAAACTCTGTCATTTTCATACTTGCCGTTGTACTTTTGTTCACTGTATACGTACCTGTTTTGTTTTTCAGATGGTAATTCAGCTTGATTGAAACGGTCTTCGCACGCTGACCTTTTGTTTTTCCTGAGAATGTCAGGCTTGAAATAGATGCAATTCTCATGTCAGATGCAGCTGTTTCTTTATTTTTCAACAGCCATGATTTTAGACCAGCAAGGTCGGCAGCATTGGCTTCTTTTGCCTTAGACCACTCAGAAGCTGCTGTACTTGCAGTCAACGTAGTGCCTAATTGCTTTTTAGACAACTTCAGTGTCCACGCATTGACAGGATCTTTTGTGTCTTTTTTGGCGACTAAGTATGGCAGTGCATTCCCCCATACTTCTTCACTCGCCTCAGTGTATCCGCCATTACTAGAATAATAGGTGGCTGAAATAAGTTGATTGTTGTATTTCAGAACCTTGCCTTTTGTGGCATCCACAGCTTTTGTCGAATTTGTGTACCAGTTATATCCTCCATATACTTGGAAGGCTGTTGTATCAGGTACGACTTTTCCAATACTTTTCACTGAATACGTTCTAGCGGCAACAGCTTGTGCTTTTAATGCCTCAACATGCCAGCTCGCAGGCATTTCGTTTGGCACAACACCTTTTAGATAGTCTTCAAATGGAATATTTTCATTAGTCGGCCTGATATATCCTGATTCAATGGCAAAGTTGACGTTACCTAAGTAAGGCTTCCCTGCGATTTGAAGGACATTTTTGGTTGAATATTTCTCAGGAACAACTCTTAATGTGTTATACGTCTTAATGCCTTTTAATGAAATTTTTCCGTTAGAAATATTCAATTGGTAGTTTTGATTTTTTTTCAGATAGACTTGTTTGGCTAAAGAATTTTTTAAACTATCTGTAATCGCACTTGTGCTACCAGCAAGATGGTAAGCATATGTACCTTTTTCTTTCAGCAATGCTTTTAATGACGCTGTGACAGAATCCGGCTTCACATACACAACGGTACTGTTAGATTTTGCAGCCAATTGCGACAAAGGCATTGCATAAATATAGCTAGAGGCTTTTGCCAAGTACACTTTATCTGCATTAATGTTTAATTTTTTAATGATATTCACAGATAATTCGTAGCGATTGGCACCGCTGATTCGTGTCACCTGTGAGGTTTTCTTGATTTGATTTTCTACTTTTTGTCCCGTACTTTTTGTACTGCCGATGATAATGACTTTACTTGGCATTTTATAAGACGGAATGGAATCTTTTTTTGTTAATAGGATTGGGTATCCTTTTCTCGATGCATAGGATGCAATTGCAATCCCATTCATGAATGAGTTCCCGCCGACAACAATTGCTTGCTTATAGTTACCCATTTCTTTGGCGATTTTTTGGGAAATTTCAAATTTGTCTTTCCCACTAATGCGTCTCACTTTTCCATACTTTTTGATTGATTTCTCAGCAGCTGTTGAAATACTTTTCGTATTCCCGACAATTAAGATGTTATCAGGATTCATCTTTTTCAACTGATTTTCAGTTGTCTTCGTTAGCTTTTCAATGTTCGTGTACAAAATTGGGGCGCCTAATTTGTATGCTAACGGCGATACAGAAATGGCATGATCAAAAGCATCTCGGCTCACAATCACAACGGTTGAAGGATTTTTCCATCCTGCAGAAGCAATACTATTGGCTACTTCGTAACGATTTTTGCCGTCGTATCTTTTCGTCACAGCGACATTTGATCCTGATAGTTTGTATTCCCCCGTTGTTGAGAAATCCATGCTGTTTTTGTTTCCGATATAGTTAGACAGTTTTACTGAAATTGTCGAGCTGGCCATGGCAGACTGAAAAGGTGCAATTAGTAGTGTCAGTGTCATGAGAACGATAAGTGTAATGCCTGTTTTCTTCAATTTTGTTCATCCCGCCCATCTTTTTTTACTTCTGTTTTTCAATCTTCTGAATTTCTTTTTGACCACTGTCATTGATAAAGTAAGAGATTTCTACTTTGTCACCTGGTTTAAATTCATTTAATACATCTTTAAAATTATCCGTAAATTCATAGCTTAAGGTCGTATTCACTTTTTTCACTTCGACTGTATGTGCATCAGCCATTCCAATAAATTCAGCTTTTTCTTCCAGCACCTGAGGAGTTGAACTGCTTGTCTTGTTTTCTCCTGAGGATTGCTCAGCCGTTCCACATGCTGTGAGCACGATACCTAGTAGTAGTATTAAGAACGGTAAAACGACGATTTTCTTCATTTTTTTCACCTCATGTCTTTGTATCGTCTTATAACTTAATATTTTAAGGTAAATTTAAGGTTTTTTGAAACCTTTTTTTTGTTACAACGTCTATATCTAGGTTCAGAGTAAAAAAATAACTTGTTTATCAAGATTCGTAAACCTATAATCATGGAAGAATCATAGAAAAGGTGAGGGACATTATGAGAGCTGAGAGAAAAAGAAAGAAAAAGAAGGTTCTTTGGATTGTTTTATCGATTATTGGCTTATTCGTATTAGCCACTGGCGGATACGCGTATCATCTTTGGAATACAGCCGCATCCACTGTCGCAGGCATTCAAGAGAACTTAAAGAAGTCAGATAAGCGTGACAAAGATGTCGATTTAAGTAAAAAAGACCCGATCTCCATTTTAGTCATGGGTGTCGATGAAAGAAAGAATGACCGAGGCCGTGCAGATACATTAATATACATGACAGTGAATCCGAAAACGAAAACAACTGAAATGGTGAGTATCCCCCGTGATACGTATACAAAAATTGTCGGAAAAGGCACAATGGATAAAATCAACCACTCTTATGCTTTCGGTGGTACACAAATGGCTGCAGATACAGTAGAGGAACTGCTTGATGTACCTGTGGATTACTTTGTGAAAGTGAATATGGAAAGTTTCAAAGACATTGTCGATACACTTGGCGGCATTACGGTGAACAGCACGTTTGCTTTCAGCTATGATGGCCATTCATTTGGTACAGGAGAAATTAACCTGAACGGCGATCAAGCCCTTGCCTATACAAGAATGAGAAAGCAAGATCCTAAAGGTGATTTCGGCCGTCAGCAAAGACAGCGTCAAGTCATTGAAGGCATCATTGCAAAAGGCGCTAACATTTCATCTATTACGAAATTCGGCGATATGTTTAAAGTCGTTGAAAACAACATGAAAACGAATATGTCCTTTGACGACATGTGGACGATGATGAATGATTATCGTGATGCAAGACAAAATGTGAAACAGCACGAGCTGAAAGGTACAGGCGCACGAATCAATAATATTTATTACTATCAGCTTGATGACAGCAGTTTAGCGAAAGTGAAGAAGGAATTGAAGGATAGTTTGGAGCAGTAAAAAAGAAGACTACAGGAATGTAGTCTTCTTTTTTTATGATTGGAATGGGGCTGGTTTTTCATCACTTAAACCATAACGATGGAGAAGCTCTTCGACAATTCGTTTTGACGCTTGTCCATCACCATATGGATTAGACGCCTTTGACATGTTGTCGTACTCTTTCTGATCGACTAGAAGCTGTTTTGCCATGTTGTAAATGGTCTCTTCATCTGTACCTGCGAGCTTCAGCGTACCAGCTTTCACACCTTCAGGGCGTTCTGTTGTATCGCGCAGCACTAGTACTGGCTTCCCTAGAGAAGGCGCCTCCTCTTGTACACCGCCAGAATCCGTTAGAATAAAGTGCGAGGCAGCAGCGAAGTTATGGAAATCAACTACTTCGAGCGGCTCAATTAAGTGCACACGATCAAGATCACTGAATTCTGTCTGAGCCGCATCACGAACAGCAGGGTTTAAATGTACAGGATATACAACCTGAACATCTTCAAACTCTTCTACAATACGTCTAATCGCTCTAAACATGTTTTTCATCGGCTGGCCGAGATTTTCTCTGCGATGAGCCGTTAACAAAATCATTTTATCTGTGCCTATTTTCTCTAAAATAGGGTGTTGATACTGCTCTGTAACCGTTGTTTGCAATGCATCAATCGCTGTATTCCCCGTCACACAAATCGTCTCTTCTTTTTTATTTTCAATTAAAAGATTCTGTTTCGCCTCATTTGTAGGAGCAAAATGAATATCGGCAATCGTGCCTGTCATTTGTCGGTTCAATTCCTCAGGGAACGGCGAGTATTTATTGTGTGTTCTTAAACCCGCTTCAACGTGACCGACAGAAATTTGGTGGTAGAATGCGGCCAAGCTTCCTGCAAAGGTTGTAGTGGTGTCTCCATGAACAAGGACAATATCAGGTTTTTCCTCTTGGAATAATTGATCTAGTTTCAACAATGCATTTGATGTAATTTCAGATAATGTTTGGCGCTGCTTCATGATGTTTAGATCATGGTCTGGCGTAATAGAAAATGCCTCAAGAACTTGATCTAGCATTTCTCTATGCTGAGCTGTTACAGTGACAATTGAATTTATTTGTGGATGTTTATTAAGTTCAAGGACAAGTGGAGCCATTTTGATTGCTTCAGGTCTAGTACCGAAAATAGTCATTACATTTAGTTTTTTCACTTGTTTATGCCTCTTTCCTAGTATAATACTTTCAATTATACACAATTTGGAGGATAAATTTAATGATATAAAAAAGAAATTTACATTGAATTAACGTTATCATTCACCCTCCTTTACATTTAAAATATAAAATGTAAACTATCTAAAAATCATTTTTAGTGAAATCATTTGTCTTTCCTATGATTTGTAAGTTACACTTTATAAAGACGACCAAGAACTAACATTGATTATTAAATCGGTTATCTATGTAAGGAAGGTGCAAAGTTCATTGAAAAAAGTACGTAAAGCCATAATACCAGCAGCAGGTCTCGGAACACGTTTCCTCCCTGCCACAAAGGCTATGCCTAAAGAAATGCTGCCAATCGTTGATAAACCAACCATTCAATATATTATTGAAGAAGCTGTTGAATCAGGAATTGAAGACATTATTATTGTCACTGGAAAAGGAAAAAGAGCCATTGAGGATCATTTTGATTTTGCGCCAGAGCTTGAGCGCAACCTTGAAGAAAAAGGAAAAAGTGAACTTTTAGAAAAAGTGAGAAAGTCCTCTAATATTGCAGATATTCATTACATCCGCCAAAAAGAACCAAAAGGTTTAGGACATGCCGTTTGGTGCGCACGCAACTTTATCGGTGATGAACCCTTTGCTGTTTTATTAGGTGATGATATTGTCCAAGCCGAAACACCTGGACTTCGCCAGCTGATGGATGAATATGAAAAAACCCTTTCGTCCGTGATCGGTGTTCAGCAGGTAGCAGACAGCGATACGCATCGCTATGGAATCATTGATCCTCTTACCCAAGAAGGACGCCGCTATCAAGTGAAAAACTTTGTTGAAAAGCCGCCGCAAGGAACAGCACCATCCAATTTAGCCATTTTGGGGCGCTACATTTTCACGCCTGAGATCTTTATGTACCTTGATCAACAAGAAATTGGTGCGGGCGGAGAAATTCAGCTGACAGATGCCATTCAAAAGCTCAATGACATCCAGCGTGTATTTGCCTATGATTTTGAAGGAAAACGATATGATGTCGGAGAGAAGCAAGGTTTCATTGAAACGACGCTAGAGTTTGCCCTTCAAGATGAAGAGCTCAAGAAAAAACTCATTCCATTTATGAAACAACTTCTTGAAAAAGAAGAAGTGAATTAAAAAAAGCTGCCGGCATCGGCAGCTTTTTTATTTGATCGCTGAAACGGTCAGCGTATGCTGTTCATTATCAATGACAAACAGGTTATGTTCGCCCTTTACTGCGAACTTCGTTTGTTTCTCATTCATCCAGACATTCTGTTCTGTCAGTCCAAGTGTTGAAGGAGAGATAGGCATGATCTCGCGGAACACCATCGTATTTGCCTGGCCATTTTGAATCACATAATCGGTTTTCTCAGTGGTCAGCCGCTCAACGGTATCACCTTGCTCACTTTTGACCGAGCTAAGTGTTTGCATTCTTTGCTTCAGCACAGACTCTTCTTTTCCAAGGAAAGAAAGTAAGTACTCATACGAACCCGCAGATGCGGGTGATACGTAGGAATTGAACTGTGCTGGTCCGATGGATAACGGCTTCAATTCATCTGCGTTTTGTAGCGCATCAGGTTTCACATAATACGTCTCTGATGCTGTTTTGATTTGAACGGCTTGTTTATTTTTAGCCACAGCCTTTACTTCTTGTCCAAACGATAATGTGACGTCTGCCTTTTCTTTCATGGCCCTGTCTGTATAAACCGTCATTGGATCTGCCTTAACTATGGCCTGTTGATCAATCTTTTTCATATCATCAGGGGCACCTTTTGTCTCATGGTTCGTTGACTGGGGCGCCTCTGTTTTACCTGAAGGAATTGCACCAAATGTCGCAAGTGTACGAAGCGGGCGATCCGAAAACATTGAAAGGGCAAGTAAGATGGTTAAAACAGCTATCATGGTCACTTGAAACGCTGGTCCAAAAAATGAACGTCGTTTCTCGTTCTCATGATAACGAGACACCTTCTCTGTCTTTTGTACGCCTTTTCGACCTTCTTTGTGCTTCAATTGGTATTCCTTTTTTTCTTTCTTGGAAAGCTTGTTAAACCAATCAACAAACTCCTTATACTCTTTCACAACCTTTTTCGTATCATCAAACATACGAAGTTCACCATAATGCATCCAAGCAACCCGATCACAGATTTTTTGGATTTGACTAATGGAGTGACTGACAAAAAAGATCGTCTTTCCTTGTTCTTTGAATTCGGTGATGCGATCCACACATTTTTGATAGAAGGTTTGGTCTCCTACAGACAGTGCCTCATCAATAATGAGGATATCTGGATCTATATGTGCTGAAATAGCAAAACCAAGACGGGATTTCATTCCGCTTGAATAGCTCTTTACAGGCTGGTCTATAAAGTCTCCAATATCCGCAAACTCTACGATTTTTTCATAAAGATCGTCAATTTCCTTATTTGTCAGACCCATCATTAAGCATTTTAAACGAATGTTGTCTTTACCGCTTAACTGATTGTTCAGCCCTGCCGCAATGGCAATTAACGATGGCTGGCCGTCCATATCAATCTCACCACTTGTCGGTGGAATGATTTTCGCTAGAAGGTTCGACATCGTGGATTTCCCAGAACCGTTGATCCCTACAAAACCAATCGTCTCTCCTTCATAGACATCAAACGACACATCACGAACGGCAAAGAAACCTTTTTCATTTTTATTAGGAAAAAACAGCCCTTTGATCTTGTCAGACTGCTTTTTATATAAGACGTATTGCTTGGATACGTTTCGAAACGAAACCTTTAGTTTCATCGTATAATCTCCTTACTTTTTAAAGAAAATCGACAAATTTATCCCTAAATTTCATATGAAGCAATGAACCGACTGTTAAAAAAAGAAGCGTAATCAGCCAGAAATAAAGCGTATATTTCACATCATGGAAGAACCATTCTCCCTTTAACAAGCTATTTCTGAAACCATCAATAATGTAGAAAAGAGGATTTAATCTTAAAATATCTCCTATCCATGCTTTGTCTCCAGTGAGCTTCTCTGAGATATTCCAAAAAATCGGCAGCAAAAAGAAAAGTAAACGTGTCACTGATTGTAAAAGAAATTGATAGTCCCTTACGAGTACACTAATTGTTGAATTAAACAAACTAAACGAAAACATAAACGCGATCATACATATAAGGTAGTAAATATATTGTAGCCAATGCGCGTCAGGATATATGCCATAAGAAATCAGCACAATAAGATAGACACCCATCATGACAAAATAGCTGAACAAGTTGGACATGATGACCACAGACGGCAGCGCACTAATCGGAAAATTCATTTTTGATACCATATTAATGCGTTTAAACACACTGTTTGATCCATCAAGGATCGTCGGACTAATGAAGAACCACGGTATTAATCCAGCAAGCATCCAGATGATAAATGGAACCTCCATGCCTCCAATGACAATTGGCTGTCCTCCGCGAATGCCTAAACCAAAAACAAACCAGTAAGCCAGCATTTGAATCAATGGATTTAAAAACTGCCATAAAACACCTAAATAATTCATCTGATATTTTGATTTTGTTTCATAAACAGCAAGTCGCATAATCAGCGAAAATGAGCTGATTTGCTCCTTCAGTATCGTCAACATTGCGTTCATTCTAATCTTCCTTAGATATAAGTTTTTGGGATCACTTTTTTAAAAAGCACCGCTCATAATTGTAACAGATAACGATTCACATTTCATCTTATAACAAAAGTCGTATCATTTATTCAAGAAACTAAAAATCCCCCTGAATCCTTGCGATCGTAGATTCAGGGGGCCCCTCAGATGTTAGATGATTTGATGCTCTTTTAAGAAATCAGTAATTCTTTTTGTATTTTGATTATCGTTAAAGCTATTGATCTTCAAATATTTTTCTTTATACTCATCTTCTACCACATACTGATGATCGATTGCATGTTTGACAATACGAATCAGGTCTTGAGTGTTATATGCAATTGGACCTGGTGCATTCTCTTCGTTCACAGGCGGAATGGCCTTGTACTGTCTAATTAAGTAATCTTTCTCTTCCCAATAAAAGATCGGGTAGGCTCCTCTATATTGCGCATCATAAATAGCAGAAGAATAATCTGTAATAAACACTTTCGACACTTTTAGCGCTTCTGAAGGGTTATCAGAAATAATATGTTTATACTGCGGTAAATTCTGATACACATATTGTGAAAATTTATTATGCGGTACAAGTAAAAGACGATCAAGCAAGCCTGCTTCTTCAAAGCTTTTAATGATTTTAATTAGAACTCTATAATAAGAGGTTTCCTCAATTCTATTCGTATAAATAAGCCCCTCTTCCCAATATCGGTAAGTTGGCATGAAGGCAATCTTATCTGCACCCTTTACTAACTTTGCATGGTCAAAGGTCGCAAGCCCGGTCAAAATTAAATCATCACGGTCATAGTTCATTTTATAAAACTCACCGGCTTCTAATTCAGAGCTGATGACTGATTTATAAATATTGTATTGGTTCTTGTCTTTATGGAATCCAAAAGCCATTGGATTATCAACTGGCTTAGCAAACATAATGCCATGCTGTAAAAATACGAGCGGAACACTCATGATTCTCTCTCTAAGATGATCAATATATAGTCTATCATTCAGAACATGGTTAGATAGCTCACTTGAAATAAAATAACTGGCATTAAAAATACTTAAATAGTGTCTCAGACTATATTTCGGAATGATTCCTTTTCCATATTTCGCCTTCAATGCTGGATATGCACTGGATTTCTTATTGAGAATAAAGTAATTCTTTGAGTCTGTTTGACAATTCTCTTGAACATAGTCATAAACCCTAATAGCTGATTCATCTGCTTTGTCACTCTTTTTCTCAAAAAACAAATTGACACCATATTTTTTGTCTTTATAAAACGATGATAAAATGCTCGCTACTTTTATTTTGACCTTACTAAATAAAGAATATTCCTCAGAATAAGGAATAATAGTTGACGTGACATTTCCAAAAAGATTTGTTCTTAGTACTTGTAGCTTGTCCCCATTCTTTTTCGTGATATATGTCTTAACCTTTTTATCTCTTTTTTTCAATCTTAAACTATGGATAATCCGGTGATCATTTCCTACGAACAAGTTATTGTGGATTCTGCTATCTAAATCAAGATCATTTAACGAAATTTTAAAGAAGCCATATCTTTTCAGAAACTTGATCTTTCTAAATGGTCTTGTAAATTTCGCCAATTGGTGCTCAGAGTTTCTAATATAAAGATATTCATACTTCTGGTCTGAATTATATGCGTAATGAGTCAGTCTTCCATAAACATAGAAGCTATTAAACAAACTAAAAATACGTAATCTAGAAGTGTGTTTTGTGACAAGATATGGATTTCCTCTTACTAAATAAACACCATTTGTTCTTACATATATGTAATATCTTTGTTTATTTATCACTAGAATATTAAGAATGTTATCTTCTTTGAATTGCTCTAATGTATCTTTACCGAAAATCTTAAGCGGCTGATATGTAGGAACGAGTCTAAAGTTGACGATTTTCTTTTGCTCAGTTACCTTATTTAGAATTTTGATTTGATTACGGTTATTTACAGTCACTTCAATATCTTTATGTTCCTGCATCACATCAAACAAGATTTTTCTAACATTTAGTTCTTTATTTTGACAATCGTACGTAATAACAAAGTGGAAAAGACCATATATGATAAAGGAGATGTCCACAAATCTTTTTTCTTCTCCATCAATGGCTAAATCCATTTTGTAATTTTGATTGATCTCATCTACATTTAGCAGCCCTGAGAATAACAACAGTTCCTTTTCTCCACTGTACAAGCCATAGCGGTCTAATCCTAATTGTTTAACATAGATTTTTTCAAATTGATTGTTAATTTCAATTGAATGTATTTGTTTTGGCTGAATCATGTCAGAGCTTTCTTTCAAGATATACAAATTTTGATCCTTAGCATAGAGATAAATCATTTCATTAGAATGATCTATTGTGGATTCAAAAATCATTTGATCCTTTACATCAATTTTACAAATCCACTTTGAATCGTTTACATTTAACTCTTTAAATTCAAAAGTGGACAACTTCTCTATTTCGTCAATATATATTACTAGCTTATGTTCATCTAAATTTAGAATTTCTATAAAATTATGATAAAGTTTGTACATTGAAGCACCTCTATATTATTTTCAGCATATTTACAATACCGGATAATCTTATCTAAATTTAGCATGTTTACTGTTAAATTTCTATGTTTTTTTATTTTTACCATTACTTTTAAATATGTGTACAATGGAATAAAAAAAACAAAAAAGTACCGTTCTACATGAGAGGAACGGTACTTTTTTTACTATTTTTCAGAAAACACTACTTCCACCACACGCTTCGATGACTCTCCGCTCTCTAGGTAGCAGAATTTTTCATAAAACGGCGTAAATGAAGGTGGTAATGTAAATGTCGGCTGTTCTGTTTCTCTTACCCATTCAATCACGCGTGATGTTTCTTTTACAAGTGGTCCTGGTGCTTCTTGTTCAAAGTCGAAGTAGAATCCTCTGAGCTTGTCACGATATGTTTCGATGTCTGGTACATAGAACAGCATCGGACGTTTAAGGTTTGCATAATCAAAGAACACGGAAGAGTAATCTGTAATGAGTAGGTCGGAAATCATATAAAGGTCTCGAATGTCTTCGTAATGAGAGAAGTCATAGGCAAAGCCTTCATATGGTCCGAGATCAAAGTTTTCCGCTACTAAATAGTGCATACGAAGGATGATGATATATTCTTCTCCGATAGATGCTCGTAGCTCATGCAGATCAAGGTCTAAATCAAATTTGTACTGCCCTTTTTTATAAAATTGATCGTCTCTCCATGTCGGTGCATATAAAATCAATTTTTTATCAAGCGGCAAGTTCATTTTTTGTTTGAGCGCTCTCATTGTTTCTTCATTGTTTTGATTGTGAAGGAAATCATTTCTCGGATATCCTGACTCAATCATGGTCTTTTGGAATTGGAACGCACGGGTAAAAATTTCGGTCGAGTATGCATTAGGAGAAATCAGATAATCCCAATTCGATGCTTCTTTCGTGAAATTCTTTTTGTACTTCTTCGTGTTTGTTCCAGGCATATGCACTTCGTCCATGTCCATCGCCAGTCGTTTTAATGGCGTGCCGTGCCATGTTTGTAAGTATTGGGTGTGTTCTGGTTTTGGAACCCATAGCGGCAAACGACTGTTTACGACCCAATACTCAGCTCTTGCCATTGCAAAAATCCATTTCAATGACAGACGATTGATATAGTAGATGCCTTTTTCTTTAAATGGTGCTTCATGACCTTTTTTAACACTCCAGATCAGCGTATATTCAGGGTGATTTTCTTTCATATATTCATAAATAGCACGCGGGTTACAGCTGAATTGTTTCCCATTAAAGCTCTCAAAAATAACGGTTTTCTTTTTGACGGACAGTTTACTCGCCAGTGTAAAGGTCGTTTGGAAAGTACTTGTCACAAGGCGATTGCGAACTTTTTTAATCTTACCCACTTGCTTCTTGAATTTCTTCCACTTGCTTTTTACGTAGTACTTAGCACGTGTCTTCATGGTGTAATCATTTATTCGGATGCCTAAAGTTTGTCTTTTTTTCTTTCTGTACACTTCATATCGAATTGGTACATCGTTTCTTTTATGAATTTGAACAAGTCCTTTGAGTTTGTTTGAACGATCTCCAAGCACTAAAGAAGTTGTTGTTAACGTTTCTTCCACTCCGTTAACATCGCAAATAAACTCAAAATAGAAGCGATAGACAAACCGTTTGTTTAAGGAATAAGTTAACTCCTCTAAAGGAACTTCTGCTGAAAATTGATACAGTTGTGGTGTTTGATGGTCGTCACGATATTGAATGACTTCATCTTTTTTATGTGTCATCTTGACAGGAAAACGATGCTCAACTGGTTCCTCACCATTTTTCTTCAATAGAAGCTTTACTTCTTTGATCTGATAAGGATGCTCTGCACTTAGAACGCCTGCATACCCAGATAAAGATAGCGTGCATTCTTTGTTGAGCTCGATGTGATGGAATTTCACAACTTTGAGCTCCCGTTTGATTTTCAATGAAGCATTGCCTTTGTCTGTACGATATGGAATAACATACAACAGCGCTTCTTTATTTTCTAAAAATGTCAGCTCTGGCGTTTCAATTTCCATTTTCAAACGACGTTTATAATATGGTGTTTTTTCTTCTATTTCGGAAGTCGCGCTGGTATCCGCTTCTTTTGCGTCTTCATCCTCTTCTTCCGAATCAGAATCATAGGCTGAGTCTTCGAGCTCGTCTTCGTCCTCTTCTTTGTTTGCGCTCAGATAGTCCGTGACATATAAGTTGTATGTCTGGCCTTGCTCTAACGCAAGCGGAAGCGATGCTTCACTCAGTACCAATTTGAATAGATTCTCTTCTTGATGAACAAGCGGGAGGAATAGTTCTTGTTTTGAGACCCTTTCCCTCATAAACAGATAAAACTCTCTATCTGCTAATGGCATGTCATCGTAGATGCGAACGAGCATTTCCAATTTTTCATGATGATTTTTTAAACCTTCAACGACACTCTTCTTATGGATTCCCTCTTCAATCATTAATCGTTAATCTCCTCTGTTCAAAAATCTTACCGTTATTTGTATCATTATTTTACTTTCCAAGAATAGTTCCCCTGTTTCGTTTGATACGACCAACCATCAATTGAAGATGGTTTATTGGTAAGGAGCTCTCCCTCTACTTCTAGACGTTGCAAAACTTCTTGAAGTTCTTCTGTTTTAAAGCGGATGTAAAAATCCACAAATTTTGTTTGGTTGGTTTCGATGTTTTTCTTTGTTTGAAAATGACCAATTGGGAAACTGACTTGATCATTCTCATCAATTGTTTGAGAAATGATTTTAGCTCCATTCACTCGATCATATCCTGCAAAATCAATTTCCACATGATCCGCTTGGCTCATTTCGTCTGTCATCTTAAGCTGAAGATGAAGAACATGGTGTTCAGAGCTAAGATCATGCAGCACCCATTTCGTGCGATCCACGATCTTTCTCAGCTCATCTTTACGTATACGGTTTTCCAGCATCTGATGAAGTACTGTTTTCCAAGCTGACATTTCATCAGAAGGCACATGGTAGAAATAAGTTTGTTCTCCTAAAACCTTCTCAACATCTTCTTTATGCTTAGTATCGCCAAAGAAGACGGCATCCACTTGCTGTTTTCTTATTTGTTTAAATAATTCTCCATATTGAGAATTGATATGGTGCGGATTTTCCTCATAATGGGCTTCATGCACAAAAGCAGCATAATAAGTTGATTCCGGTTGATCTATTTTAAACAAATGGCGGTCCTGGTCCCGGTCCTCTGTGACCATCAGTTTTAACCGGTCATTTTGTAATTGAATGCTGGATAGCCATTGTTGTTTTATATCCGTCTTCTTTGTAAATGTTTGAATTCCTGTTTTTTTATACCAATTAATGTGACGGACTGGATTCTTTTTTGCATCACCAGCATAGATGATCTCCATAAAAATGCTGCCATCGTCCTTGATCAATTCTTCTAAATAGAGAGCACCTGTATGAGGAACAAAGCTTTGAACTCTGCGTAAAGCTCCCTGCCAATTGTATTCTTCTCTCTTCACTAATTGCTGCTCTTCATTATATTGATCAATCATACAGATTGGGGAAGAAGGCAGTTCATATCTCGTCACCTGAATGGTCGATGTATCTGCCGGGATAACTGCTTCATTGATGGATTGAGGTACTTCACCCGCAATAAACTCCGAATAATACCTTTTACTTCCGCTCTCTGGCAGAATGTAATGTTCAAATACATTCAGGATGTCAATTTGAGGATGAAAGGTCTCCTCCAAGCGGCGAATACGTTCCTTCACATTTACATCGAAATTCAAAGTTAACATCGCAGTACGTTTATGTTTCTCAGCCAATGGCTCTATTCTTGCTTTTAAAGACTTCGTTAAGCCGTCTTCCTCATTTGGTACGTCACCTACAATAAAGTAGTAGTCCATGTCAGGAATTTCAACTAATGTCATCGTTTCATTTTGTTCAGGTTGATCCAATGTATCTTCAACTTTTTTCTTCATCCAATTTTGAAACAAAGGAAGCTCTCCTTAAAAATCATGATAACTTGCTCATTGTATTTTACATGAAAAAGCACTTCTCACCAAAAGATAAGAAGTACTTTTTTTCGATCTATTAAAGTCCCGCAATTTCTTCCTTAATTTGAGTTGTCGAGATACCTTCTGTTCTCTTCAAGTAAACGACTTCGCAATGCTCTTTCAAGAAATCGAATTTACCTTCCCAGTCATCTCCCATGACAAAGACATCAATGTCATGCTCTTGTACATCGCGGACTTTTTGATCCCAGCTGTTTTCTGGAATGACTTCGTCTACATAACGAATGGTTTCTAAAATCAGCTTTCGATGCTCGTAGCTATGATAAGCCTTTTTGGATTTTTGTAAATTAAATTCATCTGTCGAGATGGCTACCACTAAGTAATCTCCAAGCTGCTTTGCACGCTCTAGCAGCTTAATGTGCCCCCAGTGTAATAAATCAAATGTACCGTAAGTAATAACTTTCTTCATTGCAAACATAAACTCCTTTCTTCATTCCTTATTCGACTGCTTCAAGCAGTAATGTTTATCCGTAATCCTATTATCTTCGATCGTGTTTTTCGCTCTTCGGAACCTCATTATATCACAGCGCCTAACAAACGTTAAGCAGATGTAAAGACAAACTATTTCCAATTTAATGGGCACGGAACGTAAAGTCCGAAAAATCAATGTTTTATGAAGCACCTTCCATATGAAGTTATCAAAATGTCACGAAATTTAAAGGATTGTAAAGTTATTGTTAATATTTCATGGAGCAACTGTGATAAAATGATGAGTAGGCGAAGAATGAATTTACAATGAACGTTTCATAGATAACAAAATGAAAAAGGAGGTCTGAACAATGCAAACAGAAGTGGTCTCTAACCTTTCTTATGTTAATGGTGACTTAGATGAATTTATTAGCTATATCAACCAGCATCATATTTCCCAGAGAAGAGGCGCCATGATTGCGACAGTGAATCCAGAGATCGGCTATGCTGTCATGAAGGATGATGCATATCATCAAGTGGTTTCTTCCGCGGATTATGTACTGCCGGATGGTGTAGGTGTTGTGTTGATGTCACGCATGACGCAAAGTCCATTGAAATCAAGAATTGCAGGTTTTGATGTGTTCATGTCTATGCTTGATCTCGCAAACAAGCAATCTAAAAGTATCTTTTTATATGGGGCGAAAAAAGAAGTGCTCGAGGCTGTCAAACAGCGAATTGATACGGAATATCCGAATGTGGTGATTGCAGGCAGCTGTGATGGTTATCAAGCGGATAAACGATTTGTGGCAAAACAAATTGCTCGTTCAAAAGCAGATATGGTGTTTGTTGCTTTAGGTTATCCAAACCAAGAGAACTTTATTTATGAATACCGTCATTTGTTCCCGCAAGCTGTTTGCATCGGTTTAGGCGGAAGCTTTGATGTATTTAGCGGAACGGTGAAGCGTGCACCACGCTGGATGATTAAAACAAATACGGAATGGCTGTACAGACTCATTGTCAATCCGTGGAGATGGAAACGAATGCTGAATATCCCAAAGTACGCTTTTGCCGTATTAAAAGAAAACAAAGGGAAAAAGCGCTACTATCCTGAGCAAGTAAAAGATCAGACGAAGCAGCTGTGAGAGACTGATACATGATGAATATACGCTCAATGATCATCTCATGCTATGCAGCTTTTGTTTCTTTTGCTGGATGGCTCATGAGCGGCGTGAAACCTCGTGACAATCAGGTGACGCTGCTTGTTTCATTCCAAGAGAATGCAGCTGCTCTCATTGATACTTATCAAAAACAGGCGAATATGACAATGAGGCTCACTGTCCTCTATACGAAGCATGCTTCTGTGATAGAAAAGGACGTGCCTCATGTGTCATTTCGCTATTTTCATGAAAAAAATCCCATCCATCTCATTCAATGTATCTATACGATGCTAAAAAGCAAAGTCGTTGTCACAGATAATTATTTTCTGATGACAAGTGTGCTAAGAAATAGACCTTCTACCACTTGTATTCAAGTGTGGCACGCCAATGGTGCTTTGAAAAAGTTCGGTCTTGAAGACGCTTCAAATCATCACCGTAGTTCTCGTGATCTGCAGCGTTTCAAGCGGGTCTATGCGTCTTTCGATTATATCGTTACTGGCTCAGATCACATGCGCGAGATTTTCAAAACTTCATTTGGCGTCAACGACGATCGTTTTTTGCCAACAGGTGTCCCCTTCACAGATGTTTACTATGATGAGCGCCCTATTTCCTTTCAGACGGATATTTTTCCAAAAGGCAAAAAAGTACTGCTGTATGCGCCGACCTACCGGGACTTTGCAATGGACGGTCTTGTCTTACCTTTTTCTAAAGAACAATTGCAGAGAGAGCTGAATGGTGACTATATTCTGCTCGTCAAACTTCATCCTGCAGTGAAACACCTAGCCAAAGCAGAAACAGATGGTGAGTGGATATTTGATGTGTCCGATCAGCCGCTCTTTCCATTGCTCTCTGTATGCGATGTCCTGATTACAGATTATTCGTCCATTGTGTTTGAATATGCGCTGCTCCAAAAGCCTGTGCTGTTCTTCACTTACGATCTAGAGACTTATCGCACAAAACGCGGCTTAGTCGAACGTTATGAAGACATTATTCCAGGAAAGGCTTGCGTCACACAAGATATGCTCTTAAAGGAGCTTAAGGGGCTAAACGAATCAGCCAATCAAGACTTATTGAAAACCTTTGCTGAGGAATGGAACCAATATTCAAAAGGGAAATCAAGTCAGCAGCTTCTTTCCTTTATTGAACATCAGCTCTTACACAAAAAACGTCCGGCTTCTCATTAAGAAGCACGGACGTTTTTTTATTTGTTATACACGGGGATATCATAATACAGCGTATAGTTATCAAGTAAGTTATACAAACTATACATACGAGTGACCTGTTTAGAAGCCCAGCCAATATCTGTTGCATATTGGTGAGTCGCTGTCGCAGACCACCGCATTTTGTAAATGGTATCTTGTTTGTATGTGGCGTTATTGATATAGCTGTTGCCAATGAATTTTGCCCCGCCAATAATGGCTGCCTCTGGTGTGAACCATTGCTGTTCATACGCATACTTTGCACCGAGGTAATTCGGGTTACTGTCATATGCACCAATGCCATACATGTTGTACACGATTTTATCATTAAACTTCGTACCGTTCGCTAAAATGGAACTGCCGTTGCCTGTTTCAAGCAATGCATGTGAAATGAGATAGATTTCGTTAATATGATACGTTTTCGCTGCTGTGATAAAGGCTTGTCCTTTTCCGGCAAGAATGCCTTTCCCTGCTAAAATCTTCGTATTCACTTCAGTCGGGTTGAGATTTGCAGCTTCAGAGAGTTTGAGAAATTGAAAATAAGATTGAGTGCCCTCCGCGATATTCGCTGGGTCTACATATTTTAATACTTCTGCTGAACTCGCATTTCTCCAGCCGAGGCTGATCTTGATCCAGTTGCCTTCTTTTCCAAGCTGCTTCACTTTTGTCCCTTTGTTCAGCTGTGCGACGATGTTGCTAGCCGAACTTGAATCAGGTGTAGAACGTACATTTAGCCCGTCTGTATTCACTGTGGACGTCGCTGGGTCTACATATGTCGCATAGACATAGGCTGCACCATCTGTCTGCGGTGACACCTTCATTTGTTTGTTTACCATCTCATTGACTGTGAGGTTATAATTCGTCTGCATCACCATTGGACCATTTTTGATTTTTGTCGCTGTGGCTGTCCAGCCGTATTGGCTTTTCACAAAAGCAATGGCCGCATTCGCATTTGGTAAACCTGTAAACTGCTGTGTGATGTTGATTTTATATGCCGGTTTTGTCGTTGTTGTATAAGCAGCTGGTTCATTTCGCTTTTTGAAGAATGTCATGCCTTGATCTCTTAACGTAGCAGTCGAAATGACCCCTGTTTTGATCTGATATTGACCATAATCAGTTGCTCCCGTTTTTTGAGCGGCTGCTTTCATTTTTTGTTTGGTTAAATAACTTAAGGCTTGATTCAGTTTTGTCTGATTCACAGTCGCCTCTGTCGTAATACGGTATTGCTTAACAGCTTCTGTTAATGTTTTTGTACTGCTGGCAACTCCATTTTTCTTGATGATCTCTTGCGCTTGCTTTACTTTGCTTTGATCATATACAGGGGTTGTCATTAGGCTGTATGCTTTACTGACAGCTTGTCCCTTGCCTGTTGTGATGCTGCTTGTCACCTTTTGTGCTTTTAAGTATGCAGCACCTTTATTTACTTTTGTCTGATCCGTTGCTTGATTCACAACAAGTCGATACGTGCTGTCAGATGCTTTGCCTGTTTTTTTCATTGTGGCGGATACTTTTTTCTTTTGGAAAAATGCCGTTGCTTTTTTCGCTTGATCATCGCCCAAAAGATTCCCAGTCACTACTTGATATGGCTGTGTAGAGGAGATCTTTTTAGACGTATAGCGCCATTTCTTTTTCTTGAAAAAGGCAACTGTTTTTGCGTAAGTTGTGTCATTTAATTGATTGAGCTTTACGATATAATTTTTCGTTTTTCCTACTCGCTGCACAGTACCTGACGCACCAGCTTGTTTCTTAATCTGAGCCGCCGCTGAGGCTGCTTGCTTACTGTCTTTGAAATAGCCTGATTCCATGCTATATACATTTTTAACAGCTCCAGCCTTCTGAATCTTTCCGCTAATTTTCGCTTCTTTTTGCAGCTGGGTCAGAAGGGTTTGCGCTTTAGACTGATTCGTTTGTGCAGCAGATGTGACGATGTAATACGGTTTGCCTGCTGCTACCGTTTGGAGTACTGCTTTTAAACCAGATTCCTTTTGAAAACCTTGCAGGATGGTATTTGCCTTACTCTGTCCAACCAAATTGCCTGAGATCAGCTGATACACAGTGCCCGCTTTGTTTTCGGTTTGATATGTACTAGTGACTCCGGCCTGTTTTTGTAGTTCGGTTTGAATATTTTTGACTTTCGTTTCAGAATCAATGGCTCCTGAAATGACCTGATAAGATGGTCTGCTTTGATTGATAGCTTCATACGTGCTATTGAGTCCTGATGTTTTCGTCAGCTCGAGCGTCAGTTTTTTCGCCTGACTTTCATCGTTGATTGGATCAGATACGATTTTCTGTAAAGGAAGGCGGTCACCTACTGGAGACACCGTACCGCTCATGCCTAACTCTTTTTTTAATGCAGCGGCACTTGCATTAGCTGCTACTTGTGAGTCATATCCTGAGGCAGTTAGCTGATAGGTCGATGTATTTCCTGACGTTTGATAAGTGGCTGTCCATTTCTTATCCTTTTTCAACGTGTCAACCGCTTTTTTCACTTCTGCTTCTGTTGTAAATACTTTTGAGGTGCTAATCGTATAAATGGATTGATCGACATAGGAGGCTGCTTGCACTTCTTTGCCTGTGTGTAATGTCATACCAAAGGCAGCTGCGAGTAACATAATCTTGATGGTTTTTTTCACGGTCCCTGTCCCTCTCTTAACTTTGCATAATAGTCTACTAATCTCTTTATCGACAAAAACAAGTCTCTTTCAAGTCATTTATGCATTAGAAAAAAAGAGGACCTCTCGAAGTCCTCTTTACCTTTATATATGTGACACAATCAGTTCACAAGATCCTTCAATGGTGAAGTTCCCAGTTTCAGCCGGCAGGATAAAATGGGCTCCTTTTGGCAGCGGATATGTATGTCCATTATGCTCTAAGGACCCTTCCCCATTAATAACGCTGCACAGCAAAAACGGATAATCTTGCGATAGCTCTACTTTTTGATCAATTTCCCATTTATACACAGAGAAATATTCTGCTTCTACGAATGTTCTAATGGTCACCCCTGGACGAGTTTCTACTGATTCATCTGCATAACCGTCTACATGAGGAACCGTTGTGACATCAATGGCCTGCGTGAAGTGAAGTTCACGTTCATGGCCATTTTGGTCTTTTCGTTCATAATCATACACCCGATAGGTCGTATCTGAACTTTGCTGCGTTTCAAGAACCAGTGTGCCTTCACATAGTGCATGAATGGTACCGCTTGGCACATAATAAAAATCGCCCGGCTTAATTTTCACTCGCCGCAAAAGGCCTTCCCAATCTCCGCTGTTCATCATGGTCACAAGCTCAGTTCTCGTCCGTGCATTATGACCGTAGATCATTTCTGCGCCTTCTTTGCAGTCAATGATATACCAGCACTCTGTTTTCCCAAGCTCGCCATTTTCATGTCTTTCCGCATAATCATCATCTGGATGAACTTGAACGGATAAATCTTGGTTTGCATCTAAAATTTTTGTTAAGAGCGGGAAGCGATCGCCTTCTATTCCCCCAAACAATTCTCTGTGATTGTCCCATAGTTCGATCAGCGTTTTCCCTTTATATGGACCGTCTTGCACGACACTTGGTCCGTTTGGATGAGCAGAAATTGCCCAGCATTCTCCCGTTTGATCAGAAGGAATATCATAGCCAAATTGATCCCTTAAGGCTGTACCTCCCCATATTCTCTCCTTCAATTCAGGCAGTAAAAAAATTGGTGACTGCTTCATTCAGGATGACTCCTCCCTTTGCTACCCTTTGATAATCCTTGCCTAGCATGATGAAAACTAGCAAGTCTCAACTTTTATTATGACGCTATCTAAAGAGAAGTCAATCCTTTCAGTACACCGAATGAAAACGATAACAAGAAAATCAATTTACCCTTTGACTGAGCCTGCAAGAAGCCCTTTCACGAAGTATTTCCCGAGTAGAATATAGACCAAAAGTGTCGGCAGCGCAGCCAAGATGGCACCTGCCATTTGAACATTCCATTGCACAATTTGACTGCCTGATAAATTTTGCAGTGCAACCATGACCGGCTGATTCTCTGCCGTGGTCATAGTAACCGCAAATAGAAACTCATTCCACACATTTGTGAATTGCCAAATGGCAACCACGACAAACCCTGTGATGGAAAGCGGAAGAATCATATGTCTGAAGATCCCGATAAATCCGGCCCCATCCATCTTCGCTGATTCAATCATTTCATCAGGAATGCTCACATAAAAATTGCGGAACATGAGTGTTGTGATTGGCAGGCCGTATACGACATGGACAAGCACAAGTCCCGGAATGGAGTTATACAAGCCGATTTCACGTAAAAATTGAATAAGTGGAATGAGGATACTTTGATATGGAATAAACATACCAAACAACATGAAGGTAAACACCACTTCTGATCCTTTAAAGCGCCATTTAGACAGCACATAGCCATTCATCGCACCTAATACAGCTGACAATAAGGTAGCAGGAATGACTAGATAAAGAGAGTTCATTAAATTGGGTGATAACTTTTCAAAAGCGATTTTGTAGCTTGAGAAATCTAGTGTAGATGGGAGCGACCACATTCGCTCAAGGGTCACTTCACCTAATGGCTTTAAGCTTGTGACGAGCATGACATAAACAGGCATGAGAAAAAACAAACTGCACAGTATTAATAAAGCATAAAGAACTGGACGGACAAACCCTCTTGCGATCATGATGAAGCCCCCTTCCGACTAGACAGGAGATACGGCACGATAAAGACTGCAACAGAAATCAGCATAACGATCGCAATGGCGGCACCACCTGCATAATGGTTTCCTCTAAAGGTCATTTCAAACATATAAACACCTGGCACATCGGTGACAAAGTTTGCACCTGGTCCTGTCATCGAGTAAATCAAATCGAAGATCTTTAAAGAAATATGTGCCATGATAATGACGACGCTTGCTGTGATTGGTTTTAACAGCGGAAAAATGATTTTCCAGTAGATTTGCCACTCGGTTGCGCCATCCATTCTAGCAGCCTCTCTCACTTCCTCTGGAATGCCTCTAAGACCAGCCAAATACATCGCAAGTGAGAACCCTGTCATCTGCCACACAGCAGCGATGACAACTGCAATCATTGCTGCCGGTACACCAAACTCAATTTTTCCCCAGACAAATCCAGCTAAAATGTTCGTATCCGTGTACCACTTGGGCTGGATGCCGAGTGTTTTTAAAAACAGATTCACCCCAGTAGATGGATTTAGGATCCATTGCCACACAACACCTGTGACAACAAAGGAAAGGGCCATCGGAAAGAAAAAGAGATTCCGAAAAAGTGATTCCCCCTTGATCTTCTGGTCTAGTAAAATGGCCAGTACAAGCCCAGAAGCAATGACTGCTCCAATAAAGAATAATGTAAAAAAGACCGTGTTTCGAAGATCTGACTGAAAGCGAAAATCTTGAAACAGCATGACATAATTTTTCATACCTGCGAAAGAAAAATCAGGAACAAGCGAGGTCCAGTTCGATAATGAAACATATCCTGTCCAGCCAATAAAGCCGTAAACAAAAATGAATAATAAAACAGCTGACGGTGCTAAAAATAGCAGGGCAAGCAGCTGGTCTCCATTCCATTTTTTCCGAACACGTTTCACTTTTGCTGCTGGTGTTTTTGTGGTCGGCGATGTGTCCATGCGCATGAAGCTACACTCCTTTTTTTAAAAAAGAGGCGGTGCCTAACGGCCGCCTCTTTCATCTTTATTTCATTGAATCTTTTAAAGAAGAAACGAACTGGCTGCTGTCTTTTTGTGTCACGAAAATATTGACGGCTTGGTTCGCCTTCGTGACAAAACCTTCTTCAGCAGCTGAGCCATGCGCAAGAGACGGTGCCAGCTTTGACTCTTTAAACGCCTTCATTGCTGATTTTCCGTATTCATCATATTTTGATACGTCTGCATCCACACGAGCCGGAATTGACCCTTTCAGCGGATTAAACGCATCCTGTCCTTCCACAGATCCTAAGACAGATAAGAATTTTTTCACGTTTTCTGGCTGTTTGACACCCTTCGGCAGTCCGAATGTATCCGTGATAACCATAAAGCTGCCCTCCGTACCAGGAGTTGCCACGTATCCAAAGTCTTTATTCACCTTCAAATCTAGATCATTTACAAAGTATCCTTTTGCCCAGTCGCCCATGACATTCATTGCAGCTTCCCCTTTTGCCACGAGCTGTGAGGCATCCTGCCAGTTACGCGAGCTATGATCGTCGTTGACGTATTCGAGCATACGTCCAAAGATGTCTGCCGCTTCCTTCACTTTTGCATCATCCATTTTTAAGTCGCCCGCCCAAAGTTTTTGATAGTCATCTGCACCTAGTACACCTAGAAGAACGCTTTCAAACAAATGAGTCGCTGCCCAAGGTTCTTTATCCCCAAGCGCAAGTGGTGTAATCCCTTTTTTCTTTAAGGCATCGGCTGTTTTGAAAAATTCATCAAACGTCGTTGGTGGCTGTAAGCCCTGTTCTTCAAATACTTTTTTGTTATACCAAAGCACATTGCCTCTATGAATATTCACTGGAACGGAATAGATTTTCCCGTCTTTGCTCACAAGGTCAATCAGTGATTCTGGAAATTTATCCTTCCAGCCTTCTTTTTCATATAGATCATCCAGCGGCTCCATTTTGCCTGCGGCTACCCAGCTCTCATTCAGCTCTGCTCCCCCGTGTACTTGGAAAGTAGCTGGCGGATCATCTCCTTGCATCCGGCTTGTTAGAACAGCTTTCGCATTCGTACCAGCGCCACCAGCGACAGCTGCATTTTCAATTGGAATGTCTTTATTTTTCTCTTCAAACAATTGAATGAGTGCCTTCAGCCCGTCTTCCTCACCTGCACCAGTCCACCAAGAGAAAATTTCTAGTTTCTCCGCTCCGCTCTCTTTTTTTGCATCTGAGTTCGTCGATGAACTGCAAGCAGAGACGACCAGCATACAGAGTGCCAATAAAGTAAAGCCTAATTTAAACTTCATCATGGATCCCCCATCCCTATTTTGTAAGCGTTATCAAAATAAGTATACTGGCAGATCCTTTCCTTTTTTCAGGCAAACTTCTTCACTTTTTTATGAAATTCTTCATTTTTTTACGACCTGTTTTCGATATTCCTTCGGTGAACAGCCAACCATTTTTTTAAACACACGACTGACGTAATTTGGATCAGTATATCCAGCTTGATAGGTGATTTCTTTTAAACTAAGCGAACTCTCTTTCAGTAGCTTCTTCATTTTATCCATCCTACAGGTCGTCACATATTCTTTAAACGTTAGACCTGTCTCATCCTTAAAGCGTTTGGTGAAATACGTCGGGCTTAAATCAACATAGGCGGCCGTTTGCTCCAGCGTGATATGTTCGCAAAAATGTGTTTGAATGTATCGTTTCGCCCGTTCTATATCATTCACCGTCTGGGTTCTTGCTTCATACAGATCAAATAAATGTTCACAGCATTGGCGGCATTCTGTTTCTGTGGTGATAGCTAGAATTGGCACATCTGCACGAAGTCGTGATTTGAGTAAAATGAGCAGCTCTTTCACATGAGAAATGGTTGCCCCTTCTAATTGGAAGGCATCATAGTAAGCAAGAGCATCATCTCTTCTCCCTTCTTCTAGTGCCAGCATCATGTCATCGGCAAGCTCAGGCAAGTTGATCAATACGTAAGATTGTCTATCTGTATAGTAAAAGCCATAACGAACCGCACCGTCATCTTTTTTTCGCTGATAATAGGAAAGCTTCGCTTCTGCCGCACTTTTCTGAAGTTGAAGTGGATTTGAGACAGGATGACCCATGCCAACAATGACAGGGGAATCCTGCTCGCTTGTCATAGCAGCGCGAATGGCTTGCAGTACATTCGCCTTTAGATGACCAGGTGATTGACAGCTGTAAATCAAGCATGTAAACAGCTCACCGCTCACTTGGATAGGCACTGCTTGAAAAAGAGCAGACTCCTGCAAATGATTCAGGAGTTGATCCCCGCCTGTCCGCTGAACAGCGATCACTAGACCTGCTTGAAAATCCTGAAACAGCCGCTCAAACGCTGTTGAAGTATAAGATTGACCGTTCAACACATGGGCTTCCAGCCATTTTGACTGCTGATTGACTTTCTCCGCCTGCCGCAGGGAGACCTCCTGCTGAATTTCTGCCGCAACAGAACGAATCGCTGTAATGGTTTCGTCTTTATCAGCTGGTTTGACAAGGTATTGTTTGACCCCTTCCTGCATGGCTTGCTTGGCATAATCAAATGTATCGTAGGCTGTCAGCATAATAAATTTAGTATAAGGGCAGCTTGCTTTGATCTGTTTGATCGCTGTGAGCCCATCCATGCCTGGCATCTGAATATCCATGAGCACAAGGTCAATTGGCTTAGACCGCGCCAATTCCACCGCCTTTTTTCCATTCGCAGCTTCCCCTGCAATATGACAGTCTGGCAGCCATTCGGTCATGAACTTACGCATCGCCATTCGTTCAATTTTTTCATCATCCACAATCAGCACGTTCAGCATGCTCGTTCCTCCTTGATTGGTATTGTCAATTGAATCGTGGTCCCTTCGTTTGGCTTTGAATCAATTTGAAGGGCATCCTGCACTCCGTAAAACAAACGCAGCCTCGACATCACATTTCGAAGACCAATTCCTGTCGAGTGACCTTTACTACGTGTGTCTGAAAGATCTTCTTCCTCTTGCGATAGCAATCTCTTTTTCTCTTGATCACTGATGCCAAGTCCATTATCCCGAATCCGAATCATGACAAAGCGATCATCTCGATCAATAGAGAGCTCTACAAGCCCCCCCTCCTCTTTTGGTTCTACCCCATGAATAAAGGCATTTTCAACAAGCGGCTGCAATGTAAGGCTCGGAATGTGAACAGATAGACACGACGCATCTATGGTCGTTTTGCATGTAATACGATCGGAAAATCTTGTTTCTTGTATATGAAAATATTCTTTTACCACTTTCACTTCTTGTTCTAACGTAACAGATGCGCTGAGAGGAGATAGCGAATACCGCATCAGCGTAGAAACGGATTGTATCAATCTCGATGTCGCATCAGCTGATTCTAAGTACGCCATACGTGAAACGATGTTTAATGTATTAAATAAAAAATGTGGATTCATTTGGTTTTGTAGTGTTTTCAGCTTCATGTCTTTAATTTTCTGATCTAAAGCAGCCTTTTGTTTCATCTCTTCAATCATGACCTTCATCTCTCGCCGCATTCGCTCAAAGGCATGATTTAACACAGAGATTTCGTCCTTTGATGACACATGCAAATTCGGACCATCAAAATTTCCTTCTGATACTTCTTTGGCACTTCGAGACAGATGAACGATCGGTCTTGAAATTCCACCCGCAATGATATAGGCCATCCATAAAGCGATTCCTATCGATAATGTAAACAGACATAGAGTAAAAAGCGCATACGTTTGATGTCTTTTTTGAAGGGATTGGTAGAGTACTTGATACTCAGATAATTCATCATCCAAAAGAGTCATTGTCTGTTCTTGGATATAAGAGGACACGGTTCTTACTTCTTTCACACTTGCAGCATATTCTTTGATTTTCCCTTTTTTGACATGATTCATTGTCGCATCACTTTCGTTTATGAGCGTCCGCATCATATATTGATATTTTTCAATGGACGGGATGGCGGCATGAAGCCCAGCATCTTTGAGTAATGCTTGATCATATGATGTCATTTTCCGTTTTGATTTAGCATAGCCCTTGGCAAACGCCTGATCCTTTTCGATGGCAAAGGCGTTGACCTTTTCATACATCGTTTTTGCCTCTGTCGAAATATCATTCAGCAGGAGAAAGGAACGAAAGCTCTTGCTATATTCTGATGTGATTTTTGAACTGCTCCAATACACAAAAAAAGCGGCCACATTACCAAGGAGCACAAGAATTAAAAATGCCAATAATAATTTACTTCGTATTTTTCTCATGGCTGAACCCCCTGTGGTCTTTCTGTTTGATGAAGGGGCAGGTCTCCTCGCCGAATCACACTCGTCCCTGTGTACTGAAGCGGTTCTTGTTTATCCCCTTGTTGCAAACGAACAAGAGATTCAACCGCTTGATAGCCCATTTCATAAGGGTGCTGTACAACCACTGCATCAATTTTCCCATCATCCAGCGCTTGAATCGTATCAGGCAGAGTATCAAATGCGAGCACATAAACATCTTTAGATGAATGATATTGCTCTGTTGCTTGAATAATGCCGACACCGTCTAATGCACTTGTTCCATAAAATGCGGTGAGCTGCGTATGATCATTCAACAATTTATACGCAGCACCGGAAGCACCTGATTTCGTAATCGCCGACTCTTCTATTCCAGCAATATGAATGCGTTTTTCACCAGAAACGGCATCTCGAAACCCCTTCACGCGAAGCTTCTGGTGAATCGCATCAAGCCGTCCCGTCACAATGCCCACATACTGTTCGCCTTTTGTATCGGCGATGAGTGCCTGTCCGGCGATAAAGCCAGAATAATAGTTATCTGTTCCGACATACACTTGACGCTTGCTCCCCTCTGCATCCGTATCGACTGTGACGACATCAATGCCTTTCTCTCTTGCTTTTTGAAAGAGCGGTTTGTATTTCTTTGCATCAAGCCCTTGTGTCATAATGCCGTCCACATGACCAGCAATCGCCATATCAATGGTTTTCAGGTGATCATCCAAATCAGCCTGCTTTGGACCTAGGTATTCAAGATACACCCGATGAACTTCTGCCGCATCAGCAGCTCCCTTTTGCACCAATTGCCAATATTCATTATCAAGTTCCTCCGGTACAAGAACAAAGTGATATTGGTAAGTTGATACCGTCTCATCGGAAGCGCTTTCAATTTTAACTAAATCTTGACCTAATACAGATAAAAAAAGAACAGATACGACACAAAATGTGAGAAATGCGCCTATTCCGAACAACTTCGACCTTTTCATTCACATCCGCCTCCTTCCATTGTTGCCGCATAAAAAAAGAGCTGCTTATAAAAGCATACTCTCTCGACCTCTATAATTCCTTTGTCATAAATAAACTGTTCGGATCTTCTTGGTATGAACCAAAAGGCGGACAATATTGAAATCCAAAACTTTCATATAATTTTCTTGCCGGTTCAAAGAAAGCAATCGCACCTGTTTCAAGGCTGACTCTTTTATACCCCCGCCGCTTCGCCTCTTGGAGAAGGTGGGTCAACAGATGCTTCGCCACCCCTTTTCGCATATGGGCTGCTGCCGTCCTCATCGATTTGAGTTCACCATGTTCACTTGATAGCTCCTTGATGGCTCCGCAGCCAAGAAGCACCTCGCCATCCCTTGCACTCCATACTGTGACATCTTGTTTTTTCAGATCGTCTAACGGAAGGGCATGAATGCTTTCTGGCGGTGAATGTTTTTTCATCTCTTCTAAATGAGCTTGAATCAATTGTTCAATTTGACCATCTTTTAGTTCATCTTGTTGAATGTACATATCGACCTCTCCTTTATGCTCATTTTACGTGAAAAGATGCGTCTTCTGAGCTTTTTTGTCAGATAAACGAACAAACAACCAGCAGTCATCCGCCGGTTGTTTATGTGAACTACATGATGGTGGAAGAAAGAACAGCTTGTAATTCTTCTGCTGTACTGCTTTCAAGCTGGCTGCCGACACCTACTGCCACGGCTCCTGCTTCAAGCCACTTTGGCACATCGACTGGATGAATGCCTCCTGTTGGGATGAACTCAATCTCTGGAAACGGACCTTGCAAATTTTTCATATAGGACAAACCGAAGGAGCCGCTCGGAAAAAGCTTTAACACGCTGTATCCATTTGCTTTTGCCTGCATAATTTCACTCGGGGTCAAAACACCTGGAACGTAAAGTGTATCGTGAAAAGATAGGTGCTCTCCGATGACAGGAAGATATCCCGGGCTGACGATAAATTGAGAGCCGGCTTCAATGGCTGATTGTGCCTGCTCAAGCGTTGTAATCGTTCCGGCTCCGACAATCAAGTCGTGGTCATGCTGGTAAGATGCAATGATCCGCTCTGCATTAGGCGTGGTATATGTCACTTCGATGGCCCGCACCCCTTTTTTCTTTAAACGACCAATCATCTCTATCCCGTCTGCTTCACTAGCTGCTCTGACCACCGCAATGAGTTTACAAGCTGCGAGCTTCTCTTTAACGCTCATACTTGCTGACTTTCCCATACCTCTCATCTCCCTTCATATCGTGTCGCCTTTGATATCGTTTGGCTTCTTTTATAAATGCCTGAAGCTCTTTTCGAGTCGGCAGTCCCTCGTGATCTCCTGGGGACATGACTGCAAGTGCTCCAATGGCATTGCCTCTTGCTACCGATTTTTCATATGATAAACCGTCCAGCAGACCGCTCATCACTCCCACTGCAAATCCATCACCAGCTCCGACTGTATCCACGACATGAGACACATGGAAACCATCCACTACACCTTGGCCGGATGCACTTTTGAAATAGGCTCCTTCCGCTCCCAGTTTAATGACCACAAGCTTGACGCCTTTTTGTAAATAAACATCCGCAATTGCTTCCGGATCATCACATCCCGTGAGTCTTTGACCTTCTGCAAGCCCTGGGAAAAACCAATCTACTTGAGCAGCCATCTGATTCACCGTATGAATCATGTCTTCTTCCTCTTCCCATAGTTGAAGTCTAAGGTTCGGGTCAAAGGAAATGGTTTTTCCTGCTTCTTTCATTTCTTTAAGGGCATGAAAAGAAAACGCTCTCATTTCACTAGACACAGCAGGCGGGATTCCGGTCATATGAAGATGTCCTGCCTGCTGAAAATAAGTGGACGGGAAATCGCTTGGGTTCAATGTACTCGCAGCAGAGCCTTTTCGGTAGTACGTCACATCAGGGTCTCCATCGATGACTTTTGATTTAAGCAATATCCCTGTTTTGGCTCCATCATTTGAACGGAGTACTGCCTTCGTATCGACCCCTTCTTTTTGAAGCTCTTCTAAAATAAATGTACCAAGTGAGTCCGCCCCGACCTTGCTCATCCAGCCAACGCTAAAGCCTAATCTTGCCAAGCCGACCGCAACATTACTCTCTGCACCAGCAAGTGCTTTTTGAAACGTATGCACTTGGTGAAGCTCGCCAATTTCTTTTGCATAAAACATCGCCATTGATTCCCCAAATGTGATCACATCCAATGCTTTCACTGATTTCTCCCCTTTCTTGGTACCGGTTTCAAAACAGTTGAAAAAGAGAGAGCATGCACGTATGTATACTCTTCTCTGCCTGACGTTTATAAAGATTTTCTCACAATGATTTCTCCATCAAGTTGAATGGTCTGGGGTGCACTCTTATCCCCTTCAAGACGCGTCTTGATTTTTTGCATCGCCGCTCTCCCCATCTCATGAGATGGCTGCGCCACCGTAGTGATGCCTGGCCCGATCAGCTTATACCATTCTGTATCATCAAATCCGGCAATGCCTATCTCCTCAGGAATCTTCACCCCAAGATCGACGAGTTCACTGATGAGCTTCAGCATGAGTAATCCATTGCCTGCTAAAATCGCTTTTTTCTGATGGTTTGATTGTAAAAAACGACAAATCTCATCTCGCATTTGTTCCTTTTGCTTTAAATTGATTTCTGCAATCATAGGTGTCTTATGTTGACTCATGGCCGTCTGTTCATAGGCTTCTTTTCGTTCTTCACGAGGACTAATCCCATCAACCGGCTCAGTAAAGAAAGCGATATGTTCGTAGCCTTTTTCAACCATTTGATGAAGTAGACGAGCCGTGATGTCACGGTTATTCGTTGTGACGGTATCGACCTTGAGTTCAGGTAACTTACGGTCAACAAGAACAATCGGTACACCATTTTGCTTAAAGTCTTGCAAAATGTCATTGTTTTGACCCGTCGTATTAATGATCAGCCCTTCAATATAATGCGCATGCAGCTTCAGAAGCATTTCTCGTTCTTTTTCTGGACGATTATCTGTGTTGCACACCATGATGCTGTATCCATATTCATCACAAATCTCTTCCACACCACGAAGTGTCGCAACAGAGAATGGGTTCGTAATATCAGCCACAATAAAACCAATGACCTTGCTCTTTCTTACTTTCAATCCTTGGGCAAGCTGACTCGGACGATAATGGAGCTCCTCAATGGCTTTTTTAATCTTTTTTACCTTTTCAGGAGAAATTTCATTTGTTCTGCCATTGATGTATCTGGATACCGTTGATTTTGAGACACTTGCATATGCAGCAACTTCGTTAATGGTGACTTTCGTTTGCTTTTTCTCTTTCATACAAAAAACTCCCAAGATCGATCTTCTCATTTGTTTCGAAACCGATTTCAAATAAACTTAAAAAAAGCATACCACAAGTTGAACTGTATCAGAAGATTTTTTTCATGAAAATGAAGAAAAAAAGCTTTTATAAAATTAAAGAAAGCGATTTCAAATTAACGGTTGACGCCGCTCTCTTTTTCCTCTAGAATTTTCCTTGAAACCGATACCAAATAAAACAATCATATGTTTCAGATGGAAAGGGAGGCTTATCTCAAATGGAAAATCGTTATGCTGTACATCCTGAGCAGGTCAAGCGTTTTACAACAGAGGAACTTCGTCGTCATTTTCATATTCCGACACTTTTTGTCAGTGGTGAATTGAAGCTGTATTATTCGCATGAGGACCGTGTGGTGATTGGCGGCGTTATGCCGACATCAGAATCGATCAAGCTAGATGCCGGCGACTTTTTACGTACAGAATATTTCCTTGAAAGACGGGAAATTGGCATTGTGAATGTCGGCGGCCAAGGTACGGTTACAGTCGATGGTGAGTCATTTGTGCTGCAGCATAAAGATTTCTTATATATTGGACTTGGACACGAACATGTACAGTTTGCTAGTTCATCAGGTGAGCAGGCCAAATTTTATCTTGTGTCAGCCACCGCTCATAGAGCGTATCCGACACAAAAGGCTGCGATCGCTGAATTAACACCGAATCATTTAGGGGAAGCATCCGCCTCGAACGTACGGAATCTGTATCAGGTCATTCATGCAGACGGCATCCAAAGCTGCCAGCTTATGATGGGCATCACTCAGCTTGAAACCAATAACACATGGAACACGATGCCTGCTCATATACATGACCGGCGGATGGAAGTGTACTTATATCTTGATATAGAGGAAGACGCACGTGTCTTTCATTTTATGGGGGAGCCATCTGAAACGAGACATCTCGTTGTAGCAAATGAAGAAGCCGTCATCTCACCTGCCTGGTCCATTCATTCAGGCTCAGGTACCGCAAATTATTCATTTATTTGGGCAATGGCGGGAGAAAACTATACGTTTAAAGATATGGACTTTGTCCCGATGGACCAGCTGAGGTAATGAGATGACGACGACATCCTATGTAGCGTCCCTCTTTTCCCTCGAAGGCAAAACAGCTCTTGTCACAGGTCCTGGAACTGGAATTGGGCAAGGGATTGCCGTAGCGCTTGCTCGTTCAGGTGCAGATATCATCGGCACCTACCACCATACGCCGCTTGATGAAACAAAAGAACTTGTCGAACAGACCGGCAGATCATTTCATGCGATTCAAGTAGACTTTTCAGATCCTAAGTCCGCAAAGCGGGATGTTGATGCCCTTTTAAAGCAGCACACAATTGATATTTTGATCAATAATGCTGGGACCATTAAAAGAGAAGAGGCCGCTCAATATTCAGAGGAAAACTGGCATACTGTGATGGATGTGAATATCAACAGTCTCTTTTTCCTCACGCAAAAGGTCGGACAGCAGATGCTGCAAAAAGGGCAAGGGAAAATTGTCAATATCGCTTCCCTTCTATCATTTCAAGGCGGTGTCTTTGTTCCCGCTTATACAGCAAGTAAGCATGCTGTCGCAGGTTTGACGAAAGCATTTGCAAACGAATGGGCAAGTCAGCATATTCAGGTGAACGCGATCGCGCCTGGTTATATAGCAACCAATAACACGCAAGCCATTCGTGACGACGCGAACCGGAATGAAGAGATTCTGAAACGAATCCCAGCTGGACGCTGGGGAAGGCCTGAAGATCTAGCAGGTGCCGCCGTCTTTCTCAGCTCCCCTGCCTCTGATTATATGAACGGTCATATTTTAGCCGTAGATGGCGGCTGGCTGGCGAGATAAACATGTGAAGGGAATTCCTATTTTAGGGATTCTCTTTTTTCTATTTGCATAATTCTTCTCCTTCCGAGTCACTCTATAAAAAAAGACATGAGGGTGAGGTATTATGAAAAGTCGTATTGAACAAGATATAGAGTCCGTCATTCAGCGTGTCAAAAGCTTTGCTGGCAAAAGTGATGATATCGTGTTCCACTCTTTTTCATTTGGTCCTTCCGCTGTCTCTGCATGTCTCGTGTACGTTGAAGGACTCACAGAATTTGAGATGCTTTCCAAACAAATCATTTCACCTATGCAAAAGGAACTGACCATCACTGAGGTCGACCACACCACACTTTCTTCCCTTTCTAAAACGTTCTTTGGCATTCAAAATGATGTGCTGGAAGATATGAACCTTGCCATCGAGCAGTTATACAGCGGCAGGGCTATTTTATTTGTGGATAGAGCCACTCAAGCGCTTGCGCTCCATACGAATCTTTTTCAATTTAGAGAAGTAGAGGAGCCGCAATCAGAAGTCCTTGTAAGAGGACCCCGGATTGGATTTATTGAAAATCTTGAAAAAAACACGGCATTGCTTCGTGAAAGAGCAAACGACCCGAACCTTGTCATTCAAAAGGTAAACATAGGTACTCGCAACAAGAAATCTGCTGCTCTTGTGTATGTTCGTGATATCGCAGACCCCAAACTAGTAGATGATGTATTCTCTCGTATGAAGCAAATCAAAATGGATGATATTCCTGAGTCCGGCTATATTGAACAGTTGATTGAAGACAGTCATGTCTCTATTTTTCCGCAGATTCAAAATACAGAACGTCCTGATCGGGTGATTGCCTCTGTGCTAGAAGGAAAGGTGTCTATTTTGCTCGATGGGACGCCCTTTGCCCTCATTATGCCGATGACTCTCACTGCCTTGATGCAATCACCGGAGGATTATTATCAAAGATGGACAAGTGCGACTCTTTTGCGTTTGCTCCGTTATATTGCCGTGCTTTTGACGATCTTTTTACCGGGACTCTATATCGCCCTTGTTTCCTATCATCCTGGTTTATTACCAACACGAATGGCACTTACCATCGCAGGCAGCCGGCAAAATGTGCCCTTTCCTCCTGTAGTGGAAGCCATTTTGATGTCGTTTACGATTGAACTGCTGCGGGAAGCTGGACTTCGTCTTCCTAGGGCGATTGGGCAGACGATTGGACTGATTGGCGGCGTCATTATTGGACAGGCGGCTGTCCAAGCCAATATCGTCAGTGCCTTAATGGTCATTATTGTGTCTCTGACGGCACTAGCCGATTTCACTGCTCCATCATATGATTTCAGCTTTCCCTTACGCATCCTGCGGTTTATGGCGATCTTCAGTTCAGCCATGTTTGGATTATACGGCCTCATCATGTGTTATTTATTTGTACTTTGTCACTTGATGCAGCTAAAGACCTTTGGTTTTGACTATTTCACACCTGTTTTGTCTTCACCGTTTTCAGATTTAAAAGATACGTACGTTCGTTTACCAATAGGGCTATTTAGTACGAGACCGAAAACAGCCAAGACAAAAAATCTCAAAAGACAAGGAGAGTAAACGATGTACAGAGCTGAGAAGCTATCATTGTTACAAGTCACCATTCTGTGCAGTTCTACAATGATAGGCGCTGGAATTTTAACCATTCCACGCAGTTCTGCCAATTCAGGATTCCCTGATGGCTGGATCATTGTATTGATACAGGGAGTCATCTTTGCTTTCGTTGCTTTTTTGCTAGGTTGGATTGCGGAGAAAAATGCACCGGATACCATTTTTGAATCGAATACAAAAGGAGCCGGTGCCTTCTTTGGCACGATTTTTAACCTAATGCTGATCGGTTATTTACTAGCCATTGTTGGTTTTGAGGCGCGTGTACTGGGGGAAGTGGTTCAATTTTTCCTGCTGCAATCGACCCCGATGACCGTGATTGTGATGATTTTTTTACTGGTGGCCACCTATCATTTGAAAAGCGGAATTTTTCCGGTAGTGAAAATGGTGACATATATTTATCCGATGACCATGATCATTTACATTGGGCTCATGCTGTTTAGTTTGAAAATATTTGATTTTGATTACTTACGCCCGGTAATGGCTCACGGGTTTAAAGATTTTAGTAATTTGTTCTCTCAAACATTTATTCAATTTACAGGCTTTGAAGTCATTTTGTTTGTCGTACCGCTTATCTATAAAGACAAATGGTCAAAAGCGAAATGGGCCGCAGCGATCGGTGTAGGGATCACCACACTTATTTACTCCCTCACGCTCTTTATTGTGATTGGTTCCATGACGGTTGGAGAAACGAAATCACTCACCTGGCCCACTGTCTCACTCATTCAAGCGCTAGAACTAGAAGGGGTCTTCATTGAACGCTTTGATATTTTCTTACTGACGATCTGGACGTGCCAGCAGTTTATTTGTATGCTTGGCTTTTTCCAATTTGCGATTAAAGGCTGTCAAACGGTGTTTAAGACGACCAATTTAACGAGACTGCTATGGTTGCTGTTTTTGCTGACCTCAGCTCTCTCTCTTTTTCCGAGAAATATCAATGAAGTCTTTTACTACTCGACTTTACTCGGCTATGCATTATTCGCTGTTTTAGCGATTCCTTTTATAACAGCTATTCTACTCATGATACGTAAAAAATGGGGAGGTCGATCTGCATGAAAGGGTGGCGTTTATTGCTCATCTTTTTGTCTTTCTGTCTTTTGCTTTTATCGACAGGTTGCTGGGACTTAAAGGATATTGAGAAATTATCGTTTGTGCGCGGTGTTGGCATTGACGAGGAAGATGATAACGGAGTCAAACTCACCTATCAAAACCTTGTCCCTAAAATGGGCGGAACACAAGAAGCAGATTCCCCTGGCTATGTGAATGTCGTCTCAAAGGGGAAAAATGTACTGGAAGCAGTCAGCAATGTCGCTTTGAAGGACCCGCCGATTTACAGTGATCACCTCAAAATCTTTTTGTTTGGCAAAAATCAAGCCGAGCATCATGATATTCAAGGAACACTCAACCACTTTATACGAGATGATGAGGTTCGAAGAAGCAGCTACCTCTTAGTGTCACGCCATGAGGCTTCAAAAGTCATCAATCAAAAATTAAAATCACAGCAAAGGGTTCCAGTCGAGCATATTTTTGAAACATCAAAAAACCGGAGCTTTAACGGGAAGATTTTACTGCCAACACGTATTGGCCGAGCGTCGGATTACTTTCAGATGGGTACAAGCTTTCTTGTCCAAAGTGTGGATGTCGTAAACGGAGAACTCACCTATGATGGTGCAGGCATTATCCATGGGAAAACACGAAAGCTGATAGGATTCATACCAGCAAAGGATGTCCAATCTTTAAACTGGGTCATGAATCGTATCTCAGGCGGAGTCGTACCTGCCACCTACAAAGGCTTTCCGATTACGTATGAAATCAAGAAAGCAAAGTCCAAGATTGAACCCTATCTGAAGAACGGAAAGATTTCCTTTAAAATTAGTGTACAAACAAACGGGAAACTATCAGAAGATCAATATCCCCCTGAAAACTCATACGATGAGCAATACATCAAACGATTTGAGCGCATTTTTGAACGCAAAATCAAAGAGCGCATTCAAAAAGCTGTCAATCACATGCAAATAGATGTGGGTGTTGACCCGATTTTTTTAAACCGGCAGGTGCGCATCAAGTATCCAGACTTTTGGGATCAGCACCGCAACGAATGGGATACACTATTTCAAGAAGTAGACATTGCATATGACGTAAAAGTGAGCATTTTGAACTTTGGTGCAGAAGGCGCAACGAAAAACTTTAAATGGTAGCACAAAAGGCGGTCATCCGCCTTAGATGGTTGACAAAGGGCTAAAGTGAACTTTGTTTTAGCCCTTTGTCTTCTTTTCAGCGTGATAGAAAGAAGGACGAGTACCGGAGCAGAGCGAATGAAGGATTCGCGAGCACCGGCGCAGAGGACTGACAAAGAATGCGAGGGTTTGCCTACACGCTGAGGCGGATTACCCGGAGGGGGAACCGCCTTTTTTACGTGCAACGATCAAAAGCTGATAGAGCGTCACTTGATCAGATAATGCTTTTGTTTGAAAGCCAAGTGACTCTCCTACTCTCGCCACTTCGTCAAAAAACAATTGAACGTTTTGATCAATTGGCACATTGATGGGCTGTTCGATCACGCGATGAAATAAATGGTCTGGAAAGAGCGCCCGCATTGTGTTTGGTGTGAAAAATCTCATATGTGTTCGATCTAAAATCCCCACATCTTGATACGTAAAATCACCTGCCATTAAAGGAAGCAGCACTTCCGCATGCATCATATTAGGTAAGCAGCAAATGATGACGCCTTCTGGTTTTAAAGACGCATGCGCTTGAGCAATCATCTGCCATGGATCTGACACATGCTCTAACACATCAGAAAAGATCACAGCATCAAAAAAAGCTTCTTTCTCTGACCAAGGATACTCATCCGCTTTTGTCTCAATCACTTCTTTGTAATACGCCTTTGCCATCTCTGCTTTTAATGCATCCGCCTCTACTCCGTACATGTCAGCGGACTGCCGGTTGATCAGTTCAAGCCCTGTCGCCCCAGCACCGCAGCCAACATCCAGCACACATCTGGCATCCTCAGGGAGCAGTGCTGCAAAATATGGATGGGGGGAGATCAGGTTTAAATCAATACCCCATTTATCTAAAAATCGAAGCCTGTTCTCCGCAAACAATGTAGAGATATTCGTTTCTTCATTGGCATTGAATGTGGCATGACCGTGATGATGTACAAATGAATCATGGACGATTTGCAGCTGGTATCCCTTCAGCAACGAACGCAGACAAAGGTCATCATCCTCAAATGATCCAAATACAAACCGCTCATCAAATAACCCTACATCCTCGATCAGCTCTCTTTTGACCAGCAAACAAAAACCAACAAGTCTGTGCACATATGTTCTTTGACCTTTTTTCGAAGCCGTATATGCCTTCGCAAAGGCAGGAAGCTCCTTCACATCTGTGTAAGATGGCTGAACGAGCTGAGGACCACTCACATAATTGGAGACAGGGCCTACCATGCCAATACGATCTGATGCAAAAAGGGCTTCTCTTAAAGGCAAAAGCCAGTTTTCGGTCACAATCGTGTCGTTATTTAAAAAAAGAAGACTATCTCCTGTTGCCTTTTTCGCCCCTTGGTTACAGCCCTTGGCAAAGCCTTGATTCTTCTCGTTGTCAATCAACACGACATCTTCCAGTTGTCTCACATATTCCTTTGTTCCGTCTGATGAAGCATTATCCACGATAATGAGTTCATATTCATCACGCCGAGTATGCTTCTTGATACTGTCGATACATTTTTTCGTTAGGTGCAGTTCATTGTACGTCAGCATCACAATGCTCGTTTTTCCTTTCATCTCATTTCCACCTTTCGCCCGCCTTTTCCATATGTATGTCATAGGCAGCACGTTCAGAAGATGAGTGATTGTCCTTTCTTGATTAAACGTTTGTTTAACAAAGGAAGACCAGCGGCCTCATGCAGCTGGTCTTTTTTCATACCGTTTCCCCTTCGTCATTCACGACGGCACGGTTTCTCTTTTTTAAATCTTCTTCAATCTCTTCAAGACTTTTCCCTTTCGTTTCTGTGACTAAATATTTCACAAATAAGAAGGCACCTATGCCGATGGCTGCATAAATAAGGAAAAGGTTACTGATGCCAATTGCACTTAACAAGGCTGGGAATGTGAGCGAGATGATCAAATTCCCTGTATGCAGTAGGAAGGTCGATACCCCCGTACCGATTCCCCGGACATGTACTGGGAACAGCTCCGGCAGCATCACCCATACGACCGGGCCCCAGCTGACAGCAAAAATGACGATGAAAAGTCCTAAACATATAATCGTCGTCCACCCTGCAGCTGTTGATCCCTCGAAAAAACGATTGACCACTGCTAGAACTATCAAACTAAGAACCATCCCTACATTTCCAAATAGGAGTAACGCTTTCCGCCCGACACGATCAATGATTTTAATCGCAACAAACGTCATGACAACATTGACTGCACCAATTCCTACAGTTCCTAAAATGGCTGCTGAATCGCCAAAGCCGACACTTGTGAATGTTTTTGGTGCATAATAAATGATCGTATTTGTCCCAATAAACTGCTGTAAAAAGGCTAAACCGACACCAGCAATTAAAGCCGGGCGCACCCATGGTTCGAGTAATTCCTTAAGACCGCCCTTTTCTTCACTTTCTGCTTTTTGAATATCCGCAATCTCGTCTTCAACTTCTTGCTTACTTTGTCTAAGTTTTGACAATATTTCTTTCGCCCGGTCCGCCTGTCCTTGGACAAACAGCCAGCGAGGACTTTCTGGCATAAACAAAATACCACATAACAAGAGCACAGAAGGAACAACGGCAATTCCAAGCATCAGACGCCATGCCTCTGCATCTGCTAAAACGTAGTTCACAATATAGGCAAGAAGAATACCAAATGTGATCATGAGTTGGTTTAATGAGGAAAGTGCCCCTCTTGATTCCTTTGGCGCAAGTTCAGATAAATACAATGGAACAATCGTCGTCGAGCATCCGACAGCAAGTCCTAGCACGATTCGAAATAAGACCATGACCTCCGTATTCGGTGCAAGGGCTGTTCCAAATCCGCCGATAATAAATAAAATGGCTGCGGCGATAATTGCTTTTTTCCGTCCGAATTGATCTGTCAGTTTTCCAGAAAGAGAAGACCCGAGCATCGCCCCGATTAAAATCGAGCTGACCACAAGTCCCTCTGTAAATGCATTTAAACCTAAATCCTCTTTCATAAATAAGATAGCGCCAGAAATGACACCTGTATCGTAACCATATAAGGCGCCGCCAAGTGCGCCGAAGAAATAAAGCCACCCATTCCGATTTTTCATGATCATAACCCCTCTTTTATCTATGTAATGACTGGATGTTTCTCTATGAAAAATCATTTTCCTCACTTCCTGTCATTTCAAACATTTCGATGTTTTATGACAAATATATTTCATTTGCGTATCATTGAAACTTTTTTAGATAAGGAAACGTCAATTAAGCGTTAGTGAAAAAAATGTCGCACTATATCCCGTTTTAAGGTATATTTGTTTTAGTTTGTAAGCATGAAGAAGGACATCTTTACTATAAAATCATAGCGAGGGTTTAAAATATATGGATCAAACAAGAAGTAAACGCAAAGGCAAAAAGCGTTTAAAACCATGGGTGAAAGTCACTCTTTTTATTTTTGGTATTCTTTTACTGACAACCGCTTCTGTCACCGGCTATGCCTACTATAAAGTGACAACAGCTGCTAAAAAAGCACAAGTCTCTCTAGACCGCGGTGCACAATCTGTCAAACGGATTGAAGCATTTGATCCTGGGAAAGACAGCTTTTCTGTCTTGCTGCTTGGCATTGACAGCAGACCAGGCGAAACCGTCAAACAAGCACGAAGCGATGCAATGGTATTAGCGACAGTAAATCGTACGAATAAAACCGTGAAATTATTAAGTATTCCAAGGGACTCATATGTTAATATTCCAGGTCATGGTTATGACAAAATTACACATGCACACGCATTTGGTGATGCAGACCTCACGGTGAGTACAGTTGAGAATTTACTAGATATCCCTGTCGACTTTGTAATTGAAAGTAATTTCAAAGCGTTTAAGGAAATTGTGAACGAATTAAACGGTGTTTCCGTTAACATTAAAGATGAATATGTTGTGAAACAGATTCTTAAAGATACAAAGGGCAAAGTTCAGCTGCAAACGGGTACTCACACACTAGATGGTAATCAAGCTCTCGCTTATGTGAGAACAAGAAAAGCAGACAGTGATCTCATGCGCGGACAGCGTCAAATGGAAGTTTTAAAAGCCATTTTCGATAAATCAAAATCAGTAACGTCCATTCCGTCTTATGACAATATCATAGATACTCTAGGTGATAACGTCTCAACTAACCTGTCAATGAAAGAACTAGTCGGTCTTTTCCCACTACTCACTTCATTGAAATCTGTTGATACGATTCAACTAAAAGGATCTGATTACCAGCCAAATGGCGTTTATTATTACCAATTGGATCAAAACCAACTGAACGAAGTCAAAACGGAATTGAAGAAACAGCTTGAATTATCATAAAAACAGAAAGCGTCCTTTTGGGCGCTTTTTATGTGTTGAAAAAGGTGTTTGCCCTTTTTCTTCTTTTCACCCTGATAGAAAACCTTTGCAGTCTAGGAAGGACGAGCACCGGAGCAGAGCGAATTGACATTCGTGAGCACCGAAGCGCAGGACTGACAAAGAATGCGAGGGTTTGTCTACACGCTAAAAGCGTCCTTTTGGGCGCTTTTTCTTATATCCTTGATCAATTGACCATTTTTGTTTAGCCTTAAAGAGAGGAATCCACAATCCGACTCTTTCATGAGAATGAAGGAAATCGTACATACTTTGAAGAGGCTATTGCATGAATGAAGGAGGATATAACAGCAATGAAAAAGATGATTGCGATTGATTTAGACGGTACACTCTTAAATACGAAAAGTGAAATATCCGCTCAAAACCGGCAAGCATTGATTCGTGCGAAGGAAGCTGGATATATTGTGACCATTTGTACAGGGCGCGCGACTTTTGATGTAAAAGAGCTTCTTGGGGATTTGGACATTCCCATTATTGCGGCAAATGGAGGAACTGTCCATACAGAAGGGTACAAGCTCTTCAGCAGAATCACCCTTGATCAAGAAGCTGGAAGACGTGCTGCAAAGGAATTAGTGGAACGGAACATTTATTTCGAGGTGTATACAGACGATGCCCTCCTTTCCCCATTTGATGGAAAAGAAAAGCTCAAAGCTGAATTTGATATGATCAAAAGCGCCAATCCTAACGAGGATGTAGCTGATTTATGGGCAGGGGCGATGACTCAATTTAAACAGTTTGGCATCAAACCTGTCGATGACATCCGTCAAATTTTTGAGTCGAATGAACCAACTTATAAATTACTATGCTTCTCATTTGATATGAATAAGCTGCAAGAAGCACGAGATCTTCTTTCTAAGATGCCTGAGCTCTCATTGACCTCATCTGGAGAACATATCATTGAGGTATTGCCAAAAGAGTCAGGCAAAGGACATGCCCTCAAGAAACTTGCAGCCCATTATGGCGTAGACCGATCCAATATTTATGCGATCGGTGATAGCCCTAATGATCTATCCATGTTCGATGAAGCAGGACACAGGATAGCGATGGGGAATGCGGTGGATGTCATTAAAGAAAAAAGCACCTATATCACAAAAGGCAACCATGAAGATGGCGTCGCCTATTTTATTGATCTGCTTTTGCAGAATCAATTTCAAGAAAAAAAGACGCTTGTCTGATCAGCGCCTAGTGAGAAGTCGAGAAGTCCGATCTGAGCATCGATCGGGCTTTTTCTTTATTTTTTAATTCTAACAGCCGTCTCATATTTATCCTTCCAATACGTACTTGTTTTCATATTGGTAATGACAACGCCATTTGAAACCGTCACATGAATGACTTGATTTGAACCAGCATAAATGGCTGGCATCAACGAAGTCCCTTTAAAAAAGACAAGATCTCCTGGCTTTAGTTCCGATCGTTTCACAGGTGTACCTGCTTTAACTTGTCCCGGCGCATAGCGAGGCATCTCCATTCCAAGCACTTCTTGATAGATATACTGCGTGAATCCTGCTGTATCAAAGCCTTGCTTTGGGCTCGCACCACCTTTTACATAGGGTACTTCTCCAATATACGTAGCGGCTTTTGATACGACTGGGTCTTCTTTCGCTAGTTTCAGCTCAGTTAATCGTTTCGCACCTGTCCATTTCTCACGCCAATACGATTCAGACAAATAAGAAATCGTCACACTTTCCGAACGGCTCGCATGAATAAAGCGGTCTCCTCCGATGTACATGCCTACATGTGAAATTCCTTTTTTATACGTGTTGCTAAAAAAAACAAAATCTCCAGGGCGAATATCGTCTCGTGCCACTTTCTCTCCAACCATCCATTGCTGCTCAGCACTTCTTGGCAAATAAATCCCAAGTGATTTTTCAAATAAATATTGTAAAAAACCTGAACAATCGAATCCTACTTTTGGATCTGATGCCCCGAATACATAAGGGATTCCTAAATATTTCATCGCATCTTTCACCAGTTGATCATCCGACATCTCTTGGGAGACAGGCAGCCGTTTGACCGCATAGAACCGATCGGTCCAATATTTACTTTTGCTGACATCTGTTTTCACCACCCCTTGACTGAGTGTGATGTGGATCACCTGATCATTTCCAGCGTACAAAGCAACATGTGTTGGGATGTCTTTTGTTTCTTCAAGACTGCGAAAATAGACAAGGTCTCCGGGCTTCGCTTTTTCCCATGATACGCTTTCACCGATTTGGTATTGATCAATCACCTTTCGCGGCAAATCAAATGCACCTGTTGTTTTGTATACATATTGTATAAAGCCAGACGCATCAAAGCCCGTTTTCGGATTGATTCCTCCTTTATGATAAGGCGTGCCTATCAGCGTTTCCGCTTGTTTTAAAGGAGATGTTGTTTGAGCAGACACCTCTGTTTGGGAAATAAACATGAGTCCTACAATGGCACATCCTCCAAGCAGTATTCCTTTCCATTTCATCCTCTCTTCCTCCTTTCTTTTATAGTTTCGACATGACCCCTTTCATTTTACACCTTTTTCCGTCAAAAAAGAGCACGCCTCGCGTGCTCTTTTCATCATCATTTCTTTATTTACTTGCTTCTGCTTTTGACTGCTTTTGCTGTTCGATTTTCTGCATTTCAACCGAGATCTTTTGTTTCTCATGATCGGTGAGGCTGTCACTAAATTTAAAAGCAGACATAAAGACAAAGACTAAAATTAACGCAACAAACGGCCAGCTTGCTTTAAGGAATTTCATTTTTTATCCTTCCCCTCGTTTTCTTTTAATGTTTGAACTTTATCAGAATGATCGACTTCAAAGAAAATATGTCCGTCTTTTTCTTTCCAATCCGCATTCGTGCCATTTGTCAGCATACGGATAATCGATTTTGATTCAAGAGATCCTGCTTTGACTGGAGCAGGTGTCGCTTCTTTGATGTACATTGGAACCACTTCAAATGTCGCTTTTCCATCTTCATTCAGATGATACTGAACAATGGCAGAATCACGTGTTCTTGACCAGCCTTGGTCAAAAATAAAGTTCCCCAAGCTATAGAAGATCGCTGTTCCGTTATAGACTTCCATCGGCTCAAGAACGTGCGGGTGTGCACCGATAATGATATCAGCACCAGCCTTTGACATCGCTCTTGCCAGCTCTCTTTGTCTGTCGTTTACTTCATTGTTATATTCCTGTCCCCAGTGCGCATGAACGACAACGATATCTGCCTTTTCAGCAGCTTGTGAAATCATCGGAATAAAGATAGATGGATCAGCTGGTAGAATACCTGCCTTGCGATTTGTTGCTTTAAAATCTTTTCCATATACATCTGTAAAACCAAGGGTAGCGATTTTAACGCCATTCACTTCTTTGTATGAAATGTTCTGCTTCGCATCATTGACGTTGCGCCCTGCCCCTGTATAATCCATGTCAGCTTTTTCAAAGGCATCAATCGTGTTATTTAAGCCTTTTTCACCGTAGTCTGCTGCATGGTTATTCGCAAAGTTTAGTACAGAGAAATTCAAATCCTTTAACGCTTGTACAGAATCTTCATCTGTTTTCAAATGAATATTCTTTTGTGCTGCCTGTTCCTTATCTGAAGCCACTGGATGCTCAAAATTCCCAGTTACATAATCTGATACATCAAAATACGGCTTCGCATAGCGGAACAGGTGCTGCTTTCCATAACGGTCTGTTACTTTCTCTACATTTCTTCCAAACATAATATCTCCGACAAACGAAGCGGTCAGGATGTTTTCTGGATTCTTTTCTACAGTTGGTACTTGTGCTTTCCCGATAAATGTAAATAGAAATGTACAAGCAATGACAATCGGTAAAGCAATCAGTACGTGTTTATTCGTCTTTTTCTTTTGGTTCTTTGTGATTTTCAGCAGCTTTTCCTGAAAGCTCAATTTTTTATTCATCATTGGACACACCTTATCTTAAAATAGATAGTAAACATACATGATGGCAAATGTTGCACCACTTAGAAGTAATGTGCTTCCAAGGGTAATCGTAAGACCTTGCTTTTGAATCGTATTCGCAATCAATCCAGGCACGATGATTCCGATTCCGCGGAATTCTGCTATTTCAAACGGAACCACTGGATAGAAGAAATCAAATATGAGCTTTAAGGCAATCCCTGTAATCAGCATCGCCGCAAACTTTCTGCGTCCGTACAAAATCATAAATTTCGATAGACCAAAACGAACGATCACATATGTCAGCAAGCTGACAGATAAAACAACTAAAATGAAGACTGGCTGGTTAAAGACGAGTGCCAGATAACCTGGAACAACCAACCCAGCTGGTACGATTCCTGTTTTTTCTGCAAAAATTAAACTGAGTAGAACACCTAAAATTAACGAGATATAAAGATCTGATCCGAACATTTTCTATATTTCCTCCTAGCTGACAAGCTGCTTAATTTTGTATTCTTGAATTTTTTCGATTAAAGGTTCAGCGGCGCCGTGAATATTGCCGACTCCATAAACCACTCGATTATGAAGCTTTTTCTCAAGCATGTTCATAATTTGTTCTGTAGATTGATATTCAAGGTTGTGTAAGTGGTCAGCCGGAATTTTTCCATCCTCAAATGCCTTCACAATTGGATCTGTCGTTTCACCAATTAAGACAAGATCACTTGCTTCAATATAAGGAAGTACATCCTCCGCAAACTGGATCGTTCGATCTACACGATCCGCACGACAGTTCATGATAATAATCGGTTCATCTGTTGGATACCCAATTTCCTTCACACGCTTCCAAATGTTCAACGTAGATGCTGCGTCATTAGCCGCAAATCCATTTACAAAATGTCCAGGTGTTTTTGCATCCATTAATGGAAGAATTCTCATCGCTCCTGGATCAGGCGGCGCATTTAACATGCCTCTGAATGCCGTATCTTCATCAATTCCCAATGCTTGTGCGACACCAAGTGCAAGTGAAGCATTATCCGGGAACACCATATACTCAAATTTCCGTAAATACTCATCGGTAATCTTGGAATTATCTGCAACAATCACTTCAGTATTGCGTTTTTTCGCAATCTCTTTAAAGAAATCTGTATATTCACTATCCGTAATAACCAAGTGCCCATTGTAAGGAATTGTCGCTGTAAAGGCTTCAGCTATTTCATCAAGAGTTGGCCCCATCACATCCATATGATCTTCAAGAACGTTTACGATCACGCCAATATTCGCTTGAAGCAGCTCTTCCTGAAAGATAATTTGGTAATCTGGATTCACCGCCATACATTCACTGACGATGGCATTTGCTCCTCTTTCAACGGTTTCTCTCATAACTTCTTTCTGCTCTCCGATATTTGGTCCTTGCGGTTTCCTTTTAATCGGTTTCTCTTCTGGCGTATCCCAATAAATCATTCTTGCATCCGTTCCTGTTGTTTTGCCGACAGTTTTATAACCTGCCTCCATTAAGATACCGGTTGTCAATCTTGTAACGGTAGACTTTCCGCGTATACCATTAATATTGACGCGTACCGGCAGGGCATCGATATTTTTCTGATGACGCTTCTTTTCAATAAAGCCAATCCCTAACATGATGACACAGGCTATAACGATTAACCACATCGCTTATCTACATCTCCTTTTTTTATGAGTGTGATATGTAAATTCAATCAACAGTATATAGGTTCAGCATAAAATCACAATCGGTATTATGTAACATAATCTTTCACTTCCTCGTATGCCAAATTCCTCTAAACAGAAGGCGTAATTGCCTATCTCACGCTCAAATGAAAAGGCCAAAAGACGGACAAAATGACGCCTGATTTTCTGCTCAGAACAAGAGAAAGCGTTACCATCAAACAGTGAAAAATCTTTTGTCCTTTTCTCCCTAAATTTTTCGACAATTATTAAGATGTATTTTGAATCAATGTTTTAAAGCCCTTTCATCTCTACGAAATCAGTCATATCAGCGCTTTAAATGAATAGTGCGTGTTTTAGAATATTTTATATTTTTAAATGAACAGGTTAGAAAGTCATCCTCATCGGTCAGAACGCTATGTGTTGACCTATGACAAAGGTCACCTGTCAAAAAATCAAGTCATCTGCTTATTTTCAGGTCACAAAAAATTGGGATAAGATGTCAAAGATTAATCATTTTGTTATAGCCTCTCTTTACGATATTCACTCCTTATGACCTAAACAATGAAACATTATTCATTTCTTTTTATCAAGATTCATCATTTCTTAACATTTTTAATGTGATTTTAGTTGAAAGTTGTCGGTTCGTGTCATGCTTTCCCCAAAGATGACGCATAAAATCATCTTCTCGGCTTACACTATGGTTAAAAAATCTGTGAGAGGAGGCTAAAGATGCCAAATACGAATGAGCAAACACGCTTACACTTTTTATCAGGCGGTTTTGAGGAAAAGATTCGGATTCTGAACAAAGCATTTCAACAAAGCGCTGATTTTGAATACCGGGAATTGATGGTGAATGAAACGAAATCAGTGCTGTTTTTTATTAAAACTAGAGTCGATGAAAGCAAATTAAACGACTTCATTATCGGCAACTTGCTCGGTCCTCCTGGAAAACAGGACTATGCAAAATCTCTTAGTTCACTCGAAACAGGTGACTTGACGCTGATTGTCGACAGCATTATTGCCGGAAGTATTGCCTTCCTTGATGAAAAATCCGCACAGATCAAAATATTTGCTGTTGGGCAGCCGCCGCTGCGTTCCATTTCTGAACCTTCTTCTGAAAGTATTATTGCAGGCGCACATGATGGGTTTGTTGAGAGTTTAGATACCAATTTATATTTGCTGCGTTCACACTTAAATGATCGAAAACTTGCAATCCAGTATCATAAGGTCGGTACAAAATCTGAAACAAAGGTTGCAACGGTTTATATTTCTGATATTGCCAATCAAGAAAAGATAGATGAGGTTAACAAACGAATTTCTTCTATTAAAGTAGACACGCTGCTTAGCCCCGGTTCTATTGTAGAGGCGATTGAAGATGATTCGTATTCCATCTTCCCGCAGCTTATTGACACAGAACGACCTGACAAAGTGAGATCTGCCATTCTTGAAGGAAGAATTGTCGTCTTAATGGATGGCAGCCCAATGGCTATCATTTTGCCTATTACGTTCTTTAGCTTCTTTCAATCACCAGATGACTATAATAGCCGCTGGATTCCGGCTACATTTATTCGTATTCTTCGTTATATTGCCTGTATCATCGCTGTGATTTTGCCTTCTTTTTATATTGCAGTCATCGGCTTTCATTATGAGGTAGTCCCGGATGAATTAGCGATTACGATGAAAAATTCCATTATCGGCATTCCTTTTCCGCCGTTAATTGAAGCAATGCTGATGGAGATTACGATTGAGCTCATACGAGAAGCAGGGGTGCGACTGCCAAAGCCAATTGGTCAGACGATTGGGATTGTAGGCGGTTTGGTGATTGGAGACGCTGTGGTAAAAGCTGGACTCATTTCGAATGTCCTTGTCATTGTTGTTGCCGTGACAGCTGTTGCATCCTTTGTCCTCCCATCCTTTGAAATGACGTCCACCATTCGTATGCTTCGTTTCCCTCTCATGTTTATGGCATCGATGTTTGGGTTTATTGGCATTTCATTCGGCCTGTCGATCGTATTGATGAATTTATGCCGCCTCGAATCACTAGGTGTCCCGTACTTATCACCAGTGGCTCCATTTAACTGGCAGGACTTAAAAGATACTGTGATTCGATTACCGATGTGGATGTACAAAAAGCGCCCTGTTTACTTAAATCCAAAAAAGAAAGAGCAAATTGAAAATTTGAGAGGATGGAAAAATAAAGATGAAAAATAAAATATCTCCACCTCAAGCTGTCTTTTTTATCATTCAATCTCAAATTGGTGTCGGTATTTTAGCTCTCCCCCATTTGCTGATGAAAGACATGGGACACGATGGGTGGATGGCGATTATCTTAGCCTGTTTTTTCATTCAAATCATTAACACCATTTTTATTTACATCATTCAGAAGTATCCTGATACATCATTTTTCCAAGCCTTAATTGAAGTGTTCGGAAAATGGATCGGCCGGACATTGGTGGCACTATATACGTTATACTTCGCCTCCGTCTGCATTGTTGTTTTATCCATTTTCACAAGAATTCTTGGCATTTGGGTGCTGCCGCTCACACCAAATTGGGTCATTAATCTATTACTGATGATCTCCATCATTTACATTGCAAAGGAGCAAATTACGGCGATTGTCAGGTTTAACTTCATTTTGACGCCCTTTTTGCTCATGCTGTCTCTCTTAATGCTCTATTCATTAAAAGGAACCAATATCGACTACCTCATGCCCTTTTTCCAAGTGGACGTTTCTCAAGTTTCACTCGGATTAAAGGACGTCGTTCTATCTATGAATGGGTTCGAGATGATCCTCATTATCTCTCCATTGATGAAAGGAACCATTAAGGAACGATATAAAGTCATGACCATTGCCAATATATGCACGACGCTTTACTACCTATTTATTACATTGATTTGTTTTATGTTCTTCAGTCCGATTGAGCTCAATATCATTCCCAACCCAGTTCTTTATCTACTAAAAACCATTTCGTTCGGTGTGATTGAACGGACGGATTTAATTTTCCTTAGTTTCTGGGTATTTGTCATTTTAGCTACACTCAGTAATTACCTTTACTTTTGTGCGAATGGCGTGGCAAGTATTCTTAAGAAAAAAGAACACAAAAAATATGTCTTATATTTTGCCATTTTGATTTATGCGGCTAGCTGTTATCTTGCAACCGATAATTTTAGAATTCAGCGTTTTAATGATTTTACCACCATCGCTCAATATTCATTTATTTACACACTCCCAATCTTTATGGCCATTATCATCTTTATCAAACATCGCAAAGGGAAGGTGAAATCACATGCGTCATAAGTACATACTGACGTTGCTCATGTGTGTTTCTCTCATATTCATGCCTGGCTGCTGGGATCAAAATTTATTAAAGAACATCTCTCTTGTGTTAACCTCCGCTGTTGATCAGGGAGAGGATGAAAATGCAAGATACTCGATTACTTATCGAAAGGTGCAGCAGTCTCAAAGTATGGAACAAGGAAATACAGGTAGCTTTTTAACCACTCTTCTCACAACGGAAGCCCCTACTTTAAGAAAAGCGAGAACCAACTTCAGCCGGATAGTGGATCAAAAAATAGACATGTCGAAAATGCGGGTGATGCTGATCGGTGATGAATTTGCGCAAAAGCGTCTTCTGCCCTACTTAGATATGTTTTATCGTGATCCAAAAAGCCCTCTCCTTGCAAACCTTGCCGTTGTTCAAGGGGGAACCTGTGAAGAATTGATAAACGCGCTGCTCAAGGAGAAACTCATCGTGAGTGACTATTTAAATAACTTGATCACAACCGCATCCCGCTCCTCCCAAGTAGCACCTAAAAACATTCAAAGTATTCGATCTAAAATGCTCCAAACTGGAGAAGACTTCACACTGCCGTTGATTCATTTCGATCAATCGAAGAAATTAATCAGTGTAAAAGGGGTTGCTCTATTTGATAATGAGAAGAAGAAAGGCGAGTTGTACGGTCAAGATGCAATTCTGCTCACCGTCATGGACGGAAAAATGGGCAAATATGCCAACTTCACAAAAAAAGTGAGAAGCGACATGAAGTCAAAAGAAAACAATTACATCACCATCCAAGTCACTGATGTGAAGAGAGACATCGAGATTCTGAATCCTGATCATCGAAACTTAACATACTCACTCAAATTTGAATTTAATACTTCTGTCCTTGAGTACCCAAAAGATAATCTAGATACAGACAAAAAAATTGAAATGCTGAACAAAAGACTTTCAACCATCTTAACAAAAGAAGCAGAAAAAATTGTTGCTACATTACAAGAAGCAAATTCTGACGTCTTAAGCCTCGGCAGAAAATACAGAGTCAGACATTATGATGAGTATATGAAAATGAATTGGGTCACCGATTATCCAAAAGTGAAGATCATCCCAAAAATCAAAGTGAACATTACCCAAACGGGCATTATTAGTTAAGAAAAGGAAGACGCCCTCTTTCTTTTCTTTTTTTATTTTTTTAAGATTGTCTTTTTAATGCTTTCGTGATAATCTATCTATGTAAACGGTTACACATCAAAGAAGGGAGGCACTCCATTGGCTACAATTAAAGATGTTGCAAAAGCTGCTCAAGTGTCTGTTGCGACTGTTTCACGCGTGCTTAACGATACTGGATACGTCCATATTGATACGAAAACCCGTGTGACACAAGCGATGCAGGAGCTAAACTACTTCCCCAATGAAGTGGCACGATCCCTTTTTAAAAGAGAATCAAGATTAGTTGGTCTCATCTTACCTGATATCACAAACCCCTTCTTCCCTCAGCTGGCTAGAGGCGTTGAGGATGAGATTCATGCAAACGGTTTTCGCTTATTATTCGGAAACAGTGATGAAGATCGGGAGAAGGAAATGGCCTATTTACAAACCTTTAAGCAAAACCAGGTGGTCGGTGTCATCGCTGTCACAAACGAACCTGAATCGGATTTGTACAATGATGATGAACTGCCTGTTGTCTTCTTAGATCGTACCGTTCCAAATGCGCCTTCTGTGTTTGCAGATGCTACGGCAGGCGGGAAAATGGCTGCAATGGAATTAATCAAACGCGGCAGTCAGCAGATCACATTGCTAAAAGGGCCCGCTCATCTTCAAACGGCGCGGCAAAGATTCAAAGGCGCACTTGATGTTCTGACTGAAGAAGGTGCTAACTTTCATGTGATGTCTAACGCTTCTTTTTCTTTTCAGGAAGCCCGAAAAAGCGCCAAGGCTCTTTTCAAGCTGTACCCTGAAACAGATGGCATCATTGCCAGCAATGACATCGTCGCAGCAGCCGTCGTACACGAAGCACTTCGAATTGGAAAAGCCATTCCAGAAGACGTCCAAATCATTGGATTTGATGATATTCCGCAAAGCGAACTGCTCTTCCCTTCTTTATCAACGATCCGGCAGCCTGCCTATGATATGGGGAAAGAAGCCGCAAAGCTGATCATTAAAGCCATTCAAAAACAGCCTATAGATCAAGCAGTTATTCAAATGCCCGTCTCTTTTATTGAACGAGAGACCACAAGAAAGGTGGATTCACAATGAGTCAAATTGTTGTCGTAGGAAGTTGTTCCATGGATTTAGTTGTTACATCGAATAAACGTCCTAGTGCCGGAGAAACCGTCCTAGGCGAATCATTTAAAACGGTTCCTGGGGGAAAAGGAGCCAATCAAGCAGTAGCAAGCGCAAGGCTCGGTGCAGATGTATATATGATCGGCCGAGTTGGTGATGACGCGTATGGTCAGGACATTATGAGCAATTTGCAAGCACAAGGTGTTCGCACCACCTATATGAAACCGGTTACCGAAATGGAAAGCGGAACAGCTCATATCATTTTAGCTGAAGGAGATAACAGCATTGTTGTCGTCAAAGGAGCAAACAATGAGGTAACACCTCATTATGTAAAAGATGCTCTTTCTTCTATTGAAAATATCGGAATCGTCCTCATCCAGCAGGAAATTCCTGAAGAAACAGTCGAAGCCGTCTGCGCCATTTGCAGCGAAAAAGGGATTCCTGTCATCTTAAATCCCGCACCAGCTCGCAAAGTCTCTCAGCAAATATTAGATCAAGCTGCCTATATCACGCCAAACGAACACGAAGCAGCTCTTATGTTTGATGGACTCACCATAGCAGAAGCTTTGCGCCAATATCCAAACAAATTACTCATTACAGAAGGAAAAAATGGGGTTCGTTACTTTGATGGATCAAAAGAAGTGTTGGTACCGGGCTATCCTGTGAAAGCCGTCGACACTACAGGCGCTGGTGATACTTTTAACGGCGCTCTAGCTGTAGCACTGACAGAAGGAAAATCCCTATTCGACGCACTTGCCTTTGCCAACTTAGCCGCATCTATCTCAGTCACAAAATTTGGTGCCCAAGGCGGCATGCCAGCAAGAGAAGAATTGGAGAATAAGAAATGAAGAAAAATGGTATTTTAAATAGTCATATCGCCAAGGTGCTTGCTGATCTTGGTCATACAGATACGATTGTCATCGCAGACTGCGGCCTGCCCATTCCAGAAGGCCCGGTCAAGATCGACCTTGCATTATCCATCGGCACACCATCCTTTCAGGAGGTTACTTCCCTCCTTCTTGAGGAAATGGCCGTTGAACACATCACAATCGCCAGTGAAATCAAAGAAGCCAATGAGAGAGATCATTTATTTCTAAAGAAAGCGTTCTCACATCCGTTAGATGAAGTCGATCACGAGACGTTCAAAGACATGACCAAACAGGCAAAAGCAGTGATTCGCACGGGTGAAGCCACCCCATACGCAAACTGCATTCTTCATGCCGGTGTCATCTTTTAAAAGGAGGAGCCACTTATGAACATTGAAATGCATAACATCCATAAGGCCTTTGGAAAAAACACCGTTCTCGCCGGGGTCTCCTTTGACCTCGTCACAGGTGAAGTCCATGCACTTATGGGTGAAAACGGGGCAGGAAAATCAACGTTAATGAATCTGCTGACAGGACTCTATTCCTTGGATCAAGGAACGATTCAAATCGACGGAAAAGAAACCGCTTTCAATAATCCAAAAGAAGCCGAGCAGAACGGGATTGCCTTCATTCATCAGGAGCTGAATATATGGCCTGATATGACGGTACTCGAGAATTTATTTATCGGGAAAGAAATCTATACAAAACTTGGTCTCCTAGACACCAAAAAAATGAAAACACTCGCCCAAGCGCAGCTCGACCGATTGTCTGTCAACTTATCGCTCGATCAAGAGGCAGGAAGCTGTTCTGTCGGCCAAAAGCAGATGATTGAGATTGCGAAAGCGTTAATGACCGATGCAAAGGTCATTATTATGGATGAACCAACGGCCGCTCTCACAGACCGTGAGATTGAAAAGCTATTTCAGGTCATTGAATCACTCAAAAAAGAAGGCGTTTCCATCGTCTACATTTCTCACCGGATGGAAGAAATCTTCGCCATTTGTGACCGGATTACGATCATGCGTGACGGAAAAACGGTCGATACGAAAGCGATACCGGACACGAATTTCCATGAAGTCGTCAAAAAAATGGTCGGCCGCGAATTAACCGATCGTTACCCTGAACGCACACCTTCTACTGGTGATACCGTCCTAGAAGTGAAGCAAGCAACGAGGAAAGGCCGCTTTCAAGATGTCAGTTTTTCCGTCAAAGCTGGAGAAATTGTCGGTGTTGCAGGCTTAATGGGCGCTGGCCGGACGGAAATGATGCGGTCGCTCTTTGGACTCGATCCCCTGGATCAAGGAGAAATTTGGGTTCATGGGAAAAAGGCTGTTATTAAAAAACCAAGTGATGCGGTCAAGCTTGGCATCGGTTTTATTACGGAGGATCGCAAAGATGAAGGACTGATGCTAGATGCATCCATTCGGGAAAACATCGGGTTACCTAACTTAGATAGCTTCTCTCCAAAGGGGCTGATTGATAAGAAAAACGAACAGGATTTTGTTGACCTGCTTATCAAACGACTCACGATTAAAACCGCTTCATCTGAAATCTCTGCACGCAGCCTGTCCGGTGGAAATCAGCAAAAGGTCGTCATCGCCAAATGGATCGGCATTCAACCGAAGGTGCTGATTTTAGATGAACCGACAAGAGGTGTCGACGTCGGGGCGAAACGAGAAATTTATCAGCTCATGAACGAGCTGACAGATCGAGGTGTTGCCATTTTGATGGTCTCCTCTGAGCTCCCAGAAGTTCTTGGGATGAGCGATCGAGTGCTTGTCATCCATGAAGGAACCATCAGCGGAGAATTAAGTAAAACAGAAGCTACACAAGAACGAATTATGACACTAGCTACAGGAGGGAAGTAACATGAAACCACTTACTTCAAATGGACGATTTGATCACATCATGCAAAAGCTTGGGCCATTCTTAGGACTCATCATCCTTGTCGCCATTGTTTCTATCTTAAATCCGGCCTTTTTAGAACCATTAAACATTTTAAACTTACTCAGACAAATCTCCATTAACGCCCTCATTGCCTTTGGCATGACATTTGTTATTTTAACCGGAGGAATTGATTTGTCTGTCGGTGCCATTCTAGCGCTGTCTAGTGCTCTGACTGCCGGCTTTATTGTATCTGGTTTGGACCCAATTCTTGCCATCATCGTTGGATGTATCATCGGTGCCATCCTTGGAATGATCAACGGTCTTTTAATCACAAAAGGAAAAATGGCTCCTTTTATCGCAACACTTGCGACGATGACGATTTTCAGAGGATTGACGCTTGTTTATACAGACGGAAATCCAATTACAGGGCTTGGCTCTAACTATGCATTTCAGCTATTTGGCCGTGGATATTTCTTAGGCATTCCTGTTCCAGCGATCACCATGCTTCTCACCTTTATCGTACTTTGGGTCTTGCTTCATAAAACACCTTTTGGCAGAAGAACGTATGCCATTGGCGGAAATGAAAAAGCAGCCCTCATCTCAGGTATTAAAGTACCACGCGTCAAAATCATGATTTACTCATTAGCCGGCTTTATGTCTGCTTTAGCAGGTGCGATCTTAACATCTCGTCTCAACTCAGCCCAGCCAACAGCTGGTACGTCGTATGAACTTGATGCAATTGCTGCCGTTGTACTTGGCGGGACAAGCCTATCCGGTGGAAGAGGGCGAATTGTCGGCACACTCATCGGGGTACTCATTATTGGGGTCTTGAACAATGGTATGAACTTACTTGGTGTTTCATCATTCTATCAGTCTGTTGTGAAAGGGATTGTCATCTTGATTGCAGTCCTACTCGACAGAAAGAAATCTGCTTAAGGAGGCAGCTGCTATGAAAAAATATGTAATCCTGATCATGACTCTCTCATTATTCATGCTTTCTGCCTGCTCGCTCGAACCGCCAGAGTGGGCCAAATCAACAAAGGATGGCAAGAAAAAAGACATAAAAATCGGACTGTCGATCTCGACTTTAAATAACCCATTCTTCGTTTCTCTTAAAAACGGCGTGACAAAAGAAGCAAAAAAGCTTGGCATCGAAGTTGTCATTGCCGATGCACAAAATGATTCAGCGAAACAAACGAGTGATGTAGAAGATTTAATTCAACAAGGGGTTGATGCATTACTCATTAACCCAGCCGATTCCTCTGCCATATCAACGGCTGTCGAATCTGCGAATGCTTCAGACATACCGGTCATCACATTAGACCGCTCGGCAGAAAGCGGAAAGGTTGAAGCGCTCGTTGCTTCCGATAACATCAAAGGCGGCGAAATGGCAGCTAACTTTATTATCGACAAGGTTGGTAAAGATGCAAAAGTGGCTGAACTAGAAGGTGTACCAGGTGCTTCTGCGACACGTGAACGAGGAAAAGGTTTCCATCAAATAGCAGACAAAAAGTTAGATGTCACAGCAAAACAAGCCGCTGACTTCGACCGGACAAAAGGGCTCAACGTGATGGAAAACCTTCTTCAAGGAAACCCTGACATCAAAGCCGTTTTTGCCCACAATGATGAAATGGCGCTTGGCGCACTAGAGGCCATCCAAAGCTCTGGAAAAGACATTCTTGTCGTCGGTTTCGACGGTAACGAAGATGCACTCAACTCGATCAAAGCAGGAAAACTATCTGCAACAGTCGCGCAGCAGCCAGAGCTGATCGGTCAACTGGCAGTCGGCGCTGCGGACGATGTATTAAAAGGAAAAAAGGTAGAAAAAAATATCGCCGCTCCATTGAAACTAGAACAAAAGAAATAAACACTAAACCCCCGATAGCCTCGGGGGTTTTAGATTGTAGACAAAGGCTGAAATGAACTTTATTTTAGCACTTTGTTTTCTTTTCAGCGTAATAGAAAACCTTTGCAGTCTAGGAAGGACGAGGACCGGAGCAGAGCGAATTGACATTCGTGAGCACCGAAGCGCAGGACTGACAAAGAATGCGAGGGTTTGTCTACACGCTGGACCCCCGATAGCCTCGGGGTTATAGATGTTATTCCGGTCTCTTCAGTACAAATGGCGTACCTAAATGGGCATAATCATTCCCCGCTAAACGTGCAACTGGCTTTAATTCATTCGTAAAAATATATCCTTTTTCCGCATCATAGACGGATTCATCTAAATGCGCACACACCACCCGGCCAATGATATGATCGACTGTGATCTCCCCTTCATCATTTTGAAAGGTCAGATGTTTTTCCAGCTGACATTCAAAGCGAATGCGTGCTTCCTTGATTCCTGGCACTGACACCACGCTGCTCTTCACTTGATGAAGACCGGTACGAGTCAGCTCACTCTCTTCCTCTGGCAGTGTAGCAGCTGTTTCATTAATATCTTCAATCATCGCTTCATCACTCACATGGACAACAAATTCTTCCCTGTCGATGATATGTTTTGCTGTATCTTTCATCTCTCCTTGACGACGTCCAATAGAAACAGCGATCAGCGGAGGATGGCCGCTAATGACATTAAAGAAACTAAATGGTGCAGCATTGACGACTTCTTCTTTAGAAAGGCTTGTAATAAATGCAATGGGTCTTGGAACGACGGAACCAGATAATACTTTATATGCTTCTTTTCGTGACAACTGATCCATTTGTAATGTAATCACTTCAGACATGCCTCCTCTTGTATGTAACGACATCATACCATACCCCGTTCTCTCTTCCCTTATTCCGGCTCAGCGCGATGGAGAATATGATGGACAAGATGAAACAATGCCGGATTATGATTTTCTCGTCTATAAGAAATGGTCCATTCCGCGAGTAGCTGCTCACCTTCAATTGACCGATACACCACATCTAAATTAAATAAACGCCGGGCCGATGTTGGAATGATAGCAATTCCGATTCCCGCTGTGACAAGCCCAATGACCATTTGATATTCTGCTGCTTCCTGCACGATATTAGGTGAAAATCCATACTGTTCACAAAGTAGGACAAAATGCTGATAAAGGGACGGCCATGATTCCTTTGATAAAGAAATAATCGGCTCATCACGAATATCTTCAATCGTGACCGCTTCTTTTTCCGCCAGCGGATGGTTTTTCGGAATCGCAAAAATACATTCACTTTGCTTCATTAAACGACTGACCAACTCTTCTTGCGGTGATGTAGGATGCAAAAAACCAATATCAATCTCACCATTCAAAAGCGCCTCAAGCTGCTGCGGGACAGAGAGCTGTTGCAGTTCAATACTGACAGAGGGGTACAGCTCTCTGAATTCACGGACAACTGGCGGCAGAATATCATATGTCGCTGTACCAACGAAACCGATGATAATCTTCCCAAGCTCCCCTCTTGCCGTATGCCGGGCATGATCAACGGCTTTATCAAGCTGATGCAGCACCCCCCGGACCTCATGTAAAAAAACCTTTCCAGCAGCTGTTAACTCCACCACTCTTTTAGACCGGTGAAACAAAGGAAATCCCAATTCTTCCTCAAACTGCTTAATTTGCTGACTAAGTGGAGGTTGTGTCATGTTCAATCGTGCGGCCGCTCTGCCGAAATGCAGCTCCTCCGCGACTGTGACAAAATACTGCAAATGTCTCAGTTCCATCCTTTCACTCCTCAAACACTTATTCGTGAAACATATTAAAACTACGTTAAACATATATTGGAAAATTTATTTTGTGAAATGTATAGTAAATCATATCATGAAAATATATTTTCATAAAAAATTTTACTTGCCGAAAGGAGTGCGGGGTAAATGAATTCTCAAACACAACCCCTAACAAAACGAGGAGCAGAGTTAATTGTCGATACGCTCATTGCCCAAGGTGTGACCCATGTTTTTGCGATTCCAGGCGCAAAAATTGATGCAGTATTTGATGTATTAAAAGACAGAGGTCCAGAGCTTGTGCTATGCAGACACGAACAAAATGCGGCATTCATGGCAGCAGCTGTCGGTCGTTTAACTGGCAAACCAGGCGTTTGTCTCGTCACATCAGGTCCTGGGGCATCCAATTTAGCGACAGGTCTATTAACAGCCAATACAGAAGGTGACCCTGTTGTTGCAATCGCTGGAAACGTCATCCGTGCGGATCGGCTCAAACGAACACATCAATCACTCGACAATGCGGCATTATTCAAACCAGTGACAAAATATAGCGTTGAAGTACAAGACGTAAACAATATACCAGAAGCCTTAACAAATGCTTTTCGCGCGGCACAAAGAGGTCAAGCTGGAGCAGCATTTATCAGCTTTCCACAAGATGTCGTGACCGAACACACCACACAAACACCAGTGTCTGCTCACCCTTCTCCAGAACTAGGTCCTGCACCGGATGCTCTCATCAGTTCGGCCATCGCCAAAATTCAAAATGCGCACTTACCTGTTGCAATTGTGGGAATGAAAGCTAGCCGTCCAGCTGCGGCAAATGCGACAAGAACATTATTAAAAACACTTGGTATCCCATTTGTCGAAACGTACCAAGGAGCCGGCGTTCTCTCAAGAGAGCTTGAGCCTCAATATGTGGGCAGAATCGGCTTATTCCGTAATCAGCCAGGGGACCTTCTCATTGAGAAAGCGGATGTGATTTTAACTATTGGCTTTGATCCAATCGAATACGATCCGAAGCATTGGAATTTGAAACCGCAGCAGCGTCACATCATCCATGTAGATGACATGCAGGCAGATATTGACCATTTCTATGAACCGACGCTTGAGCTTGTGGGCAATATATCTGAAACGGTGCAACATCTAGCCCACGACAGCGTTCCACTTTCATTATGCAAAAAGAACGTAGATCTGGTCACAGAATTACAAGAGCTGTTAAGTGATATCGAAAAAGCACCAGAAAGAGAAAGTCATTTATCACACCCGCTGGATGTCATTCATACGTTGAGACGTATCATCCCAGATGACACGAAAGTGACATGTGATATCGGATCTCATGCCATTTGGATGTCTCGCCACTTCCGTGTTTATGAACCGAACACGTTCCTAGTGAGTAACGGAATGCAAACACTTGGCGTGGCATTACCATGGGCAATTGCAGCCTCCATATTGAATCCAGATGAAAAGATCATTTCAGTCTCAGGTGATGGCGGTTTTCTCTTCTCCGCCATGGAATTAGAAACAGCCGTGCGCATGAAAACAAATCTCGTTCATCTCGTTTGGAACGACAGCACATACGATATGGTGGCATTCCAGCAGGAAATGAAGTATGACCGTACGTCTTGTGTTGAGTTCGGTCAGATCGACTTAGTGAAATATGCAGAAAGCTTTGGAGCAACTGGATTACGTGTCAACTCACCTGAAGAGCTTTCAACTGTCCTTCAAAAGGGTATAAACATAGAAGGACCCGTTATTATTGATATTCCGATAGACTATCAAGACAACCCAGACCTCGCCAGTCAAAAATGGCCAGAAGTCTTTCGTGAAAAACACACAACGAACGTCAGATAAGACTTCGATACATTACTTTAAAGGAGTGAGCGGATATGGGTATGATGCACCCAATGAATCAACAAAACAACACAATACCGCAGGACAAAAAGCAAGAGGTCTATCAAGTATCAACCATGACCTCCTTGCTGGAAGCCGTATACGATGGAGATTTCTCCCTATCACATATTCCCGAGCACGGTGATTTTGGCATTGGCACATTCAATCAATTAGATGGGGAACTAATCGGCTTTGATGGCGCTTTTTATCGACTGCGCTCTGATGGAACAGCCACACCAGTAACCGATCAAGATTATTCACCATTCTGCTCTCTAGCATTCTTTGAAACGGACATCGTTCATCGAATTGATGCACCGATGACGTCCAAAGAGCTAGAGGAAGAAATCGACCGAATCTTACCAAGCAAAAATGTCTTTTATGCGATCCGCATCGATGGGTCATTCAAAAAGGTTCAAACCCGTACGGTTGAAAAACAGGAAAAACCTTACGTTCCGATGGTGGAAGCAGTCAAGTCACAGCCTATTTTCGATTTTGAAAATATTCGCGGGACGATCGCAGGCTTCCGTACACCACAGTACGCACATGGCATTGCGGTAAGCGGATATCATCTCCACTTTATTGATGATGATCGCAGCGTAGGCGGGCATGTATTTGATTACATTGTGGATCAAGTGACCATCCGAATTTCCCAAAAACGTCACATGAATTTACACCTTCCAAATACGCAGGAGTTCTTCCAAGCAGACATTGATCGTGCTGACCTTGCACAACAAATTGCCAGTGCGGAAAGTAGCCCAGAAAAATAAAATGAACACACCCCGGTGATGCCGGGGTGTTTTTTTTATGCAAAAAGATATGTTATCTTCTTTTATTATTTCATTTCGTTACTCAATTAAAAATCAAACATTCTATCCGTAATAAAATATGATAGAATATCAACAGAAGAAAGGTGGTTATACGGTGGCACATGAATATCGCATTCCAAACTTAACATTAGATGAAAGAGATAAACAAATTCTTTCCTTATTACACGAGGACGGGCGTATGTCCTACACGGATCTAGGGAAACAAGTCGGCCTTTCCCGTGTTGCTGTACAAGCCCGTATTCAGCAGCTCATTGAAGCAGGTGTCATTGAACGATTCACCGCTGTCATTAATCCAGCAAAGATCGGCATTCATGTCTCTGTCTTTTTTAACGTAGAGGTTGAGCCGAAATGTTTAGAAACAGTCGCCCTTCAGCTTGAGCAGGAAACAGCCGTCACAAGCCTTTATCATATGACAGGACCAAGCAAGCTGCATATGCATGGCATTTTTCAAAATGAACAGGAAATGGAGACGTTCCTGACAAAGAAGCTGTACCCGCTTGAAGGCGTCGTCAGTGTTGACTGTCAAATGCTCATTAAACGATACAAAAGCCGAATGGGCATGAAATTGTAGATAGGAGTTGAACCACTTGCAATCATATCTTGAACTCATGATCGCCATGGTGCGAACCGGTATTCTGGGATTTGGCGGAGGACCTTCTGTGATCCCGCTCATTCGCCATGAAGCGGTCGTCAAATACAAATGGATCAATGATGACAAATTTGGAGAAACACTCGCCATCGCCAACGCATTACCTGGACCGATTGCTACGAAAATGTCGGCATACCTCGGCTATCGATTAAAAGGTGTATCTGGCGCCATTGTTGCAACAGCTGCACATATTTTACCGACATGTCTCGCTATGGTGGCACTTGTTACACTTGTCAGCGTCTTAAGCTCTTCAGTCATCATTCAAAATATGATCGGTGCTGTGACACCAGTGATTGCCGTTCTGTTAGGAATGATGGCATATGAATTTGGACAAAAAGCGTTGAAGGGCTTCGGCATGATCTTCGGAATCGCCCTATTCCTTTTGGCATTTGTCGGTCTTCAAGTACTCTCGATTCATCCAGGAATCATTGTCATCATCTTTTTATGTTATGGTGCCTTTCATTTTAGACTGAAAGATCGCTGGAATCGAACAAATAAAGAGAAAGGAGTGTCTTCGTGATGCTGATTCTCTTTTTATTCTGGGCATTCTTCTTATCCAATCTGTTAGGGTATGGTGGAGGACCTGCCTCCATTCCACTCAATTATGAAGAAATCGTCAATCATTTTCATTGGATGACAAACGAAGGGTTCTCCAATATGCTCGCATTAGCCAACGCACTTCCAGGTCCAATCGCTACGAAAATTGCGGCTTATGTAGGCTATGATGTCATGGGATGGCCAGGCTTTATCGTTGCACTGCTTGCGACGGTCCTACCGTCTGCTATTGGATTGATTTTATTGCTAAAACTCATTGATCGTTTTCGCCAATCTTCTGTCGTCAAAGGCATGACTCTATCTGTACAGCCTGTCATTGCGATGATGATGCTTTTATTAACATGGGAAATTGGCGGAGATGCCGTGAAAGCCATTGGCTGGACGCAATCACTTGCCATTGCCGCCATTTCATTTTTCTTTATGACCAAATTCAAATTGCACCCTGCTTTTCTAATAGTGGCTGCATTTTTATATGGCGGATTCATTCTTCCGCATTAACGCAAAAACCGATAACACGTGAAGTTATCGGTTTTTCTCATTACATATAAATAGGAGAGACAGGCCTGCGCCCAATAGAATGATACTCGACCCCAGCTGCTTCTGCCGCTTCAAGCGTATGACAATTCCGGCCATCAAAAATGATCGGCTGCCTCATGAAATCTTTATAAGCTGAAAGTGGAAAGGACTGAATATCCGCCCACTCTGTTAGTATACAGACAGCATCAGCATCCTTTATCGCCTCTTCAATCGTTTGAGCAAAAAAGACTTGATCAGGCAGTTCTTGAGCTGCATTGCGGGCGGCAGCAGGATCATAGGCCACGATCTCCGCTCCTAATTGATGGAGCTGATGAGCGATTGGGATCGACGGCGCCTCTCTTATGTCATCAGTATTCGGCTTAAATGAAAGGCCAAGAAGGGCCATTCTCTTCCCTTCCAAGTTTTCTCCCATTCGCTCCTTCACACTTCGAATATAAGTAGCCCGCTGCTCATTGTTGACTTTGATGACAGCCTTCAATAGCTCAAAATCATGGAACACATGCCCTGCAATTTGAACAAGGGCATTTGTATCCTTCGGAAAACAGGAACCTCCGTAACCAATGCCTGCCCTAAGAAACGAAGCACCAATCCGCTGATCGAGTCCCATCCCCTCTGCAACTCTCTCAACATCAGCTCCCGTTTTTCCACAAATCGAAGCAATTTCATTCATAAAGCTGATTTTTGTGGCAAGAAATGCATTTGATGCGTATTTGATCATCTCTGCGCTTTTCCGATCTGTTCTCACGAATGGAATGTGGAAATCCGCATACATAGACTCTAGCTGATCTAATCCGTTCTTTGTTTCGGCTCCAATCACCAGCCGATCCGCTCGCAGCGTATCTGAGATAGCAGACCCTTCTCGTAAAAATTCTGGATTAGATGCGATAGATAATGGCTCCTTACGACCTAACACGTGATGAATCAAATGATCAATTTGATCGCCCGTTCCGACAGGCACTGTACTTTTCACGACAAGCACTGCGCCTGGCTTTGCTTGTAAGCCCATCTCCTTTGCCGCTTGAAAGACATACTGCAAATCAGCTTGACCGTCTGCCTGTTGCGGGGTACCGACAGCAATCATTAACACGTCAGCCTGCGAATAGGCTGACGCTCCATTAATTTGAAAACGAATGCGTCCTTGCTCCATATTCCGTTTGAGCAGTTCTTTTAATCCCGGCTCGTACATCGGAGGATTCCCTTGCTTCAGCTGCATGACCTTCCGCCGGTCAATATCCATACATGTCACGTCGTGACCCGCCTCTGCTAAACACACACCTGTGACAAGCCCTACATACCCACAGCCTGCAATCGCAACCTTCATGACACATCAGCTCCCCCTACTCCTTATGCTTGTAATGTCATCGTATGCCGGGGATTTTCGTTCCATTCATAAAAGCATACAAAAACCCCCTGCTGAGAGAGCAGGGGGCTACTTTTATGAAACAAGGCCATTTCGAATATGAGCAATCAAATTTTCAAGCATTTCTTTTGTTGTGACATCATTTGAATTTTCACCAATATCATGAGCGTACATCAAAATCTTTAAAAACTCTTCTTGATTTAAACCCTTATTATCCATGTCTGTATCCTTTCGATTCCACTAATTTCATTATTATATGCTGTATGGTTGGTTTATGCAATACTCTAATACATCATTCGACAGCTTTTGAAATTTATGACCATTTTCATGAAAAACTTTTTTATAAATCACCATTGAGCTATAATAAAAGAATTGGAATCTTTTACTTGGTTAGGAGCGGATCAAATGCTTCAGCACAACATCAACGAAGAAGAAATCAAACAAACAGCCGAACAGATCAAAGAACTTCTTCCTGCAACAGATGAAAACAAGCAACTCATCAAAAAAGCATTGATTACTTATAGACAGGACAGCGTATATCGGCTCAAGCAAGAGTCTGATACCGAATGGTCAGCTTATGTACATGATGTCGTGGCAGCAAGAGTCCACCTTCATGTGCTGTTTCCAGTGAGAAGCAGCTGCTCATGTCCAGCTGATGGACTATGTAAACACATCCTCGCTGTCTTCTTTTCACTTTACGCTCAAGTAGAGAGTGTGACCGGTTTTACAGAAAATTGGTCAGAGAAGGATGAATTACAGCGCAGCAAAGAACTCATTCGTCAGCACTTCCAAGTGAAGCGCCCAGATGAACAATCACTTCAGAGCTGGCTGAATTTTTTCCAGGAGGAATTTCACCTCTGGCTGAAACGGACACCGAAACACCAGCAAACACCACAGCATTTGTATTACGGCTATTTATCGATCCTGAAAAAACACGCACCCACTTCACCTGAATTCAAGAGTTTGTATGCGATTCATACGTCCATCGATGTGTGGTTAAGGCTCCATGAGCTAATCGATCTCGGCCGTCTTGATGCCGAAAAAGACTTTTATTCGATGAATCCATATGTAGAACAGCTCATGAACACCATTTTTGATTCAGTGGATCATTTGAGGACATACGCCCTTTCCTTTTCCCTCGATCCGTTTCTTGAAAACACACCAACTGCCGTTCGGACACTTCTTCAAATCAGCGGACCTTTCCAGCATGAACGAGTTGCGGTCTTTATGGAAATGTGGGGAACTATATTAAATAGAGGGAAATGGGTCAAAAAAGAAACAGAATTACTCAAGAGCGCCCAACAGCAGGAGCAAACGGTTGAGCGCACCATTGGGCTGATGCATATGGATTATTTGCTAAAAGAAGACGAAAGACTCTTCCAGCAATTAAAATTGCTCAATGCAGATATGCTGCCGAATGTGCTCAATTGGCTAAAGGATCTCACAAACCGCAAGGACTGGAAGCGTCTCAAACTTTGGTATCAAGAGATCACATATGTATTAGAAGAATATTGCCAGCTTGACCTATCTTATAGAGAACTGCGTGGAGCCGTCAGCGATTTCTTCTTTTATTTAGACGCGTACTTTAAACAGACGAAAGATCATTTCTTGTATGAACGCTATCTCCAAATCTGTATGCCTTATGCCTTTACTGAATATAGTCAGCTCTTATATGCACAAGAACGCTATGCAGAATGGATTGAAATACACAGCCTCGTTGGTTTCTCTATCAGTGAGTTGGAGAAAGAATTAATAAAACAGATTGCAAAGGAAGAGCCTGAAGCACTCATTCCTTCATACCACCGGGAAATCTCACTGCTTCTCGATCAAAAGAATCGAAGTGCTTACCGGGAATCTGTGAAAATGCTCAAAAAACTGCGTACGCTTTATCATAAAACGAAAAAAACCGCGGTGTGGGAAAGATATGTACAGCAGCTGCAAGATTCAACAAAACGGCTGCGTGCGTTCCAAGAGGAAATGAAGAAAGGAAAATTAATTGATGACACGCCATAAACAAATTGTCATTCATGCAGAACAAACCGAAGATTTCTCTTTCACCATTTCAGCGCAAGCAGAGGACGGACAGCCTGTACCGCTAAATGAAATGAAGAGGCAGCTTTTCCAATGGCACGAATCATCTTTTTACGGAACATTCTTAGAAGATGTGAGCTTTATTGGCACACCTGCCTTCCTGTTAAGTCCTTGGATGACCGTTGAATTGTTAGGGAAAAATTCATTTAATACTTTCAGCCATGTGACGTTAACGGATGAAACAGAGCCGCTTATGAAAACAGCCTCAACCATTTACGAATTCATCGAGGATGAAGATTTTGTCCCAGATTTCGAGGCTTGGACAAAAGGGATGCTTCGCTTTAAAGACAAAGAAGGCCTGTTAGATGGCTACACAGCTGATTGGTTCTCCTTTGCCGTACAGGATTACATTCAATATGATGATGCCTTGCAGCACAAATGGAACCGAATGACTGCACAATCGCCTGCTCTTTCCTCCTTCCAAGGTCATTTTTTAGATGAACAGGATTTCTTGGAAACGATCGGCTGGATTGATGATGAGACGCCTTTCACTGTCGGCTTGCGTTTAAATGAGCCTGATTTCGACGGAGATGATTGGAAAATTGAATTGTTTTTGCGTGATAAGAAAAACAGTGATCTGCATTTCTTTGAAGGCATCCGTTCTTTAAAAAAATCATGGCGTCCGTTTCAAGAAAAAATCACCAGAGAGCTAGAGCGGTTCGGTCAGATTGTCCCTTGGCTCTCATTTACATCTGGTACCACCCTCATGTCAGAAGAAGAAGCGTGGCTCTTCCTATCTGAAGCGAGTGAAACACTTGTGAACATGGGGATTGAGATCCTGCTTCCATCATGGTGGCAAATCGTCAAAGAAAGCACCATGATGCTAAAAGCACGGATTTCCTCCACACCACGAGGCGAATCGCACGTTGGAATGGATGCCCTTATGGACTTTAATTGGCGCTTTGCCACAAACGGTATTGAGCTGACAGAAGATGAGTTCAACGAGCTTGTTCAAAGTAAACGTCGTCTTGTCAATATTCGTGGACAATGGATTAAAATCGATCCGACCTTTATCCAGCAAATGAAGAAATGGATGGAGCGCGCTGAGAACGAAGGACTTCATATGTCGGATATTTTGTCACGTGAACTCGCAGACCAAGAGGCCTCTTCTGAGTCGATTCCTGAGCTGCTAGACAGTTCGGCCTTTGCCCATATTCAATTTGAACTTTCGTCTCAATTACGAGGGCTTGTTCATCAGTTAAATGATACACAGGAGCTACCATCCTACGAGATGAGTGAGTCCTTTAAGGGCACACTGCGCCCGTATCAGCAGCACGGTGTCAACTGGCTTCTGTTCTTAAGGTCTCATGGATTCGGGGCTTGTTTAGCAGATGATATGGGACTTGGAAAAACGATTCAAATGATCGCTTATTTCACCTATTTGAAGGAGCATCAACAAGACGCCGCTCCATCTCTCATCATTGCACCGACTTCCGTATTAGGGAACTGGCAAAGAGAGCTTGAAACATTCGCACCACATTTAAATGTCGCTCTGCATTATGGACCGTCACGTCCACAAGGTGAGAACTTTACAAAAGCATACGAGTCAACAGATATCGTCCTCACTTCGTATGGTCTCTCACATTCTGACCGTGATGAATTAACAGCAGCCAAATGGAATACCATTTGCTTAGACGAAGCCCAGAACATTAAAAATGCCCATACGAAACAATCGAGAGCCATTAGGCAATTAAAAGGACTGCACCACATTGCCCTCAGCGGGACACCGATGGAGAACCGCTTGACAGAGCTTTGGTCTATTTTCGACTTCGTGAACAAAGGATATCTCGGCAGCCTGACCAGTTTTCATAAAAAGTTCGTCCTTCCGATTGAAAAAGACCGTGAAGAAAAAAGAATCCAACAGCTGCAGCAGCTGATCAAGCCATTCTTATTAAGACGAACAAAACAAGATGAAGAAGTCGCACTCAATCTGCCAGAGAAACTAGAAGAAAAAGAATTCATCCCGTTATCCGCAGAGCAGGCATCTTTATATGAACAGCTGGTCAAAGATACATTCGAACATATGGCCTCATTAACAGGGATGCAGCGGAAAGCCATCATTTTAAGTATGCTTGGCAGACTCAAACAAATTTGCGATCACCCTGCTCTTTATTTAAAAGAGAGCGGAACAGATGTGAAATTGTTGAAACGTTCATTAAAAATGGATAAATTAGCAGAGCTGTTAAAAGCCATACACGAACAAGGAGAAAGCTGTCTCATTTTTACGCAGTATATTGAAATGGGCAACATGATCAAACAGCTGGCTGAAAAGATGTTTGGAGAACCAGTTCAATTTTTAAATGGGAGCTTATCAAAACATGATCGGGACAAAATGGTGGAACGCTTCCAGAAAAAAGAGTTCAACATCTTAATTCTTTCTTTAAAAGCAGGAGGAACCGGACTAAACTTAACCGCCGCCAATCATGTCATTCACTACGATAGATGGTGGAATCCTGCTGTAGAAAACCAAGCAACAGACCGTGCTTACCGCATCGGGCAAAAGCGGTTTGTTCACGTCCATAAGATGATCACAACCGGCACGATAGAGGAAAAAATTGATCAAATGCTCGAAACAAAACAAACGTTAAATGATCAAATTATCCAAAGTGAAAGCTGGATTACAGAGCTGTCAACGAACGAACTAGAAGATTTATTCACGTTAAGTGCAGCCGCTCAATCATCTTAATGACAGCAAAAAGAGGACTTTTCTCAAACTTGATGAAAAGTCCTCTTTTTTTTAATCTCATATAAAGGAATGCTTAAATTTGCAGCTTTTTCAATGCAGATTTCACATTCATATACGTATTCAACTCACGGAAGTCCTCTCTCATTTCTCCCATTTTCATCGCAAGATTTGGTTTAATACCTGTCACGATCAGTTCAGTGCCAGTCATTAAAATTAAATCGTTCAGCTTAAAAATCGCATCCGCCACAAATGAATCCACCTCTAATAAACCAGACAGATCCACAATGAAGTAATCGTCTTTGGATTGAGAGATATAAGTGGAGACCGTTGAGATGATTTTATCAAATCTTGGTGCTGTTAACGTACCAATGATCGGCAGGACAGAAATACCATCCTTCACCGGAACAATCGGGACAGAAATATTCAATACTTCATCAATAGATTGCTCAAGAAGCTCTTGCTGTTCCTTCTCTTTCGTAACATCCTTTTGCAGACCAACGAAATAAAGGCGTTTCCCTCCATTTTCATCAATCCATAGAGGCGCCACACTTAACTCGTTCCAAAACATTTGACCAGATTTTTTATAGTTTTTCAACTGTACAGTGACAGCCTCTTTGTTTTCAATGGCTGCCCTAATTTGTTTGAGAGCAATCTGTTCAGTTTCATCTCCTTGAAGGAAACGACAGTTCTTTCCTAATACTTCGGTTTCTTGATAGCCTGTCATATCTAAAAAGCCCTTGTTCACATATATTAAAGGATTATCAGGTAAAGACGGGTCCGTCACCGTCAGGCCAACCTGAGTATAGTCTAAGGCTTCCTTGATTAAATGCAGATTGTCGGACTTATAAGATTCCAGCGCCATTCGTTTACTCTCCTTAACTTCCTTACAAGCGGGTTATATTCATAATTAAATTATATGATGTTCCATAGCAGGTGTAAATAGAAGTAGTTCTGAATTCCTCTTTTGTAGAATGCGCTTCATCCTATGTCATTTATACAAATACATACGATTCAATTATTTCAAAAGATGTTGAATCATATGTGCCACACCATGTTCATCATTTGTTAACGTGACGTGATCAGCTAATTCTTTTATATCCTTTCTCGCATTCCCCATTGCAATTCCAACCCCAGCTGCCCGAATCATCGATTCATCATTTAAACTGTCTCCTACAGCCGCTGTTTGGCTTAATGGAATACCGAGCTTTTCCGCCAGCCTGGTTAACGCCTGCCCTTTCGACGCTTCCTTTGCACCAATTTCAAAGTTATGATCAGCCGAACTGACCAATGTTAATTCAGAATCATGTCCAAACGCATCCCATCCGGCTTTCAATCTGTCTTGAAAAAATGAGAAACCTAAGATGTTATAAAATGAAAGCTTCTGATCCTCACGAAACAATTCTTGATATGTATCAATATAAGCAAAACCTGACTGGCTGTATTGAACTTCAGCCGCTTGCTCAAGAACACGCTGATCCGTTTCTGGATTTGCACTCTTTAAGCGGTCCATTTCTATCGCCAGAAGCTCTCTGCCGCGGTTTGGTGTGTAAATGGCTTCATTCGTAAACACTTCATAATAATAATCACGCTCCTCAAGCCATGATAAGATGTGTTTTGCTTTTTCTTCTTCTAGAACAGCCGAATGATATACCTGACCTTCTGGATCATGAATCACAGCTCCATTTGCACTGATGACCCACGTATTCATCCCAAGCTGATCAAAAATAGATTTCACATCAAAATACGCTCTTCCTGTTGAAACGACAACCTCAATCCCGCTCGCTGCTGCTTCCTTTAACGCCTGCTCGTTTTCCTGACTCACTTTGTGCTCACTGTTCAATAAAGTTCCGTCTAAATCCGTTGCGATTAATTGAATGTTTGTCATCGGTCTCTCCTTTTTTGCCTTCATTTTCAGTTGACCTTCCGTTTATCAAATCCATCATCATTATGAAATGAGTATCCACTATTTGCAAGGGATGATCGGCTTATCAATGAATATAAGAGTACCCGGTCACGCTACATGACCGGATACGCATAAGGGGATTCACAGGGGACACATGACTGATACAAAGAAATCTTGGTTCTACTATTACGCAGTGGATATGTGTACAAGGCAAAGTCTATCAGCTATAGCTAGAGGGGGGCTGTCAGATGGACCTTTGCCTTTTGATTCAAAACCGGCCTCCTTTCCTTTCAGCTAACCCTAGTCTACTGAGAAATAGCACAAGAGACAAAAAACGAAAATGACAAAATCGTTCTTCAAATTCTTTATTTCCTCAATCATTTTTACTTTTTACCGCTTGCGTATAAAACATCATCTTATTTTGTTTGACGAAATACTTATTTTTCATAAATTGATAAAAAACATCTGAATGAATCCAATTACTAGAAGGCATGTGAATATAGTCAGACCCGTCCCACGCAAACCAATAAAAACAAAGCCTTCCATCATGAATTGACAACTGAAATTCAAAACAGTCCATTTGATCGTCTGTCACGTATTGAAAAGTGAGGGACTCCCCTTCTTCCATATACACATCACAAAATGAGAGAATATCTCCCCATGTATAGACCCTCACATTGCTTTCCTTTTCCTCACCAATATGTATGTTTCGAAGTTGATAGGACTCCATAAAACATCTCCTTTCACTTATATGCAGCTAGTTCTGAGTAGGCAGCGGTTTCATTTATACAGATGTTGTATGCTATAATGATACTTACGAATAATGAACGCTTGTGAGGTGATAAATATGAAAACCTTTAGGCTGATTGATTTAAAAATCGAACTTGATCCAAAGCAAGATAAAATGTCCAGCATTCCCCTTCGTGACGGCTTAATCATTAATAAAGAAGATGGCGAAAATCACTGGATGATCGAGGCACTGATTCCAAAGAAGCATAGACAAGTGTTTGAGGTGCTCTTCCAGCAGCATACAGAAGTAAAGATTCTCGTGACGATTACAAAAGAAAACAACCGCCCTGTTCATCTATCGGTCCAAGTCAAAAACATCGTTGCCTTAGAAGAAAACATATCTGTATTACTCGACGGTAAAATGATCACAAATCGTTACAGAACAGAAACCGAAGAAGTATTAAAAGACCTCGTCAAAGAGGGGCTGTCAGGAGAAAAACTGCTGGATGCTTTTAAACAGAACACATAAAAAAAGAGCGGGATGAGCCGCTCTTAGATGGTTGACAAAGGGCTAAAATGAACTTTATTTTAGCCCTTTGTCTTCCTTTTCAGCGTGATAGAAAACCTTTGAAGTCGAGGAAGGGCGAGCACCGGAGCAGAGCGAATTTAATATTCGTGAGCACCGGAGCACAGCCCTGACAAAGAATGCGAGGGTTTGTCTACACGCTGAGAGCGGGATGAGCCGCTCTTTTTCTATTGCACATCTTTCGATTGGCTTTGATTTTTCAAAAGATCTCTAATTTCGGTTAACAACACTTCCGTTTGATCTGGCGTTTCAACCACTTCTTCTTCCTCTACCTTTTTCCGTTTTAATTTATTTAAATAACGAATAAAGATAAAAATGGAAAAGGAGATAATCAAGAAATCGACCACTGTTTGAATGAAACTTCCATACAAAATTTGAGCAGAACCGATTTTAATAGACAATCCACTAAAATCATGCCCCCCGACAATAATACCAACAAGCGGCATAATTAAATCATTCACAAGAGAAGTGACAATTTTGCCAAATGCTCCCCCGATGATGACACCGACAGCCAGGTCAATCACATTCCCCTTGACGGCAAACTCTCTAAATTCTTTCAGCATTGTTTATCACCTTCATCTTTTTTTGTCTAATATGACGTTTTTTTGTCAAAAAAGCAAGTCCTCATCCGATCTGGATGAATGTTTCCATATAAAAAACGGTTCATACAAGATGAACCGTCAGACACATTACGATACTTTCGGACCGATAGAAAATGTCAGTTCTGCTTCACATGCCACTTCGCCATCTACTGTTGCAACTGCTTTTCCTTTGGCAACTGGACCGCGAAGACGTGTGACTTCAACCTCTAAACGTAGCTGATCGCCTGGCTTGACCTGTCTTTTGAATCGGCAGCTGTCAATCCCTGCAAACAAACCAATTTTCCCTTTGTTCTCTTCTTTACCTAACATGATGACCCCAAAAACTTGAGCAAGCGCTTCTACAATAAGCACACCCGGCATGACGGGGTATCCTGGGAAATGGCCATTAAAAAATTCTTCATTTACTGTGACATTTTTGATTCCAACCGCTCTTTTCTCACCATCAACTTCTAGAATACGGTCAACCAATAAAAATGGATAACGGTGTGGAATAATGTCTTGAATTTGCTGAGCATCAAGCATATCTTGATCTCTCCTTCTTTTCTATATCGCTGATCTTCATTTGATTCCTATTGAAGTATATTATGAATGCAATCATTTTTCAACGTCCAGCCAACATTTATGGTAAAAAATAGAATCTATCATTACCTATTGTCATGAAATATAATCCACTCTACACTCATCGTTTTTTCACAAATATGGTAATATATATTACATCATTGATTGAATAAGAGGGTAAAAATGAATTTTATAAGCGATAAATCCATTAAAAAACTTCTCCATTCGTGGTATACAATGCTAAAACATCGACATTTTTCGAAGGCTGAAGAGATCAAAACGTCCTTAACCAAATATAAACGTAGATTATCAAAGAAACAGGAGCTTCATTTACATTATCAGCTTATACTTTTTCGGCACCAGCTCTGGATGAATCAAACAGAAGACTTAGAAAAACTGAAGCATGAACTCATGCTCCACAAAGATCAAATGAATGATCAACTGCAATATTATTTTTACTTTTTTCTCGGTTTATACGAATCTTTAAAGAGCGATCAAAATGATGCCATTCATTATCTTGAAAAAGCAGAAGAAAAACTTCCCCTGCTAGACGATGAGCTAGAGGAAGCGGAGTTTCATTTCCGTACAAGTGGTGTTTATTATAACAACCGCTATTCACTGTTATCCATTCGACATGTTGAAAAAGCCATGGATATCTTTGCAAAGCACGGGGATATCCACAGCATTTATCGGTGCAAAATTGTGCTCGCACTTAACTTTAGTGATCAAAAAAAATATGAAGAAGCAGAATCTATTTTTATTGAAATTATCGAATACGTGAAAATGATTGATGACCAAGAACTGCTTGGTATCGTGTATTATGACGCTGGTTTTATCAAGTCGAGACAGAATCGTCATAAGGAAGCACTAGAATACTTTAAAAAAGCGCTTCGGCTCCCAGCATACCGGAAATCTGCCCACTCCTATGTATCGTGTCTCTATGAAACTGTGCGTTCCTGCTTTAAAGAGAATTTAACTGATGAAGGAATGAAGTATATTCAAAAAGGGCTAAAAGAAGCCGTTGATGCCCAATTTGATCTATTAAGAATCAAGTTCCAAATTTTATTCCTTCTCTACAGCCAAACGCCCAAGGCAGATGAACAGATTGCTACACTCGTCACATGTCTTGAACGAAAAGAAGCCTGGATTGATCTTGAAGATCTGCTTGCAGATGTCTCAGATTTTTATAAAAAAAAGGGCGACTTTGAGCGAGCCGCCTTTTTTATCATGAGAGGCTGACATCCGCCTGCTCATTATCGAATGGTATTAATGAGTCCAAGCATCTGATCGCCCATCGTAATGGTTCTTGAGTTCATCTGATACGAACGCTGTGTTGTCATGAGGTCTGTTAATTCTTTAGACATGTCCACATTCGACGTTTCAAGTGCACCTTGCTGAAGTTGAATGGCCTGACGGTTTGCCCCATTCAGTGCCGTTAAAGCGCCTTGATAGTTGCCGTCGACTGAGAACAAATTTTCTCCTTCAGAGATGAGTGCTGAAGAATTATTCACTTGAACAACCCCAAGATTCACCTGCTGATTCGGTTGATTGCCTCGAGAAATAGCTGTAAGCCGGCCATTTTTATCGATAGAAATATCACGAAAATTCGCATTTAAGACAATCTCATTCCCGTTTTCGTCAAGAATCGGATGGCCTTCGCTTGTCACCAGCTGGACTTGATTCCGATTATTTCCTGGCTGTAAATAAAGAGAGCCATCTCTTGTATACCGGATGTTACCGCCAGCATTGACCTGCAAATACTGAGATGGCGCACCAAATGCAACATCAAGGTCACGACCTGTTTCTTTAATAGACCCTTGCAATGAGTTAATGGATGCATTGACCATCGTTCCAGTTCCAAGCCTTAAACCAGCAGGTGTCAGACGACTGTTTGCCACCTGCTCATTTTTTTCATCTACCTGATTAAACTGTTGTCTCACCAGCTCTGAAAAACGGGTGTTTTTCGCACGATACCCTGTTGTTTCACTGTTTGCGATGTTATTACTAATGATATCAAGCTGCTTTTGCACCTCGTTCATCGACACAGCTGCATTGATCATCGTTCTAAGCATGAGAATCCTCCTCTCTCTTTCATTTCTTCATTAATACACTCTTCCGATTTCATTCACTGCTTTTTCTAAACTTTTATCATATGCCTGAACCACTTTTTGGTTTGTTTCAAATGCGCGGTAGGCTGTTGTCATTTCTGTATATGATTTCGTCACATCAACGTTCGACAGCTCTGATACACCTTGGCTTAATGTATAGGACATTTGACCGTTATTGACCGCACTTGGAAGAGGCTGGTTATCAGCTGTACGGTATAAATCATTTCCTTCACGCGCAAGGTTTCTTGTATCCATTGCAACACGTACATCAATTTGTCCAAGGTTTTGTCCGTTTTCACTCACGGTTCCATCTGCGTTCACTTTGAAATTCTCACTTTGAACGGTAATCGGCTGGCCCGTCACGGAAAGAAGGGCACGTCCATTGATCGTCAACTGATTTTGATCATTCAATGTAATGGAACTGCTTTTCGTATAACGAACGCCTTCTGGTGTATTCACAGCATAAAAAAGCGCTGACTTTTGATTTGTCTCTGGGTTGATGGGTACATTATTTTCTACTAATGCGATATCCGTTGTTTGATCCGTTGTTTTTAATGTTCCTTGTGTAAATTGAGGAATTAACTCCTGCATGTATGTTCCCGTATTAATTCCGCCAATCGCCGTTTGCTGCGGGATACTAAAGCCTTTGCCTGAAGATGTTTGGAAACGTCCTGATTCCATTCGGCTTAGCAGCATTTCTGGAAATGCGCGCATGGCCCCTTCATCTGCTTTATAGCCTGGAGTATTCGCATTTGCGATATTATTTGAAAGCATTTCTGTCCGCCGCTCTTGAGCGATCATGGCAGATGTTGCGGTGTATAGTCCTTTTAACACGTGCTCACCTCATTCAAATTCTTTCACATGACCTAAAATCATCAGTACACAATCTTCTATGAAATATATCGGCATATTGGCAGGCTTCTTTAATAAAAATCCCCCATTCTTTCTAAAAAGAATGAGGGAAATCATTAGCTGAGTTTACGCTTTGGCAGCTTGTCCATATTATCAAGCATCACGCCAGTACCAACTGCTACACAATCCATTGGATTTTCTGCAACGAAAACTGGTACTTTCAGCTCTTCTGCAAGCAATTGATCAAGCCCGTTTAGAAGCGCTCCGCCACCAGTAATGATGACGCCGCGGTCAATGATATCAGCTGATAATTCAGGTGGTGTTCTTTCAAGAACTTGTTTCGCAGCCTGAACAATGGCAGATACAGATTCACGTAATGCTTCTTCTACTTCTTTGCTTGTGACGGTAATCGTTCTTGGTAATCCTGTCACCATATCTCGTCCACGAATCGAGATCTCTTCGTGACGTGCGTCTGGGAATACCGTTGCAACTTGGATCTTAATGTCCTCTGCAGTTCGCTCACCGATCAACAGCTTGTACTCTTTTTTGATGTAGTTGAGAATTTCCAGATCAAATTTGTCTCCAGCCATTTTAATAGAAGAGGCGGTTACAATGTCACCCATCGAGATGACAGCGATATCTGTCGTTCCGCCTCCAATATCTACGACCATGTTTCCACTTGGCTGAAAAATATCCATACCAGCACCAATTGCTGCTACTTTTGGCTCTTCTTCAAGAAATACATGCTTCCCGCCGCTTTTTTCAGCAGCTTCTTTGATTGCCTTCTGCTCAACAGATGTAATGTTTGTCGGGCAGCAGATGAGCATACGCGGCTTAGAGAACAGCCCTTTCACATTCAATTTGTTAATAAAATGCTTGAGCATCGCTTCAGTTACTTCAAAATCAGCAATTACGCCATCTTTTAATGGACGAATCGCAACAATATTCCCAGGCGTACGTCCAACCATACGTCTCGCTTCTTCTCCAACAGCTAATACTTTCCCGCTGTTTTTATCAAGAGCGACAACAGATGGTTCATTTAACACAATTCCTTTTCCTTTGACATGAATCAGTACATTTGCAGTACCAAGATCAATTCCAATATCCCTAGCAAACATCTATATATATCCTCCTTGAAAATCTGTTTCCATAGCAAATACCACATTCTGCCCTAATTATATATTCTATCATAATTTGCAGAAAAAAAGATATTTCTTTACAAAAGTCTTTACAAAATTTGTGGTTAGAAACTACCGATAAGAGGAAGATATATATATCATGTTTATGAACAAAGAACTAAAGCTTACTGTTTTACAGGCTCACCTTCTAAAATTTCTTCTTTTTTATACTTTAACTTTGTGGCTTCTCCCCCTCGCAGGTGGCGGATTGATTTATGATAATCCAGTATCTCCTTCACTTCGTTAGCCAGATCTGGATTAATTTCTGGCAGTCTTTCTGTTAGATCCTTGTGTACAGTACTTTTAGAGACTCCAAATTCTTTCGCAATTACACGAACGGTTTTCTTTGTCTCCACGATATACTTTCCTATCTTGATTGTTCGCTCTTTGATGTAATCGTGCACACCACTCGACCTCCCTAAAATGGATGTGAGAAGTGTGAAATGAGATCCGTATCAATATTATCCATTTTCAGCGGCGCTTGTTCGTCTTAATTTCTCATCCATTAGGTAGTAAATGCCAAACACGATCCCTCACCTCAAACACTCTCTTTGTCAGGTTTGTAACAGTGTATTAGCATTGCATAGGGAATATGCTAAAAATGAAGATGGGACAAGGGATTTATCAGAAAAGACAAAACAAAAAATCATTTCGAGTGGCGAAAATTTTCACTTTACAAGCATCGGTGTAACACGTAAAATAGGAAAGGTGAATTTATTTACCTAGATAAATAATGAATAAAGGTGAGCCTATGGATACGTTAAACAGAGAGTGTTTACATCAAATACATCAAAGCGCGCGGCTGCTGTCTAAAAAAGCGAACGAAGCGCTTGCTGCTTATGACTTGTACATGTCCCAGTGGACTGTACTTTTTTGTTTGGATACATTCGGTCCTAAAACGCAAAAAGACATTTGGACCTATTTGAACGTCGAAGCACCGACGATTACAAGAACCGTGACGCGTCTAGAAGCAAACGGCTGGGTGAAACGAGTCCAAGGAAAAGACAAACGTGAGAATCTCATCGTCATGACAGACGATGCAAAAGCAAAGTTTCAAAAAATCAAACAGACGATGGAACAATTTGAAGAAGAATGTCTTTCAAATTTTACCTACGAAGAAAAACAACTCCTCCATACACTTTTACACAAATTATCAACTGAATAGGAAGTGACTTACACCATGAACGAACGCATTTGGACAAAAGACTTTATCATGATTGTCCTGGTGAATTTATTTACATTCACCTCTTTTTATGCCCTTTTGACACTACTCCCCATTTACACAATGGATGAATTAAATGGAACAGAATCACAGGGCGGCCTCCTTGTGACGGTCTTCTTATTATCAGCAATTGTGACAAGGCCATTTTCAGGGGCCATTATTGAGAAATTCGGCAAGAAACGCATGGCGATGTTTTCTTCAACAGCTTTTGCCCTGCTCACTTATTTATACATTCCAATTGATCAATTCCAAACACTTCTCATGCTGCGTTTCGTGCAAGGAATCTTCTTCAGCATTTTGACAACCGTAGCAAGTGCTATTGCAGCTGATATGATTCCGAAACATAAACGAGGAGAGGGTCTTGGATACTTTGTCATGTCAATGAACCTCGCTGTGGTTATCGGTCCGTTTATCGCACTGAATCAAGTCGGAAAAGTAGGATTCCATTCTTTATTTCTGCTCTTTTCGATCATCGTCTCCATCGGTGCAGCTTTCACGATGCTGATTAGACAGCCAGAGCCTGAAAACGGCGGAAGTGTCATCTTTCGATTCACTTTTTGTCACCTGTTTGAAAAAGGTGCTTTAAAAACGGCAGCAGTTGGAATCATTATCTCCTTCTGTTACTCGCCGATCATTTCATTTATTTCAGTCTATGCCAATTCCCTGAACCTAATGGGTGCAAGCAGTTATTTCTTCATTGTTTTTGCAGCTGCAATGCTTGGATCACGTCCATTTACAGGCAGACTGTTTGACCGAGTCGGGCCTCATATTGTGATCTATCCATCTATTGCTCTCTTTGCGATTGGTTTATGGATGCTGACCGCTACACAAACAGCCACCATGCTTCTTTTATCCGGCGCTGTCATCGGCCTTGGCTACGGCTCTTTGGTGCCATGTCTACAAACACTTGCGATACAGCACTCACCAGCACACCGTACAGGCTACGCCACAGCAACTTTCTTTACCTTGTATGATACGGGGATTGCCGCTGGATCCTTTGTCTTCGGACTGCTTGTCAGCTTCACAGATTTTTCAAATGTATATCTCATTGCTGGCGTTGTCGTGTTACTCAGCATGGGCGTTTTTTATTGGAGCGAACGAAAACCGCAAGAAGCAAAAGCACAAAAGGTTTCCCTATCAGAATAGGATACTGTTTTAAACTTCACTGAAAACATGCTAAAATATAGGATATTTCAAATGAACAGATAGGTCTTTTGAAAAATAGTTGGCGTTAAGCGAAAGTATAGGTGATGTTTTGAATTACGAATTGTTTAAAGTCATACACGGGATGGCTCATCATTCTGAGTTTTTAGATCAGGCCATGATTTTCATTACGAAAAAGGCCATTCTCGTATATGCCCTCGTCTTATTGATTTGTTGGTTTTTAGGTAATCACAAATTTAAGAAGCATGTCTTCTTTTCTGGTGTAACAGGCATCGTGGCACTCATCGTCAATTTTGCCATTACGCTGTTTTATTATGAAGAGCGGCCGTTTGTGGCGCACAAAGTCGACACACTCATCCCGCACTCAGCAGACGCTTCCTTCCCAAGTGACCATACAACAGGTGCACTGGCTCTTTCACTAGCCATTCGATCCCGTAATAAAAAACTCGGCAATATTTTGCTTGTTTTTGGATTACTGACAGGGTTCTCCCGCATCTGGGTCGGCCATCATTATCCATTTGATGTATTAGGCAGCTTAATCGTATCGATTGTGGTTGTCTTTATCATGAATAAATTATGGAAGTTCTTTGACTCTCCAATTGACCGTATCGTGACATTTTACGAGAACATTGTGGGCAAAATTTTCAGAAGGAAGCAAAAGGACCAAGGGTCAGACCTGTCCAACTCTTAAGCGGCTTGCGATAAAGTATGGAAGACCTCTCTTCTACTTTATCCCAGCCGCTTTTTTCATTGTTTGTTTTCCTCTGACCATACTCGAAAAATAAAGGCTGACGCTAATGCCGACAAGAGAAATCATGATCAATGTCCAGCCTAATTGGTCAAAATGAGAACCTGCAATTTCCTCACCAAACAGCATGCCAAGCACGGCAGATGACAGAATGGAACCAAGGTACCTGCATGTTTGAAAAAGCCCAGAGGTCGTGCCAATCATTTGTTGAGGGCTCGCTTTTAACATCGCAGCTTGAAGCGCAACATTTCCAATCCCGTAACTGAGTCCAAGCAAAGCAAGAACCAGTCCTTTCCCCCAGAATGGCGCAGGAATAAAAAAGAAAGTCATGGCGGAAGCGCCGGCCAGCATGAGCACAGCACTTGCCAAAACAGGATGCCGTTCATCGCCGCGATCTACCCACTTGCCAGTCAGCGGCGATACCATAATGCTCACTCCAGACATGCAAAGCATAAAGAGACCCGTCATCTCCACACGCCAGCCCAATTCATCCTGAAAATAACTTGGCAAGCCAAAAAAGAGACAATAGAAGAAAATATTTAAAATGATAAATTGCACATACACAAGTGAAAGCCGTTTCTCCTGCCTGAACATCCGAATTTGGATAAATGGCTCATCCACCTGATGCTCCCACCATATAAAAGCACCCGCACTCACAAGACAGAGAATGCCCTGTACATACTGAATACCATCAGATAGTGATAATAAAAAAGAAAGCAAAAGGACAATACAAACTGTAAATAGCAACATCCCTGGCAAATCAAGCTTTCGGACAGTGTCTCCTATACGCAATTTTTTCTTCTTCTCCTTAGGAAATAAGGAAAAGCCTAGAAAAAAACTGATCAATATGAATGGCAGATTTACTAAAAAGATCGCCGGCCAGCTGCCGATCGTCATCAAAAACCCGCCAAGTGTCGGCCCGAGTGCTGTCATCGCTGAAGCAAAGATGGACAATACCGCTAAAGCAGAAGCTTGTCGTTCCTTCACATGATCCCGAATCAGTCCAACACCTGAAGGATAGATCGCACTGCTTCCAATCGCCTGAAGAAGCCGGATCACAATCAGCACCGCAAAAGTCGGGGCAAACGGCGCACAAATGGCTGAGACTGCCACTAGAACTAGTCCAAATAAAAATAAGGTTCTCCGGCTCATCACATGATCTCCAATTCGTCCACTCACCGGCTGCGTGACCGCGCTGGCCAAATAAAAGGTTGAAATGAGCCAAGATACCGTCGTAAACGACAAACCGAACTCATGCTGAATTTGATGCAAGGCTAAAGAAATCATCGAGGAATTCAGTGGATTTAACATCGTGCCAAAAGCAATCGCCGTTAAAAAAACATTCCGGTTGTCTTTCCATTTGATCATACACCCGCCCCCTTCTTTTGACATACACGTTCTTTGTCTATCTCCTCGTTATTATGAGATTCATTTCCCTTTTTTACCCTTAGCAATTCAAGTTCTCTCTCCGAAAAGCAAGACATACATTCTAAAAAGGGCAAGTGTTGGAAAAGCGCATATAAAATTGAGAATATGAGGAACAAATGGTAAGATGCTACACATATTTAAAAGCCTACTTTCTCCTTATACGGAGAACGGCTGAAAAGGAGGAGAAGCTTATTATTAAAAAAAGACGGTTTTGGGTCCCAGCCCTTTTCTCGGTTGCAGTATTACTTCTGTCTTCGTGCGGTTCAAATGAAACAAATGGGAACGGAGATAAACGTAATTCTACAGCGAAAGGGTCGCCGATTTTGGAAGATGGGAAATTTATTTTTGCAGCATCAGGTGAATTCCATCCATTCAGTTACATGGATGGAAACCAGATGTCCGGCTTTGATATTGATGTCGGCAATGCGATTAGCGACAAGATGGGCCTCGAGCCTGTACAGAAAAAATATAAATTCGCAGGCATCGTCGAAGGCGTCAAAGCAGGCAAATTTGATGCGGCCGTTGCAAGTCATACCATCAACGAGGAACGAAAAAAACACGTCCTTTTTTCTCAACCGTATTACTACTCCGGTCCGCAAATCTTCACAAGACCCGGCGCAGACATTCACAGTGCAGATGACTTAAAAGACAAGGAAATCGCTGTCTCTAAAGGTTCGTCCTATGCGGATATTGCCAAAGAACATAGCGGGCAGGAACCAAAATATTACGACAGTGATGTTGTCGCTTTAGAAGCACTAGCCAACGGCAAACACGATGCGGTCGTCACTGATTTTGCCACGGGTGCAGAAGCCATGAAGAAAAAACTTAAAATTGAAGCACAAGAAAGACTCGGGCAAAGTGAGCAAGCAATCGCTGTCTCTAAAGACAATAAAGAGCTCATGAAAGAGATCAATGATGCGATTGATGCACTCAAAAAAGACGGAATATTAAGACAAATTAGCGAAAAGTATTTTGACGAAGATATTACCGTCAAACAGGATTAAAACCACGATTGTGCGCCTTTCTCTAGGCGCACTTTCTTCAAATGGAGATGATTGTTTTGCCTACCTTATCACACTTTTTTCAAACGCTGATTGATTCTAGAGGCGTTTTCTTAGAAGGAATGCTGCTTACCTTACAACTCACTGTCATCAGTATTTTCATCGGCATGTTCATCGGGCTTTTCTTTGCCTTACTAAAAATATCCCGCGTAGCCGTTTTCGGTTATATCGCAAATGCCTATATCTTCCTTGTACGCGGGACACCACTCATTGTGCAGATTTTTATCCTGTATTTTGGGCTTACAGAATTAAATATACCCGACTTTTGGGCAGCCTCTATTGCGCTTGCCTTCCATAACGGTGCCTATATAGCAGAAATATTTAGAGGTGCGATTCAATCAATCGATCAAGGTCAAAAAGAAGCAGGACGTTCTCTTGGCATGGGGCGATTTCTAACCATGAGACGTATCATTCTCCCGCAAGCGATGCGGCGTGCCCTTCCCCCTCTCGGCAATCAGTTTATTATCGGCTTAAAAGATTCATCACTTGCCGCCTTCATCAGCGTCAATGAACTCTTTAACATAGCCACCACTCAAGGTTCCAACAGTTTTGACAACATGACGTACTTACTTGTCGTGGCTGTCTATTACTTAGTTCTTGTCCTGCTGTTAACATTCGCTGTGCAAACCGTTGAGAAGAAACTTTCAGTCAGTGATCATTAGGAGGAGAAGCATGACAGAATCAAAAGAGATCATTCGTGTTGAAAAACTGAATAAATACTTTGGAGAGCTGCATGTCTTAAAAGATATCGATCTCACTGTATATGAAAATGATGTCGTCGTCTTAATTGGTGCAAGCGGCTCTGGGAAAAGCACCTTGCTCCGTTGTATGAATTTTTTAGAAATAAAAAATGACGGTCAGATCATCATTGATGGCAGTCCCGTTCATCCAAAACGAGATCAATTAAACGAAATGAGGCAGAAAATAGGCATGGTGTTTCAGCATTTTAATCTCTTCCCGCACAAAACCGTGCTTGAAAACATCATCGAAGCACCGGTCATGGTGAAAAAAACAAAGAAAGCACAAGCGATAACTGAAGCCAATGTCTTATTAGAGAAAGTCGGACTAGCGGATAAAGCAAAAGTGTACCCTTCAAAGCTATCAGGCGGTCAAAAACAGCGCGTTGCCATCGCACGAGCTCTCGCCATGAAGCCCGATGTCATGTTATTTGACGAGCCTACTTCTGCGCTGGACCCAGAGCTTGTAGGCGAAGTGCTGCAAACCATGAAAAGTCTTGCCAAAGAAGGCATGACAATGGTCATCGTCACTCATGAAATGGGCTTCGCAAAAGAAGTAGCTGACCGAGTTGTTTATATGCATGAAGGACGAATCGTCGAACAAGGTACCCCATCAGAATTATTTGATTCTCCTCAAGAGGAGCGAACCAAATTGTTTCTCAGTTCGATTTTATAGGTCAAACGCCCTTTATTTTTCGTGATTCATGCACGTTTATTCTCATTTTTTACGAACTTTTCATCCATTTATATTGATAATGACCAAAAAACCATGTTAGATAAACTTACATGAATATGTTATATATGACTTTTCTCTCTATAATGAAGAATTAAGAAATCTATTAATTCTGAATGATTCGGGGGAATGCAGCATGCAAATGGGTGATACAGTATTTATGTTCTTCTGCGCACTACTCGTGTGGTTAATGACACCGGGTTTAGCCTTATTCTACGGAGGACTTGTGAGAAGTAAAAACGTGTTAAGTACGACAATGCACAGCTTAACCTCACTAGCCATTGTCTCTATCGTCTGGATCGTGTTTGGGTATTCACTCGCCTTTGCGCCAGGCAATGCATGGATCGGAGGCTTTGACTGGGTTGGACTAAAAGGCGTTGGCTTTGAACCTGGTTCATATAGTGACACGATTCCACATTCATTGTTCATGATGTTCCAAATGACCTTTGCCGTCCTCACAACAGCCATTATCTCTGGTGCCTTCGCTGAACGTATTCGTTACTCAGCGGTGGTCGTGTTTACACTCCTTTGGGTCACATTTGTATACGCTCCAGTCGCACACTGGGTATGGGGCGGCGGCTGGATTGGAGAAATGGGAGCACTTGACTTCGCCGGTGGAAACGTCGTCCACATATCATCCGGTGTGGCTGGTCTAGTCGTAGCCATTGTTCTCGGGAAGCGAAAAGAAGCGGCAAGTTCTTCTCCGCATAACTTGATCTACACACTTCTTGGTGGAGCTGTGATTTGGTTTGGCTGGTTTGGGTTTAACGTAGGAAGTGCCCTCACATTAGACAGTGTCGCCATGTATGCCTTTATTAACACCAATACAGCAGCTGCTGCAGGAATCATCGGCTGGCTGTTAGTCGAATGGATGATCAACAAAAAACCAACGATGCTAGGTGCAATCTCTGGAGCCATTGCAGGCCTAGTAGCGATTACACCTGCCGCAGGCTTTGTCACACCATTCGCTTCGATCATCATCGGAATCATCGGCGGAATCGTTTGTTTCTGGGGCGTCTATTCACTCAAAGCCAAGTTCGGCTATGACGATGCACTGGATGCATTCGGTCTCCACGGAATCGGCGGTACGTGGGGAGGCATTGCTACAGGCCTTTTCGCCACTACATCTGTCAATGATGGCGGAGCCAACGGCTTATTTTACGGCGATCCAAGCTTACTTTGGAAACAAGTTGTCGCCATCGTGGCCACATACGTCTTTGTTGCAGTTGTCACATACGTGATCATCAAAGTCGTCAACATTTTCTTCAAGATCCGCGCAACTGAAGAAGAAGAATCAGTCGGTCTTGATTTAACGATGCACGGCGAAAAAGCATATCAAGATTAAAGAAAAAAGGGGTGTCTCTATGAGCAAAATGTATAAAGTGGAGATTGTCACACGTCCAGCTAATTTTGAAACATTAAAGGTGGAGCTTGGAAAGATTGGTGTCACCTCGATTACCTTTTCCAATGTGCACGGCTGCGGATTACAAAAGGGACATACGGAACTATACCGTGGCGTCAAAAAGGAAAGCAATGTGTACGAACGTTTAAAGATTGAAATCGTCTTAAGCAAAGTACCTGTTGAACAGGTCGTGGAAACAGCACAGAAAGTACTGCGTACAGGCGAACCAGGGGATGGGAAGATTTTTATATATGAGATAGAAAATACAATCAACATTCGGACAGGTGAAGAAGGACCTGCCGCCTTATAGCATCCCCTCCGCCATATGGCGGAGGTTTTTTTAAAGACAGAAAAAAACCTCTGTGCATTTATCTACACAGAGGATCTGACATGACATTAAGATTGTTTTGTTTCTTCTGACTGACTGCGGTCTTTAGAGGAATCAGAAGACTTTTCTTGATCAGAGGATTTCCCCTTCTCATCAGACTTATCTTCAGATTTTTCTTCAGCCGGCTCTTTTGCCTTATCGTCAGCAGCAGGTTCCTTCATTTTGTCATCAGCTTTTGGCTGAGCAGGTTCTTTTGCTTCTTCCGTCACTTCTTGCGCTGCTTTTTCAATGGAAGAAACAGGCTTATCAATGAAGCTAAGTGGATTAAGCGCTAAACCTTCCATACGAATTTCAAAGTGAACATGGTTGCCGCTTTCAGCACCATATAGATTCTTACCAGAAGCACCGATGACATCATTCTGTTTCACTTCATCGCCTTCTTTTACACTCACTTGAGACAACGATTGATAAACAGTAGACAATCCATCTTCATGTTCAATTTCAACAACGTGACCGAGAACTGGATCTTTTTTCGCCTGAACGACTGTTCCACTAAGAGCAGCTGTGACATCAAACACTTTGCCATCTTTATCTGCAAGATCAATACCTTTGCTTAAGGTATAGGTGTTATTATAGTTTACAAGTGCTGCTTCTTTTTCTTTTTGATCAGCATCTGCTTCATAGAACTTTTTCACGACAGAAACATTCTCAGAATTCTGGACCGGCATAGCAACATTTTCAATTGGCTTTCCAACTTCAACGGCATCATCACGCTGTTCTTGTCCTGTTTGATTTCCATCAGATAGTTGGTCTTTCACATCTTTCGATACAGCTTGATACCAAAGAACGGCTGTTAACACGACCGCTGCGCTGACCAAGTAAATAGCAGGGAATACCCAGCGCTTACGGAAAAATTGCTGAACTTTTGTGATTTTGGAAGTACGTTTCTTTTCTTCCTCTCTCATTTTTCATCACCTCAGCAACATTCTGAACACTTTTCAAAAAATATATACACACGAAATTATTTTTCTTTTTATTTTGCGCAATCGCATCAATAATATGTATGATGAATGAAAAAAGATGGGGGTACATATGGTGAAAACTTTCAACCGCATGGCAACAGAAGATGACCTCAAAGAGATCGTCGATATCTACAATTCAACGATTGCTTCAAGAGAAGTAACGGCCGATACAGAACCTGTTACAGTAGAAGACCGCCGTCAGTGGTTTTTGCATCATTCAGAGAAACGTCCTCTCTATGTGAAAACAGATGAGGAAGGAAATATCTACGGCTGGCTCAGTTTTGAAACGTTTTACGGCAGACCTGCATACAACGGTACTGTTGAAATGAGTATTTACTTGAACCAAAACTATCGAGGAAAAGGTTTAGGGTCACTGTTCTTACAAGAGGCGCTCGAATTGGCACCCTCATTAGGCATCCGAACGTTACTTGCCTTTATTTTCGGCCACAACGAAGCCAGCATCAAATTATTTAAGAAGCACGGATTTGAGACTTGGGGACATTTGCCACGCATCGCAGAAATGGACGGCAATCGGTACGACTTAGATATTTTAGGAAAAGAATTATAAACTGAGCGTCTCTTGAAGAAAGAGACGCTTTTTTTATGAAGCATGCACCAACTGCTCAAATTGCTTCGCATTTTGAAGCGATTTTCTTTTCAGAATGATACCATGTTCATCAATCAGAAGCGCTTGCGGAACAACTGTTACTCCATACAACTCCATAATTTGTGATGAGCGCATATAAACAGCTTGCTCCGGCAGCAATTGAAGAAGCGAGGCATCATCGGCTTGTTCATCTCCATTAATAACAATCACATGAGCATCATCATGTGAAGTTTGAGGCTGCACATCAGACAAAATACTTTTACAAGTCATACAAGTAGAATTCACAAATAACAGCATCACAGCTCGCCCATTTTGCAAATACTCCTTCAAGATCACCTTTTCACCTACATGCGAATAACTGCGAAATAACGGAGCCGGGTCACCAATATCCGCTTCCTTCAATTCAATTCCATCAAGAGATTTTATTTTATTCATAAATCTCCCGATAAAACGGGCAAGCAAAAACACGACAGCCAGCTGGGTAATGACAATTAATAACACAATGATTAATAAAATATCTGTCATTTCATTTTATCTCCTTCTATAATTGATCCATCTGCAATCTGGAATGAGTCGATCCACTTTCGCTTCAATAGCACAATTTCTTGGCTGACCGCTATGATCAAACAGACAGCCGCTGCAATGAGAAAACAAATCATTTTCAACCGCAATGAAATCATTTCAACACTAGGATGTACATAAAATAACCCAGCCACAAGAGTAAGCATCAGCAGATTACGAATCACAATCCCCCAATGCAGGCGATCGTTTTCCAGTAATCCTCCACAACCGCACGAAACATCACGATGCCCCCTCATTAAATTGAACGTAACCGCTCCAGTATAAATACATAACAGGGCTGTAAAGCCAATTGCAGGCAGGACAGACATGTTCCATATAAACAAATAAACCGTACAAACCAATTCAATCAACAAAAATAAATAAAACATAGGTGCCGCGAAAGAAGGCGGCAGCAGCCGATAAGCATTGATCTGCTGGACATGTGCCTTCTGTTTCCTTGCTTTATCGAGCCATGCACCCGCAAAAATGATTCCTAGTAAATAGACGCCTATGAAATAAAAGACACTCACCTTACACCATCTCCTTTTGTTGAAATAGTTGAGATTGTGCCTCGTAAAGCCTTTTGTACTCTCCGTGCAACGCCATCAGTTCATCATGGTTGCCCTCTTCAATGAAAGCACCATCTTTCATGACGATGATACGGTCTGCTAAGCGGGCCGCTCCCATACGATGTGTAATAAACAAAACCCCTTGATCCTGCGTATGATCGAACAACTTTCGAATGAGTGAGATCTCCGACAATGGATCGAGAGCAGAGGTCGGTTCATCTAAAATAATAAAATCACTTTCTCTAAAGAAGGTTCTAGCCATCGCAAGCTTTTGCCATTGTCCGCCAGACAATTCATGTCCCTCTTCAAAAAAGCGACCTAGCTGCGCATCATATGTGTCTTCCATTTGATTAATTCTTTTCTCTATACCTGCTTGGCGGGCGGCTGAAATCAACCGCTCTTCCTCTTCTATATCATCAATACGGCCAAACCCTATGTTTTCTCTCACAGTGAATTCGTACTTCATAAAATCTTGAAAAAGAACAGCCATTCTCGCATGATAGGTCTTTTTATGGATGGTGGAAATATCCTCTCCATTGACTTTGTGCATATTCTGTTGATCTGGATCATATAAGCCGGTTAAACATTTGATTAAAGTGGTTTTACCGGACCCATTATCTCCTACTAATGCAATTCGTTCACCTCTATTCATATGAAAATGAATATGCTCAATCGCTGGTTTTTTCATATTCGGATAAGTAAAAGAGAGATTGTCTAATGTAATGGACTGGATATGCTCAATTCCCTCAAGCGACGCTGCCTCTTCCGTCTGTTCATGCATTTCCTCTTCTCTCTTTTGAAAAGCTCTCATTTCATCAACATATAGGCTTGTTTCATATAAACTAGAACATTCCCTTGTTAAATCTTGAAACCCACTTTGAATGTTTTGTACAGCTTGTAGCACTGCAACAAACGTACCCGCTGCTAATTTTTTTTGAAAAATAAGAAAGACAATCAATAAACCACAGCACACATAGGCCAATGTCATGAGCAACCCGCCTGCCATCTCCCAGCGCACTTGGCGTTTCAGCAAATTATATTTTTCATCTGCACTTTTAATGTAGTGACCTCTCCACTTTTGAAGAAGATAATTCCCTATTCCATATAAACGAACTTCCTTTAAAGAATCTCGCTGTGCGACGAGATCAGATACATACATTTCTCTTCGATCATTAGCCGTTAACAAACGATTTAATCGATAACGTGCGCCTCCAAAGAAAAGTTCAATCCATAATACAGGCAAGGTAAACAAGAACAATATGACCGCTAAGCCCCAATGAATACCGATCATATAAATAAGAAGTGATACAACAGTAATCAACGCGCTCATCATTGTAAAAATACTTCTCACCATACTGAGAACATGCTGATGACTGTTCATCACACGTTGACTTTCATTGTAAAAGGACGGGTGCTCAAACGTAATAAACGGCAGTCTTATCGCTTTTTGAAGCAATTCACCTTTCAAATGGAGACCAATCAGATTTGTTGCTTTCTGTTGACTAAGCTGAAGAATAAATTGAAGCCCATATCCTAAAATCACAATGACCATTTGCAGTCCAAATAACCACAAAACCTTTTGGATGTCACCTGAAGACGTCATAAATAAAATAATTTCATTAATCAAAGTTTGAATAATCCAGACACTAGCCAAAGGCATAAAACCAACGATCACTTGAATGAACAAAGTTAAAAGAAGATAAGAACGACTTTTTTTCCAAGTATAGGAGATTGCATATAAACAATGGTTCACTGTACTCATGAGATGCTCCACCTTACACCATTTAGTATAATTGACATATTTTTGATATTTGTAATATGATAGCTTTGCGTAACTTCACTTTGAGAGGACGATATACGATGAATTCAATTTTTCTTATACAGCTCGCTCTTATGATTTGCAGTCTTCTATTAACGGCTGGAATTATCATCTATTTAAAACAACAGATGCAGCTTATCATCTTACCTATAGAACACGTGGGGCAGAAACTTGCGCATCCACTTCTCGAACAGCCATCACCCATTCACATGAATGATCTGCTGCAAACAAATCGTACACAACAATTACTGATCTTCACTGACACAGCATGTCCGCACTGCATTCCATCACTCGAACAATTCCTAGAAACAAAAAAGCAGCGTAAACTAAACGTTTCATTGAGTATTTTGTTGAAAAACGGGCAAAAAAAGGACCAAGAATTATATCGTGATAACGAAACAAACTTGCGAATTATTCCGGTAGACGAACAATTGATAAACGCATTCCAAATTCAGGAGTTTCCGTTCTACATCATGGTAGAAGACAATGATACCATCTCATATGCAGCACCTTTTCCAGACGGTCTTTATTCAAGACTAGCTGCAAACTAAAGATAAATGAGGCATGTGAAGAGCATCAAACACATGCCTCATTTTTTATTACTGTGAATTTGGCTGAACATCCTTCCCTTTTTCCTCTGCAGCGATTTCATTAGCTTCGCTTGAAGCGGATGTTTGTTCCTCAGCTTGTTCAAACTCACTGCGAGCTTCATTTGAAATGTCAACTTGATCACCGTGCTGATTCACAGTAACGGAAGAAGACCCCTCTTTTTGAACCTCTTTCTCTAGTTCCTTTAATTTAGAAACATGAAGCTCTAAATCTTTTCCTTGCTGAACTAAAGTCAGTTGTTGAAATAACGCCTTTCTCTCTTCTGGAGAATGGTCGCCTTGAACAATTTGCGCTGCTTGGGTCAAAAAAGAATTTGATGTATGGCCAGCTTGACGCTTATTTGACGTCTGCATAGCATTTGTTACTAATGAAATTGGAGTTATGCTCATGCGTTCACACCCTAATAAATAAGATACTTAAATTTAGCAGCCACATTTAACGCGTTCTTGGCTAGTACAAATCTCACCTGTGTCACGATCCACATAGTAACGGAAAGTTCCAACGCCTTGAAGGAAACAAGTTGGTGCTGATTGGCAAGAAGTGACCAATCTTTGCAAAATACATCTAGCAGCTGCAGGTTGAACATTGGTCATTTTGTTTAAAATTCGATCTAACATATGAATTCCACCTTCCAATTTTTATGGTAATACAATACAATAATAACCAATTGATAGACAACTAACAACATATTTTGATAAATTTTCTAATTACTTCAAACTACTTTTCTTATTTATGACAAAATTTTTCGATTATAATTGTAGTAATTGTTACTTTTTTCTTATTCGAAAATAATTTATTTATCCATAAAAAGTAAATAAAAGATAGAAATAAGGTCAATTCACTCTTCCTAAAGTACTACTTGCTCAAGTATGATATAGAGTGAATACATAAAGGAGTGAACACAATTGCAACAAACTGAGAAAATCATTCAATCTCTTCATTCAATAACAAAGTGGGGAAAGGTTGGGAGCATCTTTCTTTATATTTCAGGTGGTCTATCCATCCTCAGTGGATTTTGGCTTGTTCTTCCTGCTGCCATTGGCGTTTTTCTGATTATGATGGGAATTCATGTCCAAAAATCCGTGAAAGCAGCTGAACAATTGATTCAAGCGCCTGATACTTCTTACGAAGAATTATTGGAACAATATGCTAAGATGATGAAAATGCAGACACTTTTTGCCATTTCAAGTATTGCCGCAGTTATTCTCTCATTCATCGCTATCGTTTTGATGTTTATACTAGGCGGGCTAGCCTTTCTCCAAGAGCTTCCTACCGATGTCCAACAGTACGAAGATTATTACGAAGAAGAACTTGGTGACTTTTATTAATAGAAAGGGGTATCAATAAAATGCGATACCCCTTTTTTATTTGAGTTGGCATAGCCTTGATACTAAACTTGACAATCAGCCTTTATCATTTTAAAATACAAATCGTAATCATTACGGAATAAAGGAGGGTTATAGCACTTATGCGCGTGAAAATCACCTTAGCCTGTACAGAAACAGGTGACAGAAACTATATCACTACAAAAAATAAACGAACGAACCCAGACAGATTGGAGTTAAAAAAATATTCTCCACGATTAAAGAAATACACCCTTCATCGGGAAACAAAATAATTTTTGGGATTCAAATCGTAACAATTACTATTTAAGAGAGGCGGCATACAAAATGATTATGTTCAAAAGGACTAAACCGAATGGATAAGAGAATACCTGTCACAGTTCTAAGCGGCTTTTTAGGAGCTGGAAAAACCACGATATTAAATCATGTTCTACAGAATCGTAAAGGGCTAAAAGTAGCTGTTATTGTCAATGACATGAGCGAAATAAATATTGATGCAGAATTAGTTAAGCAAGGCGGAGAACTCTCTCGATCAGATGAGAAACTGGTTGAACTATCTAATGGTTGTATTTGTTGCACATTGAGAGAAGATTTATTAATTGAAGTAGAACGCCTTTGTAAGGCTGGGAATATCGATTATATTGTCATTGAATCTACAGGTATTAGTGAACCAATTCCTGTCGCTCAAACTTTCTCTTACATTGATGAAGAAATGGGCATAGATTTGACACGTTTTTGCAGATTAGACACGATGGTAACGGTGGTAGATGCAAACCGTTTCTGGACAGATTTCCAGTCAGGAGAAAGTTTATTGGATCGTAAAGAAGCAGTTTCAGATGATGATGAACGAGAGATTTCCGATTTACTTATTGATCAAATTGAATTTTGTGATGTGCTCATTATCAATAAATGTGATCTTGTATCAGCATCAGAACTAGATCGGCTTGAGCACGTGTTAACCAAACTTCAACCAGAAGCAGCCATTATTAGAACCTCTAAAGGTAACGTACATCCTAGTGATATTTTGAATACTGGTTTATTCGATTTTGAAAAATCTAGTGCTTCTGCGGGCTGGATCAAAGAAATTAATGCTGGACACTCTCAGCATACGCCTGAAACAGAAGAATACCAAATCTCATCTTTTGTTTATGAAAGAAGGCTTCCTTTTCATACTGGCAGACTGAATGCATGGTTAGATCAAATGCCAGAGCAGATTGTTCGAGCGAAAGGATTTACATGGCTAGCGACACATCATGATTTAACCATTTTAATTTCACAAGCCGGAAAATCTGTTGCAATTGAACCAATCGCATACTGGATTGCTGCCTTGCCTGAGCAAGAACGATCACGGATCTTAAATCAGGAACCAGAAATTTTAGATGAGTGGGATGCAGAGTTTGGTGATCGACATACAAAACTTGTCTTTATCGGTGTAGATTTACCTAAAGCAGATATTATTCGTACACTAGATCAATGCTTACTCACACCTGAAGAATTTGATCAAGATTGGACAACGTTTGAAGACCCCTTTCAATGGAACATACACACTTAAACCAGGAGGGTTTTAAATGGCAAAGAAATCAAAAATAGCAAAAGAAAAAAAGCGGCAGCAGCTCGTTTTGAAATATGCACAATTATGGAAAGAGCTAAAAGAAAAAGGTGACTATGAAGCTTTGCAGAAACTACCTAGAGACTCTTCACCCACTCGCTTAAAAAACCGCTGTGAATTAACTGGCCGTCCTAGAGGTTACTTGAGAAAATTTAAAATGTCTCGAATTGCTTTTCGTGAGCTTGCCTATAAAGGACAGATTCCAGGAGTGAAAAAATCGAGTTGGTAAAGATTGATTTGATCTTAGCATAGTTCCTGTAAATGTAAAGCAGGACAAAATGAATAAAAATCTTTTTTTCATCCTTACTCCGTCAATTTTGAGGTACAAAATAGCATTTTAAAAAAACAGCAGAATCTCTGCTGTTTTTTTATGGGGATGAGCTTATAGGAAAGATTGTCCTGATGTTAAAAGAAGATTTTCAACAGTGATTATAGCATTTTCTCTTCTTTTCAAAAATCGATGATCATGATACTTTGTTGTCATTACCCGCCGATGTAGGACATCTCAACTTTTTTCTGATCTTTCTTTTGCTCTCTCTCAGCTGAATATTGATCCTGTCTGTTTGACCAAAGTTCCTTCAATATGTTCACTAGATATTCATCATTTTCTGAATTACGGGTGAATCGTCTCAGATCAAAGCCCGATGATGCAAAAAGACAGGTGAATAATTCGCCACGTGCAGATAGTCTAGCTCTATTACACGATCCACAAAAAGCATCTGAAACGGAAGAAATAATGCCAATCTCTCCTGACCCATCCTCATAAAAATAACGCTTGGCTACTTCACCTTGATATCGAGGGGGTTCTGGTTTGATAGGGTATTTTGAATGAATTAGCTCCATAATCTCTTTTTTCGTCAATACATGCTTGAGATTCCATTTGTTCGTATTGCCAACATCCATGAATTCAATAAATCGTAGAATGTGTCCTTCTTTTTTAAAATAGGCTGCCATTGGTAAGATATCTTGATCATTCACACCTTTTTGGACAACCATATTGATCTTAATAGCAAGTCCAGCTTTTTTTGCAGCCTCTATCCCATCAAATACTTTTTGGATAGAAATGTGTCTTCCATTCATCTGCTTAAAACGATCTGGATTTAAAGAATCTAAACTAATGGTGACTCTATTCAGACCTGCTTTCTTTAGCTTATCTGCGTACAAAGGTAACAGCGTTCCATTGGTTGTCATCGCGATGTCTTCAATACCTGGAATTTTTGCGAGTTTTTCTATCAAAACGGGCAAATCTTTACGCATTAAAGGTTCACCACCCGTAATACGTAATTTCACCACACCTAATTCCTTTGCAAAAAGCGCAGCAAGTCGTTCAATTTCCTCAAAGCTAAGCAGCTCTTCTTTATCTAAAAAAGGATAATCTGGTCCAAAGATTTCAGCAGGCATACAGTACGTACATCTAAAATTACAGCGATCTGTTACGGATATTCTTAAATCGCGCAATGGTCGATGTCTTTTATCCAAAATACTGACCATACTTAGCCTCCTATTCTGTAATACGCTGATAATGAGTATAGATATTAAAAGATTCTCCTCTTACGAATCCAACTGTTGTTATATTTAATTCTTCTGCCATTTTAAGTGCTAACTCAGTAGGAGCTGATTTTGATATGACGATTGATACTCCTAATTTTGCTGCCTTCAACAGAACTTCAGATGATATCCGGCCGCTAAATACAAGGATTTTATCTCTCAGTGGGATTTTATGAAGTAAACAATATCCATAGATTTTATCCAACGCATTATGCCGTCCGATATCCGTCCTAGTGATGAATAGCTTTTCTGTATCACACAGTCCAGCATTATGGACACCACCAGTATGTTGAAATAACTGACTTTCCTCCTGTAAACATTTCATTAAATGAATACAAGTTTCAGCAGAAATACTGATTCGGTCAATGGCTGTTTTTACTGTCTTCACATCTTGGAGAAAATAAAAATGCCTTCCTTTCCCACAGCAAGATCCGATCACTCGTTTTGTAAAATCTGCGGATTGGAACTGAGTTGAGTGATGTAAGTCAACATATGCAAAACCCATACTTTCATCTATTGTAAACCTTTTAATCTCTTTTTCAAATCGAATGACTCCTTCTGAAGCTAAAAAACCGATCACCAATTCTTTCAAATGATCCGGTGAACAAACGAGTGTGACAAACTCTTCACCATTCACCAGCACGGTTAAAGGGAATTCTTCTACAACTTCATCTGTTTTACATGTCATTTGACCTTTGCGATATTGGTGTATGCGTCGTTTCGTTTTAACAGAAGGATTCATGATCTGATCTTCCTTTCAACACAAATTTAGTTATATGAACCAGACGAATTGTGATATTATTTTAAAAAGTCATAAAAATGTAACATATTTCTATCTTATCAAACTTTTTGTTTGCTTTATATGGAGGGAACACAATGAATAAAACAAAAAATCGTTGGCTGATCGCTACAAGTGCTGTGGGGATTCATTTATCTATCGGATCTGTTTATGCATGGAGTGTTTTTACGAATCCTTTACATCAAACCTTTCAATGGTCATTAACAGAAATAAGCCTGACATTTAGCATCGCTATTTTATTTTTAGGTTTATCGGCTGCCTTTATGGGGCATTTCGTTGAAAAGTATGGGCCGAGGGCATCAGGGCTCTTCTCAGCTATTTTCTTCGGCATTGGGATGACTGGATCAGGGTTTGCTGTCCATATGTCTTCATTACCTCTCCTCTATTTATTTTATGGTGTACTCGCTGGAATCGGATTAGGTGTAGGCTATATTGCTCCAGTTTCCACATTAGTCAAATGGTTTCCAGATCGAAGAGGACTCGCAACGGGTTTAGCCATTATGGGCTTTGGGTTTGCTTCTCTGATTTGCAGTCCCATTATTCAATTTCTCATTGAAAAAGTTGATATTGCAAATACCTTCTATATTCTCGGAATCTCTTATTTTATCATCATGGTCGTTTCATCTCTTTATTTATCACCACCAACACCTGATGATGTCAAACAATTTAACGTGCTAAAAACAAACCAAAGGAAAATTCCTCAAGATTTATCACAGCTCACAGCAAATGAAGCCATTAAAACACGGCGCTTTTATTATTTGTGGGTCATGCTCTTTATTAATATCACATGCGGAATTGCCATTATTTCTGTAGCATCACCGCTTGCTCAAGAAAGTGTTGGTTTCACGGCCGGTGCAGCAGCTACTCTTGTTGGAATTTTAGGTGCCTTTAATGGGCTAGGACGGATCGGATGGGCGTCTTTCTCTGATTATATTGGAAGGCCAAATACGTACACGATTTTCTTTACTATACAGCTTATTGCTTTTCCCTTACTTCCCTACTTAAAAGATCCGCTCATCTTTTCAGTCGTGATGGCGATCATTTATACGTGCTATGGAGGAGGGTTCGCTTCAATTCCAGCCTATATCGGAGATTTATTTGGTACGAAGCAGCTAGGTGCCATACACGGTTATATTCTCACCGCTTGGGCCGCTGCTGGTTTAGCAGGACCTTTATTTTCCTCCTTTATTCGTGACATTACAGGCAATTACACACAAAGTCTCATGGTCTTCTCTGGCCTATTTTTCATTGCGTTTATCATATCTCTTCTCATTCGGAAGGATATTAAACAACTTCGTGAATCAAATCTTACTGCTCCTTCTTCTGTCACGGTCCGCTCTTAAGATGAATTTGACAGAATGACAATCTACAGGTAATTTTTAGATATGAAAACGCTTTACAAAGTGATAGGAGGGTGACGATATCATGGGAAAAACAAAACACAAGGGGCCTATTAAACTCAACAAAAAACCCTCACCAAAGCTATGGGCCTCTTTTGCTCCTATGGGGCTTGGAAAAGTAAAACCGAAACACATTCGAGACACAATGAAAGTGGCATGGGAGAACAAAGATAACCTCCCCTATGCGTACCGTATATTGACTCAGGGCGTTTGTGACGGCTGCGCTCTTGGTGTATCAGGTTTATACGATCAAACACTAGCAGGACCCCATATATGCACAACAAGACTGAATGTGCTACGGCTTAACACAATGCCAGCTATTGATCCAAAATGGTTCGAAGATATTGAGCGGCTCAAACAAATGGATAGCACGTCTCTTCGAAAACTTGGGCGTATTCCTTATCCCCTGATTCGAAAAAAAGGTGAGAATGCCTTTACACGCATTTCTTGGGATGGTGCATTAGATCAAATCGCCGCTAAAATCAAATCGATTGATAAACGTCAGCTTGCTTTCTATTTAACGGCTAGAGGGATTACGAATGAAGTGTACTATACTGCGGCGAAAGCTGCGCGATTTATTGGAACAAATCATATCGATAATGCTTCTCGTATTTGCCATTCACCAAGCAAAACCGCTCTTAAACGCTCCCTGGGTATAGGTGCATCCAGCTGTAATTACAGTGATTGGATTGGAACAGATGTATTGATATTTTGGGGCTCTGTTGCAGCAAACAACCAGCCGGTTTCCACTAAATATATGTACGCCGCTAAAAAGAAAGGAACCAAGATCATTGTCATCAATCCATATAAAGAGCCTGCAATGGAAAAATATTGGGTCCCTTCTATTCCAGAAAGTGCTTTATTCGGCACAAAAATAGCGGATGATTTTTATCAAGTCAATATAGGCGGCGATATTGCGTTTATGAATGGTGTCATCAAACATTGGTTTGATATGGAGGAGCAAGCGCCCCATTCCGCTCTTGACCATGAATTTATCCAAGCGCATACAACCGGCATAAAAGATGTAAAGCAGCATGTCACTCAGTTAAAATGGTCGGATCTCGAAGCATCGTCAGGATTATCTAAAGAAAGAATGAAGGAATTCGCTGTACTGCTTGCCAATGCCAATTCAGGGGTGTTTATTTGGAGTATGGGTCTCACTCAGCATCGCTTTGCCACTGATAATATATCACAAGTCGCAAACCTTGCCATGTTACGCGGGTTTATTGGCAGAAAACATTGTGGCGTTATGCCTATTCGTGGCCATAGCGGTGTCCAAGGTTCAGGCGAAATGGGTGCCGATCCATTCGTATTGCCCGGCAGTGATTTTGATGAAGAGAATATTAAAAGAATCGAGAAGATATGGGGATTTGATATTCCAAAATGGCATGGTGACACGATTGGGCAATCATTTGAAAAAATGGCTCTTCCAAAAGAACACCCGCAAAAGCTGAAGATGCTGTTTACTAGCGGTGGAAACTTTTTAGAAACAATGCCAAATCCTGAAGCGATTGAAAAAGCACTATCCGAGCTTGAACTCCGTGTCCATCAAGATATTATTTTGAACACCTCTACACTGGTAGAAGCAGAAGAGACTGTGATTGTTCTGCCTGCCATGACAAGATATGAACAGCCAGGCGGCGGTACATCAACCAGTACGGAACGCATGGTGTATTTCAGTCCGGAAATTGAAGGACCTCGCATTGAAGAAGCTAGAGCTGAATGGGACATTTATATTGACCTAGCAAAAAGGGTTCGCCCAGAAGATGCGAAGCTGATTCATTTTGACCATGCTGAAGACATTCGTCGTGAGATTGCCATCGCAAATCGGAACTATGATGGGATCCAGCATTTGCGTCATAAAGGGGATGTCTTTCAATGGGGTGGCGCATGGCTTTGCGAAGATGGGGTGTGTCCAACACCGGATGGAAAAGGACACCTGCTCCCAGCACAGCTTCCCCAATATCGAAAAACTGAGGGGCATTTCAATATCACGACAAGACGAGGCAAGCAATTCAACTCTATGATTTACAGTGAAAAGGATGCCTTTAATGGCGGAAAGCGGCATTCTATCTTGATGAATGAAGAAGATGCGAAAGAGCTTTACGTCCAAGAAGGCGATCCTGTTGTCCTTTTCAATCAATATGGATCCTACCAAGGAGTTGCTCAATTCGGAGAGCTGAAACGTGGAAATATTGCAGTTTATTGGCCTGAAGGAAACGTGTTAATACCAAAAGGAGTTTACGAAAGCTATTCCCAGATTCCAGAATACAATACCACCGCGATATTAGAAAAAGCCGAAACCTTTCATGCAAGAAAAGATCAGCACTACGTGGAGAAACGGATTGATGAATTAGAAACGACTTTAAATTGATCCTTTATGAAAAAACAGCTGGGGGTTTCTCCCCAGCTGTCTATTCACATCTTATTGACCAAAAGAGTTCGCTTCTTTTTGAAGAATATGATTCAATTCTTCTGCATTTGCTGCTGGTTGATATTGTCCACCACCAGCTTTGGCAACAGATTTTAGACTTTTTGCTTCTTTTTCATTTACATCGAAGCCAATGATATTGACGATTGTGTCAATACCTTCTTCATGTAATTGCTTCGCTGCTTGTGATGGGCTTCCGCCACATGTTTCCTCACCATCGCTGACAACATATACAATATTTTTTCCTTCAGCTTGGTGATCTTCAAAATCTTGTTTCGTATCAGTTAATGCTTTGGCAAGTGGTGTCCAGCCTGTTGGACCATACACATTCAGCGCTTGTTGAAAGGCTGCTTGCTCATATGTTCCAAATCCATAAACTGCTTCGGAACTTGCACAAGAAACGGCTTTTCCTGCATTTTTATTCGTTCCTTCATGACCAAAAACACGAAGCAAGACTTGTGTATCTTCTGATAAAATACTTGCGAAACTTTGGATCGAGCGTTTTGCGATATCGATTTTCTTTTCGCCTTCAACCGATTGTGCCATGCTTCCGCTTAAATCAAGTAAAATCACCACATGAGCAGGCTCCTTTTTCGTTACAGCATGAGCTGGTGAAGAAAGAAGCAGAACAAGACTCGCTAAAATGGTTAATATAATATTTCTTTTCATTAAAAAATCTCCCTTTTTTTCATTTGTACAGAAAAAGAGAAACGAAAGCATCAATCAATCGTTTCCCTTTTCTTCAGCAAGTTATTCGTGTAGTTTTAATGATTCTGCTGTAAGGATAGAACCCATTTCTTTCCCAGTGCTTGCTTGGTAGTAATGACCTTTACCAGCTTTAGCTACTTGCTTCAATTGACCTTCATAGCCATCGTTAAAGTCTAATCCAATCACATTGACTACAGTAGATCCTTTTGAGTTATGAAGCTCTTTCGCTACTTTCACTGGATCTCCACCACAAGTTTCTTCACCATCAGTAATTAAGTACACAATGTGTTTTGTTCCCTTATGAAGCTGCTTATCCGCTTGCTTTGCACTTTCAAGAGCACGTGCAATCGGTGTCCAGCCATTTGGTCCAAGACCGTTTAGAGAGTTTTCGAAACTATCCTTTTCGTAAGGCTGAACGCCATAAACGCCTCTAATGACTTCACATGATTGAGTTTTACCTGAGTTTTTGTTGTTTCCTTCAGATCCAAACAAGCTCATACGGATTTTAGCATCTTTCGGAAGAGACTGAGCAAATTTAAATACCTCTTGTTTTGCTAAATCGAATTTACGCTCTCCATCCACTTTTCTTGCCATACTTCCACTTGCATCAAGTAAGATCGTCACTCTTACATCTTTCTTATGTTTTTTGGCTGATGCTGCTTCTGCAAATACTGGTGAAGAGATTGACATTGATAATGTCAATACAGCTAAGGTTACGAGTGTAAATACTTTTTTCAACATGCTTTTCCTTCCTCCTTATGTATTTGATTGAAACATCTTAATCGTAAAATATTCTGTCTTGGAATGGTATAGGACTCGATCCCTTTTTCTCTTTCATCAAAATCACTAAAATTCTGTCAGATGTCTAGATATATTCACCTAACGACTCTTTTGTCACCCACGTTTTCTCATTCTTTCGAGGGGCTTTGTATCGGCCATCGGTTCTTGTCGGGATGTAAATGTTTAAGATTTCCTGAGGTGCGTCTTAAGTCGCAATTTGTCACATTCTGTTCAAACCTCTTCACACATAAAAAAAGATGCCCCCATTTTGAGGCACCTTTGCTTTTATTTCTTAGCCATATATGTGTTCAGAAAGCGATCAGCTGATTCAATTTTTATCCCTTGATAATAATGTTTCACGATCGCCTCTACTTTTTTGCCTGACTGTGCCATATAATGTGCACCATACTGACTCATGCCCACACCATGGCCATACCCTTTTGTCGTAATCACGATTTGCTGACCCTTTCGTTCCCATGTAAAGTCTGCAGAGTGCAATCCTAGTGATTCGCGAATGTCTCTGCCCGACAATGTTTTTCCGTTAATGACGGCTTTGGCTACTTGATTGCCTGGTGTTCGTTCTACAATTTCTCCCACCTGCTGCTGGCCAAGGGTCACACCCAGTTTTTGCTGAAATTCGCTCACTGTGATGGTTTTCTTGTTTTGGAATTTGGGTGATTTTTCGTCCCATTTGCTTGAGACGCTTTTCAAATAAGGGATTTCATTTTTCCAATAAGCTTCTGCATTTTCGGTTTTCCCATTACTTGTTGAAAAGAAGGAAGCATCAATTGGTTTTTCGTCATACGTCAGTACTTTCCCTTGTGTACTGGCGACCGCTTCTGTGACCTTTTTTAATTTCCAATTGTACGCTTTTCCCCAAATTTTCTTCAGTTCCTGTTTATTTTTGTACACTTGGAACATTTGAGTGTCATCTACAAGAGAACCTTGTGGAGATTTGACGGTTTTATCAATGATCATTTGTCTGACGATATACGTTCTAGCGGCGAGTGCCTGTGCCTTGAGCGCCTCAATTTCAAAATCGGCTGGCATTTCAGAAGCGACGACACCGATCACATACTCTTCTAAGGGGATGTTTTCTACCTGCTGATGCGCTGAACGGTAGACGGGAATGGAGACGGGTGATTGTTTCAATTTGACTGAACCTTTCACTTCTTTTTTAACTGATGGTTCTGCTGCTACGTGTTGGCTGGCTGCTGGTTTTCCTTGGAACGTTGGCAACACGAGTAAGGTTGGAATCATTAAAATGATGATGCAAATTCCTGCGATTGTCCATATCATTGGTTTCATATTGGCTGCCCCCATTTGTCATTGAATCTCTTTTATCCTATGGGCAAGGACAAGCTAATATGACAGCTTCTTTCATTCATTGGACAAGTCTTTTGCTGATATGTTTGTGCTCTTCTTCATTTGATTTACTGTTCGTCTTTATGAATAAAATTTAAAACGATTGGATACACTAATGATAAGCTTTTGAAAATGCAACCAGTCTATGATTCTAAAAAAAATCAGCATGCCCAAATGGACACACTGATTTCTTTTATGATTATGCGTTTAGATCTGATACAACTTGTTCTTGTGTCACATCTGCTGATTCATCATTTACTCTTTCAATGTCTGCACCGATTGCTGCTAGTTTTTGGTGGAAGTTCACATATCCACGGTCAATATGCTTCAATTCAGTGACACGTGTATGACCTTCTGCCACTAATCCAGCAAGTACAAGTGCTGCTCCTGCTCTTAAATCAGTCGCTGCCACTTCAGCACCTTGAAGTTGAACAGGTCCATTGATTATCACAGAGCGACCCTCAATTTTAATATCGCCATTCATGCGGCGGAATTCTTCAGCATGCATAAAACGATTTTCAAACACAGTTTCTGTGATCATGCTTGTTCCGTTCGCACGAAGCAATAGCGCCATCATCTGAGATTGCATATCCGTTGGGAAACCAGGATGCGGCATTGTTTTTAGATCGATTGGCTTGAGCTCAGATGGTCCAATGACTCTTAAACCTTCTTCTTCTTCAATGATCTGAATACCCATTTCTTCCATTTTCGCCACAAGTGAAGTCATGTGCTCAGGCACAGCGCCTTTTACAAGAACATTTCCTTCAGTAATGGCTGCTGCCACCATAAACGTACCAGCTTCAATTCGGTCAGGGATGATGTTGTGTTTTGCACCGTGAAGTGTTTCTACACCTTCGATTTTGATTGTACCAGTTCCAGCACCGCGAACCTTACCGCCCATGGCATTGATATAGTTTGCCAAATCAACAATTTCAGGTTCTTTTGCTACGTTTTCTAAAATCGTCGTTCCTTCAGCCAATGCTGCTGCCATGATGATGTTTTCAGTTGCCCCTACACTTGGGAAATCCAAATAGATTTTTGCACCTTTTAAACGGCCATTTACTTCAGCCTCGATGAAACCATTACCTACTTGAATTTTAGCTCCCATTGCTTCAAAGCCTTTTAAATGCTGATCAATTGGTCTTGAACCAATCGCACAACCACCAGGTAATGCAACTCTTGCATGACCTGTTCTAGCTAAAAGTGGTCCCATGACGAGCACAGATGCTCTCATTTTACGGACATACTCAAACGGAGCCTCAGTTTCTAGTGCATGAGATGCATCTACTGATACTTCGTTATTTTCAAAATGTACTTCTGCTCCTAAATGACGTAACACTTCATTGATTGTATATACATCGGAGAGCGTAGGTACATCACAAATTACGCTTTTTTCTGTACTTGCTAACAAAGATGCAGCGATAACTGGTAAAACGGCATTTTTTGCGCCTTCTACTTTAACTGTGCCGTTTAACTTTTGACCGCCGCGGACGATGATTTTTTCCAAGGTCTTCCCCTCCGCGTCCCAAATTCTCTATATTAATATTCAGTCGTTACGATTGGTGTGCCAACCGTAATCGTATGATTTTCGTTCATTTCCGAACTTCTGATGGCAATTTGAACATTCATTTTATCATTTGAAGTCATAATGAACTGTTCCCACTTCTCTGTGTAAGCGGAAAGCGACACAAAATTAGACTCAACGAGATACTCAACTGGTTTTGCTTGAAATTCATTTGCTATCATTTCAGCTTTTTTTTGCAAAACAACATCCATCATACCATTTACATGACCATCGAGACAAGTAAAAATCACAAATTTTTCTTGTAATATGCTTTTTGCATGACGTACGAACTGATCATATGTATGCTCCCAGGTATTCAGTGGGCGAGCACCTTTTTGCTCATATAATAAATACGACTTTTGGTTTGATTTTGTGTCGGTCTTCACGAGTAAAATTTTCGATAATGTATCATTTTTTTCATCTTTGTAAATTCCTGTGACTTTGGTGACATGTTTCTCTTTTTTTTCGGTCCACTCATACTGTCGTAGTTCGTCTTTCAAACGTTTCACTTTTTTTGAAAATTGTTCGGATGAAATGTCTATATTTGTTTTGGCATGAAGCGTCCATCCACTTACTTCGATTTGCTGGTTTTTCATACCTTCTGCTATTTGGGCGAGCGTGGATGTTTCTTCCGCCCGAACACCTTGAATCATCAGAACAAAAAAAAGAATAAATGCAAATAATGGCCAACCTTTTAAATACTTTCTCACTTGTCATTCCCCCTTGCTACAAGTGTTGCCGCAAGGAGATCAATGCATACGTGGAAAAGTCATCAAAGGCCATATTTTTGACACTTCTTTTTACGTTCCCGCAGAAGGCAGTGACCAAACCTTTTATGTTAAAACATATAAGGGATTTGTCTGGAGAAATTTAAATAATCAAGGAAGAAATTGCTGACTGCCGATGCAATAGCAATCGTGAGCAGCATCATGAGCAATCTAGCTTGAATAATTTTTCCTTTTTTAATCAGTGGATCGATATTCACCGCAAGCAATGCCCACCACGTAATGGCGATAAAAAATAGGTGGATCACAATACTGACAATTGCTTGTTGTCCTACGTCTTCCATACACTTGAATCCTCCTTTTATTGATTTCTGTAAAGGAAAACTCCCTTTCATTATATCCTCCAAAATCGGAAAGATGAATCATTTGGAAAAAAGAGCTACATTTAGAGTGAATCCCCTCTTATTCTGATGCGAAGGAGATGATATACTGCGGTGGAAGGAGCTGATCATATTTGAAAGATTCTTTTCCTGACTTTGTTGATTTGTACGGAGAACTGGTTCCCTCATTTGAACATGAATGGGAAGCCATTGCTTTCTACTTTGATTATAGACAGACACAGCTAGAAGAATTAGCACAATTGTGTCATTTTCATAACATTTCTTTGGATTACTCAGAGGAAAGCCTTTATCAGTTAGAGTCATTATACTTCGATGCCTTCCGTCAGCAGCTTTTTGCTGAGTGGAAAATGCCTATTGATGCATTGGAAGCGATGTTGAGTGTGTACATGGGAGAGGTTGTCATCAAGCATCATTCAGATGCTGATTGGGTCGTGCGGCCTTATATGGACTCTTCGCATCAATATACCCTTGGCTTGCGCCGAAACAATAAAACGTGGCATAGTACGCATTTTTGCGAGCATTTATATCTTGAAAAGCAAGCATCTCATCCGTATGTGTCGATGTATCAGTCTCTCATGTCATCCTAAAAAAAATCCTTCTTATCGCAATGATAAGAAGGATTTTCTGTTTTATTTCCCTGCTACATTTAAACGGTTTAATGCCCGTTTTAATGCGAGTTCCGCCCTGCGTACATCACTTTCATTCGGGTGGTTCAAATGCTCTTCAGCACGCTGTTTCGCTGACTTTGCACGATCGACATCAACTTTGTCTGATGTTTCAGCAGCCTGAGCAAGAATGGTTACTTTTTCGGGGCGAACTTCAACAAATCCACCGCTTACTGCAACCAATTCAGTTGATCCACTATGTTTTAAGCGAACTGCACCGATTTTTAGCGGAGCAACCATTGGAACGTGGCCAGCTAAAATTCCAAGCTCACCGCTTTCTGCTCTTACACTGACCATTTCCACATCCGCTTCATACACTGGGCCGTCGGGAGTAACGATATTGACTTGAACGGTCTTCATGCTTTTACCCTCCTAAGGACCAGATTAGGCCTCTACACCCATCTCTTTGGCTTTTTCAACCACTTCTTCAATGCGACCGACTAAGCGGAATGCATCTTCTGGAAGGTGATCGTATTTACCAGATAAGATTTCCTTGAAGCCTTTAACAGTTTCTTGCAATGGCACATAAGAACCTTTTTGACCAGTAAACTGTTCTGCTACGTGGAAGTTTTGAGATAGGAAGAATTGAACACGACGAGCTCTGTGTACCACAAGCTTATCGTCCTCAGATAATTCATCCATACCTAAAATGGCAATGATATCTTGCAATTCTTTATAACGTTGCAATGTTTGCTGAACTTCACGCGCGATCGCATAATGCTCTTCGCCAACAATCTCAGGTGCAAGGGCACGAGATGTTGAAGCAAGTGGATCTACCGCTGGGTAAATCCCCATCTCTGTCAACTTACGCTCAAGGTTTGTCGTTGCATCAAGGTGAGCGAACGTTGTAGCTGGAGCTGGATCTGTATAGTCATCCGCAGGTACATAGATCGCTTGAATCGATGTAACCGATCCTACGTTTGTAGACGTGATACGCTCTTGAAGCTGACCCATTTCTGTTGCAAGAGTTGGCTGATAACCTACCGCTGAAGGCATACGTCCAAGAAGGGCTGATACTTCAGAACCTGCTTGTGTAAAACGATAGATGTTATCGATGAAGAACAATACGTCTTGACCTTGTTCATCACGGAAATGCTCTGCCATTGTCAAACCAGTTAGAGCTACACGCATACGTGCACCTGGTGGCTCGTTCATTTGGCCGAAGACCATCGCTGTTTTTTCGATAACGCCAGAATCTTTCATTTCGTAGTAAAGGTCATTTCCTTCACGTGTACGCTCTCCAACACCAGCGAATACAGAAATACCGCCGTGTTCTTGTGCGATGTTGTTGATCAATTCTTGAATCAGAACGGTTTTACCAACACCGGCTCCACCGAATAGACCGATCTTTCCACCTTTGATGTAAGGAGCAAGAAGGTCTACAACTTTGATACCTGTTTCAAGAATTTCAACTTCTGTAGAAAGTTGATCAAAAGAAGGCGCTTGTCTGTGGATTGGGTCTCTTTGCGCTTCCACACCAAGTGGCTCATCTAAGTCAATGTTATCTCCCAGTACGTTGAATACACGTCCAAGTGTTACGTTACCAACTGGTACTGAAATTGGTTTTCCAAGGTCTACAGCTTCCATACCGCGCTTCACACCATCTGTTGATGCCATTGCGATGGTTCTCACTGTATCATCACCTAAATGTAGTGCTACTTCTAAAGTTAAGTCGATATCAACTTCACTTTCGCTTTCCGCTTTATGCGAAACTTTGATCGCATTATAAATCTCAGGCAAGTGACCGTCTTCAAAACGAACGTCTACGACTGGTCCCATGATCTGACTGATGCGTCCTGTTTTCATTGCATTCCCTCCTGACAATTATTTCTATTCTAAGGCAGCTGCTCCGCCGACAATTTCTGTAATCTCTTGTGTAATCGCTGCTTGACGAGCACGGTTGTAAGAGAGTGTCAGGCTGTCGATCAATTCTTTTGCGTTGTCTGTTGCACTCTTCATTGCTGTCATCCTTGCAGCATGTTCACTTGCTTTGCTGTCAAGAAGCGCACCGAAAATCAAACTCTCTGCATATTGAGGAAGGAGAACTTCAAGAATTTCTTCTTCAGAAGGCTCAAACTCATAAGATGCGGAACGTTTATTTGGTGTCGCTGCGGCCGAAAGGTCCGTTAGCGGCAATAATTTTTTCTCTGTTACTTCTTGTGAAATGGCACTGACGAAATGGTTATAGAACATGTAAAGCTCATCAAACGCTTCATCAGAGAACATTTGCACTGTACTGCTTGCTAATTCTTTAATATCAGCAAACGCTACTTCGTCTCCAAGCCCTGTTACTTCAGAAATAACTGGAATACCACGCTTTTTGAAGAAGTCGCGTCCGATTTTACCAATCACAATCACCGCATATTCATCAGCAGACTGATGACGAGATTGAATGGCTTGGTAAGCGGCACGTAAAATCGAGCTGTTAAAAGGTCCTGCAAGTCCTCGATCAGATGTAATGACGAGATACCCTGTTTTCTTAACAGGTCTTGAAAGAAGCATTGGGTGCTTAGCACTTGTTCCAGTTGCGATTGCCGCAACGACTTCTTGGATTTTCTCCATGTAAGGAACAAAGGACTTCGCATTATTTTCAGCACGATTCAGTTTCGCAGCTGATACCATTTGCATCGCTTTTGTGATCTGACTCGATTTTTTTGTTGACGTGATCCTTGACTTAATATCGCGTAATGAGGCCAAAGATTTCACCACCTTTTTTCAGGAATCCGTGTTCATTTACGTGAAAAGAGAGAAAAAGAGAATCTTTTTCTCTCGGAAAGATTACTAATTAGTTGCTTGGTGCAAACGTACGTTTAAAGCCTTCGATCGCTGCTTTCCACTCTTCATCAGCAGGCATGTTTCCTGTTTGAGAGATTGTGTCAAACAAGTCTTTATGGTTTTCTTCAATGTACATGAATAACTCAGCTTCAAAGCGTTTGACATCAGCAATCGCTACATCATCTAAGTATCCTCTTGTCAGTGCATAAAGAATCGCTACTTGTTTTTCAACTTTCAGCGGTTTGTTCAAGTCTTGTTTTAAGACTTCAACTGTTCTAGCACCACGGTTTAATTTGGCTTGAGTCGCTTGGTCTAGATCAGATCCAAACTGAGCGAATGCTTCAAGCTCACGATAAGAAGCAAGATCCAGACGAAGTGTACCTGCTACCTTTTTCATCGCTTTGATTTGTGCAGAACCACCTACACGAGATACAGACAATCCTGCGTTTACCGCTGGACGTACGCCTGAGAAGAAGAGGTCAGATTGTAAGAAGATCTGGCCATCTGTGATTGAGATAACGTTTGTTGGGATATATGCAGAGATATCACCAGCTTGCGTTTCTACGAAAGGCAATGCTGTGATAGAACCGCCACCCTTTTCATCACTAAGCTTCGCTGCACGCTCTAATAAACGAGAGTGAAGATAGAAAACATCACCAGGGAATGCTTCACGACCTGGAGGACGACGAAGCAATAATGAAAGCTCACGGTAAGCTGCCGCTTGTTTAGAAAGGTCATCATACACTACAAGCACATGCTTGCCGTTATACATGAATTCCTCACCCATCGTTACACCTGCATATGGAGCAAGGTAAAGAAGTGGAGCTGGCTGTGATGCAGAAGCTGTGACAACGATTGTGTAGTCAAGCGCACCATGCTTACGAAGTGTTTCAACAACACCACGAACAGTTGATTCTTTTTGTCCGATCGCTACATAGATACAGATCATGTCTTGATCTTTTTGGTTCAGGATCGTATCGATTGCAACAGATGTTTTACCTGTTTGACGGTCCCCAATGATCAATTCACGCTGTCCGCGTCCGATTGGAATCAAGGCATCAATTGCTTTAATTCCCGTTTGAAGCGGCTCATGTACCGATTTACGATCCATAACGCCTGGTGCTTCACTTTCAATTGGACGTGTTTTGCTTGTTAAAATTGGACCTAGTCCATCAACAGGCTGACCAAGTGGGTTCACAATACGTCCGATTAACTCTTCTCCTACTGGAACCTCCATGATACGACCTGTACGTTTTACGTCGTCACCTTCACGGATATCTTTGTAAGGTCCTAAGATTACGATACCTACGTTAGACTCCTCAAGGTTTTGAGCCATACCCATTACACCGTTAGAGAACTCAACAAGCTCTCCTGCCATAATGTTGTCAAGGCCATGTACACGCGCGATACCGTCCCCTACTTGAATGACTGTACCGACATCTTTTACTTCAATTTCAGATTGATAGTTTTGGATTTGCTGCTTTATCAGCGCGCTAATCTCTTCAGCTTTGATACTCACTAAGGTTTCACCCCTTCTAACGATTTTCGCCTGCAAGCTGACGTTCAATGCGGGAAAGCTTTCCGCTGACACTGCCGTCATAAATGCGGTTTCCGATACGGATTTTCACTCCGCCTATTAGATCCTTGTCAATCACGTTTTCAACACGCAGTGATGTGACTCCGGCTTTTTTGGCAAATACTTCAGATAAAGATTGAATTTCAGCTCCGCTGAGCGGTTTAACTGAATACACGATCGCATCGTCTATTTGTTTCGTACGGTTTGCAAGTTTCACAAACTCAGACGCCATTTCAGGAAAAATATTCGTGCGCCCGCGGTCAATCAGTAAATACATTGTGTGCAAAACATATGTCGAAACACCTTTGAAAGCTTCTGCAATCAGATGTTTCTTTTTGTCTGCCGTAATCTTCGGATGAACAAGAAAGTCATTTAATTCTTGGTCAGCCTTCAGAACTTTTTTGATCTCATTCAGCTCTTTTTCAGTTTCGTCTACTGCCGAAGAAGCAAGAACGATGTCAAAAAGAGCAGAAGCGTAACGCTTAGAGACAATAGTCACGCTCATCGGCTTTCGCCTGCCTCTTTAAGATACTCTTGAATCAATTTCTCTTGTGCTTGCTCATCAAGTTCTTTTTCAATCACTTTAGAAGCAATTAATACAGATAGTGATGCAACTTGCTCACGCAGTGCAGCCACAGCTTGTTCTTTTTCTTTCACGATTTCAGTTCTAGCAGACTCTTTCAAGCGCTCTGATTCTTGACGCGCTGCTTGAATGATATCTTCTTTTTGTTTCTCACCAATCTTTTTCGCATTTTCGATGAGTGTATGTGATTCTTCGCGTGCTTCTTTTAATAAGACACGTTGTTCTTCAAGAAGCTTTTCAGCTTGAACGTGCTTTTCTTCAGCACTTGAAATTTCATTTCCTATATAATCTTCACGCTGTTTCATAATCCCTAATAAAGGCTTAAGCGCAAATTTCTTTAAAAGTGCAAGCAGGATGAGCATAGCGATCAGCTGGAATATGATATCTCCGGTGTTTAGACCTGCTCCTAAAACTACTGGTAACTGAGACATTTAGTACGGCAACTCCCTTCTTTAAATAATATGTTAAGAAACAAAACATAAAGGAATGGCGAAGTTTCGAACTAATCTGATCTTCGCCATTAAAATTCATATTAGAACGCTTCTCACATATTAACCAAAGAATGCCAAGAATGCGATAACGACAGCGATAATTGGAAGTGCCTCAACTAAAGCTACCCCGATGAACATAAGTGTTCTTAGTTCTCTACCAGCCTCTGGCTGACGAGCGATTCCTTCAACTGTTTTAGATACGATTAGACCGTTACCAATACCTGCTCCTAGTGCTCCTAAACCGATTGCAATTGCTGCTGCTATTAAATTCATTAAAAAGCTCCTCCTTTAAAATAACGTCCATTTTGGACTCTCAATTTTTTAGTGTTCGTCGCTGACTTTATGGGAGATATACACCATTGTCAGCATGGTGAAGATAAATGCCTGGATGGTTCCGACAAACAAACTGAATGCCTGCCATACAATCATCGGCACGATGGCACCTAATGTACCAATGATACCTAGTGCAAGGTTTTGCGAATAGAAATTAGTCGCAAGTCCTGCAAGTAAACCAAGAAGAATCTCTCCAGCGAAAATATTTCCATAAAGACGCAAACCAAGTGTTAATGTGTTTGCAAATTCTTCAATAATTTTCAGCGGTACTAAGAGTGGGATTGGTCTAAAGTAGTCTTTTGTATATTCCTTGACTCCTTTTGCTTTAACACCATAGTAGTGTGTCAATCCCATGACCATAACCGCTAGTGTCATTGTGATTGCAGGATCAGCAGTTGGTGATTTCCACCATAAGTTGTGATCGACCGTAATCGAGAATGGCAGTCCAAGCATGTTTGAAACAAATATGTACATGAGTAATGTAACGCCAAGCGCTAGAAATGGGGCTCCTGTTTTCATGTCCATCGAACTACCTATGATATTTCGAACAAAATCAACAATCCATTCCATGAAGTTCTGCGCCTTTGTCGGACGAATAGCCAGAACACGAGTAGTCAGCACCGCTATGAGAAGAACGATGATACTAGCAATCGTAATCATGAGAACATTGGATAAGTTGAACGTTAACCCTAAAAATTCTGTAGTTTTTGAACTGTGACCCAAAGAGTATTCACCTCTCTTCCATAGTAGAACGTTTAAGTTGAATGAAGGAATCTATCATAATGACAGGATATATTGTCATTAATCCTATAACAACACCTGCCAGATGAACTTCGTTAGGGTAACGCCAAGCAATCGCTACTGCGAGAATTGCGTTGGCCCACCTGGCTGTACTTCCCATTGAACGAATAGATTTTCCTTTTTTAACTGCTCGATCAAAAGCATGCATTCTCCGAATAAGCAGGAATAAATTAAAGAAAGCAAAAATTGTGCCGATAATGAAACCAAGAAACAGTGGTTTAAAACCAGGCATGGCATAGCCAAACACAAAAATTGCCAATAAATAGAACATATATTTACTCTGTCTGCGGAAAATGACGTTTGGATCGTTCATTCATCTGACTCCCGATGAAAAATATTGTAAAAAAGGTGATAAATGGTGATGAAAACTGCGTAGAAGACGCTTATGATAAGACGTCCTATTTGAAAAAATCAATCACCCATCGGTCTAATTGTGCAATCAGACTTGAAATCTTTAGATCTATGGGATTCTGCTTCATTCGCTGATACAAACCCTGATTATTAAAGGGTTCACAATGAGGATTAGTAGAGTGCTATAGGCTATGAAAACCTTACCATAATACCCTCGTTTAGCATACAATAGCGTCTATGATGTGTCAATCCGTTGAAAGTTAAAAAACTTTTCTATAATGAGAGAGCACACAAAATGTTCACAATTTCATCAAACTTTAGGAGAGCTGTGACATTCATTCAAAAAAACTGCTAATGTTCAGTATACATTGATTTTTCTAAGAACGATATCAACCGTTTGTCATATTTTTCAAAAAAGCCCACATGCACGTTTGCATGTGGGCTTTTCATGAATCATTCTTATTTTGTTCCATACATACGGTCACCAGCATCACCAAGACCTGGGATGATGTAACCTTTTTCGTTTAACTTCTCATCTAATGCCGCAATGTAGATATCAACATCTGGATGATGTTTTTGCATTTCTTCTACACCTTCTGGCGCAGCAATCAGACACATGAAGCGGATGTTTTTCGCACCGCGTTTTTTCAAGCTGTTTAATGCTTCTACTGCTGATCCGCCCGTTGCAAGCATTGGGTCTACTACGATAAATTCACGCTCTTCCACATCAGATGGAAGCTTCACATAATATTCAACAGGCTTTAATGTCTTCGGATCACGGTATAAACCGACATGTCCCACTTTGGCAGCTGGAATGAGTTTCAAAATCCCGTCTACCATTCCAAGACCTGCTCTTAAAATCGGCACAACTCCGAGTTTTTTACCTGAGATCACGTTTGATTTAGCGACTTGTACAGGTGTTTCTACATCTACCTCTTCTAGCGGTAAGTCTCTTGTGATTTCAAATGCCATTAATGTTGCGACTTCATCCACTAGCTCTCTAAATTCTTTTGTTCCTGTATGAACGTCACGAATATATGTAAGTTTGTGCTGAATAAGCGGGTGATCAAATACATAAACCTTTGCCATTGCTTGCTACAACTCCTTTTCTGTCATCTTCCGGTGAACTTTGCACACTTCCTACAATTCTACATAAAAAGACATCATCTTTCAATATGATTCGCAAATCCTACAAAAAAAACCCACATGCCAAAAATAGGCAAATGGGTCTACATCTTAATAATCTAATTCTTGATATAGAGGGAAACGAGCTGTCAGATCAGATACACGCTTTTTCGCCTCTTCTAATTTCGCTTCATCTTCATGATGTTTCAGAGCAAGCGCAATGATGGAACCGACTTCTTTCATCGCTTCTTGATCGAAGCCACGGCTTGTCACTGCTGCTGTACCTACACGTACACCACTTGTAACAAATGGTTTCTCTGGATCATATGGAATTGCATTTTTGTTCACCGTGATACCAATTTCATCAAGAACGTTTTCTGCAATTTTTCCTGTAATGCCAAGAGAGCGCAAGTCGATGAGAACAAGATGGTTATCTGTTCCACCAGATACAAGCTGAATATCCTCAGATAAAAGGGTTTCAGCTAGTTGTTTTGCGTTATCAATCACGTTTTGTGCATATGTTTTGAAATCTCCGTTCAATACTTCACCGAAAGAAACAGCTTTTGCAGAGATCACATGCATGAGTGGTCCACCTTGAATACCAGGGAAGATCGATTTGTCGATCTTTTTACCAAACTCTTCACGGCATAGAATCATTCCGCCGCGAGGTCCGCGCAATGTTTTGTGAGTTGTCGTTGTCACAAAATCAGCGTAAGGAACTGGATTTGGATGAAGACCTGCTGCAACAAGACCCGCGATGTGAGCCATGTCCACCATAAAGTAAGCACCGACTTCATCGGCAATTTCACGGAACTTTTTGAAATCAATTTGACGTGGGTAAGCACTTGCCCCCGCTACGATTAGTTTCGGCTTATGCTCACGTGCTTTTTCAAGTACATCTTGGTAGTCGATATGTTGTGTTTCTTTATCTACACCGTATTCTACAAAGTTGTACTGTACGCCGCTAAAGTTTACAGGGCTTCCATGTGTTAAATGCCCGCCATGTGATAAGTTCATGCCTAGCACTGTATCGCCATGCTCAAGGATTGTAAAGTATACGGCCATATTCGCTTGAGCTCCTGAGTGAGGCTGTACGTTCACATACTCAGCGCCAAAAATTTCTTTTGCGCGGTCACGTGCGATATCTTCTACAACGTCTACATGTTCACAGCCGCCATAGTAGCGTTTACCAGGGTAACCTTCTGCATATTTGTTTGTTAAGACAGAGCCCTGCGCTTCCATGACTGCTTCGCTTACGAAGTTTTCTGATGCAATTAATTCGATTTTGTCCTGCTGGCGTTTCCGCTCTAGTTGAATTGCTTTGAATACTTGTGCGTCTTGCTCAGGTAAATGTTTCATCAGCGAAATCCTCTCCAATCTATTTCCATTCGATGTTTTCACCATCTCATTGTACACGGTTTTTGAGTAAAATGTAAAAGTTTTTTTTGGAAAATCGACTTCTTTTTTATGAAAACCCGAATATTCAAGGGGTGAAGCGTCTTCATCATTCAACATTATATTAGAAATATATCCGAACTATGATCTTGTATAAACGGCTCGTTCTCCGCCAATCAGCTTTGGACGAGTTTTTGCAAACGTCACATGTGCTTGTCCTAATTGATGACGGCTGAGACGGACCGGTACGGCTACCCGCTTTAAGTGCATGCCGATGAATGTATCACCGATATCAATACCTGCATGCGCTGAAATGGATTCAACCAGCACAGGGTGTTCCATTTGCTGATACGCATGAGCCGCCATAGAACCACCCGCCTGACGGACAGGTACTGCCGCTACAATCTCTAAGTTAAGCCGGTAAGCCACCTCTTCTTCCACAACGAGGGCACGATTCAAATGCTCGCAGCATTGGAAGGCCAATTCAATTCCTATCTCGCGCCTCAGTTGATCGAGCTCTTGATAAATAGCTTCAGCAATTTGCTCACTTCCCGCTGTCCCAATGTGCTCGCCAGCCACTTCTGACGTACTGCAGCCAATCACTAAAATGTGGCCGGCTCGCAGTTCAACTGTTTGATGAAACTCTTTTAACATCTCAAGCCAATCTTGACCAATGTTCATGTTAAGCGCTCCTTACAGGTGCTTTTCTTCGTAATCAGCGATTTTACCAATCCGCACAGCATGACGTCCTGCAGTAAATTCTGTTGTCAGCCAAATGTGAGCAATCTCTCTTGCCAATCCTGGTCCAATGACTCGTTCTCCCATCGCAAGAACATTTGTATCGTTATGTTCTCTCGTCGCCTTTGCACTGAATGTATCATGCGCCAGTGCACAGCGGATGCCTTTCACTTTGTTTGCTGAAATGCTCATACCAATACCTGTCCCGCAAATCAAAATGCCACGATCGACTTCTCCGTTTGCCACCATATTGGCTACAGGAAAAGCATAGTCTGGGTAGTCTACAGAACCTGATCCACATTCACAACCCATATCAATGTATTCAATCTTTAATTCATCCATTAGTTGTTTGATTTCTTCACGAATATTTGTTCCGCCGTGATCGGATGCAATGGCTACTTTCATCGGGCAATTCCTCCTAAGGGTGAGTTGATCTGTCATGTCTTACATTCATTCTTTATTTACAGTTATATTTTAACCTCTGCCTAGTCATTTGCAAACAAAAGCAGAAAAACCGTTTGCGCAACGGTTTTACAGGTTGTCCATTTATGAGGATTTGTGATCCTGTTTAAGCTTTTTAGCAAGTTGATACAATAGCGTTTCTAGTTCATCTCGTGTCTCCTGATAAATGGAGAGACTCCCTCCAAATGGATCCGACACGTCACCTTCTGATCCTGTCGCAAATTCTTTTAGAGTGAAGACCTTGTCTTTCACATGAGCATATTGCTCCACAATCAACTGCTTATGCTGAATCGTCATGGTGAAGACATAATCTGCTTCATGAAGAAGTTCTTCTGTTAGTTTAGACGATGAGTGATTCAGTGGAATGCTTTTCTCAAATAATGCTTCGACTGCTTGAGGAGAAGCCTTCCCTGCATCAGAGGCGAAGATGCCCGCTGATTTTACAGTGACCTGTAAGCCTTTTTCATCTGCAATGGAGGAAAAAAGGGCTTGAGCCATCGGACTTCTGCAAGTATTTCCCGTACAAACAAATAAGATATTCATCTTTCGACCTCCTTTTCTTCTATTATATAGCATTTCATTCTACATGTTATGTAAGGAGACTGGCTAGAGCGGAAATAATAATTTGATTCCAAAGGCTAGTAAAATAAACCCGCCAAGCGCCCCGCTGTATGAACCTACCCATGACCGAACCTGTTTACCGAGTAATAATCCAAGCCATGTGAGCATCATACTAAAAAAGCCAAACAATAAAATGGTCATCAACACCCGAGAACCGTAAATCCCCAGGCTTAAGCCAACGGAAAAACTATCTAAACTCACACTTGTTGCAAAAAGAACGAGACCGGCCCCAACAGGTGCGATAAATGGCTTATCTTCTTTTCGGATAGAAGCGATGATCATTTGCAGACCCAGCACCAAAAGCAGCGCCCCGCCAATATAGGTTGCTAGGAGCCCAAGCCAGCCAGATAAAAACTGACCTGTCAGCATGCCAAAAAGAGGCATAAACATATGAAATATCCCAATGACAAGTCCAATATAAAGGATCTGGCGGAATCTCAGCTGAATCATCCCCATGCCGAGTCCAACCGAAAAGGCATCCATTCCAAGTGCAAAAGCCATGATACTGAGTGTCAGCAATTCGCCAGCTAGTTCATTCATGTAAATCCCCCTTGGACACGCATTCTCCTTTAACCTATGTTTGTCCAAGAGAGGTTAGAACTATTTGAACGAAGAGAGAGTGCGCCCTCCTGCCGCTTTTTGCAGACGGTTCATGATCGCAGAACCAACTCCCTGCTCTGAGAAGGCTTCTGAAATGATTAAGTCTACATCCGTTTCATCAAATTGTCTCAGCACACGATATAAGTTTGCCGCAACCGTTTCAGGCTTTTCTCTCCATCCACAGCTAAAGATAACATCTGCCGCAAACCATTCCTTCTTTTCTTCTGTCGTCAGCACACCTACTTTTAGCCCTTCAGCTCGGTACTTCTGAATGTGCAGCTGCATGTCTTCATCACTTCCATGAAATATATACATTTGTGCTTCAGGTGCATAATGTGTGTATTTCATTCCCGGCGATACAGGCGCCTCATCCTTTTTCGTCAGCCCTGGATCTATGTTGACTGTTCCTACGACCTCTTCTAACGCTTCTTTTGTAATACCGCCCGGCCTTAAGATCACTGGAATCTCGTCTATACAGGATACAACCGTTGACTCCACACCAATACCTGTTGAACCACCATCGACAATGCCAGCAATTCTCCCATCAAGATCACTCGCGACATGGTCCGCAAGTGTCGGCGACGGTTTTCCCGAACGGTTGGCACTTGGTGCGGCAATTGGCAGACCAGCTGCTCGGATGAGTTCAAGCGCAACAGGATGATCAGGCATTCTTACGCCTACTGTCGTTAAACCTGCCGTCACCTGCTTTGATAATGTGCCCGGCTTACAAGGTAGAACAATGGTGAGAGCGCCTGGCCAAAAGGCATCCATCAGCGCTGTTACTTTTTCATTTTCTATTTGCGCAAATTCATGAAGCTGTTGAACGTCCGCAATGTGAACAATCAACGGATTATCACTTGGGCGTCCTTTCGCTTCATAAATTTTCTTCACAGCCTCTGTCTCTTTTGCATTTGCCCCTAGTCCATAAACCGTTTCTGTCGGAAAAGCGACCACTTCATTCTGCCGCAACAACAGAGCTGCTTGTTCAATTTGTGGATAGTATGTGGATAAATCCTTTTTTAAATCCACAGACCACCTTTTTGTATTTAACATCATACAAACTCCTTTTAAAAAAGATAAAACTGTTGATATATCTCAATTATCCTTTTGAAAGTATAAAAGATGATGCTAAATAAAACAAGCGTTGTCCACAATTTGTGGATAACGCTTGTTTTACAGTGGATAAGTATGTGAATAAGTCCGGTGTTTTGTGATTAACTAGCTGTTTTTTGTAGCACAACCGCCTGCTCTTTTCCCAACGACTCTTTAGCATGCGCAGATACCCACACACTTTCTGGGATTTCCTCTATAGGCGTAAAACCCATCAGCGCTAAAAAATCATGCGAGGAGGAGTGATTGGCTACAACATAAAAGGTGTCCACACCTTGTTTTTCCCCTAGCGTTTGAACACTTTGGAACAAAGAAACGATATGCCCTTGGCCGAGTTTATCTGATATCACAAGTGATCTTAACAATCCTTCTTGTTCATTTAGTCGTTCAAGACCTAAACAGCCTGCAAGCTCACCGTCTGCATCTTCCATGACCACAAATGACGTACGCTCTGCAATCGTCACCCCGCCTTTTGCTTGGCCTTTTTCAAGAAAAGCATTAATGGCCGGGGCATCTTCTTCTGTCGCTATTCTTAATTGATAATACATGCTTTCACCTCTTTTTGTTCTCTTACTTCAACTCTATGAGGCAAAAACAGATTTAGACCTTTTTTAAGAGAAAAGACTAGAGACCCATTCGAACAGAAAGAATTTCACTTCACCCGTCTCTTCTTCTTCTTTTACCACTTCATTGACAGATTCATTTGATGGCTCTGCGGCTACCTGCTCTTTATCATCTCCTTCTGGTGAGGCGATCGCTTCTCCGTTTGAAAAATCGATAAAGCAGAGAGGTGGGAATAACACACACCACCAATTGGCTCCGTCTCCTTCCCCTAACGTAATCAAAATGGCTTCATATTTCCCAGCAGGATAAACAAAGTTGCCATATAGCTTTGTTGGAAATGAGGCTTTTTGAAAGCTGACCGATACGGATTGATCAATGTGTTGTTCCTTTAATTTTGCTTTGGCAATACGATTGATGTCTGGAAGCTTTGAACGAATCACACGTCTAGCTTCTTCAATGGATGTGAGGTCTTTCACCCACTCCGTTATATTGGCATTGACCTCATCTCGAATACTTCGTTTCACATCTTGATCTGCCGACCGGTCACTATTGGCTAAAATGCGTAACCGAATGGCTTCATCTGGAATCACAACAGGCTGATTGGCAGAAGCAGCAGCCGTCTCCTCTTTTCCAAGGTTTGCAAAAGCACCACATAATAATAGAAACATATAAAGACAAATCATCATTTTACTTTTGAACATGATGTGTTCCCCCCACTTTTTCTCTTCGCTACAAACATTGTGTCCAGGAAACGCATCTCGTAAACAGCAAAAATGATTTTTTTAATAGATTATGAGGTCAGCCTCTTTATGAGGGGAGCGAATCAACATTTCTCCTGCACGCAAAAAGCCGTTCAACTTATGAACGGCTTTTTAGTGAGGATTGGTAATCGGAAGGGTACAATCTCCCATCCCAATCTCGGCTGATTCTTAAACCCGAATCTGTTTTGATGACTGTCATTGCGCCTTTTTTCTCGATTTCCTTTTTGACCTTTCCTTTATGGTCAATAAATTGAATGATCATTTCATAGTCAAATTCAATCCTGTCATCGCTTTCATCTGAAGGTGTAAACGTAATTTTTTTCAGTTTAATTTGACAATCTTGATCTTTTGCCGCTTCTAATACACTTGGAAACATGCTGTCTTGTGTATATTCTTGATATTCATGCTCGGTTAAATAATCCTTCAACTTCTCCTTCATGTCAGATAGGTCATCCGTTCGATTCACTGTGTATTGTGCTTTTTTATAGTTTTCCCCAAATGCTGCTGCTTCTTTTTTAAAGCTCGGTTTACCGCAAGCACTCACAATCAATAGTACACTGACGATGACCAACACCATCGCATACCTTCTGTTCACACCATTCGCTCCTTCAAAACAAATTTATGTAAAAAATCATGATCAGAATGTTCATTCTTCTATATATACGTTTCCCTTTTACCATAAGTTTCATCTTTACATAATAAAATAGTCCGACTTTATTCAGCCGGACTTCCGTTTTGAATGTGTGCGCAAACTGCTCGATCCTTTCCGTTGATGTCCTTGATGATATGAACATCAGCTGAAGGGAACGCCTGCAAAAGAAGCGCTTTTACATCTTGTGCTTGTGTATGTCCTATTTCAAAGACAACCACCGCTTGCTGATGAAGTACCTTGTGGAGATCACAGGCGATACGCTCATAAAACCACAGGCCATCACGCCCATCTGTCAGCGCATTGACAGGTTCATGCTTTGTGACAACCTCTGATAAACCATCCATTTCTTCTGCCGCAATATAAGGCGGATTGGAAATAAACACATCGACTTTGATGCCTTGAGCCATAATCGGTTCAAGTAAATCCCCTTGGACAAAATGAACGTCTGCACCAAGCGCTTCTTGATTTCGCTTTGCTACTTCAAGTGCTTCATGTGAAATATCCGTCGCTGTCACAGTGAGAGATTCTTTTTCAAGAGCTAACGTAATCGCAATTGCACCGCTACCTGTTCCTACATCAACTGCTTTGAGCGGTTGATCATCAGGAAACACACGATTCATCATATTCAATGCCGCCAGCACCACTTCCTCCGTTTCAGGACGAGGAATCAGAACGTGTTTGTTTACTTCAAAAGGACGCCCATAAAAAAATTCAACACCCGTTAAATGCTGCACAGGCACTCCACGCTTGTGCTGCGCGACGAACTCGCTGAATTGTGAATCTTGCTCCTCTGGCAGTGGATCATGAAAACGGGCAAGAAGTTCACTTCTGCTCCATCCAAGCACATGCATCAACATTAACTCTGCTGCGTTTTGGTCTCTGCCCGCTTCCGTTAACAAAGAAGAAGCCCATTTAAGGGCTTCAAAGATCGTTCGCTCTTTATTTTGCATTTTGAAGTTTTCTTGCTTGGTCTTCCATAATTAATGCATCAATGACCTCGTCAAGTTTTCCTTCTAAAATTTGATCAAGCTTTTGAATCGTTAATCCAATGCGGTGGTCCGTCACGCGGTTTTGTGGGAAATTGTACGTACGGATACGTTCTGAACGATCCCCTGTTCCAACAGCAGATTTACGGGTTTGATCATATTCAGCTTGTGCTTCACGCTGGAATTTATCATAAATTCTCGCACGCAAAACTTTCATCGCTTTTTCTTTGTTTTTGATTTGTGATTTCTCATCCTGACAGGAAACCACTACACCTGTTGGAAGGTGAGTCAAACGAACAGCAGACATTGTGGTATTAACACTTTGTCCCCCTGGTCCGCTTGATGCAAATGTATCCACACGAATATCTTTTTCGTGGATATCAATTTCAACTTCTTCAGCCTCTGGTAATACAGCAACTGTCGCTGTTGATGTATGAATTCGGCCGCCTGATTCTGTTTCAGGAACACGCTGCACGCGGTGTGCACCGTTTTCAAACTTTAGTTTAGAATATGCTCCTTTACCGCTAATCATAAAGATGATCTCCTTATAACCGCCAGTTCCAGTGACACTCGCTTCCATGACTTCCGTTTTCCAGCCTTGCATTTCAGCATAACGGCTGTACATCCGGTACAGGTTTCCTGCAAACAGTGCAGCCTCTTCTCCGCCCGCTGCACCACGAACCTCCACAATAACGTTCTTATCGTCATTCGGATCTTTCGGGATGAGTAAGATTTTCAGCTCGTCTTCTAAACGTTCTGTTTCCTCTGTGAGCTCTGAAATTTCTTCTTTGACCATGTCGCGCATATCGGCATCGAGCTTATCTTCCAGCATGGCTTTCGCATCACTTAGCTGATCATATGCCGCACGATATTGTCTATATACCTCAACAGTTTCTTGAATATCAGATTGTTCCTTCGAATATTCACGAAGCTTCTTAGGGTCGTTCACCACTTCAGGGTCACTTAAATATTCATTTAGCTTTTCATAGCGTTCTTCAATTGATTTTAAACGGTCTAACATGGTCTTCACCTCTGTTTTGTGCGTAACAGTCTAATTATAGTATAGCGGGGTATGACAGTCAAAAAAATTTCCAAAACAATTGATTTTCTGCAATTTTTCACTAGAAAACACGATCTTTGGCGATTGGTTACTTGTTTTGTCTAACGTGAAGGAACGGATGCTCACGAAAGAGAATGGTACTTGTAATTGAAAAAAGGGAGGGCATTTGGTTTGAATACAAATGAGGTTGCAAAGGAAATTGGTGTATCTTCAAAAACCATTCAGCGCTGGGTCAAACAGCTCAACATCCCTGTCGCCCGGAATGAACTAGGACATTATGAATTTCATGATGACATTGTCCAGCTGCTCAAAGAGGTCCAACACCAAATGAACGAAGGTGTGATTCTCCATGACATTAGACTGCCGATCCATGAAGAAACCGCCCAGCAATTATCACCTACTGTAGAAACTTCTGACTCATCAAAACGGATAGAAGCCTTAGAAAAACAAATGAAACAGCTCCTTCAAGAGCAATCACACGTCAGTCATATTGAAGCGCGTTTTCAAGAAATGGAACGGAAACTCGCTAAGAAAGCAGATGAAGGCGTTTCCTACCAGCTCCTCCAGCACAGAAGAGAAATTGAAGAATTAACTGCAAAATTAGAACGCCTCACAGCCACATTGACAAAACCAAAACCATCAAAAGAAGAAGAAAAGGAAAAGGCACACCCCGAAATGAAAAAAAAGCGTGCGCTCTTCCCTCTGTTTCATTCATTTCGCTAAGAAAGGCTGCCTAACGAGGCAGCCTTTCTACTATATTATACGGTAAGTGCAATAATGATCGGTAACGTAATGAGTGACATGATCGCACTGATCACAAATGCGGATGCTGTTTCTGCTTCCTGTTTCTCAAATCGAGTGGCGATCATGGCCGCAACAGCTGAACCTGGGAAGGCAACAAGCAATACAGCTTTTGTAATTTCATCCGCCGAAAGACCCATAAGAATGGCGATAAAATACATAAGTAACGGTTGTACAGCTACTTTGAGCAATGCGATACTGAAAGCTGGTAAGCTCAGTTTAATCTTGCGGATACCGACTGTGACACCGACTGCAAAGAGCGCAACCCCTGATGTCACACTTCCAATTTCCTCTAGCATTTCATGTCCGATTTCAGGAAGTTTAAATCCTAAAAGAACAAGAATGATACTTGCTAACGGTGCAAGCGCAAGCGGCTCTGATAAGCCGTGTAAAATCGCTTTCGTCGTCATTTTTAGGAAACTTTCGCCGTCTTTGGCTTTTCCTTTTGTTTTTTCACCGACAGTTGACACAATAATAGCAATTGGATCAAGCAATGCATTTACAACTATTCCGGTAATAGCAATCGGAATTGCAACTTCTTGAGCCCCAAATAAACTGCCCAAGACCGGAATCCCCATAAATGCAAAGGTCGGTTGTGCTGAGTTTAATGAGAAAACAGATGAATCTGTTAAATCATATTTAAAAGCAAATTTCGTAACTAAAAGGATAATGATATAAAAGCCTACGATTCCGAAAATCAATGCAACGAAAAATGGAATTTGACTATAGAATTTATCTTTTGGTGTTGACAGAATGCTGGCGATAAAGTGCGCTGGCAAAGCATACTTTGTAACAAGTGTACTTACACCTTTTGCAGATTTAGCGTCATAGCTGCCGAAGTTCCCTGCGAACCAACCCAGCGCGATAACGAAAAAAATCGGTGCTAGGAGGATCAAAATATTTAAAAAGTCCATCTTACTATTCCTCCTTGAATCCTTTACATGTTTCTTATTTTATAGCGGCATTGCTTACATTACCCGAAACAATGCCGCGTTACACATTTTATTATGCTCTTACAATTTTTTTATATTCAGGAATCCACATAGCATCTTTCACAGCTTGTTCAATGTTTTCAGGTGTTTTTCTTGCGACACCATCTTTAATTGCTGCTTTTGCCACTTCAATAGCTACTTTGATAGAAACTTCTTGTAACTTATCAATGCTTGGAAGTAGACCAGCACCTGGTTTATCATGATCAACCATTTCAGCAATCGCATCCGCTGAAGCAACGAACATGCCTTTTGTGATGATTTTTGATTCCGTTACGATTGAACCAAGACCAAGTCCAGGGAAAACGAACGCATTGTTTGATTGTCCGATTTCATGTTCAATTCCGTTATACTCGACATTTTCGAATGGGCTTCCAGTTGCAACAAGCGCACGACCGTCTGTCCATTTGAATAGATCTTCCGGTACTGCTTCAGCAAGTGGTGTTGGGTTAGACATCGGCATGATCACTGGACGCTCTGTATGAGCTGCGATTTCTTTAATAATTTCTTCAGTGAATGCGCCGCCTTGACCTGATGTACCAATAAGAATAGTTGGCTTCACCTTGCGAACAGCTTCAGCAAATGAGATTTGTCCTTTTTCATCACGAGCCCAGCCTTCTACTTCATCAGAAGAACGAAGGTATGGTTTTTGGAAATCAAGCACTTCATCTTCAAACTGATCTGTTAGCAATCCTCTGTAGTCTAACGTCCAGAATGCATTGTTTGCTTCTTCTTCACTTAGACCTTCAAGAACCATTGTGTCACGCATTTGATCGGCGATTCCGATTCCAGCTGATCCAGCTCCGAAAATCATCACACGGTGATCTTTCAATTGAGTACCAGTTTTCTTGACAGCTGCAAGAACACCCGCTAAAGTAATGGCACCAGTACCTTGGATATCATCATTAAATGTTAAGATGTTGTCGTTGTATTTTTTCATGATGTTACGCGCATTTTTGTTTCCAAGGTCTTCCCAGTGAAGCAATGCTTTCGGGAAGAATTTAAGTGCTGCTTTTACATACGCATCAATGAACTCTTCGTATTTTTCACCTTGTACACGTTTGTGGTGGTTCCCGATGTACAATGGATCATTTAATAATTTCTCATTGTTAGTTCCAACATCTAATACAACTGGAATCACGCGGCTTGGATCAATCCCTGCTGCAGCCGTGTAAACAGCTAATTTACCAATTGCGATGTTGATACCACCAACACCCCAGTCACCAATTCCAAGAATACTCTCAGAGTCAGTTGCTACGATGAGGTCGATGTCGCCTGCTGTTGCATGTAAGTTTTCAAATGCTTTCTCAATACCGTCAATGTTGTCGATTGAAAGGTAGACACCATGAGGTCTTCTGTATTCATGGCTGTATTCTTGAATCGCTTCACCAACAGTTGGTGTGTAAACAACAGGAAGCATTTCACGAAGCTTGTCCGTTAGAAGCTTATAGAATAATACTTCGTTACGGTTTTGCAAATCACTTAAGTATACGTTTTGACGAAGACGATCTGGCTGAGCTAGAAATTGTTTGTATGCTCTCTCTGCTTGCTGTTCTAAAGTCAGAACAGTTGGAGGGAGTAATCCTTCTAGTCCAAGCTCTTGTCTTTCTTCTTCAGAGAAAGCAACGCCTTTGTTCAACGTTGGAATCGATAATACATCTTTACCTGTCAAAGTGGTTTCGAGGTACCCTTCTTTTGTTTTCTTCACGTTGTTCATCAAAAACTACCCTCTTTCTAAAATATAAATAAAGTGAACTATTAATACAAAGAACGATCAAGGAGAAAAATCCTTAATCAAAAAAATTATGACAAGAAATCGAACTTTTCGTTTAAATGCTTTACACTACAGTTAGTCATTTTATGCCTGCTTATACCAAAACGCAAGCGTTGAAAATTAGATAATTTTTTCGTAGCGTTATTTAATTTATTTAAGTACAAATGATGGGTGTTCAGCCAAAAACTCGAAAAACGAAACACAGCGGCATTTGCTATTTTTTTAATTGTCAAGTGTTGTACCAACATCTAGTTTTGGTACTTCATGGTGATGTCTGCATCGTGCTTCGTATGATTCCTGCGCACCTACTAAAATAATGGGATCATCATAGGATGCGGGTTTACCGTCGATCAAGCGTTGTGTTCTACTCGCTGGGGAGCCGCATACCGAACAAACTGCTTGAAGTTTTGTTACAAGCTCTGCACATGCCATTAAATGTGGAACAACACCAAATGGCTCTCCTCTGAAGTCTTGATCAAGGCCTGCAACAATGACTCGGTAGCCTTTATCAGCCAACTGAGTGACAATATCAATAATTGTCTCATCAAAAAATTGCACCTCATCAATGCCAATGACATCGGTTCGTTCTGATATGTGCGTTATTATGTCTTTTGGTGAGGTTACTGCAATCCCATCGACGGATGAACCGTTATGTGACACAACTGAGCTTGTGCTATACCGGTTATCAATCGCTGGTTTGAATATTTTTACTTCTTGTTTGGCAAAGGTGGCTCTTTTGGCTCTCCGAATCAATTCTTCCGACTTTCCAGAAAACATACTTCCGCAGATGACTTCAAGCCAACCGCTTTGTTTCATCACATACATAAGGTCTTCTCCCCCGTTTTAAAGTTCCATCAATCCACGTAAAAAAACAGGCAAGAACGGATTCCTGCCTGTTTATTGTATCTATTATTACTTAAGACCGTATTTTTTGTTAAAGCGGTCAACACGTCCATCAGCAGAAGCGAATTTTTGACGGCCTGTATAGAAAGGATGGCACTCAGAGCAAATCTCGATGCGTACCTCTTCTTTTACTGATCCAGTTTCAAACTCATTTCCACAAGCGCATTTGACTGTAGCTTTTTTGTAGTTAGGATGAATTCCTGTTTTCATCTACTGTCATCTCCTTCCGCCCTGAATCCAATTCGGAAACAGAGTTAATATCTCAGAATAAATTCTGAAACGCACATGATAAAATTATAACAGTGTAAGTCTATGATTGCAAATGTATTTTTTCAGGAAGCTATCTTCTTGATGCAGACATATTTGCTTGTTTCCACTCTTGCGTTAAAATATCGAAAAATTCTTGGTTTGTCTTTGTTTTTCTCATTTTGCGCATGAATTTCTCAGCGAAATCAGGTGTATCTGACATTGATTTTCTCATCGCCCATAGACGATCAAGATGCTCTTTAGGCACAAGCAGTTCTTCTTTTCTTGTACCGGAACGACGAATGTCGATGGCTGGGAAAATTCTTCTTTCTGCAAGAGAACGGTCTAAATGGAGCTCCATGTTTCCTGTTCCTTTAAACTCTTCATAAATCACATCATCCATACGTGATCCCGTATCAACAAGTGCAGTAGCTAAAATGGTCAAGCTCCCACCTTCTTCGATGTTACGCGCAGCACCAAAGAAGCGTTTTGGACGGTGGAAAGCCGCTGGATCAATACCGCCGGAAAGCGTTCGGCCGCTTGGCGGGATGACAAGGTTGTATGCACGAGCAAGCCTTGTGATGCTGTCCATTAAAATGATGACATCTTTTTTATGTTCAACTAGACGCATCGCACGCTCTAATACAAGCTCTGCTACTTTAATGTGGTTTTCCGGTACTTCGTCAAAGGTTGAACTAACAACATCCCCTGCAACAGAACGTTCGATATCTGTTACTTCCTCTGGACGTTCGTCAATGAGAAGAACAATCAGTTCTGCCTCTGGATGATTTTCAGAGATACTGTTGGCAATTTCTTTGAGCAAAATGGTTTTCCCAGCCTTAGGCGGTGCAACAATTAAACCACGCTGTCCAAACCCAACTGGTGCCATCATATCCATAATTCTAGTAGACAGGTGATTAGGCTGTGTTTCAAGAATCATTTGACGATCAGGGAATAGCGGCGTGAGTGCAGGAAAGTGAACACGTTCCTTAGCTGATTCTGGGTCGTCCCCATTTACCGCTTCGACATGAAGGAGGCCATAGTAGCGTTCATTCTCTTTTGGAGGTCGTACCTTTCCAGACACCTTATCACCATTTCTTAAATCAAAGCGTCTGATTTGTGAAGCTGAAATATAAATGTCTTCAGAGCTTGGGGAGTAGTTAATTGGTCTTAAGAAACCAAATCCCTCTGACTGAATAATTTCTAGAACCCCTTCCATAAATAAGAGATCCTCTTGCTCAGCGTTCGCCTTTAAGATGGCAAAAATTAATTCTTTTTTTGTTAGTTTGCTGTAATAAGAGATTTTGTACTTTTTTGCTAACTCATACAGCTCTTTTAATTTCATATTTTCCAAAGATGAAATCGAAACATCTTTCAATATGGACACCACACTTTTCTAGTCAATGTATTTCATTACAAATGCATGACTATTGTATTTGATTAGCTTTTAATTCCGTTTTTGTTGGAATGACCTCGCTCTCATGGTAACGCTCCCACTCGTTTTATCATAAAGATAGGAACAATGTGAAATTGAGCTTTGTCAACATAGAGAAGGATAATGAGTATATCGTCATGATGCGGCAGTATTTAAACTTGTTGAAGCTTAAAAAGAAGTAAATTCGCAGAAAATTTCGCAGCACTCTTTAGTTTTACCTCATTTGCAGGGAATATTCAACTTTAAAAAGAAAATGATATATATTTGACACCTATATGAAAAGCGGGTAAAGAATACCCGCTTTCAGATTACGGACGAATGACAAGATTCGGTTTTTTCTTTAAACTGTGTCTGCCATCGACGAATCGAACAGTACCTGATTTCGCACGCATGACAACACTATGTGTTGTTCCAACAGAGCCTTTAAATTGAACACCTTTTAATAACTCGCCATCTGTTACACCTGTCGCTGCAAAAATGGCGTCATCGCCTTTCACGAGGTCTTCCATTCTGAGGACTTTTCCAACATCCAGTCCCATTTTCTCACAGCGTCTCAGCTCTTCTTCACTTTGTGGAAGAAGCTTACCGTGGATTTCTCCACCAAGTGCTTTAAGCGCAACAGCAGAAAGGACACCTTCAGGCGCTCCACCTGAACCAAATAGAATATCAACACCTGTGTGATCAAATGCTGTATTAATGGCTCCTGCAACGTCACCATCATCGATCAACTTGATTCTTGCTCCAGCTTCTCTCAGCTCAGCAATGATCTTTTCATGTCGCTCTCTGTTTAAAATTGTCGCAACAACATCTTCAATATCTTTGTTTTTTGCTTTTGCAACAGCACGAAGATTGTCAATGACAGGCGCTTCAATGTCGATGCAGCCTACCGCTTCTGGACCTACTGCGATCTTATCCATGTACATATCAGGTGCATTCAGCAAGTTGCCATGATCAGCAACAGCGATAACAGCTAAAGCATTCCAGCCGCCACTTGCCACAATATTTGTTCCTTCCAATGGATCAACAGCGACATCCACGCGAGGTCCATATCCGTTTCCAAGCTTTTCCCCAATATAAAGCATTGGAGCTTCGTCCATTTCTCCCTCGCCGATGACCACAGTTCCCTTCATCGGAATCGTATCAAATACATCACGCATGGCACTTGTTGCAGCATCATCCGCTTCGTCTTTTAAACCTCTACCCATCCAACGAGCAGATTTTAATGCAGCTGCTTCTGTCACCCGTACTAGTTCCATCGATAAACTTCTTTCCATTTTTGTCCAAATCTCCTCTCACAGTCAAAGCCTTATGAATTTTGAAGTTCTTCTATTTCTTGGTCATTCAGCTTTTCACGCCAGATGGTTGCACCCAAGCCTTCAAGCTTCTCCTCAAGCATACTATATCCTCTGTCTATATGTTCAAGCCCTGTGATTTCGGTCACACCGTCTGCCATTAACCCTGCAACAACGAGACAAGCACCTGCTCGCAGATCACTTGCTTTGACCTTTGCACCTTGAAGCTGCGTTTGACCTGTAATAATGGCAGATCTTCCTTCCACCTTCATGTTAGCACCCATTCGACGCAATTCGTCAATGTGTTTAAAGCGGGCAGAGTAAATGGTATCTGTCACGACACTCGTGCCTTTCGCTTTTGTTAACAAAGCCGTCATCGGCTGTTGAAGATCAGTCGGAAAGCCCGGATACACAAGGGTTTTGATATCGACAGGCTTGAGTCCTTCATTTCTGCCAACGATCAGCATTTGATCGTTGCTTGTTTCAATTGTGAACCCCATCTCTCTAAGTTTCGCCGTAATTGATTCTAAATGAGTTGGGATCACATTATCAAGCACAACTTCATCCCCCATCGCTGCACCTGCAATTAAAAATGTACCTGCTTCTATGCGGTCAGGGATGATGGAATGCCTGCAGCCATGAAGAGATTCCACACCTTCGATCCGAATCACATCCGTCCCCGCACCTTTGATTTTAGCTCCCATGCTTGCAAGCAGTGTCGCTACATCAATAATTTCGGGTTCTTTTGCGGCATTTTCAATCACTGTTTTCCCTTCAGCAAGCACGGCTGCCAGCATGATGTTGATGGTCGCACCTACACTGACAACATCAAGATAAATACGGGCTCCGACTAATTTTTCAGCGCGCAAATAAATCGCACCCTGTTCGTTTGTCACCTCGGCTCCAAGTGCTTCAAAGCCTTTGATATGCTGATCGATCGGTCTAGGTCCTAAGTGACATCCCCCTGGTAATCCAATGACAGCCTGCTTGAATCTACCGAGCATGGCGCCCATTAAATAATAGGATGCTCGTAGTTTCTTCACTTTCCCATTAGGAAGCGGCATACTGATCATGGAGGCAGGATTGACAACCATCTCACCTTTTTCAAACGTGACCTTTCCGCCAATCTCTTCTAACAGATCTCGTAATGTGTCAATATCTGAAATATGCGGAAGGCCTTCAATGGTTACTGGAGAATCAGCGAGAATCGTGGCAGGAATCAGTGCCACAGCACTATTTTTCGCACCACTAATATGTACGGTCCCGCGCAAGGGGTCACCGCCGGCAATGTTTAACTTTTCCATATTTGTCTCCCTTCTTAAAGAAGATCACTGTTGGAGTTATACTGTTTGTGGATGTCGCGCTTTAAAAGGTCTTGTCCAAAATTTAGCCAATATCAAGAGAAAGAATACAGGTTAAACGAAATTTGTCGGAAGAAAAATAATCGAAGCTTTGCGAGGCTGTGATGTTCTCTTCTTTGCACAAAACATTTCTTAGCGTATTTAAGGAAAACTGCGGCAAACGGATGCGTATCCGTCTGCCACAATCACTTATTTATTCCAGTCTGCTAAAAATTGCTCAATGCCTGCATCCGTTAATGGGTGTTTTGTCAGCTGCTTGATGACTTTCAGCGGCATTGTGCCGATATGAGCACCTCTAAGCGCAGCTTCTGTCACATGCTGCGGGTGACGAATGGATGCAGCAATGATTTGTGTATCTAATCCATGAACATCAAAAATGGTTTTCACTTCACTAATGAGATCAAGACCATTTTGGCCAATGTCATCTAAGCGGCCGAGGAATGGAGAGACATACGTCGCACCAGCTCTAGCTGCAAGAAGTGCCTGGTTTGCACTAAAAATCAACGTGACGTTTGTTTTAATTCCAAGGTCTGTTAACGCTTTGACCGCTTTAAGACCGTCTGTTGTCATTGGGATTTTCACTGTGATATTTGGTGCAATAGCAGCCAGCTCTTTTCCTTCTTCGATCATTTCTTCTGCTTTGAGGGAAATGACTTCCGCACTAACTGAACCTGATACCACGTCAGTGATTTCACGAAGGCGGTCGTGGAACGATACGTCCTTTTCTTTCGCTACTAAACTAGGGTTTGTTGTCACGCCAGCTAAAATGCCAAGCTCGTGTGCCTCTTTGATGTCTGCGATATTCGCTGTGTCTACGAAAAATAACATAACTGTGCCACTCTCCTATCAATAAATTGTCTGAAATGTAAATTTGATTGCGCTTTCTCATGATATGGAGAAAACCGCCTGTGACTCAGGCGGCTTTCGGTTCTCATCAAATTATGCTTGGTTAGAAGAACCAAATTCACGCATTTTGCCGATAACAGTCGCTTTAATTGCGTCACGAGCTGGTCCAAGATATTTACGTGGATCATACTCTTCTGTTTTTGCAGCAAGTGTTTCGCGAACTGCTTTCGCAGAAGCAATTTGGTTTTCAGTGTTTACATTGATTTTTGCTGTACCAAGTGAAATCGCACGCTTGATGTCAGCAGTTGGGATACCTGTTCCGCCGTGAAGAACAAGTGGAAGTCCAGTTGTTTTACCGATTTCTTCCATTTCAGCGAAACCAAGGTTTGGTTCACCTTTGTATGGACCATGAACTGAACCTAGTGCAGGCGCAAGGCAGTCAATACCAGTACGTTCTACAAGCTCTTGGCACTCTTTTGGATCAGCATAAATAACGCCCTCAGCGATGACGTCGTCTTCTTGTCCACCAACAGTTCCAAGCTCAGCTTCTACAGATACACCGTGGAAATGTGCAAGCTCAACCACTTTTGCAGTTGTCGCTACGTTCTCATCAAATGGATGGTGAGAAGCATCAATCATCACAGAAGTAAATCCTGCATGAATCGCTTTTGCACAAGATTCAAAGCTTGAACCGTGATCTAAATGAATCGCAACAGGAACTGTTACATTATATTCTTCGATTAACGCTTTTACCATTGCGACAACTGTTTTGAAGCCGCCCATGTAGCGTCCTGCTCCTTCAGATACTCCTAAGATAACTGGAGATTTCTCTTCTTCAGCAGCTTGTAAAATCGCTTGCGTGAATTCTAAGTTATTTAAGTTAAACTGTCCAACAGCGTAACCTTTTTCCTTTGCGTCTTTCAACATTTCTGTCATTGAAACTAAAGGCATGATGAAAAATCCTCCCTATGTAGCTAATTTGCTTACTAAAAAAAGCTCTCCACCCTAGCATGACCAGAATTTCTCGCCATATGTAAACTTTCAAAGTCAGATCGCTTTCTTCTTCTTATCTAGAATACCAATTATTCGACAAATCGGCAACAGAATGACTTGATTCAATCATTTCCATCTAGCCATTTGTTTCGAGCGGCAAGTATTCTTTGACTGCATCACGGATTTCATCAATATCAAATGGTTTAGCAAAATGCGTTAATGCACCGAGCTCTTTAGACTCTTGAATCATATCTAGTTCGCCATAAGCTGTCATAATGATCACTCGAATGTCTTCATCAATTAATTTCATGCGTTTTAAAATCTCAATGCCATCCATTCCGGGAATCTTCATATCAAGCAGGACGAGGTTTGGTCTATGGTTTTTCACAATATCTAATGCCTGTAGTCCATTAGCGGCTTGAAAGGTTTGATAGCCTTCTTTATGAAACACTTCATTCAGCAATATTCTAATACCGTACTGATCATCGACAATTAAAATTTTCTCATTCATCTGTTACACCCCATTGCTTTCATTTTTCGCCATAAAAAGAGCTGTTGTTAAATAATTCTGTTTGATTTTCACATTTCCTTTAATTATAATAGTTTACTTTACGACATTTTCTGAGCATTTTTCCTAATATTCTCTTTATATTCTATTATAAAATGATCTGACAGAAGGAGGAAATGAGTCTTGTTAAAAATTTTCACTACCCAATTATCAGGTATTTTTTCACGTATTGGAGATAAGCAGGCCGAAGCGATCGAAGACGGTGCACGCCTTCTTGCTCAGGCCGTTGTCAGTGGACATGCCGTGTATTTTCATGGCAAGAATGAACTGGCGGCTGTAGCCTTAGAGGCATCTGAGAGCAAGGAGCCGTTTCCGGGTGCGAAGGTTCTGCCGCTGGATCAAAAGGAGCGCAGCTTACTTCATCCAAGTGACAGGGTGCTTTTATTTTATTCAGATCCAGAAGATCAAGAGATTCAATCCCTTGTCAAAGAGCTGCACGAACAAGGTACACCTATTGTCGGGGTCGGTCCTGCACAAAAGGAGACATCATTTATTGAAGAGCATTGTGATGTCCACATTGATTTTCAGCTCAAAAAACCACTTGTGCCTGCAGAAGATGGAACAAGGTTCGGCTATCCTGCACTGATGACCTGCTTATATGTCTACCATGCTCTATCGTTTACTGTGAAAGAAATCGTTGAGGAATATGAATAAAAAAACTGCCGAGAAGATGATATTCTCGGCAGTTTTTTGTTTTATTTTGATTCAGATGCCTGTAGTGAAGCACCAACGAAATCTCTAAATAACGGCTGTGGTCTTGTCGGTCTTGAAATGAATTCTGGGTGGAACTGAGAAGCAAGGAACCATGGGTGATCCTTCAGTTCAATGATTTCAACAAGGCGTCCGTCTGGGCTTGTACCAGAGAAGACAAAACCTGCTGCTTCCATTTGCTGTCTGAATTCGTTATTAAACTCATAGCGATGACGGTGGCGTTCGTACACGACTTCGTCATTGTATGCAGCAAATGCTTTTGAGTCTTCGTTTAATTTACAAGGGTATAGGCCGAGGCGAAGTGTTCCACCTAAGTCATCAACATCCTTCTGTTCTGGAAGAAGGTCGATGATTGGGAATGCTGTTTCTGGATCAATTTCAGCGGAATGTGCTCCCTCTAAACCTAGTACGTTTCTCGCATATTCGATAGATGCGACTTGCATACCTAAGCAGATTCCGAAGAATGGCACTTTGTTTTCACGCGCAAATTGTGTTGCAATGATTTTCCCTTCTACTCCGCGGTCTCCGAAGCCTCCAGGAACAATAATGCCGTCTACATCTTGAGCGAAATCAGCCATATTTTCTGCTGTGACTTCTTCTGCGTTGATCCATTTGATTTGAACATCCGCATCAAATGCATAGCCCGCATGACGAAGGGATTCAACGACAGAAATGTATGCATCCTGCAGCTCAACATATTTCCCTACAAGACCAATCGTGACTTGTTTTGAAAGGTTTTGCACTTTATCAACAAGCGCCGTCCACTCCGTCATGTCCGCATCTTGACAGTCAAGCTTCATGTGCTCACATACAAGCTTGTCTAATCCTTGTTTTTGTAAATCAAGCGGAATCGAATAAAGGGTATCTGCATCCTGACATTCGATGACTGCTTTCGTATCAATATCACAGAATAGCGCAATTTTGTCCTTCATGTCTTGTGCCAATGGCATTTCAGTTCTGACTACAATGACGTTTGGCTGAATACCAAGACTGCGAAGTTCTTTTACACTATGCTGTGTTGGTTTTGTTTTCAGTTCGCCTGCAGCACGGATGTAAGGAACAAGGGTACAATGAATGTACATCACGTTTTCACGGCCGATGTCACTCTTCATTTGACGAATCGCTTCAAGGAATGGAAGGGATTCGATGTCTCCTACTGTTCCACCGATTTCTGTAATGACCACATCTGCACCCGTTTCTTTCCCGGCACGGTACACACGGTCTTTGATTTCATTTGTAATGTGGGGAATAACCTGTACTGTTCCACCTAAGTAGTCGCCGCGGCGCTCTTTCTTCAAAACAGTAGAGTAGATTTTACCTGTTGTAACGTTGCTGTACTTATTTAAGTTAATGTCAATGAAACGCTCGTAGTGACCTAAGTCAAGGTCTGTTTCAGCACCGTCGTCTGTGACAAATACCTCACCGTGCTGGTATGGACTCATTGTCCCTGGGTCTACGTTGATATATGGATCAAATTTTTGAATGGTGACATCCATCCCTCTATTTTTCAGAAGGCGGCCTAACGATGCAGCCGTGATCCCTTTTCCAAGTGAGGAAACAACTCCTCCTGTTACAAAAATATACTTTGTCATTTCGTATGCTCCTCTCTTTTTTACCCTTGCATGACTAGACATGCACAGCTTCATCCTTTTAGAGTGTATCCCTAAATCTCTTGAAAAATAAGAAAGCTCCCTTTCAAATAAATGAAAGGGAGCGTAAATGAACGTATCTTTACGTACTCTTTTTTAGAGAGCCCAAAATACATACTACATAGTTCGCTCTGGAAAGTCAAGACGGTTTTGTCCTGTTTTCAGGACCGGTTTGTGAGGGTTATTTGTCTTCCTCATCATCGTCTAAATCGTCTTCATCAATTTCCGTTAAGCCGTCATCATCTTCATCATCATCTTCGTCGAAGTCTTCTATCTCTTCATCGATTTCTTCATCATCTAGGTCAAGGTCCTCGTCGTCTTCAACAAGATCAAGATCTTCTTCAAGCTCGTCGATTTCTTCTTCCTCTTCAATATCATCGAAGTCTTCTTCAACGACAGCAGCTTTTGTTTTTTTCTTTTTCGCTTTTGTTTTAACAGCTGGCTGAACTTCTTCTTCGATTTGATCAACTGGATACCAGCTGCGAAGTCCCCATCTCTGATCACCTAACGAAATAAAGCGGCCATCTATATTTAAGTCTGTATAAAATTGAGCAAGTCGATCATCAAGATCAGATTTTTGTATCCCTTGCAAACGGACAATTTCATCTATTAACTCGGAAAACGTAATCGGTGTTTTGCTGTCTCTGAAAATTTCATAAGCAAGTTCAACTAAAGACATTTGTTTGAGCTGTTCCTGTGAGTATTCTTTCAAACTCAAGGTCAGACACTCCCTTTCTATTACATGTATGTATCCATTTATCAGTGAAATAATAAGTATTTATACCTTATTCTTACGACAAACCATACCTCTCATTATAAACAAATTAGGGGAGTTTATGCCACCTTTATTGATGTTAATTTTTGATTTTTTCACAAGAGGAGCCTCTAGCGGTCAATCATTTGTGCCGAATTGACACAATTCATGTGTGAAGCACACGTTTTGCATGCTTTTTTGTCTTCTCTTTTGATGAATACAAAGCCATTTACTCTTCTTAAAAAAGGGGATTTATTCCTTCACAAAATGTTCACTTACGACGAATTGATACAGAAATCTATAATAAATAGACTAATTTTGAGAGGTTGATCGAATTGCCAATGACAAAAAAAGAAGATATACAATTTGGTGTCTTGATGTGTTTTTGTATGTTTTCAGTGATGTTCTTTTATAACCTATTTCTAAATGGACGGCTTGGACATATGACATGGTTAGAAGGTGTACTCACCTATGTGATCGGTTTTGCCATCACGTTGTTGATTGAGATGTGTATTGTTGGGCCTTCAGCAAAAAAAGCAGCCAGCCGTTTTGCCCCAAAAGGCAAGAAAATCTATTTTATTCTCACTCTTTCTATCTTTATCGTGTTTGGTATGGTGTGTCTCATGTCTTTATGCGGATATGTCGTTCAAAGCGTCAGCACAGGATTTCAAACACAATCGATTCTATCTGATTACTTAACGATTTTCGGCCATAATGTCATGTTGGCGTTCCCTTTGCAGATGTTGATTATGGGACCACTTGTCCGTTTTGTTTTTTTCAAATGGGTGAAATTAAAACAGACAGCAGCGGTTTAGTCGAATGGATAGGTTACAGCTGAATATTCTGAATGAGTGAAAAAACCAAAGGTACGGTGAATAAAGTGCCCGCAGACACGAGTACAATGAGTTTTCTGCGGCTGTTTTCTTTTTCTTCCTTCTTTTTTGGAGACTTTGAAAGCTCTGTGGAGACCATAATCCATATGATCATCGTGACGATTCCTAAAATGCCAATCAATGTTGTGTTCATCATGATAACCTCCATTTTGATTCTTTTTCCAATTTTACCATAACGATCAGGTGATATGAGATCACATTGGAGAGGATTTCACATTTGAGACAAAAACAGACCACCTCACATCAGGTGGTCTTTACTTCGTTTCTACATATCTAGCAGTTTCCGTGAGATGACCAGCCGCTGGATTTCTTGTGTACCTTCATAGATTTGAGTGATTTTCGCATCACGCATGTAGCGTTCGACTGGGTAATCCTTTGTATAGCCGTATCCGCCGAAGATTTGTACAGCTTCTGTCGTCACCTTCATGGCTGTATCACCGGCAAAGAGCTTGGACATAGCTGATTCTTTTCCATACGGAAGCCCTTTCGTTTCAAGCCATGCTGCCTGATAGGTGAGCAGTCTTGAGGCCTCAATTGCCGTTGCCATATCCGCTAACTTAAAAGCAATGCCTTGCTGCTGAATGATTGGTTTACCGAATTGTTTGCGCTCCTTTGCATAATTGACTGCTGCATCCAGAGCACCTTGAGCAATACCAACAGCTTGTGCGGCAATACCGTTTCTGCCGCCGTCAAGTGTCATCATCGCTATTTTAAATCCCTCTCCTTCTTGACCAAGCCGGTTCCTTTCGGGTATACGACAGTCTTCAAAGATGATTTCTGTCGTTGGCGATGAGCGTATGCCCAGTTTGCTTTCTTTTTTGCCGATTGAGAAGCCTTGCGTCTCTTTTTCTACAATAAAAGCGGTTGTATTGCGCGATGAAGCATCCTTGTCAGTAACAGCAAACACAATATAATAATCCGCAATGCCTCCATTGGTAATAAAAATCTTTGCCCCGTTCAAAACGTATTCATTCCCTGCTTTTACTGCTGTTGTTTTCATTCCGCCGGCATCTGAGCCCGAGCCGCTCTCGGTCAGTGCGTATGCGCCGATCTTCTGTCCCTCTGCAAGCGGCTTTAAATACGTCTCCTTTTGCTCATCTGTTCCGAATGTATAGATCGGCCATGAGGCGAGTGATGTGTGAGCAGATAGGGTGACGCCTGTTGAGGCGCACACTCGTGAGAGCTCTTCAACCGCTATGACATAGGCCAAATAATCACTACCAATCCCCCCATTTTCTTCTGGCCAAGGGATTCCCGTTAAACCAAGCTCTGCCATTTGACGAAAAATAGCGGGATCATACGATTCTGTTTCATCTCGCTCTGCTGCTGTTGGCTCCACTTCATTTTTCGCAAAATCTCTCACCATTTTTTGTATCATTTCGTGTTCGTCACTTAATTGGAACTGCATCATGAGCCACCTCACTTCATATTAGCTGTTTACAAATAACCAGCCTTTGTATTTCACTTGTTCCTTCATAAATCTCACAAATTTTCGCATCACGAAAGTACCGCTCTGCTCGGTATTGCTTCGTGTAACCGGCTAGACCAAGCAAATGGATGACTTCTGTACTAATATCAACCGCTGTTTTAGATGCAAATAACTTCGCCATCGACGCTTCCTTCGTGACAGGGCGATTGGCCTCTTTATAAGAAGCCGCTTGATAGACAAGAAGTTTTGCCGCTTCCAGCTTGGTGCCCAGATCGCCCAACCGAATGGTCGTTTCAAGGCCAGCTGGATGCTGCTTTAAATACGTGACCGCCTCAGCTAATGCGGCTTCTGCAATACCAAGGCTTTGAGCCGCAATACCAATTCTCCCCGCATTTAAGCTAGACATGGCAATCCGAAAGCCTTCTCCTTCTGCACCGAGCAGCTGTTTTTTTGGAATTCGAACACCGTCAAAATGAAGTGTGACTGTTTTTGATCCATGCAGGCCCATCTTCTTCTCATCTTTTCCGATCGTAAATCCTGGTGTCCCCTTCTCCACAATGAATGCTGATATATTTTTCTTAGCAGAAGCAGGGTCTGTCACCGCAAATACAAGATACACTTCCGCTTCACCGCCGCTTGTGATAAAAATTTTCGTTCCATTTAACACATAGTGATCGTTTGTGCGCTCTGCTTTCAACTGAATACTAGAGGCATCTGATCCTGCCTTCGGTTCAGTTAGACAAAAGGCGCCCAGCTTCTGCCCGGACGCAAGCTTGGGAACGTAGGATTCTTTTTGTTCAGTTGTTCCAAACGCCAAAATCGGCATCGTCACAACGGATGTATGAACGGATACAATGACACCGATGGTTGCACTTACTTTGGATAATTCATGAATCGCCATGATATAGGTTGTGAAATCTGCCCCTAATCCGTGATACTTATCTGGGATCGGAATGCCTAAAAAGCCTTGCCGACCCATTTCAGCTAAAAGCGTTTTCGGGAACACGCCCTGTTCCATCGCTTCTACTTCTGGGAAGACATGCTGGCGTGCAAATTCTGCTACTCGTTTTCTCCAAAGACGTTGTTTTTCTGTCAGCAATACATCCATCTTGACTCCCCCTATGAGTGGTCGTGGTAAGTGTAAAAACCTCTCTTTGTCTTTTTGCCCAGCCAGCCTGCGTTCACATATTTTTTCAAAAGAGGACAAGGTCGATATTTGCTATCTCCAAGACCCTCGTGAAGGGTATTCATAATAAATAAACAAGTATCGAGCCCGATGAGGTCGGCGAGACGAAGCGGGCCCATTGGATGGTTCATTCCAAGCGTCATGATGCCGTCAATTCTTTCTACATCTGCTACGCCTTCATAAAGGGTGTAAATGGCTTCATTAATCATCGGCATTAAAATGCGATTTGACACAAAACCGGGGAAGTCTTCCACTTCAATTGGCGTTTTGTCTAATGTCTTTGCTGTATCAAAAACAACTTGGTACGTGGCATCATCCGTTTGCAGCGCACGGATCACTTCAACAAGTTTCATCACGGGAACTGGATTCATAAAATGCATGCCAATCACTTTCTCTGGCCTGTTCGTCACGGCTGCTAATTCTGTGATCGACAAGGAAGACGTATTTGTCGCAAATATCGTGTCATCAGGTGCAAATTGATCGAGGGTTTCAAAGATTTGTTTTTTGATCTTCATTTGTTCAGATACGGCTTCAATCACTAAATGCGTCTGCTGTACATCCTTTAAATCTGTTGAAACAGCCAGCCGCTGTGTAATATCACGGACTGCCTGATGTGCCAGCTTTCCTTTTTCTGCTCGTTTCGTCAGTTGTTTGGTCATTGAGAAAATGGCTCGATGAATCTGCTCCTCTTCTGTATCATGGAGCAGGACGGTATAACCTGACTGTGCAAATACTTGGGCAATACCCGATCCCATTTGACCAGCTCCAACGACCATGACGGTCTCTTCTATACTCATGACAATGAACGCCTCCCTTTTAATCCACCTTGATCATGATCGCATCACCTTGACCCCCGCCGCTGCAAATCGCCGCAATGCCGATCCCGCCGCCTCTTTGTCTGAGTGCATGGATCATGGTCAATATAATACGTGTTCCGCTTGCTCCAATCGGATGACCAATCGCGACTGCCCCTCCGTTCACATTCATTTTCCGCCGATCCAGTCCAAGCATTTTTTCGCATGCCAATGCCACCGCTGAAAAAGCCTCATTGATTTCAAACAAATCGATATCCTCTACTCGCTTCCCTGTTTTCTTTAACACTTTTTCGATGGCATAGGCTGGTGTTTTCGGAAAATCCTTTGCCTCTACTGCTACTTGCGCATGGCCAAGCACAACTGCCAGAGGTTTTTCACCTTGCTGCATGGCGTATGTGTCTTTCATTAATAGAAGCGCACTTGCACCATCATTGACACCCGGTGCATTGCCAGCGGTGATCGTACCTGTCTGATCGAAAACGGGCATCAGTTTTGACAAACGTTCATATGACGTATCACGCCGCGGGGCTTCATCTTCTGAAATCAGCTGATCTCCTTTTTTATTCTTGACGGTAACGGGGATGATCTCATTTTTAAAAAAGCCGCTTTTTTGCGCCTCAATGGCTCGTTCATGACTTCTTAACGCCCAAAGGTCTTGTTCTTCTCGTGTGACGCCAAGCTCTTTCGCCGCCATGCTTCCATACTCACCCATATGAACACCTGTAAACGAACAGGTTAATCCATCTAAAATCATGGCATCTTGTACTGCACCATCTCCCATTTTGTAACCCCATCGTGCTTTTTTTAGAAGATAAGGAGCATGGGACATGGATTCCATGCCGCCTGCCACGATCACCTTGGCATCTCCCGCTCGAATGATTTGATCGGCTGTCGTGACACTGCGCATTCCTGAAGCACAGACTTTGTTGATGGTTTGCGTCGGAACCGACCAAGGAAGATCTGCATGTCTAGCTGCCTGCCTTGAAGGAATTTGACCTTGTCCTCCTTGAAGGACACTGCCCATGATGACTTCATCCACTTCATGAACATTTGAGGCTCTTTCCAGCGCAGCTTTTATCGTCATCCCCCCTAATTCTGCAGCAGTCAAACGACTTAAAGTTCCACCTAGTTTTCCAAATGGTGTTCTCGCTCCAGATACAATGACCGTCGTGCTCATTTCTTTCCCCTCCTATTTGTTACCGCTTACATAAATGCTAGACAGCACTTAAAACATCGGCATCTATCGACCGATGAACAGAAGATCCATCGGCCTGACACCTTTATGAAGCCTGCGTTCTCGTTTCGCCAAACACTGATTTTTCAAGAAGTTCTGCGACATCAAATGTTCCGACCTGCTCTTCTACTTCCTTCGCTTTCGTCCCATCCCCAAGCATGGTTAAACAATATGGGCATCCTGAGCTGATGATGGATGGCTGTACCTGTAAGGCCTGCTCCGTCCTCGCTGTGTTAATTCGAGTACCTGTCTCTTCTTCCATCCACATTAAACCGCCGCCGGCACCGCAGCACATCCCGGATTCACGATTCCGTTCCATTTCTTTCAGTGTCACACCCGGAATGGATTTTAAAATATCTCTTGGCGGATCATAGACCTCGTTATATCTGCCTAGGTAGCAAGAATCGTGGAAAGTAATGACTTCGTTCACTTCATGAATAGGCGTTAATTTTCCCTCTTTTACTAGCTCTGCCAGTAATTCTGTATGATGGTACACCTCTGCCTCGAGCCCGAAGTCTGGGTATTCATTTTTAAATAAATTGTAAGCATGCGGATCGATCGTGACAATTTTGGTTACGTCATTTTTTTGGAATTCTTCGATGTTCTTTGCAGCAAGCTCTTGGAACAAAAATTCATTCCCAAGTCTTCTCGGTGTATCGCCTGAGTTTTTCTCTTTATTGCCTAGGATGGCAAAAGAAACCCCTGCTTCATTGAGCAGTTTTGCAAAGGCAAGAGCAATCTTTTGGCTTCTATTGTCATATGCACCCATCGATCCAACCCAGAATAAATAGTCAAAGGTCTGATCTGCTTTTTTCAGCTCTTTCACTGTCGGAACATGCACATCTTCTCTTAGTTCACGCCAGTTTTCTCTTTCTTTTCGGTTCAATCCCCATGGGTTCCCTTGGCGCTCGATGCTTGTCATCGCACGCTGTGCATCTGCGTCCATTTTTCCTTCAGTCAGCACTAAGTATCTGCGCATATCAATGATTTTGTCGACGTGTTCGTTCATGACAGGACACTGATCTTCACAGTTTCGGCATGTCGTGCATGCCCAGATTTCTTCTTCTGTAATGACCTCACCAATGAGAGAAGGATGATACATTGCGCTCGCCGCAGATTCTTCCGCTCCGGCTCCTCTTGCCTGTAATGCCAGCTGATTTCCTGTCGTCTGCTTGAAAGCAAGCTGCGGAACCCACGGTGTTTTTGATGTAATGGCAGCCCCTTTATTTGTTAAATGATCTCTTAATCGTAAAATCAAATCCATTGGAGACAGCATTTTCCCCGTCCCAGTCGCTGGACACATATTGGTACAGCGTCCGCATTCCACACAAGCGTAAAGATCGATCAGCTGAGATTGACGGAAATCTTCAATTTTCCCAACGCCGAACGTTTCTTGTGTCTCATCTTCAAAATCAATTTTTTGCAGTTTGCCTGGCGGGTCCAATCTGCTGACAAATACGTTGACCGGGCCAGCGATGAGATGGGCGTGCTTAGACTGCGGGACGTACACTAAGAACGTCAGTAAAATAAGAAGATGCACCCACCATGCGACATAGAAAACAATTGTTGCCGCAAGTGGTGACAGCCAGCCCAGCAAGAAAGCAATGCCGGAAGCAATTGGCTCAGTTGCTGATAGTGAGTGCCCATGCCAAATGATGTTCATTCCGTTTCCCAGTAATACGGTCAGCATCAATCCGCCAATAAACAAAAGGACAAGCCCTGACTTAAAGCCCCTTTTTAAACGGACTAACTTCTCGACATATCTTCTATGGAACGCCCAAACCACCGCCACTAAAATGAGAAGTGTGACTACCTCTTGGAAGAACGTAAAGACACCGTAAAGCGGACCTAATGGTAGCCCGCTGTCTGGAACAAGTCCCTTCATAATAAAATCAAGGGCTCCGAACTGCACTAAAATAAATCCATAGAAAAACAGCACATGAATGATGCCGCTCTTCTTGTCCTTGAGCAGTTTCTTTTGCCCAAACACATTCACCCAAACACGTTCTAAGCGTTTTTTCATGTCTTTCTGAAATTCTTCTTTTTTGCCAAGACGAATATACGCCGCTCGTGTTCGAATGAGATAAATAAACAAATACACAGCGTAAGCGGTCACTGCCGCAAATGCAATCAAGTTAACAATTAAAAGGCTATTCATCTTGCTCCCCCTTTCATTCCCCAAAACCCACTTTGTTCCGTTTCCATGTTGTACCTCTATCATAAATAATGAATGAGTATTCAGTCAATATTTTTTGCCCATTTGGGTACACTATCGTCATATGTAAAAAAGGAGGAACCTTCATGATCGCATGGATCATTCTACTCGTCGTCTTCGTCATTGTTCTACTCGTCAGGCTAGATCTTTATATAGGGAGAAAATATTTTTCTACCCATGCTTTTGAACGGTCTTTTGACCAAACAAGCGGCGATGCAGCCTTTTATCATGATGGCGAACCACTGTTTGATCAGCTTCTTACGGATATACAGCAAGCCTCTTCTTCTATTCATATGATGTTCTTTATTGTAAAGAACGACAAGATTGGGCAAAGGATTCTGCAAGCACTTAAAGCGAAAGCAGAGCAAGGTGTTTCGGTTTTTTTGCTCACTGATCGGTTAGGCTCCTATTCATTTGATCAAACATCCATTCAGATGCTAGAAAAAAGCGGCATTCAATTTTACTTTTTAAATAAACCACGTTTTCCTTTTTTCATTTATCGCTTGAACATGAGAAATCACCGGAAGATCACGGTGATCGATGGGAAGATCGGCTACATTGGCGGGTTTAATATTGGCGATGAATATGTAGGGAAAAACGGTAGGTTTGGCATTTGGAAGGACTATCACCTGCGCATGACAGGACAGGTTGTCGCAGACCTCCAGCATGTGTTTCTGAATGATTTGTACCGCTCATCTGGTATTCAACAGCTGCAATACGAGGTTTTTCCTACACTGGAACCGGGAACATTACAGTGCACTACACGTGCGACGGCAGGTTTTTCTTTAGAGGCCTTATTTCTTCACGATATTCAACAGGCGAAAAAGCAAATCACCATCTGCACGCCCTATTTTATTCCATCTGCTCCTCTTCTAAGCGCCCTTCTTGACGCACGGAAGCGAGGCGTGACTGTCGACATCATCATCCCAATGAAGGCAGATCACCCGCTTGTGAAAGAAGCTGGATTTCATTATTTGAAAGATCTGATTGCTGCTGGATGTCTTGTGTATCGTTTTTATAAAGGGTTTTATCATGCGAAAGCCATTCTCATCGATCATAGCCGTTGTATGATCAGTACGGCGAACTTTGATAAACGAAGTTTGTTTTTCAACGAAGAAGTGGATGTGGCCATTGATGATCCCGCCTTCACCGCACATGTAGAGGAAAAGATTCGTGAACACATGGAAGTGTCAGAACTGATGACTGAAGAAAAATACAAACAACGCCCACTTCTCACGCGTCCAATTGAGTGGATAGGCGCCCTGTTCTCATATTTTTTATAAAGGAGTTGACCTATGCGTTATCGATTTGGTTATGTATCCAACGCCGTCACTTTATGGGAAGCTTCACCTGCCAAGTCGCTGACCTTTGCAAGATACAGTAAGCTCTCAAAGGAAGAGAGGACAGAGGCTCTATTGCGAACGACGAAAGCCAACCTCGTCAATACATTAAGAACGCTTTATTTTGCGATTGCCCATGATATTCCGCTTTACCGTTTTTCAAGCTCGATTGTCCCTCTCGCCACCCATCCTGAGGTGCGGTGGGACTTTGTGACACCCTTTCGCAAAGAATTTCTAGAGATTGGTCAACTCGTAAAGCGGCACGGATTACGAGTGAGCTTTCACCCCAATCAATTTACTTTGTTCACAAGTCCAAAGCCAGCCATTACAGAAAACGCCGTCATTGATATGACCTATCATTATGAAATGCTTGAGGCCATGCAGCTTGAAAAGGAAGGCTATATGAACATTCATGTCGGAGGTGCATATGGCGACAAAGCATCTGCTTTACAGCGTTTTGATGAAAATATAAAGCAGCTTCCTGCACATATCAAGGCGAGAATGACGCTTGAAAATGATGACAAAACCTATACGTCATTAGAAACGCTTGATGTTTGTGAAAAGCATAGCATCCCGTTTGTATTTGATTACCACCATCACATGGCAAACAAAGATGATGATGCGGCGCTTGATGACATTCTGCCAAGAGTGTTTGACACGTGGGCAAACACTGGCATACCGCCTAAAATCCACTTATCCTCACCAAAATCAGAAAAGGCGATACGGAGCCATGCGGATGGTGTGGAGATGTCCTTTGTATTGCCACTTTTTCAAGCTTTAAAGCCGTATGGTCGTGATGTGGATTTTATGATTGAGGCAAAGAAAAAGGATCAGGCTTTGCTCCGTCTTGTTGAGGAGCTGTCAGCGATCAGAGGCAATCGGCGGACGGGCGGAGGCACCATTGAGTGGAAATCGTAGAGAAAGGTTTACCTCTATCACAACGGGGGTAACAAAGCTATTGTGAGAAAGTATTTAACAGGAGGATATGAAGATGTCACAAATCTATTCAATCCGAATTGCTGCGAAAGCATTGAATTTACATAAGCTTATTTCTCTATACGAAAAGTGCCAGCACGCTCAGCATCGTTTATATGTATATTCTAAAAAAACAATGTGCAACATTAAGAACATCGTAGAGCTAGAAACCTTTAGGCTCACTCATTTAGAATCAGACTATTTAATCGTGGTAGAAGGAAAAGAGGCACAAGACCTTCTACAGCCATTTGAAAAAGAACATGCTTCGTAAAGAAGAGCAGTATTAGAACTGCTCTTTTTCTATATCCACGCTTCTGTCAGCCAAACCTCGCGTGACGTTGCATTCATTTTTACTTGTGTACCGATTGGCATCGTGAGCATCGGATGCGTATGGGCACTGTCAAATTCTGCGATGAGCGGCCTCTTTGTATCTCCCAGTACTTCAAGTAAGAGATCGTGCGGCCTTTTGCCCGTTCCTTCATCATCAAACAGCTCATGTTTCCCTAAGAGGATACCAGATACCCGTTCAAACACACCATTTATCTTTAACAGAGAGAAGTTCTTTTCGACGGTGGAGGCGGTTTTCATACAATCTTCAATGAGAAGGATATCGCCTTTTTGGATTTGAGGCATGAATTCACTTCCCCATATGCCATACATGGCATTTAGGTTCCCGCCGATCAGTCTACCTTCTGCCTGCCCTTCAATGACGCACATCCACTCGTTTGGACGTTTTTCTTTGTCTCTTATTTTCTCTTCCCAGTTGATCCGTTCGTCCGTCCAGAAGGGCGGTTTTTTCACCTGATATGGGATGGGCTGCGGATGAATGAGAATATCCTCGAAAGATTGATATGTATGATCGACAAATGGTTCAAACTCTCCAAAAGACGGCACAAGTGCAGGCCCGTAAAAAACAGGCAGACCCGTTTTTTCATAAGCCGCTAAAAGAATCGCCGTCGCATCTGAATAACCAATCATGATTTTCGGATGCTTCATCAGCAGCTCAAAGTCGAGATAAGGAAGCAAACTATTCGAGTTCGTCCCCCCAATCATTGACATGATACAAGACAAATCTTCTCTCGCCATCAGCTCATTCAGCTCAGCTGCTCGTTCTTGAATTGTTCCCGAACGATAGTGATCCTCTTTCCCTGTTAATGATCCTGGTACCACATTGAATCCTTTTTGTTCAAGCCATTCCTTCGCCCGCTCATACCTAAGAGGGAAGGTGGCAGATGCTGGACTTGAGGGAGAATAAATACCTATTTTATCGCCCTTCTGTAAACGCCGAAGCCCCTTCATTCCATCAGATCCTTCCTACACGAGTTTTTACTATCCTAGCAAAAAAAGCCCTTTTTCAAAAGGGCTAAGATTTAATATAAGAGCTTAAACAGCCCAAACAATATGACAGCAAAACTGATGGCGAGCGTCGCAAATATCTTTTTTTTGCTCAGAGAACTACCTATGATGTTCACTCCAGTATTGATGCCAAACAAAATCATTCCCACATAAAAAAAGACTGGATTGAGTCCAGCGGGAATGATTAAGATAAATAAGCCAACGAGCGTCAAATAGTGAATGCTTTTGATCATGACTGTTTTTGCCGTTTCACTCAAGCCATCCTCTCCTTTTGAATCCAATTGCCTTATAGTATATCAACATTCCATTTAAATGGAAAAGAAGATTTTATCCTATCAAAAAGAGCCCAGCTTAATAACTGGACTCATTCAATCACTTCTCTTCAATGACCAAACTGCGCTTCATGCAGTCTGCTATAGACGCCGCCCATTTGAATTAAATCTTGGTGACGGCCTTGTTCTTCAATGCCTTCCTCTGTCACGACGATGATTCGGTCTGCATGTTTAATTGTCGCAAGGCGGTGAGCAATGACGAGTGTCGTCCGGCCGACTGCCAGTTCGCTTAGTGCGTCTTGGATTGCTTTTTCTGTTTCTGTATCAAGTGCTGACGTCGCTTCATCCAAAATAAGAATAGACGGGTTTTTCAAAAACATCCGTGCAATTGACAGGCGTTGCTTTTGACCGCCGGATAGCTTAACGCCGCGTTCACCAATGACCGTATTCAATCCTTCTGGGAACCGCTGAACGAGCTCCTCTAAATGGGCACGTCGCACCGCCTCCCAAATGTCTGCATCACTCGCTTCTAGGTTGCCGTACGCAATATTCTCACGAATGGTGCCTGAGAATAAAAAGACATCCTGCTGCACAATGCCAATCTGCTGTCTTAAAGAGGACAAGGTCATCGATTTTGTGCTCACACCATCAATGGTGATGTCTCCTTCGTCCACATCATAAAAACGAGGCAGCAGACTGCAAATGGTCGATTTCCCCGCTCCTGATGGCCCGACAAACGCAACCGTTTCTCCTTGTTTGATCTTTAAGTTGATATCCTTCAATACATGACTGTGCTCATCGTAGCCAAATGTCACGTTTCGATACTCAATTTCACCTTTCAAGCCGTAAATATCACGTGCTCCTTCTGTATCCTTCACATCTGGCTCTGTTTCAAGCAAATCGACATAGCTTTTAAAACCGGCAATGCCTTTTGGATACATTTCAATCACCGTGTTGATCTTATCAATTGGTCTGAATAACACATTTGTGATCAAGACAAAGGCGATAAATCCGCCTGCCGTTAATTGACCTTGAAGAACAAACCATGTACCTGCCAGAAGGACAAACAGCGTCACAAGCCTTGTGAGAATATAGCTGATTGATCCGTTAACCGACATAATTTTATAGGAAAGAAGTTTCGCTTTTCGAAAGCGGTTGTTATTTTCAGCAAAGCGCTTTTTCTCAAAATGTTCATTTGCAAAGGCTTGAACAAGACGAATACCGCCAATATTGTTCTCAACCCTTGCATGAAAATCTCCAATGTCATTGTTGAGTTGTGTAATTGCCTGTGTCATTTTTTTATTAAAATGAAGGGCTAACCAGATGATGACTGGCATAATCAAGAACGTTAAAATGGCAAGCTGCCAGTTAATCATGAGCATAACGGCAAAAGCGCCAAGAATGGTCATAATCGCAATAAACAAATCCTCAGGTCCGTGATGCGCCACCTCACCAATGTACATGAGGTCATTGGTCATTCGAGACATAAGCTTACCCGTTTTGTTGTTATCAAAGAACTTAAATGAGAGACGCTGAAAATGATCAAATAGTTTTTTTCTCATATCTGTCTCAATATTAATGCCAAGCATGTGCCCCCAATACGACACGATAAATTGCATCACTGAGCTGAGTGCGTAAATGACAAACAGCGCAAGTGCGGTCCAGGCAATGACCGTCCAGTTCCCTGTCGGCAGTAATGTATCAATGAAGTAGTTCACGATCAGCGGGAAACCTAGTTCCATGAGTCCGACGGCCACAGCGCAAAAGAAATCTAAAAAGAACAGACCACGATAGGGCCTGTAATAGGCAAAAAAGCGTTTTAGCATATGTAAAAGAACCTCACTTCCTCTATAATTGATAATCATTTTCAATTATAGAGGAATCATTATAGAATTACTAGATCAGGAAATGATTTCTTCCCCTAGAAACCCTCACAATACACCTGAAAACAATCGCGCAAACGATTCCTTTAAACGTTCCTTTAAGCCCCTTTTATAAAAATGAACTGGCCCCATTTGCTCACATTCTTTCATATCTTCCTCATAATGAGCCATCAATTGCTCGATCGGTTTCTTTGCCGCTGTAAAGACATTGACCTCAAAATTGAGTTGAAAGCTTCTCATATCAACATTGGCCGTTCCGACAGAGGCAAGTTCTCCGTCTGCAATCATGACCTTTTGATGCATGAATCCTTTTTGATAGTGATACACCTTGATGCCCTCTTTCAAAAGCTCAGAAAAATAAGATCGTGTGGCGTATTGCGTGAGAAATCCATCATTAATCTCAGGCACCATCACACGCACATCCACCCCTCTTGTCGCCGCAATTTTTAACGCTGTGCGAATGGATTCATTTGGGACAAAATAAGGCGTCGCAATCCAAACAAATTGCTGTGCATTCGAAATGAGCGCATCGTATAAATCACTCATACTTTCCTTCATATCAGGTCCAGTCGGCACGACCTGTATGACATCTTCTCCTGTCACAGGATGCGGGGTGTGATACTTGGGATCATCAATTAACACTTCATCTGATACATACTCCCAGTCCAGCATAAATATGGAGTGAAGTGTCTGAACGGCTTCACCCTTTAACATCGTATGCGTATCACGCCAAAAGCCGATGTTTTCATCGCGTCCTACATATTCCTTCCCCACATTGAGCCCACCAACAAATCCTGTTTCTCCATCAATAATCACGATTTTTCGGTGATTTCGGAAATTGAATTTTTGATTAAAGAATCCGTATTTTAATGGCAGAAAAGGAGCGACCTTTATCCCCGCCTGCTTCAATCGTTTAATATCTTTTCGTGAGAAGCGAATGCTGCCAGCCGCATCATAGATGAATCGAACCTCTACTCCTTCTTTCACTTTTTCAATCAAGATCTCCATCATCCGGTGACCGAGGAAATCAGATTTGAACATGTAATATTCTATATGGATGAACGTTTTTGCCTTTTTTAATTCTTCAAAAATACGTGGAAAGGTTTCCTCTCCATTCTTTAAAATCTCCATATCACTATTTGTATTTACATGCATACCTGTTGCTTTTTCTGTGTAATGAAAAAAAGCACGCTGATTATCGGTTAAACGCGTCTCATCCGGTTTACTCTCAAGCTCTGATATTCTGCGTAATTTTTCTCGGTTATACATTCTCTTTGATTTAAACAAATGTCCTTTGACATAAAGCTGCCCCGAGAACAAATAAAACATATAGCCGATGATCGGGAAAAAGATCAGTACATACATCCATAACAGCGTGTGCTGTGATGTCCGGTTCTCTAGCATAAGCGAGATAATACTAAATAAAATGATGGCGATATAACTAGCTGCGTAAAGCTGAAAACCCCACGCTGGAACCGGCCACCAAAACACCACATATGCCCCAAATATCATGAAATATAAAAATAGAAATTCCAGTCTCCTCTTTTTCACATTCTCCGCCCTCATTCTGTCTTTTTCTTTTCCATACCCTTTGCACAGCTTGTCTGAAACGCACGGTTTGCTGCTTTCTTTTAGCTTTTACAGACTGGAGCGTTTTGATCCGATATAATGGAAAATATGTGAAGGAAAGGACGAATGACTTATGTGTACACCATCTGCTTTAAAAAAGGGAAGCCACATTCGGGTAATTGCTCCAAGCCGAAGTGCCAGCATTTTATCAGAAGAAGGAATGGCTCAGGCGAAAAAACGTTTAGAGGCATTAGGATTTACTATTTCTTTCGGACAACACGTGTTTGAATGTGATCTGCATTCCTCTTCTTCTATTGAACACCGTCTATCTGATCTACATGAGGCATTCTCAAATGATGAAGTCGATGGCATTTTGACAGCAATCGGCGGCTTTAACTGCAATGAGCTTTTGCCTTATATAGATTATGATTTGATTCGTCAGCACCCAAAAGTTCTTTGCGGCTACAGTGATATTACCGCACTTACAAACGCCATTACCGCCAAATGTGACATGGTGACGTACTCAGGTCCTCATTTCTCCAGTTTTCAAATGGAACAGGGACAAGAAGAGCAGACAGCCATGTTTCAAGCGTGCGTGATGAGTAGCGAGCCATTTGATGTCACCCCTTCTACAAAGTGGAGTGATGATGCGTGGTATCTTGATCAAGCAAATAGGCAGTTTCATCCGACAACATGGGGGATTTATCAGGAAGGAACAGCTGAAGGCACCTTGTATGGCGGAAATCTTTGTACACTGAACTTATTGCAAGGGACACCCTTTATGCCTCACCTCAAGGATGCCATCTTATTTGTGGAGGATGATGACTTGGTCTTTCCTGAAATGTTCGCCAGAGACCTTGCCTCGCTCTTGCAACATGCCGAATCTATTAAAGGGTTAATCATCGGACGTTTTCAAAAGAAATCCAAGATGACAGAGGAACATTTGAGGTTCATTCTAGATAAACATCCAATGCTCAAACACATCCCGGTGATTTATGATGTAGACATAGGACATACACAGCCGGTCTTCACCTTGCCGATTGGCGGGAGTGCCGAGCTATCCTGCCAGGACGGAAAAATCCAATGGCGTGTTCATGCATAAATAAAACCTAAAAAGCACCCTCATATGTGGGTGCTTTTTCTATGCCAACGATTCTTTTTTAAAATTTTTTTAGAAAAAGTGATCCAACCCTTCATCCCCTTCGTTAAGTAGATGTAAAAAGAAAAGAGAGGAGGCAAAAACATGTTCTCTGATGTACTTAGCCAATTATTTGATTCTATCTCTAACATTATCAATACACTTGGATAATCCCATTAACGCACACATACTACATGCTTTCTGAAGGGAGGATACAAACTATGTTCTCTGATGTACTTAGCCAATTATTTGATTCTATTTCTAACATCATTAACACACTTGGGTAATTCCTATGACACGCACATACTACATGCTTTCTGAAAGGAGGATACGCTCATGTTCTCTGATGTACTTAGTCAATTATTCGATTCTATTTCTAACATTATTAATACGCTTGGTTAATGTTCAAAACCCGCTATCTCTCGAGAATAGCGGGTTTTTTATATAAAGAAGCCCCGCTCATAAAATAGAGCGGGGCTTTTTGCATTACATTTTTTCCGGTGCAGATACGCCAATGAGTTTTAATGCATTCGCAAGCGTGATTTGTGTTGCTTTCATGAGCGATAGGCGTGCTGTTGTTTTTGTTTCATTTTCAACATCAATGACCTTTTCGGCGTTGTAGAAGCTGTGAAGGGCTGATGCTAGATCATAGATATAGTTTGTGACGCGGTGCGGAATACGTTTTTCTGCTGCTTCTGCTACAACTTCTGGGAAGCTGCCGATGATTTTCAGAAGATCGTATTCTTTATCGGACTGAATGTGAGAGAAATCAGCTTTTTCAAGGTTTGGCTCGTAGCCTTTTTCTTCCCCTTGACGGAGCATGCTGCAAATTCTCGCATGTGCATATTGCGCATAGTACACAGGGTTTTCGTTAGACGTAGAAATCGCTAAGTCTAGGTCAAAGTCCATATGTGTCGCCGCACTTCTCATCGCAAAGAAATAACGAGTAGCATCTAAGCCTACTTCTTCAATCAAGTCACGCATTGTGACGGCTTTACCTGTACGTTTACTCATTTTCATCTTTTCACCGTTTTTGTAAAGGTGAACGAGCTGAATGATTTCGACTTCCAGTTTGTCCGCTGGATATCCGAGTGCTTGGATCGCCGCTTTCATTCGAGGAATGTAGCCGTGATGGTCCGCTCCCCAAATGTTGATGAGCTGGTCAAAACCTCTGTCCAATTTGTCCTTGTGATATGCGATATCTGGAAGCAAGTACGTGAAGCTGCCGTCTTTTTTAATCAGGACACGGTCCTTGTCATCACCAAAATCAGTTGAACGTAACCATGTTGCGCCATCCTCTTCAAAGACATAGCCTTTAGCGCGAAGTGTTTCTAGCGCTGGTTCGATTTTTCCGTTTTCATATAAAGACGTTTCAGAATACCACACATCAAATGGAACACGGAAATTCTCTAGGTCGACACGTAGTTTTTCTAGTTCATATTTTAAACCGTACTCACGGAAGAATTTCATACGCTCTTCTTCTGATTCATGCACGAAACGGTCACCAAATTCATCCGCAAGTTTCTGCCCGATGCCTTTGATGTCTTCTCCTCTGTACCCGTCCTCTGGCATTTCTTTTTCAAGACCGAGCGCCTCAAAGTAACGTACTTCTACAGATAGAGCAAGGTTATTGATCTGATTGCCTGCATCGTTGATATAGTATTCACGGCTCACTTCGAAGCCTGCTTTATCAAGGATGTTGCAAAGAGAATCTCCTACAGCTGCGCCGCGGGCATGTCCAAGGTGTAAATCCCCTGTTGGGTTTGCTGATACGAACTCAACTTGAACCTTTTGGCCTTTGCCTGTATTTGTTTCTCCATATGCCTCTTTTGCTTCAAGGACTGCCGGAATCAGTTTCGTTAAGTATTGATTGTTCATATAAAAGTTGATGAATCCTGGACCTGCAATATCCAGTTTTTCAATTGAAGCTTTGCCTTTGTCAAAAGCATTCACAATGTCCTCGGCGATTTGACGAGGTGCTTTTTTCGCAATGCGTGCAAGCTGCATCGCCATATTGGTGGAATAATCACCGTGAGTTTTGTCTTTTGGCACTTCCAAAAGAACATCCGGCACCTGGCTTTCATCAGCAAGTCCTGCTTTGACGACTGCCGCAATGATTTCTTCTTTTAACGCATCTTTGACCTGTTCTGCGATATTCATGAACGTAAATCCTCCTTATATGAAATCGATAATGTATGTAAATGCTTTTGATCTTCACCTGTCAGCATATCGTACGTAATGTGCAGAAGCCCATTGTCTACATCAAGATCAATGCCATGTGTATGCACATCGAGCTGAAGTGTGCCAAATGGCATCGTGTAATGTGTCACGGTCGTTTCTCCAATGAGAAAGCGCTGCTTCATTTGAATCGCACCTGATCTCATGACAAAAATTTCTTTTTCACTTATTTTGACAACAGTTTTTACTTGACCCATTTCATGTTCTTCATGGTAAGTGAGATACGTTTTGTCATTCTTCTCTTGATACGTTCCAGTTGTTCGGAATTCGATCGTTTCAGCCGGTTCCGTCTCTGGTTTCATCACTGACTTTACATGAATTGAAATTTGGTTTTGTGTCATTTTGCACTTCCTTTGCTAAGACCCGTTTAACTAAAATAGTATACCATAATCCCGATTGCCTATCATCCCATCATTTCTCATCTTCACGGTGATTAAACTTTTTCTAACATAAAAAAAGAGCAGATAAACTGCTCTTTAGAAAAATAGGAAGATAAAACTGACTAACACAACAAGTACTGCCTTTAACCCCAAATCTTTTCTTTTAATTAAATAAAAAAGAGCTTGTATTCCCGAACTCGCCAAAAACACTTGAAAAAAATCAAATGGAACGATTTGTCCCTTTTTAAATACCACCTGCATAAATAAAGCAATGGCCGTAAGATAGAAAAAACCTCGATCCTGAAATAAACCAACTAACTCCTCCTTTGCTTCCTTTTTAGAAGCAAAAACTGGTGGATCAGTTGCCAACTCTTTTTTCAGTGTAATAAAGCCTGCCGCTAAAACACATAAAGCGAGTAACACCATGAATATAGAAGATAACATTTTATTCCTCCATTTACTTATAATATAATTTATGTTAAATATTATATATGGAATCTACTAATTTA
>NZ_CP150633.1:1103495-1110458 GCF_038023285.1 Bacillus sp. PPSBB_11
TTAAAAATTGGCGGAGAAGCTTTTAAAGGACTTGCTGCCGAAATCACAGGTGTTGGCGGCCTAGCCGTTTGTATAAATTGGTAAAAGTTACTTTTGAAAAACCTGCCCAATTAGAAATTGGACAGGTTTTTTTTATTTCACAAAACCAAGCAGCATTTCTCGCAAAAGTTTGCTTGCTGTATTCGCCGTTTGATCAGAATGATCATATACAGGCGCTACCTCTACAAGGTCTGCACCGACGACATGCACATCAGAACCAGCAATGGCATGAATAGATGCCAGCAGTTCTTTTGACGTAATACCGCCAGCATCTACCGTTCCTGTACCAGGCGCATGAGCTGGGTCAAGTACATCGATGTCAATTGTCACATAAACTGGACGGCCTTTCAGCTTTGGCAATACTTGCTTCAATGGCTCCAGCACTTCAAATTTAGAAATGTGCATGCCTGCTTCTTTTGCCCATTCAAATTCTTCTTTCATCCCTGAACGGATGCCGAAAGAGTATACATTTTCAGGTCCAATAAGTCCTGCAACTTTACGAATCGGTGTCGAATGTGAAAGCGGCTCACCCTCATATTCCTCACGAAGATCGGTATGTGCGTCCATATGGATGATGGCCAAATCAGGGTATTTCTTATACATCGAACGGAAAACCGGCCAAGACACAAGATGCTCTCCGCCCATTCCTAATGGAAACTTCCCTTTTTCTAAAATGCTGTCAACATACTCTTCAATTAAATCTAAGCTTTTCTGTGCATTGCCAAATGGAAGCGGGATGTCGCCAGCATCAAAGAATGGCACCTCGTGCAGTTCACGATCTAAATAAGGACTGTATTCCTCTAATCCAATGGATACTTCACGAATACGGTTCGGGCCAAAACGTGAGCCTGGACGGTAACTGACGGTCCAATCCATCGGCATCCCGTATAAAATGACTTTCGCATCTTCCCATGTCGGATGACTTCCAATAAACACTTTTCCTGAGTAAGCCTCGTCGAATCTCATACAAGATTCCTCCTTTTACGCTTCAAAAAATGCGCAAACTGACATTTGCGCATTTCCATTTCGCTTGATTTATTTGATTAAATCGCTCACAAATTTCGGCAGAACGAATGCCGCTTTGTGCAATTCTTTTGTGTAATATTTCGTATCAATATCAAAGAAGCGGCTGTCTTCTACAGCAAGTGGATCATACTTCTTAGAACCGATAGTAAATGTCCAAAGACCGCTTGGATATGTTGGGATATTCGCTGTATATAACTTGGTAATCGGGAAAATTTCTTTCACATCACGCTGTACATTTGTAATTAACTCAGGTGTGAACCAAGGGTTGTCCGTTTGTGCAACGAAAATACCGTCTTCTTTGAGTGCTTTTGAGATTCCTGCGTAAAATCCTTTAGAGAACAGGTTTACAGCTGGTCCAACTGGCTCAGTTGAGTCAACCATGATCACGTCATATTCGTTGTCGGCTTCCGCAATGTGCATAAAGCCGTCTCCGACTTTCACATCTACACGAGGATCGTCTAGTTTCCCAGCAATTGAAGGAAGGAACTTCTTCGAGTATTCAATGACCTTGCCATCAATATCAACAAGTGTCGCTTTTTTCACACTTGGATGCTTCAGGATTTCACGAATGACACCACCGTCTCCTCCGCCTACAACAAGGACATTTTCCGGGTTTGGATGAGTGAAAAGAGGAACATGTGCCACCATTTCGTGGTATACAAACTCATCTTTCTCTGATGTCATCACCATACCGTCTAAAAACAGCATATTGCCAAACTCTTCTGTTTCCACCATTTCTAAATGCTGAAAATCTGTTTGTTCTGTGTGAAGGGTTTTGTTCACCTTCAATGTAATGCCAAAATTCTTCGTTTGCTTCTCTGTATACCAAAGTTCGCTCATTGTTCATCTTCCTCTCATCCAATAATAAACAAACATCTATTGTTAGCGCCTTTTATCGGCTATGACTATATCGATTGTCCAAGAAAAAAGTATAGTGGATTCGTATCAAATTGTAAAGAACCGCATGAGATAACTTCATTTTTAAAGCACACCCTTGCAGTCGCCTGTTTAAAACGGTTTTCTTTGTCCCATACTGATAAAAAACCGTCAAAATGGGGGCTTTGCATGGACACAATCATGAGTAATAAAAAAATCCGCATGACCGTGAAAACGATTCGGGCCTGTTTTTTTATCGGCTTGCTCGCTTTTCTATTTGCAGGCACAGTCTTTTTGACGATTCTTTTACTTGCTAAGTGGCAAGGCGCTCCCTCTGTTCAAGTTCCCCAATCCACGACCATTTATGCAGCCGATGGGTCTAAACTTGGCGAATCAAGCTTTGGAGAAAAGAGATATTGGGTTCCGTTAAAGGACATGTCCCCTCATATACAGCAGGCAGTGGTCGCGGTTGAGGATAAAACCTTTTATCAGCATCACGGCTTTGATGTAAAACGCATGGCGGGTGCTGCGGTGGCAGACATTCGTGCAATGGCAAAGGTACAAGGCGCCAGCACGATCACCCAGCAATACGCACGAAATTTATATTTAGATCATGATAAAACATGGAAGCGGAAGTGGAATGAAGCCTTTTACACGATCCGCTTAGAACAAAACTATACAAAAGATGAGATATTAGAAGGATACTTGAACACCATATATTATGGCCACGGCGCATACGGCGTGGAAGCGGCATCCCGCCTTTACTTTGGAAAAAAAGCGAAGAACTTAACTTTAGCTGAGTCTGCCTTGCTTGCCGGTATTCCAAAGGGGCCTTCTCTCTACTCCCCTTATGTGAATGAGGAGAAAGCCAGCGCAAGAAAGAATATGATTCTGAGGCAAATGCAAGAGGATGGCATGATTACGAAAAAAGAGGCTGCTGATGCCAGCAAGGAAAAGCTGTCCTATCGCCCGCTCAAGCAAAAGCAGCTGCAAGCAAAGTTGGCCCCGTATTTTTATGATGATGTCATTCGCGAACTGAAACAAACGCTGGGTTTAACCGAGGAACAAATTGAAACGTATGGTCTTCATATCGAAACGACCTTACAACCTGAATTACAAAAAATCGCTGAAAAGACTTTAACCAACATCATGGATTCTGAATCAGATATCCAAATCGGCTTTGCTGCCATCCATCCCCAAACAGGGCATGTACTCGCCCTCATAGGCGGGAGAGATTACGAGAAAAGCCCATTCAATCGTGTCACACAAGCAAAAAGACAGCCGGGTTCAACAATGAAACCACTTCTCTATTACATGGCTTTGCAAAATGGGTTCACTCCAGCAACGGTGATGCGCAGTGAAGAAACTGTTTTTGAACTCGATGAGCAAGGAAGCGGCGCCGCTTATTCACCAAGCAACTATCATGGCTATTACGCCAATGACGGTATTACGATGCTTCAAGCTTTGGCTCTATCTGATAACATTTATGCGGTCAAAACCCATCTATTTTTAGGAATGGAACAGCTTGTACGTGCAGGCAAAACGTTCGGGATTCACGAAAAACTAGATCAAGTGCCTTCACTTGCGCTAGGTACTTCACCTGTCAAACCAATCGAAATGACCAATGCTTACGCGATGCTGGTCAATGGAGGAAAACGCGTCAAACCAACCTTTATTACGAAAGTAACGGACGCAAAGGGCAACGTACTCTTTGAGGAGAAACAAAAACGAGAGCAAGTACTAGATGAAAAAGCAGCATTTGTCACCACTGACATGATGTCAGGGATGTTCAATGATCAATTAAATGGCTATACAAGTGTCACAGGTCGTACCATTTCAAAAGATCTTACCAGAAATTATGGAGGAAAATCAGGGACGACAGGCGCTGACAGCTGGATGATCGGCTTCTCTCCCCAGCTCGTCACAGGTGTGTGGACCGGCTACGATAAAGGACGCACCATTGACTCGGTCAAAGAAACCGCCTATGCGAAAAAGATATGGGCTTCCTTTATGGAATCAGCCCTCTCGAATCAGCCAGCCTCCTCCTTCATGCCGCCAGACGGTGTAAAAGGCGTATATATCAATCCAAAAACCGGTGATCTCGCTGGCCCAGGATGCGAATCAAAGGTATTTACCTATTTTATAGAAGGAACGGAGCCGACCGGTGTCTGCTACGGTGCCGAGAACAAAGCATCTGAGCAAGACATGGCTCAGGATCAACAGCCTAAGAAATGGTGGGAAAAGTGGCTGAAGCGTTAAAAATGGACATGAAAAACCCCGAGATCTGCATCTCGGGATTCTCCATGTCCTAGCTTTAACACCAGTTTACTGAAAAAACGACTGGAATTGGTATCCATTCATCATTCTTCACAAAAATTTCACAATTACTCAGGAACAGCCAATCCTTCTTTTAATTCATCTGTGGATGCTTCCCATAACGCCTCATTGTGACTCTTCAAGAAATCAGCGAGCACCTTTTTCGAACCATCATCCATATGACTGACAACGATTTTACGCTTCATGGATTTATCCATTAAATTCACATGCTCAGGAAGCGACTTATATCCTCTGCGGATCGAGCGGTCAACCGTCATTTCACAAGCTGTGACACCAGCATAATATGGCCCCTCTTCTCTGCGGTCAATCGTCACCCATACGAGCCAATACGGTTTTCCGTTAGGCACCTCTTCTTTGGTTTTTAAAAATTTAATTCCTTTTTCGACGGCACTTCTTGCATGCATCGCACCAATATCAATGACGGCTTCCTTTTCCTCCACATCAATGATCACTGGTGAGATATTATCAAGGCTGAGGGCACCTGCCCCAAAACCTCCATGCCCATCCGTTGCATCTGTTTTTTTAATGATATTAAAACCAATTGGTTTCTTCTTTTTACCTTCCATTCATTAAACCTCCTAAAGCAGCGGCTTCAAAATAAGATTAAACCAGTATATGATTTGATCCCGCATTCCGATCAACGGAACAAAAACAAACTGACCTAGCGGCGTGATGACGAAGATGAGGAAAATGATGATTCCATACTGTTCAAATTGCGTCATCTTTGCACGGATGCCGGGACTGACAACATCCTCAATAATACGATATCCATCCAGCGGCGGGATCGGTAATAAGTTAAATAGGAACAAAATCACGTTCAAGTTAATAAAGATTTGGAAGAAATAATCGATCCCCGGCTCAAAGCGAATGAGCGACTCCCCGCCAAATTTCTGAAGAAGCGCATACACACAAAAGCCCAAAAATGCCAAAACCAAATTGCTTAAAGGTCCAGCGATCGACACACATATCCCTGCGAGACGTGGGTTTTTGAAATGGTACCGATTCACAGGTACAGGCCTCGCCCAGCCAAACCCAGCCACAAAGATCAAGATCGTCCCGAAAATATCAAGGTGCTTCAATGGATTGAGCGTCAGTCTCCCTTGATTTTTAGCTGTCGGATCTCCAAAACGATACGCAACATATGCATGCGCCAGCTCGTGCATCGTAAAAGCCACAACAAGCGTAATGGCGACATATGGAATCAGTTCTAATGGATAAACAAGAAATTGGTCCAAAGGCATGAATCCCTCTTTCTTTCTATACAATGATTTACTTCATTCAGTATACTATAAGAAGTCCCTTAAACTAAAGGGAAGCGTAGCATGAAAGGAAAAAGGAGGTTTTCGCCATGCCAATTATCACCGTTCAAATGCTTGAAGGAAGAACAGATGAGCAGAAAAGAGCTCTTGTGGAGAAAGTCACAGATGCCGTTGTTGAAACAACAGGCGCAGGTGCAGAAAAAGTCTCTGTCATTATTGAAGAAATGAAAAAAGAACATTATGCTGTAGCAGGAAAGCGAATGAGCGACCTGTAAGCATATAAAAAGGACAAACACTTTTTCGGTGTTTGTCCTTTTGTCTCTTACCTTATCTGTACCAAGCTTTATTACGGTTCACTTGATTTTTATGAGCCGCATCGAAGTAATCGACAGTGTAAGAATAATCATAATTCATTAAGCAGACAATTCCGCTGCCTTGAGGGTCATGCGGCAAACCGAAGTTATGGCCGTATTCATGTGTAGCCGCTTTTGCTGTATTCGCTGTTCCTTGATCAAGGTTGACACTGAACGCACTTCCGCTCGGTGCACTATTGTAAACATAAGCGATTCCGCCAGCATCAAAGTTTGGATTTGCTGTAAATCCTGTGACAAAATCGTATCCTCTGCCATCAAAGCTGCGCTGAAGGTTAGACAAAATTTGTGATGCATTTGATCCTGAAGACGTCCAAGACCCTACGGCTTGTACGACAAAGTCCACATCATGATCACGGTTAAATGTCACATCCGCTTGCTCAATGATGCTGACAATGCGCGTCTGCCAATCACTATATTTCGCACGATACTGCGCATCAGCTACTGCATAGACGGTCACTTTCTGACTGCCTGTACTAGCTTTTGTTGAAATCGAATCTCCTGTATTTGCTTTAAAGGTTCTAGACCCTACCTGTTTACCAGACTCATCTAAAATCTTTGTTGTCACATCTCTTTCAATAGGAGGTGCCTTCGTCAAATCTTTAAAATCGTTTGCCTTTGGCAACCCTTCACTAATATGTGTTTCAAACGGCGCATGATCATGATCATGCCCATGACCTGCACTTGCAACTGGTGCAGAAGCTGAACTTACCCCCGGTAACAAACTACCTACCAATAAAAATGACAAAAAGACTGAACGCTTTTTCATTCCTATCCCTCCTTTGTTTTTCACAAAGTTATATATTCACTGAAAATTCACCATTTTCCTTCTATTCAGTCAAAAACAGGGAATTGGATATACAGGAAGAAAGTCGAAACATGTCATTTTCACTAATTTTTCGGATATTTTGACACACATTTCATCAAAAAACAGCACTTTTGGTCTGGGTCATTTACATAGTAATCATCCGCCTTTTTCTAAAATGATGTCATAGACCCAGCCACATCATATAAGGGAGAAAAAATTGATATTAGAAAAGATAAAGTCAGACTTT
>NZ_CP150633.1:1110469-1156697 GCF_038023285.1 Bacillus sp. PPSBB_11
GCGTCACCATGATCATCGTCACGCATGAGATGAGCTTTGCCTATGATATTGCCGACAGGGTCATTTTCATGGAAGATGGTGTGATTGTCGAATCAGGCACACCAGAAGAAGTCTTTGAACAGACGAAAGAAGAACGGACGAAACAATTTTTAGCAAGATTTTCTTATCATCATTCCTAAAAAACAAGTCGATCCATGAGGTCGACTTGTTTCTGTTTCTATATGCGTGCAAAATAAAAACCAGTCTGTTCTAGCCATTGGCTATCACAAACTGGTTCTTGTCGTTAGTTCAATTCCTTCAACTGATCAATATAAGCAAGGGCTGCCTCAAATTCTTCGTCCGTATAGCGCTGCTTGCTTTTAATGGTGAAGACCTTTTCCTTTACCTCATCTTTTGGCAGATCATCAAAGTATAAAATCGTTGAGACAAGCTCTAGAAAACGAGACGATTGCTCATTCATCTGCTGCGTCAGCACTTTGAGGTCAGGCATGTCCACTTCACACTGATCGAGAAACTCTTTCCCATTGTCCGTCAGCGAATAACGATATTGATAGTATCCGCCCTTTTTTTCCTTCATTTCGTCCAAGAATCCAAGGTTGCACAGCTCTTCAATTCTGAGCGTCAACTCCTCTGAATAGGGGCCATAAAAATGAAAATCGTATTTCTCGTAAAAAGGCAAATCTAGCTTTTTTGCTATGTAAATCATTTTTTGCAGCTTCTTCCGTCCAACGATTTCCCCAGATTCAGAGAACACCTTCATCAACTTTGCATGCTCTTTCAACAAATTCCCGACATCTCCTTTTTCAGTACTTCCTTATCCCAATCCAAGCAGCTTCATGATCGCCTTCTTTTCTTCAGCTTTTTCCGACATATCTACAATTAAGTCCATCGGGAAATAAAGTTTATGATCGGTTCTTCGTTTACCGGAAATGGCGTCAACAATATCTGACTGTCTCGACAGTTCTTTAATATGACCACTTTGCGTCAAAAGGTGGATCGGCAGCCGCTCTTCTTCTTCGCCCGGTCTATAAAAGTCATAAGGCAAATCAGAGGAAGAATCGACCACTAAATAATAGTCAGGATCAATTCCTGCTTCTTTGAACAAAGCAGTCAGCTTGAAATATTTCGTCATTTCTTCGTTAGGATTAAACTCTGTATATTGGAATAAACGGCGGTTCATAAAACGGCGGCACAAATCAGCCAGCACGTGATCTTCTTCATCTTCCCACGCCTGAAAATAAAATAAGACAATGGATTCATCCAGCTTAATATAGTCCTCTGTGGTGACATTTCCTTCAAAAATTGAATAAAAATGAACCGGGGCATGTGTAAAAATATATCCCGTTTCATGCAGCTCTTTTGCACGATGGAGGATTTTTGTTAAAATGACTTCCGCACTGCGTGTCACTGGGTGGAAATACACTTGCCAGTACATTTGATAGCGGCTCATAATATAATCCTCTACGGCATGCATCCCGCTCTGTTTCATCACAATCTGATCTTCTCTTGGACGCATCACGCGTAAAATACGTTCCATATCAAAGTGACCATAGCTGACGCCTGTATAGTAAGCATCGCGCTGCAAGTAATCCATTCGGTCGGCATCAATTTGACTTGAAATCAAACTGACCACCTGTTTGTTTTGATACGTTTTGGCAATGACTTCTGCTACATGCTTTGGAAAATCGTCACTGACCCGGCGCAGCACTTCATTGACTTCCGTCTGCCCTAAAATGATATCTCTTGTAAACGATTCATGATCTAAATGAAAGACCTTTTCAAAGGAATGAGAAAACGGACCATGTCCAAGGTCATGAAGCAGGGCGGCACTCAGTACAAGCTCACGCTCCCCTTCATCCCATTCGGGTCTTCCTTTAAACACATCATCCACAATTCGTCTGACAATCTCGTATACACCGAGTGAATGATTAAATCGGCTGTGTTCTGCCCCATGAAACGTTAAATAAGTGGTGCCTAGCTGTTTAATTCGTCTAAGGCGCTGGAACTCTCTCGTTCCGATTAAATCCCATATCAATGCATCCCGTACGTGAACATAGCGGTGCACAGGATCTTTAAATACCTTTTCTTCGGATAATTTCCCTTTTGGATACGCCATCGTTTCGTCCCTCTTTTTTTAAGACGTGTTTCTATTATATCGGGTAACTTTTCCCGAAAACATCCTTGAATTTGCTGGCGAATGTGTTCTCATAGATTGAACGGACGTAAAAAGCCCGACCTGACAGGGACGGACCTCTTTTTAGGTCGACTGAACACATTCAGTGACATTTATTTGACTTTTTTTTGAACCTTTTCGAGTAACTCATCTTCTGTTGGTGCGGATAATGGGCGATTGTTCACAAACGCAAAAGCCTTTTTTCGTCCTGGACCGCAATACGATTGACAGCCAATCTCAATTTTTGCATCAGGGTCAACCGATTTAAGTCGAGGCAATAACGTTTTTAGGTTCGTCGCATCACAATCGTCACATACGCGAAACTCATTAGCCATGTTCTTACGCTTCCTTTCAATGATGAAACTTCATTCTATATGAAACAGTTGGACAACTAAGAGTGAATAATATACCACCCAACATTGTACATCGAAGCGACTGGAGTTGCAAGAAGCATTGTAAGCACAGAGACGTATTCACATAAAAGCTAGTATTTTCCACTATCCTTTTAGCAAACTTGTATAAACCTTCTTCAACTTGGCTAATCTAATACCATCAAATCTTATGGGGGTTTAAACACATGTCAAAACAAAGACAAGATGCTTGGTCAGAGGAAAATGATCTCCTTCTGGCAGAAACCGTCTTACGTCACGTCAGAGAGGGCAGTACACAACTGAACGCATTTGAAGAAGTTGGAGACAAGCTAAACCGTACCTCAGCGGCATGCGGATTTAGATGGAATGCTGTCGTGAGGCATCAATATGAAAAAGCATTGGCACTTGCCAAAAAACAGCGTAAACAACGCATGCGTGCACTCGGCAATGGACAGCCTGCGAAAAAACGTTTGCTCTATCAGCCGCAAGTTGAAGAAACGATCACACAGGAAGAGTTCTCTCAAGAACTGGAACCTGCGCAAGAAGAAACGTTTGCACCTGCAGCCGAAACAGCCGACCAGCTTCAGTTTGTGGATCAAAGCTACAATGAAGAGTTAGCTAGTTTATCACATTTATTGTCACAGGCTTCTCAAGTGACAGAGAAAAAGCCAGAAGCCAATCCATTTGGGCAGCGCCAAGAGCTAACCATTGAAGATATCATTGATTTCTTACGCCGCTATGAAGGCAATGGGCAGCAATCTTCTGCCTTACGCATGGAAAACAGCCGGTTAAAACAAGAAAACAATGAACTTTCACATAAAGTGTCGCAGCTAGAAGCTGAAGTGAAAAAGCTTGAAAAGGATCAGCTCACGATTCAAGAAGATTATGAAACACTCGTCAAAATCATGAACCGTGCAAGAAAACTAGTTTTGTTTGAAGAGGACGACAGTGCCGCACCAACCTTTAAAATGGATCGTAACGGCAACCTTGAAAAAATGGCTGAATAACCAAAAAGTGCTCCCCACCTGCGGGAAGCACTTTTTTAAATATCCAAAAATAGCATCACACTAAAAAGGACATTGATCAAGAAGACGAACATAAAAATATACCTAACTTGCCTCACCTGAAAATCACCAAACATAAAAATATAAAGCCCTGCGATACCAAGCGTCAGTACAGGCTGAAGAAACGGCACGAAAAGCGAAATGCCGTAGCCGGCTCCTATGATGACAGGAAGCCATAGTAAATAGAGGTAACCGCCATTTTTAGATTTCAAGAAACCACTCCCTCTCTTTCTTCTATCTGCTTGATTTCAGGCTGAACAAACTTGAGTCCGGCCATTGTACGTCTGCGTTTTTGTGATGTCCAAACCGCAATCGCCGGCTGATCCGTTAGAGACTCTGTGTCAATGGTGATCAGCACTTTCCCATTTAATTCAATTGAATCTTCAAACTCAATTTTGCACCCAGATAAACTGATATCATGTATGATCACCGGCACCTTCTCTTCTAGTCGGTCCTCATAGGCGATCGTGCCTGTCACACCTTGCAATGGCCTTCTCATCCATTTGCGACGCAGAGCCTTTGGTACCTTCTCCGTTTCTCTTAAAAAGCGGAGAAACGTCCGAACAGCATGAGATTTTTTCTCACGATCCGTCATCGCTACATGCTCTCGTGTGAATAAGAAACGGATCAGTGATAAATACTCTGATTTTTTGGTGTCAGTAAAAGCAACACCAACCATCAGCTGGTCTCCCTCTGGATAGCTCCAAACCACGTCACACGACACGCTTTCATTCTCTGAAAAAAACAATTGCGTTTGTCCTTGATAAAGAGAAGACGCTTGGTCCAATGGAATGGATAGACGCGCACCTGAATCACTCATATCTAGTAGAAAACAAGCAATCGACTGATCTTGATGATCAGAACGAAGATGCCCCTCTTTTTCAATGACAAATCGCTCTGATTTCCGGTAACGCGGTCGATCAAACGCCACAAGCAGTGCCATGAATAAGCCTGCACCGTTATAAAGCACCCAAAAAATATTAATCAACATGAGATCAGCGTTCATCGTCCCATTTACCTTCACATCGTAACCTATTTTCACAAGGGCAAGCAATGAGAGCAGCAAGAAGATCAGATGGGGAATCATCGTTTTTAAATGGAAATGCCTTTTGTCCGTTTGAATTCCCTTCGGTGTCACCAGAAATTCAACCCGTTTTTTCAAGAACAGTTCACTGAGTGCCACACCAGCTAAGTGGAATGCCATTGAACTTTCATAAATATGACTCCAAAACATACTTCTTTTTTGATTCGACACAAGTTTAAAAGCTAAATACGAGCTAAAGAACGCCGGCAACCAAAACATGAAAACGGACTGGAAATCTGCCCAGAAACTTTGAATACCAAACAATAAAAACAAAATCGGTGTGAGAATGTAAATCATTTTAAACAAACCGTTAAACCAATACACAATGCCATCTAAATAAAGAACACGCTGCATCAGCGTTAAGCCGCGCACCTTCAAAGGATTAAACTTACGGGCACACTGAATGTTCCCTCTCGACCAGCGATCTCTCTGCTTTAACAGATCAAGCCAGCTTTCAGGTGCCAGACCGACGGCTAATACTTCTCCGACAGACACAGATTTGAATTTCCCTTGGAGAAGCATTCCTGTTGCCATGTCTTCTGTAATCACTCCAGTAGCAAATCCGCCAATTTCATCTAATGCCGTTCTTCTAAATACCGTATTACTCCCAACATACATGACGGCATTAAACCGATCCTTACCAGCTTGGAGAGTTTGCATGAAGAAGTCCTGCTCATTTGGAATTCGATCTTTCGAGAACATATTATATTGGAAAGGATCTTCGTTATAAAACGCCTGTGGAACTTGAACAAACGCAGTTGCCCCATCATGAAAATAGGGCACTGTTTTTTCTAAAAATGAAGGAAGAGGGACCATATCTGCATCAAGCGTCAGAATCAGCTCCCCATCCGTTTGAAACATCGCATGATTTAAATTACCTGCCTTAGCAAATCTGTTATCTGTTCTTGTCAGATAATGAACACCAAACTCAGAAGCAAGCTGCTCTACAACTTCCCTATTGCCATCATCACATAAATAAATTTGAACGCTTTCCTTCGGATAAGAGAGATTCAAACAACCTGCAACAGTGCGTTTCAGCACCTCAATCGGTTCATTATATGTAGCTATGAAAATATCAACTGTCGGCAGCCTGTCAAGATCACTGATCATGACTTGTTTCCGATTTGAAGGCTTCCAAACCAGTGTATAAAACACAAGCAACTGGATAAACCCAATGCATTCACAGGCAACAAGCAAAATGCCCATGACAATATTAAAAGTACCTTCATGCGGCAATGTAAAGAAGAGACGCCAGCAAATATAGGCAGCATTTGTTAACACACATAGCACAATGATGACTTTTTTCACAGTAGAGGCCATTGGCTGGATACGATATATCATATACAACAGAGACAAAATACAAAGCATAAACAGCGGGTAATACGTGGTGATGAGTGACAAAACATTTTCCTTCTTTCTTATGTCATAAAGGACGATCACATATAAAATGTCATAGCAAAGGAGGGGATTCTTCCATTACATTGCCCCTCCATTTCTATATAAATCATTTCCACAATCGATCTAACTGATTTGAATAAAAATCAATGGCCTTTCGATAACTCAAAATAGCAGGATCATTTGTCGTTTCAGTTAAACAGTTCAATAGTATTTCCATGGCTTTGCTATGTTCATTTAAATTATACAAAGTCATGGCATAAAACGTTTGAATGGCTTTATTATGCGGAAAAGCTTCCATCGCATGGAGGAATATTTGTTTTGACTTTTCATATTCCCCTAAGGTTCTGTATGTACTTCCTAATCCTAAGAAAGCATCTTCTCTTTCTTCTGAAGACAAACCTAGTTCAAGGGCCCTCTCATAAAAAAAGACAGCTTGTTTTTCCTTCCCTAACACATCATAGCTCCAAGCACATTGATAGTGAATGGAGGCATGATCTGGATACTCTTCTACAAGACGGATGAGCATGTCATTGGATTCTTGAAGATGTCCATTTTCTCGAAGTTCAATCGCTTTCAGAAGTTTCATTTCCATTACATCACCCCTATTTTTAAGATGGCTGGAAAGATATGTTTACGAGAACACTTTCTCATTCCGCTCAATCATCCGCGTCATGTTTTTCTCAAACTCCAGTTGTTCCTCGGTGGTCAACCCTGAAGCGGTCAGTTGCTCGCTCAGCTTTTGAAGTTCTTCTAGTAAAAGACGCATGAGAAGCGCACAATCAATGGGTTCTCCAGTTAATTCTGATAGGGATGCCATCGTATCAGGCTGTATATCAGGGAATACCGCTTTCACCTCATGCCTTCTATCCTTTAAGGCCGCCTCATAAAAACGGCGAATCAAATCAGCTCGTTCCCGGCCGCTTCCATCTGCACACAAATAGATTTGCACAGCGACCCCTCCGCGTAATCTACGCTGAGAAATGCCGGCAAATTTCTTTCCATTGATGCTCAAATCGTAGCTACCTGGACAGTAAGAGCCGACAATTTCATAGGCTTCAATGTCCACTTCATACATCGACAACATCCGGCGGATCAATTCCACCATCGCATCATATCCTCGGTCAATATCAATGCCCTTCTTTTGTTCCGCAAAGATTAAAGACACATTTAGTACGCCTTCATCCAGCACAACAGCAAGACCGCCTGAATTGCGCACAATGACGCGATATCCCTCTTCCTCAAGAAGCTTTACACCATCTTGGAGAAATGGAAGTCTTGTATCCTGAATCCCAAGAACGATCGTATTGTGGTGCACCCAAGAACGCGCTGTCGCTGATGAGAGTCCTTTCCCAACCGACGCACAAAGCGTATCATCCATCGCAAAAGATTGCTTTGGGTCTACATAGAGACCAAGGCTCGATTGATCTATGATTCGCCATGTCGGCTGCGTCAATAACTCAATAGGTTCATTTTTCATGTCCTGCATATCCTCTCGTTCATAAACTGTGTTTATTATAACATGGAGGGAGAATGAGCGAGAAAAAAGCTCTATGACAAGGAACGTCACAGAGCTTTTCAACTGGATGCTTTGGTTTTCTTGCTCTTCCTTTTCGAGATGAAATAAACAGTTGCAATCAAAACGACAGGAACCCCAACCACGAGGCCCGCAGCGATCAATGTGTTCCACGGCAAATCGATCATCTCCTTAATAGACTAAACTTCTATGAAACAGCCGTGACTTACCCAGCTTAACAAATCTTCAGCCACTAATTCCGCATGCTGAGGGTCCATCACACCAGCATCGACGATCCACACTTTTTTCTCCTCTTCTGCCTGCCGCATAAGAAATACCCGCCCGCCGCCATCGTCACCAATGGCTACATAGCCGCTTGCATAATGATGGACTTCCCATGTTTTATTGCGTTCCACTATGTCCTCAGTTCCGTATAAAAGCAGGTCGCCTCCAATGGAACATCCATTTGATTGTTTCAGTAAGACTTGATGGGCATGAGGAAACATCATATTTAGTTCAGCTTCTGCCTCTTTGATATGTATGTCACTTGCTGGTTCGTTCATGACCAAGTTGGGAATCTGAGAAAAATGAATCATTTTGAAAGCCTCCTAAAAGGTTGAACTAGCGTTTATTCAGCTGATTTTGTCATAATCCTTTTATACACCCGCAGGAGCACCTTTAATAGAAAATAGAAAATGATGACATCGAGTATAAAACCTAAAAATAGAAATTCAACACCATAATTTGAATGCAGGACTAGCCAATCAATGGGAAAACCTCGATAATCCGAACCGGCATGTGGGACATAAACCCCTCTCATAAAAGCTGTCCCAATGACGAGAAGAACACTGATGCTTAATAGCCAATTGACTGTTTTTTTGTTGATGTGTTTTTTCTGATTCATACGAATTCCTTTCTGTGTTTTTGTATCGCTTTCTAATACAAAGACTTCTACCTATCACTATATAATCAATACAACAATTCTTTTAGTAGACTTTCCGCTTTATGTAATTCATCTAAAAATGGATTTAGATAATCATTATGACTATCCAAGTAAGCCCTAACTCCGCCAATAATAAAGACTTTTTGGAGATCATCATTGGCTTGCATGATTCTTTGGGCATTCTTGTATCTTCTATATATTAATTCAAGTACACCTTGATTGATCTCTTGCGAATATTCTTTTTCTAGGATGTTGATGACCGTTTGGATTTGTTTTGTTAGTTCTTGTTTTTTGTGCATTTAATGCTCCTTAAGACTTTGGCTCATACTAATAAATATCTAACCGTTGACAATTAAAACTTATAAAATCGCCTTCATTTATATCTCCCGGTATATTGTAATCTAATTCTAATAAAAGTCCGCCTACCTTCACTTTTTCATCACGCTTATCAATTAATTGTCCTAAAAAACTATAACTGAAATTATCATCTAATTTTTCAATTCTATACTCTGACAATTCAGCTTTCACTAAGTCTGACACGTCTAAACAATAAATAGGTTCTAATAGTTCATTTTCTTCAAGGTAATTTAATGGTTGAGCAAAACACATTATTTCCAGTTCGCCATCTGTTACAATCACTTCAGCTTCTGAGGCTTCTTGTGAAATCCAGTTTATTTTTTTTATTTTCAATACGATCACCCTTTTTTACTTCTTTGTTTTTATCCCTAAACTTGGTGCTTTTTTAGAAAGTTCTTTAACCGATTTTATATGAAATGTGGTGATATTTCCTGTTTTTCTATCGAGCCCAACAAATCCGTATTTTGCACTTCCCTTTCCACCAACAATTCTCACATATCCATTCAGTTCTGGTACATATTGTCCCTTCTGAATAAGGTGATTTGCATCTTCAAGATAATTTTTAATATTGTATTTGTTTTTGCCCATTGCACCCATTATCTCTTTACTATGCTTTTCAAAATGAATAATAGCTTCATCACCTTTGAATTTAATCAGTTCACCCGTACCCTTTCTTGTCTTCTCAACCCTCTTCACCACATTCTTCCCTTGATCAATCTTAAAGACATATTTCCCACCTTTAATGATTTTCATAAATGGGATAATAGAGGCTGCGGATAGGGCTTGTTCTGTGCTACTAATATTTTTGCTGGTTTCTGGGTCTTTGCCGGTGACGGCTCGATAACCGTCATAGATTCCGCTGTATTCTAGGATGATGTTTTCGGTTGTTGAGACAACTTCACCGTCTAATATGCGTTTCGCATTGCCTCGGCTCCGGCTTGCTGGGATTTTGTCGACTTCTTCTATTCTAACTTCACCGTTTGCGATATACGTTCGGATGATTTGTTTATTGGCGTAAACGGTGTATCGACCGCCAATAAAATCAATATCGGATGAGTCGGTGACGACTTCATCTGCTATATCGAATTCTTTTAATTTTTTAATGCCTTTGACGTTGTACAGTTTACCATTTATGACCCTGATGTCTCTATGAATCTTGTTTTTCCCGTTCACAGCTTCCCTTTGCAATATCGTAAGTGATGGATCGTTTGCTGTGACTTGTTGATTAATGTTTTTATGAGATTCGTCCCGAACAACCGTCTCCACATTCGCCTGTTGTTTCTCTCTCAGCTTCTTCAGCATGATCATCATCGGATGGTCTTTCGTGTTGTCTATTTTGTCATTCAATCCGCTGATCGTGCTGCTTATTTTTTCTTCTTTTCCATTTTTGAAAATAGACCCTTTTTGATAGCTCGTGATGTCGATTTTGGGACCGGTGAACATGGTGCTTAGCGTGTTGATGTATTGCTTCATTGTTTGCAATGCACTTGTTGTTTCATTCATAGCACTTGTTTGTTCTCTGTCAAAGGCATGGAGCAGTCCAATGGTTCTGGATGTCTCAAGCCACGTTTTTTGATAGCTCTGTTGAAAAGCAGACTCGTCTACATGAGGCAAGTGAACGATATGACTGACCCTGCCGATCGCCTGGCTCACATCTGAAACAATGTCAGAAATCGCTCGCTCTGCTTTTTTTAAACCTGAATCAAGTTCGTGTTCAATAAATGCTTGTGATATAAAGCCGTGCTGATTTGATTCAAGTGTATGAAGTGCCTGCTTTGTTTGTTTGAGCGCAGAGCTGTATTCCTCAATGACAACCTGAAAAAATTGCAGGAAGGGAATATGGCATTCTGTATAAAAGGAGCGGATGGCTTGTCCCGCCTCTCCCTTTAGTGCGCCATCAAGTGAGATGATCTGTTGGATTTGTTTTTCTATGGAGCTAATCTGTTGTGATTGCTGCTTTAATGTATTCAGCGTTTGGTCAATTCCGTTTATTAGCGCAAAAGCATCAAGGGTTTTCATTGCGTTCTCCTTTATTTTCTTTTACTGCTGGAAGCAAGCGCCTTGTCCGTTTCGATCATGGTGTTCACCGCTTGTTCTGTTTGTACAAGTTGTTTCTGAAGAATGTCTATATAGGATGTACTTAATTCGTTCAACTGCTGATTGATTTTTTCTAATGTGTCTGCCGTCAGGAGCTGATTTCTTCCTTTGATGGTTGTTGGAAGTGTTGCATTCATTTGAGCGCCTGATTGTTTTGCATGCTGTAATACTCGTTTGACCTGACTGGCATCTATTTTAATTTCTCTGCTCATGTGACTACCCTCTTTTTTCTTCCAATTGTTTCTGCTTTTCTTTCTCTATTTTTCTTTCAACCGAATGAATTTCATGTTCTAATGAATGGATCTCTGATTTTAAGTCGCTGATTTTCTCATCAATTCGGTTCACTAGATTGGTCAGCTGTACACTTTTTATCTCTTGACTGGCGGATGCCATCTCGTCTCGAATGTCATCAAACGTATCTGCGAGATGGCCAAACCATGTATGTGATGTCAGATCTGGATGAGTCATTTTCTTGTTAGCATCTGCCAGAGCAGACTTTGCTTCTTTTATTTCTTTTCGACACATGTTCAGTTCTATGATTTGTTCTTTTTTTATGGATATGTCTGCCTTTAACGAATACAAGGCTGTTGTATAACCGATGATAGCTCCAGACATCGTCAAACACCTCTATTCCTCAAATAGTCCTCCGTTATGTTACCATTTACTAGCACAAGAGGCATATGATTGAAAACGAATTCACTAAAAAATGAATCGTATGTATTGGGTTTTTATACCTAATTCACACGCACAAAAAAGCTGAATTCATCAACTGAATCCAGCTTTTCATGCTTATTTGAGCGAATCACCTGCTGATGCTGATGGATGATCGCTAAATGAGGTGTCTTTCTTCTCAGGTATATAATGGAGTGAAAACCCGACAAGGCTAAAAAAGGCACTTAACACCAGTGTTGGGTTTTTAAATAGGTTCGTACTAGCAATGATCATATCTCCCTTTTGCAAGAGAATTCCTAGTATTTGACCGAATACCAACAACGTTCCTGACGTTAGAAATAGGACAAGCAGCACTTTAAATAACAATTCCATCAATACTCTCATCTGTTTCTCCTTTCTATACGGGAAGTATCTCCATTCCAATGAGCCAGCCAATACCAACGATCGGAAGCATATAATAGAGGATCAGTGGGATAAAGGTTTTTTCTGGTCTGGCCCCTGCAAGACCAGAAGCGATAAATATGGACCCTGATGCAGGCGGGGAAGCGCCTTCAGTTGATGAAAAAGCAAGAATGGCAACTACAGCCACAACTGGGTCCACTCCAACTGAGATTAAAGCTGAAAATGAGACAAGCCCAACTGCTGTTAATGTCGCTGTTGAAGATAGAGGGCCTGCCACCAGTGTGACAAGAACACCCACAATGAGCACCATGAGCCATTTCGGAATGGCAAGTACTGATGTGATTTGCGTCAAATCATCTGCGAGCCCTAATTCAGCAAGCACTTGACTAGCAGCCACTGCAAACAGCATCAAAGCGCCAATCGTTGTGAATTTAGGAATGGCTGATTTGAAAAATTGAGACCAATCTAAAGCAGACGCCTTGCTTCTTCCAATTGTTAGACTAATTAATATCATGAGAATCGGAATCCACGTAATTAAAGAAATTTGATCCATTGCCTCCGGTCCGATGTTTGGATTACTTTTTAAGTAGTTTGCAAACGGACCAATGGTGATCATGATAGGAATCAAGGCACCGAAAAAAATAAAGATCGACTTCCACCCTTGTTTTACCGCTTCCCAGAAAGGAAGAATATCATCTGGCGGCATGGCCTGAATTTTATTCTTTTTCACCAGAAGATACACCAAAATAAATCGGTATACGACTTGATACAGTCCTCCTATTAGAAGGGCAATATATAAATCTCCCTCAGATACAAGGGCGGCAACTGGTGCAAACCCAAGCATGATAAACATGGAAGAGTTCGGAGGCAGTGCCGCTCCAAGTCCGCCATTCCCTGCTAGAATCGTGGCCGTATGGGTCCGGCTCCACCCGGATTTAATCATCCAAGAGGCCGTGATAGAGCCAGTCGCAGCTGTGTTTGCAGAATTTGAACCTGAAAGAGCGCCTAACACTGCTGAACCTAACGTACTCATATAAGCCGCTCCACCAGGAAGTTTGCCTACAACCGAATTTAGGATTCGTAAGAGTGCATGAATTAATTCCAACTTTTCGATTAAATAGGCCATGAATACAAATGCGACAGCTGCATAAAGCACCTCATATGTGGATGCAAATATTAAACCATCCCAGAAAAGTCTTAACGCATCTAATCCGCCAAATAATGTGGTCGCAATAAAGCCTAGTAGCATGGCTTCTCCCATATTCCGTTTCACCATAACATTCCATATAATGATGACAGCTATGAACACAATCAACGCAATAAAACCCATATCGTTTCTTCGCCTCCCCTTTATTAAATAAAACGCTTACAATTTATTCCCCTTGCTGCATCACGTCAATGACTTCTTCCCAGCTAGCAGGTTTTACCCCGTCAAATCGTTCAGCAAAGTGAAAGTCTGCTAATCTCTCAAGCTTCTGTTGTGCTGCCCGAGACATACTGGCATCAATCTCTGCTTCATCTAGCATTTCAATAGAGCCAAGCAGCTCAACCGCCCGTCTTTTTGCATGCAATGCACTCCCTGTCACAAGACGGTTCATGGTCTCTTCAAAACTTTTGCTATCGATTGTATCGCTTAGTGAAGAAATCACTTGATGTTCCACATTATATTTTTTGGAAATTTCCAAAAATTCAATCAAGAGACCGACAATCCCCTTCATATAAATGCTTCTGATTAGCTTTAGTGCCGAAGCATCTCCTGGCTGGTCACTAATTTTTGTGATATTCATGCCATAAGCATTCATCACTTTCATGAATTGGTCAACTCCACTGCCGCTTGCCGTGATCGGAACCTTGTGTTTGTTGATTGGAAGAGGCCCTAGCATGGCGGCATCTACAAATAGAGCTTCTTGCTTTTCAATTTCGTTTGCTACTTGTTTTTTGATGTCTGGTGTTGATGCCGATACATCTACATATAATTGATTCTTTTTCAAACTTCCCGATACGGATTGTGCCACTTCTAAGGTTTTATTCGCTGGCACAGCTGCAATCACAAGATCAGATTTCTCAATGACTTCGCTAATACTGCTCGTTAATTGAACGCCTGTTTGCGATGCTTTTTCTTTCAACGAGCCAGCTAATTTCTCACTTAGTAATAGGACATCATACGCATAAAATTGGTCTAATCCTTCTGTTTTCAATCCCGTTGACAGCTCATATGCTGCTTCACCATATCCGATAAAGCCTATTTTCATCACCGATTCCCCTATCCTTGAAATTTTTTCATTCTGCCTTCCAGCCATGCCGGTGCTAAGAGACTGATGTCTTGCTTTCCTTCGTCCACATACTGTTGAATCGTTTTTAATCTCTGATGTTCATACGCTTGTTTCTCTTCCGCTAGTGTCAGCAGGTGTTCCGCCTTTTCCTTTGGAACGATGACGACTCCATCATCGTCAGCAATCACTAGATCACCTGGGGCTACTTTGACACCGCCGCACGAGATGGTTTGATTCAATTCCCCAGGACCATCTTTAAAAGGTCCGTTTGGCATAAATCCCTTGCTGTAGATTGGAAAAGCCAGCTCCTCTAAAGAGAGTTTGTCGCGAACAAGCCCGTCAATCACGATTCCTTCTATTCCTACAGCCTTTGCTGAATGTGCCATCAATTCCCCTAAATAGGCATGACCCTTATGGTCTTTTCCATCAACAATCAGTACATCTCCTTCTTTAGCAGAGTAGATCGCTTGATGAAGAAATAAATTATCCCCTGGCCGTAAGCTAACAGTAAAAGCTGTGCCGACTACATTCATGCCTTTCGCAACTGGTTTGATTTGATGATCCATCGCGCCGGTGCATCCCATTACGTCTGACAGCAAGGTCGAGTTAAGCTTTTTTGCCCTAGCGATAAGATCATTTGACACGAAATGAACAGTACTCATTGTTTCCATCATCCCCTTTGAGTTATATTCATTACACTTATTTTTATTAAAGTAATATTTATTACTTTCGTGATATGATCATACCACCTCATTTTCAATTAGTAAAGCGCTTTCAAAAATAAAAAAATGAGTTCCACACGACTAATGTGTTGTGTGGTAACTCATTTTCGTTAACATATGATTGATTTGATCTAAACGTGGTTTTGTTCTTTCAGGATCATTCATCGCTAAGGCACTTAAAATGTAATCGACGATAAAGATAGCAGATACGACAGAGTTATGAGAGCCTACACTTGCTGAGGAACATGGTAATACATATTGTGCATATTTGGTTAATGGAGAGCTGTAGCTGTCTGTAATTAAAAGGACTTCCACCCCATAAGACTTCGCTGCTTCCATCAAATCTTTCATACGCTTTGCATAGCGCGGATAGCTGACAGCTATAATGAAATCACCCGAGTTGAAATGAACCAAATCATCCACCCAGTCGCTTTTGTCTGCATCAATGTATTGGCAATTCCCCAATAACCGATTGATTCCGAGTGACAGATACTCACCAACAGGTCTTCCACTTCGAACACTTGTACACAAAACGTGGCGTGCGCTGGCTATTTTCCCAACAATCTGCTGAAAGGTTTCTTCCGTGATATTGTCTAGTGCATACTGGATATTTTGAAATTGCAGTTCTACATGGTCATGCAGGAGCTTATTTTTATTTGAATGCTTGAGATTCGCTTCAAGTCTCGTTTGAGGGTCGGCTTTATGCTTCATAGCTGATTGAAGCTCTTTTTGGAATTCAGAAAAACCGGAATACCCCACAGCAGCAGAGAAGCGCATGATCGTTGCTGTACTCGTCCCGACTTTTGACGCCAATTTATCGACAGTTAAAAAAGCGACTTCCATTGGATTTTGTACGATATAATCTGCAATTCTCCTCTGCGCATCGGTTAAAAATGCGACCTTATGCTGAAGTTTATATATTAAATCCTCCATTATAGCACCTGCCTATCCTATCGGCTTTATCTACGATTCGTGTTTTCTTTTCACTCTTTATTGTACACATTTGGACAAAATAAAAAAACAGCCAGCACGAATCTATCGTACTGACTGCTCTAGTCGAGATGCTATTTTATAGTGCTTGAGCTGCTGTAATCAGCGCAAGATTGTAAACGTCTTCGGCATTACAGCCTCTTGAAAGATCGTTTACTGGCTGATTTAGACCTTGTAGGATTGGACCTACAGCTTCAAAGTTACCTAAGCGCTGGGCAATTTTGTAGCCAATGTTTCCTGCTTCAAGGCTAGGGAAAACAAATACGCTAGCATCGCCTTTGATGACGGAATCTGGTGCTTTTTTCGCTGCCACTGAAGGAACGAAAGCTGCATCGAATTGGAACTCTCCATCAAGAACAAGCTCAGGTGCTTTTTCTTTTGCAATGCGAACCGCTTCAGATACTTTGTCTGTTTCGTCTGATTTTGCTGAACCTTTTGTAGAGAAGCTAAGCATTGCTACACGTGGTTCGATGTCAAACATTTTTGCTGTGTTTGCACTTTCGATCGCAATTTCAGCAAGATCTTGGCTGTCTGGTGCAATGTTGATCGCACAATCAGCAAACACATATTGCTCTTCGCCGCGAGCCATAATGAAGACGCCAGAAGTTTTCTTTACGCCTTCTTTTGTTTTAATGATTTGAAGTGCTGGGCGCACTGTATCAGCAGTTGAGTGTGCTGCTCCGCTTACAAGGCCGTCTGCAAGACCTTTATAAACAAGCATTGTACCGAAGTAGTTTTCATCCAGTAATGCTTTTCTCGCTTGCTCTTCTGTCGCTTTGCCTTTACGTCTTTCGACGAAAGCTTGTACAAGATCTTCAAAACCTTCATATGTATGAGGATCATACACGTCAACACCATCAAGTGTAAGACCTAATTCTTTTGCTTTTGCTTCTACTTCTTCTTTCTTACCTACAACAATTGGCTGCAATACTTTGCCATCTGCTAGTTTTTGAACGGCTGTTAGAATGCGTTCGTCCATTCCCTCAGGAAAAACGATCTTAACTCCTTTACCTGCAACCTTTTCCTGAACTGTTGAAAAAATATCTGCCACTTCAATACCCTCCTTGATTTTACAAAAAAAGCGTTCTCTTTTAAGCATACTCTTCTTCTACATAAATTCAAACTACCAACTTACATTATAGCGCTTACAAATTAAATTCTTATTTTTCAAACTAATTAAATCAATTTCTAGAAAAGCGTTTTCGTCGTTCAAGTTTTGATCACATCTTCATTTGGACAAACTATGTTATAGTTGGAACAGATGGAAAACTGTTAATAGGAGTGAAAGAAATGAGCGAACAACATACAACAAATGAAGCAGCTCAAACACTAGATGGCTGGTATGCACTGCATGATTTTAGAACGATTGACTGGACAGCTTGGAAGCTGCTGACAAGCGATGAGCGTCAAGCGATCATTCATGAGTTCACAGGTCTATTAGAAAAATGGAAAACAGCTGAGCACCATCAGGCTGGAAGCCAAACAATCTATAGTATTGTCGGCCAAAAAGCAGATATTATGCTCATGATTTTACGTCCGACCATGGAAGAACTAGGTGAAATTGAACTTGAATTCAACAAGACACGACTAGCTGAGTTTACGATTCCAGCTTATTCTTACGTGTCAGTTGTTGAACTCAGCAACTACTTAGCAGGAGGCGGAGATGGCGGAGACCCTTACGAGAACCCGCACGTACGTGCGCGCCTCTATCCAGAGCTTCCTTCTTCTCAATATGTCTGTTTCTATCCAATGGATAAAAGACGTTCTGGCAATGACAACTGGTACATGCTTTCAATGGATGAGCGAAAATCCCTTATGAGAAGCCACGGCTTAATTGGCAGAAGCTATGCTGGGAAAGTAAAACAGATCATTACAGGTTCTGTTGGCTTTGATGATTATGAGTGGGGCGTCACTCTTTTCTCTGATGATGTGCTTCAATTTAAAAAATTGGTTTACGAAATGCGATTTGATGAAGTGAGTGCACGTTACGGCGAATTTGGTTCCTTCTTTGTTGGAAACCGATTAGCAAACGAGCAGCTAGCGTCTTATTTCCATGTATGATAAACTCTTAAGGCTTCGGATCTCTCCGAAGCCTTTTTATGTATTTGTTTAGAAAGGTGATCTCATCATGAAAAACTTCCCCATCGCTATTTTTGCGTTAACGCTCGGTGCGTTTTCGATTGGCATGACTGAATTTGTGATCATGGGACTTTTGCCAAATGTCGCAAATGATCTTCATGTATCTATTTCTGCTTCAGGTCAGTTGATTACCGGATATGCACTCGGTGTCGCAGTTGGCGGCCCTATTTTAACGTTATCAACTGGAAAAATGTCGAGAAAACGTCTCCTCATTCTATTAATGATTCTTTTCGTAGCAGGAAATGCTGTCGCAGCTGTATCGTCTTCTTATGGTCTATTGATGGTTGCACGTATTTTAACGTCATTTGCTCATGGTACCTTCTTTGGTGTCGGCGCCATTATGGCTGCACGGCTTGTTCCTAAGGAGCGAAGCGCAAGTGCGATCAGCTTCATGTTTACAGGACTGACAGTAGCCAATGTACTGGGTGTGCCATTTGGCACCTTTATCGGAAATCAATTCGGCTGGCGCATGTCATTTCTCGTCATTGCCGTCATTGGTCTCATTTCCTTAATCGGTATAATCAGTTTAGTACCAAATCAATCGAAGGAAGAAGTATTAGATATTCGAAATGAAATATCGGTGTTGAAAAAGCCGCAGGTTCTCGTCTCCTTTGCGATGACAATATTCGGTTTTGCGGGTGTGTTTACCGCCTTTACGTATATCAGCCCGATCCTGCTGCAAGTGACTGGCTTTCAAGAAAACGGGGTCACCCTCATTCTTGTCCTCTTTGGGCTTGGGGTCACCATTGGTAATTTAGTCGGCGGAAAGCTTGCCGACTGGAAGCTGATGCCGAGTATAATTGTGACACTTATGATGCTGATGGCTGTTCTGTTGTTATTCACATATACATCTGCCTTTAAAGTGCCTGCCGTTCTGACGATTTTTGTTTGGGGAATTATTTCATTTATTCTCGTTCCTACCTTGCAATACCGCACGATGAACATGGCACATGAAGCCCCGACACTCGCATCAACGCTCAGTCATTCTGCCTTTAATATTGGAAATGCCGGCGGTGCAGCGCTTGGCGGTCTTGCTATCGAAATCACACATTTACAGCTTGTCCCGCTCTTTGCGGCAGGCGTGACATTCATTGGATTGATCATTACGATCATGAGCTATCAGTCAGATAAACGAATCAAAAGGACCTGAGGGCAGGTCCTTTTTCTATTTCACCACGGTCATTTCTGGCTCTTCTATTTGTTTCACACGTTCCTGAATGGGATGGGTAAAGGAATGCTCTGATAAGACAATATGGGAGACCGTTTTTGTAAAGCCAGACACATCTTGAATAAAGGCTTCAATTTCTTCAAGAGAAGAAACAGACAGCTTAATGAAAAAACAGGACTGTCCTGCCACTCGATAAGCAAAGAACGCACGTGGATGCTGGTTCATAAATGTCACAAAACGCTGATACTCCCCATTTAATACGGTGACTTCCAGTAAACAGTCTATCATCAGACCCAGCTTTTTATAATTGACTTGAACAGAATACCCTTCGATAATCCCTGCATCCTCTAGTTTTCGCACTCTTTCTGCTACCGCAGGCGCCGATAAATTCACTCGTTTGGACAATTCCCTCATTGATAAGCGGGCATCTTCTCTCAATTCGTTTAAAATATGCACATCCACATCGGTGATTTTCATTCGTTACGCTCCTATCCCAAAATCGTTCCATTTGAAAAGTATTTTATGATGATACTTATGATACGAAATGTAAAATAAAACTAAATAATGGTAGAATTTATTTTAACGGAATTGAATGAAAAAGCAAGTATGGAGGGATCACTTGATGAAAGAATCTTTAGACAGCCAGGCTTCTAAAACATTTCCCATCACACTTGCCATTGCACTCACACTTGGCGTTTTTGCGGCGGGATCGGAGGAACTGGTGATTTCACCACTGCTGCCTGATTTATCAAACTCCTTTCAGCACTCTCTTGATGTTCTGGCTCTTTCCATCAGCATTTATGGGTTAGCTGTGCTGGTTGGAGCTCCGCTACTCGTTCCTTTAGGGGACCGATATTCAAGAGAGCTGTGTTTGATAATTGGGCTGTCTTTCTTTTTAATTGGAACAGTGATGTGTGCTGCTGCCCCAAATTTGGCCGTGTTTTTTGCAGGCCGTGCTATTTCAGGGCTGGCAACTGGTGTATTTGTGCCAACAGCCTATGCTCTTGTGGGCGACCGGGTTCCATACGAATATCGCGGCAAAGTGATGGGACTCATTGTATCGAGCTGGTCTCTTTCTCTTGTCCTTGGTGTGCCCATTGGCGCCTTTATCGGCCAGAGTTTAAACTGGCGCTGGACGTTTTGGATCTTCGCTATGATGAGTCTCATTGTCCTGCTACTCGTCATCCTTGAATCAAGAAAACAAGTCAGAGCAGCTGATCCGAAGGCACCTCAAGCTAGAGAGACAACAGGCTCTTTATGGGCAGCTTTGAAAATCGATCGTGTGCCTGCCTATTTGACTGTGACGTTTTGCAATATGCTTGGATTTTACGGCATGTACTCGTTTTTAGGTGCTTATCTGCAAAGTCTGTTTGATGGCGGACAATCAACAGCTGGACTTCTTATTATGGCTTATGGCGTCGGCTTTTCTATGAGTATGTTTACTGGAAAATTAGCAGACTGGTTCGGTAAAACCCGTTCCCTTGTCTTTGTGCTGGGTGGAATTGCGCTTGTTCTAGCCTTGCTTCCTTATGCGCCATTCTCGTGGATGTTGCTGATTTTCGCCCTATTTATTTGGGGTGCTATGCAAAGCTTATCTGTCACGCTTCTAAGCACCGTTCTAAGCGACTGCTCTCAAACCCATCGCGGGAAAGTGATGGCTTTTTACAGCCTGGCCTCCAACCTTGCTGTTATGCTCGGTTCCGCACTGATGGGACCCGTTTATGTCCATTTCGGATATCATACGGTAGGTCTTGTCTGTGCATTAATCACACTCGTTGGTTTTATCATCAGCTTCGGCAGCTATAAAAGAGAACGCGCCTTACAGAAAAAACAGCCAACTACACTTGAAACGTAAGCACATTTCACTGCACATCTCGATATGTGCAGTTTTTTAGATCAATTTTTAATATCATCATATATTACATTTTTTATGAAATTTGTTGACAATTACCAATTTTAAATTTTATAATCTAGTAAAAATTTGAAAAAGATTGGATGGTAAACATGATCCTAAAGAATGATGATGTGTTTCATTTCAAAGAAGAGCCTAGCCCTTCACCCAAGATGTTTACAGTCAACACACTAGGCCCTAAGGGGACAAGCAGTGAATACGCAGCAAAACATTTCATCTCTCAATCCACCACTACACTCGGCACTCATACGAAACTATCCCTTTATGACACATTCGAAACTTGCATTGAACATACTCTCTCTCAACCACTTCAATTTACTCTCGTTCCACACGCATATGAAGGCATCAAACACTTCTACATGAGACCAGATCTACAGCTTTTACAAATTTTCAGATGTGACACGCCCATGTATGGTTTGGCTGTCAGACCTGATTTCCCATTCCATGAACAAATGCTCCACCATTTAAAAATTGTCTCACATCCTGCACCTGTCAATTTAATTCAATATTTCATTCACCAAAATGCTGAATTTGAACTTGTTAATTCTACAAGTACTGCCGCGCAGAAAGTAAGGGACGGCGAATTTGATTTTGCTTTAACGAATGAGGTGGCAAGAGCCACATATGGCCTCATCTTCATTCGAACGTTTAAAAGTATACCCATGAGCTGGTCCATATTCGGAAAAGGAGAGATATAAGATGCAAACTGAACAAAAGACGCAAGAACGATATTTTCCTCAAGCGAAAAAATTAGAATGGGATAATGGCGTTATCCAATATTCCACTGTAAGAGGCGGTACGGAAGTGTTAATTTCATACGTCCCTCCCCACACAATCATTGAACCTCACGAACATCCCGAAGCACAAATCGGCATTGTATTAAAAGGCGAGCTTCAAATGACTGTCGGCCAATCGACTCAACTGCTCACCCCATTAGAATCAGCCTATATCGCACCACCGTTTGTCCCTCACGGCGCTTCAAATCTGACAGATGAAGAAGTGATCGCCATTGATATTAAGAGATTAAAGGATGACGAAGAATATACAGCTCCCCCTACTTATTTCTTAGACATTTTCAAAACACGGGATTTACTCCCTGGCATGGAAGTGACTTTTTTTGTGGAGGATTGGATGGAGCTGATGATTGCCAATATCCCTGGAAACGGTGGAGAAATGCCTTTTCATAAACATAGAAATGAACAAATCGGTATTTGCATCAGCGGAGGGTATGATATGACGATCGAAGGCTTTACAGAAAAGATGGAATTTGGCACCACCTATTTCTGTGACCCAAGGGAAGATCATGGGGCCATCAATCCAAAGCCAGAAGCATCAAAGTCTATTAATCTCTTCTTCCCTCCTCGCTATAATCGCTTAAAACCAAAAGCATCTAAGGTGAAGAAATGAAGCTGGACGGAAAGGTTGTCCTTATTACAGGAGGTGCGTCGGGGATTGGGCTTGCTGCTGTCAAGCTCTTCCTCGAGCATGGAGCAAAAGTAGCTGTCGCTGACATCAATGAAAGTAGCGGCAACCAACTCATTGAATCATTGCCGCATGAGCACCTTGCATTTTTTAAAACAGATATTACGAAGGAGTCTGACTGTCACCAAACCGTTCAGAGCGTGCTGAGCCGATTCGGTGCCATTGATGTCCTCATTAACAATGCAGGCATCGAAATTGTCTCACCTATTCATGAGATGGCACTGGAGGATTGGCATCGTATTCTTCAGGTCAACCTGACCGGCGTCTTTCTCATGAGTAAGCATACATTGCCGCATATGCTTGAAAAGAAGAGTGGAAGTATTATCAATACCGGATCTGTCGGAGGTCTTGTGGGTTGGCCTGACATTCCTGCATACAACGCAACAAAAGGCGGTGTCATTCAGCTCACCAAATCAATGGCCATCGACTATGCCGCTCATCAAATCAGGGTGAATTGTATTGCCCCTGGCATCATTGATACACCATTAAACGAGAAGTCCTTTTTAGACAATCACACAGAAAGTCTCGAGATCGTCAAAAAGGAAAAAGCAAAGGTGAATCCTATGCTACGGCTTGGAAAACCTGAAGAAATTGCTGGCGTGATGCTGTTTCTCGCCTCTGACCTATCCAGCTATATGACTGGAAGTGTCGTCACTGCAGATGGCGGTTACACCGCTAGATAAAAGGAGTGCTTTCATTGAGTAAAAAAACTGTACTTGTCATTGCTGACTTAGGAGGATGCCCGCCTCATATGTTTTATGAAAGCGTGGCGGCATCATACCATATCGTTTCTTATATCCCAAGACCCTTTGCGATTACAAAGGGACATGCCGAGCTAATCGAAAAATACTCCATTGCCGTCATCAAAGACCGTGATTATTTTGAGACACACCCTTCTTTTGAACACCCTGATTCTATTTACTGGGCACATGATGATTATCCAAAATCAGAAGAAGAAGTTGTGGAAGACTTCATTCGAGTAGCTTCCTTTTTCAAAGCAGATGCAATCACGACCAATAATGAATTATTCATTGCACCGATGGCAAAGGCCGCTGAACGTCTTGGGCTACGAGGTGCCGGTGTCAAGGCAGCCGAAATGGCGCGTGATAAAAGCCAAATGAGGGCTGCATTCAATGCCTCTGGCGTCAAAGCGGTGAAAACTCAGCCTGTCACGACTTTATCTGATTTCCAAAAAGCCATTGAGTCTATCGGAACACCGCTCATTTTAAAGCCTACATATTTAGCCAGTTCTATTGGCGTCACCTTGTTTCATGACAAAGCCGGAAGTGATGACTTGTTTTTACAAGTACAATCGTATTTAGAAACCATACCAGTCCCAGACGCTGTCACGTATGAAGCACCGTTTGTCGCTGAAACGTATTTAGAGGGTGCTTACGAAGATTGGTATGAAGATGAAGGATATGCTGATTATGTCAGTGTAGAAGGGCTGGTCGTAGAGGGCGAATATCTCCCTTTTGTCATACATGATAAAACCCCTCAAATCGGTTTTACAGAAACGGCTCATATCACTCCGACGATCTTAGACAATGAAGCCAAGCAAATCATCATTGAAGCAGCAAGGAAGGCAAATGAAGGACTAGGTCTTGAACATTGTGCAACCCATACAGAAATCAAACTCATGAAAAATCGAGAAACTGGACTGATCGAATCAGCGGCTCGATTCGCTGGCTGGAATATGATCCCAAATATTAAAAAGGTCTTTGGCGTCGATATGGCCAAGCTATTGATTGATGTATTAGTTGATGGCAAAAAGGCTGTACTGCCAAAACAGCTGCTTTCTGGACATACATTTTATGTAGCGGACTGCCACCTGTACCCTCAGCATTTTAAAGAGAGTGGGCTTATCCCACCTGAAGCCACACATATCACCATTGATCATGTGTCTATTCCAGAGGAGGCATTCGTTGGAGATACTGCGATTGTCAGTCAATCATTCCCTGCCAAAGGGACTATTGTGGATCTTGATTTATTTGAAGCTTTTAATGGAATCGTATCTCTTGAATTAAAAGGATCATCCTCACAAGACGTTGCCGCGTCCATCCGCAACATTCAGAAACAGGCAACGATTCAGTTAATGGATGAATTAGTGAAGGGATAGAAAGAGAGGCTGCTGTGGTGAAAATGTTAGCATCTAAAATGATTGAGCGGCTGCCTGAACAGAAATTCGGCACCGTCTTTGAAAAAATAGCTCAAAAGACAAAAAACGGAGCAAACATCATAAATCTAGGTCAGGGGAACCCTGATCTACCAACTCCTCCCCATATCGTGAGTGCCCTACAGGAGTCAGCGGGTGTTTTGCCATTTCAACAATATGCCCCTTTTAGAGGCTTTGACTTTTTCAAACAAGCCATTGCAGATTTTTATAGATCGGAATTCGGCGCTGAGATTGATCCGCAGAAGGAAATTGCTCTTTTCACTGGCGGAAAAACGGGGCTGTATGTCATGAGTCAGTGTCTGCTTGATCCAGGAGATATCGCACTCGTTCCCGATCCAGGATACCCTGAATATCATTCAGGCATTTTGATGGCGGACGCCAAGCCATACAGTATCAAACTTGAAGAGAAAAATGGTTATTTACCAGAGCTCTCCTCAATTGATCGTGACGTAGTCAAAAAAGCAAAAGTACTGTTCTTGAATTATCCGAATAACCCCACGGGTGCTGTCGCAAATGAGGCATTCTTTGAAGAGGCTGCTACCTTTGCGGCCGCTCACGAGCTATATGTTATTCATGATTTCGCCTATGGGTCATTTCATTACGAACAAACACCCGTGAGCTTCATGAATACTCCTCTTGGGAAAAGTGTAGGAGTGGAATTATATTCTCTATCAAAGACTTTTAATATGGCAGGATGGAGAGTCGCTTTTGCTGTTGGAAATGAGGAGATCATCCAAGCCATCAACACCTTCCAAGACCACGTGTTTGTCAGTATGTATGGCGGATTTCAACATGCAGCGACTGCTGCCTTGCAAAGTGATGACCGTCATATTCAATCATTAAAGGCGATATACCTTGAACGAATCAATTTCTTCATCCGGCAAGCGGCGAGAAAGCTTGGTTGGACAATCGAACGTCCACCCGGCGCCTTTTATTTATGGGCTCCGATTCCTGATGACTTTGAACATTCTCATGCCTTTGCTGACTATTTACTCGAACATGCCGATGTTGTCGTCACGCCTGGAGGAGTATTTGGAGCCAATGGAAGCCGTCATGTACGCATTTCCATGGTTGCCCCGATTGAGGAGCTTGCTCTCTTTATCGATCGCCTGTCCATCCTCCCCATTCGATTTCATCAAAAAACCCGCCTATAGCGGGTTTTTTTCAGTTTATATACTTTTCATCGTTCCACCGTCTACGGAGATTTGTTGCCCTGTGATATAAGAAGCTTCCTCTGATGCCATAAAAGCTGCCAATGACGCCATCTCACTCGCTGAGCCTACTCTTTGCATTGGAATACCTGATGCGACAGCTTGTACAGCCTGCTCTCGTGACACTCCCTGCTTCGTCATCATATTGCCGATAAATTGTTCATACCGATCGGTTGCAATAAAACCTGGATTTAAACAATTCACCGTAATACTAGACGACGCAAGCTGTGTGGCTACATTTTTACTGGCATTAATAATCGCTGCATTCATCATACTATTCGTAAACATTTGTTCACCAGGTTCCTTCCACAGGTTCCCGACAATTTGAATGATCCGTCCATATTCATGTCTTTTCATCAATGCTGCTGCACGCTTCATTGTATCGACGTAAGCGATGGCTTTTTGGGAGAAAGCAGCCAGCATCTGGTCAGTTTCAGATGAATCAAATGTATCTGGCTTTCCTCCTGGAATGTTATTGATCAGCACATCGAGTCTGCCAAACTCCTTTTCTATTTCTTCAAAGGCTTCCGACCTCACTGCTTCAAGCGACATATCTCCACAGAATAGAGACAGCGGTTCCTTTGTTTCTGTCATATCTTGAATGTGCTGTTTCGTCTGTTCAAGTGAGGCCATATTTCTAGAGTTGATGATCACCTTCATATCGCTCTGAGCGGCAAGTTTTATTGCGATTGCCTTTCCAATGCCCGTACTTGCCCCTGTTACAAATGCAATTCTTTTAGACAAACTCATCCACATCCCTTTTCATCAATATACATAAAATGACACATACAGAATGTATTTCAACAAAAAAAGACCTTTCTCCTGCGAAAGGCCTCTCTTCTCTATTTAAATGTCGTTTCCCAATTAAATCCGATCGCCTCATCATTCCACGCAATTCTCTTCTCATCTGGGTTTTTTGGGTCATACGATTCTGTTGTAAAATACACAATCTGCAGCGGCGTCTCGCCTAATACGCGGTAGCCATGGGCAACTCCCTTTGGGATGAGGAGCAGCATCGGATTATCTTCTCCCATATAATACACATCGGTTTGATCCTTTGTCGGAGAATTTTCTCTCAAATCGTATAAAACGACCTGTGCATGACCTGCTGGGAAAAACCAAACATCGTCTTGTTTTTCATGATAATGAAAGGCTTTGATGACTCCCGGGAAACTTTTCGACCACGACGCCTGCCCAAAGCGCTTCAGCATCGGTTCGTCATCTCGAATAAGCTCTGCGAAAAAGCCGCGATCATCACAATGTTTCATGAGTTTTTTCGTTTGTACACCATCAATCATGCTGCTCGAATCTCCCTTCTTTCTGCAAGTATTCGTGAAGTGCATCCTTCCAATGCCTTGGCTTCCAGCCTGTCGCTTCAATCGCTTGCAGATCTAAAACAGAGTAGGCGGGCCGAGGTGTTTGGAAACCATACTCTTCAGTGGAAATGGGTTCAATTATCGTAGACAGACCGCTTGCTGCCACAATTTCTGTCGCAAAGTCAAACCATGAACAGCTTGCTCGGTTACTGACATGATAAATACCTGCTTTCTGGTCAAACAAGTGAATCAAAGCTTCTGCGGCATCCTTTGTATAAGTAGGAGACCCTAACTGATCATTGACGATGCGCAAATGATTCTTCGTTTCAGCCAGTCGAAGAATGGTATTCACAAAATTATGTCCCTCATGTCCATAGAGCCACGATGTCCGAATGATCTTCACTTCATCTGACACAAGATGAATCAATTCTTCTCCAAGTTTCTTACTCTTTCCATAAATGGTTTGTGGATCTGCTTGTGCGTCGATTTGGTAAGGGGTATCCGCTTGCCCATCAAATACATAATCTGTGCTGACATGTAACACATCAGCCCCTACGTTCTTAGCCTCAAGCGCTGTATAGTAGGCGCCAATCCCATTCACAAGATAGGCTTTTTCCGTTTCTGTTTCGCATTGATCCACAGACGTATAAGCAGCCGCACTGACAACAATATCCGGACGGAAATGTCTCATTGCATGTCTGACTGCCTGTTGATCTGCGATATTCAGCATACTCCTTGTTAAAGCAATGACGGTGATATCTTTTTCTTTCAGCTGTTTCGTCAATTCTTTCCCTAATTGGCCGCCTGCACCGGTGATTAAAACTTTCATCGGTCACCCTTCTTCACTTTGATCATATTTGGCACGATACCAATCGATCGTTTTTTCAATACCTTTTTCGAATGAAGTTGCCTGCACCCAGCCGAGCTCTTCCTTTAGCTTACTGGCATCAATGGCATACCGCCTGTCATGCCCTTTCCGGTCTTGAATAAACGCGATTTGGTCATGAGAGATGCCCAGATGTGTGAGAATGGTTTTGGTTAAATCAAGATTTGTTTTCTCGTTGCCTCCGCCAATATTGTACACCTGACCGGCTGTTCCGTTTTCTACTACTTGTTTTACGGCTCTCGCATGATCCTCTACATAGAGCCAATCGCGAATCTGCTGGCCGTCTCCGTAAATCGGAATCTTTTCACCATTGACCGCTTTTCTAATAATGGTTGGGATTAATTTTTCTTCATGCTGATAAGGTCCGTAGTTGTTGCTGCATCTTGTGATCATGGCGGGTAATTGGTGGGTGTGGATATAAGATTTCACAAGCAGGTCTGAACTTGCCTTGCTTGCTGAATAAGGATTATTCGGTGAGAGTGGTGTTTGTTCTGTGAAAGCAGGATCATCCGGCTCCAAATCTCCATATACTTCATCTGTGGAAATATGAATGAGTTTATTCGCCTTTCCCTTTAAGACAGCTTCAAGCATACGATAGGTACCAAGGACATTTGTTTGGATAAAGGGTTCTGCTGACTCAATACTGCGATCGACATGTGATTCTGCTGCGAAATGAATGATGGCATCATAGGCTTCATCAAATACTTGATCTAGTTCGTCTTGCAGCGTGATATCTCCTTGGACAAAACGGACATGAGGCAGCTTTGATAAATATTCCATCTCCTCTGGATGACTGGCATATGTTAATTTATCAAATACGGTCAGCCGGACATCGGATTCTTGAAGCAGCAGCTTCACAAAATTCAGTCCAATAAACCCTGCTCCACCTGTAATTAAATAAGACTTCGTCATTCGTATCCCTCTTTTTCCTTCATCGTTTCAAACATTTTTGTTGATGCTTCGTGGAGAGATTCATGAGTTCCTGCATCAATCCACCACCCTTTTAACATATCATAGGTCAGCTGGCTATTTGAGATGTAGAGATTATTCACATCAGTAATCTCTAGTTCACCTCGATCTGACGGCGAGATTTCCTCGATATATTGAAAGACGTCTTGATCATAAAAATAGATGCCCGTGACGCAGTAAGATGACGTCGGATGCTCTGGCTTTTCTTCAATTGATAAAATTCGGTGATGAGCAGGATCAATTTCTGCAATGCCAAACCGTTTTGGATCTGCCACCTCTTTCAATAAAACCTTGGCTCCGCTTTCTTGTTGCCTAAAGGCGTCGACAAAAGGGCGTAATGAATCTTCAAATACATTATCACCAAGCATCAGCACAAATTTCTCCCCTTGAGCAAAGGGCTTTGCATAGGATAAACCATCGGAAATACCAGACGCTTCTGGCTGTACTTGATACACAATGTTCATCCCAAGTTCACGATCATCTTCCAATAACTTTTGAAACAACGGAATTTGTTCTTCCTGTGAAATCAGCATCACATCTACAATTCCTGCTTCTTTCAGTTTGAATAATGACCAATAAATCATCGGGTATGGACCAACCGGCAGCAAGTGTTTGTTGAAAATCTTCGTTAATGGTGCCAGCCGTGATCCCTTTCCTCCTGCTAAAATAACTCCCTTCACATCTACACATCCTTATGTTCTTTTTGGTGTGAATTCATGAGGTGTATAAGAATGTTTTTCACTCGTTCGATTCCTTTTCCATCAATGAGTGAACGTCCATTAAGATGAATGCTTCTGCGGAGAAAATAGCTGTCAGACAGTTTTTGAACAGCTTGCAACAGGTCTTTTTCTTCCACAAGGGCACCTAATCCAAGGTGAAAACAAGCGCCCTTTTGCGCAAACATGCTCGCTGTCACTGCTTGGTGGTCTACTTGCGATAGGACAATGCTGGGCACCCCGATACAAATTACCTCATATAACGTCATGCCGCCTGCTACGATAGCCACATCAGCTTCTGATAAAAGAACCGGTAGTTGATCTGTATGTTGAATGAATTGGATATGTTCCGCCTCTACTTGCTCTTTGATGTGAGAGGCTTTTCCTGCGACCGCTAAAATGTCTAGGTGATTTGTTTGAAGAAGCGCCGATACAGCCTTTGATAACAGGCCGCACGGATCACTACCGCCAAGACTGATGACCACCTTTTTACATTCTTTTCGAACCTCATATGTGTCTTTGAATCGATTAATCTCGTGATCTAACAATAAATAGGGCGTTCCATGATAAAAAGCCGTGCCATTAAGTTGCTCGTGCTTCCCGTCCAGACCGCCATAAATGCCGTTTATGACCGTGTCTGCAAGCTGACAGGCTTCCTCTCTTTTTTCCTCAAATAAGACCAGCCTCGCACTGCCACAGGAGTCTTTGATCATTTGAAGAAACTGAAGATCACAATCAAGGACATCTATGACTAAAAGGTCAGGCTTTAGCTTTTTAATGTCTTGTTGGACCTGGAGAAGCGCATTCGGCTCATGCACCATCTGAACGTGCCACTTTGGGTGCGAAAGCATTTCTACACAAATCTGATCATTTGTATAGAAATATAAGTCGTTCCCTTCCTGAAGCAGTTCTTTTGCCAAACGTTTCATTCTGACGACATGACCCATTCCTCTTAAAAAACCCCCATAAACAACAATCATGATTTTTTTGTTCATTCAGCATCCTTCTGTCTCACAGATTGATTCAAACAAACAATGTCTGGATGTTGTTCACAGATGGAAATGAGCTCAGCTGTCGGCACAGCAATAGAACCACCAGCTTTCTCTAATAAACGGGTAGCAAACACATAATCTTCTTCTGTATCAATCGTGAATCGATAAGCAGGATATGCAAGTTCTTTGGGCGGTGTGAATAATTGAAGGTGAAATTGCTCGGGATGCTTTCTGATATACAGCGTGACATGCTCACGTTCTGAATAAGTGAGGGGAAATTTGTCGATTTCACATAAAATAGATGCTTCAATCATTTCCCCGGAAATACCGAGTGGTGTTCCGTTCGTATATGTGTAATCAGCCTTTTCCTGTCTATGTTTTTCAAGCATTTTCGACAAAAGCGAAGGATCTATAAATGGATTGTCTCCCGTTAAACGTACAACCGTTTTAGGTTCAAATTGGCGGACAATCTGCGCAAACCGCTCAAGCACATCTGCCTCACTGCCTCGAAACACCTTATAACCCTTTGACATACAGTATTGAGCCAAATAGTCATCCTCTGGCTCGACCGTTGTGGCAATCATAAGGTTTTGCATTTTGTGATGGTAATCATCTGATTGCTTCACCCGCTCCACAATCAAATCAATCAGCGCCATGCCGCCGATCGGTTTCATCACTTTTTTGGGCAGTCTTGTTGACCCCATCCTAGCCTGAATGACAAAAAGTACATCATGCATCATCTCGAGACTCCTGCATGAGTACGTCTTTCCACGAAACACCTGTATGGGCTGGGATGTCTCTCACAGCCTTTGTGCCAAGTAAAATCGGCATATATCGCGGATGCAACCCCTGATTTTTTTGTCCAGGGCGCAGCACAGCTACATTTTCTGACGTGAGGATCTCTCCCTTTGCAATGCCTTTGGTCGTAAAAATTCCTCGATACGCAAATTCTCGAATCTGCCCTTCAATGGCTGTTGTCGTTTTATAAGAACTGCCAAGAAGCTCCTCTGGTAATGAATGAACGTCTATTTCCGCTTGATTCCGCTGCTTTTCTGCTGCTCGAATGTGCTGAACCATTTCCTTTAATTCTTCAGGACTAAGAGCAAATGAATGATCCGCTCCGGGTAATGTTTTATCTATTGTAAAATGTTTTTCAATCATTGCTGCCCCGAGCTTCACAGCGGCTACTGGCGCTTCCGTCGGGTGTTCACTATGATCTGAAAAGCCAATGACTGCTTCAGGGAAAGCGGACCTTAAGGTTTGAATTACCCGCAGGTTCGTATATGCTCTAGGTGCTGGATACTTTGCCACACAATGCATGATGGCGACTTGCTTATTTTGCTGGCTCGTAATCGTTTCGTATGCTTCATGAACATCAGCAATGGTGGCCCCAGCTGTTGAAAAAATGATCGGCTTGTGAAAAGAAGCCGTATGACGCAAAAGAGGCAAATGGTTGATTTCATAGGATGCCAGTTTAAAAGCAGGCGGATTCGTTTGATTCAATAAATCAGCCGATTCTTCATCACACACGGTGCTTAAAAACATCAATCCTTTTTCCTTACAACGCCTCAATAAGACAGGCAGCCATTCTGGCGGCAGCTCCATTTGTTCCACTAAAGAAAAAATAGACACTTCTTCTCCTTTGGCCGTTTCGTATAACCCCGGTTCCTTTTGATACATCCGATCCGCTTGAAACATTTGAAACTTCACCGCATCAGCCCCTGCTTCTTTTGCCACATCAATTAAAGCAAGTGCCTGATCCAGCTTTCCATCATGGTTAATGCCTGCCTCTGCAATGATAAAGACAGGCGCATCATCTCCCACTTTGCGATCTCCGATATAGAAATGCGCCATCTTACCTCTCTCCTTTTTTCGGCCACACATGGTAATACAAAAAGGCATTTGTTGTCCTAAATCCCATCTTTTCGTACAGCTGGATGGCTGTCGTATTATGAAGCTGTGTCCCCGCAGAAATGAAGTGATGCCCTCTGTGATGAGACACTTTCATCATCTCAATAAACAGCTTTTTTCCGATCCCTTTTCCTTGAACGTCCGGTCTAATCGCAAAAAGCTCAAGCCCCATCTCATGCCCCTTTGTCATACCTTGAATCAAGCCAACCACTTCATCATTTACCTTGGCAACGAGGTTAATATCTGCGCGTCCAAGTAGGTTGTTTCTCATCCACTCCTGATAAAAATGCTGAACAACACGCTGGTCTAAATATGGATCAAGGGCATAACGGCTTTTCACAAAAGCCTGATCACCTAGTAAGACCGCCTCATCGTAATCCTTTTCATCTGGCACACCCATCACCACATCTTGATCTGATAATGGCATCTCCATGAGAGCAGGCGGTGCCTCAAGCCTAGTGAGACCACCGACATAATACACATAGGATAGTTTTTGAACAATGCGGTTTTTTTCAAGATCAGCCGCCTCAAGACGTAAAAAGAAAAAATCACATTTTTCTGTTCTCATCCAATTGATGAATCTCTCCATCAATTCTTTAAAGAGCAGCGCTGATTCAGCTTCCACAAACTTCACATGAAAAATATGCTTGTCAAAAATACCGCTCTCCCATTTGGACCATTCGTATAGCAGCACTGCTTTGAGCTTAGCGCCGCTGACAAGAGCAAACTGCTTGAATCCTGTCATGCGTTCCGCTTCATGACCATATGTTTTCAGCCAAGCTGCCAGCACCTGATCGTCTATTGCATGAACGACTTTCATGAAGAGGCCTTCTTGTCTTTTAAAATTGACACGACTGCGGTGATGACATCCTGCACATCTTCATCTGTCATACTTGGATAGAGCGGGAGCGAAAGCGTTCGTTTGTAATAAGTGAGTGCCTCAGGGAAATCCTCTGGTGAATGGTTGAAGGTCTCTTGATAATATGGATGCAAGTGAACGGGAATAAAATGAACACTCGTGCCGATTTTATATTCCTTTTGCAGCTGATCAATCATGTCATCGCGTGTGATCAGTGCTTCTTTTGGATCAACTTGTAGCACATATAAATGCCACGCATGTCTTCCCTCATCATGTACAGGCGGCAAGATGAGACCAGCTTCATATTGAAATGCCTGATTGTATGTCTTCGCAATCTGTTCTCTGCGTGTCTGCATCTCCTTCAACCGGCTTAGCTGAACGAGCCCTAACGATGCTTGCACGTCAAACATGTTCATTTTATAGCCCGGTTCCTCGACCTCGTAATACCATGTTCCCTTTTCTCCATAACGATTCCACGCTCCCTTACTCATGCCATGGAGCGCCAGCCTTCTGATTCTAGCTGCAAGGGCATCATCATTTGTCGTCAGCATGCCGCCTTCACCAGTCGCTATGTTTTTCGTTGCATAAAAGCTAAAAGCGGTCGCATCACCAATTGATCCAATCGGTTGATCGTGATAGGTCGTATAAAGGGCATGAGCGGCATCCTCCAGCACGAACAAATCATACTTCTTGGCAATCGCTAAAATTTGGTCCATATCACACGATTGACCAGCAAAATGTACAGGGACAACCGCTTTCGTATGTGGTGTAATGGCCGCTTCTAATTTTTTCGCATCTAGATTGAGTGTCGCCGGATCAATATCCACGAAAATAGGGGCTGCCCCCGTATGGATGATCGTATTGGCTGTTGCGCAGAACGTCAGAGGCGTTGTGATGACCTCATCACCAGCTCCAATGCCTCTCGCCTTTAACGCTAAAAATAGAGCAGCTGTACATGAATTCACTGCTATTGCGTGCTTCGCTCCAGTCAGCTGCCTAAACTCTTCTTCAAACTGTCTCACTTTTGGTCCGGTGGACAACCAGCCGGACTTTAATGTTCCAATGACTTCATCAATTTCTTCCTGTTCAATAAAAGGCAGTGCATAAGGAAGAAATTGTGCTCTCTTTTGTCCCATATCGCTTGCACACCCCTATCTTCATCTCTGAAAATCCATGCCTGTTTTTGTTTTGAGCAGAGAAAGCAGAACATCGGTCGATTGTGCATGCGGATAATGTTCTTGAATGAAACGAGCCCCTTGCTGTTTCGCCAGCTTCATTTCTTGTTCATCCGATAAAATACGGATCGCTTTCTCGGCCAACTCAATAGGGTTTTCCATGTGGTAGCTTCCAAGCGACTCGTAATAAGGGTATCTTCTGCCTTCTGTCATTTTTCCAATCAGTACACTCTTATTAAAGAGCATTGCTTCCAGACCAACTGTTGATGTGAGCGTAATGACCATATCCATATACGGCAGGAGGTCATACAAGTCGATCTCTTTTTTAATTAATCTCACATGGTTCCCCGCGCGCTCAATCGCTGTATAGTCATTTAAACGATTTCGAGCGATTTCCCACGGGTGCGGCTTCATAATCAGCTGAATGTCTTTCCGTTTTGCAATTGTTTTAAGAACATCACCGTAAAAGGCTTCTGAAAACGGCTGTGTTGCCACAAGTACAGTCTTTTTGGCAGGGTTGAAGTTCAATTTACGAAAGACCATTTCCTGTTGAAGCGGTGTTCGCTCCTGCACCAAATCAAATCTCGGGTGACCTGTGATCTCCACCTGCTCAAGCTGACAGCCTTTGTCTACATACCAGTCCTTTTCATATTTTCCAAACACCCCGTGGCAGGTGGTGAAAATCGGCAAAAAGGCTTCGTCTCCCATGAGCGCACCGTGCTGAAGACAAATACTTGTGAGATGACGCTTCACGGTTTGCAAGGCGAGCACACGGCTATATGCATCCTCCGTCGTACCAACCACGACAGCTGTGATAGGCTGCATCTCAAATAGCGTTTCTATTTGGTCAATCACATCAATAAATTGCACAATGTCCTTCCGAAGCTTTTCTCTAAAAAAGACATTGCCAAAGACAGGATGGTGGGCGTAAGGTTTCAATAGAGCATTTGCTTTTTCAATATATTCAACATGGGCTTCTTTATTAACCTCTCCGGCTAATTCCGGCTTGCTGATCACCGGTAATCCGAAATAATCAGCCTTCTTCCAGCGCGCGAGCACCACTGTTTGGTTCGGATGGAACCGCGTGTAATTTTGTTCAGTAAAACGCAGGTGTTCAAAGTGAAGCAGCACCTTTCCATGACTCGGACGATAAGGGATACGCTTGATCTGCTGTTTATGCTGATCAAAAAAGGGCTGAATGTCTTGCGGCTTTGGACAAGTCGTTGTCAGCTCTTCACCAAACGCCTCATCTTCCATACGTTCCCTCACTTCAGGGCTGATGTATTGATAAAAATTACTGATTAATCCAAGGGGGATGTGGCGATAGGTTAAGTCTTTCATCAGATTCACATACTCAAAGTACACCTGCCAATAATGATGAATATAATGCGACACTTAAGGTCACCTCCCATGTCTTTGTTTTAATATATGACGGAGCTCCCTGCAGGTAGACTGCGGAGGAAGTGCTTGAATAAAATCGCTTTTCTCTTCTTCTGCCAACTGATAATGAATAGACTGTTCTGTGATGTAGTTTGTATCCAATACCTCATCAAAAGGGTAGAACGGATAAAAGTGATTTAATCTAAAAAAGAACCGGGCATCCCCTATTCGATAAAAATGCGGACTCTCGTCCCAGTAGGATCCAAACTCAGCTCGAATCTTTGTTAAAATGGATGCACGATGTACAACCGAGCAGTGATCAATAGCACAAGGTGCATTCCACTGCACCGTTTGCGCAGGTCGAATCGTTTCCTTTACTGGCTCTCTTTCGCTATTTAAATAGATAACTTTTGAACTAGAATAGACAATTTCTTCATTCGGACGAGCATCTAAATAATTCGTGAGCTTCTCTAAACGGTCTGGTGCGTAGACATTGTCATCTGTGGCATAGGAAATATACTCGCCCTTTGCCTGTTCTAATGCTTGATTAATGAGGACGGCATAGCGGGTTTTCGCCGTTCTTTCCTCCAGCGTTTTCACCCCGCTTTGGATAAAATGGACGCGTGGATCTTTACGGAAAGGCTCAATAGCAGCAAGGGTTTGTTCGTTTGATCCATCATCCATGATAAAAAGTTCAAGGTCTGACAAGGTCTGCTGCAACACCGCTTCAATTGATCTGCCAACGTAGGCCGCTTTGTTGTAGCTCGTCATAATGACCGTTACTTTCGTCAATGTTTTCACCTCGGTCTCTTTTAAACTATGGTTATCATATGTGTCTCCTCTTAAAGAGACTGTAGAGTGACCTATTTTTTATAAAATTGGATTTTTTTCATGATCTATCTTTGAAAAACGTAAAAATTTTGGTAATATAAGTAATCATTTATGTGTATTAAAGGAGTAAAGAACATTGGAATATATGAAGAGTGATCTCTCCCAAGAAGAGGAAGCAAAAGGTTTTTTTCGATTCTTTAAAATTTTTGTCGCGACAAAAACGATTATTCGCTCATATGAACATACCTCTATTCCCATGTGGCTGATGATACTCCTTGCAAGTATCGCTGGTACAAGCTGGATGTACGAAGGGTATTTTAGTGAGTATATGGGCAATTATATTCCATATCCTTTTATTCTGTTACACGGAGCAGGTTTTGGTATTTTAGTAGGCAATTTTCTTCTATTTTTCGGTTCTTTCATTTTACAGTGGTTAGGACGACTGTTTTTTGGCAGTAAAGCGCCGTATCGAGATGTGCTCAAAGCTTGCACACTGACGGTCATTTTCCCTTCCACCTTATTTGCTCTTACTTGGATTTTTACTGTGGGGTTGCTTGGTCCGTATACATTTGTGAAAATCTCACCCTATTTAGACCAGCACTATGAAGTATGGTATTATCTCAGCGTTTTACCACTGGTTGATGCGTATACCAAGGCATGGATATTTGGGATGGCTGTTTTAGGCCTTGTTGCTGTGATGAAGCTGAGAATATGGCAGGCCTTTATCATTGCCATCGCACCGATCGCCTTATTTTTTCTCATCATGACCCTTCTTTATGACGTGCAGCGGGCTATGAATTGGTTGATGTAAAGAGGCATTCCTTAGATTGTTGGAAACCTTTGCAGTCCAGGCAGTACGAATACGGGGTTTGTCTGAATACCGAGGAACTGCACAAAGCAGTTCCTTTTTTTCGTTCAATGTACATATTCTCTCTTCCTGTCTCATAGTGTGAAAGAGAAAAAGAATGCTATGGAAACAACAGGCGCTTTTCTGCCTTCTGTTTAGAACACCATGAGGAAAGAGGAGGAACGTTATGAAATTGAAAAATCAATTTGGGCAAGGTTCGGGTTTCGAAGGTCAAGATTTTCGCCAGCAACAATATGGAGCAAATCCGTATCCTGCGCAGCAGATGGGTTATTCAGTCCCTCCCCAAACGCAGGGTCAAATGCAGGGTCAAATGCAGCAGGGGTATTCGCCAATGCCGTCTACTGGTACTTCACAAGGAGGCCAAGGTGGGCAAAGTGGCGGGCAGCCCTATCAAATTCCTTCTGGACCGATTTATCAGCAGAACGTCACCGGTCAGCTGCCGCTTGAGCAGTCCTATATTGAAAATATTTTACGATTAAACCGCGGCAAAGTAGCCACGATCTATATGACGTTTGAGGCAAGTAAAGAATGGAACTCTAAAATTTTTAGAGGAGTCATTGAGGCCGCAGGACGTGATCACATTATCATTAGTGATAACAAAACAGGGACACGATACTTATTGTTAACAATCTACCTTGATTACATTACGTTTGATGGGGAAATTCAATATGACTATCCATACTCGATGTCTACGTATTCTCCGAGATAACCTCAAGGTCATATCAGCAGCAAGGTGCAGACGCCCTTGCTTTTTTCTTTTGTCTAGGTTTTTGACACACCTTCGGGGGAAGGCTCATAAGATGCCTAGTAGTTTTTATTAAACGCCTAGAGGTGACATCAATGACTGTTGAGCTGGATTATACATCGCCGAATGTCAAATATTCATTTGATTTGAATCAAAGCCCCCTTGTGAAATATGACCAACACAACCTGATTAATGTTTTAGGAAAAAAACAATTAAATTCGCTCGATCAAGTATCTCTGCTGGATATATATTTGAGTAAAAGCAAAGTAGTAGAGCCTCATTATCATCAAAATGCTGCCGAGCTTGTTTATTGTATCGCCGGCTCTGCTGCTGTATCTATGTTGAACCCATTTACTAAAAAACTGTCCACCTACACCATTACCCCTGGGCAGGTAGCCAATGTGCCACAAGGCTGGTGGCATTACGAAGTCGCCTTACAGGACAAAACCCATTTGTTAGCCATTTTTAACGCATCGACGCCAGAAGTCATCTTAGGTTCAGACCTTCTAACCCTCACGCCTTCTCATATCATGGCACATACTTATTGCATGAACGAAACGCAGTGGAAGCAGGCGACGCAGCCTGTGAAACCTGGTGTGTTTATCGGACCTTTCTGTCATCGGGAGGAAGAGGCACAAACGCACCCTGTCCCCCCTTCTCACTATGTACCTTATTATCAAGCACCTCCGAACTATTCTCCTTATTGGAGTTAAGAAAAAAATCGATGCCCCTATGAGAGCATCGGTTTTTTATCTTATAAATTTTTTGCTGCTGCAATCACTAGCATGATCCAAGAAGCGATAAATGCCACTCCGCCAATTGGTGTAATGGCACCTAAAATCTTCACCTGAGTCAAGGCAAGCACATAAAGGCTTCCTGAGAAGAATAGAATGCCTGCCAGCATCACCCAGCCAGCGGTCGGCACTAGGGAAACACCTGACAGCTTATCTGCCAGAAAGGCGACAATAAACAGGCCAATGGCATGGAACATCTGATATTGAACCCCTTTATTCCAGATCTCAATATACTTTTCAGGAATTTTCCCTTCCAGTCCATGTGCACCGAAGGCTCCAAGACCAACCGCAAGCATGGCGTTAATGGCACCTAATATGAAAAATAGTTTCATTCGTCATTCTCCTTATCTCATCTATTATGTTTATCATAGCGCGGGTCTTATCCAACATTCAACTTTCCTATGATGCTGACACGAGATTGTCGGATTTCTTCTTCTTTCGCAGTAGCACTTGATCGACCACAATCGCAATCAGTGTGCCAAGCACAAGACCATTGCTCAATAAAGAAATCAGCACAGGATGCATGCCTTTCAATGCCCCCTGCGGCACAAACATTGCGCCCACGCCTGCTAAAACAGCGATGCCAAGCACAAATCGAATGCGCGGGATGTCTTCTTTTTCATACTGATCGAATTCAGACATAGCAATCCCAATCATAGAAGAGAACACCACAAAGTTCACAGCCAGCCCCACAGGAGAAGGCAATGCAGAGAAAAAGCTCATCAATAATGGAAATAAACTAATGAGGACAATGAGCAGACTGCCAATAAAAAATGGCTTTCTCGATGGAATTTTGGTTGTTTGTATAAAGCCCGCTGCCCCCGAAATAGGGACAGGCGCAATCGCACCAATCAGTCCGCTTAGCAAATGACCAAATGCGGCGACAAAACCAGCCGGTCTAGCTCGTTTTCGCTCACGCAGTTCACCAAATGCCTTCACGGAACTTTCCACAATTCGAATACTTGCCAGCATATTCACAATGAGTAAGATCGTAATAAAAAAGGACGTGACAAGCAGTCCACTGTCAAAGACTGGCATGCCAAACGGAAACAGTTTTGGAAACTCAATGATCTGCTCAGGAATGCGAACTGGCTTCGCTAGTCCGAGTAAAGCAAATAACAGCCAGCCGCCTGCAAGTGCGAATAACACAGAAAACTGTCTTAAATAATGCCATTTTGAGCGGCTGATCATGAAGGTGATGACAATAATCAAGATTGATAGACAAAAGACAAGCCCATCTACTTGATTTCCCCGATAACCGATCCCCATCAGCCCTTTCATGATTGGCTGACTTAACTGCACAACAAGTAGCAGCAAATAAATACCTGTGACAACCGGCGTAAATAAAGACGCAAGCCAATTAATGATTTTAAAGAGACTAAAAATAAAAAAGAACGCAGCACTAAAAATTAAAGCCCCTTGTAATGCTTGCAAGGTTTCAGGATATGTAGCAAAAATCGTCCCTGTCATGCCTGCATATAGGGTATATACCCCCCACCACAGCCCTGCTGGACTTTCATTGATCGGCAACATATGACCGCATAAACACTGCACCATCGCCACAAGTCCAAGTGAAAAGAATGTACTCTGAATCAGTTCCGCCGACTGCACTTGATTTAATTCAAATGCTTGTGCAATCGCAATCGGCACAGCAATAGAAGCTGCGATAAAAAATGCCATCCACTGAATGGCGCCCAAAAATAGTTTCAACCCGATCACCTTCCCTTTGTCGTGACAAGACCATTAAAAATCAAAAATAGAGTCACCGTTGCCATCTTTCTCTTGTTGACCCTCTTCTTTATGCTGAAATTTCTTTGCACCGCTAGTGCCCATCAATTTCTCTAGCATGGCTTGATCCGTAGACACAGCCGGTGCAGATGGTGTCTGTATAGATGGAGGTGGTGAAATAACCGAAGACTGCGGCATTTGCACCTGTGATGATGTGTCGAGAATGACATCACATAGTGAAGAAATGACCGCCGCTTGACGTTTCACCTCTTCATCATTTCCACTTTGTTTTGCTTTTTGAATGGCTTCCTCCATTTTTTGAAGCAGACTTGATATATGAATATTCAAGGGTAGACCCTCCAATCTAAAAAATTCGTTTTCCAACATTATTTTACCAAATGAACAAACCGAATGGGCTCATTTTTTCAAAGCTGTGTGCTTCTGTTCCTCTTATTTGACCCTTACCCAAGATTCACACATAATAAAAAAGAAACAATATCGTCTTTGAAAGGACTGAAAGATGAGCAAACTCACTGAACTCATTCACAAACAAAAAAACGTGCAAACACCAGCGGTTCAAGATCGAATCCGTCTTCTTAACGATTTAAAAAAAGCCATTAAACATCATGAAAAGGACATATTACAAGCCTTAGCCCATGATTTACATAAATCCGAACAGGAAGCCTATACAACAGAAATTGGCATGGTATATGAAGAGATCAATCATACCGTCAAATATCTTCACAAATGGGCCAAACCATCTCGCGCGAAAACACCTCTGACCCATATCGGATCAAAAAGTATGATCATTAAGGAACCGTACGGAAGTGTTCTGATTATTGCCCCTTGGAACTATCCTTTCCAATTGGCCCTTTCGCCATTAGTTGGAGCCATTTCTGCCGGAAATGCCGTTACTTTAAAACCGTCAGAATTAACGCCGCACGTCTCAAACGTGATTGGCACGATTGTGGAAAGCGTGTTTCAAGAAGATCTTGCAGCGGTCGTTGAAGGCGGTGTGGATGTCAGCACAGAGCTTCTGAAACTGCCTTTTGATTATATTTTCTTTACTGGGAGTGTAGCCGTCGGCAAAGTCGTCATGGAAGCGGCCGCAAAACATCTCACACCTGTCACACTTGAGCTCGGCGGAAAAAGTCCATGCATTGTCATGCCTGATGCAGACATCAAGCTCGCTGCGAAGCGAATCACCTTTGGTAAATTCACGAATGCTGGTCAAACATGTATTGCACCAGACTATTTACTTGTTCATGAATCGATCAAAGAGGACCTATTGCGTGAAATGACGACCTGTATCCGAGACTTTTACGGGGACCAGCCTGAAACAAATCCGCATTTCGGAAAAAATGTCAGCCAGCGTCATTTTGATCGACTTTCACAATTTCTCTCTAATGGCACGATTGTGACAGGTGGACAGCGCAATGAACAAGAGCTCAAAATCGCACCGACCATTCTAGATCACATTACATGGGAAGACCCTGTGATGCAGGAGGAAATTTTCGGACCTATTTTGCCTGTCATCACATTTGACTCTCTTCAAGAGGCAGCTGACATGATTAAGGCAAGACCAAAGCCGCTCGCTCTTTACTTATTTACAACGAATAAAGAAACAGAAGCCTATATTCTAGACAACCTCTCATTTGGCGGGGGTTGCATCAATGATACGCTGATGCATGTCGCCACTCCATACTTACCATTTGGAGGCGTTGGTGAAAGCGGTATCGGACGATATCATGGAAAAGAAAGCTTTTTCACCTTTACGCATGAAAAAAGCGTCCTGCGCCAGACCAATCGCTTTGATTTTTCTTTCCGCTATCCAAATGCGAAAAACGGACTCGACATTGTCCGTAAATTTTTAAAATAAACAGGACGAAGGGATTTCCCCTCGTCCTATTTTGATTCGATGTCCTTGATACACCAGTTGATTTCATCGATCCCCATTTGTTTTAAATAGGCGTTTACTTTTGAGAACGGACGACTGCCAAAAAAGCCGTTTCTTGCGGAAAAAGGACTTGGATGAGGTGACTCAATGATGTAATGCTTGCTTTGATCAATACGTTCTTTTTTATTTTGCGCATGTCTGCCCCAAAGCACAAAAACGACTGGCTGATCTCGGTCATTCAGGACGTCGATGACGCGGTCTGTCACACGTTCCCAGCCTTTGCCTTTATGCGAGTTCGCTTCCCCTTTTCTTACAGTGAGCACGGTGTTTAACAGCAAGACACCCTGCTCTGCCCAGCTGACAAGCGAGCCATGGTTAGGGACCGGACAGCCGAGGTCATCCTTTAGCTCCTGAAAAATATTTCTCAAAGATGGCGGATGCTTGACACCAGGCTGAACAGAAAAGCTTAATCCGTGTGCCTGTCCTGGACCATGATAAGGGTCTTGTCCCAAAATCACGACCTTCACATCTTCATACGACGTCAAATGGAGGGCACGATAAATGTCATCTGGCTTTGGAAACACGATCTGCGTACGATATTCTTCCTTTACCCACTCACGTAATTCCTGATAATATGGCTGTTCAAATTCACTTTTCATCACAGCCCACCAGCTATCATTTAAAAATGGCTTCATTGCGGTTGTCCTCCTTCTGTCTGTTGTGCCAATCTTGAGATCATCGGTTTTCCATCCCATACAATCTCACTCTCTGATTCTCGTTTTTTCATCGCTGGTTCTTCTAATAGGACAGCAAAGTTCGCTGTCGGCAAATCACCGAGCCCATGCTTTTCACTCAGGTCATCTAAATAGTTCTTCCTTGTTTCACCAAGATCACTCGACTGATTGCCCCCACCATCAAAGAACGCATAGATCACACTGGCAGCTGGCACTCGTTTGGCTCGTGCATGCTGCGTAACACGCAGGAAAAAGTCCCAGTCCCAGTAGTGATGCATCGCTGGATCAAAATAGCCGATCTCATCATGTATGCGTCGTTTGTACATACTGCCAGAAGGAACATATGTAGAAAAAACACGCATGTCCTCAATGTCCGCTGTATAAGCAAACAAACGTCTTGATACTGGAAAACGAGTCGCACCTCGTTCTTCAAACGAAACAATTTCCGCATCCGAAAAGACAAAATCAGCGTCTTCCAACGCCTTGCTCATACGTTCAATATGACAAGGTGTAAAATAATCATCGTCATCACTCAGCATAATGACGTCACCTGTCAGCTCCCGCACCCCAACATTTCTTGCGTTCACATGCTGGACATTCTCCTCTAAATGAATCAAGCGGATTGGCAGCTCTGGATAGAGTTCCTGAATCACGTCCACTCGCTCTCCTGCATCATTTACGACCACAATTTCAAAAGGCTGTACGCTTTGTCTCGAGATGGATTCAAGCAGTTCACACAATGCGCTCAGCCGGTTATGTGTCACAATTAATAAAGAAATCTTCATATCGGCCTAACTCCTTTAATAGATTCGTCTTTTTCATTAAAACATAAATCGGCTTTCTTCTCATGATATAAAAGACGGTTTGATTGATCGAGAAAATGGGAATTTTTGATGAAAAGGAGTGATGATGATGGAATTTTTCACAGTTGAGAATAGTAAAGAAGCCAAACAGACGATCGAACAGATACAATCAGCAAAGGACGATGTGTTTGTGTTTGCGTATGACCCCGAACGCTCTGATACCGTTACTGAGTACACGGAAGCAAAGAGCATGACAGCTGTCGATCAAGGGATTTTAGATCAGATCGCCAATGTCATTCGCACCAGGGATGATGAACTGATGGCCAAAATCATGTCGACCGGCGCCGATCAAGAATTAGCCTTAACGCTTGTAGAGGAGCTGAAAAAAGGGAAATTGGTGATTTGTAAAAGATAAAGAATGAGCGTTCCATGAAGAGTGGAACGCTTTTTTATGCCGTTTCATTGTGATAAATGGAAAAGCTGATTATAATAAGGATTAGAACAGTAACTGTTACACATCACATTGGAGGTTCAGCAACTATGTCTATGAATAAAGCACTCACCATCGCAGGTTCGGATTCAAGCGGCGGTGCAGGTATCCAAGCAGATTTAAAAACGTTTCAAGAAAAAAACGTCTACGGGATGACAGCTTTAACCGTTGTCGTTGCAATGGATCCTCATAACAACTGGGATCATCAAGTGTTTCCAATCGATACATCAACAATCCGCGCGCAGCTCTCGACGATCGTGGAAGGCATCGGTGTAGATGCGTTAAAAACAGGTATGCTGCCAACAGTTGACGTCATTGAACTCGCAGCTGAAACGATCAAAACATATGAGCTGAAAAATGTCGTCATTGATCCTGTTATGGTATGTAAAGGGGCAAACGAAGTCCTTTACCCAGAGCACGCTGAAGCATTGCGCGAAAAGCTCACACCACTGGCAACAGTTATCACACCTAACCTTTTCGAAGCAGGTCAATTAAGCGGCATTGGCGAGATCAAAACGATGGAACAAATGGAAGAAGCCGCAAAACGCATCCATGAACTTGGTGCAAAGTATGTGGTCATCACTGGCGGCGGCAAGCTAAGCCCAGATAAAGCGATTGACTTGCTTTATGATGGACAAACCTTCGAACGCCTTGAAACAGACAAGATCGACACAGAATACACACACGGCGCAGGCTGCACATTCTCAGCCGCAGTCACAGCTGAACTAGCCAACGGCTCAGACGTGAAAGAAGCCATTTATGCAGCAAAAGAATTCATCACAGCTGCCATTAAAGGCTCTTTCCAACTAAACGAATACATCGGACCAACGAAACATTCCGCACATCGTTTGGACAAATAAGGGGAAAATTATCGCAATAAACCATATGTATAAATAAATTTCAAAGTAATTTATAAAACTTACAGAGCGTATTGATGTGTAAACTAGTCATTCCTTTAATATTGCACAATTCATCAACAGTTGAACC
>NZ_CP150633.1:1157659-1240122 GCF_038023285.1 Bacillus sp. PPSBB_11
AAGAATGGTTATCCTTCCGCATTGTAATGTTTCTTGCACTTTTATAACTCATATACATTAAATATTCTATCTACAAATTTCTATTATCTTCATACATTAAGATTTAGAATAAAACTGACATAGATAATCTTTAAATAAAAAAAGCATACCCGCTCCCAGGTACACTCTTTCACCATAATTTTTCACCTACTTTTGCTGATCAGATTCTTTCGCCATTTTTCGAATAAAGGCTTCAATGGATTCAACAAATAAGGCATATTCTTTCATTTGTTTATACGTATCTGACAGCTTCTCTTTTAATTCTTCCTGCTCTAGAGAAGGTTCACCGAGAATAGATTGGACTTGAATTAGCAATTCTTTATATTCTTCACGTTTATCTTCAACATGATCTGCCATTGTCTCCAAGCGTTTTCTAGTCGTCGGCTGCTGTTTTGAATTCAAGTAAACAACCCCTTTTTGTCCTACCGCATTTGGATAAACGTCAGCCTCAGCTGTATATATTTTAAAATGATACCATAATTGAACCTGTTATCATATATGTAAAACGTCATCAAACCGCTTCAGGCCAACCTTGTATATACATGATATAGGCTTTAAGATACAGGCTGATCTCACTAGAAAAAAGCAGATCATTGATCTGCTTCTTTTTGCAAATGCCACGTCTTCAATTTAAGCTTCGTTTCATTTCTACCACTGATGGAGATTGATTTATTTCCCGGGGAAGGAAAGTAACGTGCAGTAAATACTTCCCGGCCTCCGTTGACAAAAATCTCAATCGATGATGCATCAATAAAGATATGCAGATCCTGTAATTCATCAATTTCTACTTCACGAACTTCCTTTGTTCGATCTTCAAATCGATCTCGCTCTAATGTTAGTTTGCCTTCATCTTTATCATAAATGATACGAGCAGCAGCACGGATACAGCATTCAAACCCTTTTTGTGTTTCAATTTGATCAATGAATACCTCTGCGCTCGTCAAATCTTCAACAGGAATGGAGTGAACAGATCGTTTAACGTGAAAAACATGCTCCTGCTCATTTGTCCGCATAGATCGAAGTTCACTTACCGGCTGTTGAATAAGACGTCCTTCATCATCTAAACGGAGCTCTCTCGGAATCGTCAAGCAATGGATCCATTGATAAGAGATGGTTGGATGATGCTCTTCCCCTTGATCTGGTACACCCATCCATCCCATTAAAATGCGTCTGCCCGATTCATCTTGGAAAGTCTGCTGTGCATAAAAGTCAAAGCCACGATCCAGCTCCTCAAACGCTCCATGCGTATATTGGTAGGTACGATCATCCAATGTACCAACAAAATAACCAGATTGATGTGTATTGTTGTATTTGAATCCATCAGGCTTCAGCCCCTGTGGTGACACGATCAATACATCCTGACCGTCTAATTCAAACAGATCTGGACATTCCCACATGTATCCGAAATGATCTAAACCATTCTTTCCACTGCCTGCAATAATGCCTTGAAACGTCCAATTGTCTAATGTATCAGATGTAAATAAGACAAGATGTCCTTTGAGATCTTCACTTTGTGCTCCAAGGACCATGTACCACTTTCCATTCCGCTTCCACACCTTCGGGTCACGAAAATGTGCAGTGAATCCCGCTGGCAAAGTCGCCACGACACCTTTTTTCTCAAAATGAATCCCATCCTCTGACACAGCTAAACATTGATATGTCTCACGATTTCCTTGCTCATCACGGACATTTCCGGTATACATCACATACATACGACCATAATCAATGACTGCACTGCCAGAATAACATCCATTCTGATCAAACCAATCACTTGGCGTGAGGGCAGCCTCTTCATGCTGCCAATTCACTAGATCGGTTGATGTGTAGTGACCCCAGAATTTTGCCCCATGTCCTGTTTTAAATGGCTGCCATTGATAAAACACATGGTAGACTCCCTTCCACTGAATCAATCCATTCGGGTCATTTAAAAGACCGACTGGCGGCATTAAATGGAAGTTCTGACGGTACACATCTTTTTTCACCAAATGCTCATAGTTTCGAATACGATCTGTTACCTTTTGACGAAGTGCTGCGTCCGTTGTTGTCATCACTGTGACCACTCCTTGATTATTTTTCGACTTCTTTGACTTTAAAGATGATGGTAAGAATAAATGAAACAGCAACAGCTATTAACATACCAATAACATAATTTACCACATTTTGTAAACCAAATGGAGCTGCAATGGCAATCATCGGAATCCCTGTTAAACCATAAGCGTTGGCGGCTACCTTCGTGAAGACGACAAACGCCCCGCCTAATGCACCTCCGATCATTGCAGCAATAAATGGCTTACGATAACGAAGATTCACACCGAATATGACCGGCTCTGTAATACCTAAGAAAGCAGAAAATGCTGCTGGTAAAGCAATTTCTTTCGTTTTTGCACGCTTTGCTAAGAAAAAGACCGCTAGCCCAGCTCCGCCTTGAGCGACGTTGGACATGGCCCAGATCGGCAGCAAATAATTCCGTCCAATATCATTCAGAAGTCCTGCCTCAATCGCATGGAAGCTATGATGAACACCTGTCAGTACAATTAAAGAATAAGCACCTCCGAAAATCAGTCCAGCTAAGAATCCTGCATGGTCATAAACATAAGTGAGTGCATTCGAGATCCCTGTACCGAGCATTCTCCCTAGCGGTCCTACAGCAATAAACGTCACAAATCCAGTCACAATCACCGTCACAAACGGCGTCACAAGTAAATCAATACTGTTCGGCACAACTTTTCTTAAGTTCTTTTCAATCACGCACATGATATACACAGTTAATAACACGGGAATGACCGTTCCTTGGTAACCAAGAAGCGCAATATCAAAGTTGAATAGATGCATATATTCTGGTTTTGCGTCTGTCAGTCCCCATGGATTCAGCAAGCTCGGGTGAATCATAATGCCCCCAATGACAGCTCCTAAATATGGATTTCCACCAAACTCTTTGGCTGCACTAACCCCAATTAAAATCGGTAAAATGATAAAGGCAGCACTTGAGAACATATCTAGCATTTGGAAGATGGCAGAGCTTGGATCAGCCCATTTGAAGGCTTTCATCATACCTAATAGGCCCATTAATAAACCGCTTGCTACAATCGCTGGAATGATTGGTACAAAAATATTCGATAGCGTCTTGGCAAAACGTGCAAGTGGATTCATTTTTTGCTTCACGGCTTCATCATGGCTGGCTGGTTTTTGATTCTCGTCGTCTGCCTCAAGACCCGCCTCACGCGCAAAAGGCTCATATACTTTGTTGACAGAACCTGTTCCAAATATGATCTGGAATTGACCCGAGCTTGAGAAGGCACCCTTCACACCCTCAAGTTCTTCAATGGCATCTTTGTCAATCAACGCCTCATCTTTCATCACCAATCGGAGTCGTGTGGCACAATGTGTTGCGCTAATGACATTTTCTTTGCCGCCTAATAATGTTGTTAATTCTTTGGCTGTTTTTTGATAATCCATGTTGTCTCCCCCTTTTTTTAAAACAAAAAAGACCTAAAATTCACTAACGATGAAAGGACATACACGTCCCCTCGTTACGCAAATTTTAGGTCTTGCCTGCCTGACAGTCACAATCCCACGATATTGGTTTTTGATTACGCTTTCATCATAGTATAAGAGCGTGACCTGCGTCAACCTATTTTTTCGAATCAAATGACCCATATACACTAATTAGAGTAGTGTGCATAAAAAAAGCCTGCGGACAGGCACAACCTTTACACCAATTCGGCATCCTGCAGACGCTGGACATGCAGCGTGATGTAGCCGATCTCCGATTCAGGGAGATGAAGTCCATATTCTTTTTTCAGCAAATCAGCCAGTCCAAGTGCACACCGGTAAGCCGAATCATACTTTGTTTGGATAAAAGTCAGCATGTCATCGTCCATGATTTGAAATGCTTCATTCGATTCCAACCTGCCTAATGCATACCTCAAATGTGTCACAAGGCGCTGATATGAAATACTATCCTCATCAATCGAGCGCTCAAAAACGCTTTCGATATGCTCGATCATTTCTTTGATCATCGTTGTGTATTTGACCGTCTTCTTCATGGACTCCGTATTCATTTTGGCCGTATGAATATGAAGTGCCACATACCCTGCCTCATCGTCCGGCAGGTCAACCCCAAGCCGCTCCTTTACATAACGAATGGCATACTTTCCAATATCATATTCCTGCTTATATAAGACTTTGATCTCACCAAGCAATTTATTATATAAGACAATGCCTTTTTGAACGCGTTCAATGGCAAAGGATAAATGATCTGTCAGTGAAATGTGGATATGATCACTGAGCGGCATCATGAGTTCACCCTCTGCATAACTAATAATATGCTCTGCCACCTCAATATGCGCTTCTGGCAATGTCGCAAGAATTTGTTTGAATTTCTCATTTTCTTCACGCACAACAAAAATCTTCTCTATTTTTTGAACGGGAACGACGTCATTTTTCCCCTTCTGAAAAGCAATTCCGGGCCCCATCACAATTTTCTCCTGATCACCCTCCTTTACAACCACTGCATTGTTATTCAATATTTTATATATCTTCAAGGGGCATCCTCTCCCACAGATAACGTGTCTTATGTGGGATTTTACCCTGTTTCAACTTTTCTGTAAAGATAAGAACGGACCGGCACGAGCCTCTCTCGTTGTCTTTTCATCAAGCATCATCAGACTTTCTTGAAACGGCTTTTCTATCCTGCGCTTCTTCTTCTTTTCATCTGCCAGTTTCTCTAGCTTTCTCTCATTCACCGCAAGAAAGAATCCTCCATCCACTGCTATCACTTTCACCCCTTGCTTCTTCAGCAGCTCACCAGGATTCACAAGCACATTCATCACAAAACCAAACCATACACTCAACCAGTTCTTCCATTTCTTCACTGAACATCCCTCCGCTTTCCTTAGAATCTAGCAGTTCTAGCAAATTAACTGTTCCTATCATATCCCGAGAAAAAAGAGAGGTTTGTCACAATCTGGGTGAAAAAACGAACTAGTTTTCAGAAGTTTTGTTGAAAAGTGCAGAAGATGATCATGTTCCACAATGTTTCTATGAAAATTTTATACACACACTATCCCAAAGATAAGCACATCTTATCAACAGGGTTTATCCACATATCAACACCCTCTTACTAGATTTTGTGTATGAGATTTTTTTATTTTCCATATATATATCTGAATAATCGAGTTATCAACAGATTATTGTGCATAAGTGTGACTTTATAAACAAAATAGTTCTTTATGACTATGTAAAATAAGACCATTTCAGTAAAGGAATTGGTTTCATCGTATGGAATACTTAATAACGGGCAGTGAATCTTTCCTATTTATCCACAAAAAGAAAGGCTATCTCCCTAAATACACAGCTAGAAAGGGGAAAATTAATTGAAAAAAGTAATCTCTCGTTCTTCTGTTCTATTGTTCTCCACTATTTTTACCTTATCCACATTCTTTTCAGGTCAGGCTGCTGCCGCTCCATCGAACAAACAGGTGGAACTGGAAAAAGCAGAAATCTTCGGCGAAATCAATGTTAAGTCTAGAAAACACACCACTGTCATTGTTGAATTAAAGGAAAAATCCTTAGTTGAAGCCAAGCAAGAAGGCGAAGCACAAACAAAGGCCTCCCTCAAAAAATCTCGAACGAAAGTAAAGAATGCAGCACTCAAAAAGTTAGATAAAGCGAGTGTTCGTCAAGAATATGAAAAAGTCTTCTCTGGTTTCTCTATGAAACTTCCTGCAAACGAAATCCCGAAACTGCTCGCAGTTGACGGAGTAAAAGCCGTTTATCCGGATGTTACATATCAAACAGATGAAGTGAAAAAGGAAAGCGTCCAGCTTCCTAATGAGGATGTCTCTCCACTCATGGATAAAAGTGCTCCATTTATCGGTGCCCCAAAAGCATGGGATGCCGGCTACTCTGGAAAAGGGGTAAAAGTCGCTGTCATTGATACTGGAGTAGACTATACCCACCCTGATTTAAAAGGAAACTTCGGATTATACAAAGGCTATGACTTTGTTGATAATGACTATTCTCCACAAGAAACACCAAAAGGAGATCCTAGAGGCGAATCGACAGATCATGGTACACACGTCGCAGGAACAATTGCGGCAAATGGACAAATTAAAGGTGTCGCTAAAGACGCTACCCTTCTCGCCTACCGTGTCCTTGGACCAGGCGGATCAGGAACAACTGAAAATGTCCTTGCAGGCATCGACCGGGCTGTCACTGACGGAGCCGATGTCATGAACCTTTCTCTTGGGAACAGTGTGAATAACCCTGATTATGCAACAAGCATCGCACTGGATTGGGCCATGTCTGAAGGGGTTGTTGCTGTGACATCAAACGGAAACAGTGGGCCAAACAGCTGGACCGTTGGATCTCCTGGGACATCAAGAGATGCTATTTCTGTCGGAGCCACTCAGCTTCCGTACAGTTTATACAACGTGAAATTCCCGAACTATTCAACAGCAAAAGTGATGGGCTACTATCAAGAAAATGATTTAAAAGCACTTGACCAAAAACAAGTCACACTCGTCCAAGCAGGCATCGGTGACGAAAAAGATTTTGAAAACATCGATGTCAAAGGAAAGGTGGCAGTGATTGAACGTGGAGCCATTGCCTTTGTTGATAAAGTGGACAATGCGAAAGCTGCTGGTGCGATCGGCGTTGTCATGTACAACAATACCGATGGAGAAATCCCTGTGGATGTACCAGGTCTAGCCCTTCCGACGATTAAGCTGTCAAAAGCGGAAGGAACAGCACTTGTTAAAGCCATTGAGGCTGGTAACAATACAACAACTTTCTCGATTCAATTTGTGAAAGAGTTAAGTGAACAAGTCGCTGACTTCTCATCTCGCGGACCTGTTGTCGATACGTGGATGATCAAACCAGATCTTTCAGCACCTGGCGTGAGTATTGTCAGCACCATTCCGACACACGATCCTTCTCAGCCATACGGCTATGGATCGAAGCAAGGAACAAGCATGGCATCTCCTCATGTAGCCGGAGTAGCAGCGATTATTAAACAAGCAAAACCATCGTATTCTACAGAGCAAATTAAAGCGCTGATGATGAATACAGCAGAAACATTGTATGACCCAAATGGCAGCCAGTTCCCTCACAATACGCAGGGCACAGGCAGCGTTCGAATCATCGAATCACTTCAAGCGTCTTCTATTGTGTCTGATGCAAGCTATTCGTACGGCACTTTCTTAAAAGAAAAGGGCGTTCAAATCAAAACGAAGAAGTTCAAGGTAGAAAACCTGTCAAAAGCACCGAAAACCTATACCATTGATTACAAGTTCGATGGCAATGGCATTAGCACAAACGGCACGAAAAAAATCACAGTAAAAGGGAATTCCACAGGGTCCTTTACTTCCGCAGTACAAGTGAATTATGGAAAAACGAAAAAAGGAACGTACCAAGGCAGTATCACCATTCGCGAAAATGGCAGAAAGGTCACTGAAATCCCTACTTTATTGATTGTAAAAGAGCCTGATTACCCGCGCGTCACTTCGGTTTCCGTAGAGCCTGATAACCGTGCTGGAAGCTATGTCATTAGTAGCTATCTCCCAGGCGGTGCTGAAAATCTTGCATTCCTCGTCTACTCGACAGATGGAGAGTATTTAGGTGAAGCAGGAGTTTATCAACATGTTGATAAAGGAGAGCATCGTGTGAAATGGAATGGCACGATCAATAAAGGACAGAAGTTAGAAGCAGGTGAGTATACAATGCTTGCGTATGCAAGCCTGAAAGGCAAATCAGATACGGTTCAAACGAAAGAACCATTCGATATTTATCCTGAATAAACAAGAATCACATAATAAGCCTTGTATGAGCCCATCAGCTCAACAAGGCTTTTCTATCATATATGGAGGAAAGAGAAATTCATGTTGATATGGCTATGGATCGTTTCTTTTATGACGGCTTTTTTTCTCACGATCACCTTGGTTTATTTTTTTACCTTTTTACATGCAAAACAGCCTCGTCCTTTTCATCAAGCATGTGAACTGACTGTCTATACCACCTGCATTTATCCGCTTAGCTTGGCGGTGACAGCTGCCTTTATTCTCACCATGATGCTCCTCTATCCCTTTTATTGGCTGCGCAGACGGTAAATTTACATAAGTTATGCGTCAAAAGCTTCTTTTAATAAACGATACGATGTGAGACGGTCTTGCATGTGATGTGTGATGGTCACAGCGATCACTTCATCTGTACGATACACCTTTGCGAGTGCTGTCAGCTGCTGCTTCACAGAAGATGGTGTGCCAACAACCATTCTCTGTCGATTGGCTGCTACTCGTTTTTGTTCATATGAACTGTAGGAATAGGCCTTTGCCTGTTCAAATGAAGGAAAGCCGCCAAGGTTCTGTCCTTGCTCATTGGCTAATAATGATAAATCTAAGCTGACAGCCAATTTTTCTGCCTGTTCCTCTGTTTCTGCACATAAAACGAAGACCGCAAGACTGACACGCGGCTCAGCACCAAATTCTGAAGGTTCAAATCGGTTAATATACTGCGACACAGAGTCTTCTCCGCCTTCTCCATTAATGAAAAGAGCAAACGTATAGCCTGCACCTGCTTTTGCGGCAAGCCGTGCACTTCCTCCAGAGGAACCTAGCATCCATACCTCTGGGGCAGTATCTACTTTCGGAGAAGCGGTCAAGTGAGGCAGCGGATAAAATTCATCGGCTAAATCATGTAAATACACCTTCAATTCTTCTACCTGCTCAGGGTATTGATCACCAAGTCGCTTCCGTTCTCCATGATGAAGGGCAATGGAGGAGATCGGCATACCTCCAGGAGCACGTCCAATGCCAAGATCAATTCTGCCCGGAGCCAAGGCTTCGAGCACTCTGAAGTTCTCTGCTACTTTATAGGCACTGTAGTGGGGAAGCATGACGCCGCCTGAGCCAATACGGATATGTGACGTCACAGCTGATAAATGACCGAGAAGCACCTCTGGACTCGATCCTGCGAGCCGGTTTGAAAAGTGATGCTCTGATACCCAAAATCGATGATAACCCCATTTCTCTGCCTGCTTCGCCAGCTCGACTGTTTGCTTCAGCGCCTCAGCAGGCGTCGCATCTCCAATTAAAGGAGATTGATCCAGTATACTTAATTTCATGATGTCGCACCTCTTACAGAAATCCCCCTCTCTCACTCGAAAGGGGGATCTCCTGATTTATTTTCGATTAAAGCCCTTCTCTTTCACAAAATCTCCGAGGAAAGCACGTTTTGGCTGGCTAAAGCCTCGAAGCATTTGCTCAGACCATGTATCTTTTCTCTCACCGTTTGTTCGTTCTTCATAATATGATGAAATACGATCATCGTATTCTTTTAAATAACGATCCACATGAGCTTCGTCTTGCTGATATGTGTTTTCATGATAGATCAGCTCAACGGGCAACCGTTCCTTTTGAGATGATGAATTGGCAGGATGTCCTATGGCCAGGCCGAATAGCGGCAGCACATAGGAAGGCGTTTCAAGTAATTCTGATACTTCCTTCAGCTGATTACGCAGTCCGCCGATATAGCAGATGCCAAGTCCCATAGATTCTGCGGCGACACTGACATTTTGCGCAGCGAGCGCCGCATCAATCACACTGATCAGAAAGGCTTCAGTATTCTCAAGCGCTTCTTGATGGTTTTTCCCTGCTTTTTTTGCGATATAGTCGTGGCGTTTCAAGTCTGCACAGAAAACAAAAAAATGCCCATTCTTCTCAACGTATGGCTGATTTCCAGCCAGTTCAGCAAGCTTCGCCTTCTTCTCCTGATCTGTTACACCAATGATACTATACGCCTGTACATAGCTTGATGTCGAAGCAGCCTGTGCACTTTTGATAAGTGTCAGCACTTCTTCGTCTGTCAGACGCTCATCTGTAAACGAACGGATGGACCGATGATTTAAGATGGTTTCTATCGTTTTATTCAATTCGAAGACCTCCTTCACTCCTACTATCATAAGACAAATGAATATTGCTTTTCAAAAGTTAGAACTCACACCAAAAAGGCAGCCTACGCTTAGACTGCCCTTTACCCGTTTTATTTAAATAAATAACTTTGATATTTCGTTAATTGAACACTTGCATTATAGGCGATACCAAATCCAATCAGAACAGATAAAACAGAGCTTCCCCCGAAGCTGATGAATAAGAGCGGTATCCCTGTTACAGGCATGACGCCTATGTTCATGCCAATGTTCTGGAATGTATGGATGACAATCAATGCTGTATATCCTACACAGAAAAATGACGCAAACCGGCTATAAGGATGGATACGGTCAATCAGCACAACAAGCCTGTAAATCAGGAAGAAGAACATGATCACCACAAATGCGCAGCCGACAAAACCAAAGGCTTCCCCTATGATAGAGAAAATCATATCTGTCTGTGCTTCTGGAACATACACTTTTAAGTTTTTAACACCGTTCCCGAAAATTTGTCCTGCCCCAATTGCCATAATGGCTTGCTCGACTTGATATTTATCAGATCCAGATGCATCCTGTGTCTGGGCTTGGTTGGCTGTCGAAGAACTATCAGGCAGCCAAGCGGTAATCCGATTGATCTGATACTGCTGAATCCCGATCTTTTGTGCGAAATCAGGGAATAGAATAATCACGGCTAACACAGCGGCAACTAAGAGCACAACCACTGAACCGATGAGAGAGATCAATTTCCAGTTGACCCCTGATAAAAAGACCATGACAACGACAATAAACATACATACCGCAGCCGTACCTGCATCTTGCAAAAAGATGAGTCCGACTGGTACAGCAGCCACGCCGGCAATTTTTAATAGTAGGAAAATATCATCTTCTAATGTTCGTTTTCCTCTTGGGGTTGCCTTCCCAATGACAGAGGCGAGCATCATAATCAAACCAATTTTCATGAACTCTGAAGGCTGAAATGTTCCAATTCCCGGTAACACAAACCAACTTTTTGCACCATTTTTAATTGGAGCAAAATCATGACCTGCAATTTGTGCAGGAGCAATTTTTAAAAGAATTAAGAGCATAATGCCGCCTATAAAAATATATAGGCTTAACTTTTCTAATTGTTCCAGATCGAAGTAATTAATAGCCACAATACAGATGACCCCGACCATGTAGTAAATGATCTGTCTGGTCCATGCATTAGATCCATATTGCCCAAACTGTCCCGCAGCATAAATAGCGATGACACTGATGGCAAAGAAGGCTAAAAATATAAAAATCAAATCTCCTTGATAGTAAGGAGATGTATTCTGCTTGTTCATGAACTAACCACCCTTATTACAAAACATAAAAGCCCTTATTTATATTAGATTGAAATTTTCACAAAAGCAACTCACCTTAAATATGACGGAAGTGACACCTGAAAGGTTCCATTCTAATTTCAAAAAATGAAATACTTTTCATCCTAACAATAGGAAAAAATTCCTTTCCACTCTATCATGACAACCGATCATAAGTCCTTTAAAAAGATTATTTTACAGATTTTAAGGGGAAAATTCAATGACTTATGTGGCGATATGAAAGGTGAACATCTTGCCAGCATAAGCTTAACTGAGGTATAAGAAAAAAAAACAATTTCTGCGGAATAAGGCCCATTTTCCAATTATTAAGTTTACTTCAAAGTCAATTGTGGTATAATATTTGTAACAAAATGTTCACAATATCTCCTAAAAACAGACACAATTGCATCCTGACCTCTCATTTGAATTGAACATCAACTTACAAAGGAGTTGGATACGATGGATATGTTCTTTGCGTACCTATGTATTGCAACAGCTACACCCCTGTTTTTATGGTTGGAAAACAGAAAGATTGCATTAGCATCTATTCCACCCATCATGATTATGTGGATTTTCTTCGGTCTTTACATGACAAGCAGTTTATCTCCAGCAGGACATACCTTCATGATCGCATTCTTTGCCATTAACGTGATTCTGGCTCACATTGCAGCTTTCCTCATCTATGGACTTCCATTCATTCGCAAAAGATTCAGCAGCAGATAGATATCTCATCATCAATTGGAAGCGTTATCACAATCAGCATAAAAACCACTCACCTATGAAAGATGAGTGGTTTTTTATTATTTCTCTGAATGCTCAGACTGCTTTGGCGCAGATGGTGAATAACCGTCTTTGCTGTTCTCTCCGTGGCTGTAGTGAGCCGCGAAGATCCAAACAGACCCGATGACGAAAATGATCGCACAGAACAGACCAAACAAAGTATTTCCGACTTGAACAGTCCCGTTCTCACTCTCTGTCATGTGCATGAACATGAACAGCTGCAAGAATGCTTGAATGAAGGCAAAACCAAAGATAATCCATAGTTTTGCAGAACTGCCAATTTCAGCTCCGATGGCAATCCAGAATGCTAAGATGGTTAGCACAATGGAGAGAATGAAGCCAACTACGTGTTTCCAAGGGAAGTGTTCGTGCTCTGCTGAGGAATGTGTTTTTCCAGCCATATCACAAAAGCCCCCCTAATCCGATCAAGTACACAGCTGTGAAGATGAAAATCCATACAACATCAAGGAAATGCCAATATAGACTTGAGATAAAGATCTTCGCTGCTGTTTGTGGAGTTAATCCACGTTTTTTAATTTGGAACAAGACCCCGGTAATCCAGAAGATACCGATGGATACGTGTAATCCGTGAGTTCCTAAAAGAACAAAGAATGCAGACCAGTATGCACTTGTATGAATGCTCGCACCCTCATGTACATAATGGAAGAACTCGTAAATCTCAAACCCAACGAAGCCTGCACCTAGAAGCAGTGTGAGGATCGTCCAAATGACAACCCCTTTTGTACTTCCACGGCGCATTTCATGAACGGCAATCCCGCATGTAAATGAACTCACCAATAGCAGGAATGTCATGATCAATACAAGCTTCATATCAAATAGCTCAGCTGGCAAAACGCCGCCAGCTGTTCTGCCATGAAGAACAAAGTAGGTCGCAAAAAGTGTTGAGAATAACACGATTTCCGCGCCAAGGAATATCCAGAAACCAAGGATGTTTAAACGTCCTGTTTCAGACTGATATTCAAGCGGTGCATTTGCATAGCTGCTATCATTATGTCCCATTACTTCTGCGCCTCCTTATTCTTTTTCTCTGTTTCAATCACTTCTTCAACAGGAATATAGTAGCCATCGTCATATTCAAATGAACGTAAAATCATTGTTGCGAATACACCGATTAAGCCGATAACGCCAATCCAGTACCATTCAAATACAAGACCGAATGCACCAAGTCCGAAGAATGCAGACATGATAAGCGGTCTGCCTGAATTGTGCGGCATGTGAATTTTCTTGAATTCTTTTTCAGGATGAACGTCTACATTGTTTTGCTTCCAATGATGGAATGCATCTGGTGACGTCACTTCTGGAAGTGCTGCAAAGTTATAATGCGGCGGAATTGCAGAAGATGTCGCCCAGTCAAGCGTACGTCCTTCTCCCCAGCTGTCTCCAGACACTTCACGTTTCGCGTGTCTCCAGCTGTAGTAAATGTTATAGCAAAGGATGATGAATCCGATACCCATCATGAATGCACCAATTGTTGAAATAAAGTTTAGTGCAGTCCAGCCATCTTCTGGTCCATACGTATAAATACGTCTTGGCATTCCTTGCAGTCCTAAGAAGTACTGCGGGAAGAAACAGATGTTAAATCCGATCATGAATACCCAGAAGAACCATTTGCCGATTCGTTCGTTTAACTTGTAACCAAACATTTTCGGATACCAGAAAACAAGACCTGCAAAACAAGCAAATACAGTACCTGCGATTAATACATAGTGGAAGTGGGATACAAGGAAGTACGTATTATGGTACTGGTAATCCGCAGCTGCCATCGCAAGCATAACTCCAGTCACACCACCGATTACGAAGTTCGGGATGAAACCAAGTGCCCAAAGCATTGGAGATGTAAAACTGATACGGCCTCGATACATTGTAAAGAGCCAGTTAAAGATTTTCACACCTGTTGGTACAGAAATCGCCATTGTTGTGATCGAGAAGAATGAGTTAACCGCTGCACTGTTCCCCATTGTAAAGAAGTGGTGAACCCACACAAGGAAACTAAGAACAGAGATTGCCACAATCGATACAACCATCGCTTTGTAACCAAACAACTGCTTTCTTGAGAACGTCGCAAAGATTTCTGAGAAAATACCGAAAGCCGGCAGGATAACGATATATACCTCAGGATGTCCCCAAATCCAGAAAAGGTTCGCCCAAAGCATTGGCATACCGCCCGCTTCGAGTGTAAAGAATGCTGAACCGAATAAACGATCGAATGTCATAAGTGCTAAAGCAACTGTTAAAACAGGGAATGCGAAAACGATAATGACAGACGTGATCAATGTTGTCCATGTAAACATCGGCATACGCATAAGCGTCATACCTTTTGTACGCATTTTTAAGATGGTCACCATGAAGTTAATACCTGTCATTAGTGTACCAATACCTGCAATTTGGAGCCCGAGCAAGTAGTAGTTCTGTCCAGGTCCTGGTGAGAAATCATTTCCGGCGAGCGGCATGTAACTCGTCCAGCCTGCACTTGGTGATCCTCCAATAACGAAGGAAATGTTGAACAGCATTGCTCCGACCATAAATGTCCAGAAGCTCAAGTTGTTCAAATACGGGAATGCTACGTCACGTGCACCAATTTGAAGAGGAACCACGACGTTGATTAAACCAATTAAGAATGGCATCGCCATGAATAAAATCATGATCGTACCATGCGTTGTGAAAATTTCATTATAGTGGTTTGAATCTAAAAACGTATTATTAGGAAGCGCCAGCTGCGCGCGCATCATCAGTCCGTCTACCCCACCGCGGAAGAACATAATCACAGCAGCAAGGATATACATGATTCCAAGCTTTTTATGATCAACTGATGTCAGCCATTCTTTCCAGAGCCATTTCCACTTTTTGAAGTAGGTTAAAACAAACACAATGGCAATGGAAGTAAGAGCGATAGAAATTTGCGCACCAAGAATTAATGGGTCTCCAGTTACAAAAAACTCATCCCATTTTAAATGCATAACGGCCTCCTCCTTTCCTTAGTCAGTTTATTCGTTTTCTAATTTTCTTTTATAGTTCTTCACATTCTCGAAAGGATCTGTCTTGGAATGCGGAGAAACTGATTGGTAACCTAAACGTTTGCGTGCTTGGAGTGCATATTCAGAATCCTCTCCGTGCTTCGCAAAAGATAAATGTGTTGATGAGAATGTCTGCACATCTGCAGCATCAGGAAGCATCAAGTAGTCATACGTTTTCTTCGTTAACTTTGGTGCTTCTTTTTTCGTTTTATTTACCCATTTATCATAGTCAGACTGCGTCATCGCATTGACTTTGAATTTTTGCTGAGCAAAGCCTTCGCCTGTGAAGTTGGCGTTTCTTCCTTCATATGTGCCTACTTCATCAGCTTGAAGATATTGTTCCATTTCCATTCCAGCCATCGCATACTTCTCCCCGCCTAGCTGAGGAATCCATAGTGATGCCATTGTATCAGCGGAAGTGATTTTAAATAAAACCGGCTGATCTTTTGGAATGTTTAAGTAGTTCACTGTTTCAATATTTTCCTCTGGATAGCTGAAGATCCATTTCCAATCAACTGCTGTAGCATAAACGACAAGTGGATCTTTATGACTTGTTGCTTGAGGCGCCTCTTCCAAAGAGTAAATGGTTTTTACAGTTGGAACTGAAAGGGCAGCAACGATTAATATTGGGATCACTGTCCAGACAACTTCTAGAAGCGTATTCCCGTGTAGTTCTGGGTTATAAGAGGCGTTTCCAACGTCCTTACGCTCACGGTATTTAACCAAAATGATGGTAAACAGTACAAATACCGCACCAACGATAAAGAGCATGAATCCAATAGATAAAAGGATTAAGTCTTTTTGTTGTGCTGCGACTGGTCCTTTAGGATCTAAAACAGCGATATTGCTGCAACCTCCTAATACAAAAACACTCACGAGCATCGCTAATAAAAGCATAGGTTTAATGGCTCTGAACAAGAAGATCACCATCCTTCCTTAAATAATGTATAAATTGCTGAATAATTGTGAAAAGCCATCTGCCTTCGAAAACTTTTCTTCCCTTTGTAATGCTATCAAAATCTGTTGGAGTTAGCTCCCCTTTTTTCAAAAGTTCATTTATTTTTCAACAGATTTCTATTGAAATGTCATAAATTCGCCATAAATTTATATTATTGCACACACAATAAATTTCTAGGAATTTGAAAAGTTGAGAGTTGAAGGCAAAGGACAAACAATCAAGAACTTTGTCAAATTTAGGTTTACCACAATAAAAAAGTTTGGTCAAATTTCAATTTAACTTTATGAAATTTTATCTAGGTAAACAATTCTAAAATAGGTATCCCCATATTTAACAAAAACCTTACTCATTTTAACGCAAGTCGACAAGAAAAGAAAGTATCGATCCTCCCCCTATGCGCTGTAATGATTGGTAATGGTGATAAATGAGTGGAAACTCGCTAAAGACTTCCAGCAAAAAACCGGCTCATCGCCGGCTTCTCATTATTCGTCTCTCACCAAAATGTCTGGTCGTCTATAGATGCTTCCTTCATGTTCTATGTCTATATACGTCCACTTGCCTGTATAGGTTAAAAAGCGATTTCCTTCTTTCTCGACGACCATCGTATCTTCTGATTTCAATCCTGGTAAGGAAGGATTCCAAGTGAATACTTGATGAAGCTGGATCTCTTCCACGGATGAAGGAACTGCAATGATCTCTCTAGACACAAATCCAGTCTTGCCTCCTTGGTGAAGCTTTTTCCAGCTATCAGGAAAGCCTTCTTTTTCATATTGAGCAATGCCTGCCTTCAATACATCTCCAATGGTGTTCCCTGGACGAGTGGCCGCATTCATGACCGTGTCAATTCGCGCAAGCCTTTCTTTGTTTTCTTCAAGCTCCTTTGGTAGCTGTCCAAAGTAAACGGATCTTGTGACATTTGCCACGAGTCCATGCCGTTCAGCACAAAGGACAACCAGTGCATGCTTTTGAAGTGCTTTTTCTGTTGGGATCGGGTGGCGATATTGATGAATCCGGTCATCTGTCGCCACGAGCAGCACTTCTATCGTCATCCCCTGCCCAATCGCTCTTTGAGCAACAAGCGAAGCAATTTCATGCTCCGTCTGTCCTGGAACGATTTCTTGACAGACACTTTCTACAATAACCGCTGTGTCATGACAAAGGGTTTCGTATTGGCTGAGCTGTGGCGCTGAAAGGATCGATCGAACACGAGACAAATCGGGTTCGATCCACTCCACTCCTTCCATGTGAATGTCCGCACCGATTCGTTTGTCTTTTATGAGTGTTTGAATGTAAGGAGTCTCATCCTCAGACCAATCCATTGTGACGACTTGAAAGGGATGGTCAAAATACGCCATTTCTTCTTCAATGATTCGTTTTTCTTCCATTTGATTCACAACTAGAACAATGTCGTCTTTCAACACAAGTAGCTGACAAACGCCCTCTGGCGTGTTTAACACAATGTGGTTTCTTCTTCCTCCTGTAAGCCAAGAAAAGTTATTACGCTTTTGAATCAGAACACCATCGAGTTGTTTTTCTTCCATTAAAGTTCTTACCTGTTCAATCATCAACTCATCACCTGCCTGTATGGAGTGTTTGAACGAAACGTTTAAATGCTGTTTTCCCTTGCTCTGTTCTTTTAAACACACCCGCCTGCGCGAGTATACGAGAAAAAATGAGGCCGATTTCTTTTTGTAAAATGGTTTCTACGTTGTCCTTCGTAAAGGTATTCTCTTCGATCAGACGCTCTGCCCATGACTCGTGCTTCATGATAGGCGGACAGGCTTTGATTTCTTCAAGAGGGTTTTTGGATAGCAGCGCCGCTTTTAGCTGGCTTAATTCCGCTGCTAATCTTCCAGGAAGCACGGCGAGACCCATGACTTCGATTAATCCGATATTCTCTTTTTTAATATGATGAACTTCTTTGTGCGGATGGAAGATTCCGCCTGGGTGCTGCTTGTCTGTACGATTATTTCGTAGCACGAGATCTAATTCGTACTCATCCCCATGGCGGCGTGCGATCGGTGTAATGGTATTGTGCGGGGTCTCTCCTGTATGTGAGAACAGCCCCGCTTCTGGATCTGAATACATTTTCCACTCATGTAATATAAAATCCGCTGCCTCCGCAAGCGTCTGCTGGTCGCTGCTTTGAAGCCTGATCACTGACATCGGCCATTTCACAATACCCGCCTTCACCCTCGGAAACTTTTCGAGAGAAAACACTTCTTCCATCTTTGCTTTCGCCATCGGAAATTCATGAGCACCACCTTGAAAGTGGTCATGACTTAATATGCTGCCTCCAACAATGGGAAGATCAGCATTTGATCCTATAAAATAGTGCGGATATATAGATATGAAGGAAAGCAGACGCTCGAAGGTCTTTTTAGATATCTGCATTGGTTCATGCTCGCCCTTGAACACAATACAATGTTCGTTGTAATACACATACGGCGAGAATTGCATAAACCACGACTCATTTGTAAGTGTTACCGGAATAATCCGGTGATTCTGTCTTGCTGGGTGATTGATGCGTCCCCCAAACCCAACGTTTTCTTTACAAAGGAGACAAAGAGGATATTGCTTTTGACTAAGCTGTTTGGCTTCAGCGATCGCTTTTGGGTCCTTTTCCGGTTTCGATAGATTAATCGTGATCTCAAGCTCACCATCTTCTGTCGGTGTAAACCACTGCACATTTTTGGCGATTCTGCCTGTATGAATATAGTGGGCATGCTGCTGCATTTCATAAAACCAGCTTGTCGCTGCCTTTGGTCCGCAATGCTTGCGTTTCTCTTCAAACTTTGCATAGATGACACTCGGAGGCGCCACCAAGCAGCCCATGATTTTGGCATCTAATAAATCACGATACGTATCTGTCCCGTCAGGAATAAGACCTGTTTCAACTGCCCAATCGAGCATCGGCATTAAGATGTCTTCAAGGTCGCTGTCTCCTGAGACTGTTCTTGCCTCAGCATCATCGAGACCAAGCACCTCTAGCAGCCGGTTCCTTGTATAATCCATATCTAGTGGTGATATCAGCTCTTTATTAACCCCATATTGAATCAGCTGTTCTAGCTTTTCAAAAATATCAATCGCCATTCCCTTTGTCTCCTCCCCTGCCTGCTACACGTTACTCACTTTGATAGCCATCTGGATGTTTCTGAAACCAATCCCATGCACTTTGAATGATGGTGTGGAGATCTGCATATTGCGGCTTCCATCCTAGTTCTTTCAGCGCTTTTTCTGATGAAGCAATCAGCTTAGCTGGATCACCCGCACGTCTTTCTGCCACCTGTGCTGGAATGGCATGCCCCGTCACTTCTCTTGCAGCTTCTACGACCTGCTTCACAGAGAAGCCTGTGCCGTTCCCTAAGTTGTACGTCGCACTTCCTTTTCCTTCACGCAGACGCTCAACCGCTAGAATGTGCGCCTCTACTAAATCCATGACATGAATGTAGTCTCTAATGCATGTGCCATCCTCTGTTTCATAATCCTCACCGTAAATCATGATTTGATCACGTTTTCCTAATGCCACTTGCAAAATAATTGGGATTAAATGCGTTTCTGGCTGATGATCTTCCCCGACAATCCCTTCTGTATGAGCACCGGCTACATTAAAATAACGAAGCACAACATATTCAATACCATATGCCTGCTCAGACCACTTCAGCATTTTCTCAATCGCGAGCTTTGTTTCCCCATAAGGATTTGTTGGGTTCGTCTCATCCGTTTCAACGATCGGTACACGCTTTGGTTCACCATATGTCGCAGCAGTTGAAGAGAATACAATGCGTTTCACATCAAATTCATTCATCACCTGAAGTAAAGCCGTTGCCCCTCCGACATTGTTGTCATAGTACTTCAGCGGGTCTGTTACACTTTCTCCAACAAGTGAATCTGCCGCAAAGTGCATGACCGCTTCTATGTCATGCGTTTGAAAAACCCGTCTTAAAAAAGCATGATCCCTTAAATCTCCCTCTTCTAATACGGCACCCTTTACGACTGCCTCTTTATGACCTGTCTGCAAATTATCCACAATTACTACTTGTTCTCCTTTAGCCAAAAGAGCCGCTACCGCATGACTGCCAATAAAACCTGCTCCCCCACATACTAAAATTGCCATCAAAATTCCTCCTTCGTTAATTCTCTAGCGCCGCCTCCAATTCCAGCTGTGTAAAAAGAGGCTTGAATGCCTGTTTTTTCTTGATAAATCGCACCTGTTTCTTCTATAAATGAGTCCAGAAGCTCTTCTTTCACAATGCTGACGGTACAGCCCCCAAAGCCAGCACCTGTCATACGGGAACCAATCGCCCCTGGATGTTGCCATGCGGCTTCAGCCAGTGCATCTAGCTCAAGCCCAGTGACTTCATAATCATTCTTTAAAGAAAGGTGAGATGCCTTCATGAGTGCACCTAGTTCTTCCATTTTATCATCTTTCAGAAAATTTACTGCTTTCATGGTCCTCTCGTTTTCCGTGATGGCATGTCTTGCACGTCTTCTACACGTTTCATCTTGTATCAAATGATCATGCTTAGCGAATTCATCCTCCGTGAGCTCACATAAATGACCGATATCTAATTCTTTTCTAAGATCGCTTAAAGCAGATTGACATTCCGAACGGCGCTCATTGTATTTGGAATCTGCAAGTGTTCGTTTTTTATTTGTATTGGCAATGACAAGTGCCAGACCCTCTTGCCGAAATGGGCTGTATTCAAAGGAAAGCGTGTCACAATTGAGCAAAATAGCGTGACCATCTTTTCCAAGACTAATTGAAAATTGATCCATAATGCCGCAGTTCACGCCAATAAACTCATTTTCAGCACGCTGCGCAAGAAGGGCTAGGTCGATTTGCGTTACACCGAATGACGACCATTCATTGATCAAGACAGCCGTGACGAGCTCAATAGAGGCAGAAGATGACAGACCTGCGCCATTTGGAATATTGCCAGCATACACAATATCAAAGCCTTCTTTCACATCCATGCCTGCTTCGATAAACTGTTGGAATACTCCCTTCGGATAATTCGCCCAGCCGTCCGATTTTGAGAAAGCGATTTCAAAAAGGTCGAACTCTTTCACACCTTCTTCTTCAAAATTCAAGGAATACATTCTGACGCGTCCATCTGATCGTCTTGCTCCCGCAGCATATGTACCAAGAGTGAGTGCACATGGAAAGACATGGCCCCCATTATAATCTGTGTGTTCACCAATCAGATTGACTCTGCCTGGGGCGAAAAAATAGCGGAGTTCTTCCTGATCTCCAAATTGCTGGTGAAATGCTGCTCGTAATGTGTCGATCATATCCATTCCCCTTTTCTCTTCTGATAATCTTATTTTAGTTGCCCCGTCAGCTGAAGTTCAATGGTAAAAAAATCGTTAAAAAATACCCTTTTTTTGCTGTGAATGGTACGATGTGATATGAGGTGTAACATGATTCAAAATAGAAAAAGGTTGTTTTTTGCTGTGAAGGAGGGTTTCCAATTTGAAGAAGGAAGCATTTGCATTTCGTTTTCACCATTCTGATGTGACATTGCCGGCCCAAATCTGGTCTGTTGGCTGGGAAGTTCAATCATCTTCGTTATACAGCTGGAATGGCGAAGAGCGGAAGGATCAGGGCAAGTGCATCTTTCAGCTCACACTGTCTGGACACGGCATGATTGAAATCGGACAGAAACGATTCAAAGTATTGCCTGGACAGGCCTTTCTGGTGAAAAGCCCCAGTGCTTATCAATACTATTTTCCAGAAGACAGTGAACATTGGGAATTTCTCTATTTAACACTTTATGGGGAAGCCTGTGACCTTTGCTTTGATCAATTTATCGATCAAGGAAAGCAGGTCATGCGTTTTCATCCGAATTCCAAACCGATCCGCCTGCTAAAGAAGATTTATGATGAAGCCAGTGAAAGACGGATTACCAATCCATTTGAGGGGTCTAGCCTTGCTTATCAATTTGTCATGGAACTGTATTCATATTTGCCAAAGCTTGAGGGACAAATGGAGAAATGGCCTGAGCCCATCGTCCAAGCGGCCTTATTTGCAAGCCACCATTTTCACGAGGAGATTGGGCCTGACGATATGGCAGCTGCGGCACGTTTATCCAAAAGTCATTTTACGAGGGAATTCAAAAAGGCCACTGGCTTCACACCGATTCATTATTTAACCAATATTCGTTTAGAAAAGGCGGAAACGTTACTGAAAACAACGAAATACTCGATTGAAGAAATCGCCATACAGTGCGGCTACCGAAACGCGAATTACTTGAATAAAGTCTTTCGAAAGAAAATCGGCATGTCTCCAAAGCAACTCCGGGAAACAAGCGATGCATAATAAAAAGCAGCCGCTTTTCAATTGGCTGCTTCTTTTACGCTTTCGTCAGGTCAACACGAATTCTCCCTTGTCTTAAAACAATGGTCATTTGCGTATCAGGGGTCATTAAATTTTCTAAAATGTCCGTTGCTGTTTGAAGCGCAATGTCCATTCGGTTGATCTTTTCCTTTTCTTGCTCAGAAAATGCTTCTGGATGTACGGTCATTTCCTTGACTAGCCTCAACACTTGTTCATGCTGCTTTTCTGTTTGTTGATATATGGCATCATATAATTCGTCTGGCCTGCTGCTCATTTCACATCACCTATCTTTTTCATGTGTTAAATCGCATCTTCTTTTGTTTTCTTGAAGACGAACCATTTACTGGCGACATAATTGACCACGACAATCACAAAGTTAACAAGAATTTTTGCGACGGTTTCGTTGAGCGCCATTTGGCTCACAAATAAAATCATCAACCCCAGATCTACACCTAGAGACATGAGACGGACACTAAAAAATGAAGAAAGCTCACGCATCAGGCTTTTTGTGTCACGAGCCTTTTGCTTGAAGACATACTTCTTATTGGTGATATAAGCAAAGAGCACAGCAAATACCCATGAAACAACCGTTGCTGTTTTGTAATCCATAGAAAACATCTCAACGAATAAATAGAAGCTGACTATGTTGACAATGGTTGTACACACACCCATGATCAGATACATGACAACTTCTTGATACTTTTGAAAAAGGCTATACATGTCTTTCTTCATTCCTTCTTGGTGAATTCTGTTTCTTTTAGAATACCATCTTAAGAAGAACTTCCCAAACGAACAATATGTGCGTCCTGTAAAGATGAAATTTGTTCTCGCTGATGGCATATGTCAACCTTATGGGTTTATATGAGTCAAATGATTTAGGTCTTTATCATTATTTTAATTTATAATCTTTTAACTGACTTTACAATTGTTTATTATGAGAAGTAAGAATTCAATATTTATGGGTTTTTTAGTCATTTTTTTAGGGACGTGGTAGGTGATAGATTTTACAAAATAGGTTAAATGTCATCATTTTTCGACAAAAATCTATTTTTGTACTCCATTCACATACACGTACAGTTACTAGACGGTTTGTTCAAGTCATTGGTTGCAGATGAATATGTCTTATTGAACTGGAGGATATTATGGATACGCAAGTGAAAAGAAGAGTTGACGAAGAGTGGGTTTATTTGATTCAAGAAGCGAAAAAAATTGGACTAGGCATCGAGGAAATACAAGCTTTTTTAACATCCAACGGTGATCAGAAGATGATAAACAAACCGTAATCAACGCCGTTATCCTTTGTCTTTCAGATTGCTTTGGCTAAAGTTCTAACCTGTCAATTGACCTTTTAAACATCCTTTCATGACGATACGCTACAATAATTGAACACCTCATCATACCAATCCCTTCCACTCAATGGGGTTCTGTCTTTCTATTTTTAGGAGGACAGTCCGTTCCCTGTTCTTTATATGACCCCTTTTTAGCTGTCATTCATGAAAATTGCCCATTTTCGTTATAAAACCAAGCTCCCCACCCATATATTAAGCATAAGACACAAGAAAGAAGAAAGGTGGGTGGCGCGTGAGTTCAGATTCCCTATCTTATTATCATCAAAAGAAGGATCAATATTATCACGGTGTGAACCCTGTGATTGTCCATCGTATTCGCAAGGAATGGACGTCTATCTTGGATATCGGATGCGGCACAGGCCAGCTTGGAAAAGTCTTAAAACAACAAGACCGTACCATATATGGAATTGAATCTTTTGAAGATGCAGCAAAGCAGGCTGAGAAAGCGCTGGATCATGTTTTATGCGGCAATATTGAACAGATGGCGCTGCCTTATCAGCATGAACAATTTGACTGCATCATTTTCGGAGATGTTCTTGAACATTTATTGGACCCTTGGGCCGTTTTAAAAAAGGTCAAACCTTTTCTGAAAAAGGAAGGGGTCATCTTGTCTTCCATTCCGAATATTGGTCATATTTCAACGGTTTTAGAATTACTGGCTGGGAGATTTTCTTATACAGATGCAGGATTAATGGATCAAACACATTTACGCTTCTTTACCCTTCACGAAATTCATGCCCTCTTTCAGTCAGCCGGGTTTCATGTTCGTGAGCTTGAAACCATTCGTGTACAACACCCTTCCTATACGGGCGTCATGAATGATCTACATGAATTACTCGTAAAACATGGCATCCGTTTTGATTTTAACGAGGCAGCGACAGCCTATCAATACGTGGTTGAGGCGGTTCAACTCAATGAGTAGCCCCACCATCTTATTTGTTTTATGTGTAAATGATGAGTCGATGTTTCAAGCTTGCTTCCGGCAGCTCGCTTCACTTCCTGCTCCGCACGGGTATCATGTAGAGGTTTTGCCCATTAGACATGCATCAAGTATGGCCTCTGGATACAATGAAGCTCTCACTCATCCTGCACAGTTTAAAATTTATCTTCATCAAGATACACTCATCGTCAAACAGCATATGCTTCTCGAGCTGATCCCACTTTTCTTGCAAAATCCGTCACTTGGCATGCTTGGGGTAATAGGTGCAGAAAGTGTGCCAGACAATGGAATCTGGTGGGAGAGCCATGATTGCAGAGGGAAAGTCATTGAATATCGGCACGACACCTATCAGCTACTGACGTTTGAATCTGGTCATCCACAGACAGAGCCCCAAGGTTATATCAAAGCTTCTGCGATTGACGGTCTTTTTATGGCAACACAATATGATATCAAATGGCGTGAGGATCTTTTAGACGGCTTTCATTTTTATGATGTGTCACAGTCTTTTGAGTTCGCACAGCAGGGATATGAGGTTGGGATTGCAAGGCAAGTGGAGCCCTGGTGTATTCACAAATGCGGAGATCATTTTGATGCAGAAGCATATGAAAAAGCAAGACAAACATTTCTTGCGCATTATCGGTAGAAAGCACCCTTTTCGGGTGCCTTTTTTATGATATACTGTCATAAACAACCAGATCGTCTCATATGCATTGGAGTACCTTGTCCCTAATTCGTACAAAGGAGGAAACGATGGCAGACAAAAACGTTCATTATAAGAAGGTTGCCGCTTCAAAGGATTTTCGAAAACTTCTTGAGGAAAAACGCAGATTTATCGTACCGATGACGATTTTCTTTTTTCTCTTTTACTTTTCACTTCCGGTTGCTACATCCTACTTCACCTTTTTGAACACGCCAGCAATTGGAGCGATCACGTGGGCTTGGTTATTTGCCCTCACGCAATTTGTGATGACATGGGTTTTATGTGGACTTTATGCAAAAAAAGCAGCTCAGTTCGACAAATATGTAAGCGCTTTAAAAGTTGAATCAAGAGGTGATGACGAATGAGCATGACCGCTTTTATTTTATTCATAGCGATCGTAGGGCTCACATTGGTCATCACGTATTTTGCCGCGAAAAAAACAAGCAATGCGAGTGATTTTTACACCGCAGGCGGCGGTCTGACTGGGTTTCAGAACGGCCTTGCCATTGCCGGGGACTATATGTCTGCTGCTTCATTTTTAGGGATCGCCGGCATGATCGCCTTAAATGGATTTGACGGCTTTTTCTATAGTATTGGTTTTCTTGTAGCGTATCTTGTCGTCCTTTATGTCGTGGCTGAACCGCTTCGAAATCTAGGAAAATATACGATGGCTGATATGATTGCTGCACGATTCAAACGCCCTGCTATTCGAGGCGTGGCTGCTTTTAACACCATCACGGTCTCCACTTTTTATATGATTGCGCAGCTTGTTGGGGCAGGTGCATTAATCAAGCTGCTTCTTGGCATTGATTACTGGATTGCGGTGCTGATCGTAGGTGTCTTGATGACCATTTATGTCGTGTTTGGCGGCATGATCGCAACAAGCTGGGTACAGATCACGAAAGCTGTGCTTCTCATGCTGGGCACGCTGATTATTTCGCTGCTTGTGTTTGCCAAGTTTGATTTTAGCCTGCTGAAGATGTTTGAACAGATGAAAACAGCGACCCCGCTTGGTGAAGCTTTTCTTCACCCGGGAAATAAATATGATGTGCCTTTAGAGACCCTGTCTCTGAACCTTGCACTTGTGCTTGGAACAGCAGGTTTGCCGCATATTTTGATCCGTTTTTATACAGTAAAGGATGCCATTTCTGCGCGTAAATCTGTTCTATCCGCTACGTGGATCATCGGGATTTTTTATTTAATGACGGTTTTCCTCGGCTTCGGTGCCGCTGCTTTTGTCGGAACAGAAGCGATCACGGCAGCCGATGCAGCAGGAAACATGGCCGCTCCACTACTCGCCCAAGCGCTTGGAGGAGATTTATTATTTGCCTTTGTTTCCGCTATTGCCTTTGCGACCATTTTAGCAGTGGTGACCGGTCTTGTTTTATCCGCCGCGTCTGCCTTTGCCCATGATTTTTATAGCCAGATTATCCGCAAAGGGAAAGCGAGTGAACGGGAACAGGTGAAGGCGGCACGCTTTGCTTCCATCGGCGTGGCCATCCTTTCCATCATTCTTGCATTATTTGCGCAATCTTTAAACGTTGCTTTTCTTGTGTCACTTGCCTTCGCAGTGGCAGCAAGTGCGAATTTACCGTTGATTATCTTCACTGTCTTTTGGAAACGATTTAACTCAACAGGTGCTATCGCAGGAAGCTTAACAGGCCTTCTGAGCGCACTCCTGATCGTGTCACTCAGCCCAAGCGTCTGGGACCCATCAGGGGCAGCCATTTTCACAGGAGAACCGCTTATCCCACTATCGAACCCTGGGATTATCTCGATCCCGCTCGGATTCCTTGCGGCTTACTTAGGCACCATTTTCTCCTCTGAAAAAGCAGATGAAGACACCTTTACAGAAATTCAGGTAAAAGCACACACAGGTATGCATATGGATACAGATTGATGAGAAAAAGCCGGCTGCTCTGCCGGCTTTTTCAGTGCTTGCTATTTCAAAACTGTACTCAATATGGGATAAATTGGCCTTTTAATCTCTCTTTATATCTTTCTAACTTGTCACATTTCCTCAACGTGATCAACGAACAGCATGTGATGACGATCAGCAGAATTTCATGAACTTCTCCTCTGTTATCAATGATTCTTTTCAACCCTATTACCCCCATAGACTTCTCTTGTTATTCCTATGTTATCATTTTAAACACATACTGGAAATTCACCCCACAAGGAAGAAGTGAAACATATGCATAAATTGTACTCAGCAAAATTATTATTTGAATCTAGCTCCTCACCAAAGGTGAGACCGGATAAAATCTTTGAGGAACGAATCATTTTAGTGAGAGCAAAAAACAATCGAAAAGTGAAACAAATCGTCAAAGACCATTTTCCAGATGAGACATTTGAAAATGGAGATCATGGACAAACAACCACAAAACTAGTAGCCGTACTAGATATCTTTGAGCTAGTTGAAAACTTAGACGAAGGCCCCCTGCATTTAAGCGAAGTGTACAGCCGATATCTTCTTTTTGATCAAGAAACATCTGCTAAAGAAGCGATTGACGCTTATTCGTTAGACAAATAAAAGAAGTCTAAGCTACCAGTGTGTGAACTCAAATTGCTAAACAGTTAGATAAGAGGGATAAGTGCACTAATAATGGTTGGGTAGATATATATTAGGAGGACTGTTGTGAAGAGGATAATCAAGTATGCAGTGATGATTTTATTTATGAGTGTATTTTTCTATTATTACAATATGTTTGTACCTAAAAACGTTCTGTACATTTTCATTGCATTTCCATTTTGTTTTGTTGCTATAAGTTTGATTGATAAGCTATTTACGGATAAATAAATCTAATAATAAGCAAGCCTCATGCTTGCTTATTATCTCATACTGTCTAATTAGAGGGGATAATATCCGCTCTGCCGGCTTTTTAATATCGCTGGAATAACTCTGGGTTTTTCGGGACGTTTTCTAAATAAACGATCTTTCCTTGATCATCCAGCTCCGCAATATCAATGCCTTCTGCTGTATATACACGACCGTCTGTTAACTTTCCGCAAACAGCCCAGTTTGTTTCATACTTCCCATCTTCTCGTTTCACCCAGCCATCCCACATGTGCTTAATGTCTTCATGTACGTGGAAAAATGTGTTCAAAAACTGTGTGAACGCTTGGATGCCAGGCTTTTCAGCACCATTTAAGACAATCATGACATCATCTGAAAACAATGCCAGCAATTCGTTCATTTGCTCTTGCCCTTTTCCCGCTTCATCATATCGGCGAAAATACGTATCGAGCACTTCCATGATTCATTCTCCTTTATTTACCTGTCATTTCGAAAATAATCAAACAATTAGATTGTACACAATTGTATCTCTTCTGTCTATTTTTCACGCAGATAAGAAAAGACATGGATGAGTTAATCCATGTCTTTTACAGATGAAAGAGCTGCTTTCTCTGACTCGACAAGAGATGTTAGTTCTTCCGCAACTTTTTTCGGATCAGCGCTTTGGCTAATGGCGCTGATGATGCTAATGCCATCGGCTCCCGCTTGGATGACTGGTGCCGCATTTTCATACGTGATCCCGCCGATGCCCACAATAGGAATGTGAAGACCGTGTTGACGTACTTCGTTGATTAAAGAAACACCTTGGACACTGCGTGTATCCTTTTTTGTTTCTGTAGGATAGACTGGACCCATCCCAACGTAGTCTGCCCCGTCCTTCATCGCTTGCCTCACTTCATCTAGATTGTGCGTGGACACGCCTAATATTTTATTCCCGATTCTTTGCCGTACGTCTAGTGCATTTGTATCTTCCTGCCCAACATGGACACCATCTGCATCAAGATCGATTGCAAGCTGTACATCATCATTTACGATAAAGGGGATATTCGCTTCTTGGCAAAGTGCTTGAATCTGATGAGCGATTTTTTTCTTTTCTTCACCTTGCAGAGCACCTTCACCCTTTTCACGAAACTGAAACATCGTGATCCCGCCTTGAATGGCCTCTTTTACCACATCAAGCGGATGCCGGCTTGTATTCGCTGTTCCCATAATAAAATAAACCGATAATTGCTGTTTGATTAGCTGCTGATCAACCTTCGTCATGCAAAACTCCCCCTATTTTCCCTAACGTGATTACATCTTGACCATTTGTATTGGACAGCGCGTTTAGCAATTCGATTTGAAAGGTCCCTGGCCCTTTCTCATCTGTCTGCTGAGCTGCCTTTTCTGCAGCGACACCATAAAACAGCAGAGCTGATGCCGACGCATGAATTGGACGTTCCCCTGTTGCACAAAATGCCCCTATGACAGAGGTGAGTAAACAGCCAGTCCCTGTCACCTTGGTTAACCATTCGTGTCCATTATGAATAGATAGAACCTCTTCTCCATCTGACACGACATCCACTTTCCCCGTAATCGCCACAACGGTTTGAAGTGCTTTTGCCGCCTGCTTTGCTAAAGACGATACATCTCCATTTGCCCCTTTTGCATCAACCCCTTTTGACTGCCAGCCATTCACTCCAATTAAATGAGCCATTTCAGCAGCATTCCCTCTAACAACAGTGATGTCCACTTGCTGTAACAGCTGTTTCGCCGCACTCGTCCGAAACGTTGTCGCACCAACACCAACAGGATCTAATAGAACCGGTACACCTTTTTCATTGGCCGCTTGTCCAGCAATGACCATTGCCTCCACTGTATCCTTTGTTAGTGTGCCAATATTCAGCACAAGTGCATCCGCTAATTGCGCCATTTCTGCCACTTCTTCTTTGGCATTTGCCATGACTGGAGAAGCACCTAAAGCAAGCAGTCCATTCGCTGTAAAGTTCGTCACAACTTGGTTGGTGATATTATGAACAAGCGGATTTTCCGCTCGAACCTTTTCCAAAAGATGAGACACGCAGCTTAATTTCATCTGTATCGTCCTCCCTTTTACTCTGCATCCCACACATAGGATTTTGTATGCTTTAACCATTCTCTTGCAGCAAAGGACAAGTAGCGGTCCTTTCGCCAAATGACACCCAAATGCCACGGAATAGACGGATTTAAGGAAATGATCCTCACTTTATCTGGATCTAGATCACGGCAAATCCGTTCAGGCAGAAGCCCAATCCCAAGATTCTCAGCAACCATTTCACTGATGAAATCCCATTGTGACGTTTCATAAATAACGTTCGGCCTGAATCCAGCATTCATACATTCATTTAAGATTCGGCTGTGCAGAACGAAATCTTCTCGAAAGAAAATAAAAGACTCTTCCTTTAAATCAGCCAAATGAACCTCACCACGTCCTGCCATCGGATGTGATGGATGGGTGACAAGCTTCATATTCTCTTTAATGATGGTGTATGTATGAAAAATTTTATCATTTGCAGGCAGAACAATGACACCAATATCTAATGATCCATCCTCTACCCCTTCCTCTACTTTAATGGAGCCGTGCTCCACCAATTGAAAGGTGACATCTGGATACTGCTGGCGGAATTCTCCCATCACATTTGGGAAAAAGCTTGATCCAATCATGGGCGGCAGTCCTATTCGGATATGTCCTTTTTTCACATTCATTAAATCATTTAATTCACTCGTTAAATTCTGAAAGGATTGTGTGATTTCACTCGCCTGTGTATACATGGTTTGTCCAGCATCTGTCATTTCAACCTGTCTGCCATTACGGTAAAACAACTGCACACCTAGCTCATCCTCTAGGTTTTTGACCATCTTGGAAATGGTCGGCTGCGACACATAGAGCGATTGTGATGCTTTCGTAAAACTCTTTAACCGTGCCACTTCTAAGAAATATGTTAAATGTCTGATGTCCACATGGTTCACCCTTTCTATAGACAAAAGGAATACTAACTATTCAATATATGTATTTTACCTATAATAGAACGTGCTGTACACTTTAAAGTAAGCTCACCGATTAGAACGTTGTGTTGTTTTTGTGAAACAGTGAACAATTTATATAGAAAAAGGAGTGAACAGAAAGTGCAATTGCTCAAAACGTCGCTGATTGCTACCCTTCAGATTATGGCTTTATTTGCTTTTGCGAAATTGATGAATGTGCTGGCGGCCTTTTTGCATTTAAGAATTCCGGGCACGATCTTAGGCATTCTTGTCATTTTCTTATTACTTCATTTTAACATCATTAAATTAAAATGGATTGAACTTGGCGCCGTATGGCTGCTCGGAGAACTGCTACTCTTCTTTATCCCTTCAGCAGTAGGTGTGATTGATTACGGAACATTACTTTCTCAATCTGGCACAAGTATTGTCCTTGTGGTTTTACTTAGTACCTTTGTGGTCATGCTCTCGACTGGCATAATGACGCAGATGATTGCGAAAAGAAAGGAGCGAAAAAAGCTATGTTAGTTGGTGGACTATTCTTGATCCTAACCATTCTGATCTATCTCGGATCAAAAGCGGTTTATAAACGTCACCCGAAAGTCTATGTCTCCCCTTTACTTGTGACACCGGTTGTTCTTGTGGTCTTGCTGTTAATCGTGAACATTCCTTACGATGCTTACAATCAAGGCGGAAAATGGCTGACAAATATGCTTCAACCTGCGACTGTGGCATTTGCCATTCCTTTATATAAGTATTTTCACATTCTGAAGAAGCATGCAGTAGAAATTATTTTAAATGTGGCTTGCGGTTCTATCGTTGCGATTTTATCAACAGCGTTTATCGCCAAATTGTTTCATTTGGATACGAGTCTGATCGAGAGCCTCGTCCCAAGATCCGTCACAACACCTGTTGCAATGAGTGTGTCTGAAATGATTGGCGGGATGCCGTCCGTTACGGCTGTCTTCGTCATTTTAACAGCATTATTTGGCTCAATCATTGGACCATTGGTTATCCGTTATTTCCGTATTGATAATGACATTGCAATGGGCGTTCTGCTTGGTACAGGAGCACATGGTGCAGGCACATCGAAGGCCTTTGAACTGAGCTCCGTCTCAGGCACGATCTCAAGTGTGTCCATGATCATTTCGGCCATTATTACATTATGTGCAGCGCCTATCCTGATGTCGTTTGCCCTATAGAAAAAGCCATTTCCCCTTATCGGAAAATGGCTTTTTCTTATGCTTGGATGAAGACAACCTTTAAATAGTTCCCCTCAGGATAATTTTTCGTTGTACGGAAGTCCTCAGGAAGTGTATATTCCTCAAGAATACGATACGTTTTCCCAGATTCTTTAAAGGCCTGTGCAATAAATCCTTTAAACTTTTTCATCCCAAATGCACTGCTATTGGTTGACGCCACAATGACGCCGTTCTCAGCTGTGATCTGGATGGCTTCTTTTAATAGTTTCTTATAATCCTTCGCTGCACTGAATGTGTGTTTCTTCGTTCGTGCAAAGGATGGTGGGTCCAAGATCACGACATCATAGCTCCAGCCTTTTTTCGCCGCAAACGGGAAATATTTAAAGACATCCATGACTTTGATATCCTGCCCGTCTACATCAATGCCATTCACTTCAAACTGCTCAGATGTTTTTTTCAAACTGCGGTTTGCAACATCTACACTTGTCGTACGGCTTGCCCCGCCAAGCGCTGCTGCTACAGAGAAAGCGCCGGTATAAGAGAACGTATTAAGGACGGTCTTTCCTTTTGCATAGCGATCTCGAATTGCTTTTCGCACATGACGCTGATCAAGGAAAATACCTGTCATCGCACCATCATTTAGATAAACCGCCACGTTCATCCCATTTTCTTTGACGATAAGAGGAAATTCACCTTTCTCCCCTTTTACAAAATCGTCATCTTCGATATATTGTCCAGACGTATCAAATCGTTTCTTTTCATAAATGCCTTTATAGTCAGGGTACACCTGCTCAATCGCAGCCAATACATCTTCTTTTAATGTATAAACACCTTCGCTATACCATTGGATGAGATAGAATCCATCATAATAATCAATCGTGATTCCACCAATTCCATCCCCTTCTCCATTGAACACACGGAAAGCCGTCGTCTGTGCATCACGAAATAGATGCGTTCTGCTTTTGGATGCCTGTTCAAGTTTAGAAACAAAAAAGGCCTGATCTATTTTTTCGTTAGCGTCAAAGGAAAGCACCCAACCGATGCCTTTATTTTGCACACCATAATATCCTTTCCCTAAAAAAGAGCCTCTTTCATCTACCCATTCAATGAGCTCGCCTTCCTGTACACCGTTCACACGCGACACAGCATCTTTTGAAATAAGCGGATATCCATTTTTCACTTGTTCTGCAAATGTTTGTTTTAATGAGATTTTTTTCATTTGTGTCATCCTTATCCTAAATTGACTCTCTCTATCCTACCATATGAATGTATACGATACTTCTATTATGATAAGATGAGGAGAAAAATATCAACTCGACATAGAGGAGGCTCTTTTTTGACAACATTACGCTTAGATCATACAGGGATTATGGTGACAAATATTGATCAGTCCATTGATTTTTATGAAAAAGTGGTGGGCATGAAATTAAAGGATCGCATCACTCATACAAACGGAGTCATTGAACTTGCCTTTCTTGGCTTTAAAGACGAAGCGGAAACGGAAATTGAACTCATTCAAGGGTATAGCAGTGACCTTCCATCTGAAGGAAAGGTCCACCATCTCGCCTTCACAACAGATAATATCCACGCGGAATTCAACCGTATTCAAAAGCTGCAAATTGAGCTAATAGATGAAGAAATCACAACATTGCCCAATGGCTATTGCTACTTCTTTTTCCGAGGGCCAGACCAAGAGTGGATTGAGTTCTTCCAGCGATAATATTTCCTAGGAAATGCATGCGAATCGGTATATTCATTCTCGTCACAAAAGAAAAAGAGTAAGAGCATACCTGCTCTTACTCTTTTTTTATAGCACCTTACTAAGAAATGATTTGGTACGCTCATGCTGAGGGTTTCCAAAGAGTGCTTCTGGTTTGTCTTCTTCGACGATATATCCGCCATCCATAAAGATCACGCGATCTCCCACTTCTCTTGCAAAGCCCATTTCATGTGTGACGACAATCATCGTCATTCCTTCGACTGCTAATTGTTTCATAACAGCTAAAACATCCCCAACGACCTCAGGGTCAAGAGCAGATGTCGGCTCATCGAATAAGAGCACTTTCGGGTCCATCGCCAAGGCTCTTGCAATGGCAACACGCTGTTTTTGTCCACCAGATAATTGGTTAGGGTAACTTTTGGCCTTGTCTTTCAAGCCGACCTTTTCAAGCAAGTCTAATGCTTTATCGACTGCGGCTTTCTTCTCCATCCCTTTTACTTTCACCGGTGCGATCGTGATATTTTCTAACACGGTTTTATGAGGAAATAAATTAAAGTGCTGAAACACCATGCCAACTTCTTGTCGTACTTTATTGATATTCACTTTTGGGTCTGTAATCGTATGTCCGTGGACAACAACTTCCCCAGCCGTAATATCCTCTAATTTATTGAGACATCTTAGAAATGTGCTTTTCCCTGATCCTGAAGGACCAATGACACATACAACCTCTTTTTCCTCGATGACTGCATTAATATCCTTTAAGACTTCGTTATCACCAAAGGATTTCTTCAAGTTTTTCACCGTAATCATACTCATTTCACATCAAATCTCCTTTCTGCGTAGCTAGCCAGTAGAGAAAGTAAATAAATGATCACGAAATAAATGACACCGACAATGAGCCAGACATTCAAAGGATCAAATGTAGCCGATGCTTGAACTTGTCCCCGCTGCATGATATCAGCAATACCGATAATCGATAAGAGAGAGGTGTCCTTCAAACTGATGATGGCTTGGTTCGTAATGGCTGGAAGCATACGGCGGAATGCCTGTGGAAGAACGATAAAACGCATGTTTTGTCCACCTGTGAATCCTAAAGAGCGTGCGGCTTCTGTTTGTCCTTTATCAATGGACTGAATCCCTGCACGAATAATTTCTGAGAAATAAGCTCCTGCATTAATCGCTACTGTAATAATCCCTGCCGGCACTCGATCAAGCGAAATGAATTCAAGTGTATTAAGCCCAAAATAAATGAAGAATAGCTGTACGATAAATGGCGTACCTCGAATGGCATTGACAAAAACGAGTGAAATAAAGTTCAAGATTTTAAATGGTGACAGGCGGAATAGCGCCACAATCAACCCGATAATAAAACCTAAAATGATAGCAACAACAAAGATATATAAAGTGGTTTGCAAACCATCCATTAAATACGGAAATGCATTAACAATCGTATCCATGTTTCTCCCTCCCTAATTCACATACGGTTGACACATAAAGAAAGCGCGCTCTGAGCGCGCCTCGCTTGTGTTATGACTTCAAATATTTCTCAATAATTTTGTCATATTCACCGTTTTTCTTTAGGTTTTCAAGCCCTTTATTGATTTTCTTCAATAAGTCCTGATTTTTCCCCTTCATGACTGAGATCCCGTATTGGTCGCCATTCAAGCGGTCTCCAACTGTTTTCAATTTCAAGTCTTGCTGTGCGATCGCATACGTAATGACAGGATAATCCTCAATTAAAGCATCTGCATTTCCATTAGATACTTCTTGGAACATAGATGGACTGTCATTGAATTGAACTACTTCATACCCATATTTGTCTGCGTTATCTGTTGCAAATTTTGCACCTGTTGTCCCATTTTTAACAGCTAGCTTTTTCCCCTTTAAATCATCAATCGATTTGATGCTGCTGTCCTTTTTCACAACAACTGTCAGACCAGCGTCGAAGTATGGATCTGAGAAATCCACTTTCTTTTTACGCTCATCTGTAATACTCATACCACCCATTCCAACATCAAGCTGACCTGCTTGCATCGCTGGAATAATCCCTGAGAAATCCATTGCTTCAAGCTTCACTTTGAAGTCTTGGTCTTTCGCAATGGCGTTAATTAAATCAACGTCTATTCCCACAGTTTTACCGCCTTTTTCAAATTCAAATGGCGGATATGTTACATCTATCCCGATTTTATATGTGCCTTTGCCTTCTCCCGAACCGCTGTCTGATTTTGAACCACAGGCTGCCATGACGAGCACAACAATTAGTCCCATGATCAGTAACATCGATTTCTTCATAAAACACGACCCCCAATTGTCAGTTTTGTCTAAATATTCGCAACAACAATCTTACTATACCACGCTAAAGCTATACTGTGTGATATTTTTTATCAATACCAAAGATCCATACAATTCTAGATCGATAGTCTCTTTAAATTTTACTTTTTTGCGAATAACTCATTTTATTCTGAAAGAAGCATGTTTCACAATATTCATGTGATATAATCTCACAAAAAACCGAGAACACTCCTTTATAAATAACACTTCTTTCTCACCTATGAAAAAACCCTCTTTCACTGTCTCTCTTCCTCTATTGATATCCTGATATATTTTTTCCAACATCCTCTTTTTACCTAAAAAAATGTAAGCGTATACAATTTGATCGCTACTCCCTATTTTTTTCACTACTGGTTGAATTTACATCAAAAAACATGTTTTACAAATTGAGATAGACCGCTTAAAATATAAGAAGATACTTAATATGGAAAGATGATTCAGACAAATAAGAATCAGCAGAAATGAATAGGTGAAGAAAGGAGGATACCAATTGGCAGAAACAGGTGTTTTGTCATCCGTTGATGTAGCAAATATGCTAAATGACTGGTATGTCTTGATGAAAAAAAGAGACATACAAGAAGCAATACAGCTAAAAGAAGAAATTCTTCAAGCATTTGATCGAATGGAAGAGAATCAAGACGTCTTACTCTACTATCAACTTTTAGAATACCGTTTCAAAGATTTAATCGAAGATACAGCTTCGTTAGATCACAGTCTTTTTGTGGATGAAAATGCGATTCGTACAGATGATATGCTCAGCTACTATTTCTATTTCTTTAAAGGCATGTATGAAATGCGCAGAGGGAATCAAGATTCAGCATTTCACCATTTGAAATTGGCAGAGGATAAATTAGATCTCGTACATGATGACATTGAAAAAGCAGAATTCCATTATAAAACAGGCTGTCTATACTATAATATAAGATCCACACTTCTCTCCATCCACCACTTAAAAAAGGCTTCGTCTATTTACGACGCAGATCCATGTTATGTGAAAAAATCAATCAGCTGTCAAATGATGCTTGCTCTGAATTATGCGGATCAATCGAAATATGATGAGGCAGAAACTTTGTTTCAACAGGTAATTCACTCACTAGAACAGATGGAGGATCCAGATTTACTTGGTCACGCGTATTGCAATGCAGCTTTTATTAAAAGTCTAAGAAATGAATACAGTGAAGCTGTGCCGCTCCTAGAAAAAGCTTTATTGATTGAGTCATTCGAAACTTCTTCCCCAGGCGGCTATTTACTGGCCTTGTATGCCTACACGAAAGCGCTGTTTAAGCTGAAAAAGCCTGGTTTGTTCCACTATTATGTACAGCTTTCACTTCAAAAAGCAGAAAATTTAAAACAACGAAACATTTCACTTAAATTATCCATTTTAGAAACATTGATGCTCCAGCCAAACAACATGATTGAGCAGATCATTTCTTATTGTGATCAATTAGAATCTATGAATTTCCTTGTTGATCTTGAGGCTATCTGTCAGGATGTAGCCGCCTACTTAACTGAAAATGGTCTTCCTAAAGAAGCGATTTATTTTCAGAACAAGGCGTTGTCATTCAAAACTTGTTAAGAAGATGGAGTGATGTATGATGAAAAAATGGCTGATCTCAAGTGCGATTTTTACGTTCTTGATTACAGGTGTTTTGATTGGCACTTCTACTCAAAAAGAAAGCCAGTCTGCACAATCGCAAGATGACGGTACGATCATTCAAAAGAGAGATCGAGGCACCAACCCTTAATAAGACTAAAAAGAGTAGCTGTCATTCAAAACAGCTACTCTTTTTGATTGGTTAATCAATTTCTCGTTTGATATTTTGCATTTTTTCATCTAAGTAGTGAGCGATATCTGCCGCTTCCTTTAGTTCATCGGTGAGCTGATGAGGAACATCGTTTTGCAGTTTATAATAGATTTTATGTTCGAGACTCGCCCAGAAATCCATCGCAATGGTCCGCACCTGAATTTCAACCTTCACATGCTCCACACGATTCGTTAAGTAAACAGGAATTTCAACAATTAAATGAAGACTTCGATAGCCATTTGGTTTCGGATGCTGAATGTAATCTTTCACTTCAAGGATCTTTAAATCCTCTCTTTGCCTCAGAACATCAATAATGTTATAGATATCTTGAATAAACGAGCAGATGATGCGGACACCAGCGATATCATGTATGTACTCCTTGGCACATTGTGTGGTGATGTCACATCCTTTTCTCGCTAGTTTATTCACGATGCTTTCAAAGGATTTGATCCGTGATTTTGTATGCTCTATTGGGTTGTGTCCATGGATTAAATTATATTCCTGACTAATAATCGAAAACTTTGTATCCATTTCATCTAATGCAAATTTATATACTAATAATTCATTTTTCCAGTCTTCCATGACACTTTTCAAATCTTCTACATGAGTTGCTGACATATTCATTTCTTTTTGTCATCTCCTTTTGGCAAACAGCTGTTACACTGCTTTCCGTTTACTAGACGGAGAGAGAACTCAAATGGTTTTAAAAAAGTACATCTTACCCCCGTTGTTTGTAATAAGTCAGCGCGAGTGCCAGTGCAAGCACAGATCCTTTCACGATATCCATTGCATAATACGGGACAGACATCATCACAAGTCCATTTTGCAAAATACCGATGAGCACCGCACCAATAAACGTACCGAATGCGTTTGGTTTACCTGCTCCCATGACTGAAAACCCGATAAAAGCAGCAGCTACCCCATCCATTAAATATGGCGTTCCTGCGTTAATTTCTGCTGTCATCACCCTTGATGCCAGCACGATACCACCGATCGCCGCAAATAAGGCAGACAACAGATATGCTGCGATTTTGTATTTGTTCACATGAATACCAGACAATCGAGCGGCTTCTTTATTTCCACCAATGATATACATCAACCGCCCATGCTTTGTGTAAGTCATAAAAACATGGGCAAAAAGCACAATGGCCGCCATAATCAAAATGATATAGGGGACCTGCCCAATCTTGCTGAAAAAGGCAGGGATGGTGCCAGTTGAAAAAGTGCCATCAGGCAGCACCATATTTTCAGAAATGGTCGCACCTTTCGTATAGGTTTGTGCCAGCCCTTGAATGATAAACATCATGGCTAGTGTCATGAGCATATCTGGAATCTTCATTTTGACAATCATCCAAGCATTCAGCAAACCGACAATAAGAGAAGCCGCCAGCGCAGAAAGGATCGCAATGAGTGGGTTTTGCGAGAACCATACAAACATGGAGATCACAATTGCATTTGATAACGTAGCAACTGAGCCTACAGATAAATCAAAGCCATTCACTGCTAGGGAGATCGTCAGCCCTACCGCAATGATGGTTACAATCGAGATCGATCGTAAAATATTGATGATATTTCCTGACTGTAAAAATGCCGGATTGGCTGCCGCAAAGACAACAATCAATACGACAATCGTTAAGATGGTGCCATATTGATAAAAGAAATCAAACAGATGAAAGGATGGCCGCTGTTTCTTGATTTGTTGAACTGGGGCTGAAACTTGTCGTTCACTCATGATTGTCCTCCTGTTGAATGATATAAAAGCTCTTCTTCAGTCATTGGTGCCGTCATTTCCCGGGCAATGCTGCCATCATATAAGACGTATACTCGGTCGGCGATTCCTGCAATTTCTGAAAGCTCACTTGAAGCATAAATAACCGCTTTTCCTCTTTCAGCTAGTTCTGCAATGAGAGAGAAAATGTCCTTTTTTGCTCCAACGTCTACACCTTTGGTTGGTTCATCAAAGAGATAGACATCCGCCTCAGCCAACAACCATTTTCCAATCGCAATCTTTTGCTGATTTCCACCAGATAGATGCTTCACCTTCGCTTCAAGAGAAGGTGTCTTGACGCCAAGCCGCTTGACGATTCCATCTGCTGCCTTCCGTTCCTTAGAACGATGTAAGAAGCTGAACGGCCGTGTAAACGAACGTAGACTTGCAGCTGTTACGTTCCATCCAACATTTTCTTCTGTTAGAATCCCTTCTTTTCTCCGTTCTTCAGGCACAAGGGCAATACCCGCTCTCACAGCGTGATGAGGCGACTTGATATGAATGGTTTGACCATGCAGCTGCACAGTGCCTGACTTTTTTTCTGAGGCGCCGAATAGGGCTTTGCACAATTCTGTTTTACCAGCACCGACTAGTCCTGCAATCCCGAGAATTTCTCCTTTTTTCACATGAAGATGAATGTTGTTTAATTTATGCTGGTCATGCAACTCTTTCACGTCAAGCACAATCGGTGCATCCTCAAGCGGTGTACGGGATGGGAATTGATCCTCTAATGGCGCGCCAAGCATTTCTTCAATGACCTGCTTTGGATCGGTTTCTTTAATGAGGTGCGCCGCCACATCGGTTCCATTCTTCATCACAGTCAGTTCATCACAGATGTTGAAAATTTCTGGCATGCGATGCGAGATAAAAATGATGCCTGTGCCGTTCTTTTTCAATTGATGAATCATTGAGAATAGCTTGCTTGTTTCTGCATGACTAAGTGGAGCGGTTGGTTCATCTAAAATTAAAATGCTGCATTTGATCGACACAGCCTTGGCAATGAGCACCATTTGTTTTTCTGCCAGTGTCAAATCACTCACAAGACGCTTCGTCGAGATGTCAATGTCCATCTCTTTTAACAGCTGTGCTGCCTTGCGGTGAATCTCTTTCCAGCGGACGAATGGTTTTTTCTCCATTTCATGAATCATCATATTTTCGCCAACACTTAAATATGGCACTAGAGCTGTATCCACTTCTTGATGGACGGTCTGCACACCGTATGAGGCCGCATCCTTCGGTGTATGAATGGTCGCCGCCTCGCCATTGATGTGGATGGTTCCTTCAAAATGTGAATGAGCACCAGAGAGAACTTTCATTAACGTTGACTTCCCAGCACCGTTCGCCCCAATCAGGGCATGGACTGTGCCTTTTTTTAATGTGAAATTTGCTTGATCTAACGCTTTGACTCCTGGGAATTCAATCGAAATGTTTTTCATATGAACAAGCGGCGTTGTCATAGGTGTCCTCCTTCTCTCCTGATCGTCAATTGAAAAACGAAACACCCTCTATGAAAAGAGAGTGCACGTGGTTTATTTTGCATAATGCTTCTTCAAGGTCTTCATCCAGTCTTCTTCAAAAGCAGTCGAAGAACCGAATCCTTTTACTTCATCTGCAAGATTGACCATATTGATGGCCTTTCCTGCATCCTGAAGCTGCTTTTGTGAAATGAGAGAGGCCTCAAGGTCATAGGAAGATGGCGTTTTCTCGCCAGCTAGTTTCTTCGCAAGAATCCTTACGTCAATTGCGCCAATGAGCTTCGGATCGACAGCGGCAGTGTACTTCCAAGGACTGTCTTTCGCAGTCATTTCTTGGAGATCGGCATTAGACACATCAATACCGTATATTTTCACTTCGGTTCTTCCTGCTTCTTTTAAAGCTCTTGCGGCACCAATCGCAAATGCATCCCACGTGGCAAAAATCGCATCCAGTTTACCCTTTGGATATTTATTCAGCATAGCCGCAACCGCATTTTGTGTTTGAACTGATGTATCAGAGGCCGCAACGCCAAATCGGTCAAGTTCCTTGATCCCTGTATGCTGTTTGAGCGTTTCTTGGTACACCTTGTTTCGTCTCACCATTGGAGGGAATCCATCTACCCAAAGATACGCAATATTTGCTTTCCCTTTAAAATCAGCCACGAGTGCATCTAATGATTTTTTCGCTAATTGCTCGTCATCTTGAGACGTCACTGTGACTCCTTTGATATCCTTCAGCTTCGGATTTGAATCAAACGCCACAACTGGAATGCCTTTCGCCGTGATCTTCTTCACATCAGCGACTGTCGCCTCATCATCCCCATGAGAGATGATAAAGCCATCATAGTTTTCTTCTAGTGCTTGAGAAATGGCATCATGAAACTTCGCCGTATCACCATTTGCCGTGTAGACATCTACTGTAAAGCCTAGCGCTTCCCCTTCTGCCTTCGTTCCTGCTAAAAACTGAGCAGTATGATCGTCCCCGCCAATTTTACGGATGACTTTAATTTTTGCTCCCTGTCCTTTTGCAAATCGCTTCGGGACATTGTCAAAGGAAACCTTTTCGTTTGCATTAGCCTTTGAGCCTGCGCTTGATCCCGTACCGCAACCAGATAATAGCACGGTCAGGACCGTCAATAATACAAGAGATGATGTCCAATATTTACGTTTCATTGCTGTTCCTCCTCAAGTTGTTTTATTTTTCACATCGGAAAACTAGGTAAAAAAGTGGAAATATGCCTGTGAACCCCGTCGTTTGATTCTCAAAAAAGAGATCAAAAAAAGCCTCTCTTGATAAAGAGAGGCTTGATCACCGTTGCATGAAACATGTATCGGGAAGTCTTCCTCTCTTATCTGTCAAAGCTGTAACAGCTTTGCAGGAATTAGCACCAATTTCTTAAATAGAAACGGTTGCTGGGCGTCATAGGGCCAGTCCCTCTGCCTCTCTTGATAAGAGATCCGTTATGAAATTTGTTTTAGTTGAAATGTCTTCTTTACTTTAATGTGATGTCTCATCAATGTCAATGACTTTTTTGAAAATTTCTAAAATGATCATTTGCACCGAATGCCTTGTTTAACTGCCGATGATTTTCTTAGCAGGTGATGATGCCTTAAGACGGAAATCATATTTTTTCTCATTCACAAATTGGGGATTGAGGTGTGCTGAACCTTTATCTTGACCGCTTTTCGAGCGATACGTTTTGTAGCCTTCCAGCCATTTCCCGCGCCATACCCACTGTGAGGCTTTTGCACCTTTGCGGTCATCGTAGACATTCTTTTGGAATGTATTTTTCTTGTTCACTTCGTAGAGATTCACGACTAAGTAATGCGAAGCACTGGCTGTCATGATATTATTCGTGATTCGATTGTTCACCGATTGATATTGCATGAGCAATTGACCGCCTTCTAAGCCGGCTGTGTCATTTTTGTACAAAATGTTATGGGAGATGGTCGTGTTTGTGGTTCCGCCGCGCTTCTTGTCATAGCCGCCAATGGAGATGCCTGTATAACGATTTAAATATACTTGATTGTGCTCAATGCGAATGCGTTCGGCCATCTTCCCTTTATGTTCACTTGTGACCTCAATCCCAAGGTCATTATGATGGCTGATGTTATGATCAATCACGATGTCTTTCCCGCCATCCACATAGATTCCTCCTGCGGAGATGTCCTTGCCGTACGCTGGATTCCCAACACTCGTAATCTCATAAACTTTGTTTCTAGATACGACACCATTTCGCACTTGATCATACTTTTTAGAAGGTGCGACATTCTCAAAACCAATTAAATCAATCCCGATATTGTCCGTATGCCGGACTGTATTATGTGTCACGCGGAATTTTTTAACGTTTCCGTTTAGCACAAGGGCTTCACTAAAACCTAGCTTTAACTTTTCCACAGTGTTTCCTTTGATTTCAATGTCTTCAATGGCTGCAGGTGCTTTCGTTCCATAGACCGCAATGCCATGAGCATTCCCATTTTGATGTGTCGTCTGAATGTCGTACACACGGTTGTTAAGCAGTTTGACGCCTTTGCCGCTTCCTGTGATGAATATACCGATGGGTGTCACATCTTCTTGATTCGTTTTAATATGACCGACTGTCAGCCCTTTCAGGGTGATATAGCTTTTTTGATCAATCTTCACAAGACCACCGTCTGCTTGATTTCCTTTAAGAGATGCTCCGCTAATGACAGGCTTCTCTTTTCCATACGCTTGAAAAACAACTGGTGCTTTCTTTGTTCCAGAATGGCGGACAATCAATCTCTCTTTGTATGTACCGCCTCTCATATAAACTGTTGTCCCAGCTTTCGCGATACTTGTCGCTTTTTTCAACGTACGGAAAGGCTTTTGCTTCGTCCCTGGATATTTGTCGTTCCCATTTGTTGCGACGTAATAGGCAGTACCTTGCTTCGCACCAGCCTCCTCCGTCATCGCTTGACAGCCAAAACTAATGGCGGTCATCAATAAAATCAAAAAGGCACCTGATATCATTCGTTTCATCTCGTTGTTTGCTCCCTTCCACTCTCTTCTACCTTTATCGGTTAAAAAAAAGAGGATTAAAATATGGCAATGCCCCTTGCAATGTACTAGTCAAAAGGTGTATGGTTGAAAGAATATCTTACAGGAAAATAAGTCGCTTTTAAATTGTCAGATTAATCAGTTATTAACGAAATTGGATTTTATTTCTAAGGGTAAAAACAGTAAAACCACGACAGAGAGGAGGAAAGCGCTTTAACAGATTTTTCTTGTCTGAATTCCAGAAAACCTATTGCTAATATTTTGTGAAGGTATAGAATAGAATCATAATTATTTCATATTATTAGAATTTTCAAATAATCAAACAGCAAGGAGATTTACGATGCCAAAACAACCCATCCGCGTTGAACTTAGTTCAACAAAAAAACCAAAACCTCAATCTGATCAACTTGAATTCGGAAAAATCTTCACAGACCACATGTTTGTGATGGATTATTCAATTGATAAAGGCTGGTATGATCCGAGAATTATTCCTTATCAGGCGATTCCAATGGACCCAGCTTCTATGGTTTATCATTATGGCCAATCTGTTTTTGAAGGCTTGAAGGCGTATGTGTCTGAGGATCAAAAGATTCTCTTATTCCGTCCTGAAAAAAATATGGAACGCTTAAACAGATCAAATGACCGCCTATGTATCCCGCAAATTGATACAGAAACGGTTTTAGAAGGCTTAAATGAACTCATTCGCATTGATAAGGATTGGGTACCTGATGCAGAGGGCACTTCTTTGTATATTCGACCATTCATTATTTCTACTGAGCCCTATTTAGGTGTTGCACCGTCAAGCACCTATAAGCTGATCATCATTTTATCTCCAGTAGGTTCTTATTATAAAGAAGGCATCCATCCGGTCAAAATTGCGGTGGAAAACGAATTTGTCCGCGCCGTTAAAGGCGGAACAGGAAATGCCAAAACAGCTGGAAACTATGCATCAAGCCTGAAAGCACAGCAAGTTGCTGAAACGAAAGGATTTTCACAAGTCCTGTGGCTTGATGGCATCGAGAAAAAGTACATTGAAGAAGTCGGTAGTATGAATATCTTCTTTAAAATCAATGGAGAAATCGTGACGCCTGAACTGAACGGCAGCATTTTAGAAGGGATCACACGGAATTCTGTGCTTGAGCTGTTAAAGCATTGGGAAATCCCTGTGACAGAACGTAAAATTTCAATTGATGAGTTAATTGAAGCACATCAGTCAGGTGAACTTGAAGAAATCTTCGGAACAGGAACGGCAGCCGTCATTTCTCCTGTCGGTGAATTAATTTATCACGATCAGCCATACGTCATTCAAAATGGTCAAACAGGCGAAGTATCGAAGAAATTGTACGAAGCGATTACCGGAATCCAAAAAGGAACTCAGCCAGACATCTTCGGCTGGACAGTAGAAGTCGATTCGGTCGTCAAGCAGGCATAAGCTAGCGAAAGAACCTTTCATTTGATGAAGGGTTCTTTTTTTGTTTCTTTATCTCCTCCACTACCTCATAATGGAAAATATGGATCTATTCCACACTTAAGGAGTGATGGTATGTTTTTTACTTATTTACTTGCGTTCTTTGGGATTTGCATCGGATCGATCATCATCGCTACATGTTTCGACGATTCACCGTTCTTCACCCGTTTTCTATTTAAGTTTCTCGGAATTTCTATCTTTGTTCTTTCCATTACTTTTGTAAAAGTGAGGCGAAAGAGGTTACGCAACAAAAAGGCGAAAAAGACTTAGATGTCCATCAGCCTCTCATCAAAGCGTGCACCAAAACAAGACCGATATCCCCACAATGGCCCCTGCATATATCCACTGTTTCCCTTTGATACTCCGCTTTCTCTCGATCAGTAAAAAGATCTCTGGTAAAAAGACGATGATGATTTCTAGGATAAAAACAAGATGATAAACTGGCGGCATCGGCTGGAAATCAAAGTCTCTTTCATCTCCACCGATGGTTGCGAAATACATTAACAGATTGGTTACTGGAATGGTAAAACAAACGAGCAAGCGGAGAACATACATCCACACATCCTGTCTATGCCGAATCAGGCCAATAAATGAAGCGATGATTCCATACAAAAACAAAACCACTGTGCCGTAACTAAGTAGAGGTTGAACGATAAAGCCGTAAAGCATTAACCCAATTGCCACCATATTCTAACCGTCCTTTCTGTGAAACAGTACATGTTGTTTTTTCTATCATACACTGATTTCTCCGGTTTCCATATGAAAAAATCATAAAAAACGACCCCATAAAGGGGCCATTTTATTTTAAGCATTCACTGATTTGAAGAACTGCGGTAAATATTCACGGTGCGCTTCAAGCATTTCATCTAAGATTTGCTTTGCAATTTCATCAGATGGAACGAGTGGATTGATGGTCATGGCGACAAGAGCCGTCTCGTAATCTCCTGTCACAGCTGCTTCAGCTGCCACACGCTCGAAGGACTTGATTTGTTGAACGAGTCCTCTTACAGCCACAGGCAGATCACCTGTCGCGATTGGTTTTGGTCCGTCCTTTGTAATGATACAGTTCACTTCAACCGCTGATTCGGCCGGAATGCTGGCAATCGCTCCTCTGTTCACTGTATTTACCGGTTGAATGTCATGTTTATCATTATAGATGGAGCTGATCAAATTACATGCTGCATCGCTGTAATAAGCCCCGCCTCTTTTTTCGAGCTGCGGCGGTTTAATCGATAAATCTGGGTCTTTATATAACTCAAATAGTTCATGCTCGACTTGCTGCACAACCTCTGCTCTTGTTCCTTTTTCTTGAGCCGCTTTTTGTTCTTCCTCTAGCATATCTTTCGTTTTATAGTAATAACGATGATACGGACATGGAATGACCCCTAAGCCTTTGACGAAAGAAGGCTCCCAGTTTTTCGCTTCAATATTCCTCATGGACCACTGGCTATTTGGATTTCCTAATTCATCGAGCACTTGATCCATAATGCTGACCCCGTCTAAATACACATCTAAGCCATAGACCATGTGATTGAGGCCTGCAAATTGTACTTCAATGCGTTCGACATCGACATCCAGCGCTTTCGCAATGCCCATTTTGATTCCAATCGGCACATTGCATAGACCGACTACTTTTTTCAGATTCGTGTAGCGTAACACCGCCTCTGTGACCATGCCTGCTGGATTTGTAAAGTTCACCAGCCAGGCATCTGGGCAAAGCTCTTCCATATCCTTCACGATGTCTAGAATGACTGGAATGGTGCGTAGACCTTTAAATAAACCGCCTGGACCATTCGTTTCCTGTCCAATGACGCCATATTTAAGCGGGATTCTCTCATCCTTGGCTCTGGCTTCGAGCAGTCCTACACGAAATTGTGTCGTGACAAAGTCCGCATCTTTCAGAGCTGCTCGGCGGTCAAGGGTGAGGTGCACTTCAATCGGCAAACCTGCTTTTTCGACCATACGTTTTGCAAGGGCACCCACGATGTTCAACTTTTCCTGACCTGCTTCAATATCCACAAGCCATAATTCCTTTACAGGCAATTCTTGATATCGTTTAATAAACCCTTCGACGAGCTCAGGCGTATAGCTTGATCCACCGCCTATTGTGACAATTTTGATTCCGTCTTTCATGAATTGACACCTCCGAATTGCTTCATTTTTTCATGGAGCTCAATGATTTCAGCTGCAAGCTCCTTGACAGTCATAGCGTTCATCAGATGATCCTGTGCATGAATCATCAAGAGACTGACGTCGGTTTTCTCTCCTCTGATTTCTCCTTGGATCAGCTCTGTCTGTGCGTGATGCGCCTCATTTAACGCGTCTTGTGCTTCCTGCAATTTTTGCTTCGCCTCATCAAAATTGCCTTGCTTTGCACATGTAATGGCCTCCATGGCCGAGCTTCTGCCATTACCACCGTGCAAGATGAGTTGAAACACAATTTGTTCCATTTCCATCGGCCGCATCCCCCTTGTTCCCTCTATTACATGCTGACGACATTTTCATCTGTTGATGCTTTTGCTTCAAGCTCATTTTCTTCTTTCAATTTCTGCTTATCCCACATTCTAAAGAATGGATAGTATAGCGCAAATGACAAGGCAAGGTTAATCAGCTGCATGACCGCGCCAGAGATTTTCCCGCCTGTTGCGAGATAGCCTGAAATGATTGGCGGCATTGTCCACGGGACAGCGATCCCTGCCGGTTTTGCTACAAGTCCTGTGCTCATTCCGATATATGTGGTGATGATCATCATAATTGGCGTAAGGATAAACGGAATGAGAAGCATTGGGTTCATCACAATCGGCATTCCAAAAATGATCGGTTCGTTGATGTTAAAGATGGCTGGCCCAATCGCAAGACGGCCAAGCTGTTTCATTTGTTTACTTCTCGCACGCAAGATCATGGTCAGTACCAAAGCAAGCGTCGCGCCGCTTCCGCCGACATTGATAAAGATTTCAAAGAACTGCGCTGTGAAAATATTCGGCAGCACTTCTCCTGCTTGGAAGGCAAGACGGTTTTCATCCATCGCACCGAGCCAAATCGGACCCATGACTCCTCCGACAATGGTGGCTCCGTGAATACCACATGCCCAGAGGAGCATTTGCACACCGATGGCAACGATACTTCCGCCTAAGCTTCCACCAAGAATGGATAGTGGTGTGCCGATTAAGACCGTGATGATATTATGAATACTCTCAAAAGGTGTCATCTCAATCAGAAGCCTAGCGACCCAGATCAGCGTGATGACCACAAAACCTGGAATAAGTGCGATAAACGATTTACTAACTGCTGGCGGTACACCATCAGGCATTTTGATGACGATATTCCGCTGTACAATAAAGCGATAAATTTCGGTGGAAAGCATGGCAATAATCATGGCAACGAATAGCCCTTTACTGCCCATCAGTGTGACGGGAATACCGCCATTCACTAGGATAGCTTCTGTTGATCCTTCAGGTGTGAACGGTACTTGATAAGGTGTGGCTAGGAGGAAAGCTGCGACAGCAATTGCACCAGATGACAGTGCATCGACTGCATACTTTTCAGCTAACCTGTACGCGATCCCAAAGGTCGCAACAAGTGCCATAATGTCAAAGGTGGCATTCACAGGATAGGATAGTTTCGTGGCCCATTCGGCTCCGAAGACACTTGCCATAAAATCGCTGTATCCTGGAATCGGAAGGTTGGCTAAAATAAGAAACAGTGAACCGACGATAATGAGAGGCATGGTTAAAACAATTCCGTCACGCAATGCTTGTAAATGTCTTTGAGCGGCAATCTTCCCTGCAAACGGCATAACCTTCTCTTCTAGAAATCGGTTGAATCCATTCATCCCTTCCGCCCCCTTTATCCGTTCACTAACTGTTCAGCAGATTTTAAAACCTCAGCGCCATTACATACGCCATAATGCACGGTATTAATCACATCTACTGGAATTCCTTTGTCTTCTCCGAGTTTTTTCATTTGCGGTAATAAATAACGAACTTGAGGTCCTAATAAAAGCACATCGGCTTGATCAATATGATTTTTAGCAGCATCTCCAGATACTGCCCAAATACGATAGTCTTTTCCTTGTTCTTGTGCACTCTTCTCCATTTTTGTGACAAGTAAGCTTGTTGACATACCTGCTGCACAAACTAATAAAATGTTCATTGTAAACGCCCCCTTTTTGAAGTATGAAGCTTTTCTTTACACATTCATCATATTATGAAACCGCTTTCATAAACACCCATACTTTTTCCTTTAGGAAGCGGAAAAAGTTAATATCACACCATTAGTTCTTGTACGAAGGCGCTTTTTTATCCATGACATCCAGCATGTCTTCAAAGGTGTCACAGGTGATGAGGTGCTGAATAAATTTCACATGATGGACAAGCTCTCCAAGCAGACGGTACATGCCTTTTAAGTCTTTGGCGTTCTCCTTTTCGACACAAAGCAAGCACACAAATTGAACTTTTTTCTCTCCCCAAATGATCGGTTTTTCTAATGTACAGATCGCCCAAAACGTCTCTTCTGTTAGCGGGGTCATCGGATGCGGAATCGCTGTATAATGCCCAAATGAAGTCGGTGCAGACTCTTCTCTTTCCATCACAGATTGTGTAAGTTCTGCTGGCGCTAAGCCCATGTCAATGACCTTTTGCGTGAGAAAGTGTATGACCTCTTCCTTTGTTTGAAAGGCGCGTTTTGTAAAGACCAATTCCTTTTTCATATATTGCGTGGCTAATGTCACTCTTGTTTCACTTGTCAAAGCTTCTTCTATTTTTAAAAAATCACTGCCTCCTAAAATCGTGTTCACTTGAATGACCGGAATCGGTAAATCCATATGAATGGGAATGGTTGTAATAATTAAATCCAATGCATGTAAAGAGACATGCGGAAGCGAATAAAGCTCTGCTGTGCCTAAAATGGTCAGCTTTGACCCAAATTGTGACCGCAAACGATCTTGAAGTAGCCTTGCACTCCCTGCACCAGACGCACAGACAATCAGGCATCGCTTCGGTGGTATCTCCATTTTCCTGCGCTCTAAGGCCGCACCAAAATGAAGTGCCATATAGCCGATCTCATTTTCATGAATGGACAAACCTGTCTCTTCTTCAATGACCCTGCTCGCCACAATCCCTGCTTCAAAGGCAATTGGATAGCCCGCTTTGATCTCATCAAGCATTGGATTTCTTAAATTCATTCCATACTTACACCGATTGATCGCTGGCTTTAAGTGCAAACTGAGGCCAATCAGCAATTCCGCATCTCCCGCTAAATCCAGCTGCAATTTTTGATCAATGGCTTTCAGCATCAGCTGAACAAGACGGCTCGTGTCATCATCCACAATTTGTTTTTGACCGCCCGTTGAAAAAGACTGTACCATTTTGGCTGTTCCTAGCAAATGAATGGTGATATAAACGATTTCCTCTTGTGGGAATGAGACATCCAGCAACCCTTCAAGACGCTCAACCATTTTTTTGGCTACCTTGTATTCTTTTGCCCTTGGGATTTCGTTGATTTCTTCAGGCAGCACAGATACATAGTTTCCGTGTCTAATCCGTTTACAGGCAATAGCAATATGAACAATTAAATTATTCATGCAAATGTCTGATAGATTCATTTTTTCCTCGTTGATATAATCAATCATGGTTCTCTGAATCAATTCCAGCTCATGTTTCGGCAAAATCGTAACCGCCGTGTTCAGCATGGTTTGATAGGAACGCCGTTCATTGAATAAATATTCTGACATGCAATAACGGATTTTCATCTCAGATCCTTTAATCCGGCAGCCTTTATTCGGCTTTGCTTCCAGCTTCAGATCAAAGGGTTCGAGCTTACGTTTGACCCATTTCATGTCATTACTCATCGTCGATTTACTAATAAACAGCTGCTCCTGTAAGTCTTCCAGCTTCACATATGATTCCGCTAGAAGCAGCTTTTTCAAAATAAATCGAACTCGCTCTTCTGGAAGAACAGCAAGCGGTTCTTCCTGTTCGACTTCTTCCTTCATAAAACGGCGAAAGGCATTCTCATCGTTGATCAACAGCTCATAGCCAGCGCCCCTAACAGCTGATACAGCTGCTTGATAAGGGGCTAGACGCTCATTCAGTTCCTTGATGTCTGTTCGGATGGTGCGGCTTGTCACTTGTAAACTGACAGAAAGCGCAGCGCTCGTGAGAGGAGTCTCAGCTGCCATCAGCTGACTTAAAATGTGCGCCAGTCTTTTACTCAGCATTAGGTCGGCCTCCTTCATTTAGGGTGGAAAATCTGCCTTGTTTGGACAGGTTGTATACGCTTACAGTTCTCTTCATTACTCATATTCTACTGAAAAGAAATAAAAATTGCCAACTCATTTATATGACAAACGCCCCTATTTATACATCCAACCATATCTAATGACCTATGAATCTTCTTCTAAGATGCTGTTGTGGAAATCATGAAAAAAAGGCGTTACACCTCCGTGTATCCGCCTTTTTCTTATGAGGAAATCAGTTGTGTAAAGACAACCAATCTTTTTTCATGTGTACCGGCTGCATGATCAAAAGTTCCCGTACATGTGATGAAATTGAGATTCCGTGTAAAGGCGTACCCGAAAAAAGCATTTGGTTTCTCTTCGCGCGGATAGCTTTTCACCTTGAGAACCTCAAAGGTTCGCTTTTCCCCTGACGAGGATGTCACAATGACTTTGTCTCCCTTTTTTAGCTCCTTTAATCGATAAAAAACAGCTGGACCCCATTTATTATCAACATGACCATTTATGACAGCATTCCCTTTATCACCAGGCTTCGGACCATCTTCAAACCAAGCCGTGTGATCTGTATTTTGCGGAACACCCATACTGCCATCCTTTGATAAAGTCGTTTTCTCCACTTTTGCTTGGACATCAATCGCTGGAATGGAGATGTCAGCGGGGACAATACCCGATGGCTCATCTTTTAACGTGTCGTGTGAATGAGATGGATTCTTGGCTTGTTTTGCTGTCATTGGCTCAGGAGATGATGCAGTTTCAGAGGATGACTTTTCATCTATTGATTGGGATGCGCAGCCCGTGATGATGAGAAGCGTAAGAATACTAAACAGCCATCTTTTCACGCAAGTCGACCTCCTTTTGAAGAAAGGAACGGCACGATTGTGCACGTTCCCTCTTGTCTTGACGCCTGCTTAATTTGATGGTTTACGGCGAATGAGGAAGAACGCGCCCACTGCACCTCCGGCTAAGATGAGACTTGCCATCATCCCAGCAAATGCTTCATATGACATACCTAATGGACCGGCTGTGCCTCCCATACCTGTTTTCGGCATCTCATTTGGCATGTTGGATTTGAATAATTCAGGATGCTGATCGACAATAGCTGATGCGACATCTTGACCAACCATGAACATATGGCCGTATGCTTCTCTGACAGTCGGGTACAGCTGATCATATTCGCCATTGTGATAAGACGTGTACGTTTTGATGAGCTCATCAATATGGGTTTTCAACCCGGCTTCTAAGTCAGCCGCCTTCAAGCGGCCATCTGTCGCTTGATCTAAAAATTTTGCTTGTTTCATACGGTAAGCATCTAAATCTTTAACAGCCTTCTCTTTTGCTTGCTCGTCCCCTGATGCATCCGCTTTGACATAATCAACTAAGTAACCGATATGGCTTGACCAGATCGTTTTAAATTGTTTTCCTGCATCTTTTCCATAAACAGAAGCGATCGCATCTGATAGATCATTCGTGTTTTCATTTAACGCTGCTGCCGCTTGGTCAAAGTCCTTGCTGCCATCATTCCCTTTTTGCATAGCCACTACCGCGAGTGCCAAATGCTCTGAGAACAAGTAGTTTAAATCCTCACGAAGATCTGCGGCTGGAGTATCCACTGATTTTTGATCAAATTTCCCAGGAAATTGATCTGTAATCGCCCATGATACGCCTTTACCTACTTCAAACATATGATGAATGGATTTTCTGACCGTTTCATAGGTTGTATCAAAATCCTTTTCTGTGTAACTGTCAAAAGCTTTTAGCAGTTCATTGACGTGCATTTTTAAACCTTCTTCAAGTTCACTTGCTTTCAATCTTCCATCCGTTGCTTTATCAAGCATATCAGCTTGTTTCATGCGGTATTGATCAAGCTCTTTGACCGCTTTCTTTTTACCTGCTTCATCTTTTTTCGCTGTTGCTTGTACATAATCAACAAAGTAACCGATATGGCTTGACCAAATCTCTTTGAATTGTTTCCCTGCTTTTTTTCCATACACAGAGGCGATCGCATCTGATAGATCATTCGTGTTTTCATTTAACGCTGCTGCTGCTTGATCAAAATCTTTACTGCCATCAATTCCTTTTTGCATCGTGATCACTGCTAAATAAGCATGCTCTGAGAACAGCTGATCAAGCGCTGCGCGAAGATCCGTTGCTTTATTTGACACCTCTTGTGATGATGACGACTTTTTTGCATCCCCATGCATATGTCCTTCGTGTGCACTTGCCATTTGAGCAGTTGGTAATAATAATGCTGCACTAAGCGGGATCGTTAAAAATGCTTTTTTCATTTTCATCTGTTTTGCCTCCTCTTTCCGTTTGTTATGTACTTAACGGAGAGAGAAGTGAAATGGATCATTCCCACAGCATATTTTTTTGTTTCATTCATTTCATAAAAAAAAGCCGGATTACCCGGCTGATACGTTACGACTTTTGGATGCTTTTCGTTCTTTGTATATTTTCCTCACCACTGGATAAATCACTGGTGCCCATTTGACAATTTGTTTCAGCCACTTTTTCATTTTCTCCCGCGCCTCCTTATTGTCATTCTTACAAGACGATTCCCGATCTTGTCATGAAATAAACAGGTGCGGGAGAGCAGGAGTTAAATGACGCCTTGTGCGATCATGGCATCTGCCACTTTGCGAAATCCTGCAATATTTGCGCCTACCATTAAGTTTCCAGAGTGTCCGTATTCTTCAGCAGTCTCGGTACACTGACGATAAATCGACTGCATCATTTGTTTCAACTGACCATCTACTTCTTCAAAAGTCCAAGACATTCTCGCACTGTTTTGCGCCATTTCTAACGCCGAAACACCCACTCCGCCAGCATTTGCCGCTTTTGCTGGTGCAAACAAAATATCATGTTGTTCAAATACTTTGACGGCCCCAAGTGTGGACGGCATATTGGCCCCTTCTCCTACAGCGATGACACCGTTTGCCACTAGTTGCTGTGCTTGCGACTCTGAAATTTCATTTTGGGTCGCACATGGCAGCGCAATGTCACAAGGGAGAGACCAAATTTGTTCGCAATCTTCAATCAATTCAGCATGCGGGTGAATGTCTATGTAGGCACCAATTCGCTGGTTATCGACTTCCTTCAGCTGTTTCACTGTCTCAAGTGAAATGCCTTGAGGGTCGTAAATGGCTCCGCTTGAATCACTACAAGCCACAACCTTTCCGCCTAATTCCAATACTTTTTCCATCGCATAAATCGATACATTTCCTGACCCAGACACAACAACAGATCGCCCTTCAAATTGCATTCCGTGGGCTTTTAACATTTCTTCCATAAAGTACACCAGTCCATAGCCTGTCGCTTCTTTTCTCGCTAAGCTGCCTCCAAAACCAGGACTTTTTCCTGTCAGGACACCGGCTTCATACGCACCACGCATTTTTTTGTACTGGCCGAACATATAGCCAATTTCACGTGCACCTACCCCAATATCTCCTGCCGGTACATCTTGATCAGGTCCAATATAACGACTGAGTTCACTCATAAAACTTTGAACAAAACGCATGATTTCTCCATCAGATTTCCCTTTAGGGTCAAAATCTGATCCACCTTTTCCTCCGCCGATCGGCAAACCTGTCAGTGCGTTTTTAAAGATTTGTTCAAATCCTAAAAACTTGATGATGCTGGCATTGACCGATGGGTGAAACCGAATGCCCCCCTTATAAGGACCGATGGCACTATTAAATTGAACCCTGAATCCTCTGTTCACCTGTACTTTGCCTTCATCGTCTACCCACGGTACACGAAACATCACAAGCCGCTCAGGCTCAATTAAGCGTTCTAAGATCCCCTGTTTTTCATACTCTGGGTGTTTTGCAAAAACCGGGACGAGGGATTCCAGAATTTCTTTCACGGCTTGCTGGAATTCCGCCTCGCCTGGATTCCGTTTTTCTACATCCTCTAGCACACGGTGGATGTAGCTTTGTGCTGTTTGTGCTGCTCGATCTAAGGTCAACATGTCTCATCTGCCTCCTTGTCAATATCTCACTCTTTGGTTGTTAGATTTTCTAACGCATATTGAGATTAATTTAACACCATTTGTAAAAACTGATCAATATTGATAACAGATGAAAACGATGCCGAAATGAGATAGATCAAGCAGAATCACCTTCCGTCATGAAAATGACCCGCTCAAAGAATGACTATCGTGCTAGAAATGACGAACTGGACGTTCAACATCCCGCTTTCTTTGACACATTCATGAAACTTTCACTTTTTCTAGATGATGATCATTCAAAAAAAAAGGTCAAAAGTTTTACAACGTCTTTCAATCTTTTCTGAGCTTTTCTACTCTTTTCCGATCAGGTAAGACAACACACAGCCAATATAAAATAGAAGAAGATGGGAAGTTGATTAACCCAATGATGCCCCAGAACCATTTATAACGTCCTCTTTTCTTGGCATCCATAAATAAGAGAAATCCTTGTGCAAACAGTAACGGCAATGCACACAATAAGATGATCATTTCCGTCTGACTCATAAGGAAGACCCTCCTTTAATCTGTTGATATTCCTTGATGCCGACAACCACACAGAGCGGCACGCTCACCACTTGGAGAAGAATGAAGATGATGGGCAAATGAGTAATGGCAGCTGCAAAAAGTGTCATGATGGTCAGACTGACGATGATGTACGCCAGCACTTCTTGTTTAAAACGTTTTTTCTCTTTTTCCTTTGCCTGCTTTAGCATCAACATCAAAGCTTGTTCACTCGGCTTTTCTACTTCAATTTGTTCATCGAGCTCCTGCAGCTCCTCTTTTAAACGATCGGCGAAACGATCTTCTTTCATCAGTCCCACTCCTTTCGAATTTTCTTGATCCCATGATGAACCCTCGATTTCACCGTACCTTCTCTCACCCCGAGCATCGAAGCGATTTCAGGGTAAGTAAAGCCATAATAGTAATGGAGAAGGATCGGTGCTCTCTCCTGAGCCTTTAACTCATTTAGAGCATCCCACATGTCATGCCAAGTATGGCCTTTTTGCTGAACATCCCATTTGAACCGGCGGATGGCTTCTTGATTCGCCTTCCCTTCTCTCGTTTGTTCACGTTTTCTTTTCTTTTGATGATCTAAAAATTGTCTAGATGCAATGGACATGAGCCATGTTGAAAATAATGAATCTCCTCTAAAAGAAGAAAGTTTCATGTACGCTTTGAGCATCGTTTCTTGCATGATCTCCTCTGTCAGCTCTTGTTGAAGGGTCAATTTCATCAAATAACGGTAAAGAAACGAATAATGATGCCGATAAAGGGCGGTAAATGCGGCATCATCCCCCTGTTTTGCTCGCTTGATCCATAAAGTCTCCTCGGTCTGCTCCAAACACGTCCCTCCTTCCTTTCTATCTCTTATTGATTAGACGACACCGGTGAGCGCATCGTTTAAAATAGACCTTCTTTTTTTAATTGGAGCCTTGTCTACCTGTTGTTTAGCGCACGGATCTATTTGATATCCAATTTTTTCTTATGTAATGATTATGACATGTCTTTGTCTCTAACAAAATGACGCTTTCGTAATCATCTTGATTTTCCTTGAAAAGAAGAACGTCCTTTTCATAATCACTAGGTTACCCCAATACCTATCGTCAATGATCCTTGTCTCATGTAGATAAATTGAAATAATCATTGCCTTAGTTTCCTTGAAAATCGTGGAATACTTCATTTCAATTCTTAGCCGATGATACCTTTTTGCGTGCTATGCTCTTCCTACATTCCGAAAGAGGCGATGCTGGCGAAGGAAGGAGGAGCGGTTGAATCGCAGCTTATTTTGGAAACGTTTACATTAAAACAAAATAGAGAATGGAGATGTTCATGTTGAAGAAAAAAGTTCCAATGTTAGCTGGTGTGTTAGCGGTTGGTCTCGTGACTTCATTATTTGCGCCAAATGGGGAGGCAAAAGCAGCAACGAAATATCCAGAAAGCCCTTCGATTATGGCCAATTTTAATCAGCAAGGATTCTCCACATTAAATGGCGGTACAACAGGCGGTGAAGGCGGTAAAACAGTGACGGTGAAAACCGGAAATGAACTATTAGCTGCCCTCAAAAGCAAAGGAACAAATGAAAAATTGAAAATCGTGGTAGACGGAACCATTACTCCTTCTAATACTTCAGCCAATAAAATTGATGTGAAAGATACAAACAATGTCTCCATCGTCGGTAAAGGGACAAACGGCGAATTTAACGGGATTGGTATTAAAGTATGGCGCGCCAATAACGTCATCATCCGCAACCTCAAAATCCATCACAGCAAAATCGGTGATAAAGATGCCATCGGAATCGAAGGTGCCTCTAAAAACGTATGGGTCGACCATAATGAACTCTACAACACTTTAAACTCTGATAAAGATGACTATGATGGGTTATTCGATGTGAAAAATGACTCTGATTACATTACGTTCTCATGGAACTATGTCCATGACAGCTGGAAAACGATGCTGATGGGCAGCTCCGATAACGATAACTACAACAGAAAAATCACGTTCCACAACAACCGTTTTGAAAACTTGAACTCTCGTGTACCGTCTATGCGCTTCGGGGAAGGCCATGTGTATAACAACTATTATAAAAACATCCTAACAACAGCGATTAATTCACGTATGGGCGCGAAAATGAGAATTGAACACAACGTATTTGAAAACACGAAAAATGCCATCGGCAGCTGGGACAGCCGTCAAGTCGGTACTTGGCATGTCATCAACAACTCTTATATTAACAGCACAGGTAGCCTGCCAACGTCTTCAACAGGTACGTACAACCCTCCTTATAACTACTCTTTGCTTAACGTGAACAATGTGAAATCAGAAGTTGTATCAAATGCGGGTGTAGGAAAAGTAAATCCTTAATCTCAAAAAAACGTTCGGGCAGAAATCTTCTGTCCGAACGTTCTTGTCATCCATTTTTTACACGACCGAAAATGGACGGTCCATTTCATACAGCTTTTGATAACGCACATTTTCTTTCAGCAAATCATGATGCTGCCCCTGCATCTCAATGCGTCCATCTTCAATAAACATCATACGGTCACATGCCTCACAGCCAGTGAGATGATGGGTGATCCAAATGACTGTTTTTCCTTTTAACACACGGAAGATCGTTTCAAGCAATTCACGCTCTGTGCGTGGATCAAGCCCGACGGTTGGTTCATCTAATACAACAATCGGTGTGTTTTGCAGCAAAATCCGTGCTAGAGCCATACGCTGCCTTTCTCCACCAGAGAAACGAACCCCTGTCTCTTGTACACCTGTGTGATAACCTTCTGGCAAAGACTCAATGTAATCGTGCAGCTGCACTTGCCGCGCGGCTTCTTTTACTTGCTCTTCTGTCGCTTCTGGAGAGCCTAAGCGAATGTTGTTTAAAACAGACGTATCGAATAAATAGGGCTGTTGATTGAGCACAGACACATAGGAGGATATCTCCTCTTGAATGCTTTGTACCGGTTTCCCCTGAATGCTGACGACCCCTTGATTTGGCACGACTGCCCCTTCTAACAATTTTAAAATGGTCGATTTGCCTGCACCGCTCTTTCCTAAGAGAGCGAGCGATTCACCTTGCTTCAGGGAAAACGAAAAATGCTTTAGTACATGTTGATCTGCTTCATATCCGAAGGTGACTTGATCAAAACAGACCGCTTCAACGCCATCAGAGACGGGTGTCTCGTCTGCTGCCTTCCTCTCCACTAATCCTTCATACGACTGCTCTTCATAATGATTTAATCTGCTGACGGCATGCTGATAAACAGGAATATCGCCTGCTGCATCTGACAGCGGAAGAAAGGCTTCTGTTAATGGAAATAGCACAAGCACAAAGGCTGCGATGAGCGTGTGAGGCATAGAACCTTCCTGAACGACCGAGCCGCTCCAATACACGACAAGGATGACTGCTCCTCCAATGACTAGCTGTGCTAAAAATTGGCGCAGACGGATAAACCGATGCTTTGCCGCTTCGAGTGCTAATAGCTTTGCTTCTTTTCGTTCATAGCCTTCAACAAAATCGTTCTGTCTGCCGCTAAACAACCAGTCACTCACGCCCATGACGGCATCTGTTAAATGGCTGTACAGTTCATTTCTGCCTTTCTTCATTTGAATTTGTCTCGCCCGGTTCACAAGTACTGTGATGTATGGGAATACAAATACGAGCAGCGCCATATAAAGCAGCATCAACCCGGCAAAAGGCCATGAAAAAAGCCCAAGGGCTCCAATCGAAGCGGCATATAAAAGCAGCGCACCGATGGATGGAAAGATTGTTTTTAAATACGCATCCTGTAATCTCTCCACATCTTCTGATAACAGCCCAAGCATTTCACCTGTTCCAAGCTTAGTCTGTTTGGCACTTCGTTCAGCCATATCATAAAGACGTACCCGCATTTTTTCAATCATCGTCAAAATGAGCTGATGACTCGCCAGTCTTTCTGCATAACGAGCAGCTGAGCGTGAAATACCAAAGGTACGTACTGCCACGATTGGGACATAGACCATCAAGATATTCTCAGGTCTTGTGGCAGCTTTTGAAATGAGGAACCCTGAAGTATACATGAGCATAGAAGCAGAAAACACCGCAATCGCCCCTAAAAAAAGCACCAAGGCAAACAGCTTTTGATTCTCCTTGATATAAGGTATAAACCAGCCTTTACTGACCATGTGTGACCGCCCCCATTTGTTCCTGTACCAATTGATAGTACACACCTTTTCTTTCCATTAATGATTCATGAGTCCCCATCTCTGCAATCGTCCCATGATCCATCACAATGATTTCATCCATATCCGTCATCCAATGAAGTCTGTGTGTGGCTATAAACACAAGTTTATCTTCAAACAATGGAAGCATTGTTTTCTTCAATTCATACTCTGTCTCAATATCCAGATGAGCCGTTGGTTCATCTAACAGCATAATGGATCGCTGGCCGAGCACTGTGCGAGCGAGGGCAATCCGCTGCGCTTGTCCACCGCTCAGCCCTCTGCCCTGTTCGCCAATGACCTCATCCAGTCCATTGGGGAGTTCCGCTACGAGCTGAGACAAACCTGCCTCTTCTACCGCTCTTTCGACGTCTTCATCGGTTGCATTCGGTTCATAAAAACGAATGTTTTCTCTCAGTGTCATGTGAAATAAATAAGGATGCTGCGGCATATAAACGACTTCTTTTTGCCATGCCGCCAGCTGTAAATGAGCAAGCGGCTTTCCGTTTAGGATGATTTCACCTGCAGACGGTTCAACAAAACCGCCGAGAACATCCGTTAACGTCGATTTCCCCGAACCACTGGCACCGATGATCCCAATCTTTTTCTTTCCTTTCACAGTGAGATCGACATCCTGAATCGAATAAGGAGCATGTTCATCATGCAAGACACTGACATCTTGCAGTGTGAGTTCAGATTGCTCATTCCACTCGTTCAGCTGCACGGATTGTGTCTCCTGCTCTCGGAAGCCCTTTTCCTCTAAAATCACTTGAATCGCCTCATTCGCTTCTTTACCGTTTAACGTCGCATGATAATCATTTCCCACTTCACGGACTGGCAAGAAATATTCTGGCGCAAGCATCAGTGCGGTCAAAGCGGGCAATAACAAAAGATCTCCTTCAATTAAGCGCAAGCCGAGAAATACAGCGACAGTCGCAATGGACAGCATAGAAAAGAAATCGAGAGCAAAAGAAGAAAGAAAGGCGACTTTCAGTGTGCTCATCGTCGCCTTTCGATAACGCTTTGAGACCTCTGCAATATTGCGAGAATGCTTTTTGCTAATCCCTAAGTAGCGAAGCGTTTCAAGGCCACGGAGAGAATCAGTAAAATGATTGGATAATTTCTCATACGATCTCCATTGTTTGGCCGCTTTACGCTGAGCGACAAGTCCTAGCAAAATCATAAAAACAATTAAAATCGGCAGCGTGACAATCAGAATGACAGCAGATGTTTCATCTAATGTCCAAACATAGACAAGCACCATCACCGGAATAACTGCCATGTTCACCATTTTCGGCAAAAACAGCTGTAAATACTGACGATATTGGGCAATGCCCTCCATCGCCAATGTCACAAGCTTTCCTGTTCCTTTTTTCTTCGTGAAAGCTGGCCCTAAACGGAACAGCTGGTCCAACAGCTGCTTTCTGACGTCTGCTCCAATTCGGGAAGAATAGGTGAACATGACCTTCTCCCGCATCAAGGTGAGACCGTGCCGCACCAGAAAGGCAGCAAGAAACAGCAAGACATAAGGCGTTGCCTGCATGAGGCTCTTCCCGTCAAACAGCGTTGTTATGGCATGTGCCAGCCACTGTGCTTGAAAAATAATACTTGCTCCTTGGATGATTGACACAATACCTAAGAGGGCAAGAAGCCCCCTCATTCCTTTTAGTTGAAGCAAACGTTTATCCATTAGTAGGTCATTGGCTCCTTACCGCTTACACGTTTACGGAAGACATAGTAGCTCCAGATTTGATACCCAAGCACAAAAGGTAGCAAAGAAATGGCAACAATCGTCATGACCGTCAGTGAATAAGATCCTGATGCAGCGTTTTGAATGGTGAGGTCGAATGCATGGTTGATCGAACTAATCATGACACGCGGGAATAATGCTGTGAAAAGCATGGTCACCGTCACCATAATACCTGCACCTGTGAATAAAAATGTCCAGCCATCACGCTCTTTTCTCATAAAGAATAGAGCCGCTACATAACAAACCACAATGAGTACAGTTAAAGGGATTGTGATGATTGGACGTACGGTATAAATGTCTGTTTCAAGAATAGACACACCAACAAATAGAACAAGAACTGGTAGTGCAATCAATAAAACACGCTGACCGAGCTTTCTTGCACGATTTCTTAAATCACCCTCAGTGCGGAGTGTGACGAAAATCAATCCATGCAGAAGGCAAAGAACCGTCACGGCTACCCCGCCGATCACTGAATAAAGATTCACAAAGTCTGTAAATCCAGCGTACATATTCATGCTTTGATCAATGGGCATTCCTCGTAAAATACTTGTGAATAGCACGCCGAGTAAAAATGGCGGAAGCAGGCTGCCAAAGAAGATGACCCAGTCCCACGTTTTGATCCATGAAGCCTTCTCGACCTTCCCTCTAAATTCAAAGGCGACCCCCCGCCCAATGAGCGCTAATAAAAGAACTGCAAACGGAATATAGTATCCGCTGAACATCGTAGCGTACCAATGAGGAAAAGCGGCGAAAATAGCTCCACCAGCTGTAATCAGCCAGACCTCATTCGCATCCCAGAAAGGGCCAATCGTATTGATTAAAATGCGGCGCTCATGTGCATCTTTTCCAAGAAGCTGCATGGACATCCCGACACCAAAATCAAATCCTTCTAAGAAGAAAAATCCAACAAACAATACTGCGACAAGAATAAACCAAATCTCGTTAAGATATGCCATGATATGCGCCTCCATCAAATGGATCTGTAGACAGGTCCGTTTCATCCTTTTGATCTGTATTCTCTTCAGAATGTGCACCTTTTTTAATTTCTCGAATGAATAAGTAGGCAAGCACGATGGCAAGAATCAGATAAATGGTCGTAAAGCTAATGACTGAGAATAGCAGCATGCCGTACGATACGTTTGGTGAAATGGATTGTGCGGTTGTCATCATACCAAAGACTGTCCACGGCTGACGCCCAATTTCCGTCATGATCCAGCCAGCTGAGTTTGCAATAAACGGGAAAGCAATCATCCATACCATGAAGCGTAAATACCATTTGTTTGATTCTAGTTTTTTTCTAAAGCTCAAATACAAACCAATCATACTAGCAAAAATCATCAACATCCCGGCACCCACCATGATTCTAAAGCTCCAGAAGGTTGTTTTGACTGGAGGAATGTAATCTCCAGGACCAAACTTGGCTTCATATTCTTTTTGAAGGGTCAGCATGCCTGGCACATCTCCACTAAACTTAGAATAGGCCAAGTAACTTAAAGCAAACGGGATATTGATCTCCGCAGAGTTTTCTTTTTTATCTGTGTCAATGTTGGCAAATAGTGTCCAAGCCGCTGGATCTCCACTATCCTTCCAAAGGGCTTCACTTGCTGCCATCTTCATCGGCTGTGATTCCATTAAGTGTTTCGCTTGATCATGTCCAGAGAACGCTACACCTAAGCCAGAAATGAAAGCAAGCACCATGGCAATCTGGAAAGATTTTTTGAAAAAGGCGACTTCTTGTTTTTTGATCATTTTATAGGCACTGACTCCTGCGATAAAGAAAGCACCGGTTGCCAATGCACCAAACAGAACGTGCGGGAACTCTACCCAAAGTTGCGGGTTCGTTACAAGAGCGCCAAAGTCATTCATTTCTGCACGGCCATTTCTAATCACAAATCCAACTGGCTCCTGCATAAATGAGTTGGCGAGTAAAATCCAAAACGCCGAAAAGATCGTACCAAGAGAAACGAGCCAAATACATAACAAATGGATTTTTTTCGGTAGACGGTCCCAGCCGAATATCCAAAGACCAATAAAGGTCGATTCAAGGAAAAAGGCCAATAGCGCTTCAATGGCAAGCGGTGCACCAAAGACATCACCGACAAACCTTGAATAATCAGACCAGTTCATCCCAAACTGGAATTCTTGCAGAATCCCTGTCACCACACCTACTGCAAAGTTAATTAAGAAAAGGTGACCCCAAAATTTCGCCATCTTTTTATAGATGTCTTTTTTCTTCACCACATAAAGGGTTTGCATCAATGCAACGATAAATACCAAACCTATAGACATAGGAACAAAAATAAAATGAAATAATGTCGTTGAGGCAAATTGAAATCTTGCTAAAAACAGCTCACTCACAGCCTTACATCCTCCCTTACTTTCGCATGCCGAATGATTCGAGATATTTATGCTCACCATTTCACAAAAAGTTCACTATTTGTTCAATGATTCACAAGTGGAAGTCCATTTGATATAGTTCACTCGGTGAAATTTTACTCTTGATTTTCATTCGGTTAGTTATTTATACCTGTACTTTACACCCATGCGCTTCAAAAATAAAGTAAATTTTACCTAAAATTTGGATGGGATTGTGTCAGTTGTTTGAATACTTTGTCAAAAATATGTGACGGAAAGAGACAATCACAAAAAAATAGCGCTGCTTCTTCGCTGCAGCGCTTTTGAATATTTAGGCTTTTTTCTGTAAAGCAGGTCTTGTGACTTGCACTTCATAGTACGTAATTTTGTTTTTTAACAGGCCTTCAGGTTTCGCCTTTCCATGAGCGTGCGCATCACCAAATGCCTGAGATTTTGTCCAATTCACAAAGTCTTCTTTTCGATTCCAGCGGGTGTGAATGGTTACTTCATCGTAATCAGTTGTCTGCTGAGTGACCCATACTTCCATTCCTAAAAAACCTTCCATAAATTCTACTTGCCCCTGCTTGTTAAACCGTTTAACAAGGTGGTCGGCACTGCCTTTTTCTACTCTTACTTGGTTATTTACAATAATCATGTTTGGTTCATCTCCCTTTTGTTGTTGAATGGAGGCAATGGGGATAATGAGTGGATGCGGTCCGTCTAAGTGAACCTCTGCCTGAATCCCAAAAACCTCCTTGAAAAAGTCTTCTGTTAACACTTCTTTTGGTGAGCCAATTTGATGCACCTGACCTCGCTTCATAGCAATGAGACGGTCACAATATTTTGCGGCCTGCTGCAAGTCATGGAGAACCATTAAAATGGTGATGCCATGTGTTTGATTCAGCTGTTTGAGCAGCTCCAGTAATTCAAGCTGATGCGCAATGTCTAAATAAGTGGTTGGCTCATCCAGAATGATAGTCTCTGTCTTCTGAGCCAGTGCCATTGCAATATATGCCTTTTGTCTTTCTCCGCCTGATAATGTATGGAGCATTCTGTTTTCATTGGTGCGGCTATTCGTCACCTCAAGCGCCCACTCAATCGCTTCATGATCTGACGTGGTGCTTTTTTTCCAGATGGAACGATGCGGACTGCGTCCAAGTGCGACCAGCTCACGTACTGTCATCGATGGAATGGCGGTTCTTGTTTGCATGAGAACTGCCACCTCCTTGGCGATCTCCTGTGCCGTCATCTCTTTTTGTGGGATGTCGTGAATGTAAATCATGCCGCTTTCGATTGAGGTCAGTCGTGCGGCCGCTTTGATAAAAGTCGACTTACCTGACCCATTCGGGCCAATGATTCCGGTCACACTCCCTTTAGGAACAGCTGCTGAAATGGAAGACAGCCGAAAGCCGCCTTGACTGAGACTCACGTCATCCATTGCAATGACATCCATCTTAACCCCTCCCTTTCTTTTTTAATAAATAGAGGAAGAAAGGTGCACCGATGCAGGCAAGCAAGATCCCTACAGGCAATTCAACCGGTGTAAACCAGACCCGTGCCGCTGTATCGGCAAAGACCACAAGCACGCCCCCTCCAAGCATTGAAATCGGTAGCAAATACCGGTAATCATCTCCGATTAAAAGACGGATAAAATGGGGTACAACAAGCCCGACAAAACCGATTAAACCGCTGACACTGACAGCCGCTCCAGCTAAAAGAGCGGCCAGCGCAATGAGAAAAAATCGAGTCCTCTCTACTCGAAGGCCTAATAGCTGAGCCGATTCATCGCCAAGCAAAAGGAGATTGGACGGTTTAATGGCGAAAAAACAAAGACATAATCCAGCCAGCGCATATGGCGACACGAAGCTAAGATGATGCCAGCTCCGTCCGTTTAATCCCCCTGATAGAAAAGGCAAAACAGCCTGCACACGCTCACTGTAAAGCACCATAAACCCATTCATCACCGCACCAAGCAAGGCATTGACGGCAACACCTGCCAAGATCAATTTAAGCGGTGAAACCCCTTGATCAAATGACAGCATATACACGACAAGAGCTGCTAATAAGGCGCCCAGAAAAGCGGCTGCCGGAAGCAAATACGTGAATTGCGGAAGAACAATCATGCTGAGTACAGCAGCTAACCCGCCGCCCGCAGTCACACCAATGATCCCAGGGTCAGCCAGTGGATTTCGGACAACTCCTTGTAAAATCGCTCCTGATGCTGCGAGACAGGCCCCAACGAGAAAACCAATGAGCACACGCGGAAACCGTAAATCCATGACAATTTTTTCATGAACAGGCAGACCTGATCCCGTGAACACAGCCATTAAATCCGGTAGCGACAATTGGACAGAACCTACCGCAAGTCCTAGACAGACGCCCACACATAAAGAGAGAAACAATCCTGGTAACAGCCATTTTCGTCTTGACTGCCTTTTTTGAAAATCTAGTTCTGCATTCATCTTCATGATGACAATCGCTTCAATTTCTTCTCTAATTCATCGATCGCTCTGATGACTTCTGCGCCTGGATTTGTCCCAAATAGGTCACTTGGTAGAATCTCAACGTGTCCATTTTTGACAGCTGATACATCGTGCCACGCCGCATTTTGCTTCATTTCACTCATAAAGCCTGCTTTGACATCTTCAGGATTGCTGTGTGTCATCAGCAAAATGAGATCTGGATCGGCCTCGATTACCTTTTCTGCATTGATTTGTGCATATTGCGGAAACTTTTCGAGTGCTGGTTCATTTTCAGCAATATTCGCCCCACCAGCGATCCGCAGCAGATCACCGCTTAAAGATTGCGGAAGTGCCGCCATATATGTGCCGGGTGCACCATACACAACGAGCGTCTTTACTTTTTTCTCAGGCTGCTTCACTTGCTTGATCCGCTGATCGATTTGAGCATTGAGCGCTTTGGCCTTTTGCTGCTTTCCAAGTAAATCACCAAATAAAGTAACTTGACGCTGGATATCCTTCACTGAGTTGGCACTTGTCAAAAGAAGCTGTGAACCAATTCCTTCTATAGTAGAGATATCCTTGCTGTTTAATGATTCATTCCCAAGCACCACATCGGGCTTTAAACTCGTGATCAGCTCGACATCAAATTGATGGGTTGTGCCAATTGATTGTACGGACTTTGCCTTTTGTAGATTGTCTGGCAATTCGGCAGTTGGCCGGCCGACAACCTGACCACCTAGAGCATAAATGATGCTCATGTCGCCAGTTGACAACGAGACGATCCGTTCAGGTGATTCATGAAACGATAATGTTCTGCCGGCAAAATCCTGAATGTTGAGCGCACCTTGCCTGCTCCCATTCTCGACAGGCGCCGCCTGGCTGCATCCGCCGAGGAGAAGCACGACGACGAGTCCTGCCCAAATCACATGTAAACATTTCAACCGTCTGTCTCTCCTTTTCTAGTAAACTTTCTTTAGCTTCGCCTGTACCACGAGACGCTTGTTTTTAGGTGCCAGCACATGATCACAGGTCGATAATGTGAGAATCAAGTCATCTGTGGATACGTCTGTTTTCGTTTGATAGATGGACTTCTTACGCACAGCTTGCAAGTAGTGTGCATATTCACCAAGATCCTGAAAATCAGTCTGAATATAATCAAAGTCGACTGTCGTTTCATACACAGCAAAAATCTCTGCTTCATAGCTTTGGTACAGCGTATCGTACTGAAATGTTCGATGATCTTGGAAGAAATCTTTTTTTAAATAGTTTGTGAGACCAGCAAACATAGACCCATCCCTCATCCGGTGACCGTACACCACTGTATTGGGACTTTCATGCAAGACGTCATTACGATAATCCATAAAGATACTGCCTGCCCGTGTGTCATCCTTTACATAATTACGAGTTAAATAGAATGCATTATCGTTTGACTGAACAATTGGATACTGAATCATCGTGTCCTTCATATCAATCCAACCGACAATGTCTTGATTCACCTTTCGCAAATCATCAAATGACTGACGGATTTCTCCAGGTTTTCGCTGTTTCATTCCATCCTCGTGTGTGTAAAGTGTTTGAGCCTTTGCAAGCACCTGACGATTTTGATAATAGCCAAAGAGCTCCAAGCCAATGGCAGTACCGCTATATAGAAAAACACCTAAACAGACGATCGTCAGCATTCGCTGCCCGATCCTTTTCCCTCGTTTCACACTGTCTCACCTGCTTTTTGCACAACTTATATGCCTACAGGCACGATATACATCCCTGTTTCTGCATCCTGCTTAATTGTGACGGACACATGATAAATGTGCCGCACCATCTCTTCTGTTAAAACATCATTTGGCCGTCCTTCGCGAATAATTTGTCCATCTTTCATGGCGATGATGACATCACTATAGCGAATCGCCTGATTCATATCGTGCAGGACCATCACGATGGTTAATCCATGCTCGACATTGAGCTCTCGAATGAGCTCCAGAATGTCAAATTGATAATACATATCCAAATAAGTCGTCGGTTCATCTAAGAAAAGGATCGGTGTTTTTTGCGCTAAAGCCATGGCAATCCATACACGTTGTCGTTCTCCACCTGACAATGAGGCGAGAGGCACCTTTCGCTTATCCGTCAGCTTTGTACAGGACAGTGCCCACTCAATTGCTTTCTCATCCTCTTCCTTGTCACTGCCGCGCATCGTCTGGTAGGGCGTTCTCCCAAATGCCACGACTCGTTCGATCGTTAAATCGAGCGGCGCTTCATTTTGCTGATGTACGACTGCCAGCTTTCTCGCGAGTTCCCTTGGCTTGAACGCATTCAGCTCTTGTCCATCTAAATGAATCTTTCCTTTATGTGGACAATGGTTATGTGCCATCAAAGAAAGCAGCGTGGATTTGCCCGAGCCATTTGGACCGATAATGGTCGTAATTTTTCCTTTTTCGATCTTCGTGGTGACCGATTGAACAATGTCCCTCTGTCGATCATAGGAAAACGACACCTCACGAATGTCCATGCAGACGATCCCCCCTTCTTAATAAAAAGATCAGAAACGGCCCGCCAATGACAGCCATGATTGTAGAAGCAGGGATTTCATTTGGTGCCACAAGCGTTCTGCCGAGCGTATCAGCCGTCAAAATGAGCAAGGCCCCGCTTAACGCAGAAAATGGAATCAGTACCCGGTGGTCAGAGCCGACAAGCCTTCTAGAGATATGGGGAATGAGCAAGCCGACAAAGGCAATCACGCCCGCTACCGCAGCAGTCACCGCTGCTAATAACACCGCCGTGATTGAAATCAAAAGGCGCATTCTGGTCACACGCACTCCTAAGTTTTTCGCCGTCTTATCTTGAAGGGCAAGCAAGTTACACCATCTGCTAAAGAAAAGCGCAACCACAAGCCCAATGAGGCCATAGACACCGATTAAACGGACATCTCCCCACGTTTTCATCGTCAGATTCGACTGTCCCGACTGATTAATGGTGATATTGAAATAGCTGCAAATGGTCACAAACGCTTCTGCCATCCCTGTAAACATGGCATTGATGGCGATCCCCACCAAAATCATTCGAATCGGGCTTAAGCCGCCTTTCCAAGACAACACGTATACGAGGAAGCAGGCAATTGCCCCGCCTAAAACTGAAAATAAAGGAGAGTAGAAATAAAATTGAGGAAGCGCTGTAATTGACATTAAAGAAAAGAAGCTAGCTCCCGATGAAATACCAATAACACCGGCATCTGCTAATGGATTTCTCATCACAGACTGCAAGAGGACACCGGAGACAGATAAAGCCGCCCCTGTAAACATCGCAATGAGCATGCGGGGGATTCTTAAATCTTTAATGATTTCTACCTGTGCATGTTGACCGGTCATAAGCCCTTCCAATAATTCAATCGGTGTAACATGAATGCTCCCCGTAATGGCGGAATAAATAAATACGCCGGCTAGTAAGAGACTGACTATCAGAAATAAAATCCCTGTTTTTTTCATCTTGAACGTCCTTTTATCATTAAGATTCGCCGCTTATGACGGGTACAACATACGAGTCAATTCATCTAATGCCTCTGCTGCCTTTAAGTTGCCTGTTGTCCCGAATAAGCTTTCTTCGAGGTCGTACACCCGGTCTTGTTTGACCGCATGGAAATGTTTCCAGATGTCATTTGTTTTAAATTCTTGATCAAACATGTTGACGACTTCATCCGGCATCCCATGTGCGGCTCGAAGAATGATATCTGGATTGGCTTTTTGTAAATACTCCGTATTGGATGCCAAATACTCCATTTTCTCACCTTTTACGATGTTCTTTCCTCCTGCAATACGCACAAGATCACCGATATAGGAATTCTCTGTTGCCACTAAATAACTGCCTGGTACACCAAGCAAAATGAGAACGGATGGCTTCGTCTTTCCCTTCGTTCTCTCTTGTATGTCTTTCTTTTTTTGTTCAAAATCATCCACAATGCGTTTCGCTTGTGTCTTTCTATCATATTTTTCTCCAAGCTTTGTGATGGCGTTCTCCATCTTGTCCAGGCTCTCAAGGTTAAGGTAAGTCGCAGGGACAGAAGCTTGTTGAAAAGGCGTTTCTAAATCATATTGAAGGGTCGTGACAGACAGGACATCTGTCGGTTGAAGTGATTGGATGATTTCCATATCCGGGCTCATTGGGTTACCGACTGCTGGGAGTCCTTTGTATCGCGCCGGCAAGGATTTTTGACTTGTTGGCACCCCGACAAGATCTACCTCTAGCGCATCCATGATCTCAGCAGCAGCTACAGTCGTTGCCACAATGCGGGCATTTGATGCTTTGCTTTTTTTGCCTTTCGCTGAGCTTTCAGCTGACTGTGAGCAGCCTGCTAGGAGGACGCATACACATAGAGCAGTAATCAGGGTATATAACATTCGATGCTTCAAAAAACAAAAGCCTCCTTTCGAAAAAAGAGAGTGGGTGCGCCGAGATGAATGGCACACCTCACTTAAAATAGATTCTTTATCTTGTACGAGTTTGATACTTTCTAACGAGCACGAATAGTGACCCGCCGAATAAAAGAATGTACACCCAAAGAAGTGAAGTATCTCCTGTTTTTGGGTTCAGCTGACCTGTCTCAGATTTGGTTTGGTCATCTGATGGTGTAAAGGTCATCTGCTCTGCACCCGTTTCCTCTGGTGCGAGATTCGCAAGCTGGTTTGGTTGAGAATCGTGATCATTCGGATTTTTCACAAAGCCGATGCTCTCATCGTCTCCGATCACCATCGCAATTCCGCTTCCTTCACCACTTGCGATGCCTTTCGTATCATAGACAAGTTTGACATCGTACTGCTCATGATAATTGGCAGCTGGAATGTCAATTTTCACGCGTGCTGCCTGATCACTACTCAAACTTTTTGCTTCATATTGAATCACTCGTGTATCTGCTTTTTGATCAGCCTTTGCAACTAGCGTCTCTTCAAATTTACCGCCGGTTCCTACTTGGAACGACGTGATGGCTGAGCTATTCTTGACAGTGTATGAAACGAAATGGCGGCCATTTTTCACCACCAATGTCGCAGGGCTCACGACGTAATCGTTCATGCGAGAAAGCTCATCTTTGTCTGCTTTCTTCATTGAAAAAGGAAGCTTGTACACTCCGTCTTTTAGCTGAACTGTCTCTTGATTCGTTCCGCCGTTCGTTGTGTCTGGTGCTGGTTTATTTGGTTTTGGTGTTTCTGGTGTAGCCGGTGTTTCTTCCTCTATTTGACCGTCCTTCAGTGGAACGATACTTTTTGAATCAAATTGAAAACGAATATCGTACGTTTGATCATAGTGAGCGGCTGCTACTACAATGTGTACTTTTCCGTTAACTGCTTTTTTCAGATCAGACACTTCAAATGAAACCACTCTTGTGTTCTTTGCTTGATCTGTGCTCACGTTTTTCACTTCTTGATAAGAACCGTTTTTCTCTATTTTCAAAGAATCAACTGACGTATGATCCTTCACCGTAAAGGAAACGGTTTGCGTTCCATTTTTAACGGTTAACGATGCTGGATGTGAGAAGTATTGGCTCATCCGAGATACCTCATCCTCATCGCCCTTCAGCACACTGTAGTTGATACGATACACACCATCTTTTAATTGGTTCTGCGTCGAATCAACTGGTGTTGTGCCGTTTTGATCATCTGGCTTTGTTTCGCTGTCGCCTGGCGTCGTGCCGCTTTGATCATCCGGCTTTGTTTCGCTGTCGCCTGGCGTCGTACCGTTTTGATCATCTGGTGTTGTTTCGCTGTCGCCTGGCGTCGTACCGTTTTGATCATCTGGTGTTGTTTCACTATCGTCTGGCTTCGCAGGCGTGACAAGTGTGAGACTGCTCTCGTCGAAAGCGATCTGTACGTCATACGCCTCATCATAAATAAAGCCGCCTAAGTCCCAGTAAATTTTGACCCAGCCATTTAATTTGGCTGATACATCGGCTACATCAAATTTGATCACACGCGTATTCGCTGTCTCATCTTCACTGACCGTTTCAGTGGTGACGAGAGAGCCATTTTGTTCGACCTTGAAATCTGTGATTTCTTTGCTTTGCTTCAGTGTAAGATAGGCAGTCGTCTTGCCATTTTCGATGACGAGCTTAGCTGGCTTTTCTGTATACGTATCCATCATGGATGCTTCAGTGCTGCCATTTTTTAAAATGGTGAATCCGGCCGTATATTCACCATCAACCAATGATGCCGCCTGAGCCGTTCCTTGAGGCAGCTGAAACGCAGTCAACAAACTGAATAAAACGAGCAGAATAGCTGTCTGTAGATGAAAAAGACGTTTCAAAAGATGACACTTCCTTCCGTTAATGCTTGATGATCCACTTTCTCGCTAAAAACCCGCCTGAACATAAGACAAGCACAAGGAGCCATCCCATCTGGCTTGTATCACCAGTTTGAGGATTTTCTTCTTGTTTTGTTTTGGTGGATGAATCAGTTGTTTTGGTTGTTTCTTTTGATGTTTCTTGATGTTTTGCTGCACCTGCTGTTTCTTTTGAACTGTCAGAAGAAAGTGACTTGATGCTGCTTTCATCGAATTTCAGCTGGATGGTATAGTCGTGATCATAATCAGCCGATTTGACTGTGACATGGATTTTTGACTTGATTGGTTTAGACAAACTCTGTGCTTGGAATTGAACAAGCCTTGTATTGGCTTTCTTATTCGTTGATAGGACCGTCGTATCGACATAGCCACCATTTCCCGGCACTTTAAATTCCGTTACCCAGCTGCTGTTTTTAATGGTCATTTGCACAGTCAGCTTGCCATTTTTCACGATCACTTTTGCCGGCTTCAGCCAGTAATCATTTGCCATCGAAACGGCAGTTCCTTCGGCCTTCATCACAGTGTAATTGACGGAGTATGTACCATCATTTAATGAGGCAGCCTGTGCATTTGAAAAAGGCAGTATAAGTGCCAGCAATAATGCAGCCACAAAGGCTGGCATCCTGATCCATTTTTTCATCAGATGAATTTCCTCCCTTTTTATTGAACAGTTGCTGCATCAAACTTGACGCGAATATCGTAATTGCCTGTATATCCAATGACCGGTACAGTCACACTCACTTTAGCTGGTACAACATCTGTCAGGCTGTTGACATTGAACTCTACCGTTCTCTTGTTGGCAGCTGCGTTTGTACTGATCACCTTCGCATCTTTGTAAACACCTTGATCCAATGTTTTAAAGCTTGTAATCCAAGAGCTGTTCGTTAACGTGACTTGCGCTTTGATTTTTCCGTCCTTCACAACAAGCTTAGCTGGTTTTTCAAAATACGTATTTGCTGTTGACGTTGAATCACTGTCTGCTTTCCATACCACATATTGTGCTGAATATTGACCATCTGCTAAGCCTGCTGCTGAGGCAGAGCTAACCGGGGCTAGAGCAAACAATAGGACAAAGCTAAAGAATAATAAGACGTGTGATGCTGAACGAAGTGATTTCATATATATCCTCCTAATTGATATTGATAATTATTCTCAATAGACAATAAAAAAAATAACCTTTATCAGCGTATGAATCACACTCATAAATGATTATGATAATCATTATCAATTGAGTTTAAAAAATAAATCTTTGCTTTCGACAAGTCAAAGATGTCTGCTGCTACATGATGCAGTGATACACGGTTTAGGTAATCTGTCCCATTCATGATACCATGGCATAACCTCCCCATTCCATTACAGGGAAAAGAACCCTCTTCTCCTTGATATTATATGATGAATGAAATTATTGTCAACATCATTTTTCATACTATTGACTTAGATTTCTGGAAAATCACAAAAAAAATCGATCAGGGACACTGATCGAAATCGATTAAGAAGGGACATGTTCACCCTTTTCACTATTTTTTCGCTCTAAAGACCAAGCATACATTTCCCGTATGACTGGTTCAATTTTCTTTCCTTGTTCTGTTAGTTCATATTCAATCCGCACGGGAATGTCGGGATATACTTTTTTCTCAACAAGACCTTCAGCTTCTAAATCTTTCAGCCTTTCTGATAATAACCGTCCGCTGATGTTCATTTCATTTTCTAGCTGACAAAAACGTTTTGGCCCTGTCAAAAGCTGATTGATGATGAGAATCACCCACTTCTTCCCTAAAATCTCCATGGCATCTGTAATTGGGCAGCCATCTACTTGAGCCATACTTTACTCCCTCCTGCTTTTCTCTACTTTTTTCATTATAACATAATTAATTACTTGAAATAAGTCACTAACTATTATATAGTTTAGTTACTAAAAGTAACAAGGTAATCATTTTTATCAATTTTCAATAAACCATTGAACATGCAGATGCATATAACATGAAGGAGATGACCGAGCTTTGAATACAATAGAGCAGGTAAGATTAGGTGTAACAGAATTACATGTGTCCAGCTTTGAGCGTTCTTTGCCTTTTTATACAGACATTTTAGGTTTTACTTTATTAGATCAGACGGATTCTACTGTCACGCTTGGCAGCAACGCAAAGGAACCAATCCTTGTGCTGAAAGAAGATGTGCAGCTGAAAGAGAAGCCGGATCATGAGCCAGGACTTTATCATTTTGCGGTTTTATTACCTACCAGAAAAAACCTGGGCACATGGCTGGCGCATGTGATCAAAAAAGGCTATCCTTTAATTGGAGCAAGCGATCACTTTTTCAGTGAAGCCATTTATTTAAGTGATCCAGATGGCATCGGCGTTGAGATTTATGCTGATCGTCCTCAGGACATATGGGTAGGTGAGCATGGAGAGCTGAAAGGTGGCGGAAATGCTCCGCTTGATGGAGATGGTCTCCTGCAAGAAGCCGCTGATTCCACCTGGGAAGGACTCCCGGCTGGTACAGTCATGGGACACTTGCATTTCCATCTCAACCCAGAAGAAGCCGATTCCTTTTATGTGAACACGCTCGGTTTCCATATCCGAATGGCTCCCCCAGCCAGCTTATTCGTTGCTGGTGGCGTCTATCATCACCACCTTGCCTTTAATGCATGGGGACGCGGGAGAAAAGGAGCCATTGATCCACGTTTTTCAGGAATTAGAAGCTATACACTGGTTTTCCCAAAAGAAGACGATAGAACATCCGTCGTCGAACGTCTGACAAAAGCAGGCGCTCACATGAACACGACAGGAAAAAGCAACGAATTTATTGATCCATTTGGCGTTCTCGTTCGTTTACAGATTGAAGAAACAGACAAAAAAGAAGGTGTAGAATATGGACAAACACACAGAGGTTAAAACAGCCATTTTAAAAGATAAAATCAAACGAGTACAGCAAGAAGACGGATTTATATATATCACTGGACCTATTAAACTGCCAGTGAATTTAGACGGTAGAACGGTCATGTTTAACTGGTATTCATGGTTAAAAGACGATGGGAAAGAACCATTATCAGATGAAGCTTTAATCGAAAGCCTTTCCTCTCGTGAACTTGCAGATCACCAGCAATCAAGTGTCCTTGTTTACGGAGATTTCGAACATGCTGATGAAGCGCTGATCCGCATGCATTCCATCTGCCACACCGGCGATATTTTCGGAAGCAAACGCTGCGATTGCGGGTTCCAATTGAAACAGTCTATGCGAATGATTGAGGACAATGGAGCAGGCGCACTGTTTTATTTAGCCAACCATGAAGGACGCGGGATCGGTCTTTTCAGTAAAGCCATGGCCTACATCTTGCAAGAAAACGGCTACGATACAGTAGAAGCAAACGAAGCACTGGGCTTTGAAGATGATACACGTCAATATGAAGAAGCGATTGCTGTTCTTCAAACATTGCGTACAAAGCCAGTCAGACTTATTACCAATAATCCGAAAAAGACGGATGCTATCAGTCATGCAGGCCTTTCTCTTTCTGGACGGATTCCACTTTGGGGTGATGTCTCTGAGTTCAATGAGAAATACTTGCAGACAAAAATTAACCGCTCAGGTCATATGAAGGCGGATCAAGAGGTGCGTACGATTGCCACATCATGAGCGATATATGAAACTAGCCCTTGAAAATGCCGAAGCAATGAAAGGTCAGACATCTCCCAATCCGCTCGTCGGGGCTGTGATTGTGCGAGAAAATGAAATTGTTGGGGTCGGGGCGCATATGAAGGCCGGCGAACCACATGCAGAAATTCATGCACTTAAAATGGCTGGAGAGAAGGCAAAAGGTGCCACGATCTATGTGACACTAGAGCCTTGTTCCCACCATGGCCGCACAGGCCCATGCGCTGAAGCACTTGTGAAAGCTGGCGTAGAAAAAGTCGTCGTTGCTGCACTGGATCCGAACCCGCTTGTTGCCGGGCGCGGGATTGCCATTTTACAAGATGCAGGCATTCAAGTCATCACAGGCGTCATGGAGCAAGAATCCATTCTCATGAATGAAGTGTTCAACCACTTTATTACGAAAAAAACGCCTTTCGTGACACTCAAAGCAGGCATTACGTTAGACGGAAAAATTGCATCTGCTACGTCTGACAGCAAGTGGATTACATCAGAAACGTCCCGTTATGATGCACATCACATTCGCAGTATCAACGATGCGATCTTGGTCGGTGCGCAAACCGTCATTCACGACGATCCTTCATTAACAGCACGCATTCCAAACGGTCATCATCCAATTCGAATTGTCTTAGACTCTAAGCTGTCTATCCCGCTGACGGCAAAGGTGGTCACAGATCAAATGGCGCCAACATGGATCTTTACAACAAAACAAGCCGATGAAGAAAAACGAGCCGCTTTAGAAGCAGCTGGCGTCAGCGTCATCATGACGGATAGCGATATCCGAGTGCCCTTACAAGAAGTACTTCAAGTGCTTGGAGAAAGAAATATCTCCTCCCTAATGATTGAGGGCGGCGGGCAAGTCAATGCCTCATTTTTAGAACAGCAGCTTGTCGATAAACTCGTCATCTACATGGCGCCCAAGCTCATTGGCGGACGACTCTCTCCTTCTTTTTTCGGAGGCGAAGGCATACGCCTCATGAGTGATGCAATTGAACTCGATCAACTCTCTCTTGAACCACTCGGAAAAGATATAAAGATAACGGGTTATCCTGTTTATCAATAACATACTTTCATAAAATAAGGATGTCGAGATTTTCTCGACATCCTTATTGTTTCTCACAAGATTTATTTTCTACAGTCTCTCTAAAAATTCAATTCGATTTCCAAATGGATCATCTACATAAAACCTGATGGCTCCATCTAACGGCTGATCTTCCTTTATAAGAATGTGATGTTTCATCAATGTCTCTTTTACATTTGATAATTTTTTTACTTGAAAAGCTGGATGAGCTTTTTTCGCTGCTTGAAATTGATCTTCAATGCCAATGTGAAGCTGTTGATTGCCACACTGAAACCAAACACCACCACGTTTTGCTAGGTGAACAGGCTTAGGTATTTCCTCCATTCCTAGAATCTCTCCAAAAAACAAACGTGCTTTCTCTTCACTCCCCTTTGGGGCAGCTAACTGGACATGATCAATTCCAAGAAAATTTGACATCTTTGCTCTCTCCCTTTTCACATCATTTAAAAAACATTATGTGTGACGATCACGTCTGAAGAATATACCTAGATGTTACTCAAGCCCTATGATGTTGTCGATCCACAAATCATCTCCACGAAACGTGTCGTAAAATGTTTCATGTGAAACATCTGTGATCTAATATTGATCAATTTCCCTCTATCAGCCTGCCAAAGCTTTCGGGTGAAAGTCCCGGTGAAATGCGCAGGCGATGTAAGGACATCATGCCTTGTTCTTTCTTCGCATGTCCTGGTTCAGTGGTTACAGCCATTTCATATCCTGCTTCCTTCGCCAGCTTCAGCGTGTCTTCGTTATAGCGACCGACCGGATAGCTGACCATGATCGTTTGTTGAGAAAACCGCTGGTCAAAGAATACCTTCGATCCTTTTAATTCTTCTTCCTGCTGCTTCTGTGTTAAACGATTGAGTTCTAAATGATGAATGGTGTGACTCTCTATTGAAATACCATGCGCCACCATATCATCCATTTGGGCATCGGTTAAATGATGCGGACGGCCGATGGACTGCTCGATCATAAAAATCGTGGCTTTCATTCCATATTCCTTTAAAATCGGAAATGCCTTTGTGTAGTTATCCGTATATCCATCGTCAAATGTGATAAGAACATACTTTTCACTTGGTGTCGAATTGGTCGCGAGAACTTGATATGCCTCTTTCGGCGACAGCGTGACATAGCCGTTGTCTTTCAGCCATTTCATATGAGCTGCAAATTCGCTCTTTGGCACACGTAACGAATTACCGCTAGAGATACTGTGATACATCAAGATTGGAAGCGCAACGGGTTCCTTTTGCTGAATCCAGTTTTGTTTGTCTATCTCTGCCGCTTCAATTTGCTGCGTTTCTGTTGTTTCTTTCGTTTGTCCTTGACCCTTTACCTCTTTGATGGCTTGCTGGTTTCCTTCTGTTTGCTGTTTCGTACCCATACAGCCCGAAATGAGCAGCATGACTAAACCAACTGCAAGCCACATACATGTTTTTTTCATTCACCAATCCTGCTTTCTCTTTATCTACCGAATGATTATAACAGAAATTGGTTAATAACTGATATCTATTTTGACAGGGTATTCATTTTTTTACACATTTCGATCATTTCAATGGCAAGCAGATGGATGGTCTCTGTTGTGAGCATTTGGTCTTCTGCATGTATGAGCAGTAAAGAAAAGGGAAGCTGTTCCCCTGCCGCCTCTTTTTGTATCAGTGACAAGTGCAGGTCATGGATGCTTCGAAACGCTTCCTCCCCTTTTTCAATCAACTGCTGCGCTGCTTCAAAGTCATCCGCTCTTGCTAGACGAATGGCTTCTACATAATGGCTTCGTGCCTCACCTGCATGGGCAATGATTTGAAAGGCTGCTCCCTGCATTTCCTCTAATACCGTCATCTGCTTCTCCTCCGATTGCTCAAGATTCATTTGCTAGTTTCAGTGCATGTTCTAGAATTTTTTCTCCATTCGCTGTTCCATATAATCTTACATTTACCACATCGACAGGTATATGATAAGGTGCCGCTGTTTTTTCTGCTGCCTTTCTCATAAAGCTAACTTGCGGTCCTAGCAAAATGACCTTTACATCGTCCCCATGCTCTTCTAGTTCATCCGCAATGGCCCCTTCAGGTATCGCATAAATTTCATAATCCAGCCCTTTTCCTTCTGCGGCTGCCTTCATTTTAGATACCACAATCGACGTTGACATTCCTGCTGCACAAGCGAGAATGATTCGCTTCATATCCCATCACTCCTATTGATAAATAAAATCTGGTTCATCCCTTAATTTCCTCGTTTGGATTAATGTCTTGTACCAGTATCCTGACGCTTTCATCTGACGATTCCGTTCATTCTCCAGCTGGATCTCTACTAATCCGTAGCGATTCTTGAATGCATTCATCGGTGAGACATTATCCGTAAAAGCCCACAGCATATATCCCTTGCAGTTTGAACCTTCTTTTTTCGCTTGAAGGGCTTTTTTTAAATGCTGACTGATAAATGAAATTCGGTACTGATCATCAATGATGCCGTCTTCGTTTTTAAACCGTTCTTCCTGCTCGACCCCCATACCGTTTTCAGCCACAAACCACTCGATATTCCCGTATTCCTCTTTTATTCTCATACCCATATCATAGACAATATTCGGATAGATTTCCCAACCTCTGAATGGATTCATTTTTCTCCCTGGGAGCTCAAATAGATCGTAATAATAAGATGGATGAAACGGTGTATTTTCGTTCCAAGCCTTGCTAGGTGCCTTAACGCGATGCGGATAGTATAAATTAAGACCGACCACATCGACTGTATGATCTTTAATGGTCTGAAGCTCTTCTTCCGTTGCATCGAAAAGAATGTCATGCTTTTTCAATACATCAAGCAGTTCTTCTGGATACTCGCCTTTAATGGAGGGATCTAAGAACACTCGATTAAAAAACAAATCATACATGCGGGCAGCTTCTTGATCATGCGAGGCAGTCGATCTCGCATACGTCACTTCTGGATTGAGAATGACCCCGATTTTTGCACCGGCTGATTCCTTCAAGCCCATTTCCTGAAACAGCTTCACCACTTTTGCTGTCGCCAAGGCTTTATGATAGTTCCACTGCATCCACTTCTTCGTATTTTGCTCGAAAGGATAACGAATAGCATCTAGATACACACGAGTCTGAACAACAATTGGTTCATTAAAGGTAAACCAATGTTTGACCCGGTCTCCATAGCGCTCAAACACCTTTTCTGCATAGAGAACAAACAGATCGACAACATGTTTAGATGACCAGCCGCCGTACTTTTCAAGCAAAACGGCAGGAAGCTCATAATGCTCTAAGCAAAACATCGGCTCTACACCCGCTTCAAGTAATTCATTGATGAAATTATCAATATAACGAGCATAGGCCTCATCTACAATTCCATTCTCGTAATCTATGAGAAACCTCGACCAATTGATCGATGTCCGGTAATGAGATAACCCAATTTCCTTCATAAGGGCTACATCTTCGGGATAGCGCTCGTAAAAATTCGTTGCTCCCGCTGGTCCGTATCCTTCGTGCCATACGTGATACCCCTCCTTATACCAAAGGTCTATATACGAATCCTGATGCGGTTTCTTCCCTTTCCAACCCTCTGTCTGCCAAGCAGAAGCCGCAGCACCTAGAATAAAGTCATTGGGTATGTCGATTTTGTTCATGTTGCCACCTGACCTTTCTTCGTGTGAATTTGAAGTCCTTCCCACATCCCTTGTAAATACATAGCTCCAAGTGCCCGGTCGTATAATCCATAGCCAGATCTGCCCGTCTCACCAAAGATCATTCGTCCATGATCTGGCCGGACATAGCCAGCAAATCCTTCCTTAAACAATGCGTTCATAATCGCTCCCATATCGAGGCTGCCTGCTGACGACAGGTGTGCTGACTCTTCAAAATCACCGTTTTCATACAAATTGACATTGCGTAAATGAGCAAAGTGTATACGCCCTTTTTTGGCATACTTTCTCGCAAGT
>NZ_CP150633.1:1240133-1305815 GCF_038023285.1 Bacillus sp. PPSBB_11
GAAGTTATAACAAATGGCCTTCACACCATGCCTTGCTAATCGCCGGATATTTTCTTGATAATGCTCGATATAAACATCCCGGCTAGGCTTTCCCAGCTTAATATCTTCATGGACCGGGAGACTTTCTACGACTTCAAAAGCAAGATCGTGACGTTCGATTTCCGCTTTTAAATGAGCAATACTTTCCTCCGGCCACAGATCGCCAGCCGGCACATCATAGACGGCACTGACAATCCCTTTCAAGCCGGGAATTTGCCGAATATATGAAAGGGAGACAGGATCTTCTTTGCCATACCATCTAAATTGCATGTTCATTCATGAGCCCTCCTTCTATTCTGAATCAGGTGCTGCTTCTGGCTTCCGGTTGGACAAGAGGACAAAAGGCAAATAGATAAAAACAGCGACAACAATACAGATGAGCTGTGTGATGACAGCCCCCATACTGCCAGCGGTAGACAGCCAAGCATTCACAATCGGAGGTGTCGTCCACGGCACCATCACCACCGCTTTCCCGGCAAAACCTGTAGCGGTTGCGATATAGCCAATCGTACCTGTCACGAGTGGTGTAACAATAAACGGAATCGCCATCACAGGGTTCAGCATGACAGGTAATCCGAAAATAACTGGTTCATTGATGTTAAACAGTCCAGGTCCCGATGAAAGCTTGGCAATGCTACGCATCTCTTCCCTTCTACCCGCTATAAAAATGGCGATCAACAGACCAATCGTCACACCCGAACCACCAATGCTCATATACACATCCCAAAATGGCATCGTGATAATATTCGGAATCTCTTTGCCCTCTTGAAATGCTGTCATATTCACTGCAATTGATCCTAATAAGAGCGGCTCGCGAATCGGTTTAATCATTTGGTTGCCATGAATACCGATCACCCAGAAAAATTGAGCCACAAACATTAACGTTAAAATACCAGGCAGTCCCTGCACAACACTTTCAAGCGGACGCTGCACGACGTTATACACCGCTTCATGCAAATAAATGCCTGTCAGACGGTGAAACGCAAATCCGAATGAACTAATGATTGTAATCGTAATAATTGATGGGAAAAGTGAAGAAAAAGATGTCGCCACATTTGATGGAACAGAATCTGGCATCTTAATTTGCAGCCACTTCACCTCGGTAAGCTTACAAAAGATCTCTACAGAGACGATGGCAATGATCATACCCAAAAATAAGCTTTTTGGATCGGAGAATTGCCTCGCCAACACATCGACAACCTCACGCATTGATCCATCGACTTCAAGAAGAAGTGTCGTCGGAATAACGGATATAAATGAAATCAATGCCATTAATCCTGGGAATAATGATTTATGTCCATTGATTTTCCCAAGCTCAATCCCGATGAGGAACACAGCCCCGATCGTTAAAAAGTTCAGCGTGGCATAATTGATTGCCTTCATAATTGGCTGAAGCTCTGCTAAAAACCTGAATATCTCAAAATGGGCAAGCCCCGTTTCAGGGCTCATGATCATATTTGCGACCAGTACAGCAAATGCCCCCGTAATGATGATTGGCATTAATGTGACAAATGCTTGCTTAATCGCCATAATATATTTCTGATTTGTAATACGATAAGCGACATGTCCCATGACGTCGGCCGCTCTCTCTTTAAAGCTCATGATCCGTCTCCCCCTTTACAAAAACTCGTGATCATCCTCCTTTTTGATGTTATTTTAAAAGCGCTTTCATTAACATCTAATCTTTTTCCTCACAGATGCGGAAATGGGTGTCCTTTTTTTTTATCTGGCTGTTCCAACACGTGCAGCGCCACCGTCAGTTCTTCAAATGAAGCAGCTTTGATGATTTGCTCCACCACTTCCTTCTGCTCTGTCAAACGCACAAGAAATTGATAAAGTGACTGCAATTCTTTCTGATACGTCTTCTGTATACTTAACAAACAGACGACCTGTACCCGATCGTCGCCCCACAACACTGGTTTTCTCAACGTACAGATCGCACAAAACGTATCATCTGTTGCCGGTTTGATTGGGTGAGGGATTGCGACCAAATGACCGAACGACGTAGGTGACACTTCCTCTCTTTCCAGTAATAGCTGTTCAAAATCATCCGGGATTCGGTTTTGTTCTTGCAATACATTCACGAAAAATTGAAGAACCTCTTCCCTTGTTTGTAGATCTTGCTGAAAAAAAGTCATCTTCGGACTGATATATCGCAAGACCCCCATTTCTTGTGACCCCTGTACAAATCGTTTCAGCCTCAACATATCGTCTTCACTGAGGATCGTATGTACATCAATCACTGGCACAGGTAGTGTGTTCTGAAGCGGGATGGTACTAATGATCAAATCGATACTTCTCAAGTCATACGACAAAAGGTCACTGACACTTGCAGTACCAGCAATCTCTAGCCTTTCGCTAAAGGCGGCCTTCAGCTTATGGAGAAGAAGCTGACTGCTCGCGACACCCGTTGCGCACACAATCAAGCATTTTTTTCTCACAGTCTGAGTTTTTGTCCGCTCTATGGCAGCACCAATATGCAGCGCCAAATATCCGATTTCATCTTCATGAATCTCTACATTCTCTTTTTCCTTCAGCCATCTTCCCATATAGACACCTGCTTCAAAAGCAATCGGATAATGCCTTTTTATGTCTGATAAATAGGGGTTACGGATGTTCATATCATATCGGAACCGATGAATCGCTGATCTCAGGTGAAGACTTAGTCCCACAATCAATTCCTTGTCTGTCTGAATATCAAGTGACATGTGCTCTTCGACATAACCAAGTAATTGATGAGTTAAACGGAAATGCTCTTCATCAAGCATGTGAAATAGCGTGTGTCCCGTTTCTCCATACGCCATCATTTTTGCCCCCATTAAATGAATCGCAATATAGGCCATTTCAGATAATGGAAAATCTATACCGAGTACGTGACGCATATCTTCTGCCATTTGCCTCGCCACTTGAAAAGCGGGCTGTGTTTGAATATCTTTGAGTTCTCCTTCCGGCATCATCACCAATTTTTTCTCTTCAATTCGTTTGCACGCAATGGCGATATGTGTCACTAAGTTGCTTAAACCGATCTCTGAGACATGAAGGCCGCTTGCCTTTGTACGTGAACGCACCATATCTTGAATCAATTGATACGTTTCTTCAGGTAAAAGGGCAGGGTTCGGATGCTCTTGCTGAAACACATGCTCAGCTAGACAATACCTTAATTTCATTTCATCTCCACTCAGCCTCAGTCCATATTTAGGTCGGTGTGCAACAGAAAGTCCATGTAAAGAAAATAGATGCTTGACTGCTTTCAGGTCATTTTTCACAGTAGATTCACTCACAAATAATTCCTCGGCCAATTCATCTAATTTCATATAGTCTTCGGACAATAAAAGCCTTCTCAATAAATAAGAGATACGATCCTCCGGCTGATTTGGAATAACTTGATTCTTTTTTTCATTTCTTTCTCTCATTGAGTTTTTCAAAAAAGTACGAAATGCTCCATAATCTTCGACAGTCAATGTATACCCTGCTCCACGTTTCATATGAAGTGTTGCCCCATGTACTTCTAATATTGATTTAAGCGCTTTCATATCTGTTCGAACTGTTCGTGATGTGACGCCTATCAGGCGTGCAATTTCTTCACCTGTCAGCTCCTGCTCTGCCTGCATTAACCGCCTCAACAGCTCCTCCTGACGTAGAGATAACATAGACTCCCCTCCCTTGGTCAATTACTTTTGCCTATCATCATAAACGAAAATAGAACTCTTTGCCCAGTTTTTCTTTCCGACCGGGAACTTTGTTATGGCTCAAACGTATGAATATGAAACAAGAGGAGGGATACATCATGTTTGTTATCATCATCATACTAGCTTCTTTAGGCGCCATTACCGCCCACATGTTTACACCAAAAGATAAGCGTTCATCTTCTAAGCATTCTGCACATCACAGTTCAACAACCAGTAACTATACTGATTCGTATACACATCACGCTTCTGATGCCTCCTGCGGTGGTGATTCAGGTGGTAGCGGCGGATGTGACTAAACCAAAAAAAACAGCCGCTTGTTCAGCCGGCTGTTTCGTTTATTTTATTAAAGAGCTTTCCAGCCCCGTTCAATTAAATGTTTGACATCCTTTGCAAAATCCTCGCCTTTTTCCATCACATCTTGGGCTCTTCCTGCAAAATTACTAGCGACAGCGAGTTCCATTTTTTTTAACTCAAAGTGCATAATTTTTTGGTCTATCTCCGTAATATAGGTTTCATACTCATTGTTCACAATGTCGTGCAGCACGTGATAGGCTTCTTTCCGATGACGGTGAAAGTCCGTTCCTCTCTCACCTTTCCATGACGAATCTAGAGCAGGCTTCTTGATTTCCTTTATGTCAGACTGCGCAAGATCTTGTTCTGTTCGAATATTACTTTTGGCTGTCTTTAACCGAGAGATCATTTCGTCAAATTCTGCACGTTTGTTTTCAATCCCCATATGCAGATGGTGCAGCATCTCGGATAAACTCATGTCATCCACCTCTATTAGACCTCATAAGAAAGCACGGCGTCAGCGTTTTTGAAACCGGGCAGATCATCTGCTTTTTCCAGTCCTGACATTTCTATCGTTCGCTTTCATTAAGTATAGTATAAGGTGAAAAGCCTTAGGCTTAAATAGGGAAAAGGTGTCCTTTTAACATGGTGTTTGGAAGAAAAACGGAATAATCTAAGGTCATAAATCCCGAATTATATATGAGTCTTTACGACTATATTTTACATCGTACTCAGCTACGCTATCAATAAAACGATTGGGGCTTATGATTTTGCCGCAATCGCTTCATCCTGTTCTTTTAGCGTCTTCACATTTGAGCGTGTATCCTGAACGTTTTTGATTAAGGCTTCTTTAAAGCTTGAGACCATTTCGCCCACCTCTGCTTCACGTGCCGTCCATTTGGTTACAAATTCAAGGCTGTTTTCACCAGCTTTATCTGCTGCTTTTTTCATTGTTAAAGCTTCAACTGCTTGGGAGACTTCATCTAGTTTATCCATCACTGTTTGGTAGTTTAACTTAATTTGTCCCATTATGATATCCTCCAGATTGGTTCAGCATGAAGCTCGCTTACAAGCTGCTCCATGCTTTTGAGATCAAGCGTTTTGCGTCTTCTACTGCGTCTTCTCCTTTTTCAGCCAAACGTGCGGCATCTCCAGCTAAAGAGCTGGCAAAGGATAAGGCAGCCTGCTCTGCTTCTAGTGTACTGATTTTGAATTCGATTCGGCTCACGTAGCGTGGATATTTATCGCTTACGATCGTTTGCAACGCATCATGCGCTTCATTTCGTTCTGATTTGAAATCTTGGCTCCGCTCACCTTTCCAAGAGGCCCCAAGCTTTGGCTGCTTGATTTGTTTTAGGTCTGTTTCTGCGGCATCTTGTTCACGTTCAATCTTACTTTTTGCCTTTTTGAGTCGAGCAATTTTCTCTTCGATCTCTGCCTTTTTATTTGAAATGCCACCGTTAAGGGCAGACAGCATATCCGATAAGCTCATATGGGTTCCTCCTCCTGTCAAAAATAAAAACGCTGCTTAGAGTCCCTCTAAACGAGCGTAATGGTGAATCGCACTTTTTCCAATATTGTTATTATAAGGTTCAAAGACTCATGTTTGAATAGGGATTTGTGCCCTTTTTATGGTATAAATATGCTTTCAATCTGCTTCACACCACACCTTAAGCCCTCTTTTATAGGGGGTCAAAATACACAACCACCCTTCTGGAAACACACATAGTCTTACGGTCCTAGGACAAACAAAAGCCGCCCGGGGGAGGGGCGGCTTTTGCAGTGGCTTATGATGCCGATTCTTCTGAGTCTTGTTGATTTTTCACGTACCAAATGAATTTCCCTGTATATCCGTAGATGATGGCAAGACCAATGGCAACAAAGCTCAGCCACATAAATGGTAAATAAGAGAATGTCGAGACGCCTAGAATCCCTGCCATGTAAATTCCGTTATCTGACCATGGAACCATACCAGACGTAAGTGTTCCACCAACCTCAGAGTTTCTAGATAACACACGTCTGTCTAATTTTAATTTGTCATAGCTTTTTTCCATGATTTTTGGTGTAAGAATTAATGAGACATACATTGCACAACCAAAGATATTCGCAAAGAATGCTACTACAAGTGTAGACAGTGTCACATTTCCTGCATTGTGCAATTTTTTCTCGAATGTTGCGACGATCACTTTTAACACGCCTAAGTATTCAAGAACTCCACCAAAACCAAGTCCAAGAATAATGACCACTAGAGATCCTAACATATTGACAATACCGCCACGGTTCAACAGTGTATTTAAGAAATCTACATCTGAATTAATAGAGAAGCCGTTATAAGCTGTACCAAGCGCATCAGCTGGGTTCATTCCTTGGAATGCCATCGCCCAGACTGCCCCAAGCAGTGCACCAATTGCGATAACAGGCATTGACGGTTTTTTCAATACAAGTAATAGGACAACAATGACTGCCGGAATGATCATCCAAATATTAATCGTGAATGTATCCTGCAATGCTTGTTTCAAAAACTCTACTTTATCTTGATCAATATTTCTTCCGCCATACATAAATCCAGTAATTGTAAACATAATAGCCGTAATAACAAAGGCAGGTATGGATAAGACCATCATGGCTCTTACATGCGCCAGCACGTCCACTTTTGAAAGAGAGGAAGCGAGCACAGTACTATCAGATAAAGGAGATAATTTATCACCAAAATAAGCGCCAGATAAAACAGCCCCAGCTACGATCGGTAATGGGATACCCAATCCTTCACCAATCGCAATCATCGCAATACCTGCTGTTCCAACTGTACCCCAAGACGTACCAGTAGCAACAGACATAATAGAACAGATAATCAGTGTAGCTAATAAGAAGATATTAGGATGAATAAATTCCAGTCCGTAATAAATTAACGTGGGTACAACACCGCCAGCAATCCATGTACCAACAAGTGCACCTACTGCAATTAAGATTAAAACAGCCTCTAATCCATTTGATATCCCTTTTGTAATCGCATTTTGAAGGTCTTTGTACGAATGCCCTAAACGAATTCCTAAAGCAATAACCATAAACCATGAGATGAACAATGCTAGCTGAATATCTAATTTGAAGTAAAGAGTGAATGATAAAACAATTGCTAAAAATAAGCCAAGTACAGACACGACTTCTAAAATAGACGGTAGACGTGGTGTTTTCATTTTGTTTCCTCCCTTTGTGCGTGCGTTAAGCGTTTTCAAAATATTGTGAAAAAAGTGTGTCAATTCGAAAGAAAGTGAATTGCCTGTTTTTCTCTTTTTCACAGGCAATTCAACATATTAATAAAATAAAATTTTTGATATTATTATCGCTCTAGGAGCTCTGCACCCGCAATGCCAGGCTTTGTCATCTCGTAAGGATTCAAAATAATATCAAGTTCTTCTTCTGTTAACACATCATTTTGCAGGCAAAGATCTCTGATCGATTGTCCTGTTAAAATGGCTTCTCTTGCGATTCTAGCCGCAGCTTCATAGCCTAAGTGAGGGTTTACCGCAGTAATGACACCTGCACTTTTTTCGACATATTCTTTCAAACGTTTTTCATTTGCTTCGATGTCCGCTAAACAGTGATCTGTGAATGAGCGGAATCCGTTATTCATTATACTAATAGATTGAAGCAAGTTAAAGACCAGAACAGGCTCCATCACATTTAACTCAAGCTGGCCTGCTTCAGAAGCAAGACAGATGGTGTGGTCGTTCCCAATGACCTGGAATGCGATTTGGTTAATGAGCTCTGCCATGACTGGATTGACTTTCCCAGGCATAATGGATGATCCCGGCTGACGGGCTGGCAATGCAATCTCAGCAAGACCTGCACGTGGGCCAGATGCCATTAAGCGAAGGTCATTCGCAATTTTAGACATGTTCATCATGCATACTTTTAAGGCAGCAGATACTTCTGTGTATGCATCTGTATTTTGCGTCGCATCTACGAGGTGCTCTGCGCCTACTAATGGCAGTCCAGAAATATCAGCAAGCTTCTTCACGACGATTTCGATGTAGCGAGGATCTGCATTGAGGCCTGTCCCAACAGCGGTCGCACCCATATTCACTTCATATAAATGCTGTTTTGATTGGTTGATTCGTTTAATATCACGGCTGAGCACACGGCTGTATGCTTCAAACTCTTGTCCTAAACGGATCGGAACAGCGTCTTGTAAATGAGTACGCCCCATTTTGATGACATGATCGAATTCTTTTGCTTTCTTTTGAAATACGTCCTGCATGGCCTGCATCGTCTCAAGTAAAATGTCTAACTGCTTGAGCACTGCAATATGGATCGCCGTTGGGAACGAATCATTTGTCGATTGTGACATGTTCACATGTGTATTTGGACTTAAATGAATGTATTCGCCCTTTTGATGTCCCATGATCTCGAGGGCTCTGTTTCCAATGACCTCATTGGCATTCATATTCATAGACGTTCCTGCGCCGCCTTGAATCGGGTCTACGATGAAATATTCATGGAGTTTGCCTTCAATCACTTCATCTGAAGCTTGAACGATCGCATTTCCAATTCCTTCATATAAACGTCCGACTTCCATGTTGGCTTGAGCTGCTGCTTTTTTGACGATGGCAAATGCTCGAATGAGTTCTTCATGCATGCGATATCCTGTAATTGGGAAATTCTCTTTTGCACGAAGCGTTTGAACACCATAATACACGTCTGCGGGAATTTCTTTTTCACCTAGAAAATCCTTCTCGTAACGATAAGTTGCTTGAACCATCTCGTATGACCTGCTTTCTATAGAATAGTTAAATCACTAAATCTTCTGCGATTGGCGTTTCCATAATCTTTTTCACTTCTCGTGGATCTGTTGTTTTACCTAATGCCCACATGAGCTTTGGCACGATGGCTTCTGTGTTCATGTTTCTTGAACGAGCAACCAGTTCTTGATTGATTTTACGTCCTACTTCATACACACTCATGTCTTCTCCTTCTTCGAGACACTGAGTGGTGATCACAACAGAAATGCCTTCTTCCAGCAATTCGTTGATTTTTTCTAAAAGGTTTCTTCCTTCGAAAGGAATTCCGCCGCTGCCGTAGCTTTCAATGACGACTCCTTTGTACAACCCTTTGATTGAATCTAAAAACTCAGGCTTCAGTCCTGGATGCAGTTTTAGTAAACAAACGTCTGTGTTCAAGGATGCATCTAATTTAAGCGGTTTCATTGATGATCTTTTTACTTTGCTATTGTATTCAATTTGATGATTTTCAATCGATGCAATATATGGGTAGTTAATACTTTCAAATGCATCGTAGCTTTTCGTTCTTAGTTTGATTGCGCGAGTTCCTTGAATGACTCTGCCATCAAACACGACGTATACGCCGCCAACACCGTCACATGCAAAACGAATCGCATCTGTAATGTTTTTCTTCGCATCTGTTTTCTTAAACGTAATTGGGATTTGTGATCCTGTAATGACAATTGGCTTATCAGGATTTTGCAGCATATACGATAGTGCTGCTGATGTATAGGCCATTGTGTCCGTACCATGCGTGACGACAAATCCGTCATATTGATCATAATTTTCATAAATGGCTGTTGCGATATCAACCCAGTATTCAGGCTGCATATTGGTACTATCTATACTCATTAGGGACTTTGTGTCCATTGTGTAGTCTGCATTAATTTCGTTTAAATAGCTTAAAAGGTCCTCAGCTTTAACACCTGGAGCTAAACCATTTTCACTTTCTACAGATGCAATCGTCCCACCAGTGGTTAAAAGCAATAATTTCTTCAACAGGTCCACCTCTTTCAGTAAAATTACTTCGTTTGTCACACATATTATAAGCCAGCTTGTGCTATTCTATAATATACGCTTTACGCGTACCTTCATTGCCATTATAGTCACATAACGCGAATTAATCAAGAAATTATTACGCATAACGCGTACACTCTTTGTCAAAATATGATATACTGTTGTTGTATATAAAGGAGCGTTCATGTATGATACTCGATCGTTTAACCACCCTTAGAAAAAAGAAAAAATGGTCTCTCCAGCATACGGCAGATCGCCTAGGTATCGCCAAAAGCACCTATGCCGGTTACGAATCTGGGTACCGACGACCTTCGCTTGAAGCAGTGAAACTGCTGGCTGATTTGTATGATACGTCCATTGATTTTTTACTTGGTAGAACGGACGAGCCAGAGATACAACGCAAAATCTCTGATATCAAAGTTGAACTCACGGAAGCAAAAGAAGGAACCATCCATGTAGACGGCGTTCCACTAACAGATGAAGAAATTAAACAGCTTGTTGCCTTTATTCGGGCGAAAAACACTCTGAAAGTATAAACAACACAAAAAAGAGAGGTCCCTGTCATAGAGGGACCTCTCTTTTTCTGCTTACGACAGCTCACTTAATTCCTCTAACCGCCGCTTCGCTTCTTCTTTATTAAAGGAACTATAATAGCGATAATTCTCATCATCTAAGATGCGGTAATGCTGGCTTAGCACATTTTGCTGGAGACGAAACGTACCTTTTCTCACAGACGTCCGCCACCAAACCTTTCCGCCAATCGTACGTTCAACAGATAAATGCAATTCATCGTGGGCGACGACTTCCAAAATCTCAAGCGGATCATCCCCAAGTGTCCCTTTTAAAATGTCACTATCCCTGAATAATGCACATACGGCCGCAGATTGCGTCCAGTTGAGGCGAAGACGATTCTTTTCTACCTGCTGCAAATGCCGTTTGGATAGCCCAAGCACCTCAGCCATGCGGTCCTGTGTATAGTCTTTTTCTTTTCGAATTCGTGCCATTTGTTCTGTGACGAGGTCAATTACCATTTCTTTGTCCATCTCTCATCACCTCTTGATTGTTCAGTCTTTACTGACATCATACACGATTTCTTAAAAAAAGTGGCGTCTCACCTCATGGAATGATGGCGAAAACATCTATTGATTCTGCTTTTCACCATGACCATGCTGCTGTTTCCAATTCTCTTGGGCGGTCTCATGTAAATATGGATAAATGTCTTGTTTCACCGTTTGCTCAAATACTTCTTCATCTAAAATACTGTACGCCGGAATCTTGATCAATTTCCCATCCATTTTCCGAATGAGCACATCCATGAACAGAAATCCCCTGATACTGTAACGATGCCTGCGCATATTAATAGATTGAATGTCTTGAAAAGGGATTGTTTGTTGCCGGTATAAAACAGCGCCATTCTCTCCACGCTGAATGCGAAAAATCACATTTCCCCTCTTCGTAAAAGCCGGAAGAATCATCAAAAAAGAGATCCACCCATAGACAATGCCTAATAATCCGCCTAAAAATAAAAACAACGTATAATTCGATTCAAATGTAAGAGCTTCTGAAAATAACCAAATACCGATGATGCCAAACCCGCCCGTTGCTAAGAATGCCCATACTCTTAGAAAGGGTCTGCTCCTCACTTCTATTACTTCACTTGGATTCAAGCGCCATTCTCCTTTTCTCCATTAGAATATAGAACGTAATCCGTCCCTATGAGCCGTCTCTATCCGAAATTCATTTTCCTTCATGCCCGACACTAGCCAAGAATGCTTCTGCCCCGGAATAACAAATATCATAGACTCTACATCCGGCGTATTATTTTTATCATAAGTGACCTTCATCAAAGAATCCATTTTTCCTTTTCTGACCCTTACATCAGAAGCAAATGCCCGCACAAGCTCTTGGTTCTCTGCTTTATTTAGAAAAGAAGGGCAATCCTCATTCCCTTGACTGGCTTGTTCTAACAGCAGTTCAAATTCTTCCGCCTGCAAATTGATGACTGGTGTAAGGTGTTCACTCATGTGTATGTTCAAAAAGGTTGTCACTTGCTCCACAGTCTGCTGATCGTCTTTTAGTTTGTGAATCTGATGCACTTGTTGATCAAAAAGCGTATGGTGTGAATACACACCTGCCTGAGTCGTATGAAAGGACGTACTGACCTCTTCATCTAATGCACCAAACCTTGAAGCTTTCACGGTATGTGATGCATCGTTCATGGCTTGAATGAAATGCCGGTATTTTTCTTTATAACGGTATTGTCTATTTCGGAATTCCAGCACGTCTTTTGCCAGCAAAGAGCGACATGCAATTTCAAATAAAAATCCAAGACGTTCATCCTCTACATCTGGATAATAGGCTTCCTTTAAAGACATCCCTTGCTCAAAATAGCCTTCACTGTAAAAACTAAAGATGAGTTCCTCGATACTTAGACTTAGCTGATCCAACTTGATCTCTCCTTATCCAAAAGAAAATGCGCCCTTCAAGAAATCACCTGCACCTTTCAACAGCGAATCTGCGGTTTCTTTTGTTTTTTCTATTCCTTTATGTATCACCTGATTTGCTTGATCAATGGTGTCATTGACTGCTTTAACACCTTGACCTGCCAGTTCAAATGCTTTTTTTCCTTTATCGACAACCGCATGAATTGGGTCTTTTAATTTCACTGCGACCTGTTCTGCAAAACCAGAAGTAAGCTTGGCGACTTTTTCACCAATAAAGCCACCTACTGCTGATCCTATCGCACCGCCAACGACTGTTCCAATCGGTCCTGCAAAGCTTCCAAGAGCGCCGCCCACCACGGCACCTGCAACAGATCCGCCTGCAATAAAGACCGTATTATTCACTGCATTTCCAACAGCCTTTGCATTTTCACGCTTGAGAACTTCTGGCTGATCCCCAAATTCCGCATAGTTCTCCGCAATTTTCAGACCGCAGCCAACCGTTTCTGTTGCACCCGTGACGACCGTTGCAATGATGGCATTTCCTTTCGCAAACCTTGCACCATTTTTCAGAACAGACTTGATGCCAGCTGTGTCCTTCCAATTAATACTTCCTTTTGTGAAATCACGTACACTGTTCGTGAACGCCACTGTATCGCTAGGATAAAATTTTGTAAATTTCTTATGGACCAGGTCAGCCATCGACCAATTGGATCGTTTTAATAATTCTTTTTTACTCAGCCAAATCCTTGCCAACCGGTCAAATCTCGTTCCTTCTACCCGTCCGGTCACATCAAGAAGGAGCTTTGAATGCTGCGCAGCATAGCGGCCATTTTCTTTAATAAAGGTCGTCATGCCAAGTCCATAGTATTTTGCCTGCATCATCACAATACCAGCTAGGCTCGTGAGTGTACCATATTGATCATACAGACTGTACATTTTCCTTAAAATATCATCAGCTTCGACCATTTTATCCGTTGCATGACGAATGGCAATGTCGTCACTGCTCAATTTGCTCATTAAGGCTTGTCCAGAACCCCATGCATCTCCTACTCCAGAAAAACAGCTTCGATAACGGGGATCACAGCCTAGGATGAGGCCATCCAGTTCACTATGTAAATCGTGGTGCTTTGTTTCGATGGCCGAAAGCTCTCCTACAAAATCATTCGCCAGCCCTGTCAACTGATCTGGATCTACTACAATGTCACGCGCCATCACATCATCTCCCTTCTCGGTTTCTTTCTCTCTGTTCTTCTCGCCTTTTTCGCTCAAGCTCTTCCATTCTGGCGATTTCAGCTTTACGTTCCTCGATTTTAACAGCAGCATCCCGCAGTTCCTGACTTGTTTCAAGCAAGTCCTTTTCAAATTGATCATAGCGTGTCACTGTTTCCTCAAAGCTTTGATCAAATTTATCTCTTGCTTCCCCTTGCCAGCCTGATCCAACTGCCTTCAGCCGATTCTCAAGTAGCTGCTTCGACTGCCGAATGCCATCAGCGGCTTCTTGGAACTTTTGAGCGAGTGCAAGTGTTTGACTAGAATCCAACTTTCGCACCCCTTTCTCCCAAATTAACGTACAAATGGATGATTTTATATGTCCTCATTATAAATAAAAAGACACCCAAAAAAATCACCCTAAAGAACCATTCAGCACATCGCAAAATAAAAGTAGGTCTTTTTCCTCTCTAATTGTCAGAGAAAGCCTTTCTTGTTATGAAGCGCATTCAAGACATGATAAAATGAACATATTCTACAAAAGGAGTGACGTATTGATGAAAGAGGAAATGATCCAGCGATTCACAAGTTATGTAAAAGTGGATACACAGTCTGATGCAGACATAGAGAGCTGCCCATCCACTGAAGGACAGCTGAACCTAGCAAGGCAGCTAGTTGAAGAGATGAAATCCATCGGCATTCAAGAAGTGACAATGGATGAAAACGGTTATGTCATGGGCACGATCCCATCTAACACAGACAAAGAAGTGCCAACCATTGGCTTCCTGGCTCATATCGACACAGCCACTGACTTCACTGGCAAGAACGTGAAACCGCAGATTCACGAGAACTATCAAGGCGGGGACATCACGTTAAACGAAGATCTACATATCGTATTATCTCCAGCACAGTTTCCAAATTTACAAAAATACCAAGGACATACGCTCATCACGACTGATGGCACGACCCTGCTCGGTGCAGATAACAAAGCTGGTATCGCAGAAATTATGACCGCCATGCATTACCTGATTGAGCATCCAGAAATCAAGCATGGAAAAATTCGTGTCGCCTTCACACCAGATGAAGAGATCGGCAGAGGACCTCACAAATTCGATGTTGATGCCTTTGGCGCTTCCTATGCTTATACGATTGACGGTGGCCCGCTAGGAGAGCTTCAATATGAAAGCTTCAACGCCGCAGGTGCAAAAGTATCAATTAAAGGAAACAACGTCCATCCAGGGACAGCAAAAGACAAAATGGTCAGTGCTGCAAAGATCGGCATGCTCTTTCACAACAAACTTCCTTCAGATGAATCTCCAGAATACACAGAAGGATACGAAGGCTTTTTCCACCTCACAAGATTTGTAGGAGAAGTAGAAGAAGCAGAGTTGCAATATATTATTCGTGATTTTGATAAAGAGAAATTCAACAAGCGCAAAGCACTATTTGAAAAAATCGCAAACGACTTAAAAGCAGTCTACGGCGAAAACAGCATCACCCTTAGCATTCAGGATCAATATTACAATATGAGAGAAAAAATTGAGCCAGTTAAACATATCGTAGACATCGCTCATGAAGCCATGGAAAACCGCTCAGTGACACCTGTCATTGAACCAATCCGCGGCGGTACAGATGGCTCACAGCTTTCATATAAAGGACTTCCAACGCCAAACATCTTTACTGGCGGGGAAAACTTCCATGGTAAATATGAATTCATCTCTGTAGAGAACATGCTGAAAGCGTCAGAAGTGATCGTGGAAATTGCACGTTTATTTGAAGAAAAAGCATAAACATGTTTACAACCGTTCCTGTTCGGGAACGGTTTTTTAATAAAAGTTTACAATTTTCTGAAACTTTTATGACACTTAATCGTACTAATAGAGACAACCCCAGAAAAATTCTTCTTGACGAGTGAAATAACTGGAAATATAATAGTTAAAAACAACCAGTATTTTAGACCTAAAAAAGCACCTATAATAAACCTTTAGAACTAAACGCTATTTGCTCACTATTTTCAGTTATAAACATCACTCACCCTGTCTACACTTAAAGAATAGGATGAATTGGAGGAATGTCATATGATGATTTTATTGATTATCGCTTCACTTTGCTGCTACTTACTATTCTCTTTCAAAAAAGATAACCGCACCCAAAAACGAAAAAGCGCAGAGCTTTCGGAGTTTGAAATCTTTCGTATGCGCCGCCACTACAACGGCAAACGCCGTCACCCACTAAACGATGCACCCAAACAAGTATAAATGTAAAAAGAAGGGCCTCATCACCAGGGGCTCTTTTTATGTATAAAAAACGACCAAATTCATGGCCGTTTCTCTTGTTTATTTATACACCTTCGCAGGTACTTGAATCATAGGAATTCCTACATAGTACGGTGAAATTTCATATGGCTGGAAGACAACAGCGATTCCCTTTTTCGTGAAGTAGTACTGCGTGTCGTAGCCGATTTGAATATCGCTTTTTTTCAGATTCGCATAGAATTTACTTTTATGCTTCTTTGTGTAGTTATAGATATAATCTCTTACTTTTGTACGCTTTTTCTTTGTTTTCACCACATCTGTAAAGTACAGTTGCTTTGTTTTTTTCTTTGTTAACACATAGTTCATGCTCGTAACCATCGTATCCCCATGCGCTCCACCGTTATACATGTAATCATAGTTTAAGATACTCAGTTTCTTACCATTGTTAAATTTCGTTTCATACGTTCTCTCATACGTGACCTTCCCGTAGCCTTCCTTTTTCGCTTCGTCCTTTAAGAACAAGTACGTAGAATAAGAGAATGCAATATCTTCTTTTAAATCACGATTGATGGTTTTCATATGCGCTTTACTAAGGTTTTTCACCTGTGCATATTTAAACGTTTTTTTCTTTTTATAATAGTGTGTACTTACTTTTGCTTTTTTCACTTGTTTGGCATCCGCAGATCCAACTGGCGCAAACAACGAAACAATCAGCGAAAAAATGAGCAGGCTGATCGTTAGGCCTTTTTTCATTGTCATAGTAAAAACCCCCATTTTTGTCTATTACCAATTGAGTATACCATGACAAAAGAACCAAAAGAAGTGTTTTCTTCCATATTATTCTTTATTTTTCATGTGAGGTTTGTTTACCGTTTTCATAAGTTCCTGTATGCTTAAGATAGAATGTTAGATGAAGTGTGGTGTTTATCATAGAAGAGAATATTTTTAGTCATATCCGGACAACATTTCATAGTTTGTCCCCTACCCAGAAAAAGATTGCCAATTACATTTTACAAAACCCTCAGAAAGTTGTGCTTCATTCGATTAGTGCACTCGCTGCTGAATGCAACACAAGTGAAACGACGATCTTTCGTTTTCTGCGAAAAATTGGCTATGAGTCCTATCAAGTGTTTCGTGTCCATGTCGCGCAGGATATTGCGACCAATACGCCTCAATCCATATACGGTGAGATCGAAGCATCTGATAGTGTCGCAGATATTAAACATAAGGTCATAGAGTTAACAACCAACTCTATTCAGGATATGAAACATATTTTAGAAGACCAAGCTGTGACACAATTTATTGAGCAAATGAAACAGGCTCATAAAACCGTCTTCTTTGGAGCAGGTGCCTCCAGTTTTATTGCCGGAGATGCCTATCATAAGTTTCTCCAGCTTGGCTTTGAAGTGAGTCTATGCAGCGATCCTCATATGATGAATATGATTGCAACACATGCAACAGAACATGATTTTATCGTCGCGATCTCACATTCAGGGGAAAGTAGAGAAATCCTTGATGCCGTACAATTTGCAAAGGAAAAAGGTGCAACGGTCGCCTCGATTACGAGCTATCCGAAATCAGAGCTCGCCAAGAAATCTGACTTTCATCTGCTCAGTTCATCGAGAGAAACAACCTATCGTTCTGACTCAATGATTTCTCGTATTAATCAGCTTGTGATTATTGATGTTTTGTATGTCGCAGCTGTTTTAGAATTAGGATCAAATGCGATCGACAACGTCAAACGTTCTCGATTAGCTGTAGCTAAAAATAAAACATAATCGACAATAGACCGGAGCTGTTTCCGGTCTTTTTTTTGTGACTTTTCTCATATTTTCCGTTGACACATTCCTATTTCGTCATGTACATTAAATGAACAATAGTTTATTTCCTACTATTAAATTAGAAAGATAGTATATATACTAACAAAAAGAAAAGAAAGCGCTTTTTGTAAGGGGTTTCTAAATAGGAGGCGGACAAAATGGCAAAGCAAATTGGATTCATTGGATTAGGCATTATGGGGAAACCTATGGCACTCAATCTATTAAAAGCCGGTCATACTGTGACTGTTTTCGATATTCATACAGAAGCTGTTCTAGCATTAAAAGAAGTGGGTGCAAATGCCGCTGCATCAGCTGCTGAGGCAGCATCTGTAAGCGATATCATCATCACGATGCTTCCAAAAGGTGAGCATGTAGAAGCAGTCGTAGCAGGTGAACAAGGCATATTGGCTACAGCAAAACCTGGCACGATCATTATAGATATGAGCTCTATTTCACCTGTTACTTCTAGAGCATTAGCGGCACTGGCAAAACAGCATCAGATCGAATTTATCGATGCTCCTGTCAGTGGCGGAGAGCCAAAGGCGATAGACGGGACACTTGCGATTATGGCGGGCGGAGAAGAAGAGATCTTTGAACAAGTAAAGGATGTCCTCTATGCGATGGGCACAGATGTCGTATTAGTTGGATCAAATGGAAGCGGGACAACCGCTAAGCTTGCGAATCAAATCATCGTCAACTTAAATATCGCTGCCATGTCCGAGGCACTCATCCTTGCCGCTAAGTCTGGCATTGCGATTGATAAAATGTATGAAGCCATCCGAGGTGGACTGGCAGGAAGTGCTGTCCTCGATGCGAAGGTTCCCCTCATTTTAGAACGAAACTTTGAGCCTGGTGGACGTATTGACATCAACTTAAAGGATTTAACCAATGTCATGGAAACCGCCCATGATATCGGCGTTCCTCTCCCGCTTTCTAGTCAGCTGCTAGAAATCTTCCACGCCCTTAAAGCTGACGGAAAATCTGGACTTGATCATGGCGGAATCGTTCAATATTACGAAAAAATGGCTCATGTTGAAGTGAAGAAAGGATGAGGTTCTATGAAACAAAGCATTGAATTACTAAATGCCATTCCGAAAGCGGATTCAGACCGCATTCAATCAGCATACGAACAAGCACTAAACCATTTCCACCATAAAGTGATTGTATTAGACGATGACCCAACAGGCATTCAAACCGTACACGGCGTCTCTGTTTTCACCGATTGGTCAGAGAAAAGCATTGAAGCTGGTTTTCTTGAAGACAGCCGTATGTTCTTTATCTTAACCAACTCTCGCAGTATGACAGAGAAAGAAACGGCGGTTCTTCATGAAATGATCGCATCAACGATTGTGAAAACGGCTGAACGGCTTGATCAAGATTTCATCATTGTCAGCCGGGGGGACTCCACCCTGCGTGGACACTTTCCGCTAGAGACTGACATTCTCAGAACGACCATTGAACAGCAAAGCTCCCGCCAATTTGACGGCGAAATCCTTCTTCCCTTTTTTAAAGAAGGCGGCCGCTTTACGATTGGCAATATTCACTATGTACAGGAAGGTCACGAATTAATTCCTGCTGGTGACACAGAATTTGCATTGGATCGTACATTCGGATTTCAATCTTCTCACCTCGGAGAATGGATCGAAGAGAAATCAAACGGATCGTTCACTAAGGAAAACACTACTTATATTTCTTTAGAAGATATCCGGGCTTTACGTATTGAACAAATCAAGGATCAGCTGATGACCGTGAAGGATTTTCAAAAAGTGGTTGTAAATGCAGTAGACTATGACGATGTCAAAGTCTTTGTCATTGCCCTCATAGATGCCATCAAAGCAGGTCAGCACTTTCTATTTAGAAGTGCGGCCGCTCTCACAAAAGTGCTTGGCGGTGTTGAGGATCAAGCACTTTTAGCTAGACAAGACTTAATACAGGAAGAAAGCACGCACGGTGGCCTCATCATGGTCGGTTCCCATGTCAAAAAAACAACGGAACAATTGCGAGCGCTGCAGCAAAATAAAGACATTGCATTTATTGAATTTGATACACACCTCGTGTTAGAACCTGAAGCATTTCAAGAGGAAATTGACCGCGTGATTCAACAAACTGAAAGGCTTTTAACAACCGGACAATCGGTTGCTGTTTATACAAGGAGAGAACGGCTTGATCTTGGAGACAATCGCCGAGAGGAAGAATTGAAACTCTCTGTTCAGATTAGTGATGCGGTGACAAGCATTGTCCAGCGCCTCTCCATTCGTCCTAAGTACCTCATTGCCAAAGGTGGAATCACCTCAAGCGATATTGGAACAAGAGGACTCAGCGTCAAACGTGCGACCGTCGCAGGTCAAATCAAACCAGGTATTCCCGTTTGGCAAACAGGAGAAGAAAGCAAATTCCCATTCATGTCTTATGTGATTTTCCCGGGAAATGTTGGCTCAAAGGATACGTTAAAAGAAGCAGTAGACATACTTGAAGGATAAAGCAGAGGGAGCGTTCACGCTCCCTTATGCAGCACAAAGGAGGAAAGATCATGTCGTTAGTTTTTATCGGACTTGGCGTTTTGTTATTACTTTTACTCATGGTTGTCTTTAAGTTAAACGCTTTCATTTCGTTGATTATTGTCTCTTTAATCGTTGCCGTTTTAGAAGGCATGTCACCACTTGAAGCGATTGCTTCAGTCGAAAAAGGGCTTGGAAGTACACTCGGCCATCTGGCGTTGGTTCTTGGCTTTGGAGCGATGCTTGGTAAATTGATGGCTGATTCTGGCGGTGCTCAGCGTATTGCCATGACACTCATCGACCGCTTTGGTATCGGGAAAATCCAATGGGCGACGATGCTGACTGGATTTGTTATCGGAATTGCTCTATTTTATGAAACCGGATTCATTATTCTTATTCCATTAGTCTTTACCATTGCTCAAGCCGCAAGACTTCCTGTGTTGTATGTGGGAATGCCGCTCGTCGCTGCACTCATTACCACACATGGCTTCCTCCCTCCTCACCCAGGGCCGACAGCCATTGCCAATGTATTTCAAGCCAACATGGGACAAACCTTATTGGTTGGAATTATTTTAGCCATTCCTGCTGTTTTAGTAGGCGGACTTCTGTTTACGAAACTATTTAAGAAAGACCAACTGCATGCACACATTCCAAAGGACTTGTTTAATCCAAAGGAATTTACAGAAGAGGAAATGCCAAGCTTCGGCATTAGTATTTTCACCGCTATTTTACCTGTATTGCTCATGACATTCAGAGCATGTTTAGAAATTTTCTTCCCTTCCTCCCCGCTGCTACCGGCGGCTGAGTTTTTAGGTGAGCCGGCGATTGCCCTATTAATCTCTGTGCTACTTGCCATCTACACATTTGGTCTTGGCAGAGGAAAGAGCATGCAGGACGTCATGAAGTCGATTACGGATTCAATTGGCTCCATTGCGATGATTCTATTGATCATTGCAGGCGGCGGCGCCTTTAAACAGGTGCTCATTGACAGCGGCGTTGATCAATACATTGCAGGGATTATGCAAGGAAGCACACTGTCTCCTCTGCTCCTCACTTGGCTAATTGCAGCTGTCCTTCGTGTCTCTTTAGGGTCAGCGACTGTCGCGGGTCTCACAGCAGCTGGCATTTCTGCACCGCTAATTGGTTTGACGGGAGTCAGCCCAGAACTAATGGTGATTGCAACAGGCGCCGGCAGTATAACATTCTCTCATGTGAATGATGCAGGTTTCTGGATTTACAAAGAATACTTTAATTTGTCGATGGCTCAAACTTTTAAAACGTGGACTTTAATGGTGACAGTTCTATCACTTGTTGGATTAGCAGGTGTTCTCGTCGCTGATTTGTTTATGTAGGAAAATAAATAGGAAAAACCATTGACTTTTTCTCGAAAAGATTGAATAATTGTGTTTATTAAGAAAATTGAATCAAAGGTAACCTTATTAAGAGTGGTGGAGGGACTGGCCCTGTGAAACCCGGCAACCGCTGTTCCTAGGAACAGAATGGTGCTAATTCCTTAAGCAAGCTGAAGCTTGTTTGAAGATAAGGCAGAGATCTCACAGTATATGATGCTCTTCCTTATCCAAGGAAGAGCTTTTTTATTTGAATTATAACCTGAAGAAAGAAGGGATTCAGCATGACACAAGTACAAACCATTGGTAAGAAAACAACAAAGCCGCCATTTCGCGCAGATCAAGTAGGGAGTTTACTTCGTTCTGAACGCATCAAAGAAGCCCGCAAGCAAAAAGCAGACGGTACACTGACAGCAGAACAGCTCAGACAAATTGAAAACGAAGAAATCACTCGTATTGTAGAGAAGCAAAAAGAAATTGGATTAGAGGTTGTCACAGATGGAGAATTCAGACGTGCATGGTGGCATTTTGACTTTCTAGAAGGGCTTGATGGGGTCGAAGGATTTGAAGCAGACCAAGGCATTCAATTCCACAATACGACGACAAAAGCGAGAGGCATCAAAGTAACAGGTAAGATTGATTTTACTGATCATCCAATGCTGGAGGATTATCGCTTCCTTCACAGCATCGCGGGTGATCATACGGCTAAAATGACGATTCCAAGTCCGAATATGCTCTTTTTCCGTGGAAAGCTTGAAGAAGGTGTGTACGACAGCTTAGATGATTTTCACCATGACGTGGCACAAGCTTATAAAAAAGCCATCCGTGCTTTTTATGATGCAGGCTGCCGCTATTTGCAGCTAGATGATACAGCTTGGGCTGTGTTCTTTTCTGAAAAAGGACATGAACAAATCAAAGCTTTTGGCCGCGAGGAAGATGAACTGCGTGAATCGTTTGCGAAAACAATCAATGAAGCGGTTGCCGATCGACCAGAGGATTTGGTGATCACTATGCACATTTGCCGTGGTAATTTTAAATCAACTTGGGCAGCCGAAGGTGGTTATGAGGCAGCGGCAGAAACGATTTTTGCGGGTCTCGATTTGGATGGTCTCTTCTTAGAATTCGACGATGACCGTTCTGGCGGATTTGAACCCCTGCGTTATGTGAAGAATCCAAACCTTCAAATCGTACTAGGTCTTGTCACTTCAAAGTATGGGGAACTTGAACCCGTTGATCAGATCAAAAGACGAATCGAGGAAGCAGCTCAATATGTGGACATCAACCAAATCTGTTTGAGCCCACAATGCGGATTCGCTTCAACAGAGGAAGGCAATTTGTTAACAGAAGAACAGCAATGGGAAAAGCTGCGTCATGTGATTGAGATTGCGGATCAAGTGTGGACATCATAGTCCACTCACAATAAAAAGAGACAAACCGTTTGATCAGCGGTTTGTCTCTTTTTTTTATGCGTCTAAATGCTTTCCATTTGTCGCAATCACTTGTTTATACCAATCAAAGCTTTTCTTTTTCTTTCTATCTAATGTACCTTTTCCTTCGTTATCACGGTCGACATAAATGAAGCCGTAGCGTTTTTTCATTTCAGCTGTTGATGCGCTGACAAGGTCAATTGGGCCCCAGCTTGTATAGCCGATCAGGTCAACGCCGTCTGCGATCGCTTCTCTTGCCTCAAGCAAATGACTTCTTAGGTAATCAATTCGGTAATCGTCTTGAATTGAGCCGTCTTCTTCTACTTGATCCACAGCACCCAATCCATTTTCTACGATAAACAATGGTTTTTGGTAGCGGTCATATAGTTGGTTTAGTGTTGTACGAAGTCCTTTTGGATCAATTTGCCATCCCCAATCACTTGCTTCTAGATAAGGGTTTTTCACGCCTTCAAATAGGTTGCCACCAGTCACTTGTCCAAGTACCTCTGGATCTGTACTTGTCACAAAACTCATATAATAGCTGAAGCCAATATAGTCGACTGTATGGTTTCTTAGAATGTCTTCGTCACCGTCTTGGAATTCAATGTTGATGTTATTTTCCAGGAAATAACGTTTCATATATCCAGGGTAATAGCCTCTTGACTGTACATCTGAGAAGAACAATGTTTTACGATCTTGATCAATCGCAGCAAACATATCTTCTGGTCTTGAGCTGTACGGATAAGTTGTCATCGCTGCAATCATACAACCGATTTTCGCATCAGGAATGATTTCGTGTCCTGCTTTAACAGCTAGAGCACTTGCAACAAACTGATGATGCGCAGCTTGATATTGAATGCTTTTCTCGTCTTCGCCTTCTTCAAATACAAGGCCACCCCCTGTGAAAGGAGCATGTAAGACGACGTTAATTTCATTGAAGGTCATCCAATATTTCACTTTATCTTTAAAGCGAGTGAACAATGTTTTAGCGTATGTTTCATAAAGACCCACAAGCTTACGGTTTCTCCATCCGCCGTAGTTTTTCACAAGTGCAAGTGGCATTTCATAGTGAGAGATCGTGACAACTGGCTCAATTCCATGCTTATGCAGTTCATCAAATACTTTTTCATAGAAAGCGAGGCCCGCTTCATTCGGTTCCGCATCATCGCCATTTGGGAAAATACGTGGCCAAGAAATGGATAGTCTGAAGCACTTGAATCCCATTTCTGCAAACAGGGCAATATCTTCTTTGTAGCGATGATAGAAGTCGATCGCATCATGATATAAGTTAAGGTCTTTCATTGATTCATCGAATGGGTGCATAATACCGTGTGGTGATACATCCGCTGTGGATAAGCCTTTTCCATCTTTGTTATAAGCGCCTTCAATTTGGTTGGCGGCTACTGCGCCGCCCCATAAGAAACCTTTAGGAAATGTTTTTTCTAAATTGGTCATGTTGAATGCCCTCCTCATTTTCTTCTACACTGACTGTAAGCAATGTCTCTTTTACTGTAATCGCCCCATCTGTTTTCGCATCAACTTGTGCATAATCATTTGTGTTGGTGACGATAATTGGCGTTGTTACATCATAGCCTTCTTGCTGAATGCCCTCGATATCAAATTCAACGAGCACATCTCCTGCTTGAACAAGATCACCTGACTCTACATGACTTGTGAAATGTTTACCGCCAAGTTTTACTGTATCAATCCCCACATGGATGAGAAGCTCTGTGCCTTGATCACTCTTTAAACCAATGGCATGTTTTGTTTGGAAAATGGTTTCAACCTTGCCATTGAACGGTGCTACTACACGTCCAACTGTTGGGACAATGGCTGTTCCTTTACCCATGATTTCATTAGAGAATGTTGCATCATTTACTTGATTGAGCGGCTTTAGTTGACCTTCAAGCGGGCTTTGTACCAATTCATTTTGAAGCGCTACTGTGTCTTTCTTTTCTTCTGGTTTGTCTGCTTTTGTATCATCTTTCACTGGTACATCTTTGAATCCTAGAACAAGTGTCATGATGGTTGCTACAACAAAGCCGATCACTAATCCAATGATGGAGTAAACAAATGTCGGTCCAATGAACGTTGGGAGACCTGGGAGACCTGCTGATCCAGATATCACATACGACTTTACTTTGAAGATGGACATGAACACGCCGCCTGCTGCTGCACCAATGAGGGCTGCAAGGAACGGTTTTTTCAATCGCATGTTCACACCATACATAGCAGGTTCAGTAATACCCATTAATGCAGTGATACTTGTAGACATCGCCAATGATTTGAATGTTTTGTTTTTTGATCTTAAGAAGACACCGAATGCTGCGCCTGCTTGTGCCATATTCGCTACAAACATCATTGGAAGAATGAAGTCAAAACCGTTTAATGTAATGTTGTTGATCATGATTGGAAGTAGTGCATAGTGCATGCCCGTAATGATCAATGGTGACATAAAGCCACCGATTAAGAGTCCGGCCAAAATACCTGCATGTTTGAACAATAAATCAATTCCACCTGAAAGGCCATTTCCGATAATCCCACCAAGCGGTCCAACCGCGATGAGCATAATTGGTACCACGACAAGAAGTGTAACTGTTGGAACAAGAATGATTTTTAGTGATTTCGGACTATATTTTTCTGCGAATCTTTCAACATATGAGCCGAGCCAGATAGTGAGTAGAATTGGAATCACCGATGAAGAGTACACAACGGCAACCACTGGCAAGCCTAGAAATTCTGTATTTCCTGCACCTAGTAAAGCAGTTAACTGCGGGTGCAGTGCGGCTGCTGCAATGGCAGCGGCGATATACTGATTTGTGCCAATTTTCTTGGCTACGCTTACAGCAAGCAGAATCGGTAAGAAGTAAAAGGCTCCGTCTCCGATAGCTGTTAAAATCGCATATGTGCTGCTTTTATCTGAGATCCATTGGAACGTCAGCATTAATGCCAAGATCCCTTTGATCATACCAGCTCCAGCGATGGCTGGAAGAATCGGTGTGAAGACACCAGAGATAAAATCGAAAAGCTTTGAAATCACATTTTGTTTTGATGCTTCTTCTGAATCGCCTGACTTTACATCTGTTGATAACCCAGAATCAGCAATCATTGCTTGATAGACGTTTGATACGTCGTTGCCAATAATGACATGGTATTGACCGCCGCTTTGATTCACGCCCATGACGCCGTCTGTTGATTGCAGCTTCTCTTTATCCGCTTTGCTTTCATCGTATAAGTTGAAGCGGAGCCTTGTCATACAGTGCGTGACATGCTTAACATTCTTTTCACCGCCGACAAGCTCTAGAACTTCTTTTGCTGTTTGTTTGTGGTTCATTGTGTTACCCTCCAATCGTTGATTTCATCTTGATATAGAAAAAACCTAAACATCCATTAATGCCCGAAAAATAGCGATTCAGACATTAATCGATATTTAGGTTTTGCCTGCTTAACCAGTAACAATCCTTCATAGCGATTGATCGTTATTCAATTTTATAAGCCTTTAGATACAAAAAACCTAAATCATGCCTTATCAAAGATAGGGACAATGATTTAGGTTTTGCCTGCTTGACCAGTAACAATCCTAAAAGATTGTGGGTTATTGAGTTTATAGTTATAAATTAGCATGTTAATTTTGATATGTCAACGCTTTCTTTTTGATTTATTTTCTTTTTATGACTCGATCGATGTGCAAAGTTAAGTATAACATCTCATCTTCTATGAGACTTCGGTTGTATTCTTTTTGAACATAGTCATTAATTTTCTCCGCACATTGAAAAGCGGCTGTATTTTTTTCCTTTACCACTTCATACAGAAACTCATTTTGATTTTCCATTTGTGTTTCGTTAAACAGACGCTGTCCAAAAAACTTCAAATGCGTGACAAAACGGAAATAATTTAATGATTCTTCGTCCAAATCAATTTGGAAATGATACTTTACGATGTTCAAAATATCTTGAATCAGTTTTGTAATTTGAATGACATTCGGCATTTCCTCATTCAGTTCTGCATTGACAATATGCATCGCAATAAAGCCTGCTTCATCCTCGGGAAGATGGATGTTGAGCTTGTCCTGTATGATCCGAATCGCTTCTACACCACACATGAATTCCTCTTTGTACAGCCGTTTGATTTCCCAAAGCAAGGCATTTTTTATGTCCATTCCTTTTTGATGACGTTCAATAGCAAAGGTAATATGATCCGTTAATGTGACATAGATGCTGTCATTTAAATTTTTGTTAAGGGTCGTTCTCGCGTAATCGATAATTGCCTCACACACTTGCATATACTCGATCGGAATATCATAAAGCAGGGTTTTGAATTTTTCTGATATATCTTTATTTTGAATGGAAAATACTTTTTCGATACGTTCTTCGTCAATCGGGTCTCCGCTTTTCTTTTGAAACGCAATCCCTCTACCCATAATGACCAGCTCATGCTGCTCGTCATCATACGCACTGACCACATTATTGTTGATTACTTTCGAAATGATCAATTGATCCCCCCCAGTACATTCCGCTTTTTCGAGCATTTCATTGTTGATTGATATGTCATTTTATTATTATTTTCAAAAAAGAGGACTTTAAGATGATTTTACATTTTTTTTTGATACGGTCAACTAGAAAGAATGACATATTACCTCTCAGAAATGACGATTTAGGGGCAAAAAGGCTAAAAATAGACAAAAAACACTCTTCAAAAAGAGTGTTTTTTACAAAATTAGGAGCAATCCCAGTTATAGACGACATTTTCGAAATGTTTTCGTTTGAGGTCTTCTGGTTTGATAAAAAAGTTAGCAATGCCGCAATCTCCCCACAACATGTCCACTTCATCATCTGAGTCAATTTGCAATAATAGCACAGTATGTTCTTGGTCTACATAGGTACGCGGGTCTTCTTGTGTAAAACCTGGGTATCCGCCAACTTTATGGCCAAAACCACTTGCTGTCTCATAAAATTCATCTAGCAATTGATCTGCTTCATCACCATCAATACCAACAGCATCTTCGAATAGATCCCAGCTTTGCTTTCCTGTGACTTTTTCAAAGCGGAAATCTCCTACACTGATCGTTTCGCTTGATAATTCACCTGTAATTGCACCTTCCTTCGTAACTGGAAAATAAAAATCGTCAGGAATTTTCACGAATGAAAAATCAGTCAATAAGTCTTCTTCAGCTAAGAAAGGTTCCTCAATAAATTTGATCCGAAAATCTTTTTGCTCTGTTTTTTGGTCAATATTCATCCCATAAAGATCATCATGTACAGAAATAAACACTTGCAAAAGTCCTGTTTCTGGGTAATCTTTCAGCTTTGGCAGCTGGCCGAAATTGATTTGTGCCAGCAGCTTCATAGGATGGCCTTCTCCATCAACGGGATATTCGTCGTTTTTGGGGAAATAAGGATCACCTGCTATTTTGCTGTCATATGGTCCTGTTTTTCCTTGTTTTATCTGTAATTGAATCAGTGGTTTTTCAGTTTGATCTAGCAATGGACGGTAAGGCGCAAGTACTTCTTGCAGCTTTGCTGATTGTGTCAAGATGGTCTTCCTCCTTATGAATAGGTCTAATGATCAAAACAGGTCTCTCTTTTTCTATCATACAGAAGTGTAACTTCCCTGTCAGTGAAAAATCCGTCAATATCATGACAAAAAACTCACTTCAACACGTTAAAAAACCTCCGATACGGCTGGAGGTTTTGTGATTCGTTTATTTATTTCACTTGATAATTCACTAAGTCTGTTGCCAATGATTTCATCGTTTCGTTCGTTTCGTGCAGCCCCTCAATAATTTTTGTGAAAGTGCCAACGAGTTCTGCTTGATGTTCAGAAGAAGCCACGATTTGTGCTATTTCTTCTTCCATTCCTTTGATTGAGCCTTGCACATCTTTTAGCGCTGTTTCAATATCAGTCGTTGCTTGCTTCGCGTGAGTAGACAGCTTTCTCACTTCCGTAGCAACCACCCCAAAGCCTGCTCCTGCTTCACCGACTCTTGCAGCCTCAATGGATGCATTGAGTCCAAGTAAGTTCGTTTGATCAGAGATACCTTTGATGAGATTAGACACTTGGTTGATTTTAGAGGAATTTTCGACAGTGGTTTTTGTATTTTGTAGAATTTGTTCACTTGTCGCTTGTAGTTCCTCTGAATGTGCAGCCACTTGCTGTACCATCGCGACCAGTTTTTCGGAAGCATCGTTACTTTCCGTCATAATGTGTTCTAATCGTTGTTGATTCGTTTGGTCATATGCTACACAGAAGGCAGCGATCACTTGACCATTGTCATCTTTAATCGGGACGGCGACGATGTCCATAGGAATACCGTACACCTCTTTAGGAATCTGGATAAATGATGGCTCTCTCCCATTTTTCAACATCGAAAAGTTTTGGAACCCGGGAGCTACAACGTCCCCTGCTTTAAACCCTAAGTCAATGTTCCCGTGCTGCTGATAATAAAGAACCTTCTCTTTCCCTAATACAGAAAAGGTTAGCTGCTCTCTCATAGCTAGTCCAACGATTGGTAAAGCGTCTATTATGTTATCAATTCTCTGTGACATTCGCTCACGTTCATCCTCTCTTTTTCTCAGTACACTCTCTTTATCGGTTCTTTATATGATCTATTACAGCCTGCAATGTGTACTAATATCAACCAAATGACCTAAGACATATAAAACAGCCACATTCTATCAAGAGAATGTGGCTGTTTTTAAAAGAAGAAGATGCATATCAACACACTAATGACGATGAAAAAAAGATACATGCAGTCGATCCATGAAGTGCTGATGACATGATAATACGTTCTCTCCCTCGTCCCTGTGAAGCCTCTTGCTTCCATCGCAATGGCTAGTCGTTCAGATTTCCGTACGCCTTGCGTGAAAAGAGGGAGTGCATAACGTATAAACGCTTTCCAACTGTTTTTTTGCTTGTAACCTCTAATTTTATGTGCAGCCTTCATTTGCTTCAATTCACTTTGAAACAACGGGATAAACCGGAAGCCTGCCAGCATCCCATATGCCCATTTGGGTGACATTCGGCATTGATGGATTAAGCTCATCATAAAGGCCGTCAAATCAGTTGTTGATGTAAAAAGGAGACCAAATGTCACAAACCCAAGCATTCTAAAAGAAATGGTCAGCCCATTTCTTAAACTCTCCTCTGTGATATGAAACCATGCCCATTTCCAAACTGTATGATCTCCCTTGCCAAAGGCCGCCATCATCCAAAACACGAGAATGAAAAAGAGCAGATAAGGTACAAGTCTGGTGATGAGATATTTCAAATTCCAGCCGCCTAGGACAAGTCCAATTCCAAGTGCAAACAGCCAGATGATGAACGTCGTTTTAGGATCAGAAATCGCCATCAGACCGCACATCGCAAGGAGATGGGCGAGTAATTTCATGACTGGATTTACAGTGGATAGAAAAGAGTGATTACTTTGCAATCGTCATCACTTCCTTTCTTTCAGCCATATAGCGATAATGTAACGGCACTCTCAGCTCACAGGAAGTGACAAGTTCCTGATGAGAAAATAAATCAAAAGGCGTACCATCATAAACATGCTCCCCTTGATGAAAAACAAGCACTTGATCAGCGCACTCATCAACGAGTTCCATATCATGTGTGACCATGATAATAGTGGTGCCTTGTCGTTGACGTTCTTTTAAACGCCGGATTAACTCCCTCGCCGTTTTCTCATCCTGCCCGAAGGTCGGCTCATCTAAAATGAGTACATCCTGATCAAAAAGAAGCATCGTGGCAACACTTAATCTTCTTTTTTGTCCTAAACTTAAGGTGAAAGGATGCACGTCTCTATGCTTCTCTAGGCCGAACTCTGCCAATAGCTGATTCGTTTTTTCTTGCACCACAGGCTCTGGCCAATTTCGCTGTCTCCCACCAAATGCGATTTCATCAAACACTGTGTCCTGTATAAATTGAAGTTCTGGATTTTGAAATACAAAGCCGGCTTTTTCATATAATGTTCGGTCAGACCACTTTTTCAGGTGTTTTCCTTTTAAAAAAATGTGACCTTTCTTTATTGGTTCTAAACGGATGACATGTTTAAGAAACGTACTTTTTCCGCTTCCATTTTCACCAATGATCGCAACCCAATCTCCTGCTTTTATATCAAGGTGCAGGTCATCTATAATGCTTTTTTTCCCGTAGCTTAATTGTAGATGATCTGTGCGAATAATGATCTCTCGATTTGTTGATGACAATTTCTCATGACGTTCTTTTCTCGCCTCAAAGGTTTGCAAGAGTGTTTGACTCAGTGGATGAAATGAATCTTGTACGATAGTGGACCATTTCTCGGGAAATATTTTCGGACGCCAAATGCCGGCTTCTTTCATTTCTCCCTCAAATGTGTTCATCACGCCTTTTGGCGTTCCATCTGCTATAATACAGCCTTGATGATCTAATAAGATCACCCGATCCATCCACTCGATGACACCGTCTAACACATGCTCCACAAAAATCATCGTCTGATTCTGTTCAGCCGAAAGCTGCTGAAGCAATTGAAATATCTCCATTCTTCCTGCTGGGTCAAGCTGTGCAGTCGGTTCATCAAAGAACAGGACATCTGGCTCTAATGCTAGTAAACAAGCAAGCGCCAACCGCTGCTTCATTCCGCCAGATAAGGTATGAATATCTGTATTTGGGTCGACATCTAGCTGTACTTTTTTCATGAGATGCTGAATCATATCATCCATTTGTTCACGAGGGACAGATCGATTCTCTAAGCTAAACGCAATTTCTTCATTGACTCGGTGCATACAAAACTGCGAATCTGGGTCTTGAAACATGACACCAGTATGCCTTTGCCGCATCACTTCTCCCTGTACTTCAGCTTCCATATGCTCTGGAATAATGCCAGCAAGCACAGAAATCAGCGTAGATTTCCCGCTTCCACTTGGTCCTAAAATCAGCACCTTTTCCCCCTTTTGAATAGAAAGAGATACTTGATGAAGAACGGGATTCGCCTGTTCATAAAAACGGACAGTGAGATTACTGCACGCGAGAAATGAATCCATGCTGGTCACCCTTACTTCGTTTTTCTTTCATGATGGCATATTGATCCAGCACACCTGTTTTAGATAAAGCATCCACCACAACCTTTGCCAAGCAACCACCGAGTAACATGCCGCTAATGACTTGAGTGACAAGGGTCATGAGTAACACTTGAGGCGTGTAATAGCCGAATCCATTGGCAATGAGGCTATATGCCATTGCCCCTACTGCTGCAAAGGCACCAGACAACATGAGTGTCCACATGCGATATCGCTTATAGCCAAATAGAACGAAGGCGATTTCTGCTCCAAGTCCTTGGCACACACCAATCAAAAGCGCAGAAAGACCGAAGTGGCTGCCTGTCAGTAATTCCACGGCGGCGGCAGCTGTTTCTGCGATGAGGGCAGCGCCAGGCTTTTGGATAATGTAAGCAACGATTGGACTGGCAATGACCCAAATTCCGAACATGATGTTGCCTCCTGCTGGACCGACAAGGGCTGTAATCGGTAAATAAAGAGTCGACCACCCTAAATAGATGACTCCGCATGCCACAGATAAAATGACAGCAAGAACGACTTCTTTCATCTTCCATGTCATGAAGAATGCACCTCCATTTGGACAGGCCACTCTTCGACAGTAAAGGCCATGTCCCAGAATTTATACTCAAGCTGACAGCTTAAGATGAAGTGCTGTTTCATTTTCTTCTTTTCCTTCTCACTTGCTTCTTCCGCCCACTGATCAAGCCGTTTGCAAAGCTCCACTGTAACAGAGTCCGTTAACCCGCCATAAAACGTGATCCACTCATAGAATGGATGGGCAGGATCGGGCTCTACATCTCTGAGCATTCGTTTGCCTATTTCCCAATAGGTCCAAGGGCAAGGGAGCAAAACCGCAATGATTTCTCCTAGCGTCCCTTCCTCGGCGACTTGCAGCATGTGATGAATATAGTGATGAGCACTTGGCGCCAAAGATGCACCTTGCAGTTCATCATAAGCGACACCTGCCACCCGGCAAAGGTTTTGATGAGGATGTGTCTCACTATCAAGGACAAAAGCCATTTGTTGATGGAAAAAGGTAATGTCCTCTCTGTCTGTACATCTGCTAATGGCTGCCGCATAAATTTTAATAAAGGCATTTAAATATTCTGCATCCTGTTTGACATAATGAATGATCTGTTCCTTTTCGAGTTCTCCTGCTGCGAGTCCTCTCACAAACGGATGCTGATAAATCGCTTCAAATAATGGTTCTGCTTCTTGCCTTAATTGGGTTGAAAATGTCATAAAAAAAGCCTCCTCTTTTTCAGTTGAATAAATGAAAAAGCCACCCCAAATGGAGCGGCCTTCTTATCGATTCAATCATGAATAAGACAAGGTCCAGCTCCACTTCCCTCCGCTAGTACAAACTAGATCAGGTTCAAAGGGTCCAAGATTTTCTCTTGTCTCAGTCATACATGACTCCCCTAGTGGACTTTTGTCATTTAATTATCTTTACTCTACACATGTGGCGATTTGATGTCAACCGCCGATCTTAATTCAATGTATTGATCGTTGGCAGCTTCTCGATCCCTGCTGCATAGTAGAAATTAAGGACACTGAAGAAATCAATTGGCTTTCCTGTCTTTAAATCAACAGCCAAAATATGATCGCCGTAATTTGTCAGGTCATCAATGTCTAAACGCCTTGGCGTTGTCTTTCCGAGAGTATCAACAAAGCTGCTATGGTAGTACTGCCCACTAGCAAACGATGATTCATGATACATAAATAATGTCTCCACATCTAAGTAGACAAGAATGGCCTCAGAGGAACTCGCGTATGGAGCAGAGTACGATACTGGTGCCGAAATACTTTTCACTTTTACACTGTCAACAGAATGCGTTCTCTGTTGATATTTTCCATCATATGAGAAATAAAATACACGCTCCCATTTATAATCGGCGGTCTTAGATTGTTTGTTATACACTTTTGTACCATTTGCGAAAACATCCCCATTGGCATACGAAGCAACAAAGTATTGCAATGTTGATGACAGGGATTCAGCACCTGTGAAATTTGGTGGGTTTTTTGCATTCACCTGTAATGTATATGAGTCTCCAAAGTCTCCACCGCTAGTAATACCAAACGCATAATCACCCGCTGGTAAATTGCTTAACGCAAGCAGACTGCCTGCTGGTTGAATCAGATCCGTTGGATAAGCTTGTCCTTCTTCATAATCAATAACAAATAACTGAACGAAATAATCAGCATTTGGAGAGGTAATCCTGCTGATGAGCGCCTGAGGGGACGATGTACTTAAGAACCATAAATCAACTGGATCTTCCTCGTTTAAAACTGCCGATTGATTAATGGCTAGTCCATCAATAGAGCGAACGGCAGACGTGCGCATCTTTCCATCTGCAGCCGCTTTTCGTTTAATACTTATTCCCTTTTTCTTATCTACTTTAAATGATTTTTTTACTTCCTTCTGTTGAACCGCAGTCCCTTTATCCTGCTTTTCAAACGACTCTTGCACTTGCTGAATGGCTTTTTCAGTCAGTGGCGATACTTTTTCACTTGATTTTGGTGCATCTTCTGCTTTGATTGCTGGTGAAAATAAACCTGTTGTGACCAATAAAATAGACAGTAAGGCGGCGGTGATTTTGACATAAAATGCTCTCACAGGAACATCCCCTTTTCCCTAATTTGGGTTTTTTACCCTGTGATTATTTTACCATTTTTCTAATACTTGTTTTGGACTTTTTTAGGAAATTTTTATAACAAAAAACCAGCCGTATGAGTCACGACTGGTTTTTTTGATGATTTATGCAATGGTTTTGACAAATAAGCGTGCTGTTTCTGCACTTGATCCTGGATTTTGTCCAGTAATGATTTGTCCATCTACAACAGCGAATGGCGCAAATGCATCGCCTTTTTCAAATGCTGCCCCTTGCTCGCGAAGTTTTGTTTCCAATAAAAATGGAACTTTAGATGTCAGCTGAACAGCATCCTCTTCCTCATTTGTGAATCCTGTTATTTTCTTGCCGTCGATAAATGATTTTCCATCACGATCCTTCACATCAACAAAGGCAGAAACGCCATGGCAAACTGCCCCAACGGCTCCATTTTTGTCTGAAATCGCTAAGATCGCATCGGCAACCAATTGATTGGATGCAAAGTCGATCATTGGGCCATGTCCTCCAGCAAAGAAAATGCCATCATACTCAGCTGGGTTTACATCTGTCAGTGCCTTTGTGTCTTGAAGTAATTCATACACATCTTGATATTGTGCTGGAACTCCTTCAGGAATTGAATTTTTATCGATCGGTACTGTTCCACCTTTTATTGAAACAATTTGCACGTTGAGTCCATTTTCTTTAAAAATATGAAATGGCTCGGCCAATTCTTCTAGCCATAAGCCTGTTGGGTGTCCGTTCATTTCTGAGCTGCTTGTTGATACTAATAAAACGTTCTTGCTCAACTTTATCATCCTTTCTATTTATCATGTGGCTATTTTATATTTTGCACAATTAAATATCAAGCAATCAGACTTGGATACAACTCTTTATGTTATACCCGATTTTTTAAAAAATATAGCCTCACTTCAAATCTAATCATTCTGTCACATTCTATTGACAGGGAATTTCATGTAAAATTGTGATGAAATGATATAATATGAGAAACAATTGACAGACCTCTTGCGCTAGAGGGAATTTAAAAGGAGTGGAAAAAGAGATGAAAACCTATTCGATTGTGATGATTATCATCACGCTCTGTATCATATTGGCTGTCTTTTTAATGAATCTTACGGGCGTCATGTATGGAAAAATCATATTGGCTGTCGCTGTTGCCCTTTGTCTTACGTCCATTATTCGTTTGATGGGAATGCGTAAAAGATAAAAGCCGCCCTCTGGGGCGGCTTTACTGTGTAGACAAACCCTCGCATTCGGTGTCAGTCCTGCGCTTCGGTGCTCACCAATGTCAAATTCGCTCCGATGCTCGTCCTTCCTAAACTGCAAAGGTTTTCTATCACGCTGATAGGATTATATAGCCAGGATAAGTGCAATTAATGCAAGAAAAGCTGGTAACCCTTGTTTGATGATAATCGATTTATTAGACGTCACACCGCCAAATACTGCTGCGATGAACACACAAAGAACGAAAAATAGCTGAATCATATATCCTACGGTATTCGAACCAAGAATGAGCCCCCAAATGAGTCCAGCAGCTAGAAAGCCATTGTATAGCCCTTGATTAGCAAACATCACTTTCACATTTGGATCCTTTTGTAAGTGTTCAGGCAGATTGAAAGATCTTTTCGCCATTTTTGATTCCATAAAAAACATTTCTAGTAACATGATGACAATGTGCTCTAAAGCGACAATTCCTACTAAAATCATTGCTAAAATATTCAATTTAGTGAATTCCTTTCTGATAGACGGTCTCGTATTTGTATTTTGTCCGTGTATAAATCAAAGTCTTGGATTAGCTCTAACGCCTCATGAAAACGACTTTGTGGAATGTCTTTCATTTTTCTTACACCAAATTCCTTTTTAATAAAAGCCATGATGGTATTAATATGAAGCTTACCGTGGCCATCATACTCTAAATGGCTGCAAAAAGTCTGCATCGTCCCTCGAATCACCTTTAATTGCTTGGCAGTGACACAACTCATTGGTAACGCTCATCCTTTCTTGGTTTTTTAACAACTAAAAAGAACATTGAATGAAAGAAAAACCTTCCAATCTCTATTATATAATGGTTTCATTCGGATATCAAAATAAAAAAGAACAAACATTCGATCAAAGACGAGTCATACGCTAAAAATCCATGTCTTAACGTATCAAAAAGCCGGATTCATGGATAGAATCCGGCTTTTTGTTTAGTTGCTTTTAGAAATTAATACCTTTCCAACAGAACGGTCCTTACTTTGTCCGACGACTTTAAAGGATAGGCCGTATGTTGGCACATCACGTCCTGCATCCGGGTTATTTGGATTCACATAGTTCTTTTTATCACTAAATGTACGCGTTGGGCGGATATAGCGATCCTCTAAGGTTAAGCCTGTTGTTTCAGTATAATCAATATTCAGCTTCGTGCTTGGATTCAAAGAGAATGCTGCATCATGTACTTGGAAACCTGTCGCTGCAATAGAGCCGTCACTCCATTTCAACACTTGTTGATCTGCATCTACGACTCCAAGGAAGCCGTTCCCTGGATGTTTTCCAACCCAGTTATCACTGTACGATTGATCGACGTACCACACGACCAAACCGTTATTATAGCTCATCAGACTTGCTCCTCGTTTGATATGCTTTAAGCCTTTATCGACATCAGCATAAGAGCGCCATTCTAGTAAATAATACTGAGCGGCATATTGTTTTCCATTAGATTGAGAGAATCCATTAAAAGTGAACGTGGACGTTCCCTCGGCATCATCTGACCACACTTTTGCTCCATCTGCTGTAATCTTTAGATCATCTACAAATAAACCTGGCAGTGAATATCCTGCATCGGTTGTATAGCGGAATTGCAGATCGATCTTCTTCCCTGCATAAGCAGAAAGGTCAAAGGATGCATCTACCCAGCCATCTGATTTTCCATCGATGCCATTGCCTTCATTCGCTCCTGCCTCATTTCGATCATTCGTAATATTACCAGCAATGGTTGTCCATTTGTCTGTCCCAGTTTCACGAACTTCTACATACGCATAGTCATAATCTTCTTCGATATCGTACCATGCTTTAAACGTAAGCTCGGCTTTGCTTCCCTTCGACAAATCAATCCCTGATGTCGTCATGGTAGCATTCAAATTGTCACCTGTTCCGCTGAAGTATGAATATTGCCCTTGTGCAGGCTGAGTGACCACAATCTCTTTATCTGGCAAATCGACTCGAACCGCATCATGGTTGGTTCCTTTTGTTGCTGCTTCATCGATTAACACTGTTTTGCTTTTTGTTAATGTCTTACCATCAATGGTTTTTCCAGAAAGCCAGTTGCCGCCATGCAAGTTTTGAAGCATTTCTTTTGCATATGGACTAAAACCTGTTGGTTCCGTACCAGGTACTTTACCTGCCCAGCTTCCGCTTGACATGATAGACCAATAAGAAACGGGCTCTCCTCTGCCTGTGTATTGTGTATCGTATTCATCAGGCAGACCAAGATCATGTCCAAATTCATGTGTGAACACGCCTGCTGCGCCATCTTCAGGCTCAATCGTATAATCTAGAGCGCCTAACTTTCCGCCTTGACCCACTTCTGATTCAGTGTTTGGAATCTCAAATACATCACCAAGTGACCAGCGATGTGACCAAATCGCGTCAGAGCCAAGCTGTCCGCCGCCAGCTTCTTCACCTACGCCAGCGTGTACAACCATGAGGTGGTCAATGATACCGTCCGGCTCATTATAAACACCGTCCCCATCCATATCATAGCGGTCCCATTGATCATATTCACCAAGGTCAATGTTTGGATCCTTTGCCGCTGCTTCGAGGGCTTCTTTCACCAATTCGCGCGGTCTGCCGTCACTGCCTGATTCGTCTGGTACGTTCCCGCCATAATATGCTGCTTCATGCTTGGCTGTATACCATCCAGCTACTGTTCCACTAATCGTGTAGCTTCCACCGGACTGCTTTTCATAATACTGCTTCATAGATACTTTTCTTTTACCATCTGGACCGATGTAGCCATTTTTTCCGAAAAGCATATCTTGGTAATGCTGCTGATCGTACTTGTCATAGTACATATCAGTCTCTTCTTTTTTAATACTATTATGCTTATAATCTTTAAAATCTACTAATAATACCAAAACTTTATCATTACGGACGTCGCCTTTATATTTTTCCTTTTTCACCGGCTTTACTTGATTGCCTTCTTTTCCTTTATGCTTCTTTAACTTTTTCTTTTTGGCTAGTTTATTATGTACATTTTGTTTGTATTCTTTTAGGAATTCAGGTTCTTCTGTTAAGGTACTTGCGCTTTGTTTCATCGCTGCTTCTTCTTTTTTCTTTAAGTAGTTCTTTAATGCTTTTTGGGTTTCTGCCTCATTGGCATTCTTTTTGATCTTTCCTTGTTTTTTCAAGGCTTTGATGAGGCGGTCTTCATTGACAACACTTGCGTCGAATGGAATACCTGAATAATGACCACCATCTGAGGATGTTGACTTTTCTGAGGTGTGGGCAGATAGAGGGGTGCTGAAAGCTGTCAATGTGCCTAAACTGAGGACAGCTGTTAGTGCGATGCTCGTCCATTTCCCTTTTTTCATATTGGTTCCTCCCTAATTTGGTAATAAATAATATCTAATTCTAGCATATTCCAATATACTTAAGTCGAAAAACATTTTATTTTCAGAAACTTTGTGGAAAATGCACAATACGAGATTGAAATAGGTGGAACGAATTGTCGAAAATAAAAGAACCCTAGGCTATAAATGCCTAGGGTGTTTGTTGTTTTTCTATGAAAGCTGCTCTCCTTGATATGCAACAACATCAAGTGGAGCGGCTAAAAATTCTTTTGCCTTTGCGACGAAAGCTTGGAAATGTGCACTTGCATTATGGCTTTGAACCGCTGCTTCATCTTTCCACACTTCTACCATTAAAAAGGTGTTTTCTTTCTCTGTATCCTTGAAAAGCTTGTAGGACACATTGCCTGCTTCTTCCTGTGAAGCTTTCATTAAACCGTTGATTTCTTCTAGAAATACGTTTTCTTTCTCTGGATGAATGGTCATCCCTGCATGAATAATAATCATATGATCGTCTCCCTTTTTTAAAAAATTATTTCCACTCTGTGATGCGATCGATCGGTAAACGGTAAGAAGCATAACCTTCGTCAGCCGCTTTCCCAATGGATAGAAGCATAACTGGTACATAGCGCTCTTTATCCCAGCCGAATGTTTCAGCGATGACTTCTTTGTCATATCCGCCAATTGGGTTTGTATCATAGCCATGCGCACGAGCAGCAAGCATCAGTTGCATTGACACAAGTCCACCGTCAATTAAGATCGTTTCACGATTCACTTGCTCTGGAAGAGCTTCAAAATGTGCAGTTAATGCAGCAATTTGTCTTTCTTTTACTTCCTGCGGCATGTAGCCATTTTCTACTGCTTTTGAATAAATTTCTTCTAAGTATTCATTGTTTTTCATATCTGCAAACACAGCGATGACAGCTGATGATGTAGCTACTTGTGTTTGGTTGAATTTTGCGAGTGGTGCAAGCTTTTCTTTTCCTTCTGGGCTGTCAATGACCATGAAGCGCCAAGGCTGTGCATTCACTGATGATGGTGCTGTTGTTGCCTCTTCTAAAATCTCCGTCATTTCTTCTTTGCTAATTTTCACTGCTGGATCATAGTTACGAATGGAGCGGCGCCCTTTCATAATATCCATAAAATCGTTTGTTTTTAATGTTATAGCCATGTGTAACACTCCTTTAGGTTGTTTGAATCTTTTCGATGTTTTGTTGTATACGGATGAGCACATCAGTGAGAAGCTTTCGTTCTTCATCACTTACGTTTTCAAGCATTTCTGAGATAAATCGTTCTTTTTCTTTTTTAGAAGCTTCGATTCTTGTTCTGCCTTCATCTGTCAGACGAACAAGCGTGACTCGATTATCTTCCGGCTTTCTTCTGCGCATGACCATTCCTTTTGTTTCTAACTGTTTTAAGTGACGCGTCACAGCTGCACTATCAATATTTACTTTTTTCTGCAAATCGGATTGGCTGATTTCGTCGGCTTGGAATAACAGTGATAGCAACTCCAGTCTTGATTGGCTGATGCCCGTGCATGCTTCGAACTTCACACCCATCATACGGTTCACACACTGCAAACGATATAATACCTCTGCTTCTTCAGAGCAAAATGCAGTCAATGCCATCCCCTCTTTTCTATTCAGATCAATTAGTTGATATATCAATCATTGACTCGTCAACTAATATACACCCATTGTTTCATGATTGCAAGAGGTTTGTTTCATAAAGTGAAATTTTTTATTCCAATTAAAAAAGACGAGCTTTTGCTCGTCGTAGACAAAGGGCTAAAATGTAGTTTATTTGAGCCCTTTGTCTTCTTTTCAGCGTGATAGAAAACCTTTGCAGTCTAGAAAGGACAGCTACTTTTGCGGAGCGAATTTGACATTCGTGAGCACCAGCGCGCAGGACTGACACCGAATGCGAGGATTTGTCTTCACGCTGGGACGAGCTTTTGCTCGCCTTAAGAACTTGGTGTCGATGTTGGTCCCACATAGTAGCTGATAAATCCAATGATCATCAAGACTACAAAAATAAAGAGAATGAGTTTGAGCATTCTCATGGTTTATCCCCTCCCACTCATCTAACTTATCATATCTAGAAGAAGCGCTACCTAAAATTTACATAAAAAAAAGACAAAAGCGATTCATCACTTTTGTCTTCTTCTCTTTATTCTGTAATCACTGTATGAATCAAAGTCGGAGCATCAGCATGGTCAGCGATGCGGATGTTGTCATAAATTTTCTCCATGACATTCTCAACATCTTCACGATTTGCATGCAGCGTCACGAGAGATTCACCTTTTTCTACACGATCGCCTACTTTTTTGTTGAGCATGATGCCAACAGATAGATCGATATCATCTTCTTTTGTTGCACGTCCTGCTCCAAGAATCATCGCTGCAACACCGATTTCGTCTGCGACGATTTCAGCGATCACACCTGATTCTTTTGCCGGCACTTCGATTTGATAAGGTGCTTGTGGCAATTTTTCCGGTTGATCTACAATCGAGCCGTCTCCACCTTGGTTTTCTAAAAATTCCTTGAATTTCTCAAGTGCTTTGCCGTTTTTCATGACTTCAATTAGCTTTTCTCTTGCTTCATCAAGTGTCTCTGCTTTTTTCGCAAGAACGACCATTTGACTTCCTAATGTGAGCACAAGCTCGTTTAAGTCTTCAGGGCCTTCGCCTTTAAGCGTGTCAATCGCCTCTTTCACTTCAAGGGAATTTCCAATCGCTAATCCTAGCGGCTGAGACATGTCTGAGATGACAGCCATCGTTTGTCTGCCAACATTATTTCCGATACGAACCATTGCTTTTGCAAGCTTCTCAGAGTCTTCAGGTGTTTTCATGAAAGCACCTGCACCTGTTTTCACATCTAATACGATTGCATCTGCGCCTGCAGCGATTTTCTTACTCATAATCGAGCTTGCAATGAGCGGGATTGAGTTAACAGTTCCTGTTACATCACGAAGGGCATACAGTTTTTTATCAGCAGGTGTCAGGTTGCCTGATTGTCCAATGACCGCTACTTTATGACGATTCACCAGTTCGATGAACTCGTCTTTTGTAATTTCAACGTGGAAGCCTTTGACTGCCTCTAACTTGTCGACTGTTCCACCCGTATGTCCAAGACCACGCCCAGACATTTTTGCAACAGGTACATCAAGTGCTGCAACAAGAGGAGCGAGTACAAGCGTTGTTGTATCGCCTACACCGCCTGTTGAATGCTTGTCTACTTTAATACCTTCGATAGCAGACAGGTCAATCGTGTCCCCTGAGTTTGCCATAGCGAGTGTTAAATCTGCACGTTCTTGATCCGTCATATCTTGGAAGAAAATCGCCATCGCCAAGGCACTTGCTTGGTAGTCAGGAATTGTTCCGTCCGTATAACCTTTGACAAAGAAAGAAATTTCCTCTGAAGATAATTCTTTTCCGTCACGTTTTTTCGCAATGATATCTACCATTCTCATTGTTTTCACCATTCCTTTTTTAGTTTAGTAAATCAAACCGACAACGCCTGCTGTTAAGAAGCTGACGAGTGTTGCACCGAATAACAGCTTTAATCCAAAGCGTGCGACAACGTTTCCTTGTTTTTCATTTAAGCCTTTCACTGCTCCAGCAATGATACCGATAGACGAGAAGTTCGCAAATGACACAAGGAATACAGAAATGATCGCTTCTGTACGAGCAGTGAAATGAAGACCGTCGCCAGATAGAGCAAGCATCGCTACAAATTCGTTAGATACCATTTTGGTCGCCATAATACTTCCTGCTTGTACCGCTTCACTCCAAGGTACACCAACAAGGAAAGCAAATGGTGCAAACACATATCCAAGTACATCTTGGAAAGAAACACCGATGGCAGCTGTGAAAATACCATTAATCATCGCAATTAATGCAACGAATCCAATCAACATCGCAGCCACAACAATGGCTACTTTGAAACCATCCATAATGTATTCGCCGAGCATTTCGAAGAAAGATTGTCTTTCTTCTTCTACGACTTCAAGCATGTCTTCGTCTTTAGACACTTCATATGGATTGATGATAGACGCAATAATAAATCCACCAAATAGGTTCAGCACAAGTGCTGTAACAACGTACTCCGGTTTAATCATTTGCATATACGCACCGACAATGGACATTGATACAGTCGACATCGCAGATGCACACAATGTATAAAGACGCTGTTGAGGTAATAATCCAAGCTGCTTCTTAATGGAAATGAACACTTCGGATTGACCTAAAATCGCTGACGCTACGGCGTTGTAAGATTCTAGTTTCCCCATTCCATTGACTTTACTAAGCAAATACCCAATTCCGCGTACGATCAGCGGAAGGATACGCCAATGCTGCAGGATACCAATCAAGGCAGAAATGAAGACGATCGGCAGCAAGACATTGATAAAGAAAGTTGACGCATTATCATTCATTAAACCGCCAAATACGAAGTTGATCCCTTCACCAGCATAGCCTAGAAGCATTTGGAATCCTTTTGCAAAGCCCCCGACTAGGAAGTTCCCAACACCTGTATTGAGCAGAATATAACCTAAAATAAATTGCAGTACAATCATGACAATGACTGGACGGAATTTCACTCGCTTTTTCCCGTTACTTGCCAGCCATGCAATGGCGAGAATCACCAGCAAACCGATAATACCAATGACGTATTTCATGTTTTTCCTCCTTGAATGAATTCGTTTACATTAATGTGCTTGTATGGAACAAACCCTATTTCGCAAACAAATTGCGGAAGAAAATCCCAGAAATGAGACCCTTCCGCATATGACTTTTTCATCATCTAATGAGTCATGATTGTTATCCTACCATAGGATCGTATGAATTAATAGTCTTTAGAAGGAGCTGATTGATCCCCTTTAATAATGGAAACGCCTGCACTGGCACCAATACGGGTTGCGCCTGCAGCTGTCATCGCTTCTACGTCTTCTTTTGTTCTCACGCCGCCTGATGCTTTGACACCGATGTCAGGTCCAACTGTTTTACGCATTAATGCGATGTCCTCAGCTGTTGCACCGCCTGTACTAAATCCAGTCGATGTTTTGACGAAATCAGCGCCAGCTTTTACAGAAAGTTCACAAGCTTGTACTTTCTCTTCATCCGTGAGTAGACAAGTTTCAATGATGACTTTCACTAAGGCTTTGCCTTTTGCTGCGTCTACAACGGCACGAATATCTTGTTCAACTGCATCATATTCGCCATCTTTCAATGCCGCAATATTGATGACCATGTCCACTTCAGTTGCACCGTTTTCAATGGCATCCTTTGTTTCAAATGCTTTCACTGCTGTTGTGTTTGCACCTAACGGGAAACCGATGACTGTACATACATCAACGCCTGTTCCTTCTAGTTCTTTCGCCGCAAGAGATACCCAAGTTGGGTTCACACAAACGGAAGCAAATTGATATGTCTTTGCTTCTTCTAGTAACTGCATGATCGCAGCTTTAGATGTATCTGGTTTTAGTGCTGTATGATCAATGAGCTTTGCTATTGTCATGATTCACACTTCCTTTTAAATATGATACTTTCATCTTAAATGACTATTGAACAATTGTAAATATAGTTATGAAATTTTGTTCATCTATTTTGTGACATTTAAAAGAGCTCTTGCTGTGTGCTGATCGATCATCAATACGTTCGCATATTTTCCTCTCAGCGCCCCATGGATAGAGGCAACCTTTCGATGTCCACCAGCAACAAGAATGGAGCGCTCTTTTGTTCTCAAATCATCCAGCTCCACACCGATTGTGCGATTATTAATCGCTTCACTGCAAATGCGTCCTTCTTGATCATAAAAACGCGAACAGATATCTCCGACACTGGATGTCTTGAGCAGCGCCTTTTCTTCTTCACGGAAATAACCGAGTCTAAACAAAAGCGCCTCATCTCTTACCGTCCCAACAGTAAACACAGCGATATTTGCCTGTTTGCCCATTTCAATAATGCGCTGAATATGTCTGTCCTGTTCGACCATCTCTTTAACGGCGGCACTATCGAACACAACAGGCAGTGGCAAATAGCGTGGTGCCGTTTGAAAAGCTGATGCAAACAGCTGAATCGTTTCCGCAGAATATGTATTTACATGTGAATGGCTGATTCCACCTTTCAGCTGAACCACTTCTACCCCTTTTACCTGTTTAGGTTGCATCTTTTGAGCAATTTGATACATCGTGGTGCCCCAGCTCACTCCAACGATATCGCCGTCTTTCACCGTATTTTGAAGATAATCTGCACCAAACCGGCTCAAGTAATCCGTAATCGTTGGATAATCGTCCTTTGGCGAAAATACCACATGAGCCTCGAGCAGATCATATTTTTCTTTCAGCAATAAGGACAGCTCATTTAAATCCTCAAATGGGTCCATCACTGTAATTTGGACGTACCCTTTTTCCTTCGCATACTGAAGCAGACGAGACACCGTTGGCCTCGACAGGTCAAGCTGCTTGGCGATTTCCTGCTGACTGTAATCAGATAAGTAATAGAGCCTTGCTGCTTCAATACTTAATTGCTGTTTGTCCCGATCCATTCGTACGCCTCCTTTTTTCCTCTATCATAACAAATTGTTCACTTCACCATGCACAAATGTTCATTTAAAGAAAATGGTGTAAGCTGCGTGAAAGGTCTCTTGCTTCTCTAAGGTTTGAATGCCGAATTTCTCCTTATACTGCCCGTTTGTCCCTTCCATATCAGCGATCCCATACCAAGGCTCAATACAAACAAAAGGAGCCATTGTTCCCTTTTCTTGATCATATGGAGACCAAATACCAACGAACGGAAAACCACTGAGATCGACCTCAACGCCGTGACCTGCTTGAGAAGTCAATGATACTTGCTCAATATGACTAAAGATCATTGCATCGTTCTGAAAAAGTTCTGGGCGAAGTTGAATCGACTCAAACTCAACACCTTTCTTCTTCTCTCTCACAAGTGAATCATGAAGTTCATATTGAATTGGATCATGTTCGGTGGAAGGGATCAATGTGAGTGAATAATCAGCTGTCTGCTCGCCTTCAACAAGCGGGACATGAAATGCCGGATGCCCACCAATCGAGAAATACATCGTGCCATCTCCTTCATGAACAATTTCCCAGGAAATCGTTAGTCCATTTTCCGACAGTGCATAACTGATGCGCGCTGTAAATTCATACGGATATTGTGACGTGTGACGGCCATTTGATTGATATTGAAAAATCACCTGATCTTTTGCTTCTTCAAATAGTTCAAAATCAACATCACGCAAAAATCCATGCTGCGAGAGTTGATACGTTTGATCGTCTATCTTGTATTGATAATCCTTCAACCGTCCGACAATCGGAAATAAGACGGGCGACACCCTGCCCCAATAAGCAGGGTCACCAGACCACATATATTGACGTCCACTTTCTTTATGAAGCACCTCTCTCACCTCGGCACCTCTCTCATTGATTTGAACCAATAACAGATCATTTTCAATCGTTCTCATTCAACACATCCCCTTTCCTTCTTCTTTTATTATGACAGGGATTTTCGGTTTGAGTATAAAAATAAGAATCCCTCAAGCCTTAGAATAATTCTTCATATAAAAAAATTTTAAAAAAGACAGAAATTCGCCAACAAAATGTAATGCTGATTCGTCTAATCTTATATAAAATAAAAGAATCGTTGTTCTTTTGGAGTGACAACAAAAAAGACGCGTTTGACATTGATGGGGGATTCTTTTTCATGAACAGCAAGGAAAACCGTTTACGTTACATATTAGGATTAGATGGGCTGAGAGCTGTTGCCGTATTGGCGGTCATTGCTTATCACTTACATATTGAACCCGCAAGCGGCGGGTTTCTTGGCGTTGATTTGTTTTTTGTGATTTCTGGTTACTTGATTACAACCATCTTGCTGCATAAGCAGGATTTGGGCTATCAAGAGCTTCTGCCTTTTTGGATGGGCCGCATCAGAAGGCTGCTTCCAGCTGCCTACGTCATGATTTTTTTAATCGTCAGCTGGTGCGCCATTGCTGGTTCAAATGCATTAATGTCCATTCGTGGCGATGCCTTATCGTCCTTTTTTTATGTGAGTAACTGGTGGTATATTTTTCATCAGCTCTCTTACTTTGACAGCTTCAATGCTGTATCTCCACTAAAAAATTTATGGTCTTTGGCGATTGAAGAGCAATTTTATCTCATTTGGCCTGTACTGTTGATTGCTGGACTGAAATGGGTGAAAAATAGATCCCATCTTCCTATGATCACCTTTGGTCTGGCACTTGTATCTGCGTTATGGATGGCCATTCTCTATTCACCGGATACTGACCCAAGCAGGATCTATTATGGAACAGACACACGTGCGTTTGCACTCCTCATCGGGTGCAGTCTTGCATTTGTCTGGCCCATGCACAGACTTTCCAGCAGAAAGTTACTTCCTGTCGGCAGACGTATGTTACAAATAGCCGGATTCGGTTCGATGGTCATTTTCCTCTTATGTGTTTATGCAGTCGACGAATTTGACGGCTTTCTCTACCAAGGCGGTATGCTTTTATTCTGTTTGAATGCAGCGATCTTAATTGCGTGTGTCTGCCATCCTGCCAGTCTTATTGGGAAATGGCTGTCTTTTCAACCACTCGTTTGGCTCGGAAAGCGGTCTTATGGCATCTACTTATGGCATTATCCAATTATCGTGCTGACCACACCGGTCATTGAGATTGGACAGCCTTCCATAGGACGTGTCACATTGCAGCTCATCGCAATTCTACTCATATCAGAGGCTTCCTATCGTTTGATCGAACAGCCGATTCGTAAACTCGGGTTTAGACACTATTTTGCCTCTTGGTCGATTTGGAAAACAGGAATCAAGCAATGGTCTATGTCCAACAAAGTGTTTCTTGGGATTGCCGCAGTCCTTTTGATTTTATTTACCATTGGCATGTCTAGCTCGTCTCATACATCCCCACATGCCAAGGAAGTAACACAAATTAAGACAGCGCCCCAAAAGGCAGGCGGTCAGACAGAATCAAAAGTGAAGAAAAAGAAAGACAAACATGAGAAAAAAGCAGCGGATCCTAAACAATTTAACCAAGTTCTTGCCATTGGTGATTCCGTCATGTTAGACATTGCTTCAAATTTAGAAAAGGCCTATGAACCCATCACCATTGACGCAAGGGTCGGAAGGCAAATGAACGAAGCCATCCGCATCGCCCCTCAATATGCTTCTTTTAACAAGGCTGATGCCGCTGTTATTATTGAGCTTGGCACAAATGGTTATTTTACAGAGGGGACTTTGACCTCATTCATTCAACATTTCTCGAAGGCTCATATTTTTCTTGTGAACACTCGCGTTCCAAGATCTTGGGAAAATGATGTGAATGCAGTCATTGAGCGTGTGGCCAATCAACATCACAATGTGAGCTTAGTCGATTGGCATTCAGCCGCTACCGGACAGCCATCCTATTTTCAGCCAGATGGTGTTCACCTTTCCACAAAAGGCTCTGACACATTGACTGAGCTCATTAAAGCCAGTATCAAGAAAAAAGGAGATGTGTCCTCAGCATCATAAGAAAGCTAGCATCCTGTGAAGACATGTGTGCAGTTGCTCTGTGTATTTTGATAGAAGATTCAAAAAAAGACATGCTTTCCAATGATTGGAGGCATGTCTTTTTTTGTGATGGATGAGCACGGAGCTGCATTATGTTTTACTTTTAAAAGACCAAACGATGACAGGGATGAGAATTAACGATAAAATTCCTCCGCTTAAAGATAATGTAGCATAACTCGTATTCGCCACGACCATTCCTGAAAGGGCACCGCCAGAAGCACCTGCTAACGCAACAAAAACATCGAGTGTTCCTTGGGTTTTTGCCCGGGTTGATGGATCTGTAGAATCCACTATTTGAGCAGTACCACTAATTAAACCAAAGTTCCATCCCAATCCAAGTAAAGACAAAGCAATGATTAATAGAATCATTGAATCACTTGGTGCGAATGCTGCTAATAAACCAGCAAGTAACAATGTGATGCCCGACGCTATGCTCATAGCTGTTCGTCCTAGTTTATCTACAAGTACACCCGTGATAGGTGAAGGAAGATACATGGCCCCTATATGAAAACCAATCACAATGCCCACTTCGGCTAATCCATGACCATGATGCTGCATATGCACCGGTGTCATGGTCATGAGTGCCACCATGACAATTTGAGTTAAGATCATCACTGTGGCACCTACTGTAAGCCCTTTTTTATCTGTTTTTTTATCAGCAGCATCTGCTTTATTTCCATGACCATGTTCTGCTTTGTAAGTTGCTATTCTTCGGGCAATGTCTAATGGATCAGGACGCAACAGAATAAAAAGGACAAGACCAGCTACAATAAATGCTACTGCTGATAAAATAAAAGGACCGGCAAGTGCTGGAACACCAATGGACACTGCAAATTTACCCATCACTTCAACTAAATTCGGACCTGCTACTGCTCCAAATGTTGTCATGACCATTGTTGTACTAATGGCAGTTGCACGCTGTTTAGAATTCGCTAAGTCCGTCCCAGCATAACGCGCTTGTAAGTTCGTGGATGTTCCTGCTCCGTAAATGAAGAGCGATGCAAATAATAAAATGACACTATTCATCATAGCTGCCAGCACAACGCCAATTGCTCCGAGCCCTCCAGCAACAAAACCTGTCGATAAACCGATGCGTCGTCCATAACGTTGCGAAAGCTTTCCTACAATGAAAGCTGACCCAGCTGACCCCAAAGTAAATAAAGCGATTGGGACTCCTGCATAGGCTTCAGTTCCAAGCATTTGTTGCGCTAAAATGGCACCTACCGTAATTCCTGCAGCTATTCCAGCCCCTCCAAATATTTGCGATAGACTGACAACGAACAATACTCGTCTATATAAATTTTTCAATTTTTGGGGTGAATCTATATAATTCTTCACCACATCTTGTTCTGTATCTAACACTTGTAAACACCCACTTGAGGTTTATTTGCCCAATGTAACCATTATATCAGTTCCGACTACCATCCTTGATTGCCTCTCGGCCATTTACATGGAGAGCAAGCGGTTGTTTTCGGATCATGAATAAAGCGCCACATGACTGACCTGTACTTTTGAGCTGATGCGTATCTCTTGTCGTTTTCTTTTATGCCGTTAAAAGGCTGGCTCTCAATGCTAATGCGTGCTTTTCCTTCGTTTTTTGATCCACCAACGCAAAATCACCATTCTCATACGCTAATGAAAATAATTCTTCGATATGAAAGACACCTGCCTGAAACTGCCTGCTCAATACATGCAGTGCCGCAGCACTGGCGACTTGAGCCGTTGCTTGAGACTCATCGCGACCTTTTATTCCAAGCGCTGCTTGATGAATTTCGTTACCCTTCATTCCTACCGCTTCCACTTTCACTGCATATTGATCTGTACCCATTTGAGCAGATTGAATCAGTGAAATGGCTCGTTCCTTGATTTTCGGCATCGTGAGAAGGGACGTCATTCCGAGTTTCCTTGTGAGAGCAAATGCACGTGTCGCTACACCAGAATCAAAACAGAGCCTTGTTGTCACAGAAGGCACATGGAGCGTTGAAGGCAATGTTTGCTGGTCAGAGAAAGGGAATTGATAGGCTTGCCGCTTTCCAAGCGTTTTGCCAAAATCAATGCGTTTCCCTCCAGTAAAACTTTTGACTTTCTTTCGCTGATGATTCTTCGTTAGCTCATAATCCGTATGCACATGATCAAGCGTCCATTCAATAGCTGCTTTTCCATGCTGGTCACCTAGCCCAAGCATGATACTAATATCAATTTGCTCCACAGAGGTCAGAATAGATGCCGCCTTCGCTGCAAGCAAATTGGTGAGACCAGGTGCAAGACCTACGCTCAGCACAGCCGTTGCGTTCAATTGCTGTTGATGGACCTTTGCTAGCTTCTCAATATAGGCTCCTTTTGCCGAAATATCGAGATAATCAATACCTGATCGTAAGCATGTTTCAGCAAATGACGTGTCATCTTGATCCAGACACATGATCACGAGTTTCGTTTCATCCATCCAGTCCGTATCCATTGGTTGTCTGACGTCTATCTGAAATGGACGTACACGCCCATTTGTTTGGCGTGCAAATTGTTCAGCCTTCTCATAACTTCGGCCAGCCGCAAAGACTTGGCCTGGATACACGTCACTTAATTGAAGACATATTTGCTGCCCCACATGTCCATAACCGCCTATCACCATCACTTTTGACCTCATTTTCCAACCGCCTTTCTATTGCCTCTTTTACAAACAATCCCTTTGATCATGCCCGCTTGAAAATAAGGTCTGATGTCTTGAAATCCTGCTTCGGTTAATTGTGCTGTCATTTTTTCTTCAGACACGGGATATGTTGTGACACCCAGCCTTTCTCGGAAGGATGTAAACACTTCCTTTCCCAAGCCTTGACGATTCATGAAGAGAGAAAGCATTTGAAGCTCCTGCTGAAATGCAGGCGTTTCTGGGTCTCCTTGAATAAACGCCAACACGAGAGGCGCCCCTGGTTGAAGCCGGCGGGCGATCTCCTGTAAAAAGGTCAGTTGATCTTTTACAAAATGAATGACAAGCAAACTTACTGCTGCATCGTACAACTTTTCAACCGGCACTTTGTCTAAGGCCATCTCATACCATGTGACGCGATCTTGCATATGAAGCTGTGCCACTCTGCGCTTGGCCATATCAAGCATGGTTGGAGATGGATCAACCCCTGTGATATGCCAGTCTTTATTTCTTTGAAGCATGTTGATAATCTCTTCGCCCCCACCTGCTCCGACTGTTAACATGCGAGAAGCCGCTCCCATTAAATCGATTTCTACTCTATCCACTGTCAGCTCATGCAAAAGATGATAGCCCGGTACTTTATGTGCAATTGTCGCTGCATAGGATTCAGCAACAGGATCATGCCAATGTTGATTTACACTCATATGTCTTCTCCTCCAGTTTCCGCTTTGCTTCGTTTCCTTTACACTAACGGTATGTTATCTTCATTGTAAGAAGATAGATGAGAAAAAACGATCCCTAAAAGTAGGGATATTGAGGAGGAGATCAAATGAACAATCCAGCCGCTCATTTTCAGCAGCTGAGAAAAAGCATTCGAGATGAACTTGCTGCTATCTGTGATTTTGATGCTGCCTGTATCACAACTATTGATCCAGCTACTCTCCTCTCGACGGGTTCTTTTACAGATGAACCGATTGAAGCCATACATAACGAGCTGTTTCAAAATGAATATTTAAAAAAAGATGTGCACCAGCATGAAGATCTAGCGAAAGGTCCTGTCCACGTTGCCAGTCTCGTCCAAAGCGGAGAATACCTCAATAGTGGTCGATACCAGCACATTTTGTTGCCTAACGGATGGGCAGATGAATTGCGGGCAGCCCTTGTGATTCAAGGTGAATGCTGGGGAATCGCCAGCCTTTATCGGAAAAAGGAGAAGGAACCTTTTCATGAACAAGATATACAAGCGGTTAGTCGCCAAACACCAGCACTCGCAGCCAAGCTGAGAGATGAACTTTTTAAAAGAAGAGAAACGGAAGAAGATGAAACGGCGGAACACCAAGGCTTCCTCATTCTTTCACACGATTACCATCTTCTTTATGGAAATGAAACCGGTCTTCATTGGCTCCACACCTTCCAAACCTTTGAGCAAATTCATGACGGTGCCATCATGCCCCGTCCGTTTAGAGCATTAGGTGCTAAGCTTTTATATGGCGGCGGTGACCAAACAGCGGTCAGCATCACCAGAATGCCGACAGGGCGTTTTCTCTCTCTTCAAGCATTTCGTTTAGCACAAGCAGCCGGGCAGGAAGAGGCTGTCATGATTCATATTAAACGAGCTCAAACAAGTGACATCCTTCCTTATATAGCGAAAACATATCGGCTGACAGAAAGAGAAATGAACGTCCTTGACTGCTTAATAAAAGGACAATCCACAAAGGAAATTGCCAGTACGTTATTTATCTCGCCTCATACGGTGCATGATCATGTAAAGGCGATGCTCGAAAAAACAAATTTGAACAGCAGACGTATGCTCGTTTACTTTTTCTCACACATATAAAAAAGCGGCTACCTCATTGGTAGACCGCTCTTTCTTTATTTTCCGATGACTCGCTCATGCAGAACATGTGCTACTCCTGCTTCGTTATTGGATTTTGTCACAACATCCGCAACTGCTTTGACATCTTCAATGGCATTTCCCATCGCAACGCCACAGCCCGCAAATTCTAGCATCGACACGTCGTTCCCATTGTCACCAATCGCCATCACTTCTTCACGAGAAATCCCCAGTTCATGCGCTAGAAGCTTCACAGCATTCCCTTTGCTCACATCAGGATGAAGAATTTCTAGGAAGAAATCTGTGCTTTTTACCATCATGTACTGATCCTTCACTTCAGATGGAATGGCTTGTATCGTCTTTTCCAAACGTTCCGGCTGATCAATATACATCATCTTCGGAAGTCTCATGGATGGGTCTGCCTCTTCGACAGGTAAATACTTGAGCGGCAATTTCGTTAAGTACGATTCAAGTACCGTGTATTCACTAATATCCCGATTTGGTGTGTATAGATGAGCTGAATCGAAATAATGCATAGGTGTATCCAGCTGACGGCTCAGTTCATATAAAGAAGTCAAATCATCATAGGATAAAGTTAATTCTGATACGACTTCATTTGTATGGCTGTTTTGTACAAGCGCTCCATTATAGGCGATGACATAATCCCCCTCTTGATCAAGCTGCAGCTCTTTTAAATAGCGATGCACCCCGCCAATCGGCCGGCCTGTACATAAAACAATTTTAACGCCTTCTGCCTTCGCCTGTTGAATGGCTTCAAACACCTCATCCGGCACCATATGCTGATCATTTAATAACGTACCATCCATATCAATTGCGACTAATTTATACATTCACTGCTCCCCTTTTCTCAGCAAAACATGCTGTCACTATTTTGAGTGATCATCTACATGATCACATGCTGTTCATCATACTATGTACCTATTTTAGCCTATCGTTTTTTTCTCACACTGTCTACTTGTTCATATCTGTAACAAAAAATCACTTCATCCTCATCTATTATAACCTATTCTATGAAATCCGCTGTGAATAGGACAGACCTGTCATTTTAACAGTATGAAAAGGAACAAATGTTCATCGGAGAATATTTTGAAACTAGCAAATCTAATTGTATGATGGATAGCAAAGAAAGGAGGTGCAGGGAATGATTACATTTACGAGAGGCAAATTGTCAAAAATGTCTGGTGTACATATTGAAACCATTCGTTTTTATGAAAATGAGGGTGTGCTCCCCGAGCCTAAGAGAGCACATAACGGCTATCGTTTATATGATAAAAAATATGTACTCATGCTATCCTTTATCACTGAAGCAAGAAAGCTAGATTTTTCACTCAAAGAAATTCGAGAAATTATCACGTCACTATTCGAGAAACAGTCGAAAACAGAAGCGGAACAGCTGCTCGAACAAAAAGTAGAAGATATTCAAAAATCCATTCAAGAGTTAAAAAAGAGGAAGGCGGCCATTCAACTGTTAACGAAACAAACATTAGCTAACATTAGTTAATTGTAGAGACTGCCAAAGATGTGCCGGTATTTTTTACTGGCACCCCTCTGCGCCTAGCTGTTAAGTACACGTTGTATGAAAACATCAGGTATACTAGAGACAGCTTGACGTGACATCAATCGTATGGAAGGGGTTATGAATAGAATGAGAATAGCAACCATTGGAACAGGTGTGATTGTGGAAGGTTTCCTCCAGGCAATTGAACAGCTTGAAGGTGCTTCTTGCCACGCTGTCTATTCAAGGAAGGAAGCTACGGCAAAGAAACTCGCAGATCAATTTGGGGTGCAAACGACTTATACGGATTTAACCGCTATGTTAGAAGATCCCCACATAGAAGCGGTATATATCGCATCACCCAATCGTTTACATAGCGAGCATGCCACGGCTGCATTGAAACACGGAAAACATGTGATTTGCGAAAAGCCTTTTACCTCTAATGTGAAAGAGCTAGAAGCCTTAATCGCTCTCGCAAAGGAAAAGCAGCTCTTCCTATTTGAAGCCATTACGACCGTTCATATGCCCAACTATCATTTAATCAAAAAACACCTTCATCAATTAGGCAGAATCAAACTCGTTCAATGCAACTATAGTCAATATTCAAGTAAATATAATCAGCTGCTCGCCGGGGAAACGCCGAATGTCTTTAACCCAGAGTTTTCTGGCGGTGCCCTCATGGATATTAACATTTACAATGTTCATTTCATTATGAATCTATTTGGTTCACCGAAAGACATTCGTTACCAGGCCAACCGCCATCCAAACGGCATCGACACATCTGGTGTTTTAACTTTTACTTACAATGATTTCATCGCCACAAGTGTTGGCAGCAAAGATACAAGCAGTATGAATTTCGCTTTGATTCAAGGGGAAAAAGGGTTCCTGCATGTGAAAAATGGTGCGAATGGCTGTGAGGAAGTGTTGCTGCATATAGGAGACCAAGTCACTTCACTCAATGCACAAACCAATTCAAACCGCCTGTTTTATGAAGCGGAAGCATTTCAGCATATCATTGAAACAGGAAATGTCGAAAAGTGTTATGAATGGCTTGATGACAGTCTTTCTGTCATGAAGGTTCTTGAAGCCGCTAGGAAAGACGCCGGTATTGTTTTCCCAGCGGATCATGCTTAAATAAAAAAACCGCCTTCTGATGAAAAGGCGGTTTTTTGACATTAGATACTCTTTGAATATGCCACCAGACGCTGAGACATATGATTCACTTCATCAACTGAAGCGTTCACTTGCTCTGTTAAAGCAGCCTGTGTTTGCGTAAGAGCTGTCATATTGGAGATATTTTCAAGAATTTGATCGATTTGTGTTTTCATTTCAGTTAAACTAGATTCGATATTTTCTGTCGCATTGGCACTATGAAGCGCTAGCTTACGCACTTCATCGGCAACGACTGAGAAACCGCGTCCCTGCTCGCCTGCTCTTGCTGCTTCAATCGCGGCATTCAAACCAAGCAGATTCGTTTGGTTTGCCACTTCTTTGATTAAGTCTGAAATGTTCTTCGTCTCATCTGCACTGTTTTTCGCCAGATTAGCAGCAGACGTTGACTGCTCTTGAGCGACAGCAAGCTCTTGTGCTTGGTTTGTCACAGAACTGATGCCAGATACCATTTCACTAATAGAACTTGAAAGCTGCTCTACTTGAGAAGCCATTTCATTCGCTGTTTTTTCTTTATTTTTTTCTAACGTAATATCACGAATCGTTCCTGCGACACGTAAAGGGACACCCTTCTCATCACGAATGGTTTCACCGCCCGCATGATACCAGCGATACTCGCCATTTTTACTCTGCAATCTATAATCAATGTCAAATGGTGTGCGGCCAGAATGGTCATTTAAGTGATCCGCAAAAGCTTGGAGAGCCGATTCTTTATCTTCAGGATGCAAACGATCACTCCAGCTGCTCAACACGTTCGGGAAATCCTTTTCATCTGTAAAACCAAGCGTTTTTCTAAACTGTGGAGACCACCAGAATTCATTGTTTGGATTGACAGGATCGCCAGCCTCTACAACCATATCCCAAGGCGCTTCCACAAGCGCACGGTTGATCAAGTCATATCTTGTCACGAATGCTTGCAGCTCTTCTTCTTTCAATTTCTGATCATGAATATCAAAAAGAGCCCCTGCCACACGAAGAGGTACCCCATTTCGATCTCGAATCGTCGTTCCAGTTGCTTTGAACCAGCGATAATCGCCATTTTTCAACTTCAGACGATACTCGATATCATACGGTGTACGGCCAGAATGATCCAATAAATGCGTAGAGAATGCATTCAAGGTGTATTCCTGCTCATCTGGATGAATTCGAGATGCCCAGCTGTCTAAGACATTCGGAAAATCGTTTTCATTTTGGAAACCTAGCATTCTGCGGAAATCATCCGTCCATGTGAATTCGTTTTTTGGATTCACAGGATCTCCTGCTACAACCGTCATATCCCATAGACCCACTTGAATGGCTTTTGTCACTAAATTCATACGCATATGAATATCTTCTTGCGCTTCTTGCATCTTTTGCAACGCTTCATTTATTTGAGCCACTGCTTCTATTGTTTGACTAGAAGAGAATGCAGCAGTATCAATTCTGGCTGAAAAATCTCCCTTCTCTATTCGTTCAACTAATTGACTGCTTTCACTTAGAAGGGCCTCCGACGATGAATCACTTGCTTTTCTCATAAACATCTTCAATAACTCCTTTCATTCTTTCGTACGTTTTTGAAATATTTTACAGTTATAAACAATTCTTTATTAGGACTTTAGTAATACAAAAGATATATCGACAAAAACTGAAAATTGTTTATGTCAGAATGAAGGCAAAAGTTCATTTTTTCACGAAGTTTCAGATTTTGGGGATGGGTCATGGAAAAGATTTATGGAAGAAAACGGCTCATTTGATAGAATCAACCGCCTATTTTGTCTGAAAAATCTCTTTTTTTATATTGACACTGACCGCTCGAAAAAAGAAAATGGAACATAAGCATTTTAAAAAAGGAGAACGTCATGAGCGCGAATCAGGAACAACACGAATTAAAAAAGCTTTTATCGCCGCGTCATATTCGCATGATTGCGATGGGCGGGGTCATTGGTACAGGAATCTTTAAAGGAAGTGCCGATACAATCGGCTTAGCAGGTCCTGGAGTTATCTTTTCCTATGTATTTGCTGGATTGCTTCTTCTCATTGTCATGGCGGCTTTAGCTGAAATGGCCATCGTCTACCCGGGGAATAACCTTCGCGACCTCATACAGATTGCGCTTGGTCAACGTTTTTCATTTGTTGTCGGATGGGTTTACTGTTTTATGTGGCTCACTGTATGTGTCATTGAAATCATTGCAGCGGGGAGTTTGCTTCAATATTGGATGCCAAACGTACCATTATGGTCTTTATGTTTACTTTGCTCGCTCTTAGTCATCGGAATTAATTTAAATAATGTAAAATACTTTGGTGAAATTGAGTTTTGGTTCGCTGGAATGAAGATTTTCGTTATTATTGTGTTTATTATTCTCGGTGCTGCATTATTATTTGGAATCATTCCGAGCGAACAAAGCACGCCTGTTCTCACCAATTACCAAAACTTTGTCCCGAACGGATGGGGTGCTGTCTTTGCCTCATTATTAGTAGTGATCTTCTCGTATGGAGGCTCTGAATTGATCGGGCTGACCATTACAGAAACAAAGGATGCAGAAAAGGTGTTACCTGGTGTTGTCAAAAGTATGATGTGGCGCATCATCTTGTTTTACACACTGCCGATTTTGATTATTTGCGGACTCATTCCTTGGAATCAAATCGATCCGAATAACAGTCCTTTTGTCCAAGTCTTTTCAGCAGCTGGCATGCAGGGTGCCTCTCACTTCATTAATTTCGTCTTAATTACAGCTGTTCTATCTGCCGCCAACTCTGGTATTTACGGTACGACGAGAATGATTCATTCTCTATCTAAATCAGACGGCGGTCCAAAAAAGCTGGCACAGGTCAACAAAAGAGGTGTACCTATTTTAAGTTTATGGGTGACCGTTCTGTTTCTTTTAATCGGAACATTCTTTGCTTACTTGTACCCAGATCAAATTTTCAGCTATATGCTGGCTATCCCTGGTTTTGCGGTTTCTCTTATTTGGATCAGCATCTGTCTGGCTCATTTGAAACTGCGTCCAAGATATCCACAGGAGCCGTATTTCAAAGTTTGGTTATTTCCGTATTTCACTTTATTTGCTGGTCTTGTACTCAGTGTCAGTTTTGTTCTGTTCCTATTCAGACCAGAGAACTTACCTAGCTCGATTATCAGTATCGGTTTCTTAGCAGCCGCCATCATTGCTTCATTCTTAATGAAAAAGAAAGCTTAGAAACGCAAGCAAAGCCCGCCTCAATGGCGGGTTTTTTCATGAGCAGCTGCTGCGACTTCGAAATCAACAGACGCTTTTGGGATGCCGTTGATGATGATGGTTAATGTATGAATGCCCTCATAGTGCTTTCTCGTTGTCATATTTTGAAACGACTGTGACCGGACAAATTCTCTATGCAGCGCCGATCCTGTTTCAAATTCTGTGATTTTAAATACCTTTTGATTGCGTGTACCACGAGCTTTCACGTAATCAACGGCATACTCTACGCGCAGCTTTAATGGCTTATCTGCCTGAAGAATAAAATGAAAGGTCAGCTTCTCTCCAATACGAACGGGGTCTTGCGTCACCTTCAAATCCGTTACTTGGATAGACGGATCATCTCCATAGCCAAATAAAGCCATGATATCTGGATCGCCTTTTTTCAATAACGTACGGGATGCATGTTTGACAATCCAGTTTGTATGTTCATTGGTTCCATACCAGCTTTTGACCATTTGCTTCATGAGGTCTGGCTGAATTGCAGAAATATCATTTAAATGATTCGCTACACTTTTTTGCACATACTTGGCCGAATCTGACTTCAAATTTTCTAAAATGGGCAGCGTGACAGAAGGGTCCTTTTTCAGCGCAGGGACGGATAATCCCCACGGCAAACGAGGCCTGCATCCTTCACTAGCGAGACGGCGAATATGTTCATTTTGATCCTGTGACCACACAAGCATCTGCGCCAGCATTTTCTCTTGATCTCGAATGAGAAAAGGTCGAACGGCAAATTCAGCAGTGGAAAACGGTGTAAAGAATTCAAGTGCTTTGATCGAGATATCCCAATGGTCAACACCATATGTCTCGACGTAGTCTGGAAATACAAGCGCACTGAGCCCTGTAAAATGCGGTGCTGTCTGACGCAGTACATCGATTGCCTTCTCATAATCCTCAGGCAGACAGGCGTGCATCGATTCAGTTACTCTTCTCATTCGTCCTTTCAACTCGAGCTGCTCCCAATCCTCTTGAAACACGAGCTGCTGAAAGTGATCAGCATCAAATACAGTTGACGCTTGCGCAAGTTTTTCTGCTAAATGTTGAATAAATGGTTCATTATATACATGTTTTAAAGGTTCGATCATGTCCGCCTCCCATAGCTCAATATCATTATTTTATCCTAAATTGTCAAAAGCGGCATAACAACAAGCTAAAACAGCCCAATTCCGAAGGATTGAGCTGTTGTCCCGTTATATAAACATATTAATGATCATAATAAATGCAATGGCGCTAACGGAAATGATGGTCTCCATAGCCGTCCAAGTCAAGAACGTCTCTTTAATGGTCATACCAAAATACTCTTTGATCAGCCAAAAACCAGAGTCATTGACATGAGACAAAATCAGTGAACCCGCTCCTGTTGCTAAAACAAGCAGCTCTCTGCTCACATCCGGCATGGATGCAGCGATTGGGGCTACAATTCCGGCTGCTGTCATCATGGATACTGTAGCTGATCCTGTTGCCACACGAATAACCGCAGCAATCAGCCAGCTAAGTAAAATCGGTGAGATTGGGGAGTGTTTGGCTAAATCAGCAATATAATCCCCAACGCCTGAATCGATCAGTACATTATTGAACGCTCCGCCTGCACCAATCACAAGCAGAATGGAAGCGATCGGTCCCAAACAATCGTTACTGAATGACAGCACTCGGTCACGGCTCATCCCTTGTATAAAGCCAAGACTAAAGAAAGAATACACTGTCGCAATCAATAAAGCTGTTATGGGATCTCCAATGTACTTAAACATCTGATACCACATACTATCCTCTGGCAAAATAATGTCCGCCAACGTGGCAAGCAACATAAGAATGACCGGCACCAAAATGGTAAACATCGTATTCGCAAAACCAGGAAGCTTTCGATCAGCATGTCGTTCCGTGAATTGCTTTCTGAGCAGCTCTGGAACTGGTTTATGTATTCGCTTTCCAATCCACTTACCATACAACGGTCCAGCAATAATAGCTGTTGGCAAACCGACGATGATTGAAAAGAAAATCGTTTTCCCCACGTTGGCATGATAGATGCCTACTGCTGCCATGGCAGCTGGGTGAGGCGGGACTAGCCCATGCACAACAGACAAGCCTGCGATTAATGAAATCCCAATCGTCACGAGCGAAATGCCCGTTTCAATCGCAATGGTAAAGAGTAAGGGAATGAGAAGAACAAATCCGACCTGGAAAAAGACAGGTATCCCCACGATAAAGGCTACAAACATCATCGCCCAATGCACATTCTTCGTCCCAAAACGACTGATGAGTGTTTGAGCGATCCGCTCAGCGCCCCCTGACTCAGCCATCATTTTCCCAAGCATGGTCCCAAGCGCTAGCACTATCGCGAGTAACGATAACGTGTTCCCTAATCCCGTTTTAATCGATTGAATGATTTCCTGTAAATCCATTCCTGTAGCAAAGCCTACTAGCATAGAGGTAATGATCAAACTCACAAACGGATTCAACTTAGCGACTGTAATGAGAATGAGTAAAAGGACAATCGCCGCAATCACAATGAATAAAAGCATGTTCTCCCACCTTTTCCCCGATGTTTAACGATTTTGTTTTAATTGCAACGCACTAATGACATCAAATTCATCCTTCAGTTTGTCATAGAGACGCTCATATAAATAAAATAGCTCTATGTATGTTTCGTTGTTCTTCATATTTGGTTCATGGCGGACAGAAATACGAATCCATTCCTGCACCTCTTCTATCTCTTCCATATGACCTAAACTATGAAGTGCAAGGACAGCCGCCCCAAGTGCGGAAGCCTCGTAGCTTTCTGGTACGAGCACTTCTCTGCCCATCGTATCGGCCAAAATCTGTCGCCATAGAGGGGATCTCGCAAATCCACCAGAAGCCCTGACATCCTTCGCTGGACCTGTTAAATCTCTTAGTGCCACACCGATCGAGAAAACACTCATAATGACGCCTTCTAACACGGCTCTAATAAAGTGCTCGCGCTTATGCTGAAGACTGATCCCGAAGAACGTGCCTCTTGCGTTTGGATTCCAATAAGGTGCACGCTCACCTGTTAAAAATGGTAGAAACAGCAGCCCTTCTGAGCCAGCTGGAACCTTTTCTGCAATATCAATCATTAGATCGTAAGGGTCTACACCTAGACGCTTTGCTACCTCCACCTCGGAAGACCCAAATTCATCCTTGAGCCATCTCAGCATAATTCCGCCGTTATTGGTCGGTCCTCCGACGACCCAATGCTTGTCCGTCAATGCATAGCAAAATGTTCTTGATTGCTCATCTGTAATTGGCTGATCTACGACTGTACGTACTGCACCACTTGTCCCAATCGTGACTGCTACCTCACCTTTGCCAATCGCACCAACACCAAGATTCGCTAATACACCGTCATTTGCACCCACAACAAATGGTGTATCTTCTTCAATGCCCATTCGCAGCGCAATTTCTGGCTGAAGACCACGCAGCTGATGCGTCGTTGGAACAAGTTCAGACAGCTGATTCACCTGAATTCCTGCAATGCGTAGTGCCTCCTCGTCCCATTGAAGCGTTTCCAATCGGAACAGTCCTGTTGCTGATGCGATTGAATAATCGACCACATACTGACCAAAGAAATGATAAAGAACATACTCTTTGATGGAAATGAATTTTGCTGCCTGATTGAAGACGTCAGGTGTCATTTCCTTGATCCATCGTATTTTTGAAAGCGGTGACATTGGATGGATCGGTGTTCCGGTTCTTTTATAAATTTGAAAGCCATCTAAGTCCGTTATGATTCGTTTCGCTTGTTCTGCACTTCTGTTATCAGCCCAAATGATACTGTTTGTTAATGTTTTTCCATTCTCATCCATGACGATTAAGGAATGCATCGCCGTACTAATTCCCACACCTATGAGGTTTTTTGCATCAAATGCTGCTTTCGTCAAGGCGCCTCTTACACTCGCAATCACAGCATCTAAAATATGTTCAGGGTTCTGCTCAACCCATGCTGGCTGGGGGTGAATGAGGTCATAAGGAACAGAATGTTTTGATATGACTTTCCCCTGTGGTCCAAATAGAACCGCCTTTGTACTTGTTGTTCCAATATCCAAACCAATTACCGCCTGGTTTCCCTTCATCTGTATCACGCCCAATCATTGATTTGAAATAAAGTGTCGTGGTGCTGGTGTACCTGATAAATCCCATTATAGGAATATTTTTTTCGACATTCAACGATCAAAAAGAAAATAATTTTCATTTAAAACCTTAGAATCGTTACCACAACAGCATTTTTCACTAATAGAAAAATTTATTTTTGAAACCATTACACTCTTTTTTGAGAAATGGTTTCTCTCATTTGCTTTAAGTTTGTTAATGTTTCCTGCTGCCTTAAATGTGCAAGCGCAAAATATAGCACATCAATCACAGTAAGCTGGGCAAGCCTAGCAGACATCGCTTCCGTTCGGAAAGCCGTTTCTTGCGTTGATGTATACAGCGTGACATCTGCAAGCTGACTCAATGGAGAACGCTGATAGCTTGTAATGCCTATGGTTTTCGCTCCTTTTTCCTTGGCTGTTTTCATCGCATCCAGCAAATCCTTATTTCGACCAGAATGAGATATACCAAGCACTGTGCTCTTTTGATCAAGCAGACCTGCCGACATCGCTTGAAAGTGAGAATCTGTATGAACAATACAGTTGATGCCTGTTCTCATAAATTTGTGAAAAGCATCTGTGGCGATGAGGCCAGACCCACCGCTGCCATAAAACTCTAAGCGCTCTGCTTCATGGATTAATTGTACGGCTTTTTCTACATCTTCTGGATTCAACAATTGAAAACTATCCTTTAATGCAGTGATGTTCGCCTGAAATACCTTTTGCATAAAAACGGCAGTATCATCGTCAAGACTCATCTCTTCATCTACATAATCAGGCTTCGTTTGGTCTATTTCCTGGGCAATAGCAATCTTCAAATCTTGATACCCCTCAAATCCAAGCCTTTTACAAAGACGAAAAATCGTTGCCTCTGAGCTCGCTGTCTTTTTGGCAAGCTCGACAATCGACAAATGGATGATGTCGCGGGGCTCACTTGTAATGTGCTCAGCAATTGCTTTCAGTTTTGGCGGCAATCCTCTGCTTGCTGCCCTTATCTTATCCATACTACTTAAACTGACAGAAGCCAATTGACTTCACTCCTTCCTCATTCATGTGAGCGCATACATTTCCTCATGTTCCCATCTTATAAAAAAGAAGCCTGTTTGCACAGACTTCTTTTTTAAGAATTCAAGACTTTGATCATTAAATCAAAAAACCCTTCAGCATCTACATCCATACACACTTGAAGATTGCGATCTTTTCCCCATTGGTGCTGAAAATCACATATCATTTGACCATCGCAGAACTCACTTTTCGTCTCCACTTCTACATGAAAAGCCTGTGTATTCACAAGTTGTTTATCAATTGCAAGACTTACAGCAAGCGGATCATGCATGGCACATGCCCACACCCCATTCCGCTCAAAATAGCGCTGGCGGTAAATGCTTGTGCTCTCTCTGATATAACTGGCTAACGTTTCATTTTGAATGGCATCAATTCTCTCATCCGTTAACAAGACCTGTCTCGTGACATCCAGCCCTACTTGAGTCAGTGAAGGGAAACCAGCCTCCAGCACCAATTTCGTCGCTTCTGGATCTGCATATGTATTAAATTCCGCAACCGGTGTGACATTTCCCTGTCCCTGCACGACACCCCCCATAAAAATGACTTCTTTCACATGATGAATCAGCTCAGGGCATTTTTTTACCGCAAGGGCTAAATTCGTTAACGGCCCTGTCAACACGAGCGTAACCTGCTTCGAATACTTCAGCACTTGGTCAATGATAAAATCAGACGCAAAACCTTCATCTGCGGTCTTCTTAGGCCGGGCGTCCTTTAAAGCGCCGCCAATTCCATCCTCCCCATGCACCCGATGTTCATAATGAGGGGCTCTCAAAAGAGGCGTTACTGCACCTTTGATGACAGGGATTTCCTCTGCCTCAACCAGCTCAAGCACTTTAAACGTATTCAACGTCGCCGCTTCAACAGACACATTCCCGCACACCGTTGTGATCCCCAACATATCAAACCGCTTACTTTTCACTGCAAGCAAAATACCAATCGCATCATCAATTCCAGTGTCTACATCCAAGATCAATTTCTTTTTATTTGCCATGGATGAAATCTCTCCTTTAAATGAAAGTGTTTTTATTGATTAATAGCATATTACTTTAGTCATCATTTATAGGGAACAAACTGATAACGGATGTTTTTTACTCTTTTTCTCCAATATCCTTGAGATACTGTTCACGTTCTTTTTTAGAGAGACTATTCAAAAAATTTTCTTTCACTTTAGGTTCATCTTTATATTCATCCCAGTCTATAAAACGATCTGATAAATCAGGGGAATGACTCATCGAACCGATTTCGTTAGTTTTGTATATTAATGAGGCAGAAAAGTGATATTTTTCTGCATCATTATTTATATATCCATCAACTGTGATATAACCCATAGGGCTTATAGATACATTCTTTTTAAATGTAATAGTTTTAATAAAATTGTGAATATCTTCTTTATGTAGGCGTTCTTCAATTTTTGGCTTCATCTTCTCTGCGAATTCTTCTGCCTTAACTTGATCGCTTTTTTCTTCCACGATAGTCTTACCTCCAGAATCACTTGATTTTTTTTCCTTAAATTGTTGTAGTATAAGTGTCACT
>NZ_CP150633.1:1306933-1345038 GCF_038023285.1 Bacillus sp. PPSBB_11
CCGATGTGATTTTATCCTTCACTGGGTTGAGCAGCTCTGGATCACTTAACACAAGAAGGTGTGCAGAAAAAATATCCACCTTCAAATATTTTATTAATAGATTTTCTCGCTCATATTATAGATATTTAATATACTTTAAATTATAATATTCATGATAAATATTACAGGAGTGACAATTTTGTCTAAAAATAGATCACACTTTCAACTTAGCGACAAAGACTATAATTTTATTTCGAATGCATCTTATAAAATAGATAATTATAAAAAATATAGTGACATAGCTATAAGCCAGGACAGGAAATTGTATGTTATTGACTATAAAGAAACAGAAAAAGGACTTAACGCATTGACTCTCGTTTCAACGGATGACTATATTAGATCCGGTAAAGGAAGAGACCTCACAAAAATCAAAAACGCCGTCATCGCCTACCGCGGGTCAGAACCAATTGGTGCAGGCCAATATAAAGATACCATTAAAAAACATGGAAAAAAAGAGTCAGATGATCTTCTTTCTACCATTTTGACAAAGCTGCCTCCTTTTAGCCAGTCAGAGACGTCAAAGGAAGTCACGACGAAGATGACGACAGGGACAACGACCTATACAAATGAGATTGTACAAGATTGGTTGATTTCAGATACGAAGTATTTGATTAAAAATATCCCTTTTGAACACGGCGCAGAGAATCAAATGGTGCAGGCGGACCGGTATGCAAAAGAGATCCATAAGAAAATGCCGAATGCGAAGATGTATGTGACAGGGCATTCACTTGGCGGGTCAAATGCTTCTTATGTTCTTGTCAAAAATGATTTTATTAAAGGCGGGGTCACCTTTGAGAATCCGAATATTTACCCAAATCTATCGGATGGTCTGCAAGCCAAAGCATTAAAAGGTGATTACCGCAATAGATTAACAGAATATATCAATCTCAATGACGGGCTATCTCTCTTAAATCGTCATACGACAGAAATCGGTCGTGTGAAAGTGATGTATGATACCGCTTTACCTGAAGGCGTCGATTACACTGAGGACTCCTCAAAAGCCGTCCAATTTATGAAAAATCTCCTCAATCGGGCAATGAGTGTGAATCCTTCACTTGATGCGAATTTATTTCTTGAAGCCCTCGCCGGCAGCCATGGCTTAGACCGGTATTCCTTTTCGTCAGATGGCTCCGTTCAAACCATTGATGATATGTTGAGAAAAAACCCTTCTCTCACTGCCGCCATGTTACATCAATTGAGCCAATCAAATGTTCACCCGCAAAGTGTGGTAGCGATTTTAATCAAGTCGCATGTTCTTATGAACACAGGTCGTACATTCTCCACATATGCCGAGCACCATATGCAGCAAATCATTCGCAAAATTGAGAAACTCGATGACAAAGTGGATCAATCAGTGGAACGCGTTCGTTCAAGATACAAACAAATTGTCGGTTTTGGCTCGTATGATCAGCTGACGGCTTCAGATGTGGATGCTGTCATTCGCCACTTAAAAACAGAGGGTCTTGACAATGAGTTCTATTCAGTTAAAAAGTATGATGCAGCGATTGATCATGCGATGGATATGAAAAGGTGGATGGACTCAATATCAGATGATATGAGCCAGCTAGGAAAACAATACCACGATGCAGATACAACCCTTGCCAAGAATATGGGTATTTCTTAAGGAGTACGACAAATGGAATTTTCAAAGAAACAACCAACAGACGCAGATCGTTTTTTGCAGAGAGTCACAGATACGCATACATCTAGCTCCATCTTCTCTCAAGCAAACTTTAACACGGAAGATATGACACCAGCAGAGCTGGCTGCTTTGAAGGCAAAGATCAAGGAAGAACAGAAAACAGCGCTGATCAGAGCCATCCGGCATCAACTTCAAAATGAATTTGCAGAGGATCGTCAAGAAGCCAAAAAAATAGTAGATCTGATTGATGACCTTCTGATTAACGTGTACAAACATCAAAGGAACATCCAAACCCATATGTCAGGTGAAGCCATTGACGCCTTAATCGAAAAAATTGAAAAAAGACTCACATTTTTTGAGCTGAAAGAAGATGTTCAATCCGCCATCGACTCGATCGGCATTTAAATGAACCTGCCATCCGGTGAATCTTTTCCCCGTCTCACTCGTATATACTAAAAGAGTGATTGATTTGAAAGGAGATCTGTTTGTGGGATATATGTTGTTATTTTCGGTTGTGATCGGTCTTGTCCTGACCCTTTTGCTCACACCACTCAGGTTAATCGTTAGAAAAAAAGGGACTGAACAACAGGTGCCGCTTATGTGGATTGCGGGACTTGCCCTGCTGTTTATCATCGGGATTTTCGGCTTCTACTACATCACCAATTTAGACCGCAACCCATCATCACTGTGGCTCATTGGACTTGTTGTGACAGCAGCAGGTGCCTTTTTATCAGTGGGATTGGAGCGGAAGATCAAGGGCGTTTTATTTCTCATATTATTGTTGCTCGGTGTTTATATGGCAACCGCTTTTCTATTCAATGCAAATGAGAAATTCGACGTGTCTAAGATGGATCAAAAAGTCGAAATCAAAGCGTTTGATGAGACAGAAACACCTGCGAGTGTACCACCGCAATTTGCTCGCAATAAGATGAAGAAATCGTTCGGACAGGTGCCAAACACGAGCTACTACGAGCTGGGTAGCTTGCAAATTCAGAAGGTCAATGGTGAGTATGTGTATATCGCTCCCGTCGAGTTCTCCGATTTCTTTAAATGGATTCGTTCTGGTAGCACACCGGGTTACTTTACATTAAGTGCGACCGACTCATCTGCCAATCCAAAGTTTGTGAAAACCGAGATGGTCTATACGCCTTCTTCCTATTTCAATAAGGAAATTGAGCGGCATATCCGTCTTCAGTACCCAGATTTGATTTTCTATGGAGACACGCAGCTAGAGATCAATGATGATGGCAAGCCTTATTACATCCAAACATTTGGGGATTTCATCACTGCACGAAACGGGTTTAAAGCTTCAGGTGTGGTTGTTGTGGATGCCAAAACAGGTGAAACGAAGAAATACGCCTTAGACAAAGTACCAGCCTTTATTGATGGCGCTGTTTCGCCAGAGGCTGTCAGTCTGCAGAATAGTTACTTCGGCAACTATGTACATGGTTTCTGGAACAGCCTCTTTGGAAAATCAGATGTGAAGCTGCCTTCTGATGAGGGGACTGAAGCCAATGTAAGTCCGGTGTTTGATTCAAAAGGGGATATGTATTACTTCACAGATTTCACGAGTCCAAAAGAGGGCGTTGATTCCATGCTCGGGTATGCACTAACAAATGCCCGAACAGGAAAAGCCACGTATTATACGGGTAATCTTGAAGAATCCTACATGGATTCACAAGGAGCTTTGCAAATTATTGAGAAACGATTTATCGAGAAGAAATGGAAGGGCCGCATGCCGATTCTTTATAATTTCTACGGGGAAGCCAGCTGGCTTACACCTGTTCTCGATTCAAACGGGTTCCTGCAAAACTACTTTATTGTTTCGGCAGCCAATCCTGAGATCGCCGCATACGCTTCTACACCAAATGAAGCACTAAGAGCCTATAAAACAGCTCTTCAAAAAGGCGGTGGTACCGTCAATAGTTCATCAAAGCAAGAAAAGAAAGAGTCAACAGGTAAAGTGAAAAGGGTGTATAAGGAAAAGACCGGTGATTATACAACCGTCACCTTCTTACTAGACGATGGGAAAAACTACACGATGTCTTCTGAAAAAGAGCCTCTTATTATTTATTTAAAAGAAGGGGATCAAGTCATCATGAAGTACACAGATACAGGTGAGATTTTCCTACCAGTCGATGAAATCAACATCAAAGGATTATAAAAAAAGACGTTTCTCCTACTGCGGAGAAGCGTCTTTTCTCTCTTTTCTCAACAACTCAACAAGCAATTCCTTATTCTTATTCCCACCTGTCATCGGGGATTCAACATAGGAAAATGTCCGTTTAAAGTCCATTCCCCTCACAGAAATGACAGCCAATTCCCCTCCAATGCTGCCCCGCTGGAGGACATATTTAGATAAAACAGACAGCCCCATTCCATGAATGACAGCTTCTTTAATCGCTTGATTGCTGCTAAATGTCACAAAGGTCCGCGCTTTCAGTCCATTTGATTTCAGGACGTGCTGTAAGTATTCTCCTGTCCCAGATCCTTCTTCTCTTGTGATCCATGTTTCATTTTGCAATTGATCAATGGTGACATCCTTTTTCTTTGCAAACGGATGGTCTAATGGGGCAACGATATACAGTTCATCCTCTAGAAACGTTTCTACAGAGAGTTCTTTGTCATTGGTTTGTCCTTCAATCAGTCCGATGTCGACATGGAACAACCGAACATGTCTAGCGATCGCCTCTGTATTATCAATGACTACCTCAATATCAACATGCGGATAGAGCTGATGAAATTGTGCCAAAATTTGCGGCAGCACATACTCCCCAATGGTAAAACTCGCTCCAATCGTGAGCTTCCCTCGTGCCAGATGATGATGCTCATAAATATCCTGCTTCGCCTGTTCATATAAACGAATGATTTGTTTTGATCGATGGTACAGCATATCCCCAGTTGGCGTCACCGTTAATTGCTTTGGCGAACGATTGAGCAGAACCGTCTGAAATTCCTGCTCCAAGTTCTTAATGTGAAGACTGACACTCGGTTGAGAAATCCGTAGCTTCTGAGCTGCTTTTGTAAAGTTTTTCTCTTCTACCACTGTCACAAATGTCTTCAGTGCATCATAATACATCTGTCCCTCTCCTATCAGAAATCTTAATCCTACATCTTCAATACATATATCTTACTAATTCCTTTCGAGATCGTAAAGAACAGTCTAAACGCAATCAATTTAATAAAAATATTTACTAATATTTTTAAAGACTCTATACTGAAAGGAGATATTTTCTATAGGAGGTGCTGACTTGGCAGCTAAAATAAAGGACATTGCGGAAAAAGCCGGATTATCCATCGCTACCGTGTCTCGCGTATTGAACCAAGATCCCAACCTATCTGTTACGGATCAAACACGTGAGAGAGTATATGCGGCAGCAGAAGCTTTGTCCTATCAAAAAAAGACATTCAAACATTCACTAAAAAAAATTGCCTTTCTCTATTGGATGACTGAAAAAGAAGAGCTTGAAGATATTTATTTTAAATCCATTCGTCTAGGCATCGAGGAACTCACCAATACCCGAAGCTTAAATGTTACCGCTTACAACCCATCTGATGGTCTTCATTCTATTGATCCTTCTACAGAAGGCATCATCGCCATCGGTCGATTTAAAAAAACTGAGCTGGATCAATTATATGCGATCACAAAACATATCGTCTTTATTGATACATCACCAGATGAAGACCGCTTTGATTCTGTAAAACCAAACCTGAAACGAATTGTAGAAAAGATTATTGATTCTTTTATCGAAAAACAGCACACATCCATCGGATTTATTGGCGGGACAGATCTTGATCTCAATACAAATAGGCGGATTCCAGATATTCGTGAAACGACCTTCCGCCAGTACATGACAGCACACAACAAACTGGATGAACAATTGGTCTATATCGGTCACCACTTCTCTGTAGATGAAGGCTATTCATTGATGATGAAGGCGATCGACGAGCTCGGTGATCACCTGCCAACCGCTTTTTGTGTCGCAAGTGATCCTCTTGCGATAGGCTGTTTACAAGCATTAAATGAACGCGGTTTTTCTTTACCAAATCGAGTGAGTGTCTTTAGTATCAACGATATTCACGTCTCTCAATATGTGTCACCACCGCTCACAACTTATCACATCCATACCTCTTTACTTTGCGAAACAGCTGTCGATTTACTTTTAGAAAGACTTGTTGATGGCAGAACATTACCAAAAACCGTGCTGATTGCCTCAGAACCTGTCTTTCGGAAAAGCACGATATAAACAGCTGGAAGGCCTGCCGTATATGGTGGGCTTCTTTTCTCTTTATTTCAGTAAAAAATTTTACTTAATAAATTTAATAAAATGTGTTTACTTTTTTTACTCAAGTTGATATTCTCACATTAAGAAAGCGTTTTCTTATCATCTGTGAAAAAAGAACGAGAGGGGATTACGAATGAAAAAGGGAAAATGGGCGACATTATCGGCAGTCGTTGGTACTGCTGTGCTTCTGCTGTCAGCATGCGGACCAGGAGATGACAATTCAAGCGGTACACAGCCGGCATCTACAGGTACAAAGACCTTGCTAGTGTGGGAGGATGTCAAAAAGTCTGATGGGATTCAAGACGCTGTCAAAGAATTTGAAAAACAAAACGACGTGAAAGTCAAAGTAGTCGAAAAAGCATATGCCGACCAAATTGAAGCGCTTCGTCTTGATGGCGCAGCCGGCACTGGTCCAGATGTCATCACCATGCCTCACGACCAAATTGGATCAGCTGTCACAGAGGGATTGTTACAAGAAATCAAACCAGATCAAAAAGTAATCAATTCCTTCACAGACGAATCGATTCAATCACAAACGGTAGATGGTAAGCTGTATGGCCTGCCAAAATCCGTTGAAACCACTGTGCTTTTCTATAACAAAGACCTTGTGAAAAAGGCACCAACGACACTCGATGGCTGGTATGACCTTTCGAAAAAGCTGACAAAGGACGGGAAATACGGTTTTGTTGCGAAGTGGGATGAAATTTACTACGCACAAAGTGTATTAGGCGGTTCAGGTGGCTATATTTTCAAACAGAAAAACGATGGGTCTTATGACGTCAATGATATTGGTCTTAATAACGATGGTGCCATCGAAGGCGGAAAATACATTCAGACATTCTTTAGCGAAGGACTTTTCCCGAAAGGCATCATTGGTGAGCAAGGAATCAATGTCCTCAATTCCTTATTCACTGAGAAAAAGGCTGCGGCTGTGATTTCTGGTCCATGGTCATTTGGTCCTTATAAAGAAGCGGGTATCGACTATGGCGTAACGGAACTGCCAACACTCCCTAACGGAAAACATATGAGCTCGTTCTTAGGTGTAAAGAGCTACAACGTCTCCTCTTATTCTAAAAATAAAGAACTTGCCGAGAAATTTGTTGAGTTTATCACGAACGAAAAAAATTCGAAAAAGCGCTTTGAAGTCACAGAGGAAATTCCACCAGTGAAAAAGCTGATGAAAGACCCAGTGATTACTGAAAACGCAAATGCGGATGCTGTTTCAAAGCAAACGAAATATGCCACGCTGACACCGAACAATCCAGAAATGGCAGAGGTGTGGAAGCCGATTGACAGTGCATTAGGACTGATTGCGACCGGCCGTACCGATGTGAAAAAGGCATTTGATGATGCGGTTAAACAAATCGACTCGCAAATTAAAGCGAATCACTCCAAATAAACATCAAGCGCAGGTAGCTGTTCATCTATCATGCTGCCTGCACTTGATCTAATTTCATATGAAGTAGGTGTTAGACGTGACGGGTAACCTTGAACTAGACCGCACACACATAGTGGAATCAAAGACACACCGGAGACGGGCGCTAATGTTCTCTCTTATACCCGGGATGGGGCAAATATACAACAAACAGTATGGCAAAGGGGCACTCTTTTTCCTGTTTGGCGTTTCTTTTCTACTTGTGTTTTATGATTTATTCAATATTGGCTTCTGGGGGCTGTTCACACTTGGTACGATGCTGCCTCGTGACAACTCTGTTTTCCTTTTAGCAAAAGGAATTATTGCACTTTTAACAGCTGGATTTGGCATCGGTTTTTATGTACTCATGATACGAGATGCATTTATGAACGGAAAGAAACGTGATCAAGGGGTTCCGCTTCATTCCATCCGTGCTCAATACCATCAGCTCATCGACCAAGGCTTTCCTTACTTAATGAGCACTCCTGCTTTCTTTTTACTTCTATTCTCTGTTGTCTTTCCTATTATGTTCAGCTTTGCGCTGGCCTTTACAAACTATGATTTATACCACTCGCCTCCTGCCAATCTCATTGATTGGGTAGGCATCAAAAACTTTCAAAATATCTTTTCAATCGATATTTGGAGAGACACATTCATTGATGTACTAGGCTGGACGGTCGTATGGACGTTGGCTGCATCGACCCTTCAATGTGCTGTCGGCATTTTCCTAGCGGTTCTGCTCAATCAAAAAGATTTAAAAGGAAAACGGTTTTTCAGAACGATTTTGATTCTGCCGTGGGCTGTTCCAGGATTTGTGACCATTTTGGTGTTTGCTGGATTGTTTAACGACACGTTTGGTGCGATCAACAATACCCTTTTTGCATCGATTGGAATTGATCCAAAACCATGGCTGACAGATCCATTTTGGAGCAAAATCGCTCTTATTGCGATGCAGACTTGGCTTGGTTTTCCTTTTGTGTTCATTATGACAACCGGCGTTTTACAGGCCATTCCTGAAGATTTATACGAGGCTGCAACCATTGATGGGGCAAATTTCTTTCAGAAATTCCGTTCCATTACATTACCGCTTGTCCTCTATTCAATTGCACCTATATTAATCACGCAATATACGTTTAACTTTAACAACTTTAATATCATCTACTTATTTAATGGCGGAGGACCGCCTGTGGCTGGCTCAACTGCTGGGGGAACGGACATCTTGGTGTCTTGGATTTACAAACTGACGATGCAATCTTCTCAATATGCACTCGCTGCCGCTGTTACGATCTTACTGTCGATCTTCGTCATTGCCATTGCACTTTGGCAGTTTAAGAGAACGAATTCATTTAAAGAGGAGGACATGATGTGATATGGGATCAAAACAAAATAAGCTCATTCGCCTGAGTATCACTTATTTCATCCTTTTCATCGCCTCCGTATGTATTCTATATCCACTCCTTTGGACGATCGGTGCTTCCTTTAATCCCGGGAATAGCCTGATGAGCACAAGCATGTTTCCGAAGAATCCAACGTTCAGCCACTTTACAGAACTCTTCTTCGGTCAGGGAGCACTTTATGCAAAATGGTATTGGAACTCAATGAAAATCAGTATTGCGACTATGCTCTTAACGTTGATACTTGTCAGCTTTACAGGTTATGCCTTTTCCAGGTTCCGATTCAAAGGACGCAAGAATGGACTGATGCTCTTTTTGCTGCTGCAAATGATTCCTCAATTTTCAGCGCTGATTGCCATTTTTGTATTGGCTCAAATGCTTGGACTCATTAACAGCCATCTTGCATTGATTTTGATTTATGCAGGCGGACAAATTCCGATGAATACGTATTTAATGAAAGGCTATCTTGATGCGATTCCAAAGGATCTTGATGAATCAGCCAGAATGGATGGCGCAGGGCATTTCCGGATTTTCATCCAAATTATTATGCCGCTTGCCAAGCCGATTTTAGCCGTTGTTGCCATCAACTCATTTACAGGACCGCTGGGTGATTTCATCATCTCCAGTGTCATTGTCCGTTCACCCGAAATGTATACGCTCCCAATTGGTCTATACAATCTTGTATCAGACAAAATGGGTGCCAGCTACACGACCTTTGCAGCCGGGGCTTTACTCATTGCGATTCCAGTTGCTTTATTGTTTCTTGTTTTACAAAAACAATTTGTATCCGGCCTCACACAAGGCGGGACAAAAGGATAAGGGGAGATTTGATGAAGAAATGGTTGCTTGTCACTGTTGTCGTTTTCTTTCTGATGGGGTTAGGTATTCTGCCTGAAGCAAAGGCTGATACGATTTCGGTGAAACCGATCAATGGATTGCAAGGTGATTTCATCAAAGGAGCCGATATCTCCATGCTCGCAGAAGTGGAGCGAAGCGGCGGCAAATACTACAACCAAAACTGGCAGCAGGTTGATCCGCTCAAGCTATTAAAAGAGAAAGGTGTCAACTATGTGCGCATCAGACTCTGGAACCATCCATACGACAACCAAGGCCGTGCCTATAACGGCGGGACAAACGATTTAAATACCGCCATTGCTCTATCGAAACGTGCAAAAGCACAAAACATGAAAGTGCTGCTTGATTTTCACTACAGTGATTTCTGGACCGATCCCGGTAAACAGTTCAAACCGAAAGCTTGGACCAATCTCTCCCAAAGCGATCTAGAAAAAGCGGTTGGCACTTACACAAGCGATGTACTTAAAGCGATGAAAGCACAAAATGCCCTACCAAATATGGTACAGGTCGGGAATGAATTGAATTCAGGTATGCTTTGGCCGAACGGAAAGAGCTGGGGTGAAGGCGGCGGTGAATTTGACCGGCTCGCTGCTTTGCTAAAAGCGGGAACAAATGCGGTCCGCTCTGTCGATTCAAACATCAAAATCATGCTTCACCTTGCACATGGAGGGGACAATGGCGCATCTCGCTGGTGGTTTGATGAAATCACCAAACGAGGCGTTTCGTTCGATACGATCGGTTTATCTTACTACCCGTATTGGGACGGGGGATTTAGCGGTCTTACTACCAATATGAATGATATTAGCGCCCGCTATAAAAAAGATGTCATCGTGGTAGAAACCGCCTACGGCTTTACAACAGCAAATGGTGACAACCTCGATAACTCATTTAACCAAGATTCAGTCAATACGGCCGGTTATCCAGCATCACCACAAGGGCAGGCATCTTTTATACGAGATCTATCAGAAAAAATTTCACAAGTGAAAAACAATCGCGGAAAAGGATTCTTTTATTGGGAACCACTTTGGATTCCAGCAAAAGGTGCGCCGTGGTCTAGTCAATACGGGCTCGCTTACATTCAAACAACCGGCACAGTCGGGAATGCTTGGGAAAATCAGGCCATGTTTGATTTCAACGGAAAAGCCCTGCCTTCTCTTGATGTATTTAAACAAATGACACCGTAATTAAACAGATAGGACGTGACAAAATGAGAAAGCGTTACCCACTCGTTCACCCAAATGTGAAAGGCTTTTTGCATGGTGGCGACTATAATCCTGATCAATGGCTTCATATGCCGGAGATCATTGACGAAGATTTTCGATTAATGAAGCTTGCACACTGTCAAACATTCTCTATCAACATTTTCGCTTGGAGCAAGCTCGAGCCAAAAGAAGGGGAATATGATTTTGCCTGGCTGGATGATATCATGGACCGCTTGGCAGCGCAGGGAGCTCACGCCATTCTCGCCACACCAAGCGGAGCAAGACCTGCTTGGCTCTCGCAAACATATCCAGAAGTCTTACGCGTTGAAGCAAACCGCCAGCGCAACTTACACGGACTTCGCCATAATCATTGCTTTACCTCACCAGTTTATCGAGAAAAAACGAATACACTCAATCGTTTGCTTGCTGAACGCTACAAGGACCATCCAGCGCTGATCATGTGGCACATTTCAAATGAATACGGCGGTGAATGTCATTGTGATCTTTGCCAAGAAGCATTTAGAGACTATTTGAAAGACAAATACAACCATGACCTTGAAGCTTTGAATCAAGCATGGTGGACGGGATTTTGGAGCCACACCTTTACCGATTGGTCGCAAATCGAGTCACCAGCACCTCACGGAGAGCACATGATTCATGGCATGAACCTAGATTGGAAGCGTTTTGTCACAGCGCAAACGATCAATTTTTATCAAAATGAAATTGAACCGCTGAGAGAATTAACACCTCATGTGCCAGTAACCACCAATTTTATGGGCGACTATCCGCATATGCGTCCATTCCTTGGACTGGATTATCATCAATTTGCAAAAGAAGTCGACGTGATCTCATGGGATAGCTATCCAGCATGGCATAGCGGCAGAGAATCCACTGCAGAATTAGCGTCAAACGTCGCCTTCGTTCACGATTTGTATCGTTCATTAAAGGGTGGTCAGCCGTTTCTTGTGATGGAAAGCACACCAAGCCTCGTGAACTGGCATGAAGTGAATAAGGTGAAGCATAAAGGAATGGCACAGCTCTCTGCCATGCAGGCGATTGCCCACGGGTCCGACTCCGTCCTTTATTTCCAGTGGAGACAAGGTCGGGGCGCCTCTGAAAAATTCCACGGCGCTGTTGTGGATCATTCAGGACATGAACACACGCGTGTGTTTCAAGAAGTCGCTGATTTAGGAAAACAGCTGGAGCAGCTTCAGCCGATTGCGGGTACATCCGTTCAACCAGAGGTCGCCATCATATATGATTGGGAAAACCATTGGGCAATTGATGATGCGCAAGGCTTAAATAATACCAACAAACGCTATGTAGAGGCTTGCCAAACTCACTATCGTAGTTTCTGGAAAAAGGGCATCCCTGTTGATATTGTCGGGATGGAAAAGGACTTCTCATCCTATCGAGTGCTTGTGGGACCAATGCTCTACATGATCAAACCAGGTGTGGCAGAAAAGATTGAAGCCTTTGTCAAAGAGGGCGGCATTTTTGTAGCAACGTACTGGAGCGGCATTGTTGATGAAAACGACCTCTGTTTCCTCGGTGGTTTCCCTGGCCCTCTCCGCCATGTACTTGGTGTTTGGGCAGAGGAAATCAACACATTGATGCCAGATGAACACGTTTTAATGACCACAGGAAATGGACGCACCTACCATGTCGGACAATATTGCGAATCCATTCACCCAGAATCAGCCTCTGTGTTAGGGCATTTTGAGAATGGCTGCTATGAAGGACAGCCCGCCCTTACTGTCCGTCCATTTGGCAAAGGGAAAGCATACTATATGGCTTCTGAAAATGAGCAAGCGTTTTATGATGATTTTTACGAAGATCTCATCACAGGAATAGGGATAAAGCCGATCCTCTCCTCTTCAATTCCAGAGGGAGTCAGTGTCCAGAAACGAACAGATGGATCGCAGGACTTTGTGTTTATGATGAATTTTACAGAACAGCAACAGAACATTTCACTAGATTCATCGGAAAGCTATGAAAATATGCTGACTGGACAGCATACATCTCAACGGTTACAACTGAATCCTTACGAATACGTTATTTTGAAAAAATAGTGTGAAAGAAGCGTCCATCCAACGGGCGCTTTTTACTTTTTGTTGAATCTAAATACCTATAAAATTTCTCCTGGCAGTAGATTATCAATAGAAGTATTATTTTTTATCTAAATTTTTTGACATATTGAACACCGCACCATGATTGGCCCCGCCATCCTTTTTTACCATTGTATAGGTATGAAAGCGGTTGCCTAATACTCATATTTTTGATACTCTTTTTTTCAATGCAAATGTGGGATTGCATTGGTAAAAAAACAAACAAATGTAAACGGTTTATTGTAGGGGGAGGGGCTTATGTTAACGTTTGTTGGATTGTTGATTATTTTAACGATTGTTGTTTTGCTGATTTGGGGGAAAGCAAGTCCAATTGTCGCCATGGTCATGGTGCCTTTAATAGGGGCGCTCATCGCAGGATTTGGTATCAATGACATTCAAACTTTCTTTGAACAAGGGATTATCAAAGTTTTGCCAGTGGCGACCATGTTTATCTTCGCCATTTTATTTTTTGGCATTTTACAAGATACAGGGTTCTTTGAACCTGTAATTAAAGCGTTAATCAAGCTGACAAAAGGGAATGTTGTCACAGTTGCGATGGGAACTGCCTTGATTGGAGTCATCGCACACTTAGACGGAGCAGGCGCTACAACCTTTTTATTAACTGTACCTGCACTGCTTCCGCTTTATAAAAAATTACATATGAGTCCTTATTTATTGCTATTGTTAATCGGGACGAGTGCTGGATTAACCAATATGATTCCATGGGCTGGCCCCACAGGACGGGCAGCTAGTGTCCTAAATATGGACCCATCTGAACTGTGGGTACCGCTTATTCCCATTCAGCTGATCGGGGTCGTGCTCGTATTAGGAATGGCATTCATTTTAGGAAAAAGAGAAGAAAAACGAATTCGGGTGAAAATCGCGGCAAATGAAATAGCTGCTGTCCAATTAGAAGGCGCCGATTGGGATCGTGCTATTCAATCGATCAGCGAAACAGGCGATGCGTCTTTAAAGCGTTATCACTTAATGTGGGTCAACCTCATTCTATTTTTAGCTGTTGTTGTCCTTCTCGTGCTGAACGTGATTCCTGCTAGTTATATGTTTATGATTGGTCTTTCACTAGCACTTCTGATTAACTTTCCAAATGTGAATGTACAAATGGAGCGAATTAAGGCGCATGCTCCAAGTGCACTAATGATGGCAGCTGTAATTTTCTCCGCAGGTTCTTTTTTAGGAATTCTTGAAGGAACAGGCATGCTGAAGGCAATTGCAGTGGACAGTATTCACATTTTGCCAGCTTTCTTACTGCCATTTTTACATATCATTGTGGGGATATTTGGGGTTCCTCTTGATATGCTGACAAGTACGGATGCCTATTATTATGCACTCTTGCCGATTGTCGAATCGATTACATCAGAGGTTGGTGTGTCAGGGACATCTGCAGCATACGCCATGATGATTGGAAATATCATCGGCACCTTTGTCAGCCCCCTTGCACCTGCTGTATGGCTTGCCATCGGTCTTGCAGGGGTCGATATGGGGAAACATATCCGCTACTCTTTCTTTTGGATGTGGGGGTTCAGTATCGTTTTACTCATCATCGCCAAACTGATTGGCATCATATAAAAAGAAAGACATGCGCAAACCAGCGCATGTCTTTTTCTTTGAATTATGAAGGATATTCACTCGTGTGAATGTCTGTTTTCGGTTTTCTAATCAGTGACATCAATCCAACGATTAGCAACAAGATCATCGGAACGAAAGCAAGACCAACAGTTCCAATTAAAAGAGTCACAGCGGAAACCAAGAAAAGAATACCAGAAAGCACGGCACGGCGGTCTGTTTTCAAAACAATCACACCAACAAGGGCTAAGACAGCCGCAATTGCGGAAACAACCATAAACTGAACGCCAAAGGCATGAACCGATGCCTCGAGTGTTTCAACTGGCAAGGCGCTGCCTTCCTCTTGTAAAATTTCATTCATTTCTTCATAAAATGCTGGGTCCACAGAGAGCATCAATGCCCCAAAACCAACACCAATTACGTTGAGGACAATACTGATAATCCCCATAATTTTTTCACCTTTACGCTTAATCATTGATAGAAACCTCCTAAAAAGTTAAATTAACCTGTTTTTACTTCTCGCTTTTGGAAGACGATTAAAGCAACCGCCAAGAAGATAGCCCAATAAATGACTAGGACCGTTAGTGAGAAACCTAGGGACATGTCTTCGATAAAAGTAGGTGTTTCTGCGAAATACTGTGCAGGATCGTTGGCAAACAATAAATATTTCGCCCAATCAAAGAAGAACATCAAAATGCTTGTGATGGATGCTCCCACAACATAGGCTAATACACTAATCGCTATGGAAATGGCCTCACTTCTAAACACCGTTGAGATGGCAAAAGAAAGTGTCCCTAATACAACAAACATAGCACAATGCGCCAAATAATAAGAGACCATATTTGCAAACTGAGACCGTTCAATGACTTCACCATTTTGATAAGCCAAATACACATAATCATTGTTTAGTCCAAAGAATATCGCACCTAAGATAAAGGATAAGATAAATAGGACAGCGATCAAGAAAAGTGAATATAGTTGAACGGTAAAGTATTTAGACAAAAGAACCTTCAACCTGGATGGCGGACGAATCAGTAATAATTTAATTGTACCATGCTTATATTCAGCCGAAACAATTGTGGCTGCAATAATAATCACAAATACACCGACCAGCTGAAGCAAATTAGCATTTGTTTCCACATAAGTCCATGCATTTTTACCGAATTGATCGGCTGGAGGTAAATCATGTTTGATTCGATACTCATTGATCGCTATTTCGGTTTCAAGGGATCTCTTATAAAAGCTTATATTATCCTCTTTCAATTCTTGCTTCTTTGCTTTATTGATTTCTTGCAACTCAGTTTTCCAATCACCGGATGCTTGATCTCCGTCATTTGTCTTAACAGCAAAAATCAACGTCGCAATCATACCTAAAACAAGAAGCCCAACCATAATCCAAGTACCCACACGATAACTGATTTTCATCCACTCGTTTTGAATGAGGCGAATCATACGTCTGCCTCCTTTTTACCTGTTAAGCTTAAGAACTTATCTTCTAAGGTTTGTTTTTCTATTCTGATTTCGTACAAATGAATAGAAGCCTCGCTCAAATGACGAATCAATTGTGGCATTTTCTCTTCTAGGATGGAGAAGAATAAGTACTGCTCCTCTTCTCTAACTGTGATGCCTTCCTCAAATGCTTTAATGAGCTTTTGAGTTTCTTCTAGCTCACTTGATGCTACTTTCATACGATAGTTGACCAAATCATCCTGCTTCGTCTCTGCACGCTGATCCTCAATCGCAACCAGCTTTCCTTTTTGGATAATGGCGAAACGATCACACATCAATTCCATTTCTGACATGAGGTGACTTGAAACAATGACAGCAAGCCCTTCTTCCTTTGCCAGCCTTCTCAAGTAATCTCGTATCATACGAATTCCCTCTGGATCTAGTCCATTGGTCGGCTCATCTAAGATTAGCAGTTTCGGTTTATGTATCAATGCCTGAGCAATCCCCAAACGCTGCTTCATTCCTAATGAAAACGTACGGACACGCTTATGTTTCACATGCTGCAAACTAACTAGTTCTAGCAGTTCATCAATTCGACCCTCATCCACTTTTCCATTCATTCTGGCAAAATGAACAAGGTTTTGCCTTGCCGTTAAATGATTATACATTTCTGGATTTTCAATAATTGCACCGACATCTTGGATGGCATGCTGATATGAAGTTTGAATACTATGACCATTAATCAGAATGTCACCGGATGTAATGGGAGAAAGACCGACCATCATGCGAATGGTTGTCGTTTTTCCTGCGCCATTCGGCCCTAAGAAGCCAAAGACTTCGCCCGCTTGGACAGAGAAACTCAAGTCTTGAACAATCTTTTTCCCGCGAATATGCCTAGATACATGTTGCAGTTCTAAAACGTTCGTCACGTTACCTCTCCTTCTTTGTCTAAGTATCATCTATCATCTATTTCCTGATAAACACCATGATCCGTCAAAAATAGAAGAACACTTCCATATGGTACAGCAATGCCCAAAAGTTGTGAAGGGGATTAGGCAAAATTTAGAGAATCATCTGCCTTTTTTAAGGTAGGGTTAAGAAAAGCGTGAATTTTTATAAGGAAAGAGGCTTGATTTTTTAAAAAAAGTATCATTTTCAACAGGTACATATGTATGAAATGATGTTTAAGATTATACCTTTCACCTATAAATATCGAAATAAAAAAAAGGCTGATGGTCGACAGCCTCTTTTCATACATTATACTTTCTTCACAAACTCCGATTTTAACTTCATTGCGCCAAAACTAGGAATTTTACAATCAATGTTATGATCGCCTTCGACTAAACGAATCCCTTTGACCTTCGTTCCTATTTTTAAAACCGAAGAAGAACCTTTGACTTTTAAATCTTTAATCACAGTGACCGTGTCACCATCACTTAATAGATTTCCATTCGCATCTTTGACAACAAGCTGTTCCTCTGCCGCTTGTTCTTGTTCTAGCGACCATTCATGCGCACATTCTGGACAAATAAGCATGCTGCCATCCTCGTATGTATAGGTTGAACTGCACGATGGACAATTCGGTAGATTAGACATTTGTGTTTCCTCCAACTTTTTTTCATTTAGAACCATTTTACCACATTTCTATAGAAAGGAATGTGATAGAAAAGGAAACATTTTTCATCATTTACTTATCTCTTCCAAATGTCATGACAGCCGCAATATTCCTTGCTGTTCTCTCTACATACACACTAGCATCATGCATGGCTTCAGCCAGAGTCGTGACGCCAGGGACAATACTAAAAAGTGCATCAATGCCATGATCATGTACGACTGCACTGTCTTTTGAGAGGGACCCAGCGATGCCAATGACAGGGAGTCCATATTGTTTCGCAGCTTTGGCTACACCGATTGGCGTTTTGCCGTAAATGGTCTGCTGATCAATCCGACCTTCCCCTGTAATGACTAGGTCAGCGTCCTTTAGTACGTCAGCAAAATGTACGGCTTTCAGTACAATATCGATTCCCTTTTGCAGATCAGCCTGTAAAAAGCCTAATAAACTCGCGCCCATTCCTCCTGCCGCTCCTGCACCTGCCGCCTCACCAAAGGAGACATGAAGATGCTGCTTAGCCACTTGTGCAAAATGAGATAAATTCTTGTCCAACAGTTGAACCATTTCTGTATCTGCTCCCTTTTGAGGACCGAACACAGCAGACGCTCCTCTTTCACCCGTTAAAGGATTATCCACATCACACGCCACTTCCAGACGGACTGATCGCAATCTTGGATCCAGTCGAGATAGATCAATAGAAGCTAATTGATTCAGTGATCCACCGCCCGGCGTGAGGTCTTGGCCTGCTTTATCGAGAAAAGAAGCACCTAAACCTTGCATCATGCCAACGCCGCCATCATTTGTTGCGCTTCCGCCAAGCCCAATGATTAAATGCTTCGCTCCTTTATCCAGCGCTGCAAGCATTAATTCTCCTGTCCCTCTAGACGTCGTGAATAAGGGGTTCCGTTTTTCTGGCGGGACAAGATGTAATCCTGATGCTGCTGCCATCTCTATGACAGCTGTCTGCCCATCTCCCAACATACCAAAAAAGGCATCTACAGGTTTGCCAAGCGGGCCTGTGACCACTTGCTGGACAATGGTTCCGCCTGTCGCATCCACTAACGATTGAACTGTGCCTTCTCCTCCATCTGCCATTGGGATTTTCATATATTCTGCATATGGCAAAATAGAGCGAAATCCTCGTTCGATGGCACATGCTGTCTCATAAGCAGATAAACTTTCTTTAAATGAATCTGGTGCGATCACAATTTTCATCCAAAAACCCCTCGTTTCTCATTAAGTCCTCAGCCGAACAGCTGGAAAATACCAAAGATAATGGTCGATACCACAGTTAATGTCAAACCAATTAACGATTCAAAGGGCATTAATTTCAACCGTTCTTTTATATCCATTTGAACACTTCCCGCCGTTGCATGGAAAAAGCTTCCGTGCGGCATATGATCGAGAACAGTTGCGCCAGCGTGAATCATAGCTGCGCCTGAAAGGGCAGATACACCAAGACCAATAAGAGTTCCGCTAAATACACCACTTGCAACTGCCGTCCCTGCAGTTGTCGAAGCTGTGGCTGCCGACATAAAAATTCCAGACGTTGGTGCAAGCAAGTAAGGAGGTAATCCCGAAGCGTCAAGCGCCTGAATAAATACCTCTTTCATGGAAGAATTCGATACAATTCCAGCTAATGTGCCTGTCCCTAGTAACATGATCGCTACACCTGACATTTTATGCAGCCCTGACATCGCATAATCATTGAGAAACTTCCCTTTTTTCATGAAAAGAGCGCCAACAATTCCTCCTATTGGTAAGGCAATCATTGGATCAATATTTATTTGAAACAACGGTCTTAAGGCTAACAAGAGAATGGTCACAAGCGGGCCTATAAGCGCTTGTAGAAAACCAGGTACTTGAACCTCGCCTTGGTCAGCTCCCTCTTCCAAAACAGGTGTCCCTTTATTCGCAAGCTTTTTGGCTAATACGTACGTGACGGCTATCCCGAAAATAGCCGGTATGACACCTGCCGCCATCAGGGAAGTAAGCGGTACACCAAAGGCATCAGAGGCTGCAATGGCATTCGGATTCGGTGACATGATATTCCCCGCCTTCCCTCCTCCAATCATCGCAAGTAAAATCCCCGTTTTAGAAAGTTTTGCACGCTTGGCAATGGCAAGTGCGATTGGTGCTACTGTAATGACTGCTACATCTACAAAAACACCCACCGTTGTTAAAATCATTGTTGCAAGTGCGAGTGCTAAAAGTGCCCTCGCCTCTCCAAGTTTTTTCACGATGGCCTCCGCAATAGATAACGCTGCACCCGACTCAATTAAAACCCCTGCCAGTACACCTGCCGCCATGATTCGAAGAACAGCTGGAATCATGTCCTTTGCGCCTTCCATCATGACGTTCACGGTCTGCACAACATCTACACCGCCAACCAAACCGCCAATAAATGCGCCTGCCAACATGCCATAAGCAGGTGATACTTTTCTTAAAATAAGAACAATAGCGATCACAAGCGCAGTCAATGCGCCCAATGTACTTACTGTCACATCTCCACCCATACTCCATCCCTCCTGATTGTCTTTTCTTAATTGTAAGCGTTTACCCATTGGGATCGAGTTGTGAATCCAGATGAACTTCTTTTATTTATTTCTTCTTCCAGTTGTGCAAATGCACAATTAAGACAATTGATTGTCCAATTGTGCTATGTACAGCTCCATCAACTGTTTCACATGACGAGGGTCTTTTCCGGTCAATGCCTGGATTTTATCTAAACGATATCGCAGTGTATTACGGTGAATAAATAGACGATCAACGATTCTTTGTAAATCCCCGCCCTCTTCAATGTAAACCTTTAACGTTTGAACGAGCTCCATTTCTTGTATCAGCGGATGATAAAAATCACTCCACCGTTTGCCCTCTTTGGCGGCTCTCGCTTTTATAAACAAGCTTTCAAGCTGATAAGATTCAAAGACATATATGTTTTCCTCTGGATGGAGCACCTTTCCTAACCGCAGGGCCTCTCTCGCATGCTGAAAGGACAACGGTAATTGACTCATGTCCTCAGCGACAGTTCCTACACCCACTAGCACTTGTCCATCAACTGCACCTGCCATTGTTTGTTGCAGCTGTTCGATCACATGCTTGAATTGATGGTCACATATCGGCTGTCTTAACAGGATTAATTCATGACGGAAGGTCATGCCTAGTAAATCATCCGCATTCTTATCGTATTGAATGGCATGCATCATTTTGTGTACAGTATCCTCGGACGATGGAATCGGCTGAAAAACAATAGCCATTCGCCGCTTGTCTAGATCCATTCCAAGCCAGTCAGCACGGTGCTTCAACTGATGATCACCCATGTCAGACTCGGAGATGAGCTGATTCACAATTTCACTCTCTATTCGCTGCCGCCACTGGAAGCGTTCAAGTAGAAAAGACTGCTCTAATACGAGTTCAGCTGCCATTTTCACCAGCTCGGCATGATGACGAATGTCCCCTGGCTCACCCGTAATCCCAATGACACCAACGACTTGTTCGTGAAAGCAAATAGGCAGATTGATTCCAGGTCTCACGCCTTTTAAGCGGCGGGACGTCTCCTGATCAATCTCCACACTATCTCCGCTTGACAGCACTAGACGTGCTCCATCATGTTTTTGTCCAATCCTTTTTCGTTCACCAGACCCAATAATGACACCATCTGCATTCATGACATTGATGTTTTGATGTAAAATATGCATCGTACGTTCAACCATCTCTTGCGCCAATTCACTGGTTAAAAATTGCATTCTGCATCTCTCCTGAAGGGTTTTCATTCAATGTATCATAGTGTCATTGCACAATAAATGCAAAGCTGAAAAAAACAGCCATTGACAAGGATACGCCAAAAAGTGTTTAATCAAATCAAGGGACCGACCGACAGTCTAGTCAAAAGAAAGGATGGCTTTATGAGAACCGTTAAACATCCTGAGGAACGCAAAAATGACATCTTAAATGCAGCAGAGAAGCTTTTTTCAACCAAAGGCTATCAGCAAACCACAATTATTGACATCCTCAAAGCCGTTGGCATTGCAAAAGGCACATTCTATTATTACTTTACTTCCAAAGAAGAAGTGATGGATGCAATCATTGACCGGATCATAAAAGCAGATATCATCGAGGCAAAGCGTATTGCCGCTGATCCAGATATCTCAGTGGTCGATAAATTATTTCGCATCATCATGGCACAATCTCCTAAACAGGGCAGCCATAAAGAAGGCATGATCGAACAATTTCATCAGCCTGCTAATGCAGAGATGCATCAAAAAAGCTTGATCAAAGCCATTACAGAGCTATCACCCGTTTTAGCAGAAGTCATTCAGCAAGGTGTAGAAGAAGGGATATTTCAAACGGATTACCCACAAGAAACTGTCGAATTTCTCCTCGCTTCTGCACAGGTTATCTTTGATGAGGGACTTTTCCAATGGACCACAGCGGAAAGCATACAACGGGCGCTAGCATTTATCGCAATCCTTGAAGCCTCTTTACATGCAGAAAAGGGAAGTTTCTCCTTCCTTCTCCAACGTTTAACTGGAGAACCGGAAGACAATAATCAGTGATTGGTCACTTCAATACCAATCCTGCATACATTATAGACTGACGGTCGGTCTAAAAGGAGAGTGATTTTCATGTCGTCATCAGCCAAAAATGGTTCCACCCACTTTATCTACCTCGTTCTCGGGCAAATTATTTCCGTTTTCGGGTCTTCCTTGATTCGTTTTGTTCTATCTTTACACGTCTTGGATATGACACATCGTGTTGATTTATATGCCCTGCTTTTTGCTTTATCCAATATCCCGCTCCTCCTTTCGCCATTAGCAGGAGCAATTGCTGACCGGTTTAACAGAAGAAATTTGATGATTTTATTCGATGTTCTTACTGGCATTATGATTCTGGCTTTTTATTTCTGGTTATTTTCAGGTCATGATTCACTTTATATGATTGGAGCCGTCATGATTCTCCTTGGTGTCATGAGTACATTTTATGCTCCTGCTGTGATGTCGAGTATTCCTCAGCTAGTGAAAGAAGACAAATTAGAACAAGCAAATGGCATCGTGAATGGCGTGCAGGCCCTTTCAGGTGTTGTCGCTCCTATCATTGGCGGCGTTTTATACGGACTCATTGGGAGCCAGGTCATCATAGGCGCTAGCAGCATTGTATTTTTTCTATCAGCATGCATGCTTTTACGGTTAAATATCTCTTTCTCACCTAGCCCACTCGCAGAACCGATGACCAAAGTACTCTTGAAAGATATGAAACAAGGATTTTCCTATATCGGAAGCCAGCCATTTTTAAATAGAGCCATGCTGCTTGCAGCGCTGCTAAATTTCATCCTCACACCATTTTTTATCGTTGGAGGTCCCATTATTTTAAGGGTCACAATGAAAAGCAGTGACATCATGTATGGAATAGGGATGGGCATCATTGAGTTTGCCGTCATCGCAGGCGCCCTGCTAGTTGGGCTTGTAGCGAAACATTGGCGCATTCCTACTTTGTATCGCTGGCTGCTCGTCATCGCAGTCATTTTGCTGCCTGTTGCTTTTTCAACATCCAAGATGGCTCTTCAATTTGGGACATTTCCAGCCTATTTTCTCTTTTTAGCGGGGTGTCTCCCAATTGCCATGTTGCTCACCATGATTTCGATCGTTGTCATCTCACATGTGCAAAAGAAAACACCCAATGCTCAATTAGGAAAAGTCATGGCCAATCTAACAATGGTCTCTCAATGTGCTGCACCGCTCGGTCAAATGATGTATGGGTTCTTGTTCAACACTTTTTCCGCCAGCATGTATGTGACCGTGTTAATCGTCAGTGCCTTGATGTTTGCACTTGCCTTCCTTACAAAAAATATGCTTCGACATGAAGGAGAATCAGCCTCATGAGATTGACGTTTATCAAGAAAGACCTAACCCGCCACCGTCTCATTTCAATCGGCTTAACCCTTTGCATCATGATGACATCATTTTTAGCAACAAGCGCTGCGCAAATGACAGTCCAGTTGAATGGTTCCATTTCTGATTTACTCCAATCAGCCAAAGCACCAGACTTTGTCCAAATGCACGATGGGAGCTTAGATGAAAAAGCGGTCGATACAGTTTCAAGTAAACAGTCGATGGTGAAGGCACATCAAATTGTTCCAATGATTCCGATCGAACATGTCAGCATCAAGTTCGGGCAGGAGCCTGCTCAAGCGGGTGTGATGGATCATTTATTTGTAAAGCAAAATCGCTATTTTGATTTCCTTTTAAACGAACGAAATGAAAAGCTCACTGTAAATAAAGGAGAAGTAGCAGTCCCTATTTATTTTCAACAAAAATACCACTTAAAGATTGGCGAAAGGTTACTCATTACAAAAGGCTCTCATCAATTCTCTTTTCAAATCAAAACGTTCTTACGAGATGCCCAAATGAATCCAAGTCTTGTCAGTTCAAAGAGATTTCTTCTGCATGATGCGGACTGGGCGGCACTGAATCAAGTGTTTCAAAAAAAGGAGTACTTAATTGAATTTTTATTGCATGATGCTGGTCAAGCAGATGCTTTTCAATCACTCTATCAATCATCTGAGCTGCCACAACAGGGGCCTGCTGTCACATTACCCCTGCTTCGCATGCTGAATGCCCTAACAGATGGTATGGTGATCGCCATTCTCCTTCTTGTCTGCTTTCTGCTCATTAGCATTTCTCTCCTCTCTCTTCGTCTCGCTATGACCGCCGCTATAGAAGAGGATGAACGTGAAATTGGAATCTTAAAAGTACTTGGAATCCCTTTATCAAAAATCAAACAATTATACGTTGGGAAATATGCTGTGCTTGCCTGTATAGGGTGTATAGCAGGATATTTAATGACGCTCATGTTTGGTGATTTGTTTACAGCCAATATTCAGCAATATATGGGGAATCGCCTCTCTTTTATTCATCAGGTGATCCCGCTTTTGGTGTCAATTTTGACGGCAATGATCGTCATCTCATTCAGCTATGCTGTCCTAAGGAGATTTGGACAAATATCAGCCGCTCAAGCCATTCAAGGCGGCATAAGCTCATCAAGCCATAAAAAACAAATTCCTATGCACCTCCAGAAAAACAGATTCCTCCCAGTAAATTTTTGGTTTGGTTTGAAAGATCTGTTCTCGCGAATAAAGATGTATTCAACAATTACTTGTATTATCGCGCTTTGTACATTTTTAATGTTGATGCCGATTCAGTTATGGTACACATTACAATCACCAGATTTCATCACATATCTTGGCTCTGGAAAAAGTGACCTTCGAATTGATATTCGGCAGGGAAATCATTTAGAGAAAAGTACAAATAAAATAGAGTCTATGATTAGCGAAGACCAAGACATTCAAACATCTACCGTCTATGAAACAACTTCTCTACAAGCCAAAACAATGGAGAATACATTAGAAACGCTCTATTTAGAAACAGGTGATCTTTCAGCATTCCCTCTCACCTATTTACAAGGAAGGGAACCGTTGAAGGAGGAAGAGATTGCTTTATCGGTGTTGAGTGCTGACTCACTTCAGAAAAAGATAGGCGAAAAAGTCACTCTCGCCACAAATGGGCAGCAAGTTCAAAAAATGGTTACCGGCATTTATCAAGACGTCACCAACGGAGGGAAAACTGCTAAAGCATTATCTCAGCCTTTTCCTCAATCATCCCTTTGGAAAACCATTCAAATACAATTAAAACAAGGAATAGATATGGCAGGAAAAAAAGCAGCACTTGAAACAAATATGTCTCCTGCAAAAGTGACAGATATGAAAGAATATGTGCATCAAACAATAGGAAGCACCGCATCTCTAGTAAAAGTGATTGCATTATTTTCAACCATCGCAGCTTTTGGAACAGCCAGCCTCATGTTAATGATGTTTCTACACATGTTAAGGGCGAAAGATTTAAATCGTACTCACTTGTTAAGGACGATTGGTTTTTCTCAAAAAGATTTAACCTATCAATACTTAACAAGTTTTATCGTCGTTCTCTCTATTGGTGCCTTCATTGGAGCAATCGCTGTTCATACTATTGGTCCGGCGTTAATGAGTGCAGGCGGAGCATCATTAGGAGCATCCAGCCTTCAGTGGTTAGCCCCGAAATGGGTTTGGATCGTGTATCCTCTCCTGCTGTTTATGGTGAATTTAACTGTCATCTCGTGGTTATTGAAGTCCTTTTTTTCTAGTAAAATCAGCCGTCATACACTTTCATAAGGAGATGTTTCACATGGAACAATTAATTGAAGCGAAACAATTGTCTTTACAAATTGATTCATTAAAAGGACAAAAACAGACCATTCTTAGAAATATTCACTTATCAATTAAACGTGGAGAATTTGTCACCATTATGGGACCTTCAGGATGTGGAAAAACCTCTTTGCTTTATCAACTTAGCGGTATAGAGACATCCTCCAGAGGGGAAATCAAATATAAAGGTCAACTGCTATCAGAAATGACAGACAAACAGTTAACAGCTTTGCGCTTATCAGAGATGGGATTCGTCTTTCAACACAGCCACTTACTAAAGAACCTCAATCTATTTGATAACATCATTGCTGCAGCTTACTTAGCGAAGAAAATGCCGAGAAAAGAAGTCAATGAACGAGCAAAATATCTAATGGAGAAACTTGATATTGATCATTTAGCTGATAGATATTTATCAGAAGTATCAGGAGGACAGCTCCAAAGAGCCTCTATCTGTCGAGCTCTTATGAATGAACCAAACATTCTTTTTGCAGATGAGCCCACAGGTGCTCTTAATTCAAGAACCACAAAGGAAGTCATGGATATTTTTTCACAAATCAATTCTGAAGGAACAACTCTGCTTCTCGTCACCCATGATCCAAAAGTGGCCCTTTGCTCTGAAAGAATTTTGTTTATGAATGACGGTGAAATTTCAGCTCATTTAAATTTAGGAAAATACGATCGCTTCACCGCTGAGAAACGAGAGGCCTTGTTAAACAAGTGGTTACAAAACTTAGGGTTTTAATTGGTGTAAAACAGGCAGCTTTCTGCCTGTTTTATTTTTTCTTACACTCAAAGGAGTAATCCATAGTCAAACTATTTGTTTCTAGTATGATTTTGCCGTCTTCTTGTTGACAAGATTCTGTCAGCAACTCAATTTCTTTGCTATAAAAGTATCTCTTTGAGATATAAAGAGTGACTAAAACAAGTAAAAGCGTAGTAATCACAATTGTCATTTGCCAGTTTAACATTTGAAATCTTTTTTTCATTTCAACATCCTTTCTGAAAGGTCAACACTTGTCTCGGATTTTCACCTTTCTCAGTAACTACCAGTTTCTTTCCCAAAATCATCTAGCAACATCATAACTGATTTTCCCTTCTAGATCGACCTTTCATTGTTCTTCTCTCATAGCTAAAATAGCTTTATTTCATATATTCAGATGGTATTTTCGACCATAAACTTAAAACTAATAGTATCTATCACGTTTTTAGACTTCCAAAAAAAGATTTTACTCATTTGAATAAACAATCAATGATCATTACAATAACGTACATCTCATGACATAAGGTCCTTTTTATTACCTCCTGTCAATCACCTCTCTGAAACGATTATATTTTACCAAAAATTGTGATATCGTTTTTTATTGAAACAGGCGAAAGGATGTTAAAGAGGTGAAATTTCCATGACGATCATTTCAGCTGAACAGGTGGGGAACCGTTTAAATGATTGGCGAATTGCCATTCGTAAGCATGATGTACACAATGCAAAGACAATCTACACAGAATTAAAGGAATTACTTCAAGAGATGGAAGAGAATCAGGAGGTCTTGACCTACTATTCATTGCTAGAAGGCAAGTTTAAGCTCATGTTATATGAACGAAGGGGTAAAAAACTGAATGAACCGACAGTGCTAGAATACCCTTCTAAAACAAACGACTTAATTGAATACTATTTTTACCTATATAAAGCCCTTTACGCTTCATATAACAGAGACTATGCATCAGCCATCGGACTGTTTAAAATTGCTGAGAAAAAACTGCAAAACATTCCTGATGAAATAGAAGTAGCAGAATTCCATACGAAGGTCGCAAACCTATATATGATGCTTCGCCAAAGCCTGATTTCACTTCATTATATTCAGAATGCCATCGATATTTTCAAAGGTCATGATGGCTATGAAAGAAGACTGGCAGCAGCTTTTGTGATCGCAGCCACCAACTTCATGGATATTGGCGATTTCAAAAGAGCTGAGAATTACTACACAAAAGCATTACACATCTCAAATCAATTAAACGATCATTTTCTAGCATCACAGCTTTATCACAATATCAGTATTCTATATGCCGAAGCTGGAGAATCAAAAAAATGTATTGATGCCCTAGAAAAGGCTCTTAGTGATGATGACTACCTTTCATCTTGTTATTTCGAACACTCCATGTTTATGTTACTAAAAGAGCTGCTCTCCATTGATGAAAAGTCGCAAGCTCTCTATTATTTTGAATTAGTCAAACAAAAACAAGAAATAGACAGAAACCCCATCTATACAGCAAAAATGAATTTTCTCTATCACCTATATTTCACTGAAGACATATCCAAAAAAGCTCAAACCTGTTTCGATGACATCAGTATTCTGAAAGAACTAAAGGATGTTGAAGGTACCCGTGAATTAAGTGCACTAGCTGCCAAACACTTTGAAGAGCTGGGTTCAATTCACCAAGCATATCTCTTTTTGAAGGATGCCTATCAATTGGAACACACTACACTTAATTGGAGGAATTATGATGAAAAAAGTGAGTTTACTCATTTTCGCTTTAGCCATCGTTGTTTTCGGACAAACGGTGTCTTACAATTCGTTAAATGATACAAATCTTAACCCAACAGAACGACCTATTGGAACATAAACCGATACAATACAAATAACCACTTGCCTCATTACAAGGCAAGTGGTCCACATTTATTTTAGTTCTTGATAAGAAATGAGGCGGTGAATATGTACCGCCAGATACGTAAGTTCGTCATTTGGAATAACAATACTGTGCACCTGTTTAATATAATCTTTGATTTTGAAAGCCACATCCATCGCTTGAGGATACAAGTGTGCAATTTGTTCAAACAACTCATTTTCTTGATCTGATAATAATTTATTTGCGTAAAATCTTTCAACAAAGAATTTCACATGTGTAATAAATCGGCTGTAATGAATATTCTCTTGATCCATTTTCATATTCAACGTATAGCGGACGAGATTCACAATACTTCCGATCATCTTGGCATACTTCATGCCATCTTTGGAATCGGACTCTTCACCTAACGCATTAATTAAATGGAAGGCGATATTGGCCGCTTCTTCCTTTGGTAATTGTATGCCCAATGTATTGTTGACTAACTCAAGCGCATAATTACCTACTTCAAATTCTTCGGTATAGTAGTTTTTGATTTCCCAGTATACTCGATTTGTAATATTAATATTCTTCTTGTGCCGTTCTACTGCAAAATTCAAATGGTCCATCAAGGTAAAATAGACACCAGAATTCAGACTTGAGTTTAAGCGTTTTTCAGCATATTGAACAATATGCTGAGTTAAATCGATAAACTCTTGCGGCATTGAATCTAACAGTTGGAGAAATTCCTTCGCTCTCATGTTATCGACAGACATAAACACTTGATCTGCCTTCTTTTCTTCAATCATTTGACCTGGTTTTTGTCCATAACCAATCCCCCGGCCGAATAGAACCATCTCCTGTTGGTTCTGATCTTCAGCCAGAACCACACTCGAGTTTAAAACTTTTTTGATTTTAAACATCGTCATCACCTGTTTTCATGATTGTGGTTTTTCAATCAAGCGATTCACCATTTGTTTCAATGACCTTTTTGTACCAATAAAATGAGTCTTTACGAGAACGTTTTAATGTACCGTTTCCATCGTCATCTTGATCTACATGAATAAACCCGTATCGTTTTGACATCTGTGATGTACCTGCACTAATAATATCAATTGAGCCCCAGCTCGTATATCCGAAGAGGTCAACGCCTTCTTCCACCGCTTCTCTCATTTGGCGGAAATGCTCTTTGAAATAGTTAATACGATAATCATCGTGAATTGATCCATCACTTTCAACAACATCTTTTGCACCCATGCCGTTTTCTACAATGATCAGTGGTTTTTGATAACGATCATATAATTCTATTAAAGAAATTTTCAGACCAACCGGATCAATTTGCCATCCCCAATCAGTAGATGGAAGGTAAGGATTTTTGACCCCACGGATGGTATTTCCATCCGTTTTTTCTAATCCTTCATCAGCTGATTCAGTTAAAGACATATAGTAGCTGAACGAGATAAAATCTACTGTATTTTCTTTTAAAATAGAAAGATCATCTGATTCCATTTGGATATGAATGTTTTTTCTCTCAAGCATGCGCTTGATAAGCGGAGGGTATTCACCAAATACCTGAACATCTGCATAGAAATAGTTTTCTAAGTTTTGTTTCAATGCCCGCTCCACATCATTCGGATGACAAGTGTGCGGATACGTTGTTAATTTTGTCAGCATACACCCTACTTGACTGCCTGGTATGATGCGATGACAATCTGCTGTTACGAGTGCAGAGGCAATGAATTGATGATGGAGTGCTTGATAAACCGTCTCTTCCTCTTTCCCTTCTGGGCAGCGATCAGGAATAATTCCTGCTGTAATAAAAGAGTGGCGGTGAATACTATCTATTTCATTAAAGGTCAGCCAATATTTCACATCATGTTTATAGCGTTCAAAACATACATTGGCGAACTTAACAAAGAGATCAACGACTTTTCTTTCAACCCAGCCATTATATTTCACGCTCAGTGCTAACGGCATTTCATAATGTGACAGCGTCACAATCGGTTCTATGTTGTGTTTTTTCATTTCTGCAAATAAACGATCGTAAAATTGGAGTCCTTTTTCATTTGGTTCTTTCTCTTCTCCAGTTGGGAAGATACGGCTCCATGCAATAGAAATGCGAAGAGTTTTAAAACCCATTTCAGCAAATAGAGCCAAATCCTCTTTATAGTGATGATAGAAATCAACACCTCTGCGTTTTGGATACTTTTTATCATCTGGGTCTTTCATCGCTCGATCTATATTTTCAGAAGTAACAGCTAGATGCCCTTCATAATCTTCTACACTCAAATTAGAACGGTACATCGCAATATCAGCAACAGATGGGCCCTTTCCATCTACATTCCAAGCGCCTTCTGCTTGGTTGGCGGCAATGGCGCCGCCCCATAAAAATCCTTTTGGAAAACCTTTTATTGTCGTCATATGTTTAGCCTCCTAATTGGGTGATAACCATCAATGTATCTTGGCGATTGACCTCTTGTAATGGCTGTACCTTAATATCATATTGATCTGTATTCGTGATGACAGCAAGCGTAACTGGATCGTATCCTGCTTCCATGATTTTTTCTACATCAAATTCAATGAGTAAATCCCCTGCTTGTACACGATCTCCTGCCTGCACTTTTGGATAAAAATACTGTCCTTCCAACTGTACAGTATCAATGCCAATGTGGAATAATACTTCCACCCCTTTGTCCGTTTTCATACCAAGTGCATGGTTTGTTTCGAACAGCAAGGTGACCTCACCTTCTACTGGTGCATATAGCGCTCCTTCTGAAGGAACAATGGCAATTCCGTCTCCCATGACCTTTGAAGAGAAAATATCATCTTTTACTTCAGCTAGAGAGATCATTTGACCAATCACAGGGCTTTTGAAAGTTTCCCCTGCTCCAATTTGTTCAGCAAATGCTTCTTGATCATTTGTCTTTTCTTCTACTTTTTTATCCTTACCTAATACAAAAGCAGCGATAAAAGCAACAACGAAGGAAATGACAGCTCCAATGACAGCAAACATTAGATTTCGTGGAAGCTCATCTGATATAAACATCGACATACTGGCTAATCCAGGGCCAACAAGTACAAATGCTTGTATACCAACTAATCCAATGAATATCCCACCAACAAATGAACCAATCATGACACTTCCAAGTACGCGTTTATTTTGAAGTGTCACACCATACAAAGCAGGCTCTGTGATGCCAAAAAATGCTGAAATTCCTGCCGAAATGGCTGTTGATCTGAGTACCTTGTCTTTCGTGCGTAGTGCCACTGCGAAACATGCTCCACTTTCCGCAATATTATGCGCAAGTGATGCTGGTAAATAAAGTGCTTCTTTCCCGAGGTTCCCCATCGTTGTCACTGCATAAGGGACCATTGCTTTGTGCATGCCTGATGCAACCATAAACGGGAGTACCGCTGCTAAAATTGCGACAGCTACCCAACCTACTGTATTAAACATCGCAAGAATAACGGATGAAAACCCTTGTCCTGCTGTAAAACCAAGTGGTCCTAATAACAGTAACGTAACGGGTACAGTAATGACTAATGACATCATTGGGACAAAGAAAATCCGAATTGGTTTTGGTGAAAATCGTGTGAAGAATTTTTCCATTTGAGCGTAAAGCAATACAGAAAGGATTGCTGGAAACACTTGATACGCATAAGCTATATTTTTTACGTCGAATGACATTAATTGCGCACCTTCAGTAAGCATGGCTGTCATGTTCGGAAGAAGGAGTGCACCGACTGCTGATAATGCGACCAGTGGGTTTACCTTTAGTTTATTTGCCGTTGTGACAGCGACTAGTAATGGCAGGAAGTATAGTGGTGCGTCACCCACCATGTTCAATATTTGATAGGTTTGGCCTTTTGCATCCACCCAGCCTAATAAAGAGAAAAGGAGAAGAAATGATTTTAAAATCCCTCCGCCTGCGATAGCCGGAACAAGCGGCTGGAAGACACCCACAATGAAATCTAATAGAACTGTGCCTGCTTTTCTTTTTTCTTTTGGCTGATTGGATGGCACGCCTTGCCCAGACGAGCTGCCGCCCATTAAATTTGTTACCTTTTGATACACTTCAATCACGTCATTCCCAATGACTACTTGGCATTGTCCTGACATTCTAACTGCTATGACACCTGGTGTTTTTTCTAATGCCTGTACATCTGCTTTTTTCTGATCAATTAGTGTGAAGCGAAGTCTTGTTGAGCAGTGCTCAAGGTGCGCAATGTTTTCTTTACCACCTACATGCTGTAAAACGTCTTTGGCGACTTGTGTGTAATCCATTTTTTCTCCTCCTTTTCTCATACATGAGACCTATATTTTGGCAATAAAAAAAGGATCTAAAACGACAAATTAAAGAAATTCATCGTTTTTAGATCCTGCCTGCATGACCAGTCACATGTCTAATTTATTTATATTGGATTTGTTTTTAGTATATATTGATTATATGAAAGCGTCAACATTTATTTTTCTGAAATTTATTAAGGTCTATATACCCAAAATACTTTTCTTTATTTACTTAAAGCAACTCTTTTGTTCCTTCTATCATCAATCAACAAAATGTTTCTCCATAAAAAACCAGATAAGTTGATTCACTCATCTGGTTTAAGATGCCTATTTTCTCTTTTCTTCTGCTTTCTTTTTAAATGCTTTCGCTTGTTTTTCATATTCCTTTTTCGTGACAGCTTTTAACTCTACTGAATCGCCTGTCATGATATATGGTCTAGGGAGTTTTTTAAATTCCTGATACGTGAAAGCTTTTATCTCTATAGTACCGTTAGTCTTTTTAATTGGCAGTTTGATTGATTTTGCATCTCGATCAGTCGAACCTATAATGACACCTCGTTCAATTATAGGATCGTAGCTCATGTCTAAATAGTCTCCACCATCAGTTTCGCCCCCGACCTCTAATTTCATTTCTTTATATGGCTTACAACCATCTTCAGAAACAGTTGTTATTAGAAAAGAGCCGAGCCATCCATTCTCAATATGCATGCTTTCAACTTGTAAAAATAGTTGTTTGTCCTCTGCCGTATATAGAAAACCATATACCTTCGCCACTTTATCCCTGAAGTGTCTCATATTGTCATAAAATCTAGTTTCTGAAGTATCAACTAGATGTTGATGTCGAACTTGAAGTTTTTTGTGATACGAATCTAGCTTTTTTCGATTGATTGCTTTATATATTCTGCTTTTCTTATCACCTTGTTTTTTCACAGATAGGTCTTTACCGGACATTTGAACTTCGTATATGATTGTTTCTTTGCCTTGTTTGACTCGAAATTCATAACCGTTTTCCTTTGAACTCCCGGACACTACATATTGTTTTTTATATATTTTGGGATCCCACCATATTTCTTCTATATACTTTTCATTCAAATGCCCCGTTACTTTGCCTTTATTCTCAGATATCTCAAACCAGCTCATTTTATCCTTCGTTTTATACGCAAATGCATAGGCATGATTCAATGAATTCTTTTGTGCGATTGCTTGATATGCTGTCCAGCCGCCTCCACCTAAGACGAGTACTGCCAGGATAGACACGACCCACATTTTCAATTTACTCATAGGTACCTCCACTAATATATGATTTAAAATATCTTCATTATCCCTATTTATTCAACTAAATTCTAATCGCCCTGAAATGCCATTCACAACATTCATCTGTTCCAACACGATCTACTTTTGCAACTCTTTCGCCTTCTTTTTAAATGCTTCCGTTTGTTCTTGATACTCCTCTTTCGTGACCGCTTTAAATTCTATTGTCCCGCCTGCCATTTTAAAAGGAAATTTAATGTATGTTGCGTCTCGGTCAGTTTCACCTAAAATAAAACCCTTTTCAATTGCAGGATAAGTACTCAAATCAAACATCATCCCATCAGAAACTCCACCGGCTGTATGTTTCGTTTCTTTATATGGTTCACCACCATCTCCTGGAACCTTTCTCATTAGAAAAGAACCTGCCCATTCAGACTGCATATACATTCGTTTTACTTTTAAAAATAGTTGGTATGAACCATCCTCTGCTGTATACAGATAACCATAAGCGCCTGTTACTTTCTTAATGAAGTTTCGTACATAATCATGAAATCTATTTTCCGTGTCATCCATCAGTTTCTCATATCGAGTATGAATGTCCTGTTGAACAGCACGTAGTTTTTTTTGATCAACTGCTTTGTATGTGATGCTGTGCTTTTCATCTTGTTTTTTCACAAAAAGATTCTTTTCGGCAAGGTGAATTTCATATGTGACCGTTTCTTTCCCTTGCTTCACATAAAATTCGTAACCGTTTTCAATTGATTTCCCAGTTAATTGATATTTGTTGATAAATAGATTGGGATCATAATGCCTTTTCGGATTTTCCTCTAAAATGGTTTCATTCAGATGACCTGTTACTTTTCCGTTTCTTTCCGTTACCTTGAACCAGTTCACACGATCATGAGTCTTATATGCAAAGGCGTAGGGATGATTCAAACCACTCTTTTTTGCGATTGCTTGATAGGCTATCCAGCCGCCTCCACCAATCAGTAGTACCGCCAGAATAGTCATGATCCAGATTTTTGATTTACTCATATGTCCCCTCCAAACTATGATCGTTCACTCTATATGAAGGATTCATCTTATTGATTAACCAATCAGTGATCTCTTCACCTCCTTTCTAGCATTTATTTTTTTCTCATACCTCTTGTATCTGCAGTTATACATCGTTTATTATATATCTAAATGATATATCTTTTAGATAGGTGTGTTGATCAATGAAAAAATACAATGATACGACGTATGCGATTTTGGGGATTTTAACGACAGATTGTAAGTCTGGGTATGAAGTGAAGCAATTAATTGATAGGAGCTTGCATCACTTTTGGAAAATTAGTTATGGACAAATTTATCCAGCTTTAAAGTTAATAGTCGAGGAAGGGCTTGCGAAGGTTTCACCCGCTTCTACAACTGGGCGCTCAGACAAGCGGGAGTATCATCTGACTGAAAAAGGGCTGGACACGTTGAGGCAATGGCTGGCGCAGCCGCTCGATCAAGTACCATCAGAACGAAATGAAGTGTTATTAAAGTTATTTTTTGGTCAATATCTTTCGTTTGAGAAAAAATTGGAGCTTTTACAGGATTATGAGAGGCAGCTCCGTATCCGTTATGAGACATATGTTGCGATTGAACAAAACATTCAAGAGCTGTATCCAGATGAAGCTGATGCGAAGTATTGGCTGTATACGTTAGATTACGGAAAGAAAGTGGCGCAGGCTGGAATTGATTGGTGCGTGGAGACCTGTGAATCGATGAAGAAAGAAGGATGAACAAATGAAAAAAAATATACGTGCTGGCAGGTATACAACAGACAATTCTGAGCCGATTGTTGTGTTCATTATCGGAATGAGAATCAATAAACGCTGGGCTGTCCATCAATGGTTGCCAGTATTTAAGGCGATGCCGGGGATGATCAAAGAACTTTATACACATCAAGAAGAACTTGGTTTTCTCGGGACAGAAAATTACTTCGGTTTACGCACCACCACCATGATCCAATATTGGAAATCAACAGAGGACCTCCTTGCCTACGCCAAGATGGAGAAGCATTTGGCTGCTTGGAAAGGATTTAACCAAAAAGCACGAAATAATGACGCGGTCGGAATTTATCATGAAACGTATCAAATTCAAGCCGGCTCATATGAATCTATCTACGTGAACATGCCTTCATATGGATTGAGCCAAGCGAAAGCACCCATCCTAATTGGAAAAGGGAAAGGAAAAGAAACCGCAAAAGAACGCCTTTCTACAACAAATTCCTAGAGCTGATTCTCTAGGAATTTCTTTTTGCAACCATCACAAAATGTTTTAATATACGGGCAGTTAATCCCCAAATGGTGTAACGATCGTAATCATAAAACCACTCCTCAATCGAACGACTCCCCCAGCTGTATTTTTCACCATTCATGATTTTTTCATAAGGAAAGTCCTCTCCTGGTGTTGGCTGCACTGATACATGGTGTAAGTACGGTTCGTATTGGCTGAGCCATGATAGAGGCACAGTAAAGGTCTCCTCTACTTCTTCTTGATTAAAGGAATGTTTGACCTGCTGTTCATCAATGATTCCGACAAATGGATATACCACAAAGGATGGAGAGGCAATATAAGGACTGAGCTGTCCTAACACCTTGACGGATTCGGGCGGAATCCCTAGTTCTTCATATGTTTCCCGCAGTGCAGCTTCTTGTGCGGTTTCGCCGCCGTCGAGTTTGCCTCCTGGGAAGCTAATATCGCCAGGCTGTTTTCTCATCGTCAGTGATCGCACTTCAAATAAAACATGCCATTCCCCGTCTACTTGCACCAAAGGGACAAGGACTGCCGCTTTGAACGCTGTCTCTTCTCCGATAAATAATGGCTGTGATTGATGTAAGTCACTTTTTAATTGATCAATGAACATGGGCATCACCTATTTTCTGTTTCTCTTTTCTTTAGCGTATCATTGATTCTCTTTTGAATAAAGGCGATCTTTCTGACAATTATTTTTATCATTTTGACAACTATACTTGTCAAAATGAATATAATACTTTACAATCAAGATAACATTTTGATCAGAGTTGAGGTGACAGAATGAAAAATCGGCTAAAAGAGCTGCGGGCGCGTGATGGTTTAAACCAAACGGAGCTTGCGAAACGGGCAAAGGTTTCCCGCCAGACGATCAGCTTAATGGAACGAGATGAATTAATGCCGTCTCTCTTACTTGCTATGAGGCTTTCACGTATTTTTCAAGAACCCATTGAACAAATTTTTCTATTCGAGGAGGATGAACTCACATGAAAACTGTATACAAAATGCTCTTAGGTGCTCTCCTTGGTTTTCTCGGTGCTTACTGTTTGCTGGCTGCCGAATTTGAGCTGACACTTCTGCAAGCTGCATTTGAAGCGACTCTTGTCATCACTGGCTTGACAGTTCTATTTATCATTTATTGTTTTTCAGGCATTTCGCGCATGAAGAAAAGAGTCTCTCTTTCGGTATCTGGTGATGAGGAGGATGAACTCGAGGTAAAACAGTACCGAACTTTTACTGATGTAACGTTAGCTAATACGGTGAGTACCATTTTATCGATCATTGCAATTGGTATTTCCATCGTGACTGAGCAGCCACTCTGGCTGATTCTCACAAATGCTGCCTTATTTTTGATCACCGTCATTCTTTCTTATGCATCGATCTCTGTCCTAAAGCTCGTCTATCCTAATCGTCACCTACCTAGTCCAACCGATAAAGATTATGGCAAAAAACTGCTCGCCATTTCTGATGAAGGCGAAAAGCATGTGATGCTCGATGGGCTTTTTCACACTTTTCAAATGATGAATATTTTATTGACTGGTGCCATGTTTATTTTGATTGTCTATTCTCTTGGCGCCAATCACTCTCAGCTCTTCTCTATCATCGTCGTTGGACTTGTTCTAATCATTCTTAATGCATACTATATGTTGAAGATTCGAAATCGTTAAATAAGCAAAAGCACAGTCTTTAAAATTGACTGTGCTTTGAGTAACTGGCGGAGTATCCAATTTGAAATGAATGATTGATCAACTTCTTTCATTTTTAGTTGATAATTTATTTACAAAATATCTCTATCTACTTTCATATGAAATGCATCTTCTATGACTTGGACCATTTGTGTCATGAGCTGCGAATGACGGTTGAC
>NZ_CP150633.1:1345049-1374485 GCF_038023285.1 Bacillus sp. PPSBB_11
AGTATAAAAATAACACCAAATAATATTATACCCAATCTTATCCTCCTCCCCCTAAATATTTCTAAGATTATTACGATTCATAAGAAAAAAGGATTCAAAAAAAAGCCTATTACGGCTTTTTCATTAAACAGCACGGCGTTTCTTTCGTGCATAAATCAAAAATAGGAACCCAAACCATACGGGTGTCAATAACAGGGCTGGCCGTGTTGCATCAGCGAAAAGCATGATGACAAGAATGGAAGCAAAGAGCACAAGAACCGCTATATTCACAAAAGGTGTAAATGGCGCTTTAAAGGTAGACGCCTTATGCAGTTCAGGACGTGTCTTCTTATATTTCAGATGGCATATTAAAATAATACTCCATACCCAAATGAAACAAATGGCACTGATCGTTGTCACAATACCAAAGGCTTGTTCAGGAATCAGCTTGCTTAAAAGAGCCCCTACTGACACCACAATTGTCGAAACAAACAGGGCATTACTTGGAACAGCATGCTTATTTAGTCGGCCAAAAGATGCCGGTCCTTGTTTTTGATGACTGAGATTATACAAAATTCGGCTCGTTGAGAACATACCGCTATTACAAGCAGACGCCGCAGATGTCAGGACGACAAAGTTGATGAGTCCCGCCGCTACTGGTATCCCAATGAGCCCAAAGGTTTTCACAAAAGGACTTTCTGATGCACTGAGTTCTGTCCATGGGTTGATGCATAGTAATACAAAAATCGCACCTACATAGAAAAATAGAATTCTTAATGGAATTTTATTAATTGCAGACGGGATATTTTTTTGCGGATTCGCTGTTTCTGCTGCTGACACACCGACAAGTTCCACGCCCACATACGCAAAAATCACCATCTGGAATGACAATAAGAAGCCTGTCACACCATTTGGAAATAATCCTCCGTGTGACCACAGATTCGTTACCGTCACGGGCCCTGCATCTGTTTGAAAACCAATGATTAACAGGACAATTCCAACGCCAATCAACAGTAATATCGTAATCACTTTAATCAGTGCAAACCAAAATTCCATTTCTCCAAAAAGCTTCACCGTTAATAAATTAAATCCTAGCAAAATCAATAAACAAATAATAGCAGGAATCCACTGCGGAATATCAAACCAGTACTGCACATACACCCCGACCGCAATAACATCCGCCATCGCTGTCATAATCCAGCAAAACCAATACGTCCATCCTGTCACAAAGGAAGCCCATGGTCCAAGATAATCCTCTGCTATATCCGTTAAAGACTGATAGCCCGCCTTAGATAAGAGCAATTCTCCAAGTGCCCTCATGACAAAAAAGATGGCCATTCCGACAATTAAGTACGCAAAAATGATCGATGGTCCTGCCAATTGAATAGCCTTTCCAGACCCTAAAAACAGCCCAGTTCCAATCGTTCCGCCAATGGCAATTAATTGAACATGACGGTTTGATAAATCTCGCTTTAACTCTTGTTGTGCCAATTTCAACACCCTCCTACGACACGATCCTATACTGAAATAATGAACTCTCAAAAAGTCCATAAAAAAAGAGATTGGATGCGCTCCAATCTCACGGTCATAAAAGAATAGCAAAATAGAGAAAAGCAATACACAGTATGATCTATGCATCACAAATACAATATTTCGTACTCTTCTGTCCTTTTGCCTGAGATTGTGAACCCTTCGGCGCCGCACATACATGCGGTCTCTCCAGAAGCTGCTCCTGCCATAGTGTGACCCACAGCAATCATAGCCTTCGATATTTACTTTAAATGTTGCTATTTCTGAATAATTTTATATTTTACGCCTCTAAAAGAAAGCTGTCAATGGTAATCTTTTAAGATGTTGTTTCCTCCTTATCTGAAGCCGATATGACATCACTTCATCAACACCCCTTGATTAAGGTATAATGAAACAAAGAATGTTCGGCTAGTTTGGTGGAGACATCCATCTTGATGATGAACCATAGTTAGGCAATCCAATGAAGTTGGTGAAGACAAATGAAAAAAATGAACAAACAGCGTGTGACATTACAAGAAGTCGCTCGGCATGCCGGTGTATCGACTTCAACGGCCTCACTCGTTGTTCGCAACAACCCTAGGATCTCTGAAGCCACCCGGAAAAAAGTGCTGCAATCCATGGAGGATTTGGGATACGTGTACGATCGCGTCGCTGCTAACATGCGGTCGAAAAGTTCAAATATTGTAGGTGTGATCGTCACGGATATTTCAAACACCTTTATTTCTGAATTTTTAATCGGTGTGCAAACCACACTTGAATCACTTGGCTATACCGTTTTACTTGGGACAACCTTTGATAGTGTAGATAAGCAGGAGCGGCTCATCTCCACAATGGTAGAGCACCGAGTGGGTGGAATTATCTTAAATCCAGCATCGAAAAGTTCGACACGAACGGTGAAACAATTAAACAACATTCGCACACCAAAAGTATTGGCAAATCGTGAATTAGCAGATGTCCATTGTGATTATGTCGGTGTTGATTATGAACAAGGCACTTGGATGGCGGTCCGTCATCTTCTTCAAAAAGGACATCGCCGCATCGCCTTCTTAGGTGGAATCAAATCCTCCTCAACTTGGATTGAACGGATGAAAGGGTTCAAAAGAGCCCATGATGATGAAGACTTAACGATAGATGAATCTCTTATTATCGATATGGTGCCTACCCGTGAAGGCGGGAAAGAAGCCCTTGCCCAAGTGATTGACCTTCCCGAACCACCTACTGCTATTTTTTGCTTCAGTGATTTAGTGGCGTTTGGGGTGATTCAAGAATTGGCAGCGCGTGACATCAAGCCTGGTGAAGACATTGATGTAGTTGGGTTCGATAACATCCCTGAAGCGGAGATGTATCACCCGCCGCTCACCACAGTCTCATCATTTCCACGATCCATTGGAGTCAAAGCAGCCAACCTTTTGTATCATAAAATGAACGAGCAGGATGAAGAACTGCAGCGATTGATATTAAAGCCTCAACTTCATATTCGAGAAACCTCGACATGATCATGAAAAGGAGAATTGCAAAGCGATTCTCCTTTCAGATTGTTGACAAAGGGCTAAAATGAACTTTATTTTAGCCCTTTGTCTTCTTTTCAGCGTGATAGAAAACCTTTGCAGTCTAGGAAGGACGAGCACCGGAGCAGAGCGAATTTGACATTCGTGAGCACCGGAGCGCAGGACTGACAAAGAATGCGAGGGTTTGTCTACACGCTGAAAGGAGAATTGCAAAGCGATTCTCCTTTTTTTATTGAGCAAGTCAACTATTTCTTTATTACATTTTTCTTTTTTTAAATCGCAAAGTCATAAACTTGACACATTTTATACACAGGAGTATATTTATCTCGTTGCTTCTTTTAGTATATCGTTATACCTTTTGTGAACATATCGTTATTTATGATATCAACTACAGTTAAAGATGGATCTTTTGATTCTGATCAAATCGAGGAAGTCCATCAACTTATGATAACTGTTATTATTTTTAATTATTTAGTAGAACGATGTACTTATTTGAAGAACAGATGAATATTCATTATTTTTTCATCAATCACACAAGGGGTGTTGTGATGGACTTAATATTATTTACGTTTAAGGAAATAACAAAGGGTAACAAGAATTTGGCCCGAACAGGGTTTCAAATATAGGAGTGGGAACATGAAAAATCCATACATTAAATCATCACTTGGCATGTATTTAAACTACTTCATGCTAGGCATGATCAATATTATTGTGGCATCAAACATGGAAAGCTTATCTGAACGCTACCATGTAGATATTCCAAAAATCAGCTTGCTTGTATCAGCAATCGGGATCGGTAAATTAATTGCTCTCTTTTTCTCTGGCCGGCTTGCAGACAGCTGGGGGCGAAAACCTGTCATTATTACAGGTAACTTTCTTTACTTATTATTCTTAATTGGGATTCCAACAACGACCAATTATACATTGGCTTTCATTTTTGCCATTTCCGCAGGGATTGCAAACTCATTGCTTGATTCAGGAACATATCCTGCTTTGACAGAGTCATTTCCTAAAAAAGCAAGTTCAGCTTCTGTATTAGTGAAGGCGTCTGTATCAATTGGTGCGACTGTTCTTCCATTTATCTTGGCATTCCTTATTGCACATGACATCTTCTGGGGCTGGGCATTCTTTGGTCTAGGACTTCTTTATTTACTTGTAGGCATTTACTTGATCTTTATGCCGTTCCCAGATCATAAACAAACGGCTTCTCAAAACGATCTTCCCGTTCAAGAGCAAATGAAGGAAGAACCGAAAATGTTTGGTGAAGGTCTAGCTGTTGTACTTATGGGATTCACGTCTACTGCATTATTTGTTGTATGGCAAACTTGGCTTCCACAGCTCGGGTTGAAATTGATTGGGCTTGGCTCAGGACAAGCGACGCAGCTTCTTTCTTATTTTAGTATTGGTGCACTCGTATCTGTTCTATTGCTTTCAATCGTATTAGATAAATTCATTTCACCAATTATGGTCGCTATTATTTACCCAATCGGGGCATTCCTTGCCATGCTTTCACTATTTCAAATTGAAACGTACGGCATTGTCATTGTTAGTACCTTTTTCTTAGGATTATTTACAGCCGGCATTTTCCAGTTGGCGATGAGTATTATGATGAAATTATTCCCTACAAACAAAGCAACGGCTTCATCATATGTCAACATTGCGGCAAGTTCAGCGTTTATCCTTGTTCCGCTGATTACAAGCGGACTCGTTAGCACGTACGATATTAAAATGACTTTATTCTTCGATATGATCATTGCGGTCATCAGCGTATTGTTAGCAGTCTTTGTTTTACGACGCATGAAAAAATTGTTTAGATAATTAAAGGAGATGTCAATCATGACAAACATACACGAACGTAATATTGATGGAAAAACAAAATTAGTCGGTCTTCTTGCAACACCAATCGGGCACAGCCTGTCACCACGGATGCACAACCTTGGCTATACACTAACAGGAATCAACTATGCTTACCTTGCTTTTGAGGTAGGAAATGATGAACTAGAAGCAGCAGTAAACGGGATGAAAGCAATGGGTGCAGCTGGATTTAACGTATCCATGCCGAACAAAATGAAAGTACTTGATTACTTAGATGAACTAGATGATTCTGCAAGACATACTCGAGCAAGCAACACAGTTGTAAACAAAGATGGCAAGCTGGTTGGCTACAACACAGATGGTCTTGGTTACGTAAGAAACTTAATTGAACATGGCGTTGAATTAGCTGGACAAAAGGTTACACTCGTTGGATCTGGCGGCGCTGCAACTCCGATTGCCATTCAGCTTGCACAATCAGGTATTCGTGAAATTAGTATTTTTGCTCGTAATGATCAATACTTTGTTCAAGCAGAGGAAAATGTAAATTACATCAACAACGAAATGAAATCATTCGGTGTCAAAGCGAATATCTTCCCACTTGAAGACAAAGACGCTTTCCGTCGTGAAGTAGCTGAAAGTGCGATCTTAGCAAACGGGACAAGCCTTGGCATGAAACCATTAGATGAGCTTAGCATTATTGACGATACCCTTGATGTATTACGCAAAGACTTAATCGTGACAGATGTCGTCTACAACCCGCAAAAAACAAAACTTCTTGCTCAAGCACAAGAAGCTGGTGCCAAAACGATTAACGGTCTTGGCATGATGCTATGGCAAGGTGCCCTTGCGTACAAACTGTTTACTGGCGAGGATATGCCTGTTGAACAAGTGAAACAAATTCTATTTGAAAATGACCGTTTCTAAACGAAACACAGAAAAAAGACGACCTCCGCTTTGGAAGTCGTCTTTTTTATTCGTGTATCATCACACGGCGATATCGATAAAGGATATACACCGCGCCAAGGATCGCCACAACAGCCACACCCGCATCAAATATAAAGATTTGCAAAATCGTCGAGTGGGTTTCGATCAAACCAGTGACGACCGGAATCACAATGGCGGACACTCCGCCTGCTGTTGAGATAATTCCTGTCATCGTCCCTTTGTTTTTCCAGAAGAACTCAGCCATTACGGTTAACGTCAGCTGAAAGACACCCGCTGTTGAAAAGCCCAATACAAATGCATTGACGGTCCCGATGACTGGAGACTTCACGACCAATAGCACACAGATAGAGGCTAATGTAATAATCGGATAGAGTAGCAGCACGGTGACCGGACGAACAATACGGCGCAAAAGAAATGCGAGCAATAAGACAGACAGCAAACCGCCCATGCTATAGTAACTAAGCAGCTTCACAGCACTGCCAGAAGCCATCCCCAAAATTTCCTCACCGTACGTAGGCAGCCAAATTTGCGGCAAGGCGTACAGACCATTTGATGTAAAACTGATCACAATCAGTGCGACCCCTTCTCTCCAAAACGTAGGCTCTGATGAGAAGCGTGGAAGTTCATCATGCTCCGTCACCTGAACTTGCTCCACCTTGCGATGATTCGGAAATGGCAATGTCCACAGCATCATCACATTCACTAAATAGATAAAAGCAGGTACAAAAAACGCAAATCCATAAAACAGATCATGCTCTGCTAAAAAGAAAATAGCGAGCGGCAGAATGGTCGCCCCAATCGAAATAAACGCCTTCACCATCACATTTGCAGATCCCGAGTTTTGAGGAAAAGCTTCCATTAAAGCCGGATACGTCCCTGCATCCATCGCCGAATTCGCCACCCCTGCCAAAATCGCAAACGCAAACGCGATTTGATAATTCGGAGACAATGGGATTCCAATGAGGAACACCGCCATCAGCACCCCGGAAACCAAAATGACCGGCTTTCGTCCAAAACGATCTGACAGTACGCCCGATAGACCATACGTGAGCACCCTGCCAATACCGAGTGCAGATATCATATAACTTATCCCCGCACTATTTGTATCTAATTGTTTGATCAAAAATGGCATATTAGAAGCCAAAATAATATTGACCATACCTAATAAAAAATAATTGATATAAAGACTAGAAGCCGTTCTCAAATACGGATTCCTCATGCTGACACACCCCTCAACACATTGCAATGAAGTGACAAATAATGGTTACGCTTACAAGATTCATGCGTGAGGAGAAACAGCTTTGCAACCTTCACGTACTTGAAACATCTCATCATTTCATACAGCTAACATGCCCTTCATTTATCAAGCATCTCTTCAAATTTTCACTAGCTCTTATTTTATATGAATGTGAAAGGTAATGATAGTGAATTGCTTAAATTTGAGGGAAATGCATATCCATATGCATATCTTTTCTTTTACGAGCTGAAACATTCATCAATAAAAAATAGGAGTGGGTATACACCACTCCTTAAAAGATTTCTGACACATCTATTCGTTCATTTCCAGTCCATTTTGACGAATCACATTCTGGTACCAGTAAAAACTTTTCTTAGGTGTGCGATTTAATGTTCCATTTCCATCGTTATCTTGATCAACATGGATAAACCCATAACGTTTTTCCATTTCTGACGATGAATAGCTGATTAAATCAAGAATCCCCCAGCTCGTGTACCCCATCAATTCGACTCCATCCTCAATCGCTTCTAACATCTGCTGGAAATGCTGTTCATGATAACTAATACGATAATCATCATTGATCGTTCCATCCTGCTCCACCTGATCGTTTGCTCCTAATCCGTTTTCAACAATAAATAGCGGTAATTGATAGCGGTCGTATAGGTCATTTAAAGAAATACGAATACCAATAGGATCGATCTGCCATCCCCACTCACTCACTTCTAAATAAGGATTCTTTACGCCACCTATCGTATTTCCGCTGACCGTTTCCATCCCTTCACTGTTTTCAGTAGCAACAAGTGAATTGTAATAACTAAAAGAAATAAAATCGACGGTATGAACCTTTAATAACTCGTCATCTCCTAGCTGTTTCTCAATGTGAATGTTTTTTTCTTTGAACAGTCGATGGATAAAACGTGGATACTCCCCGCGCACCTGTACATCTGTGAAGAACATATTAAATTGATTGTTCTTCGATGCCTTTAAAACATCTTTTGGATTACAAGAATAAGGATACGTTGTTAATTTCGTCAGCATACAGCCAATTTTTGAACCCGGGATCATTTCATGGCAATACTTCACTGCCAGAGCACTTGCAACAAATTGATGATGTAGCGCTTGATAAACAGCCTGCTCTACATTATCAAAACGCTCTGACACGATTCCTCCACTTGTAAACGGATGGCGAACAATGCTATCAATTTCATTGAAAGTCAGCCAATACTTGACTTTATCTTTGTATCGATCAAATACCACTCGACTAAATTTCACAAAGAAATCAACAACAATGCGGTGAGACCATCCACCATATTGATTGACTAAGTATAGCGGCATTTCATAATGAGATAGCGTAACGAGTGGTTCAATATCATGTTTCTTCATTTCATCGAATAAGCGGTCGTAAAACAATAATCCCGCTTCATTCGGCTCTTCTTCATCTCCCTTTGGAAAAATACGTGTCCAGGCAATCGAGACACGCAACGTCTTTAATCCCATCTCTTTGAAGAGCGCCATGTCTTCTGGATAACGATGATAAAAATCGACACCTCTTCGTTTCGGATAACCTTCAGCGGTATCTGCACGCATCGCTTGTTGAATTTGTTCTTCATCCACTTTATTGTGCTTTTTATAGTCAGACTTGCTGAGGCCTTTTTTAAAAATCGCCACATCAGCAGTCGATAGCCCTTTTCCGTCTACATTCCATGCACCTTCTGCTTGATTAGCCGCAATAGCGCCACCCCATAAAAAACCTTCTGGAAACTTTCTAACTTGATTAGACATCTCTCTTCCTCCCTTAAGACGATCCATTATTTCTTAAAACCACTCGATTGACATGAATAATTAAATACATTTTTTCGTCATTGGATATGGTGTAATCCACATTTGTTTTAATATATTTCTCGATTTTCTCCACACATTTCACTTCTTCAGGGTATTTCCTCATGATTTGATCGATTAAATCATGGTCATCTGTTTCAAGCATTTTGTTCTCCAGCAACCGCTGAACAAAGAACTGTAAATGTGTTAAAAACCTGGAGTAATTAATCGTATCTGTTGGAATATCGATCTTATAATGCATTTTAATGATGTTTAGAATATCTTTGACCATATTGGTCATCATCACGATTTGATTCAAATTGTCTTCTGTCTGCTGCGCATTTACTAGATGAAAAGCAATATTCGCTGCTTCTTCTTCCGGTAATTGAATACCTAGTTGTTTTTTTATTAGATCGAGTGCGTGCATACCAATGCTAAATTCCTCGGGGTAAAATTTCTTCACTTCCCAAAGCAGGCGATTTTGTATCGTGAGATGTTCCTTAAAGCGCTTTGTAGCCATAAAAAGGTGATCTGTTAGAGAAATATAAAGATGCTCATTTAAGTGTGTGGATAATCGATGCTTCGCATAGGAAATAATCTCATCCGTTATGATTAAAAATTCCTCTGGAGTCTCTCTCATGAGCTCAGCTAAATCATTTGACGTGCTTTGATCTTCTAGCACATAAATCTTTTGTATATCTTCCTCTTGAATAAGACTGCCAGGCTTATTTTTAAACCCGATCGCCTTCCCCATTACGATGATTTCCTTTCCATCATCTCGTTTAGCGAGAACCACACTGGTATTCAGCACTTTTATAATTTCCATACCATATCACCTTCCTGGTTACATTCAAAATCTATTTATAAGACAGTTAAAAGTGGCTGCTGATGACCAGAAGGATTGGTTTTTCCCTCTTGGGTTAAAATTTCTAAATAATCAGCCGAATTTGTAATGATCACTGGTGTTGTTGTGTCATAACCAGCCTTTTGTATACTCTGATCATCAAATTCAATTAAAAGCTGGCCTTGCTTTACTGTATCACCTTTTTGAACATGTGAAGTAAAATGTTGTCCATTTAAGTTAACGGTATCAATCCCAATATGAATAAGAACTTCAACACCTAAGTCTGACTTTAGACCAATCGCATGATTTGTATGGAAAATCATTTCTACTTGCCCATCAAATGGAGCTACTACTTTTCCATCGCTAGGTTGGATCGCTGCCCCCTTACCCATCACTTCTTCAGAAAATACTTTATCATTTACTTTCGCTAATGGGATGACAGCTCCTTTGATCGGTGCATAAATGACCTCACGATTTCTTGTGTTTTCTGTTGTAGAGATAGGCTCATTGCTCTTCTGGACGACTTCATTTTCTGCATCTTTAAAGCCAATGATGTAAACAGCAATAAATGCGACTACCGCTGAAATGACTGCACCAATAATGGCAAACGTAAAGTTTGAAGTCCCTTTTTCAATGAAAATCGGCATAGTGGCAATTCCAGGTGAAACCATGACAAACGCTTTCAGTTTAATTAATCCAACAAATATACCTGAAACCCCTGCTCCAATCATACATGCAAGTAATGTTTTCTTAAGCTTTAAATGGACACCGTATAATGCAGGTTCTGTGATGCCAAATAAAGCAGAAATTCCTCCGGACATCGCAATTTGTTTTAACTTAGGATCTTTTGTTTTAAATGAAACTGCCAAAGCACCTCCACCTTGTGCAAAATTCGCCGCTAACATGGCTACTCCAATGAGCGCATCATATCCAGGCGAAGCAAGGGAAGCGATAACAACTGGATAGAACACCTTCTGCATGCCAAACATCACGATAAAAGGTAAGAAAACAGCTAAAATTGCAACAGCCGCCCATCCCGCAGTTTGTTGTATCCATAGCACTCCCGCTGCTAACCCTGCGCCCAGATACATACCGAGCGGCCCTAGAAACAGTAAACCAATCGGCGCGACAATGATCATTGTGATTAAAGGAACCATAAAAATTTTGACGGGTCCCGGTGATAATTTATCCGCAAGCCTTTCAACATAGGACATAAGCCAAACAATCAATATAATTGGAATAACCGATGCGCCATAAGATACAGCTTTCAAGGGTATTCCAGCAAAAGCAACTGGATCGCCACTGCTAAACAAAGCTGTTAAGTTAGGATGTAATAAAACCCCAGCCAAAGCCATGGATACCATAGGGTTTGTGCCAAATTTTTGCGAGCTTGTATAGGCTAACAAAATCGGCAAGAAGAAGAACGCCGCATCTGAAATGATTTTCAACACCAAATAGGTCTGGCTATCTTCTTTCATCAAATTCAGCATCGGCAACAAAATCAACAAAGCCTTCAACATACCAGCACCGGCAATTGCAGGGATAATTGGTGCAAAAATGCCAGTGATTAAATTGGCAAAACGATTGAAGTATCCTTTGAAGCTATGATCTTTATTCTGGACAATTTGCCCGCTTGCTTCTGGGTTGTGATCAATAAGCTTTGCAAATTCTTTATAGACATAACCTACATCATTTCCAATAATAATTTGATACTGACCTGCTGTATCCGCTACTTGAATAACGCCATCAAGACGACTAATTTCTTCAGAGTTTGCACGTGAAGAGTCTTTTAATGTCAGCCTTAATCTCGTCATACAGTGGATCGCATTTTGAACATTTTCACTTCCACCAATATGCTTTAGAATGTCTTGAGCTAAGTCTTTATGGTTCATCAAAGTCACCGCTTTCATTTTTAATTATAGGAGCTCAGGCAACAAAAAAAGACCTGGATTGGGTGGGAATATACAAATACAGATATCCCATCCAATCTAGGTCTTGCCTGCCGAACAGTAACACGCCTTATTGAATGTACGCATTATTCTATTTTTAGCTTTTCATCGTTTCATGAAACCGCTTTTAACATGTTAATATCACTATAGTAAGTAATTTTTTAAACAAAAGCAACATTTTTCTTAAAAATCAAATAAAAAATGAATAAATATAGATCAAAGAGTCTGTTTTTATCAACCAAATGTACCTTTTCAGATGACTGATAGAGTGAGAAAGAATAAAACAAACTAAAAACGATGTCAACCTGACACCATTGAGAAACCCTGACTATCAAGAAAACCTTATCTCTTCGTCTCTACATCCCACTTTTAATCTCACAGCCCCAAATACTAAACTCATAAAAATATTCTGTACGCTCTATGCATAATCCAAAATGAAAATCCTCTGCTATTAAAATGAAATCTCCGTATCCACTTAAAAACTTGGTTTGCTCAAGAAGTTGATTTAAATGATGAAACACTTCATCCACATTCACTAAAAGCGCTTCAATTTCATGATCTCGGAAAAAAAGCAATCTCCCTTGTTTAGGAGTCTCTTTTATCCTCCCGACCATTTCATTTAACATTTGTGTAGACTTTTCAATATGCTCTAGATCGTTGTCTCCATGTATTTGACTTTTATGTTCTCTCGATTGCAGGAAAGTAAATACCTTCTGACAAAAAAATTGATTCTCTTCGACCTCCAAAAAAGGGGGTTCTGGAAGTGTCATATAGCTTAATTCGTTTATTAAGTGCTTTCTTCTGCTTTTTCTTTTTAAGGTTTCGATTTTTGTTTTTCCTTTATTATTCATAGGAGCACCTCCACAAGGCGTATAAACATTGCTCTCTAGACATCTCCCCTTTGAAAATTCCACCAGGCTACACGGTGGAATGAACTGATTTCTAGATAACTATGCTTTTTTTCAAAATTTCCGGATATAAATCTAGGAAATCAATATAAATGGGGACTTTGTATAATTAAATGTACGTAATAACGAATCTTATGTTGTTTAAAATCCGAATAAAAGTGTAAATTAAATAATCTTGATCAGTATAAAACCAATCAAAGTACTATTTTTGTACCCTCTTCAATAGGATAACTTCTTAATGTATCAATACAAATCTCAAATAATTCAAATCCAATAAAATATGAAACTCATATTCATTGCACTCATTATCGAGACAGTACGCAATTTTTCGCTGCCACTCTATCGGTTTATTGAGTACCTGTTTTGATAGTTCTCCCCAATCGTTTAGGCTAAAATACGAGAGTATCTCACTTACTAGTATATACCCTTCATCGTACCAAGAATCTACCGTTGTATCAGCGGATAAAATTTTATCCAGTTCTATATACATTTTTAATGCTCCAATGATGGTTCCACATATTTTGCTTTTTAAGCATTGTTTGGTTTTTATTCATTATAAGACCACCACCATAGAAACGGCAAAACAGAGAAGCAATAGCCTTATTAACCTCGTAGAAATACATACAGTTTTATTTCCACCAGTTATATGTAATTTCTTTTAAATGAAATTCTATAAAATCTATCACTTTGCTATAGTCATCAGAGCTAAACTCCTGAATAGGATTGTCCCAATCTGTATTTTTAACTATTAGAACAAGATAGTTGCCATCTGAAGATAAATCGGGATACCAACCTAAGTCCAATGTTATTGATGATTTCTCATGATAAAGCTGTAACAAACTTTCAGTGAACATAAACCATCTTTCATCTTCTGTTTCTAACTTTCTAGGGTCAATTTCCCAAAAATGATTATAACGGACATTCCAACCTTCAGTTATCCTCAAGGGATGAATGTTTACTTCCGGAATATCAAGTTTCACATGCTTTCTCATCTTTATCCGACCTCTTTGTTAATTTTATAGTTATTTTATTCCTAATTTGTTTAAATACTTATTTAATCTATCACCAGCTATTGGATGACCGTGATACACATTACCACTCGTTAGTTCTCCTCTAATCCAACTAGTAGATTTTCCATTATCATAACCAACAACTTTACCAGTATCATAAATGAAGTAAAAATTATTATTGCCATTATCAATGATATGCCCTCTTTGAAGAGCTTCTTTTTCTATCACTTTATTATTTATTTCAGGTAGGTATTGAGCATTTCGTCTTCCGGTTTCACTAAAACGTTTCGCTTCTTCGGCAGTTCTAGCCTTTAAATGCTTATTATCATGATGAGAATATACTGCACTATTTATCTTTATTCTAAAATCTTTTCTACCATAATAACTTTTATGAGCAATTTCATCATGCCTTTTTGAAATATTAGGTATACCTGAACTCTTTACACCCATCTTCCCATGAAACCCTTTTGCCCCAAACGGCAAAAGCATCCCAAGCGCTGCATTCATACTCGCTTCCTGCTGTTCTTTCGAGATCTTATTTCCAAACATATCTCGACCCGTAATCGCTTCGCTGAATCCGTTTGTGGCGTTGAGTCCATTAATCCTTTTTGAGATGTTTTCAGGGCGTCAAAAGACTTCTGTGATGTCTTGTAAATGTCTACCGCTCTTACTGCGGCTGAGGTGGCTTGAGTCGTTTTATAAACGGCTTTTCCGCCTTTGAAAATACCGCCCGCCCAGCCGACAATCGGGATGTAGCCTGCTGCTGCCATGCCTCCTGCGGCGACTCGCTGTCCTGCGGTGAGTTCTTCTCCTGTGATCGGATCGACACCTGTTGCGGCACGTTTTGCATCGTTTACGCCTGTCAGTTCATTGACGATATTTCCTCCGTAATCAAGAGCTTTTTCATACCACGGACGGTTGGCGAGCGCTTCTTGTTCCTTTGCAATCTTGCGGGCTTCTTCTTGATCTTTTTTGATTTTTAGATATTCAGAAGTTTGCTTCTCAATAGTGCTCAATGCGTTCGTTTTGCTTGTCTCTATCATACGATGATCCACTCAGGAAAAAAAATCACCATTTTATCGGTTTTTTCTCGGTATGAAGGCCAATAAACACAAAAACCTTGAAAGGCATATAGCCAGTCAAGGTATGATAACAATAACATTAAACAACTACTTCACCTACTGATTTATCTGAGAGAATATCATAATTGTTTTATATTTCTTTCTAATACAATAAGGCTATTTTAAAGTAACTCCACTCCAACTTGTTTATAAAATTTAACTTTTAACCTCTCTTCTTCGTCCACGTTCATTACCATAGCTTTTTCATCTTTTTTTATACTTGTTACATTATTAAAATCACCTGTAAATACTATAGAATCATTAAATGTAATACTTAGACTACTCGTTTGCTTATATACATCTAAAGTTAAAATCACCTTGAAATTTTGGTCATCTTTGTAAGTATAAATTAATTCTCCATCATCTATATTGCCTGTTATACTCACCGGCTCACTTTGAAAAAGTTCTAATAGATCATATTCATCATACTTAATAAACATTCGTATTCATCCTTTTATTAATTATTTCGGTATAACTGTGATAACATCGCCTGCTTCATTTATAATAACTTTAACATCCAGTGTTTCATGAACAAACGTTCCACTTCTATTACCAGGTATCTTTTTCGTATTCATTATAGCGTCTTCAATAACTGAAGGTGGAATATTTCTTGGATCAACATATTTTTTGATGAAATCACTAAATTCTTTTGTTTGTGGTTTAAACCCTAATTCTTCAGCTTTTTTAATTGCTCTACTTGTTAAAGTAGCTTTTACTTCAGGACTATCAGGTGCCATTCTTTCCAAAGCATGCTGAGAATAACTTCTTCCATTTATTTCTCCTCCGCCTTTTGACATATTCCAACCAATTTCACCCGTACCCTTAATCCCCATTTTACCATGAAACCCTTTCGCCCCAAATGGCAAAAGCATCCCCAAAGCCGCATTCATACTCGCTTCCTGCTGTTCTTTCGAGACTTTATTTCCAAACATATCTCGACCCGTAATCGCTTCGCTGAAGCCGTTTGTTGCGGTGAGGCCATATAAGCCTTTTTGTGATGTTTTCAGGGCGTCAAAAGACTTCTGTGATGTCTTGTAAATGTCTACTGCTCTGACTGCGGCGGACGTGGCTTGAGTCGTCTTATAAACGGCTTTACCGCCTTTGAAAATACGTCCTGCCCAGCCGACGATCGGGATGTAGCCTGCTGCTGCCATGCCGCCTGCGGCGACTCGCTGTCCTGCGGTGAGTTCTTCACCTGTGATCGGATCGACACCTGTTGCGGCACGTTTTGCATCGTTCACGCCTGTCAGCTCATTAACGATATTCCCACCGTAATCAAGGGCTTTTTCATACCACGGACGGTTGGCGAGCGCTTCTTGTTCCTTTGCGATCTTGCGGGCTTCTTCTTGATCTTTTTTGATTTTTAGATATTCAGAAGTTTGCTTCTCAATATCGCTTTTTGCCTTGTAGATTTCGCTATTTTGATACGCTTTTTTGTCAAAATTCATAGGAGAAATGGATTTTCCGTCACTTGTGGCATTGATCATTTCTGCGTACAATGCCATTGTAGCCTTCTCCTCAGTCTCTGACAAAGCATATTCATCTTTTAGATTTTGATCAAGTTCTATTAAATCTTTAACCGTTTTCTTCCGTTCATCTTCCGCATCTGCAATCTTTTCGTCAAAGGTTTTACTATCAAATACCTCTAGAGAAATGAGGTCATCAATATCTTGAAAAATCGTTTTGAGTGCCTTTTTTTGATCCTTCACGATGCTTTTGGCATTCTTGATTCCCATATGTACAGCGTTGTCTAAAAAGTGTTCTTCTACAAAGGTGTCGCCGCCAAAATTTGTATCATCAAGTGTCCCAGAAACACCTTCATGAAAGGCCTTTTGTTTATCAATGAGGCTAATAAATATGTCCACATTTCCGGCGAGTTCTTTGTAGAAACTTTTAATGTTATCGGCACCTTTTCCAGTGAAGTCGTCACCGAGGTTGGCAACACCTTGTAATGCCTTTTTTAAATCTATCATTTGTTCGCGGAGTTCCTGATAGTGTTTTGCCCTTGTATCCATGGCACTGGTTAGTGCTTTTGCATCAAGTATCTTGCCCAGAAGAAGCCACTCCCTCCATTATTGATCATAAAGTCTATTTTACCGTGACCTCCAAAACGGAAAAATAGGCTAAATGACATAAAAAATGGAATGGACTCTCTATTCAATTTACCCTCTCATTTGGATAAACGAGTTTATCCATTGTAGAGATATAGAAAAGGCCAGACAGTTCATTATACTCTGTCTAGCCACATGTTCACGTTACTTATAGTCATTGATTGGTCCTTTATCCATCAAAACATCGATCTCATTTGAATATTTCATTTTTAACTTCGGTCTACGCTCAGAGTTTGGTTTACTGTAAAGCTCTAGGGGACGGATGATCACGCCATCATTTGTGTTTTGAAGTATACCTGGAACACAAGAATAAATTCGATCATTGTCATTTGCATGTTTCGCGTAAATCGTGACAGACGTTCCTTGATGATTATCGATACTCATAGACACTCTATATCTATAGAAAGAACCTGTGCCATTTGATTGAGCAGAGTAAACAACGGGTACCACCGCAAGGATATCATCATTTAACCTTAGTTTAATGACTTCTGTTTTCATTGATTCACGATCTCTACCGACATCTCCCATATGCTCAACAGCCCCGTTACCGTAACTTTTGAGAGCGGGAACACCTTTTGCGCCAAACATGGCCACATCTATTTGTTTTCCTGACTTCGTATAGACCAACGCGTAAATATCATAATCGGTTCCAGACTCCCAAGATACTGTAGCCGTAATCTCTGGTGTTTTTTCAATGATGATCGGTTTATGACCTTTGTCTAGACTAATTTTACCTTGAACTTTCTCTAAGCTAATAGGTGCAGCGACTTTCTCTTTAGCGGCTGTGTTCATTGGAGCAGGCTCATTAATTTGTTTTTCAGAAACCATTGGAGGAGGTGTAGAAACATCCTGTTCATCAGGTTCAACCTCCACCCCATAAAGCTTGCATAGCCCTTCCAATCCAGAATCGAAGCCACGCCAGATGGATCGAGCTTTCGTTTCACTATTTCTTAAGTATAGCTCTACTACGACAATACCCTTTTCATTTGTAAAGCTTACTGGTGTTAGGTATAGGACCTCATCACCTGTTCGAATTTCTGCTTGCAGATTCTTCACATGAGAAAAGCCGATTCCTCGATCCTCTGTTAGTGTAATAGCCATCTTTGTGATTCCGACAGGCACTTTGCTCATATCAAAATTCAATTGATGTCTTTTCAACTGATCTGATATCTCTGCTGGTAAAAGTGTCGCGACACCCGTAGTACTCTCCGGCTGATTGTAAAAAATAATGCCATTATCTCCTTGAACTAGATCTGAATCTGTTAAGAGAAACGCCGTTAAAGAAATATCAATTGCAGACGAGACTTCATAACTGATGGATAATTGCCCCTTTGGAGAGTTTAATACGGTATTGGCACCCATTTGCAGAGTTTGATTCATTTCAACAACTCCTATTCTTTATCTACCATTTATCGTTTTTATAGACCAATTATACCGAATTATGTGATAGAATCTATTAAAACCTTTACCTCTTTTCAACCTCTACAATGATATGAGACAATGCCAACTAAAACCGCACTACTCTAGAAGGGAGAACCATTGTGTATAAATTAATTATTCCTGCTGTTATGGTGGTATTCAGTCTGTGGATTCTTCTTCAATTATCAATGAACATCAATATCTTTCAGAATCCAATGAACTATTTTACCTTCATTACCCTCTTTTTTCTTTGTATTCAGGAGTTATTGAAACATAGACAATAAAAAGATCACTCAGGTACATACACTTTTTTCAGAGGTAATAAGGATCTTGTCTCAGCTGGCATATGTTCATACCAATGTACAATAAGATTTACGAGTTCTTCTAAGTCCACTAGATGAACCTCATTATGCTTCGCAACAGCTTTTGCATGAGAAGTAAACCCACCAGTAGAAACAAATAAACTGTTAGCATTCATTGGATTAGCACCTAATAATTGCTGCACCTCTGGCGAACTGGCTGAATTTTTCCGATGCTTTACTTGTACTTTAATAATAGGCTTTTCAAATCCAAATGCATCTTTATAAGCTAATACATCCACACCGCCATCTGGCCCTTTGGGACTCACACGAACATTGTATGACATTGCTTGCAGTAAGCCTCCGACTAAGTCTTGCATTTGCCACGGGTCCAATTTATCTACTCTATCTTCAATCATGACAGTAGCTTTGCTGACTAAATCTTCGATAATTTCATCTTCTTCGGTTTCATCTTCAGGTGCTGATATAGATGTAGGGTTTTTGAGTAAATGTTCAATCTCTTTCCCCCAATCATCTACACGAAAAACAGTTGATATAGAACCGAGGCTGTTCTTAGCTGATTGACTGAGAGAATCTCGTTTAACTGCTATTGGTTCCCAATTTACCTGAATATGATTTGGATACATTTTATCTCCAACTGCTTCATCAAAAAAATGCGGAGCAATCACCGTACCTACTCGATATTCACGGCTTTCTTTTATGTACGTAATGATTCGATCTCCCTTTTTGATTTCTCTACTAAACCTCCATACCTGACTGACCCAGCTTCTTCTCGTAAAAGGTTTGTTCTCAGCGAATATGACATCAGCTCGAGCATTCATCTCTTGCTTTGTTTGATATTGTTTTGGATTACCTAATTTAGGCCACCCTATCGATGCAATGCCTTTCTCTTCCCAAATTGTAATTAATTCGTTTTGGTCACCCGCACGAACCATCCACCATTTCGTCATTTACTACCTCTCCCATTCCATCTATCTTCTCTTATTTTCATCATCAAATATTCTATCTAAATTATAAGACTTATTTCTTGTTAACAAAAGGATATGCGCACCATTTTTGTCGAAAGAAACACAAAAACCCGAACAAGCGAATCCCAAGCTCATCCGGGCCAGTCATTTCTTTATTACACTTCTTCACCATTCGTTGTGATGACGTTTTGATACCAAGTAAACGAATCTTTTTTAAGACGCTTCATTGAACCATTACCTTCGTTATCGCGGTCAACATAAATCATGCCGTAGCGTTTTTTCATTTCACCGGTTGTGAATGACACGATATCAATGATGCCCCAAGGTGTGTAGCCGATGAGGTCCACACCGTCATATTCAATCGCTTTTTTCAGTGCCTGAATATGAGAAGCGAGATATTGAATTCGCTCTGGGTCATGAATAGAACCGTCTTCTTCCACTTGATCAATGGCACCAAAGCCATTTTCCACAATGAATAGCGGGATTTGATAGCGATCGTAAAAACGATTCAATGTATACCTTAAACCTGTCGGATCAATGGACCAGCCCCAGTCACTTGATTTGATATACGGATTTTCTACACCATGTGGCAGTGCTCCATTGACAATGTCTCCGTTGTGATCAGATACTGCATCGCTTTTGACCGTTGTTGACATATAATAGCTAAAGCCAAGGTAATCTACTTTTCCTTTTCTTAAACTTTCTTCATCGCCTTCTTCAAATGGAATGTGATAGCCTTCGCGCTCAAATTCTTTTAACGCGTAGCTTGGATAGTAGCCACGCACTTGGACATCTGGGAAGAAATAGCGCTGTCTCATATATTCTTCTGCCAGCATGACATCCTCTGGGTTTGAGGAATATGGATAAATTGGCACGTGGGACACCATCGCTCCAATTTGAAAGGACGGATTGATCTCTTTTCCTTTTGCCACTGCCCATGCACTTGCAAGCAATTCATGATGTCCCGCTTGATACATGACTTCTTTGGCATTTTCGCCTTCGTTGACAGATACCCCTGAATTTGTCCAAAGGAACAACGGGTTGTTGACGTCCATTTTGTTATTGATTTCATTAAATGTCATCCAGTACGTGACCTTGTCCTTGTAACGATTGAAGCATACTTCCGCGAATTTCGCGAAATATTCAGCGACTGTTCTGCTTCGGAATCCGCCGTATTCTCTTGCCAAATGAAGGGGCATTTCAAAGTGAGACAGTGTAATGACAGGCTCGATGCCATGTTTAATCAGTTCATCAAACACATCATCATAAAACTGTAAGCCTGCTTCATTCGGCTCTTCTTCATCCCCTTTAGGGAAAATTCGGCTCCAGCCGATCGATGTTCGCAAGCATTTTAATCCCATTTCAGCAAACATGGCGATATCTTCTTTGTAACGATGGTAGAAATCAATGGCTTCATGGTTTGGATAAAAAGTTCCTTCTTCTATCGTTTCCGTGATCTGTCTTGGAACACCATGAGCACCTGCTGTCATGACATCTACAACACTCGGCCCTTTGCCAGCTGCATTCCATCCACCTTCGAATTGATGAGCGGCTAATGCCCCGCCCCATAAGAAATCTTTTGGTAAAGTCATTATCTATTCCTCCTATTTCACAATTGTCATCATGACGTCAGTTGGCTGACATGTCGAACGTTCCTCTACAATCACATCTTCGTATGCTTGGGTATTGGTAATGATAACAGGTGTGATTGTTTGTAATCCTTTGCTTTCAATTGCTTCCTGATCAAATGTCATCAACAAGTCACCCTTTTTCACCTTGTCGCCTTCTTTGATATTGAGTGTAAATGCCGATCCATCTAGAGAAACCGTATCAATTCCTACATGAACAAGTAACTCTACACCAAATTTAGAACGCAAACCAATCGCATGTTTTGTTGGTGCAAGCATGACGACACTGCCATCAAACGGTGCAAACAGTTTGTTATCGGTCGGATGAATGGCAAAGCCTTTCCCCATCGCACCAGAGCTAAATACGGCATCTGGTACTTCAGATAATGAAAGCACCTTTCCTGTAAGTGGAGCCGTGATCATTTCTTCATTGTTCATAGAAGCTTGTGTCGTTTCTCCATCTTGATCTTTAACAGGTGTTTCACCAGCTGGCTGGTCTACCGTATCTTCCCCATAACCGAACAATTGAATAAGCAGAACTGGTAAAATCAGCGCAATGGCCACACCAATCAAAATACCAATGATAGACGTTGGATAATCTGCACTGATTCCGTTCACAATCGTCAACGGACCCGGCAGCCCTGCATATGCAAAGTAATAGGGCGTAAAGAAACTGGCCACAATGGCACCGACCGCTCCAGAAATACACCCGAAAATAAACGGCTTTTTAAAACGTAAGGTGACACCGTAAATCGCAGGTTCCGTAATACCGAAGAGTCCTGTGATTCCAGCTGAAACCCCTACTTTCCGTGTTTCCCGATTTCTTGCTTTTAAAATAACTCCCAGCACCGCACCGACTTGAGCGATAACAGCGATGGTTTGATATGCCTGAAAGGAGTCACGTCCATATTGTTCAAAGTTCGCAAGTACCATTGGCGTGATGCCCCAGTGAACACCGAAAATCACGAGTACTTGCCAGAAACCGCCGATAATGGCCCCTGCCAGAGCTGGTACATTTTCAGCTAAGACATTGTATCCGTTTGCAATCCCATTTGCACCTGCTGTCGAAAGAGGACCGATTAATAGAATGGTTAACGGAACCATGACGACCATACATAGAAATGGGACAAATAGCGGTTTGACAACCTCATGAATTCGTTTGTTTAAGAATTTTTCTACATAAGAAAGAATCCATACTAAGAAAAGCGGCGGCAAGACGGATGATGTATAAACTGTTTCAGATAACGCAATTCCTAAAAAGGTCACACCTTCCCCTGATGCCACACGTCCGGCAACCTCTGTCCAAGCTGGACTGACAAGCGCTGCTGTACATGCAACCGCGATATACATATTCGTTTTAAAATGCTTGGCTGCAGTGATCGCAATAAAGATGGGCAAGAACGTAAACGGTGCCCAAGAAATAAAGCTAAACACTTCATAAGTGCCTGTTTTCGAGAAGCTTGGAAATATCAAATTTATTAAGATAAGTGCACCTTGCAAAATACCAGCTGCGGCTAAAATATACACAAATGGCGCAAACACAGCGGACATGGTCGCAATGACCCGATTCAGTATCGTTCCTTTGTTTTCATTCGGCTGATCATCATCCGACGTTTGGAGCTGAACAAGGTTGGAAAAATGCTCATATACCTCACCTACATGCTGACCGATCACAACCTGAAACTGACCACCGTTTTCCACCACTGTAATGACGCCAGGCATGGCGTTGATTGCTTCTTTTGCCTTTGGATTAGAGCGCTTCAGCACCAAACGCAGCCTCGTGGCGCATCTTGCGGCACTCACCACATTTTCCTCTCCGCCAACTGCTTCTAAGATGTCTTCTGCAAGCTTTTGATAATCCCTCACTTTTGACATATAAAACCCCCCTTTATCACCACTAGTATATGTACATTATAATTATACCGGTACAATTTATCAATGCCTATATAATTTAAGTTTGCATATCAAAGAGAAATCGGGATGTGCTATAATACAAAGACAATAAATCGTGAAAACAAAGAGGAATGGCTATGTTAAAGTATCAACAAATTGCGAGCGATATTGAAAAATATATTGTCACACATGAGCTGCAGCAAGGAGACAAACTCCCTGTGCTTGAGACGCTCATGAATCAATTTGCTGTGAGCAAAAGTACAATTATCAAATCATTAGATTTACTCGAAAGAAAAGGGATTGTCTATCAGGTGAGGGGCAGCGGCATCTTTGTGAGAAGGCATAGACGCAAAGGCTATATTAGCCTATTATCCAACCAAGGGTTTAAAAAAGATTTAGAGGAATTTCAACTGACATCAGAAGTTCTCACGTTAGATACCGTCAAACCGCCAGAAGAAGCTGCGCTGAATTTAAACATTGAACTAGATGAGGATGTTTTCTACCTTAAACGCATTCGTTACATCAATGGACAAACTTTATGTTTAGAAGAGTCCTATTACCGGAAAACCATTATTCCTTACCTCAACACAGAAATTGCAGCCGATTCTGTATTTAAATTCATTAGTGAAGGCCTTGGTCTGAAAGTAGGCTTTTCTGACATGTACCTGCAAGTTGGCAAACTAAATGAAACTGAAGCGAAGCACCTCGGACTTAAACAAAATGATCCTGCTCTTCGTGTCGAAACTGTCTTTCATCTCACAAACGGCCAGCCCTTCGACTTCTCGAAAATCACATATAACTACATGCAATCCCAATTTTTTATTCAGGCGAATAATTATTATGGGTGATGAAAGGAAAAAGCCCCTCATTTTGAGGAGCTTTTTTTAATGCTGGCATCATTTGTAGTAGTTATAGTCATTGAATGTTGCGATCATATCTTCTTGTGTCCCTTTTTTCCCACGATTCGTATTAAAATATAACGTTCCGTCATCGAAATCAACAGCTTCTATCTCAAAAAGAGTAAATGCACTGCTCGTTATTCGGAAAGATAGGTCATTTCTAGTAAACAACTCTTTTGAAAAATCTTTTGTTGTTGTTCCCTTTTGCTCTTTGATCATTTGGTTGATATTTAACGGATACGTGAGAATAACACTCACATTAGAAGCCCCTCCGTTGGTATCTGGCTTAGATAAAGGGACATATAATGTTCCTTGGTAAAAAGAAATTCCTTGAAGAATGTACTTCGAAACATCTACCACTGATTGATTGATCACTGCTTTTGTATAATTTAATGTAAATGTGGCCTCATACTCAAATTTTCCTGTTTGATCATTAAAATCTCCAATGAAAAAGCGATTGCCAGACCTCACAATAAATTTGTCTGCTCCAACAGAATACGTGATGCCGCTAACTGATAAATTCGTTCCCTGGTACTGAAGGACATAGGCTTTAGCCACTTTGTATGTACTTTTTTTCGTGTTCACTTGTAGCTTCACGATCTTTTTTACATACTTGACACCATCGGTCATAGGGGCTACATAAATACTAACTTGCTCATCTCCTTTTTGGGCTTTGACAGCTAAGTCATTGGCATGTCCTAAATCATAGCTAGTACTATTCGTGTCAGAGTTTTTAAGAAGCTTCACTGTTCTATTGCTTGACGAGCTGTTCATTTTAATAGAGTACAATTGTGTCAGCTGGGTTGAAGTATTTATTTTTGCAGCATAAATCATGTTATTGATACGGTCGACACACATTCCTTGCATAGAGGTGTAGAATCCAGAGCCTGACATTCCAGTATACGTTGTATATGTGTTGAAATAACCGGATTGAGCTTGAACACTAGAAGACCACATACTGCAACAAAAGATAATAGCCGTTAGGACGACATATTTTATTTTTTTCAAGATTGGCACCATCCTATGATTAGAGTTATTTCAAAAATACGAACTGAACATAAAATCGTCACCCATAAAACGAATGACGATTGTTATAGAAATCAAGTGTTACAAATTATTTAGGAAATCTACTTCTCAGCCTTAAACGACTTTACCGTCTTACTACTCTCTGACATGCCTTTTCCTGTAACCGTGACGTAGATCTTTCCGCCCTTAGCGCCTAGTTGTTTGATGGTCACCTTCACAACCTTACCTTTAGAAACCGTTGACTGACCAATTAATTTTCCTGATTGGTTATAGATTTTAACAAGATCCTGTTTCGCTAATTGACTAACGGTGATCACGTCATTTTTCTTCTTGTTGTTGACGATATTAATTTGGTTGCCTTTTAATGCAGAGGTTGGCTCACCTTTAAAAGAAACAGCCTGTTTGCCGCTTTCCAACATCTTGTCACTGCTTCGTGTAACAAATACTTTGCCGCTCTTAACCCCAACTTGTTTGACGTACAATTTGATGGATGAACTTTTTGCCGGTTTTGATGTGACAAGTAATTTACCGCTTGTTGAGTAGACTTTGATGACGTCTTTTTTCTTAATCTTACTCACTGTAATGACGTCTTTTTTATTTTTAAGATTATTGATTTTGACCTGGTTGACTTTTAGAGCGTCTGATTTTTCACCCTGATAGCGAATTGGTACTCGATTTCCCTCTTTTAGACCAGGCTCTTTCATGCTGATATAAAGCGTTCCACTTGTTTGACCCAATTGTTTCATGGAAATCGTCATGTTCGAGCTCGATGCAGTTTGCTGAGCAATCGCTGTTCCACCAGAAGCTTGTTTAAAGATTTTGATGACGGATTGTTTTTTGATTCCTTTTATCGTTACCGTATCGTTTTTCCCTTTATTGTTCGTCACCTTCACTTGAGATGCTGCAAGCGGAGATGTGACGATTTTTTTGACGGTTACAGCAGGCAGAGAGACCTGTCTATTTCCACTTAGCAACGTGATCGTCACTTTAGACCCCTGTCTTAATTTTCCCGTTTTTAATTTGAAGTTTTTGCCTGGCGTAATGGCAAATGGTCCATATTTCTTTTTCGTGGAACTTGTGCTGAGCTTGGACATCGCTTTAATTGTGTTATTCGATGCATCAGATTGCACTTCTACAACAGCTTTATCCCCAAAAGTACTGATACCATTAATGGTATCACTTGAGTCATCGATTTCTTCCACAAATACTTTCTGTACATCTTCTTGAGATTGATTTGCTTCAATCGGATTATCAGCCATGAACGATTTTACGGTCATTAAGTCGCCACCGATTAGCTTTGAAACAGGAACTTCATAAAACCCTTTAGCGTCTGTCTGACCTTCTCCAATGATTTGGTCCTCTCCATTTAGAATATGGATGATACTTTCTGGAGTTGCGGTTCCACTAATTGATGTTGATAGCTGGGTAAATGGGTTGATTGTTGGAGCCGTCGATTTGATACGAAAAAATCTTTCATTCAAAACATTGTCATATGCTGGTTCCATGACTTGTAATTTATTTTGGTCTAAGAGCTTTAGGATATCTTTGTCTACACTAAATTCAAAATTTCCATCTCCATCTGCTGTCACCGATTGATTAATGACACCAGATTTCTCGTTTTTAAAGACGATCTTTGCGTAAGGGATTCCCGTTTGGCCTTTCACTGATTTAGACCATTTTGTCGTAGGAATAAGTGAGATGTTATTAGGGTTAACAATTTTTTTGTAAATGTCGATATTGCTTCCAGTCGTCATTTTCACTGTTAGGAATGTGCCTGCATTTAGGACAGGAAGCTTTAAATGAATGGCATCATTAAATGTTCCTGAGGCAATCACTTTACCATCTTTCATGACCTCTACTTTTGTGTTCTTCACAGTTTTCCCAGTTAGCTCCTGAGAAGTATCATATATCGGATCTAATGAGGTAAACGATTCCTTGAAAATATACACTTTGTTTGAAGAAAGCTTTGTCCCATTTTGGTCATACGTATCTAACTCCACCGTTTGGCCTGAACTAAAGTTCTGAGAAAACAACTTAAAGTTTCCGTTACTATCTGCTTTTGCGTAGTGCATATATCTAGATTTCCAGTTACTCGGAACGCCCCAATCTACGAAAGCAACGATTGCGTTTGGCGCTGTTTTACCCGTCAGATAATTATCACCATATTGATAACGATCAACTGTTGTTATTGTTCCACCCTCTGCGGCACTCACATTTTCTTGTATATGAAAACTCAACATCATCATACAAAGAATAGAAGCTACTACTTTTAGGACTATTTTCATAAATATATCCTCTCTTTTCCTATTAATGTGTTTATATACAAATATTATACATTTTAACCAATATAGGCACAAGGTTTAATGTTGAGTCTAAAGACTTATATTAAATCCATATTCATAGATATAGAGAGTGGTCGATCGATTTTTCATTTTGCATGAATCATACAAATTCATCACATCAAAAAGATTCATTTTACGAATGCATCCTACACACTTATGATGAACATAACAACATGGTTAGGAGGATTCGTCAGATGAAAGATATTAGAGTGTATCATGTCGATGCGTTTACAACTGAGAAGTTTGGAGGTAATGCCGCTGGGGTGGTGTTGGATGGGGAATGGTTAACGGAGGATGAGATGCAGAATATCGCCAAGGAGTTGAACTTACCCGAGTCCGTTTTCTTGCTGCCGGCACATGATGAGAAAGCCGATTATCGAGTGAAATATTTCACTCCAACGGAAGAGGTCAATTTCTGCGGGCATGCGACGGTTGGAGTGACTTGGCTTTTAGCGACGGAGCTAGGGATGGCTAAAGAAAAATCAGGGGTTGTGTTAGAAACAAAGATCGGCCATGTTCCCGTTATATGGCACGAGGAAAATGGCAAAGTTGTGGATGTGGAGATGACACAGGTCACGCCAAAGACGCGAGATTTTATCATCGATGTAGAAGAGCTTAGTGACATGCTCGGTATAAGCAGTGACAGGATTGATCCATCCTATCCTATAAAATTAGCAAACACCGGAAACTGGCATCTCCTTGTTCCGCTGAAACACCAGGATGACATTGATCAAGCGGCACCAAACTTAGCAACTTTAGGGAAAATGAATAAAGAGCAGAATATCACGACGACTCATCTTTATACGTTTCAATCCACAAAAGACTGTGATCTTTATACAAGGGATTTTGCACCTGGCATTGGTATACCCGAAGATCCTGTAACGGGGGCAGCAAACGGAGCATTAGCCGGATATCTGTATTTGGAAGGGATCATTCCTCAGCAAGAAATCACTCATCTGCGCATTGCTCAAGGTGATGCCATCGGCAGACCAGGATTGCTTCGTATCACGGTCATTCCGAATGAAGCAAAGCCGGTGATTAAAGTTGCAGGTGCAGCGGTTATTACCATTCGCGGGGTAATCACGCTATAAATTGATCAGCTTGAATAGAGACTCTCGTTCAAGCTGAATCTATTTAAAATGATCTTTGACCGCTTCAATCCATCTTTTAGTAGAGGGAGAGGCTGCGTTAAAAGATTTAAACGCCATATTGATTTCGCGATAAACACGGGTCTCAAGTGGAATCACGTTCGCATGAGGCACCTGAGGCGGCAACATCAACTTCGGAATGATCGTGAGCCCAATGCCTTCCTGAACCATAGAGATGAGCGTATTGTTGTCCCCAATCTCAAATAAAACATGGGGTTTTACGCCTCTTTCTTTTAATATTTTCTTAATGAGTTGATCACAGCCCGCTTTTGGCATAATAAATGGTTCATCTTGGAACGAAGCCACTTCCATCACCTTCTTTGTATGGAAACGATGACTCTCTTGCATGAGCACCACCAATTCATCTTGAAACAGTGGAACAGTTTCCAAATCTCTAGATGGCTGTGTTAAAAACCCAAGATCAACTGTGCCAGACGCGATCCACTCTTCAATCTCTTCATAGCCGCCTTCGTATAACTCCAATTGGATATTGGGATAACTTTTCGTAAAACGATGAATCAGCTGCGGAAGCATTTTTGAAGAAAAACTAGAGAACGTGCCGATCTTAATGCTCCCCACTTCCATCCCTTGAATCAACGCCGCCTCCTGCTCAAGCAATGACGCATGATGAATGATTTGGCGAATATGCGGCATCACCCGCTCACCTGCATCTGTCAGCGACAGCCCGTTTCGATTCCGATGAAGCAGCACAATCCCAAGCTCTGACTCAAGCTTCGCCATATTATGACTCACCCCAGACTGCGTCAGCCCAAGCTTCTCTCCAGCTTTTGTAAAGCTGCCGCATTCGACAACTGTTTGAAATACTTTGTATGGGAATGTCATTCGTTTGCTCACCTCTTTTGCTTTCTGGCCATTAGTATTGGAACGCAGAAAGTACAATTTCCTTTTAAAAGAAATTGTACTTTCTGTAAAAATTATCTCATTTCTTTTGCTAAATTAAGAAATGGCTGGAAGGCTACAAAACGTATCGCTCGAAAAGCGGTCAAGATAAAGGTTC
>NZ_CP150633.1:1374683-1378177 GCF_038023285.1 Bacillus sp. PPSBB_11
TTTTTATCAAAAGAGATGACCTGGGGTTTACTAGGACATCCTTGGGAGCAAAGCATCACGATTTTCGGTGAGGGCTAAGAATTAGCAATTAAAACTCAATTTACAAAAACACCTCGAAAAGCTTTAAGCTCTTTGAGGTGTTTTATGGATGACTATATTCTTTTTCTAGTTAGTCGTCGTCGACGAAGACCTAGACGCCGCTTCATCCGCTTTCACACAATCAATCGCAACAACCAATGCAATCATCACAGGCTCCATCTCTTCTTTCAAAATATCCACCTTGTAGCTATCCCCCCAAGTAAACCATTCCTTCTTTACCTGGCCGATCACTTCGCCGCTTTGCAGCACTTGGAAATTCATATCCCACCAGTTCCCTTGTACTTCGATTCCAGCAGCATCAATTGAATATTTGGCTTTGAAGAACGTAAACTCTTTTTTGATCGTCAATACCTCTTGCCCACCGACTTCTACTAAAAACTTTGGTAAAAAGCTAAACATTTTCTTCGTAATTACAGCGATGATGTCTCGTTCTGTATTCAAAATGGTGAACGTCTTTGGCACCTTCATAAAGCTGCCTTCGACCACATATACATCATTCTCCTGTTGATCTTTTACGGTAAACCTACCGCTCAGACTAAATACTTTCTGTTTCATATAAAGTTGTTTCATATGTACCTCCGATTAAGTTCAAAAATTTATCCGAATCTTACCTTACCCCTGATTATACCAAAAAATAGAATGTGCAAAAAACCACCTGATAGTAGGTGGTTTTCGATTACTGATCCATTTTCAGAGATTCTTTTTCATATGTTTGAAAAGCATCTTCCATTCCCATGATGACCTCTTTAATTTTGACATAACCACTTGTGTAAGGAATAGAATCTCTAATCTCTTCCCACATAAAATGATAGAACTTCAGGTCATCCGTTTCACACATCACAAAATCTGTGTAATCCTTACCTGGAAGAGCTTCAGCATCAAAAAAGCGCACCGTCACATGTTCCTCATATTTCTGCATCAATTCTTGCAGCGAAGCCGCATGGGTTCTGCGCTCCTCTCGTGGTAAAGCAAGCCAAGATGGATAGAACTCTAATAAAACAACCATCATATATTTCATCATCAAGCCCCTCGATTCTTCTATGATGTGATGATTGTACGCCAGATCTAGAGAATGTGCATTAACATAGGTTAATGTTCAGCAGGATGCAGCAGCCTGCTCAGCGAAACTGGAGAAATACCGATATATGAGGCAATATGATATTGAGCGATACGTTGATGTAACCCGGGATATTTCAATAAAAACGCCTGATATCGCTCAATGGCTGGCAAATAGAGCAGTTCCCTCTCACGCTCTTCCTTTCTCGTATACAGCCTTTCTACACTCACCCGAACAAACCGCTCCCACATATGACTGCTGTCCATCAATATTTGAAGTAGATCATACGGAATTTCAATCACGATAGAATCCTCCATCGCTTCAATCGAATAAGGAGAAGGCTGCCCGTTGATCATACTTGCATAAGAAGTAGCAAAATCATCTTCCAACGTAAAAGCCACGTTGTACTCCCTTCCATCCGGTAACAAATAGAAGAGACGGAAGAGACCTGTTATGCAGAAGTAGGCATGCTTCACTGGATCGCCAGCCTTGATCATGCATGTACCTGCTTTTAATTGTTTAATCGTTGTTCCATCTTTGAAGACTTGCCAATGATTTTGTTCAATTGGATATTTCGATATTTTGGTTTTGAACGTGTCGTATGGGTTAGTTATTTTGTCCATCTGTAAGTAACCTCTCTATTAATAGAAGAATTGATAAAAAATGGTGTCAGAAAATACTCAGGTTATAATGGAAATATAAGCGAAGATGAGGGGAGAAACAATGAAAAAAATCACTTTTTTTGACTGGACCATCCATTTACAAGCGGACTTAACAGCGATTACAGATCATTATGAAAAGAAAATGGTCATTTTAGAATCATCAATTGAATTAAACGGTGTGATCTGGATGGATGACAACAACGAGCTACAAATCAAACCTACTTGGGATTGTGTCATTTCAATTGATCCAACCAACAAATCTCTGACAATCCGGCAAACAAAAGAAGTATTCGGAGATGTGTACGAATGAAAATAGGAGGAACTATGAAGAAAACCGCTTTTTATGATTGGACGATTCACTATCCTGAACATTTAACAGCAGTCAAAGATGATACAGAAAAGAAAATGGTTTTTCTAGAACAAACGGTTGAATTTAAAGGAATGATCCGTATTGATGAGAATGATGAACTGCAAATAAAGCCCACTTGGGATTGTGTCATTATTATTAATGCAAAACAGATGTCTGTCACAGTTCGTGATGCAGAAGACTTTGTAGGTTTACCATAGAAATAAAAAAGTCTCGTTTGAGGATAATCACTCAAATGAGACTTTTTCTGTTTTAGTCACCATAATTATTTAATAACCATTTACAAAATAAGCGATCGTCTCTAACTCATCTTCTTTTAGCTCTCTGTTCACATGTGTTTGATATTCACTCTTGATTCTCTCCTGATCTCCACCATAAAGACCAGTGTATTTCGCAATCGTTCGAAGCTTGTCTGTTTCCTGACGAAACTCCTCTTTTGTCCATGGTCTTTGGTGTGAAGGAATATACGTCTCCGCATCAAATGCATCTAACTCATCTAAAAGACGCAAAATTTCTTTCACCGTATTATGTACTTTTTCTGCATACATTTTCGGATAAATGCAATCAGCAAGAAAAAGAATTTTTTCCTCTTTCACATACACGATCACTGAATCTGCGGCATGATCGCCTCCAACATGCTGCACAACACAAGTCACCCCGCCAAGATCAATCTCCATCCGACGATCAAACATCACATCCGGTAAAACGACCTGAATTTCTCGATGATTCTTATATTCTTCTTTGATGGCCTTCGCGCAAAACTCAATCTCCGTTCCTTCCCTCACCCGCTCATCAATCGCCTCATCTGACCAAGAAAACGGAAGAAGCTTCTCCATTTCCTTTCTGGTTTTTGCAGAAGCAATTGAAACCGCATGGGGCAGCGCAGGCAGACCAAAAATATGATCCCAATGCCAATGCGTGAGGACCACCATATCCGGCGTGGCGTTCTCTTGTTTTAAGGTCTTTTGGATAAAATAGTTCGCATGATCTTCTGAATTACCGGCATCGATCATTAATGTTTTGTTATTGCCTACGACCATGCCTAGGATGGGGCGGTCGGTGAGTGATACTGGTGTGATGTAGGAGAAGGTTTTGCCTATTTTTTTGATTGTGTGCATGGTGTGTTTCCTACCTTATGATTTCTCTTTGGATTTTTTACCCTAACTTAATTCCAGAGAGTAATTTTTTAATTTTAATTATGTTTCACTTTAAAATTTACAAGTTATGTAATAGACGTTCCGTATATCCCAGTAGATCCAGTTGACTTGGGGAGGAATTATCAAACGGATGTGATTCGAATCAATAGCCA
>NZ_CP150633.1:1385461-1458423 GCF_038023285.1 Bacillus sp. PPSBB_11
TATTCATCTATTAAACCCCGTTTCGCAGCAATATTTATACTAATTATAGCAAATAACTAAAATAAATAAATTTTAGGTAATAGTTTTTCCTTAGGTTTACAAATAGATGAAAAGTTATAAATAGATTTTATCTACTTATGATAAGGCTCCCCCCGAACAATCCGAAACGCCCGATAAATCTGCTCGACCAACAACAATCTCATCAACTGATGCGGGAACGTCATCTTCGAAAACGACAGCTTCTCATTCGCCCGCTGCATCACAGCATCGCTTAACCCAAGGGATCCGCCTATGACAAAACACACCTTACTTTTTCCGTATGTTGCCAGCTTATCTATTGTATCGGCTAATTCTTCGGAAGTTTTCATTTTTCCTTCGATGGCGAGGGCGATGACGTGGGCGTCTGGGTTGATTTTGCTTAGGATGCGTTCGCCTTCTTTGTCTTTGATGATTTTCATGTCTTGCTCGCTGAGATTCTCGGGTGCTTTTTCGTCTGCGAGCTCAATGATCTCGATTTTTGCGTATGCCTGTAACCGTTTTGTGTATTCGGCTATGCCTTGCTTTAAATATTTCTCTTTTAATTTTCCTACTGTGATAATTGATATATTCACAGGTCATCCCCACCTTAAGAACAAGTTATTCATATAAGTTATCAACAATTGTGGATAAAATTTGTGTATTTTGTGTCCGATCATTCGTTCCCCACTATATATATTGCAGGTTCATCGCACAATTCACAGGTTGTGGATAAGCTGTGTGTATGTTCGATTTTTCTGAATTCTGGCGGCGTTTCGTGATCATCTATGTACATGTCTAATACGGTTTCTATGTGTTCTGCACAAGCATAAAGTGATTTGTTCATAAGTTTCTAATTCCTCCAATATGTTGTCTCGTTATTCACAAGTGTTTCGCTCATTGTTCAATATAACCGATTTATTCACATGTTAATAGTCTTTTACCATTTTCCACACCTTTTATCCACAAACCAAATAAAAAAGCCTCCACTCCTGTGAAGGCTTCCTTCTATCAAAACGGATTGTAAAATCTCGTTCCTCTAACAAATGTAATCACTAGCGACACAATCAATACCGCTCCAACAAAGATTAACGCCGCATAATCTGCTTTTTGAAAGTCTTTCGCCGTAAACCATGTGCGCTTTTTATGCTTTCCAAACCCGCGCAGTTCCATCGCATTGCTGATCGTTTCAATCCGCTCTAGGCTGGAGAAAATCAGCGGCATTACAATCGACAGCGCATTTTTAATTCGTTTTCCCAGTTTTTCATTCTTCGATAAATCAATGCCTCTTGCTTGCTGAGAAATCGCGATCGTACGAAAATCTCGCTGAATATCTGGAATATAGCGCAGAGCAATCGCTACAGCATACGAAATCCGGTAGCTGACCCCGATTCTGCTGAGCGATGAGGCGAATTCACTTGGATTTGTTGTGACAATAAACAATAGTGCCGCTGGCATCACGGTCACGTATTTCAGTGTAATGTTCAATTGATAGAAAAGCTGTTCAAGTGTGACGTTGTACCAGCCTGCAATATGAAATAGCTCGTGCTTTGCTCCGTAGATGGCGACACCTTGCTGGGGAGCAAAGATGTAAATGGCGATGTTGTTGATCACAAGAAAAATCGCCAAGACAATCACTACGAAAGAGATATCACGAAATCGCACATTCGACAGTTGAAAGAACACGATACTGGCAACTAGCATAAACACTAATACGCCTGTATCATACGTGAGCATCGCTGCGGATGACCAGAGGATAAAGCAAATGAGTTTGGTTGCCCCTGTCAGCCGGTGAATTGGCGACGGGCGATCGATATAAGACAGCATGTCTACAGCCATGTCATTCGTTCCTTTCTGTCAACCTCAATGAAGCGATCCACGAGTTCATTTGGATTTGGCCAGTCTGCTTTTAGCGCCAGTTCATAGAGCGACGTTTCTTTTAAGCTCGCCTTTTGGACTAGCAGCTGATCTGTCAGCACTTTGGCTGGTGTATCATCTGCGATTTTTTCTCCATCTGAAATGACGATGGTTCTTGTCGTGTATTCGAGCATGAGATGCATATCATGGGTGATCATCAAAATCGTGACGCCCTGCTGATTTAATTGCTCTAAAAACGTCATCATCTCTGTGTAATGTCTAAAATCTTGACCGGCCGTTGGCTCATCTAAAATGATGATTTCTGGCTCTAACACAAGAATGGATGCAATGGTGACGCGCTTTTTCTGTCCAAAGCTGAGGGCTGAGATCGGCCAGTTCCGAAATGGATACAGCCCGCATACTTTTAAAACCCGCTCTACACGTTCCTTGATGTCGTCTTCCTTTACGCCTCTTAAAACGAGACCTAGTGCGACTTCATCAAAAATCATTTGTTTCGAAATCATTTGATTTGGGTTTTGCATGACGACACCGATTCGTTCGGAGCGCTGTTTGATGGTGTCTCCTGTGATGTCATCGCCATTTAAAAGGATTGTCCCTTTTGTTGGCTTTTCAAATGCGCAGAGCACCTTGGATAGTGTCGTCTTGCCTGCGCCATTGGCACCGGCGATGCTGATCATTTCTCCTTTTTTGACGGTAAAAGAGATGTTGCTCAGCGTGTTTGGTCTTGTCGGATAATCAAAGCTCAGCTCACGCACTTCTAGTAAATCCGGCGATTCATTCTGCTCGACTGATGGCTCAGATGCTTCCATCCATTGCTCGATTTTCTCTTTTGCCTCGTCATTTAAGGTGAGATGCTGTAAATCAGCGATCTGATCTCCTGCTGCAATCGGAATGCCTGCATATTTCATCGCTCTCACATATAAAGGCTCACGTAAATATGCCGCTTCTAATACATTTGAGGCGAGCAATTCATCTGGTGTCATATCCGCTGCAATCGTGCCGTCATTGACAACGATGATGCGGTCGACATGGCGGAAGAGGACGTCTTCCAATCGATGTTCCACCATCACGACCGTTTTTTTCGTTTCTTTTTGCAGACGGTCAATGAGGTCGATCACTTCTTTACCTGTTGCGGGATCAAGGCTTGCCAGTGGTTCATCAAACAGCAAAATGTCGACATCGTTGACAAGTACGCCTGCGATAGCGACACGTTGTTTTTGACCGCCTGACAGCTCATGCACGGATGATGCCAGTTTGCCGTCTACCTCTGTTAATTTTGCCGCTTTCTCGACACGTGTTTTCATTTCTTCGCGTGTGACTTGATCGTTTTCTAGTGTGAACGCGATATCTTCTCCAACGGTCAGCCCGATGAATTGTCCATCAGGGTCCTGAAGCACCGTTCCGACAAGCTGTGAGAGGGAGAAAATGTTCTCCTTTTCTGCATTTTTCCCGCCGATGTGAAGACTTCCTTCCATAGAACCTTTATAAGACGCAGGAACTAGCCCATTGATGCAATGGGCTAGTGTGCTTTTTCCCGATCCAGACGGGCCTGCGATGAGGACTTTTTCACCTTCATAGATGGTCAGGTTGATATCTTTCAATGTCGGTTCTGCTTGACTGCGATATTGGAATCCGAAATGTTCGAATTGAATCATCGGTTTCTTCATTTATGTGTTCCACCTTGCTTCATGATGTTTCTTTCGATAGACTGCCACTTTTGCTTCTCGTTTTCGCATAAGCCGCAATGATGATGGTTCCTAGTACACCAACTGTGATGATGTTTGAGATTCCTGCCACGATGCCTTGAACGAACACTTTATTTGCAGGTTCTGCATAGATCACAATGTCGAGTACCGGCGCAATGACAAACCAGCCTAATGCTTGTGCGCCGGCTTGGAGGGCGTTGAAGAGCGTGATTTTTTTCCAGCCAAAGTCGCCCTCTTCTACTTTTAAACGGTTCGAAATGAGGCCGATCAATAAACCAACAACACCCGAAACGATAATCCAGCTCCACCAAGGTCCAAATGTGGTGGCATCTTTAATGAGATGACCAATAAATCCAATCAATGCGCCTGCAATAGGACCAAATAGCACGGCCATTAATGCAAGGAACGCGTACGATGTTTCAATTTGTGTATTCGGAATCCCAGTTGGAATGGAGACGAAGCGTCCTAAAATGACAAAGACGGCTGCGCCAATCCCGATGGCAACGACAGTTTTCGTTGAAAGTTGTTTACCTGCCATGATGTTTCCTCCTCTTATTCGTATATAATGCGCGGAGCTTTGCGAATCGAAAGGCGCCAGCCTGTGCCTGTACCGATGTTATAAGCCTTTGCAAATGACCCTTGATTGATCGCCACGCCTAAATGATCGAGTGAATTGACATATACGAGTGGTTCGCCTACCTTTAAATCGGCAAAAGATCGTCCATAGGTCATGATATTTTTATACACATTTTTTGGCCCGTTGGCAATGGTAACTTCTATTGCATCCCCATAATTGATTGAAAGCTGTTCAAATAACGTATGATGAATGTTTGTCCATAGGTTTCCGAACCGCACATCTAAAATATCAATCGTCCCTGTGATCACTTCTTCTTCCGCATAAGCTTGTACGACTGGAAGGTGAATAATGTCCTCTATATTCGCCTTTGGCCCGACCTCTTCAAAAGAAATCACACCTGAAGCAATTCTCGCGCCTGTATAGGCGTAAATGTCTCTACCATGGAATGTATGTGATTTTCCTGACTTCGGCAGACGGTTGATGGTTTCATCTAAATACCGAGCCTCCACGATGCCAATATCCTGTGCGACATGCGTAAGTGTCCCATTATCAGGTGTGATGATGTAGTGTGAGCTTGTTGTTTTGACGACAAGGCTCTTTCGCTCTGATCCAACGCCTGGATCAACAACGGAGACAAATACCGTTTCTTCCGGCCAATATGTAACCGTCTGAAGCAAGCGATAAGAAGCTTCCCAAATGTCATATTGGGGAATGTTGTGAGTTAAATCAAAAATGCGGATGCCGCTTCTCACTGTATTGGCTACGCCGTACATTGCGCTGACCGCTCCATCATCAATACCGAAATCTGATTGTAAAACCAATGCATGTTCACTCATGTTAATCTCCCTTTCATTTGAAAAAATGGTTGTGGTGTTTCACGTGGAACATTTGAACATTTGTATGAAAAAAAGTGGACAATAAAAAATACCCCATCCTTATCTATGAATCATAAGGACGAGGTATTTGTCTCGTGGTACCACCTTTATTTACTGTTTGCTCGCGCTAAACAGCCTCTACAAGTACAAAGCTCCAATTTGGCTCATATACTGTGGTTTTGATAACGAGTACCAACTCTCGTCGTCACCTACTAATATCATGGATATGTTCAGCACGAGGCTCAGAGACCATTTTTCGAATCATTATTTTTGCTTCTTTTCAGCTGCCGAAGCTCTCTGTGGAAAAATTGATGATTGTACTTTCTCTCGTCATTGCCTGTTTAACTATCTTGAATTAAAGCTATCATACATGATGTTTTTTAATAAATCAAGATATTTTTCTGAACATTTTTAAAAATGAGTTAACTGTTCTGGAAGAGTCTTCTTTTTTATAAAATTTAAGCAAATGTTAAAGAGCGAGATATGGTGTCTTTCTTTTCTAGCGGTATAATAAAGATGAAGGGAGGTACAGTGTGTGTGGACCATCTGTATGAATGAATTTAAGCAGCTCTTCAAAAGCACAAAATCCATCTTAACAATTGTTATTATTTTCATTTTATCTACTTTTGTATCAAGTCTTCCATTTATAGCTGCTTATCAAGGGAAGTGGGAACAGGCAAAGGACCCTTATTCCATTGGGAATGAACTAGTGATTTCGTTATTTGGTTTCTTCCTTATTTTTTTATTATCTCATGATATTTTGAGCCGCGAAATTCATTTGAAAACCATTCGTTTTCTCGTCAGCAAAACGACCCGTTTAAACATTGTCATCGGGAAATATCTTGGGCTGATGCTGTTTTGGCTCAGTTGCATTATGACCACATATATATTAAATATGGTGATTTCACATCGTTTTCTGTTCTCTGATGCCTTAAAAATATTAACGTTTATCAGTGTCGGCATCTCCTGTGCTTTGTTTTTGTCCATGCTCTTTCCAACACCACAGAAATCGATGTTTGTTGGCATGTTGTTTTCCTTTCTATTTCCAATCATGAGCATGATGTCTGTTCTTTCTTCAGAACGGTTGATTCACTGGTTCCAATACGTGACTCCTTATTATTATGCGCGCTGGAGTGAACCGCTGACCTATGTGCTGATGAATGCCGCATTGACTGTTGTCTTACTCGTTGGAACGGCACTACTGTTTCAGAGGAGGGATGTCTAAGTGCTTCACACAAAAGGGCTGACAAAAAAATATCGGACAAAAGTCGCAATAAATCATATTGATCTTGATATCCATCAAGGGGATATCTTCGGCCTCATTGGACCGAAGGGTGCTGGTAAGACAACCTTTTTTAATATCATTACAGGGATCTCCCGCCCCACCTCTGGCACGTTTATCATGATGAACATGACGTCGTTAAAAAAAGTACGTCATCATATCGGTGTTCTGCCTGAATATACAGATTTATATGAAGGGCTGACTGCTATTGAGCATATTGCCTATTTATCGAAAATTACGGGTACTCGCCAGAAAACGAGCTATTATGAAGAATTACTCGAATTTGTTGGCTTACATCGTTATCATCAAGAGAAAGTCGGTGCCTTTACACCTGGGATGAAGAAGCGGCTCGGAATGGCTCAGGCCATCGCTCATCAGCCTGACTTTATTTTACTTGATGAGCCTTTTGCGGATATTGATGCAGATTCTATCTTACATATCCAGCGGGTGATTGAATCGTTAAAATTTGAAGGAAAAACTGTCTTTTTAACAGCAGACGAGCCAAGGTTCACCCAGCCTATTTGTACCAAAACAGCTTTCATATCTGAAGGAAAAATCGTGTCCTCAAGTACTCATCCTCAAGAGAAAACCATCACGTCCTCAACCATTCGTGCCACCTTCAAGCATGCATGGATTGATGATGAGGTGAAGCCTGTTCTCACGCAGTACTTACAAAGTGTGGGAACAGACCTTGTGATCAGAGATGACGAGACCTCATTGTTGATTCGTTCAGAAGCTCAAGTCCCAGCCATCATCCGTGCGTTTGTGAAATGCAAAGTCGATCTATACCGAGTCACGGCGCAAGATGCCATCATGTCCACGTAAAAAGTACCGTACGCTCACTGCACGGTACTTCTCTTTTTTTATAAAGGCTTGCTCATGTAAATCCCAGTCTCAGCAAATCCCGTTTTCTCATAAAGTGAGCGGGCGATTTGATTATGGGCAAAGACATGCAGCGATAGTTTCTTCACACCTAATGACTTTGCCTGCTCTTCTAATGCCGTCATGGCCTGTTTTGCCAATCCTTTTCCTCGATACGCTTCAAACAAAATAAAATTATAAATAAATCCTTCATGCTGAGGATGATCTCGGTCATAGCAAAGCCATACCCATCCAATGGCTTCTTCTCCATGTAAGATGTTCCACAACTCATGATCCTCTGTCTGAAGGCCTTCAGGAAGCAACCGGTCAAATTGTTCCTCTGCGTTCTTTTGCGCTTCTTCCTGATCCCATGTCCCTGCGAGTACCTTTTCTCCTGCGTACCTCTTAATGGCTGCCGCTATCAAGACGTCATAATCCGTTTGTGACATTGGCTGTAATGTGACCAATCGTATCTCCCCCTTTTCTTTATCATATGCCGGGCATATAAAAAAAGCCAGTCCCTTATAGGAACTGGCTAGCCACCGAACTGATCGGTTTGGGAGAGTTTGATCTCGACTGATTTTTTCTTTCCGCTTCGGTAAAATTGCACCTTTACCTTGTCGCCTACTTTCTTCTGATAAAGATATTTACGCAGATCGACGATATTTTGTACTTCCTTGCCGTCAAACGACGTCACGACATCCAGCTCTTTTAACCCTGCTTTCCCTGCTGGAGACAAAGGCTCGACACTCATCACGACGACTCCAGTTGTGACCTTTGATGGCAGTTTTAACGTTTCCTGCCAATGATAGCTCGCAATATCTGCTAGTGATTTCATCCCAACACCAAGGTACGGACGCTTCACCTCTCCATAGCGCTCTAAATCCTCTATGACAGGGATCACCAGATTCGCAGGAATAGACAGCCCAATCCCTTCCACCTCTGACTCAGCAATCTTCATTGAATTGATGCCGATCACTTTGCCGTCCATATTAATCAAGGCTCCGCCGCTGTTCCCAGGATTAATGGCGGCATCCGTTTGCAAAACTTCCGCATTCCAATCCGTCTGTCCGTCCCCATTAGAATCAACAGGGATCGCACGCTCCGTTCCAGAAATCACACCTTGTGTGACGGAGCCAGCAAATTCAAGGCCTAATGGATTTCCAATGGCGATGACAGGCTCACCTGGTTTGACATGGTCTGAATTGCCGAAGGCGGCGGTTTTCTTGATCTTATCACTTTTGACCGTGAGGACCGCTAAATCCATCAGCTGATCACTGCCGACAAGATTTGCCCCGATCCTTGTCCCGTCCTGAAGGCTCACTTCAAGCTGGTTTGCGCCTTTGATGACATGATGGTTGGTCACGATATAAAAGGTGTCACCCTTTTTTTTATAAATCACACCTGACCCGCTGCCTGCTTCACCGCCTTCTTCCCAGAAGCTCGACTTTTGAATGTTAATGACGCCGACAACTGTATCTGACATACTCGATACCACTTTTGTGACCGCATCATTCACGTTCACATTGACGGTCTTTAAAGGGCCCTCTGATGCCTGCTGATCTCCAGCTGACTGCCAGCCAAAGGGGCTGCCGTTTTGTCCAGACACATAGGGGAAAAAGAATCCCATTAAAAAAGCTCCTACCAATACACCGATCAGACCAGATAGGAAATATCCTTTTCTGCTTCGTCTCGGCTTCCACTCTACATCGCGATAATCCACTATGTTTCCTTCCTTTCAGTGAATAGATGATGTATATAGTGTTGGTAAGAAGCTCTTATCTTAATCATACGATTGTAAAAATCATACGGCGCAAAGCGGGGTTGCTTTTTTAGGGTCCGTATCATATAAATCAAAGCCGTCCCCTACAACAAAGCCCTTCATTTCAAGCGTCTGCTGGACCGCCATACGGGCTAAGTCCTTCATGTTGTTGTCTTGACTCAAGTGGGCCAAATAAATGCGTGAGGTGGCATCTCCAATCACGTCTGTCATAGCAAGAGCTGCATCTTCATTGGATACGTGTCCGACATCGCTCAAAATTCTGCGTTTAATGCTCCATGGGTAGCGCCCCATTTGCAGCATGCCGACATCATGGTTGCTCTCAAATACGAACGTATTGGCTGATTTAATAATCCCTTTCATCCGGTCACTCACATAGCCTGTATCCGTCATAAGGGCAAGTTTACGCCCGCCATAATGGAATACGTAAAACATGGGCTCTGCCGCATCATGTGATACGCCAAATGATTCAACATCGAGACCGCCGAATGATTGAACCGTCTCCATATCAAAGTGGAATTTCTGCTCCGTATCCACTTTCCCAATATGTGACTCCATCGCCTTCCATGTTTTCGCATTTGCATAGACAGGAAGCTTGTACTTTCTTGCCATCACACCGAGTCCTTTAATATGATCTGAGTGCTCGTGTGTGACAAAAATTCCGTCCAAGTCTTCTGGCTTTCGGTCGATTTGACCAAGCAGCTCCACCATCTGTTTGCCGCTTAAGCCCGCATCTACTAAAAAAGCATGCTCGTCTGTTTCTAAATAAAAAGCGTTCCCCGTACTTCCGCTCGCTAGTACACTGAACTGCAAGCTCATGTTCTCTCACTCCAATGAAGATTTGTCTTCTTTCTCTATATGATCAAGGGTTGAGCCATCAATGGCATTGATCAAATATTCTTCTTCTGTCTTTTTCTTTGAACCAGCTGCCACGCCTTCAATCTCTACTCGCCATACAGGAACCATGACTTGAGTGCTTGCACCTGGGTATTGCGTGTAGTAGCCAAGCTCCACTTTTTTCACTGTCGTGTTTTGGCTCAGCATATTTTGTGTATATAAGTCCTTCACCGTTTCAAGCGCCGGGACAAGGGTTTCTTTTCTCACTTCATTAATCGATGTCACCATCGACTGCCGATACGATACGACCTCGTTTTGATCGTTCACATCCAATGTGATCTTCCCGATGGTTTCGGTGTCATCAAGACCTTCTTGGAAGATGTATTTTCCTTTATACGTTTGGAAAAAGACGATTTCACCTGTTTCTTCATCGATGCTCCAGAGCTTATAATTCTTGCCATCCAGCAAACGCTGGCTCACAAGATTGGTCGCTGCTGTTTTCATATCTTTTTTCGGCAATGCAACTGGTTTATTGAAGGTCATTTCAAGCAGGGTGACAGGATCATCTTTCTCGGTTTTCGGGAATGTGCTTTTCGTCTTTTGATCAGCTAATCCGTCGACATCCTTTTTCGTATATTGCTTTTTCTCAGCTGTAATGCGGTATCCAATCTTCGCTTCATCTGATAGATTGCCATATTTGATTCCGTCTGCCTTCATTTCTTCCAGCGTATCTGTTTTTTCGATAATCGCAAAATGATCGGTCGATCGCTTTTCAAAGTATTGAAAACCTAGAAAGATATCGAGAACGAGAAAGGCTAGGATAAAGATCGTTTTGGTCTTATTCCACTCCATGATTCTCGCTCCCCTCTGTCAGCAAATCATTCGTTAAAATGACGGTTTTTCCGTTATATTTCATACACCATACCGGCTCTAGCCAGACAAACATCGCTTGATCCTGATCTGATGCCGTGGATGCCGCTTGATAGGCAGGGAAAATCTGTTCAATTTTCTCTAAATCATCATACTTCGTCTGCTTGATGATCAAGTTTTTCAGCTCTGTCCCATTCATCAGTTTGACCTGTTCACTCTGACTCGCTTTGTTGCCAAGAATGTAGTTTGGACGCTTATAACTCAAGATGTCATCATTCGCCCATTGTACTTCAAGTGATGTCATACCAAATGGATGCTTTGTGCTGTTGACGATCGGCAGTCCATCCATAAACATATTAAATGACAGCTGTTGGTTGCTGTTAATGCCGAAGTATTGATAATTATCGGTAAAACTTCCGGTATCATTGAAATATTTCACGCTTCGCTTGATCAAATCTCCCGTTTGGAATACGGTACTAGAATTGATATTACGATGCTGATATTGGATGCGGTGGTCTTTTTGATTTGCTTCAAGACGACTCGTTCCATCTGTATACACCGTCCGGTTTAAATTAGACTCCTCCCCAACTAGACTTGGGTCTGTAAACAAAGCGTCCTTGAATTTGCTTGTCTTAATCGTTTCGATAAAGAACATTTTCGCTTCAAGCTGCTTTTGCTTCTGCGGCAGAAGGAAATCTCGTTTTGAATTTGTAGAGAAAGTATATAGGTCATAGCGCGGCATCTCGTTTTGAGCGGCTGCAATACTATCCATCAGATTACGATAGTTGGCAGATTCAATCGTCAGCTCAAGCACCGATTCCTTGCTGTATGAAACCAAATAGACTTTCTTATTGGCCTTATCCGGCTGAGCGAACGGCACAATCATCCGGTCAAATGAGTTGTATTCAATGGATTTATTCGGCCATTTAAACAGCGCTTGGAAAATATCAATCGGAATCGGATCATTGAACACAAGATCCAATGTCTTGCCTTGCCCCTCGCGTCCATAGAAGAAATTCTTAAATTTCTGCTCGGAATATTGGTCCGACACATCGGCAATCTCTTTGACATCCCACAGGCTTACATCATTCCAAAAGTTTTGGAAGAGTTCCTTTTGATCGACTTTGAAATGCTCTCCATTGGAATGGATGAACATCTCACGCGGCTTCACGACATCAATGAGACTCCGAGGCTCGTCGCTTGAAATCTTCTTCGTTTCCACGACCTGTGTGCCGGCATCCGCCTGATCCTGCATGACGGGCTGGAACATCCAAATATTCCATGTAAACACAAGACTGATCGCAATTAGGATTGTCAATATAATGGTTTTAAAGGTCTCACGCTTCATCCCAATCATCCTCTTGTTCTTCATTGTACGGAAGGGTAAAGGTTACCGTTGTTCCTTTTCCTTCAATGCTGTCAGCCCAAATATCTCCGCCATGAGCCTGAACCATTTCTTTTGCAATCGCAAGACCTAGGCCGGTTCCGCCAAGTTTTCTTGTTCTTGCCTTATCCACTCGATAAAAACGTTCAAAGATTTTATCCATATCCTTCTTCGGAATACCGATTCCTTCATCTTTGACACTGAATAACACAAGACCTTGCTCCTCATCCAAATCGACAGTGAACGTAATGTGTCCACCCTCTGGCGAGTATTTCATAGCATTGGAAATGATATTATCGAGCACCTGAGTGATTTTATCTTGATCAATTTCCACATATATTTCACGCTGCGGCAAGTTGCGGATGAAATCGACATGCTGCTCCTTCGTCATTTCAAAACGATCAATGACGAGCGAGATAAACCTGATAAAATTCGTCCACTCACGATTGAATTGATAATCCTTGCTGTCGAACTTAGACAGCTGGAGCAGGTCATTCACAAGTCTAATCATGCGCTCTGTTTCATTTTGCGTAACACTGAGGAACCTTGGCGCAAGCTCTTTATCACCAATCGCACCTTCAGCGAGAGCCTCAAGATAGCTTCGCATCGTCGTAAGCGGTGTGCGCAGCTCATGCGATACGTTCGCCACGAATTCACGACGTTCCGCATCAATTTTTTCCTGCTCAGTTACGTCATAAATGACCGCAATCAAGCCATCAATCTTCCCATGCTCTTTCTGGATGACTGAGAAATTGACACGCAAAACAGACAACTGATCTTCGCGTTCAATTTCTAGCAGCATGGAGTCTTGATTTTCGACTAAATCTTCAAATGTATGAGTATCTTCTAAGCCAAGCAAGGATGTGATCGGCATCTCTAGAGCTGTTTCACGTGAAACATTCAAAAGCTCTAGTGCCGGGCTGTTTAATAGAATAATGGCCCCGTTTTGATTCGTGGCAATGACGCCATCGGTCATATAGGCGATAACAGAAGAAAGCTTTTTCCTCTCACCCTCTGTCATCAGCTGCGCTTCCTCCAGCTCTCTCGTCAGATGGTTAAATGTCGTTGCTAGTTGACCAATCTCATCATGTCCATACTTTCGGACCTTTCTGGAAAAGTTCCCTTTGGCGAGCTCGATCGCTTGCTTTCTCATATCCGAAATTGGGTGTGTAATGGTTCTGAATATGAATATACCAAGTAGAGCAGTCGTCCCAAGTGCGATGAGTGTACCCGTCGCCAAAATGGTGTTGATCGTTCGCATTTGGTTAAAAACACTTTCCATGGATGAGACCACATAAATGACACCAACAGTTTCTTGGTTCTCATTTTTCACGGCTGTCGCTGATATGCGGACTCGTTTATTCGATTCTGGGTCATAGAATTTTTTCTCGTAGTCTTTGCCAACCGCGAAAATACGGCTAATGATTTGATCTGTGATTTTCTTCCCGGCAATCTCTTGACTGCCGTTATTCACAGAGGCAATGACCTCTCTGCTTTCGTCAATATAGCTGACTTCAGAAATTTCATTAGACTCATCTTTGTTGTTAAAATCGTTTAAGATCTTTTGAGCATCCTCTTTTAATTCTGCCTTGCTTTTCGATGAATCTTGTTCTAGGTAATACGATAACGAGTAGATTCGCTGATTCAAGGAATTATCATATGAATTAATTAAGGACTGCTCTAGCTGCTTCACAAAGTACACGCCAATGATCTGCATGGCGACAATGATCAGCAGCACATAAATCAAGGTCAATTTAAAGTGAATCGAGCGAAAAAAACCTACTTTACTCATAAGAATCTTAGTCCTGCTCTGGGTTTCTTAAATAGTAGCCGACGCCTCGTCTTGTCACGATCCAGCTCGGGTGGCTAGGGTTGTCTTCAATTTTTTCACGAAGACGGCGGACTGTCACGTCTACTGTACGGACATCTCCGAAGTAATCGTAGCCCCAAACCGTTTGCAATAAGTGCTCACGTGTCATGACTTGTCCAATATGTTTCGCTAAGTAATGAAGCAATTCGAACTCACGATGCGTTAACTCAATCGTTTCGTCACGCTTAGACACGACATACGCATCTGGGTAGATCACAAGTGAACCAATCTCGATATCATTTGATTCAGATTCTTCCTCTGATTGCGGAGCAGCCGTCTGTCTTCTTAAATTTGCTTTTACACGTGCAAGCAGCTCGCGTGTACTGAATGGCTTTGTGACATAATCGTCCGCGCCAAGCTCAAGACCAATGACTTTATCGATTTCAGAGTCTTTTGCTGTCAGCATGATAATCGGCATATCATATTTCTTTCTCACTTCACGGCATACTTCAACGCCATCTTTGTTCGGCAGCATAATGTCGAGCAAAATGATGTCTGGCTTAATTTCTTCTACCATTTCAAGGGCTTCATTTCCGTCATACGCACAATGAACCTCGTAGCCCTCTTTTCTTAAGTTAAATTCCAATATATCCGCAATCGGCTTTTCATCATCTACGACAAGAATCTTTTTTTCCATTGTGATTTCCTCCTGCATTTTTAGCATCTATGTCATTCCATTTTGCATGTCACATTACGCCTTCTTCATTTATGAAAAAAAGGCTCACTGTCTATTATAACGTTTTACGAGGCAAAGATAAAAATAATAACGGCTTTCTTTGCTAGTAAACGTTGGATAGAAGAACTCCGCCCAAAAAAATTTGATGACTTTTCCCTTTTTTATTGAAACTTTTCCAATCACCAAACGTCTATATACATGTAACGTCTTCTTCTTATGGAGCCGGGCCCTACCTAGGTCCGGCTTCTCCCTTTTTATGCCTTCTTTTCATAATAAAAACGCACCTGCGATTGCAGATGCGTTTGGAAGTGGCTCGGGACGGAATCGAACCGCCGACACACGGATTTTCAGTCCGTTGCTCTACCAACTGAGCTACCGAGCCATCATCAAAAGATGAATATGTATAAATGGCGGTCCGGACGGGACTCGAACCCGCGACCTCCTGCGTGACAGGCAGGCATTCTAACCAACTGAACTACCGGACCTCAGTAACTTGCCCGAAAAAGCAATCGTGGTGCTCCTTCAAGCAAGTGAGGAAAAATTAGCTTAACGCTAAAGTAAATCAATGACCCGTACGGGATTCGAACCCGTGTTACCGCCGTGAAAGGGCGGTGTCTTAACCGCTTGACCAACGGGCCAAAACATGGTGAGCCATGAAGGACTCGAACCTTCGACCCTCTGATTAAAAGTCAGATGCTCTACCAACTGAGCTAATGGCTCTCGGTTTGTGAAAAGTGAATCTGAAGAAGCTGTATTGCGTCAAACCAATCGCTTTAAAAGCTGGAAAATCGCATCTTAACAAGTTTCAGAGACCTTTGCAACAACGAGATTTATAATATCATAGAGTAATTACATATGGCAATACGTTTTTCGACATTTTTTTAAAAAAAGTGTCGGATTTGATATCTTCTGTTACATCGCCTAAATCCGAAAGCGCCTTCATTCAATCAATGGTTACTGCCCAATCCAGCACACAGAAACGTTTGATTCCGACCAATATTGGTTATACAAGAAACAAACAGCATGATGATTGAAAAAGGAGGAAGCATAGGATGAGTTCATTTAAATTAGGAGATAAAATGCCCGATTTTTCACTGCCAACAGTGCAGGGCGATCACATTGATTTTTACAAACATTTAGAGGAGCATCAAAGCTGGCACCTTATCGTTTTCTTTAGAGGATCATGGTGCCCAGTATGTGTCGAGGAATTAAAAGAGCTGGAAAAACAGCAATCCTATTTTCAAGAAAAGGATATTCATTTAATGACGATTTCAACGGATAACCCTGAAGACTTGAAAGAATTTGCAGACAAAGAGGGACTTTCTTTCCCCATCATGTCTGACCAAGACCTCACATCATTGAAAGCCTATGAAGTCTTCTATCACGGGGAAGATGCCCCATACGAAGATCATGGGGTGCACGGAGAACCTGCTTATTTCTTATTAAATGAAAAAGGCCAAGTCCTCTATCAGCAAAGACAAACAAGTCCATTTGGCAGACCGCATGCCAACGAACTGCGCAAAATCATTCAATACATTCGCAAAAATTTAAAAGGCCAATATAAAAGCCTAAAATAAAAAAGAAGCCCTCGTCAGAGGGCTTCTTCAATTGATGACAAAGGGATAAAATGAACTTTATTTTATCTCTTTGTCTTCTTTTCAGCGTAGTTGAAAACCTTTGAAGTCTAGGAAAGACGAGTACCGGCGCGGAGCGAATTTGACATTCGTGAGCACCGGCACGCAGGACTGACAACGAATGCGAGGGTTTGTCTACACGCTGAGAAGCTCTCGTCAGAGGGCTTCTTTTTTTATGAATGTTTTTTATTGTATAGCCAATCTGCGGTGAAAAACACAAGGAGACCTGTCATTAAAATCACAAAAGTGACGGGTGGTCTGTCATCTTGGAAAAACGCATACACCGCGTGTCCTCCTAATGCTAGAAGATAAAAGACAAACGCCGATCCTGCTGCTTTTTGTGCATTGGCTTGTTCTCTTTTCGTCGTTTTTTTGAAAAACATTGTATCTATTCCCCTTTAAGATGCTTTCTTCATTGTCACACGGCGAAGTGCCCGTGATCGGATATACTCCATTGGCCCAATTCGCCAGACGTGTAAGCAAAGGGCTGAAATAGCGATTTGCAGCAGGGAGATCAACAGCCATGACAAGACGATAAGGGGGGCGTTGATTTGGCCGCCAAGACCCAATCCCCAGCTGTAAAAAAGGATCGAGCAGATGACATTTTGCAGGATATAGCAGCTAAGCGCCATTTTCCCTACATATTCAAACCAAGTCCACATGAACCATGACTCCGTCCGTGCTAGAAGCTTCGCCACGACAGCAATATAGAAAATAGAGAGGAATGGCGAAAACACATAGCGCACCACGAATTCTACTATGTCATTTGGTACGAAGACGAGCGCATTCAGCGGCAGTCCAATCCACAAACCCATTCGGAACAATATTTTCCGCAGAGATTGCCCACGCTCATTTGCATAAAATACACCAGCTCTCATCATCCGCACACCTAATAAAAACAAAAAGGTATTCATTGGGATAATAAAGATCGCTTCTTCTCGGTACATCAAAAAGTGCTGTAATCGGTCTTGAACTTGAGATATCCATGTCTCCGGCAGTTGTTCTTCGTACGTTGGTTCACTGCTCCCGTCATAGGATTCAGTTTCCAATTCAGAGAAAGAAAATACAACGAGAAAAGCCGTCACCAACAAATGAATGACACCCGAGACAATCATGCCTTTTTTGATGCGCCGACTTCCTCCACGGACAATAAATGCCACAAGCAAACCCGTGATGGCGTAACTCATGAGCACATCATATTCCATCACTAGCGCAAAATGGACAAAGCCTTCAATAAATAAAAATAAAAGAATCCATAAATATGTACCCGGCCAAGTCATATTTTTTCTTTTCGCCTGCTGGTATTTCAGCTCTAGCCCTACGCCAAACATGATTGTGAGCAGCGATAGCATTTTGCCATAAACGAACATAGAGACAAGACTTTCAAGAAAACTGCCATTTTCATATTCATCCGCAATCTGATCTGTCGCAAAGGTATCCCCTGCGTATGCAAAAAACCAGACGTTTGTACCCAATGTACCTAATATCGCAAAACCTCGTAAAATATCTAATAATCGTATTCTTTCTTTCACTAGAACGCTCCTTCCCTTTTATACAGTTATCATATTTTGGTAATATCGGGAAGTCAGTTCCGTAGAAATTAAGGAATATTTAAACAAAAAAAACACCAGTAAAATGTGTAATTTTACTGGTGTCTGATCAGTCTATAATGATGGACGGTACACGCTGCGGACAACGTTCGTTTGGGAACGGTCTGGTCCGACTGAGAAAATAGAAAGTGGAATACCTGTTAATTGTGAAATGCGCTCTAAGTAATGACGGGCATTTGCAGGCAGTTCACTTAAATTCTTCACGCCTGTAATATCCTCTGTCCAACCTGGCATTTCTTCGTAGACAGGTTCACATTTCGCTAATTCATTTAGACTTGCTGGGAATTCTTCAGTGATTTCTCCGTTCAATTTATAAGCAACACAGATTTTCAATTTCTCAATCCCTGTTAGTACATCGATGGAGTTAAGAGATAAATCTGTAATTCCGCTCACACGGCGCGCATGACGGACAACAACACTGTCAAACCAACCAACACGGCGCGGGCGGCCAGTTGTCGTACCGTATTCACGGCCAACTTCACGGATTTGATCGCCAATTTCATCATGGAGTTCTGTCGGGAATGGGCCATCACCTACACGAGTTGTGTAAGCTTTTGATACGCCGACCACATGTTGAATTTTCGTAGGACCTACACCAGAACCAATCGTCACGCCTCCAGCCACTGGGTTAGATGACGTCACGAACGGATATGTCCCTTGATCGATATCAAGCATAACGCCTTGTGCCCCTTCAAAAAGAACACGGCGGCCTTCATCTAGAGCATCGTTCAATACAACAGATGTGTCCACGACATATTTTTTCACTTGCTGACCATATTCATAATACTCATCTAAAATATCTTCAATTTTGAAGCCTTCTGTGTCGTACATTTTCTCTAAAAGACGATTTTTCTCTTCTAGATTACGGGCAAGCTTCTCTTCAAATACTTCACGATCTAATAAATCTGCGATACGGATTCCGACGCGGGCAGCTTTGTCCATATAAGCTGGTCCGATTCCTTTTTTCGTCGTACCGATCTTGTTAGCCCCTTTCCGCTCTTCTTCTACCTCGTCCAATTTTAAGTGATAAGGCAGAATGACATGGGCTCTATTGCTGATTCTGAGGTTATCTGTACTCACATTCCGTTCGTGAAGATACGCAAGCTCAGTGACCAACGCTTTAGGATCAACCACCATTCCATTACCGATGACACAAGTTTTCTCTTTGTAAAAAATACCGGACGGAATGAGGTGTAGCTTGTAAGTCACTCCATCAAATTTGATTGTGTGACCTGCATTGTTTCCCCCTTGATAACGGGCAATCACCTCTGCATTTTCTGAAAGGAAATCGGTAATTTTCCCTTTCCCTTCGTCACCCCACTGCGTACCTACTACGACTACTGAAGACATATCGTGCACCTCCGTTAACCTTTCAAAACGTTATCTCTTTCAAACACATTTATTTTATCAATGGACAATGAAAAAGTCAACGTGAAATCCGAACATTAATATCTTGAAATCAAATTTTGTTCGTTTTACATGTGAGGAAAAGCGCTTTAATTGCTCATTCTACGCTTAAACAAGGAGATTTCGATCAAAATTACTGTTTTTCTCATTTCCGTTTGTTCAGTGATTTTCAATCAATTGAATCATCGAACTTGCCATAAAGTCGGGTGAGTATGGTCTACCTTTTCTCAGCCACCACTCAGCTGTTCCAACATAAGCAGAAATGACAAATTGCTTCTGCATCTCGAGAGGAACGTGTTGTGGATCAGGTGTTGAACCTGTGACTTCTTCTAGCCCCAAAGTAAAACTTTCTTCAAAAAAAGCACTGGCCGTCTGATGAATATTAAGCTCTCTTCCCCTTTTCAAGAGAATCTGATACTCCTCTTCATGTTCCTGCAAATGCTGATAAAAGCGATAAATATACACATATGCTGCATGATCGCTCTTCCACTCACTTTCATGTACAGGAGCAAAAATAGCGGTTTTCATGACATCAAACATCTCATCCATGACCTGCTGAGCTAAGTCAAACTTATCCTCATAATGCTGATAGAAGGTGGTGCGATGGATTCCTGCCTTGTTCGTCAAATCTTGTACAGAAATCTTCCCCCATTCCTTCTCCTTTAATAACTGAAATAACGCTTTTCTTAATTGTTGCTTTGATTCAGTTGTGCGCTTATCCCCTCTGTAGCAGTCCGCCACAAGCCGCTCTCCCCTTCCCATTTTCTTCAACAGATTTCTCTTTTCTGTTGGTTGAATCCTTTCTCCTGATGAATTACCTTTAAATCTAACACAGTGAAAAAAAGGAATCATCTGACAACCCATAAGGAGTGATGATCATGGAAACAACAACACCTAGTGCCGTTCAGAAAGCGTTATTAAGAGGGAAAAATAAGCAGGACCCGTATCACCCATTTGATTGGTACGCCAAAATGCGTCAAGAATCCCCTGTTCATTTTGATGAACACAGCCAAACATGGAGTGTCTTCACCTATGAAGAAGCAAAGCGCGTCACCATCGATAAAGATACCTTTTCTAGTCAACCTCCTCAAGACCACCGGAAACATTCACTGATGAAAACAATGGTCATGATGGACCCGCCAAAACATACACGAATCCGTTCCATTGTGAGCAAAGCCTTTACACCCCGGGTGATGAAATTGTGGGAACCACGCATTCAAGAGTTAATGGATGATCTCATTGCACAAATAGAAGGTAAGGAAGAGATTGATCTTGTTCAAGACATCTCCTATCCGCTTCCTGTCATAGTCATTGCAGAGCTTTTAGGTGTGCCAACAGAACATAAACAATCCTTTAAAGAATGGTCCGATATTCTCGTCAGCATGCCTAAAAGTGAACATGAAAAAGATGTCGTTGAATGGCAAAAAACACGGGATCAAAGCGAAGCGGACATGATGGCGTTTTTTGCTGACATCATTGAAGAGAAGCGGCAGAACCTTAGTGAGGATTTGATTTCGCTTTTAATCCAAGCGGAGGAAGATGGAGATAAGCTGTCCGCAGACGAATTAATTCCTTTCTGCAATCTTCTCCTGTTAGCAGGCAACGAAACGACCACCAACCTGATCTCCAATATGATCTTTAGTTTGTTAGAAAATCCGGGGTCGTATGAAGCGCTCGCTCAATCACCTGACCTCATTCCTCGTGCTGTGGAGGAGGCTGTCCGTTTTCGTGCCCCTGCGCCTACCATCGTCCGGTATGTCACAGAAGACACCGAACTTGGAGGAAAAGTCTTGAAAAAGGGAGACAGTGTGATTGTCTTTCTTGCTTCTGCGAACCGGGATGAGCGTCAATTTCCAAACGCACATGAGTACGATATACACCGGCACCCTAATCCCCATATTGGCTTTGGCCACGGCATTCATTTCTGCCTAGGCGCACCACTTGCTCGCCTAGAAGCATGCACTGCCATCAAAGCCATACAGTCACGATATGGATCACTAGAGCTTCTCTCTTACGTCCCAATGACAAGCAGCGGTATGTATGGGCTAAAAGAGCTAAAACTCCGTGTCACGCCTCGATCATAACAAAAAGGACTCCCACGAGATGGGAGTCTTTCTTAATCAGGTGTAATTCCTTCTGTATTCATGAGCACCACTCGATATCCATCTGGATCTTCAATCGTCACGCCTCCTCGATCCCAGTACGGGTTCGTAGAGGTGACATGCCGTCCGCCAAATGCGATCAGTCTCTTTTTCATCTGCTGAAATTCTTCTTCATCCGGAATATAGAATACAAGCAGCTGCTCTGGGTGGGGAACAGGCAAGCTTTCGTCTTCTTCATGTTTGGTGATTTCCAGATGAACATGCTGGTGAGGAAGCCCAAGCATGACCCCATCATACCCTTCATGCTGATCAAATGAGCCTATTCGTTTCAGCCCTAAACCTTCTTCATAAAAAGAAACAACCTCTTTCATGTTGACGGTCGGACGTGCGATGCGTAATTGAGCGGCTTCGAATTGTTGAAACTTCATCAGTCATCACTCCTTTTCTCTCCCTTTAGTATACGCTCTCTTTTTCTACCACTCCTCCTCATTCCGACTGTTTTTCAGTCATTCTTTCGATGTAGATGGATCAAAAAAGCCCAGCTTCTTGAGCTGGGCTTTAAGCACCGGGCGGAACACCCGCATCGTCAAATCTTCTTTCTAAGTTGACGAATTTGTTATATTCTTTTACGAATGCCAGTGACACCGTTCCAACTGGACCGTTACGCTGTTTCGCAATAATAATTTCAATAATGTTCTTATTCTCTGATTCTTTGTCATAGTAATCATCACGATAAAGGAACGCCACAATATCGGCATCCTGCTCAATACTTCCTGATTCACGAATATCAGACATCATCGGACGTTTGTCCTGACGCTGCTCTACCCCACGAGAAAGCTGTGATAAGGCAATGACCGGCACTTCAAGTTCTCTTGCTAGTGACTTTAAAGCCCTAGAAATTTCAGATACCTCTTGCTGACGGTTATCGCTTGATCGTCCACTCCCTTGGATGAGCTGTAAGTAGTCAATCAGGATCATGCCAAGCCCGTTTTCTTGCTTCAAACGGCGGCATTTCGAGCGAATTTCACTGACTCTAATGCCAGGTGTATCATCAATGAAAATCCCACTGTTTGATAGCGAACCCATCGCCATTGTCAGCTTACCCCAGTCCTCTTCTGTGAGGTTACCGGTTCTTAGGTTTTGTGCATTGATATTTCCCTCGGCACAAAGCATACGCATGACCAGCTGCTCAGCGCCCATCTCTAAACTAAAGATGGCGACACTTTCATCCGTCTTGGTCGCGACGTTTTGGGCAATATTTAACGCGAAGGCTGTTTTCCCTACGGACGGACGAGCCGCTACAATAATCAAGTCATTTCGCTGGAAGCCAGCTGTCATCCGGTCAAGCTCTGAGAAACCCGTTGGAATCCCAGTGATATCACCTTTTCGATTATGAAGCTGTTCAATATTATCATATGTCTGAACAAGAACGTCTTTAATGTTTTGGAAAGCTCCTGAGTTTTTACGCTGAGCCACTTCCATAATGGTTTTTTCAGCATCACTCAATAGATCTTCTACTTCATCCTCACGCGTATATCCATCTTGTGCAATGGTTGTCGCTGTACGGATCAGACGTCTTAAAATGGATTTTTCTTCCACGATTTTTGCATAATATTCAATGTTTGCGGCAGTTGGGACAGAGTTCGCAATATCGGTTAAATACGAAATCCCGCCTACCTCTTCTAGTAAGTCTGTATTGGCAAGTTCTGATGTCACCGTGACAAGGTCAACCGGTTCCCCTCTATCACCAAGTACAAGCATCGCATTGTAAATCTTTTGATGCGACATTCTATAGAAATCCTCTGGAATTAATACTTCAGAAGCGAGCGTTAGCGCAGATGGTTCTAAAAAAACAGCACCTAATACGGCCTGCTCGGCTTCTATATTTTGCGGCGGCAGCCGGTCATCGAGAAGTTCCGTCATGCCAAGCACCGTCCTTTCATAAAAAAATACGCTACTCATCATTTTAACATTTTCATCAATAAAAAAGTGAAAAACATCAACTATAGTCAAAATTACCATGTCGATGTTTTGTTGAACAGCGAAACAACACACTTCAAATAGAAAAGACTCTGTAACATAAATTGTTATAGAGTCCTTTGTATCGCTAATGGAATTTGTAGCTGTTGTTCACACATGTGATCGATACTCCAACATGGCATGAACACGCACATGATCAAATATTGAAAATATCAGGTGCGTTTTTTAATCTATCGTTTTCTTAACTCCGTAATTCACCTTTTGTCCAATGTCATATAAAGACCCGTTTTCATACCCAATAGATAACACCAAATCGGGAATAGAATCATATCCGTTTTTGGCTAAGTCAAAGAGCTGTGCACCATAATGTGATGCAGCAATACGGGCATTTTCTGCTGTGTATGGATTTTTCAGGAGTTCTTCTTTGTAGATATCAAAAATATTTGCTCCGTTTTCCGTTACAAATTGACCGTTTACAATACTTAAATCTTTTAAGTTGTAGCCTGTCACCGTTTTGATTTGATTGACAAGGTGGAACTTTGCAAGTGAATCCGGCGTGAATTGAGTCGAATCATCATTTCTACTTTTCATAATATGAAAAAATAGTTCTCTTGTATTGTTGCTCGTATTCAATATGTCCTCTATTTGTTTGACCAGGGTTTCGTCTGTTGATCCACTCACCACTAATTTAAAATGATTGGGGTCAATGGTAAAAGTTAAATTAGCATTTTTAGGAATGTTCAAACCATTGGTAGAAAACAAAGCTTGCAGTTGTTCGTTCACCTTTTGACGATTTAATAGTTTCTTTTCTACACTTTCCTGGGTAGGATCGTACCGTTTTTCATTACGGAAAATAGCATCATTGAAGTCATATTGTCCACCTTTATTATTCCTTGCCCAACTCATTTCCATCGTATAAGCAGCTTCTCTCTCCACTTTAGTTAGATCACTTCTGAAATAAGAAGAGTATGGATTTCGATACTTATCATATATATGACTCTGAGGATCTTTGAATCGTTTATTTTGTTCATTTATTTTTTCGTATTTTTCATCTAATATTTTCATTCGTCTATCAGATTCGGTCATCACTTCGTTTGTACTTTTAATAGCTGATTGACCTTTAGAGTTTATTTGGTTCAAATTGTTCGAAGAACTGGCTGTATACGACGTATTAATATTCATTTTGATTCTCCTTTTTTAAGAAAATAGTGATTATTAAATATATCGGCAATTCAGTTAAAATTTGTTAGTTTAATGTCGATATAGTAATTATTACAAGGAGGGTTAATATATGACAAATACTATCTTTAAACGTTTATTATTACCAGCATTATTATTGGCGCTTGTTGCTAGTTTTTTTGCACCTACTTCAGCGGAAGCAGCTATTACAGGGAATAACAGTCCTAACACTGCAAGTTCAATGGGATATTGGAAAAACAGTCGTTCAGACACGACAATCTTACCTGAAGGTGAAAATGAAGCGTATTATCAGTTTACGATCAATAAAGGGGAAAGAGTTTATGTCAGAAGTTCGTATAATAAGCAATATACAGGGATGAATATCGAGGTGTATAATTCGAAATATTCTAGGACAGGATCCGAAGTTATAAATCCTGATTCAGTAACGCCTTTTATTTTTGCAAATACTGGTGACGTGACTTCAACTTCAGAAACTTATTTTGTGAAAGTAACCCGTGGTACATATACCGGTAACATGTATTTTACTGTTTCCATTCAAGATCGTATTAAATCTGGAAATGGGACATTCAATTTTACAGGGACTGCTACGAACTTGGGGAATTCTTCTTTAAATTTTTTAGGAGTTGACTCTTCAGTCATTACAATGGATTTAACGAATAATTCCACAGTGCCTAAACGCGCTGTAGTTAAATCCATTACGACAACTAGCACTCAAACACCCAACCAAGGGAATGTCACACACAAACTGATGGCTAGTGATAGTAACATTTGGTATCAATCACTTTTCTCCTCTGCAACAAGTGGTTCTTATCGTATATCTCTGGATGATCAATTAAGAGTCGCTCAAAAATGGAGCTTTAAGTACAACGCAAAAGCTACCGCGAGATCTACTATGAGCAATGTCAAAGCCGATATCCGTTACGAATATGATGTCACAGATGGATTTTAAGTGAATGATGTTAACAGATATGTACACCAATTGATCAAAAAGTAAGGGCACATCCCTTACTTTTTTTATTGCCTCATTTTTGATGTTATATGTTATTTCGCCACTTTTAAAACAGCCCCTCCTCTTTCAACACGCTCTCTAGCAGAACCCCGACTGACCATTTCATTTTGTTATGAATGAAAATGTTAAAAAGAAGAGTAGTGTATTTTTGTATGAAAGGACGGTGCTTGGTATGGCAGAACTTCTCGATGACCGGCTGCCGACGCAAAATATAGAAGCAGAGCAGGCCGCACCAATGAATTGGGCAAAATTAACATTTATATAACTTTATGAACATTTGACTTTATAATTAATAACTATTATTATTTGGTGTGCTCACATGATAATTGAGAATCATTTTCATTTGAAGTTTTCAAGTAATACTCTCATCCAACCAATATTCACAAGTGTGCTTTTATCACCATATGAGGATCATTTTGAGGAAGGGAATTTTTATATATGTTGAAACACCCTGAAGGAATGGGTACTGAGAATTCACTTTTCGGAGAAAGCCGCCCCTTTTTTATACCTGGGACGGAGCAACTGGATATCACAGCACACCCATACAGACTTTTTATATTTAAACCGAATGCTACTCCTCCAGCGGCTGGTTTTCCAGTCATGTACGTACTTGATGGAAATTCGCTTTTTGGCACAATGGTCGAAGCCATTCGTTTACAGTCAAGAAGACCTGAAAAAACAGGAATCATACCTGCCATCATTGTGGGAATTGGCTATCAAACAGAAGAATCCTATCATCCGCTTAGGCATTATGATCTCACTCTTACCGCCCCTGATGCTTCCATTGGGAGGAAAAGAAAGGACTTCTCCAACCATACATATGGCGGCGCTTCTACTTTCTTTTCTTTTTTAGAAATGACGGTAAAGCCCTATATCGAACAACGCTTTCCGATCAACCAAAGTCGTCAAACACTGTTTGGGCATTCTCTTGGCGGTCTTTTTGTATTACACACACTATTTGAGCACCCTGATGCTTATCAGACATATATTGCAGGGAGCCCTTCTATCCACTGGAACAAAAAATTATTTCTAGAAAAAGAACACCTATTCACCAACTATATACGTCAGGTGCCTATGGATGTCAGGCTGCTTGTAGGTGTAGGTGAGTTAGAAAAACATCATCCATGTCAAATGAATGATCATGCCAATTCACTAGCAAATCGTATGTTGCCTTTATCGTCATACGGCTTGCATACTGCCTATCACGAGTTCCCTGAAGAAGGACATACGTCCGTTTTGCCGGTGCTGATGAATTATGCTTTTCGTTTTGCACTCTATCATGATGATCCTTTAACAACCACAGACATGAAAAAAAGCTAGTGAACACACGAAATATAGTGATCTATCTCAAAAGATTGCCCTTATCACAGGCGCAGGACGGACAACGAATGCAAGTATTTCTCTACACCCTACGCACCCTGATCTCCATCAGGGTGCTTTTTTGACAGAATAAACACACCATTTTCCAGCTCTTTCTGATACAATTCAATTGAGAATATTTATCAATTAATAAGAGATCAGGTGGTTTTATGGGAAACAATCATCAATTATGTACAAAGGTAAATGCTGAACAATGCATTTATCGATTAACATATACTGAAAAAATAAATAATGCAGATCTTCCACATACGGAGCAGCAGTTTTCAGATACTTTCTGCCTCCTCTTTAACATAAGCGGCAGCGGTTTACTTACATTGAATGATCAAAGATGGCGATTGAAAAATCTGACACTCTATACGATGATGCCTGGGGAAACATTTATGTTGAAAACAGAGCCACATCAAAAACACGAGCTCTATCTGTTTCGCTTTCAGATGTACACGCCACAAGGTCAAAGCATAGAAGAAGTATCAACTGAACAAGCCCGATCTTTACTGAATGTATGGCAATTTATCGATATTAGCTCGATTGAACACATTCATTCTTTACTGTCCGACATGACAGCAAAATGGCAAAAACCTGAATCCATTAGCTTTTTTAGAAGCCAAACCCTTTTTCAACAGCTCATCCTGCAGCTTTTCACACTGCATAAAGAAGACATTTGTGACACAACACACGCCCTTTTCAAAACAAAACAATATATCGATCAACATTCCGAAGAACCTCTCAGCCTTACAAGTCTATCTCATATGGCTGGTATCAGCGCCAATCATTACAGCGAGCTATTTAAAAAGCATTTTGATGTGAGTGTCACTGATTATATCACCAAGAAAAGACTGGCTAGAGCCAAACAGTTCATGGCGAAAGGTCATGCAAAACTCAAAGACATTGCACAGGACATCGGCTATCAAGACCCCTATTACTTTAGCCGTATCTTTAAGAAAAAAACGGGTATCACTCCTTCTGCTTATATGAAAAGCCGTCAACGGAAAATGGCTGCCTATGGCCATTCCATACTCGGTCAGCTCACACCCATTCATATCATCCCATATGCTGCCCCTCTTCACCCTAAATGGACAGCACATGATTTTGAGCATTATGCAGAAGAAATTCCGATTCATCTGAGTGCACATCGTATCAACGAGCACGCTGAAGCCAATTTACAGCAATTGAAGGAAGCACAACCTGAGCTGATCATTGCCAATGATCATGTGACAGAGGAAGAAAAACAAGCGTTGAAAACCATCTGTCCTGTTCACTTTGTTCCATTCACACAATTGGATTGGCGCGCTCAATTCAGACAAACAGCTCTGTTCTTAAACGAAACGAGGGAAGCAGAAGAATGGCTGCTTCATTACGAAGAACTCGTCATTCAAGCGAAAAAGGCATGCCTTATTGATCATCCACCAAGAACCGTCCTGCCTCTTCGTATCTTTCAAGATCAGCTCTACTTATCTGTCAATCGCACCATGTCAGAAGTAATTTTTCATGACATTGGCCTTCTACCAGCTTTTCAGAATGATGGACAGCTAATAGAAAAAAAAATCAGCATTCAATCTATACAGCAGTTAGACCCAGATGCCATCTTCCTCTTGTTGCATAAAGAACCAAAAACCATTGCTTTTTATCAAAAGTTAAAGCAACAGGAGGCTTGGCAAAATCTCAAGGCTGTGACGCAACAAGCCGTCTATCCACTCGCTTCTGACCCTTGGCGTGAATACTCAGCAGCCAGTCATCAACGAGTCATTCAGGACCTTTTATCTTTTTTTCCGTAAAAAGTCCATCACTAGACAGATCATTGTCTATGGATAAAAGGACGAATGACTACTACAATCTTTAATTGAGAACAATTATCAGTTAAAGGAGAAAACAAATGAAAAAATGGTTCGCATTGCTTATCCTTTGTATCATGACGATCACCGCAGCAGCCTGTGGTGCTGCAGAAAATAAACCGGCTTCAAACACAACCAAAAGCAAGTCAGCTGAAGCAGCAGAAACAAACATCAAATATTTAGATCAAACGTACAAACTCAAAACACCAGTGAAAAGAGTCGTCATTGCTGGAAGCCTAGAATCGATGGAAGATGCAAAACTACTTGGTATCGAGCCTATTGGTGCTTCTACTGTCGGCGGCACTTTCCCTGAATTATTTAAAGACATTACAGCAAAAACAGAAGGCATTGGGGAAAAAACAGAACCGAACCTAGAAAAAATCTTAAAACTAAAACCAGACGTGATACTCGGATCAACCAAGTTCCCGCCTGCAACAATTAAAAAACTAGATAAAGTTCAAACGACGATCCCAGTATCACATGTCTCTTCCGACTGGGAAAGCAACCTTTTATTACTCGGTGAACTGACTGGAAAAAGTGAAGAAGCGAAAAGCATCATTTCTGATTATCAGAAAGATCTCAAACAAGCGAAAGAAACCCTGAAAGACAAAAGCAACAACAAAACAGCTGTCATTTTACGCATTAGACAGGGCGACCTGTACGTGTACCCTGAAGACGTATACTTCAACTCTACTTTATATGGGGACTTAGGATTTACAGCACCAAGTGATATCAAAAAAGCCAAAGCACAAGCAATGATTTCATTGGAACGCCTAGGTGAACTCAATCCTGATTATATCTTTGTTCAATTCTCCCAAGAGGAAAACTCATCGAATCCAAATGCATTGAAGGACTTAGAGGGAAATAAAATTTGGAACAGCCTAAAAGCTGTGAAAAATGGACACATCAATGAAAATGTCGTTGATCCTATGCTTCAGGGAGGAACAGCACTAAGCAAAACCACCTTCCTTGATCAGGCTGTCAAATGGCTAGATCAAACCAACTAAAAAGATGCGCATCTTGACAAAGGGCTAAACATTTTAGTCCTTTGTTCTTCTTTTCAGCGGAGCTTGAAAACTTGAAGGAGAGAATACACATGAACGGAACGTTTCTATATGACGAATTGAACGGGCGTCAGCTTGATATTTACCTTCCACCAGACACCTCTATTGATGTTCCAGCTGTCTTTGTACAAGATGGCTCTTCTTTGTTTAGAACCCACCTGCTAGAGATCGAAAGCATGATTGAAGCCAAAACCATCTCGCCAATCATCATCGTCGGTATACACCCCTTCAATCGACTTGACGAATATACACCCTGGAAGGCATCAGCACTGCATTCTGGATTCCCTGACTTTAAAGGTGAGGCACAGACATATGTGTCATTTTTAGCAAATGACTTGCTTCCATATATCAAAAGAGAATACCCAGTTAAACAGACCGGTCATGAACATAGCCACGTAGGTGCTTCATTAGGTGGACTATTTGTTATTTATACCCTATTGATGCACCCTACCCTTTTTCAACATATCGCATCTATCTCTGGGTCATTTTGGTATCAAGATTTTCTACCGTTTGCTAAACAACAAAGCATTCAGTCTGTGGACCACCTTGTCTATTTGTCTGTAGGCAGTGAAGAAGGGAAAGGCAAAACATCGGCCCAACAGCACATGCCTTTATTCAACAAACAACTCCATGATCTTTTATTACAGAAAGGGATGCAGGAACGAAAGCTTCACTTTCACCTTGAACAAGGAGAGGGCCACCATCTGAAACAATTTCAAAAAAATTTCTTATCGGCCATCAAGTGGTTTTATAAAAGAAAACCCAAATTTTTTATCAGCAAGTCACAAAGTCGATATGGTATATTGGAACGTATAGATTGAAAGAGGAGGGATTTGCGCATGAGACCTTTACAAATCTCAGCCGATACCGCACAAAAGCTTGCTGCATCACTCAATGTACCGTTAGAGCAAATCATGCATATGCCGCAGCACATCTTATTAGCTAAATTAGCGGAGCTTGAACAGAAGAAAGATCGTTCTTAAAGAAATAAAGGAGTTTACATTCATGGAACAACAACTAGAAAAATCAACATTTCATCCCCGCAGTACAGGGCAAACCATTTTGCTGATTGCTGGGATTTTACTCATTGCCTTTAACCTGAGGCCAGCCATTACGTCTGTTGGTCCTGTGATCGGTGCCATTCGTTCTGATTTACAGCTTTCAAATGGACTTGCTGGTTTCCTCACGACATTACCACTGCTCTCATTCGCATTGCTATCTCCCATTGCACCTAAAATCGGAAAACGTCTTGGGAATGAACGAACACTTTGGCTTGGGCTTGCTGTCCTGCTCTTTGGGATTGTCATTCGTTCATTTGGCAGCATCACCTTTTTAATGATAGGAACGGCGCTAGTCGGCGTCGGGATTGCGATTTGTAATGTGCTTTTACCTGGACTTGTGAAACATAAATTCCCTGCACATGCTGGATTAATGACAAGCGTGTATACGACATCGATGTCCGTTTTTGCTGCACTTGCATCTGGTGTCAGTGTTCCGCTCAGTCATGCGATGCCTGGCGGCTGGAATACATCATTCCTTGTCTGGGCCGGACTTGCCCTTCTTGCGATGATGGTGTGGGCGCCGCAGCTTCTTCATCAGAACACAGCGGCTGTCAAAAGCATTTCACTCAAAGAGCAGCCAATATGGCGTTCACGTGTCGCATGGCAGGTGACCTTTTTTATGGGCTTGCAATCATTCCTTTTCTACAGCAGTATCGCATGGTTTCCTGATATTTTAACATCACATGGCATGAACTTAGCGACAGCGGGATGGATGCTCTCTATTATGCAGTTCACTGGTCTGCCATCCACCTTCTTAACGCCCGTCTTTGCAGAAAAATTAAAAACGCAAAGACCGCTTGTCGTCGGCCTTGTCCTTGTGTATTTACTCGGCATGATTGGACTCCTTCTCGGAGGGTCGACGCCTATTCTTGTCATCTCTGTGCTATTCATCGGCGTCGGACAAGGGGCCAGTATCAGTCTTGCCCTCACATTTATCGGATTAAGAACAACCAATATGGAACAAGCAGCTGCCCTCTCTGGAATGGCGCAGTCACTCGGTTATTTATTAGCCGCTGTTGGTCCATTCATGATCGGTATCCTTTTTGATGTGACACATACATGGACACCAGCCATTATCATCTTTATCATCGTCCTATTTTTCATGTTTATATCCGGTATGCGTGCTGGACGAAGCGTCTATATTTCAGATCCATCATAAACAAAGAACCCGCCTCACGAGGAGACGGGTTCTTTTCTGTTTATGCTTGTTCTGTGACGTGCACTTTTAATGTTGCTTGTACTTCTGGGTGAAGCTTCACCGGTACATTTGTGTATCCTAGCGCACGGATGGCATCATTCAACTCGATTTTACGCTTATCGAGTTTGATTTGATGTTCTTTTTGCAATTTATCAGCGATTTGTTTGCTTGTAATCGATCCAAATAGACGACCGCCTTCACCTGATTTAGCAGTGAGTTCCACTGTCAGCGCCTCAAGTGTTTCTTTTAATTGTTTCGCTTGCTCAAGCTCTTGGATGGCATTCTTTTTCTCTTTGTTTTTCTGCCCTTCCAATGCACTTAGGTTCGTTGGAGTTGCTTCAACAGCTAACCCTTGTTTGATGAGAAAGTTGTGAGCGTATCCGTCAGCTACATTTTTGACTTCGCCTTTTTTCCCTTTGCCTTTTACGTCTTTTAGAAAGATGACTTTCATCTTTGAACCCCTCCTTCGAAATATTCGTCTATGGCAGCTTTTAACTTCTCTACCGCTTCTTCAATGGTTATACCATAAATCTGGGTCGCAGCGTTAGTCAAATGACCGCCGCCATCTAATGCTTCCATAATGATTTGAACGTTGATATCCCCTAACGATCTTGCACTAATACAGACCGTATCGTCATCTCGCCTTGCGACAGCAAATGATGCTTCAACCTCACTCATCGACAAGAGAGAATCAGCCGTCTGTGCAATCGTAATTTGATCATAATACTCAGATCTGTCAGACGGCAAGGAAGCAATCGCTACCTGATTTTGATACAGCTCTGTATGCTGAATGAGCTTTGCCCGTTTGATGTAATGATCGACTGTCTCTTTCAAAAACTTTTGCACAAGGACAGGATCTGCCCCTTTGGCACGAAGGTAGGATGCTGCATCGAACGTTCTTGACCCCGTTCTGAGGGAGAAACTCTTCGTATCCACGATGATCCCAGCAAGAAGTGCTGTGGCCTCAATCATGTTAATCCGCAATTTCTTCGGCTGATACTCTAACAGCTCTGTCACAAGTTCTGCTGTAGATGAAGCATACGGCTCCATATAGACAAGTAAAGGATCACGAATAAATTCCTCACCACGTCTATGGTGGTCAATGACAACGACGTTTTCAATCTTATTTAGCAGTCGTTCTTCCATCACAAGGGACGGTTTATGTGTATCTACGACCACAAGCAATGTGTCATCCTTTGCAAGCTCCATCGCTTCCTCAGGCGTGATAAAACGGGACCAAAGTTCTTCATAATTCTTAATTTCACTAATTAAGCGTTGAACGCTGTCCCCAATCTGGTTGGCATCAATGACGATGTAACCTTCTTTTCCATTCGCCTGAGCAACCTTTAAAATCCCGATCGAGGCACCGATAGAGTCCATGTCGGGGAACTTATGCCCCATGATCATGACATTACCGCTTTCAGATACAATTTCTTTTAAAGCATGTGAAATGACCCGTGCGCGTACTCGTGTCCGTTTTTCCATTGGATTGGTTTTTCCACCGTAGAATTTCACTTTCCCATTCGGCTGTTTAATCGCTACCTGATCCCCGCCTCGTCCGAGGGCAAGGTCAAGACTCGACTGCGCAAGTGCGCCAAGTTCTTTTAAAGAAGGAACAGACGCACCGATTCCAATACTAAGGGTAAGCGTGGCGCTATGTGCCCCTGTTTTCTCACGAACCTCGTCTAAAATGGAAAACTTCGACGCTTCTAGCTCTGCTAAGATGCTCTCGTTTAATACCGCCATAAATCGTTCAGATGAAATTCTTTTTAGGAAAATGCCATATTCTTGCGCCCAATTGTTTAACAGCGATGTGACTTCACTATTTATCGCGCTGCGCACCTGATCATCGAGACCTTGTGTGACATCATCATAATTGTCTAAAAAGATATAAGATAACACCGTTCGTTCATTTTCATACTGTCTTTCAATCTGCACTTGTTCCGTGACATCAAAGAAATATAAAAGGCGCTCTGACCGTTTAATAATGACTTTGAATTTCCGGTCATTCAGCGTCACATTTTCTGTCTCAACCTCTTGTTTAATAAGAGGCACAATGGATTCAAATGTATCATACAAGGATCTGCCGACAAGTGTGCTTTCATGGAAGCACGAAGCGAGAAATGGATTGGTCCATTCGATATAATACTGGTCATTAAACAGCATAATACCAATTGGCATCTCCATTAATGCTTCTTCTCCAACCTTTTTGACTCGATAGGATAATGTTGAAATATATGAATCAATCTCTTTTTGTACCTGCGTATCTGCCCACTTTAAAAAGTAGAGCACACCCGCAAGGACTAAAAGACCAACCGCTCCTATGATCCAATTAAAATAAAGGTTGAGGAGGACTGTGATCACCGCAAGGACAATTAACGCGAAGATCGGATACTTGATGACAGGTTTTCGATAGAAGCTTGGCACTGATATCAACTCCTCAACATTCAGAGTGAATTATTTGTTTTTACTTTTTCTCTTAAATCAAAGCCTATGTCAGCAATCCCTATAATACGCACAATCACACCGATTGGCGGAAAGAGAATCGTCAATACGACGGCAAAAATGGGTACCACTTTTGAGATGTTTTTTTCGTGGCAATAATAGAAGATAAAAGAAAAGCCCTGAATAAGCACCAGTATAAATAAAATTTGAAAAGCACTCGTTTGCACGAGCGATAAAAAGCTGGCTTTCTCCGGCTGAATCAGCATCAAAAGCAGTGTGAGTAAATAATACCATACCATGCTTTTTGGCAGTCGCATATCCTTAAATTTCTTAAGAGCTGGCATGTCTGGAACAAACCGTTTGATCAACGGCCGCACAAACCAATGATTGACGAAAGACATCAGCGTGACAAAAATCAAAAGCGCTACAGGTAAAGAATTTAATGCCGTATCCTGCATCTCTCTAAACTGCTTGAGTTGTTTTGCTATGTCCTGATCAGAAGCGCCAGATTGTTTTAAGGTACTCTCTACCATGGGCATGATTTGGTCAATTGATTCCTTTGCGACACCCAGTATATCTACTTGAAACAGCTGGACACTGACAACAAAGTAAATGAGAAAACTGAATAAGTAGATCAGCGCACCCGTAATAATAGCCTGACCTGGCTGCCTCCTGCTGTAGAAAACACCCATACCTATTCCAACAGCAATCAACATTGGCGCACTTAACAGCCCATTAATAGACCCAATTAAAAAGCTGATCACTATGCCAATAGCGCCAGCCGCAATTCCTTTTTTCAAGCCATGCCTGATTGTATAGAGAATGATCGGAATCGGAGCAGCCATGAAGAAAATAATGGATAAAAGTGGCACATACAAATAAAACAGCGTCATTACCGCAAAAATACTGATCATGATAGCGCCTTCTACTAACGCTTTTGTTTGTTTCACACCTTCACCTCAATCCAATCATTTTTCTATATCTTGCTCAATGTGTACTTCTATGTATACGTACGATGTACGCTCCGTCATATCTTGACCCAACCTTTATTTTACCATAGCCGCAAATCGCAAGTAAAATGCAGGCTATTCCAAGAACGTTTCACGTGGAACAACTTAGATCGTCTTGTACATGCAACTTTTCAGACAGCATGTTACAATTTTTTAGATTATTCTTAGCTATAAACCCTGAATTCAAGGTCAAAAGCTGTTAGAATAGAAACATCATCAATAAAAGTTAGAAGGAGAATTCACATGGGAAAAACACTCGTATTCGGACACAAAAACCCTGACACAGACACGATTTGCTCTGCTATCGCTTACGCTGATCTGAAAAACAAAATTGGCGTTCAAGCAGAAGCTGTCAGACTTGGAGAAATCAATGGAGAAACACAATACGCATTAGATTTCTTTAAACAAGAAGCACCTCGTTTCATTGAAACGGCTACAAACGAAACAAAACAAGTCATTCTTGTCGATCATAACGAATTCCAACAAAGTGTAAGCGATATTGATCAAGTACAAGTGACAGAGGTCATTGACCATCACCGTATTGCCAACTTTGAAACAAGTGAACCTCTTTACTATCGTGCTGAGCCAGTTGGCTGCACAGCAACGATCTTAAACAAAATGTACAAAGAGCACCAAGTCACAATTGAAAAAGAAATCGCTGGTTTGCTTTTGTCTGCGATCATTTCTGATTCCTTGCTATTCAAATCCCCAACATGCACACAGCAGGATGTTGATGCTGCCCATGAGCTGGCAAAAATCGCAGGAGTAGACCCTGAAGTATATGGTTTAGATATGCTGAAAGCAGGAGCTGACCTAAGCCAAAAAACAGTTCAAGAATTAATCACACTGGATGCAAAAGAATTTGCACTAGGTAACAGCAAAGTCGAAATTGCACAAGTTAATACAGTTGATATTGCTGAAGTAACAGCAAGACAAGCTGACATCGAAGCAAAAATCAATGAAGTTATCGCAGCGAAAGGTCTTGATCTATTTGTTTTAGTGATCACAGACATTCTAGAAAATGACTCTCTTGCGCTTGCCCTTGGTGCTGAAGCAGCAAAAGTAGAAAAAGCATTTAATGTCACACTTGAAAACAACACTGCTTTACTCAAAGGTGTCGTATCAAGAAAGAAACAAGTCGTGCCTGCACTAACAGACGCACTTTCTTCATAAACATCAAAAGACTGCTGACATCTTCAGCAGTCTTTTTTCTTCTTTTAATGAATGTACATATCGCTGACGAGAATATCCTTTAACACGCTTGTTGGAATCGTGAATTCAACTACACCCATGTAACCAGGCGCCACATCATATTCGTTGAAGGAAATCACCAGTTTGCCTTTTGAATTGATATAGAAGCTTTGATCTGGCTGAATCTTCTTAAACGGATCAACCGTATCTTGCTTCGTCATCCAATAAATCTTATTTGAATCCTCTTTCATCTGTTTCTTCATTTGTTCTTTAATATTTTCACTAATCACATCAATATAACGGTCATCTTTAAACAGACTTGGTAATGTAATGAGTACATGGTTTTTCTTATCCACCGTATCATATGTCATTTCCTCTGCCGCAGAAGCCTGAGTCGTCACCTTGTATCGACCTAGTGAAAGAATTTGATCATTATTTGTTCTTACTTCATACCCGCTCTCTACACTCAAATGACCATTTTTATAACCCTTTGTTTCCTTTTCAAAATCTTGATACAGCTTTTTGTTTTCAGCTAAATATTTTTGATTCAGGTTGTCTTGTAATTTTCCGTCCCCAAGCCCTGAAACGTGTGGTGTTTTGAGATCAATATTTGTTCCTTGATCGCTCTTTTTAAATTCTGTGAACGTCACGACTTTCACAAGCTCTCCAATGACGGGTACTTCTGAAATCGCTCTTGCTGCCTGCGGACTGACATTTACAGTGGTGACAAATAAAGCAGCCGCAGCAACAAGTCCGATCGTCCATTTCTGAAAATGAGGTTTCTTGTTTTTTCGTTTTAATGTCCGTTCAACCATAGCATCGTATTCCGGGGGAATAGGGATTTCTAGATATTCCTCTTTTAATTGCTCCAAATGCTTATCCATTTATATTTCCTCCTGCGATAATTCTACTTTTAAAAGCCGCAACGCCTTATATAATCTTGTTTTAATGGTGTTTTCATTTTCTCCAAGAATATGAGCAATGTCCTCTAGCTTTAAATCCTCAAAGAATCTTAATATAATGATGGCCCGATACATCTCCGGCAAATCTTCTATCGCCCGTCTGACATCTTGATCCTCATAGACATCCGATTCACCCTGCGATAAAAATTCAAGCGTGTCATCGTCTGTCACTTGCACACGCTTCTTCTTTCGTAAAAAGTCGAGGGCAGCGTTTACGACGATTTTATAAAACCAGCTATGCATCTTGGTCGCATCCTCTAATCGGTGAACAGATTTGAGTGCTTTATGAATCGCCTCTTGAACGACATCCATCGCATCTTCTGGGTTTTTGACATAGCTATAGGACAATCGATAAAAACTGTGTTTATGCTCCATTACGTAATCCGCAAATTGATCATCAATCTTTCGTTTCTTCATTTTACAAAGAGCTCCTTTATCTTAAATGCGCATCTGTTATTTCTTACATTGGATAGACGCGCACCTGTTAAAAATAGTTTGCGCTCCATTATTTTTTTAACATGTCATCCCATTTACGTTTCTATACAAAAAGAGCGAACCTGACGGGTTCACTCTTTTAAAGCCGTTATTTTTTGATAAACAAATGGTTTAAGTGGTGATAGCGGATGAATGATGGACACTCCTGTTTCCTGCTCCACCTGCTTTGCAGCGTGAACCATCGAGAGCTGCATCACACAAATATCTCCATGCTGCTGCTTCACAGATTGCCTTAACTGTTCCATGATTCGCTCATGATAGGCTTGTATATCACCGTTCAAGCAAAGATGAAAGACATCCTCTAGCACAACCACTTCTGCCTTCAACTGCTTTCCCCGCTCTTTTACATATGAAGACAGTCGCTTCATCGTTCCTTCTACTGTATCTGGGTTTGAAAACACCAGCTGAAGCGGACCCTCTCGCTCACAAATCTGCTCAAATAACGGCTCATCTATCGGAACAATTGGTTGTTTGAACAGGTGCTGCTGCTCCCCCAAAGCCGCAATGTATTGTGTACACGTTAATAAAACAAGATCAGCCTCTCCTTCTTGCATGAGTCTGTTGATGGCATAGGTTTGCTGCTGCTCAAGATCAAATGCGGAATCTTGTTTGGCTCGTTCCATAAAGGTTGAATCGACGATGTGATGCAGATCAAATCCTGTGTCATAGAAAGCGTCGTCAATGTAAGAAATATTAGATGGATGTGCGTGAAGGCAGTGTAATCGAATCATTAGGTCCGCTCCTCATAAAAGTTTTCACTCATTATATCAATCCTTGTATGAAATAGGGCGCAACATGACCATATTGTTAGGGAGATATTGAAGGAGGGATTCTACCTTGAAAGAAGATCAACAGCCTACATCATCTTCAGAGTCAGAAGAAACCTTGACGAATCGCCAAGGTCACCCGGTAACAGATAATCAAAACATGAGAACCGTTGGGAATCGAGGACCGACTACGCTTGAAAACTACGATTTCCTAGAGAAAATCAGTCATTTTGATCGTGAACGCATCCCTGAACGTGTCGTTCACGCACGAGGTGCCGGCGCACACGGATACTTTGAAGCCTACGGTACATTCGGTGACGAACCCATTTCCACTTATACAAGAGCCAAATTATTTCAGGAGAAAGGAAAAAAGACCCCTGTCTTCGTTCGATTCTCTTCTGTTATTCACGGCGGACATTCACCAGAAACTTTACGCGATCCACGGGGATTTGCGATCAAATTTTATACAGAAGACGGCAACTGGGATCTTGTTGGGAACAACCTCAAAATTTTCTTTATTCGAGATGCTTTGAAATTCCCTGATTTGGTTCATGCCTTTAAGCCTGATCCTGTCACAAATCGTCAGGATGGCGAGCGCATTTTTGATTTCGTTTCACAATCACCTGAAGCAACACATATGGTGACATTTCTCTTCTCACCATGGGGCATTCCCGCCACATACCGGCACATGCAAGGCTCTGGCGTCCATGCCTATAAATGGGTGAATCATGAAGGAAAAGCAGTACTGGTCAAATATCACTTTGAACCAAAGCAAGGAATTCGCAACCTGACACAAGAACAAGCCCAAGCCATTCAAGGGGAAAACTTTAATCATGCCACACAGGATTTATATGAAGCCATTGAACAAGGGGATCATCCTGAATGGGAAGTATACGCGCAAATCATGGAAGATGACACCCACCCCCATCTAGACTTTGATCCACTCGATCCGACAAAGCTCTGGTACAAGGATGACTATCCATGGAAACCGATCGGACGAATGGTGCTAAACAAAAATCCAGAAAATTATTTTGCAGAAGTGGAACAGGTTGCCTTTGGGACGGGGGTTCTTGTAGACGGATTAGATTTCTCAGATGATAAATTGCTGCAAGGGCGTACCTTCTCTTACTCTGATACGCAGCGATATCGTGTCGGGCCAAATTATTTACAGCTGCCGATCAATGCACCGAAAAAGCATGTTGCCACCAATCAGCGAGATGGGCAAATGGAATATCATGTGGATCAAGGAAAAGGACAAAACCCCCATGTGAATTATGAACCGTCCATTCTCGGAGGATTAAAAGAAGCACAGCAAGATGAAAAGGATCATACGCCTTTTGTAGAGGGTGAAGTCAAACGAGAAGCCATTGACCGCCCGAACAATTTCGGACAAGCGGGAGAAACCTATCGCCGCTTCAATGATTGGGAACGTGAGGAACTGATTAAAAACTTAGTCAACACCTTAGCTACCTGCCAAAAAGACATCCAAGACCAAATGATCGAAAACTTTACAAAAGCTGATCCTGACTACGGAAAACGTGTGGCCGATGGCTTAAAAGCCTTCAAACAAGAGGAGCCAAGCGGACCAATTGGATCAACAGGCGCGGCACAGGCTGTCAATGATGCGATCAACAACAGCACCTCTTCAGATCCTTATTAATGAAAAAAGAATGCAGCGGAGTGGCTGCATTCTTTTTGTATACATCTATTAAGCGTTTTGACCTTTTTTGATCCATTCTGCTACATTCACTGTACGTTTCGCCTGATGTTTTGCGGCTGCTTCTGCATCCTCTTGGATCTTTCCATTTTGGTCAACAGTCACACTCACACCATAAGGGTTACCCCCTGCGCCGTATAGGGAATCATCCGTGTAGCCAGGAGCGGCAATAATGGCTCCCCAGTGGAACATCGTTGTATACAGGCTCAGAACCGTCTGCTCCTGTCCGCCATTTGGGTTTTGTGCAGATGTCATCGCACTCACTGCTTTGTTTGCTAGTTTCCCTTGGAACCATAAACCGCCTGTTGTGTCTAAGAATTGTTTCATTTGAGCCGGTAAGTTACCGAAACGTGTCGGCATGCTGAAAATAATGGCATCTGCCCACTCTAAGTCACTTAACTGAACCTCAGGGACATCTTTTGTTTCATCTAAATGTGCTTTCCATGCTGGATTTGATGCAACAACTGCTTCTGGTGCCAATTCAGGAACCTTTAAAATTTTGACTTCAGCACCAGCTTCTTTCGCTCCAGCCTCAGCCCATTTTGCCATCTGATAGTTTGTACCTGTTGAACTATAATAAATAATCGCTAGTTTTACGTTTTCCACTTGTTCCATCTCCTTTTGTTTGGTTTGTCCAAATAGCTTCTGTAAAAATCCCACCTGTATTCCCCACCTTATTTAAATTGACGACGATACCACAATGCCGCAGCATCGACTTCTTCTCTCGTTAGCTGATGTCCACGATTTTCCCAATGAAGCGTTACGGAAGCTCCCGCCTCCTGAAGCAGTTGCTCCAATTCCTGAGATTCCTCAGGACGGCACATTGGATCATTTTCACCAGCTGCTATAAAGACTTGTTTCCCCGCTAATGAAGGTAATGAAACCCCTCGTCTTGGGACCATAGGATGATGCAGGATCGCTCCTTTCAGCGCATCTCCGTAATGGAATAACAGACTTCCAGCAATGTTCGCCCCGTTTGAATAGCCGATGGCTACAACATTGTGACGATCAAATCCATACTTATCTGCTGCTTCCCCGATAAATGTATATAATTCCTCTGTACGCGCAATTAAATCTTGCTCATCAAAAACACCCTCTGCCAAACGTCTGAAAAAACGCGGCATGCCGTTTTCTGATACATTCCCTCTCACACTAAGAACAGATGCTTCAGGGTCTACCACTTCTGCAAGCGGCAATAAGTCATGCTCTGTCCCACCAGTTCCATGCAGCATGAGAAGGACAGGTTTTTGTTCATTCTTTCCTTTTTGAAAAAGATGCTTCATCATGAATCTCCTTTCCCTTTGATTTCTCTTACCTCAATCGGCAGCACGATTTGTTCAATCTGACTACGCTGAGCCTCATATTGCGGTGGCAGTTTCAACGCTTCACCCATCGTTTCCACAGATTCATCGTGTGCAAACCCTGGAGGATCGGTCGCAATCTCAAATAATATGCCGCCAAGCTCTCTAAAATAAATCGCATTGAAATAATTTCGATCTTGCACAGGCGTCACTTGATATCCGCTTTGCGCCACATGTCTTTGCCAATCTAATTGATCCTGATCATCCGTTGCTCTCCACGCAATATGATGTACAACACCTACGCCCATACGTCCTCGTGCAACAGGTGTCTTGTTCACATCAATCACATTGCCGATTTCTCCAAACGAACGGAATCTCACATAATCTCCTTCTGTGCCGACTTTTTCAAGTCCCATCGTTTGCTCTAGCAGCTGCATCGTTTGCTCAGGCTGTGAAGTTAATAAAACAGCTCCGCCAAACCCTTTAATCGCTACTTCTGGTGTCACCCCATTAAATGTCCAGTCATTCTGTTTTCCTTCTTCACGCTCTACAAGTTCTATCAATAAACCGTGCGGATCTTCAAATGAGAGAAAGGCCTCACCAAAGCGTTCAATCATTTCATAAGAAACGTCAAACTGCTCAAGGCGTTCCTTCCAAAAAGAGAAGGCACCGGTCGGTACGACATATGTTGTCACACCTACTTGACCTGCTCCAATTTGTCCCTTTTGTGCACCTGGCCAAGGGAAAAACGTAATAATGGTACCTGGAGAACCTCCTTCATTTCCAAAATATAAATGATATGTGCCTGGATCATCAAAATTGACGGTCTTTTTCACGAGACGAAGACCTAAAACACCTGCATAAAAATCAACGTTCTCCTGAGGATGACCAACAATTGCTGTGATATGGTGAATTCCTTCTGTTTTCTTCACTTCTAATGACCTCCTCTTCATGACGTAACATGTCCCTACTCATTATGTCTTGACTGATGCTTTTATATTATCTCGAATTCGAGATATATGATCAAAAAATATATTTATCTCGAATTAAGGATATTCTTTTTTGAAATAGATGTCAATGATTTTTGTTTTTTTCTTTTCAAAAGCAGGCCGCTTTGTATATAGCAGACCTGCTTCCCCTTGATTATTGAAGCAATTTTTTCTTTTTTAAATAGGCTTCGGCTACTTGAAATGCATCTTTCCCCTTCACATTGACTTCGTAATTCATTTCTCTCATCTCATCATCTGTGATTTGACCAGCGAGCTTGTTGAGAGAGGCCTCAATCTCAGGATACTCTTTTAATGTCTCCTGTCTTAGCAAGGGCGCTCCTTGATAGGGCGGGAAAACATGCTTGTCATCATCAAGCACCTTCAACTTGTATTGTCTCAATTCACTGTCTGTCGAATACGCATCGACCAACTGAATATTCCCTTTTTGAATGGCTCGATATCGAAGTTTCGGTTCCATCGTGACCACATCGTCAAAAGAAAACTGATAAGCTTTTTGAATGCCTAAATATCCATCCTGACGATCAGAAAACTCTAAAGTAAAGCCAGCACGTATACGATTCTTGATTTGACCCAGATCTGAAATCTTTGATAAATCATATTGATCCGCTAGTGATTGAGGCACGGCTAAAGCATATGTATTGTTATAAGCCATCGGCTGAAGAAGCTGAAGCTGAAAGGATGACGCCAAACCTTGGCGCGCTTGCTCATACACTTTTTCCTTATCCGTGCTTTTCGCTGTTTCTTTCAGAAATTCAGAAATCGCTGTCCCTGTAAATTCAGGATAGATGTCAATATCACCAGACCGCAGTGCTTGAAAAACAAAGGACGTCTTACCAAGACCAGGCTTAAGATTGACTTGGATATCTGTATCCTGCTCAATTAAAAGCTTATACATGGAGATCAAAATTTCAGGCTCTGACCCCAGCTTCCCTCCAATGGTGATCTCTTTCTTTTCTTGTTGAAACAGCAATGGGGCAGCGACAACTGCTCCTGCTATTACAGCAAAGACCGTTACAGAGATCACGGTTTTTTTAAAGGAGATTTTCTCAAGTGTCCGCAAGACCACATCAAATAAGAGCGCAAGTAATGCAGCTGGAATAGCACCAATGATGATCAAAGACATATCATTTCGATCAATTCCAAGCAGAATCAGACTCCCTAATCCACCTGCCCCAATAAGAGCTGCAAGAGTGGCTGTCCCTACAATAAGAACCATCCCTGTTCGGATACCTGCCATGATCACAGGCATAGCAAGAGGGAGTTCTACTTTTAATAAGCGTTTGCGGTGATTCATTCCCATAGCAAACGCCGCTTCCCGCAGCGACGGATCGACCTCACGAATGCCTGTATATGTGTTTCTTAAAATAGGGAGCAGAGCATAGACGACAAGAGCGATAATTGCGGGCACTTGACCAATCCCAACGAGAGGAATCAGCAGTCCAAGCAGCGCCAAAGACGGAATTGTCTGCAAGACAGCCGTCACCCCAATGATCCACTCTGCTATCTTAGGGACTCTCGTTAAATAAATCCCTAAAGGAATGGCAATCAAAATCGCTAGAAATAACGCAATGAAGGAAATTTGAATATGCTCAAGTAAGGCGTGTCCGAGCTGATCTTTTCGAGCCCATAGCACACTAGTCCATTCATTCATGTGTCTCGCCCCTCTCAGCAGAAGTACCGGCTAAATACTGAATCACCGCTTGACGAGTGATGAGCCCGATCCGTTCCCCATCCTTCTCAACAACAAGCTCTTCATGCTCTGCCAGTCGAGATAGAACCTCTTCCAGCGTCGCATGGATGGAGACCGCCTCATCGCCTAACAGATCATCTTGAGGCATGGGCTGAGAAATAGTTGTCAGCTCAAATGCTTGATGGTCTACATGACGGGCAGCTCCTGAAACAAACTCCCGCACAAATGGATTCACTGGATGCTGAATCAATTCCTCTGGGCGTCCAACCTGCACCACTTTTCCTTCATTCATCACACATATCCGATCTCCAAGCTTCATGGCTTCCTGCATATCATGTGTCACAAAAACGATGGTCTTTTGAATACGGCGCTGTAACTCAAGCAGATCATCTTGTAATTTCTCTCTCGTCAGTGGATCTAACGCACTAAAAGGTTCATCCATCAGGACAATCTCAGGATCAGCAGCAAGTGCCCGTGCTACGCCGACTCGCTGCTGCTGTCCTCCTGAAAGCTCTGCTGGCTTTCGATGTCGATAGGTAGAAGGCTCAAGCCCCACCATGAACATCAACTCATCAACACGCTGATTCGTCTCAGTCCGCTTCCATTGTTTCAGCTCTGGCACTACAGCAATATTCTCTTCTATGGTCATATGAGGGAACAACGCTATTTGCTGAAGCACATAACCAATATCCCAGCGCAGCTCATAAATATCATAATCGCTGATGGTTCGACCCTTTATGTAAATCTCACCTTCTGTAGAAGAGATGAGACGATTGATCATTTTCAAAGTCGTCGTTTTCCCGCTCCCACTAGGTCCAATCAATACAAAAAATTCACCTTTCTGAATCTCCAAATCAACAGATTGAACGGCATACCGGTCATCAGAAAACTGCATCGATACATTCTTAAATTCAATCATCTTCCCACGCCCTGACTGCAAGTATATTTTAAAATACCAATATGACAGATTAACCTAGTATTTGTATAGAACAAACTGTCACGTTGACTCTCTTTTTACATACTTCCCCTAGTTAGACTGCCAGAAACGACTTTCTCATAAAAGTGAGACAAATAAAAAAAGCGAAGAGCTCAAGGCCCTTCGCTTTTAAGTCAACGACTTACTCACCAGTAACGTATGGAAGTAATGCCATTTGACGTGATTTTTTAATCGCTAATGTCAATTTACGTTGATACTTAGCGCTAGTTCCTGTTACACGACGAGGTAAAATTTTACCACGCTCAGAAACAAACTTTCTAAGAAGATCAACATCTTTGTAATCGATGTGCGTGATTCCGTTAGAAGTAAAGAAACATACTTTACGACGTTTCGCACGACCGCCTCTGCGTCCACCTGCCATTTGTTTTCACACCTTTCCTTTGGTCATTTTTTTCAGATCAATTAGAATGGCAAATCATCATCGGAGATGTCAATCGGTTTACCATCATTCGCAAATGGGTCATCATTGAAGCTATTTCCCTGATTACGATTTTGGTTGTTTTGATTGCCATATGGATTTTGACTTGGTTCATTTCCAAATGGATTCTGATCATTTTGGCTACCGCCATAATACTGGCCTCCGCTATTGCCACCGCCGCTGTATCCACCTGAACCAGCACCGCCGCTTTTAGGCTCAAGAAATTGAACACTTTCAGCTTGAACTTCTGTCACGAAGACACGCTGTCCTTGCTGGTTTTCATAGTTTCTTGTCTGCAAGCGACCGTCTACACCGGCAAGACTTCCTTTTTTCAAGAAATTAGCCACGTTCTCGGCTTGTCTTCTCCAAGTAACACAGTTAATGAAATCGGCTTCACGCTCTCCAGATTGATTCGTAAACGTACGATTCACAGCTAGAGTAAACGTGGCTACAGCCGCACCATTAGGCGTGTAGCGAAGCTCAGGGTCTTTTGTTAGTCTTCCGACCAATACAACACGGTTTAGCATATTGAAAGACCACCTTTAAATATATATTTCAATGATTTATTCTTCTTCTTTAACAACAATGTGACGAATGATATCGTCACTGATCTTAGCTAAGCGGTCAAATTCTTGAACTGCTGCAGCGTCAGATTGAACGTTTACGATTTGGTAGAAGCCTTCACGGAAATCGTTGATTTCGTATGCAAGACGACGTTTACCCCAATCCTTTGTTCCAGTGATCTCCGCACCGTTAGAAGTTAACACGTTATTAAAACGGTCGATAACTGCTTTTTTAGCCTCATCGTCAACTGTTGGGCGGATGATGTACATAACTTCGTACTTTCTCATCTGATTGCACCTCCTTTTGGTCTAAGCGGCCCTATACGGGCAAGGAGCAATAAATTATATTACTCACAATTGTATATTATAACAAATTACTTGGCCTATGACAAGAACCTATACGTTAAAACGGAAATGAATGACGTCTCCATCTTTCACTATATATTCTTTACCTTCTAAACGAACTTTACCTGCTTCTTTTGCAGCAGACATACTTCCGCCAGCTAGTAAATCTTCATAAGCAACCGTTTCAGCACGAATAAATCCACGCTCGAAGTCCGTATGAATGATTCCAGCACATTCTGGTGCCTTCATTCCTTTTTTAAATGTCCAAGCGCGCACTTCTTGCTCACCTGCTGTGAAATACGTAGCTAAGCCAAGAAGTGAATAAGATGCTTTAATCAACTGATCTAAACCTGATTCTTTGATGCCTAGCTCTTCAAGGAACATTTGCTTCTCTTCTCCTTCAAGCTCTGCAATTTCAGACTCAATCTTCGCACAAACGACGATGACTTCAGCGTTTTCGCCAGATGCAAACTCACGAATTTGCTGTACATATTCGTTTCCGTCCTGATCTGCTACTTCGTCCTCACTCACATTTGCTACATACAGAATAGGTTTTGACGTGAGTAAATGAAGCTGCTTCACAAGCTTCTGCTGCTCATCTGTAAATTCAACCGATCTTGCAGATTTTCCAGCTTCAAATGCGTCCTTCAGCTTTTCCAAAATATCAAATTCAGCTACCGCTTCCTTATCTTTTTGTTTCGCAAGCTTACTCACACGAGTTAAACGCTTTTCAACCGTTTCTAGATCAGCCAAAATCAATTCTAAATTAATCGTTTCAATATCTGACACTGGGTCAACCTTACCTGACACATGTGTAATGTTATCATCAGCAAAAGCTCTCACCACGTGACAGATCGCATCTACTTGACGAATGTGAGAAAGGAATTTATTTCCTAAACCTTCTCCTTTAGATGCACCTTTCACAATACCAGCAATATCAGTGAATTCGAAAGCAGTCGGAACTGTCTTTTTGGGCTGCACTAATTCTGTCAGTTTTTGCAAACGCTCGTCTGGAACTTCTACAATTCCGACGTTTGGATCAATGGTACAGAACGGATAGTTAGCAGACTCCGCTCCAGCCTGTGTAATTGCATTAAATAGCGTTGACTTCCCGACGTTAGGTAAGCCAACAATACCAGCTGTTAAAGCCATTCTTTCATCTCCTCTATATGAAACGTGCTCGTTATACTGCGTAATATGAACCTAGAGCAATTATAAGTAGGTTTACATGAAAAGACAAGCTAACCATCATGCATTTTCAATAGAAGAAACATTACCAAAAAGACTAAATCGGAGCTTTAAAATGAGAAATTGCAGCTGTTTCTCTGAACAAAAGACAAATTTCATCAAAAAAGCATGAGGCCTACTTAAGCAGTTGGCTCCTCATGCTTGACGAGAATTTTCTTCATTTTTCGTTCAAAATCTCTTCTTGGGATCATCACGCTGTGCCCGCACCCTTCGCATTTAATACGAATATCCATGCCCAAACGAATGACTTTCCACCGATTGGCACCACATGGATGGGGCTTTTTCATTTCAACGACGTCATGTAACCCAAATGCTTTGTCTGCCATCAGCATTCACCTCTCTTGCTCACTTCATTAAATCTATTGTACAAAAAAACGACGATAGAGAGCAATGCACAAAATAAAGAGCCGCTGTCATGTATCAATCCCTTTCTTTTTTATAGAAAAAACCCTTCTTTTAGATCATTTTATTTGTGACCAATAGTTACTTAAACTCCGCTTTTTTTCAATATTGTCACAAACACTGTAGGTCAAAAGGTTTTTATTGGTAGAACGCTGTGGTTTTTCCATATTTTTTGATTTATGATATCTGCATAAATGTTATGTGAGGGAGCAGGTACGATGGTCAATCGAAAGGATAGATTAACCGACAAAGATTATAAAATCATATCCGATCACGCTGGAAACGCAGAGAATTACCAGCAGAACCATACGATAGAAGTAGGTCAGCATACGCTCACTGTCAACGATTTTCTAAAAATAGATCATCAATTATATGGTTTAACGATGCAGCAGGAACAGTCAGATGAGTTCATTGTCGCGTTTCACTGTCCTCTGCCAAAACAAATGACGGTGACATCGACACAAGATGTTCAAACGGCTACCCAATCATTGTTAAAAACGGATTATGCCTACCCCATTGAAAGAAAATCCTTAGCCGGGAAACAAGATCATGTCTTTTTTAAAGGGAAGGAATACATCGAGGACGTCTGTCAGAAGCACCCGAATGCAACCATCTATCTCACTGGACAAGCGCTTGCCGGTGCTGTTTGTGCTTACATTGCGACAGAACAGCCAGCTGTCAAAAAAGCCATCACATTCGATAGCCCAAATATATGGAGCAGCCTGGCACCTTCCATTCAGCAAAAAGCAGTAGAAGGAAAATATACCCATGTTCTCACGGAATATATTCAACCCAATCATTATGTAGGTTTACTCAATCGCCATGATCATGGAGTTGGACAAGTCAAGTACACCGTACCACCCCGGGAGCAGGGATCGGTCCAAGAATCCATAAAATATAAACCAAGAGAAATTGACACCTTTTTAAGATCAGCTTTTGCATCAATGAATATAGAGTGGAACGAATCATTTGATACAAATGCATTTTTAGCTCTCGTTTCAGGAGAATTCAAAGTAAATGGGTATTCATTCCATTCGAATGGAACCGCTCGTATTTTAGATGAACAGCTTGATCACAATACAAGTTTTACAGCGATGCTTTTACAAGAAATCCATTCAGGCCGTGCATATGCACAAAGCGGGCTTGAAATTATCATAAAATCCCATTTACTAAAAAATTCATCATATGATCTACAAAGTATTATTGAACATGAAGTACACACTGTATTTGAGAAAATAGATGGAATTGATGATAGTGTAAAAGATGCCGTCCATCATGTAAAACAAGAACTGAAAGGACTTGTCGGCTTCGGTCACTATGATTTATTAACCCATAGCGATGTAGAAGCACTGTTAGAGGAAGTAAGGATGGAGCAGCCGCAATCAACCTTTTATTCTCATGAAAAACAACTGAATGCCTTGTACACCTTGAGAGACTACGAACAAGAACTTTCCACCCTTTCAAGACATATGTACACAATGGGTGATGACTATGCCAAGGCAGATAGACGCCTTGCGATGCAAATGGGTATTCGTTAAGAAAGGAGTCGCCATATGATCAATCAAAATAAACCTCCTAGTGACGCCCAGCGTTTCTTGCAAAATGTGAGTGCCCGCCGCTCCATGTCTGTATTCGAAAGTCAATCTGCACCACAAACACAATCTCAATCACCTGAAGAAATTGCCGCTATTCAGGCCATGCGCAGAGAAGGACAACGAAAAGATTTAAAGCGATTGCTGAAAATGCGGCTTCACGACGAATTGGCAAATACCCGCATGCACTTGGAGTACCAATTATCCAAAACAGAAGACATGATGAACCAGACAACCATTGTCAAACAGCATGTATCCCAGCATTTAAAGGGACAAGCCATCTCAGAAATAGAGGAACGCATGCAGCGTCTTCAGCACATGCCTGTATATGACGATATCAAGGAAGCGATTGAGTCCATTCGGATAAAATAAACACTTCTCTTTGAAAGAGAGGTGTTTATTTTATTTTATCAGTATAATTTTTAGAACGGAAAAATATCTTTTTACTTAAAATCGGATACAGCATTAAACAGACAAGCAAATAAAGATTGAGCAAGCTGTAAATCGGATACAAGAAAGCAATCAAATCAGCAAATCCAAGAGAGGTTAAAGGTGCCATCAAAAGAAGCATGATGAATACAATGAACCAGCGGGGCATTCGTACAAAAGAGAGCATGCGGCTGGATAAACCAAATAATCCCGCAGCGGTTGTTGTATAAATCGCTAAACAAAGAACAATGGTCATAAACACAAACAATGATGTTGGTGCCCCCTCTAATACTGTAAACAAAGGAATCCCCTCTGCTGAAAGACTCCCAGAAATATCAACTAGTATTTCGTTATACACATAAGAAATGACACCAAAAATCAAGCCGCTTAATATACTCGCAACCTTGGCCTCTCCAAGCCCCTTCATTTCTTTCCCCACTGAAGAAAGCACCGCCACAACAGATAATATATTCAAAGAAGCAAAGACGATACTGGCAGGCCAATTGTATTGCTGGCCAAAATCAATTCTCCATATATGATCATGATTCATATAATAAAAAACAAACGCATAGATGAGCCCCACCACCAAAATTGGTATAATGAAAGCATTCACAGATAAGAGACCTTTCACATCCCAGAAAAAAATCATAAATGAAAATAAACAAAATGCACCGATTCCAACCCAAAATGGCACATGATACATCTCAAGTGTCACCCCGCCACCGGCAATCATGACTGTTGTTGTCGTGAATAGATAAAGAACAATTAAAATATCATACACCTTGGCCAGCCAAGGACCTACAAGACGCTCTAACACCGGCACAAAATGATCGGCACGAACCTCATAACTGATTTTTAACACCACATAGGTCGACAGCATAAACATGAGCGTAAACAGTAGAATGGCTAGTCCGCTATCAAGGCCAAAAAACTGCCAAATTTCTTGACCGGAGGCATATCCCGCTCCTATCAAGCTTCCTAAAATTAAAAGCGTCCACCTTGAACCAGCCTTCCACACAATCATCACCTCATAGGTATAGAATTAAGCTTGTTTCCGTATACTGATACTAACTACTATGACAAGGAAGTGAGACCTATGAATAGCAAGAACGGTCTTTTTTTAAGAAATAGGGTGAAAGAATACGTGTCCCATACGGATACAAATGCCATTCAGCAGCTTAAAAGTATTTTATTCTCGCATCTTCAGAAAGCAGGAAAAAGACCCGTTGCCATCGTCTGCATAGGAACAGACCGCTCAACCGGTGACTCTCTAGGTCCACTTGTAGGAACAAAGCTTTCAAGTCTTGATTTAAAAAAGCTGCATGTATACGGCACTCTCTCTGACCCAGTGCATGCGGTCAATTTAAAGGAAAAGCTCGCTGAAATTGAACAAGCTCATAAACATCCATTTATCGTAGCCGTTGATGCCTGTTTAGGGAGAGTGAAAAGTGTAGGATCGTTTCAAATTGGAGAAGGACCGTTAAAGCCCGGTGCAGGTGTCCAAAAAGAGCTTCCAGAAGTAGGCAATATTCATATTAATGGAATCGTCAACGTGAGCGGTTTTATGGAATACTTCGTTCTCCAAAACACACGTCTCCATCTTGTGATGTCTATGGCCAATACACTGTCTGAAAGTCTATCCCACATTGATCAAATGGATTGGACGAGAGAAAAAAGCCGTTCTCTCTTCACCCCTATTCAAAATATCACGGGAAGAATATAAAAAAGACCATCTCATATCAAGATGGTCATTCCGATAATTCTCTCGTAGAAAGCAATTCAAGGATTCTTTCTAAATCTTCATTTGAGAGAAATTCAATCTCAATTTTCCCTTTTTTCTTCTGTTTCTTGATCGTCACTGAAGTACCAAAGTAATTTTGTAAGAAAGATTCTCTTTCTTTCAACATGCGATCCTTTGGTGCTTCTTTTTTCTTTGTTTCACGTGGAACATTTTCATTTAATTGCTGAACAAGTTTCTCAACCTGACGGACATTTAATCCTTCGTCCACGACCTTCTTTACCAATGGCGCCAGCTTCTTTTTGTTTTTCAAACTAAGCAGCGTGCGTCCATGTCCCATGGATAATGTTCCATCTGCAATCAGCTTCTGTACTTCATCCGGTAATGTTAATAAACGAAGGTGGTTCGCAATATGCGGTCTGCTTTTGCCTAATCGCTTGGCTAATTCCTCCTGAGTCACACTTAAGTGATCTAGTAAGGAGGCATAGGCTTCCGCTTCCTCTAATGGAGATAAATCCTCGCGCTGTAAGTTTTCTAAAAGAGCGATCTCCCTCATCAGTGTTTCTGAAAATTCCCTGACGATCGCAGGAATCGTTGTCAAACCAGCTTGTTGTGCTGCACGGAAACGGCGTTCTCCTGCGACAATGTCATATCCTTTAATCGATTTACGAACAATAATCGGCTGTAAAACACCGTGCTGCTGAATTGATTCTTTGAGATCAGACAATGCATCATCATCAAACGTTTTCCTTGGCTGATAAGGGTTTGGGCGCAAATCCTTCAACTTAATTTCTTCGACAGTTTCTTCATTGGAATCCACATTGTTAAATAGCGCATTAATACCCTTTCCAAGACCTTTAGCCATTCGCGTCCACTTCCTTTGCTAAGTCTAAATAGACATCTGCACCTCTTGAACGTGGATCATACAAGATAATAGGTTTCCCATGACTAGGCGCTTCACTTAGTCTCACATTCCTCGGAATCACAGTCTGATAGACTTTATCTCTAAAGTATTTTTTTACTTCTTCGATGACTTGGATTCCAAGATTTGTTCTTGCATCAAGCATTGTCAGTAAGACACCTTCAATGGCAAGGTCGGTATTTAGATGTTTCTGCACAAGACGAACCGTATTCAACAATTGACTCAATCCTTCAAGTGCATAATATTCACACTGAACCGGTATTAAAACAGAATCGGATGCAGTTAACGCATTAATCGTCAGTAACCCAAGTGATGGCGGGCAGTCAATAATCATATAATCATAATTTTGCTTCACAGATTCAAGTGCTCTTTTCAGCCTCACTTCACGTGAGATCGTAGGCACAAGCTCAATTTCCGCCCCTGCAAGCTGTATCGTCGCAGGAATGACATCAAGATTTTCGACCTCTGTCGTCTTAATCACATCAAGTACATCTGCATCGTCTACTAAAATATCGTACACGCACTTCTCTACATCGGCCTTCTCAATCCCAATACCACTCGTGGCATTTCCCTGCGGATCAATATCAACTAACAACACTCGTTTTCCTATGTATGCTAAACACGCACCCAAATTAACAGAAGTTGTCGTCTTCCCAACGCCGCCCTTCTGGTTGGTAATCGCTATGATTTTCCCCACGATGTCACCCACTTTCAACTTAACAAGTTTCTCATTCATTCATACTTCCTATTCTATCAAAAAAAGTATGAAACGTTTGCTTTTTTTGTTTCTCCATTATAAATTCGTGAATGAATCTGTGTTTCCGTACATGGATAGATGCATAAAAATGCGCTTCGAAGATATATTAATATATCTTTTTGAAGAAAATAACGAGACAAAAAACCCCCACTTTTCCTGAAAAGTGAGGGAGATACAATCAAAAGTTTAACCCGCCAATTTTACGGCCTTCGCTCACAATGACTTTAGGTGTCACTGTTTTATAGTTCTTCTTTTTCAAAAACCCATAGGGTGCTTTAATGGTAAATGTCGCATGTCCAACAGCGTCCCCGGTTTTTGCGTAAGCCTGCCATACAATCTTTGAACAATATGTAGGGTCCAAGGATTGAATAGACATAGTGATCGAATATCGAGCCTTCGGATGGTCTTTCACGTAATCGTGCGCCCAATCCCCAGCTAAATCTGCCTTTTCCTGATGATTAATCCGAATCACCTTTGTATTGGCACTATAGCGAAACCAGCTTTGAATGGAATCAATATTTGGATGCTGCCGGAACCCAGGAATAGATGCATAGCTTTTCTCATTAATGACGATGCCTGCATGACCAATTAAACCATTCAAAGCACCAGTGCTCGTCACCAATATATCCCCTTTTTGAGGCATAATATCGGTTCCAGGATACGGTTTACCAAAAAGATGGCGAATGGTATTCGGCCTTTCATCTGTTACCATTTCATCCTGTTTGTTTTGCCGTAAGCCATAGTTCTCCAAATCATCATCAGCTGTGATCACATCGATCGCATCGTCCTGAGACGCTTGCTCTTGATTTAATTGTTGAACCGTTACATCTGTCGAAACCACACCTTGTTTCTTCAGAGTACTCAGTTCTTCTTTCGTAATCGTTTCTTCTTCCGCTGAATGAGTATTATGATTCGTTGACGTGCTCACAGCAAATACAGTCGTTTCATTTGAAAAAAGAGAAAAAGAGAATAGTAAATAACAGATAATAGCAAAAATAGTCTTTTTCATTTTCATCGGTTACATGTCACCTCCCTTCTACTATGAAAATCATATTTTACCAATTAATTAATAATAAGTAAATATCATGAATTGAAGGGAGAGAAAGACAAAAAAGCTGACGAGTAATGCTCATCAGCTTCTTTCTATTTAGGAATTCGAATCGTTAATTGGATATATTCCTCAAATTCTTCTTCCTCGGTATTTATTTTAAGTCCGCTGTCTTCTACCATGTGGAGAGACTGACGAATGGTATTCATCGCAATTCGCGTATCTCGGCTAAACGCCTTACGTTTCGGCTTCGGTTTGCGATCTGTTTTTTGTTCAAGCATCTTCACTACACGCTCTTCAGTCTGTTTCACATTCAGCTGCTTTTCGATGATTTCCTGCAACAGCGTGATCTGTAATTCTGGCAGCTTTAGAGGTACAAGTGAACGGGCATGCCTCTCAGAGATTTTTTTCTCCAAAATGGCTTGCTGTACCTCTTCAGGCAACTTTAAAAGTCTTAGTTTGTTTGCAACAGTCGATTGTCCCTTACCTAAACGCTGAGCAAGCGCTTCTTGCGTTAAATCATGAAGCTCTAAAAGACGTGCATAAGCATGAGCCTCTTCAATTGCAGACAGCTCTTCTCTTTGCAAATTTTCAATCAATGCCACAGATGCCGTTTCCGTATCAGTAAAATCTTTTATAATAGCGGGGATCTTCTCCCATTGAAGAGTTTGTACCGCTCTCCAACGTCTTTCGCCGGCGATCAGTTCATATTTTCCTTCTTCTTCTGTTGGTCTAACAACAATCGGTTGAATAATGCCATGGGTATGAATGGTTGTGGCCAGCTCTTGTATCTTTTCTTCTGAAAAAATGGTGCGTGGCTGAAAACGGTTAGGCATAATTGTGTCGACCGGGAGCTCCTGTATCTCTTCCTTTAATGTTTCATGCTCAGCAATCTCTGCCTCTATTTCGGTATCACGCTCAGGATGTTCTTTGTCACCAAGCCCGAAGAAGCGTGAGAGTGAATGCTTCATGAACCTACACCACCTTTAAAAACTACCTTTTTATAATTCTATTTTCTCATGTTTTTTCCTTCTGTAAAATCATAAATATTGAAGAAAAACCGACCTTTTACATGATCAACCCTCTATTGGCGATTTATTAGGTGTTCCTGGTTTTCTAGGATATTTTTTTGGTGTTTGTTTTTTCTTTTCAATGACAATGATGTTCCGTTCGCTTTCTTCTAAAGGAAGAACAAAGGAATGCTTTTCAACAACCTCTCCTCCGAGGACAGTAACGGCTTTTTTTCCTGCTTGCATCTCTTCATCTGCAGCAGATGCTTTTAATGCAACAAACAAACCTTCCTTTTTCACAAGAGGCAGGCATAGTTCGCTCAAGACAGATAAGCGCGCAACTGCTCTAGCGGTGACAAGGTCATAGCTTTCACGTTGATCTTTACGTTGTCCAAAGGTCTCCGCACGATCATGATAAAAAGTAGTATCTTGTAAGTTTAACCCTTTTGCTAACTCATTGAGAAACGTAATGCGTTTCTGGAGAGAATCAACAATGGTCACATGTAGATGAGGGAAACAAATTTTAAGAGGAATGCTTGGAAAACCAGCACCAGCTCCAATATCACAAATTGTTGTCACATTGTGAAAATCAATAAAAAATGCTGCTGATATCGAGTCATAAAAATGCTTTAAATATACTTCTTCCTTTTCTGTAATGGACGTTAAATTCATCTTCTCGTTCCATTCTACAAGCATATGGAAGTAAGTTTCAAATTGTTCAAGCTGCACTGGAGAAAGAGTGATCCCTTTCTCCTCTAGTGCTGCTGTAAATTGTTCAATGTTCATGCCGACATCCTTTCTACTCTGCTATCTTCGCAATACGTCCCTGCTCCAAATACACTAAAAGGATAGAAATATCAGCAGGGTTAACGCCTGAAATACGAGAAGCCTGTGCAACAGAAAGCGGTCGGACTTCTTTTAGCTTTTGCTTCGCTTCAGTTGCAATCCCTTTGATGGCATCATAATCGATTCGATCCGGAATCTTTTTGTTTTCCATCTTTTTCAGCTTTTCAACTTGTTGGAGCGACTTTTCAATATAACCTTCATATTTAATTTGAATCTCTACCTGTTCACACACATCAGCAGGAAGCTGTGTGTCAGCAGGAGCTAGTTTCACAACAGATTCATAGTTCATCTCTGGACGCTTCATCAGATCACTAGCGCGAATACCGTCCTTCAATTCACTTCCACCAAGAGAACGGATATATTCCTGTGTCTCTGCTGTAGGTTTAATAATGACAGAATATAAACGTTTTTTCTCTGCTTCAATAGCCTCTTTTTTCTGTGTGAATGCTTGGAATCTCTCTTCAGAAATTAAACCAATGTTATATCCAAGTTCCGTTAATCTTAAATCAGCATTGTCATGACGCAGAAGTAAGCGGTACTCTGCACGAGAAGTTAAAAGACGGTAAGGTTCATTTGTACCCTTCGTGACAAGATCATCAATGAGAACACCGATATATGCATCAGATCGGCTTAAAATGACTTCTTCTTTACCCAATGCTTTTCTTCCTGCATTGATACCTGCCATAATTCCTTGACCTGCAGCTTCCTCATAACCAGAGGTACCATTGATTTGGCCAGCTGTATATAATCCAGAAATTTTCTTCGTCTCAAGTGTCGGCCACAATTGTGTAGGCACAATCGCATCATACTCAATGGCATAACCCGCTCGCATCATTTGTACATTTTCAAGCCCTGGAATGGTTGACAGCATTCGCTGCTGTACATCCTCTGGCAGACTTGTAGATAAACCTTGAACATACACTTCTTGCGTATTACGGCCTTCTGGCTCTAAGAAAATTTGATGTCTCGGTTTATCATTAAAACGAACCACCTTATCCTCAATAGACGGGCAGTATCTAGGACCTGTTCCTTTAATCATACCTGAATACATAGGAGAACGGTGAAGATTCTCATCAATAATTTGATGAGTCTCTAAACTCGTGTATGTTAACCAGCATGGTAATTGATCTGTAATATATTCCACAGTTTCATAAGAAAACGCACGTGGTACATCGTCACCTGGTTGAATTTCCGTCTTACTATAATCAATCGAGTGGCTGTTTACTCGAGGTGGTGTCCCAGTTTTAAAGCGAACCAAATCGAATCCTAATTCTGCTAGATGATCCGATAATTTAATGGAAGGCTGCTGATTATTAGGACCGCTTGAATAAGAAAGATCCCCTAAAATAATGCGGCCTTTTAAGAAAGTACCAGTCGTTAGAACAACAGACTTCGCGCGATAATTTGCACCTGTTTGAGTCACAACACCTTTACATTCATCATCTTCTACAATTAAATGGTCTACCATCCCTTGCAGCATTGTTAGGTTTGGTTCATTTTCCATTGTTTTTTTCATTTCGTGCTGATATTGAAACTTATCTGCTTGCGCTCTTAACGCACGGACAGCAGGTCCTTTCCCAGTATTCAGCATACGCATTTGAATATGCGTCTTATCTATATTTCGTGCCATTTCTCCGCCTAGCGCATCAATTTCTCTGACGACAATCCCTTTAGCGGGACCTCCTACGGACGGATTACATGGCATAAAAGCAACCATATCGAGATTGATGGTCAATACAAGTGTTTTGGCGCCCTGTCTTGCAGAAGCAAGAGCAGCCTCAACACCAGCATGACCGGCACCGACGACGATTACATCATATTGGCCAGCTTCATAACCCATTTCTTTTGTTCCTCCCTTTACTTTCCTAAACAGAATTGAGAGAATAACTGATCAATTAAGCTTTCATGAACAGCATCCCCAATAATTTCACCTAGCTGCTCCCAACAGCGTGTTAAATCTATTTGAACAATGTCGATCGGTACATCCATTTCAATTCCTTCTAGAGCATCCTCAATCGATTGTTTTGCTTCTTGAAGGAGCGCAATATGCCTAGTATTGCTTACATATGTTAAATCTCCACTTTCAATTGAGCCAGTGAAGAATAAAGATTGAATGGCCATTTCAAGCTCATCAATCCCTTTTTCTTGTAATAAAGATGTTGTCACGACTGGACGATCTTTCGCTAACTCTTTTACTTTTTCTACATCAAGTTTAGGCTCAAGATCAGTCTTATTGACAATCACAATAATATCCATACCCGAGACAGCCTCAAATAGCTTAATATCTTCCTCAGATAACTCTTCACTATAATTGAGCACAAGTAAAATCAGGTCAGCTTCTTTTAAGACCTGTCTTGATCTTTCGACCCCAATACGCTCAACAATGTCTTCAGTCTCACGTATACCTGCAGTATCTACTAAACGGAGCGGTACTCCTCTTACATTCACATATTCCTCGATGACATCTCTAGTTGTACCAGGAATATCGGTCACAATCGCCTTTGTTTCCTGAACAAGACTATTTAATAAGGAAGACTTCCCAACATTTGGCCTTCCAATAATAACAGTAGATAATCCCTCACGAAGGATTTTCCCCTGCTGTGAAGTCGTTAGAAGCGATTCAATTTCCTTTTTCACAGATGTCGCCTTTTCAACTAAGACTCGATGTGTCATTTCTTCCACATCGTCATACTCTGGATAATCAATATTCACTTCTACATGGGCAAGTGTCTCCAATATCTCACCACGAAGACGTTTAATCAAACCGGAGAGACGTCCCTCCATTTGAGTCATTGCGACATTCATCGCACGGTCAGTTTTTGCACGAATCAAGTCCATGACGGCTTCTGCTTGTGACAAGTCGATTCTTCCATTTAGGAAAGCACGTTTTGTAAACTCACCTGGCTCCGCTAATCTCGCTCCTTCTTTTAAAGCAAGCTGCAAGACTTTATTGACCGTGACAATTCCGCCATGGCAGTTGATCTCAATAACGTCTTCTCTCGTAAATGTTTTTGGCGCTCTTAATACAGACACCATGACCTCTTCTATCACTTGCTCGGTACTTGAATCTACAATATGACCATAATGAATTGTATGAGAATCCACTGATACAAGTTTTTTCTCCTTAGGCCCCTTATACATGCGATCAGCAATCTGAACTGCATCAGGCCCGCTTAAACGTATAATGGCAATTGCCCCTTCACCCATTGGTGTAGAAATTGCTGCAATTGTATCCACCGCTCATTCACCTCTTTCTCTATTCAATAGACAGTCTTATATCTATTAAATGGACGTTGTCCATCTCTATATCAAAAACGCTTAATCCAAAATTTAAAGATACCATAAATGCATGCGAAGCGAAAGTAGCCCACATTTAATTATCCACAGTTTTGCACCCTGTCTATTTTAACACTTAACTTATCCACATGTGAATAACGACGTTCTAAACTTGTCTTCACATCTTACACCTAAATCCAATAAATTAAAACGCCCTTCTCCCTTTGCAACTAAGGGAAAATGACGTTTTCGATCTAAATAACACACTAACTTTTTAGAAATAAAGGAGGAATCTACTATTAAAAGTTAATTTTTCAATAAAAAAAGACTAAAATCCAGCTTTGCTGAATCTTAGCCTTTCTGCTATTTTTTATACATCACCACAACATGACGCTTGCTGCCTGTATCTTCGGATGCCGTGGCAAGTTCTTTAGAAAATGCTGCAATCGTATCATGAACGACTTTTCGTTCATTCGAAGGCATCGGTTCTAAATGAACCTTTCTCTTCGTTTTTAAAACACGATTTGCCGTTTTGATTGCGTATTGTTCAAGTGCTTCTTGTCGTTTCTTCCTATAATCTCCAATATCAATTGTAATATGATGATACTGATCAGAATAACGATTAAACACTAACTGCACCAAGGTTTCTAAAGAGTACAGTGTTTGTCCTCTTTTTCCAATCATTAATGAAGTTTTGTCTCCATCAATGTGAAAAGAGATCTTTTTCGTTTCTTTTTTCGAAACAATGTTTGCTTTAGGATCAATTGATTTAACAATTTTATCTAAATACTGTGTTGCTAATTTGAGCGCATCTCGCTTTTCTACTAACTTGACAACAGCTTGTCTTTTACCAAATAATCCTAAAAACCCTTTGTTTCCTTCATCTACTATTGTGATATCTACTTCTTCTTGTAGTAGTTGAATTTGTTTCAGTCCGGAATCTACTGCTTCTTCGACTGTGCGACCGACAGCAGTTATTTCCTTCATTTTTTGTTCCCGCCAGCTTTTTCTTTTGTATCAACTTTTACTTGAGGTGTTTTAATGACCAACGTTTGAATGATCATGAAAATGTTACCTACAACCCAGTACAGTGAAAGTGCCGCTGGGAAACTGATTGCAAATACAATGATCATAATTGGCATCACCCAAAGCATAATCGCCATTTGAGGGTTGTCCGAAGGATTTCCAGCCATCATTAGCTTCTGCTGAATAAAAGTAGCTACACCTGCAATAATCGGTAGCAGGAATAATGGATCTGGACTGCCTAAGTCAAACCATAAGAAAGTATGCTTCTTGATTTCAGCTGTTCTCATGATCGCATGATAAAAACCAATTAAGATTGGCATTTGAATTAAGATTGGGAAACACCCTGCTAATGGATTTACACCATTCTTTTGGAAAAGAGCCATTGTTTCCTGTTGAAGCTGCTGCTGTGTTTTTTGATCTTTTGAGCTATATTTTTCACGAAGCTTCTTTAGTTCTGGCTGAAGTGCTTGCATTGCTTTTGTACTTCTTAACTGTTTAATCATTAATGGTAAAATGAGCAAACGAATCAAAAGAGTTACAATAATAATCGCTACACCATAGTTTTCACCAGTTAAGTTTGCCATGTAAGTGATTAATTGAGATAGCGGGTATACAATGTAAGAATTCCAGAATCCCTTACTATCTGATGTGATTGGTTCATTGATTTGTGTACATCCTGCCAATAGAACCAACACGCCAATCAAGCTAAATATTAGTAATAATCGCCTTTTCAACAAGATTCCTCCCATTACTTCAAACTTTATTTAAGTTGGAATTGATTACGAAAGTGACTCACCTAATCAGTATGGTAACATTTTTTCATTACAAAGTGGTGGTTTCATTTTAATTCACTAGATGAAGGAAGCGCTTTTAAAAATTGATTCAACGAAAGTTTCTATTACGAAGACTTTTTCGGTTGTTGTTGATAAACAGCGGATTTTCTAAATAAATGCTGGAGAGACTTCTTTGTTTCTTCAAAGGTCAATTCGCTTGCTGGTTTTCGTGCGATAACAATGTAGTCTTTTTCTTGCTTTAGCTTATGACCTTCCTCTAAGAACACCTGACGGATCAATCGTTTAATCCGGTTTCTTATCACTGCATTACCTATCTTCTTACTGACAGACAATCCTAAACGCAGTTCTTCTTGATCTGGTTGGTCCAGCTGATAAATGACGAATTGGCGATTAGCCATTGATTGACCTTTTTTGAACACTGTTTGAAACTCTTCATTTTTTTTTAGCCTGTTTCGCTTCTTCATGTTTTCTTCCACTCCGATAAAAACTGACAATTCATTTACGATTTTATGTAAAAAAGACCACTGACATTATTCAGTGGCCTAAGCTGATAATTTTTTTCTACCTTTGCTGCGGCGTCGCTTTAAAACTAGACGTCCGTTTTTAGAACTCATACGGCTGCGGAAGCCATGAACTTTACTACGCTTACGGTTATTTGGTTGAAACGTTCTTTTCATTTATGACACCTCCCTGAGGAATAGCTGTTTAAGACAGTCTAACTCATTATATTTGTGTAACCCATCGATTGTCAATATCAATGATAAAACTCTTATTATCAACCTTATAAGCATAACACAAGTTATCAAGTGAAGAAACCTTCTTTTTTAGTTTCCAGCATTTTATTCTTTTTTTCCTTCAAAAAAACCTTCAAAACAAGGTTGTGGATATTTTTCCGGCATATTTTGACTATCCACATCCATTATCGACATTTTTTTCACACAAATAACCTATGTGGATAATTATTTTTCAACAGGATGTAAAGTGTGTGGATAAGTTTGTGACACCCATTGCACCATCTTGTTTATTTTGATATTATATTTGTGTTTTAACTCTTAATTACTTATCTGGCCTATTTACCTTATCCACAATTTGTGGATAACCTGTGGAAAGTTATTACACAGCTTGTTGAATTGTTTATCCACAACCTGTGTAATTTGTCGAAAAGACGTTTTTCTACTATATTAATTGTTTTCAACAAAGTATGTGCACGAATGGTGATGACCATTTGCTCTTTTTCGTGTTCTATAACAGTTTGATACTGGTCATTTTAAAAAGAAAAGGAGGGGGGAGAAGCCTTATGGAAAATATTTTGGATCTGTGGAATAAAGCACTTCAAAAAATAGAGACAAAATTGAGCAAACCTAGTTTTGAAACATGGATGAAGTCCACTAAAGCCCATTCTCTTCAAGGAGATACGCTGACTATTACTGCACCTAATGAATTTGCAAGAGACTGGCTCGAGTCAAGATACCTTCACTTAATTGCAGATACCATCTATGAACTGACAGGCGAAGAGCTCAGCATCAAATTTATCATTCCTCAAAATCAGGACGAAGAGGAAGCCATGCCAAAATCTCCAATCAAAAAAATGTCGAAAGAAGAACCCGTTGAAATTCCACAAAATATGCTGAATCCAAAATATACATTTGATACTTTTGTTATTGGTTCAGGCAACCGTTTTGCTCATGCCGCTTCACTTGCAGTCGCAGAAGCACCAGCAAAAGCATATAACCCGCTTTTTATTTATGGGGGCGTTGGTTTAGGAAAGACTCACTTAATGCATGCGATCGGTCATTACGTCATCGATCATAATCCATCAGCCAAAGTGGTCTATCTATCATCTGAAAAATTTACAAATGAATTTATCAACTCAATCCGGGACAACAAAGCAGTCGATTTCCGTAATCGCTATCGGAATGTAGATGTGCTTTTGATAGATGATATTCAATTTTTAGCAGGAAAAGAACAAACACAAGAAGAGTTTTTCCATACATTCAACACACTTCACGAAGAAAGTAAGCAAATCGTCATTTCTAGTGACCGTCCGCCAAAGGAAATTCCGACACTTGAAGACAGATTACGCTCTCGATTCGAATGGGGCTTAATTACAGACATTACCCCGCCAGATCTAGAAACGCGTATTGCGATCTTACGTAAAAAAGCAAAAGCAGAAGGTTTAGACATTCCGAATGAAGTCATGCTTTATATTGCCAATCAAATCGACAGCAACATTCGGGAACTGGAAGGTGCTTTGATTCGTGTTGTTGCTTACTCTTCTTTAATCAATAAAGACATCAATGCTGATCTAGCAGCTGAAGCCCTAAAGGACATCATTCCTTCATCGAAACCTAAGGTGATTACAATTAAAGATATTCAAAGAATTGTAGGGCAGCAATTTAATATTCGATTAGAAGATTTCAAAGCGAAGAAACGTACGAAATCAGTTGCTTATCCAAGACAAATTGCGATGTATCTCTCTAGAGAAATGACCGATTCCTCTCTACCTAAAATCGGAGAAGAATTTGGTGGACGAGATCATACGACCGTCATTCATGCTCATGAGAAAATTTCAAAATTAATCGTTGAAGATGAACAGCTTCAGCAGCATGTCAAAGAGATCAAAGAACAACTAAAATAATCAAGCTGATAAGATAAGTACGGGAAAATGTGAATAACTAGAGCATAGTCATACACAGTCTGTCCACATGTGGATAGGCTGTCTTTCCTTTCTTTCTACTGACTTATCCACATATTCACAAGCCCTACTAGTACTTCTACGATTTTTATTAAATAAATATATATACATGTCATTAAGAAAAATTAGGAGGACCACTATGAAATTCACGATTCAAAAAGATCGTCTTGTTGAAAGTGTCCAAGATGTATTAAAGGCCGTATCCTCTAGAACAACGATTCCTATTTTGACAGGGATTAAAATTGTTGCATCTGACGAAGGGGTTTCTCTCACAGGGAGCGATTCTGATATCTCAATCGAATCTTTTATTCCTCAAAGAGATGGAGATTTAGAAGTCATTACAATTGATCGACCAGGAAGTATTGTGCTGCAAGCCCGCTTCTTTAGCGAAATCGTTAAGAAACTGCCTATGTCTACTGTCGAAATTGAGGTAGAACAAAATCATCTGACCATCATCCGCTCTGGTTCAGCAGAATTTAATTTAAACGGCTTAGATGCTGAAGAATATCCGCATCTGCCACAAATTGAAGAGCATCATGCTTTTCAAATTCCAACAGATTTGCTTAAAAACCTTATCCGTCAAACGGTTTTCGCAGTGTCCACCTCAGAAACACGACCTATCTTGACAGGTGTAAACTGGAAGGTTGAAAAAGGTGAATTAATATGCACAGCAACGGATAGTCATCGTCTTGCTTTAAGAAAAGCGAAGTTGGATATTAACGAGGAAAGCTCGTACAATGTGGTCATTCCTGGAAAGAGTTTAACAGAGCTAAGTAAAATTCTTGATGATGGACAAGATCTTGTGAGCATCGTCATTACGGAGACACAGGTTCTCTTTAAAGCACAGAACGTGCTGTTCTTCTCAAGATTGCTGGATGGTAATTACCCAGATACAGCTCGCCTCATTCCGCAAGAAAGTAAAACGGATGTAGTGGTGAATACGAAAGAATTCCTTCAAGCGATTGATCGCGCGTCACTTTTAGCAAGAGAAGGGCGTAACAACGTTGTGAAGCTTTCTGCTGATCCTGCGCAAAGCCTTGAAATTTCTTCTAATTCGCCTGAAATCGGTAAAGTAGTTGAAACGGTGCAAGCAGATGACATTAAAGGGGAGGATCTCAAAATCTCTTTCAGTCCGAAATATATGCTTGATGCTTTAAAAGTATTAGAGGGAACAGAGATTCATGTCAGTTTCACTGGCGCAATGAGACCATTCCTATTACGAACGCCAAATGATGATTCCATTTTGCAATTGATTCTTCCAGTTAGAACGTATTAATTTGGTCTAAAATGGCTGCTGTGTGAGCGCACAGCAGCTTTTTTCCTCATTTCCTCAGCTTTCTTTCATCCCAGTTCGCTTTCCCCCTTTCCTTCTTGTCTTGTTTTTTAGTACAATTAGATATTAGTGATATTGAAAGAGGTCGATACAATGCCTAATCTGATAACGATTGAAACAGAAATGATTACATTAGGGCAGTTTTTGAAATTAGCCGAAGTCATTCAATCTGGTGGAATGGCGAAGTGGTTTTTAAGTGAACATGAGGTGTTCATCAATCAAGAGCCAGATAATAGACGGGGACGCAAATTATACCCAGGTGATGTTGTCGAGATAGAAGGTCACGGCACATTTCAAGTTGTGAATTAGAAACGGGTGACAATACATGTACATTCAAAGTCTGGCGTTAACTTCATACCGAAACTATGAACACACCGAGCTTCAATTCGACAATAAGGTGAATGTGATGATTGGTGAGAACGCCCAAGGTAAAACGAACCTGATGGAAGCGATCTATGTATTGTCGATGGCAAAGTCTCATCGTACGTCAAATGATAAAGAACTTATCCGATGGGACGAAGACTATGCTAAAATAGAAGGTAGAGTCATCAAAAAAAATGGTCCACTCCCCATGCAGCTCGTGATCTCAAAAAAAGGAAAAAAGGGCAAGGTCAATCACATTGAACAACAGAAACTCAGTCATTATGTTGGTGCCTTGAACACCATCATGTTTGCACCAGAGGATCTCAGCCTTGTGAAAGGTAGCCCGCAAATCCGCAGAAGATTCCTCGACATGGAGATTGGACAAGTGTCTGCTGTCTACTTGCATGATTTATCGCTCTATCAAAAAATCCTCACTCAGCGAAATCATTACTTGAAACAATTGCAAACAAGAAAGCAAACGGATCAAACGATGCTGGAGATTTTAACAGAGCAGTTGATTGATGCGGCAGCGAAGGTTGTCAAAAGACGACTGACTTTTACGAAACAGCTCGAAAAATGGGCGCAGCCGCTGCATTTTGGGATTTCAAGAGAGCTGGAAACGCTCACGCTCCAATACCAGACGGCCATAGAGGTATCAGAAGCGTCAGACTTGTCGAAAATAAAAAATAGCTATGAAGAATCGTTTCAGAAACTAAGAGACAGAGAAATAGACCGAGGGGTGACGCTATGGGGGCCTCACAGAGATGATCTTCTTTTCTTTGTGAATGGTCGGGATGTTCAGACATATGGCTCTCAAGGGCAGCAAAGAACAACAGCTCTTTCACTAAAGCTGGCAGAAATTGATCTGATTCATGAAGAAATCGGTGAATACCCAATTCTTCTACTCGATGATGTTTTATCTGAACTTGATGATTACAGACAGTCTCATTTGCTCCATACCATTCAGGGACGTGTACAGACCTTTGTCACCACTACGAGTGTTGAAGGCATCGATCACGCCACCCTGAAAGAAGCGGAAATTTTCAGAGTAGCCAGTGGAAAAGTAATTGACTGATAAATGAGGTGTGAGTCTTGTATATTCATTTAGGTGATGATTGTGTTGTTTCTACACGAGAGATTGTCGCAATTGTTGATTACAAAATGAGGTCATCTTCTGTTGTAGAGGAATTTCTTCAAAAACAAGAAGAACAAATCATTTCGTTGTCACAAGGGACACCCAAATCCATCGTCGTCACAACTGAATCCGTGTATTACTCTCCTCTTTCCTCAAGCACGCTCAAAAAACGTGCTTCATTTGTGATTGAAATTGAAGTCTAAAAGCTCAATTCATATAAATATATCGTTTAAGAAAAGTGTAGGTGAATGTACGTGGCAATGGAACAGCAACATAATAGTTATGATGAAAATCAGATACAGGTGCTCGAAGGACTAGAAGCGGTTAGAAAACGTCCAGGAATGTACATTGGGTCAACCAGTGCAAAAGGACTTCACCATCTTGTATGGGAAATTGTCGACAACAGTATTGATGAGGCTTTAGCTGGTTATTGTACAGACATTACAGTGCAAATTGAAAAAGATAATAGCATCACAGTGAAAGATAACGGCCGCGGAATTCCTGTTGGGATTCACGAAAAAATGGGACGTCCTGCTGTAGAAGTCATTATGACGGTTCTTCACGCTGGTGGTAAATTTGACGGCAGCGGTTATAAAGTATCTGGCGGTCTGCATGGTGTAGGGGCATCTGTTGTTAATGCGTTATCTACGACCTTAGACGTGACTGTATACCGTGATGGAAAAATTCATTATCAACAATTCAAACGCGGTGTTCCAGTTGGAGATTTAGAGATCATCGGTGAAACAGATGTAACAGGGACAACCACTCATTTTGTGCCAGATCCAGAAATTTTCACTGAAACCATTGAATTTGATTACGACACACTTGCTAACCGTGTACGTGAGTTAGCTTTCTTAACAAAAGGCGTCAACATCATCATTGAAGACTTACGTGAAGGCAAAGAACGAAGAAACGAATACTGCTATGAAGGCGGTATTAAGAGCTATGTAGAACATTTGAATCGCTCGAAGGAAGTCGTTCATGAAGAACCAGTTTACATCGAGGGTGAAAAAGACGGAATCACCGTTGAAGTTGCACTGCAATACAACGATTCCTATACAAGCAATATTTATTCTTTCGCCAATAACATCAACACATATGAAGGTGGATCACACGAAGCTGGCTTTAAAACCGGTCTGACGCGTGTCATCAATGATTATGCTCGTAAAAATGGCGTATTCAAAGATGGTGACTCGAATTTGAGCGGAGAAGATGTACGAGAAGGCTTAACAGCCATTATCTCTATCAAACATCCAGACCCTCAATTTGAAGGACAAACGAAGACAAAGCTCGGTAACTCAGAAGCAAGAACCATTACCGACTCCCTCTTCTCCGAAGCACTTGAGAAATTCCTCTTAGAGAACCCTGATGCTGCAAAGAAAATTGTGGAGAAAGGTGTGATGGCAGCTCGTGCAAGAATGGCTGCCAAAAAGGCACGTGAGCTGACAAGACGTAAAAGTGCACTGGAAGTCTCTAGCTTGCCTGGGAAACTGGCAGACTGTTCTTCTAAAGATCCTTCCATCTCTGAGCTTTATATCGTAGAGGGAGATTCTGCGGGCGGATCTGCTAAGCAAGGTCGTGATCGACATTTCCAAGCGATCTTACCGTTAAGAGGGAAGATCCTAAACGTTGAAAAAGCCCGACTAGATAAAATTTTATCTAACAACGAGGTTCGTTCAATGATTACAGCGCTAGGGACTGGAATCGGAGAAGACTTCACTTTAGAGAAAGCACGTTATCACAAAATTGTGATCATGACTGATGCTGATGTTGATGGAGCGCATATACGGACGCTACTCCTAACATTCTTCTATCGCTACATGCGTGAAATCATTGAAAACGGTTATGTGTATATTGCACAGCCGCCTTTATATAAAGTGCAGCAAGGAAAGCGTGTTGAATACGTGTATAACGATAAACAGCTAGATGAACTGTTAAAAACACTACCTCAAACACCGAAACCTGGACTTCAGCGTTATAAAGGTCTTGGAGAGATGAATGCTACTCAGCTTTGGGAAACAACAATGGATCCTGATGCGAGAACACTTCTTCAAGTGACACTTGAGGATGCAATCGATGCTGATGAGACTTTTGAAATGCTAATGGGAGATAAAGTAGAGCCGAGACGTAACTTTATCGAAGAAAATGCACAATACGTAAAAAATCTTGATATTTAGATAGGTATCCCCCCTTGAGAGCAACCTTATTTCTTGTTTGGAATAAGGTTGTTTTTCAAGAAACAGGGGCGTGAAACGAATGTCCTGGTTTTCTGCGATTCGTCGATTTTCTAGTAAATAAATGTGTATAAAGGCAAGATTATTGATATAATGGAGAATAGTCTTGTGAAGATAAATACATATTTTACTCCCACATAATTTATTTCATGTGATACGTAAAGGGAGGTTCTTATAGTGAGTGAACAACATACACCAAATGTACGCGAAGTGAATATTAGCCATGAAATGCGTACGTCCTTTTTAGATTATGCAATGAGTGTTATTGTTTCGCGTGCATTACCAGATGTGCGAGACGGATTGAAGCCCGTGCATCGAAGAATTTTGTATGCGATGAATGACCTAGGTATGACAAGTGATAAACCATTTAAGAAATCGGCACGTATCGTTGGGGAAGTTATCGGTAAGTACCACCCTCACGGTGATAGCGCTGTATATGAAGCGATGGTTCGGATGGCGCAAGATTTCAACTATCGTAATATGCTGGTTGAAGGGCACGGGAACTTTGGTTCTGTCGATGGAGACGGCGCAGCAGCCATGCGTTATACCGAGGCACGTCTTTCTAAAATTTCGATGGAGATCCTGCGTGATATCACAAAGGACACCATTGATTATCAAGATAACTACGATGGCAGCGAAAGAGAGCCAGTCGTTATGCCTGCTAGGTTCCCGAACTTATTAGTGAACGGGGCAACAGGAATCGCTGTAGGGATGGCAACGAATATCCCGCCTCACCAACTAGGTGAAGTGATTGATGGGGTATTGGCAATTAGTCAAAATCCTGAAATGACGACACAGGAACTAATGGACATCATTCCAGGTCCAGACTTCCCAACTGCGGGACAAATCATTGGGCGAAGCGGTATTCGTAAAGCGTATGAAACAGGACGCGGCTCTATTACATTACGTGCAAAGTCAAACATCGAAGAAACATCTAGTGGTAAGCAGCGCATTGTTATCAACGAGATTCCTTATCAGGTTAACAAAGCTCGTTTGATCGAAAAAATCGCAGATCTTGTCCGTGATAAAAAGATTGATGGCATTACAGATCTTCGTGATGAATCTGACCGTAATGGAATGAGAATTGTCATTGAACTACGAAGAGACGCAAACGTCCATGTTCTATTAAACAATCTTTATAAACAAACGACACTTCAAACGTCCTTCGGTATTAACTTGCTTGCACTTGTTGATGGACAGCCGAAAGTGTTATCTCTCAAACAATGTCTTGAATATTACCTTGAGCATCAGAAAGTGATTATTCGTCGAAGAACGGCGTATGAATTGCGTAAAGCGGAAGCAAGAGCTCATATTTTAGAAGGCTTAAGAATTGCGCTTGATCACTTAGATGAGGTCATTGCCTTAATTAGAGGCTCTCAAACTGCTGAAATTGCAAGAAATGGTTTGATGGAAAACTATAGCTTGTCTGAAAAACAAGCACAGGCCATTCTCGATATGCGACTCCAGCGTTTGACTGGTTTAGAAAGAGAGAAAATAGAAGATGAATACAAAGGGCTTGTTGAATTGATTGCTGAATTGAAAGCCATTCTAGCAGACAATGAGAAAGTTCTAGAAATCATTAGAGAAGAATTAACAGAAATCAAAGAACGCTTCAATGATACGCGCCGCACAGAAATTGTGACAGCGGGTATAGAAACAATCGAAGACGAAGATTTGATTCCTGTTGAAAATATTGTGATCACACTGACTCATAATGGTTATATTAAGCGCCTGCCTGCATCAACATACCGCAGTCAAAAAAGAGGCGGTAAAGGTGTACAAGGAATGGGAACCAACGAAGATGATTTCGTTGAACAGCTGATCTCAACATCTACGCACGATACGATTCTCTTCTTCTCTAATAAAGGGAAGGTTTATCGAGCGAAGGGCTATGAGATCCCTGAGTTCGGACGAACAGCGAAAGGGATTCCGATTATTAACCTTCTTGAAGTAGAAAAGGGAGAGTGGATAAACGCCATTATTCCAGTCAGCGAATTTGATGAAGATTCGTATCTCTTCTTTACAACAAGACACGGTGTCTCGAAACGAACGTCATTGTCTCAATTTGCAAACATCCGAAACAATGGTTTGATTGCACTCAGCCTGCGTGATGAAGATGAATTGATGGCTGTTCGTTTAACCAATGGTGAAAAACAAATCATCATCGGAACGAAAAAAGGAATGCTCATTCGTTTCGACGAGACAGATGTTCGTGAAATGGGACGTACAGCAGCTGGAGTTAAAGGGATCACACTTTCTGAGGATGACATCGTCGTTGGAATGGAAATCCTTGAGCCAGATGCAAACGTATTGATCGTAACTGAAAAAGGTTATGGTAAATTAACGCCTGAAAAAGAATATCGTGTCCAAAGCCGTGGTGGTAAAGGTCTGAAAACATGCAAGATCACTGACAACAACGGTCCGCTTGTTGCAGTGAAGGCGACTAACGCTGAAGCTGAAGAAGACTTGATGATTATTACAGGTAGTGGTGTCATCATCCGTATGGCCGTTTCAGATATCTCCACAACAGGCCGAGTCACTCAAGGTGTCCGCCTGATCCGTCTAGGTGATGATGAACATGTCGCTACAGTGGCATTAGTAGAACAATCACCAGAAGACGATGAAGAGAATAGTGAAGAAAACGTAGAGTCAGATCAAGAGCAATCAGAGTAAAAATAAAGCCGGTTTTTCACCGGCTTTATTTTTTTTGAAAAAACATGATTTTTTTTGAAATTAATAATGCTTTTTTCATAGATATGTGTTAATCTTTCAAAGGAGCAAAAAGAGGCTCTATTTTTTATCTCTTTTACAACAAAACTTCTTAAAAAAATAAAATGTTTTTCAAGAAAAATGTTGACTGTTGATAGAGATATATGATATATTTAAGTGGTCGCTTTGAGAGAGTGACAAACAAGTTCTTTGAAAACTAAACAAGACAAAACGTACCTGTTAATTCGAGTTTTTATAAAAAAATCCTATGATATTTCATAGGTAGTCAGTCAAACTGGCGAAAAACAAAACTTCGGTTTTGAACTTTTTCGGAGAGTTTGATCCTGGCTCAGGACGAACGCTGGCGGCGTGCCTAATACATGCAAGTCGAGCGGACAGAAGGGAG
>NZ_CP150633.1:1463096-1481366 GCF_038023285.1 Bacillus sp. PPSBB_11
TTCCCCCTGTGAGAGTAGGACGCCGCCAAGCTTTTCAAAGGATCAGTTCCAGTCGGAACTGGTCTTTTTTGTGTTTTCTTCTAGCAGCATCATGATATAAGCTGGAAACTTATCCTCTGCAATCTCCATATAACGTTCAATCATGACATAATCATCACTAATATATTGAGATAAAAGCTCGTACCACCATTCTGTTTCGTAGCGGGCAATCATACTGAGGTTATACATTAACAAGTAATGGCTGATAATCTCAGGAATCCCTAAAAAGGCATCTCGTGTTGCTGGAATGAACCATTGATTCATTTCTAAATCATAATGAAGATGAGTAGCAAGAGCAGGGTTTTCTTCTGAAAATACATCAAATGTTAGTTTTTTAGCCTCTCGTTGCTTAAGCTTCCAAGTTGTATGGAACTCAAAATATTCAATAAAACGTTCGGTAGACATGTTATAGAGCAAGGGAATATGATCTTGAATCAACATGCCATTTGCTTGCTCTACTTTCACTAAAGTAGAGGGTTGTTTTTGAAACTCCAGAATATGACCCATCTCAGGTATTTTTGAAAGGAGATTGATCATCGTAAATCGTTCATCTTCAAGACCATTTAAATGAAATAAGTGCTTTAATACATGCATACATAATCCGTTTCGCTGAATCTTGACTTCATCCTCACTAAAACGATAATGTTGCTTCTTTCTTTTTCTTGAGGTGACGCCGTGAGCTAAGACAGAGGTTTGAGATGGATAGTCGGGATCCACTGTCAGCAAACATGCCTTTAACAGCTGTGCCATTCCATAAAACAATAAAATCGGTTTTAGTTCAAGTGGAGCTGATGCGGCTTGGTCATAAAATGTATGACCGTGCTTTAAAAAGTAAATAAATCGTTCACAGTTTTTATAGGCCTGCTGGTTTGCCTCCTGAATGTTCCGTTTCTCGTACTGTTGAAATAGAAACTTTTGGGAAGTTTCAAGTGAGTAAAAACGTTTTAAATCCTTCCATCCTGAACTTTTCATCTTCTTCCTCAACTCTCTTTATATTTTCTAAAAATTGCAACTGTTTGTTGCTTCCTTGACATGCTGTTTCCTAGTTGATAATCTACATATAATATTTTGCCGAAAAGAGGGGGATTTACTAATGTGGGAAAGTAAATTTTCAAAAGAAGGTTTGACGTTTGACGATGTGTTGCTTGTTCCAGCAAAGTCTGAGGTGCTTCCGCGTGATGTCAATTTATCAGTTGAGTTAACAAGCACTTTAAAGCTGAACATTCCAATTATTAGTGCAGGAATGGATACTGTGACGGAATCACAAATGGCGATTGCAATGGCACGTCAAGGTGGTCTTGGAATCATCCATAAGAACATGTCTATTGAGCAGCAAGCTGAACAAGTGGACAAAGTAAAACGTTCAGAGCGTGGTGTTATTACAAATCCATTTTTCTTAACACCGGATCATCAAGTATTCGATGCAGAACATTTAATGGGTAAATATCGTATTTCTGGTGTACCGATTGTTAATAACGAACAAGATCAAAAGCTTGTTGGGATTATTACGAACCGTGACCTTCGTTTTATTTCGGATTATTCAATGAAGATTAGCGACGTGATGACAAAAGAGGAACTTGTGACAGCTTCTGTTGGAACAACATTAGAAGAAGCTGAAAAAATCCTTCAGCAATATAAAATTGAAAAATTACCTCTTTTAGATGACGAAGGAACATTAAAAGGTCTCATCACCATCAAAGATATTGAAAAAGTGATTGAATTCCCTAACTCCTCTAAAGATGCACATGGCCGTTTAATTGTTGGTGCCGCTGTAGGTGTCACTGGCGATACAATGACTCGTGTGAAAAAATTAGTAGAAGCCAATGTTGATGTGATCGTCATTGATACAGCACACGGTCATTCTCAAGGTGTTCTAGACACTGTATCGAAAATCCGTGAAACGTATCCTTCTCTTAACATCATTGCTGGTAACGTTGCAACAGCTGAAGCAACAAAAGCATTGTTTGAAGCTGGAGCAGATATTGTAAAAGTGGGTATTGGACCAGGATCGATTTGTACAACACGTGTTGTTGCAGGGGTCGGTGTACCACAAATCACAGCGATTTATGACTGTGCAACAGAAGCAAGAAAACATGGTAAATCTATTATTGCAGATGGTGGAATTAAATATTCAGGTGATATCGTGAAAGCATTAGCTTCTGGTGGACATGCTGTTATGCTGGGAAGCCTTCTTGCTGGTACATCTGAAAGCCCAGGAGAAACAGAAATTTTCCAAGGCAGACGTTTCAAAGTATATCGTGGTATGGGTTCTGTTGCTGCAATGGAAAAAGGAAGTAAAGATCGTTACTTCCAAGAAGATAATAAAAAATTCGTTCCAGAAGGTATCGAAGGACGTACACCGTATAAAGGACCAGTTGTTGACACTGTTTACCAACTTGTTGGCGGTATTCGCTCTGGTATGGGCTACTGTGGAACACAGGACTTACGTACTCTTAGAGAAGAAGCACAATTCATTCGCATGACAGGTGCAGGTCTTCGTGAGAGCCATCCACATGATGTACAAATTACAAAAGAATCACCAAACTACACAATTTCTTGATAAATTGTGACAATCAAATTACATTTGACAGGGTCTATGACTCTGTCTATTTTTTTTGTCTTTATTGTGATAAAATTTATACTGTTGTGTCGAAATAAGCCCTTGTGGATTAAATATATATGAAAAACGTCGAAAAAAGATGAATACGGAGGTATGACGATTGAACAGCAAGATGTTGAAACAGCTTATGGTCTCTATCCTTGCATTGGCATTGATTGTTACTGCATTTACCCCAATGTCCAAAGCAAAAGCGGCTGAAGATCCATTCAATGTGAATGCGAAAGCAGCCATCCTTATTGAAGCTTCTACAGGTAAAATTCTTTATAGTAAAAACGCAGAACAAAGACTGCCTATTGCAAGTATGGCAAAGATGATGACAGAGTATCTATTACTAGAGGCGATTGCTGAAGGCAAAGTGAAATGGGATCAAACATATACGCCAGATGATTATGTGTACGAAATTTCCCAAGACCGCAGTTTATCCAATGTTCCATTGAGAAAAGATGGTTCGTATACTGTCAAAGAACTTTATCAAGCAACGGCTATTTATTCAGCAAATGCAGCAGCAATTGGTCTAGCAGAGGTAATCGCTGGATCAGAATCAAAGTTTGTTGAAAAAATGAATGCAAAAGCAAAAGAACTTGGCTTAACCAATTACAAATTCGTGAATGCAACTGGATTAGAAAATAAAGACTTACATGGCAAACAGCCAAAAGGTACGGGACCTGATGAAGAAAGCGAAGTTTCTGCAAAGGATATGGCTTTGCTTGCACAGCATCTCATCAAAGATCATCCAGAAATTCTTGAAACAGCAAGCATCGCGAAAACAAAGTTCAGAGAAGGCACAGATGACGAAATGGACATGCCAAACTGGAACTTTATGCTTAAAGGACTTGTGAAAGAATATGAAGGCGTAGACGGTCTGAAAACGGGCTCTACTGATTCAGCTGGTTCTAGCTTCACAGGTACAGCAAAACGTGGTGACATGCGTGTGATCGCAGTTGTCCTGAATGCTAAAGGGAATCTTCATACAGCTCGTTTTGATGTGGCGAAAAAATTGTTCGATTATGCCTTTAAAAACTTCACGATGAAAGAAATGTACAAAAAAGGCCAACAAATCAAGGGACATGAAAACATCGAAGTTGATAAAGGGAAAGATAAAGAAGTACCCGTCGTGACGAAAGAAGCTTTCTCTGTACCGGTTAAAAATGGTGATGAGAAGAGCTATAAAGCGAAAGTAAATATTGATAAAAAGAACCTAGAAGCTCCTATTAAAAAAGGAACGAAGGTTGGCATGCTGACGACTTCTTATTCTGGTGATGAGAAGGACTACGGCTATTTGAGTAAAGACCAATCAGGTGTTGAGCTTGTGACGAAAACAGGTGATGAAAAAGCAAACTGGTTCATCCTTGCAATGCGTGGTGTAGGAGGATTCTTCGCTGGCATTTGGGGCGGAATCGTCGACACAGTAAAAGGTTGGTTCTAATAAAAAACTGCTCTCTATATGTGAGAGCAGTTTTTTTATCGTTAAAAGAAAAGAGATTGTTTGTGGTTTTGAGGTGTAGACAAGGCCTGCTGAAAAATACCACATAACTTTTCCATACCTTCTGTCAGTGCCTTTTCATTCACATAAGAAAAACTAAGACGTATATAATTCTGCTTCGGCTCCCCAGGATAGCAGACAGAGCCAGGCAGGAAGGTGATTTGCTGCTTCCGTGCCTCATGTAATAGGGCACGTGTATCGACCCAGGAAGGAAAGCTAAGCCACAAATTGAGCCCGCCCTGTGGGATTTGCCACGTGACGTCCTTTGGCGCATGCTTTGTCAACACATCCATCATCAAATCGCGTCTCACCTTCAAGGCAGTTCTTAATTTTTTCGTATGATCGATCATCTTCTTGGATGTGAGAAACGGTAAGATCGCCTTTTGGGTGAGAAGCGGGCTCCCTAAATCATTATTGGCTTTTGCAGCTAATAAACGGTTAAATATAGAGCCAGACGCTGTAATAATTCCAATTCTGCATCCTGGAGCCAGTGTCTTGCTTAATCCTCGTAAATAAATGACGTGTCCATCGTGATCTAGGCTTTTAATGGGTGCCGGCGGTTTCTTTTCAAAATAAAGCTCACGATAAGGATCATCCTCTACAATGAGACAATCAATGCTTTGTGCCAGTAAAAGCAGCTGCTTTCTTCGTTTCAACGACATACTGGCGCCTGTAGGACTGTGAAAAGTAGGAATGGTATAGATGAGCTTTGGTTTATATTTATCACAAATGCTTTGAAGCTGTTTCATGTTCATTCCTTCATGATCGACAGGAACCGTAATAATTCGTGCCCCTCTCCCCATAAAGACATCAATTGCGCCTGGATAGGTGGGCGCCTCCATGACAACTACATCATCCGGCCCGATAAATGTACGTGCTACTAAATCAAGTCCTTGCTGAGAACCGCTAGTGACAAGGATATTTTCAGGAGTAGAAGGGACATCTAATTTTTCTAGAAATGATTGAATGACCTGACGAAGCTGAAGGTCACCTTGTATTTCTCCGTATTTTGACATGATTTGAGGATGCCGGGCTAGGACATGCTGCATTTCTTTTTCTAAATACCGGTTAGGTAAAAGACCAGGATCAATCATAGAGGAAGAAAGATTAATGGCTTCTTCGACATAGTGATACTGAGCGAATTGAGACCTTGGTAAATAATCAGGGATCGATAACTGCCAATCGAAAGAAGTAGATGACTGAACCGGGATGTCAGTTTGCTCATGCTGCTCATTCACAAACGTACCTTTTCCTTGTACAGTCGTTAAAAATCCGTCGTCCTTAAGCCGTGTATAGGCTTTTGCTGCTGTGACAAGACTTACATTCAGCTGTTTCGCTAGATCACGTACAGTCGGCAGCTTATCGCCTTGCTGAAGCAGACCTGATTGAATGTGATCAACGATGGAAAAGTAAATCTGATTCGAAAGAGATGTATCTGAATGTCGATGGATATCAATATGCATGAGAATCCTCCAATGAGCGTGAAATTGTTATACATGGTTTCAGATTGTTATAGTTACATTATAACATGTTAATTACTCTTAAAAGAGGTAATGATGCTTTTTTAACTATAAAACCTTGATGTATAAGGGTTTATCCTTTTTTGTGAGCTAATTGAATTGTTATACTATTCTCTTTATTGTTATACTCTATCGCTTGTATGATAAAGGTGTTGAATCAATCGAATAGACAAATGGGAGGAAACAATTGTGAGCAATAAGGGAACTGAACGAGTAAAACGTGGAATGGCAGAAATGCAAAAAGGTGGCGTCATTATGGATGTCGTCAATGCTGAGCAGGCAAAAATCGCAGAAGAAGCAGGCGCAGTGGCAGTAATGGCACTAGAACGAGTACCAGCTGATATCCGTGCAGCAGGCGGTGTTGCCCGTATGGCAGACCCAAGAATCGTGGAAGAAGTACAAAATGCAGTAACGATTCCAGTCATGGCAAAAGCACGTATCGGCCACATCGTGGAAGCTCGTGTTCTTGAAGCACTTGGTGTTGATTATATTGATGAGAGTGAAGTGCTGACGCCCGCAGATGAGGAATTCCATTTAAATAAAAATGAATACACGGTACCTTTCGTATGTGGCTGTCGTGACCTAGGTGAGGCGACTCGCCGTATTGCAGAAGGCGCTTCAATGCTACGGACAAAAGGTGAGCCTGGTACAGGAAACATTGTAGAAGCTGTCCGTCATATGAGAAAGGTCAATGCTCAAATTCGTAAAGTGGCGGCAATGAGTGAAGATGAATTGATGACAGAAGCCAAGAATCTGGGCGCACCTTATGAATTATTGGTTCAAATTAAAAAAGAAGGCAAATTGCCAGTTGTAAACTTTGCAGCTGGAGGTGTTGCGACACCAGCAGATGCAGCACTCATGATGCAGCTTGGAGCAGATGGTGTATTTGTCGGCTCTGGTATCTTCAAATCAGACAATCCAGCTAAATTTGCAAAAGCGATTGTAGAAGCAACGACTCATTTCACAGATTACCGTCTGATTGCAGAGCTTTCTAAAGAGCTTGGAACAGCGATGAAAGGAATTGAAATTTCAAATCTATTGCCAGAAGAGCGTATGCAAGAGCGTGGCTGGTAATTAAGGGAGCGCGACGAACATGCTAACAATTGGTGTACTAGGGCTTCAAGGAGCGGTGAGAGAGCATATTCAATCGATTGAAGCTTGTGGCGCAGCGGGAAAGATCATCAAGCGGGTAGAGGAGTTAGAAACGATTGACGGTCTGATTATTCCTGGTGGTGAAAGTACGACGATGAGAAGACTCATGGATACGTACCAATTCATTGAACCGATTAAAGCGTTCGCTGCTCAAGGTAAACCGATATTTGGGACTTGTGCCGGTTTGATTATGCTGGCAAAGCATATAGAAGATCGAGAAGATGCTCATCTTGGCCTGTTAAATGTATCTGTTGCACGTAATTCGTTTGGCAGACAGGTAGACAGCTTTGAAGCAGATGTAGAAGTGAAAGGACTGGATGCGCCGTTTACAGGAGTGTTCATCCGTGCGCCTCATATCATCAGCGCAGATGAGAGCGTAGAGGTCATGGCTGAGTATGACGGCAGGATTGTGATGGCGAAAGAAAACAATATCTTAGGTTGTTCTTTTCATCCAGAGCTGACAGACGACCATAGGTTAACACAGCTGTTTGTTGAGATGGTGGAGTCCTATAAAACGAAGCTTGCTGTATAAAACGGTTGAAAAGAGATAAAACTTATAGTACATTAAAATCACAATCAAAGATCGAAAAAGCGTTGACGGGAAATAGTAAGAAGCCCCTCTTTCTCAGAGAGCCGATGGTTGGTGAGAATCGGTGAAAGATGCATTCTGAATCCATCCTTGAGCGAAATGCTGAAACACGAAGTAAGCATTTACGGTGATGCCGTTACAGAGGAAAGAGGAAAGCATGCTTTTGGCGTGTTTTCAATCAGGGTGGCAACGCGAGAGCTCTCGTCCCTTTCAGGGATGAGGGCTCTTTTTATTTTTCGATAAAAAAGGAGTGTTACACATGCTGGATATTAAACAACTGCGCACGGATTTTGATCAAATCAAAGAAAAATTAGCCCATCGAGGCGAAGATTTAGCGGATTTTGATAAGTTTGGTGAGCTGGATCAAAAAAGAAGAGAATTAATCGGCAAAACAGAAGTATTAAAGAGCCGAAGAAATGAAGTATCACAGCAAGTGGCTGTTCTAAAAAGAGAAAAGAAAGACGCCGATCACATTATTCAAGAAATGCGTGAGGTAGGCGATGAGATTAAGAAGTTGGATGATGAATTAAGAACAGTAGAGGAAAGCCTGCAAACCATCCTGTTCTCAATTCCAAACATCCCTCATGATTCTGTACCAGTCGGTGAAACAGAAGATGACAACATTGAAGTGAGAAAATGGGGCGAACAGCCAGCCTTCTCATTTGAACCAAAGCCGCATTGGGATGTAGCTGATGAGCTGAAAATTTTGGATTTTGAACGTGCAGGAAAAGTGACAGGAAGCCGTTTCGTTTTTTATAAAGGGCTAGGCGCACGGTTAGAGCGTGCACTTTATAACTTTATGCTAGATTTACACGTAGATGAATTTGGTTTTACTGAAGTACTACCACCTTATATGGTCAACAGAGCAAGCATGACAGGAACTGGACAGCTTCCAAAGTTTGAAGAGGATGCTTTTAAAATTCGAGAAGAAGATTATTTCCTCATTCCAACGGCTGAAGTGCCAATTACGAACATGCACCGTGACGAAATTCTTGAAGGAGAGCAGCTGCCAATCAATTATGCAGCATTTAGTGCTTGCTTTAGATCAGAAGCTGGTTCTGCTGGCAGAGATACGCGCGGACTCATCCGTCAGCACCAATTTAACAAAGTAGAGCTTGTGAAATTTGTCAGACCAGAAGATTCTTATGAAGAATTAGAAAAACTAACAAACCAAGCAGAAAAAGTTCTTCAATTATTGAACCTGCCATACCGTGTCATGAGCATGTGTACAGGAGATTTAGGCTTTACGGCTGCGAAGAAATACGATATCGAAGTATGGATTCCAAGCCAAAATACGTATCGTGAAATTTCTTCTTGCAGTAACTTTGAAGCGTTCCAAGCGAGACGAGCAAACATTCGTTTCCGCCCTGAGCCTAAAGCAAAGCCAGAACACGTCCACACATTAAATGGATCTGGTTTAGCAGTAGGAAGAACTGTTGCAGCCATTTTAGAAAACTATCAACAAGAAGATGGAACAGTGATCATTCCTGAGGTGTTACGTCCTTATATGGGAAATAAAGAAGTGATAAAATAAGATGCCGTCATGGCATCTTATTCTTTTTACCTAAACTTCTACAGCTTTTCTAAAATAAGCCGATAAAAGAACTAAAAGCATCTAGGAAAGAAGGAATAACCTTGAATAGGCTTGACTATTATGTTGAAATGGCTCAATTACTCAGAAAAGTTCTAGATGAAAGTGTTCTTTTCGGCATCACTGATACAGAAAAGGTACTTTGCTATTATCCATCGACCACAGTAGATTTTGGCATTAAAGTAGGGGACGCTTTAAACCCAGAGGACCAAAACGTGGCGACGACATTAAGAGGACAAGAATATGATGGGCATTTGCCAGAGTCTTTATATGGTTATGAAATTGCTGTAAAAGGTTATCCGATTTTTGATGAAGATAGAAAAGTGATTGGCTCTTTTTTAGTGGCTTTTTCACATCATCGTGAGAAGAAATTAAGCGGCTATATGGAACATATCAATAAAGTAGCGAAAGAGTTACAAGGTGGAATTGAGCAAATTGCTGCTCATTCTCAAGAACTGGCTGCGACAAGCTTAGAAATTAGTGAGCAGGCCGGAAGAGCAGAAGAGAAATCCGCAAACATTGAAGAAGTCGTCAAAACCATTGGCGGTATTGCGAGACAAACAAACCTGTTAGGACTCAATGCTGCAATTGAAGCGGCAAGAGCAGGTGAAAATGGAAAAGGCTTTGCTGTTGTTGCAGACGAGGTACGTAAGTTATCAGATGGATCAAAGGAAGCAGCTGAAACCATTAATGCATTTTTAAAAGAAATCCAAGACAGCATTGGCACTTTATCTGAAAATATCTCACAAATCAGCAGTTCAACAAACGAACAAGCTAAACAAGTGACAGACTTTACAAAGATTATTGAGTCATTAAATGATTTTAAAGAAGAGATGAATCTTTTTATTGAAGAAATTAGACAGGATACGTAATAGATGAAGAGCAGCCGATAATCGGCTGCTTCAGCGTGTAGACAAACCCTCGCATTCTTTGTCAGTCCTGCGTGCTGGTGCTCACGAATGCCAAATTCGCTCCGCGCCAGTACTCGTTCTTCCTAGACTGCAAAGGTTTTCTATCACGCTGAAAAGAAGACAAAAGGCTAAACATCATACCAAAATCAAATGTTGAAATTTTTTTCGAAAAGATGTTGACTTAAAATAAGATGATATGATATATTAATTCTTGTCGATACGGAGGAATACCCAAGTCCGGCTGAAGGGATCGGTCTTGAAAACCGACAGGGGTGTCAAAGCCCGCGGGGGTTCGAATCCCTCTTCCTCCGCCATATTGATTTTACCTTAGTTGAATTGAAACGCATAAAAATTGGAAATTGTCAAACCGCTGCATTCGAGAAATGCAGCGGTTTTTTTTATTTTGTGTTAGAGCGATTTTTTTGAATAACAGAAGCAATTTCATGAAGAATAGGATCAAGTGAGCTTTCATCATGAAGTAAGTCGTAATCTTCAATATTAATTTTAATCACAGGGCACAGATCAAATTGTTCGATCCATTCTGTATATCGAGTGTACATTTCTTCCCAATATGCTCGATCGGTTTGAGTTTCCATCTCTCTCCCTCGCTCTTCAATACGATGTAATATATGATCTAAATCCCCATGTAAGTAAATGAGGACATCTGGGTGAGGGAAGTAAGGTGTCATCACCATCGCCTCAAATAGACTCGTATACGTTTCATAGTCTACCTCTGACATGGTACCTTTGTCTGCGTGCATTTTAGCAAAAATACCAGTGTCCTCATAAATGGACCGATCTTGTACATAACCTCCACCAGACTCGAAGATTCGTTTCTGCTCCTTAAAACGTTCAGCTAGGAAATAGACTTGTAAATGAAAGCTCCATCTTTGGAAATCTGAATAAAAAGGCTCTAAGTATGGATTATCATCTACTTTTTCAAGAGAAGTTTGAAACCCTAGCTTGTCCGCTATTGTTTTCGTCATGGTCGATTTTCCGACACCAACTGTCCCTGCAATTGTAATGACAGCATCCTTTGGTATATCAATATTTTTCATAGTACTTGCTCCTTTATGTTCTGTACAATTTGCTGGTAATCTTGCTGTGAGGAAACGAAGTCTGTATGATCGCCTTCAATTGTAATGATAGGAACCCCTGGGTCAGTTTGTTTTAAATGTTCGATGGCCAACTCATAATCTTCAATCAAGGTTTTTAAATAAGCTGGATCAATGTCTTCTTCAAAAGATCGGCCTCTCATCTTTATTCTATCAAGTAAGGTGGGAAGGCTGGCTTTTATATAGATCATGGCATTTGGTTTAGGAAGATCATCTGTCAGCAAGTGATAGATTTTTCTGTATTTATCCATGTGCTTTTTGGATAAGGTTCTTTCTGCAAATATCATATTTTTATAGACATGATAATCAGTGACAATCGGCTGCTGTTTTTTGACATAGTTCTCTTCAATAGATTCTAACTGTTTAAACCGATTGCATAGAAAGAACATCTCAAGCTGAAAGCTCCATTGTTCCATATCTTCATAAAATTTATCTAAGAATGGATTTTCTTCTACAATTTCTTTTACTAAAGGAAATTGAAATTCCTTTGAAAGCATTGTAGCCAAGGTTGTTTTTCCGGCTCCAATTGGGCCTTCCACTGCAATAAAAGGGGCAGGATACATAGGCGTTCTCCTCTATCTATAAAGTTGTCAAACCAATGTATATTGTACCATACCCCTTCTGAGAGATAGAGCGTATGAATTACGATGTCGTTCTTTTTTCAATATTAAATTGATCTGATAACAACAACCAGTTTTGTGGGAAGGATAGACCTAATTTCCAGTAAGCAATTCCATTTAGGCTTAACTCTTTAATGAGATTAAATTTGGCTTGAATGGATCTTGCATCTTCAAACCAAACCTCGTGTTCTTTGTTGTTAGCATCTGTATAACGGAAATAAGGTGCTTGTGCTGTTTCGTCATATAGAATGGATACATTATTCTCTCTAGCAATGGCGATCGCTTGTTGAGGGCTGACGGCTTTGGCGATAGGGCCTCCTTGAACATAAGGAAGCGTCCAATCATAACCATATAAATTCTGCCCCATCACAATTTTATTGGCAGGTATGACAGTCAGTGCATATTCAATGACTTGGCGGACAGGGCCGATCGGAGAGACGGCTTGTGCAGGCCCGCCGCTGTAGCCCCACTCATAAGTCATTAGCACAACATGATCAACAATCTTTCCAATTGCTTCATAGTCATGCGCCTCATACCACTTTCCTTTCTGTTCACTGCTTGTTTTAGGAGCAAGTGCCACAGAAATAGTCCAACCCTGTTGATGAAAACGAGTTGTTGCTTCTCTTAAAAATTGAAGGTAGGCTTCTTTATCAACAGGGCGTAAATATTCAAAGTCAAAATGGATTTCTTTTAATTGATACTTTTGAGCAACGCGGACGATTTCATTTAATAATGTCGTTTTGACAGCTTGATTTGTTAAAAGAATTCGCCCGAGTTCATCACTAAATTTATCATTCTCTAGATTTGTGACTACCATGGTTAAAACCGTTCTGCTTTGAGCGGCAATCTGAGGTAATTGATCTAAAGGTGGCTCGCGAAGTGTTCCGTCTCTTTGCGCTTGAAAACTAAAGGCACCGAGATGGGTTAAGTATGGAGATGCCTCTCTGGCTGCTTGCTTTAAATTTTCGCTGACTTGGTTTCCGCGAGGTTCTATATAAGCATTAGAATTAATATTTCTTTTCGGTCTTTGTGGAATATAAAGCAAAAAACGAATAGGCAATATGGCTTCAGGCCGAATCCGATTCACACGTGCCAATTCTTCTACCGAAATTTGGAATCTTCTTCCAATTTGATAAAGTGTATCATTTTGTTTGACCTCATAAAATTGACCTCTAATAGGGATGACAATTGTTTGTCCAACGACTAGTTGATTTGGTGTTTCGATGTCGTTGGTCCGAATGATTTCATTTACCGTTGTTTTAAAACGCATGGCAATTTCATTTAATGTATCTCCTCTTTTGACAACATAAATTTGAATGGTCAACGCCCCCTTTGTTATTGCTAACAATTTATGAGGGTGATGGATAAATCATGTTTGATTTTCATCCGTGATCTCTTTAGTTGTTGTGATTTTGGCAAGAAGAACGTTCTCCATCATCGTTAAAGCGTACTCGTTGTCCCTATCATCATTTGAAGCAATACAATCTTTAGGTACAGTGAGGTTGTACTCTCGCATGTAAGCGTCATTTGCAGTGAACAGGACACAGATGTTTCCGGCAATTCCAGTTAAAATAAGATCTTGCACACCTAATTCATTTAGGAGTGTCTCTAGTGCTGTTCCGTAAAAGGCAGAGTGCTTAGGTTTAATTAAGAAGTAATCATCTTTAGATGGTGCCATTTGTTCTAAAATAGGGGCACTTCTTTCGTTTTTACATGTTTCCATAACAGCTTTGATATCAGCCTTCCAGAGTCCATAGTGGTCGTTGATATAGATAATTGGCCAATTTTTCTTGAAAGCGTGTTGTTTAAGGGCTAAAATTTTATTGGTCATTTGCTCTGTTTTTTCAGCGAGCACATGTCCCATTTCGAAATCAAAATTATTGATCATGTCAATAATAAGTAGTGCCTTTTGTTGTTTTGGCAAATCAAGACCCCCTTTAAAAGATTGTGATAATATGTTAACCTCAATATCCTTTAAAAAAACATGAAAAGAGAGCCGTGCTATGACGAAAGATGAACAGTTTATGCAAGAAGCTATTTCTGAAGCTTTGAAAGCAAAACAAATAGGAGAAGTTCCAATCGGTGCCGTCATCGTTGTTGATGATCAAATTGTAAGCCGTGCTCACAATTTAAGGGAAAGTGAACAGCGATCAATTGCTCATGCGGAATTACTTGCTATTGATGAAGCGTGTAAAATGACTGGTAGCTGGCGTTTAGAAGATGCTGTACTTTATGTTACACTCGAACCGTGCCCAATGTGTGCAGGCGCTATTGTACTTTCAAGAGTGAAAAAGGTCGTTTTTGGTGCCTATGATCCTAAAGGTGGATGTGCTGGTACTTTAATGAATTTATTGGACGATGAGCGGTTCAATCATCAGTCTGAAGTCATTGGCGGTGTGCTTGAAAATGAGTGTGGTGAGCTGTTAAGTCAGTTCTTTCGAGACCTCCGTCAGCGGAAGAAGCAAGCGAAAAGTAAATGAATGGATGTCGTTTGCAATTTTATCACTTAGAAGGTATACTTATGTCTGCGTCACCAACAATTTAATATTCATTTTGCCGTGCTAAGCGGGGAGGTAGCGGTGCCCTGTACTCGCAATCCGCTCTAGCGAGGCCGAATCCCTTCTCAAGGTTCGTTTACTTCAAGGTCTGCCTTAAATAAGTGGTGTTGACGTCTGGGTCCTGCGCAATGGGAATTCATGAACCATGTCAGGTCCGGAAGGAAGCAGCATTAAGTGAAACCTCTCATGTGCCGCAGGGTTGCCTGGGCCGAGCTAACTGTTTAAGTAACGCTTGGGGTAGCGAATCGACAGAAGGTGCACGGTAAATCAATATTAAATGTAACTCATCTAGTTTATCTAGGTGAGTTTTTTGTTGCTATTGAAAGAATATATCGGTTGCTTTGTTTATACAAATAGCAAAAAAGCCATTTTAGGGTGAGGTTTTTTTGAAGTAATTCATATGGGGAACGAATGTTCTTATTGATCTGGCAGACATTTTCAGAAAGCAGGAAAACACGTTTTTTAATCAAGAAAAGTAAAAAGTCTTTAAAGGAAATGCTCTTTTTCGTTTATTAGAAAATAAAGGTGTACTTTTGAATTGATCGTTGCATCATGTATAATGAACATGATGATAAATGGAGGAGGGCGTATTTGTGAGTTATCAAGCTTTATACCGAGTGTTCAGACCTCAAGTTTTTGAGGATGTTGTTGGACAAGAACACATCACAAAAACGTTGCAAAATGCCCTTTTGCAGAAAAAGTTTTCTCATGCTTACTTATTTTCAGGTCCTAGAGGAACAGGTAAAACAAGTGCTGCCAAGATTTTTGCGAAAGCAGTGAACTGTGAAAAGTCACCTGTTAGTGAGCCGTGTAATGAGTGTGATGCCTGTAGAGGGATTACGACCGGTTCGATTTCAGACGTGATTGAAATAGATGCTGCCTCAAATAACGGGGTAGATGAAATTCGGGATATACGTGATAAAGTGAAATTTGCTCCTTCAGCGGTTACATATAAGGTTTATATTATAGATGAGGTACATATGCTCTCTATCGGGGCATTTAATGCACTTCTTAAAACGCTAGAGGAACCACCTGCTCATTGTATCTTTATTTTGGCTACCACAGAGCCTCATAAGATTCCTCTTACCATCATATCAAGATGTCAGAGATTTGATTTTAAACGGATCACGACAAAAGATATTGTTGGACGAATGGAGAAAATTGTAGATGCAGAAAGCCTAAATATACAAGAGGGTTCACTCGAGATTATTGCTAGTGCGGCAGATGGAGGCATGCGTGACGCACTTAGTCTCCTTGACCAAGCGATCTCATTTAGTGGTGAACAGCTAACAATTGATGATGCACTGCTCATTACAGGTGCTGTATCTCAGCATTTCATTAGTCAGCTTGCTGAAGCCATTTTTGAGCAAAATATTGCGATAGCGCTGGATACGTTAAATGAATTGCTTCAACAGGGGAAAGATGCTGCGAAATTAATAGAGGATATGATCTTCTACTTTAGAGATATGCTTCTATTCAAAACAGCACCGGATCTTGAAGGTGTCCTTGAAAAAGTCAAAGTCGACGATAAGTTTGTGGCTCTTTCAGAACGTGTGGCACCTCAGTTTCTTTATGAAACGATTGAAGTGCTGAATAAAAGCCATCAGGAAATGAAATGGACAAATCATCCTAGAATTTTCTTTGAAGTAGCTGTGGTTAAGCTCTGTCAGTCAACGGCTGGTGCTGTATCATCTCCGGCTGATTCCGACCTAACAGCTTTAACGAATAAAATAGACAGGCTGGAACAGGAGCTATCTAGGCTAAAAGCTGAGGGTGTTCCAATGACTCAGTCTCAGAGTCCTCAAGCAAAAACGGAAGCACCTCGACCTCAAACGAGTAATAAAAATGGCTATCGTGCACCTGTCGGTCGAATTCATGAGATTTTAAAAGAAGCGAAGCGACCGGAACTAGAAAAAATAAAAGGCAAATGGGGAGAGCTTCTTGCCCAATTAAAACAGCAAAATAAGGTTTCTCACGCTGCGCTATTAACAGATAGTGAACCAGTTGCGGCGGCAACTCATGCCTTTGTTTTAAAATTCAAATTTGAAATACATTGTAAGATGGTGGCCGAAGATAAAAGTGGTGTTCGAACCAATCTTGAGCAACTGCTAGAATCTATGCTAGGAAAAAGAGTGGAATTAGTTGGCGTTCCTGACGCTCAATGGGGTAAAATAAGAGAAGAATTTTTAAGAGATCATCAGCCTGAAGAACAAGCAGATGGTCAGGCAGCTTCTGCTGAAGAAGATCCATTAATTGCAGAAGCAAAGAAGTTAGTAGGAACCGATTTAATTGAAATTAAAGATTAACAATTTGAAAGAGAGTGGTGTTCATATGCGCGGTGGAATGGGAAATATGCAAAAAATGATGAAACAAATGCAAAAAATGCAGAAGGATATGGCTAAGGCTCAAGAAGAGCTTGCAGAAAAAGTCCTTGAAGGTACTGCGGGTGGCGGTATGGTCACTGTAAAAGTAAATGGACAAAAAGAAGTCATTGATGTGGCGATTAATGAAGAAGTTGTTGATCCTGAAGACATCGATATGCTTCAAGACCTTGTACTTGCAGCAACAAATGATGCATTGAAAAAAGTGGATGAACTAACGAATGAAACAATGGGTCAATTCACAAAAGGAATGAACATGCCAGGTTTATTCTAGGAGGAATAACTGAAGATGCAATATCCTGAACCAATATCAAAGCTGATTGATAGCTTTATGAAATTGCCAGGAATCGGACCTAAAACTGCGGTCCGTCTGGCTTTTTTTGTTCTTAGTATGCAAGAAGATGTCGTGCTGGATTTTGCGAAGGCACTTGTTAATGCAAAGCGTAATTTAACTTATTGTTCTGTTTGCGGACATATCACCGACCAGGATCCTTGCTATATTTGTGAAGATACAAGAAGAGATCAATCTGTGATCTGTGTCGTGCAGGATCCAAAAGATGTGATCGCAATGGAAAAAATGAAAGAATACAACGGCTTATATCATGTGCTTCATGGTGCTATTTCACCAATGGACGGAATTGGACCAGAGGATATTAAAATTCCTGACCTATTAAAAAGATTGCAAGACGATCAAGTCACAGAAGTCATTCTTGCAACCAACCCAAACATTGAGGGTGAAGCGACAGCTATGTATATCTCTAGATTGTTGAAACCATCAGGAATTAAACTCTCTCGCATTGCTCACGGACTCCCAGTAGGTGGAGACTTAGAGTATGCGGATGAAGTCACACTTTCTAAGGCTCTAGAAGGCAGACGTGAGATGTAGGAAGGAGAAGTACGGTACATGGGTTTTCTTCGCAGAAAATCAATTCGAAAAGAATTCGATGAGATATTAATTCAACAGCTTTTTAAGCAAAAGGAAGAATGGAACAGACAAAAAAAGCTTGTCGCAAACAGCGTTGAGCCTTCACCGGACATTCTATTCGAATTAAAGCTTGCTCAAGCGAAGTACTTTTTCTATCTGAGAGAAGCGAAAAAGAGAAATTTACGTTTAAACAACTGGAGATAGCAGGTCTATTTTCCATAATCCTCTCATATGCTTGTACTATTCATATGAAGAGGAGATGAGAGGATTATGGAACCTGTTATTGTGATTGGTTCAATTTTGTTAGCTGTTTTATTGTTGTTTATGTCAGGTGTTCAAGCGAATCCATTCAAATGGTTAGGGCTTATCGGAATAAAATTTGTCGCAGGCGCTCTTTTTTTATTTTGTCTCAATTTATTCGGTGAGAGTTTAGGGCTTCATGTTTCCATTAACCCTGTAACGAGTGGAATTAGTGGTTTGTTGGGCATTCCAGGTGTAGCAGCTTTAGTCGTAATTGAAAAGTTTATTATTTAATGCAAAATATTGTTGACTTTGATTATATATGGTGGTAAATTAATATACGTCGCTGATGACGAAGAAACGAAAAAACACAATAACAAAAAAGTTGTTGACACTAACAACTTGGACGTGATAAGATGTTCTAGTCGCTTCTGAAGCGGTAAACAAGTTCTTTGAAAACTAAACAAGACAAAACGTACCTGTTAATTCGAGTTTTTATAAAAAAATCCTATGATACATCATAGGT
>NZ_CP150633.1:1486199-1541478 GCF_038023285.1 Bacillus sp. PPSBB_11
ACACGGAAGTTAAGCTCTTCAGCGCCGATGGTAGTTGGGGGTTTCCCCCTGTGAGAGTAGGACGCCGCCAAGCTTTTTAAAGGATCAGTTCCAATCGGAACTGGTCTTTTTTGTATTTTAAAAAAGGAACAAACACTCGATCTGGCATGGATACATATACTAAACTATCATCTAAAACATTCTTAATTTTGTATACAATTGAAAGCGCTAGGGCATACTGAAGCTATAAGTGGAGGTGTCACAATGAGCAAAAAAGAGCGAGAAGCAATTTGTTTGATTTGTGAAGAGAAAAAAACAAAGGGAATTTATTTATATCATCAGTTTTTATGCCGAGATTGTGAACGGAAGTTAATTTCTACATCAACCTCGGATCCTAGTTATGCTGATTATGTAAGAAAGCTTAAAAATCTTCATACGCCGCCTTTGTATTCATAGACCATTAGATGGTCTTTTTTTATGGGCAATCGGGGATTGGGCCTGTTTTTTGGAACTTAGTTTGGACATCAACCGTAATAAATAATAAGATAAACAGAGAGCCTGATTATTCATAGGAGTCGATGAACATGAAATCAATTTTTTACACATTTGTATGGGCCGTTCTCTCTACTCTTTTTTCGCTGGTGATTTTAACTGTCAGTATTGGTGTTTTCCATCATCATGTTGGATTGTCGATACTGTATGCGATGATTGGGTGGGGTGTGATGTTTGCAGGAAGCCGATGGGCTGCCTTCCAGTTGTTTTTGAAGAAACACGGACTGTCTCGTAGTGATTATGTATATATTAAACAGCATTTAAAAGAAGCCGGGCAAAAGCTGGTTCGTTTGAAGAAAGCTTTATTTGCTGTGAAGAACGTACAGACGATCAAGCATAATTATGAAATTCTTCGGCTTGCACGACGCATCTATACGATAACAAAAAAGGAACCGAACCGGTTTTATGATGCACAGCGGTTTTATTTTGAGAGTTTGGATTCTGTTGTTGAATTAACTGAGAAATATGCACTGCTGTATAATCAGCCGAATCGTAGCCATGAGCTTGAAATGACATTAAGCCAAACTCGAGTCACGCTGACTGAACTGCAAAAGCAATTAACGATTGATTTACAGCAAGTTTTAGGAAGAGATATAGAAGCACTTCATATTGAACTTGAAGTGGCCGATAAAATGATTAAAAAATAGATATGAAAGGAGTCAAACTCGATGAAACCAGAAGATCCAGTCATACCAACAGCCCCATCTACTACAGATCTTCCGTTTCGGGTGTTTGATACCTTATCTGATGAGGAAAAGCAGGAGGCGCTACAGCGAGCTGAGAAGATCCCTGACCATCCACAAAAACTGCTTTTCTATGGCACACGTGTGCAGGAACGATTGTTAGAACAATCAAAACAAATGATGCAATATGTGGAGAAAAAAGATATTGACCAAATCGGAGACGTTCTAGAAGCTTTTTTGCAGCAACTGCATTTAGTGGAGCCAGAGGATTTATTGCCAAAGAAGCGAGGCTTTTTTTCAAGGTTGTTTCAGCGAGAAAAGCGTTCGACTCAGGAGATCATATCTCGTTTTAAACAAGCGGAAGCACAGATAGAGAGATTGTCAGCAAGGCTTCGTTACGCCAGAGGCGTGTTAATTTCGGACCATAAGTTATTGGAGCGTTTATTTGAAGAAAATCAATCATACTTTCAAGAGATGACGTTACAGGTTGCAGCAGTTGAAGCAAAATTGACGCTGTTAGAGCGACATGCCCTAACAGAATCAACACAGTCACATGATCGGACATTAGAGGAGCAATTGATGAGTCGGGAAGTCGATGAAGAAGAATATATGGAGAGATTAAAAGAACGGAAGTATGATTTGCTGTTGAGCCGTCAAATTGCACTGCAATGTAATGCCCAAATTCGAATGATTCAGCATACAAACCATACATTAGCCAATCATATTCAATCAACTGTTTCCGCATCAATTCCTTTATGGATCAACCAAATGTCGATTGCGTTCAATCATATTCAGCAGCGAGCCAATTCAGCGCTTGAGCAGCGTATCCAGCAAACATATGAACAGGTATCGAAGCAGCAAGGACAGCTTCTTGAAGATGCATCCTTAACGCCTATAGATACGTTGAAAAAGGTTCAGCGCCAATTGGCCGAAACATTGCAAGAAACGTTGCAGGTAAAAGAACATGGGAGCCAAGAACGAGCTCAATTAAAAAGCAGCATGTATGAGGCAGAGCAGAAGCTGGTGAATCATAAACCAATAAAGGAATGAGAATCCATCTTTCAGTTCACTTGTTTGAACGTTATAATAGATATAAGATATCGTTTAAGTGAAAAGGGTCGATTTGTTTGAAAACACCTTTATATACAGCATTATCACAACATGCGGAAAAGAAGCCCTATTCTTTTCACGTTCCGGGACATCACAATGGAGATGTCTTTTTTGATGAGGCACGGTCCTATTATGCATCTATTCTTCAGCTGGATGTGACAGAACTTGAAGGTCTAGATGATCTTCACCATCCGACTGGGGTGATTCAAGAGGCAGAGGATTTATTGGCAAAGCTATATGGAGCTAAACAAAGTTTTTTCCTTGTGAATGGCACAACCGTTGGCAATTTGGCAATGGTGATGTCTGCTTGTCAGGCTGGGGAGGGCATTTTCGTTCAGCGAAATTGTCATAAGTCTGTGTTCCATGCGATTGAGCTTGCGGGAGCGACGCCTATTATGTTAGAAACTGAGAGTGATCCGTACTTGCACGTCCCAACTCATGTGACGGAGGAAACAGTCAAACAAGCTATGGCGACACATCCTAACTGCCGGGCAATCGTTTTGACATATCCGAACTACTACGGACATGCAGCTGATTTATCAGGGCTCATTCAAATGTGTCATGAAGCTGGCATCATTGTATTAGTTGATGAGGCACATGGTGCTCATTTTGTATTAGGCGGTGCCTTTCCTCCATCTGCCCTTTCCTATGGAGCAGACGTGGTGGTACAATCAGCACATAAAACCCTTCCGGCAATGACGATGGGGTCTTATCTTCATCTTCAAGGAGACCGAATGGATGTGAAGCGGATAAAGACGTTATTAACGATGCTTCAAAGCAGTTCACCTTCCTATCCAATTATGGCTTCGTTAGATGTGGCGAGAGCTTATGTGGAGGAGTTGAAGGGAAAAGGGTTAATGGACGAAATCATGAGAGACTTGGCAAATCTGAAAGCACAGTTCAATATGATCTCCAATCTCGAAGTGGTTGAGTCTGACTCTTTACCTATGGATCCATTAAAATGTGTCATTCGTTCAACAAAAGGGCTGACAGGCTATGAACTAAAAAAGGTGCTTGAGTCGGTGGAGGTTCACCCAGAACTTGCGGATGAACATCAAGTCTTACTTGTTTTTGGTCTAGGACAGACAAAGGACGTTCCTTTTACAGCTATAGAGCAGGCTCTTCAGCAAAGTGATTCATTGCTTATAAAAAAAGAGCCTCAAACGGGATCGCTCTTCTTAGAGCACGATCAGCAAAAGCGAGATGTAGAAGCTGTTCCATTCGAAAAAGCAGCTGGCCGGATTAGTGCAGAATCGGTCATTCCCTATCCGCCTGGCATTCCTTTGATGATTAAAGGACAACCGATTGAATCAGATCAAATTGCGACGTTAAGCCGTTTGCTTGGGCATCAAGTTCATGTGCAAGCAAGTCAGGTGATTCACCAGAGAAAATTATATGTTTATATAGAAGAGGAGACACTATGAGCGGTATGTTTATTACGTTTGAAGGGCCTGAGGGTGCTGGAAAAACGACAGTGATTCGAAAAGTGTACGAAGAAATGGAACGTCAAGGCTATGCAGTGATGGCGACACGTGAGCCCGGAGGCATTGACATTGCAGAGCAAATTCGTGAAGTGATTTTAAATGAAAAAAATACAAAAATGGACGCAAAAACAGAGGCACTGCTTTATGCAGCAGCTAGAAGGCAGCATTTGGCTGAAAAAGTAGAACCGGCATTGAAGCGGGGGGAAACTGTTTTATGTGATCGTTTTGTCGACAGCTCCCTTGCTTATCAGGGCTATGCGAGAGGGCTTGGGATTGAAGAAGTCAAGTCCATTAATGATTTTGCCATTGATGGCACGATGCCGCAAATGACCATTTACTTTTCCATTACACCAGAGGAAGGTCTAAAGCGAATTGATGCCAATCAAGGAAGAGAAAAAAATCGATTAGACATGGAAACACTGAATTTTCATCAAATGGTCAGAGAAGGATATGAGCTGCTGATTGCGCAATCACCAGAACGATTCCGTGTAGTAGATGCGTCTCAGCCTGTTCAGGATGTCTTTAATGAAGTGTTTCAGCTGATTCAGGACACATTAAAGAAAAATCAAATATGACCTCATTCCCAATCGTTGTTATAATATAGAGGAAGACATCGGCATGTCACCTGTGCCTAAAATGAAGGAGGCCATTCAAATGAAATTAATTGTTGCCGTTGTACAGGATCAAGATAGCAGCAAGTTATTGAAAATATTGACCGAACATCAATTCGGCGTGACAAAATTAGCTTCGACTGGTGGATTTCTAAAGTCTGGGAATACGACTTTTATCATTGGTTGTGATGATGTCCGAGTGGATAAAGCGTTACAGCTAATCAAGGAAAATTGCCGTAAACGTGATCAAATGATCGCGCCTGTATCACCAATGGGTGGAAATGCAGATTCATATGTACCATACCCTGTTGAGGTTGAAGTTGGTGGAGCTACCGTCTTTATTCTGCCAGTTGAACAATTTCATCAATTTTAAGGATGGGTTGCTGTGAAAATTAATCAAGATATGCGGCTGCTTTTAGAAAAGCGCGAACTTCAAGCGATGAAAGGAAGCCAAACTTCAGCATCGTTTAAATCATCGATGGAGACACAAAGTGGTAAAATGCGTTTAGAGCAGCTGACAGTCATGCTGAGCGATATCGAAGTCTTCGGCAAGAAACTGACAAAGTCACGAAACCTTAAAGATTTGGCTAGGTTTAAAGGACTTGTGAAACGCTTTGTAAAAGAAACAGTCGATAATGGATTAAATATAGAGACATCAAGGAGCTTTGACATTTATGGCAACACGAGAACACTCGCTTTAGTCAAAGCATTAGATGAAAAGCTGATTGAGTTAACAGAGGATATGATGAATCAAGAGAAACCCTCGATTGATTTGCTTGAACGTATTGGAGAAATAAAAGGTTTATTGATTAACCTTTACACATAGAGAGTGATAACATGGCAATTAGCTGGGATGACATGAATGATTTACAGCCGCGCGTCATGCGGCTGATTTTTAATAGTATTGATAAAGACCGACTGGCTCATGCTTACTTATTTGAAGGAAAAAAAGGGACCGGAAAGCTAGATGCTGCGATGCTTTTAGCGAAGAGCTTTTTTTGTTTGGAAGCAGGAGTGAAACCATGTGAGTCCTGTCAAAACTGCAAAAGAATTCAGTCTGGCAACCATCCAGATTTACATCTAGTGCAGCCTGACGGTCAATCAATTAAGAAGGCGCAAGTGCAGGCTTTGCAGGAGGAATTTACAAAAGCAGGCGTAGAATCGCATCGGAAAATGTATATCATTCTCCATGCGGACAAAATGACGGTCAATGCTGCGAACAGTTTATTAAAGTTCCTAGAGGAGCCCAACCGGGAAACGATGGCAGTTTTAATCACTGAACAATCGCATAAAATGCTGGATACGATTATTTCAAGATGTCAGATGCTTAGCTTTAAGCCGCTGCAGCCGCAATCTTTGGAGCAGCAGCTTTTACAAGAAGGCGTGTCTCAGGATCTTGCAAGGCTTTTGTCGAATTTAACCAATAATTTAGCAGAAGCACTCGAATTAAGTCGAAATGATCAGTTTGCAGAGTCTAGAGCGAAAGTGATAAAATTGTATGAAGTCTTACACCAGCGAAAAGAACATGCATTTTTTTATATACAAGATCAATGGATGCCTTTTTTCAAAGAGAAAGACCTTCAAGAAACTGGTCTTGATATGCTTTTATTTATATATCGTGATGTATTGTCGATTCAAATAGGAAATGAAGATAAAGTCATTTATCAAGACTTATTCCAGACAATGAAGCAGCACGCGCTGCATTCCACACAGCAGATGGTGACGAATCAGATCCTTGCTGTATTAGAAGCGAAAAAGAGACTTCAATCCAACGTGAATGCCCAAGGGCTAATGGAGCAATTGGTGTTGATGTTGCAGGAGGGATAAGCTTGTACAACGTAATTGGTGTTCGCTTTAAAAAAGCGGGCAAAATCTATTATTTCGATCCTAATGGATTTCATATAGAAAATGATAGTTGTGTAATTGTAGAAACAGTCAGAGGTGTTGAGTACGGGCAAGTGGTCATCGCCAATAAAAAAGTAGATGAACACGATGTGGTTCTCCCTTTGCGTAAGGTGATTCGCGTCGCAGACGAACGAGACCGGCTCATCGTTGAGGAGAACAAAGAAGCAGCGATGGCAGCCTTTGACACATGTCTTCAGAAAGTAAGTGAACACGGCCTAGAAATGAAGCTGGTTGATGTCGAATTTACATTCGACCGCAACAAGGTCATCTTCTATTTTACAGCGGATGGCAGAGTAGATTTCCGTGAGCTGGTCAAGGATCTTGCATCTATTTTTAAGACGAGAATTGAACTTCGTCAAATCGGTGTAAGAGACGAGGCAAAAATGCTAGGCGGCATTGGTCCGTGTGGACGTATGCTTTGCTGTTCAACTTTCTTAGGAGATTTTGAACCTGTGTCCATTAAAATGGCAAAAGATCAAAACCTCTCGTTAAACCCTACCAAAATTTCAGGGCTTTGCGGCCGTTTAATGTGCTGCTTGAAATATGAGAATGATGAGTACGAAACAGCAAAAGAACAATTACCGGACATCGGTGAAACGATTCAGACGTCTAATGGCTCTGCAAAGGTAGTAGGGCTTAATATTTTAGAACGAATTTTGCAAGTTGAATTAACCGGGCAAGAAAAAGTGATAGAATATACTTGGGAAGAATTATTACAAGAAGGCGTTGTATCTGCACAAACAACTGAGTAACGAGGTGTGCCACCTTGGATAAAAAGGAACTATTTGATACGGTGATTAATTTAGAAGAACAAATCGGTTCTCTTTATCGCCAGCTAGGTGATTTGAAAAATCATATCGGTGAAGTGATTGAAGAAAATCATCAGCTGCAGATGGAGAATCAGCACTTGCGTGAACGTCTGGATCAATCCGATCGAGATAAATCGTCTGAGGCAGAGCATGATTCTGCCCAGAAGCCAAGTCATTCTGATATAGGAGAAGGTCATGATAACCTAGCTCGTTTATATCAGGAGGGCTTCCATATTTGTAATGTACATTATGGGAGCATTCGGAAAGAGGGAGACTGTTTGTTCTGTCTGTCATTTTTAAATAAAAAATGAGAAAAGGCTTCCGCTGAATCGGGAGCCTTTTTCACAGGAAAAGAAAGGATACATCATGGTTTCGTTAAGAGAAGATGAACGTTTAGACTACTTGCTTGCAGAAGATATGAAAATTATTCAAAGTAAAACGGTGTTCGCCTTTTCATTGGATGCAGTGTTATTAGCAAAATTTGCGTATGTGCCGATTCAAAAAGGGGAGATTATTGATCTTTGTACGGGAAATGGCATCGTTCCATTGCTGCTTTCGACGAGATCTAAAGCCTCTATTACAGGGGTTGAAATTCAAGAACGCCTATATGATATGGCAAAGAGAAGTGTGGCGCATAATCAACTGGAGCAGCAGATTGAGTTGATCCATGGTGATTTAAATGATATGCCTAAACGGTACGGAAACCACAAAGTAGACGTGATTACTTGTAATCCGCCATATTTTAAGACTCCTTCTAAGGATGAAATCAATGAAAATGAGTATTTGGCGATCGCACGTCATGAGATTCATTGTACATTAGAAGATGTCATTCGTGTTTCTTCCACTTTGCTAAAGCAAGGAGGCAAACTGGCAATGGTTCACCGTCCTGGACGGCTGCTTGAGATTGTTGAAATGATGAAGAAATACCGAATTGAGCCAAAACGAATTCAATTTGTATATCCGAAACAAGGAAAAGAAGCGAATACCATTTTAGTGGAAGGGATGAAAGATGGAAAGCCGGATTTGAAAATCCTCCCGCCGCTTTTTGTTTATGGAGAAGACCAAGAGTATACAAAAGAAATCAGGACGATACTGTATGGAGAAGCATAGTCATTATTTCTATGTATTGAAATGTGCAGATGGCAGTTTGTACGCTGGGTATACAAATGACTTACAAAAAAGGCTGACTGCCCATAATAGTGGGAAGGGTGCAAAGTATACGAGAGCTAGACGGCCGGTGGAACTCTATTACCACGAATGCTTTTTAACCAAAAGAGAAGCCATGCAACAGGAATATCGTTTCAAAACGTGGACACGTCGAAAAAAGGACATGTATATAGAAGAAAAGCGAATCAAAAAGGAGGCGGCACATGAAAAAGACACAGAAAAGCTTTGATGGTCAATCAGAAATGGGTATTCTTTATCTCGTACCAACCCCGATTGGAAACTTAGAAGATATGACATTTCGAGCGATACAAACGTTAAAAGATGTAGACTATATTGCCGCAGAAGATACGAGACAAACGAAAAAGCTTTGTCATGTCTATGAAATTGATACCCCATTAACGAGTTATCATGAACATAACAAAGATAGCAGTGGTCACAAGTTAATCGAATGGTTAAAAGAAGGAAAGAATATTGCACTCGTGAGCGATGCCGGTTTACCGACGATCTCTGATCCAGGAGCCGAAGTGGTTCGCGACTTTACGAACATCGGAGGCTATGTCATTCCGTTACCTGGTGCAAATGCAGCACTTACGGCGCTCATTGCGTCAGGAATCGCACCACAGCCATTTTTCTTTTACGGTTTTCTTGATCGTCAAAAAAAGGAAAAGAAAAAACAGTTGGAAGCATTGAAGAAACGCCAAGAAACAATTATTTTCTATGAAGCGCCCCATCGGTTAAAAGAAACGCTGACTGTGATGAAAGAAGTGTGGGGGAACCGGAATATTGCCATTACGAGAGAACTGACAAAGAAATTTGAAGAGTTTATTCGTGGAGATTTAGAATACGCGCTGACTTGGGTGACAGAACAACAAATCCGTGGTGAGTTCTGTCTCGTCGTACAAGGAAATGATCAGGATGAAGAAGAACTGAATGAAGAAGCTTGGTGGAACTCTTTATCTGAAAAAGAGCACGTGATCCATTACATAGAGGAAGGATTAACGTCAAAAGAGGCCATTAAACGTACTGCGGTCGAACGTGGTGTGCCAAAGCGGACGATCTATGATGCGTATCATATTGAACAATAAAGAAAGGTTCTTGCAAACGGTGCAAGAACCTTTTTATATAAAACTTATTTTTGTGATTGAAGTTGGTTTTGGATTTCGTTAATGATTTGCTCTGCACCTTCACGGCTAAGAACTAATTTACCATTAGCAAGTTTAAGGTTATCGTCTGATACTTCACCTGTTACTTGGCAAGTCATGTTTGGTTTATATTTTTTTAGGATAATTTTTTCATCATCAACATAAATTTCCAAAGCGTCTTTTTCTGCGATTCCTAACGTACGGCGAAGCTCGATTGGAATCACCACGCGTCCTAATTCGTCAACTTTACGTACAATACCTGTAGATTTCATCTTCATTCTCCTCCCAAAAAGTTCTTATTCTTAATATAATATTATCTTCGTCATTATTCGACAAATTCCTTACATTCCTAGCATAACAAGGTTTCCATAAATCGTCAATCATTTTGTTTACTATTGTTTGTAAAATATGACTCTTAAAGTCAAAGGACCTTGAAACTACCGGTGTATAAGGATTTTTCAGAATTTATCTATAAAAATATGAAAAATGACGATAACAGATTAACAAGACTTTTGCCCTAATTTAGCCAATTGTAAATCTGGAAATAGATTTTATACGACAATATTCGACAAAATGTCGAGCGGTTTGTCGTTTTTTTCGAAAAACTCATCTTTTTCATTCATTTCATTCTGTTCTATGTATATATGCTTGATCTTAAAGGCTAAGATGGTATCATAGAGAAAGCACAAGTGCAAAACATAATGAAATGATCTGACACATTTTAATGAAGTATGATGACCGCTCTCGTCCATTGGGCGGGAGTTTTTGACATTTACACACAAGCAGGAGGTTCCGACATGCCGGAAAAGAAAAAAACGTTTTATCTGACTACACCAATTTACTATCCGAGCGGAAAATTACATATTGGACATGCTTATACGACAGTGGCAGGGGATGCCATGGCTCGTTATAAACGTCTGCAAGGCTATGATGTGATGTATTTAACGGGTACTGATGAGCACGGACAAAAAATTCAGCAAAAAGCTGAAGAACAAAATATTACACCGATTGAGTATTTAGATCCGGTCGTTGCTGACATTAAATCATTATGGAAGAAACTCGACATTTCCAACGATGATTTCATTCGTACAACGGAAAAAAGACATACGAAAATCATTGAACAAGTCTTTCAAAAGCTGCTTGATCAAGGAGATATTTATTTAGATCAATATGAGGGCTGGTACAGTATTCCTGATGAAACATTCTATACGGAAACACAGCTTGTTGATGTTGAGCGAAATGAGAAAGGGGAAGTCATTGGAGGGAAAAGCCCAGACAGTGGACACCCTGTTGAATTGATTAAAGAGGAATCATATTTCTTCCGTATGAGTAAGTATGCTGATCGCTTACTAGACTATTACGAAAAGAACCCGTCGTTCATTCAGCCTGAATCAAGAAAGAATGAAATGATTAATAACTTCATTAAACCGGGGTTAGAGGATTTAGCTGTATCAAGAACAACCTTTGATTGGGGCATTAAAGTACCTAATAATCCGAAGCACGTCATCTATGTATGGATTGATGCGTTATTCAACTACTTAACAGCGATTGGCTACGGAACCGATCAAGATGAAAAATATAAAAAATATTGGCCTGCCAACGTACACCTAGTCGGGAAAGAAATTGTACGATTCCATACAATTTACTGGCCAATTATGCTGATGGCACTTGATCTGCCGCTGCCAAAACAAATTTTTGCACATGGCTGGCTGCTCATGAAAGATGGCAAAATGTCTAAATCAAAAGGGAACGTAGTAGATCCTGTTACGTTAATTGATCGCTATGGTCTTGATGCTCTTCGTTATTACCTGCTACGCGAAGTACCATTTGGTGCAGACGGTGTGTTTACACCAGAAGGATTCGTGGAACGTGTAAACTATGACCTTGCCAATGATTTAGGGAACTTACTTAACCGTACAGTGGCGATGGTGCAAAAATACTTCGACGGTACATTAAGCAGCTATAAGGGACCAGTCAATGAGTTTGATGAGGAACTAAAAGCTGTAGCTGAACAAACGGTGAAAGCCTATGAAGAAGCGATGGAAAACCTCGAATTCTCAGTGGCTCTTTCAAATGTTTGGACATTAATCAGCAGAACGAATAAATATATTGATCAAACAGCTCCTTGGGTATTAGCGAAGGATGAAACAAAACGAAAAGAACTGCATTCTGTGATGTACCATTTAGCAGAATCACTTCGAATCACAGCTGTATTGTTAACACCATTCTTAACAAAAACACCTGAGAAAATCTTCTTCCAGCTTGGAATTGAAGAAGAGAAACTCAAAAGCTGGGAAAGCATTCTTTCTTTCGGTGCGATTCAAAAAGCGACGGTACAAAAAGGTGAGCCGTTGTTCCCTCGTTTAGAGGTTGAAGAAGAAGTGGCATACATTAAAGAGAAGATGCAAGGAAGTGCGCCTAAGGTAGAAGAAGAGTCAGTTGAAATAGAAGAAACTGAATTACCTGAACTGGGTGCCGAAATTGCCTTCGATGATTTTTCGAAAGTTGACCTTCGTGTAGCACAAGTATTGGAAGCAGCACCAGTGAAAAAAGCTGACCGTCTCTTAAAGCTTCAGCTTGATTTTGGATTTGAAAAGAGACAAATTGTCTCAGGGATTGCCAAGCATTATCAACCAGAAGAATTGGTAGGGAAGAAGCTCGTCTGCGTAGCGAATCTCACACCAGTTAAACTAAGAGGGGAAATTTCCCAGGGAATGATTTTAACTGGAGAAACTGGTGGTAAATTGCAGGTTCTTGAAGTAGATCAATCTCTAGCAAATGGAACGAAAATTTTATAATTTAACAAAGGTGTTCCACGTGTAACATTTCGTCGAACACCTTTTGTTTTTCAGAAGAATTGTCGAAAGGAGCCATCAACCATGTTATTTGATACACATGCCCACTTAAATGCTGAACAATATAATGAAGACTTAGAGCAGGTGATTGAAAGAGCAAAAAGTGAAAAGGTAGAGAAGATTGTGGTGGTCGGGTTTGATCGTCCAACCATTACGAGAGCGATGGAGCTAATTGAAGCATATGATTTTATGTATGCAGCCATCGGCTGGCATCCTGTTGATGCCATTGATATGACAGATGAAGATTTGGCTTGGATCAAAGAATTATCTCAGCATGAAAAGGTTGTTGCCATTGGAGAAATGGGTCTAGATTACTATTGGGACAAGTCGCCAAAAGATGTGCAAAAAGAAGTCTTTAGACGTCAAATTGCTCTTGCAAAAGAAGTGAATCTGCCAATTATCATTCATAACCGTGACGCTACGGAAGATGTAGTGACGATCTTAAAAGAAGAAGGAGCGGCAGAAGTCGGAGGAATTATGCACTGCTTTACTGGCAGCCTCGAAATTGCAAAAGCGTGTATGGAAATGAACTTTTATATCTCATTCGGTGGACCTGTGACATTTAAAAATGCGAAAAAACCGAAAGAAGTTGTCAAGGATATTCCAAGCGATCGTCTTCTGATTGAGACAGACTGCCCGTATTTAACTCCAGCGCCATTTAGAGGGAAACGAAATGAGCCGAGCTATGTGAAATATATCGCAGAACAAATTGCTGAATTGCGAGAAATAAGCTTTGAAGAGCTTGCTGCATTGACAACAGAAAATGCGAAAAAAGTTTTCCGTATAAACTGACAGTATATGATGTCAATCCTTGTTTAAGCTTGTCCAATTGTGAAACATAACGAAAAAGTTCTACACGTTTGCGCCTCCTCATAGGATAAGTTGTCGATATGTCTTTCTTCCCTTCCTTCCAAAAATCTCCCATAATAGGTTTACAATCGAGCATTTTTGTACAGTGGGTGGAAGGGTTGACAGGTTTTGAGATACTCTATATAATCTCTCCGAGGAGAAGGAGGCGTTTTTCATCGTACAAAAAATGAAAAATCTGTTTTCTGTCAAGCTAGGAAAAGGCAAGGTTTTATTTCTAGTCGCTTGCTTGCTTTTAGCTGGAACTGGGACGGCTTACGGTGCGCATGAGCTCACTAAGCAGTCTATTACCATTTCAATCAATGGCAAAGAGAAGACAATTCGTACACATGAAGAGACAGTAGCACAGCTGCTTTCAGACCTTGGAATAAGGACCAGGGCGGAGGATCATATCTCTCCAAGTCTAAATACAAAGATTCAAGACAACATGAACATTGTGTATGATGCGGCTATACCGGTTCATCTCACCCTAGATGGGAAAGAGAAAACGATATGGACAACAGATCAGACGGTTGGAGCATTATTGAAGAATGAGAAGATAGATATTGGGAAGCACGATCAAGTAACTCCAGGAAAGAATGACAAGATTAAAAAGAATATGGATCTTGTGGTTCAGCAGGCCTTTCAGGTCAGCTTAAACGATGGAGGAAAGGATAAGAAAGTGTGGACCACTTCGACTACGGTCGCTGACTTTTTAAAGCAACAAGAGCTGAAGCTCAAGAAGCACGATAAGATCAAACCTGCGTTACATAGTCACCTTTCTAAAAAAAGCGCAGATGTGAAGATCACTCGGGTGGAAAAAGTCACCGATGTAGTGGAAGAGAAAATTGCTTTTGATACCAAACATAAAAAGGATCGATCTCTTGAAAAAGGAAAAGAGAAGGTGCTTGAAAAAGGTGAAGAAGGTAAATTGAAGAAGCACTATGCCATTGTGAAAGAAAACGGCAAAGTGGTGTCTAAAGAATTAATTAAAGAGGTTACTGCAAAAGACAGTAAGGATCGTTTAGTGGCCGTTGGTACACAAGTGTCCAAGAAAGAACCTAAAGCGTCCCCTGCGGTTTCAAGAAGTAATGAATCGTCAGGAAAAGAGTTCTATGTGACGTCCACAGCCTATACAGCGGGCTGTGCTGGATGTACGGGTAGAACGTCTACAGGCTTTAATTTAAAAGCAAATCCGGGTGCAAAGGTCATAGCAGTAGATCCGAGTGTCATTCCGCTGGGCTCTAAAGTGTATGTGGAAGGCTATGGGTATGCCGTTGCATCAGACACTGGATCTGCTATAAAAGGGAATAAAATTGATGTGTTCGTCCCAAGTAAGTCGGCAGCTTATCAATGGGGAAATAAACGAGTGAAAATTAGAGTGCTCAAATAAACACATCAAATCATTTATATGAACAGAGGGCTTTGCGCACCCTCTGTTTTTTTGGTTATAATAGAAGCACTGTTTTCTAATTAATTAGACGCAAAAACAGCATGGAAGGTTTCATTTTTTGACAAAAAAATGTAGATTGTTTTTGCAAGCGGAGGAATACATGAAAATCAAAGAAATCATTGTGGTGGAGGGTCGTGACGACACTGCTAGAGTAAAGATGGCAGTTGATGCAGATACGATTGAAACGAATGGATCTGCCATTGGCGATACAGTCATTCAACAAGTGCGTCTTGCTCAGGAGACGAGGGGGGTTATCATTTTAACTGATCCTGATTTCCCTGGGGAAAAGATCCGTAAAACCATCGCAGAGGCTGTCCCTGGCTGTAAGCACGCCTTTTTACCAAAATACCTTGCGAAAGCGAAGCGGGACAAAGGAATTGGTGTCGAGCATGCTTCCTTGGATAGTATTCGAGAATGCCTTGCTCATGTCCATGAGGAAATGGAAGAATCAGAAAGCGAGATTACGTTAGACGATTTATTTGACGCAGGCCTTATCGGAGGCGAAGCATCAAAACGCCGCCGCGAACGATTAGGTGTGCTTTTAAATATAGGATATACAAATGCGAAGCAGCTGCAAAAGCGTCTTCACATGTTCCAAATAACGAAAGAGGATTTTATTGCGGCCTTAAAGACCGTCATGCAGGAGGAAGCCGATGAATAAAGATATTGCGACGCCCATCAGAACGAAGGAAATACTGAAGAAGTACGGTTTCTCTTTTAAAAAGAGCTTAGGGCAAAACTTTTTAATTGATACGAATATTTTAGATCGCATTGTCGATCATGCAGAGATAACGGATGAGACCGGTGTGATTGAAATTGGCCCTGGTATCGGTGCGTTGACTGAACAGCTCGCCAAACGGGCAAAGAAAGTCACGGCTTTTGAAATCGACCAGCGCCTATTGCCGATTTTAAACGATACGCTTTCTCCATATGATAATGTCACCATTATTCATCAAGACGTATTGAAGGCAGATGTAAGAAAGGTGATTGAAGAACAGTTTGCTGACTGTAAAGAAGTAATGGTCGTAGCAAACCTTCCTTATTATGTGACGACACCAATTATTATGAAATTGCTTGAAGAAAACCTTCCATTGAAAGGCATCGTTGTCATGCTGCAAAAAGAAGTAGCAGATCGCATGGCCGCTGCTCCTTCATCAAAAGAATACAACTCTTTGTCGATTGCAGTGCAATTTTATACAGAAGCGAAGACGGTCATGGTTGTGCCGAAAACGGTTTTCGTCCCACAACCAAATGTGGATTCAGCGGTAATCAAACTAACTGTTCGTGAAACGCCTGCGGTCTCAGTAGACAATGATACGTTTTTCTTTCAACTGATTCGTGCGAGTTTTGGCCAGCGCCGGAAGACATTGATGAATAACTTGATGAACAATCTGCCAGACGGTAAGAAACATAAAGCTATCATTGAAGAAGCCCTTGTAACAGCTGAGGTTGATGGGAAACGCCGTGGTGAATCATTATCAATCGATGAATTTGCCCGTTTGTCCAATGTTTTACACAAAGCCCTTTCATAAGGGCTTTTTTCTTTTGGTTTTCACCACTTCACCTGTTCAGGCATAGGCTAGAAAGAACAACACACCTGAAAGAAGAACAAGTGTAGCGTAAGACGATACCAACAGGATAAGAGCCTGATTGTGGAGTGAAAAGCATGCAATTTCAAATAGGAGATATGGTGACGAGGGCATCCTATCAGATGGATATTATGTTTCGTATCATTCGAATTGATGAGACAGACCAGCACGAAGCCACCGCCATTTTGCATGGGAATGAAGTGAGGCTGATCGCCGATGCGAAGATGTCAGATTTGGTCTTGATTCAAAAAGAGGAGCAACTGACAAGAGAGAAAGACGATGAACGGAAAATTAACGAATCGCTCGACTTACTCAGGCAAGATTATCAGCTGCTTCGTGAAAAACAAGAGTATTATACGTCTGGACAATATCAGCATCAGGAGCAGTATTTTCATATGCCCGGAAAGGTTCTGCATTTAGATGGAGATGCTTCATACTTAAAGAAATGCTTAGATGTATATGAAAGAATTGGTGTACCTGTGTATGGTGTGCATTGCCACGAGAAGAAAATGCCAAGCATGATTGATTCATTAATTGATCAATACCGGCCTGATATTTTGGTCATCACAGGACATGATGCGTATTCTAAACAAAAGGGCGGTGTACACGATATCGGTGCATATCGTCATTCTCGTCATTTCGTTGAAACGGTTCAAAAGGCAAGAAGGAAGGTTCCGCATTTAGATCAGCTCGTGATCTTTGCAGGTGCCTGCCAATCTCATTTTGAATCATTAATTCAAGCAGGTGCTAATTTTGCAAGCTCACCCTCACGTGTCAACATTCATGCACTTGACCCCGTCTATATTGTTGCCAAGATCAGCTTCACTCCATTTGTAGATCGAATCAACGTGTGGGATGTGCTCCGAAATACACTGACGAGAGAAAAAGGTCTCGGAGGGATTGAAACAAGGGGTGTTTTAAGGGTAGGTATGCCATATAAAAGAGACCATGAATCGACATAACCCGACTGATTTCAGTCTGGTTTTTTTTATGCTCAAAAAGAAATTTCATATGAATACATAATTCACCGGAATTTGAGAAAAATAGGGAGGAGAAAAGGTAGAAGTTTGTCAAAATTATTTTGTTGACAATGGCTCGTGTTGGTTGATATAATTTAATTTTTATTTGACAAAAATGGGCCGTTGTTGTATAATTATCTCAGTGAGGTGGATGCAATGGCGAAGACTTTGTCCGACATCAAAAGATCGCTTGATGGTAACTTAGGTAAACGTTTGACGTTAAAGGCTAACGGAGGCCGCCGAAAAACAATTGAGCGTTCGGGCATTTTAGCTGAAACGTACCCTTCTGTTTTTGTGATTCAATTAGATCAAGATGAGAATTCGTTTGAAAGAGTTTCTTACAGTTATGCAGATATACTGACTGAGACGGTCGAATTAACGTTCGATGATACCGCTAGCTCAGTCGCCTATTAATGGGCAGTGAACTTTTTGTTTACTGCTTTTTGTTTTGCCTTTTTTTCTGTATGGGAGGCTGTCCATTATTTGAAAGGGGTAAAAGGCGGGAATCGATGCAAAATAAGAAAGCCACAAAGGAGTGGCGATGATTCGAATTCTCGACCAAAGGGGCTGTTTCGTTTGGGTAGACGCCGAGGCATTATGTCAGATGAGTTCAAATACGAGCTGGCGAAGGATCTTGGATTTTATGATACCGTCAAAAATGGAGGCTGGGGAGAGATTCGTGCGCGTGACGCAGGAAATATGGTCAAACGTGCCATTGAATTAGCTCAACAGCACATGGCTCAAGAAGAGAATCAACGATAAAGAAATGATCAGGGATACCTCGGGTGTCTCTGGTCTTTTTTGCTTGAAAAAGTGAGTGTGCTGGGGGCAAAAGCCAATATTCATCAGATCCATCAAATGTGATACAATATTGATACTTATGTTTAGATGGAGAAGTAGGTGAAATGTTTGCGTATTTTAGAAAAAGCACCGGCAAAAATTAATCTCTCACTTGATGTTCATGGAAAAAGACCGGATGGATATCACGAAGTGGAGATGGTGATGACAACAATAGATCTTGCAGATCGACTAGAGCTGACGGAGCTGGACAAAGACGAAATCCGTGTATCATCTCATAATCGTTTTGTGCCAGATGATCAACGGAATTTGGCTTATCAGGCAGCTAAATTATTAAAAACAAGATTCGGTATTCAAAAAGGCGTATCGATTGTCATCACAAAAGCAATTCCCGTCGCAGCAGGTTTAGCTGGAGGCAGCAGTGATGCCGCAGCAGCGCTTCGCGGCTTAAACCGTTTGTGGAAGTTAAATCTCACGTTAGATGAACTAGCTGAGCTTGGAGCGGAGATCGGCTCAGATGTCTCTTTTTGTGTACACGGAGGGACGGCGCTAGCGACAGGACGTGGAGAGAAACTAAAGCATATTGCGACACCGCCGCATTGCTGGGTGATTTTAGCGAAGCCGGTGATTGGGGTATCTACAGCTGAGGTCTACAGACAATATGACGCAAGCAAAGTAGAACACCCAAATGTACAGCGTATGATTGAAGCAATTGAAGCGAAAGATTATAAAGAGATGTGCGGCTCACTCGGTAACGTGTTGGAATCTGTGACATTAAAGATGTATCCGGAAGTCGATATGATTAAGAGACAGATGAAGCGTTTCGGAGCAGATGCTGTATTAATGAGCGGCAGCGGGCCAACTGTATTTGGCTTGATTCAATATGAATCGAAGGTACAAAGAATATATAACGGACTGAGAGGATTTTGTGATCAGGTTTACGCTGTCCGCATGATCGGCGAACAAAATACCCTTGATTAAATCCGTATATTAAGTTATATTATTCATAAATTATTCGGGTTCTGGGGGTAAGTTCATGAAGTTTCGTCGAAGCGGCAGATTGGTGGACTTAACAAATTATTTGTTAACCCACCCGCACGTACTAGTACCTTTAACTTTTTTTGCAGAGCGATATCAATCTGCGAAGTCCTCTATTAGTGAAGACTTAACGATTATCAAACAGACCTTCGAACAGCAGGGAATAGGGACTTTACTTACTGTACCTGGCGCTGCTGGCGGAGTGAAATATATTCCAAAGATTCATCTAAAAGAAGCAGACGAAGTCGTAAACGATATCGGAGAGGCATTATCAACTCCTGAACGTGTGCTTCCTGGCGGTTATTTATATTTAACTGATGTTTTAGGAAATCCATCGATTCTTGCGAAAATCGGTAAGCTTTTTGCGACCATTTTTTCGGATCGACCGATTGATGTTGTCATGACTGTTGCGACGAAAGGTATTCCGATTGCCTATTCTGTTGCAGGTTATTTAAATGTGCCTGTTGTGATCGTTAGAAAAGATAATAAGGTAACTGAAGGATCAACTGTGAGTATTAATTATGCATCAGGTTCTTCTAACCGAATTCAAACCATGTCACTTGCAAAGCGGAGCTTAGATAAAGGATCCAATGTGTTGATTATTGATGACTTTATGAAAGCAGGCGGAACCATTAATGGCATGATGAATCTTCTAGAGGAATTTAATGCAAATGTTGCAGGGATCGGTGTTTTATTAGAAGATGAAGGCGTAGATGAACGTCTTGTCGATGAATATGTATCACTTTTAAAGCTTTCAACCATTGATATGAAGCAGAAAATCATTGAGATTAATGAAGGTAATTTCCACGAGTTTTTTCATTCGAAAGCTTAAGTTTTGATCAAACATGTATTTGAATGGGAGAGATTGATATGACAAAAGTTGTTCAAACCAAAAACGCGCCAGCAGCCATTGGACCTTACTCTCAAGGGATTATCGTCAATAACATGTTTTACAGCTCAGGGCAGATTCCATTAACGCCAGCTGGAGATTTTGTGAATGGAGATATTAAAGAACAAACACATCAAGTGTTTCATAATCTTAAAGCCGTCCTTGAAGCAGCGGGTGCTTCCTTTGAAACAGTCGTGAAAGCAACGGTTTTCATTAAAGATATGGAACAATTCGCTGAAGTGAATGAAGTGTACGGTGAATACTTCCATACACATAAGCCAGCTCGTTCATGTGTAGAAGTAGCCAGACTTCCAAAAGATGCACTTGTAGAAATTGAAGTTGTGGCATTAGTGAAATAAACAGACCATCTCTTTGGAGGCCGTTTGGTTTCATTATATGTATGAAAAGGCATCGTCATGATGTCTTTTTTCACGCAACCGATGTAAGCGCCGTCATTAAAATGACAAAAAATGTATAAATATCCCGATATTTCAAAAAAAGTTTAAAAAAAGAGCAGGAGAATCACCACAATCGTTGAATACCTAATTAATGCTTTTATATTGGGAAAAGGTGGTGAACTACTGTGGAAGTTACTGACGTAAGATTACGCCGCGTGAATACCGATGGTCGCATGAGGGCGATTGCATCCATCACGCTGGACCACGAATTTGTTGTTCATGATATTCGTGTGATTGATGGAAACAATGGCTTGTTTGTTGCAATGCCTAGCAAACGTACGCCTGATGGAGAGTTTCGCGACATTGCACATCCAATTAATTCAAGCACTCGGGGTAAAATCCAAGATGCTGTTTTAAATGAGTATCATCGCTTAGGCGAAGAGGAAGAGACAATTGAATATGAAGAAGCTGGAGCTTCTTAAAGATATGTGAACCTAAAAAGACAGCTTTAAGAGAAAATGAATGTTTTCTTTTAAATGCTGTCTTTTTTGCGTTTTTTCTCTTGTTCCTTATGTCTCCCGTTCATTAGAAAATTAATGCACTTCCTCTTGTATCCTTGAAATCAGTCCTTATTTAGGATATATTTTTCTATGGATAATAGGGATATTGGAGGCCAATCAATGGATAAGCGGTTCGCAGTGATTTTAGCAGCGGGAAAAGGAACAAGAATGAAGTCAAAGTTATACAAAGTACTTCATCCAGTTTGCGGAAAGCCAATGGTCGAGCATGTGGCAGATCAAGCGTTAAAGCTATCTTTAGCCAAGCTTGTGACGATTGTCGGTCATGGAGCAGAGGACGTCAAGAAGCAGCTTGGGGACAGAAGTGAATATGCACTTCAAGAAGAACAGCTGGGAACAGCACATGCCGTCAAACAAGCTAAATCGTTCCTCGCGCAGGAAAAGGGAACAACCATTGTCATTTGTGGAGATACACCATTATTGACAGCGGAAACAATGGAAGCCATGTTAAGCGAGCATCAAAAACAACAAGCGAAAGTGACGATTTTGACAGCACACGCGGATGATCCAACAGGTTATGGACGTATTATTCGTGATGAAACAGGTGCTGTAGTAAAAATCGTCGAGCATAAAGATGCAAATGATGCTGAACGTCAAGTGAATGAAATTAATACTGGAACCTATTGCTTTTCAAATGAAGATCTCTTCCGTGTGATTGAGCAAGTGTCAAATGAAAATGCACAAGGTGAATACTATTTGCCGGATGTCATTGAAATTCTAAAGAATGAAGGACAGACGGTTGCAGCGTATCAAACACCGCATTTTGAAGAAACACTTGGAGTCAATGATCGTATCGCTCTATCACAAGCAGAGCAATTCATGAAGCGACGTATTAATCATCAGCATATGAAGAATGGTGTAACCTTGATTGATCCTGAGAACACGTATATCTCGCCAGATGCAGTCATCGGTGAAGATACAATGATTTATCCTGGGACGGTCATCAAAGGGAATGTAAAGATTGGTGCAGATGCCACAATCGGTCCGAACACTGAAATTGTTGATAGCGTAATTGGAGATCGGACAGTCATTAAGCAGTCTGTTGTCTGCGATAGTGAAGTTGGGGTAGATGTGACAATTGGACCGTTTGCTCATATTCGCCCGTTGTCGAAAATTGGCGATGAAGTGAAGATCGGGAATTTTGTCGAAATCAAGAAAACAGTTTTCGGTGACCGAAGCAAAGCGTCTCATCTAAGCTATATTGGAGATGCAGAGGTCGGAGCGGATGTAAACCTTGGTTGTGGATCTATTACAGTTAATTATGATGGGAAGAACAAATTCTTAACGAAGATTGAAGATGGCGCATTTATTGGCTGTAATTCAAATCTCGTTGCACCAGTCACTGTCGGAAAAGGGGCATATGTTGCAGCCGGTTCAACGGTTACAGAAGATGTACCGCAGGATGCATTGTCTATTGCTAGAGCAAGACAAGTCAATAAAGAAGATTATGTGAAAAATATTCATAAAAAATAATCCAAATACCCGGAGGTTTACCATGTCTAATCGTTATGCTGATGCGAATTTAAAGATATTCTCTTTGAATTCAAACCCTGAACTTGCCAAAGAAATTGCCGATCGTATCGGAGTTGATGTAGGAAAGAGCTCTGTTAAACGTTTTAGTGACGGTGAAGTCCAAATCAATATTGAAGAAAGTATCCGTGGCTGTGATTGTTATGTTATTCAATCTACTAGTGCGCCAGTCAATGAGCACATTATGGAGCTACTCATTATGGTAGATGCACTAAAACGCGCTTCTGCGAAAACGGTCAATATTGTTATCCCTTATTACGGATATGCACGTCAAGATCGTAAGGCGAAACCTCGTGAGCCAATCACGGCGAAGCTTTTTGCGAACTTACTTGAAACAGCAGGTGCTACACGTGTCATTGCACTTGACCTTCATGCGCCGCAAATCCAAGGTTTCTTTGATATTCCAATCGATAACTTAATGGCTGTGCCAATCTTAACAAACTATTTTGAACAGAAAAACTTGAATGATATCGTTGTTGTGTCTCCTGACCACGGTGGTGTTACGCGTGCGCGCAAAATGGCGGACCGCCTGAAAGCACCAATCGCAATTATCGACAAACGTCGTCCGAAGCCGAACGTGGCTGAAGTGATGAACATCATTGGGAACATTGAAGGCAAAACGGCGATTCTCATCGATGATATCATTGATACAGCTGGTACGATTACACTTGCTGCAAATGCACTTGTGGAAAATGGAGCGGCTGAAGTCTATGCTTGTTGTACTCACCCAGTATTGTCTGGACCAGCAGTAGAACGTATTACAAACTCTAAAATTAAAGAATTAGTTGTGACAAACAGTATTCACTTAACAGATGACAAGAAAGTTGGAAAATTCATTCCGCTTTCAGTTGGGCCTTTGCTTGCAGAAGCCATCATCCGTGTACATGAAGAAGAATCTGTGAGCTACCTTTTCAGCTAATTTTCTGATTGAAAAAGGCCCTAGGCATCAGCTTGGGGTCTTTTTGCTGTGATAAATGAAAGGCAAACATGTTTAAAATGATTCAGTTATGGGTATTTATGAAAGTAGTGACAAAAAAGAAATAGGATGGTGCTGAATATGGCAACTTTAAAAGCAAATAAAAGAACTGATTTCAAACGTTCCACACTGCAAAAAATCCGTCATTCAGGACACGTTCCTGGTGTCATATACGGAAAAAATACAGACAACCTGGCTGTTTCATTAGACAGTATTGATTTATTAAAGACATTACGTGATGAAGGAAAAAACACAATCATCACATTAGACGTTGGCGGTGAAACAAAATCTGTGATGGTAACAGAACTGCAAACAGATCCGTTGAAAAATGAGCTTGTCCACGCTGATTTCCAAGTGGTCGACTTACAGCGAGAAATTGACGCAGATGTACCTGTACAACTCATTGGCGAATCCAAAGGTGTAAAGGATGGCGGTGTGCTTCAGCAGCCACTATTTGAGCTATCCATTACAGCAAAACCAAAGGATATCCCGCAAAATATTGAAGCTGATATTACAAACTTAGAAGTAAATGACGTACTAACAGTTGGTGATCTGACTGTTCAATCTACGTATCAAATTAATAATGATCCAGAAGAAGTTGTTGCTTCGATCTTACCGCCTCAGCAATCAGAGGTTCCTGAGCCAGATAGTGAAGAGGAAACGCAAGAGCCTGAGGCCATTAAAGAAAAAGATGACAGCGAAGAATAACTGGTCAATTAGAGACGTAACCCTCCCGCGGTTACGTCTTTTGTGCTAGAATGAAAAGAATTCATACGTTTTGCATGAGGCAATCACATTGGCTCATTTTTTAGGCGTGTGCATGTGCGACAAAGGAGGTTATTGGTTTCATGATTGCGTTCGTTGGATTGGGTAATCCAGGAAAAGAATATGAAAAAACAAGACATAACGTCGGGTTTATGACAATAGATGAACTATCAAAAAAATGGGACATCCCATTAAATCAATCAAAATTCCATGGACAATATGGAACTGGGTTTGTTTCGGGGCAAAAGGTTCTACTTGTGAAGCCTCTTACATATATGAACTTATCAGGGGAATGTGTGCGTCCGCTGATGGATTACTATGATATTCCCCTTGAACATTTGAAGGTCATCTATGATGATCTTGATTTGCCAACGGGCCGGATTCGTTTGCGTACTAAAGGAAGTGCAGGCGGACATAACGGAATCAAATCGTTGATTCAGCATTTAGGTTCACCAGAGTTTGACCGATTCCGTATCGGCATCGGCCGTCCACAAAACGGCATGAAGGTCGTCGATTACGTACTAGGACGCTTCTCAGAGGAAGAACAGCCTGATATCTCATCTGCTATTCAATCATCTGTTGAAGCTTGTGAAGCGGCTTTAACAAAGCCATTTTTAGAAGTGATGAATGATTTTAACAAGAAGGTATAAGAATGATAAGCAAAGCACATACTGATCATAAAATCTCAGCATGGGAGGATCACGTATGGCTTTGCACTATTACTGCCGGCACTGTGGTGTAAAGGTTGGCAGTCTAGATGAATCCGCTGTCCAAAGTGAAGCACTTGGATTTCATCACTTAACAAATGAGGAAAGAAACGATATGATTTCTTATAGGGAAAATGGTGATTTACATGTACAAACCATTTGTGAGGATTGCCAAGAGGCGCTCGAAAGAAATCCTGATTACCATCAGTATCATACCTTTATTCAATAAAAAGCTTTGGTGTAGATAATAGACCAAAGCGTTTTTCTGTTTTAAACAAGCAGGGAGGAGGAGCCAAATGAAAAATATACAATCATTTATCAAACAAAGTGATGATTTTCAGTCCATTTTTAATGGGCTAAAGGAAGGTTTAAAAGAACAACTGCTCGCTGGACTATCAGGCTCCGTCAGATCTTTATTTACAGCCGCCATATCAGACGAATTAAAGCGGCCGATGTTTATTGTGACACACAACTTATATCAAGCGCAGAAGGTCACAGATGATCTAGCAAGTGTGATGCCAGATCGCTCGGTCCTTCTTTATCCTGTCAATGAACTCATTGCATCTGAAATTGCTGTGGCAAGCCCTGAGCTTAGAGCGCAGCGTCTTGATGTATTGAATCGTCTCGCGAATGGAGAAAATCCGATTGTCGTGACCCCAGCAGCTGCAGTGCGTAGAATGCTTCCTCCTGTTGAGCTCTGGAAGGAGAGTCAGATCCACTTAAAGGTTGGTGAAGAAATTGATTTGGAGACGTTTTCAAAACAACTCGTGCAAATCGGTTATGACCGGACGTCCATGGTCGCTGCGCCCGGAGACTTTAGTGTGCGCGGAGGAATCATTGACATTTATGCGTTAACGGAAGACCACCCGATCCGTATAGAGCTGTTTGATACAGAAGTGGACTCTATTCGGTCCTTCCACTCTGACACGCAGCGTTCATTGGAAACACTTCAAGAAATCAAGATTGGCCCGGCGAAAGAGCTGATTGTAAGAGGGCCTGAACGAGTGAGAGCGATTGAACAGCTTGACGAAGGTCTTGCCAGTAGCTTAAAGAAATTCAACTCGGATAAACAAAAAGAACTGCTCCATCAGAATATTTCTGCTGATCGTGAGAAGCTGCTAGAAGGTATTGTGACACAAGAAATGACGAAGTATCTGTCCTATTTCTATGAAAAGCCTGCTAGTTTGCTAGATTATACATCGCAGGATACGATTATCATTCTAGATGAAATCAGCAGAATTCAGGAGATGGAAGAACAGCTTGAACAGGAAGAAGCAGATTGGACAATTAGTCTGCTGGAAGAAGGGAATATTCTGCATGATCTAGCCCTTTCCTTCCCATTTCAAGAGCTGTTCAATCAGCAATCGAGATCGATTCTGTACTATTCCTTATTTTTGAGACATGTTCAGCAGACCAATCCGCAAAATATCGTCAATGTATCTAGTAAGCAAATGCAGAATTTCCACGGCCAGATGAATGTGCTTGCAAGTGAAATTGAACGCTACAAAAAGCAGAATTATACGGTTGTCTTTTTAGGTGCGGATGAAGAGCGGACAGAGAAGTTGTCATCTGTCTTGCATGATTATGACATTGAAGCAGCTCTTGCTAAACCTGATGCTGAGCTTGTCAGCGGGCAAGTATATATTTTACAAGGTGAGCTTCAAACCGGTTTTGAACTACCTTTATCCAAAATTGCTGTCATTACAGAGGGTGAACTTTTCAAGAAACGTGTGAAGAAGCAGGCACGTAAGCAAAAGCTGACGAACGCAGAGCGAATCAAAAGCTATTCAGAGCTGCAAGTGGGCGATTATGTGGTGCACATTAACCACGGGATCGGTAAGTATTTAGGAATTGAAACGCTTGAAATTGGCGGCATTCATAAAGATTATTTAAATATTCATTATCAAGGAAGCGACAAGCTTTATGTCCCTGTTGAACAAATTGATCAGGTGCAGAAGTATGTAGGGTCAGAAGGAAAAGAACCAAAGCTATATAAACTAGGCGGCAGCGACTGGAAACGTGTGAAGAAAAAAGTAGAATCATCTGTGCAGGACATTGCAGATGATCTGATTAAGCTGTACGCAGAACGTGAAGCAAGCAAAGGGTATGCCTTCTCGCCTGACCATGAGATGCAGCGCCAGTTTGAATCTGCATTCCCTTACCAAGAAACAGATGATCAAATTCGCTCGATTCATGAAATCAAGCAAGACATGGAGCGGGAGCGCCCGATGGATCGTCTGCTTTGTGGAGATGTGGGCTATGGAAAAACAGAGGTGGCGATTCGAGCGGCCTTCAAAGCCATTGCTGACGGGAAACAGGTGGCACTGCTTGTACCAACAACGATCTTAGCGCAGCAGCATTTTGACACGATTATGGACAGATTCCAAGACTATCCTGTTAAAATCGCTCAGCTTAGCCGCTTCCGTACACGAAAAGAAACAACAGAAACCTTAAAAGGGCTGAAAAATGGAACGATTGATATGGTCATTGGGACGCATCGTCTTCTTTCAAAAGACATTGTGTACAAGGATTTAGGACTGTTAATTATCGATGAAGAGCAGCGCTTCGGTGTGACGCATAAAGAGAAAATTAAACAAATGAAAGCCAATATTGATGTGTTGACGTTAACGGCAACGCCAATTCCTCGTACGCTTCATATGTCGATGCTTGGCGTACGTGACTTATCTGTTATTGAAACACCACCTGAGAACCGTTTCCCAGTTCAAACCTATGTTGTCGAGTACAATGGTGCGTTAGTTAGAGAAGCTATTGAGCGAGAATTGGCAAGAGGCGGTCAAGTGTACTTCCTTTATAACCGAGTGGAGGATATTGAACGAAAAGCAGATGAAATCTCGATGCTTGTTCCAGACGCAAAAGTAAGCTACGCACACGGGAAAATGAGTGAGAACGAGCTGGAATCCGTGATGATTAATTTCCTAGAAGGTGAATCGGATGTACTCGTTAGTACAACCATTATCGAAACGGGCGTAGACATACCAAATGTGAACACGCTCATTGTTCATGATGCTGATAAAATGGGGCTTTCGCAGCTGTACCAGTTAAGAGGACGAGTTGGGCGCTCGAATCGTGTGGCCTATGCTTATTTCACTTATCGAAAAGATAAAGTGCTTTCTGAAGTTGCAGAGAAAAGGCTTCAAGCCATTAAAGAATTCACCGAGCTCGGATCAGGCTTTAAGATTGCGATGCGTGACTTAACGATTCGAGGAGCAGGAAATTTACTTGGTGCACAGCAGCATGGATTTATTGATTCTGTTGGATTCGACCTTTACTCTCAAATGCTGAAAGAAGCCATTGAAGAAAGAAGAGGCGATACGACTGCTCAAGAAAAATTTGAGCCGGAAATTGATCTCCAAATTGATGCCTACATTCCAGATAGCTATATTTCTGATGGCAAACAAAAGATCGAGATGTATAAACAGTTTAGAGCGATTGGATCTATAGAAGAGCGGAAAGAGCTTCAAGATGAAATGATTGACCGATTCGGAGAATATCCGCAAGAAGTGGCTGATTTGTTTACGATTGCGACGATGAAGGTGTACGCTGTGCAGGAACGTGTCGAGTTGATCAAGATGGAGAAAGGCATTGTCAGACTCACTCTCGATGAAAAAGCAAGCAGCGACATCGATGGTCAAAAATTATTTGAGCTTGGCAGTCAATATGGACGTGATATCGGTCTTGGCATGGAAGGCAGCAAGCTGATTATTTCTGTCCAAACAAAAGGCAAGAAAACGGAGGAGTGGCTTGAAGTCGTTCTTCGTATGCTTCGAGGTCTTCAAGATGTGAAAAAAGAAACCATTCCATCTTCATAAAATTTTGTTGGTCTCTCGTGTATATTACGTTTGATGTGACGGATACTAATCTCAGGGTCAAGTGGTGAATGTTGCATAAAGTGGACGCTTTTGTTCCATTCACCCAACACATCATCAAACGAAAGAGAGGCAGCAGTGAATGAAAGCAACTGGAATTGTACGCCGCATCGATGATCTAGGTAGAGTGGTTATACCGAAGGAGATTCGCAGAACATTGCGCATCCGGGAAGGAGATCCGCTTGAGATTTTCGTCGACCGCGATGGAGAAGTGATTTTGAAGAAGTATTCACCGATTAGTGAGCTAGGAGACTTTGCGAAGGAATATGCTGATGCATTATTCGACAGTTTGGGTCATTCTATCCTCATCTGTGATCGTGATACGTATATTGCTGTATCCGGTAGTTCAAAAAAAGAGTATTTAAACAAATCCATTAGTGATTTACTTGAACGAACAATGGATCAGCGTAATTCTGTATTAGAGGACAGCAAGAAAGAAATTCAGCTTGTGGATGGTATTGATGATGATGTATCAGCTTATACCATTGCACCTATTGTTGCAAACGGAGATCCAATTGGCGCCGTCGTCTTATTTTCTAAAGAGCGTTCAATGGGAGAAGTGGAGCATAAAGCGGCAGAAACGGCAGCTGGCTTCTTAGCCCGTCAAATGGAACATTAGGTCTAATAATTCTTCATTTTGATAAAACGAAAGAATGCCGATGAAATCATCTGATTTTGTCGGCGTTTTTTATATGGGATGAAACAAAACAATGAATGTATCGTCTACTCCTTAGAAAGAAACGGCTTGCCAGTCACGTATGATATAATGAGTGCGTTTAAATGCAGGTATATTTTTTGATTGAACATAAAGGAGTCATCCATGAAAAATGCTGTGAATCAGCCGCATTGGCTTTTCCAAGGTGCGGTGATTTTAACCATCGCAGGCTTGTTATCAAAGGTACTGAGTGCCGTATATCGTGTCCCTTTTCAAAATATCGTAGGAGACACAGGTTTTTATATTTATCAGCAGGTCTATCCCTTTCTTGGCATTGCGATCATGCTCGGCACCACTGGTTTTCCTGTGATGGTGTCCAAGCTCCTGAGCGAGCATGGTGAGGAGAATCGCCGAATCATTACAAAGGTATCCTTGGTGTATATCACTTTGCTGAGCTTGGCCTTATTTCTTTGTTTATACATAGGAGCAGGCACAATTGCGAATCTCATGGCGGACAGTCAATTAATGCTGCTCATCCAGATGAGTTCGTTTGTGTTTTTGTTTCTGCCGCTTACCGTGATGCTGAGGGGTGTTTTTCAGAGTGATGGGCTGATGCTCCCCACTGCGGTCTCTCAATTGGCTGAGCAGCTCATCAGAGTAGGCGTCCTGCTTGTTTTATCTTTCTATTTTGTGAGACATGGCTATTCGCTTTATGAAACAGGAGCGGGTGCGGTGTTCTCTTCTATAGCTGGAAGTGCGGCTTCACTCATTTTGCTTCTTTTCCTTTGGCTGACCTATCGGAAGCGGTCGTCAGCGAGCAAGACATTAAAACAGGCTACACTGCGGAAAAAAGATGTGCTGAAGAGTTTGGTGCTGTATACATTGACGATTTGTGTGAGTGGATTGCTGATCCTATGGATGCAAATGATCGATGCTTTTCACCTGTATGCGCTGCTGCGCAGTGAGGGACTGAGTGAAGCAGATGCAAAGGCGGCAAAAGGCGTGTATGACCGAGGTCAGCCGTTCTTGCAGCTCGGGACGGTGTTTGCAATTAGTATCGGGACGTCTCTTGTTCCGTTTTTGTCGTCGGCCTTAAGAAAAGGGCAGCATAAAGCAATTCGTGAAAAAGTACGTACATCGTTTAAGGCAACATCGGTGCTGGGGATTGGTTCAGCTGTCGGTCTTATATGTATTTTATCGTCTGTGAACATCATGCTTTTTCGTAATGACTTAGGGACAGATGCGCTGCAAATATTTTGCATATCCATTGCCTTTACATCAATGGCGATTACGCAAACCGCTTTACTTCAGGGTCTGGGACATACCGTGTACCCGGCTGTTGTGGTCCTGATCAGTGTACTGGTGAAATGGGGTCTGACGCTGGCTCTTGTCCCGTTATTCGGCATTTATGGAGCCGCATGGTCGACTGTTTGTGGGTTTCTCGCCGCCGCTGCGCTCAATGCGGTGTATTTGAAGCATAAAGGGTGGATTTCAATAAGAGAGCTATTCCCAGTGAAAATTCTTTTATCAGCAGCATTCATGGCTGTCGTTTTAATTGGATATCAGGCATTGTTTTCTTGGGTCATTCCCTTTGAGAAACGTCCGTTTTCTGTTTTAGAGAGCCTGACTTCAGTTTTTATTGGTGGTTTCGCCTTTTTATATAGTATTCTTAAGCTAGACGTATTTACGGAAGAGGAATGGAGACTCATTCCATTAGGAGAAAAGATTTTATATTTTAAACAGATGAGAGGGAATCGAAATGGCAGGTAAGATTACAGTCGTTGGTCTTGGGGCAGGCGACATGGATCAGCTGACGCTCGGTGTATATAAGCAGCTGAAGCAGGCGAAAGAAGTATACATGAGAACGCAGGATCATCCACTCACCGCAGAATTGATGCAGGAGGTCCCGTCTCTGACCTTTTTTGATGAGATATATGAAAAGCATGATCAGTTTGATGCAGTGTATGAGGAAATCACAGACATTCTCTTCCAAGAGGCTGAGGGGAAAGATATTGTGTATGCAGTACCAGGTCACCCGTTTGTAGCGGAAAAGACAGTGCAGCTTCTTGTTTCACAACAGAAGGAGCGCGGGGTTGAGGTGTACGTCGCTGGTGGACAAAGCTTTTTGGATGCGACGTTTAATTCCTTACAGATTGACCCAATTGAAGGGCTGCAATTCGTTGACGCAGGGGATATGAGAGCGGATGATCTGAAGTTGACCCAGCATGTGCTGATCTGTCAGGTATATGATCAGATGACAGCCTCGAATGTGAAGCTGACCCTCATGGAAAAGCTACCTGACGATTATGAAGTCTTTATCGTAACGGCAGCTGGAAGCAGTCAGGAACAGATTACAGGTGTTCCTTTATTTGAACTTGATCGAGATGTGTCGATAAATAACTTAACGAGTGTTTATGTGCCTCCAATCCAAGATGAAAAGCTACTCTATCAACAATTTGACACTTTCCGTGAAGTCATTCGTACATTAAGAGGTCCTGGCGGCTGTCCTTGGGATCAAAAACAAACGAATGAGTCGCTCAAACCATATTTAATTGAAGAATGTTATGAGCTGCTGGAAGCCATAGATGAAGACGATCCAGATCATATGGTTGAAGAACTCGGAGATGTACTGCTGCAAGTTTTACTCCATGCCCAAATTGGTGAAGATGATGGTTACTTCTCAATGGATGACGTCATCCAGCATGTCACAGAAAAAATGATTCGACGACATCCGCATGTGTTTGGTGATACGGATGTGTCTGAAGCATCAGATGTCGTCGCCAACTGGGAAAAAATCAAGCAGCAGGAAAAACCGGAGCGTGCAGCATCTATTTTGCAATCCATTCCAACGACACTTCCAGCTTTAACAAAAGCTTATAAGCTCCAAAAGAAAGCAGCGAAAGTGGGCTTCGATTGGACAGAAGTAGAGGATATTTGGAACAAATATGAAGAAGAAAAGCAGGAATTCCTTGTGGAAGTGGCAGAGAAAACGGATGAAGGTGCAACAAAGCAGATGAAGGATGAATTTGGGGATCTTTTATTTGTTCTCGTCAACATCGGCAGATTTTATCACCTAGAGCCTGAAACCGCCCTCTCTTCTGCAAACACAAAATTCATGCGGCGCTTTCAGCATATTGAACAAAAAGCAAAGGACATAGGGCGTTCACTAGAGGACTTGACCCTAGAAGAAATGGACGAATTGTGGAACGATGCCAAACGCATAGAAAGAGGTGAACTTACATGAGACTAGATAAATTCTTAAAAGTGTCTCGTTTAATCAAAAGAAGAACATTGGCAAAAGAAGTAGCCGATCAAGGGAGAATTTCCATTAATGGCACGCAGGCGAAAGCCAGCTCTGACGTGAAAGAAGGGGACGAGCTTCAAATTCGCTTTGGCCAAAAGCTTGTGACTGTTCAAGTCAACGAGTTAAAAGACACAACGAAAAAAGAAGAAGCTGCTGGCATGTATACCGTGCTAAAAGAAGAGAAAACAGCAGAATAGGGCTTGTTCTAAATGTCCCGCCTGTCACATACAATGCAGTAACAATGCAAGTATGAGATATGGGGGATGTATAAATGAATCAATATTATAATCAACCTCAAGGCACAAAGTTGTCATCAGAAGCCGAGCATCATGTCACAATGCGCAACAGAAAGCATTTAGATATTACTGGGGTCAAACAAGTCGAGAGCTTTGATAATGAAGAATTTCTGCTTGAGACTGTCATGGGAGTCCTCGCCATTCGCGGAGAAAATTTGCAAATGAAAAACTTAGATGTAGAAAAGGGCGTTGTGTCCATTAAAGGGCGTGTCTTTGACTTAATCTATGTAGATGAGCAGCACGGGGAGAAAGCTAAAGGATTTTTTAGCAAGCTGTTTAAATGACACTGACGGTCCAGTTTTATACGATGCTTTCGATGGCGGCGATGGGCATCTGGCTGGGCGCATCGCTGGATACGTACAAGCTGTTTGTGAACCGGGAAAAAACAGCAAAATGGCTGCTGGTCATTCACGACCTCCTTTTTTGGGTGGTGCAGGGTCTCTTATTCTTTTATGTCCTGCTGCTGACCAATGAGGGAGAATTCAGGTTTTATATTTTTCTAGCTGTTGCTCTAGGTTTCTCGATGTACCAGGCATTGATGAAACAGCTGTATATGAACATCCTCAAGTTTGTGATGAGGTGTATTTATCAGACTGTTCTCTTCCTGAAAAGGCTGATCATGTCGATGGTTTTCCAGCCCATTCGCTGGATCGTCGGTTTGATCATAAGTGCTCTTCTGTTCTTGTTCCACTCGCTCTTACGCCTTGTTCGTTTTGCGTTTCGACTCGTGTGGAAGGTGCTGTATATTGTTTGTTATCCGCTTATTTGGTTACTCAATGTGACCATTATTCATCGAATTCCCGAAAAATGGCGAACATCAATGAGGTTGTTTTTCTCAAAAGGAGCAGGAATTTTACAAGGGATCAAGAAATTATCTCGTACCATGAAAACGAAATGGAAACAATTCTGGACAAAGTAAGAGAGGAGGCCTTCATCCTTGAACGAGAGAAAAAGAAATATCGCACAAATTCAAAATGATTATCAAAAACAAATGGAACAGCAAGCGCAGCGCCTAAAACGCAAACGCCGGGGACTCCTTAGAAGGCTTACCGTGTTTGGAGTCATTGTGCTCATGTTTGCTGTTTTGGTAACAAGTGCCCTCTGGTCGCAATCGTCTGCATTGAAAGAAAAAGAAGAGAAGAAGGTTGCGCTTGAAAAAGAATTGAAGCAATTACAAACAAAGCAGGAAGATATTTCTGATGAAATCAAAAAGCTGAAAAGCAAAGAATACGTACTCGAACTGGCACGACGGGACTATTATATGTCTAAAAAAGGCGAAAAAATCTTTGATGTGGGCAATAAGAGCGATTAGCCTTGTTGACACTTAAAATTCAGTTTATGTATAATTGAACAAATGAGATTTTTTTATAAGTCTAAGGAGGAGCACTTTTTTTATGTCGATTGAAGTTGGCAGCAAGTTACAAGGGAAAGTTACGGGCATTACAAATTTTGGAGCTTTTGTGGAGTTGCCAGGCGGTTCAACTGGTCTCGTTCATATCAGTGAGGTAGCCGATAACTATGTAAAAGATATTAATGAGCATTTAAAAGTCGGTGAACAAGTTGAAGTGAAAGTGATTAACGTTGAAAAAGACGGTAAAATCGGCTTGTCCATTAAAAAAGCAAAAGATCGTCCTCAACAACAACAATCAAGACCGAGCAGAAATGATTTCCGTCCGAAGGAATCGTTTGAGCAAAAAATGAACAAATTCTTAAAAGATAGCGAAGATCGCTTAACATCTTTAAAACGTAACACGGAATCAAAACGTGGGGGGCGCGGAGCAAGAAGAGGTTAACTTGTTGCTGCTTTCTATATATTTTTCACAACAAAGCATCTGCTGTTTAGCGGGTGCTTTTTTTTTAATACAAATTCAACGTTTTTTGTGCATTTGCCATTTAATTTAAAACTTTCTATTGACGGACAAGCGAATCCTTTGTATTATAGTTCTTGTGCTTCTTAGCGCATTTTACATTATGGCGGTGTAGCTCAGCTGGCTAGAGCGTACGGTTCATACCCGTGAGGTCGGGGGTTCGATCCCCTCCGCCGCTATCCTTTTAAAAAGAACAATAAGCAAGGCCCGTTGGTCAAGCGGTTAAGACACCGCCCTTTCACGGCGGTAACACGGGTTCGAATCCCGTACGGGTCATCTTCAAAACAGCTTTCTATAGGAAAGCTGTTTTTTTGTGCTTTCGTAAAATTCTGATGAAAGACATCGACTTTCAAGAAAGTATGCCTCTTTGGCAAATAAAGCGTCGAACGTTTTATGGAAACGACAACTTCTTTTGACAAAATTTCTTTTTCACCTTCGCTATAATGACAAGCAACGAATATCAGGTGGGGGATGAAAAGATGGAAAAACTAGAAAGAAGAACTGATTTAACGGGAGCCGGGTTTGAAAGAATCAGTGCAGGGTTAAAAAAGATGAAAAACCTGTTTCTTCATCATACGCATTCTCTTTTTTTCTATAAAGGGTTTATTTATGTTGTTCTAGGCTTTTTATTGGGACGAGCCTTTATCTTATCTGAAATTATGCCGTTTGCATTGCCTTTCTTTGGGTCCATGCTGCTCATTAAAAGGGATAAAGCGATGCTTGCTTGTCTTGCTTTACTCGCTGGAGCGATGACGATATCACCTCAAAATGCATTATTCGTGTTTGCGTCATTGATCGTGTTCCTCCTCATGTCAAAGGTCGTTTCTTTTATCATCAAAGACCCGGTGAAAACATTACCGGTTGTGATTGTGCTCTCAATGCTGATGACCAGGGGAGCTTTTGTATACCTCGAGCAGGGTGCGGTTCAAAGTTATGACTATGTGATGGCGGGGGTTGAAGCTGGACTTGCCTTCATTCTGACACTGATATTTCTTCAAAGTTTGCCGATTTTTACAGTCAGGAAAATCAAACACTCTTTAAAGGTTGAAGAAATTATTTGCTTTATGATATTAATCGCTTCAGTTTTAACAGGTCTGGCTGGGATCACATTTCAAGGAATGCAGGCAGAGCATATTTTGTCACGATATGTAGTGCTGAGCTTTGCCTTTATTGGAGGAGCGAGTATTGGTTGTACAGTGGGTGTTGTAACTGGATTAATTCTTGGTCTCGCCAACATCGGCAACCTTTATCAGATGAGTCTGCTTGCCTTTTCGGGCTTATTAGGCGGATTACTAAAAGAGGGGAAAAAAGCAGGAGCCGCCATCGGCTTGATTGTGGGTTCTTTACTAATCTCCCTCTACGGTGAAGGGTCAGCAGGGCTAATGACCACGCTATATGAATCACTCATCGCAGTTGCACTGTTTTTGCTCACGCCACAGTCAGTAACGTCTAAGGTGGCAAAATATATTCCTGGTACGGTAGAGCATGTACAGGAACAGCAGCAATATGCCAGAAAAGTACGAGACGTGACAGCAAAAAAGGTAGATCAATTCTCTAATGTATTTCATGCGCTGTCTGAGAGTTTTGCGACATTTTACGAATCCATTCCTGAGGAAAAGAAGCAGGAAGAGGATGTAGATCTTTTTTTAAGTACGATCACAGAACGTTCCTGTCAAACGTGCTATAAGAAAAATAAATGCTGGGTGCAGAACTTTGATACAACCTATGAACTCATGAAACAAGTTATGCATGAATCTGATGAAAAAACGTACGAGCATAACCGGAAGTTGAAAAAGAAATTCAGTCAGCACTGCTCAAAATCAAAGCATGTAGAAGAATTGATTGAAGAGGAGATAGCTTACTATAAAGCAAATCAGACCTTAAAGAAAAAGGTCCAAGACAGCAGGCGCCTTGTGGCCGAACAACTTATGGGTGTCTCACAAGTCATGGAGGATTTTTCCCGGGAAATAAAACGAGAAAGAGAGCAGCATTTTATTCAGGAAGAGCAGATGATAGAAGCACTTCAGAATTTTGGAATTGAAATTCAGCAAGTTGAAATTTATAGCTTAGAACAGGGAAATGTTGATATAGAGATGAGAATTCCCTATTGCCAAGGTCATGGGGAATGCGAAAAAATCATCGCTCCAATGCTCTCGGATATTTTAGAAGAACAAGTTTTAGTCAAAGCAGAGCAGTGTGCGGAGCATCCAACAGGTTATTGTCATGTTGTATTCGGTTCTGCAAAATCGTATCGAGTGTCTACAGGTGTAGCACATGCAGCGAAAGGCGGAGGATTAGTATCTGGAGACAGCTACAGCATGATGGAGCTGGGTGCAGGTAAATATGCCGCAGCTATTAGTGATGGGATGGGAAATGGAGCAAGAGCCCATTTTGAAAGCAATGAAACGATCAAGCTGTTAGAAAAAATCTTGGCGTCTGGTATTGATGAAAAAGTAGCGATTAAAACGATTAATAGCATTTTATCTTTACGGACAACAGATGAAGTCTATTCCACATTAGACTTATCCATTATTGATTTACAGGATGCGAGCTGTAAGTTCCTCAAGATTGGCTCCACCCCAAGTTTTATTAAACGTGGTGATCAAGTGATGAAGGTACAGGCCAGCAACTTGCCTATTGGCATTATTGATGAATTTGAAGTAGAAGTGGTGAGTGAACAGATGAAGGCAGGAGATCTCCTTATCATGATGAGCGACGGGATCTTTGAAGGACCAAAGCATATCGAAAATCATGATTTGTGGGTCAAACGAAAAATGAAGAGCTTTAAAACAGAAGATCCGCAAGAGATTGCTGATTTATTAATGGAGGAGGTCATTCGCACAAGAGCAGGTCAAATCGATGACGATATGACGGTTGTCGTCATTAGGCTCGACCACAATACACCAAAATGGGCATCCATTCCGACAGGTACATTCTACCTTCAGAAACAAGAGATTTCTTGAAATATCGTATAATATGAATTTCTTCTGGCGATGATGGGGATATAAGCATTCAGTTACAATCCCAGGAGGAATGAAGATGCGAAAAGGTCACGTAAACCAAATCTTACTGATTACAGATGGCTGCTCAAATCATGGGGAAGACCCACTTGCGATTGCCGCATTGGCAAAGGAGCAAGGGATCACAGTCAATGTCATTGGCATTATGGAAGAGAACAGACACGATCATGAAGCGATGAAAGAAGTAGAGGGGATTGCTCTAGCAGGCGGAGGCATTCATCAGGTTGTCTACGTTCAGCAATTGTCTCAAACCGTACAAATGGTGACAAAAAAGGCGATGACGCAAACGTTACAAGGTGTTGTGAATAAAGAATTGCAGCAAATTCTTGGCAAAGATACTGAAATTGAAGAACTTCCCCCAGATAAGCGTGGAGAAGTGATGGAGGTTGTGGACGAGCTCGGTGAGACGGTTCATCTTCAAGTGCTTGTGCTTGTGGATACGAGTGCAAGTATGAAACCGAAGCTGCCAACGGTAAAAGAAGCACTCATCGATCTCTCTATTAGTCTAAATTCGAGAATTGGTGAAAATCAGTTTGGGATGTGTGTATTTCCCGGGAAAAACTCAGATGCAGAAATTGTGTTGAACTGGACGCCTCGGTTCGATTCGTTATCATCGATTTTCCCGAAGCTGACAACAGGAGGAATTACACCGACTGGACCAGCAATTCGAGAAGCACTCCAGCATTTCAAATCAGTTCGTTCACGAAAAGGGCTGCTTGAAGCGAAGGAAGAACATGATGAATTCGGCTTCTAACATCCCATTAGGTACAATGATAAAAGGAAAGTGGCATCATCAACATTACCGCATTGTAAAAGAGCTGGGAAAAGGGGCGAACGGTGTGGTTTATCTGGCCGAATCGTCAAAGGGGCAAGTGGCCCTTAAAGTGAGTGATGACAGTATGCTCATTGCATCTGAAGTCAATGTATTAAAATCCTTTTCAAAGGCTCCTGTGAAAACCATGGGGCCTTCTTTTTATGATATGGATGATGCTCTTTATCCTGGTATGTCAGAGAAACGGTCGTTTTATGTCATGGAGTATGTCAGAGGACCATTGCTACTTGAATTTGTCAAACAAAAAGGCGATGAATGGATCGTCGTTCTCATGATTCAACTGTTGTCTAACCTTGCTCACTTACATAAGGAAGGCTGGATATTCGGTGACTTGAAGCCTGATAATCTCATCGTTTCAGGCCCCCCAGCTACGATTCGATGTATTGATGTTGGAGGAACAACGAAGGCGGGAAGGGCGATTAAGGAATACACCGAGTTTTTTGACCGCGGCTACTGGGGCTTCGGTACAAGAAAAGCAGAACCTTCTTATGATCTATTTGCCTTAAGTATGGTCATGGTGAACTGTGCCTATAAAAAAGAATTTAAAAAAGGGGCAGAACCAGAAAAGCAGCTTTATCGAGCGATTGAAGGACATCCTTTATTAAAGCGATATGAGAGGGTGTTAAAAGCGGCTCTCCAAGGCAAATATCAATCAGCGGCAGACATGAAAAGCGCGATGTTGAAAGAAGGACAATTGCTTGCTTCAAGAAAATCACGACAAAAGAAGCCATCACAGCAAAATAGGCAAAAGTCAGCTGTTCCTCAACATCAACAGACCGTACCTTCACGATCAAGAGCTGCTGCTGCGAAAAGAACATCAGTACGCAAAAAATCAGGCGGTCTTTTTGAAACCATTCTCATCTTATGCAGTGTGCTCGCTCTTTACTGTGCCTATGTGGTTTTATTCCTATTATAGAGCTGTAAAAAAGCAGGCTTCTTCTTTGCTTGGAGCTAATGAAAGTGATAGGATATGTATATCTTTAAATTACCTGCTCTTTGTGAGGAGGAAGTTGTGAATAGAATTGAATCTTTTTTGAAAAAACATGATGTTTTCCTTGAAAATACGACAGTCATTGTCGGGGTTTCTGGCGGACCAGATTCTATGCTCTTGCTGCATGAACTAAACAAACGTCGAAAAGGTTCCTTTCAGCTGATTGCAGCCCATGTAGATCACATGTTCAGAGGAGAAGAATCCTTTGCTGATTTGGCATTTGTTGAAGCGTATTGTAAAGAGCATGAGATCCTTTTTGAATCGGCTCGTATACAGGTCACCCAATATGCAAAAGAAAACCGCTTAAACAAACAGGCAGCTGCAAGAGAGTGCAGATATGCTTTCTTTCGTCAATTGATGGAACAGTACAACGCTCAATTTATAGCGCTTGCACATCATGGAGACGATCAAGTAGAAACAATGGTGATGAGGCTGACAAGGGGAACTGTTGGAATAGGACTCGCAGGTATGCAAGCAAAGCGACCTTTTCAAGAAGGGTGGCTGATTCGTCCGCTGATTGGATATTCTAAGGATGATGTACTCACTGCTTGCGAAAAAGAACAAGTTCCTTATGTCATTGATCAAAGCAATCACACCGATGACTACTTGAGAAACCGGATCAGAAGACACGTTCTTCCCGTGTTAAAAGAAGAGGCACCTCATGTGCATGAAAGCTTTCAGTTTGTAAGTGACATGCTGACTGAGGATGAGCAGTACTTGCAGGCATTAACAAAGGATCAAATGCATCAAGTCATTACGAATCAAACGCCTAAGCAAATTGAGATCAAAACGAAGCCTTTGCTTGACCTGCCTTTGCCTTTACAAAGAAGAGGCATTCAACTAATATTAAACTATCTTTATGAAAACACTCAATCAGCGTTTTCAAACCAGCATATTCTAGGGACTTTGGACTGGTTATCTCATACTGATCAACCGTCTGGATCATTAGATTTGCCAAAAGGTTTACAAGCTGTCAAATCTTATGATCACTGTATGTTTACCTTTGAACGATCGCTTGTCATAGATCAGTCATATACTCATCATTTAAAAGGTGAGCTTGGCGAGGAACTCTTTCTCCCGAATGGACAGTCTATCTTGGTATCAAATCATGTTCCGAAGGATGCACGGAACGGAAACCATTTTTTCTTGCTTCAAAAAGATCATGTTCGTCTTCCTTTGATCATTCGCTCACGAAAAAACGGTGATCGAATCAAACTTAAAGGGATGAATGGATCAAAAAAGGTGAAAGATATATTTATTGATAAAAAAGTGCCTCTTGCAGAAAGAGACAGCTGGCCGATCGTCACTGACTCGGATCATCAAATCATCTGGATCCCAGGTCTGAAAAAATCCGTTTTTGAAGAAATTGATATGACAAACAGCGATCTCATTGTATTACAATATAGACAGCACGAAAATTTGTAGGGGGCAAGCAAAAGCATGAAACAAGATATTGAAAAGATTTTGATCTCAGAAGAAGAGATCCAGCTAAAAGTGAAAGAACTGGGTGCAACATTAACCAGCGATTATGATGGTAAATTTCCCCTGGCTATTGGTGTTTTGAAAGGGGCTCTTCCATTCATGGCAGACCTGATCAAACACATTGATACATATTTAGAGCTTGATTTTATGGATGTATCTAGCTACGGAAAGTCTACCGTATCTTCTGGAGAAGTGAAGATCATCAAAGATCTAGATACTTCTGTTGAAGGAAGAGATATTCTAATTATGGAAGATATCATCGACAGTGGGTTAACTTTGAGTTATCTGGTAGAGCTTTTCCGATACCGTAAAGCAAACTCCATTAAAATTGTGACATTGCTTGATAAACCAAGCGGCCGCAAAGCAGACATCAAAGCAGATTATGTTGGGTTTGAAGTACCAGATGCATTTGTTGTTGGCTATGGATTGGATTTTGCCGAACGTTACCGAAACCTCCCGTATATTGGAGTGTTAAAACCATCTGTTTACGAAGGCTAATGAGCACACGTTTACATGAGGTTATTGGTTGTGTTGGAATGATTTTCTATGATACTATTGAACATAGTTGTGCTTACTGTGGGAGGAGGTAAGGAATGAATCGGGTTTTTCGTAATACGATTTTTTATATACTTATTTTATTACTTGTGATAGGGGTTGTCAGTTGGTTAGGATCCCCTAATCAAAAGCCTGAGAACATGTCTTACAGCAAATTTTCGCAAAATTTAAGTGCGGGAAAAGTGGAGAGTATCTCCATCCAGCCTGTAAGAGGGGTTTATGAAATTCGTGGTCAATTAGATGGCGCGAAGAAAGATGAATACTTCATTACCCACGTTCCAGACGGTCAAGGAGTTGACCAAATTTACAGTGCACTGAAGAATACAGATGTAAAAGTAGAACCAGCACCTGAAACAAATGGATGGCTGCAAGTTCTGACAACCATCATTCCATTCATCATCATCTTTATCCTGTTCTTCTTCTTATTGAACCAAGCTCAAGGCGGTGGAAGCCGTGTCATGAACTTTGGTAAGAGTAAGGCGAAGCTTTACACAGAAGAGAAGAAACGTGTGAAATTTAAAGATGTTGCCGGTGCGGATGAAGAAAAACAAGAGCTCGTAGAAGTGGTTGAATTCTTAAAAGATCCACGTAAATTTGCGGAGCTTGGCGCAAGAATCCCTAAAGGGGTTTTACTAGTAGGACCTCCAGGTACAGGTAAAACATTGCTTGCGAGAGCATCTGCAGGAGAAGCAGGCGTTCCTTTCTTCAGCATCAGTGGTTCTGACTTCGTCGAGATGTTCGTCGGTGTCGGTGCATCACGTGTACGTGATTTGTTTGAAAATGCGAAAAAGAATGCACCTTGCTTAATCTTTATTGATGAGATTGATGCAGTGGGTCGTCAGCGTGGAGCAGGTCTTGGCGGTGGTCATGATGAGCGTGAACAAACGCTTAACCAGCTTCTTGTTGAAATGGATGGTTTTAGTGCCAACGAAGGGATTATTATCATTGCTGCAACGAACCGTGCAGATATCCTAGATCCTGCATTGCTGCGTCCGGGACGTTTTGACCGTCAAATTACGGTTGACCGCCCAGATGTCATTGGCCGTGAAGAAGTACTGAAGGTTCATGCGAAAAACAAACCGCTTGATGATACAGTCAACTTGAAAGCCATTGCAAGCAGAACACCAGGGTTCTCTGGGGCAGATCTTGAGAACTTACTAAACGAAGCAGCACTTGTTGCTGCCCGTCAAAACAAAAAGAAAATTGATATGCGTGATATCGACGAAGCAACTGACCGTGTCATTGCTGGACCGGCTAAGAAAAGCCGTGTCATTTCTAAGAAAGAACGCAATATCGTGGCGTACCACGAAGCAGGTCATACCGTCATTGGACTTGTCCTTGACGAAGCTGACATGGTGCATAAAGTAACGATCGTTCCTCGTGGTCAGGCAGGCGGATATGCGGTCATGCTTCCAAGAGAAGACCGTTATTTCCAAACGAAGCCAGAGCTTCTTGATAAAATCGTCGGCTTGCTCGGCGGTCGTGTTGCAGAGGAAATTACGTTTGGTGAAGTAAGTACAGGCGCTCACAACGACTTCCAGCGTGCAACAGGCATTGCAAGAAGAATGGTCACAGAGTTCGGTATGTCTGATAAACTTGGTCCTCTACAATTCGGTCAAGCACAAGGAGGTCAAGTATTCCTTGGCCGTGATTTCAACAACGAGCCGAATTATAGTGAAGCGATCGCTTATGAAATTGACCAAGAAGTTCAGCGCTTCATCAAAGAAAGCTACGAACGTGCGAAACAAATTCTCACTGAGAATAAAGATAAGCTAGAAATCATCGCACAAGCTCTTCTAGAAGTGGAAACATTAGATGCTGAACAAATTAAATCTCTTTACGATACTGGAAAGCTTCCAGAGCGTGTATACGCAGATGACGAAGAGAAAAACGATGATGTGAAAGTGAACATCAAGAAAAAAGAAGAAGACGAGGAGATTTAATCTCCTTCTATAAAAAGCTGTCGGGCTCACCGGCAGCTTTTTTTATTTCGATTCATGAATGGATCGGTTTCGAATTGTTTACAAATGGAACTCAATTCGTGTATGGTATGATAGAAAGTCGAAAAATGCTCTTTTTGAGACACTATTCAAAGTGGTGATGAAGTTGTTACTCGTGATAGATGTAGGAAACACAAATACCGTTTTAGGTGTTTATCATAATGGCGATTTGAACTACCATTGGCGGATTGAAACAAGCCGTCATAAAACAGAAGATGAATTTGGTATGGCAATCCGATCCTTATTTGACTATGTAGGGCTGATGTTTGACCAGATAGAAGGGATTATCATTTCTTCTGTTGTCCCGCCAATGATGTTTGCTCTGGAAAGAATGTGCGAAAAGTATTTTCACATTACTCCTCAAATCGTTGGGCCTGGCATGAAGACTGGATTAAACATTATGTGTGACAATCCAAAGGAAGTCGGCGCTGATCGAATTGTGAACGCAGTGGCGGCCATTCACCTGTATGGGGCACCTCTCATTGTGGTAGACTTTGGAACAGCCACAACCTACTGCTATATCAATGAACAGAAACAATACATGGGTGGGGCGATTGCACCTGGTATTACCATCTCAACAGAGGCTTTATATACAAGAGCGGCAAAACTGCCGAGAATTGAAATTGTCCGTCCAGATCACATTGTTGGAAAAAATACCATCAGTGCGATGCAATCCGGCATCCTTTATGGATATGTTGGTCAAGTCGAGGGCATAGTGAAACGGATGAAGCAGCAAGCCAAACAAACACCGAAAGTCATTGCAACAGGCGGTTTGTCTACATTGATTGGAAATGAATCAGACTGTATTGATATTGTCGATCCGTTCCTCACATTAAAAGGACTTCAATTAATTTATGAACGCAATCGTGTCGGTGTATTATAGGAGGGTTTAATCAAAATGGATTATTTAGTTAAAGCGTTAGCATATGACGGGAAAGTCCGTGCGTATGCTGCGAACACAACAGATACAATCAACGAAGCGCAGAGAAGACACCATACGTGGCCAACTGCTTCAGCTGCAATCGGCAGAACCATGACAGCGACTGTCATGATGGGAGCCATGCTGAAAGGCGAGAATAAATTAACTGTCAAAATTGAAGGCGGTGGGCCGATCGGAGCCATCATTGCGGATGGAAACGCAAAAGGTCAGGTGCGCGGATATGTCTCAAACCCACAAGTTCACTTTGATTTAAATGAACATGGGAAGCTGGACGTTAGACGTGCTGTTGGAACATCTGGAACGTTAAGTGTTGTCAAAGATATCGGACTGAAAGACCACTTTACAGGGCAAACAGAAATTGTCTCAGGTGAAATTGGAGATGACTTTACTTATTACCTCGTCTCCTCTGAACAAGTGCCATCCTCTGTAGGTGTGGGTGTTCTTGTCAATCCAGATAACTCGATCCTTGCAGCAGGCGGTTTCATCATTCAATTGCTGCCTGGAACAGAAGATGCAGTCATCGAAAGACTCGAAAAGAGATTATCAACCATTGAACCAATCTCTAAACTGATTGAAAAAGGGATGACTCCTGAAGAAATTTTAGAAGAAGTGCTCGGTGAAAAACCTCAAATCTTAGAAACTGTACCTGTCGAATTTTCTTGTAACTGCTCAAAAGAACGGTTTGCCAACGGTATTATCAGCCTAGGGAAAGCCGAAATTGAGGATATGATTGAACAAGACGGACAAGCAGAAGCTCAATGCCATTTTTGTAACGAAACGTATGTATTTACAAAAGAAGAGCTAGAAGAGCTACGTGAAGAAATAACCCGCTAAGCTCTAAGCAGCGGGTTTTCTTTTTAGAATGGAAAGGAGACGAAAGATGAGACTGAAAGCAAGAGTGGTATGGACATTTATCCTCGTTCTGCTCATGATTAATGCCGTTGTCATTGCATATGTATTAACAAAGTCACAAATGTCGCAAGCTTCTTCAAATGGGAAGAGCGGTGAAGAAATTGCTTCTATTGGGAAAGAGAAAGTCACACGTCAAGAATGGTTAAAGAAAATGGAAGACCGCTACGGAAAGGCAACACTTGAACAAATGATCAATCAGAAGGTAGTCAATCAGCTTGCGAAAGAAAACAAGCTGGAGGTATCTTCAAAAGAGATCAATCGTGAGCTGCTGATGCTGAAAGCGGTATCTAATAATTTCTACGAAGACGGTCATACAAGTGAAAAGGAATGGAAAGAGCAGATTCGTTATCAAATTTTATTGGAACAGCTTCTAACGAGAGATGCGGTCGTTTCTGAAAAAGAAGCCAAATCCTTTTATGAAAAAAACAAAGACTTGTATCAATATGATGACTCATACCGAATTCGACACATTGTTGTGAAAACAAAAGACGAGGCACAAAGTGTATTAAAAGATTTAAAGGGCGGATCTAGTTTCGAAGCTGTAGCAGCTGAACGATCCACCGATCGATATACCTCTCCTTACGGCGGAGATCTTGGATTTGTCACAGAAGAACAAGAAAGCATCCCAGCCCTATACATACAAGAAGCCCAAAAGCTTCAGCCAGATGAATGGACGAAAGAGCCGATCGAGATCAAAAATGGTTATGCCATCATACAATTAAAAGAAAAATTAAATGGCCGCTCCTTCTCTTATGAAGAAGTCAAAGATCAGATCAAAAGGCAGATCGCCATGGAAGATCTGGGTGAAAAGGCGAATGTCAAAACCCTGTGGAAAGAAGCAAAAGTCACATGGTTTTACGATGGAGAGCAGGACTAAAAGCATTGACAAAATTTTTCGAAATTGATAATTTAATATTAATACAATAAAATTACTCGGAGATAGAGGTGTTAGTGATGGCTCGTATTGCAAATTCAGTTTTTGAACTAATAGGAAATACACCAGTCGTTAAATTAAACCGTTTAGTAGATGAAGACAGTGCGGATGTCTACTTGAAACTTGAATATATGAACCCAGGCAGCAGTGTAAAAGATCGTATTGCGTTAGCGATGATCGAAGATGCTGAAGCAAAAGGTACATTAAAAGCTGGTGACACACTCATTGAGCCAACAAGTGGAAACACAGGAATCGGTCTTGCGATGGTCGCGGCTGCAAAAGGAATCAATGCGATTTTAGTTATGCCGGATACAATGAGTCAGGAGCGCCGCAACCTTTTACGCGCTTACGGTGCAGAGCTTGTATTAACACCGGGTGCAGAAGGAATGAAAGGTGCCATCAAAAAAGCAGAAGAATTAGCAGAAGAGCACGGATACTTCATGCCTCAGCAGTTCAGCAATGAAGCCAATGCTGAGATTCACCGCCGCACAACAGGGAAAGAGATTCTTGAACAGTTTGACGGCGACCTTGATGCATTTATTGCAGGAGTTGGTACGGGCGGTACGATTACAGGTGCTGGTGAAGTCCTGAAAGAAGCCATCCCATCTATTCAGCTTTATGCGGTAGAACCAACAGATTCTCCTGTACTATCAGGCGGGAAACCAGGTCCGCATAAAATTCAAGGCATCGGAGCAGGGTTTGTTCCATCTATCTTGAACACAGAAGTATATGACGGCATTATCCAAGTGAAAAACGAAGATGCATTTGAACTTGCAAGAAAGGCAGCGAAAGAAGAAGGAATCCTTGGTGGTATATCTTCAGGAGCAGCCATTTATGCAGCGCTACAAACAGCGAAGAAGCTTGGTAAAGGGAAAAAGGTTCTAGCGATTATTCCAAGTAACGGTGAACGATACCTTAGTACGCCGCTTTATCAATTTGATTAAACAATACACCCCAGCATTTGCTGGGGTTTTTTCATGAATTCTGAAGATGGAAAGCAAATACTATTTTCTAAATAAATTGGATTGCATTACAATAAGATTAATGAAAATGAAAAAGGATGATAACATGACACAACGTAGGCCGATGGGCATCAAAATTCCTTTTACGAAAGATGCATTCTTGAAACGATACGAACAATTAACGGCTCATGAATCACATCACGTCCTTCTTGAAAGTGCACGTGGCGGAGAATACAGTATTGCCGGCATTCATCCGATCGCTAAAGCGAAAGGGAAGGACGGGATGACCACCATCCATTATCAGGGTGAGGTGTTTTTCAAAGAGGGAGATCCTTTCAGGGCATTTGCTGATTGGTTTCAAACCCTTCAAACCGAAACGAGCGACGAATATCCTGACTTTCAAGGTGGAGCGATTGGATTTTTAAGCTATGATTATGCGAGATATATCGAGCATTTTAAAATGCTTTCCATTGATGATTTGAAGACGCCCGACTTGTATTTCCTCGTATTCAATGATGTCGCTGTCTTTGATCATAAAGAAGACGTCCTCTGGCTGATGACTCATACAGAAGGAGACGAACCTGTCAGTGAAGTTCATCAAAGACTCGAAGAATTAAAGCAAAGCTGGACAAGCACATCAGAAGAATCAGCACATTCACCTGTCAACGTGTCTTCTTCGGAATGTGTACCTGCTGCACCTTTTACTGAAGAAGTTTTCGGGGAAGCTGTAGAAACAATTAAACAATATATCGCGAACGGTGACGTGTTCCAAGTGAACTTATCGATTAGACAAGATGAACAGCTTCATACCCACCCATATCATTTATACAAAATATTACGTCACGTGAATCCATCTCCATATATGTCATATCTGCACACGCCAGATTTCCAAATTGTCTGTGGATCTCCAGAACTGCTTATTAAGAAAAAAGGCATTCAGCTCGAAACAAGACCGATCGCTGGCACAAGATCAAGAGGCAAGGATGATGCGGAAGATCAAGCGCTGGCAAAAGAACTCATTGAAGATGAAAAAGAACGCGCAGAACATGTGATGCTCGTTGATCTTGAGCGGAATGATCTTGGGCGAGTGTCTACTTATGGCTCAGTCAAGGTGAACGAGTTTATGGCCATTGAGAAATATTCACATGTGATGCACATTGTATCAAATGTCCAAGGGGAGCTGCGTGATGATTGTGATGCAGTAGATGTCATGAGAGCTGTATTCCCAGGCGGAACGATTACAGGTGCGCCAAAAGTGAGAACAATGGAAATCATAGAAGAGCTTGAGCCGACAAGGCGTGGGCTTTATACTGGATCTATAGGCTGGTTTGGATTCAATCAAGATATGCATTTTAATATCGTTATTCGTACGGCTTATTGTACAGGGGGCAGAGCCTTCATGCAGTCAGGTGCAGGCATTGTCATCGATTCTGTACCAAAGCACGAATACAAAGAATCGATTAAAAAAGCCTATGCAGTGAAAAAAGCATTACAGTTGAGCAAAGAAGAGACTATTTTGAGTTAGAGGTGAGCAGAGTATGATATTAATGATTGATAATTACGATTCATTTACGTACAACCTGGTCCAGTATTTAGGTGAGCTTGGGGAAGAACTGATTGTAAAACGAAACGATCAAGTCACTATTCAAGAAATCGAAGAGCTTAAGCCAGACTTTCTGATGATTTCTCCAGGACCTTGCAGTCCGGATGAAGCAGGAATTAGTATGGAAGCGATCAAACATTTTGCTGGGAAGATTCCGATCTTTGGTGTCTGTTTAGGTCATCAATCCATTGCACAAGTATTTGGTGGAGATGTCATTCGTGCGGAGCGGTTAATGCATGGGAAAACATCAGAGATTGAACATGACGGCAAAGGTGTCTTCACGGGACTACAAAATCCGCTCGTCGCCACGAGATATCATTCATTAATTGTTAAAGACGAGACGCTGCCGGAGTGCTTTGTCAGAACAGCGAGCACAAAGGAAGGCGAACTCATGGCCATTCGCCATAAAGAACTTCCGATTGAAAGTGTTCAATTCCATCCAGAATCGATTATGACGTCCTTTGGTAAAGAAATGCTCAGAAATTTCATTGAAACCTATCGTAAAAAGGGGAATGAAGTAAACGCATGATCATTTACCTGAACGGTCAGTATATAGAGGAGAAAGACGCGACTCTTTCTCCTTTTGATCATGGTTTTCTATATGGCATCGGTGTATTCGAAACATTTACCTCTCTAGCAGGACAAGTCTTCTTGTTAGACTGGCATCTTGAAAGGCTCAATCAATCATTGCGTGACCTTTGCATCGAATCCACAATAGAGAAACCATTTGTACTCGACATCATTCATACATTATTCAATCAAAACCAAATAACGGGCGGTCATGCGAGGATCCGCTTCAATGTTTCTGCGGGCAGAGGCAATGGATTTTCTGCAGACCCTTATGAGGAGCCTGTTGTTTTTGTGATGATCTCCCCATTCCGGCCTGAATCAATAGTAGATGAAAAACAGGGAATCATTCTTGATACAAGAAGAAACACACCGGAAGGTCCAAGACGGCTCAAGTCGCATCATTACATGAACAACCTGCTGGCGAAAAGAGAAGTAGGGAACGATCCGTCTGTAGAAGGGATCTTTTTAACAAAAGGAGACGATGTGGCAGAAGGAATTACATCAAATCTATTTTGGCGAAAAAAAGATGTGATCTATACACCTTCACTTGATACCGGCATTTTAAACGGGGTTACCCGTCGATATTGTATCGAAACGCTGCAAGCTTCGGGGATCCCACTAATAGAAGGAAGATATCCACTCTCACACTTGCTCTCAGCTGATGAGGCGTGGATGACCAATTCGGTTCAGGGAATTGTGCCTTTTAAAAATATCGGAGACAACGTCCTGCAAAACCACAACCGAACGATTTCGACCAAGCTGAGAACAGAATATACAAAAGCACGTCTAGAACATAAAGAGTAGGTGGACACAATGACACAACAATTGATAAAACAGCCTAAAATCATACAAGCCAAGCACCATACCCTTAGTTATGAAGAAAAGACATTGGTCATGGGCATTTTAAATGTCACACCGGACTCTTTTTCAGATGGAGGAAAATTCAATCAAATGGATAAAGCGCTGGCTCATGCAGCGCAGCTCATAGAAGATGGGGCGCATATTATTGATATTGGCGGTGAATCGACTCGGCCGGGAGCGGCACTTGTCTCAGAGCAAGAGGAGCTTTCAAGGGTCATTCCTGTCATTGAGAAGATCACAAAAGAATTAGACATACCTATTTCTATTGATACGTATAAAGCCCATGTCGCAGATGAGGCAGTGAAAGCAGGAGCCTCAATCATTAATGATGTATGGGGCGCGAAAGCTGATCCTCAAATGGCGCATGTGGCAGCGAAGCACAACGTGCCAATCATCTTAATGCACAATCGACCAGAGCGGAATTACACCCATCTGATTTCAGATATGATTGCAGATCTGAAAGAAAGTGTTCAAATTGTGAAACAAGCGGGTGTCCGTGATGACATGATCATCTTAGACCCTGGTGTAGGATTTGCGAAAAATAAAACTGACAACCTCATGGTCATGAATGAACTTGAACATTTTTGCCACCTAGGGTATCCGCTGCTGCTAGCAACATCCCGCAAACGATTCATCGGTGCAGTTTTAGACCTGCCGCCTGAAGAACGTACTGAAGGAACGGGTGCAACGGTCTGTCTTGGTATTCAAAAGGGCAGCGCGATGGTCCGAGTGCACGATGTAAAAGAAATCGCAAGAATGGCAAAAATGATGGATGCCATGCTGAATAAAGGAGGCGCTTATCATCGATAAAGTATATGTAAACGGAATGGAATTTTACGGCTATCACGGTGTATTTGCAGAAGAGAATAAACTAGGCCAGCGCTTTCGTGTGGACCTAACAGCTTCACTTGATTTAAGTAAGGCAGGACAAACGGATGACCTAAATGAGACCATCAACTATGCTGAGCTCTACAACATCTGCAAAAATATTGTAGAAGGGGACCCAGTGAACCTCGTTGAAACGCTGACAGAAAGAATTGCAAACCAAGTGTTAAAGGACTTTCCGACAGTTCAAGAATGTACAGTAAAAGTAATCAAACCAGATCCGCCAATTCCAGGACACTATCAGTCCGTTGCCATTGAAATGACGAGATCACGCGCATGAACAATACAGCATATATCGCTTTAGGCTCAAACATAGGAAAAAAGGAAACATACTTAAAAGAAGCTGTCAAAAAACTTCACGAACATCCAGGTGTTCAAGTTGAATCCATTTCATCTATATATGAGACAACACCTGTAGGTTACGAGAATCAGGATGACTTCTTGAACATGGCTGTGAAGATTTCCACCTCGCTTCGTCCTGAAGAACTTCTATCACTGACTCAGAACATTGAGCAGGAGTTAGGCAGAACAAGAGAAGTGAGGTGGGGTCCGCGGACAGCTGACCTTGACATTTTACTTTATAATCGTGAAAATATTGAAACAGAACAACTTGTAGTGCCGCATCCTAGAATGTACGAACGTTTATTCGTTCTTGTTCCGATGAGTGAGATTTGCCCAGAAATCGGCGAAGCCCAGATAAACGCCGTAACAGACCAAGAAGGTGTAAGCATATGGAAAAAGACATGTGGGGTAGAAGAATTCGTGCATACCGAAAGCTAAAAGGGTATACTCAGGAAGGGTTCGCCAAAAGACTGGGCATCTCTGTCTCTGTCTTAGGGGAAATTGAGCGAGGCAATCGATTACCAACAAACCAAATGGTTGGTCAAATAGCAGATGCTTTAAATATAACGGTGGAAGAACTTTCACCAATACTTGAAGAAGAAAGGAGGGGACATGATGTTTAAAATCGGAGATATCGAAATTAAAAACAAAGTAGTGCTCGCACCAATGGCTGGTGTATGTAACTCTGCTTTCAGACTCACGGTGAAAGAGTTTGGAGCGGGCTTAGTCTGCGCTGAAATGGTCAGTGACAAAGCGATCTTGATTAATAATGCCAGAACGATGGGCATGCTGTACATTGATGAACGTGAAAAACCGTTGAGCCTTCAGATATTTGGGGGAGAAAAGGACACGCTCGTGGAAGCGGCCAAGTTTGTAGACGAGAATACAACTGCGGACATTATTGATATTAATATGGGATGTCCTGTACCAAAGATCACGAAATGTGACGCAGGAGCGAAATGGCTGCTGGATCCAAACAAGATTTACGAAATGGTATCTGCAGTCGTAGAAGCTGTAGATAAACCTGTTACTGTGAAAATGAGAATGGGCTGGGACGAAGACCATATTTTCGCTATCGAAAATGCCCGTGCTGTTGAAAGGGCAGGCGGACAAGCCGTTGCCCTTCACGGACGGACCCGTGTACAGATGTACGAAGGAACGGCGAATTGGGATATCATGAAAGAAGTGAAACAATCTGTATCAATTCCTGTCATCGGGAATGGAGATGTCAAAACTCCTCAAGATGCAAAACGTATGCTTGATGAAACAGGTGTGGATGCTGTGATGATCGGAAGAGCCGCACTAGGAAACCCGTGGATGATTTACCGGACGGTTCATTATTTAGAAACGGGTGAACTAAAAGAAGAGCCTAATGTGCGTGAGAAAATGTCTGTGTGCAAACTTCACTTAGACAGACTCATAGACCTGAAAGGCGAGCATGTGGCTGTCAGAGAAATGAGAAAACATGCAGCATGGTACTTAAAAGGTGTCCGAGGCAATGCAGATGTAAGAAACCAAATCAATCAAAGTGAAACGAGAGCGGAGCTTGTAAAAGTTCTAGATGACTTTACGATCGAAGCCGAGGCAAAAGAGCTTCAAAGAATAAAAGTAGGATAAGACTATCTTTCTTTTTGTAGCTCACTGCTAGTGCACGTACTGGCAGTTTTTCTGCTTTTCTCTGCAAAATACATTATTGGAGTGATATAAATGAGTAATGAATGGCTTAATAACGAAGAATTAAATGATCAATTCCAAGTAAGACGTGACAAAATGAATAAAATGAGAGAAGAGGGTATCGATCCATTCGGTGAACGATATGACCGTTCTCATCAATCTGCACAAATTATTGCTGAATATGACGAGTTTTCAAAAGAAGACTTAGAAGAAAAAGCAGCTCAAGTAACAATTGCTGGCCGTATGATGACAAAACGGGGAAAAGGGAAAGCTGGCTTTGCACACATTCAAGACTTAGAAGGACAAATTCAAATCTATGTACGTAAAGATAGTGTAGGAGAAGAAGCTTACGAATTATTCAAAAGCTCAGACCTAGGCGATATTATCGGTGTGACGGGAACCGTATTTAAAACGAATGTAGGAGAACTTTCAATTAAAGCGACTAGCTTTGAGGTTCTTACAAAAGCACTTCGCCCGCTCCCTGATAAATATCACGGACTAAAAGATGTAGAACAACGCTATCGTCAGCGTTACCTTGACTTGATTGTCAATCCAGAAAGTAAGCAGACGTTCATCATGCGAAGCAAAATCATTCAATCAATGAGAAGATACTTAGATTCAAAAGGATACCTAGAAGTTGAAACACCAACAATGCATAGCATCCCTGGTGGTGCATCAGCTCGTCCTTTCATTACTCATCACAATGCACTTGATATGCCGCTTTATATGCGTATTGCGATCGAGCTGCATTTAAAACGTCTGATTGTCGGTGGTCTAGAGAAAGTATACGAGATTGGCCGCGTATTCCGTAATGAAGGAGTCTCAACTCGTCATAACCCGGAATTTACTATGATTGAGCTGTATGAAGCATATGCAGACTATAAAGATATCATGAACCTAACGGAAAACTTGATTGCTCATATTGCCCAAGAGGTACTAGGAACAACAACGATTCAATATGGAGAAGATGAAATTGATCTAAAACCTGAATGGAAGAGACTCCATATGGTTGAAGCAGTCAAAGAAGCGACAGGTGTAGACTTCTGGCAAGAGATGTCTGTAGAAGAAGCAAAACAGAATGCTGCTGATCACGGTGTTGAAATCACAAAAAACATGACAGTAGGTCATATTATCAATGAGTTCTTCGAGCAAAAAGTAGAAGAAACACTGGTTCAGCCTACTTTTATTTACGGGCACCCAGTCGAGATTTCTCCATTAGCTAAGAAAAATCCTGAAGACCCGCGCTTCACGGACCGCTTTGAGCTATTCATCGTGCGCCGCGAGCATGCAAATGCATTCACCGAGCTGAATGATCCAATCGACCAAAGAGAACGTTTTGAAGCTCAATTAAAAGAACGTGAAGAAGGAAATGACGAAGCGCATCTCATGGATGACGATTTTGTTGAAGCATTAGAATATGGCATGCCGCCAACAGGCGGACTAGGAATCGGTATCGACCGATTAATCATGCTGCTAACAAATTCTCCATCAATCAGAGATGTACTGCTTTTCCCGCAAATGAGAAACCGTTAATACATCAACAAAAGCGCCATTTGATCTGTGGCGCTTTTTATTTTTCATAAAATGAAACTTTTTTAAAAAAACTATTGCAAGAAAAGAATCCAGATGGTATATTATTATTCGTTGCCGCAAAACAGCAACGAGGTTGGAAAAAGAAAATGAAAAAAGTTCTTGACTTTAACCGAAGCAAAATGTTAAGATATTAAAGTCGCTTACGAGCGATAACGAAGATGATCTTTGAAAACTAAACAAGACAAAACGTACCTGTTAATTCGAGTTTTTATAAAAAAATCCTATGATAC
>NZ_CP150633.1:1552366-1613808 GCF_038023285.1 Bacillus sp. PPSBB_11
CTGAGGTGGAAGCGTGGTGACACGTGGAGCTGACAGATACTAATAGATCGAGGACTTAACCTATATTCTAATGTGAAAAATGAACATTGTTATCTAGTTTTGAGAGAACATTCTCTCCATCAGGTTTGGTGGCGATAGCGAAGAGGTCACACCCGTTCCCATACCGAACACGGAAGTTAAGCTCTTCAGCGCCGATGGTAGTTGGGGGTTTCCCCCTGTGAGAGTAGGACGCCGCCAAGCTTTTCAAAGGATCAGTTCCAGTCGGAACTGGTCTTTTTTGTGTTTTTGGGACGTTTGGCACCAGATAAATGTGGAAATAATATTGTTAGTTGAGCGATTATCTTGAAAAATCGATCGAAAAAATTTATAGTAAGATTAAAGTCAAATATAGTCAAAGTCAATGGAGGAGGAGGCGGAGTGGCACAAAATATTTCTGATATCATCGAGCAGTATTTGAAGGAAGTCTTGGATCAGAATGGTCGAGAAATATTAGAAATTAAACGCAATGAAATTGCAGATAAGTTTCAATGCGTACCTTCACAAATTAACTATGTTATCAATACACGCTTTACGAGCGAAAGAGGTTATATCGTCGAAAGTAAGCGTGGCGGCGGTGGCTATATCCGTATCATTAAAGTCAAAATGAATGATGAAGTCGATTTATTGAACAACATTATTTCCCAAATATATCATCGTTTATCACAGGCTGCATCTGATCATATCATCATGCGTCTTGTTGAGAACAACATTTTATCCGAAAGAGAAGCAAAGATGATGATTAGTGTCATGGACCGTTCTGTTTTACACATTGATTTACCTGAACGAGATGAACTGAGAGCTCGGATGATGAAAGCGATGTTAAATGCTTTGAAATTAAAGTAAAGCGGGTGAAAAGATTGATTTGTCAAGAATGCAATGAGAGACCAGCCACTTTTCACTTTACGAAAGTAATAAATGGAGAAAAACAAGAAATGCACATATGTGAACAATGTGCAAAAGAAAACAGTGATTCATATGCTATGAGTGGAAACCAAGGTTTCTCGATTCACAACTTATTATCAGGCTTATTGAATATTGATCCTAGCTTTACCACAAGTGCGAATAAAGGATCATCTATTTTTCAAGAGGCAAGAGAAGTGGATCAATGTCCTAAGTGTGGCTTAACTTTTCAGCAATTCAGGAAAACAGGCCGTTTTGGCTGTGCAGAATGTTATCGAACCTTTGATCAGTATTTAAATCCTGTTTTAAGGAAAGTCCATAGTGGAAATACAGTCCATAACGGAAAAGTCCCTAAACGGATTGCCGGCAGTCTGCATGTTCGCCGGAAACTTGAGTTAATGCAGCAAGAACTGAAGCAGCTGATTGAACAGGAAGAGTTTGAAAAAGCAGCGGAAGTTCGAGATCAAATTCGTGCATTAGAGCATGAGCAATCTCAGCAGAGGGAGGGAGATTAACGACATGTCGCTCCAGCATTTTATTCAAGACGCATTAAGTCAATGGATGAAACAGAAAGGACCAGAAAGTGACATTGTTCTAAGCAGTCGTATTCGGCTGGCACGCAATCTAGAGCATGTTCGTTTCCCAACTCAGTTTTCTCAAGAGGAGGCTGAAGCTGTTCTTCAGCAATTCGAGCAAAAGTTTGCGAGCCAGGAAGTGAAGGACATTGGAAACTTTGTTCTGATTCGAATGAATGACACGCAGCCTTTGGCTAAAAGGGTACTTGTTGAAAAGCATTTGATTAGCCCCAATTTAGCAGAATCAAGATTTGGTGGCTGTTTGCTTTCAGAAAATGAAGAAATCAGTGTCATGCTGAATGAGGAAGACCATATTCGTATTCAATGCTTGTTCCCAGGATTTCAGCTGGCTAATGCACTAAAAGCAGCTAACCAAATAGATGACTGGATTGAAGAGCAAGTGGATTATGCGTTTTCTGAAAAGCGAGGATACTTAACGAGCTGTCCGACCAATGTAGGTACAGGTATTAGGGCTTCAGTCATGATGCACTTACCAGCATTAGCCCTGACAAGACAAATGAATCGCATTATTCCTGCAATTAATCAATTAGGTCTTGTGGTCAGAGGAATTTATGGTGAGGGTAGCGAAGCAATAGGAAACATCTTTCAAATTTCAAATCAAATGACACTGGGTCAATCAGAAGAAGATATTGTAGATGACTTGAATAGTGTGACGGCACAGCTCATTGAACAAGAGCGATCTGCACGTAAGGCATTATATCAGACGTCTAAAATTGAACTTGAAGACAGAGTGTACCGTTCCTTGGGGATTTTGGCTAATTGCCGCATGATTGAATCTAAGGAAACGGCTAAGTGTTTGTCAGATGTGCGACTTGGAATTGATTTAGGTATCATTAAGGGGCTTTCAAGTAATATACTGAATGAACTCATGATTTTGACACAGCCTGGCTTCCTTCAGCAATATTCAGGAGGAGCCTTGGAACCAAATGAAAGAGATATAAAACGAGCAGCAATTATCAGAGAAAGGCTGCGCTTAGAAATGCATAGGAATGGACAGGAGGATGAAACGATATGATGTTTGGAAGATTCACTGAAAGAGCTCAAAAGGTATTAGCACTTGCACAAGAAGAAGCCATTCGCCTAGGCCATAAGAACATCGGAACAGAGCATATTTTACTTGGTCTTGTACGTGAAGGTGAGGGCATCGCCGCAAAAGCATTAGAAGCACTGGGCCTTGTTTCAGATAAAATCCAAAAAGAAGTCGAGAGCTTGATTGGAAGAGGGCAAGAGGTGTCTCAAGCTATTCCTCATTACACACCTAGAGCGAAGAAGGTTACGGAGCTTTCTATGGATGAAGCGAGAAAGCTTGGTCATTCCTATGTAGGGACAGAACATATTCTTTTAGGTCTTATTCGTGAGGGAGAGGGTGTAGCTGCCCGTGTCTTAAATAACCTCGGAGTGAGCTTAAATAAAGCACGCCAGCAAGTATTGCAGCTTCTAGGCAGCAATGAAACGGGTGCATCTGCGGCAGGATCTAATAGCAATGCCAATACACCAACTTTAGATAGCTTGGCAAGAGACTTAACGGCTATTGCGAAAGAGGACAGCTTGGACCCTGTGATTGGCCGCAGCAAAGAAATTCAGCGTGTCATTGAGGTCCTAAGTAGAAGGACAAAGAATAACCCTGTCTTGATTGGGGAGCCTGGTGTTGGTAAAACAGCGATCGCAGAAGGCCTCGCACAGCAAATTATTCACAACGAAGTGCCTGAAATTCTGCGTGATAAACGAGTCATGACACTTGATATGGGAACCGTTGTAGCGGGAACGAAATATCGTGGTGAATTCGAGGATCGTTTGAAAAAAGTCATGGACGAAATCCGTCAGGCTGGAAATATCATTCTCTTCATTGATGAGCTTCATACACTGATTGGTGCAGGAGGAGCAGAGGGTGCGATTGATGCCTCTAATATTCTAAAACCATCTTTAGCACGTGGTGAGCTTCAATGTATCGGGGCAACAACGTTAGATGAGTACCGTAAATATATTGAAAAAGATGCTGCACTTGAACGTCGATTCCAGCCAATTCAAGTGGACCAGCCATCTGTTGATGAAAGTATTCAAATTTTAAGAGGGCTTAGAGACCGTTATGAAGCACATCACCGTGTGTCTATTACAGATGAAGCCATTGAGGCGGCGGTAAAGCTTTCTGATCGTTATATCTCCGATCGTTTCCTTCCAGATAAGGCGATCGACTTAATTGATGAGGCGGGTTCAAAAGTTCGCTTACGTTCTTTCACAACACCGCCTAATCTAAAGGAACTTGAGCAAAAGCTGGATGAAGTACGCAAGGAAAAGGATGCAGCTGTTCAAAGTCAAGAATTTGAAAAAGCCGCTTCTCTTCGTGATACGGAGCAACGTTTGCGTGAAAAGGTAGAAGTGACGAAGAAATCTTGGAAAGAAAAGCAGGGACAAGAGAATTCAGAGGTTTCTGTGGATGATATCGCAATGGTTGTTTCTAGCTGGACGGGAGTACCTGTTTCGAAAATTGCTCAAACAGAAACAGATAAGCTTCTAAACATGGAACAATTGCTCCACTCTCGCGTCATTGGACAGGATGAAGCAGTTGTTGCTGTTGCAAAAGCTGTAAGACGTGCCCGTGCTGGACTAAAAGATCCGAAACGTCCGATTGGCTCCTTTATTTTCTTAGGGCCAACAGGTGTTGGTAAGACTGAGCTTGCAAGAGCACTCGCCGAGTCTATCTTCGGTGATGAAGAAGCGATGATTCGTATTGATATGTCTGAGTACATGGAAAAACACTCGACTTCAAGACTTGTTGGATCACCTCCAGGCTATGTGGGCTATGATGAGGGCGGTCAGCTGACTGAAAAGGTGAGAAGAAAGCCGTATTCTGTCGTGCTTCTAGATGAGATTGAAAAGGCACACCCTGATGTGTTTAACATCTTACTTCAAGTATTAGAAGATGGTCGTCTCACTGATTCTAAAGGTCGTACTGTTGACTTTAGAAATACGATTTTGATTATGACTTCAAACGTTGGAGCTAGTGAGCTGAAGCGCAATAAATATGTTGGCTTTAACGTGCAGGATGAAAGTCAAAATTACAAAGATATGAAAGGCAAAGTAATGGGTGAGTTGAAACGTGCGTTTAGACCGGAGTTCATCAACCGTATTGATGAAATCATTGTCTTCCACTCACTCGAAAAGAAACATCTAAAAGAGATTGTGTCTCTCATGTCTGATCAATTAACAAAACGACTAAAAGAGCAGGACCTTTCAATTGAATTGACGGAAGCAGCAAAAGCCAAGATTGCCGACGAAGGCGTAGATCTTGAGTATGGTGCTCGTCCGTTAAGAAGAGCGATTCAAAAGCACGTCGAGGATCGACTTTCTGAGGAATTGCTGAAAGGCAATATTGAAAAGGGCCAACATATCGTATTAGATGTAGAAGATGGAGAAATTGTCGTAAAAGCAACGGCTGCTACGAACTAATATAGTAAGAAAAAAGTGTGAGGCATACCAGTAAGTTGGATGCCTCCCTTTACTTATTTTCTGACCAGTATAAGGAGTTGTATTCTTCAATCTATGGCTAAGTCAAAATCAAAATTTATATGCCAATCGTGCGGTTATGAGTCAGCCAAATGGATGGGGAAATGTCCTGGCTGCGGCACTTGGAACAGTATGACAGAAGAGGTCGTTCGTAAAGAGCCGGCAAATCGTCGAAGTGCGTTTAATCATTCTGTTCAAACCATTCAAAAACCTTCACCTATATCTGCAATTGAAACATCCGAAGAACCCCGAATTAAAACGAATTTAGAAGAATTTAACCGAGTATTAGGAAGTGGAATTGTCAAAGGTTCACTCGTTCTTATTGGCGGTGATCCTGGGATTGGGAAGTCCACACTATTATTACAAGTTTCAGCACAGCTATCAGATCAAAATCAGAATGTGTTATACATATCTGGTGAGGAATCAATCAAACAAACGAAGCTTAGGGCGGACCGTCTCGGTATTGAAAGTGCCTCTTTACATGTTTTGGCTGAAACCGATATGGAGTATATAACGTCTGCTATACAAGAGATGAAACCCGCTTTTGTTGTGGTCGATTCAATTCAAACCGTTTATCAAAGCGATATCACGTCAGCTCCTGGATCTGTTTCTCAGGTGAGGGAATGCACTGCGCAGCTGATGAAAATTGCCAAGACGAATGGTATTCCTATTTTTATTGTTGGTCATGTGACGAAGGAAGGCTCGATTGCTGGGCCGCGCCTTTTAGAGCATATGGTGGATACAGTTCTTTATTTTGAAGGGGAGCGCCATCATACGTTTCGTATTTTACGGGCAGTGAAAAACCGTTTTGGTTCAACGAATGAATTAGGGATTTTTGAAATGAGGGAGGAAGGGCTCACAGAGGTATTAAACCCATCAGAAATCTTCTTAGAAGAGCGGTCAGCAGGTGTATCTGGATCGTGTGTTGTTGCCTCAATGGAAGGAACAAGACCTGTTCTAGTGGAGATACAAGCACTTATTTCACCGACGAGCTTTGGGAATCCACGGAGAATGGCTACTGGCCTTGATCATAACCGAGTGTCATTGCTTATGGCCGTTTTAGAAAAACGGGTAGGGCTGCTGCTGCAAAACCAAGATGCCTATTTAAAGGTCGCAGGTGGTGTGAAACTTGATGAACCAGCGATTGACTTGGCTATTGCCGTTAGTATTGCATCAAGCTTTAAAGATGCAGCGCCGCATCAAGCAGATTGCTTTATAGGAGAAGTGGGTCTAACGGGAGAAGTCAGAAGAGTATCAAGAATTGAACAGCGTGTGCAGGAAGCTGCTAAACTAGGATTTAAGAGAATGTTTATTCCTCAGGCGAATATAGATGGATGGAAAAAACCGAGAGGGATTGAGTTAGTCGGTGTAGAAAATGTAGCAGAGGCACTTCGTATTTCACTAGGGGGATCATAGAAATGGAAAAAGAGAAAAAAGGAGCGAGAGAAGTCGATCTCTTAGATATTGTCCAGTTTGTGGCACCGGGGACACCCCTGCGGGCAGGGATTGAAAACGTCCTAAGAGCCAATACTGGAGGGCTCATTGTTGTTGGTTATAACGATAAAGTGAAAAGTGTGGTAGATGGAGGATTTCATATTAATTCTGCATTCTCCCCAGCACATTTATATGAATTGGCGAAGATGGATGGGGCGATTATTTTAAGTGACTCTGGTCAAAAAATCTTGTATGCGAATACACAGCTCATGCCGGATGCAACCATTCATTCATCAGAAACAGGCATGAGACACCGAACGGCTGAACGTGTAGCAAAGCAGACAGGCTGCTTAATCATTGCCATTTCTGAACGTCGGAACGTGATTACCTTATACCAAGGGAATCGACGATATACGTTGAAAGATATTGGTTTTATTTTGACGAAGGCCAACCAAGCGATACAAACACTGGAGAAATATAAAACCATTTTAGATCATGCCATTTCTGCGTTAAGCGCCTTAGAATTTGAAGAGCTTGTGACCTTTGGTGATGTATTATCCGTGCTACATCGTTATGAAATGGTACTTAGAATCAAAAATGAAATCAATATGTATATCAAAGAGCTTGGGACAGAAGGACACTTGATCCGTCTGCAAGTCAATGAGCTGATTACAGATATGGAGCAGGAAGCGGCTTTATTTATTAAAGATTACGTGAAAGAAAAGATCAAAGATCCATATGTGCTGCTGAAACAGCTCCAAGATATGTCGAGCTTTGAACTTTTAGATGACTCTATTTTGTACAAGTTACTCGGCTATCCAGCATCTACAAATATTGACGAATATGTGTACACAAGAGGGTACAGATTACTTCATAAAATCCCTAGATTGCCTATGCCGATCGTTGAAAACGTGGTCGAAGCATTTGGTGTGCTAGATCGAATTATGGAAGCAGATGTACAAGATTTGGATGAAGTAGAAGGAATTGGAGAAGTAAGAGCGAAAAAGATAAAAAAAGGATTAAAAAGACTGCAAGAAAAACATTATATCGACCGTCAGCTATAAAAAGAGAAATTTTTCTTAAATACGGTTAAAAATGGATGAATATGGGTATATTAATGATGGTTTTGTTTTCTGTTCATGATGATAGGAAACTTAAGCATATATCAATGTCAGATGAAGGTGGATTGACAGATGAAAAATAAAGGAGGTGAAGGTATGTTAAAAAGAATCGTTCAGGCGTTTTTTATCATTTTCGGTGCAGTTGTAGGGATTTTTATCATTCCAGAGTTATTTCTGCTGTTAAATGTGAAGGACATACCTTTCATAACAAATGCTTACTCTTCGGCACTAATAGGAGCCGCTGTGTTCTTTATCATTGGTAAATGGTGCACAGGCTATGTGGTTAATTGGGTGAAATGGATCGAGGATTCTCTATTGAAGGCGCCTCTTCCTGATCTTATATCTGGAAGTTTCGGTTTAGTATTTGGACTTATTCTAGCATATCTTATTGTAAACGTGATCCCGCTAAACAATATCCCATATCATATTTTTGGTACCATTATTCCGATTTTCCTGGCTTTCTTTTTAGGATACCTTGGATTTCAGGTAGGGTTTAAGAAGAAGGATGAAATGATGGGGCTGTTCTCCCGATCTGCAAAGGTCACAAAGAAAAAAGGAGCAGCTGATGATGAACCTGAAATAGAAGATAAAAAGCTGAAAATTTTAGACACAAGTGTTATCATTGATGGAAGAATCGCAGATATTTGTCAAACTGGATTCCTAGAAGGTGTGATGGTCATTCCTCAATTTGTACTCGAGGAATTACAGCATATTGCAGACTCTTCTGATGTATTAAAGAGAAATAGAGGCCGAAGAGGTCTTGATATTTTAAATCGTATCCAAAAAGAACTGGATATTAAAGTTGAAATTTACGAAGGTGACTTTGAAGATATTCAAGAGGTTGACAGTAAGCTTGTGAAACTCGCTAAGTTAACTTCAGGTGTTGTTGTGACAAATGATTTTAATTTAAATAAAGTATGCGAACTTCAAAAAGTAGCAGTGTTAAACATCAATGATCTAGCCAATGCAGTCAAACCGGTTGTGCTGCCTGGGGAAGAAATGAAGGTACAGGTCATCAAAGATGGGAAAGAGCATAACCAAGGTGTTGCTTACTTAGATGACGGTACGATGATTGTGGTCGAAGAAGGACGCAATTATATTGGAAAAGACATTGATGTGCTCGTCACGAGTGTGCTGCAAACTGCTGCTGGAAGAATGATTTTTGCGAAGCCAAAACTTCTGGAGAAGGCGCTCTAAAGGGAGAACGAACATGTATTATGAAGTAGTTATTCCGGCTGCGGGGCAGGGGAAGCGAATGAAGGCCGGCCGCAATAAACTTTTTATTGAATTGAAAAGAATGCCGGTCATCATCCACACACTGAAGGTGTTTGACGCTCATTCACAATGTAGACGCATGATCTTAGCGATCAATGAGGAAGAGCGTCGTGACTTTGAAAGGCTACTGAAGGTACACGCTTTTCAAACGCCTGTTTCACTTGTCACTGGCGGTGAAGAACGGCAGCAAAGTGTATACGAAGGATTGAAGGCTGTGCAAGATGCGGACATCGTGCTTGTTCATGATGGCGCAAGGCCTTTTATTAAGCATACACAGATTGACTTGCTCGTTAAAGCAGCGATTGAAAAAGGCTCCGCAGTCGTAGCGGTACCAGTGAAAGACACAATCAAACGCGTTCAAGAAGGCAAAGTGGAACAAACCATTGAACGTCAGAGCTTGTGGGCAGTCCAGACCCCACAAGCTTTTCGTCATTCTATTTTAAAAGAAGCGCATGAACATGCGGAGCGGACAGGCTTTCTTGGAACAGATGACGCCAGTCTTGTGGAACAATTACACGGTGAGAGTGTGTATATTGTCCAAGGAGACTATACCAATATTAAACTGACAACACCGGATGATTTATTGGTTGCCAAGGCAATTATGGATGCGGAAAGAGGGTACTAGAACATGTTTAGAATAGGACAAGGTTTTGATGTGCATCAATTAACAGAGGGAAGACCTCTTATTATTGGCGGTGTGACGATCCCTTATGAAAAGGGTCTACTTGGGCATTCAGATGCGGATGTACTGCTTCATACTGTGGCGGATGCCTGCCTAGGTGCGATTGCAGAAGGAGATATCGGCAGACATTTCCCAGACACGGATCCTGAGTTTAAAGATGCAGACTCTTTTAAATTACTTCAGCACGTGTGGGCACTTGTAAAAGAAAAAGGCTATACACTGGTGAATATCGATTGCACGATCATGGCGCAAAAACCAAAGATGGCACCATACATTCAGCCAATGTGTGAGAAAATCGCAGAAGCCCTTGAGGCAGATGTCACACAGGTGAATGTCAAAGCAACAACGACAGAGAAACTTGGATTTACAGGAAGAGGCGAAGGAATTGCCTCTCAAGCAACCGTACTTCTTCAGAAAAAGTAAAATCCATTTTGATGAGAATGGGTTTTGATGATAAAATACGTTTATAAAAAATTGGTGTCAGACAACATGATGCAGATGAAAGGAAGTTAAACTCATGGGAAATGAAGTGCGTGTTCGTTATGCACCGAGTCCAACTGGTCATTTACATATTGGGAATGCTAGAACGGCTCTTTTCAACTATTTGTTCGCACGCAGCCAAGGCGGCAAATTTATTATTCGAATCGAGGATACGGATCAAAAGCGTAATGTAGAAGGCGGAGAAGAAAGCCAGCTTCGCCACCTGCAGTGGCTCGGAATTGATTGGGATGAGAGCATTGATAAAGATGGGGGCTACGGTCCTTACAGACAATCAGAGCGTAATGATATTTACAAAAAATATTATGACGAGCTGCTAGAGAAAGATTTGGCGTATAAGTGCTATTGTACGGCTGAAGAACTAGAAGAAGAGCGTGAAGCACAAATTGCCCGCAGTGAAATGCCTCGATACTCTGGTAAATGCAGTCATTTATCAAAAGAAGAAGAGGACAAGCTGATTGCTGAAGGAAGAGAGCCAAGCATCCGCTTCCGAGTGCCTAAAGGAGAAATCATCAAATTTGACGATATGGTCAAAGGCGAGATTTCATTTGAAACAGACGGCATCGGTGACTTTGTTATTGTGAAGAAAGATGGTACACCAACGTATAACTTCGCTGTAGCGGTGGATGATCATTTGATGAAAATGACTCACATTCTTCGTGGTGAGGATCACATCTCGAATACACCTAAACAAATTATGGTCTTCAATGCATTTGGCTGGGATGTTCCGCTGTTCGGACATATGACGCTGATTGTAAACGAGAACCGCAAGAAATTAAGCAAGCGTGATGAATCAATTATCCAGTTCATCGAACAGTATAAGAACTTGGGCTATTTACCAGAAGCTTTGTTTAACTTCATTGCACTACTTGGGTGGTCTCCAGTTGGCGAAGAGGAACTATTTACAAAAGAGCAGTTCATCGATATTTTCGATGTCAATCGACTTTCTAAGTCACCAGCTCTATTTGATATGCATAAACTAAAATGGGTCAATAACCAATACGTGAAAGCACTTGATCTTGATCAAGTTGTGGCACTTACACTTCCACATCTTCAAAAGGCAGGCAAGGTAAGCGAGCAGCTGACAGACGAAGAAAACACGTGGGTGCGCAAACTCATTTCTCTATACCACGAGCAATTGAGCTACGGAGCAGAAATTGTTGAGTTAACAGAGTTGTTCTTTAAGGAACAAATTGAGTATAATCAAGAGGCAAAGGAAGTTCTTGCAGAAGAGCAAGTACCAGAAGTGATGGCTTCGTTTGCAGGTCAGCTTGAACGTCTTGAGTCTTTCACACCTGATGAAATCAAGGCTGCCATTAAAGCTGTGCAAAAAGAAACAGGGCATAAAGGTAAGAAACTATTCATGCCAATTCGTGTGGCTGTCACTGGACAAACGCATGGCCCAGAGCTTCCGCAAAGTATTGAACTACTAGGTAAAGAGACGGTATTAAACCGCATTAAACAAATATAAGGAAAATCGTTGCGAGGGAGAAGTACAATGTTTTCGCCTATCACAGAAAGAGTCTTCACCGGCTGAAAGAGACTTATGGGCAGACGTTGGAAATGCACCCTCAAGACCCTTGAGGAACACGTATGTTAGTATGCAAGGGCGGTACCCTCCGTTATGGGATGAAGTTGAGAAAGTTTGCAATAAGAGGCTTTCTAAACAGAGTGGAACCGCGTTTTCAAAACGTCTCTGTCATATGGCAGAGGCGTTTTTTATTTGTCCAAAAAAGAGAGTAAGTCCTAAGAGAGATTGATGGGGAAGAACGGGGGGAGCATGTGTTTTTCAAAATGCTGAAAGAAGATATTGATACTGTGTTTGATCAAGATCCTGCTGCTAGAAGCTATCTTGAAGTAGTGCTAACCTATTCAGGGCTTCATGCGATTTGGGCTCATCGTGTTGCGCATGCATTTTACAAGCGTAAGCTGTATTTTCTTGCGCGGATCATTTCTCAGGTCAGCCGGTTTTTCACAGGGGTTGAGATTCACCCAGCAGCAACCATCGGCCGGCGGTTCTTTATTGATCACGGCATGGGCGTCGTGATTGGGGAAACATGTGAAATTGGCGATAACGTCACTGTTTTCCAAGGCGTGACATTAGGGGGAACAGGGAAAGAAAAGGGAAAGCGGCATCCAACTATTTTGGACGATGCGCTGATTGCGACTGGTGCTAAGGTGCTCGGTTCCATTACCGTAGGAAAAGGGTCCAAGATTGGTGCGGGGTCTGTTGTGTTAAAAGACGTACCAGACCATTCTACTGTTGTAGGTATACCTGGGCGAGTGGTCGTTCAAAATGGAAAGAAAATCAATCGTGATCTCAATCATCAAGATTTGCCAGATCCCGTTTCTGATCGTTTCAAAGAATTGGAGCGAGAAATGGAAAAGCTAAAACGTGAGCTGGCTTCATTGAGCAGAAAGGAAGAACAATCATGACAATCAATATTTATAATACATTGACACGTAAGAAGGAAGAGTTTGTCCCGCTTGAACCAGGAAAGGTCAAAATGTATGTATGCGGACCAACCGTGTATAACTACATTCATATCGGGAATGCAAGACCGGCCATTGTATATGACACGGTACGTAAGTATTTAGAATATAGCGGCTATGATGTGAATTTCGTATCCAACTTTACTGATGTGGATGATAAACTCATCAAAGCAGCAAATGAATTAGGCGAGGATGTCCCAACGATTGCTGATCGGTTTATCCAAGCATACTTTGAGGACGTCAGTGCATTAGGCTGCAAAAAAGCAGACCTTCACCCGCGAGTGACAGAAAATATGGATGATATCATTGCGTTTATCGCCACATTGATTGAAAAAGGCTACGCCTATGAAGCAGATGGTGACGTGTATTACAGCACACGTTCATTTGAAGGCTACGGAAAACTGTCTCACCAATCGATTGATGAATTAAAGACAGGTGCCCGTATTCGTGTAGGTGAAAAGAAAAGGGATGCACTCGACTTTGCATTATGGAAGGCCGCAAAGGATCAGGAGATTTCTTGGGATAGCCCGTGGGGCGAAGGACGGCCAGGCTGGCACATCGAGTGCTCTGCGATGGTCAAAAAATATTTAGGCGATACGATTGACATTCATGCTGGCGGACAGGATTTAACGTTCCCTCATCACGAGAATGAGATCGCTCAATCTGAGGCTTTGACAGGAAAACCTTTTGCGAAGTATTGGATGCATAACGGGTATATTAATATTGAGAATGAAAAAATGTCAAAATCACTTGGGAACTTTGTGCTCGTACATGACATTATTAAAGAACAAGATCCAGATGTGCTTCGTTTCTTTATGCTGTCGGTTCACTATCGTCATCCAATCAATTACTCCATTGACTTATTGGAAAGTACAAAGAGTGCATTTAACAGACTCAAAACATCTTATTCAAATCTACATCATCGTCTTGAGAGCAGTACCAATTTAACAGAGGATAACACGGAATGGCTGACAAAGATTGAAGAGCAGCGAGCGACATTTATTTCTGAAATGAATGATGACTTCAATACGGCAAATGCCATCTCTGTTTTATTTGAACTAGCGAAACAAGCGAATTACTATATGGAAAATGATCATACTTCCGAGGAAGTGATCAAGGCATTTATTGGCTTGTTCCAAGAAATCACATCCGTCCTCGGCTTCTCACTAGCAGAAAAGCACACGCTTGACGAAGAGGTAGAAGCATTAATTGAGAAGCGGAATGAAGCTAGAAGGAATCGTGACTTCGCATTGTCTGATCAAATTCGTGACCAGTTAAAGAGCATGAATATTGTATTGGAGGACACTCCTCAAGGTACGCGCTGGAAAAGAGGAGAATAGGTCATGTTGAATTTTGAAAAGCTGAAAGACGGAAAACAGTTGAACGGACTTGCGCTTGCTTATATGGGTGATGCCATTTTTGAAGTATACGTGAGGCATCACCTCCTCCAAATGGGGGCGACCAAACCAAATGAGCTTCATAAACGTGCAAGTAAGATCGTTTCAGCTAAATCTCAGGCCGCTATTTTATTTGAGCTTCAGCAGAAGGGCTTTTTCACAGAAGCGGAAGAAGCGGTGCTGAAAAGAGGAAGAAATGCAAAATCAGGCACAGTGCCTAAAAACACAGACGTTCAAACGTATCGTTATAGTACAGCGTTTGAAGCGCTCATGGGTTATTTATTTATCGAGAAGCAGGACGAACGCTTAGAAGAGTTGATTAGTCAGGCGATTGAAATCGGAACGTCAGGGAGGAAGACAAATGAGTCAGCAACATGATTATGTGATTGGGAAAAATGCAGTGATTGAAACACTGAAGTCAGATCGGGAGTTATACAAGCTCTGGATGGCAGAAAACACTGTAAAAGGACAAGCCCAGCAGGTCATTGAACTCGCGAAAAAGCAAAATATCACCATTCAGTATGTTCCGAGGAAAAAGCTTGATCAGATGGTAACAGGTCAGCACCAGGGAATCGTTGCACAAGTAGCAGCATATGAATATGCAGAATTGGACGATCTGTATCAAATTGCTGAAAAGCGGAATGAACAACCATTTTTCATCATCTTAGATGAAATTGAAGATCCGCACAATTTAGGGTCGATCATGCGTACGGCCGATGCTGTTGGTGCACATGGAATCGTCATTCCAAAACGACGAGCGGTAGGCTTGACGACAACTGTTGCGAAAGCATCTACTGGAGCCATTGAACATATCCCGGTCGCAAAAGTAACCAATCTTTCCAGAGCTCTTGATGAAATGAAAGAAAGAGGAATCTGGGTCGCAGGAACAGATGCATCTGCGAAGCAGGACTACAGACAATTTGACGGCACGATGCCTCTCGCTCTTGTCATCGGCAGTGAAGGAAAAGGAATTGGCCGATTGATTAAGGAAAAATGTGATTTCTTGATTAAATTGCCAATGGCCGGGCAGGTCACTTCATTAAATGCATCAGTTGCCGCTAGTCTATTGATGTATGAAGTGTATCGAAAACGTTATCCGTTAGGAGAATAGAGATGGACATCCTCTTAGTCGATGGATACAACATGATAGGTGCATGGCCTCGTTTGCAGCACTTAAAAGAAAACAGCTTTGAAGAAGCCAGAGACGTGCTGATTCAACATTTAGCAGAATATCAAGCATATACAGGGTATCGAGTCATTGTCGTATTCGATGCCCATATGGTCAAAGGAATCGAAAAGAAGCGGACAAACCACCGAGTAGAGGTCATCTTTACAAGAGAAAATGAAACGGCTGATGAGCGGATTGAAAAACTGGCACAAGACTTGAATAACATTCGGACGCAAATTCATGTGGCGACCTCTGATTATACAGAACAATGGGCAATTTTTGGACAGGGTGCACTTCGTAAGTCAGCACGAGAGCTATTAAGAGAGATAGAAGTGATTGAACGAAAGATCGAAACACGTGTCAAAAAGATTACTTCTGATAAACCAGCATCCAAAATTGAATTGTCAGAAGATGTATTGAAAACGTTTGAAAAATGGCGGCGGGGAAACTTGGAATAGCTTGACGATATTTCAACCATTATTGTATAATATTTCTATCTAGGTGCGGTCGGGGGGATCGAAGTGAATCTAAACAACAGCAAGGGTAAGTCCATCAGAGAGCAATTTTGCCAGTTGGAAGATGAACAAGTCATTGAAAGGGTTCATGTCGGAGATAGTGATGCGCTAGATTATTTAATAACGAAATACCGCAATTTTGTACGTGCGAAAGCAAGATCTTATTTCTTGATTGGAGCGGATCGAGAGGACATTGTCCAAGAGGGGATGATCGGACTTTATAAGTCTATCCGCGATTTCAGAGAGGACAAGCTTACTTCATTTAAGGCTTTTGCAGAATTATGTATTACCCGCCAAATTATCACCGCAATTAAAACAGCTACTCGCCAAAAACATATCCCGTTAAATTCCTATGTATCATTAGACAAGCCGATATACGATGAAGAATCGGACAGAACATTATTGGACGTCATTTCCGGTGCTAAAGCGCTTAACCCAGAAGATTTAATCATTAGCAAAGAAGAATTTGATGATATTGAAATGAAAATGGGTGAATTACTAAGCGAGCTGGAAAGAAAGGTACTTGTGCTTTATCTTGATGGTAGGTCCTATCAGGAGATTTCTGAAGATTTAAACCGTCATGTGAAATCAATTGATAACGCACTCCAAAGAGTAAAGAGAAAATTAGAGAAATATTTAGAGCTGCGCGAGATCAGTCTCTAATCAAACCTATATTGACAGCTTTTTCGACACTGTGATAAGGTACTAAGGAAATGATGTCGAGAAAATAGGTGTAAATATGAGGAAAAAGATTACTCTAGCCTGTAAAGACTGCGGAAGCCGCAATTATACGACAATGAAAAGTGTTGCTTCAGCAGCTGAAAGATTAGAAGTTAAGAAATATTGCAAGACTTGTAATTCACATAAAACACATTTAGAAACGAAGTAGGATTTGCGTTCTTTAATCTGTGGAGGTCTTTTACATGCGTATTATCAGTTTCTTAAAAAGTGTCGGGAAAGAAATGAAAAAGGTCAGCTGGCCAAAGAAAAACGAAATGGTCCGCTACACGATCACTGTTATTTTAACAGTCGTATTTTTTGCCATCTTTTTCTCTTTTCTTGATATAGGAATCTCACAATTAATCGAATTAATTCATTAATACTTGAATAATGGTCTGCTGAACGTGCTATAATAGATCATAATATGACTTGCCAAAAAACCCGTTTTACGGGTTTTTTCAATTGCTTGAAAATATTTACCGGTACTCGAGATTCGTCAAATAGACATTACGAAATGTGGGGAGGGAAGGACTAAATAGTCCTGAACGAAAATGGAAAAGAATTGGTATGTTGTGCATACGTACTCTGGCTATGAGAACAAAGTGAAAGCGAACTTGGAAAAGCGTGTTGAATCAATGGGCATGCAGGATAAAATTTTCCGCGTTGTTGTACCAGAAGAAGAAGAAACGGACATTAAAAACGGTAAGAAAAAAGTAGTGAAAAAGAAAGTATTCCCTGGATATGTGTTAGTAGAAATCGTCATGACTGACGATTCTTGGTATGTCGTTCGTAATACACCAGGTGTGACAGGATTCGTTGGATCAGCTGGATCAGGCTCTAAGCCGACAGCGTTATTACCTGGCGAAGCAGAAACCATTCTGAAGAGAATGGGGCTTGAAGAACGCAAGACAGAAATCGACTTTGAACTTAAAGAAACAGTCAAGGTCATCGATGGACCATTTGCTAACTTCACAGGCTCTATCGAAGAGATTGATTATGATAAAAGCAAAGTCAAAGTATTCGTTAATATGTTTGGTAGAGAAACTCCTGTGGAACTTGAGTTCACACAGATCGATAAATTGTAATTTAAAAGAGCTTGAAATGAGTGTATAGAAGTGGTAATATAGCAAAGGTACGTCTTGAGTTCGCTCAAGATCGCTAGCTAGTTATTTCGTCATTCATATAAAGAATGAAGTTGTTGAGTGGGAGGGGGATTCCCCTATTACCACATCACGGACTTTAAGGAGGTGTGTCTCGTGGCTAAAAAAGTAGTTAAAGTTGTTAAATTGCAAATTCCTGCTGGAAAAGCTAACCCAGCTCCACCAGTTGGACCTGCACTAGGTCAAGCCGGTGTTAATATCATGGGATTCTGTAAGGAGTTTAACGCTCGTACAGCTGACCAAGCTGGTCTTATCATTCCTGTTGAAATTTCGGTTTTTGAAGACCGTTCATTTACATTTATTACTAAAACTCCACCTGCTGCAGTTTTACTTAAAAAAGCAGCTGGTATTGAGTCTGGTTCTGGTGAACCTAACCGTAATAAAGTGGCAACTGTTAAGCGTGATAAAGTACGCGAAATCGCGGAAACAAAAATGCCTGACTTAAACGCTGCTAGCGTTGAATCAGCTATGCGCATGGTTGAAGGTACTGCACGCAGTATGGGTATTGTCATCGAAGATTAATTTTTTGTCTTGTTGGGTTGCGAGTTTGGTTTTGACAAGTTCGCAACCCTTATTCGTGGGAGGTTATTCCGCTAAAACCACATAAGGAGGATTTTTATAATGGCTAAAAAAGGTAAAAAGTATGTAGAAGCTGCTAAGCTAATCGAACGTACTAAAGCGTATGATGTAGCTGAAGCTGTTTCTCTTACAAAAAAAGCAAATACAGCGAAATTTGATGCGACTGTAGAAGTTGCTTTTCGTTTGGGCGTAGACCCTCGTAAAAACGATCAACAAATCCGCGGTGCAGTTGTACTTCCTAACGGAACTGGTAAAACTCAACGCGTTCTTGTGTTCGCTAAAGGCGAAAAAGCAAAAGAAGCAGAAGCTGCTGGAGCAGACTACGTTGGAGATTCTGATTACATCACTAAAATCCAACAAGGCTGGTTCGAATTCGATGTAATCGTTGCGACACCTGACATGATGGGTGAAGTTGGTAAGATCGGTCGTGTACTTGGACCAAAAGGTCTTATGCCAAACCCTAAAACAGGAACTGTAACTTTCGAAGTAGAAAAAGCAATCAATGAAATCAAAGCTGGTAAAGTAGAATACCGCGTTGATAAAGCTGGTAACATCCACGCGCCAATCGGAAAGGTTTCTTTCGAGGACGAAAAGCTTGTTGAGAACTTTGCAACAATCTATGACACAATCCTTAAAGCAAAACCTGCAGCGGCTAAAGGTGTATACGTGAAAAACGTTTCTGTTACATCTACTATGGGCCCTGGCGTGAAAGTGGACCCATCTTCTTTCTCTGCAAAATAATTCTTGACTTGTCACAACCGTTTTGATAATATCAAAATGTTGTAAAATAGAATAATCATTTATACCGTAGACAGCAGGGGCCTTATGGCTTAATTAACCCGCCGAGGTGTATATGTCACAGTCTTACGTTAACGTATGCTTGTATATACAGCCTCCATGTCTTAATGGAGGCTTTTTATATGGAGAACCGTTCGTTAGGAACGTGATGGCCTGATCGGTATAAGTGTTACACAAAGAATGTACAGGAGGTGTAACCATGAGCAATGCAATCGATACTAAAAAAGTTGTCGTTGATGAAATTACTTCTAAATTTAAAGACAGTTTGTCTACTGTAATCGTAGATTACCGCGGTCTTTCAGTTTCTGAAGTGACTGAACTTCGTAAACAGCTTCGTGATGCTGGCGTAGAATTCAAAGTTTACAAAAATACTTTGACTCGCCGTGCAGTTGAACAAGTTGAACTAACGGGTTTAAACGATTTCTTAACAGGTCCAAACGCTATCGCATTCAGTAACGAAGATGTTATCGCACCTGCGAAAATCATCAACGAATTTGCGAAAAGCCACGAAGCTTTAGAAATCAAAGCTGGTGTTATCGAAGGAAACGTAGCGACTGTAGAAGAAGTGAAGGCTCTTGCGGAACTTCCGTCTCGCGAAGGCTTACTATCTATGTTGCTTAGCGTTCTTCAAGCTCCAGTTCGTAACCTTGCTCTTGCTACTAAAGCAGTTGCAGATCAAAAAGAAGAACAAGGCGCTTAATGCGTACTTGACGTAAAAAACTTAAAAATGGAGGAATTACAAATGGCTTTAAATATCGAAGAAATCATTGCTTCAGTTAAAGAAGCAACTGTACTTGAGTTAAACGACTTAGTAAAAGCAATCGAAGAAGAATTTGGCGTAACTGCTGCTGCTCCTGTAGCTGTAGCTGCTGGTGGCGGTGCTGCTGCTGAAGAAAAAACTGATTTTGATCTAGTACTTGCTGGTGCTGGAGACCAAAAAATCAAAGTTATCAAAGTGGTTCGTGAAATCACTGGTCTTGGCTTGAAAGAAGCTAAAGAACTTGTTGACAACACTCCAAAACCACTTAAAGAAGGTATTGCTAAAGAAGAAGCTGAAGAACTTAAAGCTAAGCTTGAAGAAGTTGGCGCTTCTGTAGAAGTTAAGTAATCTTCGCCTAATCTTTTGGGAAAGCTCGCTTTTACTGGCGGGCTTTTTCTTTTCTTATCTCCTGAAACGATTGAATCCAGAGGAGGTCCATTCACCATGAGTGACCACTATTATACGGAAAAGCCATCAGTGAAAAGCAATAAACAGACATGGGACTTCACCTTGAGAAACCGTAGCTTTACTTTTACAAGTGACAGTGGAGTGTTTTCTAAGAAAGAAGTCGACTATGGTTCGAGGCTTTTAATTGAAGCTTTTGAAGAACCTGACTTGGATGGCGACGTCTTAGATGTCGGTTGCGGTTATGGACCGATCGGCTTATCGTTAGCAAACGAAATGACAGGCCGCACCATTCATATGATTGATGTGAACGAAAGAGCAGTCGAACTTTCAAAGGAAAACGCTAAGCATAATCGCATTGATAATGTCCGCATCTATCAAAGTGATTTGTTCTCGAATGTTCATTCATCAGCTGCTTTTGCCTCTATACTGACCAATCCCCCAATACGGGCAGGGAAGAAAGTAGTACATGCGATCTTTGAAAAAAGTGCTGATCATTTATTGCCGGAAGGTGAGTTGTGGGTGGTTATTCAGAAAAAACAAGGTGGACCATCTGCGATTGAGAAATTAGAGCAGCTTTTTGGAGAAGTGACGGTCGTTATGAAAAAAAAGGGCTACTATATTATCAAAGCTAAAAAAGTTTGACGCAGTTTCCTAGCTGTGTTAACATTATAAAATGCCAATGTGTATATTTTGCTTGATAGGCTTAAAAAACAACTATTTTGTATAAATTATGCATACTTGGGAAAACTAATAAAATCGGTATTTGTTTTTGGATGTGGTTTTCTTATTTTAGAAACCCTTTTTTCTTTTGTCTTGTAAAAGTATTTCTTTACTGACATTTGAAAGACAGAAATACTTTTTACACATATAATACGCATGATTTGAGGGGTGAATCAGTTGACAGGTCAACTAGTTCAGTATGGACGACACCGCCAGCGCAGAAGCTACGCACGCATAAGCGAAGTGTTAGAATTACCAAATCTCATTGAAATTCAAACCTCTTCTTATCAGTGGTTTCTTGATGAGGGTCTTAGAGAGATGTTTCAAGATATATCCCCAATTGAGGATTTTACTGGTAACCTTTCTCTTGAATTCATTGATTACAGCCTAGGGGATCCTAAGTATCCTGTAGCAGAATCAAAAGAACGTGATGTAACTTACTCTGCTCCACTAAGAGTAAAAGTTCGTTTAATTAACAAAGAAACTGGAGAAGTAAAAGACCAAGATGTGTTTATGGGTGATTTCCCAATCATGACAGACACAGGTACTTTTATCATTAATGGTGCGGAACGTGTAATCGTTTCTCAGTTAGTACGTTCTCCAAGTGTATATTTCAGTGGTAAAGTAGACAAAAACGGTAAAAAAGGTTTTACTGCGACTGTCATTCCAAACCGTGGCGCATGGTTAGAATACGAAACTGATGCGAAGGATGTAGTCTATGTACGCATCGATCGCACACGTAAGTTGCCGGTTACGGTTCTTTTGCGTGCTCTCGGCTTCAGCTCTGATCAAGAGATTCTTGACCTCATTGGCGAGAATGAATACTTACGCAACACGTTGGAAAAAGACAATACAGAGAATGCTGATAAAGCACTTCTCGAAATCTACGAGCGTCTTCGTCCTGGAGAGCCGCCAACTGTTGAAAATGCGAAAAGCTTGCTAGACTCTCGCTTCTTTGATCCGAAGAGATATGACTTAGCAAATGTTGGACGCTACAAGATTAATAAGAAGCTTCATATTAAAAATAGACTATTCAATCAAAAATTGGCTGAAACGCTAGTTGATCCTGAAACAGGTGAAATCCTAGCAGAAAAAGGTCAAATTTTAGATAGAAGAGTGCTTGATAAAGTTCTTCCATACTTAGAAAACGGCATCGGATTTAGAAAGCTTTATCCAAACGGTGGCGTAGTAGAGGATGAAGTAGAACTTCAATCTATCAAGATTTACGCACCAACTGATCAAGAAGGCGAGCAAGTGATCAACGTGATTGGTAATGCATATGTAGAGGAAGCTGTGAAGAACATCACGCCTTCTGACATCATTGCTTCAATCAGTTACTTCTTTAACCTACTTCATGGAGTAGGTGACACAGATGATATCGATCACCTTGGTAACCGTCGTCTGCGTTCTGTAGGTGAACTTCTGCAAAACCAATTCCGTATTGGTTTAAGCAGAATGGAGCGTGTTGTTCGTGAAAGAATGTCGATTCAAGACACGAACACGATCACACCTCAGCAGCTGATCAACATCCGTCCTGTGATCGCTTCTATCAAAGAGTTCTTTGGTAGCTCTCAGCTTTCTCAGTTCATGGATCAAACAAACCCGCTTGCTGAATTGACACACAAACGTCGTCTATCAGCGCTTGGACCGGGTGGTTTGACACGTGAGCGTGCAGGAATGGAAGTTCGTGACGTTCACTATTCTCACTATGGTCGTATGTGTCCGATTGAAACACCAGAGGGTCCAAACATTGGTTTGATCAACTCTCTATCTTCATTTGCGAAAGTGAATCGCTTCGGATTTATCGAAACACCTTACCGTCGGGTTGATCCTGAAACAGGTAAAGTGACGCCGAGAATCGATTACCTAACAGCTGATGAAGAGGATAACTACGTAGTAGCACAAGCGAACGCTATATTAGGTGAAGATGGTTCGTTTATTGATGATAATATCATTGCTCGTTTCAGAGGGGAAAACACCGTTGTTCCTCGAAACCGCGTTGACTACATGGACGTTTCGCCGAAGCAGGTTGTTTCTGCAGCGACAGCATGTATCCCATTCTTAGAAAACGATGACTCTAACCGTGCTCTAATGGGAGCAAACATGCAACGTCAGGCTGTGCCTTTGATGCAGCCAGAATCACCGATTGTTGGTACAGGTATGGAGTATGTATCAGGTAAAGACTCTGGTGCTGCTGTGATTTGCCGTTACCCAGGTGTTGTAGAACGTGTTGAAGCGAAGAATATTTGGGTTCGCCGTTATGAAGACGTTGACGGACAACAAGTCAAAGGAAACCTAGACAAATACAGCTTGCTGAAATTTGTCCGCTCTAACCAAGGGACTTGCTACAACCAGCGCCCAATTGTAAGTGTTGGAGATGAAGTCGTCAAAGGAGAAATCCTTGCAGACGGTCCTTCTATGGAAAAAGGTGAATTGGCTCTAGGACGTAACGTCATGGTCGGCTTCATGACTTGGGACGGTTACAACTATGAGGATGCGATCATTATGAGTGAGCGCCTTGTAAAAGATGACGTCTACACTTCTATTCATATTGAAGAATATGAATCAGAAGCTCGTGATACAAAGCTTGGACCAGAAGAAATTACGCGTGATATTCCAAACGTTGGGGAAGATGCTTTACGCAACCTTGACGAGCGTGGAATCATCCGTATTGGTGCAGAAGTAAAAGACGGAGATCTTCTTGTTGGGAAAGTAACGCCTAAAGGTGTAACAGAACTAACAGCTGAAGAACGTCTATTACATGCAATCTTCGGTGAAAAGGCTCGTGAAGTACGTGATACGTCTCTACGTGTACCACACGGCGGCGGCGGAATCATCCACGATGTCAAAGTCTTTAACCGTGAAGATGGAGATGAATTACCACCAGGTGTTAACCAGTTAGTCCGTGTATACATCGTTCAGAAGCGTAAAATTTCTGAAGGTGACAAAATGGCCGGACGACATGGTAACAAAGGGGTTATCTCCAAAATCCTTCCAGAAGAAGATATGCCGTATCTTCCAGATGGAACACCGATTGATATCATGTTAAACCCTCTAGGGGTACCATCTCGTATGAATATCGGTCAGGTACTTGAGCTTCATATGGGTATGGCTGCACGTTACCTAGGCATCCACATTGCGTCACCAGTATTTGATGGTGCTCGTGAGGAAGATGTTTGGGAAACGCTTGAAGAAGCAGGTATGTCCCGTGATGCGAAAACAGTCCTTTATGACGGTCGAACTGGTGAACCATTCGACAACCGTGTATCTGTTGGAATCATGTATATGATCAAACTGGCTCACATGGTTGACGATAAACTTCACGCACGTTCAACTGGACCATACTCACTTGTTACGCAGCAGCCACTGGGCGGTAAAGCACAGTTTGGTGGACAGCGTTTCGGAGAGATGGAAGTATGGGCACTTGAAGCTTACGGTGCAGCATATACACTTCAAGAAATCTTAACTGTAAAATCGGATGACGTTGTGGGTCGTGTGAAAACATACGAAGCGATCGTCAAAGGGGATAACGTACCTGAACCAGGTGTCCCTGAATCATTCAAAGTATTAATTAAAGAACTTCAAAGTTTAGGTATGGATGTGAAAATCCTATCTGGCGATGAAGAAGAGATAGAAATGAGAGATTTAGAAGACGATGAGGAAACGAAGAAAGCAGACGGATTAGCGTTATCTAATGACGAAGATGCTGCAGACCTCGCACCTGTCGATCTTGAACGTGACGCAGTCACAAAAGAATAGCAGAAACGATTAGAGCAAGTGACTAGGGTATAACCCGAAGATTAAAAGGGAGGTAGGCCCCTTGCTAGATGTGAACAATTTTGAGTATATGAACATCGGTCTCGCATCACCTGATAAAATCCGTTCTTGGTCTTTTGGTGAAGTGAAAAAGCCTGAAACGATTAACTATCGTACACTGAAACCGGAAAAAGATGGTCTCTTTTGTGAACGTATCTTCGGACCGCAAAAAGACTGGGAATGTCATTGTGGAAAGTATAAACGCGTTCGTTATAAGGGTGTTGTATGTGACCGTTGTGGTGTAGAAGTAACACGGGCAAAAGTCCGTCGTGAGAGAATGGGGCATATCGAACTGGCTGCCCCAGTTTCCCACATTTGGTATTTCAAAGGTATCCCAAGCCGTATGGGTCTTGTTCTAGATATGTCACCACGTGCGTTAGAAGAAGTGATTTACTTCGCTTCTTACGTCGTGACTGATCCGGGCAACACACCGCTTGAGAAGAAACAACTTCTTTCTGAGAAAGAATTCCGTGCTTATTTAGATAAATACGGTAACACCTTCCAAGCAGCTATGGGTGCAGAAGCAATTAACAAACTTCTTCAAGATATCGATCTTGTGAAAGAAGTAGATACACTCAAAGAAGAGCTAAAAACAGCTCAAGGACAGCGTCGTACACGTGCGATCAAACGCCTTGAAGTGTTGGAAGCTTTCCGTAACTCAGGAAACAAACCGTCTTGGATGATCCTTGATGTACTTCCGGTGATTCCACCAGAATTACGTCCAATGGTTCAGCTTGATGGCGGACGTTTTGCTACTTCTGACTTGAACGACCTTTATCGTCGTGTCATCAACCGTAACAATCGTCTGAAACGTTTATTAGATCTTGGCGCGCCAAGCATCATTGTACAGAACGAGAAGCGTATGCTTCAAGAAGCTGTCGATGCCTTGATTGATAATGGACGTAGAGGCCGACCAGTAACAGGACCAGGAAATAGACCATTGAAATCTCTTTCTCACATGCTGAAAGGGAAACAAGGACGTTTCCGTCAAAACTTGCTTGGTAAACGTGTTGACTATTCTGGACGTTCCGTTATCGTCGTTGGACCACATTTGAAAATGTATCAGTGTGGACTTCCGAAAGAAATGGCTCTTGAACTATTCAAACCATTCGTGATGAAGGAGCTTGTTGAAAAAGGATTAGCTCACAACATTAAGAGCGCGAAACGTAAGATTGAGCGCGTGCAGCCGGAAGTTTGGGATGTTTTAGAATCAGTAATTCGTGAGCATCCAGTTTTACTAAACCGTGCACCAACTCTTCACAGACTTGGTATTCAAGCGTTTGAACCTACACTTGTGGAAGGACGCGCAATTCGTCTGCATCCACTTGTATGTACTGCCTACAACGCTGACTTTGATGGTGACCAAATGGCGGTTCACGTACCATTATCTGCTGAAGCTCAAGCTGAAGCTCGTATCTTAATGCTTGCTGCTCAAAACATTTTGAACCCGAAAGATGGAAAACCTGTTGTTACGCCATCTCAGGATATGGTGCTTGGTAACTATTACCTTACACTTGAGCGTAAAGGTGCTATCGGAGAAGGTATGGTCTTCAAAGATACGGATGAAGCCCTTCTTGCTTATCAAAATGGGTATGTACATCTTCATACACGTGTAGCTGTTGCAGCTAGCTCGTTGAAGAACGTGACATTCACTGATGAACAGCGTTCTAAATTGTTGATTACAACAGTTGGAAAATTGATCTTTAACGAAATCTTACCGGAATCATTCCCATACATGAATGAACCGACTAAGAGCAATATTGAAGAAAAAACGCCTGATCGTTTCTTCCTTGAAAAAGGTGAGGATGTCAAAGCTGCGATCGAGAAACAAGAAATCAATGCGCCGTTCAAAAAAGGTATTTTAGGTAAAATCATTGCTGAAATCTTTAAGAGATTCCATATCACTGAAACATCTAAAATGCTTGACCGCATGAAAAATCTTGGTTTCAGATATTCTACTAAAGCCGGTATTACGGTTGGTGTATCTGATATCGTGGTACTAGACGATAAACAAAAAATCCTTGAAGAAGCACAAGCAAAAGTAGATAACGTCATGAAGCAATTCAGACGTGGTTTGATTACAGAAGAAGAGCGTTATGAGAGAGTCATTTCAATCTGGAGTTCTTCTAAAGATGTCATCCAAGGTAAACTGATGAAGTCCCTTGATGAAGTCAACCCAATCTACATGATGAGTGACTCTGGAGCGCGTGGTAACGCATCTAACTTCACTCAGCTGGCTGGTATGCGTGGTCTGATGGCCAACCCGGCTGGACGTATCATTGAACTTCCGATTAAATCTAGTTTCCGTGAAGGTTTAACCGTATTGGAATACTTTATTTCCACTCACGGAGCGCGTAAAGGTCTTGCCGATACAGCTCTTAAAACAGCTGACTCAGGTTACCTCACGCGTCGTCTCGTTGACGTTGCACAGGATGTTATTATCCGTGAAACAGATTGCGGTACAGACCGTGGAATCTTGGCGAAGTCCATTAAAGAAGGAAATGAAATTATTGAGAAACTTGAAGAACGTCTTATCGGACGTTTTGCAAGAAAACCAATTATTCATCCTGAAACGGGCGAAGTCATTGTTGGCGAAAACGAACTAATTGATGAAGATAAAGCACTTGAAGTGGTTGAAGCAGGAATCGAGGAAGTATGGATCCGTTCTGCATTTACATGTAACACGCCTCATGGTGTATGTAAACGATGCTACGGCCGTAACCTTGCAACTGGTACTGACGTTGAAGTCGGTGAAGCAGTTGGAATCATCGCTGCACAATCGATCGGTGAGCCAGGAACACAGCTTACAATGCGTACGTTCCACACCGGTGGGGTAGCAGGAGACGATATCACTCAAGGTTTACCTCGTATCCAAGAGTTATTTGAAGCGCGTAATCCGAAAGGGCAGGCAACCATTTCTGAAATTGATGGTGTCGTTGCTGAAATTAACGATGTTCGTGACAAGCAGCAGGAAATTGTGGTTCAAGGCGAAGTTGAAACTCGCTCTTACACAGCTCCTTACAATGCACGTCTGAAAGTTGTTGAAGGTGACAAAGTCACTCGTGGTCAAGTACTGACAGAAGGTTCAATCGATCCGAAAGAACTTCTTAAAGTGACTGATATGACAGCTGTTCAAGAATATCTGCTTCATGAAGTACAAAAAGTATACCGTATGCAAGGGGTAGAAATCGGAGATAAGCACGTAGAAGTAATGGTTCGCCAAATGCTTCGTAAAGTGCGTGTCGCTGATGCAGGGGATACAGATGTATTACCAGGCACACTTCTTGATGTACACCAATTCACAGAAGCGAACAAAAAAGTACTATTCGAAGGCAAACGTCCTGCAACAGGCCGTCCAGTTCTTCTTGGTATTACAAAAGCATCGCTTGAAACAGACTCGTTCTTGTCTGCAGCATCCTTCCAAGAAACGACTCGTGTCCTAACAGATGCGGCGATCAAAGGAAAACGTGATGAATTGCTTGGCTTGAAAGAGAATGTCATCATCGGTAAACTTGTTCCTGCTGGAACTGGAATGCCAAACTACCGTAAAGTTAAGCCGGTTTCACAAGTGCAGCCGTCTGACGATATGGTTCCTGTAGAGTAATCTTTCTCTTAAGATTTCTATAAAAATCATCAGAAAATGGTGAAGGATGTCAAGATAATCTGTCAAACGATATTGACATCCTTCTGCCATGATGATAATATAACCAAGGTGCTCAAAATAAAACCTGTTACTTTGGAGGATATTCGATGTCTTATGATAAAGTATCACAGGCTCAATCCATTATTATTGGTACGAAGCAAACAGTAAAAGCTCTGAAACGAGATTCAGTGAAGGAAATCGTCGTAGCGAAAGATGCTGATCCTGCTTTAACCGCTAGTGTAATGAAACTAGCGCAAGAGAAGGGTGTAGACATTTTAGTGGTAGATTCCATGAAAAAGCTCGGCAAGGCCTGCGGAATTGAAGTTGGGGCAGCAGCTGTTGCCATTATGTTATAGCGTACTTGTTTTGTTTTTGCATGCTTAAAATGCAAAAGCATTGTTTTTTGCCTTTTGATGAACCACCTGGGTATGTGGGTTATAAAAAAAGTAATGAAGGGAGGAATAACAACATGCCTACAATTAATCAGCTAATACGCAAAGGACGCGTGAGTAAAGTTGAAAACTCAAAGTCTCCTGCACTTAACAAAGGATACAACAGTTTCAAAAAAGAGCACACTAACGTAACATCTCCACAGAAGCGCGGGGTTTGTACTCGTGTCGGTACAATGACACCGAAAAAACCAAACTCAGCACTACGTAAATATGCTCGTGTACGTTTGTCTAACCTGATTGAGGTAACAGCTTACATTCCTGGTATCGGACATAACCTACAAGAGCACAGTGTAGTACTTATCCGTGGCGGACGTGTAAAAGACTTACCGGGTGTACGTTACCACATCGTTCGTGGTGCGCTTGATACTGCCGGAGTTGACGGTCGTATGCAAGGACGTTCTAAATACGGAACAAAACGCCCTAAACAAAGCAAATAATATAAACAACCATAAGGGTTTTTAGAAGTTGAGTTCAGATCAGTGGAGTCAGGTAACTGACAATGAAATTGAGATGAAAGACAGTTAGAAATCCTTTTAAAAGAGAAGGGAGGCTATTCAGATGCCACGTAAAGGTCCTGTAGCAAAAAGAGACGTTTTGCCAGATCCAATTTACAATTCTAAACTTGTATCTCGTTTGATCAACAAAATGATGATCGACGGTAAAAGAGGAAAGTCACAAACTATTCTCTACAAGTCATTTGATATCATCAAAGAACGTACTGGTAATGAAGCGATGGAGGTTTTCGAACAAGCCTTGAAAAACATCATGCCAGTTCTTGAAGTTAAAGCACGTCGTGTAGGTGGAGCTAACTACCAAGTTCCTGTAGAAGTTCGCCCAGATCGTCGTACGACTTTAGGTCTTCGCTGGTTAGTAAACTACGCTCGTCTTCGTGGAGAAAAAACGATGGAAGAGCGTCTTGCTAACGAAATCCTTGACGCAGCTAACAACACTGGTGCTGCTGTTAAGAAACGTGAAGATACACACAAAATGGCAGAAGCGAACAAAGCATTCGCTCACTACCGCTGGTAGGATTTATACCAAACTAAAAAAACTATTCCCTAATAAGGAAGGAGAAATTACCCAATGGCAAGAGAGTTCTCCTTAGACAAAACTCGTAATATTGGTATCATGGCTCACATCGATGCCGGTAAAACGACAACGACTGAGCGTATCTTGTACTACACTGGTCGTATCCATAAAATTGGTGAAACTCACGAAGGAGCTTCACAAATGGACTGGATGGAGCAGGAGCAAGAACGTGGTATTACAATCACTTCTGCTGCTACTACAGCACAATGGAAAGGTTACCGTGTAAACATCATTGATACACCAGGACACGTAGACTTCACTGTTGAAGTTGAACGTTCTTTGCGTGTACTTGATGGTGCGGTTGCTGTTCTTGATGCACAATCAGGTGTAGAGCCTCAAACTGAAACAGTTTGGCGCCAAGCAACAACTTACGGAGTACCTCGTATCGTATTCGTTAACAAAATGGATAAAACCGGTGCGGACTTCCTTTACTCTGTAAGCACATTAAGAGATCGTCTTCAAGCGAACGCTCATGCAATTCAATTGCCGATCGGCGCTGAAGATCAATTCGAAGGAATCATCGACCTTGTAGAAAACGTAGCATACTTCTACGAAGATGACCTTGGAACTCGCTCTGATGCACAAGAAATCCCTGCTGAGTATAAAGACAAAGCTGAAGAGCTTCGCAGCAGCTTGATTGAAGCTGTCGCTGAGCTTGATGAAGAGCTTATGGAAAAATACCTTGAGGGTGAAGAAATCACAATTCCTGAATTGAAAGCTGCAATCCGTAAAGGAACTTTGAATGTTGAATTCTACCCAGTTCTTGTTGGATCTGCTTTCAAAAACAAAGGTGTTCAGCTTGTACTTGACGCTGTGCTTGACTACCTTCCTGCACCAACTGATGTTGCTGCAATCAAAGGTACATTGCCAGATACAAATGAAGAGGTTGTACGTGAGTCTACTGATGACGCACCATTCGCAGCTCTTGCATTTAAAGTTATGACTGACCCTTATGTTGGGAAACTAACTTTCTTCCGCGTATACTCTGGAACACTTGATTCTGGTTCTTACGTGAAGAACTCTTCTAAGAACAAGCGTGAGCGTGTTGGACGTATCCTTCAAATGCACGCAAACAGCCGTGAAGAAATCTCTACTGTATATGCAGGGGATATCGCAGCAGCTGTTGGTCTTAAAGATACATCTACTGGTGATACTCTTTGTGACGAGAAAAATCTTGTTATCCTTGAGTCTATGGAATTCCCAGAGCCAGTTATCGATGTAGCTATCGAGCCTAAATCTAAGGCTGACCAAGATAAAATGGGTATCGCTTTAGCTAAACTAGCTGAAGAGGATCCAACTTTCCGTACACAAACAAACACTGAAACTGGTCAAACGATCATCTCTGGTATGGGTGAGCTTCACCTTGATATCATTGTTGACCGTATGAAGCGTGAGTTCAAGGTTGAAGCTAACGTAGGAGCTCCTCAAGTTGCGTACCGTGAAACATTCCGTTCTAGTGCAAAAGTTGAAGGTAAATTCGTACGTCAGTCTGGTGGACGCGGTCAGTTCGGACACGTTTGGATCGAATTCGAACCAAACGAAGAAGGCGCAGGCTTCGAATTCACAAATGCAATCGTCGGTGGGGTTGTTCCACGTGAATACATTCCAGCAATTCAAGCAGGTCTTGAAGATTCACTAGAAAATGGTGTATTAGCTGGATTCCCATTAATCGACATCAAAGCAAAATTATTCGATGGATCTTACCACGATGTTGACTCTAACGAAATGGCGTTTAAAATTGCTGCATCTATGGCATTGAAAAATGCTGTCAGCAAATGTAACCCAGTTCTACTTGAGCCAATGATGAAAGTAGAAGTCGTTATCCCAGAAGAATACATGGGAGACATCATGGGTGATATCACATCTCGTCGTGGACGTGTAGAAGGTATGGAAGCTCGCGGTAACGCTCAAGTTGTTCGCGCTATGGTTCCACTTTCTGAAATGTTCGGATATGCAACTGCACTCCGTTCTAACACACAAGGACGCGGTACTTTCACTATGCACATGGATCACTACGAAGAAGTGCCTAAGAGCATCAGTGAAGAAATCATCAAAAAAAATAAAGGTGAATAATTGATTTTGCCTTTAAACTAAAGTATAACTACTATTGAAGATCAGAAAGTGAGAGGTAACTCTTCACTTTCTATCACTCATACCAAATACAATGAACCTTTAAGGAGGATTTTTAGAATGGCTAAAGAAAAATTCGACCGTTCCAAATCGCATGCTAACATTGGTACAATTGGACACGTTGACCATGGTAAAACAACTCTAACTGCTGCTATCTCAACAGTTCTTCATAAGAAATCTGGTAAAGGTACAGCTATGGCTTATGACCAAATCGATGGTGCTCCAGAAGAGCGCGAGCGTGGAATCACAATCTCAACTGCACACGTTGAGTATGAAACTGAAACTCGTCACTATGCACACGTAGACTGCCCAGGACACGCTGACTATGTTAAAAACATGATCACTGGTGCTGCTCAAATGGACGGCGCGATCTTAGTAGTATCTGCTGCTGATGGTCCAATGCCACAAACACGTGAGCACATCCTACTTTCTCGTAACGTAGGTGTTCCTTACATCGTAGTATTCCTTAACAAATGTGACATGGTTGACGATGAAGAGTTACTTGAACTTGTTGAAATGGAAGTTCGTGACCTTCTTTCTGACTATGACTTCCCTGGTGACGATGTACCAGTTATCAAAGGTTCTGCTCTTAAAGCTCTTGAAGGTGATGCTGATTACGAAGCAAAAATCTTCGAACTTATGGATGCGGTTGATGAGTACATCCCAACTCCAGAGCGTGACACTGAGAAGCCATTCATGATGCCAGTTGAGGACGTATTCTCAATCACTGGTCGTGGAACAGTTGCTACTGGTCGTGTTGAGCGTGGACAAGTTAAAGTCGGTGATGAAGTTGAAATCATCGGTCTTCAAGAAGAAAACGGTAAAACAACTGTTACAGGTGTTGAAATGTTCCGTAAACTTCTTGACTATGCTGAAGCTGGTGACAACATCGGTGCACTACTTCGTGGTGTATCTCGTGAAGATATCCAACGTGGTCAAGTACTTGCTAAACCAGGTACAATCACTCCACATAGCCGTTTCAAAGCTGAAGTTTATGTACTTTCTAAAGAAGAGGGTGGACGTCATACTCCATTCTTCACTAACTACCGTCCGCAGTTCTACTTCCGTACAACTGACGTAACTGGTATCGTACATCTTCCAGAAGGTACTGAAATGGTAATGCCTGGCGATAACACTGAGATGGAAGTTGAACTTATCTCTACTATCGCTATCGAAGAAGGAACTCGTTTCTCTATCCGTGAGGGTGGACGTACTGTAGGTTCTGGCGTCGTTTCTACTATCATTAAGTAATAACAGTTAAAAAGAGACTCCTTGCAAAAGGGTCTCTTTTTTTGCTTTTCCAGTGCATAACGGCTACTATAAGCTATAGAATCTAAATGGAACCGAGAGGATCACTGGAATGGCGAAGACAATGTTGAAAAAGTGGCTGATTGGCGGGCTTGATCAATGGATTATGATAAAAGAAGATCAAGCGAAAAAAACAAAACCTGTTTTATTATTTTTACACGGTGGCCCTGGCTCAGCTCAAATGAGTTATATCGATTCCTTTCATAAGGAACTTGATCAAGACTTCACTGTTGTTCATTGGGACCAGCGCGGTGCAGGACTGTCTTATCAAAAAAACATTCCTGAGTCTTCTATGACCATTGGGCAATTCGTAGAGGATACGATTGAGCTTACAGAAAAACTGCTTTCTTATAATGATCAAACGAAAATATACATTGCGGGTTATTCATGGGGATCATTAATTGCGATACAAGCTGTACATAAACGACCAGATTTGTATCATGCCTATTATGGAATTAGTCAGGTCGTTGATGTATTAAAAGAGGATATTGTATCGTACGAACTTCTTCTAAAAAAATATCAAGGCAAGCATTTCTTCACTAGATGTCTAAGATTGCTGACACCACCCCCTTGGAAACGCACCTCTGCTCATGCTTTGTTCTCTCTATACAAAGAGTTCGCAAAAGTAGGGCTCACGCATAGGTGGAAGCCACTTTTTCAAATGCTGTATGCATTTCTTGTTAGTAAGCATTATCAGCTAAAAGATAAGTGGAAATTCCTTATGGGACAGAAGTATAGCCAGGATTTGCTGTGGGACGAGCTGATGAACGAAAGTATTCAATACCGAGTTTCTTCTATATTAATACCCTGCTACTTTATCATCGGGGAACATGACATGATTACACCAGCTGCTGTATCAAAACCATATGTTGATCAACTTACAGCACCAATAAAAGAGTGGTTTACTTTTAAAGAATCTGCGCATTCTCCGCATATTGAAGAGCCAGAAGAATTTATTCGTATCGTCAGGAAGACAGCTACACATCATCTTCAGGGAAAGCTTGATTTATAGGCTGAACCCCTGTATAATATGAAAAGTGTGCAAATCATAAATTTATCCGATTTATTATTGCAACACGCAGGCCAATTTGGTACAATAGTGCATGTTGGTCTTTGACTGCGATGAAGTGAGAGGTTGCTGACACACCCGGCCGCTTTGCCATGGCAAGGTGATCAGGTTTTTCTCACGGAGAACTGTCTAACGTAAGTAGGCGAAAAGGAGGGAAAATAATGGCAAAACAAAAAATTCGTATTCGTTTAAAAGCATATGATCATAGAATTCTTGATCAATCTGCTGAGAAGATTGTTGAAACGGCTAAGCGTTCTGGTGCTAGTGTATCTGGTCCAATTCCGCTTCCAACTGAAAAATCAGTTTACACAATCCTTCGTGCGGTGCATAAGTACAAAGATTCTCGTGAGCAATTCGAGATGCGTACTCACAAACGTCTAATCGACATCGTGAATCCAACTCCGCAAACAGTTGATGCACTTATGCGTTTAGATTTACCATCCGGTGTAGATATCGAAATCAAACTTTAATTCAAATAGAAAACACATATTATAGGAGGTGTGACGAATGACCAAAGGAATCTTAGGTAGAAAAATTGGTATGACGCAAGTATTCGCAGAAAACGGTGATCTTATCCCTGTAACTGTTGTTGAGGCTGCTGCTAACGTTGTTCTTCAGAAGAAGACTACTGACACGGATGGCTATGAGGCAATCCAAATCGGTTTTGACGACAAACGTGAGAAGCTTTCTAACAAACCAGAGAAAGGCCACGTTGCTAAAGCGGAAACTGCTCCTAAGCGCTTCGTAAAAGAATTACGCGGTGTGGAGTTAGATGCGTATGAAGTTGGTCAGGAAGTCAAAGTTGATATTTTCGCAAATGGAGATATCGTAGATGTAACAGGAACATCAAAAGGTAAAGGATTCCAAGGGGCTATCAAACGCCACGGACAATCACGCGGACCAATGACTCACGGTTCACGTTATCACCGTCGTCCTGGTTCAATGGGACCTGTTGATCCAAACCGAGTATTCAAAGGTAAACTTCTTCCAGGACGTATGGGCGGAGAGCAAATCACTGTCCAAAATCTTGAGATCGTTAAAGTTGATGCAGAACGCAATCTTCTTTTGATCAAAGGTAACGTACCAGGAGCTAAAAAATCTCTAGTAACTGTAAAGAGTGCAGTTAAAACTAAATAACTCTCTTAGGAAAGGAGGAAACAAGTCATGCCAAAAGTAGCATTATTTAACCAAAACGGTTCTACTAACGGTGAAATCGAATTAAACGCTTCTGTGTTTGGAATTGAGCCAAACGAAAGCGTAGTATTCGATGCTATTCTTATGCAAAGAGCTTCCTTACGTCAAGGAACTCACAAAGTAAAAACTCGTTCTGAAGTACGTGGCGGAGGTCGTAAACCTTGGAGACAGAAGGGTACAGGTCGTGCTCGTCAAGGTTCTATCCGTTCACCACAATGGCGCGGAGGCGGTATCGTATTCGGTCCAACACCACGCAGCTATTCTTATAAATTACCTAAAAAAGTTCGCCGCTTGGCTATCAAGTCAGTATTGTCTTCTAAAGTAATCGACAACAACATCATCGTTCTTGAAGATCTTACTCTTGATGCAGTGAAAACGAAAGAATTCGCAGGCATCCTTAAAGGGTTATCTGTTGAGAAGAAAGCGTTGATCGTCACTGCGGATGCAAACGAAACAGTTGCTTTATCTGCTCGTAACATCCCTGGAGTAACAGTTGTTGAAGCTAACGGTATCAACGTTCTTGACGTTGTCAACCACGACAAACTTCTGATCACTAAAGCAGCGGTTGAAAAAGTAGAGGAGGGACTTGCATAATGAAAGATCCTCGTGATGTTCTAAAGCGCCCTATCATTACTGAACGTTCTGCTGATCTAATGACAGAGAAGAAGTACACGTTCGAAGTTGATGTCAGAGCTAACAAGACAGAAGTGAAAGACGCTGTTGAAGAGATCTTTGGAGTGAAAGTTGAGAAAGTCAACGTTCAAAACTACAAAGGTAAATCAAAACGCGTTGGACGCTACACTGGTATGACTAGCCGTCGCAGAAAAGCGATCGTGAAATTAACTGCTGACAGCAAAGAAATCGAAATTTTTGAAGCGTAAATCTTAAAAAGAAGGAGGGAAATTCAAAATGGCGATTAAAAAGTATAAACCAACCAGTAATGGTCGTCGTGGCATGACTACTTCAGATTTTGCTGAAATCACGACTGACAAACCAGAAAAATCGTTGCTTGCACCGCTTCACAGAAAAGGCGGACGTAACAACCAAGGTAGATTGACTGTTCGTCATCAAGGTGGCGGTCACAAACGTCAATACCGTATCATCGACTTTAAGCGTGATAAAGACGGTATACCTGGACGCGTTGCTACAATCGAGTATGATCCAAACCGTTCAGCGAACATCGCTCTTGTAAACTATGCAGATGGTGAGAAACGTTACATTCTTGCTCCGAAAGGAATCCAAGTTGGTACTGAAGTTACTTCTGGACCAGAAGCTGACATCAAACCAGGTAATGCTCTTCCACTTATCAACATCCCAGTTGGTACAGTTGTGCATAACATTGAATTAAAACCAGGTAAAGGTGGACAATTAGTTCGTTCTGCTGGTACTTCTGCTCAAGTTCTAGGTAAAGAAGGTAAATACGTTCTTGTACGTTTGAACTCTGGTGAAGTACGCATGATCCTTTCTGCTTGCCGTGCGACTATCGGTCAAGTTGGAAACGAACAACACGAACTAATCAACATCGGTAAAGCTGGACGTTCTCGCTGGAAAGGCGTACGCCCAACAGTTCGTGGTTCTGTAATGAACCCTAACGATCACCCACACGGCGGTGGTGAAGGACGCGCTCCAATCGGACGTAAATCACCAATGTCTCCATGGGGTAAACCGACTCTTGGATTCAAGACTCGTAAGAAAACCAACAAGTCTGATAAATTCATTGTACGTCGTCGTAAAAACAAGTAACGGGGTTGTCTACGGTTCATTTAGGACCGTAGTTCAATCACGAAGGGAGGTTCCACAATGGCTCGCAGCTTAAAAAAAGGACCATTTGTTGATGATCATTTGATGGCTAAAGTCGAGAAATTGAATGAAACTGACAAAAAGCAAGTCGTAAAAACTTGGTCTCGTCGTTCTACAATTTTCCCACAATTCATCGGTCACACAATCGCTGTCTATGACGGACGCAAACATGTACCTGTTTTCATTTCTGAAGATATGGTAGGTCACAAATTGGGCGAATTCGCACCAAGCCGTACTTACAAAGGTCATGCTAGTGACGATAAAAAAACAAGACGCTAATGAGAGGAGGCTTTTAAATGCAAGCTAAAGCTGTCGCAAGAACAGTCCGTATTGCTCCTCGTAAAGCACGTCTAGTAATGGACCTGATCCGAGGTAAGCAAGTAGGAGAAGCAGTTTCTATCTTAAACCTTACACCTAAGGCTGCTTCACCAATTATTGAAAAAGTATTAAAATCTGCTATCGCAAATGCTGAGCACAACTACGAGTTGGACGCTAACAGCCTAGTGATTACTCAAGCATTCGTTGACGAAGGTCCAACACTTAAGAGATTCCGTCCACGTGCTATGGGTCGTGCGAGCGCAATTAACAAACGTACTAGCCACATTACAATCGTTGTATCAGAAAAGAAGGAGGGATAATCCGTGGGTCAAAAGGTAAATCCAGTAGGTCTTCGTATTGGCGTCATTCGTGATTGGGAATCTAAATGGTTCGCAGGAAAAGATTACGCTGACTTCTTACATGAAGACTTGAAAATCCGTGAATTCATCAGCAAGCGTTTGTCTGACGCGTCTGTTTCTAAAGTAGAAATCGAACGTGCTGCAAACCGCGTAAATATCACAATCCACACGGCTAAACCAGGTATGGTAATTGGTAAAGGCGGATCTGAAGTTGAAGCACTTCGTAAAGCTCTTAACAGCCTAACTGGCAAACGTGTACACATCAACATTCTTGAAATCAAGAGAGCAGATCTTGATGCTCAGCTAGTTGCTGAAAACATCGCTCGTCAACTTGAAAATCGTATTTCATTCCGTCGTGCACAAAAACAAACAATCCAACGCACAATGCGTGCTGGAGCACAAGGAATCAAAACAATGGTTTCTGGTCGTCTTGGCGGTGCAGATATTGCTCGTTCTGAATATTACAGTGAAGGTACTGTTCCATTGCACACACTTCGTGCTGACATCGACTATGCTACTGCTGAAGCTGATACTACTTATGGTAAGCTTGGCGTAAAAGTATGGATCTATCGTGGAGAAGTCCTTCCAACTAAGAAGAATACTGCGGAAGGAGGAAAATAATATGTTATTGCCAAAACGCGTGAAGTATCGCAGAGAACATCGTGGAAAAATGCGTGGTCGTGCAAAAGGCGGCACTGAAGTACATTTCGGTGAGTTCGGTATCCAAGCTCTTGAAGCTTCTTGGATCACTAACCGTCAAATCGAAGCTGCTCGTATTGCTATGACTCGTTACATGAAACGTGGCGGTAAAGTTTGGATTAAAATTTTCCCTTCTAAGCCATACACAGCTAAACCTCTAGAGGTCCGCATGGGTTCCGGTAAAGGTGCTCCAGAAGGCTGGGTAGCTGTAGTAAAACCGGGCAAAGTTTTATTTGAAATTTCTGGTGTGTCTGAAGAAGTTGCTCGTGAAGCTCTTCGTCTTGCATCTCACAAATTGCCAATTAAAACGAAGTTCGTAAAACGTGAAGAAATTGGTGGTGAATCAAATGAAAGCTAATGAAATTCGTGACCTTACCACTGCTGAAATTGAACAAAAAGTAAAGTCTCTTAAAGAAGAACTTTTCAATCTTCGTTTCCAATTAGCGACTGGGCAGCTTGAAAACACTGCTCGCATTCGTGAAGTGCGTAAATCAATCGCACGCATGAAAACTGTGATTCGTCAAAGAGAAATCGCTGCTAATAAATAATAATTAGAGGGGAGGCCCCGCAAACATGAGCGAACGTAACCAACGTAAAGTGTATCAAGGTCGTGTTGTTTCTGACAAAATGGATAAAACCATCACTGTTGTAGTTGAAACATACAAAAAGCATTCACTTTATGGCAAACGTGTAAGATACTCTAAAAAGTTCAAAGCACATGATGAAAACAACCAAGCAAAAATCGGAGACATCGTAAAGGTCATGGAAACTCGTCCATTATCTGCGACTAAACGCTTTCGTCTAGTTGAAGTTGTCGAAGAAGCTGTTATTATCTAATAAAGTTCGGATTTCTTTTTCCGAAGGGAGGTAACATTAATGATTCAACAGGAGACTCGTTTAAAAGTAGCTGACAACTCTGGCGCACGCGAAGTACTAACGATTAAAGTTCTTGGTGGCTCTGGACGTAAAACGGCTAACATCGGTGATGTCATTGTTTGTACGGTTAAACAAGCAACACCAGGAGGCGTTGTCAAAAAAGGTGAAGTTGTGAAAGCAGTTATCGTTCGTACTAAGAGCGGAGCTCGCAGAAACGATGGATCTTACATCAGTTTTGATGAAAATGCATGTGTCATCATCCGTGACGACAAGAGCCCACGTGGAACTCGTATCTTCGGACCAGTAGCACGTGAACTTCGTGAAAACAACTATATGAAAATTGTTTCTTTAGCACCAGAAGTACTTTAATGAATACAATCCGCGACTCAAGGAGGTGCGATTAAATGCATGTTAAAAAGGGCGATAAAGTAGTGGTTATCTCTGGTAAAGATAAAGGTAAACAAGGTGTCATCCTTGCTGCTTTCCCTAAAAAGGACCGTGTTTTAGTAGAAGGTATTAACCTTGTGAAAAAACACTCTAAACCAACTCAAGCTAACCCTCAAGGCGGAATTTCTGAACAAGAAGCGCCGATCCACGTATCAAACGTAATGCCGCTTGATCCTAAAACGGGTGAAGTGACACGTATTGGATATAAAGTTGAGGACGGAAAGAAAGTCCGTGTAGCGAAAAAATCTGGGCAAGTTCTAGATAAATAGTAAATAAGGAAGGGAGGTCTTTCTCATGAACCGCCTTAAAGAAAAGTATGTTAAAGAAATTACACCTGCATTAGTTTCTAAGTTTGAATACAAATCAGTAATGCAAGTGCCAAAAATCGAAAAAATCGTGATCAACATGGGTGTTGGTGACGCCGTTCAAAACGCTAAAGCAATCGATACTGCTGTTGAAGAATTAACGTTTATCGCTGGTCAAAAACCTGTCGTTACTCGTGCGAAGAAGTCTATTGCTGGATTCCGTCTACGTGAAGGAATGCCAATCGGTGCGAAAGTAACACTTCGCGGAGAGCGCATGTACGATTTCCTTGATAAACTTATTTCTGTATCTTTACCACGTGTACGTGACTTCCGCGGGATTTCTAAGAAATCTTTCGACGGTCGTGGAAACTACACGCTTGGTATTAAAGAACAGTTAATCTTCCCAGAAATTGATTACGATAAAGTAACAAAAGTCCGCGGTATGGATATCGTTATCGTTACGACTGCCAACACGGATGAAGAAGCACGTGAGTTATTAACTCAAGTAGGTATGCCGTTCCAGAAATAATCAATGAAAGGGAGGCGAAATCGTGGCTAAAAAGTCTATGATTGCGAAACAACAACGCAAACAAAAGTTTAAAGTTCAAGAGTATACGCGCTGCGAACGTTGTGGACGTCCACATTCAGTAATTCGCAAGTTTAAACTTTGCCGTATTTGTTTCCGCGAACTTGCATATAAAGGACAAATTCCTGGCGTTAAAAAAGCCAGCTGGTAATCCCCATAAATGGGAAGGAGGTTATTAAATAATGGTTATGACAGATCCGATTGCAGATTTGCTGACTCGTATTCGCAATGCGAACATGGTACGTCATGAGAAGCTAGAAGTACCGGCTTCAAAAATCAAAAGAGAAATTGCTGAAATTTTAAAGCGTGAAGGTTTTATCCGTGACGTTGAGTACGTCGAAGACAGCAAACAAGGAATTATCCGTTTGTTCCTTAAATACGGCCAAAACAACGAACGTGTTATCACTGGTCTTAAAAGAATCAGTAAACCTGGTTTACGCGTATATGCGAAATCAAATGAAGTACCACGTGTACTTAACGGACTTGGAATCGCAATTATTTCTACATCACAAGGTGTTTTATCGGACAAAGAAGCCCGTGCTAAACAAGCTGGTGGAGAAGTACTTGCTTACGTATGGTAAAAAAAGTTTAAGATGAATGGAGGTGCTTGGTATGTCTCGTATAGGTAAAAAGCTAATCGAGATCCCTTCAGGAGTAACTGTGACAAACAACGATAACACAGTGACAGTAAAGGGACCAAAAGGTGAACTAACTCGTGCATTTCACCCTGATATGGAAATTAAAATTGAGGACAACGTCTTAACTGTAAGCCGTCCGTCTGAAAATAAAGAACACCGTGCATTACATGGTACAACACGTAGCTTAATTGCAAACATGGTTGAAGGTGTATCTAAAGGTTTCGAAAGAGGTTTAGAACTAATCGGTGTCGGTTACCGTGCTGCTAAATCTGGAAACAAACTTGTTCTTAACGTTGGATACTCTCACCCAGTTGAAATCGTTCCTGAGGCTGGAGTTGAAGTAGAAGTTCCATCTCAAACGAAAGTAATCGTTAAAGGTATCGATAAAGAGCGTGTAGGAGCTCTAGCTTCTAACATCCGCGCTGTCCGTGCTCCAGAGCCTTACAAAGGTAAAGGAATTCGTTACGAAGGTGAATTCGTTCGCCGTAAAGAAGGAAAAACTGGTAAGTAAGATCGCTTAATGTGAAGAAAGGAGTGACTCGGATGATTACGAAAACTAGCAAAAACGCTACTCGTCTTAAAAGACACGCTCGTGTTCGTGCGAAACTTTCAGGTACTGCTGAAAGACCTCGCCTTAACGTTTTCCGTTCTAACAAGAACATCTACGCTCAAGTAATTGATGATGTTAACGGTGTAACACTTGTAAGTGCTTCTACTCTTGATAAAGAGTTAAAGATCGAGAATAGTTCTGACGCTGCAGCTGCTACTAAAGTTGGCGAACTTGTTGCAAAACGTGCTGTTGAAAAAGGCATCTCTAACGTGGTATTTGACCGCGGAGGATACTTATATCATGGACGTGTAAAAGCTCTAGCTGAAGCTGCTCGTGAGGCTGGACTTAAATTTTAATAAAAGAAGGAGGGACACATCCGAATGAGTCGTATTGACCCAAGCAAATTAGAGTTAGAAGAACGCTTAGTTACGGTTAACCGGGTAGCGAAAGTTGTTAAAGGTGGACGTCGTTTCCGTTTTGCAGCTTTAGTTGTTGTCGGTGACAAAAACGGTCATGTAGGATTCGGTACTGGTAAAGCACAAGAAGTACCAGAAGCGATCCGCAAAGCTGTTGAAGACGCGAAAAAGAATTTAATTGAAGTACCAATGGTTGGAACTACAATTCCACATGAAATCATCGGTCGATTCGGTGCAGGAAACGTTCTATTGAAGCCTGCTTCAGAAGGTACAGGAGTTATCGCTGGAGGCCCAGTGCGTGCGGTACTTGAGCTTGCTGGTCTAGCTGATATCCTTTCTAAATCTCTAGGTTCTAATACACCGATCAACATGATCCGCGCAACACTTCAAGGTTTAAGTGAACTTAAACGTGCTGAAGATGTAGCGAAGCTTCGTGGAAAATCTGTAGAAGACCTGTTAGGATAAGGAGGGAACAATAATGGCAAATAAATTAGAAATTACCCTCAAACGCAGTGTAATCGGTCGCCCGGAAGATCAGCGTGTCACTGTTCGTACTCTTGGTCTAAAGAAAACAAACCAAACAGTCGTACATGAAGACAATGCAGCGATCCGCGGCATGATTAACAAGGTGTCTCATTTAGTTTCTGTTAAAGAACAATAAAACATTTTTAATCGATAAGGAGGTGCCCAAATGAAACTTCATGAATTGAAGCCTTCAGAAGGTTCACGTAAAGTACGCAACCGTGTTGGTCGTGGTATTGGATCAGGTAACGGTAAAACTTCTGGTAAAGGTCATAAAGGTCAAAACGCTCGTTCTGGCGGCGGTGTACGCCCTGGATTCGAAGGTGGTCAAATGCCTTTATTCCAACGCCTTCCAAAACGTGGTTTTACAAACATCAACCGTAAAGATTACGCGGTAATCAACTTAGACAGATTAAACAGTTTTGACGAAGGAACGGAAGTCACTCCTGAACTTCTTCTAGAGACTGGTGCAATAAGCAAGTTAAAAGCAGGAGTAAAAATTCTTGGCAACGGTAAATTAGAAAAAAAATTAACTGTAAAAGCCAATAAATTCTCTGCTTCTGCTAAAGAAGCGATTGAAGCTGCTGGCGGTACAGCCGAGGTGATCTAACTTGTTTAAGACAATCTCCAATTTTATGCGTGTGAAAGATATACGGAATAAGATTATATTTACACTTTTAATGTTAGTCGTCTTTCGTATAGGTGCTTTCATCCCTGTGCCTAATGTGAACGCCGAAGTTCTCCAGGCACAGGATCAAATGAGTGTTTTCGGAATCCTCAATACGTTTGGGGGCGGGGCACTTTTCCAATTCTCCATTCTTGCAATGGGGATTATGCCGTATATCACTGCTTCGATCATCATCCAGCTCTTGCAGATGGATGTTGTACCGAAGTTTACTGAGTGGTCAAAGCAAGGAGAGGTTGGCCGCCGAAAATTAGCACAATTCACAAGGTATTTTACAATTGTTCTAGGATTTATCCAGGCGTTAGGAATGTCATATGGATTTAACAATATGGCAGGAGGCATGCTGATTGAAAACCCAGGTGTTTCAACGTATCTCTTAATTGCGGTCGTACTCACTGCGGGAACAGCATTTTTAATGTGGCTGGGAGAGCAGATTACTGCTCACGGTGTTGGTAACGGTATTTCGATTATTATCTTTGCCGGTATCATCGCAGGTATCCCTCAAACATTAAAGCAAGTGTACGCTCAGCAATTTGTAGGTGGAGATGGACAGCTGTTCATGCAAATCCTGAAAATTGCCCTTATTGTGATTGCTATTCTTGTCATTGTTATCGGTGTTATTTACATTCAAATGGCAGTGAGAAAGATTGCGATTCAATATTCAAAAGGAACTGGCCGTGCACAAATGTCTGCTAGTCAAGCAACGCACCTTCCATTGAAAGTGAATCCAGCAGGGGTGATTCCAGTCATCTTTGCCGTTTCGTTCATTATTACTCCGCAGACGATCGCATCGTTCTTCGGAACAAATAATGTGACAACCTGGATAACTAACAACTTTGACTATACTAAGCCAATCGGTATGACGATTTATGTAGCACTGATTGTTGCTTTCACATATTTTTATGCCTTTGTCCAAGTAAACCCTGAACAAATGGCTGAAAATCTGCAAAAGCAGGGTGGCTATATCCCGGGAGTTCGTCCAGGGAAAATGACTCAAGATAGAATTACGAGCATTTTGTACCGACTCACGTTTGTGGGCGCCATTTTCTTAGCCGTGATTTCAATACTTCCTATCTTTTTCATTCAATTCGCTGGATTACCTTCCGCTGCACAAATTGGCGGCACAAGTCTTCTCATTGTTGTAGGTGTTGCACTTGAAACAATGAAACAGCTTGAAAGCCAATTAGTGAAACGAAACTACCGTGGATTTATGAAATAAAACAGAGGGCTGGGCTCCTGCCCAACCTCTCTAAGTAAGGAAGGGGAAATCCGAAATGAACTTAGTCTTAATGGGGCTTCCGGGTGCTGGTAAAGGCACTCAGGCAGAACGAATTGTTGATGATTATGGGATCCCTCATATCTCAACAGGAGATATGTTCCGTGCTGCTATGAAAGAGGAGACACAACTTGGGCTCGAAGCAAAATCCTTTATCGATAAAGGAGAGCTTGTTCCTGATGAGGTCACAATCGGTATTGTTAGAGAAAGACTTGGCAAGAATGATTGTGAACAAGGTTTTCTTCTGGACGGATTTCCGCGAACAGTCGCTCAGGCTGAAGCTTTAGAAGACATTCTAAAGGACCTTGGCAGAACGATTGATTATGTCATTAATATTAAAGTCGATAAAGATGCTTTGATGGAGCGTCTGACTGGCCGAAGAATTTGCAAAGATTGCGGAGCAACATATCATTTAGTATTCAATCCACCTGCGAAAGAAAATGTTTGTGACAAGTGTGGAGGCGAGCTTTATCAACGTGCAGATGATAATGCAGAAACTGTTTCGACAAGACTTGAAGTGAACTTAAAGCAGACTGAACCTTTACTGAATTTCTATTCAGAAAAAGGATATCTTGCAAACATTGATGGTGCGAAGCACATTAACGATGTTTACGCTGATATCAAGGACCTGCTTGGGGGATTAAATAAATGATTATCTGTAAAACTCCTCGCGAGCTTGAGATTATGAGAGAAGCTGGACGCATTGTCGCACTGACTCATGAAGAGCTGAAGAAACACATAAAACCAGGTATTTCGACAAAAGAATTGGATCAAATTGCCGAACGTTTTATTACAAAGCAGGGTGCAATCCCATCTTTTAAAGGGTATAATGGTTTTCGCGGGAGCATTTGCGTTTCGGTGAATGAAGAACTCGTTCACGGTATTCCTGGTAAACGGGTTTTACGTGATGGAGACATCATTAGTATCGATATCGGCGCAAAGTTAAATGGCTATCATGGTGACTCTGCTTGGACTTATCCAGTTGGGGTAATCAGTGATGAGGACCGCAAACTACTGGAAGTCACAGAGGAATCTCTATATAAGGGCTTACAGGAAGCAAAGCCAGGTGAACGTCTGTCAAACATTTCCCATGCCATACAAACGTATGTTGAAGGTGAGAATTTCTCAGTTGTTAGAGAATATGTTGGACATGGGGTCGGACAGGATCTTCATGAGGACCCTCAAATTCCTCATTATGGTCCGCCGAACAAAGGCCCACGGCTCAAACCTGGAATGGTGTTGGCCATCGAACCGATGGTGAACGCAGGCAGCCGATATGTGAAAACACTGGCTGATAACTGGACGGTTGTAACGGTTGATGGGAAAAAGTGTGCTCACTTTGAGCATACGATTGCGATTACAGATACAGGTTTTGATATACTGACTAAGATTTAGGTCTTCACTGAAGCCTTTCAGGCCCAAATCGGGCAGGTTGTCTGTATAGTCCAAGGAAAGAACAAGATCAGTATACAGTTGTCATCGGCGTGTTCGATGGCTGCCATGTACTAATCGCAGACGGAGAAAAGCGTAAATTCATTCTCCTAAGAAAAAATATCAATCATTTAACCTTTTATGATTGCGTATCTCCGGAAGTTCAGAACAGTATATTCAAAACAGGTCGGGTGATAGATGGACAATTGAGAACATCTCAATTGGACATTTATCAGAGAGCAAGTTACTGATTTGAAGAAGGGAGAACACTTGAATGGCGAAAGACGATGTAATTGAAGTGGAAGGTACTGTAGCAGAAACTTTGCCAAATGCAATGTTCAAAGTTGAACTAGAGAATGGTCATACAGTTTTGGCTCATGTATCAGGAAAAATCCGTATGCACTTCATTCGCATTTTACCTGGAGACAAAGTTACGGTAGAATTATCTCCATATGACTTAACTCGTGGTAGAATTACGTACCGTTACAAATAAAGCAACTCCGGAAGAAGGAGGTTGGAAACACATGAAAGTGAGACCATCTGTTAAACCTATCTGTGAAAAATGTAAAGTGATTCGCAGAAAAGGAAAAGTAATGGTGATCTGTGAAAACCCAAAACATAAACAAAAACAAGGCTAATAACAAGGAGGTGCCCAAATCATGGCTCGTATTGCTGGTGTAGATATTCCACGTGATAAGCGTGTTGTCATTTCTTTAACATATGTTTTTGGAATTGGTCGTACGACGGCTCAACAAGTCCTTAAAGAAGCAGGTGTTTCTGAAGACACTCGCGTTCGCGATCTAACTGAAGACGAACTAGGTAAAATCCGTGATATCATTGACAAACTTAAAGTAGAAGGTGACCTTCGTCGTGAAGTTTCACTTAACATTAAGCGTCTAATTGAAATCGGAAGCTACCGCGGAATCCGTCATCGTAGAGGACTTCCTGTTCGTGGACAAAACACAAAAAACAACGCGCGCACTCGTAAAGGTCCGCGTCGTACTGTAGCTAACAAGAAAAAATAAGTAAAGGAGGTAGTTAAAGAATGGCTGCTGCTCGTAAACAAAATACGCGTAAACGTCGCGTGAAAAAGAATATTGAAGCTGGAATCGCTCATATCCGTTCCACTTTCAACAACACGATTGTAACGATTACTGATGTTCATGGAAACGCAATTTCTTGGTCAAGTGCTGGTGCATTAGGATTCAGAGGTTCTCGTAAATCTACTCCTTTCGCTGCACAAATGGCTGCTGAAACTGCTGCTAAAGGTTCTATCGAACATGGTCTTAAAACACTTGAAGTAACTGTTAAAGGTCCTGGTTCTGGTCGTGAAGCTGCAATTCGTGCGCTTCAAGCTGCAGGTCTTGAAGTTACTGCAATCAGAGACGTAACTCCAGTTCCTCATAACGGATGCCGTCCACCAAAACGTCGCCGCGTGTAATTTGTTTGTATAGATTTTGTGTCCCTGTCAATAATGGGTTATGATACAGTTATTTATGAGACGAATACACGACTCGTTGCCTGAGCACATACGGGACTAAACAATGAGGAATTTCGGATGGAATCTCATATGATTCTATTCGAGGTTTCGACGTTTTGAAGGAGGGTTTTATTAGATGATCGAAATTGAAAAACCAAAAATCGAAACGGTTGAAATCAGCGACGATGCCAAGTATGGCAAGTTTGTCGTAGAGCCACTTGAGCGTGGATATGGTACCACTTTAGGGAACTCCCTTCGTCGTATCCTTTTATCCTCACTTCCTGGTGCAGCTGTAACATCGATCCAGATAGATGGTGTCTTACACGAATTCTCAACGATCGAAGGCGTGGTTGAAGATGTTACAACGATTATCTTAAACATTAAAAAGCTTGCACTCAAAATCTACTCTGAAGAAGAGAAGACGCTTGAAATTGATGTACAAGATGAAGGAACTGTAACAGCTGCTGATATTACACACGACAGCGATATTGAAATCTTAAATCCAGATCTTCACATCGCAACTCTTGGCAAAAATGCGAGCTTCCGTGTTCGTTTGACTGCACAAAGAGGTCGCGGGTATAATCCTGCTGATGCAAACAAAAGAGACGATCAGCCTATCGGCGTGATTCCGATCGACTCAATCTATACACCTGTATCTCGTGTAACTTATCAAGTGGAGAACACCCGTGTTGGGCAAATCACAAACTATGATAAATTAACACTAGATGTATGGACTGATGGAAGCACAGGACCGAAAGAAGCGATCGCTCTAGGTTCTAAGATTTTAACTGAACACCTAAATATTTTCGTTGGGTTAACTGACGAAGCTCAGCATGCAGAAATCATGGTTGAAAAAGAAGAAGACCAAAAAGAAAAAGTGCTTGAAATGACAATTGAAGAGCTTGATCTTTCTGTTCGTTCTTACAACTGTTTGAAGCGTGCGGGTATTAACACTGTTCAAGAGCTTGCTAACAAGACAGAAGAGGATATGATGAAAGTTCGTAACCTTGGACGTAAATCTCTTGAAGAAGTGAAAGCGAAACTAGAAGAACTTGGACTGGGTCTTCGTAAAGACGATTGACTAGTTTCATTGTGAACTAGGATTTTCGTGTGTTTTTTATTCATACAGCATCTCTAATTAAGGAGGGGACATCACATGGCATACAGAAAGCTAGGACGCACTAGTGCACAACGTAAAGCAATGCTTCGTGACCTAACGACTGATTTGATCATCAACGAACGCATCGAAACAACTGAAACACGTGCGAAAGAACTTCGCTCTGTAGTTGAAAAAATGATCACTCTTGGCAAACGCGGAGATCTTCATGCTCGCCGTCAAGCTGCAGCTTACATTCGTAACGAAGTAGCTAACGCTGAAACAAACCAAGATGCACTTCAAAAATTATTCGCTGACGTTGCAACTCGCTACGAAGATCGCCAAGGTGGATACACTCGTATCATGAAGCTTGGACCTCGTCGCGGCGATGGCGCACCAATGGCTGTCATTGAATTAGTTTAATCACATATCGTGTATCTAAGAAAGGGCGGGACAGTTCATAACTGGATCTATGCCCTTTTTTAGATACTACGGCTTTTTAGCAATAGGCAAAGTAGAGGTTGAGCTGAGAGGAGGTCCGGTAGAGATGGAGAAGACATTAATTGACGTAAAAGACATTGTATTTCGTTATCACAAAGATGCGGACAAGCCCGCTTTAGACCAAGTGTCATTGCATGTGAATCAAAATGAATGGCTTGCCATTGTTGGCCACAACGGTTCAGGTAAATCCACACTTGCCCGTGTACTGAATGGGCTCATTTTACCGGATGCAGGGACGGTCAAGGTTGGTGAGATTGAGCTGAAAGAAGAAAGTGTTTGGGATATTCGCAAAAAGGTCGGTATGGTCTTTCAAAACCCAGACAACCAATTCGTTGGCTCAACAGTTCGTGATGATGTGGCTTTTGGTTTAGAAAATAACGGGGTTGAGCGGGAATTGATGATAGAGCGTGTAGATTGGGCTGTCAAACAGGTCAATATGCAGGAGTTTCTTGATCAAGAGCCGCACCATCTATCAGGCGGGCAAAAGCAGAGAGTAGCGATCGCTGGTGTACTTGCCGCAAGCCCTGACATCATGATCTTGGATGAAGCAACATCAATGCTTGATCCGATTGGCCGTGAAGAAGTGTTAGAAACCGTCAGACTGCTGAAGGAACAAGGAACGGTCACGGTCATTTCCATCACACATGATTTAGACGAGGCTGCGAAGGCAGACCGCGTTATTGTGATGAATGGTGGGAAGAAATTTGCCGAGGGAACACCAGAGGAAGTATTTGAACTAGATGAACAGCTGGTTCAGATTGGACTTGATCTGCCATTTTCCTACCGGTTGAGTAAGCAATTGAAGCAGCAAGGTGTGCCGCTTGCAAATGCCCATTTGACACAAGAAGGATTGGTGAAAGAGCTATGGACATTACGATCAAAGAATTAGAGCATCGTTATCAAATGAAAACGCCGTTTGAGCGTCTCGCTTTGTATGATGTCAATGCTTCCATCAAAGAAGGCAGCTATGTTGCTGTCATCGGTCATACGGGTTCTGGCAAGTCGACATTGTTGCAACATTTAAATGGACTGCTCAAACCAACAAAGGGGAGCATTGCGCTTGGAGATACGGTCTTACAAGCCAATAAAAAGCAGAAGGAACTGAAATCTCTTCGCAAAAAGGTAGGTATCGTGTTTCAGTTTCCTGAACATCAGCTCTTTGAGGAGACGATTCTGAAGGATATCTGTTTTGGTCCGATGAACTTCGGCCTTCCAAAAGAAAAGGCAGAAGCCAAGGCTAAAGAGATGCTGAAGCTTGTAGGCCTTCCTGAATCCTTGTTATCTCGATCACCCTTTGAATTAAGCGGTGGTCAAATGAGACGTGTGGCGATTGCAGGTGTTCTAGCGATGGAGCCAGAAGTCCTTGTGCTTGATGAGCCGACTGCGGGATTAGATCCACGCGGACGTAAAGAAATCATGGACATGTTCTATGAACTTCATCAAAAAGCCAACCTGACGACGATCCTTGTGACACACAGTATGGAAGATGCCGCTCATTATGCGGATCAAATGATTGTGATGCACAAAGGAACAGTAAAGGCGACAGGTACGCCGAGGGAGCTATTTGCCAATCGTACCGACATGTCTTCTTTCGGACTGGACCTCCCGGAAACGATCAAATTCCAGCAGGCTGTCGAAGAAAAGCTGGGGATGACGTTTCCAAGACCGCTTCTGACCATGGATGAAATGGCAGAAGCCTTAACAGCTTTATATCAGGAGGACACGACATCATGATGGATAGTATGATTATCGGCAAATATGTGCCAGGTACATCCTTTGTCCATCGTCTTGATCCAAGGACAAAGCTGTTATCAATTTTCTTTTTTGTCTTTATTGTCTTTTTTGCGAATAACTACATCACTTACGGGCTTTTAGGGGTCTTTACGATCCTTGTGGTGATGGTGTCTCAGGTGCCGCTGTACTTTATTCTCAAAGGAATGAAACCCATCCTTTGGATTGTTCTGTTTACCTTTATTCTGCATATCTTCATGACAAAGGATGGCGCTTTGCTCTTTCACTTTGGTTTTCTGAATATTTATGAAGAAGGTCTAAAACAGGGGATTTTCATTTCACTCCGTTTTGTCTATCTCATCATGATGACAACACTTCTGACGTTGACCACAACGCCTATTGAAGTGACAGACGGTATGGAGAAGCTGCTGCATCCTTTCCGTAAAATCAAGCTACCTGTTCATGAACTTGCTCTTATGATGTCTATCTCTCTTCGATTTATTCCGACTTTACTCGAAGAAACAGACAAAATCATGAAAGCCCAAATGGCAAGAGGTGTTGATTTTACAAGCGGGCCCGTGAAAGATCGTTTAAAAGCGATTGTTCCATTGCTTGTCCCGCTTTTCGTCAGTGCGTTTAAGCGTGCGGAGGAATTGGCGACCGCTATGGAAGCGAGAGGCTACCGCGGGGGAGAAGGGCGTACGAAATACCGTCAGCTTGTCTGGGGCCTGAAAGACACGTTCACGCTGCTTTTATTCATCCTGTTAACAGCACTCCTTGTGCTGCTTAGAAATTAGGTGATGCCTAGATGAAAGTAAAATGTACCGTATCATACGATGGGACACATTTTAAAGGGTATCAAGTGCAACCAGGACAGCGAACCATTCAGACGGAGATTGAATCTGCCCTTGCTAGAATGCATAAACAAGACGAACTGATTCCGATTGTGGCTTCTGGCCGGACAGACAGTGGTGTTCATGCAAAGGGGCAGGTCATCCATTTCGACACCCCGCTTGCCATCCCGATGGAAAGATGGCCTTTTGCCCTTAATAGTCTCCTGCCTGATGACATCAGGGTTCTAAAGGCTGAGAAAGTGAATGAATCGTTTCATGCACGTTTTAGTGTCGTTTCGAAGGAGTACCGTTATAGGGTCTCAACGGAAACGCACCAAAATGTGTTCACGAGACAGTATGCATGCCACTATCCTTACCCGCTGGATGTCGACAAAATGAGAGAAGCTGCTGAACACCTGATTGGCACACACGATTTTACAAGCTTTTGTGCGGCCAATACAGAGGTTCAGGACAAGATGAGGGAGATTTACGCCCTTGAGTGGAAAAACGTCTCAGACGGGCTTGAAATGCGTGTGAGAGGGAATGGCTTTTTATACAACATGGTGCGAATTATCGCTGGAACGTTACTTGAAATTGGTTCTGGTAAATTTCACCCTGAGGAGATAAAAGCCATGCTTGCCGCCCGAAATCGCGAAGCGGCAGGCAAGACTGCGCCCAGTCACGGACTGTATTTATGGGAAGTTTTCTATGACAACTAAACCAGGTGTAACATGTTCTTGACACAGGAAGCAGAAAGTTATAAGATATCATATGGTATGTATTTCAACCCCACAAATAAGCCCCGGAAGACTTATCTGTGTTTTGAAATAGAACGTAGCATTTGATTCAGGAAAATTCATTGATTTATTTAGGAGGGAAACTCATGCGTACAACACCAATGGCGAACGCAAGCACAATTGAGCGCAAATGGCTAGTGGTTGATGCGGCAGGTAAGACTCTAGGTCGTCTTTCTACTGAAGTAGCATCACTTTTGCGCGGTAAGCACAAACCAACTTATACACCACACGTTGACACAGGTGATCACGTGATCATCATCAATGCTGAGAAAATTGAATTAACAGGTAAGAAATTGACGGACAAAATTTACTACCGTCATACGATGCACCCAGGTGGTTTGAAACAAAGAACTGCTCTTGAGATGCGTACAAACTACCCTGAAAAAATGTTGGAGCTTGCTATCAAAGGTATGCTTCCAAAGGGTCCACTAGGTCGTCAAATGTTCAAAAAATTAAATGTGTACCGTGGTTCTGAGCATCCACATCAAGCACAACAACCTGAAGTTTACGAACTTCGCGGTTAATTATAAGGGAGGTTAACAATTTGGCACAGGTTCAATATTACGGTACAGGTCGTCGTAAAAGTTCTGTAGCGCGCGTTCGCTTAGTTCCAGGTGAAGGCCGTATCGTCGTTAATAATCGTGAAATTACTGAATACATTCCATTCGCTGCTTTAATCGAAGACGTGAAACAGCCTTTGAACATCACAGAAACAGCTAACAGCTACGATGTTCTTGTAAATGTTCACGGTGGTGGATTCTCTGGTCAAGCTGGAGCAATTCGTCACGGTATCTCTCGTGCTCTTCTAGAAGTAGATCCTGAGTACCGTACACCACTTAAACGTGCTGGACTTCTTACTCGTGACTCTCGTATGAAAGAGCGTAAGAAATACGGTCTTAAAGGCGCACGTCGCGCACCTCAGTTCTCAAAACGTTAATCAATTTTATATTGTATGGACGTTTTACAAGGGTTTGTACAGACAAACCCTATATGAAAAGCATCAGCATCCTGCTGGTGCTTTTTTATTTGTGTTTTTTTCTGTCTGGAAACATATAAAATAGGATCATAGTCAGGTTTCTGTTTAAAAAATGATGTTAAAGGGGGATGGCATTTATGAATCTAACAACAGAAAGATGTTTCATTCGACCGTTTATTGAGGATGATTGGCAAGATGTCTATGCATATACATCTGATCTAGCGGTGATGAAGTATATGCCAGAAGGTGTTTTTTCTAAAGAAGAGGCGCAGGAATTTGTCAAAAATAATCGTCTTGAGACGGGCAAGAATTTTGCTGTTCTATTAAAAGAAGATCATACATGCATCGGGCATATCGTGTTTCATCCTTACTTTGGTAAGCACACATATGAAATTGGCTGGGTCTTCAATTCTGCATATCAAAACAAAGGCTTTGCTTCTGAAGCGGCTTATGCTGTCCTACATCATGGTTTTCACACAATGAATTTACATCGAATCATTGCCACTTGTCAGCCTGAAAATGTGCCGTCATGGAGAGTGATGGAGAAAATGGGGATGAGGAGAGAGGGATATTTTAAACAGTGTATCCCACAAGAAAATGAGTGGTGGGATGAGTTTTACTATGCCATCTTACGAGAGGAATGGAAAACTTGATAAGTTTTCATGATATGAAGTAATTCGTCATTCCAATTATTCTTTGGCTTTCGCTATTGATACAATCAGGTCAAATAAGCAGAAGAGGGGTGCGGGCATGAGGATCTTTGATGCACATTTTCATATCATTGATTTTAATTTTCCCATTCAAGAAAACCAAGGATATACACCGCCGAGTTATGTGGTGAATGATTATAGGAGAGAGACGGCTGATTTAGGGATTGTAGGTGGAGCGATTGTATCAGGGTCATTTCAGGGCTTTGATCAAGGCTATTTGTTAAAAGCACTCGATGAAATGGGACCAGCTTTTTGCGGTGTGACACAATTACCTTTTACAGCAACTGACGATGAGATTGTTCATTTGGATCAACATGGGGTCAAGGCTTTACGTTTTAATGTGAAGCGGGGCGGTTCGGAGGATATTTCAAAGCTCGACTATTTTGCGAGAAGGGTGTATGAGCTGGCTGGGTGGCATAGTGAGATTTACATAGACGCTAAGCATCTCCCTGACATCTCATCAACGCTTGAACAGCTGCCGGCCGTTTCCATTGATCATCTAGGCTTATCTGAAGAAGGTTTGCCGCATTTGCTCAAGCTGGTTGATAAAGGGGTTCGTGTGAAAGCGACTGGCTTTGGGCGTGTTGATTTAAAGGTCGAACATGCATTGACGTCTATTTATCAAACGAATCCTGATGCACTGATGTTTGGTACAGATCTTCCATCTACAAGGGCGAAACGTCCATTTGAATACGGTGATATTGAATTGATTCAACAGATGTTTGATGAGGAAGCAGGGGATAAAATTTTATATGAAAACGCTGTTAATTGGTATTTTGGCGAATGAATAAAAGTTTCCGTTCCATTATAGGAGGTGTGTTCATTGAATCTGAATCAATTGACATTTAGAGAAGCCGTCCAAGGAGACCTCGACAACATCGTTTTGATGCTTTCAGATGACAAATTAGGCCAAAAGAGAGAACGCTACACTCGTCCATTATTAGAAAGCTACCTCAATGCCTTTCATTCGATCGAAGCGGATCCCAATATTGATTTAATCGTCGCTTGTGATCGGGAAGAGGTAGTCGGTGTTCTCCAATTAACAATGACTCCATTTCTAACGTATCAAGGAGGATGGAGAGCTTCAATAGAAGGAGTTCGCACAGCCTCGACTCATAGAGGAAGAGGAATTGGCACATTGTTGATAAAATGGGCTATTCAACGCGCAAATGACCGTGGGTGTCATATGATTCAGTTGACAACTGACAAACAGAGGCCAGAAGCACGCTGTTTTTATGAAAAATTAGGGTTTGAAGCCACGCATGATGGGATGAAGCTGCAGCTTGATTTCAAATAAAAAGCAGAAGGTGGCATCCCTCTGCTTTTTATGATTGTTTCACCGGAAACGCTTTGTATACATCTTGACGTTTATCTTTTGACTTCACAACTCCATCAACCAGTTCCTTTTGCCAAAGCGCTGTATCGTCTTTGTACACTTTAAAAGAGTGAGGCAGCTTTTTTTCTAGCTGTTTTCTTTTAAACGTGACGGATGGCTCGTCTTTAGCGTTCATCTTGAGTGTCACTTGCTCCACGTTATCGATAAGAATAAAAAGTGCCAATGCATTATATAAGTAGTTTTTTTCAATGGTATCCTTCTTATCAAACCAAAATGAATCAAACTGTTCTTCTGTATCATTGGTATTTTCTTTCACGCCGTATGTCACTTTTAGCGCTTTTTCATCTACGATTTCATACTCGCGAATCACGTTACCTGGAAGATCTGATAAAATAGCGCCGACTGCTCCATTGTCTCCAATATAAGAATTTTTGTGCTTAGAAAGCTGTTTTAAGGAAATGTCTTCTATTCCTTTCATGTCGCTTTCTTTCTCACTGGCTTGACTACTGCAAGCGGATAGAATGACTGTCATTAGTAGTAGGATATACATCCACTTTTTCATTTACTTTGCCCCTTTATCTTTTTTCTATATAAAAATTCATTATATCATAAGGTCCCATTTCCACCACTTATTTCATGATTTCCATTTACTGAACTGCATGTTTTGTTCAAACCAACGAACAATACAAAGAAAAAAAGGAGTTCAGTCCATGGCAGAAGTTCTTTCATTTTATCAATTGAAAACAAAACGAGATGTCACGCTTGAAAAGAAGCTGTTGCGTACATTGTCTCTTCAACAGGTGACGGTCGCTTCAGAGAAATTCACGAAGAAGCTGTTCCCATTTGCAGATGATCCAGCTGGGATTATGAGTGATGGCTGTATTGATTTCGCCATTGAGGCTTTTTTAGCAGGTGGGAGATATGGTGAGTCTAGTAAGTATGGTGAATCATTCGATGATATAAAAAAGCGGTCAGTTCATGAAGAAGATGAACTGGTTGAGGAGCTAGCAGGGTGTTTGCAATCGTGGGGGAATATGTTCCAAATGGAGCGTAAGATGTCGTGTCTGTATCCATTTGCGAAGGAATTTTTAAGTAAGTGGTGGCAGGAAGGCTTTCGGGAATCAGAAAAAAGGCATAAGCTTCGCCTGCACTAAGCATATTTCCAGCCCTTGTCCCATATCTATAAAATAATGGTGTATGGGAGGGACAGGGATGAAAAGAAAGCTGAAATGGACAGGGTTTTTAATCGGGTTTATTGTCCTCTTATTCTTATTCAGATTTCAGTTTCTAAATGATGATTCGTGGAAATCGTGGAACTTGCCTTTGAGCGGCAAGATCATCTATTTAGATCCGGGTCACGGCGGTCCAGATGGCGGTGCTGTTGGCGGCGAGCTGCTCGAAAAAGAGATTGCACTGGATGTGTCCATGAAGATAAGAGACTATTTGCAGGAGCAGGGAGCGCTTGTTCTCATGACCCGGGAGGATGACTCTGATTTATCATCAAAGAATACAAAGGGTTATGCCCGAAAGAAAGCGGAGGATTTGAGAAACCGTGTGAAAGTCATCAATGAGTCTGAAGCGGATCTCTATTTAAGCATACATTTAAATGCGATCCCATCGAACAAATGGAGCGGGGCCCAGACGTTTTTTTACGGAAAGTATGAAGAGAATGAAAAAGCAGCGAAGTTCATTCAAGATGAATTGCGCAACAACCTTGAAAACACAGATCGCAAGGCGAAGCGAATCAATGGGATTTATTTAATGCAAAATGTCACGAAGCCAGGAGCGCTTGTCGAAATAGGATTTTTATCGAATCCAAAAGAGGCTGGTCAGCTGGCGACTCCTAAATATCAGGATCAAATTGCTGCTTCGATTTATAAAGGCATTCTCAGATATTTAACAGAGCAAAAAGAGCCGCCTGAATAAGGGGCTTTTTCCTGTTTATCGCAGGCAAAGAGGACAGACATTGTAAGGATATGTATGATATACTTGGATTGTAAACGAATTCAATAAAGGGTGAGGTTCTGCTATGATCGGACAAGATGATGTGAGAAAACTAGTTGGGAAGATGGACGAACCTTTCCTTCATATACCGCTTGGTGAGCTGGATGCCATCAAGGAAATCAGCCTAAAGCCTGAAAAAGAACATGTGAGCTTAAAAGTGGCGATTGCCAAGACAGGCACTGCTGAGCAGATGAAGCTGCAGCAAGACATCGTACAAGCTTTAAAAGCAGCGGGCGCGAACACTGTAGGACTTCGTTTTGAAGAACTGCCTCAAGAAACGCTTGAAAAATTTATGCCGTCACAGGATGAGGAAGAAAATTTGCTCAACTCTAAAAATCCGCCTGTGTTCTTAGCGATTGCGAGTGGAAAAGGCGGAGTTGGGAAATCAACTGTTTCCGTTAACCTGGCTGTGGCACTGGCTCGTCTAGGGAAAAAAGTGGGACTGATCGATGCTGATATTTACGGCTTTAGCGTACCGGATATGATGGGAATCACCGTCAGACCGACAGTTAAAGGGGAAAAGATTATTCCTGTGGAACGCTTTGGCGTCAAAGTGATTTCAATGGGCTTTTTTGTTGAAGAAAACGCACCGGTCATTTGGAGAGGACCGATGCTTGGTAAAATGCTAAATAATTTCTTCCACGAAGTAGAGTGGGGAGAATTAGATTACTTACTATTAGACCTTCCGCCTGGAACAGGTGATGTGGCACTTGATATTCATACGATGCTTCCGAGCTGTAAAGAAATCATTGTGACAACACCGCATCCAACAGCGGCTTTCGTTGCTGCTAGAGCAGGCGCAATGGCACTGCAAACAGATCACGAGGTGCTAGGGGTCGTTGAGAATATGAGTTACTATGAAAGCAAAAAAACAGGTGAGAAGGAATATGTCTTTGGAAAGGGCGGCGGGGACAAGCTGGCGGAGGAGCTGCGAGTATCAGTCCTTGGTCAAATCCCTTTAAGACAGCCTGATTGGAATGAGGACGATTTTGCACCTTCCGTCTATGATGCGAGTCATCCGACAGGGGAAGTGTATCAACACATTGCCAATAAAGTCATTGAACAATTAACAGTGAAAGCATAATGAAAGCCCGAGTGGACCTTGTGCCACTCGGGTGATGTTTAACTGCCGCTTCCTTGTGAACTGGAATCATTGCTGCTTTCAGAGACTGCTTTTTTTAGCTCATCTTCGAATTTCTTCTTATAGAGAGGGCTGCTTAATGTTTCTGTGATGACTTTCTCTAAGTGTTTTCGGAACTCTTTGCTTTTGACCAGTTCACCGTATTTCTTTTCCATTTCAGGATCCTTGAGAATATCCATCATCATTTGTTGATAGTCAGGGTCCTTCATCAATTGTTTTAACATCTTTTCATGCTGTTGCTGCATGGATTTTGCGAAAGTCTCGGCAAATTTAGAATCCTCAAAGACCTTCTTCCAGAACTCTTTGCCTTTATCAGAAGTCAGTGTTTTCTCTATTGTTTTTTTCACAGTTTGTTCATCCATTACCAAAGCTTCATTCATTGCCTCGTCATTTAATAACTGTTGAATGGCCTTTTTACCGTCATCTGTTTTCAAAATATCGACGACCATTTTTTTCGTTTCGTCATAGTCCATATTAGATGAGGATTGGGTTTTGGGAGCACAAGCTGTTAGAGATAAAAGAAGAAAACAGCTCATTATACGCAAGATGCCTTTTGACATACTGTGGCTCCTTTCGTTACATGTCTTACTTTTAATATGAATGTTTCACGTGAATTTATACATAACAAAAATAGGGGTTGGGTCAATTCAATGAAAAGTCGGGATTTAGTTCGTTTTTTCTTCTCTGTGCTGGCTGTTGGAGCGGTCATTACAAGCGTGGTAGGTTTTGCGCTGGAGTGGGGGAAATATCAGAAGCTGTTTGTATCGTTTGAGATTTTAGAGATTGCGTCTGTGTTATTTTGGTTTATTGGTGTGGGGATGATCTTTAGTGTAATCAGTCAGATGGGGTTTGTTGTCTTTTTGACGGTGCACCGGTTTGCACTGGAGATTTTCAGGTCGCATTCTTTATGGAATACCATTCAGTTATTCCTTGTGATTTTCGTGCTGTTTGATTTAGCTTATTTGCGGTTTTTGTTTTTCGGGGAGAATGAATCATTTCTTCCATACTTATGGCTGCCTGTTTTTATCGGTGTGTTTGCATTGATCGTGTCTTATTTTAAACAGCAGCAGTCCTCTAAGAAAACATTTATTTCTGCAATGTTTCTCATGGTCGTCATCACGTCGTTAGAATGGTTTCCGGCGCTTAGAGTCAATGAAGAGGACTGGCTGTATTTAATGCTATTCCCGCTATTAGGTTGTAATGCGTTTCAGTTGTTAGCTATGCCGCGGTTTTCAAAAGCAAAAGCTACTTAACCTCAGTTGACTTTGTTTTTGTATTAGAGATAAGTTCGCCAACCGTGATGTTTCTTAAATTCTTATCTTTTAAGTGTTTTAAAATAGCTGGTAAGGCTTGAGCGGTTTGGGTGGCTGAATCTGAGGCGTGAAGGAGAATGATGTCTCCGCTTTTCATTCGATCATTTACATTATGAACAATCTGGTCGACGCCCGGGTTCAGCCAATCTTGAGAATTGATGCTGTAATGGACAACGGTATAGCCATACTGTGTTGCAATTTTCAATACCGTTTCATTAAATTGCCCAGTTGGCGGTCTTAATAATTGAATGTCTTCCAGTCCAAGCTTTTGAAATGTATTTTGTGCACGGACAAGATCACGCTTAATTTCGTTTTCTTCAAGCTGGCTATAATTTTTATATGCATAGCCAAGGCTGCCAATTTGATGACCGTCCTCTTTAATCCTTTTCACAATATCCGGGTGACGCTCAGCCCAAGAAGCAGACAGGAAGAAAGTGGCGTTCTTTATATCGTACTCTCGAAGGACATTTAAAATAGGAACAGCCTTCTCGTCTCCCCAGCCAATATTAAACGTAAGGGCTGCATGTTTTGATGAGGTCTCTCCTTTATAAATTGCTCGGGGTCCTTGTTCTGTTTTAAATACCGACAGCGGCGGTGCCTTTTGTACATAAAAAAAGGTTGCAGCTGCAAGGGCTGCTACAAGAATAATGACTACTTGCTTCAGCCGTTTAATAGGCAACACATATAATCGACTCAATTCAAACACTCCTGCCTTGTCCAAGATTGTTACTTGATTGTATGCAGGACAAGGGTTTAACATGCACAATAAAACTATTTTAAAAAAAGTTCTGAAAAGGCGTTGACCAACAGAATGTTTTCGTGATATATTATTAATCGTCGCTGACACACAGTGACAAACACAAACGCTTCGGGAAATAAACTTAAAAAAAGTTGTTGACATAAGATGAAGCGAAATGTTATATTATTAAAGCCGCTAAGAACGGCGAAGATGATCTTTGAAAACTAAACAAGACAAAACGTACCTGTTAATTCGAGTTTTTATAAAAAAATCCTATGATACATCATAGGTAGTCAGTCAAACGCTGACGAAAAACAAAACTTCGGTTTTGTACTTTTTCGGAGAGTTTGATCCTGGCTCAGGACGAACGCTGGCGGCGTGCCTAATACATGCAAGTCGAGCGGACAGA
>NZ_CP150633.1:1618230-1640438 GCF_038023285.1 Bacillus sp. PPSBB_11
CACGGAAGTTAAGCTCTTCAGCGCCGATGGTAGTTGGGGGTTTCCCCCTGTGAGAGTAGGACGCCGCCAAGCTTTTTGTTTATATCCTTCCAATGGAAGAAGTTACTTTATCCATTCCGCAGTAGCTCAGTGGTAGAGCTATCGGCTGTTAACCGATCGGTCGTAGGTTCGAGTCCTACCTGCGGAGCCATGCTTCCATAGCTCAGTAGGTAGAGCACTTCCATGGTAAGGAAGAGGTCAGCGGTTCGAGCCCGCTTGGAAGCTTTCCTCTAAATATTGTTCTGACAAGGTTTCTCGATGATGAGAAGGCTTTTTTTTATGTCTTTTTTAATTGCTGGGGGACGCAATGGGGACGCATTATCGAATTTGCAATAAGTTTGATATAGCTTCTGCATAACCTAAACGATGATAGACAGATTTGATATTAAACCCAGATATTTTGCCGATTTGATTTATTAGCATAGTAGCATGAGTGTGACGCATATCATGCAAATGAATTTTCTTATATCGTGCTTTTTTGCGAATCGCTCCCACTATTTATTTAAATATAAAAAGGTAGTTGAGAACGTACAATGCTAATTCGTCTAGTTGATGACAGAGCAAGGCATTCCATTGGTCAACGTTGTGCCACATAAAAGATGGAACGGTTCGAAGATAAAAGCAGCTCTTCAAAAAGCATTGAAAAAGTGAAAAAGGTAAAGCCTCTGATCATAGAGAACAGGGGCTTTTTTGATGTTATTTTTCAACGTTCTTTTTTTGAAGTGAATCCTTATCTCAAAATCCTTTTTCTTTTCTCTGTTACTTTATCGAGTGATTCTAGGTATATGAAAAAGTATTGTTTCCACACAATTTTACACTAATTATGTTTCTCCTCCTGAAAATGTAGTTGATAGAATTTCATCTTCCTTTTATGCATTTTAAATGTGTCGAATTTGTGAAATAAACAATTTCCACAAACTAAAATATGTGGTAGGTCTGTCTATAGTAGGTAACACGCTACTCATTGTTATGGTGAGTATTAATAGAAGGAGTTTTCATGATTATTGCCATAACTGGTGTTGCAGATAGTAGTAAAGTTAGAGAGCCAAAAGGTGATCTGCATTATTACTGTACACATGCCTTAGAAATCGGAAATTCTAAGGAAGAGCTTCTCATCTAAATGGACTTTGTAGACAAGCTCGAAAAAAATTACATGGAGGTAATAGGAAATGAGAATTAACCACAATATCGCGGCACTTAACACACTGAACCGTTTATCTGCTAACAACGGTGCGAGCCAAAAGAACATGGAGAAGCTTTCTTCTGGTCTTAAAATCAACCGTGCAGGAGATGACGCAGCAGGTCTTGCAATCTCTGAAAAAATGCGTGGACAAATCCGCGGATTAGAAATGGCATCAAAAAACGCACAGGACGGTATCTCTCTTATCCAAACAGCTGAGGGGGCATTGACTGAAACTCACTCAATCCTTCAACGTGTTCGTGAACTAGTCGTTCAAGCTGGAAATACTGGTACACAGGATAAAGAGTCTGACCTTCAATCTATCCAAGATGAAATTAAAGCTTTACAAGAAGAAGTAGATGGAATTTCAAATCGTACAGAGTTTAACGGTAAAAAATTATTAGATGGTTCGTTTAAAGGAACCCCAGGAACACCAGCAATTCCGCCGACAGATCCAGATGATCCAGATACAGGTACACCTGCAGTTCCAGCAAGTGGTAATGCTTTAGTGTTCCAAATCGGTGCTAATGCAACTCAACAAATCTCAGTTCATATTGATAAAATGAGTACAGATGCATTGGGAGTGAAAGGTGCTAATGGAATTGTAGCGAATCAAGCGATTAAAGACATCGATGTAAGAAAGTTTGCTGATAATGCAGCAGATGCTACTGACGTTGGTTTTGATACTCAACTAAGTATTGTTGATGCAGCTATTAACCAAGTATCTGCTCAACGTGGAAAACTTGGTGCAGTGCAAAACCGTCTAGAGCACACGATTAACAACTTGGGTGCATCTGCTGAAAACTTAACTGCTGCTGAGTCTCGTATTCGTGACGTTGACATGGCGAAAGAAATGAGTGAGTTCACAAAGAACAACATTCTTTCTCAAGCGTCTCAAGCTATGCTTGCACAAGCGAATCAACAGCCGCAAAATGTACTTCAATTATTACGTTAATCAACCAAAAGCCCCTTTTATATAGGGGCTTTTGTTGTTTGTTTTAAATGTTGGACATGCTCAGTGACAAATAGACAATAGACTCATGAATGGAATAAATCGATTGGTAAGTAAGCCTTGTATCAATTTTCTATACATTCCTTCTTTTTGTGCTTGATTCCTTAGTTCCTTTCTTATATTCTTACTAAAGTGAAGATAATCCTCTCTAACAAAAGACTCTGTACGTTCCTCTTTTTCCCCGAAATTGAATGGTTATTGTTTGTTCCTTTCTGTATCTCCGGGTTTTATTCGCCTTCTTTTTCCTTGTACGGTATGTATATAAAAAGGAGTAGATGGTTTGAAAGATTTATTTGTAAAGCAAGAATGGTTTGGATATGTGCGTCAGGATGTGCTGGCGGGTATTTTAGTGGCTCTGGCTTTAATTCCTGAGGCGATTGCGTTTTCGATTATTGCGGGCGTTGATCCAAAGATTGGGTTGTATGCTTCGTTTTGTATTGCCATTGTCATTTCGTTTGTTGGTGGACGGCCAGGTATGATTTCGGCCGCTACAGGGGCTATGGCTCTGGTTATGGTTAATTTGGTAGCCGATCATGGATTGCAGTACTTGTTTGCGGCTACGATTTTAACAGGCCTGATTCAAATTGTGTTTGGAATGTGTCGTGTTTCTCGTCTGATGAAATTTATTCCGAGGTCTGTGATGGTTGGTTTTGTTAATGCATTGGCAATTATGATCTTCATGGCACAGCTGCCGCATTTCGTTGGGGAATCCATGGCTATGTATGTCATGACAGGTGGAGCATTGTTGATCATTTATGTATTGCCGATGGTCACAAAAGTTATTCCCTCTCCACTTATTGCAATTATTGTGATGACGATGATTGCTGTATTTGGGCATATTGATGTCAGAACGGTTGGAGACATGGGAGAGCTTCCTAGCTCTTTGCCAACTTTTCTTATTCCCAATGTACCGTTTAGCTGGGAAACACTTGCTATCATTTTTCCTTATTCCTTAGCACTTGCGATGGTTGGTTTACTTGAATCTTTATTAACAGCACAAATTGTAGATGATATGACGGAAACGTCTAGTCGTAAAAATAAGGAAGCGAGAGGCCAAGGAATTGCCAATGTGGTGGCAGGATTTTTTGGCTGTATGGCTGGCTGTGCGATGATTGGTCAATCTGTGATTAATACAAAGGCAGGGGGACGAGGCCGGCTTTCTACCTTTGTGGCTGGTGCATTTTTAATGGTATTGATTTTTGTGCTTGGTGATGTGGTTGTTCAAATTCCAATGGCTGCTCTTGTTGCTGTCATGATCATGGTTTCTATTGGTACCTTTGATTGGAGTTCATTCCAGCAGCTGAAAAAGAACCCAAAAACAGATTCTCTTGTGATGCTTGTCACGGTCGTGACGGTGGTGTTCACTCATGATTTATCCAAGGGTGTTTTTGCAGGGGTGCTGCTTAGTGCCGTATTCTTTGTGGCTAAAATATCAAAACTGCATATTACCTCTACAGAAAGCCAAGCTGGTACATGGGTTTACCGAATTAAGGGTCAAATTTTCTTTGCTTCCGTGACTGAATTGATTCAAGCCTTCCATCATGGAAACGACCTGAACACGGTTGTGATTGATTTGTCTGAAGCGCGTATATGGGACGAATCAGGTGTGGCCGCAATTGAACGTGTGAAGGGAAAATATCGTACAGCTGGTGTAGAAGTGGACGTAGTTGGAATGGATACGTCTAGTCAAAAACTTATGAAACAAGTGATCGGATCTTAAAGAGACTGTTCTGTTTGTTACAATAGAACAAGGAAGAAAGTGAAGGATGGAGGTGGCCGGCATGCTTGTCCGTTTGAATCAGGTGCTCGGCCGGATGATGCCGCTCATTACGCCTGTCAGCGTGCTACTTGGTGTATTATTGGCGGCGTATTTAAAAGATTTCACCTTTTTGGTGCCTTGGGTGTTTGCTGTGATGACATTTTCAGGGAGCTTGTCATCTACTTTTTCAGCTTTAAAACATACGGTGATGCATCCATTGCCTTTGATTTTATCGTTTATGATTTTGCATGTGCTGATGCCCCTTTATGCATGGTCGGCGGGGCATTTGATATTTGCAGGTGATGCTATGACGATCACCGGTTTGACGCTTGCGATGGTGATTCCGACAGGTGTGTCTAGTTTAATATGGGCGGCAATGTATAAAGGGAATGTGGGGTTAACGTTATCTATCATATTAATTGATACATTGCTTTCGCCATTGATTGTGCCAGTAAGCTTGTCAATCTTCGTTGGTACACAGGTCCATATGGACATGGCGGCGATCATGAAGGGGCTGTTTGGTATGGTGGTGCTTCCATCTATATTAGGGATGCTCGTTCGTCAGTATGCAAAGCCATCGGTGACAAAAGCAATGAGTCAGACCTTGGCTCCTTTTTCAAAATTAGGCTTGTTTGTTGTCGTATCGATTAACAGTTCTGTTGTCGCCCCATATTTGCGTGAACTGGATGCGGCGTTTTTTAGCAAAGCAGCGACTGTCTTTTTCATTGCGATGAGTGGGTATGCGTTTGCGTGGTTGATTGGAAAGGCGATGAAATGTACCCAAGGAGAAATTGTGGCGATTGTGTATACGGGCGGTATGCGGAACATTAGCGCGGGTGCTGTGCTTGCCATTAGCTTTTTCCCGCCTGCTGTTGCTGTTCCTGTTGTGATTGGCATGCTGTTTCAGCAAGTGCTTGCAGCCTTGTTTGGCTTTTTACTTCATCGTTTCGAGCTGAAAGTACCTGCTGTGACTAAGTCTTTATCATGAAAAAACCTCCATCCTTTAAGGTGGAGGCTTTTTTGCAATTAATAGATGAGGTATTTCTTCCGTTTCTTTTCGAATGTCTTTATGTCATGGTGGTATTGTTTCATGATGTGTTTGATGGAAGTGCCTTTATTGATTTCTTCTTTGATCCAGCTATTCCCGATGAGTTTATCAAAGCTGCCTGTTTGTAGGAATTGAAAGTCATTAGGATACAAGTCATGAATTGCTTTGATGATGGATAGACCTGTTTTGACTGCTTCGAATGATTTTCGGTCTGTGACATAAAGCTGTACCCCGTGAGACAAAGTCCCAGCATGTTTTGAAAAGGTAGGGGTAAATGAGACAGGTCTAAATTGAACGCCTTTTAGTTTTAACCCATTTAAATGGTCTGCTATCTCATTGCTATTGATATATGGAGCGCCAATGAGTTCGAACGGTTTTGTTGTTCCTCTGCCTTCAGAAACGTTTGTGCCTTCGATTAATCCTGTTGCTGGGTAAACAAAGGTACTGTCAACGGTTGGCATGTTAGGTGAAGGGAGGACGAATGGCAGCTTCGTGTCATCGAACGTCATGGATCGTTTCCAATGTTTCATTTTGATCACTTTTACATCAGCGTTGATATGAAACTCTTTGTTAAACATGTATGCAAGTTCTCCAGTCGTCATCCCATGTCTTAATGGGATGGGATAGAGACCTACAAAAGAGGCGTGTTCTGGCTCTAATACAGGTCCTTCTACTTTTAGCCCGCCTATTGGGTTTGGACGATCTAAGACAACAAATGGAATGTTGTTTTCCTTAGCTGCTTCCATTGCATACGCCATCGTGTAAATATAGGTGTAATAACGAGTACCAACGTCTTGAATATCAAATAGCAGGACATCTACATTTTTGAGCATTTCAGGAGTTGGCTTTCTTGTTTTTCCATAAAGAGAGTAAACAGGCAGGCCTGTTTTTTCGTCAGTATACGATTCGACGCCTTCTCCTGCTTGTGCATCACCACGGACGCCATGTTCAGGCCCATACAAGGCAGTCAGTTTAATATTGGGGTGTTCAAATAGCAGATCGACACTGCTTTTCATGTTTGCATCAATGCCTGTAGGATTCGTAATAAGCCCTACTTTTTTCCCTTTAAGCCAAGAGAGGTTACTTGAGAGTAATGTTTCGATACCTGTTTTGACTGTTGCTTTTTTTCCTTTTGTATCTGTTCGTTCTGAATCTGCGGGGGAGGCGGCGGTCAATGTGCTGATCATGAGAATGCTAGCGAGTATCAAGCTTGCTGTCTTTTTCAAGAGAATCCCTCCTATTTGATCTGTTTTCCTTTTAAATTGAGTCCATAGCCAAATGGGTAAAGGGTTTGATTAGGATGAGTGACTGATGGGATAGCGACGGGTAATTTCCCTTTAGGTGAGGCCGCTCCAAAAATCACTTCTAGTCCCGCAGGAATATTCGGTTGATTGAATTGTCCGTTTGAGTACCCTTTAAAACCGTACACAGCTAGTAAGGCATCGGCTTCTTCAAAATTTGCCGCATCATAAGGGTTTCGGAGACTCATGATGACCAATTTTTTGTTTTGTGCTGCTGCTTCTTTCATGACAGCACGAGGGAAGGCCGTTGCCCATTTTTTCGGATCCTGTACACCGTCATCAATGACGCCATCATTCACAGCCGGGTCATTTTGGACAACGTAAGAGCCGGTAATGACATAGTCAGCATCTTGAATGAGTTTGGCTGTTTCTTTGGAGAAGCTCTTATCTGCAAATGCGTATGATTGGATACGCACAGGTTTGATCTTTTTTTGTTTGATTAGTGATTCAATTGTGACGGACATTGCTTTTGTTTGATCTTCGTACGGTGCCATGAGTACGATTTTGTCATTCTTTTTAGGCTTAAAAGGCAAGGTTTTGTCGTTGTTTTTAAGGAGAGTGATTCCTTCACGTGCCATTTTTTGTTCTGCTTTTCGGTGCGACTTTTGACCAACGAGCTGTGTGGCTTTTTTGATTTTCTTCTCAAGGCTTACTGATTTATTGGCGGAAATGATGCCGCGTTTGATCTTTAATTGAAGGATTTTTTCGACAGATTGATTGATCTGAGATATCGGAATTTCTTTTGTGAGAACTGCTCTTTTTAAAGCATTGAACACATTCTCTAGGTTTTTTTCTGTCTTTAAGGACGTGACAGGTGCTGGCATGAGGGCAATGTCGACGCCTGCTTTAATAGCCATTACCACAGCTTCTTCCTGTCCGAAGTTATCTGCAATCGCTTTCATATTGAGGGCGTCTGTTACAACCACTCCTTGAAAGCCCATGTCTTCTTTTAATAAATTTGTGATGACTTTTTTTGATAAGGTTGCTGGAACCATAATGTCCTCGCCATCTTTTTTGCTTTTATACGTTGTGTCATCAATGGCTGGGAATTGAACATGAGCAGTCATGACCATATCTGCCCCTGCGTTGATTGCTTGTTGAAATGGATACAGCTCCACCTTTTTAAGACGATCTAGATCATGTTCGACAAGCGGAAGACCGTAGTGACTATCAACAGCTGTATCACCATGTCCCGGGAAATGCTTTAATGTGGAAATGGTCTTTTCCTTTTGAAGTCCTTTCATGGTTTGCAGACCAAGTCTTGTGACAAGTTCAGGGTCAGAGCTAAAGGAACGGACACCGATGACGGGGTTATTCGGGTTATTATTTACATCAAGAACAGGAGAGAAATTTGTATTGATACCTAGAGCGTTTAATTCTTTGCCGATGATTTTTCCAGTGTCATAAGCATTTTTCTTACTTCGAGAGGCACCAATCGACATATTTCCTGGGAAATGTGTTCCCTTTTGTAGTCTTGTGACGATTCCGCCTTCTTGATCAATGGAAATGAGTAAAGGAATGTTGGGTGATGCTTGTTGAAATTCATGTGTGAGTTTGACGGTTTGTTTCGTATCAACGACATTTTCTGCAAATAAGATGACACCGCCTAAATGATATTTCTCTACAAGGTGAGAAACTTCTTTATTCATTTTTGTGAAGCCTGTAGGAGCGGATTCACCTTCTGCTTGCCAATTGCGAAAGTCTGGCATGAGCATTTGGCCAATTTTTTCATCCAAGGACATGTCCTGAACCATTTGTTTGGCAGTTGGGAGAGGGGCGGAGCTCACCTTTTCCGTTGGAATGGAAGAGGTGAGCAGGGCCAAAACGAGTGCAGCGGGGAACAGAGCTTTTAACATCAAATTCCTCCTTTTACTTAAAAGATTCGTAGATTGCGGTCATGATGCTTCCATAAGTACCAGTTGGGAAAAGGTCACCTTCAAATTGATTTGGGTTGACTTCAGGTGAAACGACGGGTGAATGTTTTTTATTTGTTAGCAAGACGACGCCTAGATTGTGTTTTGGATCAATCAGTGTCATCGTTCCTGTCCAGCCTGTGTGTCCGTACGCTTCTTTACTTGCGTATTTCCCAAACATCCATTCCATGTCAGTATTGCCGTTTTTCCGCCAGCCTAGCCCGTAAGTTGGGTTCGTGTCTGATGATTCCGTAAAGAGATCGATAGAAGCTTGGTCAAAGATGGTTGTTTTCCCATAGCCTCCTTTATTGAGCATCAGCTGAAGCAGTACGGCCATATCTGATGTATTAGAGAAAAGTCCAGCATGTCCGGAGACACCTGCCATTGAGTAATAGGCTTTCTCATCGTGGACTTCACCTAGCAAGGTATACCTGCGAATGTTTTCAAAATCAATGACACCATCTCTTGTATTGCCTAGACGCTCGGTTGCTGCAAAATGCTTTGGCTTGAATCCCTTTTTCAGCGGATTGAACATGGTCTGTTTGAGACCAAGCGGTCGATAAATCATCGACTCTACATATTGATCAAGTGGCATACCGGTTTTTTTCTCAATGATCATGCCTAACAGCATGTAATCAATATCACTATAAATATGCTGAGTGCCTGGCTTGTATTGCAGAGGTACCTTTGGCAGCCATTTCATGGTTGTTTGTCTATCTTGAGAGAAAAAAGAGCCCGCTTGCTCTTTGCTATAAAATAAAACACTGGAAGGCAGTCCGGCAGAATGGGTGAGAAGATCCTTGACTCGAAGCTGATATTTGCCGGTTACCTTTGCATCTGGTTCATCTTGAAAGTCGGGCAGGATGGTTTGTATTTTTTCATTTACATCTAGTTTTTGTTCATATACTAGCTTTTGCAGGGCATAGTTGGTGGCATACATTTTTGTATTGGATGCCAAATCGAACAGTGTGCTCTTTTTCATTTTCTTATAGAATTTGAGTTCTGTTGTCCCTTTATATTTTTGTCTGTAGCCATAGGCTTTTTGATGGACGATCTGACCATCCTTGATAATGATGAGTGCTGCCCCTGGAAACCCTGCTTTGATATCGTTTTGAATCATGTGATCAACCTTCCTAAGCTGCCTAGAAGAAAAACCTACTTGTTCCGGTCGTTTTGCTTTTTTTAAGACGGGATATTCTTCAGGTGCTGTTTTAGACAAAGACGATACAGGATGGGAGCTAGTTGCAAATGTTTGTACTGGTAACCCTAGGAGCATGAACAGACTTGTGATGATGAGAAAATATTTCTTCAAGAGCTAGACCTCCTATTGCTTATTTTCCTCGAATTCAACAGCCATATCATCATGAAATCCAAATAAGTATGTGAAGATAAATCCAGCGACATATGCAATAAAGAGTCCTATTAAGTAAAGTAGCATTTGATGTGTGTGAACGATAAAGGTTAATGGGAGACCTGATACCCCGATTGCTTTAGTGGCGATTTGGAAATAGGCTTGAAATGCTCCGCCGATTCCTGCGCCGAGACAAGCAGTGAGGAAGGGTCTTCCGAGCGGGAGTGTGACACCGAAAATGAGCGGTTCTCCAATTCCAAGCATTCCTGAAGGAAGTCCGCCTGCAATGGCTCTTTTCAGCTTTTTCTTTTTTGTTTTCATATAAATGGCAAAAGCAGCACCGACCTGTCCTGCGCCTCCCATAGCGAGGATTGGCAGAAGCGGGTCATCTCCAATTGAATTAATCAGTTCCATATGAATAGGTGTTAGGCCTTGGTGAAGTCCAGTGACAACAAGAGGAAGGAAGGTCGCACCAAGAACAAATCCGGCAAAAATACCGCCAATGTTTAATAAATAAGTAAGTCCAGAGGTGATGGCATCAGATATAAATCCGCCGACTGGCATGAAGATAACGTACGTGAAAATGCCTGTAATGAGTAGTGTGATGGTTGGTGTGACGATGATATCGAGTGACTGCGGGACGAAGCGTCTGATTCGGGTCTCAACAAGTGCCATAAAAATAGCTGCAAGAAGAACACCGATAAGTCCGCCTCTGCCTGGTAGAATATTAGTGCCAAATAACATAATATCAGCGGCAGCTGGGTTAATGATGAGAATACCTGCTAATGCGCCTAATGCAGGAGAGCCACCAAATTCTTTTGCGGCGTTTGTTCCGACTAATATACCGAGATAAGCAAACAAGCCTGAGCCTATAACGGTTAGGATAATTGCAGCTTGAGATTTTTCATCGAGCCAGCCTGCTTGCACGACCGCTTTTGTAATACCCGTTATAAGACCCGATGCAACGAGTGCTGGAATAATGGGAATGAAAATGCTGGCGATCCGCCGTAAGAACAGCTTGAATGGTGTGCGGTTCTTTTGTGAAATGGCTTGTTTGTTTTTCTGTGCTTCGTTGTTTAAGTCATATGAACCTGAGGCATTGAGCAGCTGTTCAAATGCACTTGATACTTGGTTGACAACACCTGTGCCTAAAATGATTTGCAGTGTTTCCGCTTCGACGACGCCAATGACGCCATCGAGTTCTTTGATCGCGGTGGTTTGCACTTTTTCACGATCAATGGGTGTAATTCGGAGACGTGTCATACAATGTGTGTGGGAAGAGATGTTTTCAGAACCACCACAGAGTGAAAGGATTTCTTTCGCCAACTGCTGATATTTTTTTTGATGACTCATGTTGAATCCCCCTTTGTTTTTCGTTTCATGGAGCGGATGGCATGCCTTGTTTTGTCAATATATTGTGCTGTCTGTTCATATTGACGGGAGGCTAAACTGAGGAACAAGACATCGATTAAATAGAGCTGTGCCATTCTAGAGGAAGTGGCAGCACTGCGAAAAGGTGCTTCATTGGAACCGGACGTTGATAGATGGACATCACACAATGCAGAAACGCTTGTATGCCCTGGATGCGTTAAAGCAATGGTTTTTACTTCATTTTCTTTTGCGAGCTGAAGGGCTTGGATGATGTCTAATGTTTCTCCTGAGAAGGATATACCGAACACAATGTCATTCTTTCCAGCATTTGCGATGACCGTAGATGCGATGTGCATGTCAGTGAAGGCTGTGGCTGCATAATTGATTCTGAGAAATTTCTGCTGGGCATCAGCTGCGACGATGCCAGATGCACCCACACCGATAAAATGGATTTGGTTTGCATTCAACAGCAGTTGAACAGCTTTTTCTAAAGCTTCTACATTTAAAATAGAGGCTGTATCTTTGATCGATTGAATGGTGTTTCCTGCTGTCTTTTGAATAATGGATTGAAGTGGTTCATCTTGTTCGATATCCCGGTAGCCTTGTTTATCAGTGTGCATTAAGTCTCCAGCGATCCGCATTTTCAAATCGTGATAGCCATCCAGCCCGAGAGACTTACAGAGGCGGATGACGGCAGAGCTGCTTGCACCGGCAGCCTGACTGATTTCATGCACTGTGCTTTTAATGACTTTGTCAGGATGGGCAAGGATATAGTCTGCAATGATTTTTTCAGATTGGGGAAGCTTTGATTTCATTGTGTGTAGTAGGGTGAGTCCGCCTGCTGACATGAGTTTCCTCCTTTAAGATTGATGACGTAAGATGGCTTTGTCGATGTGACCATCTGCTTTGTTGAGCAGGTCTTTGGCTGTCTTTTTATCTGTTTTGGTTTGGAGCATGACGATGGCTGTTTTAACTTCTAAATCGGCTGCTTCAAGGGCTTTTACGGCTTGTTTGTAGGGAGCATTGGTCACATGCTGAATGATGGTGATGGCGCGTTCTTTTAGTTTATGATTGCTTACTTTTACATCTACCATCAGGTTTTCATATACTTTGCCTTGTCTGATCATGACAGAGGTGGAAAGCATATTTAAAATCATTTTATGAGCGGATGCGGCTTTCATTCGTGTTGACCCAGTGATGGCTTCTGGTCCTACGACGACTTCAATGGCGCAGTCTGCTAGTTCGCTAATCTCTGCTTGTTCATTGCAGCTGAGGGCTACTGTTTTTGCTCCAATGGTTCTAGCATAGTTTAAAGCGCCAATGATATAGGGTGTTCTACCGCTCGCCGCGATGCCGACAACCGTATCTTTTGATGTTAGGCGGATGTGTTCTAAATCTTTTTGACCAGCTTCTTCGCTGTCTTCCACATCTTCTGCTGCATGTGAAAAGGCAGAGTCGCCACCGGCCATGATGCCTACGATGACATCAGGTGAAATGCTATAGGTAGGCGGACATTCGACCGCATCCATTACCCCAATTCTGCCGCTTGTTCCAGCCCCTAGATAAATGAGTCTACCCCCATTCGAGATGGATTCAAAGGCAAAGTCACTTGCTGTCTTTACGTCTGGAAGGACACGGTTGACGGCTTGAGCGACCTTCATATCTTCCGCATTTATCATTTGGAGTATTTCTAGCGGGCTTGCTTGTGAAATTCTCATGGTGTTAGGGTTTCTTGATTCTGTTGTCAAAGAACGCAGTTGAGATGGCTGCATGTGACATACCTCCTTATTTCTTCATTTTCAGTATATTGAGTATGACATGAAATTTCAATATTATATTTAAATACTGAAATTATATTTCAGTCGAAATGTTGTGCTGATGAGGGTTGAATAGTTAGAAAATAAAAAAAATAAAAATCCCCTTTACAAAAGGGGGACAACCTGTATATAATAACTTTTGTCAGCTTCACGGAAACAGTAAACTTGACAAACTGGCCCGTTGGTCAAGCGGTTAAGACACCGCCCTTTCACGGCGGTAACACGGGTTCGAATCCCGTACGGGTCACCATCATGTGGAGGATTAGCTCAGCTGGGAGAGCATCTGCCTTACAAGCAGAGGGTCGGCGGTTCGAGCCCGTCATCCTCCACCATATGCCGGTGTAGCTCAACTGGTAGAGCAACTGACTTGTAATCAGTAGGTTGGGGGTTCAAGTCCTCTTGCCGGCACTGTTTTTCTTTTATCAATTCCATATGTGGAGGGGTAGCGAAGTGGCTAAACGCGGCGGACTGTAAATCCGCTCCCTCCGGGTTCGGCGGTTCGAATCCGCCCCCCTCCACCATTTTTGGGCTATAGCCAAGCGGTAAGGCAACGGACTTTGACTCCGTCATGCGTTGGTTCGAATCCAGCTAGCCCAGTTAAGACACCTTTTTTAAAAAGGTGTCTTTTTTTATTTTGACGATTGGAATGTATAACTATTCAAAATATTGTTGAGTTGAGTCAGAAGGCACCGAGAAAGTAAAATATAAGCATGAACGGAAAGGGGATGTACATATGGGAAATCAAAAGAAGGTCACGATTGTTGGGGTGCCGATGGATCTCGGTCAAATGAGAAGGGGCGTCGATATGGGGCCGAGTGCCATTCGCTGTGCTGGTGTAAAAGAAAAATTGGAATCGCTTTCATTTGATGTCGAGGATTTAGGGGATATTCCCGTTGAGCAAAGAGATGATGAGAAAGGTCTCTATACAAGTGAAAAACTGAAAAACTTAACGGAGAATGCTGGCGCAAACCAGCTTCTTGCTGAAAAGGTTAGCAGTATTGTGCAGTCAGGTTCGTTTCCGCTGATTTTAGGCGGGGATCACAGCATTGCAATTGGTACACTAGCCGGTGTAGCCAAACATTATGAAAATTTGGGTGTCATTTGGTATGATGCGCACGGTGATTTAAATACAGAGGAAACTTCTCCTTCTGGAAATATTCATGGGATGCCGCTCGCTGTCAGTCTCGGCTTTGGGCATGCTGATCTAATCAATATTGGCGGTTATACCCCTAAAGTAAAGCCTGAGAATGTGATCTTGATTGGTGCTCGTTCTTTAGATGAAGGAGAGCGGGCATTGATTAGAGAAAAAGGCATTAAAGTGTATACGATGCATGAAATCGATCGATTAGGGATGACGAGAGTAATGGAGGAAGCCATTGCGTATTTAAAAGAAAGAACAGATGGTGTTCATTTGTCGCTTGATTTAGACGGCCTTGATCCAGCGGAGTGCCCTGGCGTGGGAACGCCGGTTGCTGGCGGCATCAGTTATAGAGAGAGTCATCTTGCAATGGAGCTTTTAGAGGAAGCAGGTATTTTGACTTCTGCTGAGTTTGTTGAGGTGAATCCGGTATTAGATGAGAAAAATAAAACAGCAGAAGCGGCAGTTGCATTAATTGGTTCTTTAATGGGTGAAAAGCTATTATAGAGCGGGACTTGTTCCCGTTCTTTTTTTAATTTTGGGGAAATTTAAGGATATGTTAAGGTTTTTACCGGCTGATAAGCGTAACATGCTGTCAAAAATTTGTTACACTATTTTTTAGAGGAGAATGAAACCTTTTGGAACGAGGTTCGTATACATAAAGACCGGTGAAGGCAGAGGTTGAATATACTATGGAAACAATGATTAAAAAGAGAATTAAGCAAGTGAAAAAAGGCGACCAGAACGCATTTGCAGACATCGTAGACCTGTATAAAGACAAAATTTATCAGCTGTGCTACCGTATGCTTGGGAATGCACATGAAGCAGAAGATATTGCGCAGGAGGCGTTTATTCGTGCCTATGTGAATATTGAGAGCTTTGATGTGAATCGTAAGTTTTCCACGTGGCTGTACCGCATTGCAACCAACCTGACCATCGACCGTATTCGTAAAAAAAAGCCGGATTATTATTTAGATGCAGAGGTGGCAGGGACAGAAGGACTGAATATGTATTCTCAAATTGCGGCTGACGGCATTTTGCCAGAGGACGAGGTGGTGTCGCTTGAATTATCGAGCACCATTCAGCAAAAAATTTTAAGATTACCCGATAAATATCGCTCGGTCATCGTATTAAAGTATATTGATGAACTCTCGTTAAAAGAAATTAGTGAGATTCTGAATATACCAGTTGGTACGGTGAAAACGAGAATACACAGGGGTAGAGAGGCTCTCCGGAAACAGTTGAGAGACCTTTGAGTGAGGTGATTTTGATGAGCTGTCAGGAAAAAATCGTCCTGCTTATGCATCAGTATTTAGACGGGGACATAGAGCCCGAAGATGAAAAAGAATTAAAGAGCCATCTGCAATCGTGTGAGGAATGCCGTACTCATTTTCAACAAATTGAGAAATCCATCGCGCTCGTGCAGAGTACATCTCATATAGAAGCACCATCTGATTTCACTGCAAAGGTGATGGCAGGTCTTCCAAAGGAGAAAAAGCGTGTGTCGATTCAAAGATGGATCAAAGCTCATCCGCTAATGGTCGCCGCTGCCCTCTTTGTCATATTGATGGGAGGCAGTCTGTTTACAAGCTGGAATACGGATCATAATTTCAGTGTGTCAAAGCAGCCGAATCTCGTGGTTGAAAATGATACAGTGACGGTACCTAAAGGGGAAACCGTCAAAGGTGATGTCACTGTGAAAAATGGCAAGCTGATTGTAGAAGGCAAGGTTGATGGAAACGTAACAGTCGTCAATGGAGAACAGCTGACTGCTTCTGCCGGACAAGTCACTGGTCAAATCAATGAAATTAATGAAGTGTTTGATTGGGTTTGGTACAAAATGAAATCTACAGCACAAGATGTGATGCGGGTCATTGGTCCAGAGGAGCAAAAGTAAATCAAACAGTTTGAGAGCAGTCTCTAAGGGGACTGCTCTTTTTCTATTGATGGACAGACTTGAATGCCAGCCAGATATGGCAACTATTTTCCTTGCTGAAACAAAATGTGGTATAATAGCCACGCTATGTACTTACACATAGGCTCTTTTTTTATAAAAAATGAATCGAACGAAGAATAACTGAAAATTCTGGAGGACGAGGAAATGGCTTTAGGGGATATTCCTTTTTTGCAGTACCTCGGTAATGCTGTTGATATTCTCGTTGTTTGGTATGTGATATATAAATTAATGATGGTCATCCGCGGAACAAAAGCGGTTCAGCTTTTAAAGGGAATTGTCGTCATTGTTCTCGTCAGGATGGGGAGTGCGTATCTCGGTCTTAACACACTTCAATGGCTGATGGATCAAGCGATTACGTGGGGGTTCCTTGCGATCATTATTATTTTTCAGCCAGAGCTAAGGAGAGCGCTTGAACAGCTTGGGCGCGGCCGTTTCTTCTCTAGAAGCGGAACACCTGTAGAGGAACAGCAGCAGAAAACGATCGAGGCAATTACAAAAGCAATTAACTATATGGCAAAACGAAGAATAGGCGCGCTGTTAACGATTGAGCGCGATACTGGGATGAATGATTACATAGAGACCGGAATTCCTTTAAATGCAAAGGTGAGTTCTGAGCTGCTGATTAATATCTTCATTCCGAATACACCGCTTCATGACGGCGCTGTGATTATGAAGCGTGATGAGATTGCAGCTGCAGCGTGTTATTTACCGCTGTCTGAAAGTCCTTTTATCTCTAAGGAGCTCGGTACACGTCACCGCGCGGCAGTTGGTATTAGTGAAGTAACGGACAGTTTAACCGTCATCGTCTCCGAGGAGACAGGCGGCATTAGTGTCGCAAGAAATGGTGATCTCCATCGAGAATTGACAGAAGAAGCGCTTGAAGAAATGCTGATTGCTGAGTTTAGTAAGAACAGCAAAGATGCTTCCTCGACCAAATGGTATTGGAGGGGCAAGAAAAATGGATAAGATTTTGAATAATCGCTGGGCCGTTAAGTTTCTTGCATTGGTCTTCGCTTTATTGCTGTATGGTGCAGTCAATTCAGCGCAAGCGCCCACGCCGAAAAAAATCGGTGAATCCTTTTTCCCAACATCGACAACAGACGAAGCAACCTTAACGGACATTCCTGTTAAAGCATATTATGACGACGAAAAGTATGTAGTCACTGGTGTGCCGCAGACAGTCAATGTCACGATTAAAGGATCAACTAGTGCTGTGAAAACAGCAAGACAAACGAAAAATTTTGAAATTTACGCAGATATGCAAAACCTGACGACAGGTACACATAAAGTCGAATTGAAGGCAAGAGATGTATCGAAAGGAATCACGTTAACGATTAATCCGTCTGTGACGACTGTGACGATACAAGAAAAAACGACAGCTGAATTCCCTGTTGAAACGGAATTTTATAATCAAAATAAAATCAAAGACGGCTATTCACCAGAGCAGCCTATTGTGAATCCGAAAAATGTCACGGTTACTGGCTCAAAAGACGTGATCGACAAAATTTCTGTCATTAAAGCATTTGTGAACTTAGAGGATGTCGATCAGCAAATTGAGAAAGAAGCGAAGCTCACTGTGTATGATAGCAGTGGGAATGAGCTGCCGGTTGAAGTGAGTCCGTCTGTGGTAGATATTACGGTCCCGATTACGAGTCCAAGCAAGAAAGTTCCGTTTAAGATTGAGCGGACGGGCAGCTTGCCAGATGGGATCAGTATCTCAAGCATCGAGACAAGCCCAAGTGAGGTGACAGTCTTCGGTTCTCAAAAGGTGCTGGATGCACTTGATTTTATTGACGGCGTTAAGCTCGACCTAAGCAAGATTAAAGATGATACAGAGATTGATGCCGACATTCCACTGCCAGATGGTGTGAAAAAGGTATCGCCTGAAACTGTTAAGATCAAAGTGAAGGTTGCAACCGCTGAAGAAAAAAAGATCGATAATGTCCCAATTTCTGTCGTGGGTCTGAGCAAGGATCTTAGCTCTGCATTTGTGAGTCCGTCTTCAGGGCGTCTCACACTAACAGCAAAAGGTTCAAAGAGTGCAATCGATAAAATAAAGGCTTCAGATATTGAAGCCTATATCAATGTCGGGGACTTAAACGAAGGAACACATGAGGTCAAAGTACAAGTGAATGGCCCTCAAAATGTGACATGGACTTTATCTAGATCGAAGGTCAAAGTGAAACTGACTTCTACTGATACAGAAGATCAGCCGGCTTCTACGAATGATCGGAAAGATCAATCATCCGATGATGATCAGGAAGAGAAGAGTCAAAAGGAATCTACACAAGATAAAGCAAAAAAAGAATCAAATCAAAGACAGCGGGTCAAAGAAGATAACAAAGAGGACGCAGCGTCCTCTTGAATGGTAAAAAAGGAGCGATTGAAACATGGGCAAGTACTTTGGAACTGATGGTGTAAGGGGTGTGGCTAATAGCGAATTAACGCCAGAGCTCGCATTTAAAATTGGGAGATTTGGCGGCTATGTGCTCACGAAGGATAAAGAACGTCCAAAGGTACTCGTTGGACGAGACACGCGTGTATCTGGTCATATGTTAGAAGGAGCACTCGTAGCAGGCTTACTTTCAATTGGGGCTGAAGTCATGCGTTTAGGTGTGATCTCAACACCTGGTGTGTCTTATTTAACGAAGGCAATGGATGCAGAAGCAGGTGTCATGATTTCAGCTTCGCATAACCCAGTTCAAGACAACGGAATTAAATTTTTCGGTGGTGATGGTTTTAAACTGTCAGATGAACAGGAAAATGAAATTGAGCAGCTAATGGATCAGCCAGTTGATGAATTGCCACGTCCAGTGGGAGCCGATCTTGGAACCGTGAATGACTACTTTGAAGGCGGTCAGAAGTACTTGCAATTCTTGAAGCAGACAGCGGACGAGGATTTCACAGGCATTCACGTAGCGCTTGATTGTGCACATGGTGCAACATCTTCTCTTGCAACACATTTATTTGCAGATTTAGATGCAGATGTGTCAACAATGGGAACATCACCAAACGGATTGAATATCAACGATGGCGTAGGTTCTACTCATCCAGAGGCACTTTCTGCTTTTGTGAAAGAAAAAGGAGCCGATATTGGTCTTGCGTTTGATGGCGACGGCGACCGCTTAATTGCAGTCGATGAAAAAGGTGATATTGTAGACGGCGATCAAATTATGTACATATGCGCACGTTATCTAAAGGGTGAAGGCCGATTGAAGGATGACACGGTCGTGTCAACGGTCATGAGTAACCTTGGTTTCTATAAAGCGCTTGAGAAGCAAGGCATTAAGAGCATTCAAACCGCTGTTGGTGACCGCTATGTGGTCGAGGCGATGAAAAAGGATGGCTATAATGTCGGAGGCGAGCAGTCAGGCCACTTGATTTTCCTTGATTACAATACGACAGGTGATGGTATGCTTTCTGCGATCATGCTGGTGAATACACTAAAAGCAACAGGGAAAACATTATCAGAGCTTGCAGCTGAAATGGAGAAATTTCCGCAGCTTCTAGTGAATGTGAAGGTATCTGATAAATATAAAGTGGAAGAAAATGAAAAAGTAAAAGCTGTGATCCAAGAGGTTGAAAAAGAGATGAACGGTGACGGACGCATCCTTGTTCGTCCATCAGGAACAGAACCGCTTGTACGTGTCATGGCAGAGGCGAAAACAAAAGAGCTGTGTGATGAATACGTGGCTCGTATTACGGCTGTTGTCAAAGAAGAAATGGGTATTGAGTAATTGATCAAAGCAAATCGCAAAGTAGCGGTTTGCTTTTTTTTTCGAATAAACGTCATAAGAGGAAAGTTCTATACGAATCATATAAGCGAGGGCAATTTGCTGCTTGCTTTCATACATAAGAGAGCACATCAAAGGTAGAACGTGACAAGCCTCATCGCATATAGTGTAGGGAGGTCTCACTTTCTCACATGAAAGGGATCACCCGCTAAATTGTGATTGACGGAGGTCAGACCTTATAGTACAATCATCCTTGTGTTACTGGATTTTTATTCTAGCAGGAAAGGCAGGGTAGATGTTCAGCCACTCTTATAATTATAGCGCCCGAACTAAGCGATCGAACGACAGATGCTTAGTTGACGAGGATGGAGGTTATCGAATTTTTCGGCGGATGCCTCCCGGCTGATCAAATATAGAGATCACAGCCGTAAGTGTTTCTTTAAAGCAAAGAGGTGACTCTTTGTACAAAGGGAATACACATGATCTCCCAAAATAAACATGTAGAGAGGGACGAAGAAATGTCCCTTCTATTTTAGTAGGCTTTCTTTGTCCCTTTCACATGATCGGGAGGAAGAATATTTATGTGTGGAATCGTAGGTTATATTGGTCAGAATGATGCGAAGGAAATCTTATTAAAAGGTTTAGAGAAGCTTGAGTACCGTGGGTATGACTCAGCAGGTATCGCTGTGGCAAACGAAGATGGCGTGCATGTGTTCAAAGAAAAAGGACGTATCGCTGAGCTTCGTGAAGTCGTTGATGCAAACGTGGCATCTTCAGCAGGAATTGGACATACACGCTGGGCAACACACGGTGTACCAAGCCATCTAAATGCGCATCCGCATCAAAGTGCTTCTGGCCGTTTTACGCTTGTTCATAACGGTGTCATCGAGAACTATGTACAATTGACACGCGAATATTTACAAGACGTCACACTAAAAAGCGACACAGATACAGAGGTTGTTGTTCAAGTCATCGAACAATTTGTGAATAGAGGTCTTGATACAGAGGAAGCTTTCCGTCAAACGCTTCTTCAACTAAAAGGCTCTTACGCAATTGCCCTTTTCGATAACGAAAACAAAGAAACAATCTATGTGGCGAAAAACAAAAGCCCATTATTGGTTGGTTTCGGAGAAGATTTCAACGTTGTGGCTTCTGACGCAATGGCGATGCTTCAAGTAACAAACGAATATGCGGAATTAATGGATAAAGAAATGGTCATTGTTACTAAAGACGAGGTTATTATTAAAAACCTTGACGGTGATATCATGACACGTCCTTCTTATATCGCTGAGCTAGATGCAAGCGACATTGAGAAAGGCACATATCCTCACTACATGTTAAAAGAAACGGATGAGCAGCCGCTTGTTATGCGCAAAATCATCCAAGAATATCAAGACGAAAACGGCAAGTTGTCAGTCGCTGGCGATATCGCAAGCGCAGTAGCAGAAGCAGACCGCATTTACATCGTGGCTTGTGGAACGAGCTACCATGCTGGACTTGTTGGTAAACAATACATTGAAGACTGGGCGAAAGTACCTGTAGAAGTCCATGTAGCAAGTGAATTCTCTTACAACATGCCGCTTCTATCGAAAAAGCCATTGTTCATCTTCCTTTCTCAATCTGGAGAGACTGCGGACAGCCGTGCTGTACTTGTTCAAGTCAAAGAGCTTGCTCATAAAGCATTAACGATCACAAACGTACCAGGATCTACGCTTTCTCGTGAAGCAGACTTCACATTGCTTCTTCATGCAGGACCAGAAATCGCAGTGGCTTCAACAAAGGCTTACACAGCGCAAATCGCTGTTCTTGCGATCCTTGCATCCGTTGCAGCTGAATTAAATGGTCAATCTCTTGACTTCGACCTTGTGAAAGAGCTTGGAATTGTAGCAAACGCAATGGAAGCCCTTGTCGATCAAAAGGATGAAATGGAACAAATCGCTCGTGATTTCTTCACAGTGACACGTAACGCATTCTTTATCGGAAGAGGACTTGATTACTATGTGTGCCTTGAAGGTTCACTCAAACTAAAAGAGATCTCTTACATCCAAGCAGAAGGATTTGCTGGCGGAGAACTGAAACACGGCACCATTGCTTTAATTGAAGAAGGCACACCGGTCATTGCCCTTGCAACGCAAGAGCACGTAAACCTCAGCATTCGCGGTAACGTCAAAGAAGTCGTTGCACGCGGCGCAAACCCATGTGTCATCTCACTAAAAGGCCTAGAAGACGAAGGCGACCGTTTCGTCCTTCCAGCTGTACACCCAGCACTTGCACCACTTGCATCTGTTGTCCCATTACAGCTAATCGCTTACTACGCAGCCCTTCACCGCGGGTGTGATGTGGATAAACCACGTAACCTGGCGAAGAGTGTGACGGTGGAGTAGGTATTAAATAAAATCGGATTTTTGATACCCCTTTAGATATAATTGTCTAAAGGGGTATTTTTGTGTCAATAGAACTAGCAGTTGAAAGATTTAAGCTGAACTTTGATTGATAGATACTATTTCCATGTTGCTATTATGATAAATATTCTTAGGGGGAAATATTATTTAAGCTCATAAAAATTGAGCTGCTTTTTTCGTTAAGAG
>NZ_CP150633.1:1641398-1648841 GCF_038023285.1 Bacillus sp. PPSBB_11
AATTGTTTTTTTCTTCATTGGTTATATTGCATTGTTTATCATTTCTTATTGTTTAATTGGTGGTCCTGTCTCAAGTGGAGGACCAATAGGTGTATTCCTTGGATTTTGTATTGTTCAATTTCTTAAATATAGAGCTTTCAAAAAAGATGAAAGAAATAATAAAGGCATATATCATCGTTTATAAGTTATATTTTTAACACATTATACTAAGTGCATAATGAGAGAGCGGCCCCTTGAGAAAGCGTGACAGTTTAAATATTTAACGAAGAAAGAGAGCAGACACATGACCAAACATAAAATTTACACAATGAGCTTTGCAAAGGTCTATCCTCTCTACATCGCAAAGGCAGAGAGAAAGGGACGAACGAAGGCTGAGGTTGATACGATCATTTGTTGGTTAACGGGGTACAGCCCCGCAGAGTTACAGGAGCAGTTGGACAAGCAGATAGACATTGAAACCTTTTTTGCTGAGGCTCCTGAGCTTCATCCTTCCCGCAGCTTAATTAAAGGAGTCATCTGTGGTGTTCGAGTAGAGGACATTGAGGAAGAAACCATGAAAAATATTCGGTATCTAGATAAGCTAATTGATGAGTTAGCCAAGGGAAAGAAAATAGAAAAGATTTTGCGAGATTCGTCATGAACATCACAAGCAAGCCCAGTGAATAACCTTCACTGGGCTTTTTTATATTTATAGACCATTCGACCAATAAAAATAAAATCCATTTGAACGAATTCTCTCTTCATGTCGTCAAAAGAAGTAATACCAAAACAAATTGGTGTTTGGAAAGGGAGTGGTGTGGATGGATATGAAGATGATTTTACCTCTTATTTTGCTACAAGCGATTTTAATGGTGATTGGTTTGTTTGATTTGCTGAAAAGAGATCCATCGAGGATTAGGGGAGAGGTGAAGTGGGTTTGGGCTTTGGTGATTGTGTTTGTGGCGAGTGCTGGTCCTATTGCGTATTTCATTTTTGGTCGTAAACAATCTTAGTAGGGGGGATTCGCTTGAATATGTTGGAGTGTCACGAGCTGACGAAATCGTATGGACGGCATGAAGTGTTAAAAGATGTCTCGTTTTCTGTTGGGGAGGTTGGATGTGTTGGCTTTTTAGGAGCCAATGGAGCGGGGAAGACAACGACGATCCGGATTTTGACGGGACTTGCTCGTCCTACGTCTGGCGTTGTGAAGGTGGCAGGTTTTGATGCCACAAAGGACATGGATCAAATCAGTCAGGTGATTGGATACTGTCCGCAGCATCCTGCATTTTATCAAGATATGACGGGGCAGGAATGGATGCATTGGGTTGGCGGGTTATTTCATTTAGAGAAAAACATCATTCGTTCCAAAACAGAGGAGCTGTTGAAGCTTTGCCGTGTGTATGAGGCGAAGGATCGTGCAATTGGCAGCTATAGTGGAGGCATGAAGCAAAGACTTGCCATTGCGCAGGCGCTGATCAATAGCCCACAGGTTCTGATCCTAGATGAGCCTGTGTCGGCACTTGATCCCATGGGGAGAAAAGACGTCCTGACTTTGATTGAGCGTCTAAAGCATGAGATGCTGATCTTTATGTCGACCCATATTTTAGATGACATTGAACGTGTGGCCGATCATATTATCATGATCAACAGCGGCAAAATTGAGATGTCCTCTTCTATGAAACAGCTCAAAGAAGACTATATCCAGCCCGTGATTGAATTTCAATTAGCACAACAGAATACGAAACTAATGGCTTTGTTAAAAGAACGGGATTGGGTGGAGGAATGTATTGAGACAGGAGGCACTTATCAGGTGCGAGTCAACAATCAACATACGGCATTGGAGGAGCTGCCGGGTCTCATCACTGAAACTGGCGGTGTTCTTCTCCAATATCGACTATCTAAGCTAACGCTTGAAGATATTTTCATGAAGGTTGTGACGGCATGATGATGTTGAAAAAGGAATTTAGGGAGTTATTCACTAGTTATAAAATCTTATTTGTGCCGATCATTTTTACGATTTTAATGATCACACAGCCTATTACGCTCAAAATGCTGCCGGACCTTTTATCGAAATCCGCTAATTTACCTGAAGGGTCTACATTTTATATACCAGAGCCTAGTGCTGGAGAGGCTTTAGCTAGTGCATTGAGTAAATTTGATTCACTCGGCGTGTTTATCCTCATTATGATCGTGATGGGGACGATTGCTGGAGAGCGTGCCTCTGGGGTGACGGCGATGATTATGGTGAAACCGATCAGTCGAATGAGTTATTATGCCTCAAAAATATGTGCCTATGCCTGTTTAACGTTGTTTAGTTTGGTAGTGGCGGTTCTAGCTTCCGTTTATTATGTAGACATTCAATTTGGGCATGTGGCTTGGGGCGATGTGTTAAAAGGAACGTTTTTGTATTATCCGAACCTACTGCTTATTGTAGTATCGACCATTTGTGCATCGGCGTTCTTTAAGCGCTCAGTGACTGCGGGCGGCGTTTCCCTTTTGATCAATCTCATCCTGTTTACCGTTCCTTCGTTTTATGAGAATACATTAGGGGAGTTTGCACCTAAAGGCGTCACAAGCGCGGCTGAGGAGATGATTCATAGAGGGACTTATTCGGATCAGGCACTCACAAGCTTTCTAGGTGTATCGGTATTGATTGGTTTCTTTTTTCTCATCGGATGGTTTCTTTTTAGAAAACAAGAATTATAGCATGATGTACCCTTTGGATATGAAAATCTAAAGGGTTTTTTATGTATTTAGTAAGTAAAAAATAAGACATAAATACATATTATCATGATTTAAATGTTGAAATAATATATACTTAGTATATAATTACTCCGTAAAGGGATGGGAGGAGTTTGCAGATGATTCAGATTAAGAATGTGAAGAAGGAATTCTTTCAAGGCCAGGAGCGGACTGAGGTGCTGAGGGGCGTTGATTTGACGGTAGAAGAAGGGGAGTTTGTAGCGGTGATGGGACCGAGTGGTTCTGGAAAAAGTACATTACTTCAGCTGTTAGGCGGGCTTGATCTGCCTTCAGATGGAGAGATTTTGATAAATGAACATCAGTTAAGTGAGATGAATGAGAAAGAGAGAACGATTTTCCGCAGAAAACAGATTGGGTTTGTGTTTCAAAATTATCAGCTGCTGCCTACGCTAACTGTCGAAGAGAATGTGGCGTTTCCGCTGCATGCAGATGGACGTTTAACAAAGGAGAATCAACAGACGGTTGTAGAGCTGTTAGAGGCTGTTGGCTTGAATGGACTTAGGCGGAAACGGGCTAGTTTGCTGAGCGGCGGTCAGCAGCAGCGTGTAGCGATTGCAAGAGCTCTAGTCAATCAGCCGTCAGTGCTGTTAGCAGATGAGCCGACGGGGAACTTGGACCGGCATAGAGCGGAGGATATTTTGGCGTTAATGTGCAAGTTCAATCGAGAAAGCAAGCAGACGATTATCATGGTGACGCATGATATTTTCGCAGCAGGATTTGCGGATCGAATCATCCTTTTTAAAGACGGTGTTATTGATCAAGTGATATCTAGAAAGGATGATGATTATGCTCAGTATGTGGCGAATTTCATGGCGTAACATGATTCAGCATAAAAAGCGGTTCGCCATTTCTGTATTAGGCATCATGGTGGGAATTGCTTTTGTCACGTCGATGCTCATTGCCGATCGAACGACAAATGATGTGTTTCATTACTATGAGCAAATGTATGTCGCTGATGCAGATTATTGGGTGTTGAGTGATGATCATACGTATGATGAGGAACAGATCTCCTCCATTTTAAACCATCCTGATGTGACAGGATCATTATTAGCGCTGGATAAACAGACGTTTTTTGAGGTAGAAGGTGATCACTCTCTTAACCAACGGGCAGTGCGCATTACCGGAGTACAAGATCAAACGAGCTCTTTACTGAAGCTGCCTGTGATTGAAGGGCGTTTGGATAATCAGGGGTTGGTCATACCAGATGTTGTGGCGAAGCTGCTGAATAAAAAAGTGGGAGATACCATTCGTTTTTCTGATTTGGGCGAAGCGAAGGTATCTGCCATTGTGGAATATACACAGCTGCTTTCAAGTCCGAGTGACTGGAAGAGTGCAGAATCATCGAGTTTTCGTGTGATGGCGCCGCTTGATTTATTGAGAGACTGGACGGGACTCGATCATCAGCTTTCTTATATGAGATTTCAGACGAATGATGGCGGAGAGCAGCTCTTTCAATCTTTACAGAAAGAGTTCAAGGATGCCGATGTTTTTGTCCAGCCTGTGGTGGCGGATGACCGACAAAGTAATGACATTGGCGGGTTGTACACGTTCTTTTATCTCATCGCAGGGCTGTCGATGTTTATGAGCGGTTTTATCGTGTTTAACATGATTTATACGAGTGTGATGGAACGGAAAAAGGAATTTGCGATTATGAAGAGCTTCGGTTACACGCAGGGCTCTGTTTCAAAACTAATGTTGATTGAGGTTTTGATCTTGGCATGTATTGGAACAGCCATTGGGGTGCCGATTGGCGTTTGGCTTGGAGATGTGTTCATGCAAACACTGCTTGGTGTGTTCGCTTTTGATATGGTGTATTCGTTAAATTGGCAAGTGCCTGTTGTAATTTCAGTGATCATTGGTATTGTGTTCCCTGTGCTGTTTTCGTTATTTCCGATCTATCATGCAGGGAAAACGTCTGTGCTGCTGACTTTAAAATCCACTACCCAAACTTCTGCACCGAAAAAACGATCGGTCATTAGGGCGGTGATAGGGATAGGCTTGCTTTCATTCATATGGGTGGATCATCCGGCTGCTTATCTTGCCATTTTAGCCAGCATGGTTCTGTTATTCCCATTTTTCCTGCTCTTTTTGAACCGGTTGTTGGCACCTCTTTTGAAGCTGGTTTTTGGCTATCCAGGTCATCTATCAGCGCAGCATGTCACGCAGCAACTGAATCGAAACGCTAATACGGCGGCGATTCTAGCTGTTGGGATTGCTGTGATCTTGCTTTTAAGTGCGGTCATTGAATCGGCTCCAGACGGCTACGAAAGAGAGATTCGTCAAACGTACGGCGGTGATCTCAGGGTTACTTCTGAAGCGTCATGGACGAAAGCGGATCAAGAAAAGCTGTCATCCTATGAGGCTGTTGAACGGGTGGAACCGATGATGGAAGCGGCTCCTTTGACATGGGAAACGGCTGATGGAGAGAAAAGACAATTTTCTCTGATCGGCGTAGAGGAAAAGGGACCGTCTTTTATAGAAGGTGACAATAAAGGCGATTTGTATCAACGATTATCAGAAACGCCTTCTATCGTGTTAGGAGAGCGTGCGTTTGATGAATGGGGTGGGCGTATTGGAGAGAGTGTGTATCTCAATGCACCTTCTGGCCGGCAACAGTTACAAGTCATTGATGTGGTCAAAACTTCTCATCATTCTGGTTATGTGGCATTTGTCGATCAGACATTTTTACAAGAGGATTTAGGGTGGGCGCAGCCCCTTGATATCCTGCTTACGTTAAAAGACAAAGGTGCCGGTGAGTCTTTACGAGATCAGCTATGGGAAGACTTTGGACATCGGCTTTCAAAGGTGAAAACAGTAGAGGATGGGATTAAATCAACGACATCGGCTTTCACTGGTATGAACGAGTTAATTTCTATGATGCTCATTTTCATTATGGGGCTCGCGAGCATTGGAACAGCCAATACACTGCTGATGAATACGCTTGAACGTACATCTGAGATTGGCACCATGCGGGCGCTGGGGCTGACAAAGCAGCAGGTGAGAAAAATGATCGTCGGAGAAGGTGTGCTCATTGGGTTAACAGGTGTGATTGGCGGCATTTTATTTGGTGTGATTCTTCTATATATTTCAAGCCAATCTGATTGGCTCGGTGGATTTGTTTCATTCCAATTGCCGTTTGTGCATCTAATGCTGGCAGTGATCGCAGGAATTGCACTCAGTTTAGCGGCTTCATGGATTTCTAGTGCGACAGCGAGTAAAATAGAGATGATATCATCTCTCAAAGAAGGTTAAATCATATGTCAGTGAAATACGGAATTTTAACATCGCTCTGTCAGCAGCAACATCATGGATATGAATTAAAGCTAGAGCTAGAGTCATTGCTCGGAATAAAAGGGAAAATCAACCCGGGTCAAATCTACACGACGCTTGATCGGTTAATTCGTGATCAATTGGTGACAGCAGTGGGAATAGATGACCAAGATCGAAAGCTGTACGACGTGACGGAAGAAGGCAGACAAGAGCTGGAATCATGGCTGTTGGCACCTGTTCCATATCATGCTGCAAAGGATGATTTTCACTTTAAATGGGGCTGTGCACGGAAAATCAGATTTCATCAAGAAAAAGAAATGCTTCAGCAGCAGAAAGCCGTCATCATGAAAGATGTGATGGAACTCACGAAGCTGAAAACGGAATGTCTTGTGCAAGGTGATGAGAGTCGGTACTTATTGATTTCTGGCACGCTGCTTCATTTAGAGGCGGATTTGAATTGGATTCATCAAATTGAGCATCGGAGCGGGTCATCATTTTAGAGAGGTCTTTCTTTTGAAGAAAGGTCTTTTTTTTGCTTCGTTCGGAGCATATACAGATAGGATGGGAAGAAAGTTTGGTATGATAGGTGGAAATTGATTGTATTTTCAGAAAAGGGGTTTGATCAATGAAAACATCACGTAATCCTGAGACCATTCACGCACCAGTTGCACCGTACATCCATCAAATAGAGACAACAGGGCCGCAGCGGTGGTTAACCTTATCAGGGCAAGTGGGGATGGAAGTCGATGGAACCATCCCAGCGAGCCCGATGGAACAGCTCGAGCTAGCGTTAGAGAATGTAAAACGCAATGTAGAAGCGGCAGATATGAAAGTGGAAGATATAACGAAGCTTGTGTTCTATTTAGTAGGGGAGTTTAATGCCGAGAGTAGAAAACGAATCATGGGTCAGTTTTTAGGGGATCACCTGCCTTGTATGACGATGATTTATGTGGTGGCTTTGGCTTCACCTGCTTTAAAGGTCGAGGTGGATGCATGGGCTTGTCGGGATATGGATTGATGAAATGATTGTTTATATCAGTTGAATATGCTAAAAATGGTATAAAAGAGTGTTAATAAAGAGGTGGTTTTTTGTTTCAATCAAACCAAGAATTGAAAAAAATAGTGGTCTTTTATGCAGGTGTGGGAGCTGTTTTGCTGATTCTCATGATGTTGACATGGCTGCCGATTTCTGCAGACTGGGAGTTGCCGTTGATTTTGTTTGGATTGGGGATTTTGTTTTATGTGAAGCGTGTGCTTTGGAAGGATGAAAAAGGTAAGGGCTAAAATGTTTAGCCCTTTTTTACGTAATCAAAGTTTCAACTTAAGTCATTGCCTGAATTTGATTTAAATTATGTTGGTTTCTGAACAGTAAATAGATTTAATGAATGATCATTAGGTATGTTGATAGAAGTTTGTTCTGCTATTCCTTTT
>NZ_CP150633.1:1652215-1687256 GCF_038023285.1 Bacillus sp. PPSBB_11
TAAATTTTAAGGTATATAATTATTTCTAGTCTACAGATTCGATAAACAATGAATTTAGGGTTTTATAACATTCAGGATTATATAACTTTTCTTATATAAATGAGTTATTATATATAGATGTATTTATACTTTCCGAAGGAGCGGTCGTGTTGAAGGGATCTAGGGTTGAGTTTATTGATAGTTTACGTGGTTTTAGTTTATTAGGTATTTTGATTGTGAATATGCTTAATTTTCAATATGATTATGATTTTGAGAAGATGTTTGATCCGAGCATATGGGGACAGGAGTTTGGGGTATATGTGACGGAGATCTTGTTCCAGGGGTCATTTTATCCGATTTTCTCCTTTTTGTTTGGGTATTCTTTTATCAAACTGATTGAATCCACTAAGGCCAAGGGGCTGAATACGAATGCCATCGTCGTTCGCCGCGGCTTTGGTCTTATTGTGCTTGGGATGCTGCATTACATATTCATTTGGAATGGTGATATTCTCTTATATTATGGAGCATGTACGTTTTTCTTGATGATGTTTTTGAGCAGCCGGATCAAAACAGTGTTTATATGGTCGGGTATTTTAGGTGCCGTATCTTTAGTGATTTATCCAACTCTAATGAATTTTATTTATGGAAATTCTGAATTATTAACAAATGTATATGGGACTGGTACATATGGCGATATTGTGTTGAGCCGGATTACAATTGAAGATGATATGGTCATCGTCTCCATCATTATGGCAATTGTAACACTTACTCTGACACCAATTTTAAGTCTTCTCTATGCTCCTATCATGATCGGTCCATTTGCACTGCTTGGCATGGCGATCGGGAAAAAAGGTCATCTGACAGAAGAAGATCGAGGCATGGCTTATCGTAAAGGCTGGGTTTGGATGATTATCATCGGGCTCGCTTTAAAATGTGCGACGTTCAGTGATGCTCCTTGGAGTGAAATGGTGCTGACGTTAGGAGCCTATGTCCTGACGATCGGTTATATTCAAGCTTTTATTGTCTTTTACTATTCAAAGGCTGCACAAGGGTTGAAACGTCTGCTTGCAGGACTTGGCCGATTGTCTTTATCAAACTATTTAGCACAATCTATTATTTGTACAACGATTTTCTATTCTTACGGACTTGGGTTATTCGGACAAATGGGCTCAATGTTTGGACTGCTACTTGCTGTTGGACTTTACACAGCACAGCTGTTCATCAGCTATCTCTATTTGAAAAAGTGGAGAAGAGGGCCTGTGGAATGGCTTATGGGAAAATGGGTATATTGGAGATAAATTGATTTGTTGAGGAACCGCATGGCTGAAGAGCTGTGCGGTTTTTTAGTTGGATCGCATTCAAAAAAGTTCATAAAAGGAGTTGAATATTTTTTCAGTGTGTATATAATGTATATATAGTGTATATACAATATTTCATTGCGAATACCAGTACAGAAAAAAGAGGTTTTTATATGCAAATTACGATTTCTAACCATTCTAAGGAGCCTATCTATGAGCAAATTACGACGCAAATCAAATCGTTGATCTTAACGGGTGAGCTTGCAGAAGGTGCGGGACTGCCGTCTATCCGAAAGCTGGCGAAGGATTTACAAATCAGCGTCATCACAACAAAACGTGCATATGAAGAGTTAGAGAAGGCAGGATTTATTTATTCGATTGTCGGTAAGGGATCATTTGTTGCCGAGCAAAACCTAGAGGTCATGAGAGAGAAAAAATTGAAGGTGATTGAGGAACAGCTTGGAGCGGTTGTTACAAACGGCAAGGAATTAGGCTTATCTTTTGATGAATTGCAGCAGTTATTAAAGTTCTTGTATGAGGAGTGAGATGAGTGGAGCACGTGATTGAATTCAAAGGAGTATCAAAACGGTTCAAAGACTTTTCTGTGCAGAATCTTGATTTACAGGTCAAAAAGGGCTTTGTTACTGGGTTTATTGGAGAAAATGGAGCCGGTAAGTCGACCACGATTAAAATGATCATGAATTTGTTAAAACCAGATTCTGGTGAGATTAAAATTTTTGGATTAGATTATCGTACGCATGAAAAAGAGATTAAGGAACGAATTGGCTTTGTTTACGATGCTAACGTTTTTTTCCCAGGATTGAGTTTAAAAGACATCAAACGTATTGTGGCACCTGCCTATAAACGCTGGGATGATAGGCTATTTTATCAATATATTGAACAGTTTGGCTTGCCGCTTCATAAAGCGATTAAAACATTTTCAAAAGGGATGCAGATGAAGGCATCGCTTGCGATTGCGCTGTCGCACCATGCAGAGCTGATTATCATGGATGAACCAACTGCTGGTTTAGATCCGGTCTTTAGAAGAGAGCTGCTCGGCACGTTACAAGAATTGATGATTGATGGAAATCGAACGATTTTTTTCTCAACGCATATGACGACTGATTTAGATCGCATTGCGGATTATATTGCGTTTATACAAAATGGAAGATTGGTCTTTCAACAGTCGATTCATGAGGTGGCGGAGAATTATGTGCTGGTGAAGGGGAGCCTGGATTTGCTGGATCGAGACACAGAAAAGGCGTTTATCCATATTCAGCGTACGGCAGCCGGATTTGAAGCATTAACAGATCGGATTGATGAGGTGAAACTTATTTTTGGGGATGCTGTTGTGATTGAACCGGCGTCGCTTGAGGATATCATGTTTTATTTGAAAGGCGGGGTTGCGCATGTTTCATTTAATTAAGCGTGATGTGATTTTGCAAAAGAAGCAGTTACTTATTTTTATTCCGTTTATCTTATTTTTCATTTTCATGGATGTCCATCCAGTATTAACGTTTCTAGTCGCTAGTGTCTTCATTCCATTTAACACATATGCTTATGATGAGAAGGCAGAAACGAATATTCTATTAAATTCCTTGCCCTATACACGTAAAGAAATTATCGCATCACGTTATCTTGGCGCCATTTTCTATATGAGTATTGCGATCGTGCTGACAAGTGCTGCATTATTTGTGTTTGGGAAGCTGTTTTCGCTGTCAGATATTGCGATTGGCAGCGGGTTGTTTTTATTGTTCGCAGCATGTACGTTTCCATTGTTTTATATCTTAAAGCCTGGTTATATCACAACGGCAGTGATCATTGGCTTTATCGTATTATCTGCTATGGGACCGCCTGTTGTTCTCTATTTAGCAGAGCAATTCAGTGGGATCACTGATTTTATCATGAATTTATCGATCCCTATTGTATATACGGGGTCAACTGTACTGATTATGCTCATCTACTTGCTATCTTGGGGATTTTCTACTGCGATTTACCAGAGGAAAGTGTTTTAAATCAGATGATCACATCATTTATAGAGAATCATTCATTTTGAGGTAGGCCTTTCAAAATGGATGATTCTTTTTTGCATCCGGTGAAATTGACATCCTGCAGAAAACAGGTTATTGTTATTTAACATAATGTTAATTATTTTTAACATTATGTTAAATAAAACATCCTTTAAGAAAGGAATCTGAAATGGAAATTAAAAATAGAATGAAAGTATTACGGGCAGAAAGAGACTGGACACAAAAGGATTTGGCAGAGAAGTTAGGTGTGACTCGTCAAACTGTGGCAGCGATTGAAAATGGTAAATATTCTTTGTCTTTAAAACTAGCATTTCAAATTGCGAGAACATTTGAAGTAGATTTATATGACGTTTTTCAAGAGGTCGACAAGGAGGAACAACAGCGATGATGACAACGATCATACTTTATTCTCTGATTATCCTTTCTATCTTAAGTACGGTCTTTCAATTTAAGAAAAGCCGTGAATATAAACAGGATGAACGGGGTCAATTTATTTTAGCGAAAGCTGGAAGTTTTTCAATTGTAGGTGTGGCATTAGCCTATATATTGGTGGCTGTCATTCAAGTTTTTGTTCATGAATTATCATCTCCAACGGAATGGTTTTATATAGCGATTACGTTTATGTATGTATCAAGTGTTTGCGCAAATACAATTGGCATTATCTATTGTGAAAGAAAATACTAATCTTTTATCTGCGGATGCAAGCTAGGGTACTTCATCATGAAGGGAAGAAAAAATAATGAAAAAATTACTGAAAATAATGCTGATTGCTCTATGTACCATTCTGACTGTCTTGGTTGTATTTGTAGCCAGTGTTTATGTTGTGAATCTAATTAGTAATGAAAGAGAACAGGGGAAAATAGAAGCTTATGGGCAAAAGGTCTTGGTGGATGGGAAGCAGATGAATGTGCTCATTCAAGGCGATGGGAAAGAAACGATTGTCCTTCTACCAGGGTATGGAACTGCTTCACCCGTGCTTGATTTTAAACCGTTAGTCAAGGAGTTATCGCCATATTATAGAGTCGTTGTGATTGAACCGTTTGGTTATGGTTTAAGTGACGACACAGATAAAGTAAGGACAAGTCAAAACATTGTGGATGAGATTCATGAATGTTTGCAGAAACTCAACATTAAAAAATATACGCTCATGGGTCATTCGATTTCTGGCATCTATGGATTAGAATATGTGAATCAATATGAAAAAGAAGTCCAAGCCTTTGTTGGCATTGATACGAGTGTTCCTAAACAGGAAACGGATGAATTGCCAGTCTCCAGCTTACAGTTGCTTCATCAATCCGGCTTTTACAGATTGATAGTGAAAATGAATCCAGAACAACTGGTGATGCCTAAAGTAGATGATCAAACGAAAGCTCAGATTAAAATGCTGACTTTCCGAAATTTTTTGGATGAAAGCCAAGCTAGTGAGGCAGAAAACTTTAGAAACAATTTTAAAAACGCTCAACGTCTACATTTCCCTAAGAAGCTTCCTGTTGCTTTCTATCTAGCGGATCAAACGGAGAAAGAAACACCAAACTGGAAACCAATGCATGAAGAGCTGCTGAAAAATGTAGACCACGGAAAAATCGTTACTTTCAAAGGCGGCCATTATTTGCATCATACGAAATCAAAAGAAATCGCAGATGATGTGAGGGAGTTTCTATCGAACAACGAGCGCTCACGTTAGCGTTTTTCCTCCTCAGCTGGACAGATGAAACATCGCAATTTTGATCAAAACGAGTGAACTGATTTGTTTTATGATCAAGAAGAGGTGAGGGAGATGATGTATAGTCGGGTGACGCAAGAGGTGATTTCTTATTTGGAGTCGCATTTGATGGATGAACTGTCGCTGAGACAGGTGCCTGAGAAAGTAGGATATTCACATTTTCATTTGCTGCGTGTGTTTAAACGAGAAACCGGGCTGTCGATGGGGGAATATGTGCGGAAACGAAGATTAGCTACGGCTGCACAGCTTCTTTTGTATACGGATCAGGGGATTTTAGACATCGCTTTTTCGTTACAATTCCAATCGCAGGAAGCCTTTACGCGTGCTTTTAAGCATCTGTATTCCTTACCTCCCGGAATGTACAGGTCCATGATGAGAGACATGCAAATGAAAAAGGAGGAAGATTCGATGACATTACATGAAGCAGTACCTGGCTGGGGTTTGAGTGGTTCACATCCGCATATGTATGAGATGGGTGTTGATACAGCAGAATTTCATACGGGTAAGCAATCAGGTGTTTTATCATCTAAAGAAGGCGTACAAGATGGACAGTTTGCGACAATGATGCAGGGGTTTCAAGCAAAAGAGTATGCAGGCAAGCGATTGAAGCTTTCTGCTTTCTTGAAAACAGAGAATGTATCTTCAGCAGGAATTTGGATGCGGGTAGATGACGGAAAGGGTGATACGGTGCAGTTTGATAATATGCAGAATCGACCTGTGACAGATTCTACGGAATGGAATCAATATGCGATCGTATTAGATGTTCCTACGCGCAGTGAATCCATTCATTTTGGAGTGTTACTCAGCGGTCATGGAACAGTCTGGGCTGACGGTTTTCGATTTGAGGAAGTGGATGAGAAAACACCTACGACGAATATGGAGGAGGCCTCGGCTCTGCCAGATGTGCCGATGAATTTGCATTTTGAGCTTGAGGAGACCGTGTGAGCGGTCTTTTTTTGTTGTATACAAATCTGCATGAACCGTTTATAATGAAAAATATAAATAAACATACCGACGGTCGGTATGTAAAAGGAGGCGTTTGAACTGGCGCGAAATAAGTATCCAGAAAAGACGGTGCAGCAAATTTTGGACGTGTCGACAAAGTTGTTTCAGGAAAAGGGATTTGAAAAGACAAGTTTGCAAGATATTATCCATGAATTGAATATGTCTAAAGGGGCTATTTATCATCATTTTAAATCGAAGGATGAAATATTACGCGGCGTGATGGATCGGCAGTTTCGTTATGCAACCGAGAAGCTTGAGGAGTTAATTGAGCATACGGAGGCAGCTCATGCGAAAGAGAAGCTGCAGCTTATCCTGGAGCAGCTTGTGGCAGACCCGCAGTCTCATTCGATTGATGGGATCTTGGTTGATCAGATGAAAAATCCGCAATTTGTGATTGAAGGCATGAAGACAGGTGTCAATCAGGATGCTTTGAGAATCAAACAGTTAATCATTGAAGGGATTGAAGATGGTTCGATGGAAACTGCGTTTCCTGGTGAAGTGGCAGAAGTATTTCTGCTTCTTGTGAATATATGGTTGAATCCCACATTGTTTGTACGCAATCATGAAGAAACGGTCCAGCGTTTGTGTTTTTTAAAGCAGATGATGAAGGGGCTTGGCGTGGATATTGTGAGTGATCTATTTATTCAAAAGGTGACAGCGCACTATGCTGAAATTGGCGGGTATGATCTGCCCGAAAGATAAAGAATGCCAACTGATAGGAGGATGACGTATGATTCATTTTATGAAGGTTGAGCTAAGAAAAGGTCACATGAAGCAGTATATTCAAGCTAGTTTCATCGCGAGTATTGTGCTGCTAGTATTCATCTATTTTATTGCGTTTGCTGCAAAAATTGAACGCGAACCGGGTTTTCAGCAATATACGAATATTTATTTGTTAACGAGTACAGTATGGATGATCTTTTTTTCTATCATCACAGCTATGCTGTATTGGCGTGTAGGCAAGACTGTTTATCAGGAACGCACATCCAATTCAGTGAGATTCCTTTCTCATATGATATGGATGGTGTGCCTTTCAACGTTTGCGATGATGTGCAGTATCATTCCTTCGTTTGTTGTGTTTAGTGTGACTGAAATGTTTTTCCCTATAGTTCACGATACGTTGACGGCAGGTGCTCTATTGCAATTGATGAAAACGTACTTTGTGTTTATTGGGTGTGTCCATGCGATTGGGATGATTGCGATGAGAATAGGGTTGAGGAAGAAATCTGTTTTGATGACCGTCCTGACTGCAATTGTTTTATGTGCTGTTTTAGGAAATGTATCGCTCGCCATTTATGGCAATGATCAAATGAGCCTCATCCTGTCAGGAGTGATGATTGCAGCAGTCCTCATTGTGATCTTGGAATTGTGGAGCCGCATCGGCCGGATGCAAACGAGGTAATTCATGATGGGAAAAGGAGGGAGACATGTGAAGCATACGGTTCGAATTGAAGAAGTCATAGCGCAACTTTCTTTAAACTGGCTGGTGGGAGATGTTCGCCTTCATCACCATGATCATCCTTATGTATTGATAAAGCAGACCACCAATCATGTATTCCCCCATCGGTATTTACTGCATCATCAGGTGCGGGGAGACAGGCTGGTGATTCAAGATAAAAGAAAACGAGCGATCAGCTTGGGGCTTCATCTTCATCAAACGAATTTGGAGATTTACCTCCCTCAGGCACAGTTACAGTCCTTGTCTATTCATTGTAAAGGAGCAAATCTACTTTTGGATGGACTGAAGGTGAAGGAGGCTGACTGCCAATTGATTTCTGGAAAGTCCATGTTTACGGGAGAAATCAAGCATCTGCGCTTGCAGACAGTGGGTGGACTTATCTCTAGTCAACAGCTCAACACGCAGACATTGAGCCTGCGTACTACTTCGTCAAAAGTGGAGATGGTAGGTGCTTTTTCAGATATTGATCTGAATTTAATAGGCAGAAGGGTACAGATACATTCAAAGGCCATGCTGCATTCGCTCAAATCGACGTCAACTGGATCATCTGTCAAAGTTGCAATTCCGGAAAATGATGGATTTATTTGTTATGTGAAGAAAAGATCAGGTACTTTTCACAATGACTTTCCTTGTGTTGATGATCAGGATAGAATGGTTTATAAAAATGGAGGGAAAAGCTTTGAGGTCGATATAAGGGGAGGTTCTTTTCTATTAAGTGATGGTCATTGAAGCGATGATGATCCTCTGATTCGATATATCAATATAAAATAATTTGAATATCTTTTTATGTCAGAATATTTTGTTAATAGTGTTTTCCTCAAAAAAACAATTGTTTTTTAAGGGTAGATTTATTATGATAATATACATCGAAAGATTGAAGATTTTGAATCAGAATGAAAATTCTGATTTTTTATTTTTTATGTTGTTTGTTGATGAGGGGGAATAGAAGTGGCTCAAAAGGAATTAAAGAGAGGGTTAAGTGCTCGTCATATTCAAATGATTGCGCTTGGCGGCACAATTGGTGTTGGCTTATTTATGGGGTCAGCTAAAGCCATTCAATGGACAGGTCCATCGGTTCTTCTAGCGTACGCAGTGTGTGGTATTTTTATCTTTTTTATTATGCGTGCGATGGGAGAAATGTTGTATCTTGAACCGAGTACGGGATCGTTTGCTACATTTGGGCATCAATATATTCATCCGCTTGCGGGGTATATGACAGCTTGGAGTAACTGGTTCCAGTGGGTCATTGTTGGAATGTCTGAGATTATCGCCGTAGGTGCTTATATGAAATATTGGTTCCCGGAGTTACCGGCGTGGATTCCCGGATTAATCGCCATGATCATTTTAGGTGCGGCCAACTTGATTTCGGTGAAGTCATTCGGTGAGTTTGAATTCTGGTTTGCGATGATCAAGATTGTGACGATTATTCTAATGATCATTGCAGGTTTAGGCATTATTTTCTTTGGGTTTGGCAATGGTGGAACAGCGATTGGTTTGTCTAACCTTTGGGCGCACGGCGGATTCTTTACAGGTGGATTTAGCGGTTTCTTGTTTGCATTGTCCCTAGTGATTGCTGCCTATCAAGGGGTAGAGCTCATTGGGATTACTGCAGGTGAGGCGCAAAATCCACAAAAGACGCTGACAAATGCCATCAAAAGCATCATCTGGCGTATTTTGATTTTCTATATCGGTGCGATCTTTGTCATCGTGACGGTGTATCCGTGGGATCAGCTGAATACGCTCGGCAGTCCATTTGTGGCGACGTTTGCGAAAATTGGAATTACGGCAGCAGCAGGTATTATTAACTTTGTTGTCATTACAGCAGCGATGTCCGGCTGTAATAGTGGAATCTTCAGTGCGGGACGTATGCTTTATACATTAGGTGTGAATGGACAGGCACCTGCTTTCTTCACAAAAATTTCGAAGAATGGTGTACCGTATTTTGGGACATTTGCTGTGCTGATTGGTTTAGCGGTTGGGGTGGTCTTAAATTACGTTTCGCCGCCAAACATTTTCGTTTATGTGTATAGTGCGAGTGTCCTTCCTGGTATGGTGCCTTGGTTTGTCATTTTGATTAGTCATATTGGCTTCAGAAAAGCGAAGGGGGCAGCGCTTGATCAGCATCCATTTAAGATGCCGCTAGCACCAGTTTCTAATTATCTTACGATTGGCTTCTTATTGATGGTTCTTGTGTTTATGCTCATTAATCAGGATACGCGTATTTCTCTTATTGTGGGGATTGTTTTCTTGATTGTTGTAGCGCTTAGCTTCTTCATATTTGGGATTGGAAAGAGAAAACCGATCCAAACTGCTCCATCTAATCAAACGGTGGAATAATCAAAAGCCTTGCGGAACAACCGCAAGGCTTTTGTCGTTTACAGAGAAGCTTTGACACGCTGAAAGACATCTGGAAAGTTGGTGAAAAGACCGGTGACGCCGTATTGCAGAAGACGTGTCATGTCTGCTTCGCTGTTTACCGTATATGGGTGAAGGAGGAGTCCGTGGCTTCTGACCTGCTGTACATTTTCAAGTGTCAAAGCTCTAAAATTCGGTCCGACCCCCACTGCATACGATTTGATGAAGTCGAGCTGATCATCTGTAATAGACGTCATTTGCGCTCTATCTAATAGCTGTACTTTTGGAAGCCGAGGGGCGAGTTTCTGCAATTTTAATAGACTTTCTTGGCTGAAAGATTGGATGATGACCTGCCCTTTTCTCGTATGTTTTCCAAGAAGATGATGTTTCTTTAAGACGGCCAATAGTTTTTCTTCCATTTGCGGATAGATGTCTGGTTTTTTGGTTTCAATATAATAATTTTCTCGTTTACCGAAGTAGCGTAATACCTCATCTAATGTGAGGACTTGCTGTCCAATAAAGTGGGCATTTTGTTTGTCGGGGTTGGCTTCGTTAAACCATGCACCGGCATCAAGCTGTTTGATTTCGGCAAGTGTGAGGTCTTTGACCCAGCCGGTTCCGTTTGTCGTCCGGTCAACCGTTTCATCGTGCATGACGATGAGGTGTCCATCCTTTGTCATTTGAAGGTCGAGTTCGAGGTAATCTGCATTCATCTTTGTGGCGAGCTTGTAGGAAGCTAGGGTATGCTCTGGGGCATACCCTGATGCTCCGCGGTGTGCAACGGTTAAAATGCGATCTGGAGATAAAAGATGTTCATGTGCCGATATGGTGGTCGGCACCCAACCAAAAGACAGTAAAGCAAAAGAGAGTAACACGAAAGCAAGTAATCTACTTTTCTTCATATTTTATCCTCCTTTTACGGTAACTGCCTCCATCATAAGAAATAGATGTAAAGGGCATGTTGGGCGGAGATGAATCTTTTATGTGATTTTCATTAAGCTTGCTCTACGCGCTTTCCTGTATTCCATGTCATGGCGAGGAACACAATCGCAAGGATACAAGAACCAACTAGTAAAATGAAACCTCCTGTCCAGTCATAGTGATCGACGACGACGCCCATCATGGCATTAGCAAAAGCAGAGCCACCAATATATCCAAAGAATCCTGTCAACCCGGCAGCAGTGCCAGCGGCTTTTTTCGGAGCGAGATCAATGGCTTGCAGTCCAATGAGCATGACGGGTCCGTAAATTAAAAACCCGATGCTGATGAGGGCAATGTTATCAACCATTGGATTGCCAGCAGGGTTTAACCAGTACACAAGAACCGCAATTAATACGCCAATCATAAAGAGGACGCCAGCAGGTGCGCGGCGGCTTCTAAAGAAGCGGTCACTAATCCACCCGCACAATAATGTACCAGGGATGCCTGCATATTCATAAAGGAAATAAGACCAGCGTGAATGCTCTGGTGAGAATCCTTTTGCTTCTGTTAAATAGGTAGGTGCCCAGTCTACGACCCCATAACGGACAAAGTACACAAAGACGTTGGCAATGGCGATATACCAAAGGAATTTGTTGTTGAGTACATATTTAAACAAAATCTCTTTTACGGTTAATTCTTTTTCTTGATCTTCATATTGTTGTGCCGGATAGTCATTTCGGTATTCTTCAATTGGCGGAAGACCAGCGGATTGCGGGGTGTCCCGTACGAGAAGAATGATGACGAAGGAGACGATAATGGCAATGATGGCAGGGAAGAAAAAGATACTTTTCCACGTCGCAAACAAAACAATTCCTAATGTAATAAGCGGTGCAAGAATCCCCCCGCCGATATTGTGAGCGACGTTCCAAATGGACATTTTCGTTCCACGTTCACTCACCGAAAACCAATGTGCCATCGTTCGTCCGCATGGCGGCCACCCCATTCCTTGAAACCAGCCGTTTAAGAACATGAATAAAAACATGATCCATACACTGGATGTCACCCATGGAAATGAGACAAATAGAATATTGATAAGAGCTGATAGAAAAAGTCCAGCGGCTAAAAAGTATCTTGGGTTACACCGGTCTGAGATCATCCCCATAATGAATTTACTAAAGCCATAAGCGATAGAAACAGCCGCCAGTACAAAGCCTAATTCACTTTTTGTGAACCCCTCTTCCTGTAAATAAGGGATGGCAAATGCGAAATTTTTGCGCAGCAAATAGTAGCCCGCATATCCGATAAAGATTCCCAAAAAGACTTGCAGCCGCAGCCGTTTATAGGTTTCGTCTGTTTTGGCATCATCGAGCCTGTCGATATGCGGAGCTGGTTTAAACCATTTGAACATAAACATCCTCCTCTTGTAGATATGACTAAAACAAAAGTACGAGATCTGTCTTTGATCTTGTACTTTTTCAGAGACAAAAGAATTGATAACGCTTTCTTTTGTACTCCCATCATATCGGATGGAGAAGATGTTTATGATGAGGCTTTTGTCATTATTTTGGAAAAACAGTTCATGAAGTGATGAAAAAAATCCGCACAATGGCGGATTTTTAATAGTGGTTAAATCGATACATCAATTTTGGCAGATTTCTTTAGTTGATCAATTTCTTTTTGTACTTCTTTTTGCTTTTCTTGAGATTCTAACTGCTTCTTGATTTGTGATTTGACGTCTTTGAAATCAGGTGCTTTTTGTTTTTGTTTTTTCATTTGTTCGGCGTATTGGTCATAGTACGCTTTGACGTCTTTTTCAGACACAGAGGCTGATTTAATTTCTTTGTCGACATATTGGCTGTATTTGATGCTGTCGGCAATATCACTTTTCAGCTGATCCATTGTCAGTCCGCTCTTTTTGAGTGCTTCTTCAAATTGAGCATTGTCTTTAAATTGTTTCTTTTCTTCTTTTAGCTGCTTATCGACTTGCTTGTCAGAGGCTTTATAGCCCTTCTTCTCAGCATCTTGCAGGATGAGCTCTTGACCTACTAGCGCATCAATGGTTTGCTTTTTGACAGCTTTTGCGCCTTCTTTAGATGTTGGGTCTTGTCCAGACTGCTGAAGTTGACCTTGAATGGTTGATAGGGCGCTATTGTATTCACTTCCTGTGATTTTATCTTTGTTGACGGTCGCAACGACCTTTTGATCATCAATTTTTTGTGCGTCTAATTTCTTTTGCATCTCTTCCATTTGCTTTTGCTGCTCTTTTTGGTCAGCCTGTGTTGTTTCCTTGCTGTTGGCTGAATCGTTTTGCTTATCCTGTTTCGCATCGTTTGATGAGCAGGCTGCAAGCCCCACTGATAACAGACAAGCAATGAGTGTATATGATACTTTTTTCAATTATTTTCTCTCCCTTCGGTATGAGAACATCTAGTGCGCATTCTAACCGTTTTAGAGGAAAAATAAAACCGTATAGACGAATTGTTAGCGGATTGACATGTTTTTTATCTGTTTGTCCTCATTTTGTCTTCTCATAGTCATCATATGACAGCTCAAGTTTGGAATAATTGTTCCATCGCTTCGTCGAGATTGGTGATCGGCTGGCGGCAGCTGTAGTTTTCACAAATATAGACCGTCGTGCTGTCGTTGATCGTTTTGTAATCTTTTGCAAAAGGTGCGAGCCTTGCTAATTCTTGCCCTGTTTCGGCAGTTAAAATGAGATCAAATGGCATGAATCGTTTTTGCAATGCTTGTAGAAGCTGTTCTTTTTGCGGATCGCCCTTTTTCCCGAGAATAATGATTTCTCGTTTGACGGCATATTGGCTTAATAGTCCTTGTAAAAAGGCGGTATGTCCGCTTGGATAGGAAGAGACATCGACGTAAAAGGCGCTGAACATCTTCTCTAGTGTTTCGATCCAGTCTTGACGTCCGATCATTCTGCTTAGTTTCAGAAGCTGTTGGAGTGCAGTACTGTTACCAGACGGCATGGCCCCGTCGTATACTTCTTTTTCACGAACAATAAGCGCTTCTGCATCTGAGCCTGAGAAGAAAAAGCCCCCGATTTGCTCATCCCAAAACAGTTCAAACATATTTTCAGCAACGGCTCTGGCTTTTGTCAGCCAATCTAGGTCAAAGGTCGCTTCGTATAAAGACATATACGCTGTGAGCATGTGCGCATAATCCTCGATAAAGCCTAGATGCTTTACGTCCCCTTCCCTGTAGCGGACCATGAGCCGTTCCTGCTGGACGAGGTGTGTTTCTAGAAAAGACATTGCCTGTTTTGCTATGCGGATAGCCTCTTTTTCATGAAAGACACTCCCTGCTTTGGCAAGTGCGGAGATCATCAGCGCATTCCACGATGTGAGTACCTTGTCATCGATTAGCGGTGCAGGTCGCTGCTGTCTTACAGTGAGTAAGATGTGTCGAGCGGATTGCAGTTTGGAATGAAGGGTTTTGTCGTCGATTGAATATGCTGCTTTGATGTCATCAAATGAGGTGGAAATGGTATGAGGGATGTTCTGTCCTTCAAAATTTCCTTCCTCTGTGATGTGGTAGACCGCACAAAATAAAGTGCCGAGGTCATCACCTAAATGGGTCATGATCTCCTCTTTTGTCCAAACGTAATATTGCCCTTCTTTTCCTTCTGAATCGGCATCGATTGCGGAATAAAAAGAGCCGTCACGATTCATCATGTCTCGTTTAATAAATTGAATGAGGTCTTGGACAAGCTTTTCGTACTCATGGTGTTGAGTGATTTGATAGGCTTCGGTGTAGGCATCTATCAGCAAGGCGTTATCGTACAGCATCTTTTCAAAATGCGGCACAAGCCATTTTTCATCTGTTGAATATCGAGTAAATCCAGAACCAATATGATCATAAATACCGCCGTTTGCCATGCCGTTTAACGTTTTTGTGACAGCATATAACGCATTTTCTTGCCCTGTCCATTCAAAATAACGCATGAGAAACGTGAGCATATGCGGCGCAGGAAATTTAGGCGCAGAACCGAAGCCGCCATACAGCGTATCAAAGCTGCTCATGAGCTGATAATAGGCTTTGTGAATCGACTCCTGAGTGAGCGTATTTTCTGTCTGCCCTGCTGCCTTGATCCGCAAATTATTTGTTGCCTTTTCTGCCAATGATTCAATATGATCTCGGTCGTTGTGATACGCATCCAGCAATTGCGTCAGTGCTTCAATGAAGCCGGGACGGCCGTAAGCACTTCTTTTTGGAAAGTATGTCCCCGCATAAAAAGGCTTTTGATCAGGCGTGACAAACACGTTGAGCGGCCAGCCTCCTTGCCCCGTCATCATCTGACAAACGGACATATACATCGAGTCAATATCTGGACGCTCTTCACGATCGACCTTGATTGAAATGAAATGCTCGTTTAGGATGTCAGCGACTTGTTGATCTTCAAAGCTTTCGTGTGCCATGACGTGGCACCAGTGGCAAGTGGCATAGCCGATGCTGACAAGCACTGGTTTATTTTCACGTTTCGCTTTGTCGAAGGCTTCTTGCCCCCACGGGTACCAGTGAACTGGGTTGTGGGCGTGTTGAAGGAGGTAGGGTGATTTTTCAGTGATTAATCTGTTCGGTTTATTGTTAGTAGACATGGAATCTCCTCCTTTTATATTTATTTATCAAATGAGTAAATAAAATAATTGATCAAATCTTTTTGAGTGTAAAGGGTGATGGGCTTAAGGAATTTCATTTGAATTTAGATAGTACTACTTCAAAAAAGTTACGTAGGATAATAACCGATAGTTCTTTATTTTGAAACTGAGCAAAAATCAAAAAACTATAATTAGGTCAAAGATTTATAGGGACTGCTGTGGAAATTTTAACTTTCGATAGATTTGTTTTCAATTCTTTTATTCACTTCATTAATTATGAAAACCTATATTAATGCCTTTTAAATGGAATTTATTGCTATATTTATTTTGTGTATATTTAATTATTAATAACAAGTTGTTATAATAGCTTTGTGTTTTTATGAAAATATGTGTTAAAAGTGGTGTTGGAAATAAATATATACTATTCATTCTAGTAATCTCTTCGTTTGGTGGAGAAGCACTTTTAGCACATTTAATTTCAATAGGTCTAGCGGTGACTATTACAGGAGTTACTTATGTTACATAATCTGAGTTTAAGAAGCATAAAAGAACATACATTCAAAAAATCTAAAAAATTGGTATATGAGAAGGTGTAAATATGTTAGTTATTGATCAAAATCCAAAAGGTGAGCAGTACTCCAAATTAATTGATTTGGCTTTCGAAATTTGTGATGAGTTTCATTTAGTTTTAAGAAAAGATATGGGATCTTTAAAATCTTTTGATCCCTTCCTAAAAAAACTTGAAAGTTCATTGAAAGAGATGAAAGAACAATCAGAATGGGCTAGCACAATACTATTAAACAATACAGCAAAAGTTTATTACTATTATACAGATGAAAATGCGAAGAGTATTCTAAAAGAATTCGCAAATTCTTTATATGATTGGGAGCAACCAAATTTACCAGAAGACTTGTCCTTCTTCAAAAATGGAGAAGATTGGCTGGTTACATCTTCTCATGAAGAAGAAAGTTATATAGATACGGAAAATGATACAGAGTTACAAAGGATATTAAGTATACCAGAATTAAAAGTACATATGGAAAAATGGGATTAAGGCTATTTAGTATTCAATAATAGTGTATTGATATAAAAGTAAGGAGGCTAATGAGATAGTTTCCTTACTTTTAAAATATTATGGGCGTTCTCATCCTTATCTTCATCCTCAAAACCGTCTAAACAGGAATATAATGAATATATCAGATAGCTGAGGTCCGTCATCAATTGTCTGTGAGGTTTTCCCATCATGACAAATCAAGGACTATAAACCCTTGTTTTGTCATTATTTCACCTTTTCACTACTTCAATCGTAATGTTTTAACAAGATGGCTGAATTATGTCCTCCAAAACCAAAAGAATTGGATAGCCCATATTTCAATGGAAGCTGTCTCGCTTCTAATACAACATCTAAATTGCAATCTGGATCTTGTTTCTCTACATTAATAGTTGGCGGAATCAATCCTCGTCTCAAACTTTCCACTAAAGCAATCGCTTCTACTCCGCCAGCAGCACCAAACATGTGCCCAGTCATTGACTTGTTCGCCGTTGTTGGAATTTCACCTGAACGATCACCAAATAATTTCTTAATCGCTAGAACTTCTGAACGATCACCTACTTGTGTACTTGTTGCATGAGCACTAATAACATCGATTTCACTTGTTGATATATCTGCACTTCTCAATGCTTTCTTCATGGCTAAGTAGGCACCCCTACCTTCTGGGTGTGAAGCGACCATATGATGTGCATCTGAACTAGCCCCGTATCCCACTACTTCACATAATATCGGCGCATCTCTATGAATTGCGTTTTCTAATGATTCTAATACTAAGATACCTGCACCTTCACTCATAACAAAGCCATCTCTATCTGTATGGAATGGACGGCTGGCTCGACTTGGGTCTTGGTTTCTAGTAGATAGTGCATGTGCGTTTCCAAAGCTAGCCAAAGATATCTGATTGACGGCAGCTTCTGCTCCACCGGCAAATATAATATCTGCTTCATCATTTCGGATCGCATTGAAAGCTTCACCAATAGAGGTATTCCCGATAGAACAAGCTGTGACTGGAGACAATGATGGCCCTTGTGCGCCTAATTTAATGCTGATTTGGGCCGCAGCTGCATTTGAAATCATCATGGGGACAAGGCTGGGGCTTACTCTCGATGGACCTCGTTTATCTAATACATTCACCTGATCAACAAGCGATTGTATGCCCCCGATTCCTGAACCAACATATACGCCTAAACGTTCAAGATCTACTTGATCTAACTGTAATTGTGAATGTTCTAATGCTTGTTCGGCTGCTGCTAAGGCAAACTGACTAAAACGATCTAATCGTTTTGCTTCTTTTCTCCCTAATATTTCATCTGCATCGAAATCACGAACGATTCCAGCTATTTTTGTTTTATAATCAGTCGTATCAAAAGAATCAATGTGAGATATTCCCGATTGTCCTTTAACGAGTTGATTCCAAAAGCTATCTATATCATTTCCAAGTGGAGAAATAACTCCCATTCCAGTAATGACAACTCTTTTCATGATCATTCCCTCCTTGTTTTTATTAACTTTAGCCATTGTGTTATCCTATTACAAGTTGTTGTTTATCCTAGTATAATGAATAATATTTTAAAGGGAGATCTGAATGAAACCTGAAACAAGACTTCAAGCATTATCAGAATTTCTAAAAAACCAACGTTCAAAAATTACGCCTCAAATGGTTGGTTTACCTGTAGGAACCCGCCGAAGAACACCAGGGCTCAGAAGAGAAGAAGTAGCTCAACTAGCCGGTGTGAGTCTTACTTGGTATACATGGTTAGAGCAAGGCAGAGATATAAAAGTATCTACTTCGGTATTAGATGCTATTTCTAGTGCATTACAATTAAATAACGATGAAAGGAGATATTTGTACGCTTTAGCATTAGAGGAAGGTGTGAAACAATCCTATATCATTGAGAATGAGAAGGAAATCAGTCCGGCTTTAGTGAAAATTTTGCAGGAGCTTCGTTATTGTCCAACGATTATATCTGATAGAAGAAGTCAGATTGTTGGGTGGAATCAAGCAGCAGCTAATGTATTTTTGGACTTTGAACAAATCATCCCGGCAGAAAGAAATATTATCCGCTTACTATTCTCAAGAAAGGAATTTAAAAGTTTAGCCGTGAATTGGGAGCATTTTGTAAGAGGATATATCGCCATATTTAGAACGTATTATGGACAGTATGTGGCGGATGAATGGTATGAGCAATTTATAGAAGAAATGGAGCAGGCATATCCTGAGTTTCGTAAAATATGGAATGAAAATGAGATCAGCTATGCACCTGAAGTATTAATTGAATTTCGTCATGCTAAGGCAGGTAAAATGTTGTTTAATCTCACTTCATTACAAGTGTATGGGGATACTGATTTAAGATGCAGTGTCTATACACCCGTTGAGGATACTGAAACGGAGCTTAAGTTAAAACGTTTAATTGAAGGGTAGCTATTGTTTGGAGAGAAGAATAGAGCTGATTCAAAGAATACTTCTTTAACTTTGTGTAGATTTTAAAAAACAACTAGTATAGTAGCAATTGGTTATTTGTATTTGGATGAAGGCATTGTGTGTGTGCTGTGCTGAAGGAGGTATGGTGATTTTTCAGTGGAGTGGGGTGGATTTTTGATTGTTTGGCATGAATTCATCTGCTTTCATATATTAAATTCCTTCGTACTTTAACTTTAGTAAAACTTCGCCTTTTTATATAAAAAATCCTCTTAAAGTAGAAGAGGACAAAAGGACGTATTTCTTTTGATTTGAATAGTATATGCTACTTGAAGTAATCAATTTTCACAATGAATTTCTCAACTGATATTCCATCACTCCCGATCATATGGAGTTTAGGCGTTTTTAAATTTCCCTCACCATTATTTGCAAATGTAAAGGTGACGGTACCGCTTATATATTGATGAGGCTTAATATCTTTAACTCTTTTGCCTGTTTTATTATTAATAAAGTCTATGGTCTGGGTTTCTTCCTCTCCCCTCATCATTCTATAAAATTCAGGATGTAGGGGAAGTTTATCGTTTGTTTTATTTTTTAATGTAAATGGTATGCGGTATTCAGTTATTTTATTTCTCATTTCATCAATGGTATTAATTTTCTTAGCTTTTTTAAACGTATGACTTATTTTTAGAAATTCAAACGTTTCATTTGTCGTAAGGTTTTTTTCTGTTACTTTATAGTTGGAGTATTCACTATTCACTTGTTGATAGCGGAACATGCTGATTAAGATAAAAATTATAGTCATCACTGAAATTACTATTACTTTTTTTCTCATTTTTCTTTATCCCTATCAACAATCGTTTCTTTTATAATTTCACCAGATTCAATATCATAAATCGTATCTGAAACCTTTTGAAGAGTTTCTTTATCATGGCTAGCGATCAAAATTGTTTTACCTTCATTTTTTAATGTTACGAGTAATTGATGTACTATTTCGACTGCTTTCTCATCTAAAGCATTAGTAGGTTCGTCTAAAATGAGCAAATCCGGTTTTTCCATAATTGCTTGAGCTATTCCCAAACGTTGTTTCATCCCAAGAGAATACTTTTTAAACTTTCTTTTGTCATTTGGATCAAGCCCTACACGAGAAATCACAGCAGAAATTTCGTTATCGTTAATTTTATTCTGAATCATAGAGAGTAATTTTAGGTTAGCAAAACCAGTATATTCTGGGATAAAACCAGGATACTCTATTAATATTCCAACATTTTCGGGAAATGAGATGTCTCTGTGTAATTGTTTCCCACCTACAGTTACTTTTCCATCACTTGGTTTTACTAATCCGGATAATACACGAAACAACATTGTTTTTCCGGATCCATTAGGTCCACGAAAACCATAAATATTCCCCTTTTGTAATGATAAGTTAATATTCTTAAGGACTTGGTTTTTTTTAATAAATTTGTTTAATGCCTCAATTTTAATATATTCTTCTGACATGAGTTTCACCTCGATTAATATTCTTTTTCATGATCATTGCCGTATTCAGTTAAAAAATCTTGTTTGATAAAAATTTTATATGCTAGAAAAGTAAAAAGTAATCCAAAACCACTAAATAAATAAATCATTCTAGAAAATAAACCTGGTATAAGCCAAGATGTCATTTCTAATGACAGTGAGTCATTAATGAAAGAAAAACCAAAATAAATATTAAGCATTTTATCAAGAATCACAGCAGATGAAATGATAATAAAGCTGTATATATAATTTTTACTTAACAAATAGCAAACCACAACAAATAGTCCGATCAGATGGAATACCAATAAACTTGTAATCAGATATCTAATTAACATGATATTAGATGAAAAGTATTCATCTAAAGGTAGTTGATCGCCATATATTAAGTATGGAGCTCCTTTTGTAGACAGCCAAACGTTGTTCCACCTTCCTGACAGGAAGCCACCCAGAAGGAAACCACCGATTAGGTATATGAGAGTGAATATTAGACAGATCCAAAAGACACGTAATAATAACGATAAAAATACTTTTTCTCTTTTTTGATAACGAACAAAACGAGAAGAGTCGAAAAAAGGTACGATTCCAAATGAAAAAAACATTAGAAAAAGGGGTAATACGGGAAAAATAAATGTATAGGAAGAGAAAAATAAATTTAAAGATTGTGGTATTCCCATTATTCCATGTTGCGGTATACTTTCTTTGACTAAATATAAAATACAGAGCAAATAACAAAAAAACCAGATGAATAATCGCACTTTATAACGGCATATGTCGAGTAAAACGATATGTAGTTCTTTAACGAATAACATTCTTTTTAACCCCTAGAATGTATAATGAAAAACTTAACATAAATCCGATAAACAAGTGTAAAACAAGACTGGCTAGACTCACACCATCTGTAGCCTGTTGTTGCAAGAAGCTTGTTGATATCATTTCCTGATGCCCTAGTGTTGAAAGTACCATGTTTATGACATATAAACTTGCAAAAGGTGTAATTAGAACAACAAATGATTTTTTAATAAACATTCCAAATCCCAAAGCTATACTTGCGAACATACCAGAGAAAATACCAATCAATATGACATATAAAAGCATATGAACAAAGGGATGTGTATAATATAGATCTGGTAAGAAAGTATTATCAGAGTCTAAAGGCATCTCATTGTTAATCGCTCTATCAGGTTTTATATTTGGAAGTCTCATGAAAGACAAATAAATATTTAATAATAGGGGAAAGACAGCTGTGAGCATACCTGCTAAAAAGTTTATAAGAAACAAACTAAAGAAATATTGTTTTTGTTTTCCTCTAATAATTAAAAAGCGAAAAAAACCAGTTGACCGATCTCTTGAGTACAGATCTGAAAATGGGAGTGTTGCCAAAATTGGTAATAAGAACATGTAAAGTGCTGGATAATCTGATATTCCACCGATCCCCATCCATTTTGTATAAGGGGTAAAAGAAATTCCTCCTGTAAGTTCTAAATGTTCTTTGAGTGGCATTTCTTCTGTCCAAAAATAAGCAATCGCTAAAATTGCACCAATGGCTAATGATATGTAAAAAGAAGGGCGCTTTATTAATCGTAATATAAGCAAATAAAACATGTTTCTCTCCATTTCGTTTATTTAAAACTAAATATAGAAGCGACTCAGTTAATTCTGAGTCGCTGTGTCACATAGTTCTCTTTTGAATTTAAAGAGCCTAATAGAATCAAGGGCTTTTTGGATCGTAATCGGGACTCCATTTGCCATTAGCATGACCAGCTGCATTCTTCTTAGCACCTATCGAAACAGGCGGATATCCTATTCCCAAGAATGTTTTTTCAACTGCCAAATTGTATAGGAGTTGTACTCCTTTATAATTTTTCTTAATTGTATAATAGTGGCCATCTGAAACATCTTTTCCTTTAGATCTGGCCCAGGCTACATAAGAAGTATTATTCTTTTCACTGTTCATATAATACCAAGATTTAGTAAATTTTGTTCTAGATGTTGTCTCATCATATGGATTTCCTTTTAGAAATCTAAAATTATAATTAGTATCTTTATAGTTGCCACTTGGTTCTCCTGCATAGACATGCACAATTCCTATAGTAGAAAAGGTTACTCCTAGAATTAAAGTTAGGCTAATGATTATTTTGTTTTTCAACTGTCTTCACCTCATTGTTTACTTACAATTAAGTATTTATCTGCGACACCTATGCAATTATTATCTTTATTTAGCCAAATCATTCTTAATGCTATTTCTGCTTTCTGACCTTTGAATGTTGGTAAATTAATTAAATAATCGTGATCTACATCTGATCTATCATAAGGTTGTTCCCATTGATGAGTAACTCCTCTATCATCTTTCAATTTTCCCAAGATTTTTGATGGGGGAGGTTCTTTTTGACTAAAGGTCATCGCTAATTCATAATTTTTAGGAAGTGGTCCAACTTCAATGTCCTCTCCTTTGAAAACATTTTCAATTGCCACATCATTATTCTTTATCTGACCTTGATAATAATGATCCTCTTTCAACTTTTCCCAAAATATAACTTTAAAAAGACTTTGCTTTTGTTCGGTATCAAAATAGAATATTTTAGAATCATCCTTTGTGCTATTATCCAAATCTTCTATACTTACAGAAGGATCTGGAGCTTTGTCTTTTATGGTGTTATTGAAATTATTTGATTGACAAGCACTAATCAAAGATATCATTATTAAAATTAAAAAAAATGTAAATAACTTTTTCACTATTTTCCCCACTAAAACCATAATTTGTACCGGTACGTGAGAATTATACAATAAAATAAAGAAAAATACACCTTTTTTTGTATTTTTTTATTTAAAATGCTATGTTATGCTATGTTCTAGTTAGTTGATAAGAGAGGGCTTTTTTACATGATTGGTTTATTATTACTTTTTAAAAGAGATATGATTCTTGGGTTTCATAGAACTACAAAAACTTTTATCATTATATCTATTCTAGGGTTGTTTAATTTCCTATACTACCTTTATTTTCTGCATATTAGTTTAACTAAAAGTAATGTTGCATTTTGGGATGTTATTGGTAAAACCTTTGCAGGTGTTCCCTTTGAACTTGTCGAACAACAAACAATTGAATTTCCTTTTGGATGGATTATATTTCAATTAAGTGGTGCAATATTGGTCAATACTTTTATAAAAGAAGATCTATTTGCCCATAGTGCCTTTATTAGAGTTAGAACAAAGTCAATATTTAAAATGTGGGTAAGCAAACTATTATTTTGTTGTGCCGCAATATTTATCTTCTACATATTAATATTGTCCCTTACCTGGTTTGTTTGGAAATTGAGTGGGGGGACAGTAAATAACTTGACAGATTACGGCGAAAGTATTTTAAGATATTCGTCCTTTCAATTCTCTTATAGTCAAATTATTGTTTATTCAATTCTCTTAAATATAGCTGGCACATTTCTTTTTACTTTTATCTTTGCTTTTTTAACATTAATTTTTAAAACAATTTATAGTTTCATAATTTGTATCTGTATTTTATTTCTTTCCATTTTCTCAGATAATCCAATGCTACTTGGGAATGAATTTATGCTGATTAGGCATCCTATGTTTGGTTTACCTCCAGTTGTCTCAATTATTATGACACTAATTATAGTTCCTATTCTCTGTATTGTTTTTTCGATAGGTGGGGGAATTTATCTATCTAAGTATGATTTAATAAGTGATATGGAAAAGGAATGAGATTTTATAACCCTATAGTATCCTGTAGATTTTGAAATCTAAATTTACCCGATCTTTGGAAGAATAAAGTACTTAAAATTGAGGAACTGTTGTGATATTTATATCAATAGTTCTTCTTTTTAATACCATCATCATGTTTGACTAAATACCTATCAGGGTATACTATCTGATCATAGGGAAAAGAGAAAGGAGTGTTAAATGTGGAATATAATCAGCAGATGAAGAATCGTCTTCGCCGGATTGAAGGGCAGATTAAAGGGGTTCTTGCGATGATGGAGCAGGGAAAGGATTGCCGCGAGGTGGTGACGCAGCTGTCTGCATCACGCAATGCCATTGATCGGGCAATGGGTGTGATTGTGAGTACAAACCTTGAACAGTGTGTCCGTGAAAGTCTTGAGCAGGGCAAGGATACAGAGGGGCTTGTCAAAGAAGCGGTTGAGCTCTTGGTGAAAAGCCGGTAAGAAATTCCTCAGCCTTTGAAGGTTGACGAATTTTTTTACTTGTTATAATATACCCTTACCGGTATGTGTATATATTTTTTTGTTTTCAATATACCCCCACGGGTAATTTATATAAGGAGGATCATGATGGAGGAACAGAAAAAACGAACAACAATTGTTTTATTTAGTGGAGATTATGATAAAGCGATGGCCGCTTATATTATTGCAAATGGCGCAGCAGCTTATGATCACGAGGTGACGATTTTTCATACTTTTTGGGGGCTGAATGCCTTGCGTAAGGAAGAGATGGTGTCACTGAAGAAGGGATTTTTAGAAAAAATGTTTGGCAAAATGATGCCGCGTGGCGCTGATCGAATGGGGCTGTCAAAGATGAATTTTGCAGGAATGGGACCGAAGATGATTAAGCATGTGATCAACAAACACAATGCCATGACCCTGCCGCAGCTCATTGATATGGCGAAGGAACAAGACATCAACCTCGTGGCATGTACGATGACGATGGATCTTTTAGGGCTACAGGAGAACGAGTTACTAGCAGACATTCAATATGCAGGTGTGGCAGCGTATTTAGCAGAGGCAGAAATCGGGAATGTGAACTTATTTATCTAGGGAGGTGTTCATACATGATTCAAACGCTTTTGCTCATCATTGTGATCGCTTTGCTTGTGAGCCGTTTTCTTCCTGTACGGGGTGTGAAACAAATGGATGCAGCTCATCTGAAACCTAAATTGCATAGTCAGCATCAACAGCTGATAGACGTACGTTCTCCTTTAGAGTTTCAAACAAATCATATAAAAGGATTTCAAAATATCCCCTTACCACAGTTAAGGAATCGAGCGCATGAGCTTGAGAAAGACAAAGAAATTTATGTGATCTGCCAAAGCGGGATGAGAAGTATGCAGGCGGCTAAATTGTTAAAAAAACAGGGATTTACCCACATTACGAATATCAAGGGTGGCATGAATGCTTGGCGATTATAGGTATAAATAGGCTTTAAAATATACCCCCACCCCTATAAAAAGGAGGAAAAACAATGCAGCAACCAACAGCAATTCTAGATGCAAAAGGATTGGCATGCCCAATGCCCATTGTCAAAACGAAAAAACAAATGAATGAGCTCTTGCCAGGAGATGTGCTTGAAGTGCAAGCAACCGATAAAGGGTCTACAGCGGATTTAGCAGCTTGGTCAAAAAGCGCCGGTCATGAATTTTTAGGAACAAAAGTAGAAGGACAGGTGCTTCATCATTTGATTCGTAAAGGCGGAGCGAAACAGGAGGAGGAGCAGTCAATGATTTCGGAAATGTCGTTGAACATGTTTCAACAGAAGGTAAAAGAAGATCAGTCATTGTTTATTTTAGATGTACGAGAGCCGGATGAATATGAAGCGGGTCATATTCCAGGAGCTGTTCACATCCCTCTTGGCGAGGTGGAACAAAGTGCTGAAGAATTGAACCGAGAGACGCTCATTTACCTCATCTGTCATTCAGGCAGAAGAAGTGAATTAGCCGCACAAAAGTTAAAAGAAAAAGGATTTCATCAATTGATCAATGTAGTGCCAGGCATGAACAGCTGGACAGGAGAGATTGAAAAATAGGAGCTGAATGAACCGATGACTGTAAAAGCAATGACAGCAGAACAGTTAACAAAAAAGATCATCAACAAAGAGCCGATCTTTTTGTTGGATGTACGAAACGAAACAGATGTGCAGGACTGGAAAATTGAAGGGAAAGCCGTTGAATATTTAAATGTGCCTTACTTTGAGCTTCTTGATGGCGTAGAGGATATGGTGGAGAACATACCGGATGACCTAGATGTACTGGTCGTTTGTGCGAAAGAAGGCTCCTCTATTATGGTGGCAGAGATGCTGTCAGAGGCAGGCAGAACGGTCCATTATTTGCAAGGCGGCATGAAGGCATGGAGTGAGCATTTAGAGCCAGTGAAGATCGGTGATTTAACTGGCGGTGGAGAGTTGTACCAATTTGTGCGAATGGGCAAGGGTTGCTTGTCCTATATGATCATGTCGAATGGGGAAGCTGCGATTATTGATGCAGCTAGAATGACGGAGGTCTATACGCAATTTGCTAAAAAGCATCATGTCACAGTGACGCATGTGTTTGATACGCACCTTCATGCGGACCATATATCTGGCGGGAAAAAGCTGGCTGAACAGACTGGCGCTATCTACTGGCTGCCGCCAAAAGACGCCGAAGAGGTGACATTTGCGTACAATCACCTTGAAGAAGGACAGCGTGTAACGATTGGAGCGACGGAGATTGATATTCATGCCCTTTATTCACCGGGCCATACGATTGGTTCAACCTCTTTTATCGTAGACGGCCGTTACCTCCTTTCAGGTGATATTTTGTTCATTGATTCGATCGGAAGACCTGATCTAGCCGGTATGGCGGAGGACTGGGTAGGTGATTTGAGGGAAACCCTTTATACACGATATACGGCGCTTTCGGCAGAATTGATTGTGCTGCCTGCACATTTTATGATCGTGGATGAGCTTAATGAAGACGGGAGCGTTTGGAAGGAGCTAGGCGCTTTGTTTGAAGAAAATCACGGGCTGAACATTGAAGATGAAGACGTATTTAGACAAATGGTCACGCAGGATCTTCCTGCACAGCCAAACGCTTATCAAGACATTCGGTCTACCAATATGGGGAAGCTGCATCCAGACGAGGAAGCGCAGCGAGACATGGAAATTGGTCCAAACCGTTGTGCGATTCGATAATGTTCAATAAAATAAAGAAGCGAGGGATGATCAGATGACATCAGATCACATTTTAGACGTAACCGGGCTTGCATGCCCAATGCCGATTATTCGGACGAAGAAAAAAATGAACGACTTGGCTGAAGGCCAAGTATTAGAAATACATGCAACAGATAAAGGGGCCAAAGCTGATTTGACTGCATGGGCTAAGTCAAGCGGACATGAATTGATCATGCAGACGGATGAAGGACAGGTGCTGAAGTTCTGGGTGAGAAAAGGGTCCTAAAGGGGAGAGGGGTATCTATGAGGGAACCCCTTTTCCTTTTGCAAAGGAGGAGACCAGCGTGGATTTTGCATTTTTCATTACTTTATTTATCATCGGATTTATTGGTTCCTTCTTATCAGGAATGGTCGGAATAGGAGGATCGGTGATCAACTATCCCATGCTGCTTTATATCCCGCCTCTAGTCGGAGTGATGGCATTATCGGCACACGAGGTTTCAGGGATTGGTGCCATTCAAGTCCTATTTTCGACACTCGGCGGTGTGCTGGCGTATCGAAAAAGCGGATTTTTACATCGTCCATTGATTTTATATATGGGGAGCAGTATATTGGCAGGGAGTTTATTAGGCAGCTATTTATCACATTTCCTTCCAGAGAAAGGCATCAATGTAGTCTATGGTCTGCTTGCCATTGTCGCTGTCATTTTAATGCTTGTTCCGAAAAAAGGTCAGCGGGCAGAGGCGGATGAAGAAGTGACCTTTCATAAAGGACTGGCGGCTGGTATTGCTTTTGTGATCGGAAGTGTATCGGGTGTATTAGGTGCAGGCGGTGCCTTTATTTTAGTACCGGTGATGCTATCGATTCTCAAAATCCCTGTGCGGATGACGATTGCCTCGTCTCTGGCGATTACGTTTCTCTCTGCGATCGGCGCATCTGCTGGGAAAGTGCTGACGGGTCAAGTCATGTTCATGCCTGCTCTTGTCTTAATGGCGGCCAGTTTAATTGCTGCGCCGATTGGGGCGAAGATTGGTCAGAAGATCAATGCCGTTTATTTGCAATGGGCACTTGCCGTGATAATTACAGCCACAGCAATTAAAATCTGGCTGGATTTATTATAAGAAAAAGACCAACAACTGAGAGCAAGGGCTCTTTTCCATGTGTTGGTCTTTTTTTATTTCATGTCATCGTGCTCGATATACGTTTCAAGTGCAGGGTGGTACTCTTTTTGATAATGAAGATTGGGGCATGTTTTCACGACTTTGCCTTGCAAGGCATTGGACTTCGAGACATCTAATGCTGTTTTACATTTTGGACAGCGTTCGTTAAAAATTGAGAGCCAGCGCTTCATAGATCACCACTCCAGTTAAAGTCTTAAAAACCGATTATATTAATATGAATTATAGGGGATTGTGTGAATGAGGTCAATGGATATTTGGCTCTTTTTAACAAAAAAAGAAGCATCGTATAAGATGCTTCAGCGTACAGACAAATCCTCGCATTCTTTGTCAGCTCTGCATGCTGGCGCTCATGATTTTTAATTTTGCTCCGCGCAAGTGCTCGTCCTTCTTAGAGTCCAAAGGCTTTCCGTCACGCTGAAAAGAAGACAAAGGGCTAAAATAAAGTTCATTTTAGCCCTTTGTCGACAATTTGAAATATGATTAGTAGGCTTTTGCCCAGAACACCATATCAGAAGCTGGTTTCCCGCAGCAGACACATGTGTCAGAAACGGATTCTTGTTCAAACGGGATACAGCGTGATGTCGCCCCTGTTCTTTCTTTGATGTCGTTTTCGCAGTCTTCATCACCGCACCACATGGCTTTGATCAACCTGTTTTCTTCGGCAAGAAGCTGCTCGATGTCTTCGATTGTGTGGGCGTTTGATGTTTTTTCATGTAATCGTTCTTTTGCTTTTTCGTACATCGTCTGCTGAATGTCTTCAAGCGTGGACGTGATGGTTTGTTCAAGTGCATCTAACGTGACGGCTTGCTTTTCACCAGTGTCTCGTCTTGCGAGCATGACCTGGCCTTTTTCCATATCCTTTGGTCCTACTTCTATGCGTAATGGGATGCCCTGCATTTCGCATTCGTTGAATTTCCAGCCAGGCTGTTTATCACTTGCATCGATGTCAGCGCGTGCGATGCGGGCGAGTCGATCCTTTAATTCATAGGCATGATCGAGGACACCTTCTTTATGGGAAGCAATTGGCACAACACGTACTTGGGTTGGCGCAATGTTTGGCGGCAGGACAAGTCCTCTGTCATCGCCATGCACCATGATCATAGCGCCAATGATTCTTGTGGTGAAGCCCCATGATGTTTGCTGGACATGCTCTAATTTTCCTTCTCGATTTAAAAATTCAATGCCAAACGCCTTGGCAAATCCGTTGCCGAAGAAGTGAGAAGTGGCGGTTTGCAGGGCTTTTCCGTCATGCATCAAGCTTTCAACCGTATAGGTGAAGCGAGCGCCAGCGAATTTTTCTTTCTCTGTTTTTCTTCCTTTAATGACAGGGATCGCTAGAAGCTCTTCACAAATAGACGCATAGACATGGAGCATTTTTTCTGTTTCCTCAATCGCTTCTTGCTCTGTCTCGTGACAAGTGTGCCCTTCCTGCCAGAGGAATTCAAGGGTTCTAAGGAATGGACGTGTTGTCTTTTCCCAGCGGACGACATTGGCCCATTGGTTATATAGCTTTGGTAAATCACGATAGGAATGAATGATGTTTTTATAATGCTCAGCGAACAGCACTTCAGAGGTTGGTCTGACGCAGAGTCTTTCTTGTAATTCCGAATCACCGCCATGTGTCACCCACGCCACTTCAGGAGCAAAGCCTTCGATATGATCTTTTTCCTGCTGGAGAAGGCTTTCTGGGATAAAGAGCGGCATATAGACATTCTCGTGACCCGTTTCTTTGATTTGACGATCAAGTTCGTCGCGAATATTCTCCCAAATTTTAAAACCGTATGGCTGAATAATCATACTGCCTCTAACGCTTGAATAATCGACGAGACGCGCCTTTGTGACAACATCTGTATACCACTGGGCAAAGTCGTCTTCCATGCTTGTAATTTTCTCAACAAATTGTTTCTTTGACATGGTCTTTTTCCTCCTTTTAAAAAAACAAAAAAGCTGTGCTTTAAGTTAGGGACCATTCCTGGTGGTACCACCCTAATTTAAAGCACAGCTTTACACTCGATCATGATAACGGTATGAACCGCTGTATGAAACAGAACTAAATCGGCAGGTTCACTTGAAGATGTCAGTAGGAACTTCTCAGCACCGTTCCCTCTCTGTTAAAGATCGATTCAAGCTACTATTCCAGATCTACGTTGATTCTTGTTCGTTGATTTTTCATCAGTTTACCTGTAAATGGGGGAGAAAGCAAGTTGGTCCGCAAGTTCATTTCATGCCCTTCTGAGGTCGTTTATGTCGAAGAGCCATTGGCAGATATTTTCTATTTTTGCAGCTTGCACGTTATGGAAGGCTATGCTAATATATTTGAAGAAAAAAATAGACTTGTATAACCTCAATAATATGGTTTGAGGGTTTCTACCAGGATCCGATAAATCCTGATTACAAAAGCGCGCTTTCCTTTTTTGTAATCAGGGTTTTTTTGTTTGTCTGCACCCTGTATCAAAAGTGAAAGCCATGATATAGAGAAGGGATGTTAGACATGAACTGGAGAGTTTATTTATTAGCTGTTTCTACTTTTGCGGTTGGATTAGTTGAGCTTGTGGTCGGGGGCATTTTGCCAAGTTTAGCAGAGGATCTCAATGTGTCTCTTGCGACAGCTGGGCAGCTGATCACGGTATTTGCGATTGTGTATGCTATTTCAGCACCGGTGCTACTGACCGTCACAGCCAAAATCGAACGAAAGCGTCTTTATTTAATCGCATTATTGGTCTTTACATTAGGCAATGTATTCACATATTTTAGTTCCACCTTTGCCCTTGTCATGATTTCTAGGGTCTTGATTGCCATGAGTACGGCGCTTGTTGTGGTACTATCATTGACGATTACTGCCAAGCTGGTGGAACCAGCTCATCGAGCGAAAGCATTAGGTCTGATTTTTATTGGGATTAGCTCATCACTTGTTCTCGGTGTACCGATCGGTATTTTTATTACAGAGAGCTTTGGCTGGAGAGTGATGTTTTTAGGAATCAGTATTCTGTCAGCTATATCCATGGTACTCATTTATTTTCTATTGGAGAAAATGCCTGTTGAAAAAGTCACACCGCTTAAAGAACAAATTCGTTCTTTAGGGCATCCGAAAATTTTCAGTGCACATTTGATTAGCTTGTTCATGCTTGCTGGTCATTATATGCTGTATTCTTATTTCACGCCATTTCTGATGGAAGTTCTGCATATGACTCCGTTTTGGATTAGTATTTGTTATTTGGTCTTCGGGCTTGCGTCGATTGGCGGGAATGGGTTTGGCGGCTGGCTGAGTGACAAACTAGGATCAGGAAAAGCCATTTTGCTTGTGACCATGGCGTTTGCCATTGTGATGTTTATCCTTCCTTATACAGCGGGAGTGTTTATGCTCTTTATGGTGATGGTTGTCCTATGGGGTGCTCTTAGCTGGGCACTGACACCTGCTTTGCAGAGCTATTTGATTCAAACAGACCCTGTGACATCTGATATTCAGCAAAGTTTAAATACATCCGCTTTGCAAATTGGGATTTCCATTGGATCAGCAGTGGGTGGCGTCATGTTTACAATGACCGGTTCATCTGTTGATTTGGCTAAATTCGGTGCTGTTTTTGTGCTGATTGCCTTTAGCTGTGCAGTGATTTCATTAAAGAGACCGCCGCTTTATATGGATCGTCAGCATCATGCTGAATAGAAGAGAATTAGATCGTTTAGCTGCCTCATCATAGGCAGCTTTTTATTTTTTGAAAACCACACCTTCACTTTTACCAGTAATAACTTCTTCTCCATGCTGATTGATATACCGGGAAAAAAGGTGGACACGATGGTATTTTTCAAGGGGTTCTACCTTGGTGACGGCCATCTGACAGGTAATGGTGTCACCTGTATAAACAGGGCGTATGAAGGTACATGTCATCTCTTGACCGATAAAATGAAACTGACCGCCAAGCTTCGTGGCTAGACTTGCTGTGAGAAAGCCGTGTACCATGAGCCTGCCTTGATCATCTAGCTCGGTATGGTGTTTGCCAAGATCACCTGTCATCTCGCCAAATTTGATCACATCTTCATGCGTATAGGTTTTGCTTGTTTGAAATTGATCGCCTGGTCGAACCATCTGTTCTTCAGCTCCTTTTTTTAAATGTACCAAAGGAATAAATGAATGTACATTCATTTTTGTGGTGAGATGTTGGAAGCAAAGAAGAGACAGGATGCCTTTCTTTGCCCTTGATACGTCAGGAAAAATGTCATCTTCTATTCAAAAATAACCATTTCTCCAATTGGTTGAAATCCGGCACGCTGATAGATATGTTTGCCGTCATTTGAGGCTTGTAACATCACACACTTTTGTTTGTTATCTGTCTGGGTCAGAAGGTAATGAAACATGTCACTGCCAAGTCCTCTTCCGCGGTGTTCTGCCTTTGTGATGACATCATAAATACCGTAGCTGTCTGTTGTTTCGATCAATAAGCCCGTTGTGACCGGTTTGTTGTGTTCATATCCAACGAACATGCGTGTACTCGGGTGTAATCGTTCAATCGAAAAGCGCTGGAAATAGCTGTTTAAAGAGATTGCCTCATGTGATCCTTCGAAAAGTTCGATAAATAAATGTTGATAATCGAGAAAAGTTTGATCGTCAGTCACTTCCTTGATCGTAAGCGATTGAGAGGTCCTTTGATCGATGTCGTTTGTATGTTCAAGCATCATGATGGTATTGCGTTCCACTTCTTGAAGCCCATATTTCTGCATGGTATTCGACCAATCGGGGTGGAGCAGGCTTTGAGTGATCCATGTGCTGAATGCTAGCTGCTGTTGCTGCATTTGTTCGATGGCAGCTTCCACTTTTTGTTGATCTTGTATGTGCGCTGAAATCGGTAATAATAAATTGAACGTGTCAGTTGATATATGCGTGTTTGATAGAACGAAATCTTCTGTTGATAGGAACGATCCGTTTACAACAGAAGAAAACAAATTTATTTTTTCTTCTAACTGGCGAATGGCCATTTGCTGCTCTGTTTTCATTCTCTCACCTTCTTTTTTTGATTGAGGGTTACCTATCATAAATGATAGCAAAGAAAAGGAAATTGTGCCGTCTCTTGTAATCTAGTAAAAAAGTTCTTTTATTTATCAGGTCTGATGACCCATTCTTTTCCTCATCTCCACATTTCTTTTGACTCCTTTATTGATTATTAGTACCATTTTATTAACCAGTTAAGAGTGGAGGTTCAGATGGAAACAAACGAGCAGATTGTCTTAAAAGCGATTCAAGATTTGATTATGCATAGGGAAAAGAAACGGAACGATCCAACAGATCCACTGATTACCACGACTGATACACTCAAGCAAGATTGGACACTTACACAGCTTCATATTTTATCTATGATTCAAGCAAACCCTAACGAATCCAATAATACATTTCTTTCACAACAACTAAAACTATCAAAACCCGCCATTACAAAGGCTGTAAAAAAGCTCATCGAAAAAGGCATGGTCGACTATTGCCACCGGCAAGGTGACAAGAAATCCGTCTATTATTCACTGACAGAGGAAGGTACACAGCTGGCGGCACTGCATGATGAGCTTCATGAACAGGCAGTCTCCTCCTATTTAGAATTCCTCCATGAATTTAATGAAGGCGAGCTACAGGTTATCGAGCGCTTCTTAAAGACTTGGAAGGAAAAGATATAAAAAACGAACCGAAAGCTTTCTATAAACTAGATGCTTTCGGTTTTTTTATGGTAAAATTAACATATATTGACGTTATTCGTGATGATGATTGAGGGAGGGAACCGTGTTGGTGGAAGAGATGATGGAAAATTTCAAAAAATATGTATTTATCATGCCGTTCGTCGGATTGTTTGTCAGCTTGCTATTATTTGTTTATTTTTTTGGGATCATAGGAGTTGAAGGGTCCATTTGGGCGGCTGTTTTGTATTGTGCTCTGCCCTTTCTGATGTACACGATACTCTGTTTGCCTTTATGGATTTATTTTAAAGTCAGCAAAAAACGTTCAATACATAGAAATGAGGAACATACATGATCGTTGTCAGCGCTTGTCTTGCGGGATTAAAGGTCCGTTATAATGGCAGCCATCGATTAGATCAACGTATCGAGGAGCTTGTGCAGGAAGGAAAGGCGGTAACAGTTTGCCCTGAGCTGCTTGGCGGCTTCTCTACACCAAGACCTCCCGCAGAAATTATTGGTGGAGATGGTCATGATGTCTTACGGGGGCAGGCTGCTGTTGTTGATGTTGATGGAACAGATGTGACAGAGATGTATGTAAAAGGTGCACAAGACACGCTTAAGCAGGTTCAGACTCTTGGCGCAACATCCGTCGTGTTAAAAGAGTACAGCCCTTCTTGCGGAAGCCGGATGATCTATCGGGGAGAATTCAACGGTAAGACAAAGGCTGGGGACGGTGTGACGTCTGCCTTGCTGAAACAGCATGGGATTCAAGTATTCTCTGAGGAGGATGATTGGACCTCGCTGTTTGTATAGGGAAGGCGTGAATTGAAGGAGGAGTTAGGTTGAAGAAGTGGATCATTGGTTTAGTAGTCGTTATTTTCATCGGAATAGGTCTTTATTTTATGATTAATGCCAAAACATATGCTTTTGATGATGTGGTCTCGAT
>NZ_CP150633.1:1687267-1737801 GCF_038023285.1 Bacillus sp. PPSBB_11
AGGGCTGCAAAGGTTTTCTATCACGCTGAAAAGAAGACAAAGGGCTAAAATAAAGTTCATTTTAGCCCTTTGTCAACTATCTGAGATCATTCAGTCTATGAATGGTTTATCTTCATGCATGATCTTTCGCACATTCGGGTATAGTGCATGGTAAGCAAAAATGAAGCGGAGGTTTGTTTGATGAGTGGATTAACAGATACAGTCACATTAGCAAACGGAGTGAAAATGCCGAAGCTTGGCTTTGGTGTATGGCAAGTAAAAGATGGGGATGAGGCTGTAAATGCAGTCAAAGACGCACTTGAAGCTGGCTATCGCAGTATAGATACAGCAGCGGCCTATCAAAATGAAGAAGGTGTTGGCAAAGCCATTCAGCAATCAGGCATCTCTCGCGATGAGCTGTTCATTACGACAAAAGTGTGGAATAGTGATCAAGGATATGAGTCAACGCTTGAAGCCTTTGAAACGAGTATGAACAAACTAGGTCTGGATGTATTGGATCTTTATTTAATCCATTGGCCGGTTGAAGGCAAATATAAAGAAACGTGGAAGGCGCTAGAAAAGCTTTATAAGGATGGCCGTGTGAAAGCCATTGGCGTGTGTAACTTCCATCAGCACCATTTAGAAGATTTATTAGAAGAGGCAGAAGTGGTACCAATGGTCAATCAAATTGAGCTGCATCCGAAGCTGACGCAGGAGCCTTTACGTGACTACTGCAAGGCAAAAGGCATTCATGTAGAAGCATGGTCGCCATTAGGCAGCGGAAAACTTCTTAACCATCCGGTGCTTCAAGATATTGCGAAAAAACATGAGAAGTCAGTGGCGCAAGTCATTCTTCGCTGGGACTTGCAGCATGGCATTATCACCATTCCGAAATCTGTGACGAAGAGCCGAATCATCGAAAATACAAACGTATTTGATTTCGAGTTGTCCGCCCATGAAATGAGTGTCATTGATCAGCTCAATGAAGATGAGCGCACGGGTCCAGACCCAGATAACTTCGATTTTTAATAGAAAGAAAGCACGGGCGGGATGCCTGTGCTTTTTTTGCACCTATGTTCAAACCGTTTTTTGAGGCTGATAGGTCTCAATGATTTGAATGGCGTCGACAATTTGCTCTTTCGTATAGTCTCCAATCAAACAAAAGGTTTCATCTTTACGTGCAGCATGGTTTGCCACTGTATGTGCTGCTTCCTCTAGCTGAGCTGTGATGCCAAGATCACGCATCGTTCTAGGTAATCCGAGTGTTTGATAGAGCTCAAGTAATTCTTCTACTTCCGTCATACGGTTTTCTGCGGCAAGCTGGACGAGAATGCCATAGGCCACTTTTTGTCCATGTAACACATGATGTGTTTCATCAATAAATGTTAATCCATTATGAACAGCATGGGCTCCTGCCATTCTTCCATAACGTCCTCCATAGCCGCCGACTGTTCCGGCTAACGTAATGATCGTATCTGTTACATCTGCAAAGGCTTGAGAAAGCTGACCTGTTTTTAAGCTGCTAACGGCTTCTTCACTATGAGTCAGAAGAATGTCACGAACGTACACTGCCTGCTTTAATGCAGCATGTACCATGAGTGGCAAGGTGCCTTTTGTGTTACGAATAATGGCTTCCGCTTCATACCATTTTGCCAGCGTATCCCCAATTCCGCTTTGGAGATAGGAAAGAGGAGATGAAAGCAAAAAAGTATGATCAATTAACGTGAGATAGCTGGACCGCTGATGATAGTCGACCCTCATGAAATTTCCCTTGTCATCATAAATGACACTGAGCGGTGTAGAAGCCGCACATGTCCCAGGAATCGTCGGCACCATAATCACTTCAATTTGGAGAGCGTCGGCAACAGACTTCGCTGTATCTAAAATCGTGCCGCCACCGATCCCGATGATCACGTCTGAACTCTTGAGTTCTTCCGCAATTCGTGTAATCGCATTTGGTGAACTGTAACCTTTATGCTGAACAACAGGCCATTCGGATGGAAGCTTTGTGTACTGTGAAAAGGCTTGATATGAGTCATATCCTGTCACTATAGCTGGTGACTGAAAGGGAGTAACAAGTGACTCGATTTCATGATAAATCCCCTTTTGAGAAATAAACTGGTTAGGACCGCTTCTGACGATCTCTTCTGGCTGGATCATGGACTTATGCTCCTTTACGAAATCATATAGTTCTTAAATCATCTCATTTTACAGAAAGTTCTGTCAAATAATCGAACAATATGAGACTATAGACCCTTCCGTTTTATGGAATTGAACTGCTGACGTTGCCTTAAGGTATGTATTTCCTGTATGATATAAAATGGTATGTTTTGATTAAATTTAAGAGGTGTTTATATATATGGAAAAACAATATCGTGTATTACTTTACTATCAATATGTCCCCATTGAGGATCCAGAAACGTTTACAGCAGAGCATCTAGCATTCTGTAAGGAACTTGGTTTGTTAGGTCGTATTCTTGTTTCATCTGAAGGCATAAACGGAACCGTTTCTGGTACCATTGAGCAAACGGACAAGTACATGCAAGCATTGAAAGAAGATCCACGCTTTGCGTCAATGCCAATTAAAATTGACGAAGCGGATGGTCATGCGTTTAAGAAAATGCACGTCCGCCACCGTAATGAATTGGTGAATTTAAGTCTTGAAGATGATGTGAATCCGCTAGAATTAACGGGGAAACATCTCAGCCCAGTTGAATTTTACGAGCAAATGCAATCACCTGATACGGTCGTGATTGATGCACGTAATGATTATGAGTTTGATGTCGGTCACTTCAGAGGTGCTGTGCGCCCTGACATTGAGACATTCCGTGAATTGCCTGAGTGGATTCGTGACAATAAAGAGATTCTTGAAGGGAAAAAAATTCTGACGTATTGCACAGGCGGCGTACGCTGTGAGAAATTCTCAGGATGGTTAAAGCGTGAAGGCTTTGAAGATGTATCCCAGCTTGACGGTGGAATTGTCACGTACGGAAAAGACCCAGAAGTTCAAGGAAAGCTATGGGACGGTCAATGTTATGTGTTTGATAACCGCCTAACGGTTCCAGTCAATCAAACAGAGCACGTTGTGGTAGGAAAAGATTTCTTCACTGGCGAACCTTGCGAGCGTTATGTGAACTGTGCGAACCCTGCATGTAACCGCAAAATGATTGCAACAGAAGAAAGCGAGCATAAATATATGCGCAGCTGCAGCCATGAATGCCGCACAAGCGAACGTAACCTTTATGTGAAACAGCATAATTTGTCTGAGGAAGAAGTTCAAGAAAGACTAGCTGTCATTGAAAAAGAACAAGCAATCTCACAAGGATAAGAGGGTTTCCCTTTTATCCTTTTTTCTTTGGATGATATGTGTTCAGAGGGAAGAGGAAGTCATTTCCTCTTTCTTTTTTGTTTTGTTTTTTTCAAAATAAGGGTAAAGGTAGTTAATCAGTCTAATAGATTGAACAGTTGAAAAAGCGCTTTCTTTTGAAATAAGCATGTTCGACTATTTCAGAAAATGGAGAATTGAGAGATAATATAACAGGCAAAAAAATGAACAAAGATAAAAGTTCAGATCAGAAAATATTTGCCAATGGAATGAAAGGTGAGCTGCTATAAAAGAAAGGCGCTTGCTCGACACATGCTCTGTATTTTAATCGAAAGGTGTTATGAACATGAATCATTTGCATCGTAGGATGGGAACTTTCGCTTTAATGATGGTAGGTCTTGGCTCAATCATTGGTTCAGGATGGCTCTTTGGTGCGTGGCGGGCTGCTCAAATCGCTGGCCCTGCTGCTATTTTGTCATGGTTGATCGGGATGGTTGTTATTTTATTTATCGCATTGTCTTATAGTGAACTCGGGTCGATGTTTCCAGAGGCAGGCGGAATGGTCAAATATACGCAATATTCACATGGCTCTTTTATTGGATTTATCGCCGCTTGGGCAAACTGGATCGCCATTGTCTCAGTGATTCCTGTTGAGGCAGTTGCCTCCGTTCAATACATGAGCTCATGGCCTTGGGAGTGGGCAAAGTGGACAAGCCATTTGGTCACAAAAGGGGTTTTGACGACTGAGGGGCTCATGGTGGCAAGTGTGCTGCTGGTGATTTATTTTCTGCTCAATTATTGGACAGTTGGGTTGTTTTCAAAGGCGAATACATTCATTACGATTTTTAAAATCGTCATTCCAGGATTAACAATTGGTGCGCTCTTATTCGTAGGTTTTCATAGTGAGAATTTTACTTCTGGAACAAGTATTGCGCCGAACGGCTGGGCGAGTGTGCTCACAGCTGTGGCAACATCGGGGATTGTGTTTGCTTTTAATGGCTTCCAAAGCCCGATTAATATGGCAGGAGAAGCGAAAAATCCAGGGCGTTCGATTCCAATCGCCATTGTTGGATCGATTTTGATTGCAACGGTCATTTATGTGCTGCTGCAAATCGCTTTTATTGGCGCTGTCGATCCATCAATGATTGTGAATGGCTGGGGGCATTTGAATTTCAACTCGCCATTTGCTGACCTTGCCATTGCGCTAGGGATTAACTGGCTTGTCCTTATTTTATATGCAGATGCGTTCGTTTCTCCTTCTGGCACAGGGATTACGTATACGGCGACGACGTCTCGTATGATTTATGGGATGGAAAAAAACAAGTACATGCCGAGTGTACTTGGCCGTCTGCACCCAATTTACGGTGTGCCTCGTCCAGCGATGTTTTTTAATTTGGGTGTATCGTTTATCTTTCTGTTTTTGTTTAGAGGCTGGGGGGTTCTCGCTGAAATTATTTCTGTGGCGACCCTGATTTCCTATTTGACAGGACCTGTGACAGTGATGACGCTGAGAAAGACGGGCACAGATTTATATCGTCCACTGCGAATTAAAGGACTCAGCATCATTGCTCCGCTTGGTTTTGTCTTTGCATCATTGACACTGTACTGGGCGAGATGGCCGCTGACGGGTCAGGTGTTGTTCATTATTCTCATCGGTTTGCCAATCTATTTTTACTATCAAGCAAAAGCGAAGTGGAAGGGCTTTGGTCGTCACTTTAAAGCAGGTGCTTGGATGGTTGTGTATTTGCTTGTGATGATGACGATTTCCTGTCTCGGCAGTGATAAATTTGGCGGGTATAACGTCATTCATTATGGTTGGGATATGGCACTTATTGCAGTTGTGGCGTTGTTATTTTATATGTGGGCACTCAAAAGTGGATTTGAAACAGAGTTTTTAGAAGATGCGAAAAAAATCAACGATGAACTGCGTGCTTCTCAGAAAGAAGCCGCCTCATCTAAGGAATAACGGAAGGGCTGCCTGAATACTGAGGGCAGCCTTTTTATTTGGATGGATGATCCATGACATGCTGCTTTAGCCAAGTGGTAACGCCGTGTAGAACGGTGGCTGTCACAGGACAGATAAGCGCATATCTCCATAGCTGATCTAAGCCTTGTCCACTAAGCCAAAAAACAATACCTAGAATAAAGAGAGTCAGAATGAACATGAATAAAAAAGATGCTGACCAGAAAAAAGCCTTCATCGAAGGTCACCTCCTCGGGGTATTGTATGCAGGCCGAGGGAGGATCAGACCAGCAAGAAAGAAGGAAAAATATCGTGAAATCTATTTCAAAAGTCAGATAAAAACGCCAAGTGATTTGACAGTTGTGTTAAGATGAGAGCATATTTTGAGTGTAGATGGCTGGTTATAGACGGAGGTGTTTGGAGATGCAGATTCAAAAGGTTCTAAACAATAATGTCATTAGTGTGATAGATGAACAAGGAAAAGAAATCGTCGTCATGGGCAGAGGCATCGCTTTTCAAAGACGTCCCGGAGACCCGGTGGACGAGGCGTTAATTGATAAAGTGTTCCGCCTAGAGGATCATTCCGTACATGAACGGATGAAAATGCTGCTTCAAGAGGTTCCGTATGATGTCGTCAAGGTGACCGAGGAAATGATCCAATACGCACATACAAAGCTGAACCGAAGATTAAACGAAAGTCTGCATGTATCGCTAGCAGACCATATTCATTACGCCATCGAACGATTAAAGAAAAACCACTTGATTGAGAATTCACTGATTTGGGAGATTAAACGTTTATACAAAGATGAGTTTCTCGTGGCGAAGGAATGCCTGGAGATGATTGAAGATCGTCTTCATATTGAACTGCCTGAAGATGAAGCGGGCTTTATTGCCATGCATATTATTAATGCAGAGCTCAATGAAGACATGAATACAACGGTCAATATCACGAAAGAAGTGAATGCCATACTGACCATTGTAAAATATCATCTGAACATGGAATTTGATGAAGACTCGCTCAACTTTTATCGTTTTCTCACACATTTACGCTTTTTCGTACAGCGTCTCATCAACGAAACGTTACTCGTCAGTGAAGATCAAGATTTATATCAGCTGATTAAAGTAAAATATCCGAAGGCGTACGATTGCGCAAAGAAAATCGCGGAATATGTGTATCAAACGTATCATCGCGACCTGACATCAGAGGAGATGCTCTATCTATCAATTCATTTGAATCGACTCATCAAACGAGAAAAATAAAGATAGAATTTTAAAAGAAAGCGTTGACATCATAAAAAGTGAGTGGTACTATTTGCTCATAAACATAAAAGAATACGGTTTCACAATGATCGTCTTAGAGGATTGTGACTGTTCGGCAGGCAAAACCTAAACGTTCACTGAAAAAGCGCAATAGCAAGTTGCGACTATTTTTGGTGCCCGTTTAGGTTTTTATTTTGCCTAAAAACGTATTTTTTTGAAAAAAAGGGGGTTTTTGTATGAGTCATCGTCAATTAGCAGAAGACATTATCAAACATATCGGGACAGAGAAAAATGTTCATTCATTGGTTCACTGTGCCACAAGACTTCGCTTCACATTAAATGACAGATCAAAAGCAGATAAAGCGGCCATTGAAAAATTAAATGGTGTGGTGACTGTCATGGAAAGCGGCGGCCAGTTTCAGGTGGTCATTGGCAACACCGTACCAGAGGTATATCGAGAGATTGGGGAGTTTACGAATCTATTAGAGGATTCCACTTCTTCATCTGCTAGACCAAGTGAAGAGAGTACAAGTCTTTTTGGAAAATTCGTCGACATTGTTTCTGGAATTTTCACACCGCTTCTAGGTGTCATGGCGGGTGCCGGTATTTTAAAAGGACTTCTAGGCATCTGTATCAATGCAAAATGGTTATCTCCTGAAGATACGTCGTATCAAATTTTATTTGCCGCATCAGACAGCTTGTTCTACTTCCTGCCGCTGCTGCTCGCATTCACTTCTGCTAGGAAGTTTAAAGCGAATCCATTTGTCGCTGTGACGATTGCAGGTGCACTGATCTACCCGACTATTCAAGAGCTCACAAAAGGCGGCGGAGATGTGTCGTTCTTCGGCATTCCGGTTGTCTTAATGTCTTATACATCAACGGTTATCCCGATTATTTTGGCAGTGTTTGTGATGGGATATATCGAACGTTTCTTTAACAAAGTCATTCATGAAAGTGTGAAAAACTTTATTACACCACTGATTTTACTGGTCACGGTCGTTCCACTGACACTGATCGTATTTGGACCATTTGGTGTGTATGCAGGGAATGGAATTGCAGCCGTCCTGCTGAAAGTATTCTCCTTTAGCCCTACACTTGCCGGTGCTTTAATTGCGATGGCATGGCAGGTTCTTGTCATCTTCGGTATCCATTGGGGGCTTGTGCCAGTCATTTTAAATAATATTGCGGTTCATGGAAAAGATCATATTAAGCCGGCCACTGCGCCAGCTGTATTTTCACAAGCCGGTGCTTCAATCGGTGTTATGCTGAAAACAAAGAACAAAAAGCTGAAATCATTAGCTGGATCGACAGCGGTTTCTGCTGTATTTGGAATTACAGAACCTGCTGTATACGGCGTCACACTTCGTTTGAAAAAACCATTTATTGCAGCGGTTATCTCTGCCGGTGTCGGTGGTGCCATTATCGGTTATTCACAAAGTATTGCGATCGCGTCTGGTCTTCCGAGTTTACTGACACTTCCGATCTTCTATGGTCAAGGATTTACAGGATTCTTAATCGGAATTTCCGTTTCATTTGTCCTTTCAATCGTCTTAACCTATTTGATTGGATTCAAAGATCCTGTGGATGAAGAAGAAGCTCCTGCAGCTAGTTCTGCACCAGCATCTGAAAATGAACATGGTGTCAAAGCAGCTCATGTGAAAAGTCCTTTATCTGGCGAAGTCATCAAGCTAGAAGAGGTGCAAGATAAAGCCTTCTCATCTGGCGCATTAGGTAAGGGCGCAGCCATTATTCCATCAGAAGGCAAGCTGTTTGCACCAGTAACTGGAGTCGTGACAACGGTATTCCCAACAGGACATGCATACGGTCTCACCTCTGAAAGTGGAGCAGAAGTACTCATTCATATTGGACTGGATACTGTACAACTTGGGGGCCGTCATTTTACGCCGAAGGTTGAGCAGGGCCAAACGATTACAGAAGGTGAACTGCTTGCGGAGTTTGATATTGAGGCCATTCAAGCAGCAGGTCTTTCTGTCACAACACCTGTGATTATTACCAATTCCGGTGAATTTAGCGATATCATTGAGACAGAAGAAAAACAAGTGACACCAGGACAATCATTTTTACACTTAGTTTAAGAAAAGGGAGGACATAATCATGAGATATTCAACACTAGCACCATTTCCAAAAGACTTTTTCTGGGGCGGATCGACTTCCGCCTATCAAGTAGAAGGTGCGTGGAACGAGGATGGCAAGGGACCTTCAGTCATTGATATGAGAGAAAGCTATCCTGAGGGAACAACGGATTTTAAGGTAGCCAGCGATCACTATCATCGATATAAAGAGGACGTGAAGATGTTTGCAGAAATGGGCTTGAAGGCTTATCGTTTCTCCATTGCATGGACACGCATCATTCCAGATGGAGATGGGGAGATCAATCAAAAGGGAATTGACTTCTACCATTCTCTCATTGATGAATTGCGCCACTATGACATTGAACCAATTGTGACGATGTATCACTTTGATTTACCTCATGCGCTTCAAGTGAAAGGCGGCTGGTCAAATCGTTCAACAGTCGATGCGTTTGAACGTTATGCGGAGGTTTTGTTCCAGGAGTATGGTGAGAAGGTAAAATATTGGCTGACCATTAATGAACAAAACATGATGATCTTACATGGATCAGCTCTCGGTACACTGGATCCAAATTTAGAAAATCCGAAAAAAGAACTATATCAGCAGAACCACCATATGCTTGTGGCACAGGCGAAAGCCATGACGCTTTGTCATCGTTTGCTGCCTGAGGCAAAAATCGGACCAGCACCAAACATTGCCCTAATTTACCCAGCATCTCCAAAACCTGAGGATGTCATTGCTGCGGCTAATTACAATGCGATCCGCAACTGGCTATATCTTGATATGGCGGTATTCGGTCGTTATAACAACCTTGCATGGGCATACATGAAGGAAAAAGACATTCTTCCTGTGATTGAAGAGGGAGATATGGATATTTTGAAAAGTGCAAAACCAGACTTCATTGCCTTTAACTACTACACATCTCAAACGGTTGAAGCGAGTAAAGGAGATGGCAATGATGAATTTGCCCGCGGCGGAGATCAGCATTTAAAATCCGGTGAAGATGGCGTCTACAAAGGCGGCAACAACCCGTTCTTAAGTAAAAATGCATTTGGCTGGGAGATTGACCCTATCGGTTTCCGATCAACGATGCGTGAGATTTACGACCGCTATCAGCTGCCTCTTATTATTACGGAAAACGGGCTAGGCGCTTTTGACAAGCTAGAAGCGGATGGATCGATTCAGGATGATTATCGAATTGATTATTTAGAAAAACATATTGAACAAATCAAATGGGCGATCACTGACGGTGTTGAGGTATTCGGGTACTGCCCGTGGTCAGCCATCGACTTAATCAGTACACACCAAGGCTGCTCAAAACGCTACGGTTTTATCTACGTCAATCGTGATGAATTTGATCTGAAAGACCTGAAGAGAATTCGGAAAAAGAGCTCTTATTGGTATGAAACATTGATCGAGCAAAATGGAGAGAACATCGGGAAGTAACAATATCACACTAAAAAACCCCTAATCTTTAGGGGTTTTTTTCTCTTCATGACTTGTAACTATATCAACTGGATGTATCAAGTTTTCATCATCATTATCCTCATCAGTGTAAGGCATAATAAGTGAATCCAATTCTTCCTTATCATCAACTAAAGCAACGTAAGTTGTATAATCCTCTAAATCTGATGGAAACAATTCAGCTTGACCAACATTACTTTTCAATGCTTGGTCAATAGCACTCTTTAATTCAATTAAACCCTCACGATTACCAATAATATAAGAATCCATATGCCAACTTTTTTGTGCATATATATGGCAAATCTTATCTCTATCTTTCATTATCTCATTACACCCTTCCTGAAGAATTTAATTGATTATGTGCCAACACGCCAACCACATAAAACGTCAAACGTCTCTTTGGCTTTTATGGCGTCTAACAGCTTTTTATCTCTTTCAAGAAGACTGCTTTGTATGTATGCTTGCTGTTTTTTCAACTTGCTGGATTTTACAAATCACACCTTACTCTCTACTATCATTATACCCCGAATTTAATCTCATTTATAGACTGTTTTCCGCCCGCATCAGCCCGTATACTGTTATACGCAAGTCAAAAACGATAAGGGATGTGGCTGTATGAATGACAAGAAAGATGTTTTAGATCCTGGGCCGTTTTTTCATGGGACGAAAGCGGAATTGAAGATTGGGGACCTGCTTGAACCGTTGCATTTATCCAATTATCAGGATAAGGATAAACAATCGAACCACATCTATTTCACCGGAACATTAAATGCAGCCAAATGGGGAGCTGAATTAGCCCGGTCTGATGCAAAAGAGAGAATTTATGTTGTAGAACCGACAGGCGAGTTCGAAGATGATCCGAATTTGACGGATCAAAAGTTTCCAGGGAATCCGACCCGTTCTTATCGATCGACATCCCCTTTGAAAATTGTCGCAGAATTAGGCGCTTGGGAAAGACATTCCGATGAAGAAATCAATCATATGCTGACGTCGTTAAAAAAGTTAAGGGAAGAAGGAAAAAATGTCATATACGATTGATTCGTATGTAAGGAATAGATGAATAAAAGGCCGCCCGATCTCACTTGGGTGGCCTTATGTGCTATTGAAACAGGACATGCATCAGCTCATCAAATGTCCTTGCATGTGTCAAGGAGTGAAGGCGGTCAGGACTGTCTAATAAATCGACAGCTTGTTCAAAAAATTGATTCATGCAGGCAGCGTCATCTTTCTGAATGGCTAATAAGAAAATCAGAGATACTTGATCTCCCTGCCAATCAATTGGCTGTTTCAATCGTGCAATTGCCACGCAGGAGGTGCCTTCATTTGTGATGAGCGGGTGAGGCATTGCAATTCCCTTGCCAAGATAAGTTGATGACATTTGCTCCCGCTCCAGCACGGAGGAACGAAAAGAAGATGAAACAAGCTGATGCGCCTCCAGCCGGCTGCAAAGCGTATCTAATACCTCTTCTTTGCTTGAAAGGTTCACATCCAACAAGGTCAATCGTTCTTGGAAAAAAGCCATCAGCTCCTGCGAAGGGGAACCATGTCCGTTTAACAGGTGAATGACCTCACTCACACGCTGGACATCATGATGTTCAAAAAAAGCATTCACTTGAATGATTGGTTTCCCTTTTGGTGCGAGAGGTACGGTTGTAATAATCACATCACATGGCAAAGTGGTGCTAAAAGCGTAATCCTGATAAGAATAAAGCTCAACAATCTCAAGCTCATGTTGAAAGGCCGCCTTCAATTTAATTTCAAGCAGCCGTGCCGTTCCTAGTCCAGACCCGCATACAATAATGGCCCTCTTTTTTTGTGAGGTGTCAAGATGACTTCTTTCAAATGAAGCAGCAATATGTAAGGCAACATATGCCGCCTCATCTTCATTTGGCGTTCGCACCAGCTGTAAGGCATTGAGTCCGCTGACAGCCAAATCAAACGGATAAGGATAAGAAGTTTTGATCTCATGCAAAAGCGGATTTTGTAAAGACACGCCGTATTGGATTCGATTTAATAATGGCTTCATATGCAGCATCAAATCTTGACGCAGGATATCGTCATCTACAAAACGATGACCGCTTGTTTTTTCAATGTGCTGGAGAAATTGTGTCACCGCCTGACGCACTTCTTCTGTCGTTTGGTGCTCATCGATTTCTTTCCACGTTTGATTCGCCAAGAGATGCATCACCAAGTAATCTGTTTCATCCTCTGATAAGATGACATGAAACGTGTCGCTTATTTGATGAGTGATCTTTTGAGCGATTCTTGTTAACACTGGCGGTCTTTGTGTATGAGTGGTACTGGCGGGTATCCGCTGTTTTTTTTGCGTTTGCTGAATGGCAATCGCTAAGTGAATCACTAAATTCTTTAGGGCAATATCTTTAATGAGCAGTGATTCTTGATATAGATTTGTCAGCACAATGGATCGAATGGTTTCAAGTGAAATGTCAGGGAAATGAAGCTGTTCCCGCTCAGTTATATGAGATAGGGCGGGTTCTTCTTCAAGCAGTAAGTCTGCGTAGCACGTCCTTTTTTGCAATTCGTCTCCGTCTACTTTTAAGCCAAATCCGGGCTTTGAGACAAGGGTCATACCGTAACGGGCTAACAGCTCCCGTCCTTTTTTTAAATCACTGCTGACCGTCATACGGCTGATGAACAATTCTTCTGCTAATTGATCAATTTTTAAGTAGTCTGATTGAAGCAATAGTTTTCTCATCATAAATCGTATGCGCTCTTCTGGCATGACGGGTACGAGAGAGCGGGCAGGAAGCTTTTGCTGATGAAGCCAAAGCAGGAAAGCGTCTTGGTCACTTGTTAAGAGCGTATACCCTTTCCCGCGGATGGTCTTGATCATGGCTCCAGCTTGTGTTAACAGTTCGTTTGCTTCTTTGATTAAATTGCGGATGGAGCGGTCAGATAAGCGAAAAGAGGCAGTGAGCTCCTCCAACTTCACGAACCCTTTCGTTTCAAATAGCCGCTGAATGAGCTGGTAGGTTCGAGTATCTGCCGTCATCATCATTGCGCCGCTCCTTGTTCCTTTAAGGCATCAGCTCCAAGGGCGATGGCTCCCATTAAACCAGATAATCCGTCAAAGGAAGGCTTTGTGACGATTTCATTTAATGGCTTTGGTAATTGTAAGTAACCATGAAGCCGCTTGTCTGTTTCTTCAAGGATGAGCGGCAGCAAGGCCGGCTGTTTCATGACACCTCCACCAAAAATAATGCGTTCTGGTGAAAGGGTGAGTAATAAATTTGCGGTCATTTGCCCGAGATAATAAGCTTGAAGTGACCAGGCTGGATGCTCCTCTGGCAGCATTTGTGCCAATGTATGATAGCGGCCTTCTATGGCAGGTCCAGATGCTAGTCCCTCTAAACAATCATGGTGGATCGGGCAGCAGCCCCCATAGGTGTCATGAGGGTGGCGCTGAACGGTGATATGTCCCATTTCTGGATGAAGAAGTCCGTGGATGAGGCGGTTTTCAATATAGGCACCGCCGCCGATTCCCGTCCCAACCGTGATATAGATCAAGGAATTTGGTCTGTCTGTTTCCGTTGAAAAACGAGCTTCACCGAGCGCCGCACAGTTCACATCCGTATCAAGCTTCATAGGGAGACCGAGTGCTTGTTTTAAGGTTGAGAGTAATGGAAATTGGCGCCAAGCTGTTTTGGGTGTTTCGAGAATCGTTCCATAGCTGGGGCTGTGTTCTTTTACATCGACAGGTCCGAATGCGCCTATGCCAATCGCATCGACTGGATGCTCTGTAAAGTATTCGATCACTTGCCGGCATGTTTCTTCTGGGTTCCCTGTTGCAAAGGAAGTCATATGTTCAATCGTTCCGTCTATTGTTCCGTAGCCGCAGACAAATTTTGTACCGCCTGCTTCGATGCCTCCAATTCGCATGATCAATGCCCTCCATTAAAGAGGGGCGGAATCCAAATGGATCCCGCCCCTACATGTTCATTTTTTCTTTACAATGTAGGTTTGTACCTGACAAGGTGTGAGCGGTTCAATGTGTAATGATCCATGTTGTGCTTTCAGTATATGTCCTTCAGGTGTTTCGCCTAAATTCGCTGTTTCTCCATGTTGTAGAGATGAACTATTGATTGAAGCGGCTGTTTGACGTGTTAAATATGGATTGAAGAGACGAATGACAATGCCTGTTCCATGCTCTTCTTTTTTCAAAGCGCTTAGAACGGCCCCGTCTGTTTCAATGTCAAGCAGGCTATAAGTAGATTGTAAGTCTTCTTTTTCATCTCGGAAAGAGAAAATTAAACGACCGTTTAAAAAGTCTGCCCGCTCGTAGCACTGAACCGGGGTGGTGTAACGTTTAGCAAGTTGAGCCAAGTGTCCTTCACTCACCGCTTCTTGGCTATAGTGCATGCCAAAGGAGAATGATAGCAATCCTTGAAGCTGGGCGTCAGGTGTTTCCACGATTTTTTCTCCAGAAGCCCGGCCGGGACGGTAAAGAAGGTTTTCTTTCCCCATTTTTCCGAAACAGCGGAAGAGTGTGTAAGCAATGGTTGTGTAGCCCGCGCCTGTGATTTGGTATTCTCTGACGCAGTCCGTCAAAAGAGAGACACCATATGCTTCATTGCGAAGTGCAACAAATGATTGCATGGGTTCAATGGTAATCGGTTTTTCTTCCCAATGTTCATTGTTCCACCATTCTAGCTCTTGCGTCAGCTCCGTTGGACGTTCGATGGTGCCAAATTGTTGATCGCTGAGTGATACGTTTGATGCAATACCTGTATCAAAGAGTACCCGTAGACGGTGGTCTAGCGCATGGTTGTCCACATTTACATGAAAACGGATGACCGCTTCATCTTTATTTAAAGCCACCTTCGCTGTGATCGGGAGGGAAGTCGTCACCTTTTGCTCCGAACGTTCCTCTAAATTATATGGGACAGTCAATTGAAGCTTGATGGTGAGCTCTTCCTGTAAACTGCTTTTAGATACGGTGATGTCTGCTGATGAGACATCTTTAGATGATACATAAAGATCCTCACGCGGTGGTGAATAGTTATAAGAATCCCCATCATCTCCGTTGTCTTCAAAGATCATTTGCTCAGAGAACGTTCGTCCAGTCTGTTTATCCCTAATTTCTAATGACCCATTGTCATTTGCTGCAATGCGGTAAAACGTATTTTCAATGACACGACCTTCTGTTTTTTCCAAAATGGATTCACTAGATTCATCGAACACCATGCTGACTTGTGTATAACCAACGGATGGTAAGTCGACTGCTTCAATGAGTAAAACAGCTTTCCATACTTGCTTTGGCATGTACACTTCTTTGCTTGGGTTAAGTGAAATCTGCTGTGCTAAGACATAATCTGTCACATCGGTTTTGCTTTTGACTGTGTAGTGAAGAGTTCGTCCATCAGCGTCTTTTAGTGTAAATGGACGTTCTGTGATAAAGGTTTCGACTTCAATGACTTCAGAGCGCTTTGAAGGCAGTGTATTAAATAAAGTGAACGTGATTTCTTGCTCAGTTTGCAGCCGGATGGCGATGAGACGCATGTGTAAGTCCACAAGATTCTCGGCGATTTCCTTTGCCTGTTTATAGCGGAAGAAGACATCTTGATTCGTCGTATCACTGTTACAGCCGCCAATGCTATCATGCGCTGCATTTTCAAACATGAGGTACCAAATATCACGCACCGTGTCATGCGGATAGTCATGTCCGAGTGAATAGCTGATTGTAAGGATCGGCTCCATCACATTAACAAGATAGTTTTCAATTTGATTGTTTAAGATTTTCAAATCTGCTCTTGTTGAAAAAATGGACTTATGAATTCGCATATGCTTGGCATGAATGAGCTCTCCTTCTAATGTCTCAAAAGAAGTTCGCTCTTTTTTCACTGCTGCAATGTAGTCTTCTAAACTGCTGATTTGATAGTTATGCTCATCTATTTCATTGGCTTTTTCTAATAAGTCAGGCAGGTTTTTACGAATAGGCGCTTGGTCAAAGCCATTTGGGAAATAGACATTCTTTGTCGTAGCTTTTGCTTGCAGCGCCCCGATTTTTTCAGAAAGAAAGGCTTGCAGGTCTTCATCCTTCTCAGGAATATTTCCTCCGTAGTAGTAGCCAAATGGCAGATTCACTGCAAACACTTCACTGCCATCAGCCCCGCGCCAATTAAATTCTGTGTGATTCGTCATATGATCAGAAACGCCGCGCCAAAAGGCTGTATCGACAATACCAAAGCCTTGATAAATTTGAGGCATTTGTGCAGATTGACCGAAGGAATCAGGGACATAACCGACCTTCATGACATGTCCAAACTGCTGACAGCGCTCAATCCCATATTGCAGGTTCCGTACAATCGATTCCCCAGAAATCACGAGCTGATCCGTTTGTGTATACCACGGACCGATGATGAGGCGTTTTGCTGTGACGAGCTGTTTGATTCGATCCTCATCCTCTGGGCGCCATTTCAAGTAATCATCTAGCAAGGATGCTTGTGCATCGAGCATGAAGTAATGGAATCGTTCATCTGTTTCGAGGGTGTCCAATATGTCCATTACGCTTTTCATTAAGTAGATACGGGAGCGGGAGGTGGTAAAATACCATTCCCGGTCCCAGTGAGTATGTGGAATCACATGTACATTGACAGTCATTGTGTAACGACACCTTTCTTTGTTCAAATTATCCTTCTAGCACAAGGTCAAAATCATCTTCTTCTTTCTGCTTCTGATCATGTTCTGGCTTTTGGGGTTCTTTTTTCTCAGAGAAGTTCACAAGCAGGTTGGCGCCAATTCCAATAACAAGTGCGCCAGTTAGCGCGCCGATTAAATACGCCCACCAGTTTCCTACTGAGAAGAATCCGTATAGTCCGCCAATTGGCGGCATGATGTCATGGACACCTAATAAGGCAGCGACCCCGCTTCCAGCAGCACAAGCGACGACATTCAGCGGAATCAATTTCAAAGGATTGACGAGTGTAAAGGGAATGGCTCCTTCTGTAATCCCGATAATCCCCATCACAAGACCGCCTCGTCCGGCTTCTCTAAACGTAGGAGAGAAGTTGCGTTTTCGAATCAATGTCGCAAGCCCGTATCCAAGCGGAGGAATGACAATTGCGATATTGACGAGAATGGCAGGAAGATAGACACCTGATAGGAAGAGCGCGTTACCAGCCATCCAAGCTGATTTATTCACTGGGCCGCCAAGATCGAAGCCAATCATGGCACCTAGAATGAGAGCAAGTGCGAGTGTACTTGTTCCATCTGCAACCATGCCTTTGATCCATTCAATTAATGCGGTGTTCAAAGCCCCTAATGGACCGCCCAGCAGAACGGACATGAGAAGTCCGGTTAAGCCAACAGTAATGAGCGGTAAGATGAGCAGAGGGACGAGTCCAGCTGCGGAGCCTTGAATTTGAATTTTTCTTTTCACAAAGAGAGCGACATATCCGGCAAAGAAACCTGCAATGACGGCGCCGATAAAACCAGCATTTGTTGAGCTGGCAAGAGCTCCGCCGATAAAGCCGGCCGCAAGACCAGATTTATCCGCAATCGAATAGGCAATAAAGCCAGCGAGCAGTACGTTCATTAAGCCAATGCCTGTCCAGCCAACCTGTTCCATCAAATAGGCACCATGTAAAATGCCGCCTGCATCTTTATAGGCGTTTAAATCTGACACACCAAAACCTAACCCGACTAGTTTGGCTAAACCAACGATAAGTGAAGCTCCGATGATCACCGGAAGAATATAAGAAATACCGGTCATGAGGTGGCCTTCAATGACTTTTAATTTTGCTTTCATTCTGCTTTGCTCCTTTCTATATGGCATTGCTCTTGTTTATTGGGATTCAGATTTTTTCTTTTCAACCAGCGCAACGGCTTTTGTGATGATTTGCTCGGCATTTTTTAGGGCGCGTCCGATTTCGACACGAACAGTAGGAATACCTGAGAAGCGTTCAGCGTCGTTAATATGCTGATTGGAGGCGATAATGCAAAGGTCTGCCTGCTTGGCTTCCTCTGCTGTAATGCCATTCACTTGTCCCATAATTCCTTGTTGCTCGATTTTAATCTCGTGTCCAAGCTGTTTACCCGCATTCTCTAATGCTTTTGCTGCCATTGGTGTATGAGCTAACCCTGCTGGGCATGAAGTGACACCGACAATTTTCATTGTGTAATCCCCTCTTTCAATTGTTGTTCAATGACTTCGTAATAATAGTCTGCTGTTTGACCGGGTTGAATCTTTTCGATGAAAGCAGGCTCCATTAAACTTGTGGCAATGCCAGACAGTAATTTGAGGTGTGTGACATTGGCCTCTTCTAGTGGAACGAGCAGTGTAAATAAATAGCTTGTTGGCAAATCGTCGAAGCTTCCCCAATCAATGGGTTGTTCAAGTTCTAAAAAGAGAAGTGAAGCCGTTTGAACAGCAGAGCTTTTTGTATGAGGAATCGCAAAACCTTGCTGAAGTCCTGTTGAGACTTCGTCTTCGCGTTTCAACAAATCTGTTAATAACCCTGACTGATCGTTTGTAATGTGAAGGTCTTCAGCTTTCTCGGAAATGTATTGTAAAATCTCATTCTTTGATCGACCGTTTACTTGTGTAAAAACATGATCTTTTTGGAACAAGCTGATCCCTTCTCTCTTGTTTGTTAAGCGCTTACAATTTGATTGTAATGTACTTTTCGACATGGTTAAATAGCATCATTTTCCGTTTAAAATGGCAAAAAGTTTATGAAGCGATCAGACTAGCCATCTGAATATCTCAAATCCTAGCTTAAAACGAGTTTAATTATGTCAAAAACAGATTCTACTAAAAGGGATTCTGTGATATTCTTCCAAGGTATTGTAAAAGATAAGGGGGTCTTTTCATGTTTAAAAAGCAGGTCAAATCCTGTGTGGTTGTACTCATGGCTATCATTCTATGTATGGCTGCATTACCTGGGTACAAGGCATCAGCAGTTAGTAAGGGCACAAGTGTCAATGAAGCCATTGGGTTAAAAAATGGTGAAGTCATCTCAGGTACATTACAGAATGAAAAAGAAGAGTCATGGTACCAAATCACGCCATCTGCACAAGATGTGGCAAAACATACACATATGCAAATTGCTGTCAAAAGCAAACAAGTGTTATCTGTATCGGTCTACCCAAGTAAGGATAGAGCGATAAAGGATGACACTTATTCGAGATATCGTGTGGACACAGCAAGTGGAGAGACAGAAATCAACTTCCCGCATGCATGGTCAGGTCCTTACTATGTCAAAGTGCTGTATTTAGGTTCAGAGGAAGACAGCCGTGATGAGGAAGAGGATGCAGCATATACAATCGGGTATAAAGGCGCGAATCTTCCGCCATCTGAACCGATTTTCCCTGAAGAAGAAGAGCCAGGGATCATCATTATTGAGAAAAAGCATGGACGTCAAATTCTTCAATCCATTCGTACGATCGAAGACAAACGATTCAATGAAACAGCCGATGGTCAGAAGCTTACACGTCTGCTACAAAAAACAAAGCCGTTTCTCAAATCTAAACTCATCAACAATCAAAAAAAGCAGCAAACGGTGTACAATCATTTGCTTACATTAAAATCATTGCTGAATGATGTAGAGAAAAATGGTGCATTCAGCGGTCATATCGTCACAGAGAAAGAGCAACAGGCGATCCGTTCCCTTTTTGATATGCTCAAAGAGGCAAGTCCAGCCTATCTAAAAAAGGAATTAGAAACAGTGGGACAAAAAGTAGGAATCGATCAGCTTGAAGGAAAATCGATCGGTTATGTATTAGAGAAACAAAAGCTTGTTCCAGAAGAAAAGGTCAACACAAACAAAATCATCTTTAAATTAAAGGATGGACAAACGCTTCAATCCGCAAAAAAGAAGATGAAAGGCTACGGAATTCAAGAAAACCGTGTGACATCTCAATCAGTAAATCCTTTATTTAAAGGAATGTATGTTTATGATGTACCGGCAGGGCAAGAATCAGCTGGCAAAACGCTTAAAGCAGGCAAAGCTGTGATCAAAAGCACGGCGAGAAAGCTTTCTAGTATGCCGAATGTTGAATTTGCAGAGCCTGTACAAACGTATCGTGCGCTCAGCAATGACGCGCAGTATGGTTATCAGTGGCCGCTGAAAAACAGTGCGCAGAACAGTGGGAAAAAAGGCGCTGATGTGAAGTTTGAACAAATGAATACATTGATTGGTACAAGCAAAATGAAGCAAACGTTAATCGCTGTTGTGGATACAGGTGTCGACAGCCGTTTGTCCGATTTAAGCGGAACGGTTCGCACAGACTTAGGTGCCAATCTCATCGGCCGAAATAAAGATGCAATTGATGACAATGGCCACGGTACCCATGTGGCAGGTATCATTGCAGCAAAAGCCGACAATCATTACTCCATGGCAGGGCTGAATCAACATACAGGGATCATCCCGGTCAAAGTACTGGATGCGTATGGAAATGGAGATACAGAGCATATTGCTCTTGGCATTAAACATGCAGTGGACAAAGGTGCAAAGGTCATCAACATGAGCCTTGGCGGCTACTACAGCAAGGTCATTGAATATGCGATGAACTATGCTGCACAAAAAAATGTATTAGTGGTAGTGGCGAGCGGAAACGATGGCATTCCAGAAATGGGTTATCCGGCGACGTCCAAATACGCCATGGCAGTTGGTGCAAGCAATCGCATGGATATTGCCGCTGAATTCTCAAGCTATGGTAAAGGATTAAGCGTGTCTGCACCAGGGTCTGATATTCCAAGCTTAATGCCTGATGGGAATGTTTCATACCTGAGCGGGACATCAATGGCTACACCGTATGTTGCAGCAGCAGCAGGATTACTGCTTTCTAAAAATCCAACCCTGAAACCAAATCAAGTGAGAAATATTTTACAAAATACAGCGGATGATATTTCATTTAAAGCTGTTGATGGAACAGATGACGTTTTCTATGATGAAAATGACGAGCCTGTTGTTGATCCGAAAATTCCGGGTATCGATTGGATGACAGGACATGGCAGACTCAATGCTTTTGCCGCGTTAAGTGCTGTTGAATTAAACGCATCAGTTAACAAAGTAGAAGATCAGCATCAAAAGGTGACAGGAAAGGCGAAAGCCGGCGCTGCCATTTCTGTGTATAGAGGCAAAACCCTGCTTGGAAAAGGCACGGCAAGCAAAAAGGGAACCTTTAGTGTGAAGATCAAGCATCAAAACAAAAATAAAGTGCTTCACATCAAGATATCAAAAGGAAAGGCTGCGACTTCGCTCAAAACGGTCGTGAAAAAGGGCAAAGCGCCAGCTAAGCCAAAGGTGAATCGAGTAACAGTGAAAAGTAAAACGGTCAAAGGAACTGCGGGTGCAGGCTTGACGATCAAGGTGAAGAACAAATCAAAGAAAGTCATTCAAACGGTCAAAACCAATAGCAAAGGCGCATTTACAGCTAAAATCAAACCGCAAAAAGCCAAAACTGTCTTATATGTGACAGCTTCAGATGTGAGAAAAAGAGAAAGTAAAGCAGTGAAAGTTGTTGTGAAAAAATAGTTTTGCAGCTTCCCTTTTTTGAATAAAAAGGGAAGTTTTTTGTTTTTACTGGAAAAATGACAATAACTGTCGATAGTAATATAGTAGGAAAAAAAAGGAGGATTTATCGATGAAAAAAATCATGTTTGCTTTCTTTCTATCATTGCTTCTCGTTTTCCCAAGCTATGCACATGCAGAGGAAACAGGAGCAGTACCAGCATCCGTACAAGTAACAGGCGTCACAGCAGCAGACGGTGGTATGGTCAATTACGGTTCTGGTAGTAAATATCGTGTAGGTTCATATTATCCAGCTACTTTTAAAGGAACATTAAAGGACACAAGTGGTCAACTCATGGCGAATCAGCCAATTCAGCTTTATTTTGAAGCAGCAATCAAATCATATGCTCAAACAGCAACAGGTACAACAGACGAGAATGGACAATTTTCACTAACGATTCAAGTTCCTGCAGGTGCAGGCTACCGTACATACAATAATGCAGGCTGGTCTACACATTACTACGATATCGTTCCAGTGACTTTCACATCAAACGACATCACGCTATCTTCAAATGTGACAAGTGTGTACCATTTGGCATATACATCACGTTACTAATCTGCTAGAAGAGGCGACTTGGCGCAAGCCTGTCATTTTCATAGAAAAAAGGATGTCAGCTAGTGACATCCTTTTCTTTTTGTTAGCAAACCTGCTGGGCGGCAACCGAAAGAGTCGATAAACAAACACTCATGAGCCGTTTCTCCCAGATTCGATCGAGCGTTGAGCTTTACATCTTGAGCTTTGATGGGTAAGAACTTTGAATACTTGAGCTTTCAGCTTTGAACGTTCAGCTTTGAGCTTTTATCATGGATCATCCTAAGATGATCATCAGATGAGGAGGGAATGACCTTTCCCTCGGAGGTGTTTAGTCCTATCGATTTTCGGCTCACTAACAAAATCGACTAGTCGATCTGTATTTTTGTCAAGGTATTGCTTTCTGATAAGGAGAAATCCACTTCCATTTGGAAATCTTCAATCTCTTTCGAAAGCTGTTCAATCTTTACTCGAAGACGAAGAGGGTCAATGATCGCCGCCTCATTTTCAGCTAGGAATGACTTGACGATCTCTTGGTTGGCAGCGGCTTGTGTTTTTCCGTCTTTCCCAAATAGTGTTTCTAAATGCTGATCCAGTCTCTTTTTCACATCTTCATTGATTTGTTCTGACCGGTCAACCAGCTCTGTGTAGACCTTTTTTAATTTTCGTAAATAACGAATATCGTAATCTATGGATGTCTTGCGTTCAATGGCTTCTGCTACGGTCATGCTAACACCCGCCACCTCAATCGTTGTCGTAGCATTCGACACAACGATGGCTGATTTAATGGCATTTCGGCGTTTGATTAATGCTTGAATCGATTGGTCATCTGCTTTTGCCTTTTTTTCTACTTCTTCTTGATTTTGAAATCCGTTCTGTATATGTTTCCCGATGACCAAGCCACCGAGTACAGCTTCATCAATCGTTCGGTTGATTCTTTTATCTAACATTTTCAGTTCACTTAATGCTCTTGTAATGGTCATTTCCATATTAAAAACAGCTCCCTTGATACGTCCTGAAAATCATAGATTCCTATCATATACCAAAATGTCTTTGTTTTGCTAGTGATATCCTTTTTTGGGACAAACAAAAAACCCTGGTGCTATACACCAGGGTTTTCTCGTTTTTTCTGAATCCATGTTGTCACGTAATAGGCAGCATAGCAGAGTGCGATAAAAGGGATACCGCAGATAAGAGCAATACGCTGATTTGGATCAAAAGCAATGCCGATCACAGATGCAAGGCATAGGAGGAAGGCAGCAATCGGAACCACCGGATAGAGCGGGGTTCGGAAAGATAAATCATGAAGCTGTCCGCCATCCTGTAAGAATTTTTTGCGAAACATGAACTGTGAAGCTGCAATTCCCATCCATACAACAACAACGGCGAGTCCAGAGATTGAAACAAGAACCAGATACACCGTTTCAGGTGCGATGACACTCGATAGCAAAGAGAGAATGCCCCCAATCATACTTAAAATGAGTGCATTCAAAGGAATTCCCTTTGACGTCAATTTTGCCAGCTTTTTAGGTAATGTTCGTTCTTCAGAAAGAGACCATAGCATGCGAGATGAGGCGTATAGCCCTGAGTTTGCAGCAGATAAAATCGCTGTCAGAATGACAAAATTCATGAAATCTGCCGCATAAGGAATCCCGATGCGGTCAAATACCACAACGAAAGGACTTTTGATCACCCCGGCTTCTTCTACAGGAATTAAGCCGGCTAAGACCACGATCGTTCCGACGAAAAACAGGACAAGACGTAGCACAGTCGTGCGAATCGCCCGGGGAATGGTCTCATCTGGATTGACGCTTTCGCCCGCAGCAATCCCAATCAGCTCAGTACCCGAAAAAGCAAAATTAACAGCCAGCATGGTCATTAATATCGGTAAAAAGCCGTTTGGGAAGAGACCCCCATCTCCAGTGAAGTTAGAGAAGAACGGAGCGGCCTCACCGCCTTTTAGTGGAATCAATCCAAACATTGCAGCTCCGCCAAGGATAATAAAGAGAATAATAGCCATGACTTTAATGCTAGAAAACCAAAATTCCGATTCTGCAAAAAACTTAACTGTAAAAGCATTGAGTAAAAAGATGAGAAGCGCAAAAACACCGCTCCACATCCAAACCGATGTGTCCGGGAACCAGCGCTGCATTAAAAGACCTGCCGCTGTAAATTCTGAACCAAGTGCCACGGTCCATGTTAGCCAATAAAGCCAAGCCACTGTATAGCCAGTGCCGGGCCCAATGTATTTTGTTGCATATGTGTGAAAAGCGCCTGTAACCGGCATTGCGACAGACAGTTCACCTAAACAGAGCATCACGAGGTACACAATTAATGCCCCAACCAGATAAGCCAAAATCGTTCCCGCAGGACCGGCCTGATTGAGCGTATATCCTGAGCTTAAAAAGAGTCCTGTGCCAATTACGCCACCTAAAGAAAGCATGAACAGGTGACGGCTTGTCATTTTTCGTTGATATTGTTGTGACTGATCTTTTGCTTGTTCCATGTCTTCCCGCCCTTTTGCTTAGAAGTATGTGTGTTGAGTCATGATGCTACGATGTTGCCTGTTTTAAGATATCGGTAATATCTTCTGGTGTCGTCCGGCAGCAGCCACCGATGATTTGTGCGCCGTCTTTATACCATTGCTGTGCACATTCACCAAATGTATGGTGAGACGTATCTCCGCTCCAAACCTTTTCTTCAGGATCATATAATTCCCCTGAGTTCGGATACACGACAATCGGTTTGCTCGTCCCTTTTTTCATCTCCTGAATAAGAGAAGACATATATTGCGGCGGTGTACAGTTTACGCCAACAGCAGCGATCTGCTCATATGGCTCGAGTGCTTGTACACAGTCTCTAAGTAAATCTCCTTCACTAATGTGCTGACCATCCTTTGCACTAAATGTAATCCACCCATATACACCGCTGAACTCATCCTGCAGCAGTTTAGCGATGGCGATTGCTTCAATGAGACAAGGGATGGTTTCACAAGCGAGAATATCTGCACCAGCCTCTACCAATGCTTGAATTCTTGGTCTGTGAAAATCAATGAGTTCCTGCTCCGTGAGACCGTAATTTCCCTTATATTCTGAACCATCAGACAAATAAGCGCCGAAGGGCCCCACAGATCCAGCGACAAATGGTTTTGCCCGCTCTTTACGTTGTGTCTCATCCTGCCAAAACTGCTCGCATGCTTCTTTTGCTAACGTGACAGATCGTTTCATTAATTCGATGGCTTCTTCTTTTGTATAGCCTTTTTCAGCAAAGCCATCAATTGTCGTTTGGTAGCTGGCTGTTGTTGCACAGTCAGCACCTGCTTGGAAGTAGTCCAAGTGTACTTGCTGAATCAATTCTGGCTGTTCAATGAGGATTTTGGCTGACCATAAACTGTCGTTTAAATCACAGCCCTTTCGTTCAAGCTCCGTTGCAAGTGCACCATCTAAAATCAAAGGTGCGTGAGCCTGTAATCGGCTTTGAATAGGATTCATATAAATCAAACAGCCTCCTTTGTCGATCGGAAATAATGGATATGATATGAGGCAGTAGTTTAAATGACTAAAGTGTTTTTGTCAAGGAGAGGAATAAGCATCATATGACGGAAAAACCCTGAAAACATGCGGGTTTGAGTGCATAAACATACAGTTGAAATAATAGAAAACCAAGTCATTGACAGCCTCTAAAAAGAGATATATATTATGGAAAGGTTCATTTCAGAAAGCTTCATCAAAAGGCGCCGTCTTTTGATTTTTATTTTGTCCAACGACTGTCTTCTTTCGTGCAGAAAGAGGGTTTTTTATATGCTTAAAAAAAGGAGGAAAGAAGAAATTGAAAAAATGTGTAAAAGATATTGCAATGATTCTAGTTGGTTCTTTTTTATTTGCTGCAGCTGTGAACATGTTTGTCATTCCACTTGAGTTTGGTGAAGGCGGCGTAACGGGGCTGTCCATCATTTTCTACTATATGTTTGAGATTGCGCCGTGGCTGACAAACCTTGTGTTGAATGCGATTTTATTACTTGTGGGGTATAAATACTTGGACAAGAAGACCACGATCTACACAGTGGTAGCTGTCGCAAGTAACTCTCTATTTTTACATTTGACCACTACATGGGTGGTGAATGTCCATGAATTGATCATTGGTTCTATTTTCGCAGGGATCATCATTGGGATTGGCATTGGTCTTGTTTTAAGAGCGGGCGGTACAACAGCGGGATCTGCTATCCTCGGGCGAATTGCGAATAAGTATTTAGACTGGAACGTGAGCTACGCCATCTTGTTCTTTGATCTGATCGTTGTTTTTGCTTCTTACTTTATTATTGGTGCGGAAAAATTAATGTTTACGATTGTGATGCTGTATGTGGCGACTAAGGTGATGGATTTCGTCATAGAAGGGCTTAACACGAAAAAAGCGGTCACGATTATTTCTACATGCAAAGATGATATTGCAGAAGAAATCAATCACACCTTGGATCGAGGCGTGACCATTTTAAACGGTCGAGGTCACTATTCGAAGGAATCGAAGGAAATTCTCTATGCGGTCATTCAAAAACAGGAGCTGATGCGTTTAAAGAAAATCATTAAGAAAATTGATCGAGACGCATTCGTTGTTGTCCATGACGTGCGGGATGTGTTTGGAGAAGGATTTGTGAATATATAAAAGTGAAAGGCCTTGTGGGGTCTTTTTTTTTATGCTTTTACAAAATAAATACCTCTTGTCACATCATACTATGTATTGTATAGTATAAATAGTTAGGAGTTGTAAACATGAATGCACAACTAAAAAAAGGATTACTGGAATTCTGTGTACTGGCGGTATTAAAGAAAGGCGATTCCTATGGTTATCAAATGATTAAAGATATGTCCCATTGTATTGAGATTTCAGAATCGACATTATATCCGATATTAAAGCGGTTAGAGCAAAACAATTATGTGGAGACCTATTCACAGGAACATAACAGTCGATTAAGAAAATACTACCGGATGACAACAAGTGGCCGTGAGCATATGGCACAGTTTTTAGCGGAATGGGATCAAGTGATGGCGATTTACGACTTTATTTCTGGAGGACAGAGCAATGAATAAAAAAGAATTTTTAGCCAGCTTGGAGAAGCATCTGCATCGTCTAGGCGAAAAAGAAAGTGATCGGTTCATCGAGTATTACGATGAAATGATCGAGGATTATCAGGAAGATGGCTACAGTGAACAGGAAGCAGTTCATCAAGTCGGTCAGCCTGCCATCATCGCTGAAGGAATTTTGAAGGAACAAGGAATCAAAACCATTCAGGTGCCGACGTTTGGAGAAAAAGCCACAAGGCTCTCCATCCTCATTTTAGGCTTTCCGTTATGGGGCAGCATTCTAGCAACAGTCTTCCTGTTGATTCTTTCTGTGTATATGGTGATTTGGTGCATTCCACTCGTGACAGGTACAATGACGCTAGTTGGTCTGCTCGGCGGTTTTTGGAGCATCATTGGTTCTCCGTTTATTTTTCAAGACGGTTTGCATGTGGTGGTGACGCAGATCGGAGTTGGGATTCTTCTATTAGGTGTCGGATTATTAAGCGGCATAGCCACGGCGTATTTAACAAAGCTATTTGTGCAAGTGACTGTTCAAACCACTAAGGCATTCATGGGAATGTTTAAAAAGAAGGTCGTGAGAGTATGAACGTGAATGATTTAAAAAAGCAATGCATCAAATGGGGGATCATCTTCACCGTTGTCGGAGGAATTGTCATGGCAATTGGTTTTGGACTTTCAGGCTTTGACCTAGATGCATATCAAAACAATGACCAGAACAATGTGTTCCGCACGATCAATTGGAGCAAGCCATAAATGAAAGACCCGCTTATGCGGGTCTCAGCGTGTAGACAAACCCTCGCATTCGGTGTCAGTCCTGCGCTTCGGTGCTCACGAATGTCAAATTCGCTCCGCGCCGATGCTCGTCCTTCCTAGGGCTGCAAAGGTTTTCTATCACGCTGAAAAGAAGACAAAGGGGGCTAAAATAAAGTTCATTTTAGCCCTTTGTCAACAATCTGCGACCCGCTTATGCGGGTCTTTTTTTCGCTCTGGCAACAAAGAAAAAATAACAGCAGAGTGCGCCAAGGTCACAGAGCATAATAATCAGCCCCATGGGAAAGGCAGTCTGGCTTCCAGCTAAGCCGACAAGGGGTGTCATGCATGCGCCAAGAAGCATTTGTGCCACACCGATGAGGGCAGCGGCACTTCCAGCATGAGCACCGTGATGCTGCATCGCAAGAGAAGGAGCAGACGTGCCGACAATCCCAACGCTTGAGACCACAAAAAAGAGAGGAATAAGAATGCCATATAATCCTGCATCAATAGAGATCATCACACACAAGGTGACGCCTCCTAAAGCAGCTGTCAGCAGCCCAATGAGAAGGACTTTCTCCTCACCAATTTTCGCAGCAACGCGGGCAAATACTTGTCCGGCTGTGATGATGCCAAGACTATTCACCGCAAAGGCAGCACTGAAGCCCTGCGGAGAAAGGTTGAAAATCTCCTGCAGTACAAACGGTGATCCAGAGATATACGCAAACATGGCGGCGAAGACAAGTCCTTGTGAGAGAGCATATCCGACAAAGAGTCGATCGCTCGCTAGAATTTTCATCGCACCTAGGATCTGTTTGAAGCCTCCAGTCTGTCTACGTTCCACAGGTAAGCTTTCTTTCAATGAAAACATCGATCTTAGAAGCATGAGCGCCCCGAGGATTCCTAGCAGAACAAACACACCCTGCCACGTCGTGAACCGTAACATTTGTCCGCCCACGATCGGTGCCGCTGCTGGAGCCACTCCGTTGACTAACATGAGCAAAGCAAAGAATTTCGTCATTTCTGAGCCTTCATAATGATCTCGCACGATGGCTCGTGCAATGACAATGCCTGCTGATCCAGCAAGTCCTTGAATCAGCCTTAAAAGAATGAATGTCCAAATTGATGTGACCACTGTGCATAAAAGAGAGGCCGCAATAAAAATGATTAATCCAACCATCAGCGGCTTTCTTCTGCCGACTGTATCACTGATTGGACCTGCAATCAGCTGTCCAAGCGCAAGTCCAATCAAACAAGCCATGAGACTTAACTGAGACAGCGCCGTGCTTGCTCCAAAGTCACGGGCGATATTAGGTAAAGCAGGTAAATACATATCCATTGCCAGCGGTGCAAGGGCTGTTAAAGAGCCAAGAAGCGCGGCAAGGAGGAATCGATTTTTTTTCGATTCTTGGGGATAAGATAAAGAATTCATATGATGCCACTCCTCGTATACGTCCTCAAATCAGCATAATGAATCAAGCTTTCCATTTCAATCAAAATTTTCAAAGAAAATTTCGTGCAAAATAATTGATCTTTAAAAGAAGACTCTTTACATTGAATGAGTAGAGAAAAGAATCAGATCATCGGCATGCAGTGATTGCATGATACGTATATCCATTCATAGACAAACAGGAGGTGCTGGCATGGAGCAGCAAGAGTTGATCATTCGTCAAGCAGTGAGTGAAGATCATGAGGCGATCACACATGTGCTGATCAAATCATACGCACAGTATGAGCCTCAATTTACAGAGGAAGGCTGGCAAAATTATTCTGCAGCCCTGCGAGCGGCTGTAGATAACCCAAACATGGAGTTGATGCTTGTGGCCGAGCTTGAGGGCAAGGTCGTGGGGACCCTTCAAATGTTCCGATCATCAGAACAGGCATATGACAAGCCGGAGATGGGCATTACTTCAGCGATTGTCCGGTTTTTAGGGGTAGATCCTGATGTGAGAGGAAAAGGTATTGCAGAGTCATTGTTGCGTAAAAGTATAGAACTGACGCAATCGTGGGGCGAGAACGTCCTGTACCTTCATACGTCGGATAAAATGCAGGCCGCCATTCGTTTATATGAAAGAATGGGCTTTGAACGGGCACTTGATAAAGAATTTGTGAATCAAAATGGGACGCATGTGAAGAGCTATCAGTATGTGATTAAAAAAGAACAGCCGGCTGGCTCATAACACGCTGTATAAGAAGAGGAAGAGCATGTCCTGCATGGACGGGGCTCTTCCTCTTTCTCATGATACCCATACGTTCAGTGCCATATATGAAAAGCACCATGAGATTAATCCGAACATGACAAAGAATTTCAACACATGTTCATAAGGGGTCAGCTTTCGATCTCTTTTCGTTTTCACAAGCCGCCAGTAAAGGGCATAGCCACAAAAAACCAAGATGATTTGTCCGAGTTCTGCTACGGTTTCGATGATTGTGATTCCGTTCATTTGTTTTCACCTCACCATATGTCTTCCATAGGCAGCAGCAGTGAACCTTTATTTCTTCAAAAGAAAGCAGTGTATACTAGAATAAGAAGTAGATGCAGAAGGGGTTGTGACCGATTGTTTCCGCTATATGCAAATTCTTGGGATGACGTCATTGAGAGAAAAATCAAATACGATGATCAGGTTGTGGAACATACGTGTCAGCTGTTAGATGCACAGGAGCAGCAAGTCGTGTTGTTTCATAAAATTCAAGAACCATTTACAATGGTTGCTGGTGATGGCACTGTCACGATTCCAAAAGGGAGTTATACGACCGCCTATTATTGGACGGACCGGCCTTACAATGTCTATTTTTGGCGGGATGATCAAGGCAATGAACTTGGCTCTTATGTGAATATCGTCAGACATACATGGTTTGAAGAACGGGTGGTGATATTTGAAGATTTATTGATTGATCTACTCGTTCTTCCGAATGGTGATGTCTTTGTTTTGGATGAAGATGAACTGCCGGAGAGTTTAGCTTCCTTTGAACACGGCTCGGTTCATCGAGCACTCCGTGATGTCATCCATTCGTTAGCGCACATCCTCGATCAAGTGAGGCTGGATGCGAAAGGGAAGTATCATCACACCCTCTTTCAGAAGATATTGAAATAGAAAAAACGATTCCTTGCTGAAAGGAATCGTTTTTTTATCAAACCTTGATCCGGTTTAGTCGTTTTTGTAAAGCAGTTTTTGTTTTAGATGCTTTTAGTTGTTTGACCGCACTTTGAGCGGTTGCTTTTGTTTTCTTTGTTCGTTTGGCTTCGGCTTTTTTAACTTTTTGTTTGGCATCTGTCACTTTCTTTTGATAGGCGACTTGTTTTTTGACTTTGTCGAGCCGGTTTTGTAGGCTTGTTTTTTCTTTGCCTTTGGATAGCTTTTTAATAGCCGTTTGGGCACTTTTAATCGAGCCTTGGGTTTTATTTTTTTCAGCTGATTTGACCTTCGCTCGTGCGTCACGAATATCAATGGCTGTTTGGACTTTTTTGACTCGGTCAGTGAGTGCGGTTTTTTGCTTGCTGGCAGTGAGTCTGCCAATTTTCGTTTTGGCTTGATCAACATCTGTCTGTTTTTTAGATGTTTCGGCTGTCTTGACTGCGCTTGTCGCAGCCTTTAAAAAGGTTGACTGCGGCACATATTGCACGCGGCCATAGCCGAATTGTGGATCTTTTCCTTTTGTGCCAAGATCCACTGTATAGCTGCGCAATAAAGTACGGAGCTGAACATTTGTTTTCTTAGGATGTAGCTGTTTTAACAGCGCCAGCATCCCTGTGACATGCGGTGCCGCTTGTGATGTACCCGTTGCATACCAATATTCATTTTTCAAATAGGTACTGATGACATTCTCGCCGGGAGCGGAAAATTCAATTCCTTTCCCCGTATTAGAGATGGAGGCGAGTTTGTCTTTGTCAGTCGTTGCGGAAACAGCAATGACGCTATTGTATGCGGCAGGATAACTAATACCATTCTTCTTTCCATCATTTCCACTTGCAGCAACGACCAGCAGTCCTTTTTTGTATGCTTCATCAACTGCTGAACGTAAAATCGGAATGTTATCTTCAAAAGCTAGACTTAGGTTGATGATGTCCATCTTATTGCTAATCGCCCAATCAATGCCTCGGAGCAGACTGTATAAGTCGCCCTCTCCTTTTTTATCTAATACTTTTACAGCATACAGCTTCACACCAGAAGCGACGCCGACCGTACCGTAATCATTATTGAGCGCCCCAATTGTACCGGCGACATGTGTTCCATGTCCTTCATCATCTTTGTAAGAAGACGTGTAATCGACGAATGATTTACCGCCGGCTACCTTTAAATCTTCATGTGGGAAAATACCAGTATCGAGAACGGCTACTTTCACATTTTTCCCTGTCACGCCTTCTTTGATTGCTTGCTTTACATTGAGCTTCTGCAAGTTATAAGATTTTTGTACCAAAGCATCCTGACCAGTAGCAGCAGCCGTTTTTTTCACGGTAGAAGCAGCGAGTTTGACCCTGACGTTTTTTGAAACATAAGCGATGTTCGGGTCTTTTTTAAGTGAGGTGACAGCTTGCTCATCTGCTGTCACTGCTACAGCTGGAAGATGTATGTATTGAGCGTTCACTTTTTCACTTTCTTGAATAGCCGTCTGTTTTCCTTTTTGATTTTTATAGACGATGATGACATCTGTTTCTTTTGGTGGTGCAGCTGCCTGCGAATGGAAGGGCAAAGCAGTTGTCAAAGCAAGAAGAAACGCGATGACCACGACGATTTTCTTTTTCAAGGCAATGGCTCCTTGCATATGAGGTGACCTCCGTCTTTTTTTCTTTATTATATCGGAGAAATAGGATGGATGGTTAGAAGAATCATAGTCTGGAAAGAAAGTTTTTTTCACACGTATCCCGAAATTGAATTTCATAGAATTCTAGTAGACAATAGAGAGATCATAATATGAGAAAGAAGGACATGCCGATGAATGTAAAAGAGTATATGACGTATGATGCGACGGGACTGGCGTCACTTGTGCAGAAAAAGCAGGTCACGCCCAAAGAGCTTGTACAAGCTGCATTTACTAGATTGGAAGAAGTGAATCCAGTACTAAATGCGGTGATTCAGACAAGGCGAGATCAAGTGTTCAAAGACATGAAGTCACTAGATGCGGATCAGCCGTTTGCTGGTGTTCCATTTGTGTTGAAAAATATATCGCAGGGGCTGGAACATGAACCTTTGACGGCGGGTGCTTTGCTGTTAAAGGATGTAAAGGCGCAAACAGATTCCCACTTTGTCCGTCGATTGAAGCAGGCTGGGCTCCTCATGATCGGTCATACGAACACACCTGAATTCGGATTGCGAAATGTGACAGAACCCTTTTTATATGGTCCGACGAGAAACCCTTGGAATGCTGACTATTCTCCGGGCGGTTCAAGCGGCGGGACGGCAGCAGCTGTGGCAAGCGGCATCGTACCAGCGGGTGGAGCGAGTGATGGCGGAGGGTCTATTCGGATTCCGGCATCCTTTACTGGTTTATTTGGACTCAAGCCAACAAGGGGGAGAACACCGGTCGGCCCGGGTGCAGGAAGGCAGTGGCAAGGAGCTTCCATTGACTTTACGCTCACAAAAACAGTTCGAGACAGTGCAGCCCTGCTTGATTTGCTTCAAGTCATTCAGCCAGAAGCTGCGTTCCAAACGCCATTATATGACGGCAGCTATCAGGAGGATTTGGTGAAACGAACCTCTTCTATGCGAATTGCTTACAGTGTAGACTCTCCAGTAGGCACGAAGGTGAGTGAGGAAGCAAAGCAGGCAGTCTTGAACACTGTGAAATGGCTGAGTGAACAAGGGCATCAAATAGAAGAAGTGAAGCCGGACATTGATGGTGTCCATCTGATGCAGCAATATTACGTCATGAACAGCGGTGAAATGTCTGCCTTATTTACCTCTCTGGCTCGTTCATTCGGGCGTCCGGTGAAGCCGGAGGAGACAGATATTGTGGCATGGGTACTGGCGGAAGCAGGAAAAAACGTGACAGCTGCTGCTTATACAGAAAGTCTTGATGCATGGGATATGGCCGCTGCAAAAATGGCCGCATTTCATCAAACCTACGATCTATATGTGACCCCAGCTACTGCCTATTCGGCTCCAAAGGTTGGCGAACTGATGCATAACGATCAAGAAATGGCTGCATTGTTACGTGTGTCATCCCTTTCAATGCAAGCACAGCAGGATCTGATTTATGAAATGTTCCTCAAGAGTTTGACCTACACACCATTTACACAGCTGGCTAACCTAACCGGCCAGCCATCTATGAGTGTGCCAGTTCATCTCACAGAAGCAGGCATGCCTTTAGGCGTACAGGTGACAGCACCGAAAGGAAAAGAGGACTGGCTGCTCAGACTGGCGTCAGAAATAGAATCATCCTCATTATGGAAAGGAACGCATCCATTATTGAATCAATAACAATGGCATCGACGTTGGTCTATGGAGGAAAGGAGTGTCACACGTGAGTACGAAGGACAAAATCATTCAAACGGCCGCACTTCTTTTACGTAAACAGGGGTATCATGCGACAGGGTTGAATCAAATCATTAGAGAGAGCGGCACGCCGAAAGGATCTCTTTATTATTACTTTCCAAATGGAAAAGAAGAGCTAGCCATAGCAGCCGTTGAATATATTAGTCAAAGGGTCATCGATCAAATTGAAGAAAGTTTTGCCTATTCTGATGACCCATATGTCGCCGTCGATCATTTTATGACAAATATCATTCGGGGTTTTATGGAGCAAGAAAGTGAAAGAGGGATACCGATTGTCTTACTGGCGGCAGAGTCAAAACCTGAACATACAAAACTTCATGCTGCATGCAAACAAGAAATGATCCGCTGGCAAGAGCTTGTCAAAGAAAAGCTGATGAATAGCGGATATGATGAAACAAAAGCGGATGAGCGGGCATCTCTCCTTCATTCAATGGTCATCGGCGGATTATCAATGACTACTGCATTAAAGCAAACGACACCTTTAGAGCACGTAAAATGTTACCTTAGACACTTATTTATGCGAGAAGAGTAAAATCTCTCGCATATTGCCTATCTATTATATCAATTGGTCTATATAATAAAGATAGTCAATTAGTCATGAGGAGTGATGGGATGTCGGAGCAACCACAATCGATCAAGCAATCCGAAGATACCTCTTTTTATACCGTGTCCGGTTCGGGGGAGCTGTATGGTTTGGAAAATCAGCTTGTACATGTGCTGGCAGAAGCAAATCAAACAAATCAACTGTTTGAGCTTGTCTTAATCACAGGTGGGAAAGGTGCTTACTTTCCGCTGCATTGTCATGAGACGCTATTTGAAACCATCTTTGTGCTGGAAGGGAAGCTGGAAGTGATACTGGACGGTAAAAAGTATATGGTGACGGCCTGCGATTATATTCATATTCCGCCCAAAACAATTCATGGCTATAGAATGCATAGTCACAAAACAAGGTTTATTTCTTATACACTGGGCGGGCAAATGACAGATGTCTATCAGCAAATCGGAAAGAGGCTGTTGCAGAATGAATGGCCGATGACTGATCACCCATTTGATGCAGACAGCTTTCATCAGGCTGAAAAAGAAAGCGATATCATATTGATGCACGGCATTAGGGAGCTATCCAATACAACCAAGCCAGCTGTTTTGTTTCATAGTCAGCTCCCGCGCGCAGTGCAGCCATATGTGCTGGAGGCTGGTGAAGGAAAGCAATACATGGTCGAAGGTCAGCTTCATGAGCTGATTGCGACAACGGAAACAACAGGAGACGGATTTAGTTATTTTGTGATTGAAGGGACAAAGGGAAAAGGGTTACGTTCGCATTATCATGAAATGCATACAGAAGCACTTTATTGTGTTGAAGGCAGAATCAATCTTCAGTTAAACGGAGAAAATATTTGCTTGATGCCAGGGGATTTTGCCTATATTCCTCCGAATACCGTTCACTTGTATGAATTCGTGTCTCATTCAAATAAAATGTTGGTTTTGCTGCTGCCTGGCTATATTGAGCAAGTGTTTAAACAATTTGAAGAAGCACAAAGTCCAGGTATGTGCCCTTATTTTATACAGGAAGGGGACATGATGGAGGGTGGGGAGACCTCTGCTCAGTATGATTTGGTGTTTGTCGAAGATAAATAGCTGTGTAACGCGTTACACAGCTTTGAATAAACAGCCTGTCGAATCAATCGGCGGGTTATTTTATTTCCCTTATGGAACAGCATCCCTATTCATATGTATGAACCATCCATTCAAGGTGAAGCTATAGACATGATGACCTTAGCTAAAGGAGGAAATGCACATGAGAGCTGTCACCTATCAAGGCAAAAGCCGCATTGCGGTGAAGGAAATAGCTGCACCATCTATACAAGATCGTGAAGATGTCATCGTTCGGATAACATCTACAGCAATTTGTGGGTCAGATTTACATTTATATCAAGGGAATTTCCCGCTTCCTATCGGCTATGTGATTGGGCATGAACCGATGGGGGTGGTAGAGGAAGTCGGGCCGGATGTCACTGCGGTGAAAAAGGGAGATCGTGTCGTCATTCCATTTACCGTGGCATGTGGTCAATGCCAGTATTGCCATCATCATCTAGAAAGTCAATGCGATCACTCAAACCCCCATTATGATTCAGGCGGACTTTTTGGATACAGTGAGAAATATGGGAATTACCCCGGAGGACAGGCTGAATATTTACGTGTGCCCTTTGGAAACTATACACCATTTAAGGTGCCGGATGATTGTGAGCTAGAGGATGAACAATTGCTGTTTTTATCAGATGTTCTGCCAACTGCTTATTGGAGTGTAGAACACGCAGGTGTAAAAAAGGGGGATACAGTCATTGTGCTGGGGTGTGGACCTGTTGGGTTAATGGCACAGCAATTTGCTTGGCAAAAGGGAGCAGAGCGGGTCATTGCTGTTGATTACATAGACTATCGCCTTCACCATGCAAAACGAATGAGCGGCGTAGAAGTATTTGATTTTACAGAAGACCCTGACATGGGAGAAACCCTAAAAGAGCTCACTAAAGGCGGGGCGGATGTTGTCATTGATTGTGTGGGGATGGATGGAAAAAAGTCACCGCTTGAAAAGATTGAACAGAAGCTCAAGCTGCAAGGCGGAACGATAGGGCCCATTCAAATTGCCACAAAAGCCGTGAGAAAATGCGGGACTGTTCAGCTGACGGGTGTGTATGGAGGTCTTTACAATATGTTCCCATTGGGTGCTTTTTTCGCAAGAAACGTCACGCTGAAAATGGGACAGGCACCGGCGAGAGGGTACATGTCAAAGCTTTATCAAAAAGTGACAACCGGGGAAATTGATCCTAGAGCGATCATCACACATCAATTACCGCTAGATGATGCAGCTCATGCGTATCACATATTCAATGAAAAACAAGATGATTGTATAAAAGTCATCTTAAAGCCATAAAAAGAAGGCTTAGGATATTTCCTAAGCCTTTAATGTGCGCTCGTCCATCATTTTTTCGATTAATTCAAAAAATGTTTTTTTATCTTCTTCTGATAGGTGATTGAACAGTTGATTGACAAGCAGCTGACGATTGTCGATCATTTGTCTGGCGATTTGTTCACCTGATTCAGAGAGTGTAATCCATACCGTACGGCGGTCATTGTTATTTCTAGAGCGGATAATCAGCCCTTCATCTTCTAAGTGATTGAGAGCGGTTGTTGTTGCGGAGGGAGATAATGAAACTTCCTGCAGAATATTTTTCACAGTACATGATTGATGGCGGTAGATGATGCGTAAAATAAACCCTTTTACATTCGTGACGTTTTTGGGGATATTCTCTTCATCTATTCGTTTCGTCGCCTTTAAATACTTTGTCAGTGCATGGTCTAACAAACTTGCCTCTAGCTCGAAATGTTGCATTCTCCATACCTCTTTTCCTATTGCATTCGCATTTTCCGATCAATTACTAGGTCTATCTTATCATAATAAGCATCATCATTTAAACCAAAATGGAAGACGGATATAAAATTACCTATATTATCAATTAATAAAAGGAACAATTCCAAAATGAAATGATTTTACTTTCACCTTTTTTTATTTTAGAATGTGAATGAGATAAAATCTGCCAATCCAATTCACTGGAAATTGGCTATTGGACATCAAACGTTTGGAGATGAAGATATTGAATACTTTACAGGCATTACTAAACGACAGAATGGAACGCTCTTCACAAATTGAAGCGGTAACTGGCGGAGGTGTGTCTTATACATTTGAAGAATATGCAAAACGCATTGATCAGCTGGCGCATTACTTACATCGTAAAGGAATTCGAAAAGGTGACCGGGTGTGCTTTATTTGTCAAAACCATCATCACTTTTCTACGATTATGCTCGCAGCCATTAAAGCAGGTGCTGTCGCCGTACCGCTTAGCTGGCAGCTTACCTCTTTTGAGCTAGAAGGTATCTTGAAAAAAGCAGAGCCAAAGGCTTTATTTTTTGACCGTGAATTCCGTGACATCATTGCGGCAGTGAATGTGTCTTTAGAAGATTGTCTCATGGTGGAATCTGGTGTCAATGCGAAAACAACACAGCTGTTTGAAGACATATTGGCGTCTAATGATGGAAGTGATCTTGCTGAACAGGTATCAGAAGAAGATTTGGCCATGATTTTATTCACTTCAGGTACAACAGGTAATCCAAAAGGCTGTATGGTCGGACATGGACGAATCTATCAATTTTTAACACGACGTGGGAATCGAGGATTTGATCTGAAAGGAAAACGGTACTTGGCGAGTCATCCGCTGTATCATATGAGTTCTATTAATCACTTGATTGCAGCTGCAATTGAAGGGTATACGTTAGTCTTCTTACATGATGCAACACCGAAACGCATTTTAGAAACGATTGAGAAAGAAAAAATTACGTTTATGATGGCTTTCCCATCAGCTTATACGTACATGCTAGAAGAAATGAAGCGCGGTTCGTACGATCTCTCATCTTTTGAAATTGCGATTTCTGGTGGTACGAAGGTACCGGTACGCTTAATTAAAGATTACAAAGAAGTAGGCATTCAGATGATGCATGGCTATGGAAGTACAGAAGCGTGGGTTGTGAGTGCGTGGCATCCAGCGATGGGCGAGGATAAGATGGGCTCTGCTGGTAAAGTGGATCCGGATGTAGAAGTCAAAATCGTGCATCCTGAGACAGAGGAGGCGCTGCCAGCTGGAGAAATTGGCGAGGTCGTCATGAGAAGCCCATTTTATTTCTTAGGCTACTATCATCAACCTGAAGCGACAGAGAAAGTGCTCAAAGATGGCTGGTTCCATATGGGGGATGCAGGCTATCTGGATGAAGACGGTTTTCTTTACATCACAGGGAGATACAAAGATGTGATTCTATACGGTGGGGATAATATTTATCCTGACCAAGTGGAAGAGGTCATTGATCAAATTCCAGGTGTAATTGAATCTGCTGTCATTGGGGTACCAGATGACTTATATGGTGAAGTACCAAGTGCATATATCGTAAAAGACGAATCTGTCGATTTCTGCGAAGAAGATGTGTTGAATTACTGCAAGGAACGTTTAGCAGATTACAAAGTGCCTTCCATTCATTTCACGCAGGATCTGCCAAAAAATAAACTTGGTAAAATCATGAAGAAAGATTTACGTGAATTGGTTGTGAATGCGTAGGACCTATTCTGCTATAATGAAATTTGAATGATTTTTTTGTTTTTCTAACGTTTTGGAGGGAAAGGGTTTGCGACATATACTTCGTAAGAAACACATTCACGATTTGTTAGAACAGAGCAGACAGCAAAAGGTAAAGAAAACACTGGGCGGGCTCGATCTCACGCTCCTTGGCATAGGGGCTGTGATTGGGACGGGGGTCATGGTGTTAACCGGAATTACAGCAGCTAAGGATGCAGGACCGGCTGTTATTTTCTCCTTTGCGATCGCAGCGATTGTGTGCAGTTTAGCAGCACTTTGTTATGCAGAAATGGCTTCCGCGCTGCCTGTGTTCGGCAGTGCGTACATTTATTCATATACCACAATGGGTGAACTCGTAGGTCATCTCATGGGATGGACGTTATTATCTGTTTATATGCTGACTGCTTCAGCTGTAGCGAGTGGCTGGTCGAGTTATTTTAACAGCCTGCTGGAGGGGTTTGGAATCTCAATTCCACATCAATTTTTAGCTGGTCCAGAACAAGGCGGATATATGAATTTGCCAGCAATTATCATTGCTTTACTCATTGCGTGGATCCTATCTAGAGGAACGAAAGAAAGTAAAAAATTCAATAATATCATGGTGTTTGTGAAACTTGGCATTATTGTTCTTTTCATTGTAGTAGGTGGTTTTTATGTAGAGCCAGCCAATTGGCAGCCGTTCATGCCGTTTGGTACGGAAGGGATTATTGCTGGTGCCGCTGCTGTGTTTTTTGCCTTTTTAGGATTCGATGCCATTTCAGCTTCTGCAGAAGAGGTGAAAAATCCACAGCGGAACCTGCCAATTGGTATTATTGGTTCATTGCTCATTTGTACGATCATTTATATTGTCGTTTGTTTGGTCATGACAGGCATGGTGCACTATACGAAGTTGAATGTGACAGAGGCAATGTCTTATGTATTGCAAAGTGTCCATCAACATAGCGTGGCTGGTATTATTTCTGTCGGTGCTGTGATTGGATTGATGGCTGTGATTTTCGCCAATAATTATGCGGCAACTCGAATTGCTTTTGCGATGGGGCGGGACGGGCTCTTGCCTAAAGTGTTTTCAAAAACAAACAAAAGTGATACACCTGTTGCCAGTATATGGGTGATTGGCGGGATGACAGCTGTTATTTCAGGGTTTATTGATTTGAAGGATCTGTCCAACCTAGCCAATATCGGTGCATTATTAACGTTTGCGATGGTGAGCTTATCCGTACTCATTTTGAGAAAGACACATAAACAGCTGGAAAGGGGATTCCGGGTTCCGTTTGTACCGGTTTTGCCAATTATCTCGATGGGCTGTTGTGTGTTCCTGATGCTCAATTTACCAGGCCGGACATGGCTGTACTTCGGGGTTTGGCTGATGATCGGTGTCGTCATGTACGCAGCATATTCTAACAAACATAGTGAATTAGCGAAATCTGCTTGAGAAAAAGGTGCAAATCCGTTGACGATTTGTGCCTTTTTTCATACGATTTGGGATAAGCTATATAAGAGATAATGAACGGAACAAGAGGAGGATGAGGGAAATGATCAGCGTTAGTCCTTATATTGTCGTAGAAGACGTCAAAGAATCTCTTCAATATTATCAAGGAATTTTTGGCGGAGATATTCGTATCTTAAATGAACATCAAGACCGTGTATTGCATGCTGAGCTACACCTTGGAGAATCACTGCTCCACTTTTCAGATACATTTGGTCGCACACCAAAACCGGAGAATCTTCGATTGATCATGCAGTTTGACAATGAGGAAGAGTTAAAGGCTGTATACGAGGCGCTTGAAGCTGACGGAGATGTCCTTGTAGAATTACAGGATACGTTTTTTGGCGCACTTCATGGACAAGTACAAGATCGGAAGAATGGTCTGATATGGGTGCTGAATTATATGAAATAAATAAAGACCTTCACCCTTGTGAAGGTTTTTTTGTGAGTGTTTTTATTTTCTGAAAAATGGAAAATATGCTATGTTGGAAGAATGATAAGACATGGGGAAAGGGTGGAAAAGGAATGGATCAAGTTGAGTTTCAATATATTCAAACAAACGGCATAAAGCTCCATACAGCAATGGCTGGTCCTGAAGATGGCCCACTGCTGGTCCTGCTGCATGGATTTCCTGAGTTTTGGTATGGTTGGAAAAATCAAATCCTCCCCCTAGCTGAGGCGGGGTATCGTGTCGTTGTTCCTGATCAAAGGGGATACCATCTGAGTGACAAACCAGAAGGAGTCGAATCATACGTCTTAGACAAATTAAGAGATGATATCGTGGGATTAATTAAGGCGCTGAGCCCAAATCAAAAGGCCATTGTCGGCGGACATGATTGGGGTGGAGCTGTTGCTTGGCATCTTGCTTCAACCCGTTCTCAATATGTAGAAAAATTAATCATCGTCAACATGCCGCATCCTCGTGTGATGATGAAGGTCCTTCCGTTTTATCCGCCGCAGTGGAAGAAGAGCTCTTATATCGCGTTCTTTCAGCTTCCAAATGTACCAGAGGCAGCCCTTCAAGAAAATCACTTTCAAAGACTGGATGAAGCCATTGGATTGTCTGCTAGACCTCATCTGTTCACGAAGGAAGATGTCTCAAGCTATAAGCTGGCATGGACGCAGCCGGGAGCCATTACGTCCATGTTGAATTGGTATCGAGCGATTAAAAAAGGCGGCTTTGAAAAACCGATTTCCAAACGAATTCTCGTGCCTGTCCGAATGATTTGGGGAATGGAGGACAAGTTTCTAAGCAGAAAGCTCGCAAAAGAAACGATCAAAATTTGCCCAAATGGACAGCTGATTTTTGTCGATGATGCCACCCATTGGATCAATCATGAAAAGCCAGATGTCGTGAATAAGCTCATACTCGAATTTTTAACATAAAGAAATAAGCTCTGATCATATGACCAGAGCTTATTTGTTTTATCCGATTTGATTCTTTTTCAAGGAAACAGGTTCGTCGTCCCAGCATTCAATCTCTTCATTGTTTGGAACAGCGTTTTTATAGAAAACAGGATCTTTGCCTTCTTTTTTCTGTCTCATGTAATCCTTCAGTGCTGCAAAGGCGACTTTGGACAACATGGTAATGGCAATGAGGTTGACGATGACCATGAGACCCATGAATAAGTCGGCTAGACCCCAAACGAGAGGAACAGTCGCAACAGCTCCGAAAAGAACCATGCCAATGACAGCAACACGATAGATGTTGAGCCAAATTTTATTCGCTCCCAAGAACTCAATGTTCGTTTCACCATAGTAATAGTTACCAATTAACGTACTAAAAGCGAATAAGAAAATCATGATCGCCAGGAATCCAGAAGCCCAAGGGCCAATGTGCTGGCTTAATGAAGCCTGAGTTAGCTCAATTCCTTCCAGATTGGTTGTTTTATACGCATCAGAGAACAGAACAAGAAAGGCTGTGCTTGTACAAATAATTAACGTATCTGTTAACACACCAAATGCTTGGATTAATCCTTGTTTGACGGGGTGGCTCGTGACAGCAGTTGCTGCTGCGTTAGGGGCACTACCCATACCGGCTTCGTTTGAGAAGAGACCGCGTTTAATCCCTTGTAACAATGCTCCACCTAATGTACCGCCGGCAAACTGTTCAAATCCGAAAGCGTGCTTCACAATCGTACTGATGACACCTGGTAGTTCAGTGATATTTGTGATAATCACAAAGAAAGCAATCCCGATGTAAGCAACGGCAAGAAAAACGACAATATATTCAGATGCTTTTGCAATCGCTTTGATCCCTTTGAAAATAATGAACGCAAAAATAACAGCCATAACGATTCCGACAGTTAAACGATCTAGGCCAAAAGAGTTTTGAAAAGCGACGGTGATTGTATTTGATTGCACGGCGTTAAAGACAATCCCAAAAGAGATCGTGATCAGGATGGCAAATAAAATCCCCATCCAGCGCTTATTTAATCCTTTTTCCATGTAATAAGCAGGTCCACCGCGGAATCCTGTTTTATCTTTTACTTTATACACCTGAGCTAGTGTACTTTCAACAAAGCTTGAAGCAGAACCGATAATCGCTACGATCCACATCCAGAAGATTGCGCCAGGTCCACCGATCGCAATAGCGATGGCAATCCCTGTGATATTCCCTGTTCCGACACGTGCTGCCATACTGATGGCAAATGCTTGGAACGGTGAGATTCCCTCTTTTTCTTTTCTTCCTTCTTTTAGAACACGCAGCATTTCTTTCAGCATTCTGACTTGCAGGAAGCGTGATCTATATGTGAAGTAGACCCCTACTCCAAGTAACAGAGCAATGATTAGATAAGTCCAAATAAAATCATTTGTAGTTGTTAAATAAGATAGCAAAGCTTTTTCGTTCATAACATCACCTCTTCGATTTCATCACTGTTCTCTTTAAAAAATACTGAGATCCCACTCTTTGGCGAGTTTCTTCAGCATCATGACACCGGTAATACTATTTCCACAATCGTCAATGGCAGGACCATAAATGCCGATACCGCAGCCTGTCTGAAATGGGAATTCTCTTCTTGCGCTTGGCGGAACGCAAGCCATGATTCCTCCAGACACACCACTTTTGGCTGGAACGCCTACGAAAGCAGCAAAATTACCAGACGCATTGTACATGCCGCATGTCAGCATCAATGCCTTTGTTAGTCTTGCGATATCTTTTGGGATGACTTGGACTTGTTTAAAGGGATGGTAGCCATCACTTGAAATAATCAGTCCAATCAAGGCGATGTCCTCTGTTGTAACCTCAATGGAACATTGCTTTAAATACACTTCTAACGTGTCCTCGACATCTGATTCTAAGTAATTGGTTTCTTTTAAATAATAAGCAAGTGCCCGGTTGCGGTGTGCAGTTGCCCATTCTGATTGATAAACCTCTTCATTAACAGAAGGACGCTTACCTATTAAGTTTTCGATTAAATCGAAAATATATGCTAGCTTTTCTGTAGAAGTCTTTCCAGGAAGGATGGAGGATACGGTAATAGCTCCAGCATTAATCATTGGATTAAAGGGCTTCCCTGGTTTATGCATCTCAAGGCGGTAGATGGAATTAAATGCATCACCAGTTGGCTCTACATCTACCCGATCCAAGACGTACGGAACGCCTCTTCCTAAACAGGCAGCTATAAAGCTGATGACTTTTGAGATACTTTGCAGGGTAAAGGGAACGTCCCAATCACCATAACGTACAGATGATCCATCTGGGCCTATCACGCTGATACCAAGTTGAGAGGAATTTACTTTTCCGAGTGCTGGAATGTAGCCAGCGTTCTGCCCGTTTTTGTAATACGGACGTATTTCTTCTGCCCATTGATCAACAGAAGACTGGCATGCGTGTTGTGTATTATTAGAAATTGCTGTTTTCATACGATTCCTCCAATCAAAAATCAAAAAGTACCCTATTGAATTGGCGGATGACAAAAAATGCGATCAAATAGGCACGAAAACATGTTACACATCTTCAAAGAACTTGTCATGCGCTGCTTGTACCACTCCTTTACACCTAAATATATGTTCAAATGAAGGCTTTGGCGGCGAAACAACAAAAAGGGTTTTTAGTGAAAAGTAAGAAAACGCTTACATATAGTTTCACTAAAATTATTTATTCAATTTATCTTGGAAACTACACAATCTGACGAAAATCTACAGAAAAACTTACAAATAAAAAATCAGTCTGCATACAATTGTCTAAACAATTCCCATTATTGTAGACAATCTCCAAATCGTAGGATAGCTGAAAGGTCACCATGCCTCCTCGGAGAATAGTCATAAAAAATGATTTTGAAGAGAGAAGTAGCCGTGAAAATAATTTTTTTGCTCATTGTGAAGCAAAGAGTCTCCTTGTATACTGTGGCTATGTAAACAGGGGAAGGGATGTCAGTCATTTGAGTTTAAACCAGCTTGTCAAAAAAGACGCATTTATTTTGATTTTTATGATCGTCATTGTGCCGCTTGCGGGAGAGCTGAAGTTTTATCCTGTGAATGAAACATTTCGTATTAGTTTTGGGGCACCTGCGTTTTTCTTTTGCTTATTACTTTTAAGAAAATCAAGACCATTGCTGCCAGGGTTTTTAACAGGTGCAGCCATTGTCCTATTTCGAGTAGGTTTAGATCTTATTCAGCAAAAAGCTGATTTGGCTCTGTCATTTTATCAGCAGTTTCCGAGCTTCTTTTTTTACTTTACTTATGCTTTTCTTTTCTTTGTTGTCCGTACAGGACGTTTCAAGCAGCGTTCCATTTTTATTGGGCTGATCGGACTGATGATTGAACTGCTTGCTGATTTTGTTGAGCTGTTTGTACAATTTTTAGTGTTTGATACAACCATGACTTTCTCAAAGCTGAGTGATATGATCCTCATTGCATTTGCTCACAGCTTCGTGGTCATCAGCTTTTTTAATATGATGAGACTGTATGAGGCACAATCAAGAGAGAAACAAATCATGAAGCAAAATGAGCATATGATGATGGTCATTTCAAATCTATATGAGGAAACAGTTCATTTAAAGAAAACGTTAAATCATACAGAGCACATAACGCAAGAATCCTATCGGCTCTATCGTCTGCTGAATGAACATGAGGCGGGAAGGAAAGTGAGTCAGGAGCTGCTCAAGCTTGCAGGGGAAATACATGAAGTCAAAAAGGACAATCAGCGTATTTACGCCGGGCTTTCAAAACTGATTTCAAAGGAAAATATGCAAGATTATATGAGGACAGAGGATCTTGTTCAAATCGTGATTCGCATTCAAGAGAAATATGCGCTATCTCTCGGGAAGAACATTTCCTTTACATCTGATATAAAAGGCATTCACTTGCATGAGTATCATGTGTTCATTTTCTTATCGCTGATTAATAATTTAATGGCAAATGCAGTTGAAGCAATCAAGGATGATGGGGCCATCTCACTCGTATTAAAAGGGAGTCATGATAAAATAGAGATTCGGGTTGAGGATGATGGACCGGGTATTCCTGAGAAATTGAGAGAGATTGTATTTGATCCTGGATATACCTCAAAATTTGATGCATATGGAACGCCGTCAACTGGGATTGGCTTATCCTATGTGAGAGAGCTGGTTCAAGAGCTGGACGGTCAAATCCAGATTGAGCAGAAAGAAACGAAAGGAACAGCTTTTCAGCTTGTCCTTCCGATAAAAAATTTAATACAGAGAGGGTGAGTGTATGCGATTTTTCATTGCAGATGATGATCGTGCAATACGCTCGATTTTAGGTCAGATCATCGAGGATGAGGATTTGGGAGAGGTCGTGGATGAGGCTGATGATGGTGTTGGATTAGAGGCGCATTCATTGAACCTGAAAAAAGTAGACATCCTTCTGATTGATCTTTTAATGCCAGCTAGAGACGGCATTCAAACCATACGTCATATTCACCCTGAATTCAAAGGCAAGGTCATCATGATATCTCAAGTAGAAGCAAAAGAGATGATGGCAGAAGCCTATGAACTTGGAATTGAATATTATATTCATAAACCTGTCAATCGAATTGAAATTGTCAGTGTCATTCGAAAGGTCATGGAGCGGATCAAGCTGGAAAAATCAATTTACGATATTCAAGCTTCTCTTCGACATGTGCTGCCATTAGAGCCAGTGATTTCTCATGAGACAGGTACTGGATCAAAGCGAAGAACGATGAAAGAGGCAGGAGAATTCCTCCTATCTGAATTAGGAATTGTCGGAGAGAGTGGCTCTAAGGATTTACTAGAGATATTGATCTACTTACATGAAACGCAGACAGCCAATTCTCATGAGGTGAATTTTCCGCCATTAAAGCAGCTATTTATCAAAACGGCGGAACGAAAGCTTGGTCGTGGTGCGTCGGATGTGGAAGTGATGCGGGAAGTGAAAGCAGCAGAGCAGCGAATTAGACGAGCCATCCATCATTCCTTAAATCATTTCGCATCACTAGGGCTTACAGATTTTTCAAACCCTAAATTTGAGCACTATGCGTCGAAGTTTTTTGATTTCACTGATGTCAGCCAAAGAATGAAAGAAATGCAGAAGACTTCTTCATCCGCAGGGTCAACAGGCAGAGTCAATACGAAAAAGTTCGTGCAAATCTTTTATTTTGAAGCAAAGCAGCTATTCGAAGGGATGAGCTGAGGGAAATCTATTGGAATGATTGGAGAAAATAAACAGAGACAGAGTGCTTTTGACTATGAGTCGCCTTGCTCTTTTAGACGTCTTTGTTATTTATCTGATCATTCTGATTTTTCTTTTTTCTTGAAAATAAAACTCTCCTGTGCAATCGTTTGTTAAAATAGTGAGGTTAGACTAGAATGTCGGAGGTTTTATTTTGGGAAAAATTAAACGAAATGCGCTCTGCCCATGCGGAAGCGGAAAAAAATATAAACATTGCTGTGGTCAAAAGTCAGGCGGAGAACAAACGTCTGAGCTTGTGTTTAAGGAAGCTGTACAAGTTCAAAAGGATTTAATGAATTATGCGTTCTCTAAGCATCAGAGAGCGATCAATCAATTCATTAATGAGTTTTCTTTCCTAGCAGATATGGATAAAGAAACGCAACAAATCTCAGTCTTTCATTTGAGTGTATGGGGCATCTTCTTCCGCCCATTAACAGATAAGAAAGAGACCATCTTCCAAGAATTCCTGACAAAAAAAGCAGAAGATATTACCCGGCCTAAAACAAGACAAGTGGTTGAATCTTGGACAGATATGGAGCCATCTTTGCTTTTATTAAATGAAAAAACGGACGAATCTCTTTACTTTGAGAATATGGTGACAGCTGAGAAGGTTGAAGTTGATGTGAAGCCGGTTCAAACTGTGCTGCCAGAGAAAGGTAGTCTTGTTCTAGGTTTCCCTGTTCAGTTTGAAGAAAAGGCAGAGTTTTTCATTCAATATACGATGTTTGCGAAAGAGTTTACTGATACGCTTCTTCTTCAGGTTCGCCAGCTCGTTGAAGCACATGAGGCAAACGGTGGAGCACGCAGCACATTTATGAGAGAAGCCTTCCCTGAAGTGCTGAAGTGTATGTTTGCGAAGCAAGAAGTTGAAGAAACAGAAGCGCCTGCTCAAACAGAAGGAAGTACAGTAGGACTATCAGCAGATCGGATGGACTGGGCTAGTGACGTTCAGTTGGAAACAGCCAAGCTGATTGAAGACGGGATGAAAGAGCACGGTGACCAAAGCCTGACAGATGGCGCTTTAACGGTTTGGAAAGCTTACTGTGATCAGAAAGCACCTGTGATCCGTAAAGCGGCGTCATTTGCTGCGGGAATCGAATATTATATTCATTCACTTGCAAGCGATGCCCCGCTTTCTCAAGCACAAGTTGCTAAAAAGTATGGCATTAGTGCGTCCACTGTATCGAGCCGATTTAAAGACATTGAAAAAGCGGTCAAAGAAGAGCAAGAGACGACTGTATCATAGCATGAAAAAAGACGCGGCACCTTTCAAGGAGTCAGCGTCTTTTTTTCATCATCTTGTTTTAATAAAACCACTCATGTATTGCTCTGTATTATAATCATTGAGGTCAATTTTCCACTGACCATCTCCGTTACGTTTCATTTTCACTTCATACTCAGCAGGGCTTGAGACTGGAGGAAGCTTTTCAAACTCAGATGCGTACATATTCAAGCTTTTCTTATACAATTCTTCTTTCGAACGGATTTTGCCGTTGTAAAACTCATCTCTTTGTTTGTCTAGTTTGTCTTTTAAGTTAGAAGCATCAATACCGGTTACTTGAGCGACAACCTTCGCTTCGTCATCTGAGATGGTTTTCACACTTGTTTCCACTTTCGCTTTATCCTTCATTGTATTTTGCATGCGTTTGTACATGGATAAAATATCGCGGTCACTGACTTCGTTTCCATATATGCCTGCACTTCTCTTGAAGTCTTTCACAAACATTTCGTGATATTTATTAACGACATCTGATTGATTGTCACCTGTTAATTCTGAGAATTGATCATTCTTTTTGTCAAAAACAATGAGATCTGTATAAGCAGATAGCGCTTTTGCTGGGTTATCTAGCTTTTTCGCTGTATCCAGTATCTTTTCGCCATCTAGTTCAATTTCGATCGAATCGCTGTTTTTCTTGATGCTATCTTGGTACACGAACTGATATTTTTTGCCTTTATCTACTAGGAAATAAAGAGCTCCTGATAGTGATTTTCCTTTGTTCAATGACCCAAGATCAAGGCGGTCTTTACTGCCGTAGAATTTTAAATCAGAGACTTTGGCATCGTCCTGATAAAGGGTGAAATCAGAGTTATATAGTGAAAGGGCTTTGTCACCTTTGTTGGTGATCGTCAGGTTAACTTTTAACACCAATTCATTGTCTCGCAAGGTAGTTGTTGAGTCTTCTGGTAACGTGTATTCGTAGCTATTCACTTTTACCTCTGCTGTTTTTGTTGATTTTTGGTCAGCCTTTGTTGATTTTGCTGAGCTCTGGCAGGCTGCAGAGATGATCATCACGAATGAAATCATGAGGAGTGCACTTATTTTTTTAAGATTCACAGTTGATGCTCCTTTGCTTTTCTTTCGTCATTTTCTTCCCGCTATCTGACTGAGAAAAAAGAAACAGATAGAATGGTATATTCGGGTGTTAAAGGGGAAAATATCCTAATGACGATTTGCACTATTCATTCTATCGAATTTCATTCGTGATGAGGAATAGGTTTTAGTCCCTATCTTTGATAGATTTTTACACAAATACCTATAAAAAACGGAATTCAATAAGTAGAATATACTAGTTAATAAGAATTAATTTATCTATTTATCATGGGTTTTAAATGTTTTTTGTATAAAATTCTTGAAGTGGAGGTATTTTTTATTTCACAAGGCGATGACGAATAGCGAAGACGACAGCTTGTGTCCGATCTTGTGCATTTAATTTCTGCAAAATGCGATGAACATGTGTTTTTACCGT
>NZ_CP150633.1:1737812-1743156 GCF_038023285.1 Bacillus sp. PPSBB_11
AATAAGAAAGAACAGCTAATAAAATCATCGGACCTATCAGAAGTTTGATTGGACGAACTTCTTTTTCCTTGCCTGACCTTAAAAGTAGAATGACGATGATAATCACAATTTGAATGGTCATGTGATGAACCTCTTTTCGTTTAAGTGTATCTTCATCATACGAATCTTTTTCTTTCAAAGCGTCCACCTCCAGATTGATTTTAAGAGAGCAGAATACTTGAATGTTGAAAATGATTCATGGGAAAATAAGGATGATTAAGCAGATAAGGGAGATGAGCTTTTGAAAAAAGTAACGCTTGGACGAACTGATTTACTGGTGAATCCGATAGGGCTTGGAACAAATGCAGTAGGCGGGCATAATTTATTCCCGAATCTGAGTGAAGATGCAGGGCGGGAGCTGGTAGAAACAGCTCTTGATCATGGTGTCAATTTCTTAGATTCTGCTTTTATTTATGGGCTGGGCCGTTCAGAAGAATTGATTGGTGAGATCATTGCCAAAAGAGGCGGCAGAGACGAACTGGTTCTTGCGACAAAAGGGGCTCATAAAGAGGTAAACGGGCAAATCGAACTGGATAATAGCCGAGATTTCTTAAGACAGCAAGTCGAAGACAGCCTGAAGAGGCTCCAAACCGATTATATTGATTTGTACTATATGCATTTCCCAGATGGCCGCACGCCGCTGGATGAAGTGGCAGGTACTTTAAAGGAATTGAAGAATGAGGGGAAAATCCGGGCAATTGGGGCATCAAACCTTGATTTTGAACAGCTTCAAACCTTTAATCGAGATGGATACCTAGACGTGCTTCAATCAGAGTATTCTCTGCTGAAACGTCAGGCCGAGCAAGACCTTCTCCCATACTGCGTGGAGCATGGGATTTCCTTTATCCCTTATTTTCCATTGGCGTCAGGCCTGTTGACTGGGAAGTTTACAAAGGATGCGACATTTGATGATATTCGAGCAAAGGACCCGCTTTTCCAAGGTGATGCTTTCCTTCAAAACCTTGAAAAAGTAGACAAGCTGAAGGCCATTGCGCAATCAAAACATGCCGAAACAGCTCATGTAGCGCTGGCGTGGCTATTGGAGCAGGAAGGCATTGATGCCATTATTCCTGGTGCAAAACGAGCCGAGCAAGTCTTGCAAAACTTGAAAACAAACGATGTTCAATTAACAAAAGAAGAAATCAACGAAATCGATCAGATCTTTTCTTAATATAAAAAATAAGGTGCGAAGCAGCACCTTATTTCAGATTGTTGACAAAGGGCTAAAATGACCTTGATTTTAGCCCTTTGTCTTCTTTTCAGCGTGATAGAAAACCTTTGCAGTCTAGGAAGGACGAGTACCGGCGCGGAGCGAATTTGATATTCGTGAGCACCGGCACGCAGGACTGACACCGAATGCGAGGGTTTGTCTACACGCTGAAATAAGGTGCCAAGCAGCACCTTATTTTTTATGCCATTGTGAGAGGAATCTTGATCACGAGCCTCAGGTTTGGAGAACGATACGTAAAATCAAGCGTGCCGTCTGCCTTTTCAACAAGCTGATGAATGATATAAGTACCCATACCTTGATGATCACCGCCTTTTGTCGAGCGGCCAAACGTCTTGAACAGATGATCTAATACGTGTTTTTCCATTCCCTTCGTACTGTTTTCACAATGAATCAAAAAGAGCCCGCTCCGGATGGAAGTCGTGATCGAGATGCTTCCCTCGTTCCCAGCTTGCTTCGCTTCAATGGCGGCATCTAATGCGTTATCAAGCAGGTTGCCAGTAAAACTCACCTGATCCGCTTTAGAAAAAGGAAGAGAAGAAAAGGGTGCTTGAAGATCTAGTGAAAGGGCAATCTCCTCTTTTTCAGCCCGCTGGAAAAAGGAATGAAGGGAGGAAGCCAAATAAGCATTTTCCCCTTTGATCCAAGGGAAATGTTTCACGTATTGCTGAATCAAATCTTTGATCTCATGCTCGTCATTCGATGCGGAAAAGGCATTTAAATGTCTAGCTGTTTCATGGTGTTTACTTCGCAGCTCAAGCAGCAAGTCATTGGTTCTCGACTCAGCATGAATCAGCTCTTGAAGCCGTCCATTTAATCGTTGCTCCGTTTGCATCATCTTGATGGAAAGGAGATCGGCTGTCAAAATGATGATGACAGTTAAAAGATGGCTTAGTCCATTTCCGTGCGTGAGAAAAAGTGAAATGCCTGAGCAGGTAATGAGCACAAAAGCGCCTAATATCATGTAACCACTCATAACTAGCCAAAACCTTTTGTAAATGAAAAAGGTGTAAAGGCACAAGATGCAAAAGGTCAGAAGCCACACCATGCTTGATGACAAAGGCAGAACAGCGTTAGCAGCAGCATGAACTGCAAGACCCAGCCAGATGAGCGTATATATGCGAAATCCAAGATAGAAAGCGTTCACGTTCGTTCTCCTTAAAAGTAGTATTTCTTAAAATATTCTAATTGCTGCTTCGTCATCATGGCTTTTTTATCAGTCCCTTCAAAAGACACGATAAATGAATTTTTGGCATACGCCGAAAAGTTCTTGATGTAATGAATATTGATGATAAACGAGCGGTGGGAGCGGATAAAGTCTTTCTCAGCTAAATCACCTTTTAACTCGTTGAGAGTTTGGTATGTTTGAATATCTCCTGTTGTTGTGACAATGGTCGTCGACCTGCCAGTACGTTCAACAAAGATGACATCCTTTTTTTGCAGTACATGGATATCTGATTGCTGCTTGATGAGAAGCCGTCCGTGAATGCTTTTCTCCTGCTTGGTGGACATGTAGCGCTCTAAGGATTTGGCGATTCGATCAGCTTGATAAGGCTTCATAATATAATCATGGACATTCAAATCAAAGGCATGGACAGCATACCCACTGTTTCCTGTCACAAATACAACATCTACATTCAGTGCATGAGAGTGAATAAGGTCTGCTAATTCATAGCCTGACATGCCAGGCATCTCAATGTCTGCAAACAATAGATCAATGTCGCCCTGTTTGACCTTCTCATATGCATCCTCCGCTGACTGCGTCACAAAAACGATGTCAACGGCATCCATTCTGCCGACAATGGCATGCAGCTTTTCTAAATCCACTCGGTAATCATCGACAAGACCTACTTTTATCATAAAAATCACCTATGACTCTTCTTATTATTTGTCTATTTTACCATTTGTTTTTTAAAATGGATCATTTCAAGACAGAAAAAGGACGTTTCGCGACATTTTTATGTCAGACAGGCGGTATTTTTTCTATCATAGACGTAGATAGTCGAAAGGGGCGAATCAAATGATTACTCTCAGCGATTGTAGTTGCTGGTTTACAGATAAGAAAAAAGTCGTAAAGGCGATGAAACATATGACGTTCTCCGTGAAGGAAGGAGAAGTCGTCGGCATTTTAGGAGAAAATGGTGCGGGGAAAACCACATTATTACGCGCCGTTGCGACATTATTGGAGCCTACTCATGGAACAGTCAATGTTGCAGGCTTTGATACAGTCAAAGAAGCAACTGAAGTGAAGAAGCGAATTGGGGTCTTATTTGGCGGCGAGACGGGACTTTATGACCGTTTGACGGCTCGTGAAAACCTTGAATACTTTGGGAAATTATATGGCTTAGATCAGCATGAAATCAAAGCAAGAATTGAGGATTTGGCAAAGCGATTCGGGATGAGGCAGTACATGGATCGCAAGGTAAAAGGATTTTCAAGAGGGATGAAGCAAAAGGTGGCGATTGCCAGAACATTGATTCATGACCCTGACATTATTTTGTTTGACGAACCGACAACAGGTTTAGATATCACATCGAGTAATATTTTTAGAGAGTTTATTCATCAGTTGAAACAGCAAAATAAAACGATTCTATTTTCAAGCCACATCATGGAAGAAGTCAGCCTGCTTTGTGACAGTGTCATGATGATACATCAAGGGGAGCTCGTGTACAAAGGAACGCTTCCAGAATTATATGCACAGGAACAAAGTGAAGACTTGAATTACATCTTTATGTCGAAGCTCGCAAGGGGGAATGCATAATGTGGAAAACCGTCTTTTTAAAAGAAATGACAGATTCGCTCAGAGACAGAAAAACGCTGCTCTTAACAGTGTTGATCCCTCTTTTGACGATGCTCGGACTCGTGTTTTTCTACGAAAGCATGATCGCTGATCCAGGCGATAAAACGTATACAGTCGCAATCAATGAAAAGCTTCCGTCCGATATGAATGACATGATCAAAGAAGTGAAAAACCTGAAACTTGAAACATTTGATGACCCGCAACAAGCCGTTAAAGACGGTGAGGCAAATGCTTATCTAGAAATGCCAAAAGATGCAGGCGATATGCTTCAGCATCAAACATCGTTTGCCATTAAAGTCCATGGGTATCCAACAGATGATGATTCCGTGATTGCGGTTCAAATGCTGCAATCATTGCTTGAACAATATCAAAACCAAGTCGTAGAAAAGCGTTTGGCACAGGATCAGATCAAATCGTCAGTGATCCATCCATTTGAGGTACAATCGGTTGATGTGCAAGAAGGAGAGGACGGGGATGGAGAAAACGGGGTGACCACCATGCTGCTGTCGATTCTCCTTCCAATGATTTTAGTGACGTCCGTGATCTCAGGTGCTTTGCCAGCTGCGCTTGATATCGTAGCAGGTGAAAAGGATAGAAAGTCAATTGAAGCTTTATTCCTGACACCGGCCAGCAGACTTCAGCTTTTAATTGGAAAATGGCTAGCTGTTTCTATGTTTGGTATATTAAGTGGCATTGTGGCGATTGGCATGCTGCTGCTCTCTACATTGCTCTTTACAGAAAAGCTGAAACAAGCGCTGAACTTCGGAGATCAAGTGTGGAGCATCATCGGTGTTATGTTTGCGGCATTAATTATTTTCTCATTCATGGTATCCATGATTGAACTGCTGCTCAGTGTCGTTTCAAGCTCAGTGAAAGAAGCACAATCGTACATGTCCATGATCATTACACTAGGTGTGATTCCGATGTTTTTCACCATGAGAGCAGGCGCTACGCAGCTAGATACGTATTACTTTGCGATCCCATTCCTTAATATTCACGCACTATGCAAGCAATTGATGTTTGGCATCGTTGATCCAATGTCGATTGGCCTGACGCTCGGCTCCTCGGCGCTGACAGTGATGATCTTGTTTGTCATCGTGAGAAGTTTGTTTATGAAAGAGAAATGGATGCTTGCGAAATAGAAAGAACATTTCATTGATAGAAATGAAGAACTTGTAGATTTTTTCTACAAGTTTTTTGTTTTGTAATGGTATACTCAATTGGTAATAGACAAAAATGGGGGTTTTTACTATGACAATGAAAAAAGGCCTAACGAT
>NZ_CP150633.1:1743761-1778247 GCF_038023285.1 Bacillus sp. PPSBB_11
TGCATGCTTCCTTGTACGAGCTGTGACTGCCTGTTCAGCTCGATCTGGCGAAAATACTCCTCTGGATCAGACCAACCCCCGGGAAACGGGGGTTTTTCTTTAGTTCTTGATGAACTTTTCAACCAATGAGCTTGTTTTGTAGTCGTTCAAATCAAGTTTCCATTGGTCGATATCGTTTTTCTTCATGTTCACTTCTACTGTTTCTTCAGAAGATGATGGTCCTAATTTTTTAAATTCATCTGGATAGATAGAAAGTAGATATTTCTGTGCATCATCATAAGATGCTGTACGATTTTTGCTGTAGAATTCAGTTGCTTTTTCTTTTAAACGATCGACAAGCGGGCTTGCATCAATTGGTGTAAGTGTCACAGTCACGACAGCTTTATCACCGCTGATTGATTTTGTTTTCGTTGATACTTTTGATTTTTCAGCTAATGTTTCTTTCACAGCTTTTAGAAGCTTATCAAGGTTTTCGTCTTTTGCTGAGCTAGATGAAATACCAGAAGAAGAAATATAGCCTTGTTTGAATGATTTATCAAATTCGTTGACGACAGTTGATTTGTTATCACCTGTTAGTTTTTCGAAATCGTCATTTTTCTTACCAAAAATCATGACATCAATATAAGAAGAAAGGGCTTTTGCAGACGCTTGAAGTGTATCTGCCTTTTTCATCAAGTCTTTTCCTTTAATATCGAATTCTAGTGTTTTGTCATCTTTTTTCGATCCAGAACCAGGCTCTGTGTAGACAAGTTGATAGTCTTTTTCTTTATCAACTACATAGAAAAGACCACCTTTTGATACTTTACCTGCATTTAGAGAGCTTGAAGATAATACTTCGTTGTAGTCATCAGGAGAGATGGTAGACACCTGAGCGTCATCTTGGTAAAGCGTAAAGTTGCTTTTATCCACATTCAATGGTTCTTTGCTGATGTTTTTTACAGATACATTCACTTTTAGGACATATTGATCATCCTGAACAGATGTATCGTATTGAGGTGGTAAAGTGTACTCAGCACTTTCTACTTTTACTTCAGCTGCATCAAGGGATTTTTTTGTATCGCTTTCTTTCGCAGCAGTTTTGTCTTTTCCACCACTACAAGCAGCAGCGACAACAGTTACACACAAAATCAGAAGAAACAGGGATAATTTCTTTTTAAACATGAGATGTTTTCCTCCTCGGGTTTTATGGTGAATTTCATTGGAAAGCTTTAGTTCATATCATTCTTTTTGCACAAAAAGAAAAATACTGTATGTTTTTTACTGTAGAATGAAGCGAAAGTACTGTCAATACCTCAGTGCGTTCGAAAGGTTCATCCACTTCAAGTAGTAAAAATGACACTATGTTGAGAGGAGAAATGTGTATTTTATTGTTTGAAATCTCCTGTAAAAACTCAACATTTTATATTTTAAGGTTTTGAGTCGGATTATTGAATAGGTTCAAATGACTGTTTTTGAAGAAGATGTAGCAAATAGAAGGATTTTTATGACTTGTAAATGAGTCGTTAGTAATGAATATTTTTTCCTGTGATGTGTATGATCACTAGGTTTGTGTGTTGTTGACAGAGAGACACTTGTCCAGCGAAATGTTGAGGTATTTAGACAGGCTCTCGACACGGAATGTGTCTTTTCCCTTCAAAATGGCAGTCATCTACACAGAAACCCTACATAAAATAAAAGAGAAATGAATGGGAGGTGGATGTATGGCAGTGGTAAGAGCGACAAGCTCTGATATTGATTTAATGGCCAGACTGCTGAGAGCCGAAGCGGAAGGTGAAGGGAAACAAGGGATGCTGCTTGTAGGAAATGTAGGCATCAATCGTTTGCGTGCCAACTGTTCTGACTTTAAAGGGCTGCGTACGATTCCACAAATGATTTATCAGGAGCATGCGTTTGAGGCAGTCACGCATGGCTATTTTTATCAGCGAGCACGAGAAAGTGAAAAGACACTTGCACGGAGGAACATTAATGGTGAACGATTTTGGCCTGCGAAATTCAGCCTTTGGTATTTTAAACCGCCTGGAAATTGTCCATCCACTTGGTACAATCAGCCGTTTGTGGCAAGGTATAAGTCACATTGCTTTTACCAGCCCACAGCCGAAACATGTGAGAATGTTTATAACACCTTTTAGCTTGATGAACAGCACAATCCTTTGTATTCAAGAGGATTGTGTTTTTCTTTTTTTCAAAATGGGTAACCATTGTGTATCAACAAGATGAAGCACGTGATTGGAGGAAATGAAATGTATCAAGACTTAAAAGGGAAAACAGCCATTGTGACAGGTTCTTCTAAAGGCATAGGGCAAGCCATCGCCTTGAGATTTGGACAAGAACAAATGAACGTGGTTGTGAATTATAAAGGCGATGAAGAGGGTGCTGAAGAAACAGTACAAGCCATTCAGCAGCATGGAGGTAGGGCGGTGAAAGTACACGCAGATGTCTCCAAAGAGGAAGGAATTCAGGCGTTAATGGATGCCGCGCTGGAGAATTTTAACGCACTAGATGTGTTCGTCAATAATTCAGGATTTAATGGTGAAGAAGCAATGCCGCATGAAATGACGTTGGAACAATGGCAAAAGGTCATTGATGTGAATATCACAGGCTCATTTTTAGGAGCAAAGGCAGCGATTGCCTATATGATGGAACATGATGTGAAAGGATCCATCTTGAATATATCCAGTGTCCATCAAGAGATCCCGCGTCCGTTCAATGTTCATTACTCTACTTCTAAAGGAGGAATGAATATGATGACGAAGACGCTGGCTCTTGATTATGCCGAAGCGGGTATTCGGGTCAATGCGATTGCACCAGGTACGATGGCAACGGAATCAAATGACGACCTTCAAGATGAACAAAAAAAACAAAAGCAGCTTGAGAAAATTCCAATGAGAACGTTTGGCGATCCGAAAGAGATTGGGTCCGCCGCTGCATTTCTCGTATCGAAAGAAGCTGCCTATATTACAGGTACTACATTATTTGTTGATGGAGGAATGACACTTTATCCATCTCAATTAAATGAATAATAGAAAAACATCCGCCCCGTTAGCCGGCGGATGTTTTTTCTTTGTAGCGGTGTGCTGACTTTGCTGGTTTGCCGAGCAGCATAGGATACTTGCTCAAGAAAGAGATACATGGCACCATGAGCAGCAATGTACCGATCGTATAAAAGAGCGTCCAAGAAAGCTGCGCTGTATCAGAGATATTGATGCCTAGTCCGTAATAAACAAATGCCTTCATGATATCGATACCGGCAAATTGCAGGACGAGAATCACAATGGAATGACGTCCGAGATACGTCAATATCGTGGACGTTTTCAATTTGAAGCTTAAATAAATGACAGCAGCTGAACCGAGCAGTGCACAAGCATAAAAAATGAATAGATCTCCATAGTCATTGACCCGCATATCAATTCGTGAATTAAAGCTTTGCATATATGCAGTCAGTACAAGCAGACCTGTACATAACAGAAGGGTAGGATCTGTTTTTAATTCCACAAACCATTGTTTTGCTAAAAATCCGATTGAATAAAACACAACAGCCGTTAACGCAACGTTGGCATTCCAAGGGAGACTCTGGTTTAACAATAGCGTGGAAGCATATCCGGCTCCACCGCAAAGGACGGTCAGTAAAATCAATACAGCTGGTTTTCCTTTTGTCAGACGATGCATCAAGAAAAACAACATTTCCACTAAAAAGAGTGTCGTTAAAAACCAGATGGCTGGGTTATGTGTCAGTCTTGCTTCATCGGCATTTGAAATGAAAATTCCCGTAAATGGAACGAAGGGATCAATATCTGTTTGCCCTTTAAAGGCGAAAAATCGGGTCACCGTGAACCAGAAAACGTACGTAATAATGGAGAAATAGAGATAAGGTAAGAGCAAGCTTTTCGCTTTTTTCTGTATAAATGACATAGCAGGTTGTGAAGATGATCGAAACATCATACCTGATAGTAAAAAGAAGAGTGGCATATGAAAAGAGTATATAAATTGCTTGAATGAATCAGGAATGGGTACATGTGCCATAACGACGAGCAGAATGCCGATTCCTTTAGCCGCATCCACCCAGTCGAGTCGCTTATTCAAGGCCAGTCATCTCCTTCCTTCTCAGCATTGTAAACCGTTACTTCATATGTACCTCTACTATATAAAAGGTACACCTACAATGCGTTTACAGTTCGCTAACGATTAGAAGACACATTTGCGATCAGATGACAGAAGGAAGCGTTTTGACATCTCGATGTTACATTTCCCATTTTTTATGACAATGTAAAAAAGAAGCCAACGAAAGATTGGCTTCAAAATAGTTCTGCGATTCGTTCAAAGGAACGCTGCTTTTCCATTGGATCAAATGAATTGTTTAATATCATGATCTCGCCTGTTTGATAGCGGTCCATTAAGATTTGCAGCTGTTCTTTCACTGTTTGCTTTGAGCCAACAATCATTCGCTGGCGGTTTTGTAACACTTTTTTCTTTTCTTGCTCAGTGTAATGATAGTTCTCTGCTTCTTCTATAGAAGGAACGCGACTGTCCAGCCCTTTTTCAACCCGAAGCAGCCATAAATCTGTACTGGTGGAAATGCGGCTTGCTTCCTCGTCTGTGTCTGCGCAGATCACAAAGACAGCAAACATAGACTGAGGCTGACGTGAGAAAACGGATGGAGAAAAGTGTGACCGATACGCTTCAAAAGCTTGCCGGCCTCGTGCAGGATGAATAAAATGTCCGAAAATATAGTTGATTCCAAGTGATGCCGCCTGGATGGCACTGTTTTCCCCGAGTCCAAGCAGCCAGACTGGCGGATAAGAATCAACGAGCGGAGCCGCTTTCACTCCTGCATGCCGATGACCAGAAGGCAGGCTGTCAGATAAGTAAAAAAGAAGGTCCTCCAACTGGCGGTCAAATTGAGACAGTTCTTTCTTCACGCCGTCTGTCAAAGCGAGTCTCGTCCGTTCAATTCCGCCTGGGGATTTACCAACCCCGATCTCAATCCGCCCAGGGTAAAGGGCTTCAAGCTGGCGGGTGACTTCTGCTACTTTAAAAGGGCTGTACTGCGGGAGTAAAATCCCCCCAGAGCCTGTGCGCAATGTCGATGTGTGTGAAGCAATATGTGCCATTAATATTTCAGGCGCTGTACTCGCGAGTCCTCTCGTGCTGTGGTGTTCAGCAAACCAATACCGCTCATACCCCAGTGTTTCCGCAAGCTTGGCCAGCTCTGTCGTATGAACCAATGTTTCTTGTGCGGACTGGCCTTTAGGGATGGCGACTTGATCTAATATATGAAGTGATGGCATCATCAACACCCTTTCATCAATACGTTGAATTCTATTCATAAGTATAAAGAAAGTCATGAACGGAAGGAAATGAAAGGGTTTATCACAGCTATGTATGTGAATTTTCTATATCAACATATGAAGTGGAGGCGAGCTCTGTTTTTAAGCGAGAGGCTGTATAACGGGAACATTCGACAATGTTTCACATGAAACACTTCTTTTACGACATGAATCATTTTTGTCATGGATCTTTCTTTAAAAAAATATCATCATATTGAAACCTCTTTTATACATAGATCGTATATACTAGTAAATAGAAAAAAGAGTAAGAGGCTCCAATGTCATTTCATGAATTTTGTCGAATTTTCATGTATGATGATTTTAATAGGGTCCATCGCTTAATAAATAGATTTTTATTATGCTGGAGGAGTGATTGATTTGGCGATTACATTAGAAAAAGGTCAACGTATTGATTTAACAAAAGGAAAAGCAGGACTAACCAATATTCTAGTTGGACTTGGCTGGGACCCTGTGTCACAAGGCGGCGGTTTTCTTGGAAAGCTGTTTGGCGGCGGAGGCGGCGCTGATATTGATTGTGACGCTTCAGTGCTGATGCTGAAAAATGATAAGTTTGTTGAAAATAAAGATTTGATTTACTTTGGCAACTTGAAAAGCAAATGCGGCAGTGTTGAGCATACAGGTGACAACCTGACAGGTGAAGGAGACGGAGATGATGAACAAGTCCTCGTCAACTTAAGCAAGGTGCCAGGCAATGTGAATAAATTGGTGTTCGTTGTGAACATTTATGATGCACTTAGAAGAAACCAACACTTTGGTATGATTCAAAATGCTTACATCCGAATTGTTGACCGTTCAAACAATCAAGAATTAGTGAAATATAATTTGAAAGATGAATATGCAGGTAAAACATCATTAATCGTTGGAGAGCTTTATCGCCACGAGAATGAGTGGAAGTTTGCAGCTGTAGGAAATGGTACAAACGATGCGAAGCTTGCCGATATTACGAGAAACTACATTTAATTTAGAAGGGAGAGGTTCCTAGTGGGAATTTCTTTAGCGAAAGGTCAAAAAATTGATTTAACAAAAACGAATCCAGGTTTAACAAAAGTAGTCGTAGGTCTTGGCTGGGATGTAAACAAGTATGATGGCGGACATGACTTTGATCTAGACGCAAGCGTATTCCTGTTAGATGCAGCAGGGAAAGCAAACTCTCCATCTGACTTTGTCTTCTACAATCAAACAACTGGCGGTGGCGGAAGTATCGTACATACAGGCGATAACCGTACAGGTGAAGGAGACGGAGATGACGAGCAGGTCAATGTTGATCTTTCAACTGTACCAGCAAGTATTGAGAAAATCTCCTTCGTCATTACAATCCATGATGCAGAAGCACGCAGCCAAAACTTTGGACAGGTGTCTAACGCTTACGTCCGTATTTTAAATGCGGCATCAAATGAAGAGCTCATTCGCTATGATTTGGCAGAAGACTTTTCAATTGAAACAGCGATTATTGTAGGTGAATTATACCGTCATGGCGGAGAGTGGAAATTCTCAGCTGTTGGATCAGGCTATCAAGGCGGACTTGCCCGCATTGCAACAGACTTCGGCTTAGATATCGGGTAACGCCCGTTTTCATATTTTCAGGAGATAGGAGAGATACGAATATGGCGATTCAGCTTTCAAAAGGACAACGTGTCGATTTAACGAAAACCAATCCAGGGCTGACAAAAGTGATGATCGGACTTGGCTGGGATACGAATAAATATTCAGGCGGAGCCGAATTTGATTTGGACGCTTCGGCTTTCTTAGTAGATGCAAACAATCGTTGTCAACAAGACACAGACTTCGTGTTCTATAATAATCTGCAGCATCCAAGCGGTAGTGTTACTCATACCGGTGATAACCGTACGGGTGAAGGAGATGGAGATGACGAGCAAATTCTCGTTGATTTCTCGAAAATTCCTGCTAACATTGATCGTATCGGAATTACAGTGACGATTCATGATGCAGAGGCACGTAGCCAGAATTTTGGACAAGTCTCTAATGCATTTGTTCGTGTTGTAAATGAAGAGGGCGGGGAAGAATTGATTCGTTTTGATTTAGGGGAGGACTTCTCAATTGAAACAGCTGTCGTCGTATGCGAACTATACAGACACGGCAGCGATTGGAAGTTTAACGCAATCGGAAGCGGATTCTCTGGCGGACTTGCTGCTCTTTGTCAAAATTATGGGTTAGAAGTGTAAAGAGAAGAAACAACTTCATTCAAGAGGCGCTGCCAATGACTCATATGAGGGTATTTTCCAAAGTGAGAAAGAAACAGCGATCAAGAATAACAGCAGGCGAAAGCCTGCTGATGCTTCTACACTTATAGGAGGAAAACCAGTTGGACATTTTGAAACATATGTTGGACACGTATGCCTCGTTTTTTGATTGGCATATGTGGGCAGAGGTATTAACAGACCCTGTCTCTTGGGGGCTTATTGGGACCCTTGTCGTGCTTGAAGGTTTGTTGTCAGCGGATAACGCACTTGTATTAGCTGTTATGGTGAAACATTTACCTGAAAAGCAGCGTAAAAAGGCATTAACCTACGGATTAATTGGCGCTTATTTCTTCCGTTTTCTATTCATTGGCGTAGGGATGCTGCTTATTAAGTTTTGGTGGATTAAGGTTCTAGGCGCTGCATACTTAGCTTGGCTGGTCATTAAGCACTTCTGGTTAGGTGACGGAGATGACGAAGCGAAGGAATTGAAAAAAGAAGGCTGGATGATTCGTGTATTTGGCGTCTTCTGGGCAACTGTTATTTCTGTAGAAATTATGGACCTTGCCTTCTCGGTAGATAGTATTCTTGCTGCATTCGCTGTATCTGAGGAAGTATGGATTCTTCTTTTAGGTGGAATGCTTGGAATTCTCATGATGCGTACAGTGGCACAATTATTCCTTGTGCTCATCGACCGTATACCAGAGCTTGAGAATACGGCATTTATTCTCATTGGAATTATTGCCATCAAAATGGGCTTAAGTGCTGCTCATATTGAAATCCCGCATCTCGCATTCTTTGCGATTATTATCCTAGCGTTTATCGGAACGTTTATTGTTCATAAAATCAATAAGAAGAAGCATCAAGGTGTAACAAACGAAGCTGCGGCTTCAAAAGAAGAATAGGACGATCAAAAAGGAATGGAGTTGACTAGCGGCTCCATCCTTTTTTGAATCATCAAGTCATTACAACAGGAGGTGGCACTGCATGCGATATTTTCGTTTTTTATCAGAGACGAGGCAGCACGATATTTTTTTTAAGCGGCCGGCGGCAGTTCATTCATTGACGCCAAGGCATGTACTTGCGCATGCATTAGGTGCTACTTTGTATATGCCTGCGACAAGACAGGATGTAGCAGACATGCTGCTTTCGCAGAAATATGAAGCGCTTTGCTCTGTTGTGTTTTGCTTGGAGGACGCCATTGGTGATCAGGAAGTGGACATGGCTGAACAGAATATAGTGGCACAATTGACCTGCCTTTCTGAGACAATTCATCAATCTCCAGAAATGGCTGAGCATTTGCCGCTTTTATTTATTCGGGTTCGTTCGCCCAAACAGCTGCTCAAAATGGCAGATTTGCTCGGTTCCTCTCTTCATTTACTGACTGGTTTTGTGTTTCCAAAGTGCTCCGTTCACAATGCAAAGGAATATGTAGACAGTTTGAAACGAGCTTCAGCACAAACTCAGAAAACACTATACGGAATGCCCATTTTAGAAACACCAGATTTATTAGAAAAAGAAACGAGATATCAGGTGTTGTCTGAGTTAAAGCAGATCATGCTGAATGATGAGGAATATATTTTGAATATTCGCATTGGGGCAACGGATCTGTGTGGATTGTACGGCATTCGCCGTGATCGCGAGACCACCATTTATGAGATCAGAGTCATTGCTGAGTTGATCACAGATATCATCAATTATTTTGGTCGTTCATTTGTGATATCAGGAGCTGTATGTGAGCATTTTGGACCGGCACGAAAAGAACAAAATCCATTCATCCGTGCAATTTCTAAGAGTGGTGAGTCTTTATCATCTGAGCTCGATCATATGCAAGGTCTGCTCAAAGAGACAAGGCTGGATGTGGTAAACGGTATTCATGGCAAGACAGTCATCCATCCAACGCATCTCAAGCCAGTTCAAAGCATGTACGTTGTCACAAAGGAAGAGTACATGGATGCATTAAGTATTTTAGAGCATGCAGATGGTACAGTCGGCGTGATGAAGAGTACCTTTTCTAATAAAATGAACGAAACGAAGCCGCACTATCGCTGGGCGGAAAACATTTTAATGAAGTCAGACATTTACGGGGTGTTTCATGAAAATAGAAGCTATATCGACATACTCACAGAATCAGAAGCCGCATACGCTGAACATCTTGGAACATATGGAGGTGGAGCTTAACCTCAAAGAGGGTACGCTTCAGCTTGAAAAAGAACATCTTTTTGACATGGCGGCACGGGTGAACAAAAAGAGAGCCTTTTTATTTGTTAGCAAGGTGCTCGGGAAACATATGCCTGTTCACCCGTTGAAGCCACTCCTCGTCTCAGGTCTTTTGGCAATGGCTTATGCAAAAGAACAAACAGGCAAGACGCCCCCGCATCAAGACGATGTAGTAGAAGCACTAAAAACGAATGATCATGTTAAGTTAACTGAAGCCTATGCTGCGCTCAAAAAAGAGAAGCTTTCGGCGGTAAACGAGCCGATTGTGATCGGCTTTGCTGAAACGGCAACAGCGCTTGGTCATGGTGTGTATGACGTCATAGAAGGAGCATCTTACATTCATACGACACGTGAACAGCTGTTGGATCTTGATCCTTCACTCGTATTTGAAGAGGAACATTCTCATGCGACAGATCAGCTTTGCTACGCAGATGACGCCTTACTTCGGACGGATCGCCCGATTGTGCTAGTAGATGATGAGGTCACGACAGGCCGGACAAATATGAATATCATTCGGGATCTGCACGCAAAGCACCCTAGATCCTCTTATACGATTCTATCCATTTTAGATTGGAGAACAGAGGAGCATGAGGAAGCGATGCTTCAGCTTCAAGAGGAGCTAGGGGTAAATATCACATCATTATCTTTATTAAAAGGGCAGATGATGTTTCGGGGGACAACGCTGGATGAGCCTGCTTATTCGTATGAAATTGCTGCGCAAGAGAAAAGACCTGAACTCTCTTTTCATTCTCTTCAATCCTTCTTTAAGCAAGTGCCATATTCACTTTCCCATGCAGTCAATCCGGCGGGGCATTCGCCGTATATCCATGAAACAGGTCGTTTCGGTTTAAGCGCAGCGGACACGGACGCCATTGATCAAGCAGCTGCTGAGGCTGGGCTGAAGCTTCAGCGAGAACGAAAAGGAAAACAGACACTCTGCTTAGGGACAGGAGAATTGATGTATGTGCCGATGAGACTTGCAGCTCATATGGGCGAAGGTGTCCTTTTTCATTCGACGACAAGAAGTCCGATTCATCCGGTTGAAAAGGAAGGGTACGCCGTTCAAAACGGATTCGCATTTTTGAGTCCAGAGGATGCCCGCATTCAGCACTATGTGTACAATATCCCTAAAGATCAGTACGATGATGTCTTTTTGTTTTTTGAGAAAAAGGTGTCTCAAGAAGCTTTGATGCCGCTGATCCACTTATTTGCTGAGCGGCATGTGAAGCATGTGCATATTGTGACTTTATCAGATGAGGTGAAGGTGAATGGCTAACGTGTATACAAAGATGGGAAGCTATCCAGAGCAGGACGTAACCTTCTTACTCAAGGATTTATCGTCGATTGAGATGGAGAAAAGTACAGAAGAGCGGGAGCGCTCTATTCAAAGCGGTGCCCATTACTCAGAAATGCTGCCAATTGAATATAAGCCGACGGCATCTTATATGGACTTATTCTATCAATCTCTTGAAGAAAGTAAGCAAAAGGTAGCGGAAGCCGTAGCGGTTGTCGCAGAACAAATTGTGAAAAAGCGAGGTTTTCAAACCGTTCTGTGCAGCTTGGCACGGGCTGGGACACCAATCGGGGTGCTCATTAAACGGTATATCAGAAAGACGTATGGTCTCGATTTGCCGCATTATAGCATCTCTATTATTCGTGACCGTGGAATAGATGAAAATGCGCTACATTATATCCTCAAAGAACATCCAGGTTTTGAGATTGCCTTTATTGACGGCTGGACCGGAAAGGGTGCTATTTCCAAAGAGCTTCAAAAAGCGGTGCTTGATTTTGAACAGAAATATGGAATTCGTCTTTCGAGTGAGCTAGCTGTGCTTGCTGATCCTGGTTATTGTACGAGTGTTTACGGAACGAGAGAGGATTTCCTCATTCCAAGTGCCTGCTTGAATTCAACGGTCTCTGGTCTAGTTAGTCGAACGGTGCTAAACAACCGCTGGATCCATGCCGATGATTTCCATGGGGCCAAGTATTATGAAGAGCTCATTGATGAGGATGTCTCTAATCTGTACGTGAATACAATTGAAGAAGCATTTTCTGAACTTAATGCAAATGTACAAGAGAAAGCAGAGACCCTGCTCGCACAAGGAACGCCTCCTGACTGGCGGGGGATGACATCCATTGAAGCAATTGGTCAGGAGTTCAAAATAGACAATACACATTTGATTAAGCCGGGCGTCGGTGAGACGACCCGTGTGCTGCTCAGAAGAGTCCCTTGGAAAATACTCATTCAGCCTGGATCTCGGGAAAAGCTCAAGCACATTTTACTACTCGCAGAGGACAGAGGCGTGCCCGTCATTGAATATGCCAACATGTCCTACACATGCTGCGGGCTCATCCGCCCGTTGGAGCAATCGTCATGAAGAACATCGCATTTGCCAGTGATTTAGACCGGACACTGATATACTCACATCGAATGCTTGAGCAGTATGCATACAAGGGAGCATACGAATTAATTGAGGTGCTGGACGACCGGCCGCTTTCCTATATGTCTATTGAAACGAAAGCCTCCTTACAGGCAATTCATCAAGCAGGCTGGTTTATCCCAGTGACGACAAGAACGACAGCACAATTTGAACGAATCACTCTCTTTCAGCAAGAGATCAAACCAGAGTATGCCGTCACGACAAACGGCGGCTGTATCCTTCATCACGGTAAGCCGCTTGAGGAGTGGCAGGCGATTGTAGATGAGAGACTGCAAGAGTGTATGCCAGTGATAGATATGCTGCGGGCGATCTCTGAACTTCCGGTTGCCGCTTGGGTGAAACGTACTCGAACAGCTGAGGGAAGATTTCTTTATTTAATTATGAAAGACGAGTTTCTTTCTCATATTCCGCTCGCTGAATTAAGGCTGTGGAGTGAGGAGAGAGGCTGGCAAGTTTCCCTTCAAGGCCGAAAGCTGTATTTTATTCCAAAGCCGCTCAATAAGTGGGCTGCTGTTGCTTTTCTAAAAGAAAGGCTACACCTTGAATATGTTTATGGAGCGGGCGACTCCTTGTTAGATGCTGATCTCATACGTCAAGCAGATAAAGGCTTCGCTCCGAGTCATGGGGAAGTCTTAGATGCTGAGCTATCGTTTGAACCGACGACAGCCTCTGGCATGGCGGCGGCAGACGAAATCGCCGCTTCTGTCGCAAAGAAGATGAACACAGCAAAAAAGCCTTCGATTCGATAGCAGAAGTAGAAGGCTGAATGATATGATAGTAGTAGCTTTCGAGAAAATATAGGAGAAAGGGAGGAGCGGCGTGAGTTATAAAGAAATCAACGTAACCCAGACACGGGCGAAACAGGAAGCCTGGAAAAACCTGCTGAAAAAGCCGCTCCCTGAACGAGACGGCTACGTCAAGGACGAGCACACCTTATCCTTGCCGCGTCTCGCCGCCCGTGTCCTTGGAACTCCGCATGATGCAACCGATTATTTTATTTATTTACATGAATTATACGAAACTGACGGCATGCATATTTTAAGTGAAACCCTCAACCGTCATATTGAGCCGGAGCACTTTCAAGCGCTCCAGCGGATTCATATGATCAATCAGGAAGAAAAGGGATTGTCCGTGAATCGATTTGTGGCTTTCTTAGACGGTGAACAGCTCATTGTCCGTCATCCAAACCCAGTGATGAACCGGCATATTCGCCTTTCGTTAATTCAGGTGTTTGAACATTTCAAGCAGCTGCATGAAGGGGGATTCCAGCATCCTGATTTCCGCCGTGTGTTGCTAGATGTGGTGAAGTTTTCAAATAATCATCTAGGACAATGGCTGAAGGAAGGCAATATGGAAGAAAAAATGCCAGCTGTCATTTGGTATGGAGAGGCGAATAAAAGTCAGCTTTATTTTCTTTACTATGTCATGCTGATTGGCTGTGATGTGGTGCTGTTTCATCCAGAAGGCAAGGATCAATTTCGTGAATTAGATCCAGAAGAAAAGCTGACTTTTATTGATCAGTATCCAGGGACGTCAAAGCTTGAACCGTTCCCTACTGAAAAGCCTGAGAGGAAATCAACGGTGGCGTACCGTTCGACAAGAGAGCTTGAAGAGGTACTTCACACAGAAGATTCCATGCTGTATAAGCCATGGCAATTCAGAGATCATACCCCTCATTCTATTACGCTAAAGACAACGTATGATGAGCTATTTTTAATTGCGAAGGAACGGTCGTTTATCCGCCCGAATTTCAAAGCAGACCGTGACACCATACAGATTCCGAATCTTTTTGCGAAGATGATGGGGGTGACGAGAGACAAGCGAGAATATTGGGACCGTATCCACACGCTAATGGAGGGGAAAGAAACGAAAACGATTCGTCATTTCCCTTTCACACAAGAAGTGTCTTCGAATTATCAATTTCATTATCAGCATGCACTCTCTAAAGCAGGAGAGGTTGACCCTGATTTGGTAATGAAAAGCAATGTGTGGCAGTTCTCGCATTTATATGAGGGCACGCAGCGTGCGATCGCAGAGGCCATTTCTCGCATATGTCAGCATCCGAAGCTGTTAAAAGAAGGCCATGAGACCGAATTAGATGTGCGTATTTATTTATTCAAGCAGCTTTTGCATATGAACCAAGATGTAATTGAACTCATTCAAACCTTTGATTATGCCCAGACTGTACCGAAAGTGATTTTATACCATACGGAATATAATGGTGAGCTGACTCGTTCTGATGCGGCTGCCCTGATTTTCCTAAATGAAATGGGTGTGGATCTCTTCGTGTATCATCCCGCCGGCTATCAGTGTATAGAGCGGTATATAGACGATCAATTATTTGATACACATTGGCTTGATGAAATGGTCATGAACCAAGAGTTTAAAGAGCCGTCTATTGTGAGAAAGTTATTTCAATCCATTAAAAACCGATAAGGAGATCAAAGCTTATGACAAATACAAACGGAAATGACATCATTTCAATTGATAAAGAGGAAATCACGATTGAAAAGGCAGACGATATTCGCGTTCAGCTGCGCAATGAACCAGAAGTCCAAAACATTGCGAGACAGATTGATGCCAAAAATCAGCTTGAACTGCTTGAATACGGAAAACAGCCGGCTGTCGAAATCTCTAAGTTTTCTGACCGTATCCTCTCTATGATGCGTTCAACAAGTGTCACAGACTCAGGAACGATGCTTACACAGCTTGGAAAGATTATGGATCGTTTTGATAAAAATGATTTTGACGAGCCGAAGGGCGGTTTGTTATCAAAAATCTTTAAACGCGGCGGCAGCATGATCGAGAAGATTTTCAGCAAATATCAAACGCTCGGTGCAGAAATTGAAAAAATCAATGTGGAAATTAGTAAATACAAAGATGAAATGACCAAATCGACGGTCACGCTTGAAGAAATGTATGAGCATAACATTCAATACTATATGGAGCTTGAAAAGTATGTCGTCGCAGGGCAAATGAAGATCGAAGAATTAAAACAATTGGTTCCTTCTTATGAAGAAAAAGCGGCGGGGGGAAACCAGCTGGCACAAATGGAGCTAGATACGCTTCGTAATGGAATTCAAGCGCTTGAAGAGCGTGTATATGATCTTGATATGGCACGGATGGTGGCACTTCAAACGGCACCGCAAATCCGTTTGCTACAGCGTGGTAATACGAAATTAATCGGGAAAATTAACTCTGCCTTCATCATTACGATTCCAATTTTCAAAAATGGAATTATTCAAGCGGTGACAGTGAAGAGACAAAAGCTTGTGGCTGATTCCATGAGTGAACTGGACAGAAGAACGAATGAAATGCTGAAACGAAATGCTGAAAATATCTCAAGTCAAAGTGTTGAGATTGCTAAATTATCAGGTCGTCCAAGCATCGACATTGAAACGATCGAATCATCCTTTAATACGATTGTACAAGGGATGAAAGAGACGAAGCAGATTGAAGAAGAAAACAAACGATTACGTGAGGACGGAACAAAACGTATGCTTGAGCTTCAAGATAATATTAAGAAAGCTGCCCTAGAGTCCTAAAAAAACAGGCTGTCTGTAACGAAAGTTGCAGGCAGTTTTTTCATGAATTTGATTAAAATTTGAGAAAAAAGGTTTTTATGTGACCTTTTTCGGGTAAATCCTGTTCAGGGGCATGGTTCACCCATGAAAGAAAAAGGCCGCTATCACAAGGACTCGACTTATTTTTTAGCACAATAAGGAATTTCCAGTAAAATATTGTCTGGTGAGAGAAAATACCCCGTAAAATATGTAGTTTATGAAGCATTCTATAGGATTTACGAGTAATACGGCGTATAAACTGTAATCACCAGACCTCTATATGGAATTCATACATATTGTACGGAAATAAGCGAATTCTAAAGATTGTTCGCATCATAACGCTTATGTTACGGTTATAAAGATGCTAATTTGGAGGGAAAAAATGAATTCTGAAGAGAGAAAGATCAAAATCAAGATAAATAATGTATCTAAAATTTTCGGTAAAAATGCGAAAAAAGCATCTCAAATGCTTGAAAAAGGGAAGACAAAAAGAGAAATCCTAAAAGAGACCGGCGCAACAGTTGGTGTCAATCGAGCAAATTTTGATGTGTATGACGGCGAGATATTTGTCATCATGGGGCTATCAGGGAGCGGAAAGTCCACACTTGTGCGGCTGCTAAATAGGTTAATCGAACCAACCTCCGGCGAAATTTATATTGATGGGGATATGATAACAAATATGTCAAAGGATCAATTGCGTGAAGTTAGACGGAAAAAGATCAGCATGGTCTTCCAAAACTTCGCATTGTTCCCGCATCGTACCATTCTGGAGAATACAGAATACGGGCTTGAATTGCAAGGTGTAGAGAAAGAACAGCGCCGCTCTAAAGCGCTTGAATCTTTAAAGCTTGTTGGACTTGAAGGTTTTGAAGAGCAGTACCCAAATCAATTAAGTGGCGGTATGCAGCAGCGTGTTGGATTGGCACGTGCACTAGCTAATGACCCTGATATTTTGTTAATGGATGAAGCATTCAGCGCACTAGATCCATTAATTCGTAAAGACATGCAGGATGAATTGCTTGAGCTTCATACGTCTGTAGGAAAAACAATTATTTTCATCACGCATGATTTAGATGAAGCGCTTCGTATTGGCGACCGCATTGTCCTCATGAAAGACGGGAATATCGTTCAAATCGGAACACCAGAAGAAATTCTGATGAACCCATCGAACGAGTATGTTGAACGTTTCGTTGAAGATGTAGACCTTTCTAAAGTATTAACCGCTGGTCATATTATGAAACGTGCAGAAACAGTTCAGATTGATAAAGGGGCACGTGTTGCGCTCACGCTCATGAAGAACCTTGGTATTTCGTCTATCTATGCAGTAGATAAGAAAAAGCATTTATTAGGTGTTATTTCTGCACAAGCAGCGAAAAAAGCGGCAGAAACGGGTGCGTCGCTAGAAACTGTTCTTGATAAAGAATTTACGACAGTATTGGAATCAACGTATTTAACAGAGATCTTTGACGCGGTGTCTGATGCGAACATTCCAATTGCCGTTGTAGATGAGAAAAACAGAATGAAGGGTATTGTGGTCAGAGGTGCATTGATTGGTGCATTATCAGGTAATGATGAATATATCAACATGTCTTCTAACAAGCTAGAGGAAATTAAAGCACAAGAGCCTTCTGCACAGGAGGTAGAATAAGATGTTTAGTATGAGTGATTTACCTAGAATTCCGTTCGCGGATTATATCGATCAATTTGTTGACTGGTTAACATTAACCTTTGGTGGTTTCTTTGATGGCATCACAAATGGATTAGCTGGAACAGTAAATGGTATTGTAGCTGCACTTGGCGTCATTCCATCCATTATTTTAACGCTTATCTTTGCCGGCATTGCTTGGTGGATCAGTACAAGAGGAGTTGCTCTTTTCACACTTATTGGATTCTTACTGATCGACTATTTAGGCTACTGGCAGCCAATGCTGCAAACACTTGCGCTCGTTCTGACAGCTGTGGTCATTTCTATCGTGATCGGGGTTCCGATCGGTATTTGGGCATCACAGAAGGAAACAGTGCGTAAAATTGTCACACCTATTTTAGACTTAATGCAGACAATGCCTGCATTCGTTTATCTTTTACCAGCAATCTTCTTCTTTAACATCGGAGTAGTACCTGGCGTTGTGGCATCGGTTATTTTCTCTATGCCGCCAACGATTCGTATGACCATTCTCGGGATTAAACAAGTACCATCTGATTTAATTGAAGCAACAGAAGCTTTTGGTTCAACGACATTCCAGCGTTTGTTCAAAGTTCAGCTTCCACTTGCTACAAAAACCATCTTAGCTGGGATTAACCAAAGTATCATGCTTGCTCTATCCATGGTCGTCATTGCGGCAATGGTTGGTGCACCAGGACTTGGTTCGGAAGTATATAGTGCAGTAACGCAGCTGAAAACAGGGATTGGTTTTGAAGCTGGTATTGCCATTGTTATTGTAGCGATCACACTGGATCGTATTACACAAAACATTAAAACGAAAAAAACCAGGGGGAATGCTTAATGTGGAAAAAGTCTCTCTACATTGGGATGACCGCCCTGCTCGTCTTTTTACTAGCGGCTTGTGGTGCACAATCAGATTCAAATGCAAGTGCAGCACAGCAGGTCAATAAAACGATTATCGGGATTGATCCGGGTTCAGGTATTATGGCCTTAACCGATCAAGCGAAAAAGGATTACGGTTTAGAGGATTGGACGGTTGTATCTGCCTCAAGTGCAGCGATGACAGCGACATTGAAGAAATCGTATGACCGTAAAAAACCGATTATCATCACTGGCTGGAATCCTCACTGGATGTTTTCCCGCTACGATTTGAAATATTTAGATGATCCGAAAAAATCATATGGTGACGAAGAAGAAATTCACACCATTTCTCGTAAAGGATTTGCGAAGGATCAGCCGGAAGCAGCCAAAATGCTCAGTCAGTTTAAATGGTCTCAAGATGATATGGGTGAAGTGATGCTTGATATTCAGGATGGCGTCAAACCAAAGGATGCTGCAGTTAAATATGTGAAAAAGCATAAAGATCAAGTAGCGAAATGGACAAAAGGCGTGAAAAAGTCAAACGGTGACAAAATCAATCTTGCCTACGTTGCGTGGGATAGTGAGATTGCAAGTACCAATGTGGCCGCAGAGGTATTGCGTGAACTTGGCTTTAAAGTGACCTTGACTCAGGTTGAAGCGGGCCCAATGTGGACAGCAATTGCAACCGGAAGTGCTGATGCATCATTATCTGCATGGCTTCCAAATACGCATAAAACGTATGCAGCGAAGTTTAAAGGAAAATATGATGATCTCGGTACAAGTATGAAGGGTCTTCGCATGGGTCTCGTTGTTCCGACTTATATGAAAAACGTCAACTCGATCGAAGATTTGAAAAAATAGCCAATTGTATAACAGTTCCCTTATAATAGAAGGGAGCATATGGAAAAAGCAGTCTGCTCAAAAAGCGACTGCTTTTTCTTATATATAAGGATGGTGGATGAGTTGTCGATGGTGGAAAAACCAATGATGATTTTCCTGCACGGTGGAGGCGTAAGCAGCTGGATGTGGCAGGAGCATATGGAAATATTCAAGGAAACGTATGAATGCTATACCCCTGATTTTATTGGTCACGGGACAAGAGCAAATGAAACGTCGTTTTCCATGCGAGAAAGTGCTTATGAAATCATTTCATGGATAAAGGAGCATGCACATGGCCGTACAGTCATTCTAATTGGCTTCTCTCTAGGTGCACAGGTAGCCGTTGATGTGTTATCGAGAGAGCCAGACATCGCAGACATCGCCATCATCAATAGCGCCCTTGTGTTGCCATTACCATGGCTCTATTTGATGGTAAGGCCCATTTTACCTCTTACATATCCGTTATTAAAGAAAGATTGGTTCATCCAGCTGCAAGCAGAAAAGATGGGACTTCCAAACGATGTACTGGATCATTATGCAGCGGATTCCAAACAATTGCAGAAGAAGACGCTGCTTACGATGTTTCAAGAAAATCTTCATTACAAGCTCCCTGACACGTTTCAACAAGCAAAGGCACGGATTCTTGTGACAGTGGGAGAAAAGGAAAAGGGCATTATGACTAGGTCAGCAGAAAAGATCACGAATGCACACCCGAATGCAGCCGGGTTCATCGTTCCTGACATTGGACATACGTTTACTTTTGAAAAGAAAGAACTTTTTGTCGACATGATCAAAAGCTTTATAGAAGCGCGTGCGTTACCAGCGGAATTAAAGGAAATAAGGAAGCTAGGCCATTTAGAAAGTGAAGATGAGCATAAAAGGGGCAGGCATGTATAAGACATTGTATGATATAGGTATAAAACGCTTACAGATGAATGGGTGTATGGATGGAAGCTCGTAAGTGAGCCATGAAGGAGGAAGCATGAGTAAAAACTATATCATATTTGGTGCGAGTCAAGGATTAGGGGATGCCTTTGTAAAAGGTCTTCCTTCAAGTGGAGATACAGTATGGATTGTGTCACGAAGTGAACCAAGCAGTTTGAACATAGACGATGGGGTGCGTAGAATCTGGCTGAAGATCGATTTATCAAGCCAAACCCATATCCCTTTTATGCTCGAAGCATTGAAGGATCAGACAATTGATGTACTCATTTATAACGTAGGTTTATGGGAGAAACGCGGCTTTGAAGATGATTATTCTTTCGATCATGATCAACCGGAGGATATCGCTCATTTAATCAATGTGAACGTTACCTCAACGATTACCTACATTCAAGCTCTGCTTCCGCACGTAAGGACATCTGAGAATGGAAAGATCATCGTCATTGGTTCTACTGCGGGACTTGACCATACGAATTTGCCTCAGGTTTCTTTTGTTGCTTCTAAATTTGGGCTTCGTGGTATTGTGAACGCACTAAGAGAGCACGTAAGGAAAGATAAAATATCCGTTACCTGTATCAATCCAGGAGAGCTGGCGGCAGAAGTTCCGTACGAAGATGGCGCTGAAAAAGCCATTGCTCTGTATGATGAAACGAGAATACCTGTACAAGATATTGTCGAGCTGGCGAGATGTGTTATTCATCTATCCAGGGTGTCCTGTGTCAAAGAAATCAATGTCCCGGCAATGACAGATGTGAATGCGTAAAATAAAGGAGACCACCCGCTTCAGAAAAGACGGGTGGTTTTTTTATTTTACGATGAATGCTGTTGAAGTGTTTCGTATACAGCTTCCGTCAAAATCTCAATACCGGTAAAAATGGCAGAGCGGTCAAATGTCATATAAGGGTGGTGTAGCCCTGGTTTTAAATCACAGCCTAAACCGAGCATCGTCGATTTAATATGCGGAACCTTTGCTGCATAAAAATGAAAGTCCTCTCCGCCTGTCGTCACGATCGGTGGATCGAGCTGTTCTTTGCCTAGCACTTGCTCTATGGCATGTGACATGATCTCCACAGCTTCTTCATTTAATGTCGCAGCTGGAAGACGATGATCAGTTGAAAGTGTGATAGAGGCGCCAAAAGCATCCGCTACAGAATGGCATGCTCTTTCAATTTCCTTTTCTAATTCATCCATCACTTCATTTGTCTGTGCCCGAACGTCGAGTGTAAAAGAGGCCTTGCCAGGTATGATGTTGGAGCTGCCGCCGCCTGCATTTAAATTGGTCATTTTCACAGAATGGGCGACTCGTGGATCGACATGGATATGTGCCAGTCTCTGCACAAGCGTAGATGCAACTTCAATGACGTTGACCCCAAGATGCGGGCGTGCACCGTGAGCTTCCTCCCCTAGAATGGTCCCGACGTAATGATTACTTGATCCGTGCAAAATGGCAGGAGCGCAACGTCCGTTTAAGGTTTCTTGAATTGGGCGCACATGCACCCCGTATAAATAATCGACGTCAGCTAACACACCTTTTTCGATCATCTTTAAAGCGCCGCCGCCTCTTTCTTCGGCAGGCTGAAAAATGAATCGGATCGTGCCACTTGGAAGTTCTTTTTCTTTCAATGCCATGAATGTCCCAAGTGCCATCGTCATATGAGCATCGTGTCCGCATGAATGGTTGGCTTGAAATACGCCATCTACTTCCTGCCACAATGCGTCAATATCGGCTCTCACAGCGACTACTGGTGCGCCTTCCCCAATTTCACCGATCACCCCTGTACAGTCTTCAAATGTTCTCGTTTTACAGCCTGCTTTCTTTAATAGATCTTCAATATAAGCCGTCGTATTTGTCTCTTCCCAGCTGATTTCTGGATGGGCGTGCAGATGTTCAAAGATGTCTGTCACGGTTTGTTTCATCTCGTTTGTCAAAGTTGTCATGAGAAGCCTCCTTGCTGACAGATAATCTGCCAAAACATTCTTTTAGTGAAATAATATTGATCTTAAATATCATCAGTGTTTATAATATAACACATCATTTGATTATTCAGAAAATTAAGTGAAATTCCGATCGGGACAAAGGGGTTTTGACAGATGAAAACAGCGACAGTATCAGCACCTGAGAAACAAAAAAGAAAACTTCAGATGCCGGATGCGTATGTACTCTTATTTATGATTGCTTTAATTTGTACGATCGCAACGTATTTTGTACCAGCCGGTGAATTTGATCGGAAAACGTCAGGAGAGATCACAACAGCTGTTCCTGGCAGTTATCACCGTATTGATCAATCACCAGTTAGTCCGGTTGGTTTTTTTACAGCGATTCAAGAAGGGATGGTTGGTTCATCCTCTATTATTTTTCTGATTCTTTTTACTGGCGGAACCATTGCGATTTTGGAAAAGACAGGTGCCATTAACGGGATGATTCACAATGTCATCAGCCGGTTCCAAACGAAACAGCTATTGTTTATTTGTATTGTTGGCGGATTGTTTTCTGTACTTGGGACGACCGGAATTGTGGTGAACTCGGTCATTGGCTTTATTCCTATTGGGATTATTGTGGCACGTTCTTTAAAGTGGGATGCAGTGGCGGGAGCGGCGGTTATTTACATCGGCTGTTATGCAGGTTTTAACGCAACCATTTTGTCTCCATCTCCATTAGGTTTATCACAAACGATTGCAGAACTGCCGATTTTTTCTGGTATTGGTCTGCGTGTCATCATTTATCTTTGTTTTCTTCTATCTAGTATTGTGTACATCTATTTATATACAAAACGCCTGAAAAATAAAGAAAAGGGGAGCCTGCTTGGTGACGAGTGGTTTCCTGCTAAAGGGCTTGGAGGAGCTGATGCGGAATCTGTGGACAAGCCTGAATTCACCGGCAGACATAAGCTGATTTTAGCGGTGTGTGGTTTGTCGCTTGGGGGTTTTTTGTATGGTGCGCTTCAGCTTGGCTGGACCGATAAGGAAATGGCTGGTGTGTTTATTTTCATGGCCATTGCTGCTGGCCTGCTTGGCGGATTAGCTGCCAATGATATTGCAAAAACGTTTATTGTCGGCTGTCAAAGCCTTGTATACGGCGCACTCATTGTCGGCATGGCACGCTGCATTTCAGTCATTTTGGAAAACGGCAAGCTGCTTGATACTGTGGTGAATGGGCTTGCGAGTATGCTGACAGGGTTTAGTCCAATCGCTGGTGCGATCGGCATGTATATCGCCAGTGCGCTCCTTCACTTTTTGATTTCATCAGGATCAGGGGAAGCGGTTGTCTTTATACCGATTCTTGCGCCGCTTGCTGATTTAATGGGTATCACGAGACAAGTAGCGGTAGAAGCAGTGATGCTCGGTGAAGGGGTGGTCAACTGCGTGAATCCGACTTCAGGTGTGTTGATGGCTGTCTTGGCTGCAAGTGGGATTCCTTACGTGAAATGGCTGCGTTTTATGGTGCCTCTTGCGCTCATTTGGTTCGTCATCGGCCTTGTCTTTATTTGTATCGGTGTCATGATTAATTGGGGACCTTATTAAATAAGAGAGAAGCCACCAAAGAGTGTTTGGTGGCTTTTTTCTTATGAGAACATGTATGGGGACAGCGGTTTAAAACCACAATATGAGTGTTCACAAAATGGCTACATTATTTTTTTGAGCAATCCCCTTGCAAAAGTTTGTGAAGTGTTGCACAATAAGAATGTGAAATACTTCACATAAGAAAAACAACCTAGTTTTACTCAGGAGGATGAGATAAATGACAAACGAAAAAGTAAACAAAGTAGCACTTATTGGAGCAGGTTTTGTCGGCAGCAGTTATGCCTTTACATTAATAAATCAAGCAATCACAGATGAATTGGTAGTCATCGATTTGAATCAAGATAAAGCAATGGGTGACGTCATGGATTTAAACCACGGGAAAGCATTCGCCCCGCATCCTGTGAATACTTGGTATGGAGATTATGAGGATTGTCAGGATGCTGACATTGTATGTATCTGCGCTGGTGCAAACCAAAAGCCAGGTGAAACGAGACTTGATCTTGTTGAGAAAAATTTAAATATATTTAAAGGCATTGTAGACAATGTGATGAAAAGCGGATTCGATGGTATTTTCTTAGTTGCTACGAACCCAGTTGATATTTTGACATATGCGACTTGGAAATTCAGCGGACTACCAAAAGAACGAGTGATTGGCAGTGGAACAACGCTTGATACGGCAAGATTCAGATACATGCTTAGTGAGTACTTTGAAGCAGCGGCGCACAATGTGCATGCGTACATCATTGGAGAGCATGGGGATACAGAGCTTGCTGTTTGGAGCCATGCGAATATCGGAAGTGTACCGATCACAGAACTAATGAAGAGAAATGACCAATACAAACAAGAAGATTTAGACGACATCATGGAGAATGTCCGTCATGCCGCTTACCAAATCATTGAGAAAAAAGGCGCCACTTATTACGGCGTAGCGATGAGTTTAGCTCGTATTACTAGAGCCATTTTGCACAATGAAAACAGCATTTTGACTGTCAGCACTTATTTAGATGGAGAATACGGAGCAGAAGATGTCTACATTGGTGTACCTGCCCTCGTGAACCGAAATGGTGCAACAGAAGTGATGGAGCTCGCACTGAACGACACAGAAAAAGAAAAATTCGCACATAGTGTGAATGTGTTAAAAGAGATTTTAGCTCCTCATTTTTAATCAATCAAAGGCAACCTATCTGAGCAGAAAAGGATGAATCACTATGTGGCAGCAAATATATGATCCGTTTGGTAATGAGTTCGTCAGTGCATTGGTGGCCATGCTTCCAATCTTGTTTTTCCTACTAGCATTAACTGTATTTAAGTTAAAAGGGGTATTAGCCGCTTGTTTTACCTTGATCGTCAGTTTTGTAACAGCTGTTTTCTTCTTTCATATGCCAATTGAAAAAGCATTATCTGCTGTGGTGCTCGGTGTATCTAATGGGCTGTGGCCGATTGGATATATCGTCATCATGGCCGTATGGCTCTATAAAATTGCTGTGAAGTCTGGAAAGTTTGATGTCATTCGTTCTAGTATTGCAGGAATTTCTCAAGATCAACGGTTACAGCTCTTATTAATTGGTTTTAGTTTTAACGCATTTTTAGAGGGAGCCGCTGGATTCGGTGTACCGATTGCGATTAGTGCCGCTCTTTTAACAGAGCTTGGGTTTAAACCACTAAAAGCCGCCATGCTCTGCTTGATTGCAAATGCTGCGTCTGGCGCTTTTGGTGCAGTAGGTATCCCGGTTATTACAGGGGCGCAAATGGGAAATATGACGCCGCTTGAGCTGTCTCAAACCCTTGTGTACACCATTCCGTTTATTTCTTTCTGTATCCCGTTTCTGCTGATTCTCATTGTAGACGGCTTTAAAGGGATCAAAGAAACGCTTCCAGCCTTGCTTGTTGTGAGTGGAAGCTACGCGATTCTGCAGGCTGTTACAATGGTCACCATGGGTCCTGAGCTTGCCAATATTATTTCAGCTTTAGCGAGTATGGGAATTCTGGCACTATTTCTTCGAAAATGGCAGCCAAAACACATTTACCGTGAAGAAGGCGCGCCGGCCATTGAACAAAAACAAACGTTTAGCGGAGTTGAGGTGCTGAAGGCTTGGTCTCCGTTTTATATCTTAACGGCTGTCATTACAGTATGGAGTCTGCCTGCATTTAAAGCATTGTTTGCTGAGGGAGGCCCGCTTAATTGGACAACCATTTTAGTGAAAATGCCGTTTCTGCATCAGCAAATTGTGAAATTACCACCAATTGCCCAAACAGAAACACCGATTGATGCGATCTTTAAAATTGATGTTATTAGTGCAACAGGTACCGCCATTCTAATTGCGGTGATGCTGACAGGGTTGTTCAGCAGACATATTACATTAAAAGAAGGGGCTGCCTGCTTAAATGCAGCGGTCAAAGAGCTTTGGGTCCCTGTTCTTACGATTTGTTTTGTCATGGGCTTTGCCAACTTGGCGAACTTTGCAGGCCTAAGTTCTGCTATCGGACTAGCACTTGCTAAAACAGGCGATTTATTCCCGCTTGTCAGCCCAGTGCTTGGCTGGATCGGCGTGTTTATTACGGGATCTGTTGTGAGTAACAATGCCTTATTTGGTAACCTTCAAGCAGTCACCGCTTCTCAAATCGGCTCTCAGGCAGGTTTGTTAATCGGGGCAAATACGACCGGTGGTGTAATGGCGAAATTAATTTCTCCACAATCTATCGCTATTGCAACAGCAGCTGTTGGAGAAACAGGTAAAGAATCTGAGCTCTTCCAAAAAACAGTGAAGTACAGCTTCATTTTGCTCGGCATCGTATGTATATGGACATTCATTCTTGCTCAATTTATATAGGTTGATCGATTGATTGAAAAATGAAAGACTGAGAGATTTCTCAGTCTTCAGATTGTTAACAAAGGGCTAAAATGTACTTTTTTTAGCCCTTTGTCTTCTTTTCAGCGTGAAAGAAAACCTTTTCAGTCTAGGAAGGACGAGCACTGGAGCGGAGCGAATTCGGCATTCGTGAGCACCAGAGCGCAGGACTGACAAAGAATGCGAGGGTTTGTCTACACGCTGAGACTGAGAGATTTCTCAGTCTTTTTTTTATGTAGATTCTCGTGTGACAAGCCGAGTAGGTAGCTGAATATGTTCACGTTGTAATGGTTTTTGATCTTGCAACAGCTGAATCATTTGTTTGACAGACTGCTGGCCAAGCTCGACGATAGGGATGTCGATGGTCGTGATCGTTGGAGCTGTCACCTCGCAAATGTCTTGATTGTCATAACCGATCACCGCTAAATCTTTAGGAATGTCATATCCATATGAAATGGCTTGTTTAATGAGGCCTGCTGCCACTTGATCATTGCCGGTGAAAATCGCATCCGGCGCATCCGGCATCCTGTGGATTAAGTCCATTAAACGAAAGCCGTCCTCAATGGTAAAAGCCTCGCCGAACAGCCAATCTTCTTTAAGCGGCAAACCGTGATCAGAAAGCGCATCAAGATAGCCTTGCTTTCTTTGTTTTTGCGCTTCACTGCTTTCTGTATCAAAGCAAAATCCAATGGATGTACGCCCTGATTGAATCAAGTAGTCAACCGCTTTATAAGCAGCTTCCCGCTCATCATATCCGATAATCGGAATGTCTGCTGTTTGATGATACTCATTTGCCATGACGATCGGGCCGTTTGATAAAAATGGCTCGATTGTTTCCCACTTATTTTCTAACGCCCCCAATATGACACCATCTACTTCTTTTCTTTTTAATAATTGAAGCCCTTCAAGTTCTACTGATTCTTGATAAAACGTTTGGAGCACGATGGCTTTATACCCTTGATCCAGTGCTTCCTTTGAAATGCCTTTAATCAATTGTGCAAAAAAAGGATGGTCCACAGCTGGAACAGACACAGCAATGGTTTTTGTCTGATGTGACCGAAGGGTGCGGGCTGCTGAGCTTGGTGTATACTCCATTTCCTTCATCACCTGTAAAATGTGCTGGCGCTTTTCTTCTGATACATATGGATGGTTGTTCAGCACCCGAGAAACAGTGGTCGTTGAAACCCCGCAGCGTTTGGCAATTTCATAAATTGTACACATATTAACAAATCCTTTACACAAAGTTATTGTTCTGAAATCGATAACATCATTTACAATGTGAAACAAGTTAAATATTAACAAATGGAATTGATTAATTGGAGGGAATGGAATGCAAATATTGACGAAGATATCAGGTAAAAGCAAGGATTATCTACCGTTGCTGGATATGATCAATCAAGGTGTTCAAGTAAAGGCTGATTCAGTTGAAAAGAATCTAGCGAATGATAAGCTTGCTGCGTTCCTTGAGCAAGATATTGCGCGTACGGGTTTGGAAAAAATTCTCTTCCATTATAAACAAAATAAGGAAAAAAAGATACCGTTCCTGCCGGTCGATAAACTGATTTCGGAGGATGAGATCGATGATATTATGCAGGTGCTGAAAGAAGTATTAAGTTCAGGCCGTTTTACATCAGGCCCTTATATTCCAAAGTTTGAAAAGACGCTCGCAGCGTACTTAGGGAAAAAATATGTCATTGCCACATCAAGTGGAACAGATGCCTTGATGATCAGTTTAATATCAGCAGGCGTCCATCCTGGAGATGAGGTCATCCTACCTGCTAACAGCTTTGCTGCAACAGAAAATGCAGTGCTTGCGATTGGTGCGGTTCCAGTCTATGCCGATATTGATCCAGACACCTACTGCCTAGCGGCGAATGAAATAGAAAAGCATATCACAGATAAGACAGTATGTATTCTCCCGGTTCATTTGTATGGAAAGCAAGCGGATATGAAGGCCATTTCGACGATTGCGAAACGGCATGGTCTATCGATCATTGAGGATGGCTGTCAGGCGATTGGCAGCAGCGGGCTTGGGGCATTTGGGGATGGACTTGTTCTCAGCTTTAATCCTTACAAAAACCTTGGAGTTTGCGGGAAGGCAGGAGCCATCGCAACAAATGATGAAGCCCTAGCAGAAAAATGCATGGAAATCAGCTATCACGGTTTTGAACCAGGAAAGAAAAACGTGAAGCGCAGTGACTATGGCTTTAATTCTAAGATTGATAACTTACAGGCCGCAATCGGGCTAGAACGAATGAAATATTTAGGTTTACAAAACTTTAAACGTTTTTACTTGGCAAAGAGATACATAGATCAGCTGAAAACGCTGGAAGATGAAGGCTATATAAAGCTTCCGAAGCTGACAGACGATCATGTATGGCATCTATTCCCGATCAGAGTGGTGAAGGGAAGCCGAGATGAGCTGGCAGAGAAATTACTGGAAATGGGCATAGAAACAGACGTCTATTACCCAATCTTATCGCATCAGCATCAAACGAATCTTGTTTCTCAAAAGTATAGACAAACGGAACTACCACATACGGAAAAAGCCGTACAGCAATTACTCCACTTGCCGCTTTACCCAGGAATGCCGCTGCAAGATCAGGAGAAAGTCATCGAGGGGGTCCATCATGTTATCAAATCTTCCATTCAATAAAAAGCTTGTGCATCAACCGCAACATCCGCAGTGGATCGTCTTCTGTGATTTCGATGAGACCTATTATTCTCACGGAATGACCGAGGAGCAGAGAGAGGATGTAAAACGGCTGGAAGCTTTTGTGGCAGAAAAGAGCGAAGCCGTACAGCTCATGCTGGGCTGGGTGACGGGAAGCAGCCTCGATTCTGTTACGAGCAAAATGGAGAAAGGTGGTTTCTATCAATTCCCGCATTTTATTGCGTCGAATTTAGGAACTGAAATCGTGTATACATCAGATGGGAAATTTGGACAGCCGGATGCAGAATGGATGAAACGGCTTGATGCACAGGGCTTTTCGGACGAAAAAATTGAAGATATTCTGCAAGCCGTACGTGAAAAGGGGATCACCCTTAGGCCGCAAACGCAGCTAGGCAGCTCTGGGTATAAAAAGAATTTCTATTATCAGGAGCAGGATGAACGAACAGATCTCCATCATCTATCGTTCATCCAAACACTTGCGAAGGAGCGGGGTGTGGCGGTGAACATCAACAAATGCAACCCGCTTGCGGGTGACCCTGCGGATTGCTATGACGTTGATTTTTTACCAGTGGGAACAGGTAAGGATGAAATCGTTCGGTTTATGCTGAATCAATATAACCTGTCAAAAGATAAGGGTTTTGCTTTTGGTGATAGTGGGAATGATCTGCGGATGCTTCAATCCGTCACGCACGGCTTTCTTGTCCAAAATGCAACAGCCGAAGCCAAACGGCACCATCATCAAATTTGTCATCATGGGTATGCAAAAGGAATCTATGAAACATTGAAAACAGTGATGTATAAACATGAGGAGGCACATTCATGAAGAAAATTGGAATTGTTGGAGCAGGGAATATTGCAAAAGCACATGCTAGAGCATTATCAACGATCAAAGGTGCAGAATTATCTGGGGTCTATGACTTGCACGAATCCGTCGCACAAGGATTTATTAAACAGTACGGCGGACGGGTGTATGCCAGTATCGAAACACTAGCGGATGCATCAGATGGATTGATCATTGCTTCCCCTAACTTCTGTCACAAGGACCATGCCCTTCAGGCACTTAGAGCGGGACAGCCGATTTTATGCGAAAAACCGATGGCTGTATCGTTAAAAGAAGCGAAGGAAATGGTGGAGACAGCCAAACAGTTCCAGGTTCAAGCCAGTATGGGCTTTAACTATCGCTATTTATCCTTTGTGAATATTTTGAAGAACTTGATCGCCAATGGTGAATTAGGACGCGTTTTGACAGTACGGACACATTTTAAGAAAAATAGTGCCCTTAGAAGAAAGACATTTTCGTGGAGAGACAGCGGCGAAAGTCTGCGTACAAGTGGTGCATTAGGAGATTTAGGGATTCATTTGATTGATATGCTGTGGTACTTATTTGGCAGTGAAATGAAAAAAGAATCCCTTAATACGAAGATGCTGACACATGTAAAGGAAAAAGAAGAGAAAAAGGTACAGGTTGATGACCATACCGAAATTTTTGGACAAATGGAGAATCAAGTGTTCTTTCATTTGGTGACGTCCAAAAGTACGCAGCCCGAGGAATGTGGATTTAGTGTAGAAGTGGTGGGGCATGACAAGGTTTTTAAATACCATACAAACATGAAAAACGAATATGAGATCAGTGATGGTTTGTGTGTAGAGCGTCATCAAATGCCGCAAACATTGCTGACAGATCCGCCGAATGAATTTTATGGATGGTCTGATACATTCCGTGATCAGCTGATGCATTGGGTAAATACAAACTCATATCCATCTCATATGAAGGTAGCTGATTTTGAAGATGGTTATCGCGCGCAGGCTGCGCTGAATACATGCTTCGAGAGGGAAGAGGCTGTCGTCTCTGCCCGTGCATATTAATGAAGAGGTGGAGCGGAGGATATCATAACTCCGCTCCTTTTTAGAGGAAGTGAAAAGATGAAAAAGGTGTTTTATTTTGGCTGTATCTTTTATTTTTTTATTGGGACCATTCATGTGTTTTTTGGCAGTTTAACGCCTTATTTGCTGTCTAGTTATGATAAGGGTCCTGGGGAATTATCTTCTTTAATCTTCTTTCAGTTTATTGGCTTTTTGACAGGCGTTCTTTTGTCGCCCATTCTTGTGAGGAAAAAAGGCTACGGCACTGTTCTGACGATGGGATTGCTGCTGATGATCGGAGCGCTTCTTCTTGGCCTTTTAGTGCCGGGCTGGACGATTCTTGTGGTGGCAGGTTTTTTCCTTGGGAGCGGTGCAGGCAGTCTTGAGACGACGGCCGGGGCGTATGTCATTTCAATGGCAAACAGTGCAAAGCGAATCAGCATCATGGAGGTCTTTTTTGGATTAGGTGCATTATTATTTCCTCTATTGATTCTGTTGACTGTGACAGAGGAAACGTGGCATTATGTGTTTTTATTTCAAGTCGGTGCACTGACTTTTTTCCTTATGCTGTGGCTTACTTTTATGAATAAACTCCCTCAAGGACAGATGGCAGCTCCTTCTCAAGACATGAAGAAACCATCTTTGCTGTTTGATCGAGGGAATCGAATGATTGTGGTGCTGATGATCTGTTTTGCGTTTTTCTACGCAGGAATTGAAACGAACTTTGCGAACTTTTTACCGTCGATCATGCTAGAAAAAGGGGGAGACAACTGGGGTCTTTTTGCGGTCTCTACTTTTTGGACAGCGATCGTCATTGGCAGAACTGTCATTGCGAGAAAAGCCGATCAGCTGCATCCGCTGCGTTTTTTAAAGTTAAGCGCAGCGCTGATGATTGTGCTGCTCGCCGTATTTGCTCTAGCCACCCACATCGCTGCGCAGCTAATTCTGATCTTTTTCATCGGTCTGTGCGCAGCTGGCATGTTCCCCATTGCCTTGACGGCTTCTGCATTAATGATTGAAAATGCCATCGACGAGGCCACGAGTTATTTTATTGCCGCCGCTAGTTTAGGTGGAGCTTGTTTGTCCTTTTTGATTGGGTTTAGCCTTGAGTGGGCAGGTGCGGCAAGCGCCGTCTTTGTTTTCGCCTTTTTAGCTGTTCTCCTTTTTGCGGCTGCCATTCAAATGAATCGATCTCAGAAAAAAGAAACCATACCCACACAGCCGCCGGCGATGAAAGCCGATCGATAAGCAGCTGATCTGGTGGCTCCTCCTTTTGTATAGCTTATCTTCAGAAAAGGTGACGAAGGACTTGTACTAAAACAACGAAAGCGTGAATAACATGTACAAGTCAGCATCAAAAGGAGGACGTCTATGTGGCGGTGTTTTTTGGTTATATCTTTTTAGGGTTGTCACTTTCAGCGCCTGTTGGGCCAGTCAATGCAGCCCAAATCGACAGAGGGATTAAAAGTGGATTTTGGCACGCTTGGATTTTTGGTGTGGGGGCTATGGCTGCGGATATTGTCTATATGCTCCTCATCTATTTTGGTGTCGCCCAGCTTTTGACTGCACCTCTTGTGAAAACCTTTTTGTGGCTGTTCGGCTTTTTCGTTCTGACCTATACCGGTATTGAAAGCCTTCGTAAAATCAATTTGCAGGAAAGCCCAAAGAAGGATGGAGGAAACACATCGATCGGGCATTCGTTCATGACGGGATTTTTTATTTCTCTTTCCAATCCGCTTAGTATTTTATTTTGGCTTGGAATTTATGGAAGTATTTTGGCCAATACGATTGAAAAGTATGGAGCATCTCAAATGCTGATGTACAGCATGGCTATTTTTATCGGCATGCTCTTATGGGATTTCTGTATGGCGCTACTCGCCAGTACGTTTAGACGGTATTTAAATGAACGAATTTTGCACGGCTTATCCGTTCTGGCAGGTCTCTCTTTACTTGGCTTCGGTGCCTATTTTGGATATCAAGGGATCATGGCGCTCATTGGATAGAATGGTTGATAAGAAAAAGGGCTAAAATCTAAATCATTTTAGCCCTTTTTCTTATTTGACAGAAATAAGACACTCTTCAATAATGATGGAAGATACATAAAATTGAAGGAGTTTTTGCCATGCGTATGTTCCTGCCAGCATTCAACTATGTGTGTATGCTGATGTTGTCTGTGATCACAGCGACATTTGTTTATACCATGTTGTTTGACCCACCTGAATCCAGATTCAGTTATGTGGAGGTCACCAGTCTTTTCATTTTGATCGCTTATGTCCTATTTGCTACACCTATCCAAATGGTTTTACACCGTCATCCTGAGAAGTTTCGACGCCGTGATTTATTGGTTTATTTTATCGGGGCGTGGGTGGTTTGTACGGCGCTTGCTTTATGGATTGATTATGGTGTTGTCGTCTTCATTAGCTATAAAGTCTATCTATTTAGCTTTTGTGCGGCCTTCGTTTATTGGCTGCTTGATTCCGTCTTTTTAAAGAAGAAACAATCATAAAGGCTTTTCCCGTTTTTTCTCTTGAAAATGAACGTGTATGACCTTCGAGAGTCCGCTTGATACAAAAGCAAGAGCCGTCATCAGAAGGACCCAGTATAGATTGCTAAGGTCAAATCCAGTATAAGCGAAGATGAAAATCATCGAGATCACGGACGTTAATATGAGGACAGGCCATATCCGTTTATATAGCAGATAACCAACAAATCCCCAAAGGAAAGCCATCACTGGTAGTGTAAATAAGATCAGATACATCGGATGGAGAAAAAGAAGACGCATGTCATTCACCCATTTCTTTTATAATGACCAACTCTATTAGATAGAGGCGGCTAAATGATGATATGCAGAAGCATACTCATACATGATTAGATAAATGGAAGTGAATTCCTGCCTCATCCGGCAAATCAATCACCTTGTGAATGTCCAGTGAAAGTCGTTGAAGGACAGTCACCACAGCTTTTTCCTCCTCATAGGCTATGGAGAAGACGCTAAAACGAGGTGGAAGAAAATGGCTCAGCTGTATGCAAAAAGTTGCCTTGATCAAAATCTACGATCACTCGAAGAATGGAAGCAGGATGCCTTCACACAGTTTGGAGAGATGGTAGGGGATGAGGCAGATACATTTCCGTGTGTACCAGGCAGACAAGGATTTTTTCTCGATCATTTACGCTATGGATTTGTCGGTGATCTGCGGGAAGACGGGGCAGTGAATGAGTTAGCAGAGCTGCTAAAAGAATATCAAGGCTGCGCTAAACAAACTGGTCAATACGCTTCATTTATCTGCTTTTTTGAAACTCCGCAGGATTTAAAGGAAAGCCCAATTGAAGAATTTGAGCAGCAGTTCTGGTCATTGCTTCAACGGTTACATCAAAAGGATGAATTGCCATGGCCAGCGGAGATTCCACTGGACCCTCATCACCATGAATGGGACAAACAAGGTGCGACAGACGGTACTGAAAATGG
>NZ_CP150633.1:1778257-1886448 GCF_038023285.1 Bacillus sp. PPSBB_11
GAAAAACTGAATGGATCGACCAAGTTTGGACAAAAAATGAGCCAGCTCGTTCGCAAGCGGCTCAAAGCATATGATCAAGTTGACGTCCATCCATCGTTAAAATGGTACGGTGATCCAACAAATCATGAATGGAAGCAATATTTTCTCCCAGATGAAGAGGCGGAGAAACCAGCCTCCGCCAAATGCCCATTTACTGCTTTAAAAAACATGATGAAATTATGATGCTGCCTGATCCTGTTTCCACTTTTTTCTCATAAAGAGTACCATGATGCCAATCACGGCGATGATCCCAATGCTTATAAAAAAGCCGGGTCGTCCGCTTGCCTCTGTCAGAGTGCCTGAAACGGCGGCACCGATTAAGATCAGGGCAAGAACCATTTCGCACGTTTGGCGAGTGGATGGCTTTGACAGCTTTTTGCTCGAAAGCAGAATAAACACCCATGTGTATAAAAGAGTTAAGCCGGCTGCTGTTGTGAGATGCTCATATATGTGTTTGGACAAAAAGAGTGCCAGCAAAATCGAGACAATCAACCCTGCAGCAGTTAAAAGAATTGAAGACCATCTAACATGAGATGGTTCTTTTTGTTTAAAACAAGCAGGTGCATCCTGATGTTCCGACATCGTGCCAAGCAGTGTCGTGACTGCATAGAGGGAGGCAACCAATGTGGAAAACCCAGCAATAATGAAAATGCCATTAAAGATATGAAGAAAAATCGATAAATGAAATGGTTCTAGTGATGTAATGAATGGACTGCTATTCTCGTTAAAGGCTGTCACTGGCACAAGCAAAAGCGCAAGTCCGATGGAGACGATATAAATGACAGCAAGAATGATCAGCATCACACGTCCAGATTTTGCGGCGTCCTTCGGGTCTTTTAAATGAACCGCCATCAGCCCCATGACTTCAATTCCCCCGAAAGCATAAAACGCATAAATCAGCCCATTCCATAGACCGAGCGGGCCGAGCGGCATCCATTCATGGTCTTTATTTGGCAGGTGGAGGGTGGGCCTATGCTCTGTGAGAATGCCGCATAAAACAAGAACGGCAAGGACGACAAACAATAGGATCGCCCCGGTCTTCAGCACGGCAAGGACATTTTCCGTCTTTTGAAAAGAAGAAAGCCCAATGATAATCACAAGCAGGGCAAGAGCGGAATAAATCGCTGAAAATACCCAAAGTGGAATGGATGGAAACCAGTGACGAGTAAAAAGAGAAATCGCCGTCAGCTGACTCCCTGTGATGAGCATTTCTGAAAACCAATACACCCAGCCATTACTAAATCCCGCCCAGCGCCCATAGGCTTTTCGGGCATAGGAACAAAATGATCCCTTATCTGGGTTCTCGGCTGTCATCGCAGCCAGGTGTTTAAAGACGAGATATGTGCCGACTGCCGCAAGCAAAAATGAAATGCAGACGGAATAACCGGATTTTGTAATGGCGATGCTGGAACCAAGGAAGAAACCAGTGCCGATTGTACAGCCGACTCCGATAAGAGAAAGCTGCCACCAAGATAAAGATTGTTCTTCTTTCAATTTGTGTGCAACACCTTTCCGATTCAATAGCATTAGCTTGTGACCGCCTCTTTTTTTTTATACATGATCAAGAGGATGTTTTGGGCATACTGTCAACATGGAAAGGAGTGCATGTGATGAATGGAGAATACGTGATTTTACCAAAGGATGGATTTGGCTTTCGGTTAGGAAAAGGACAATGTATTCGAGTGGTTGATGTCGAAGGGCAGCAAGTAGCAGACGTGATGGCCTATCATGAAAAGGATTTTTATGAAAAATTTGATCAAGGCGCTACAATGGACAGCCTGTTCTCTTCCAAGGTGAAAAAGGGAGATCAGCTATATTCTAATTTATATAAACCAATGTTTACGGTCATCGAAGATACAGTTGAATGTCATGATTTATATATGCCTGCATGCCGGCAAGAAATGTATCAGCTCTTATATGGGCGTACGCACCTAGAGGTCATGCATACATGCTACGATAATCTCAGAACGGCTTTTGAGCCATTCGGGATTCCAAAGGAGGATATGTATTATCCTTTTAATGCGTTTATGAATACAGTCATTGATGAGAAAGGAAAACTGTCTGTCGAGCTACCAAAATCGCTCCCTGGTGATTACATTCGTCTGCGTGCAGAAATGGACCTTATCGTCGCGGTGTCTGCATGTCCTGCTGACATTGGAAAATGCAATGGCTCAAGCTGTACATCCATCCGGGTGGAGATTGATTGAAAAGGAAAGACCAGTCAAAGAGACTTGGTCTATTTCGTTTGTGAATGTTTGATCATTTAAGAAAAAGGGGAACGTCTAAAAAATATCTTTTTTCAAAACATGATATAATAAAGTGGCTAAAATCGTAGGTAAATCAATTGAAATGGAAGTAAAACCTGTTCTCTTCATGTAGAGGATGCTTAGGAGGAAAAGTGTATGAGTTTGCAGAAAAAAATCAGCCAAGAGTTGCATGTGCAGCCCTCAATTGACCCAAAGCAGGAGATCGAAAAACGGGTTGGATTTCTAAAGGCTTACTTGAAAAAGACCGGTGCAAAAGGATTCGTTCTTGGTATTAGCGGCGGACAGGATTCAACGCTTGCCGGCCGTCTCGCTCAGCTCGCTGTAAGTGAGCTTCGTCAAGAAGGAAAAGAGGATGCTGTCTTTATTGCAGTCCGTCTTCCGCATGGCACGCAGCAAGATGAAGATGATGCGCAGCTGGCTCTATCATTTATTCAGCCGGACAAGTCTTGGAAATATGACATCGCGCCTGCCGTGACGGCATTCAGTGAACAATATCAAAAGGAAACAGGCGGTGCGCTGTCTGATTTTAATAAAGGGAACGTCAAAGCACGCATGAGAATGATCGCACAGTATGCTGTCGGTGGACAGGAAGGCTTACTTGTCATTGGAACGGATCATGCAGCTGAAGCTGTGACGGGCTTTTTCACGAAGTATGGTGATGGCGGTGCAGATGTCCTTCCGCTCACAGGTTTAACGAAACGCCAAGGACGGTTGTTGCTTGAGACTCTTCAGGCGCCGGAGCGATTATACTTAAAGAAACCGACAGCCGATCTGCTGGATGACAAGCCTCAGCAAACGGATGAAACAGAACTTGGTATTACGTACAATGAAATTGATGATTACTTAGAAGGAAAACCAGTTTCAGATCAAGCAGCAGAAGCGATTGAAAAACGCTATGTTCAATCAGAACATAAACGTCAAGTACCAGCTTCTATGTTTGATGACTGGTGGAAATAAAATAAGTGACCTCTCCAGAAGATGGAGGGGTCTTTTTATGTCAAATTTCAGCTGAATTTGACAGAATGAATCGAAAATGGTTCATTAATTAGTAGAACGATATACATAAGTCTGTTTGACTAAATAAAGGATGAATTGAAGAATAAGTGGTGAAATAATTAGTTCGATTCACTTAATTTCTCATCAAAAGACAGTATTTTCAGAAAAAATGATTGACGATAAAAACGAATGCGCTTACAATAAAAACACATTCCAAAAAGTGAAATTGAATTCCACTAGACGGAATATAAGGAGTCGTTCATCTCCAAATAAGTGGCTAAAGGAATGATTCACACAATGAAAAATCGAAGTGCACTGGAAATATACAAAGAAGGAGGCGCTTGGTGGGAGACTGAGATTAGTCATATTCAAAAAAATTCAATTGAACTTCGGGGCTATCCAATTGAAGAGCTTATTGGTCAATTATCGTATCCACAAATGCTTTATCTACTGCTTGTTGGTGAATTACTAGATGATTCGAAGGCAGCTCTTTTTGAAAGTGTTCTTGTCGCAGGTGCGGATCATGGGCCAAGAGCACCGTCTATTGCAGCGGCAAGAATGGCGGTTACATGCGGCATTTCGTTTAATTCTTCTGTTGCAACAGGGGTGAATCTATTAGGTGATATTCATGGCGGAGCTGGTGAAAAGGCGATGCGTATGTTATACGACGCCAAAGCAGCCTACGATGAACACAAGGATATCAAGTCTGCTGCAAAGCAAGTATGTCAGACGTGGTTAGCCCGCAAGGAAAAAATTCCGGGGATCGGTCATCAGCTGCATGACGATGATCCGAGAGTGAGACGGCTGTATGAGCTGAGTCAAACATATGTGCAGCAAGGTGATATCAGCGGAACGTACTTACGGTTAGCTGAGGCGATTAGGCATGAACTTGAACAATTAAAAGGGAAAAAAATCACGATGAATATAGATGGTGTATCTGCTGCGATCCAATGTGAATTAAGCATTCCAGCTGAAGCGGCAAAAGGCATCTTTTCCTTATCCAGAGGAATGGGCATCGTGGCGCATGCATATGAAGAGCTGACAAAAGGTGCCCTAGTGAAAGGCCCTTGTCCGAATGAAGAAAGACTTGTTCGTTATGCGGGGGTCGGGACGCGTCACTTGAAGGAGGGTGAGAGAATTTGAGTAAATTGAAAGCGTTGTCATATATAAACGGCGAATGGCTGGATGCAAACCATGGCAAAGAAGATATCATCAATCCATACTCTGGGGAAATGATTGGTACATCCTATCTTGCATCCTCAGAAGATATAGAACAAGCGCTTTCTATTGCGCAGCAAGCTAAAAAACAAATAGCGGCAATATCAGCATTAGAACGCTCAACGCTTCTAACAAAGGCAGCCGCTTTATTGGAAGAACAAAAAGAGCATTTTGCAAAACTCATTTCTTTAGAATTAGGCAAACCGCTTAAAAATACAAGAGATGAAGTCTCACGATCAATTGAAACGCTCGCACAGTCAGCTGAAGAAGCCAATCGACTAATCGGTGAGACTATTCCTGGCAATGTATCTTCTCGTGGACAGAGAGCAATGGCGATGACATTTAAAGTGCCGGTTGGGGTTGTGCTGGCGATTACGCCTTTTAATGCGCCTCTCAACTTAATTTGCCACAAAATCGGTCCAGCTTTTGCGGCAGGGAATGCCATTATTTTAAAACCAGCACCGCAAACATCAGCTGTTGCCACAGCGTTTGTTAAGCTCCTGCTTGAAGCAGGGTTTCCTGAAAAGAGCCTGCAGCTTGTGATTGGGGGAGTAGACGCCGGCAGACAGTTAGTCACGGATGAAAGAACCAATCTTGTTTCTTTTACTGGCGGTGCGGTGGGCGGAGAACATATTTCAAACTCTGCTGGATTAAAAAAGGTACTGCTGGAACTCGGAGGAAATGGAGCGACGATTGTTCATCATGATGCAGATATCGAGCAAGCCGCATCTCTTTGCGCCAAAACGGGCTTTAGCAACTCTGGTCAAAGCTGTATTTCTGTTCAAAGAATTTATGTTCACAAGCAAATTTTGTCGACATTTACTGAGACACTTAAACAAAAAGTAGAACAGCTCGTCGTTGGAGATCCGCTGTCTAGTGAAAGTGATATCGGCTGTATGGTTGATGTACAGGCAGCAAAACGTGTGGAGGCATGGATACGAGAGGCAGAGAAAATGGGTGCCGAGCTTCTATATGGAGGACAACGAAATGGTGCAAGCATCACACCGGCTATTTTGCTAAACCCGCCAAAACAAGCCAAGGTCGTCTGTGAAGAAGTGTTCGGTCCAGTTGTCAGCATTCTCCCATATGAGGAGCTGGATGAGGCAATCAAAGAAGCAAACGATAGTCGATATGGTTTGCAGGCAGGCGTCTTTACGAATCAGCTGGATGTTGCGTTACACGCAGCAAAAGAGCTTGAAACTGGCGGCGTAGTCATCAATGGGACATCGAATTTCAGACTAGATCACTGGCCATATGGCGGGATTAAACGAAGCGGTATTGGAAGGGAAGGCCCGCGTTTCGCCATCGAGGAGATGACCGAAACCAAAATGGTTGTGCTGCCAAATGGGCTATAAAGGGGGCAGATGGATGTGAATGTCTTTCAGCAAAAGGTGAAAAGTGCGCAGACAGGCGGTCAGCCGATGATTTGTACGCCGCTCATTGGACAAACAAAGGAAGAATTGTTTCTTGAAGTTGAGGTGTTAGCTGAGAAGAAGCCTGATGTGATAGAGTGGCGAGCGGATTTTTTCAATCACCTCAATGACAAGGAACAAGTCATCACCACCCTGAAAGGGATGATCGAAAAGGCAGATAGCATCCCATTTCTATTCACCATTCGTTCTGAAAAAGAGGGCGGCGAACGCATCTCACTCTCAGAGGATGAAAAGGTTTCCCTGCTTGTCGAGCTTTGTGCCACTCAGCTTGTGGCTGCCGTTGATTTTGAATTAATGCATGATGTCTCGCATATCCAGCAAGTCAGTCAGGCGGCTAAGAGAAACGGGGTCATCTTGATTGTGTCGTACCACGATTTCCAGCGTACCCCGGAGGCGGATCGGCTCGTGGAACTATTCACCAATGCAGAATCGGTCGGTGCCGACATTGCAAAGATCGCCGTCATGCCGCATTCCTATGAGGATGCACTGACACTGCTCTCTGCGACAGGCAAGGCGAAAAAGCATCTGTCCATCCCCGTTATTTCGATGGCGATGGGGGAATATGGCGCCTTCACAAGAATGGTAGGTGGACTCTTTGGGTCTGTCATGACCTTTGCTGTAGGGAAAGAAAGCTCGGCACCTGGACAAGTTGCGATACAGGATTTGAATACCGTTCTATCGATTGTGTTTTCAAAGAATCAGTGAGTAGCAGATTCATAGCTGCACCGTGAGAGGAGAGAAACATGAAGAAGAATATATCTACACAGGTCATTCAGTATTTAGAAAATCGAGGAGTTGAGCATATCTTCGGTCTGTGCGGTCATACGAATATTGCTTTTTTATCAGCCCTAGAAAAAAGCCGTATTCAATTTGTGAATGTCAGACATGAACAGATAGCGGCGCATGCAGCAGATGGTTATGCACGAGCGAAGAAACAGACGGCTGTTGTGCTCAGTCACTTAGGTCCTGGACTCACCAATGCGGCAACAGGTGTAGCGAATGCCGCACTCGATTCCATTCCAATGGTTGTCATTGCAGGAGATGTTCCAAGTCATTACTACGGAAAGCACCCACACCAAGAAATCAATCTTCATTCCGATGCTTCTCAATACGAAATTTATCGCCCGTTTGTGAAAAGAGCATGGCGAGTCGACATTCCAGAATTATTTCCAGAAATTCTATCAAAAGCGTTTCAGTTAGCTGAAAGCGGCCGTCCTGGGCCAGTCCTGATTTCAGTTCCGATGGATGTGTTCTCAAAAGACTTAGATGTGTCGTTATTTGAACAAATCGCTCATCATACACACACCGTTGAAAAACCATCTATTGATGATCAAACAGCGAATCGGATAATAGATCGATTGCTGCAGGCAGACAAACCGCTCTTATATGTAGGGGGAGGCATTTTACTAGCCGATGCAGCAGAAGAGTTAAAGGCATTTTCTGACCATTTGAGTATCCCTGTTGCCCATTCTTTGATGGGGAAAGGGGCGATGCCAGATGATCATCCAATGACCCTTGGCATGACAGGATTTTGGGGGACGAAATTTATCAATGATCAGTGTAAAGCAGCGGACTATATTTTGGCTTTAGGCACCCGTTTTGCTGAAGCAGATGCGAGTTCGTGGGAATCGGAGTATACGTTCAATTTCCAATCAACCAAGCTCATCCATATTGACATTGATCCGAATGAAATTGGCCGAAATTATCCTGTGGAAATTGGAGCAGTAGCAGATCTCAAGCAGGCCCTGACCGTACTAAATCGTGTGGCGAAAGAAAGGCTGCCAGAAGGTCTGGATCGCCCTCAATTGAAAAAGGATATTGCGGTATATCGTGAGGAATTTCAGAAGAGCAATTTGACGAATATTCAAGACGAGTCTTTCCCAATGAAACCACAACGTATTTTGCAGGAAGTGCGGGAAGTATTGCCGCCTGATGCCTTCATTACAACCGATGTTGGCTGGAATAAAAATGGAGTCGGACAGCAATTTCCTGTATACACGCCAGGCACTATTTTAACCCCAGGTGGTTTTGCGACGATGGGATTTGGCGCTCCTGCTGCACTTGGAGCAAAGATTGCCCAGCCTGACCGTGTCGTTGTATCACTTGTAGGGGACGGCGGATTCGGTCAAAATCCATCTGTGCTCGCAACAGCTATGGAAGAAAACATTCCTGTCGTGTGGATTGTGATGAACAACAGTGCGTTTGGGACGATCGCCGGCTTGCAAATGGCACACTATGAAACGACTTACGGCACTGTTTTTAGAAAAGATGGAGAAAGTTATTCGCCTGATTTTGCAGCCATTGCAAGAGGTTATGGGATGAAGGGGATCAAAATTACGGCGGCTTCTGAATTCAAAGAAGCTTTTTCTGAAGCGATCGCTTCTCAGGAACCATGTGTCATTGATGTAGCGATGAAAAATGATCCTGTGCCTACTGATGGACATTGGAACATTAATGATATTTATTCACCAAATACAAAACGTTCACATGTCAGTGTGAACTAAACATGACTAGGGAGGAATCAACAATGAAAATTAAAGTATTAAATCCATTTCAAGACGGTCATCCATTATGGTTAGGTTTAGATCATCCAGAAGAGAACATGATTCGGAAGGTGTTTCAAACGATCACACCAGATACCGTTGGATCAGAGCATATGATGGCAGGTCTCACTATTTTTGAGCCGGGCGAAGCAAGCTCAGTACACAATCACCCGGGTTCAGAGGAATTTGATTATGTGATTAAAGGGTCTGGCGAAGTCATTTGCGATGGAGAAAGACAATCATTTAAGCAAAATGACTTTATGTTTATTCCAGACGGTGTCTCGCATCAGCATGTGAACACAGGGGATGAACCTTTATGGCTGATTTGGCTCTATACACCGCAAGGGCAGCTTCCGAAGGACTAAAAAAACCTTGCACGAGAGAAAGAAGAAAAGGGGCTAAAATTGAAAGCATTTTAGCCCTTTATCAATTGAACGAAAGGGAGTCAAGCAATGAATAAGAATACACCACTTGAAGGAATCAAAATATTAGATGTTTCTACGATGATTGCTGCACCATACGGCGCGGTGCTTCTAGGGGATTTCGGTGCAGAGGTCATTAAAGTCGAGATTCCTGGAAAAGGGGATACACTGCGGCATGTTGGCCCTTTTGCAGATGGTGAACCTTTGAGATGGTCAGGGCTTTCAAGGAATAAGAAATCTCTTACACTCGATCTACACAAAGAAGAAGCAAAAGACATTTTTAAAAAGCTTGCAGCGCAGGTTGATGTGATCATTGAAAATTTTCGTCCGGGAACACTTGAAAAATGGGACGTTGGGTACGATGTATTAAAAGAAATCAACCCTCGTTTAATTATGATTCGAGTTTCGGGTTATGGACAAACCGGTCCATTTAAGGACAAGGCGGGATTTGGTACACCTGCGACGGCGTTTAGCGGCTTTACATATATTCAAGGGTTTCCAGATCGGCATCCAGTCAGCCCTTCCTTTTCCCTTACGGATTATATCGCAGGAATCTATGTGGCGTTTGCCACTGTGACAGCGATGTATTACCGTGACACACATCCAGAAGGAACAGGGCAAATGGTGGATTTGGCTCTCTATGAATCTGTGTTCCGCATGTTAGAATTTTTGGTTGCTGAATATGACAAGCTAGGGAAGGTGCGTGAGCGTTCACCAGGGTTAAGCGGTCATTCAAGCCCTGCCGGCACCTATGAGACAAAGGATGGGCATTATTTGGTTCTTGTGACAAGTACAGATTCGACCTTTAATCGATTGGCAGAGGCGATGAATCGCTTAGATTTACTTGAGAACGAGAAATTCTCTGTGAATGCAGCCAGGCTGAAGCATAACGATGAAATGGATGCGATCGTCTCGCAGTGGATTGCGTCCAAAACAAGAGATGACGTCTTAGACATTCTAGATACACATGGTGTGCCTGTGAGTCCGATTCTAAGCATTCGGGATATCTTTGAGCATCCGCAATTTAAAGCACGAGAAAATATTGTCGAGGTGCATCACCCGCGACTTGGAAAAGTGAAGGTGCCTGGGATCATTCCGAAGTTTGAAAAAACCCCCGGTAGTATCCGCCATATTGCGCCTGATTTAGGTGAACATAATTATGACATTTTAACGAAAATGCTTGGCTTCACAGAAGAAGAGTGTAAACAGTTAGAAGAAAAAGGGGTCATTTAAGACACTCAACCGATCCGCACGCTGCGGAAACAAAGGAGGATGGTTATGAAAGTGCATTCAGAACTGAAGGGGAACGACTTGCGGCCTGCTTATGCGAAACCAACAAAAGCTCGTTTCGGCATCTTGATTCTGTTGTTTTTTATTACCGCTATTAACTATATTGATCGAGCCAGTGTATCCATTGTTGCACCTGCGATTCAGTCTTCATTGCAATTAAACCCTGCCTTATTAGGCCTCATCTTTTCAGCATTTAGCTGGACCTATACAGCCATGCAGATCCCTGGCGGCTTTATTCTTGATAAGTTTGGATCAAAGGTAACGTATGGAATATCACTTGTGACTTGGTCTATTTTCACCGGTTTACAGGCGTTTGCGAACAGCTTTGCCTTCTTATTTGGCTGCCGTTTGTTTATCGGAATTACAGAATCTCCCGCATTTCCTGCGAATAACCGCATTGTGACCACATGGTTTCCAAGGCGGGAACGCGCATTTGCAACAGGGGTTTATACCGCTGGTGAGTATGTGGGGCTTGCATTTGCGACACCTCTTCTTTTTTGGATCATGACAACTTTCGATTGGAGAACCGTCTTTATCACTGCTGGTGCGCTCGGTATTATATTTGCTTTCTTTTGGTACAAGTATTATCACGAACCGAAAGAGCATCCAAAGATCAATGAAGATGAGTTAGAATTGATCCGTCAAGGCGAAGGGCTGACAGTGGCATCACAGGAGAAACTGAAATGGGCAGACTTTGCTGCACTTTTAAAATATCGTAAATTGATTGGACTCTATATTGGTCAATTTTCCGTTGCGTCTACCCTCTTTTTCTTTTTAACATGGTTTCCGACCTATTTAGCAGAGGCGAAAAATATGGCCTTTCTCAAAGTGGGTTTTGCGGCATCCCTGCCATACATCGCTGCATTCTTTGGGGTGCTATTTGGAGGCTATGTGTCTGACTGGTTGCTTAAAAAGGGTGTATCGGTCAATGTAGCGAGAAAGCTGCCGGTTGTGGTCGGCTTGCTTCTGACAAGTACCATTGTTTTAGCGAATTTTACAACGAATATTCCGCTTGTGCTGACCATTTTATCCATCGCTTCCTTTGCGCAAGGACTGTCTAATATCTCCTGGACCATGCTGTCTGAGGTGGCACCACGAGAAATGGTCGGTCTGGCTGGCGGCGTATTCAACTTTTTTGCTAACTTATCCGGCATCATCACCCCGCTGATTATCGGATTCATTGTATCGGCGACAGGCTCTTACAACGGCGGTATTTTATTCGTCAGCCTAGTGGCATTAGGCGGAGCGTTGTCGTATATCTTTATTGTGGGTAAGATTGAACGGATTCAATTAAAATAATAGAGAGAACTCATTGGGTTCTCTTTCAGCGTGTAGACAAACCCTCGCATTCGGTGTCAGTCCTGCGCGCTGGTGCTCACGAATGTCAAATTCGCTCCGCGCCGGTACTCGTCCTTCCTAGACTGTAAAGGTTTTCTATCACACTGAAAAAAAGACAAAGGGCTAAAATCAAGTTCATTTTAGCCCTTTGTCAACAATCTTAAAAGAGAACTCATTGGGTTCTCTTTTTCTATGAATAAAAGATGACGGTGATGATCGTTGCACATGCGATACCCATGCTGACATAAAAACCAGCAAACCAGATATTCCATCGAGTGATTCGGTAAGGGTTGACCTTCATCAAATCGGCTAATAGGGAGACAGATACATTATATGGGCTAAACATGACCGTTGAGGTTCCGGCGATAATGAGCATGATTGCGATGGGAAGGGCAGGCAATTCATGAATGACAGGTGCCATCAAGCTCACTAATAGAGCAAGCGAAACGAGCGGGTGAAAACCGCAAAGAGCGGTGATGAGAAAATACAGCCCGATGACCCCATAAACCCAAATGGCATGATCTGATATACTGACGATAAATGCTTGAATCGGCTGCAAGCTGTTTGTGACAAGCAGCATATCGACAAAGAAGCCCGCGCTTAAAAATAGACACATATAATTGGAGAGCTGGCGGGTCCGTTCTTTCCAATGGGGAATAGAGACGGCTACATATTGTTTTCGTTTTTTGATGATAGACGAGAATAATAGAGCGAAAGGAATAATCGTCAGCACAACAGCGAACAGATAACCTTTCCCGATCCAGGCGTCAACAAGCGAAACGACTGTCATAAAACTGAGTAGCATGAAAGCAAGCTGAAGGGTTTTTCTCTTGATGCGATGAGGGTTGGAGTGAGCTTCTGCCGGCTGGATGATATGCGGCAATCGTTTGCTTTGACGAGAAAACAGCAACCAATCCGTCAACAGCACAAGCACCATTAAACAAAAGGTAACGGGTGCAATCTGATAATATTTCAATTTGGTTGCATCAATGGTGACACTCACCAGTACTTCGACAGGACTCCAGCTAAGACATAGCGCATATGACCTTAAAAGATTGCGCGTATAAAGGTGCTGTTTGACTTGTTCCTGAAGGGCGTTCAGCGACGGTTTCAAGGATGTATATAATAAGGGAATCGTTGCGATATTTAAAAACATGCCAAGAACATGAGTGACAAATGAACTCTTGCGATAAAGCTGATTTGTACTTGTTGTATGTAAGGTAAGCAGTTTATTTAATTGAGTATCGAAATGTCCAACATGTATGAGAGAATGAATAAATGGCAACATGAAAAATAAAGAAAGCAAGCCTAGCATGGAATGAAAATGAAGAAAAAGCGTATGCAAAGGCTGTTCTGACCAGAAAAATAACACCAATCCAATCAAGAGAAACATAGCACCCGTTTTCAAATAAAGTCCATTGGCCTTCTTAAAGGAAATGGTGAGCGAAGTAGCCGCCAGCAGACCAACCAAATAGGAGAGAATGGGAGCAGGGAATAGTTGATGAACGATGTATAAGCTAATAAGAAGTGTGAAAAGTAGCAGGTAGATCATGATATCTCCTCCATCAAAACATCTATTGGTTTTATTCCGTACAGTGGAATTTGTTTTCTTTTAGTGGAACATTTAAAATGGATTATAGCAAAATTGGTCAATCATGTCGATAAGAAATCAAAGGGGAAAAGGAGAAAGTGAACATGGCTGATAAGAAGTCAAAAGAAGAATCAGGATTGCGTACCGTTCAGCGCGCTTTGGATATTCTTTCTTGCTTTAGCGAAGAACGTCAAGAGCTGACGCTAACGGACATTTCAAAAGAGATGAACTTAGCAATGTCTACCACAACGAGACTGCTCAAGGCACTTGAAATGAATCATTTTGTGGAAAAGAACCAAGAGACAATGAAGTACCGGCTCGGTCAAAGACTTTATCTTCTCGGTTATATTGCTGGGAAGTCCATCAAATTGAGGGAACTGGCAAAACCGCTCATGTACACACTTCGTGATGAAACAAAGGAAACCGTCAACCTATATGTGCTCGATCACAAAAGCAGGGTATGTATTGAACAAGCCGAAGGGCTGCAATCGATTCGGCATCTTGTGAAAATCGGTGAGAAGCTGCCGTTATACGCTGGTGCTGGTGGAAAGGTGCTGCTTGCTTTCCAAAGCGAAGAGTTTCAACAGCAAGTTTTCGCATCTGAGGCTGATCACATGACGATGGAGGAATGGCAAAAAGAATGTCGTCATATTCTTGAAACGCATACCGCTTGCAGTATTGATGAACGGGAAGTCGGATCGGCGGCAGTGGCGGCACCGATCTTTAACATTCACGGGGAAGTGCAGGCATGTTTATCCATATCTGGACCGACCCAACGATTTACTGAAGATGTCATCCCTCAGCTGCAGCAAAAAGTGAAAGAGCATGCCGAGAAGCTCTCCGAACAGCTCGGTTACGTCGTCAAACACAATTTTTAAGAATGCCTATCTTTTCTCAGTCCATTTATCATATAATAGAAACATTATGTAGCATTCCTTGTCGTAAGGAGGACGTGTCACGAACATGAAAAACAATAGAGAGATTCCTGTGAGACAGCGAAATATTGTCCTCATTGGCTTTATGGGCGTTGGGAAAACAACCATTGGGCAGCTGGTTGCCAAAAAGTTATATAGAGATTTTATTGATGTTGATCAGGAGATTGAGAAAAAGTACAACATGACGATTCCAGAAATGTTTCAGCAAAAAGGAGAAGCGTTCTTCAGGCAGGCTGAAAAGGACTATATCGTCGATTTATGTGAACATACTCAGCTAAAGATCGTGTCTCTTGGAGGCGGTGCGTTTAAACAGGAAGAAATCAAACGATCTTGCTTAAAGCATTGTACGGTTCTTTTCCTTGACCTATCTTGGGAGAATTGGAAACAGCGGCTGGATATTTTAATTGAAAACCGTCCTGTTCTTCATAACCGCACGCTTGACGAGATGAAAGAGCTGTTTGAAGAGCGCCGGGAAATTTATTCCCTTCATAACTCAAGAGTGGAAACAGATCATCTAGAAGCTGAAGAAGTCGCCAATTATATTGTCGACACACTCAAGCTCGGCTGGGATCTATATTCGAAATAAAAAAGTCTACCGCTTTAGGGTAGACTTTTTTCTATAGGATCAGTGTTTAATCCCTTGAAGCAGTGCGGCTTTTAGGCAAAAGGATATTGGCTGACGATGTTCGTCGAATTGCAGTTGAAACAGCTGTTTCGTTTCATCGTCTGCAGCATGAAGGTGGGCAACGATTTCCTTTTGAACATTCTCTGGTGTACGTCCTCGTATGATCCAGTCCTGATAATCAATATGCAGATCCCAGTAACGGATATCTTCTTTCGTCAGATGGTTGTCAGCGAAAAGCTCTTTCCATTCTGATAACGAGCTTTCTCGCACATGGGAGGGATCTCTCAGTCTATTTAAATGATTAATAAAGTCATCCTGTGCTTGGTTTTCAGGTGCATAATGATCGACAAGTAGAAATTTGCCGCCTTTCTTTAAGACTCGGCTGATTTCAGACATGGCTGCCGGGAGATGTGGGAAGTGATGAGCAGCAAATCGGCATGTGACGAGATCAAATGATGCATCAGAAAAGGGCAATGCGTCTGCGGATGCCTGCTCAAACGTAATGTGGTTCAGCTGGCGCTCTTTTGCAAGTGCTGTAGCAACCTCGATCATTTTGTGTGTGACATCAATCCCGATTCCTTTAGAGATGACGTCTGAAAAGGAAAAAATGGTATGACCTGCCGCGCAGCCGATATCAAGTAGATGCTCATCGCCCTTTGGCTTCGCCGCCGTTTTCATCCATTCAAGCTCTTTTCCAGCTGCAAAGATGGGTGAATCTCGGTAGTTCTCTGCATTTTGTGAGAATTGTTTCTCGGCTTTCGAATATGGATTCATTTCTTTACCCCCTTTTGTTGTTTCTTTATCGTAGGGTTCTTCCCGTGATTTGTCTAAGACATAAAAGATATGATATGAATAGTTAAAACCTATGAGGTGAGAGAAGTGGATATACGAATGATGGAATATGTCATGGAAGTGTACCGGCAGCAAAGCTTTACAAAAGCAGCGGAAAAACTTCACATTGCACAGCCCTCATTAAGTCAGCAAATTAAAAAACTTGAGGAAGAATTAGATACTCCCCTGTTTATTCGGAAGTATGGACAAGTCACTCCTACACCTCAAGGAAACCGATTGATCAAAAGAGCAGAGACCATTTTGAAGGAACGAGATGATTTGTTACGTGAGATGGGGGAAGCTGCTTATGAGGTAGGGAAAGAACTGAAGATCGGTGCGCCAGCTGTCACAGGGGGATATGTCCTGCCAAGTTTATTAAAAACCTATTGTCAAACGTATCCGCACGTTCACGTTCATTTGATAGAAGAATCGCCTCGTGAGCTAGAAAGACGTTTACTCGCTGGGAAACTGGATCTTGCGATTCTTTCTCTGCCTGTCGAGCATGAATCATTGAAAACAAAACAAATGCTGACAGAGCCGCTTCTCCTCGCCATTCCGCAAACGGCTCAACCGTGGTTGACGGATGAACTCAATGAAATCATCAATCAAGCGGATCAAGAAGGGTCTGTCCCGTTTCACCTTCTGGAAAACGCCCCATTTATTATGCTGAAAGAGGGATATGGCTTTCGGCAAGTGGTCACGGAACTGTGCCGTCATCATGGCTTTCGGCCGAGGATTGCATTTGAAACAAGTCATATTCAAACAGCTCAGGCATTGGTTGAAAATGAGCTAGGTGTGACGGTGGTGCCGAAAATGGTGGCACAAGAGGAAAGGAAAGCAGTCACTTATTTACACATTGATTCATGCCCAACCCGCACACTTGTGTTTGCATATGTGGAAGAAAGATATTTAACGAAAGCCGCTCAAGCCTTCATGGACCTTCAACAGAATCAAGGAAAAGCTTAAACAAACGTTTAATTAAACGCAAAAAGCAGGGGAGTCCCCTGCTTTCTAATATAAATCCAGCCGCTGATCTGTCATGACGGGGATTTGTTGTCTCACTTCATCTACGAGCTGAAGATCAATGTTTGCATAATAAATGTCTTCTTCATCATTTGTCTCAAGCAGAATGCGTCCGAGCGGGTCAATCACCATGGAGTGACCAGGGAATTCAGTGTCTCTGCTTGTGCCCGTCCGGTTCACCGCAATCACAAATGACTGATTCTCAATGGCTCTTGCGATGAGCAGACTGCGCCAATGGTCCACTCTTGCTGACGGCCATTGAGCGGTATTAACAAGCACCTTCGCCCCTTTGTTCACGAGCGTCCTAGAAAGCTGAGGGAAGCGGAGGTCATAGCAGATCATGGTGCCAATCTTGACATCTTCATCATAGTTAAATAAACCAAGCTGATGACCGGCGGTTAAATAGTTGTGTTCATCCATTAAGCGGAATAAATGAATTTTATCATAATCTAACAAAAGCTCACCTTGACGGTCAAACACATACATTGTGTTGGTGATATCTTCATTTGTTGTCCGTTTATTCAAGACACTTCCAGCGATGAGATACACTTTGTGTTTACGAGCAAAGGAAGAGAAGAGTTGTTTTGTCCGCTCACCATCTGCATCGGCAAGCTCATCCGCTTGTTCCAGCGCATAGCCGGTATTCCACATTTCAGGTAGAATAATCAAATCAGGCTGTTGACGGATGGCCTCTTCTAAAAACGCTTCTGCTTTCTGAAAGTTTACATCAGGTTCTCCTATTTGTACGTCCATTTGAATCAGGGCGATGTTCATGTCGGTCGTCCTCCTTTATTCGTTTCATGCAATGAATGGTTCGTTGATATTGCCTGAAACATCTAGTCTTCAAGCCAGTTTCTTTATCATAAAGCTTTCCGCTATCTTTGCCAATAGAAATGTCAGAAGGTTTTGTTAAATGACTTTCTCAATCAAGAAATGAGTGGTATGATACTCATAACTAATAAAACAAAGGGGAATAGTATGATATGCAATTGTTCGATTTATCACTAGAAGAGCTAAAAAAATATAAACCAAAGAAAACAGCACGTCCTGATTTCTCAGACTTTTGGAAGAAATCGCTCGAAGAACTGCACCAAGTGGAGGCAGAGCCAACACTTGAATCTTATGACTATCCAGTGAAAGGCGTCAAGGTGTACCGCCTGACGTATCAAAGCTTTGGACATTCTAAAATTGAAGGCTTTTATGCTGTGCCTGATCAAACTGGTCCGCATCCAGCGCTCGTTCGTTTTCATGGCTATAATGCCAGCTATGACGGCGGCATTCACGACATCGTCAATTGGGCGCTGCATGGCTATGCGACGTTTGGAATGCTTGTCCGTGGTCAAGGTGGCAGTGAAGACACATCAGTGACGCCAGGCGGGCATGCATTAGGGTGGATGACAAAAGGCATTTTATCGAAGGATACGTACTATTATCGAGGTGTTTATCTAGATGCTGTTCGTGCACTCGAAGTCATTCAGTCTTTCCCCGAAGTAGATGAACACCGTATCGGCGTGATCGGTGGAAGTCAGGGGGGTGCGTTAGCGATTGCGGCCGCAGCCCTTTCAGATATTCCAAAAGTCGTTGTGGCAGACTATCCTTACTTATCAAATTTTGAGCGTGCAGTTGATGTTGCCTTGGAGCAGCCTTATTTAGAAATCAATTCATACTTTCGCAGAAACAGTGATCCTGAAGCTGAAGAAAAGGGATTTGAGACATTAAGTTACTTTGATTTAATCAATTTAGCCGGCTGGGTGAAACAGCCAACATTGATGGCGATCGGTCTGATTGATCAAGTGACACCGCCATCCACCGTGTTTGCGGCATACAATCATTTAGAAACAGATAAAGAGCTGAAAGTGTACCGATATTTTGGGCACGAGTTTATTCCTGCTTTTCAAACAGAGAAGCTGTCCTTTTTACAAAAGCATTTGCTTCTATCAACATAAGAGCATGACAAAGAGCTAAAATGACATTCATTTTAGCTCTTTGTCTTTTTCAGCTATTGGAGCGTTCAGCTTAATAACTGGTGTTCTGTCTTGTTTTTTCATCAGGTACTAATGCTGTAACGATCAGGGCAAGGGCTGTGATGATGTGAAGGATGAATCCGAGAATCGGAATCCATGCAAGGCAGGATGTGACAATTCCAATGATACTTCCGATCATTGGTCCCTGGTCTCGCTTCGATAAGACGAGTGTGATAATATGCAGAATAAGCATGACCATGAGCGGTGAATAGCCATTGCTGATAACGAATAGACCTCCGATCACAGGGATAGCAAGGCAAGCTTCAAAAATCCCAGTGATCCATTTCATAATGCGAGATATAGACATCAGATCCAACTCCTTTTTCATATATGTCTTATTCGTATTTTCCCAAAAGGTGAAGAAGTCATGCAGAATTCTATAGAAAGAGTTGATGGACACTTGAGAGAAAGAATTAAGGAAGAGCTGAAAATCATCGAAGAAACGTATGACGTCAAGATTTGTCTCGCCGTTGAATCGGGCAGCAGGGCATGGGGATTTCCCTCGACCGATAGTGATTATGATGTTCGCTTTTTATACGTTCCCCAGAAAGAATGGTATTGGGCGATGGAAGAGCATCGTGATGTCATTGAACGGCCAATTGAAGACATGCTTGATATCAGCGGCTGGGAGCTGCGAAAGGCGTTGCGTTTATTCAATAAATCGAATCCATCCATTATGGAATGGCTGTCTTCTGACATCGTTTATGCTGAATCCTTCTCTCTAGCCAAGAGGCTGAGAGAATTAAAGGATCGAGCGTTTTACCCTGCGGCTTTGATGTATCATTACCTCAATATGGCGAAGCGGAATGAAAGCCGGCATTTACGAGGAGAGCAGGTGCGAATCAAGAAGTATTTCTATGTGCTTCGTCCGCTGCTTGCCTGCCAGTGGATTGAACGTTACCGGACGGTTCCACCCATGGACTTTCATGAATTACTCAAGGAGCTAGTGGAGGAAGGCCCGCTGTTAGCAGAAATTCACGAACTGCTCAAACGTAAAATGGACGGAGAAGAAATGGATTTAGAGGACCGCCTTGTACATGTCCATCCATTTATCGACAAAGAGCTGGCTCGTTTTGATGAATTGGTGAAAAGCTACAATCAGCCGAAGGACAATCTCACTGAAGAATTAAATAAGCTTTTGCAGTCTACCCTTGATGAGGTGTGGGCGTAAGCGTGAAAGAGCCAGCCGGTTAGCGGCAGGCTCTTTTTTATCTCTTATTGTGATAAAACCACAAAAAAAGTCAGAATTTTTGTCATCTTCAAATATTGTAGCGGACAGCTCATGAGCCTTACAATAAAGACATAGCTTACAAAGAGTGGGAGGTGCCCTTTATGGAGTCGGTCACAAGAAATTTCTTCTTGTTTTTGTCAAAAAGCAGTCTCTTGAACCATATTGCTCGTAATTGGGGAAGTGCTGTTGCATCAAAGAAAATCATCGGTGGGAAGGATTTTGAGAGCGCTATCCCTGTCATCAAACGATTAAACGATCAAGGTATGGCCGTAACGGTTGATCACCTTGGTGAGTTTGTCACAAAGGCAGAGATTGCAAATGAGCGGACGAATGAGTGTATTCAAACCATTCAGCGAATTGCAGAGGCGGGACTCAATTCCCACGTCTCACTTAAAATGACATCGCTTGGCTTAGATATTGACGATGATCTCGTGTATCGCAATATGAAAAGCATTTTAGATACGGCAGAGAAACACCGTATTATGGTGACAATTGATATGGAGGATGAACAGCGCTGTCAAAAAACGCTGGACATTTTTAAAGAAATGAAATCTCAATATGAGTATGTCAGTACGGTTTTGCAGGCGTATTTGTACAGAACAGAACAAGATCTTGATGACCTAAATGAGTTGCAGCCATTTTTAAGACTTGTAAAGGGTGCCTATAAGGAATCTGCCGAAGTGGCGTATCCAAACAAAAAAGACGTCGATCAGAATTACAAAAAGCTGATCGAAAAGCAGTTACTCTCAGGGAATTATACAGCCATTGCGACACATGACGATCAAATGATCGAATTTACGAAACATATTGTGAAAAAACACAATATACAGACAGATCAGTTCGAATTTCAAATGCTGTATGGCATGAGATCAGAAACGCAGCAAGCACTCGTGAAGGAAGGCTATCAAATGAGGGTCTACACCCCGTATGGACGAGAGTGGTATGGCTACTACATGAGACGTCTTGCAGAACGACCGGCAAACATTGCATTTGCTTTAAAAGGGATGACGAGAAAATAATTTGAAACGGGAGCGTGACAAAGATGACAACACCTTACAAGCATGAACCATTCACGGATTTTAGCCAGGAAGAAAATCGCCAAGCGTTTGAACAAGCATTAGCCAAAGTAACAGAATCACTTGGGCAAACCTATCCGCTTGTGATTAATGGAGAAAGAATCGAAACAACAGACAAGATTGTCTCGATCAATCCAGCGAAGAAGGAAGAAGTCGTGGGTACCGTATCAAAAGCTGGGAAAGAAGAGGCAGAGCAAGCGATTCAAGCTGCGGCAAAAGCGTTTGAAACATGGCGCTACACGTCTCCAGAAGAAAGAGCCGGCGTCTTATTCCGCGCTGCGGCAAGCATTCGCCGTAAAAAGCATGAGTATTCAGCCCTTCTCGTAAAAGAAGCAGGGAAGCCTTGGAATGAAGCGGATGCAGATACAGCAGAAGCCATTGACTTCCTAGAGTATTATGCCCGTCAAATGCTAGAGCTTGCGAAAGGCAAACCGGTGAACAGCCGCGAAGGGGAACGCAATCAATATGTGTACACACCAACTGGCGTGACGCTTGTCATTCCACCATGGAACTTCTTGTTTGCGATCATGGCAGGAACAACCGTTGCACCAATCGTCACAGGGAATACAGTTGTTTTAAAACCAGCAAGTGCGACGCCTGTCATTGCAGCCCGCTTTGTAGAAGAACTGGAGCAAGCAGGTCTTCCGAAAGGTGTTGTCAACTTCGTGCCAGGTAGCGGAGCAGAAGTAGGAGATTACTTAGTAGATCATCCGAAAACAAGCCTTATTACATTCACTGGATCAAGAGAAGTGGGCACACGTATTTTTGAACGTGCGGCAAAAGTACAGCCAGGACAACAGCATTTAAAGCGTGTCATTGCTGAAATGGGCGGTAAGGATACAGTCGTTGTAGATGAGGATGCAGATGTTGAATTAGCGGCTAACGCCATTTTCACATCAGCCTTCGGTTTTTCAGGTCAGAAATGTTCGGCTGGATCTCGTGCTGTCGTCCACGAGAAGCTGTATGACCAAGTCGTTGAGCGAGTGAAGGAAATCACAGAAACGAAAACAACAGCGAATCCGTTATCAGCTGATGTGTACATGGGACCTGTCATTGATCAAGCTTCCTTTGACAAGATCACGGAATATATCGAAATTGGCAAGCAAGAAGGCCGTCTAGTCACTGGCGGAACAAGTGATGATTCAGAAGGGTACTTCATTCATCCAACCGTGTTTGCAGATCTAGAGCCAACATCTCGTTTAATGCAAGAAGAAATCTTTGGACCTGTCCTAGCTTTCTCAAAAGTCTCAAGCTTTGATGAGGCGCTTGAAGTAGCCAACAACACAGAATATGGGCTAACCGGTGCGGTCATTACAAATAATCGTGATCACATCAACCGTGCGAAGCAGGAGTTCCATGTCGGGAACCTTTACTTTAACCGTAACTGTACGGGAGCGATTGTGGGATACCACCCATTTGGCGGCTTTAAAATGTCAGGAACTGATTCAAAAGCAGGCGGACCAGATTATCTTGCTCTGCACATGCAGGCCAAAACGATCAGCGAAATGTTTTAATATGGAAAAGCATGAACTCGTGCAGGCGAGTTCATGCTTTTTTTACCTGTCTACGACTTGTTTCTATACAAATATGACTGGAAAGAAGTATGATAAATGTATCACTTATTCAGGGAGCAATCGGGATGGAAGAGATATTAGAAAAGCTTCATACATTTTTTGATGTCGATAAATTAATTGCATTTATTAGTGGTTATTTAAAAAAACCAGTCATTTTAGAAAGTACTGAATGTCAGCTGCTTGCTTATAATTCTTACAGCATCCAGCAGTTCGACCCAGTCAATCAGCAAACCATTTTCTCAAAGGAATGTCCGGGAGCTGTGGTGGATTGGTTAAAAAAAACAGGGGTCATTGAGCAGCTATATACAGATTCAAATCCTTTTTATGTGAATGGTCATGAGGAGCTCGGGTTTAATCGACGAGTAGCTGTGAGCGCCAAGCACAAACAAGAGGTTGTCGGCTTTATTTGGGTGCAGGACATTGAAGATTCTCTCTCTCAAGAGGAGCTGCAATTTTTACACGAGGCATCGTTTCAAGTTGGAAAAGTTATTTATAAAAATAAGAAACAGTTGGAGAAAAAGGAAGGCAAGATTGAAGAGTTCTTCAAAAAGGTCATGGATGATCATTTTTATACAGAAGAAGAGCTGAAATGGGAAGCTGAGAATTTAAGCATTCCACTGCCAGCTGTCTTTACTGTGATGGTTGTTCATGCCGCCGATAATAAAAGTGAGACGGCAGAAGATGTGAAGGATGTGATTAGAACCTATTTACAGCTAGAAGACAAGGTCAATCATGTCTACTCTGTACAAGCAGACATCGTCGTGATATTAGGCAGTTTGTCAGATCGCCACTCACCAAAAGCGACCGCTGCGGATGTCGTCGCCCATCTTCAATCGAAAACGCATACACACCCATCTCCTTTATATATTGGGATGGGAAGAGAATATCGAGATGTCATGAAAATGAGCACAAGTCGATTTGAAGCGATAGAAGTCGTGAAAGCAGTGAAGATTGTCGGCGGACAGGAATTGATTCCATACGATTACGAGCATTTGGGGGTCTTCCGGTTCTTAGACTCGATTTACAGTCACCAAAAAAAGAAAAACGACTTTAATCCAGATTTGTTGCGCTTAAAGGAAAAAGACCGTGACAGCCAAACATCATTTTTAAAAACCTTAGAGGTCTACTTATTGAATAATTGCAAGCTAAAGCCAGCTGCAGAGCAGTTGTTTATTCATCAAAATACACTAAACTATCGAATGAAACAAATTTTTGAAATGACGTCTATAGATTTAAGTCATTTTAGCCAGCGTTGTGAGTTATTTATTGAATTGATGCTGATGAAAAAAGATCAATAGGCGTGGACTCCGCAGGTGCAAAGGATGACCTGCGGATTTTTATGCGAGATGATAAAATGGCATACAATTGCCTTATTTCGTTGTATGATAGATAAAGATTTTATGAGGAAAGTGAAAGGAGGGCCACCTTTGGGATCAGTCACCTTGGCCATTTTAATTTTCATCATGACCCTCGTCCTTGTCATTTGGCAGCCAGGACGTTTAACCATTGGATGGTCAGCGTGCGGGGGAGCGATTCTTGCTCTTGCTTTTGGGGTCGTTCATTTGGGCGATGTATGGGAAGTTACCCAAATTGTTTGGAACGCCACCTTTGCATTTATTGGAATTATCATCATTTCATTGATTTTAGATGAGATTGGTTTTTTTGAATGGGCGGCACTTCATATGGCAAAAGCCGCAAGAGGGAACGGGGTCCGCATGTTTATTTATTTAACATTGCTCGGCGCTGTGGTAGCAGCTTTTTTTGCCAACGATGGAGCAGCACTTATCTTAACCCCAATCGTTTTATCTGTGGTCAGAGCGCTGAAGCTGGATGAGCGTATGATCCTGCCATTTGTCATGGCAAGCGGCTTTATTGCAGATACGACGTCTTTGCCATTTGTCATTAGTAACTTGGTCAATATCGTATCAGCCGATTATTTTCATATTGGCTTTCTTGAATATACAGCAAACATGTTCGTCCCAAACCTTGTATCGCTTGGCGCTAGTATGCTTGTGCTGTATGTGTTTTATCGGAAACTCATCCCGAAAACGTACGATGTTTCGCAGGCGAAGGAACCAGCTTCGGCCATTCGTGATCTGCGCATGTTCCGGTTATCTTGGTATGTGTTAGGGTGCTTGCTTGTTGGATATTTTGCTGGGGAATTGGCAGGCATTCCGGTGTCAATCATTGTAGGAGGCATTGCCATTGCTTTCTTATGGCTGGCGAAACGGAGTCCACAAGTGGCGACAAAACGAGTCGTCAAAGAAGCACCGTGGTCGATTGTTTTTTTCTCTATCGGCATGTATGTCGTGGTGTATGGGCTGAAAAATGTCGGCCTGACAGAAATTTTAGCGGCGTGGATTGAACAGGGGGCGTCACACGGTTTACTTGCGGGAACGATGTTTATGGGGGTTCTGGCAGCAGTGCTATCTTCTGTCATGAACAACCTCCCAACCGTTTTAATTGATGCGATTGCCATCGGTCACACAGATACAGCAGGTGTGATGAGAGATGCACTGATTTATGCCAACGTCATCGGCTCAAACCTTGGTCCGAAAATGACCCCAATCGGTTCATTGGCGACATTGCTGTGGCTTCATGTCTTGAAGAAAAAAGGTGTGCATATTTCTTGGGGGGCATACATGAAAGCTGGAATCATTCTAACCATACCGACGCTGATCATCACGTTATTGGGGTTGTATGTGTGGTTATGGTTGATACATTAAAAAGCAGATCCCATGGATCTCAGTGCGTAGGCAAATCCTCGCATTCTTTGTCAGTCCTGCGTGCTGGTGCTCACGAATGTCAAATTCGCTCCGTGCCAGTACTCGTCCTTCCTAGACTGCAAAGGTTTTCTATCACGCTGAAAAGGAAACAAAGGGCTAAAATCAAGTTCATTTTAGCCCTTTGTCAACAATCTGAGCAGATCCAATGGATCTGCTTTTTGTTGTTATAGATATTTTGCATAGCGTTTTTCCAAAAAGTCTTGGAGCAATGAGACCACACTGCATATGCCCCAGTAAATCAAGGCAACCAATATATACATGGTCATATAATCGAATTCTCGTCCACCCACAATTTTTGCTTGCTGGAAGAGTTCGGGCACAGTAATCATTGCCGCTAGTGAGGAAGCTTTGATTAAATCAAGCATGACGTTGGTCAGGGGCGGCAGTGCAATGCGCACGGATTGAGGCAAAATGACTCCGCGCATCGTTTGCCAATAGCTGAGACCAAGTGATTTGGCGGCTTCCACTTGACCACTTGGAACAGAGGAGAGAGCCGCCCGGTTAATTTCGGCAATGTATGCAGCACTATTGAAGCTGAATCCAATAATAGCAGCAGTGACAGCTGTAAATTCAATGCCGATGTAAGGGAATCCGAAATAAAGGATAAACAAAATGACCAGAATGGGAACCCCTCGCATGAATGAAATATACAGCCGTGCAGGCAGCCGAAGGAACCACGTATTTGCCATTCGAGCAAGGGCAATAAAAAAGCCAAGAATCGTACCAAAAAACATGCTCACAAAAGAAATGAGCAGCGTCAGCCAGATGCCTTTCATCACAAATGGAAATGACGCTTTTGCCAGTGCAGGATTAAAGATATATTCTAAATGAATATCTCCCACGGCTGCGGCTCCTTATTTAGAAATGTCGACATCTTCGACATCAACATCAATTTTCTTTGAGACGTCAGCATGATTAAAGAATTTCTCCGAAATCTTTTTCATGGTTCCGTCTTTTTTCATCTCTTTTAATACACGATTTAATTCTTTTTGAAGCTCTGTATTGTCTTTTTTCATCACAAACCCTTGTTCATTCGGCATGTATTTTAAGTCTGGATGGATCGTAATATTTAGCTTAGGGAATGCAGCAAGCGCCAGTGTTTGCAAGTAGTAGTCATTTAAAATGACATCTGTACGGCCGTTTGCAACATCCTTTAAATATTGCTCGTTTGTGGCATTATCATAGATGACTTCTTTTGCACCATACTTACGGGCAACATCCATATAAATAGTCGTTGCAGCACCGGCTGCTTTCTTTCCTTTTAAATCCTTTAGCGTTTTAATACCTGACAGATCATCTTTTCTGACGATAGCGGTTCCATATGAGTATTTATAAGGTGTTGAAAAGGCGAACTTATCTTTCCTGTCATCTGTGATGTCGATATCGTTTGCAGCGGCATCCACCTGACCTGAATTAATGGCACTGAGCATACCGTCATAACCCATTTCTTTAAATTCTACTTTTACGTCAAGGCGCTTAAATGCTTCTTTGACGACTTCCACTTCATAGCCAGTCAATTGATCCTTGCCGTTCGATGTATCATGGTAAGACGTAGGATACAAGGTGCCTGAAGTAGCGACAACGATTTTCCCTTTCTTTTGAATCTGATCCCACTTTGATTCTCCAGACTGAGATGAGCCTGATTGATTGCAAGCAGACATGACAAGCATGAGAGCAGACACAACAAGCAGCACCAATATAGGTTTTCTATGATAAAAACGACTCATTTAAGAATCCTCCTCTATTTTTTATACAAAACAAAACATAGCACGCTTTTTCAGTTAGGACAACGTTTTCAGATGAAAAGCGAAAAAGTAAGAATATTATGTGCAATTTGATGGCGTGAATAATGTATAAAAAAGGAAAGGATGCGCAAATTAAAATCGAATAAAGGAGGGAACGACAGAGATGAAAAAAACAAGTGGTTTGATCATACTAACGATGGTGATATTATTTGGTTTTCAAGTGAATACGGCTCATGGAGAAACACCCCAAATGGAAAAGCGCCCCGTCACGCATCAAGTAAAATTAACGACAGAGCAACAAAAACAAATTGAAGTACTTGAACAGCAAATTTTGTCTAAACGAAAAGAAGTGATCGAAAAATACGTTCAGTATGGTGTGTTAACGAAGGAACAAGGTACGCACATCACAAAACGAATGGATGAACATTACAATCACTTAAAAAATAACGGGTTTGTTCCATTACTAAAAAAACCACAGCACCATCGACCATAAGTTTAAGAAAACCGGCAGCAAGGTGCCGGTTTTTATTGTTTATGTGTTAAAAGGTCAGCGTCTCTCCATCTTGAGGGACAAAAATGGCCTGATCTGCATGATTCTCTTGAATGTAAGATGTTAATGCTGCTCTTGTTAATAAACAATGATTCACGGCTTCAAGGTGACAGGCAATAATTTGAGCTTGTGGTTGAGAATGGTGAATGTCTACAATCTCTTCCTTTGTCATCGTAATGGGGTCTCCCTCTAAAAATTGGGCAGCCCCACTATTGACCACAATAATATCTGGCTGGCATGTATTCACAACCTCTTTCGGCTCATCACACCAAATGGTATCTCCTGCAATATAAAGAGTAGGCTCATCAGGATGAGAGAAAATAAAACCGCTCACTTGTCCCATCCGTTTAGCAGTTTCTCCTGTCCCGTGCTGCCCGCCAGTTCGTTTGATATGAATACCGCAAACATCCATTTCATCTTCAATGCATGTAACATGCTGAAATCCAGCTTCTTTTACTTCCATGCGATCTTTCTCTGATTGAGTATAGATCGGCAAAGTTTGCGCTAATCTCTTTTTTGCCTCGTCGTCAAAGTGATCTACATGTAAATGAGTGAGCAGAACAGCATCCGGCTGTAATATCTTGTCCAAATCAATGTTTGCAGGCAGCTCAACAATTGGATTGTTTACATGTTGATTGGCAGTATGCGGGAACGGTGGATAGGTTCCTTTTGCTGCTAAAAAGGGATCGATTAAAAATGTTGACGGACCATATTGAAGGTATAAAGTAGCATTACGAATGAGTGTTATTTTCATTAGAAGGCCTCCTTTTTTTCTCATTAAGTTTACAGTATATTAAAAGAGCCTCATGTGACAGAGGATCATGCAAGTCTTTCAGCGGATCGACTTGATTTTTGAAAGAGGTGAGCCAATGCTAGACAAAACAGATATGGATATATTAAAAGAACTCTCAAAGAATAGCCGATTGACGATGAAAGCACTTGGTGAAAAAGTCCATTTGACCGGTCAAGCTGCTAAAAATAGAGTTTTAAAGCTTGAAGAAGAGGGGATTATTGAAGCCTATACCATTTCAATTAACTGGCGGACACAGCAGAACATCCAAACATTTTTACAGCTCTTTACCCGAAGTTATGATCATAAACCGCTTTTATCGTTTCTCCATCAAAAGGAAGAAATCAAAAACCTGTTTAAAATAAGTGGAGAGGGCTGTTATATGGCTGAAGGACATTTCTCCAGTCATGATGAGCTTGATCAATTTTTAACGGAGCTAACAAAGCATGCAAATTATAAATTGTCTATCGCTGTGAAACGTCTCACTCATCAAGAATAGATGAGGCGCAGGAGGAAATAACCGATGAAAAGATTAATTGAACATCAGGCTGAACCGATCACAAAGGAAAGAATCAAAGCGGATTTGGTTCAACTTGGTGTAAGGAAGGGCATGACCTTATGTGTCCACTCATCCTTGTCATCTATTGGCTGGGTGAATGGAGGGGCCATAGCCGTTATACAAGCTATGATGGATATTTTAACAGATGAAGGAACACTGATTATGCCGGCACAAACATTAGAGCTGTCTGATCCTGCTGATTGGATCAATCCGCCTGTTCCTTATTCTTGGTGGAAACCGATCAAAGACACGATGCCTGCATTTGATCCGGCGTACACAGCTCCAACAGCAATGGGAAAGGTAGCGGAGACCTTTTGGAAATACCCAGGCGTAGAAAGAAGCAATCATCCTCATTTCTCATTCACCGCCTGGGGGAAAAGGAAACATGAAGTGTTGAACCACCATGCGCTTCCTTATGGTTTAGGAGAAAATTCACCTCTTGGACGTATGTACGATCTTGATGCAAAAGTGCTGCTAATTGGCACGTCATTCGAGAGTGTGACAGCTTTTCACTTAGCTGAATATCGAATCTCACAGCAAGACCTCATGACACGAGGGGCCCCCATTTTAGAGAATGGTTGGAGGGTGTGGAAAGAGTATCAAGATATCATCACAAGAGAAGAACTATTTGAACAGATTGGTCGTGATTTTTTACAATCAGAATGTAGTTATAACCACAGTCAAATCGGGCTAGCCAATTCGTATTTATTGCCGATGAGAGAATCAGTCGATTTTGCAGAAAAATGGCTTGAGCAGTACGACCAGGCGTGATCTAAGCAGTCTGAAAATCAAAATAATAGAGATCTTGATCAGGGTGCTCAGATATATAGCAGGTGAGCTGATAGTCTCCTTTTGGAATGGAGAAAGACAGTATCTGTGCCATGACGCTTGTTAGATAAACATGATCACTTGAATGAGTAAATGGCACTGTGATGACTCTATCAACGGATGATGGAGGCTCATGGCTGTTTAATGTCACGATAATAGAAGCCTTTCCGTTATTGATGCCTTCAAAAGAAATACCTCGATCCCCAGTTGCGAATCCTTGAAGAATATCGTCATCTGTCCAATCAATCACAGGTGGCGTCGCGCTTCCAGTGTATACGGTGATTTGGTGATAGGAGATAGATAGGGGATACATTTGATTTAAATCATTCATATAGATAAACTCCTTTATTCATAAAATTTGTCCAGCTCGCGATCATGTTGAAAAGTGAATGTTTGAAAGTAAGATAATTGAAGAGAATGTTAGGCAGCAAGACGATTGTCGCCGTCTTGCGCTACTGTATGAGGGATCTAGATGTGAAATTGTGAAACCATTTCTTTTAGGTCTCCTGCTAAATGGGCAAGAGCCTCTGATGAAGCTGTTACTTCTTCCATTGCTGCAAATTGTTCTTCTGTTAAACCTGCTACTTGTTGTGAATGTTCACTCGTCAGTTTAACGCCTTCTGTGATAGAGGCAAAGGTCTGCTTCGCATCATTTGTATAAGCTGCGATTTTTTGGGATGCATCCGATAAATGTTTAATGCCATCTGCCATTTCCTTCATTGACTGCTGAATGTCAATAAATGAATCCTCTGTATGAGAAATAAGAACAGCCCCTTGAGCCGCTTCCTCTCGTACTCGTTTAATGGCACTCGTCGAATGATTCATCTCTTTTTGTATTTCGGAAATGAGATGTGAAATCATGTTGGATGAGGTTTGCGATTCTTCTGCGAGCTTCCTCACTTCGTCTGCCACAACGGCAAAACCTTTTCCGTGTTCACCTGCGCGTGCTGCCTCAATGGCCGCATTAAGAGCAAGTAGATTAGTTTGGTTAGCGATATCTGTAATCACTTTGGAAATTTGATCAATCTCGGCTGAACGTGTTTCTAGCGCTTGAATTGCTGAACCGTTCTCTTCAATTGATTTTGCAATAGATGTCATTTGTGAATTGACTTCACCGATATTTTGTACACCTTTTTGGGCCATTTCTTGTGCGGACTGGCTTCTTGTTGCCATTTGTCCCGCATTTTCAGTGATGTTTACTAGCTCGTTAGATACTTGTCTCATCGTGTGCTCACTAGCTGTCATTTGGGCTGATTGCTGTTCAGACGATTGAGCGACTTCTTGAATGGTATGGGTAATCTTCTCTGATGCTGCACTCGTTTCTTCTGCGCTAGCTGACAGCTCCTCAGAAGAGGTGGCTACTAATTCAGATGTTTTGATCACATTTAAAATGGTTTGATTTAATTTCTCACGCATCTTATTAAAGTGACCTGCCAGCTCAGAAAGTTCATCGCCTGTGTGATCTGTCACGTTGATGGTTAAATTTCCTTCGCCTGCACTCTTAATAGCAGATGCCATATGTTTGAGACGTGTCTGAATCCGCTTTGTGAAAATAGAAATAATGATAACAGAAACAATTAAACTTAACAGTAGAACCGTGACAAATTGAATAAAGAAAGACTGAAGCATTTGTGAAATCATGCTTTGATTTGCACCGGTATAGAAAATACCAATCGTTTCCCCTGTATCATTTTTGATGGGCATATAAGCCGTTTGGTAGTCTTTCCCGGCAACATTGGCTGTTCCGTAATAATTCTCGCCTTTATCCAAAACAGCGGCCTTTACTTCAGGTGAGACTTCGGTTCCTACAGCTCGTTTCCCGTTTAACATGACATTTGTGGCAACACGGGTATTTCCTTGGAAAATCGTGATTGTATCACCAGTATATTCGGCTAATTGATCAACCAATGTGTCATGGTTATTGATTTGAGTATTTCCTTTGTAAAGCTTGCCATCTTTTATCTGCCACGAGCCAGCAACCTTTTCAGTTAGGTAAGCGTATCCTAGCTTTAGATCGCCTTTTGCTTTTTCGGTGGCCATTTGCTTAATGTTCTCTGTCATTTCGCGGTTCACTACATAACCAACCACTGCTGAAAATACGATGAGGACACTTAAAAAGATCAGCATTATTTTGGCGCCAAGCCTCAGTTTTCCTTTTTTCTTCATGCTTTTTACTCCTTTAGGTATAAGGTAGGGTATCCCTCCTTAAAGATTATCGGCATGAAAAAAATGTTTGATATACGTGAATGCACTTACACAGAAATTTTTGTTATGAAAAAAGGAAAGATCGTGCTACTCGATAATAAATTGGATTCTTGTGCCATCAGGATCATCTGATAATTGATGACTTACCCAAGAGCCTGCCCCCCTATTATCCGAAGGACGTACATATTTGACAGAAGCCCCTGCTCCACCTTCTTTACACATCGCCATTGGCCATTCATCACGATCATAACCACGCTTTGTTGGAATGCCATGAAGTGATTTGTCTCTTTGCTCATCACTATTTTTTCGATCAATGGTGCAAATGGAAGAATGACCTTCGTCAATAGCTTCTTCTATGTGCTTCGCGGTTTCTGGATATCGATCTGATGGAAAGTGAATGGTTTTGTCATAAGAAGAGTTTGTCGTCTCTTGTTTATGTTGCCCTAGTTGGACATAGCCTGTCGCTATACCAATGACAATCAATAAAAGCAAGAGAATGGTTTTAAGAAGTTTCATAGATGCTAGCTCTCTTTCTCTTTAGCGTATTTTGTAAACAGAAGTATAGCAGAATTACTTACCAATTTCTCCTCGTTTTGAAAAAACGTCTTTTAAAGTTCGAAAAACGTTTTTTACCTGTTTATGCTCTTTTCCTCGTTGTACAAACTCATAAAAATTTAATTTTGCTGCTCAAAAAACATATATGCTGATGCAAAATGGCTTTATGATTGGTTTTTAGGCTAATTTCAAGATTTTAACACACAGAAATTTCAAAAAAATAAAATTGACTAGACCGATATGCTTTAATAATATGGAGTCAAATATCAAAAAATGTCGTAATTTATCAAAATATGATTCCAATTACATTGCAGGAGGGAAGTACAAATGGCGGATGTCTCTTATCGGCTCGGAATAGACATAGGTGGAACATTTACTGATTTATCGCTGATGAATGAAGCGACAGGGGAGCTGACTGAACTCAAGACACCTACAGTGACAGATGACCCAGCTCAAGGAATTATCAATGGGCTGAAACTTCTAAAAGAAAGAGGTGTCGATTTATCCAAAATACAATATCTCGTACACGGGATGACAATCGGTCTTAATACATTATTGCAGAGAAAGGGAGCAGATTTAGCCCTTTTTGTAACGGAAGGTTTTCAAGACATTTTGTCATTACAGCGTTTACGTCTACCCATTCCTTATGACTTCAATTCTCAATTGCCAGAACCATTGATACCACGAAAACATGTATATCCAATCTCTGAAAGGCTCATACACGATGGTTCGATCAAAAAACCTCTCCAACTGCAGCAATTAGATGATGCTGTCCAGCAGGTCATGTCTAAAAAACTAGCAGGCATTGTCATTTCTTTTTTACATAGTTATCAGAATCCAGTTCATGAATTACAAGCTAAAGCCTATATTCATCACCATTACCCACAATTAGAAGTCCTGACGTCTTCTGAATTATGGCCACAAATGAGGGAATATGAGCGGACAGTGATGTCTGTTGTCAATTTGTACATTCAACCAAAGGTCAAACAATATTTACAAACATTGAAAAGCCGCTTGAAAGAAGAAGGTGTACCAATTTCTCCATACATTACCCAATCAAATGGTGGTTTAATGGATGCAGAAAGTGCAGCTACTTCACCCGTTAAAACACTTTTTTCTGGCCCGGCAGCTGGTGTAATTGGTGCAGCAAGAATTGCAACTTCTGCAAATGAACCCAATTTAATTACGTTTGATGTTGGTGGCACAAGTGCAGATATCTCGATCATTCAAAATGGGCAGCCTACAATGGCTCAATCGAATCAGCTTTCAGGATTTCCGATCATTCTTCCATCTGTTGCAATGTATTCGATAGGGGCTGGCGGAGGTTCTGTTGCATGGCTTGATCAAGGCGGGCTTCTTAAAGCAGGACCGGAATCAGTTGGCTCGCAGCCTGGACCTGCTTCGTATGGAAGGGGAAAAAAAGCTGCTTTAACCGATGCATTTCTCATATGCGGTTACCTCAATCAAGAACGGTTTGCCGGAGGACATTTACAATTGCAGCGGTCTGCAGCGGAAATAGCCTTTCAGCCAATTGCTGATCAGCTTCATAAAACGGTCGAACAGGCGGCTGACCAGTTGATTCAAGTGGCTGTTGCCAATATGTACACAGAACTAAGCAATGTCATGGAGCAGCAAGGGTTTGATCCTAGAGATTTTAGTTTGTTGGCATTTGGCGGGGCAGGACCTGTTGTCGCGAATTTCCTTGCGAGAGAAATTCATGCGAAAAATGTGGTCGTCCCTCCAAGTCCAGGAACATTATGTGCGCTAGGTGCACTTACAGCCGATTTTATCCATGATGCTGTGTTGTCTAAGAAAATCTGCTTACAAGACTATACGATGGACGAATTAAAACAAGATTATGAAATGCTTTCACGCAAAGCAACGGATTGGTTCAGCCAGCAAAACATTCAACATATCAAACAAACGTCCATTTTGTTATTAGCAGATGCCCGCTATCAAGGGCAGGCATTTGAGATTGAATTGCCATTATCGGTGGATTGGCTAAAGCAGGAACAAGACGTCTATCACCTGATTGAAGCTTTCCACAACCTGCATGAGCGTCAATATGGCCATAGAGATGATCAGGCGAACATTGAATTTACTCATTTGCGAGTTCGGGTTATAGGTGAAACACCTCCACTGCCTTTCTCTCCTGTTGATGAAAGCAGCGGACAGCCTTTAATACCACAATCATACAGACGAATCTTTATAGAAGAAAAAGAGTACGAAGCATCTGTTTACAATCGGAGTAATTTGTCATTAGGTGCTGTTGTGAAAGGACCTGCCATCATTGAGCAAGATGATACGACAACATTGATTTTGCCAAAATGGGCAGGCAGCATAGACCATTCAGGAAACTTGGTGATTTCAAGGGAGGCGGCTTTACATGGGAACTGATCCAGCAAAGCTTGAGATGATGAGGAGTTATTTTAATGCGATTGCATCAGGCATGGGACATGTCATTGAGCGGACATCCTTTACAACATTCGTAAAAGAATCGGCGGATTTTGCCACAGCATTAGCCACGCCTTCTGGAGATTTCTTTGTTTACCCAAAAACAGTCGGTGTCACGATCTTTTTAGGGCTGAGTCTCAAAAAAGCGATTGAAGAAAGCGGACCGATGCAGCCGGGTGACATTATCATCACAAATGATCCTTATACGACAGACGGTTTAGCGACTCATTTGCCAGATGTTCATATCATCAAACCTATTTTTATAGAAGATGAAATTGTCAGTTATGCCTGGTCTTTTGTTCATGTAAGTGATGTGGGAGGTCTTGTCCCTTCAAGCATTTCTCCAACTGCAACAGATGTTCATCAGGAAGGATTAAGAATTCCGCCAGTGAAAATCTATGAAGGTGGAAAAGAGAATCAGGTTGTTCGTACCTTTTTAAGAGCTAATAGCCGGGCGAGTCATTTAAATGATGGCGATATTAATGCGATGATTGCCGCTGTTAATACAGCAGAAATCAGATTAAAAGAAATGATCGAGAAATTTGGAAAAAACGAAGTGAAGCAAGGAATGATTGATCTGCTGAAGCAAGCAGAGGATCGCGCAGGAAAAGTCATTGAAGCCATCCCTGATGGAACGAGTGAATTCGCTGATTACTTGGATGATGATATGATTTCGGACGTGCCGATCCGATTAAAGATCAAGCTGACGGTCAAAGGGAAACAGCTGACACTGGACTTCTCTGAGTGTGACCCGCAAGTTAAGACAGCTTTTAATCTTGTCACCAATGGTCAAAAGCACTCCTTCTTATATCAAGGATTGATCAATTACATTATTAGTAAAGATCCTTTTATTCCGATTAATGGTGGGATTACGTATCCGATAGACGTGATTTCACCTAAAGGAACGCTTGTCCATCCAGAATATCCGGCTTCTGTCGGTATTCGGCATTCCATTACAATGAGATTGTATAATGTCGTGCTAGGTGCTATTGGTAAGCTGTTGCCTGAAGCAGTGCCGGCGGCAGGTGCAGGGCAATCCGCTATCGTCGTTCTCTCTGTTCCTGATGATCAAACAGGAGGCAGAAAAATGTCTGTGGTCGAACCGTTAGGCGGAGGCGGCGGTGCTCAAAAAGGGACTGATGGAGTAGATGGAATTGATCATTCGTCAGGATTTTTAAAAAATACACCCATTGAGAGCTTGGAACAGCATATTGATATTCATGTACACCGATATGAACTGCTGCCAAACACAGGTGGAGCAGGGGAACATAGAGGGGGACATGCAATTGGTTTAGAATTTGAAATGATCAAGCCAGAATCGATGGTGACGGCACGAGGAATGGAACGAATGAAGTTTCAACCTTGGGGGTTAATGGGCGGACGTGCAGGAGCAATTGGTGAGGTGAAATTGACCAAACCAAATGGGGAGACACAAAACCAGCCGAAAATTGATGTCATGCGTCTTGAAAAAGGCGATATTGTTCAATTGGTTTCACCAAGTGGAGGAGGATGGGGGAATCCATTTTCTAGAACGAAAGAAAAAGTCCTTCATGAAGTGGAAGCAGGGCTATTAAGTGAAGAAAGAGCACTTCAGCAATATGGCGTCAAAGTCTATCGATATCATAATGAATGGAAAATTGATGACGAGCAGACGAGCAGGCTTCGTGAAAAGATGAATGATGCTGATGCTGTCGCTTGGGATTTTGGAAAACAAAGAGCAGCTTATGAGAAAGTGTGGACGGACGAAGCCAGCAGTGAGCTTGCTGTGCAGCTTCGTTCATACCCAGCAAATGAGCGTACGCACTATAAACATGCGGTTCATTCTCATTTTAGTCATAGACAGGAACCGTTAACAAAGATGGATATTATTCAAGCACTTCGTCAGTTGAATCAACAAAAAGGGGGAAATGAATCATGAAAAGAAGAGTAATCGCCATATTTGCAGGTGTCCTATCCGTCATGTTACTGCTGTCTGCATGCGGTGGAAATGGGCAGGATCAAAGTAAACAGCAGCAGACTGTGATCGTTGGTGTCTACGGAGGGGATTGGGAAAAGAATATTAAGCCAATCCTCGAAAAGTTTGAAAAGGATACAGGCATTAAAGTACAAACGGTCTCTGGGGCAGATTCTGAATGGTTTACAAAATTAAAAGCATCTAATGGTAAAAATCCACCGTATGATTTGCTTATTTTACAGCCTGATACGATTCAAAGAGGTATTGCGGCAAACGTTCTTGCGCCTATTGATGAAGATCAAGCGCCAAATGTGAAAAAGCTTTATCGTTCTGTTCAAAAGAAACTCACTGTTGATGGAAAACAATATGCAGCAGGCTTTAGTATGGGACAGCTTGGAATTGCTTATAGAAAAGATCTTGTCAAACAGGAGCCAAACAGCTGGACAGATTTATGGAGCGATCAGCTGAAAGGGAAAGTGGCGATTTCTTCCCCAACTTATTCAGCGGGCTTACAATTTTTCTCTGCACTTGTCCATGCTCAAGGAGGGACAGAATCAAATCCTAAGGATATTGATAAAGCATTTAAAAGCCTCGCACAATTAAAAGGGCGTGTAGCTGCTTTTCCTGATAACCCAGGGTCTATTCAAACGCTGTTAGAACGTGGTGACGTGACGGCAGTTCCATATTGGGATGGCCGAGCATTTGCACTTGAAGAAGAAGGGATGGATATTGGATTCTCATATCCGAAAGAAGGCGCTGTGGCAGCAGTTGCGAGCTGGGCGTTAACAAAGGGAAGTCAGCATGAGGAAGCGGCTTATAAGCTATTAAACTACCTTAGTGGGAAAGAAGCTCAAGAAGCCTTCTCAGAAAAATCTTACTACGGTATGTCGAATTCTGATGTGAAATACGGAGACAAGATTAAAGGGAAAGTGAAGGTTGGCGAAAATTATTATAGCAAGCTGACTTGGGTAGATTATGAAACAGCGACTTCAGAGCTCGGTCAATGGACGAATCGATGGAATGAAGTATTAGGCGGAGGAAAATAGGTGATCGCATGAGTGGAATCAATTTAGAACATATCAGCCAGCATTTCGGCGAACAGATTGCTCTTGATGATGTCAGTCTTACGGTAAAAGAGGGAGAGTTTTTCTCCCTTCTTGGCCCTAGTGGCTGCGGAAAATCAACTTTACTCAATATCATTGGCGGTTTTTTAGAACCGACAAAAGGAGTCGTCTATATTGGTGATCATGATGTGACGACTTTACCTCCTTATCAAAGGAAAACGGGGATGGTCTTTCAAAGCTATGCACTTTTCCCACATCTCACCGTATTTGATAATGTTGCATATGGGTTGAAGGTTCAAAAGAAAAAGAAGGCGGAAATCAAGCAAAAGGTGATGGAGAGTTTGTCTCTTGTTCAATTAGAGTCATTTGCCAAACGTATGCCGCACCAATTAAGTGGTGGTCAGCAGCAACGGGTCGCAATTGCACGTGCACTTGCTATCCAGCCTGCCGTTCTCCTTCTGGATGAACCACTTAGTAACCTAGATGCAAAGCTAAGAAAAAATATGCAGACGGAGCTGCGAAATATTCAACGGAATGTCGGAATTACGACTATTCTTGTGACGCATGATCAGGAGGAAGCCTTAAGTCTTTCCGACCGAATTGGGATATTAGGTGAGGGGAAAATTCAGCAGATTGGGACACCTTTAGAAGTATATCGTCAGCCAAATAATCGTTTTGTTGCTGAATTTATCGGACAGGTCAATCTATTTGAAGCGAAGTATGATGAAGTTACTTCCACATACACTGTTCCACATTTCATTCAATCAAACGGGAAGCAAGTTCAGCTAAAAGCCGCATTTAAAGAGAAGAGCGAGAAGCATTTACTCATGCTGCGTCCTGAGAGAATCAAGTTATCTTCTGGCGGGGAGGAAGTTCAGCCAAATCATGTCACAGGCGTGTTGGCAGATGTCAGTTATATTGGGCACTCTTTACGTTTGGTCGTTGGGCTTAATCAAGGTGAAATCATTGTCCATGCATCAGACGCAGCATTTCCCGAGCTGCCTCGAGTTGGAGAAACTGTGCATATTCATTGGCAGCCTGAAGATATTGTGTTCTTAGATTCGAAGGTGCATGCGTGATGCGAATCAAAAAAAAGAATCAGCGCTTTCATTGGTTTATGCTGCTGCCAGCTTGTTTGTTTCTAGTTGTATTCCTTCTTGCTCCGCTTGTGATGATGTTTGTCCTCAGTTTTCGTGATGTGGATTCGATGATGAATACGTTACAATCCTATAGTTTGTCTCAATATTTACATGTATTTACGACAGATGCATATGTGAAAGCAATTGGAAGTACTGTGTGGGTGGCCTTACAGACAACGGTGATTTGTTTATTGATGGCATATCCAGCAGCTTATGTGCTAGTGAAAGCACCTCACCCAAGATTGCGGGCTTTTTTCTATATCTTACTTGTATCGCCGCTTTTGACGAGTGTCGTCATTCGGACATTTGCATGGATCGTTCTTCTTTCTCAAAATGGCTTGATCAATGGCATGCTGATCGATTTACATCTGATTGAGAAACCGCTATCGATGCTGTGGAATATGAATGCGGTCATTATTGCTTATGTTCAAGTGATGCTGCCTTTTGCAGTGCTGCCTATTGCAACGAGCTTAACTGATATGGACCGTCACTTAAGACCGGCTTCTATGAGTCTTGGTGCTGGTCGTATTCGGACATTTTTTCATGTGACCTTGCCGCTTACGATTCCAGGCATGATCACCGGAGCAATTATTGTCTTCTCACTTGCAGCAGGAAGTTATATTACTCCTCTGCTAGTCGGCGGACGGATGCAACCGCTCTTGCCACTGTCCATTTATCAGCAGGTCATGCAGGTGTATAATTTGCCTCTTGCCGCTGCGATGTCCTTTACTTTATTGATTTGTGTGCTAGCGGTCGTCAGTCTATTAAGCTATCTATTGAAGCGTTGGGAGGCGAGGATGCATGCGTAAAAAATCAATAAGTGACCGTTTGCTTTCGGTTCTGATATGGACCGCAGGCTCACTCGTTTATCTCTTTTTAACCGTACCTGTTCTTGTCATTGTTCTTTCTGCTTTTAGTCCGAATGCTTTTCCTGAATTCCCGCCGACTTCGTTTTCCGTTCGCTGGTTTCATGAGGTCGTGTCGAATCCAGAATGGATGGAATCTTTGCGTATCAGCGTGATTCTGTTATTGATTGTGACGCCGCTTACTGTTCTTTTAGGAACGATGGCTTCTTATGCTTTAGCAAGGCTTTCCTTTAAGGGAAAGGAAGCTGTTCAAGCCTTTATTTTGTCACCTCTTATGATTCCTCAGGTGGTATTAGGGATTGCGATGCTGTATTTGTTTACGGCTATGGGTTTTACAGGGTCTTTGTGGGCATTAGTCATTGGGCATGTCATCATTGGTTTTCCTTATGTGGTACGAACCGTGGGTGTCAGTGTTTCAAATCTTGATCCACGTCTTGAGCTAGCTTCCATGAATCTTGGTGCAGGGCCCATACGTACTTTCTTTCGTGTGACACTGCCCTTGATCAAGCCTGGTATTATCGCAGGTGGGGTGTTTTCTGCTGTGACATCATTTGGTGAAATCTCGATTAGTTTGTTCGTTTCTTCACCTCAAACCATTACGATTCCCGTGAGGACGTTTAATTACATTGAGCAAACTTTTGATCCGAGTGTCAATGCGATATCTGTCATATTTATTATCATTTCTATCATTGCGTTGCTCATTATTGAGAAAACGATTGGTCTGTCTAAGGTGATGTAAATATAATGAAGAAACAAGGAGCTGTCATTTGAAATGACAGCTCTTTTTGTATTGTTTTTTATGGTAAAAATATTCAAAGTTTTATGGAATGTAGTTCTTAAGGTTTAAGAAAATGCGAGGCGTGATAGGAGACCTCTCTCCTACATTTTCGGTCATATTTGAAAAATTTAAGGAAAAACATGAAATTTTTGCGGTAATTGGTCATTTATTTTCGGTGGAACGCAACTATTATTAGTTATTTTCGGTAAATATCGTAAATTATGATGTGATCCCTTCGGCATAACGCATGAATCTTTACACCCATTTTTCGGTGAAAAAAACAATAATTTCATATAAAGTGGACGTAAATAGAAAATATCTAAAAGAAAAGAAGAAAAAGGCAAATCTATGGAAACATAGAGACGCAAAGCCATGTCCTAAGGTAAAAGTTTCCTTTTTTGCTATGGTCGGCAGGTTACCGAATCAAAATGGGAGTCCCTCCGTTTTATTCGGGGTGGGCTCCTTTTCTGTTATTCCGTCTATTTTAATGAAATAGACTTGGTTCTTTTGATATAGAGGGTGCAGGGTATCACAGTTGGTGGAGAAAACATAGAAGAGCGGAGGATGAGAATGAGTACAGTTTATTACCCCTTAACACATGCGCAAAAGCGAGTATTCTACACGGAAAGATTTTATCCAGGCACAAGTATTTCTAATTTGGGTGGGTTTGCCAAGTTAAGATCGGTATCAGGTCTAAATCCTTCTTTGATCGTGGATGTGCTTCAAGCGTACATTCGTGAAACTGATTCTCTTCGTTTAAGGCTAGTGTATCAACATGAGCAGGAGGAGCCCGTTCAATATATCAAGCCATATGAAAAACAGCCGATTCGTTTGGTGAAAGGCTGGAGTGAAAAGGAAGTCAGGGCGTGGGCGAACGAGGAGATTCGTGAGCCGATGGAACTGATTGATCGTTCCTTAATTGAATTTACGGTCTTTCAAATCAGTGATCAAGAGTGCTGGCTGTTCTGTAAAGCACATCATATTGTGGCTGATGGTATTTCAATTATCTTGATGGGAAACCGAATCATTGATCTATACCATGACATGCTGCAGGGGACAGACATCTCCCCAATTGAAGACATTTCCTTCGTTGATCACATCATGAGTGAGCAAACGTATGAATCTTCTAAACGTTTTCAGAAAGACCAAGCTTTTTGGAACGAGCAATTTGCCAATATTCCAGATTTCGCTTCTTTAACACCGCATAAAGGTTACGAGATGAGCTTACATGCGGAGAGATTTTCAGGGGATATTCCTGATTCTTTAAAGGAGAAGCTTCGAGTCTTTTGTGAAGAAGAGAAAGTCAGTATGCTTTCTATGTTTATGTCCGCTGTCTATATTTACTTGCACCGATTTAGCGGCATGGAGGATGTGGTCCTTGGAACTTTTATGGGCAATCGGACAAATGCAAAGGAAAAAAAGATGATTGGGATGTTTGTGTCGACCATTCCGATGCGCACATCTGTGCAAGGATCCCTCACGTTTCTGGATTTCGTGAAGCAGGTCATGGCGGATCAGATGAAGATCTTGCGTCATCAAAAATATCCTTACAATGTGCTCATGAATGATTTAAGGGAAAGAGATGGATTTACAGGACGCCTGTTTGATATTTCTTTAGAGTATCAGGTCATGCAGTGGCAGAAAAAAGAGAATCTTTCGTTCATTACGGAGCCGATTTTTAGTGGAAGCGGGATGAATGATATATCGATTCATGTGAAAGACCGCTGGGATACAGATACATTGACCATTGATTTGGATTACCGTACAGACCTATTTAGTGAAGCCGATATGAGTAAGCTGTTTGATCGATTGATTATTTTGCTGGAGGCGGCAGTCTCTCAGCCAGATCAGCTGATTGGGGCTCTCTCTTTACTGCCAGCAGATGAACAAAAGCAGCTGCTTCAATTATCTAAGGGAGAAGCATTTGATTTACCAGGAGCGAAACCAGTTCACCACTTATTTGATGAGGCAGCTAAAAAGTATTCAGAACGGGCAGCTGTGGTTGCGGAAAATGGAACGTTCACTTATGGAGAGCTGTATCAAAAAGCGGACAAACTGGCACGATTTTTACAGATGAAAGGTGTCTCGCGTGATGTACCAGTTGCCGTTTTAATGGAACGGACGGCAGATGCGATGGCTGCCATTTTTGGGATATTAAAAGCTGGCGGTGCATATGTACCGATCGATCAGGCATTACCTGAGGAACGCATTCAATTTATTGTAGAAGATTCTGGTGCTTCTATCGTTTTAACAGAAGAATCGTTTGTTCAGCGATATTCATCCTTTGCAGAAAAAATGATTGTCCAGCAGCATATGGAATTAGAAGATCGTCCGCTGCCTGAGCTGATCGATCAGACGACATCACAGGATTTGGCTTATCTCATTTATACATCGGGTACGACTGGAAAGCCGAAGGGAGTGATGATCGAGCATCTTCAGCTGCATCATTTGGTTCATGCCCTGCATCACGAAGTGTATGAGGGGGCAAATCAGCTTCAAGTGGCGCTTCTTGCACCGTTCCATTTCGATGCATCTGTTAAACAAATCTTTGCTGCTCTTTTATTTGGACATACGCTTCATATTGTGCCTAGAGAAACGACACGAAACGGTGTACAGCTAGCGACTTATTACAAAGAACAACAAATTGAAGCAACAGATGGAACGCCAGCACATGTGCAGCTTTTACTTGCAGCTGATTTGGACGGGCTTGCACTGACTCATATGCTGATTGGGGGAGAAGCACTCCCTGCGAAAGCAGCGCAGGCGCTGATTGAAGCTGTGCGTGTCAGCCAGCCGGATTTTGCCTTGTGGAATGTGTATGGTCCGACAGAAACGTGTGTGGATGCGGCGGTTCACCGTCTAGATCTCAGTGAGCTGCAGAAGTCACCAGAACAGCGCTATGTGTCAATTGGAAAGCCACTGGGCCATCACCGGATTTATATTTTAAATGAACATGAACAACTACAGGTGCAGGGAGCTGTGGGAGAACTATGCATTGCGGGAATAGGAGTTGGACGGGGCTATGTGAATCAGCCTGAATTGACGGAGAAGGCATTCAGACCAGATCCATTTTTTCCTGAAGACCGGATGTATCGCACAGGTGATGTAGTGAGATGGCTTCCAGACGGCACAATTGATTACCTTGGAAGAATAGATGACCAAGTGAAAATAAGAGGTTACCGCATCGAAACAGGTGAAATTGAGGCAGTCATGGAGCAGGTAGACGGAGTCGATCAGGCTGTCGTCCTTGTCGTGGATGAACCGGACGGTGGAAATGCTTTAAGTGCTTACTATCAAGCACGACAAGAATTTCTTTCCGTGGACACCCTGCAAGCCGCTATCAAACATCAGCTGCCAGCTTATATGATGCCGCTTTATTTCAAGCAGCTTGAGGCATTTCCACTAACAGTTAGCGGGAAAGTCGACCGGCGTGCGCTTGCTGCATTAAAAGGGGATAAGGCTGTCAGTGCTGTTTATGTAGCGCCTAGAAACGATGTAGAAACGAAGCTTGTTCGTTTGTGGGAAGACGTTCTTCATCAAGAGAGCATAGGTGTGTACGACTCATTCTTTGACCTAGGCGGGCATTCACTCAAAGCGATGAAAGTTCTTACACTCGTTCAGCGGGCTTTTCAAGTGGAGGTCCCTTTATCTGTTTTATTTGAACAGCAAACAATTGCAGCACTTGCTGTTTATATTGAACAAGCGGAAAAGTCTTCACAAGTGGTCATACCGAAAACACCGACTGCCGCCGATTATCCACTGTCACCAGCGCAGCAGCGTGTTTATATGGTGACTCAGCTGGAGCAGAGCATCGCCTATCATATGCCTGCCGTTGTGAAATTAAGAGGAACGCTGCAACGAGAGAAGTTGGAGGGAGCTTTTGAAAAATTGATCGCACGTCATGATATGCTGCGCACTTCTTTTCATACAGTCAAAGGAGTCCCTCGTCAGCGGGTAGCTTCATCCGTTCCATTTCAAATAGAACAGGTGACAGGCAGCACGATGGAAGAGAACATGCGTCAATTTGTCCGACCTTTTCAACTTGAGCAGGCTCCGCTTTTGCGTGTTGGGCTTCAGTCTTTACATGATCAGGAGCATCTTCTCTATTTCGATATGCATCATCTGATTTCAGATGGTCTTTCAATTGATTTGATGCTGCGTGAGCTGTCTGACGCATATGAGGGATTAGTGAAAGCGCCATTGAAGCTTCAATATCAAGATTATGCTGTTTGGCAAGAACAACAGGCAGAGCAATTCGGTCAAATAGATGAAGCATTCTGGCTGAAAGAATTTTCAGGAGATATCCCTGCTTTGCAGCTTCTAACTGATTATCAGCGTCCGGCTGTCCAGTCTTTCACTGGAGACCGCGTTCTCAGAAACATAGATGAGACGTTAACAGGCCGTTTGCAGGAGCTTGCAGCGAATCATCATACGACGCTGTATACCGTGTTGCTTTCTGCTTACTATACATTGCTTGCGAAATACACAGGTCAAAAGGAGTTTGTTGTGGGGACACCGACAGCAGGACGGGTGCATGCAGATTTGAATGACATGATCGGCATGTTTGTCCAAACACTTGCTTTACGTTCAGAGGTAGATCCGAACGGTTCAATGACGCAGTTGATTGAGCAAGTAAAGGAAAAGACGATGAGGGCGTTTGAGCATCAGCAATATCCATTCGAGCGGCTGCTTGAAAAGCTAAATGTGCAAAGAGATTTTAGCCGCCATCCATTATTTGATACGGTCTTTACTCTAACGCCAGATCATTCAACAGCCCAGCATATTGGAGAGATGAAAGTCGAAGTCGAGGAAACCAATTTCCATATTGCAAAGTTTGATCTCACACTTCAAGCGATGGAGTCAAGTCATGGTCTTTCCTTTGTTCTCGATTACAGTACGGCGTTATTTAAACGAAGTACTGCCGAGCAGATGCTCAAGCATTATGTTTATCTTCTGGAGCAGATGGTCGAAGTGCCGGAGCAAGCGATTCAATCATACCGCTTACTGTCTGAACAAGAGGCAGCGGCTCAATTGAAGATGTGGAACCCGTTACCTACGCCTTATCCTGCGGAAGAAACCATTGTGACGCAATTTGAATCACAAGTACAACAGCATGGTCATCAGCCTGCTTTGCAATGTAAAGATGAGGTTCTTTCTTATCAAGAGCTGAATCGCAGAGTGAACCAGCTGGCTCATTATTTACGTGAACATGGTTTTGAAAAAGGGATGACAGCGGCTTTATTCTTTGAACGTTCCAATGAGATGGTGTTGTCGGTTTTAGCTGTGCTAAAGGCTGGCGGTGTCTATGTGCCAATCGATCCTGACTTCCCTGATGAGCGCATCAAGCACTTTTTGACAGATAGTGGTGCACAGTTTGTCCTGACCCATCAGGTGCTGCGTCATCGCTCTGTGCTTACTGCGTTTGAAGGGAAAATCATAGAAACAGAAGATCGAGCCGTTGATCAGCAGTCAGAGAGCAATCCAGTTGTATGTGTTTCGCCTTTGGACTTGGCGAATTTAACCTATACATCTGGTACGACAGGCAAACCTAAAGGGAACATGGTGACGCACCGGAACATTTTGAGAACAGTGAAGCAGTCGAATTATCTCACCATTCATCATGAAGACACGGTGATGAGCCTTTCAAACTATGTATTTGATGCATTTATGTTTGATGTGTTTGGCGCTTTATTGAACGGAGCGAAACTCATTGTTTTGCCAAAGGATCACATTTTAAATATGAATGAGCTTTCTGGCGCGATTGAGAAGGAAAAAGTCAGTATTTTAATGATCACGACCGCTCTATTTCACTTACTGATTGATATGAAAAAAGGCAGCCTGAAAAACGTCAGAAAAGTGCTGTTTGGCGGGGAACGTGCTTCTGTGCCGCATGTTGTGGCAGCCCTTGAAACGGTTGGAGAAGACAAACTTATTCATATGTATGGACCTTCTGAAAGCACGATTTTTACAACGTATTATCCGGTGAATCACATTGAAGAACAAGCACTATCGATTCCGATCGGAAAGCCGGTGAGTCAAACGGCTGTTTATATTGTCGATGAGTTTGGACATGTGCAGCCGCCGGGAGTAGCTGGAGAGCTTTGTGTCGCAGGTGACGGACTGGTCAAGGGGTATTATCGCCAGCCAGAGTTAACGAGCGAAAAGTTTGTTGAAAATCCTTTCCGATCTGGTGAAGTCATGTACAAAACGGGCGATCTCGCACGATGGCTGTCAAATGGAGATATTGAATTCATTGGGCGAATCGATCATCAAGTCAAGATTCGAGGTCAGCGTATCGAGCTTGGCGAAATTGAACACCAGCTATTGCAGCATCCGCAAGTGAAGGAAGCCGTTGTCATTGCGTTATCAAATGATACATTGTGTGCATATTTCACAGCAGAAGGTGCTGTTCCGCTGTCGGATTTACGTGAGCAAGCAGGACGAGAACTCCCTGTTTATATGATGCCAGCTTTCTTCATGCAATTAGACGAGCTGCCACTAACGGGGAATGGCAAGGTAGATAGACGAGCATTACCGGTACCTGATGTAAGTGAGCAGGCTTCAAATGAATACGTCCCTCCTCAATCAGATACAGAGCGTATATTGGCACACATTTGGGAGGAAGTTCTTGAAGTTCCGAAAATCGGCAGACGTGATCATTTCTTTGAATGCGGTGGTCATTCACTGCGCGGCATGAAAATGCTGAACAGGCTCTATGAAGAGATGCATGTGGAATGTACTTTGAAAACATTATTTGAATCACCCACTTTAGAGGCGTTTGCCCTTGCGGTGGATCAAACAGATCGAACTGAAATCAGGCGAGTGGAAAAAGCGGAAGAAGCGGCTTTTTATCCTGTGACATCTGCTCAGAAAAGATTGTTTGTTCTGCAAAAAATGACAGATGCCGAGCAGAGCTATCATATGCCAGCTGCTTTAAAGCTTGAAGGTGTATTTGATGAAAAACGATTTAAAAAAGCCATTGACCAGCTTGTTCATCGCCATGAAGCATTCCGTACGAGTTTTGACTTCGTTCAGGGTGAACCTGTTCAACGAATTGAAACGAATGTTTCTGTGAACATTGAAAACATCGAAGGGGAAGGCCGAGACATTCAGCAATTAATGAATGATTTTATTCGTCCATTTGATGTAGAAAAAGCGCCGCTGCTCAGAGTGGGGCTTGTGTCTGAATCGGAGAGTGTTCATTATCTGTTGATTGATATGCACCACATCATTTCAGATGGTGCGTCTGTCGGTATTTTAATTGATGAGCTATCGATCTTGTATCGAGGAGACGAACTTGATGAATTGCCTATTCAATATAAGGATTATGCGGTCTGGTCAAACAGTGAAGAATCTCTTGTACAAAAAGAGGCTGAAGCGGTGTTTTGGTTGGAACAATTACAAGGAGAACTGCCTGTTTTGGCACTGCCTGAGGATCTTCCGAGACCAAAGGTTCAGACGTTTGAAGGGGGCCGCGTCGAATTCTCTATAGACGGTGCGCTTAAATCGCAATTGGATGAGCTGGTTAGATCACTCAACAGTACAACGTATACAGTGCTACTTGCTTGCTACAGTACGCTTTTAAGCAAGCTTTCGAGACAAGAAGACATCATGATCGGTTCTCCAGTGGTGGGCAGAACTCATCCTGATATTCAATCAGTCATCGGCATGTTTGTGAATACGCTGGCACTCAGAACAAAACCAGAAGGACATCAGACATTTTCTCAATTTGCGTCAACAGTTCATGAGCTTGTGTTAGCGGCAAATGAACATCAACTTTACCCATTTGAAGAATTGGTGGACCAAGTGCAAACGGTTCGCGACACAAGCCGCCATCCAATCTTTGATGTGGTGTTCTCGATGGAAAATGCAGATATTCGTGACCTATCGATGGATGGACTTCACATTGTTCCACAATCATTCAATGAGAACATAGCCAAATTTGACTTAACCTTAACTGGAAACGAATCTGACGATCAAATCGAGCTTGTGTTTGATTATAATTCTTCTATCTTTGAACGGTCGTCGATTGAGAAGTGGAAGGAGTATTTCCTTTACTTGATCGAACAAATGGTGTCAGCACCAGATCAATTATTAGATCAGATGCAATTATTATCACCAGCGCAGCAGCAAAAACTGCTTGATGAATGGTCAGGACCTATCCTAAATGTCCCGACAGATCAAACGGTTCATGCATTGATTGAGGCGAGGTCACAAGAAGTACCTGATCAAAAAGCCGCATCCTTCTGCGGGTCAAGCTGGACGTATGAAGAACTGAACAACCGAGCGAATACAGTCGCCGCAAGACTCATTTCCACCGGCACAAAATCGGGAGACCGCATCGGCATTCTCACACGTCCATCGCTCGAGATGACAGCCGCTGTTCTCGGTGTGCTCAAGGCAGGTGCGGCATTCGTGCCGATTGATGCCGATTATCCAGCGCAGCGCATTGCCTACATGCTGGAAGATGGCGGGGCAGAGGTCCTTCTGATTCAGAAAGAGCTCACTGCACCACCTTCTTTCACAGGTCATACCCTCTTCATAGAAGAGGCAGTAGAAGGAGAAGCACACGAGATTCAGGTTCCTGTCAAACCAACGGATCTCGCCTATATGATTTACACATCTGGAACGACTGGACAGCCGAAGGGTGTCATGGTCGAGCACCAGTCCCTTGTCAATCTCGCCTACTGGCACAATGATGCCTTCCAGGTGACGAAACAAGACCGAACCGCCAAATATGCCGGCTTTGGCTTTGATGCCTCCATTTGGGAGATGTTCCCGACGTGGATGGCCGGCGCAGAGCTCCATATCATCGACGAAGCGATTCGCCTCGATATGATCAAGCTCAATTCGTATTTTAATCACGAAGGCATCACCATTGCATTCCTGCCAACACAGCTATGTGAGCAGTTTATGTCGATGGACAATCATTCTCTCCGTTACTTACTGACAGGCGGGGACAAGCTAAAACAGGTGAAGCCCGTTCCATACAAACTCGTCAATAACTACGGCCCAACAGAAAATACGGTCGTGGCGACAAGCGGGATCATTGATCCAGATCAAGGCACGCTTCCTATCGGAACAGCGATTGCCAATACTCGTTTTTACATTATGGGTTCGTTATATGACCTCTCGCCGCAAGGCGTACCGGGTGAGCTCGTGATTGCGGGGAAAGGACTGGCAAGAGGCTACTGGAATCTCCCAGAGGAAACGGACAAACGGTTTGTCCCAGATCCGTTTTATCCAGGAGAGCGTATGTACCGTACAGGCGACTTGGTGAAATGGACCGAGGATGGCGAGCTGATTTATCTCGGTAGAAAAGACCATCAAGTGAACATCCGCGGCTTCCGGATTGAGCTGTCAGAAATTGAAGCACAGCTCCTTACGCTAAATGAAGTGAAAGAAGCCGTCGTGACAACGGCCAAAGACGCAAGTGATCAAGACGCTCTTGTCGCTTACGTCATCACAGATAAAGAAACGGATACGTTGAAAGAAAACTTAAAGCGCATCTTGCCAGAATATATGGTGCCATCATGGATCATCAAGCTAGACCAACTGCCGATGACGGCAAATGGAAAAGTAGATCTCAAAGCACTGCCAGCACCTGATGTGGAAGCGAATCAAACAGCATACGAAGCGCCAAGAGATGAAGTGGAAGCACTGCTTTGCGGCATTTGGGAAGATGTACTTGGCATCAGCCAAGTCGGTATTCACGACCACTTCTTCTTCCTTGGCGGAGATTCGATTAAAGGCATCCAAATGGCAAGCAGACTTACGCAAGAGGGCTGGAAGCTCGATATGAAGCTGCTTTTCCAATATCCAACGATTGCGGAGCTTCGCCCATATATCGAAGAAGCGGACCTTCTCACAGCCGATCAGTCAGCTGTCGAAGGAGAGGCCATTTTAACACCGATCCAGCGCTGGTTCTTTGAACGTAACTTCAGCAGCCAGCATCATTGGAATCAGTCCGTTATGCTCCATGCGGCAAATGGTTTGGATGAAGCGCTTGTCAAGCAAGTGCTCGAGCAGATGATGACCCATCATGATGCTTTGCGATTGGTTTATCCGATAGAAGAAGGACACATCATTCAGCGTCATCGTGGAGTAGACGAAAACGATGTAGCGGTGGACGTGATAGAAGTACAAGGAGAACGATCACAGCAAATCGAGCAGGTAGAAAAGCTGGCAAATGAAGTGCAGGCGAGTATTTCTTTAACAGAGGGACCATTAGTCAAACCTGCGATTTTCCGTACGGATCATGGAGATCACTTATTGCTCGTTGTACATCATCTTGTCATTGATGGTGTGTCATGGCGTATTTTCCTTGAAGACTTCATGGCTCTTTATGAGCAGGCGAAGCGTGGGGAAGAGCTGACACTTCCTGAAAAAACACATTCATTCCAAGCATATGCCCAGAAGTTGACGGAATATGCAGTGTCAGATGAGCTGCTGGCAGAAAGGGACTATTGGAAAAAGGTACTTGGGCATTTAACTGCACCTCTGCAAAAGGATCATGTTACAGAGGATCAAAGAATGCTGCATACAAAAACCATTCGCTTTACGCTGTCTGAGGAAGAAACACGCAGCCTACTGACAGAAGTACATGAGGCGTACCATACGGAAATCAATGACATTTTGCTAACCGCTTTAGGATTGACCCTGAAAGAGTGGACAGGAGAAGACAGACACTTTATTCACCTTGAAGGACATGGAAGGGAAGACATCCTTCCGGCGGTCAATGTGTCGCGGACCATCGGCTGGTTTACGAGCATGTATCCTGTGCTGCTTGATTTGTCGCATGCGGAGGATCTTTCGTATCAAATCAAGCTTTTGAAAGAAGAGCTCAGACACATTCCGAACAAGGGAATCGGCTATGGCGTTTTAAAATACTTAACGCCTGACAAAATGAAGGACGGTCTCGCATTTGATGTCACGCCAGATATCAGCTTTAACTATCTTGGTCAGTTTGATGAACAGATTGGCGGGGGTGAACTAAGTCGATCCACTTGGCAGGCAGGTCAATCGTTAAGTCCAGAATCAGAGAAACCTCATGCATTAGATATTGTTGGTTTCGTAGAACAGGGCATGTTCCATATGACGATGTCATATCACCAGCTTGAATTCGAAGAGCAAACGATGGAGCAGTTCAAGGACCTTTTAGAAAAGAACGTGAAGGCACTCATCTCACATTGTGTATCACAAGATGAAGCGCAAATTACGCCTAGTGATGTAGGTGACGATGACCTGACCATGGATGAACTTGAAAAGCTAATGGATATATTTTAAGCAAACGAAGAGGTGGACTATGAGCAAACAGAAGATTCAAAAGGTATATCCTTTAACACCAATGCAAGAAGGCATGTTATATCATGCCATGCTAGATCCTAATTCGTCCTCTTATTTCACACAGCTGGAGCTTGGAATAAGAGGGAAGTTTGATCTCGATCTTTTTGAAAAAAGTCTCAATGAGCTCATCGGCACATATGACATTCTCCGTACAGCCTTTGTCTATCAGCAATTACAGAAGCCTCGACAGGTTGTACTGGCAGAGCGCAATCTAGATGTGTATAGAGAGAATCTATCTCACCTGAACCATCAGGAACAGCAAAAGGTACTAGATCAATATAAAAAGCAAGTGAGAAAACAAGGCTTCCATTTAACGAATGATTTGTTATTGAAGGTCGCTGTTTTTCAACTGAATGAAACAAACTGGCATCTCATTTGGAGCAACCATCACATCATCATGGATGGTTGGTCCATGGGAGTTTTGATGAAAAAATTGTTTCATTACTACGAATCTTATCGGAACGGCAAAACGCCGGATCGCTCACAAGGAAAACCTTATGCAGATTATATCCAGTGGCTTGGCAAGCAAAATCAACAAGCAGCGGAAGGCTATTGGAAGGATCGCTTAGACGGTGCGATTCAGCATCAAGGGCTTTTGCAGCAAAAAGAAGCGAACGGACAATATGACCATCAGGAATGGACGTTCACATGGGATGCTGAAATGGTCAGCAGCATTCAAGAGATCGCAAGGAATTGCCAAGTGACAGCACCAAATCTATTCCAAGCTGTTTGGTCGGTTCTTTTAGGCACTTACCATGCGGCACATGATGTCACTTTCGGAACAGTCGTATCTGGCAGGCCGCCAAGTGTGGCTGGTATTGAACAGATGGCAGGGCTTTTTATCAATACAATACCGGTCAGGGTAGAAATGAATCAGGAAGACACCTTCAAACAGCTGTTTCAAAAAGTTCAGCAGCATGCGCTGGAAGCGGAAAACTATGATTTTATGCCGCTTTATGACATTCAGCAACAGACAGCTGCAGGAGGACAACTCTTCGATCACTTGGTCGGGTTTGAGAACTATCCTTTAGATCAAGAGCTATCTGGTGACACCATGTCGGAACGTCTAGGGTTTTCCATTGATGTAAAAGACGGATTTGAACAAACGAATTTCGATCTAAATGTCCTCGTATATCCAGGTGAAACATGGACATTGAAAATCAAATACAATGCGGTGGCTTTTGAAGAAGAGGTCATTGAAAAAATATCGAAACACCTGACCAACCTCATGAAGCAGATCATCGAGAATCCGGAAGTTCGCCTTCATGACGTGACGTGTATCACTGAAGAAGAAAAACAGCAGATTGAAGCATGGAACAAGACAGAACGAGATTATCCAAAGCATCTGTCTATTCCTGAGCTTCTGAAAGAACGCATTCAAACGCAGCCAGACCATCTGGCGTTAGTCGAAGGAGAGCGGGCATTCACCTATGAAGAACTCGGCCAAGAAATCCATCGTGTTGCGGGACATTTGATTGATAGCGGAGTGAAACAAGAAGATGCCGTCGCAGTGTATATGAATCGATCTGCTGAAGCAGTGATCGCCATTTTAGCGGTTCTTCAAGCAGGGGCTGCTTATGTACCAATTGATCCAGCCCAGCCAGAGGAGAGAATCCGCTTTATGCTTGAAGACAGCGGCGCATCCGTTTTGCTCTATGCGGACAGCCAGCCGCCAGTTCATGAAAGCATCCAAGCCGTTCATGTGTCGGACATATCGAATCATTCCAACGGAACATTCGAAGTCGAGACCTCTCCTTCGCAATTGGCGTATATCATGTATACGTCGGGGTCAACCGGCCAGCCAAAAGGTGTTCAAATTGAGCATCAGCATATTGTCAGATTGGCATGTTCTCAGGAGACACTGGGCTTGAACAAGTCGGATCGTATGGCACATACAGGAGCAGTCAGCTTTGATGCCATTACTTTTGAAATTTTCACCACACTGCTGAACGGTGCAACGCTTTATCCTGTTGACCGTGACACGTTATTGGACATCAACCGGTTTGAACGCTTTATCCAAACGAATCAAATCTCGGCGCTCTTTTTAACGACAGGTTTGTTTAATCAACTCGCTCAGCAGCGACCGCATATGTTTAAAGGATTGTCCAAATTGATCACAGGCGGTGATGTGATCAATGTGAAAAGTGCAGAGCTTGTGAAGAAAAATCATCCATCACTTGTTTTACTGAATGCGTATGGCCCCACAGAAAACACCACCATCTCGACCATTTATGAGGTGAGAGGGGATGAAACGGGCACGATTCCAATTGGTCAGCCGATCAATCATTCGTCCGCTTACATTTTAGATGACAATCAAAGACTTCAGCCAATTGGTGCGCCAGGAGAGCTGTATGTTGGAGGAGACGGTGTCTCAAGAGGATATCTCCATCGTTCAGAATTAACAGAGCAAGCATTTATCGCTGATCCTTTCAAGGCAGAAGGGCGTTTGTATCGAACAGGAGATTTGGCTAGGTACGGTTCAAATGGTCAAATCGAATTCCTCGGACGGACAGATGATCAAGTGAAAATCCGTGGTTTCCGTATTGAGCTCGGTGAAATTGAAACGATTCTTCAACAAGAGGAGGGGATCGATGATGCGGTTGTGCTCATCCATGCGTCTCCTTCAGAGGAAAAAGAAATGACCGCTTACTATACGGGAACGATCACAGAAGAAGAAGTGCGGGCTTTATTTCATCAAGCACTGCCAGCATATATGGTACCTCATCACGTCATGAAGCTAGATGCTTTCCCGCTTACAGCAAACGGAAAGGTCGATCGAAAAGCTTTACCAACGCCTGACGAAGCTCATCGTGAAGAAATCAGGATTATTCCACCTGAAACCGAGACGGAAAAGGCGCTTGCTCAAATTTGGGAGGAACTGCTTGGGAAAGCGGTGGGAATAGATGAGCATTTCTTCATGACTGGCGGACATTCACTTAAAGCAATGATGATGTCAGCCAAAATCCAAGAAGTGTTCCAAAAGGAAGTTCCGATTCAAGTGATATTCGAAAAGCCAACGGTTCGATCGCTTGCGTCATACATTGACCAGGACGGTCAAGAAGAACAAGGACATCCGATCTTACCGGCAGCGAAGGCGGAGGACTATCCAGTGTCACCAGCTCAGCGGCGCTTATACATTTTACAAACACTTGAACCTAAGAGTACGAACTATCATATTCCGATCGTCTTAGCGCTTGAAGGTACGCTCGATCATCAGCGGCTCACCTCAGCATTTGATGAGTTGATTCAAACGCATGAAATTTTAAGAACGAGTTTTCATATGAAAGGCGAGAACATCGTCCAAAGGGTACATGAACGATCGGCATTTGACCTCCCCATCCATGATGTAAAGGAAGAAGAGGCCGAGGCATTTCTTGCTGAACGTCAGGCGCCGTTTGATTTGACAGCCGCTCCCCTCCTGCGGGCACAGCTGCTCAAAGTGAGTCATGATCGTCATCTATTAGTTCTGGAAGCACATCACCTGATTACAGATGGCAGCTCCATGAAGACGTTCATTCAGGATTTGGCGAAAGCCTATGATGGAGAGGCACTTGCAGAAAGAGCCATTCATTATAAAGACTACGCTGTCTGGCAGTTAAGTGAAGAAGAAACAGAGAAACAGCGTGTGCATGAGGCGTATTGGCTGAAACAATTCGAAGGAGATGTACCGGTTTTAGATTTGCCGACAGACTTTCCGCGTCCAGTGGAACGTGATTTTTCTGGAGAACGAGTGATGTTTGGCTGTGATCAAGCGACAACTCAGCGTATTCATGAGCTGCTCAAGAAAACAGATACGACGCTGTACATGTTCTTGTTATCTGCATTTCAAGTGCTGCTCGCATCCTACAGCGGACAGGAAGATATCATTGTCGGATCTCCTGTTGCGGGACGAACACATCCAGATATTCAGGACATGCCAGGGATGTTCATCAATACCATTGCGATGCGCGGAAAACCGGAACAAACAAAGTCATTTATACAGCTGCTTGAAGAAATAAAAGAAACGAGTGTAGATGCTTTTGCACATCAAAGCTATCCGCTCGAAGAGTTAATCGCGCGTCTGCCGCTTGATCGTGATACAACCCGAAGCCCGCTCTTTAGTGTTTCGTTTAATATGCAGAACATGGATGTTCCTGCACTAAAGCTCGGCGATCTGAACATTTCGCCTTATGCAATACAGCACCGATCCGTCAAATTTGATCTGTCTCTAGAAGCATTTGAACGTGAGGGAGAAATAAAACTAAGCCTAGACTATGCAACGGCATTATTTAAAGAGGAAACCATCCGCCGGTTCGGAACACATCTGCTTGCGATTATTCGTGAGGCGGTCCAGCATCCGAATGAACAGATTGGCTTGTTCAATCTCTTGAATCAGCATGATCAAATGGAGCGGCTGGAGAAAAGGGATGGAGAACAAACAGGTCAACATGAGCCGTACCATGTGCAATTTTCACGTCAAGCCATGGAAACGCCTGATGCTATTGCGGTGATGGATGGTGAAAGGAAGCTGACCTACCGTGAACTAGATCACATGTCCAATGCTCTTTGCAGTGAGCTGAAGATGCAAGGCGTAGAGAAAGAAAGCACAGTCGCACTTATTCTTGATCGCTCTGTCTATGTCATTGTCTCGATGCTAGGTGTAATGAAAGCGGGCGGTGCATTTGTACCAATTGATCCAGCTTTTCCTGCGGAACGTATTCGTTACACATTAAAAGATTCAGGGGCAAAAGTCATCGTGGCAAATGAGTCTCTTGGCGATTCCTATCAGCATCTCAAGTCGATTCAGGTCGTACATGTGGAGAAAGCCGTCCAACGAAACGATTCTCTAGACCTCCCGGACGTATCGGTTGATCAACTGGCTTATGTGATTTACACATCTGGAACAACAGGGAAGCCAAAGGGTGTACAGCTCACGCATCGTAATCTATCACACTACGTCAATTGGTTGACACATGAAGTGACTTTACAAGAATGCGATCGAACGGCACTCCTGTCTTCTTATGCATACGACCTTGGTTACACAAGCATTTTCCCGATTCTAAAAGCAGGCGGGACACTCTATATTCCTCATGAAGACGTGTATACAGACCCTGTACGTCTCATGCGTTTTATTGATGAACAAGAGCTGACTTATATCAAAATGACACCATCCTTATTTCATATGATGGCAGATTCAAAGGGTTATACATTTGACGCTTTACGGCTTGTGGTATTGGGAGGAGAACCGATTGTCTCTGAAGATGTTGAGACATTTATGAAGCAGCATCCATGCGTGGCAGTGATGAACCATTACGGTCCGACAGAAACAACGATTGGTACAGTGAGCAAGCTAATGACACCGCATGAACTGGACGCTTTAAAGGAGCGTTCTATCATCGGAAAGCCTATTGCTCATACAAGAGCGCTCGTATGCAATCGCCAGCAGCGTCTTGTTCCTTATGGCGCACCGGGTGAGCTCTACATTTCAGGTGATGGTGTTTCAAAAGGTTATTTGAATCAGCCTGAATTAACAGCAGAGCGTTTTCTTGAAAATCCTTATTTCCCTCAAGAGCGGATGTATCGAACGGGAGATTTGGTCAGACAGCATGCAAATGGGGAGATTGAATTCCTTGGAAGAGTAGACGATCAAGTGAAAATTCGCGGTTATCGAATTGAGAAACAAGAAATTGAGCATGCCGCACGTGCCCTTTCAACCATTCAAAAAGTGTATGTCAAAGTGATCAACACATCTCGTTTACCGGAGCTGGCGTTATATTATACAGCACCTGATCACATTGGAACGCTGACATTTAGAGAAAAGCTTTCAGAGACACTACCGGATTACATGATTCCTACTTATTTTGTCAAAGTGGATCATATGCCGCTGACGCAAAACGGAAAAGTGGATGCAAAATCTCTGCCGCTTCCTCATGAGGCACATATGAACCGCACGGCACATGCAGCACCAGAAACGGCGCTTGAGCAGACGCTTTGTGATATGTGGTCAGATGTTCTTGAGATTGAAAAAGTCGGCATTGATGACCATTTCTTTGAATTAGGCGGGCATTCTCTGAAAGGCATGGTGCTCATTTCGAAAATGCAAGCCAAACTGAATCAGCATGTTCCACTCAAGGTTCTTTTTGAAAAGCCAACGATACGTGCGATAGCTGCCTATTTGGAAGAAGCTGATGCTTCGCTCGTCACATCGATTCAGCCAGCGGAAAAGCAAGATTTCTATCCAGTCTCTTCCGCACAAAAGCGAATGTACGTATTACAGCAGTTACATCCAGAATCCGTCACCTACCATATGCCAGCCGTTTTCATGATGGAAGGAAACCTTGATCTGAAGCAGCTAGAAGGAGCGATTCAAGCTTTAATTGATAGACATGAGTCATTGCGGACAGCCTTTGTTGAAATTGACGGCAGTCCCGTCCAAAAAATCTATCGCCGTGTACCGTTTACGTTACAGATGGTTGAAGTAGAAAGCGATCAGGTACAATCCGTCGTAGACAACTTCATGACACCATTCTCATTACATCAAGCACCTCTAATGAGAGCGAAAGTGGCAAAGCTGTCTGATGACAAATATGTGTTCATGATGGATATGCACCATATCATCGCAGACGGAGTGACACGCAGTCTGCTTATTCAAGAATTAGCGGAGTTGTATGAGCATAAGACGTTACCGCCAGTTCAGTTGCACTACAAGGATTATGCGGTATGGCAGCAAGAGGAAGAGCAGCAAGTAGCACTTGAAAAACAGCGGCAGTATTGGCTGGAGCAATATGCACAGCCACCAGAAGACTTGGCACTTCCGCTTGATTTCCCGCGGCCTAGCGTGCAGTCATTTGCAGGAGACCGGGTTGATAGATGCCTGTCTGCTGAAAAGGCGCAGCATGTCAAAGCGCTCATGGCTGAAAAAAATGTGAGTTTGAACATGGTGATGCAAACGGCCTTTGCCATTCTCCTTCATAAATTGACTGGGCAGCATGACATCGTCATAGGTGCTGTAACGGCTGGCCGTACACATGCGTCAATCGAACGGATTCCGGGCATGTTTGTGAATACACTGGCCCTTCGACATGACGTTCAGTTAGAAGAAACTGCAGAGCATCTGCTAGAAAAAATAAAAGATCACAATCTATCAGCTTATGAACATCAAGGATTCCCGTTTGAGGATTTGGTCGCGCAGTTAGACCTTCCGAAAGACACGAGCCGCAACCCGTTGTTTAGTGTCATGATGACAACGGATGACCGTGATCTGACGTTACCGAATTTGAACGGACTTACGCTTTCACACAAACAGCAAGAAGCCGTTCAGGCAAAGTTTGATTTAACGCTCGGCATCTTTGAGGAACAAGATCAAGTGGGCTTGCGCTTTGAATATGCAGCGGCACTATTTAAAAAGAGTACCATTCAGCGATGGAGTCAATATGTTGAGCGAATCATAGACGAAATGATCGCGAAATTGAATCAGCCGATCTCAACCATCTCCATCTTAACAAAAGAAGAAGAGCGACATCTGCTTAATGAATGGTCAGGCCCTATCCTAAATGTCCCGACAGATCAAACGGTTCATGCATTGATTGAGGCGAAGTCGCAGGAAGTATCTCATCAAAAAGCCGCTGCCTTCTGCGGCACAAGCTGGACGTATGAAGAACTGAACAACCGGGCGAATACAGTCGCCGCAAGACTCATTTCCAGCGGCACAAAACCGGGAGACCGCATCGGCATTCTCACGCGTCCATCGCTCGAGATGACAGCCGCTGTTCTTGGGGTTCTCAAGGCAGGTGCGGCATTTGTGCCGATTGATGCCGATTATCCAGCGCAGCGCATTGCCTACATGTTGGAAGATTGCGGGGCAGAGGTCCTTCTGATTCAGAAAGGGCTCACTGCACCACGTTCTTTCACAGGTCATACCCTCTTCATAGAAGAGGCAGTAGAAGGAGAAGCACACGAGATTCAGGTTCCTGTCAAACCAACGGATCTCGCCTATATGATTTACACATCTGGAACGACTGGACAGCCGAAGGGTGTCATGGTCGAGCACCAGTCTCTTGTCAATCTTGCTTTTTGGCACAATGATGCTTTCCAGGTGACGAAACAAGACCGAACCGCCAAATATGCCGGCTTTGGCTTTGATGCCTCCATTTGGGAGATGTTCCCGACGTGGATCGCCGGCGCAGAGCTCCATATCATCGACGAAGCGATTCGCCTCGATATGATCAAGCTCAATTCGTATTTTAATCACGAAGGCATCACCATTGCATTCTTGCCAACACAGCTATGTGAGCAGTTTATGTCGATGGACAATCATTCTCTCCGTTACTTACTGACAGGCGGGGACAAGCTAAAACAGGTGAAGCCCGTTCCATACAAACTCGTCAATAACTACGGCCCAACAGAAAATACGGTCGTGGCGACAAGCGGGATCATTGATCCAGATCAAGGCACGCTTCCTATCGGAACAGCGATTGCCAATACTCGTTTTTACATTATGGGTTCGTTATATGACCTCTCGCCGCAAGGCGTACCGGGTGAGCTCGTGATTGCGGGGAAAGGACTGGCAAGAGGCTACTGGAATCTCCCAGAGGAAACGGACAAACGGTTTGTCCCAGATCCATTTTATCCAGGAGAGCGCATGTACCGTACAGGTGACTTGGTGAAATGGACAGAGGATGGCGAACTGATCTATCTCGGCAGAAAAGACCATCAAGTGAGCATCCGCGGATTCCGTATTGAGCTGTCAGAAATTGAAGCGCAGCTCCTTGCGCTGGATTCAGTCCAAGAAGCCGTCGTGACAACGGTCAAAGACGCAAGTGATCAAGACGCTCTTGTCGCTTACGTCATCACAGATAAAGAAACGGGCACTTTGAAAGAAAGCCTAAAGCGCACCTTACCTGAATATATGGTGCCATCATGGATCATTAAGCTAGCCCAACTGCCGATGACGGCAAATGGCAAAGTGGATCTCAAAGCACTGCCAGCACCTGATGTGGAAGCGAATCAAACAGCATACGAAGCCCCAAGAGATGAAGTGGAAACACTGCTTTGCGGCATTTGGGAAGATGTGCTTGGCGTCAGCCAAGTCGGTATTCACGACCATTTCTTCTTCCTTGGCGGAGATTCGATTAAAGGCATCCAAATGGCAAGCAGACTCACGCAAGAAGGCTGGAAGCTCGATATGAAACTACTTTTCCAATACCCAACGATTGCGGAGCTTCGCCCATATATCGAAGAAGCGGACCTTCTCACAGCCGATCAATCACCTGTGGAAGGAGAGGTCATTTTAACACCAATTCAGCGCTGGTTCTTTGAACGTAACTTTGATCACCAGCACCACTGGAATCTCTCAATGATGCTTCATGCACCAAAAGGGTTTGACTTGGCTGTCACAGAACAAGTTCTGCAAAGGCTGCTCTCACATCATGATGCACTGCGCATGGTGTTCAGACAGGAGCATGATGACATTCTGCAATACAATCAGCGGGAGCTGACAGAACCATTTTCAATTATTTCTTGTGATGTTTCAAAAGCGCAAGATGTGAAACAGGCGATTTCCACATACGCCAATGAGTATCAGCGTCAACTGAATCTTGAAAAAGGTCCGTTGATGAAAGTGATTTGTTTCCATACAGAAAACGGTGATCACTTACTCATGATCACACATCATCTAGTGATTGACGGCGTTTCATGCCGGATTTTACTAGAAGACTTTATGTCTCTTTATCATCAGGCAGAAAAAGGAGAAGCGATGGTTCTGCCGCCAAAAACGCACTCTTTCAAAGAATGGGCAGAAGCGGTTGAACGATACGCGCAGTCACAGCTGCTAAAAAACCAAAAGGAGTATTGGGCAGCGATTGAAAATAGACCGTTTACGACTTTACCTGTTGACCATGAAGTAAAAGAAAGAAAAGTCGCGGATACGAAAGCGGTCAAAATGCAGCTGACAGAAGCAGAAACCGAGCATCTGTTAACGAATGTCCATCTTCCGTACACAACAGAAATGAATGATATTCTTTTATGTGCGCTCGGGCTGGCCGTTCAGGAATGGACAGGTCAATCTCATATACATGTACAGCTTGAAGGTCATGGAAGAGAGGACATTTTATCAGGATTAGATATATCCCGCACAGTTGGCTGGTTTACGAGCATGTATCCAGTCGTTCTCGAAGCGAAACCGAATCAGACCATTGCAGACGCTATCAAAGGAACGAAAGAGATGCTGCGGCGTGTACCGAATAAAGGGATTGGTTACGGTATTTTAAGATACATGACACCATCCGAACCGTCAGTCAAACACGTGCAGCCTGAAATCAGCTTGAACTATCTCGGGCAGATTGATCAGGAAGTGACGACAGAACTCTTTGGGCCCTCAACCTATGATATGGGCCGTCAAGCAAGCCCTGAATCCGAAGCTGTTTATAAGCTGAACCTCAGCGGTCTTGTTCAGCACAATGAATTCATTCTGTCGTGCTCATATTGTGCAAGTGAATATGAAGTACAAACGATACAGCAGTTCATCGCATTGTTGAAGGAGAAAATCAGATCCATCATCACCCATTGCTTAGCGCATCAAGAGCGAGAATTTACGCCAAGTGACTTCTCGGCTGCAGACCTTGAAATGGATGAAATGGACGATATCTTTGACATGCTCGAGGAGAAATTGACCTAACACCACTAGATCAGTCATGAAAAAGGGAAAGGAGGAATGAAATAGATGAGTCAATTTAAAAGGGATCAAGTTCAAGATATGTACTATCTGTCACCGATGCAAGAAGGAATGCTGTTTCATACCCTCCATCATCAAGAAAAAGGCTTTTATGTAGAACAAATGGATATGAACGTGAAGGGCACACTTCGGCATGATTTGCTTGAGAAAAGCATGAATATCATCGTGGAACGGTACGATATTTTTCGTACCGTGTTCCTCCACGAAAAAGTGAAGCGCCCTGTCCAAGTTGTATTAAAGAATAGACCTTTCCAGCTTGATGTTGTGGACATACAGGACCTTTCTGAAAGTGAACAGCTTGAACGTATTGATCGTTTTAAACAAAAGGATCAGCTGAGAGGATTTGATCTCTCAAAGGATCTGCTCATGCGGGCCTCTGTTTTTCAAACGGGTCCTTCAAGCTATCGCTGGATATGGAGCTATCACCATATCCTTCTAGATGGCTGGTGTTTTGGTCTAGTTGTGCAGGAATTGTTTGCGATTTATCATGCACTTTTGCATGACATCCCTTACAGGCTGGAGCCAGTCAAGCCATATAAAGAATATATTCATTGGCTGGAAAAACAAGATAAACAAGCCTCACTTGAATATTGGACGCAATCTTTGGCTGGCTTTGAGGGGCAATCGACTTTTAAAGAACAGCGAAAGCAAACAAATGAGCATGAATTAGGCGAAGTCGAATGGGCCATGAGTAAAGAAGAAACAGCTGCTTTATCAGAGTTAGCCTTGCAGCAGAATGCCACGTTAAGCAGTGCGCTTCAATCGATTTGGTCTATCTTACTCAGCAGGTATCAGCGCTCAAACGATGTGTTGTTTGGAACAGTTGTGTCAGGACGTCCGGCAGATTTGGCTGGTGTGGACCGGATGGTGGGGTTGTTCATCAATGTCATTCCAAGACGAATTCAGCTGACAGACCAAATGACGTTCCGTTCTCTATTATCAGAAACGCAGCAGCAGTCTTTAGCGGCTGAACCGCACCAATATATCCCGATTTATGATATTCAGGCTAAGGCAGGTCAGCAGCAGCTCATTGATCATATTGTGGTGTTTGAGAATGTCCCTGCTGCAAAGAAAGACGAGCAGGAGTCACTGCTTGGCTTTACAGTAGAAGACATGAATGTCTATGAAAAATCGAACTATGATCTCAATTTACTGGCGTCGCCCGGGGAACAATTGCAGCTGAAGCTGGCCTTTAATCAGCGTGCATTTGACCCTGCATTTGTCCGTAAATTAAAGGATCAGCTGACCCTTTTGATCAAAGGGGCCATCAAACATCCAGATCAGTCAGTTCATACACTGACACTTGTGACAAAGCAGGAAAAACAGCGAATGTTAGAGGAATGGAATGCTCCTGAGCTGGAGCATGATCAGCTATATTTGACAAAGTGGTTTGAGCATAATGTCCGAAAACAGCCGAATGCAGTGGCATTATCAGCAGGTGATCACACGATGACATATGCGGAGCTGAACGAACAAGCCAATCGACTGGCAAGGCATTTACAAAAAAATGGGGTGGGTCATCAAACGGTGACCGCCATTTTAGCAGAGCGGACACCTGAACTCATTGTCAGCTTACTCGCTGTCTTAAAAGCAGGTGCCACCTATGTGCCGATTGATCCAGATTATCCAGAAAGCCGTATCCAATATATGCTGAAAGACAGCGGAGCGACGCATCTTCTGACTCATTCATCCTTTATCAGTCAGACGAGGTCACTCGCATTTGATGGCACGTATCTTTTTGCAGATGATCAAGAAATTTTACTGATGAGCTCAGAGAATCTGCCACTTGAAGCTGGTTTAAATGATACGGCATACATCATGTATACATCTGGAACAACCGGACAGCCAAAAGGCATCATGACGACCCATTCCAATATTGCCCGGGTGGTCAAAAATACGAATTACTTAACCATTTTAGAAACAGATACATTGCTGTCGTTATCAAATAGCGTATTTGATGGCTTTACATTTGATGTATATGGTGCGCTTTTAAACGGAGCAAAGCTTGTCCTGCCGCAAAAAGAAACCATTTTAGATATGGGGAAGCTCACTGAGCTGATAAAAGGAGAGCATATTTCTGTCATGTTTGTCCCAACCGCTTTATTCCATCTTCTCGTTGATGAAGGAACAGACTGGATGCGCGGTGTGCGTAAGGTGCTGTTTGGGGGAGAGAGGGCATCGGTTCAGCATGTGAGAAAAGCCTTTGATGTGATGGGAAAAGGCAGATTGTTGAATGTATACGGACCAACCGAATCAACGGTTTTTGCCACATATTATCCGATAGATGAAGCGATCCCTTTAGAGGCACGTTCTATTCCAATTGGGAAGCCGCTCAACCAGACGGGCGCTTATATATTGAGTGAGCACAGACAGCTTCAGCCGATTGGAATGGTTGGAGAGCTTTGTCTGAGCGGCAAAGGACTGGCAAAAGGGTATTTGAATCGTCCTGATCTGACAAAACAAGTCTTTATCGCCCATCCATTCGCTGCGGGTGAGCGCCTGTATCGCACTGGGGATTTAGCTTACTTTCGAGAAGACGGTCTGATTGAGTATGCAGGCAGAGTTGATGATCAGGTAAAAATTCGCGGGCACCGAATTGAACTGACAGAAATTGAAGCCAACCTTCTCATGCATCAAGGTGTAAAACAAGCTGTACTCCTAGCGGATCATGATGAAACCAATCATACAAGGCTGCTTGCCTACATCACGTGTGATGATGCATGGAAAGGGAAACTCGATGACATCAAATCAAGGCTGAAAGAGCGTCTTCCAGCTTATATGCTGCCTCATGAGCTGATTGAACTGGAGAACCTCCCACTTACGCCAAACGGGAAGGTTGATAAACGCCAGCTACCAAAACCAGAGGCACCGCAAGGAAACCGCCGTGTGAAACTGCCCGCAAATGAAGTGGAACAAAAGCTGCTGGTAATGTGGCGGGAAGTACTTGAACGAGAGGATATTAGCACAGATGACCATTTCTTTGAGCTTGGCGGACATTCTTTAAAAGCGATGTCTCTTTTGTCCAAAGTATCAAAAGAGTTTGAGGTTCAGGTGCCGATCCATTTGTTGTTTGAGACCCCGACGATTGAAGCACTTAGTCATTATATTCAGCATCAGGACGGGGAAACCGCTGGCTATCTTGTATTCAATGAATCTCAAACATCAACAGTCTTTGCTCTTCCGCCATTACCAGGCTACGGCTTTATCTATCAGGAAGCAGCAAAAACGCTTGATGATGTTCGGCTAGTCGCTTTTGATTTTATTGAAACGAATAACCGAATGGCGCAGTACGTTCAGCATATTCAGCACCTTCAGCCAAAAGGGCCGCTGACGTTGATGGGGTACTCAGGCGGATGTTATCTCGCCTTTGAGCTTGTTCAAGCGCTTGAACAAGGAGGGCGGACAGTCGAGAAGGTCATCATGATCGATTCCTATAAGAAAATTGGAGAAAGTGATTTAGAAGGACGATCCATTGATGATGATATTGAAGCGATTGTTCATCAAACGAAACAAAGCGAACTTGCTCAAGGGGAGATCGTTCAAGAAGCGCTTGCCCAAAAGACGCGCGCCTACTATGAAACGTTTGTTAAGGGGGTGAATCAAGGCAAAATAAAGGCAGATATTACGTTCATCCAATCTGAAGAACAAATAGCGATCCCGGACTGGATGGAAGAGTGGACACAGGCAACGGCCGGATCTTTTACCCAATACCAAGGCTATGGCCGGCATGCTGATATGTTCAAACAGAAAGAATGTGCAGCTCAAAATGCAAAGCTGATCAAACATATTGTCAATCAAACAAATAGAGAACGAGTCTTGTAAACTTTAGATTAGGCAGGATGCAGCCTTGCAGTCCTGCCTAACAAAAAAGGAAAGGAACTCATATGAAACCATCAACCATTAACCAAACGAGTAGACATGAATCAATGGATGCGATTTTACAAGATGTAAAAACAACCATTTTACAAACCAACGAAATCGAACGCTTCGCTGTTTTTTCACGTGAAAAAACCATTCGACCGCGGCCGTATCACCTCTCTCATTTATTTCTCGACAAGCACATTGAGCAGGAGGCCGCAGCGGAAACGATACAGACGAAAACGGCTGTACCTGCTTTGGCCGACATGCCGCCCGCTCTTTCCTATGGAGGGGATCTCGATGTCACAGAAGGCGCACAGACCTTACAGGACGTCTTAACAGAGGCTGCAAAAACGACAAATGGGCTTACGTATATCGTGAATAGCAAGAACGAACTCACACAATCTTATGCGCAGTTACAAGGAGACGCAGAGAGGGTTCTGACTGGGTTAAGGGCAATGGGGCTTAAGGCAGGCGATCCTGTTTTCTTTCAATTCTCATCGAATCATGCCATGGTCACTGCCTTTTGGGCATGTGTATTAGGCGGATTTGTTCCAACGCTTGTGTCGGCTGCCCCAACCTATCGGGAGATGAATGCTGCAGTGAAGAAGCTTCATCACGCTTGGAAGCTGCTCGAGCATCCGCTCATCCTAACAGATGACTCACTGATCGAGGAGGTGCAAGGGTTAGCCTTCCTGTGGCATACAGACCAATTACGTGTCGCAGCAGTTGAGCCGATGCTGACATTAGAAAGAGATACAGCCGCTCACCCTGCCGCGCCGGATGATTCTGTCTTCTTTATCTTAACGTCTGGAAGTACAGGGATGCCAAAGTGTGTAGAGCATTCCCATAGAAGTGTGCTGGCGAACGTCAAAGGAACAGTGGCAGCGAATCAATTTACACAAGAGGATGTCTCATTAGACTGGATGCCTTTAGATCATATTGGCGGCATCGTGATGTTCCACCTTGTCAATGTGTACACAGGCTGCGAGCAGATTCGGGCAAGAACAGATGACTTTATCGCTCAGCCGTTGCGGTGGCTTGACTGGATGGACCGCTACCGTGCAACGAAGACGTGGGCACCTAACTTTGCATTTGCGATGATCAATGATTATGAGAAAGAGATTTCATCAGGGTCTTGGGATCTGTCGGCGGTGACCTGCATGATCAATGGGGCAGAGGCGGTCGTTCCAAAAACCATCCACCGATTTCTACATTTGCTTGCTCCGCACGGCTTAAAGGGAGATGTGATCAGACCGGCTTTCGGCATGTCTGAAATCTCATCAGCGGTTGTGTTTTCCTTTGCGATTGAGCGTGGAGATGAAAACAGCGGGGTTCTGACCTTTGAGGAAACGTCGCTGACAGAGCAGCTAAGACCAGCAGAAGCACGTGAGACAGGAACCGTCAGCTTTACAGAGTTGGGCAAACCGATTCCAGGTATCACGATACGCATCGTCAATCATCAGCATGAGCTTCTTCCAGAAGATCATATTGGCCGTGTGCAAATAAAAGGTCCAACCACCATGAAGGGCTATTACCGGAATGACGAAGCGAATCAAGAAGTATTTCAAGCGGATGGCTGGTTTCACACGGGTGATTTAGGTTTCCTGCACGAAGGAAGGCTGACACTAACCGGTAGAGAAAAAGACATGATTATCATCAACGGGAAAAACTATCACAACTATGAAATTGAAGCCATAGCAGAGGAAGTACCGGGAGTAGAAACGAGCTTTGTGGCTGCTTGTTCTGTCCGAATGGAGGCTTCTGCATCCGATGAACTGATTCTCTTTTTTACACCGAAGCTGTATGAGCCGGCTTATATTATGAGGGCAAGTCAACACATTAAATCCCATATTGCAACAAAAATGGGCTTGTCTGCATCTCGCATCATCCCTGTCCAGAAGCATGCATTTCCCAAAACAAGCTCTGGAAAAATAGAAAGGGCACAGCTCAAGACAAGATGGCAAGAAGGCGAATTTGATGAAATGATCATGGAAATGGACATGAGACTTGAAAATGAACATACCTTGCCTGATTGGAGTTATCAAAAGAAATGGATACCTTCTCCACTTGATGCAGCTGACAAGCAGATCATAGGGGACGTTGTGATCTTTGCAGATCCATTAGGACTGGCAGATCAATTGAAATCTTTTGCAAACAGTGAACAAACATACATTACGGTTGAACCGGGTCAAGCGTTCAAACAACTCACACACACTCACTTCATCATCCACCCGAATCGGCCGTCTGACTACGAACAACTCTTTGAGACGCTCCGTTCGTATGGCGTTTCGGTGAAACACATCATTCACCTTTGGAACTATACAAACCAAGAAGACAAGCTTTATGTGGCCAAGGCAAAACAAGCGCAGAAAACGGGCAGCATGAGTGCATTATTTTTAACAAAAGCCATTTCCGTCTATGAGGAGCAGGTGGCCATCACTTTTGTCTCAGCCCATGCGATGAATGTGCCGGAGGATCAAATCCACTATGTAGAAAAAGCAACGACAGTAGGACTGATGACAGCAATTCAGCATGAATGGCCGTTTATCAAGGTTCAATGTCTTGATTTTTCTCTAGCAGAATCGGTATCTAGTCATTCCCATGCAATGGCGATGATGGCAGAACTTACACATGACCAAGACTGTCATGTTGTTGCTTATCGTCAAGGTGTTCGTTATATTCCCTTTTTAGCACCTCTTCATTTGGAAAAGGAACAGAAAAGGGAAGAGCCGCCATTTGAATCATCTGGGCTTTATGTCATAACAGGCGGGCTAGGCGGAATTGGCCGTTTAGTCAGTGAACACCTACTGACATCTTATCAAGCACATCTCGTGTTGCTTGGAAGAAAAGAGAGAGAGGCGCTTTCTAGTGACCAGCAAGAGACATTGGCTTTCCTAGAGAAGCGGGCAAAAGTGCATGGCGGCACGGTTCTTTATGAGAAAGCGGATATCACAGCTGAAAAAGAGGTGGAAGCAATCATCTCTAGACATGAGGTCGCCGGAAATCGAAGGCTGGATGGCATCATTCATTTCGCAGGTATTATTCAAGAAGAACTGCTTGCTGATATGACATCTGTGTCTCTGAATGACATGTACGAAGCGAAGGTATATGGAACGATTGCGCTTCATGAAGCTGCCTCCAAACGCAGGAATGTTTTATTTCTTTCCAGCTCGTCAGCCCGAACGCTAAAGGGCGGTATGACTGTCGGCGCCTATTGCGCTGCCAATGAGTTCGTGGAACAGTTTGCTCATTATCAGAAGCTGACATCTACAGTGAAGCCATATTGCTTTAGTTTCAGCATGTGGGACGAGATTGGCATGAGTGAAGGCTCCATGATAAAAGGCATGTTAAAAGAAAGAGGTTATCTTCCAATTTCAAAGCAGGCAGGCTTCCAAACGATGCTCGCATGTCTGATGACAGATGCTCCGCTCATTTATACGGGATTGGATCGATCGAAGAAAGAGATTCACGAGATGGTCCATGCGGGTGCGAAGATGCAAACAGAGCAGACCTTTTACGTCTTTTTCCAAACTGATCAAACAAAGGCGGTGGAAGAGCGGCTGTATCAATCGATTCATACATGTTTACAGTCCCGTCTATCTGGTGAATATGCCGTGCATTTGTTTCCTGAGGAATATTGGAAAGAAACAGAAGATGGATCGCCAGACGAGGCATATTTTCATGAATTAATAGAGGAAAGCGAAATGGATTCAGACAACAGAGCACCTCACACAGAAACGGAGAAACTGCTCGCACACATTTGGTCAGAGCTGCTCGGTGTCTCAGATGTCAACTGCGGCGATCATTTCTTTCTACTAGGAGGTCATTCGCTGAAGGCGACGCAAATGCTGTCTGCGGTTAGACAAAAAACAGGGTTTGACGTGCCGCTTGCTGTGTTGTTTGAACATACGAGACTCGGAGAATTAGCAGACTGGATCGATTCAAATGCCAAAGCAGATGAAGTGATTCCGATGAGAAAAATGGAGAAGGGTCAGGAAATTCCGATGTCTTATGCCCAGCAAAGACAGTGGTTCCTCTATCAACTAGAGCCGGATCTGCCATTTTACAATAATACGATTTCGTTTCGGATGAATGGGCCTTTAGATATCAAGGTGCTTCAGGAAAGTCTGCATCATATGGTGGAAAGACATGAATCGCTCAGAACGTCCTTTACGATGAGCGGGGATGAACCAGTACAGGTCATTCATGAACAGATGGGCCTTCCAGAGCTTGAGGTGATGGACCTTTCAGGCATAGCGTCACAGGAAGAGAAAGAACAAAAAGCGGCTGAATGGGCGAAAGAAGAGGCATCCACACCTTTTCAATTAGAACACGAAGCGCTCTTTCGAGTGAAGCTGATTCGACTTTCACCCGCAGAGCATATCTTGCTTATGTCCATTCACCACATCGTGTCAGATGGCTGGTCGATTGGCATTGTTGCAAGAGAATTATCTGAGTGGTATACAGCGGCGATCGAAGGGCGGGAGCCTCACTTGCCGGCATTGCCAATTCAATATGCGGATTACGCACTGTGGCAGAAGGAGTATTTGACAGGAGAACCATTGCGTAAGCAGCTTGCCTATTGGAAGGAGCAATTTGCGGCGCCTGTTGAAGATTTGGTATTGCCGTATGATCATCCGCGGCCGGCCGTTCAATCCTACAAAGGGAAGACGAAAACATCTCAGCTGTCGAAGTCACTGTCTAAAAAGATTGCGGCGCTATCCAAGAAAACAGACAGCACACTTTATATGACCTTGCTGTCGGCTTTTTCTACTCTATTACATCGATTGTCTTCACAGGACGAGTTTGTCATTGGCTCGGTCATTGCTGGGAGAAATCGAACGGAAATGGAGCATTTAATCGGATTTTTCGTGAATACATTGGCGCTTCAGATCGACCATAGCGGGAATCCAGCCTTTACGGAATTATTAGAGCGAGTGAAGGAGACAACCGTCGGTGCTTATGCACATCAGGATGTGCCGTTTGAGATGGTGGTTGATGAATTGAATATTGTACGTGACGGCAGTAAGCAGCCACTGTTTCAGGTCATGTTTGTTCTGCAAAACCTACCGCTTGAAGCTTCTCCAATGGGAGAGGCGACGTCGGTTTTAGCCATTGAAGATAATGATACAGCGAAATTTGATCTATCCCTGTTTGTGTTTGAAGGAGCTGAAGGTCTTCAGTTAAAACTTGAGTATCAAGCGGATTTATTTTCTGATGACACGATGGAGCGATTCCTTGCATACTACGAGCACCTGCTTGAAGGAATTTGTGAAAATCCAGCGCAGCCGATCAGACAAGTGAATTTCCTGCCAGAGAAAGAAAAGCATCAATTGCTCTATGAATGGAGCGGAAAGACTGATCAACCAAAAGGTCCGCTACTCATGACGGAACGATTTGAAGCGCAAGTGAAAAAGACACCTCATGCAGTGGCGCTCGAGTTCCAGGGAGATGAGTGGACGTACCAAGAGTTACATGAGAAAGTCGATCGTCTAGCAGCCTATTTGCAGGAGCGAGGCGTGACGCCGCATGAACCAGTTGGACTGCTCATCGACAGATCGCCTGAAATGATTCTTGGGGTGCTGGCCATTGTGAAAGCAGGCGGGGCTTATGTGCCAATTGATCCTGAATATCCAGATGCCCGCATTGACTATATGCTGAGAGATACAGGGATTCAGCTTTTACTGACAAAAAATGAATGGCTGAAAAAAGTATCCATCCATCAAACGGAACTTATTTGTCTTGATCAAGGGTATGAAGAATTTTTACCAGAAGCAGAGGTCATGCCCGCTGCACTAAGACCTGATGGACTTGCTTATATCAATTACACATCGGGGTCAACTGGACAGCCAAAAGGAGTACTGATCCCGCATCAAGCGGTCGTCCGGCTTGTGTGTGAAACAGACTATGTCACCCTTAATGAACAAACGCGCATTTTACAAATCGCCAGCTTCTCTTTTGATGCTTTTACGTATGAAATATGGGGAGCCCTTTTAAACGGGGGAAGGCTCATACTGACGGATCGAAATACCATTTTATCAATGGATACATTAGCGGAAGCACTAAAAACTTATCAGATTACAACAGGGTTTCTGACTGTGCCGCTGTTCAACCGTTTAACAGAAGAACATCCAGAAGCTTTATCTGGACTTCATGCATTATTGATCGGCGGAGATGCCTTATCAGCCGCTCATATCCGAAAAGCACTACCGTATTTGCCTGAAGGGCTTTTAAATGGATATGGACCAACAGAGAATACGACGTTCTCCTGTGTGCATCACATTCGAGCACTAGAAGAAGATCAGGCGACGGTCCCGATTGGACAGCCTATTGCTTATTCACAAGCTTATGTATTAGATGACCAAATGCAGCCAGTTCCGCAAGGCGTCATCGGCGAAATTTATGTTGGCGGCACAGGGCTAGCACTTGGTTACCTTGGAGATGAAGAAAAAACAGCATCATCATTTATCCCGCATCCTTTCCAAGAAGGAGCGCGTTTATATAAAACAGGCGATATGGGCCGCTGGCTGTCAAATGGCATCATTGACTGTCTTGGAAGAATCGATCATCAAGTGAAAATTCGTGGACACCGCGTGGAATGCGGAGAAATTGAAGCCGCTATGCTGACATTTGATGACATCACAGAATGTGCCGTTATCCCGCATCAGCACGAGAGTGGTCATAAGCGATTGATCGGTTATTTTGTCCAAAAAGGCGGCATGACCACGCAAGACATTCGCCATAACTTAAAAGACATTCTGCCAGATTATATGGTGCCAAGCCTATTAATAGAGCTGGATGAATTACCGCTCACGCCAAATGGCAAGGTAGACCAAAAGCGTCTTCCACCGCCAGAGTGGAGACAAGAAGAAGTAGAAACAGCCATTGACAAAGCAGCTACTGAGGAAGAACGTGTGTTAGAAAAAGTGTGGTCTCAGCTGCTAGGCGTTCCTTCTATTGGCGTCCATGATAACTACTTTGAGCTTGGCGGAGATTCCATTATTGTCATACAAATGGTGGCACGCTTAGCACAGGAAGGCTACGTCATCCAGCCGAGAGATGTATTTGAAAAACAGACCATCTCACAACTCGCACAAGCGATGAGAAAGTCAGAGGTCTCTACGGTCTATGATCAATCACCTGTGACAGGAGAGGTTCGTCTTCTCCCGATTCAATCTTGGTTCTTTGAGCAATCGATGACCAATCAAGATTATTGGAATCTCTCGGCGCATATTGAAATGAAGCGATCTGTTCCACATGAACAGTTAACACAGGTTCTTTCAAAACTGGTCGATCATCACGATATGCTGAGAGCTATCTATACAAAAGAGGCAGATGGCACATGGATTCAAACCATTCGTGAGCCTGGTGTCACACCTTGTGTCACATTCTTTGATGTGACAGATGTGTCTCAAGAGGAAGCACGGGAACAAATCCGCTTGGAGACAAGTGCCTGTCAAGGAACATTGTCATTAGAGCGCGGAGAAGTGATCAAAGCGATTCTTTTCCATACAGGTGAAGACACGTCTGAGCTCTTTATTGCTGCACACCATCTCGTCATGGATGGCATATCATGGCGCATGATACAAGAAGATGTACTAAATGGATTGAAACAGCTTGCTACGGGGCAGGACATCCTATTTGCGAAAAAAACCGCCTCCTATAAGCAGTGGGCAGATGCCTTATATGAATATGCACAAACAGATCAATTACAAGCGCAGGCCTCTTTTTGGCAAAAAATCAAGGATCAAGAGGAAGAAGGTTCTCCTTTCCAACTGCCTGCACTTTCTAATATAGAAGAACATGCAGAGATCCTGTCGGTTCAGCTCACAAAGGAACAAACAGATATATTACTTAGACAGGCCTCACAAGCATACCGAACAGAGATTAACGATTTACTGTTATCAGGACTCACGCAAGCCATTGAAAAGCCAATGCTCATCACGTTAGAAGGGCATGGACGCGAGGATTTATTTGAACAGATGGATTTGTCACGGACAGTCGGCTGGTTTACAAGCTCTTATCCTATTTTTATTCCTTTTATACAAACCGATGTTGCAAGACAAATCAAAGACGTCAAAGAAACCTTACGAGCTGTGCCGCAAAAGGGAATCGGCTATGGTTTGCTTCAATACATGACAGAACCTCGTTTACTCAAAACGGTAACGCCGCAGATGAGCTTTAATTACCTCGGTCAGTTAGATCAGGCAGATGGCGAAGCCAAGCTGTATATAGCAGACGAGCGAAATGGACATGTTCACGATCCGAAAGCAGAAAGACAGCATTTGATCGATGTGTATGGATATGTGACAAATGGTCAGTTGCAGATGAACTTTATGATCAATCGTGAACTGCTACAAGATCAAGAGGTGCGGTTGTTACCTGAACGTTTTAAAGAAAAAATGGAGATCATCTTGACGCATTGTGTTGAAACGAGCGGCGGCTTTACACCATCTGATTTTCCGATGGTTCAGCTCACGCAAAAGCAATTAGATGAACTTCCAGACAATGTAGTCGATGTGTATCCACTGTCTCCAATGCAGCAAGGAATGCTGTTTCATGCACTGCTAGATCAAGATTCACAAGCTTATTTTGGTCAGGTGCATATGACGCTCCAAGGCTTAACAAACGGCGATGCCTATGAACAAGCTTGGAATCTTCTTGTAGAACGTCATTCGATTTTGAGAACAAAATTCGCTTGGGAAGGACTGAAGGAGCCTGTTCAGTTCATTCAATCAGAAGGAAGCATCCACCTCACTCAGCACGATGTGCGCCACCTGAGTGACGAGGAGCAAGAAGAGACAATCGAACAGTTTTTAGTATCTGATCGTTCAAAGGATTTCCATTTAGACCATATAGATGAACCGCTGATTCGGATTGCTTTATTCCGTTGTGATGAGGAAAGATGCACGTTTGTCTTTAGTTTTCATCACATTTTAATCGATGGCTGGAGTTTGTTCAGTTTTATTCAGGAATCCTTTGCGCTGTATCGCTCTCTTGTGGACGAACGAGAGATCAGTCTTTCTACAGTCCGTCCATATAAAGATTTTATCGAATGGCTGCAAAAGCAGGATCAAGAGAAGGCGCAAGAATTCTGGCAGCGTTATATGTCAGGCGTAGAGGAAGCGACACCGCTTCCAGGAGACGGCGAAGAACATGCTTCAGACCAAGAAGCAAGCATGATGCAGTCCAGCGTCAAATTGACGCCAGAGATGCAGCAGAAGCTGGAGAAGTTGACTGGCAAGCAGAAGGTCACGATGAGCACACTGATTCAATCAGCGTGGGGACTGCTCTTGCACCTTCATTCGGGCGCAGAGGATGTCATATTTGGGGTGACCGTATCTGGCCGGCCAGCCGACTTACCAGAAGTGGAAAGCATGACAGGGCTCTTTATTAACACATTGCCGCTTCGTTTACCGATCCATTCGGACTGGACGATTGCACGATTGCTCGCCCATACACAGGAAACCGTTTTTCAGATGAGAGAATACGAGTATACCGTACTGCCAGATATTCAGCAGATGACGGAAATTCCAAATGGAGAGGCATTGTTTCACAGCATTGTCGTGTTTGAAAACTATCCGATTGAATCCATTGAGCCGTATGGCGTACGCATTTTAGACATCGCCAGTCATGAAGAAACAAATTATGACTTAACCCTTGTCGCAGTGCCGGGAGATACGCTGGAGCTCCGGATCACATACAACTTAAATCAATATACAGAAAAGCAAATACAAACGCTGATGCAGCAGCTGATTCACACACTTGAAGCCATGACAGAACAAGTGGATACGCCGCTATCTTCCTTCACAATTGTGACAAATGAGGAAAAAGAGCGGATGATCAGTGATTGGGCGAAAAACGCACATGTCAGCGTGCTATACCCAGACCAAGAAGAAATATATGCAGGCGTACATGATCCTGCCTATGAAACGGAAATATATGTCCTGAATGAAGAACATCAGCTCATGCCGATTGGATTTCCTGGAGATATTTTTATCGGCGCAAAAGAGATCAAAGCACTTTTTGGAGAGCTAGCCGATTGGATGGAGGCGCATAAAATTCCGCATCCATTCAAACATCAAACAGGCGAATACCTTTATCCGACAGGGGATGTCGGCGTTTGGACGGAAGAAAGCAAGATTCAGATTTTGGATTGGATGTAGGAGGAGAAGAAGAATGCTAGTTAGTAGACGAAAAGGAAATGCAGCAAATCATATTGTCAGGATCAATGGAAAACGAATCGATCTCAAAGCATTAGAGAAAGTCTTCATGCTTCACTTTCCACTAAAGGAATGTGCGCTCATCCCGAAGAAAAATCAAGAAGGAGGCCTATCGCTTGTGCTTTTTGCACAGGCGAAGGACCCTTCGTTGACAAGAGAGGATTTGATGAGAGGCCCGCTTCATCCTGTTGAAGTGCCAGCCGCACTCGTCCTCGTCCCTTCCTTGCCGCGAAAAGAAAGTGGAGCGGTCGATACCGAGGCGCTGCTTGCCATTGACGTACTAGATGAAGAGGAACGGAAAAAGATAGAAGAGCGCACGAAAGCCATAGATGGAGTAGAGGAAGCAGCCGTTTTGATAGAGAGTCAGACAGAAAAACAAACACCCTATCATTTAGATGACCTCTTCCCAGATAGACAGCGTACAAATGGAAACGAATCGTTTTCAAAAGATGAAGTCAGCCAAACCATACAATCCTCCGCACAAGTAAAACCACCAGCTCTTGTTTATGGAGGTGATGTGATTAGAAAACCAGGTACACCAGTCACATTGACAGAGGTACTGATCCGAGCCGCCTTTATGTCACCAAATCGCGGAGTCACGTATCTCAAAGAAGGCGGTCATGAGGTGATCCAGACTTACCCGGAATTGCTCACAGGAGCGGAACGTGTCCTATCTGGATTAAGGGCAGCCGGACTTTCAAACGGCGATCAAGTGCTGCTTCAATTGAAAGATCATCAAGATTTTATCACGGTATTCTGGGGCTGTATTCTCGGTGGAATCATTCCAACCCCAGTCTCTGTACCACCTGTGTATGATGAAATGAATCAAGGCGTGAACAAGCTCAAGGGCGTGTTTCAGCTGCAAAATGAGCCATTCATTATTACAAACGAAGCGAGTGCTGAGGACATTGCAGGGCTACGTAAAACGTTTGAATCAAAAGCGATTCCGATTTTAACAATCGAAACATTACTTGCCTGTGATCCAGATGAACAGCATTATGAGCCAGAGCCGGATGAGCCTGTGCTTCAGCTGCTGTCCTCAGGAAGTACGGGTGTGCCAAAGTGTATCCGGCACAACCATCAAAGCATTTTATCTAGAATCATTTCCTTTGAGCAGGCAAATGGTTTCACGCATGAGGATGTATCCATGAACTGGATGCCGCTTGATCATGTAGGGGGCATTGTCATGTTTCATGTACATGATGTGTACCTCGGCTGCCAGCAAATTAGTCCATCCATTGATCAATTTATCGAACGGCCGATGGTGTGGCTGGATTGGGTAGAAAGATACGGTGTCACAAGGACGTGGGCGCCAAACTTTGCCTTTGCGATGATGAATGAATATGAAGACGACATTCGCAAAGGGAGCTGGGATCTCTCCACCTTGACCTATATCATGAACGCCGCCGAAGCAGTTGTTCCTAAAGTGACGCAGCGTTTCATGCACATCATGGGTGAGCACGGATTAAGCCGCCATGCGATGGTGCCGGCTTATGGCATGTCAGAAACATCATCAGCCATTGTCCAGTCAAAAGAATTCATGCGTCATGATGATCAGGGTGGACAACTGACCATTGATCAGACCTCATTAACAAGTGAGATTCAATATGTGACGCACGATCATCCGCACAAGATGACCTTTACAGAAGTTGGTGCACCCATCCCTTCTGTATGGATTCGGATTGTTGATGAGCATCACCATGTGCTGCCAGAAGATCAAGTCGGCCGCTTGCAGGTGAAGAGTCCAACGATTATGATGGGCTACTATCAAAATGAGGAAGCGAATGAAGAAGTATTTGCGGAAAACGGCTGGTTTCATACAGGAGATTTAGGATTTATTCATGAAGGGCGCCTAGTCCTCACAGGGCGAGAAAAGGATATCATCGTCATCAACGGAGCGAACTATTTGAATTACGAAATTGAGGCCGTTGTGGAAGAGGTTGAGGGGGTTGAAGTCACCTTTGCCGCTGCGTACGGCATTTACAATCCCGAATCAAGTAATGACACACTCGCCGTCTTTTTTGTTACGCAGAAGGATTCGATAGAGGATCAAATCACAATGATTCAGAAGATTAGAGAGAGCATCATTCGCAAAATGGGAATCGAACCTGACCATATCATTCCGCTGAAAAAAGACCAATTTCCGAAAACAGAAAGCGGAAAAATCCAACGTGCTCAACTAGGTGCGGCACTGAAAGATGGGGTGTTTCATGACATTGAACGTGCACTTGATCTTGCTTCGGAAAATGAACAAACCCTCCCAGATTGGTTCTTTAAACGTATTTGGGTAAAAGAGAATATCGGTCCATCTCAGCCAGTATCCACTGATCATGTACTCGTATTTGAGGATGAAAAAGGGCTTTATCAATCGCTTTATACACAATTTGAACAAATGAACCTGCCTTATGTTTCTGTGAAAAAGGGTTATGAATTTTTACGCCTGTCAAAAGGGATGTATCAGATGAACCCTCGAATCAAAGGGGATTACGTCAGGCTTGTGGCGGCGCTTGAAGCCGATGAATTAAAGATTGACCGTATGCTCCACTTGTGGAATGTGTCAGATAAGGAGATGATTGCGAGCCCTGCGCAGTTCAAAGAACTGAATGCAAGCACCAGCCAATCCATTTTATATTTGTATCAAGCATTGAGACAAGAAAATAAAGAGCCAATGCGTCTCGTTGTTGTCACAAAAGGTGGTCAATTGGTCAAACCGCAAGATGAGCTTCATGTGGAGAAAACGTCTCTTGCCGGATTATTAAAAACCATCCCGCAAGAATGGGAAGGGGCAGAAGTGTCTCACCTTGATATTGAAGCGGAGAATGTGGAACAGGATGCCAAGCATATTACGGACGAACTAGGTGCGATTCATTTGAAAGCAGAAGTGTCTTACCGGCATGACCAGCGCCTCGTACCAAAGCTGGAAAAAGTGAATATGATGACGGCACCTCAGACAGAAGGGTTTTTAGAATATGAAGGCTTGTACTTGCTGACTGGCGGGCTTGGCGGTATTGGATTTGAACTGTCTAAGCAAATGCTCCAATTTGGCTTGAAGCTCGTGTTAATTGGACGAACATCCCTTGAAGAAGACAGAGAAAAAGAGGCGTCATTCTCACAACTGAAAGATCAGGGAGACGTTCTTTATGTACAAGCCGATGTGACGAATTTATGTGACGTCGAGCGGGCGATTTATGAAGCAGAAAAACATTTCGGACAGTCGATCCGAGGAGCGCTTCATTTAGCCGGTGCTGGCAATGTATCTGAGCACTTTCAGCATGTGGATACGTACACACTGGCTCATACAACAGAAGAAGATTTCGTCAAAGAACTTTCAGGGAAGGCAGATGGTGCTTGGGTGCTGCAGGAAGCTTTCAAGCATGATCCGTCAGTTCCACTCGTCTTTTTTGGATCAGTAAATGGCTTTTTTGGCGGCACCACATTTGGCGCATATTCTGCGGCGAACAGCTTTTTAGATGGACTCGCACATGCCCTTACCTATCATGAGGGAAGAAGAGCGATTTCGTTGAATTTCAGCATGTGGGATAATCTTGGTTTGTCTAAGGGACATACTGGGGCCGCGCTAACCGTTCGCAAGGGCTTTCAATTGATTGGAAAAAAACAAGGACTCCATTCATTATGTCTAGGTGTTCGGCTGAATGAAGCGCATCTATTTATTGGCCTAGATGGGGCGAATCAAGAAATCGCTGAACATCTTCAACCAGCACCAATCCCGCATTTTGAAAAGAAACTGTACTATACGGTGCAATCAGGCAAAGAAGTGGATGCTGACAAGATCACAGACATCATAGAGGGGAAATGGGACATCAGGCAAGTGGAAGATATACCGAAAAAACAAGATGGCTCTATTAATCATGAAGCCCTCAAACAGTTCCATCACAAACATGCACAGCCGTTTGAAAAGCAATTGCCAGAAACGAAGACAGAGCAGGTGCTTGCGGCCATATGGGAGGATATTTTAGAAGTCGATCGTGTGTACAAAGAGGATCAATTCTTTGACCTTGGTGGACATTCATTAAAGGCCACTCAAACGATTTCTCGTATTAATCATGAGTTTTCAATAAAGGCACCGCTAAAAATATTATTTGAAAGCAAGAATCTGGCACACTTGGCACAAATGGTCGATGACATCAATGGAGCACCAGCCATTCAGGAAGCCAGCATTCCAAAGCTGGAAAAACGAACAAGCTATGAGCTGTCACACGCTCAAAAGCGAATTTGGTTCTTATCTACATTAGAAAAGAGCCATCATTACAATATATTAGGTGCTTGGAAGCTGATGGGCCAATTACACATCCAAACGTTAACAAAGGCGATCGGTCTCTTAACAAAACGTCATGAAGCACTGCGCGCAACATTTCAAACCATTGGCGGCAAGCCGGTTCAAGTCATCCGTGAAGATCTTCCGCCATCAGTAACCGTTGCGAATTTCTCATTATTTAATGAAAAAACAAGAGCGAGAAGATTGGAACAGCTGATTCAGCAAGAGGCGAACCGCATCTATGACTTAGAACGGGGACCGCTTGCACAATGGACAATTGTTGATATGGGGAAAGAGGAATATTACTTGCTTTGTGCGCAGCATCATATCATTTCCGATGCATGGTCGCTCAGCCTGCTTATTCAAGAATTAGAAGTCGTGTATGGTGCGCTATTATCAGAGAAAACGCCTGAGTTACCTGCACTTGAGATTGAATGGACCGATTATGTTCATTGGGAGAATGAGCAATTAAAGAACCACCATGAGGCTCAGAGCTATTGGCTAGAAACGTTACAAGGAGAGTTGCCGGTATTAGAGCTCCCGTTTGACCGTCCTCGTCCGCCGGTTCAAACATTTAATGGAGCTACAGAGCAAATCGTGATAGATGAACCGCTTGTTCGTCGTTTACATGCCTTGTCGAGGCAGCAGGGGACAACACTATTTATGACGATGTTGTCAGCCTATTATGTCCTGCTTCACAAGTTGTCTGGACAAACAGATGTCATTGTTGGATCGCCGATCGCTGGCCGTGATGTCGAACAATCAGAGAAGCTCGTCGGCATGTTTGTCAATACGTTGGCGCTGAGACAGGACGTTTCAACAGCCGATACCTTTGCCGATTTACTGGCAAAGGTGAAAGAAATGACGTTAAAAGCCTTTGAGCATCAGCATTATCCATTCGACAAGCTTGTGGATGACCTTTCAATGGATAGAGACCTAAGTCGTTCACCGATCTTCCAAGTCGCCATGGGGTATGTCACTGATTCGCTGGATATCAACCTAAAAGGACTGACATCGGAACAAGTGATGGTCCATCATACCGTCTCTAAATTTGATCTCACCTTGCATGTATTTGAGCAGGAGGACAAGCTGTCTATCCATGTGGAATATAATACGGATTTATTTGAGCAAGAAACGATCCACCGTATGATGAATTATTATCTCAATTTGTTAGATGGCATGACGGCTCAGCCTGAACGGACATTCGCTGACTTTTGCGTCATGGACAAAACAGAACAGAATGCCATGATCATAGGAAAAAATCAAACCGACACGCCTTATCCAAAGCGTACGCTGCAAGAATTATTTGAAGAACAAGTGCAGCGTGACCCGCACCGGATTGCTGTATCCTATATGGAAGAGCATATGACGTATCAAGATTTAGACGAGAAGGCGACAAAACTGGCTGCCTATTTACAGTCAAAAGGCGTTGGACCCGGTTCACTTGTCCCGATGCTGTTTGATCGTTCGTTTGACATGATGGTCTCAGTTCTAGGGATCGTCAAGTCGGGTGCTGCTTATGTACCGATGTCACCTGAGTATCCAGATGCTCGCATCGGTCTGATCGTTCGCGATACACAAAGCGATATCATTTTAACCCAGTCGCATCTAATCAATCGTTTAGACGATCTGAGCGGCACAAAGATTGAAATGGACAAGTCGTTACCAGAAACAGACGCAGTGTATCAAAGGGAAAAATCGATTGTAGGAGAAGACCAGCTTGCCTATGTGAACTACACTTCAGGCTCAACAGGCACACCAAAAGGCGTAATGCTTCCTCATGCAGGAGTGGTCCGCTTAGTGAAAGAAACAAACTATATTGAGCTTGGTTCAGAAGATAAAATGCTTCAGCTGTCTAATTATGCATTTGATGCCTTTACCTTTGAATTATGGGGAATGCTGCTAAGTGGCGGTCAGCTGGTTCTGATCCCGAAATATGCTGCTCTGAATATGGACGAATTAACTCGTTTAATCAAAACGCATCAAGTCACAGCCAACTGTTTGCCAACTGCATTATTCAACCGGCTGATTGAGCATGATCCAAAAAGTGTGGCTGGATACCGTACATTACTCGTTGGCGGAGAAGCCATGTCTAGTGAGCATGCACGAAAGGCATTGCCACATATGAAGGGTGTGCTGATCAATGCTTACGGTCCAACAGAAAACACAACATTAGCGACCACTTATCAAGTCACACACGTACCGGAGGATGCAAGATCAGTGCCAATCGGTGTGCCAGTCGCCAACTCAACGGTTGTCATACTTGATGATCATCTCAATCCAGTACCAACAGGCGTCAAAGGAGAAATCTATATCGGCGGAACAGGGCTGGCAAAAGGATATCTGCATGACCCAGAGCGTACGGAGGAGCGGTTTATTGACAATCCATTCCCGGCATTAAAAGGGGACAAACTGTATCGTTCCGGTGACCTAGGGAAATGGCGGTCTGATGGCAGTATTGAATACCTTGGCCGAAAAGACAACTTGGTCAAAATTAGAGGCTACCGAATTGAATGTGGAGAAATTGAGACAGCCCTGCTCAAACATCCACAAGTAAAAGAATGTACCGTCATTGCTAAAACGTACGGCAGCTCAAAACGGCTGGCAGCCTACCTTGTCACAGATGGGGGAGAGCCTGTTCCCGGATGGAAAGCATTTTTACAGGAAAGCCTGCCAGGCTATATGATTCCAAGTTACTTTATCGTACTTGACGCAATTCCCGTCACAACGAATGGGAAGGTCGATCAAAAAGCATTGCCGGAGCCGACAGACGCAGTCTCATCCTCACATGAAGACGATCAACCGGTAACAGAAACACAGCAGCTGATTGTGACAGCTTTCAGTGAAGTGCTTGGTGTCAAACGAGTAGGAATTCATGATTCATTCTTTGATTTAGGCGGAGATTCGATTATGAGTATTCAAGCCGTTGCCAAATTAAAAGAAAAGGGTGTCCGTGTTGATCCAAAATGGATTTTCATGCACCCAGCGCCAGCGCAGTTAGCGGCATATTTGGACACAGTGCCAGAAACAGGCGAGCCTGTCGAAAGAGCGCCGAAAGACTATGCGATCGAGTTGAAAAAAGGGGATCCGGCTGAACCGAGAATTTTCTTTGCACCGCCTGCTGGTGGAACGGTGATGGGGTATATCGATGTGGCCAAGCTCATGACACATGAAGGAGCTGTTTACGCCTTGCAGTCTCCAGGCTTGTATGAGGATGAAGAACCACAATTCCTTCATTATACAGAGCTTGTCACCATTTTTATTGAAGCCATTGAGACATTCTATCGACCAGGCATTGATTATTTGGCAGGGCATTCCATGGGTGGACATCTTGCTTACGGAATGAATCAGAGACTCTGTCATGCAGGAAAAGCGCCAAAAGGATTGATCATTTTAGATACGGTTCCGGTATTAAGAGATGAGGCAGATCAAGCGCTTCATGCCGATATGAACGAAGAAGAAGTGAAAATGCTTGCCCTCGTTCTGGGTATGGGGAACCTCGTCGGCATCAAACCAGAAGCATTACAAGGGCTCAGCTTCCAAGAAGTGAAGCAGAAAATCCTCAAAGAAGCAGAAAAGGATGAAGTCGTTCATCAATTTATGAATGATCACTATTTAGATAAATACTTGCAAATGCAGACTCATAATACCATCATGTCACAAGCCATTGAATTAGAAAAAGACCCATTCTCTGTGCCGTTTTATATTATACAAAGCAGCGATCACGCCACAGATTTCCAGAAAAAATTTGTCGATTGGGAAGCTTACACGAGAGAAACGTGCTCGTATTATCAAATAAAGGGCGACCATGTGACCATGATGAAAAGACCGCAGGCAGATCAACTTGCGCAGATTCTTGAAACGATCGTAAAGGGGTAAGGACGTATGAACCAATTATTTAAAACCTTTGAAAAAAAATCAGATCTCATTCAGCTTATTTGTTTTCCTTTTGCTGGCGGATATTCCGCCTCTTACCGTCCGCTCTTTGAACAGCTGAAGGACACGGCCGAAGTGACAGCAGCAGAGCCTCCGGGTCATGGAACGAACCTCATGCCGCTTGAAACAAGCATTGACCGGCTGGCTGAATTGTATAAAGAAGGACTGACAGGCAAATTAAACCGTCCATTTATTTTGTTCGGACATTCCATGGGCGGACTTGTGGTGTACAGGCTGACTCAGTTGCTAGAAAGGGAAGGCATCGATCCGGCAGCGGTTGTCATTTCTGCCATTCAGCCACCGCAAACAAAAAGACAAATATTGACCCATTTATCGAATGAAGCATTTGTTCAGCATATCGCTGAAATGGGCGGGATTCCAAAAGAATTGTTAGAGAACAAGCCAATGATGGATTACTTTACACCATCCTTACGTGCCGACTATCAAGCATTAGAATCCTTCCAGCACACAGACAAAACAATCATTAAATCACCCGTTTATTTATTGAACGGAAAGCAAGATAAGAAATGCATGGAAGACGCAGACGGCTGGCTAACATGGGCAAACGCCATCGAACGTACTGATTTCGAAGGAGGGCACATGTATATCAACACACACCTCGAGCAGTTCGCAGAACATATGAGGCATGTCATTGAGCAGACAACAAAAAGGCAATTCATCAGCCAATAAAAGAAAACAACGGCCCCGTCAAACGAGGGCCGTTGTTTTCTATGGTTAAATATCATTTTAAACGTAGATAAACTGCTATTTAGGATAACATTTCAAAGAATCTTTTTTCAAGCTGACCTTCATCAAATGTTTCTTCAGAAGGTTTTTTTTCTGAATGAACGATTTGTCCTTCATTTATAAAAAGGATCTCGTCACATAAGTTAGCGGCAAATTGAAGGATGTGCGTAGAAAGAATGATCGTTTTATTTTGAGCCTTAAATTCTCTTAGATGTCTTTTCATAAGAGTCATATTTGCTGGGTCTAGACCGGTAAATGGTTCATCTAATAAGATTATAGCTGGATTGTGTAAGGTGGTTAATATAAAAGAAATCCTCTGCCTCATCCCTCGGGATAGAGAAGAAGAGCGAATATGGGCTTGTTTTTCAAGCCCATATTTTTCTAATAAATGTTGAATCTGTTTTTTATTTAACGGTTGTTCAACTAACATGGATTGATATTTAATCAATTCGAAGCATGTTAAGTTTTCAAAAAGTGTTGGATCATCTTCCATGTAACCGACAGTTGAAAAACCATTTTCTATATCTTTTTGTATGATTAATTCACCTTTATCTGGTGAGATCAACCCCGCGATTATTTCAAGAATGGTTGTTTTTCCAGCGCCATTTTTGCCTAATAATCCAACAATTGAGCCTTGATGAAAATGTAATTCATGAATTGATATTTTGAAGTTGGACTCTGTATATTCCTTGATTAGATCATGAATTGAAAGCATACAATCCCTCACTCGAATAATGTTTTAACTGATTTGCAGTTTTTGTTAATCGTTTTATCCCAAAATAAAAACATGATGACGATGATGATCACTGTACAAACAATCATGATCGTATTTGCCGCAATAAAAGAGGCTAGGTTATATGAGGACATAACGGATAAGCCTAAAATGAAACTGAAGCAAAGGTTTAATGTTAATTTGCTCAGTGTGCTAGGAACTTGATACACATACTCCCATTTAAAATAAGGAAATAGAACAGTAGAACCAACTGTGCATACGCCTATTAAAACGCTACTAACTAACAAAGTAAATATCACATAAAAGGGGTGATCTACATTTATTGTAAAAGTAGAAAAGATAGTATATACAGTACAAAAAAACATATGTAATAAAACGGATAATATCAACTTAGAGTTTATTTTGTTCTTTATAAAGTGAGGTAACCTATGTTTTAAAGGAATAATGGGACCATCAACATCAAAAGAGACATAAGATTGAAGGGCGTTAGAAATAAAAATCATAGGGAACATCACACTAAAGATAAACAAAAAATCATTTTCTATATTCAGTGTTTCGATTTGGTTTGTATGAACACCATACAGAATGAGAGTAAATAGACCACCAGATATTGTTAATATAAATAGTAAAACCGACCATTGTATTGGAGGGTTTCTCAAAAGAAGGGTGATTTCAAAAAATAAAATATGATTGAAAGATCTTGATGTTGTGTTTTGATGATGTCTATCCTTCTCCTCTGAATGGAAGATAGGCGTATATCTAATGTTCTTTTTCCAATTGATTAATAAAATAAGACTAGTAAGAAAGATCAAAGCAGCAAGCGTAAGCACCAATTGGTTAGAAAAAGGAATAGAAAATAATTCGAATTTAAAAACAAAAAACATCCAAGCAGCAATGACCCCAGTGGTGATGTATTGAATCATGGGTGTGATTGAAAAGACTCTAGGTCTAGTAAGAAGTAATAATAAGTTCAATCTAAGTAAATATCCGAATAATAACGAGCTAATGCCTAAGGCTCCAAGAATAAAAGAATGATGCAAAGCATGTGTGTTTAAAGTCATGCAGAAAGAACCTAAAAAAAAGCATATAAAACCAATCATGACACCGAAAAATTTACTCATATCTTTCCCGAAAATATATTGATCCATATTCAATTTCAGGATGGCCATCTGTTTTTTATCTGAAGAAAATAAGATTCGCATAAGACTTTTATCAAGGTGAATCGTTGTTAAAAAAATGAAAAATGAGATGTAGATGATTGATACGTTTTTGATAAAAAACGCAAGCAGTCCACCTAGGAAGAGTGGTGCTAGTATGTAGTTCATCGCAAATAACACATATAAATAAGGTCTGTTACGTTGATAGCCTCTTAACTCGTTGAGGATCAATATCTTTGTAAATACTATAAATATATGCACTCATAACACGTCCATTTTAGTTTGTATAATAAGGAGAGGTTCTCTCTCCTTATTATACAAAAAAACACAAGACAATAAATGGTTTTGATGTTAGTTTTGTCTAGTTCTTCTGTGTTGAATTCCCCTTCCTCACCACATTCCCGCCAATCACTCCGCCAATAACGAGCACAGCCCCGATGAGGTGAACCATATCAATCGTTTCATGTAAAATAAGCACGCCAGCGGCAATGGTAATGAAAGCAGATAGATTGTTAAAAATACTCACCTTTGCTGCTTCAAGGTGGGAAAGAGCATAGTTTGATAAATACGCTGTGAGCAGTGATGAGAGAATGCCTAAAAACAGCATAGACCATACAAAGGATGGCTGCGTAAACGGACTGAAAAACTGCGGTAGTGTAGCATGTACCGAGTGCCGAATGAGAGCAGCAGCATTAAAGAAGACAAATCCAAAGAATGTCATCACGAAAGTCAGTTCAATGACATGGAATCGCCGTGTCATCACTCTGGCAAATACGCTATAGGCACTGGATGATAAGGCTGAAAGTAAGATCAGCACATAACCAATGAGATGAGAATGTTTCACATCAATTCCCTTCACCACAAAGAGGAGCATCACCCCGGACACAGAAAGAATGGTAAACAGCACCTGAATCGAGGTAGGACGTTCCTTTAAACACCATGCTGCAAGCACCATTGTCAAAATAGGGATGGTCGCCTGAATAATGCCGGCCTCTGATGAAGAGGTAAACATCAGCCCCCACACTTGAAATGCAAAAAACAACACAGGATAAAGCAAGGAAAATGGCACAATGTAAATGAGATCACGCCATTGAATGGAAAAACGGTACTTTTTTCGTAAAAATGGAAATAACAAAAGAGCCGCTGCAAAAGAAACAGTAAATCGGTGTGCCAATACATCAATTGGATTCGCTGATGCTAAAGCCACTTTGACAAACAAGAATGAAAAACCAATTATACAGGCGTATGCGATCGAAGCAGCATACGCTTTTTGTTTTGACATATCCATCAGAATTCTCCTTACACGAGCATGCATGCTTCAGTTGAATTGACCGGTTCTGTCTTTTTATCGTAAACGGATCAAGTAAAGTGTACAATAAGAGTTATTGATATCTGTACCGGTACAAGGAGGGTAGTACTGTGAGGAAATATGATCACCTTGTGTTGAATATAAAAAACAAAATCGAGAGCGGCGAATACAATGCTGGAATGAAAATCCCATCCATTCGTCACTTAGCGGCTCAATATGCTGTGAGCAAAAGCACTGTCATAAAAGCACTAGATACATTAGAGCGTGAACACTTGCTGTACTCTGTAGAAAGAAGTGGCTATTTTGTCGTAAAAACCAATCAGTCAGCTGTTAAGAAGGGCAGCACATGGATTGATTTTGCTTCCTCTGCGCCTGATCCCATTGTGTTTCCGTATGTCGATTTTCAGCACTGCATCAATCAAGCGATTGATCTGTATCAAAATGATTTATTTATCTATGGCACCACCAATGGATTACCATCTTTACTGCCAATCATTTCAAAGCGTTTAACGGATTATCAAGTGTTTGCCTCTCCAGAACAGATCGTCATGACCTCTGGTATTCAGCTGGCCTTATCGATTTTAAGCACCATCCCGTTTCCGAATGGAAAACAGACCATATTGGTCGAACAGCCAGGCTATCACCTATACCTCCAATACTTAGAGAAAAACCAGCTGCCTGTCCGGGGGATTCAGCGGACGGAAAAAGGACTCGATCTTCAGGAATTGGAGCGTATCTTCCGAGAGGAGGATATTCGCTTTTTCTATACGATGCCAAGGTTTCAAAACCCGCTTGGAACGAGTCTGTCGAAACAAGAAAAAATAGCGATTGCAGCCCTTGCCGAAGCATATGATGTCTACATCGTTGAAGACGATTATTTGGCTGATTTAGAATTCGATACAAAAAGAGACCCGATCTATTCATATGATCAGGCGGGGAAGGTCATTTATTTAAAAAGCTTCTCAAAAATCATTTTTCCGGGGCTTAGAACAGGTGCTGTCGTCTTACCAAACGAGCTGATTGGCCCCTTTAGTGAACATAAACGGCTTATTGATATCGACAGCTCGATGCTCTCGCAGGCTGCTTTAGAAATTTATTTGAAAAGCGGGATGTTTGAGCGTCATAGAGAAAGGATGCAGGCGACCTATAGAGCTCGATCCAAACAACTTGTGGCCTGTTTGAAAAATGATCAAGGCGCTTATGCGCTGGGAGAAGAGGAGCCAGCTACCCATACCCACGTTCGTGTCGACCGGTCCATTCCGATGAATCAGCTCATTCAGCAGCTAAAAAAGGCTTCTGTGATGGTTCAGCCGATCGACCGCCATTTTATTTCTACTTATCAAAAGGAGCCTATACTTCAACTGAACATTTGGCATGTAAAAGAAGAGGAAATCGCACGAGGCGTCGATTTGCTAAAGTCATCACTTCAACAAATCACACGTTATTAAGGCGAGATAGCATGTTCTCACAAGTGAGTATCTCGACGTGCTCAGCCGCAGCGGGTTTTCTTGTACAAACCGCCATTTGGTAGGCAGGATCAAGTGAATATGTTTGGACAACGCAAGGGGCTTCGTGATCAGGTAATCTTAAAGTAGCCTGTCCATCCTCTGACAAGCGAGCGGTAAAGGATGAGAGACCATAGGATATTCCCTTCCCTGTCAGCTTGATAAAAGCCTCCTTCATGGACCATAAATGAAAGAAATAGGCTTCCTGCCGTTCTGCCGGCTGTGAGAGTAAATCTTGATATTCGTCAGCTGAAAAAAATCGTTTGGCAATGGCTAAATCAATCGGTTTAATCTCTTCAATATCAATGCCAACAGGCGCATCATCTACTGCGCCCACGACCCAATCACCAGAGTGAGAAAGATTAAAATGAAAAGAAGGAATTTGCCGGACAACAGGCTTTCCATTCCCTTCTGTTTCAAAAATGATCTGTTCCATAGGCAGTGCGTACATCTCATGAATGATGTGACGAATCAGTACCTCACCTAAAAGCGTTCTTCTTGCATCGATCAAAAAACGAAAGCGCTCAGCGGCGACGCGTTTTTCAAGTGACACAAAAGGCTTCAGCTGTTCTATTTGTTTTCGTGCATTTTTATCATCTAAAGGTTGTAGTTGAATAGCGAAAATCTTCATAACGTACCTCAATTTTTTACATTTATTGTACCATTTGATGAACCCATGCAAAAGAGAAACAGACATCCTGTTCAATGAAAGCACAAAATGACAGGAAGGTGCGGGCGGTTCTCGATATAGTGGAAAAGGAAGGAGAGGGAAAAATGATTCACTTGATCATGGATAGTATCAATTATATGGAAGAGAGGCTGGATCAGCCTTTGCAGATCGAAGAAGTGGCAGAGGCCGCCTGTATGTCTAAATTTCATTATCAGCGGCTATTCCATATGCTGACGGGAATTGCAGTAGCAGAATATATTCGCAAAAGACGATTAACCCTTGCGGCAGAAGAATTCATGACCAAGCAAGTGAAAGTCATTGATGCGGCGGTGAAGTATGGCTATGAAACCCCAGAGTCGTTTGCGAAAGCCTTCAAGCGGCATCATGGATATACACCGGCAGCAGTGAAAACAGGCGAGTATACAGTGAAAGCCTACCCCCGTCTCTCCTTCGAACTTCAAATAAAAGGAGTCGAACCGATGCATTATCGAATTGTGGAAAAGGATTCATTTTCAATCATGGGCAGAAGACTAAAGACAACAACAAAGAATAGCCAAAACAAACAGGATATTCCCGCCTTTTGGAAGCGTGTCAATCAAGAAGGATGGACGGATTCACTGGCTCATGCAGCTGGAGAACTCGGATATATCGGTGTATGTGCGCATTTTGATGAAACGCTTGAAACATTTGACTATATCATTGGGATTGAGCAAGGTGAGGAACAACCAGATTCGACCATGACAGTCGAGCAGATTCCGGCCAGTACGTGGGCTGTATTTCAGGCAAAGGGGCCTGTCGAAACCGCTGTGCATTCAACATGGACACGTATTTTCACAGAATGGTTTCCTGCCTCAGGATATGAGCATGCTGGGGGAATGGAGATGGAAACGTATCCTTTAGATGGAGAGATAAATTCTCCAGATCATGTGACATTGATTTGGATTCCAATCCGTAAACAATCATAAAAAAGGCAGCGTATCTCGCTGCTTTTTATCCTTGTGTGAGGACGTGAACACCGTTTGGATCGGTCGTATTCATCCCATGAGAATCTATCATCTTCACTTCAAGTAAAGAGAGACGTTCTCCCTTTTTCCAATGAATAGGTTGTGTCAAACCGTCCAGCAACTGATCGACCGTAGGTGTATGAGTCAAATCAGGTACTGCGATCGTCATCTCGGCAATTGCTTCTTCACCAGTTTCAATCACATCTGTCCGCCGCTGCAATTCAAGCCTTAAGCGCATCGGTGTAGAAAGAAACGTTCTTCGCTCCCCAGTCTGGATTGCCCAGTTTTTCTTTTGCGCTTGTACCAGCAGCTGATCATATTCATCATCAGTCACTAGAAAGCCGATGTGATCAAAAAGGACTTTTTTACTATAACCAAATGTGATATTGATCTGTCCCTTTCTCATCTCAATGATTCGGAAAGAGGGCTTCTTCTCTCTAAAATCATCCCATGTCTGCGGAGGGGGAAAGGAACCTTCCTTTGCGAAACGCCCCTTTACTTCAAAGCCTAATGAGGTGTACGCCTTCTCTGTCTCCTCAACAAATGGTGTCCAGTAATGATAATGGAAAAGCTGCATCAGAGGATCATCTCCTGTTTTAAGAATATTGCGTCTATTTAGTTTAGCACAAAACAAGCCATTCATTTAGTAGAATGGCTTGTTCTTATCGGGTAAGGGTCTGAACAGGTTTCTCCGCTGTTTTTGTAATGAGCAGTTGCAAGAGCCGTGTCGATTGTGGCAATGAAAAGCGAAGGACGAGTCCAGTAAAGATGGCCGTCAGAATCGTTCCAATGCCAATCGGGCCGCCGAGCATCCATGCAAATAGAAGCACGGTTAACTCAATACCATTTCGAACCCACTGTACGTTCAGCCCTGTTTTTGCTGAGATGAGCAACATTAATGAATCCCTTGGCCCAGCGCCAAGGTTGGCTGAGACATAAATGCCAACGCCATACCCAGACACAATCACGCCCGTAATAAACACATATAAAGCAGGTAAATACCCATGTGGTGCAGGTAATACTGCATTAAAGAAATCAATAAACACGCCGATCAGCACCATATTGAGCAGGGCGCCGATCTTTGGAAAAGATTTCGTGAAAACAGATGTCAGTGTCACAATCAGTGCACCAATAATGATCGACCATTGTCCAATGGTTAAACCAAAATGCTGAAACAGTCCATAATGAAAAGCGTCCCACGGACCAATGCCAAGGATCTTTCCCTTCACTGTCAGCGATAGTCCAAAAGCAAGTACAACCAATCCAACAAAATAAAAAAACCAACGTAAAAGATGTTCCCGCTTCAAAAGCTTTCCCTTCTTTCTTAAACACTCGATTTCAATCGTAACATACTCGCACGCCCCTTTAAATGGCTTTGCTTAATGTAATCGCTTACTTTGAAAGAGGTAAAAAAAGGCTGTTCTCACATGATGAGAATAGCCTTTTTGATCATACTGGATTCAAAATCCGGTTTAAGAATTGTTTTGTTCGTTCTTCCTTTGGTCGTTTGAAGATTTCTTCCGGAGGACCTTGTTCGACGATGACGCCGCCATCAATAAAAATCACTTCGTCCGCCACTTCTTGGGCAAACTTGATTTCATGTGTGACAACCGCCATCGTCCAGCCTTCTTTCGCTAAATCCTTCATGACCTTTAAGACTTCCCCGACAAGCTCAGGATCAAGCGCAGAGGTTGGTTCATCAAAAAGCATAAGCTCTGGCTGAATGGCAAGTGCACGGGCAATGCCGACACGCTGCTTTTGACCGCCTGACAGCTGGAAGGGATACAAATCTTTTTTATCCTCAAGTCCTACCTTTTGCAGAAGCTGAATCGCTTCTTTTCGCACCGCTTCTTTCGGACGGCGCTGGACTTGGACTGGACCTTCCATCACATTCTCAAGAACAGTGCGATGTGGGAACAGATGATAATCTTGAAACACCATGCCTGACTTCCGGCGAAGCTTGAGCAAATCAGCTTGTTTATTTTTTTTAGAAAAATCAATCGAGAAATCATCGAAGGTAAAGGAGCCGGCATTTGGAATTTCAAGTGCATTTAAACAGCGAAGCATCGTTGTTTTTCCTGAACCTGATGGACCAAGAATCGCCACAACCTGCCCTTTGTTGATCGTAAAATCAATCGACTTTAAAATCTCATTTTCACCAAAGGATTTGTTTAAGCCTTTGACTGTTAGCATGTCGTTCCCTCCTTACCTTGCGACATATCGATCAAGTCGTTTTTCAATTTGGTGTTGAACGAGCGATAGAATGAAGCAGAATACCCAATAGATCAGGGCTGCTTCCATATAAATAAATAAAATTTGATCCAAGTTCGCCGCAGCAATTTCCTGTGATTTACGGAACATCTCTGCCACGAGGATTTGGGAGGCAAGCGATGTATCTTTCACCAAACTAATGAATGAATTAGACAGCGGCGGAATCGATACACGCACTGCCTGCGGTAAAATCACGCGGACGAGCGTTTTGCGATGGGTCATCCCAATCGAATACCCCGCTTCCCATTGTCCTTTTGGAACAGATAGGACGGATGCACGGATAATTTCCGAAGCATACGCACCTACGTTTAAAGAAAAAGCGATGATAGCACTTGGATATGGATCAAGTGTGATATTAAATGTCGGAAAGAAATAGAAAATAATAAACAATTGCACAAAAAGCGGCGTTCCGCGAACGGCCGACACATAGATGGAGAAAATCCATCTGAGGGCTTTAATTTTAGACATTCTAGCAAGAGCTGTCACAAGCGCGATAAAAATACCAATAATGAAGGCAATGATGGCAAGGGGGATTGTATAATAAATCCCCTGCATCACCATTGGCCAAAAAGATTGCTGAAGAAGATCCCACGGAATGACGACTCCGAGGATATTATTTTGTAACATCTTCACCAAACCATTTCTTAGAAATCTTAGCGAGTGTACCGTCTTTCTTCATTTCTTTTAGTGCGCCATTCACTTTGTCAACGACTTCGCCGCTGCCTTTTCTGAAGGCAAAATACGTTTCTTGTGGATCTCCTGTTTCAAATGCAACTTTTAGGTTTTTGTTACCGCTTGTTTTCAAGTAATTCAAGACAGCCAATTTATCATTGAACGTCAAATCAGCACGCCCTTGCTGAATCAATTGAATGGATTGTGCAAGACCTTCAACCCCTTCAATTTTAGCGCCAGCATCTGTAGCTAATTTGTTATAGTTACTTGTTAATGATTGTGCTGCTTTTTTGCCTTTCACATCAGAAAGTTTCTTGATGTCATTGTTATCTGATTTTGTCACAACAATGGCTTGAGACGTTGTGTACTTATCAGAGAAATCATATTGATTTTCACGTCCAGTTTTACCAACTTGGTTCGCTACCACATCAAAACGTTTTGAATTCAGACCAGCAAACATGCTGTCCCATTGTGTTTCTTTGAATTCTGGTTTTAAGTCAAGACGTTTTGCAACTTCTGTGATGACCTCGACATCATAGCCAGTTAGTTTATCTGTCTTTTTGTCATGGAAGGTGAAAGGAGCATATGTACCTTCTGTACCGATGGTTAATACGCCTTTATCCTGAATGGATTTCCAAAGGTCACCTGATTCCTTAGACCCAGATTGTTTATTTGCGCTGTCGTTTGCAGCTGATCCGCATGCCGTGATCAATGCAACACAAGCGCCTAAAATAATGGCAAAGAACATTTTTTTCATTTTATTCCCCACTTTTCTTGTTGGTATTTACAACATATGATCTTACAGAGAAGCAACCTAAAAGTAAAGCATTTGAAACTAGCTTGAGCGAATCTCACCAACTTTATGCCCTGAACCCAATTCTTTCAAACCTCCATTCTCTACAATGTCTATTTGCTCTTAGTTGTGCGAACATTACTAAAATAAAGACTTTGTAACAGTGACGATAGAAGGAAGCATATTTATTATAAAAGATGTATAATTAGTAGGTTGTTTTGAAAATGGAATAATCACATGGAGACATGTTTTGATAACAGAACATCTTAGAAGAAGGAGGGCATCATTGTGGATGTTGGACAAAATCAGCCCGAACAATTGAAAAGGGCGATGACCTCCCGCCATTTATTTATGATTTCTCTTGGCGGTGTCATTGGGACAGGCTTTTTCCTTGGAACAGGCTATACGATTGGACAAGCAGGGCCAGTTGGAGCCGTTCTTTCCTATATAGTGGGCGGATTGATCATGTATTTAACCATGCTGTGTTTGGGAGAGCTGTCAGTCGCGCTTCCTGTGTCGGGGTCTTTTCATACGTATGCGACGAAATTTGTGAGTCCTGCAGCAGGATTTGCTGTTGGCTGGATTTATTGGCTTGGCTGGGCAGCCACCGTGGCGCTGGAATTTTTATCAGCAGGGCAGCTGATGAGACGCTGGCTTCCACAAGTGGATGTGTGGATTTGGTGTCTCATATTTGGGCTGTGTTTGTTCTTATTAAATGCCAGATCAGCGAAAGCGTTCGGGGAGTCGGAGTTTTTCTTTTCAACCATTAAGATTGTCGCCATCTTACTATTTATTGGCGTAGGCGGAGCGGCGATGTTTGGTTTTATTCAAACGACGAGCGGGGAACCAGCTCCTTACTTTAGTCATTTTGTGAGTGACGGTCTGTTTCCGAATGGCTTGCTCGCAGTAGTCGTCACGATGATCACGGTGAATTTTTCGTTTCAAGGAACGGAGCTGATCGGGATTGCGGCAGGAGAAAGTGAAAATCCAGAGAAAACCGTGCCTCGCTCGATTCATCAGACGGTTTGGCGCACACTTGTCTTTTTTGTTTTATCTATTTTTGTCTTAGCGGGTATGGTTCCTTGGAAAGAAGCGAGTGTGCTGCAAAGCCCATTTGTCACTGTGTTTGAGAGAACGGGCATTCCTTATGCGGCAGATATCATGAACTTTGTCATTATCATTGCTTTATTATCTGTGGCGAACTCTGGCCTATATGCCTCTACGAGAATGCTGTACTCTTTGTCGAAGGAAGGAATGGCAGGCAAGGCGTTTAGACGAGTCAATCAGCGGGGCATCCCGATGAATGCCTTACTGCTCACTTTCCTGTTTACAGGTATTTCGTTATTATCAGGATTCTTTGCAGAGAAAACCGTTTTTGCTTGGATCGTGTCTATTGCAGGCATGAGCGCCCAAACCGGCTGGATTACGATTACATTATCACAACTGCTTTTCCGCAGAAGATATTTGAAAGCAGGCGGAAAGCTGGAAAACCTAAAATTTAAAACCCCTCTTTATCCGGTACTGCCGATCATTGCGATCACGCTGAACTCGATTGTGCTAATCAGTCTTGCCTTTGATGCCGAGCAGCGGATTGGGCTGTATGTCGGCGTACCGCTCATGATCATTGGATATGTTGTCTATCACCGCTATGTGAAAAAACATCAGGTGAAAAGTGAACCGCTCCAGTTGCAAATCCACGGAGATGATGAGATTCGGTTTTAATTCAAAAAAAGAAGCCTTCCCATTTGGGAGGCTTCTTTTTCAATTTAATGCACGCCTTTCATCGCTTTCTTAATCACCGGTGTAAGCAGAAGCATAGCGCCACATAAAACAATAGCGAGCATGCCGATGATCCCGAAATAGACGGTTTCTGGTACTTTATCAAACAGTTTGACCACTTGTGCATTGATCGCCTGTGCCATTGCATTTGAAAGGAACCAAAGGCTCATCGTTTGCGCTGAGAAGGCAGCAGGTGCCAGTTTTGTTGTCGCTGACAGCCCAACTGGTGATAAGCAAAGTTCTCCGATGACGACAAGGAAGAAGCTGAGAACGAGCCATAATGGACTAACAAGTGTATTCGGACCAGACATGTAGGCAGGAATGATCATGATGATAAAGGATAATCCTGCGAACAGAAGACCAAGTGAGAATTTAATCGGGGTAGACGGCTGTTTCTTCCCAAGTCTGACCCATAACCAAGCAAACACTGGAGACAGCAGCACAATAAAGATTGGGTTCAATGATTGGAACCATGAAGACGCTAGTGTCATCCCAAGAAAATTCAAGTTTGTTCGTTGATCTGCATATGTCGCTAAAATGTTTGAGCCTTGTTCTTGAATCGCCCAGAACATCACGGCAGCAAGGAACAATGGAATATAAGCGAGAACCCTGGATTGCTCCACTGCACTCGTCTTTTTACTGAAATACATGACAATGAAATAAACAATCGGAATGAGTACACCAAGGGCACTGACAAACCAAGTGAATAGATTAATTGTGAGTGCGCCTGTTTGAATGCCAATGACAGCAAAAACTGCGAGCAAGATCACAACCAATGATCCGTAAATTTTGAAGTTCTTACGCTCGGCAACTGATAATGGATTTGTCACATAAGTGCCGGCAAGTCCAAGATTCGGCTTTTTCGTGATGACAAACGTAATCAGTCCAACAAGCATACCAACGGCAGCGAGTGAGAAACCAAGGTGGAAATTCACTTTTTGACCGAGTGTTCCGACAATTAATGGGGCGATAAAACCACCCATGTTGATCCCCATATAGAAAATACTGAATCCAGAATCCCTGCGAGGGTCTGTTTTTGTATACAGGTCGCCGACTATGTTTGATACGTTCGGCTTTAGGAGGCCTGTCCCGATAATAATCAGCCCCATACTAATAAAGAGCGCTGTTGCTCCGCTAGGTAGTGCCAAAATGACATGACCAAGCATAATGAATACCCCGCCATAAAAGACCGTACTGGACGAACCAAATACTCGGTCGGCAAGCCATCCGCCAATAATGCCTGACATATAGACAAGCGCACCATAGACAGACATGATCGAATTAGCGGTTGTCTGGTCGAAGCCAAGACCGCCTTTTGTCACCTCTGTGTACATATAATAAATAAGCAGTGCACGCATGCCATAATAAGAAAAACGCTCCCAAAATTCAGTGAAAAACAGTGTGTAAAGTCCTTTAGGATGTCCAAAAAACCCTTTTTGAGGAACACTTTTAACAATTTTATCGTGGTCAATTGTAGACATGGCATAGATCCTTTCTTAAAAAAAGAGATATGAGAAAAATGATATTCTTGTATAGTTCTTGTGTCAATATAAAACTATTCTAAAACAGGAAAATGTTAGTTCAATAGGCGTAAAGACTCAAAAAAATGAAAAATTCGCTCAAGTGAAAATCATCGGAAAGTTATTCCAGAAGAATTTATATAAAATTTGAAATATCGTACAAGCAAACCTTTTTCACATGCATAGGATGACAAGAGGACATGTGTAAAAAGGAGGGGTTTTCATTGGGGGATGTAAATAAATCTGATCTGAAGAAACCCGTTGTCAATGTAATAGACTTTGGCGTGATTGCTGACGGGAAAACGGACTGTACAGCGAAACTGAACGAATGCCTGGAATGGACAAAAGCACAGGGCTACTCCCACGTCTGGTTGCCGAGTGGAACGTATCTAATAGATGCGGTGTACAGGGGGGATCAATTTTTTCCTTTTCGTAATGCCGGCATACGAGTGCCAAGTCATATTTGTATTGAGATGGCATCAGATGCCGTTATCAAAGTGAAACCAAATGATTCGTGGGGATATGCAGCCTTCTATATTGGAGAGGTAGAGCATGTGACCATTCGGGGCGGGCGGATTGAAGGCGACCGTGATGAGCATGTGTACAAGGCACTCCCGCCAGAAAGAAAAACACATGAATGGGGCTTCGGGGTGTGTATTGAAGGTGCTTCCCATGTGAATATCGATCGTGTTCAAATCAACAATTGTACGGGAGACGGCATCATTGTCAGTCCGCACGGTTTATTGACCCATATCGAATCGTACTCGCCAGCTTCGTCTATTCATATTTCTGGCTGCACCATCACTGACTCAAGGCGAAACAATATTTCTATTACAGGCTGTGATGGTGTCATTGTGGAAGACTGTTTGCTTGAAAGGGCAGGGGTAAATGGGGTCGAGCCAAAAATGGGCATTGATATTGAAGGATACGGAGAAAATGCGACCAACTTGGAGGAACCGCTGAATATTCAAATTCGAAACAACATAGTCAGAGGCGGCGCAGCCAGCTCTATCTATAATTTCAATGGCTATGGTGTGATCATTGAAGGCAATCAAACGGACAGCAGTATCTCCTATGGCTTCGCCACTGAAATGATCATTGCGAATAATTTGATTCGTGCAGTGGGAGGGGGCGTGACAAAAGCAGGGATTACGAGCTTAGGCGTGCCGCTTGATCAATCGGAAAACAATGTGATCATTATTGGCAATATGATTGAAGGGTTTGAAAAGGGGATTGATGTGAGGGGAGACAGCGTGCACATCACAGGTAATAAAATCAGTCTTTTTGAAGATGCGGCTGTGTCTGTCTATATGGCCAATCGTATTTTAATAGAAGGAAATCATATTGAGTCAGGGACAAACACACGGCTTAGAAGTACATCGCTGCGTATTTATCAATCAGACAGCATTGTCTTTTCAAACAATACCGTCTACTCTGTCATCGATGCGGCGATGGTCAGAGGAACGAATATCTTAATTCAGCATAATCAATTCAAGGAATTCAGCCGAGGGATATGGGTGCAGGAGGGAGAAGCGGGGATCAACGGCAATCACTTTATTCAAGAAGGACATTCACAGCTCGCATCTTCGTATACAATCAGCGTGACAGGAAATGCAAAGGCTTTCATATGGCAGAATCGTTTTAAGCACTATCAAAACTATGCCGTCTATAGCAATACGACCGCTCCTTTAGAGATTAAAGACAATTCCTTTGAAGAAACGTCCTTATATGTGGTGATGTATATTAAAAATGGCTCACCCCAAATTGGAGATAACCGATTTTATTTAAATCGTTCGATCGGACAGCCGACAGCCGTTTTTCTTGATGAGGTTGTCTCAGCACGTGTGCTACGGAATAACATCATTAATCTCTCTCCTCAAAAAGCGATTGCCGTCCGCACCGTATCTTCCACTCATTCGGTGATTGCCCATAACGTACTAGAGCGCAGTCAATTGATGACGCACTCCACGGACCGGCTCATCGGAAATATTGAAATTGATCCGCCGTAAACGCCTGTAAATCCCTTTTTTTGGAGGTTCAGAAGGCGGTTGACAATCATGTAAAAAGGGCATATAGTAATAATTATTTTTCATTTTTCACAACATTTGCCCTTTTTTTATGGATAAAACCGATTAATTCAATCAGAAAAATGTATCTTGTAAAATAATAACTTGATACAAGGAAGATATAGAAAGGATGAAGAACAAGTGTCACAGCCGAAACGGAAGCTCAAGCTAGGCGTATTCATCGCGGGAACTGGACATCATGTCGCCTCTTGGAGACATCCGAAAGCAGTACCAGACGCAGCCATGAATCTTGATTACTTTAAACAATTAGCGAAAAAGGCCGAGGAAGGGAAGCTGGATTTGCTCTTTTTAGCCGACAGCTTATCAATTAATCATACATCTCATCCAAATGTATTAACGAGATTTGAACCGCTCACCCTGCTTTCTTCGATTGCAGAGTCTACCTCAACAATTGGTTTAGCAGCAACAGCATCAACTACATACAGTGAGCCATTCCATATTGCGAGACAGTTTGCCTCACTCGATCATTTATCAGGTGGACGAGCAGCATGGAATGTGGTCACGTCTTCTATTGAAGAAACAGCGAAAAATTTTAGCGGAGAAGAGCATTTAGCGCACCACAAACGATACGAGCGAGCTGAAGAATTCGTCGATGTCGTCAAAGGTCTGTGGGATTCTTGGGAAGAGGACGCACTTATCAGAAACCAAGAAACAGGAGAATTCTTTGAGTCTAGTAAGCTTCATGAGCTGCAGCACAAAGGTGAATTTTTCTCCGTACGGGGTCCGCTTAACGTATCACGCACCCCTCAAGGACAGCCGGTGATCATTCAAGCAGGGTCTTCTGAAGATGGTCAAAAGCTTGCGGCTAAAACGGCTGAGCTCATTTTCACGGCACAAAACGATCTCGACAAAGCGAAGGAATTTTACCAAAGCTTGAAGGGGAAAGTAGAGGCTGCTGGACGAGCTAGAGAGGATGTCAGCATCATGCCGGGCATCTTCCCAATCATTGCCGATACAGTAGAAGAGGCAAAAGCGAAGTATGAAGAATTACAAGAGCTGATTGTTCCAGAGATCGGCCTTAGCATTTTACAAAACTACTTAGGGGGTATTGATCTTTCGCAGTATCCACTAGACGGACCGCTTCCAGAGATTGATCCAAGCGCATCAAATGCCGTGAAAAGCCGCTTTGACCTTGTGATGAATATGGCGAGAAAGGACAACCTGACCATTCGCCAGCTCTACCAATCTGTTGCAGGTTCCCGTGGGCACCATATCTTCATTGGAACACCAGAGCAACTAGCAGATGTGATGGAGACATGGCTCGTTGAGGAAGCAGCCGACGGTTTTAACGTGATGCCGCCATTATTGCCAGAAGGACTTGATGCCTTCGTAGACCGCGTCGTTCCGATCCTTCAGGAAAGAGGCCTGTTCAAAACAGAATACACAGGACAAACTTTACGAGAAAATCTCGGATTAAAACAGCCAAAAAATCGCTACACGACATAAAGGTGAGGTGACTAACGTTGGGATATACGTTTCGTCTGGCAACTGAGGATGATATAGAAGCGTTGCTTGAACTGACAACAAGAGCCTATGAGCCGATTCGTGAGCTCGGCATCCAGTTCCAAGCAGCACATGCAGATATCGCCCTCGTTCAGAAAAATGTACAAAAGAACCTTTGCTATGTAATGGAAGAAAACGGAGAGCTTCTCTCCACCTTATCACTCCGTATGCCTTGGGGAGAACAGCCAGGACCATTCGGCGTTCCGCATATATGGTGGTTTGCTTCAGAACCAGCGGCAAAAAAAGGCACAGGCTCAGCCCTGCTTGAGTGGGTTGAAACGGAAGTGCTAAGGGACACACTAAAGGTACCGTATGTCTCTCTCGGTACAGCTGATAAGCATCCGTGGCTCATGGACATGTATGAGCGTAAAGGCTATGTCAGAGCAGGTGAAAAGGATCTAGGCAAAGGCCATATCACCATTTATTTTAAAAAACAATTACGATCAGATATTACACAACCATAAGAGGAAAGAAGGGTGTACGAACATGAAAAACAAAAAGTGGCTAGTTGTTTTATTTGCGGCAATGCTTGCGGTGTTAGCGGCATGCGGCGGGGGTAATCAGAGTGAAGGCAAAGATGAGAAAGTGCTTAAAGTGGGCGCTACAGGCCAAAGCTATCCATTTGCTTATAAAGAAAACGGCAAACTAGTAGGATTTGATGTCGAGGTCACAGAAGCCATTGCGAAAAAGCTAGGCTACAAACTAGACTGGCAGCTGAGTGAATTCAGCGGACTGATGGGCCAGCTGACATCTGGTAAGCTGGATACCGTATCAAACCAAGTTGCGATTACAGATGAGCGTAAACAAACGTTCAACTTTACAGATACGTATGCATACGCAGGAACACAAATCATTGTCAAGAAGGACAACAAGGACATTAAAGGACTTGACGACTTAAAAGGAAAAACGGTGGCGGCTGTTCTTGGCTCAAACCATGCCAAAAACCTAGAGAGCAAAGACCCAGACAAGAAAATCAACATCAAAACATATGAAACACAAGACGGTGTCTTAAATGAAGTTGCAAATGGCCGTGTAGATGCTTACGTCAACGGACGCAGTGTCTTGTTAGCTCAAATTGAAAAAACAGGACTTCCACTCAAAATCGTCGGCAACCCAATCGTATATGAAGAAGTCGGCTACCCATTTGCCAAAGATGAAAAGCACGACAAGCTAAGAGAAGAATTCAATCAAGCGATCAAAGAATTAAGAGAAGACGGAACACTGAAGAAATTGTCTGAGAAATATTTCAAAGACGATGTCACAGTGCCGATTAAAAAATAACAACAGCGGCGGTGAAAAGCAGACATGAATCACATTGATTGGCAGTATATGGTGACGGTTTTTCCAACCTTGATTCAATACTTGCCGATAACGATCTTCATGGCGATTGTCTCCATGGTATTTGCCATTATCATTGGTGTGGTATTCGCGCTTATAACGAAAAACCGGATACCTGTCTTATACCAATTTGCCAAGCTGTATATTTCTTTTTTCAGAGCGGTTCCAACTTTGGTTCAGCTCTTTCTCATTTATTTTGGTCTTCCGCAGCTATTCCCTGCGATGACCTCAATGGATGCTCTAACAGCGGTCATTATCGGTTTAAGTATTAAAAACTCAGCGTACTTAGCAGAAATTTTTAGAGCGGCTCTTAATTCAGTGGATGAAGGGCAGCTTGAGGCCTGTTTATCTGTCGGCATGACAAGATGGCAGTCTTACGTCAGAATTATTTTCCCGCAGGCCGTCAGAAATGCCATTCCAGCGACGGGGAATACCTTTATTGGTCTTTTAAAAGAAACATCGCTTGCCTTTACCATTGGGGTGGCAGAAATGTTTGCGCAAGGGAAAATGATTGCATCGGCCAACTATAAGTACTTTGAAACGTATTTAGCGGTTGGCATTGTGTATTGGGTGCTCACCATCATTTATAGTTTCCTGCAAGACCTATTTGAACGAAAAATCAGCAAACCTTACCGGAATTAAGGAGGTGTGGACATGATCAAGCTCACCAATTTGAAAAAATCATTCGGCGACCTTGTCGTCTTAGACGGAATTAATCTTGACGTGCAAAAAGGGCAGGTTGTGGCCATTATCGGACCTTCTGGCTCCGGTAAATCAACATTGCTGCGCTGTCTAAATCTATTAGAAACGCCAGATGAAGGTACGATTGAAATTGGCGATGCGAAGCTGAATGCGTCTAAATATACACGTAAAGAAGCCCATCACCTGCGCCAGCAAACGGCCATGGTGTTTCAAAACTATAATTTATTCAAAAACAAAACAGCTCTGCAAAACATTACAGAGTCACTGCTTGTGACGAAAAAAATGACCAAACAGCAAGCAAATGAAATCGGTATGAAGCTATTGAAACAAGTAGGGCTAGAACAAAAAGCTGACAGCTACCCGGTCACACTATCCGGTGGTCAGCAGCAGCGAATTGGGATTGCCCGTGCGTTAGCGGTCGATCCACATGCGATTTTGCTGGATGAACCAACGTCAGCACTAGATCCAGAGCTTGTTTCAGGTGTGCTTCAAGTGATTAAATCCATTGCCATTCAAGAAACGACGATGATCATCGTGACACATGAAATGGCGTTTGCAAGAGAAGTAGCAGATCATGTGATTTTTATGGCAGATGGTCATATCATTGAGCAGGGAACGCCAACCGAACTATTTGACGAAACGAAGAATGAACGAACAAAACGATTTATCCAAAAAGAAGCAGCGGCTGAAGAAGCATAAGCTGCTTTTTACTCTTTAGAGGGGTGAGTATCAGTGAAATCATTAGGAAATCAAGCTTTAAACAAACGTTTAATTAACATACGCCGAGCGCTTCATGAGCATCCAGAGCTGGCATTTGAAGAATATGAAACGACAAAAAAACTACGAGGCTGGTTAGAAGAGGAAGGGATCACTGTACTCGATTTTCCAGATCTTCAAACAGGGGTCGTTTGTGAAATCAAAGGAGAACAAGAGGGACCAACGATTGCTCTGAGAGCCGATATTGACGCACTTCCAATTGAAGAAGCATCTGGCGAACCATTTTCTTCAAAGATACAAGGAAAAATGCATGCATGCGGTCATGATTTCCATACCGCTTCGATTTTTGGTGCGGCCGTCCTATTAAAAGAACGGAAACATGAGCTCAAGGGAACAGTACGCATTTTGTTCCAGCCGGCTGAGGAAGTGGCGCAAGGAGCGAAACACGTCATAGAGGCAGGCGTCTTAAATGGAGTGGATGCGATATTTGGTATGCACAATAAACCTAACCTGCCAGTTGGCACCATCGGGATAAGAGAAAAAGCATTAATGGCGAGCGTCGATCGCTTTGAAATTGACATTCAAGGAACGGGTGGTCATGCTGGAATTCCAAATCACACAATTGATCCGATTGCCATCAGCGGTCAGATCACAAGCGCCCTACAGCAAATTGTCAGCCGCCGCATTAGTTCTTTGCATCATGCGGTTGTCAGCATCACACGTATTCAAGGTGGCACATCATGGAATGTGATACCTGATCGCGTCGAGATGGAAGGGACCGTTCGGACGTTTGAACCTGAAGTGAGAGCGATGATTCCAGATCTCATGAAACAAATCGTGAGCGGTATCGCAGAAGGGTTTGGCGCAAAGGCAGATGTGAAATGGCATCCGTATTTGCCTTCTGTGATGAATGACGAGCGTTTGACAAAGGTTGTGGAAGAAACGGCAGGAGCGCTTGATCTCGCAGTAGTAGAGGCAGAGCAGTCACCAGGCGGAGAAGACTTTGCCCTTTACCAAGAGCGCATTCCAGGCTTTTTTGTCTGGATGGGGACGAGCGGTACCGAGGAATGGCATCACCCTGCCTTTACGTTAAATGAAGAGGCAATCCCAGTCGCTGCTGCTTTCTTCTCCGAGCTTGCGGTTCGGGCGTTGGAGTCAAGAACATGGAACTAACGAAACAGCTCGCAGAGGAAGTGCTCTCTGCTGATCCGTTGCAAGATCAACAGGCCATTCAAATGGCTCGAAACGGTTTGTTAGACGCTGCGGCAGCAGCGCTTGCTGCAAAAGAGGATGAAGGGATTCAGAAGCTCATGGCGCTGGTGGAACAAGAAGGCGGCGCGGCTCAAATTCCCGTCATTGGACAAGGGAAGAAGGTCAGCCGTCAATCCGCAGCCATGCTAAATGGCTATCTGATTCACGCCCTTGATTATGATGATGTGCATTCTGATGTGAGAGGACACCCAAGTGCAGTGATCATTCCGGCCTTGCTTTCCCAGCTGACCAACGGGGAGGCGTACGGTGATCGATTTCTAGCAGCCTACATTACTGGCGTCGAAGTGATGGCAAGGCTAGGTGAATCCATCGGTAAGTCGCATTATGAGCGGGGCTGGCATAATACCGGAACGCTCGGAGCCATTGCAGCGGTCTGTGCGATTGGTTATTTGAAACAAGTTTCACAGAAAGAGCTGGCGAAAGCGATCGGCTTTGCTGGTGCGCAATCAGCTGGAATGCGAAAGCAGTTTGGGACTGATATGAAACCATTACAAGCTGGACTCGCCGCTCAAACCGCCGTATGGTCCATGGATTTAGCTTGCTCAGGTTTTGGCGGGAGTGAATCGCTTCTAGATGGGGAGCTGGGCTTCTTTTCTCTCTATGGGGATCAGAAACTGGCGGAAAGACGTCTGCTAGAGGACTATGGCACTGCATGGCGTATCGTGTCGCCAGGTCTATGGTTTAAAGTGTATCCGTTCTGTTCAGCGGCGCATCATGCAGCCGATGCGATCGAGTCATTAGTACAAGAACACTCTTCCTTACAGGAGAAGATCGTACAGGTCGACGTCATGTTTCCGCCTGGCGGAGATGCCGCACTCACGGAGCGGACACCTTTGACGGGAGAAGAGGGACGATTTAGTGTCGAGTATGTCATCGCACTAGCAGTGTTTGGACAACCTTTATCACTGGATGCTTTTACGAAAAAAACCATTTCACCAGAGCTGCGGACATGGATGAAGCGGGTGAATAGAGTATATGATCAAACGATAGAACCCCATCCAGACGCAGTGCCAAAAGGACGTTTTACGATTGTAAAGCTCACCTTATCTGACGGCACCACCATCAGCAAACGAGTCGATATCCCTCGGGGAGCACCAGGCTGTGCGTTATCGACAGAAGACATCATACAAAAGCTAAGCAGCGTCACCAGCACATCACAGGCAAAGCAGCTTTTACAGGCGGTTGAAGAGGGGAATGACACTGCCTATCTGAAGTTGCTCGTGTGATATGAAAAAAGCTCATCTTTGGAGATGAGCTTTTTAAATGTCCTTATTTTTATAAGAGTGAATATACTCTATGACGTCAAAGAAGATATTCCTTCGTCAGGTGA
>NZ_CP150633.1:1886472-1916710 GCF_038023285.1 Bacillus sp. PPSBB_11
TTTCATTCTTTTACTACAGGGGAGACTTCTTCATCTGAAAGAACGTAAATGACACTGTCCTCATCTAGACTATCCTCTGCAATTCCTTCATTTTTCCATTCTACTATATTAAAAAGAACAATGTGATTCTCCAAAATTTCAGCTCCATCAAAAAGTATGAATAAAAGATGACCAAAGCATGATAAGTTCATGAAATCGTATCAATCCAATTGAGATTTGAGAAGGAACATGTAAAATAAAGCTACATAAAGAAAAACAAAGGCAACAGCGGAGGCTGATGATGAAAATATTAATGATTGAAGATAACCAGAGTGTTTGTACAATGACGGATATGTTTTTTCAACGAGAAGGATTTCAAGCGGAATTCGTCCATGATGGATTAGAAGGATTGAATCGATTTAAGCAAGAAGAGGATTGGGATCTGCTCATCTTAGATGTCATGCTTCCTTCAATGGATGGTCTGACCATTTGTCAAAAAGTACGCCAGATCAGTGATGTTCCGATTATTATGCTGACAGCAAAGGAAACGGAATCTGATCAGGTGCTGGGCTTCGATCTTGGGGCTGATGATTATGTGACAAAACCCTTTAGTCCGCTCACCTTAATGGCAAGAATCAAAGCAGTGAAACGACGTTTTGCTCAAACAACATCTACTCAAGAAGGAGCGAAAGAGGGTGAACGGCTAGAGACCGAACATTTTCAGTTAGATAAAAAAACGAGAGAAGTGTTTCTAGAGGGGAAACGGATCGAAAATTTAACACCAAAGGAATACGATTTGCTGTGCTTTTTTATACAGCATCCTCGGCAAGTATTTTCACGAGAACAATTGCTTGAGCAAATTTGGGGATACCAATTTTATGGTGATGAACGAACGGTTGATGTTCATATTAAACGATTGCGCCAAAAAATCGGAGACGGACCTAAGCCCTTTCTGTATACGGTATGGGGCGTAGGGTATAAGTTCGATGAAGATTAAATATTTTTACCAGTTGCTGATTAGTCACCTTGGGTTATTGCTCATTGCCATCATTATTATCAGCACCTTGATGTCTCATTTTGTGAAAGATATTGCTTATCAAAATAGGGTAGACGAAATGAGTTCGTATGGGAATGAAATTTTGGAGAATTTTAAACAATTGTCGAAAGCCGAGATGAACTTCCGTTTGCGTCCATTTGAAGACATTCTCTCGACGAGACAAATCCGTTTTTTCGTCTTTGATGAAAAAGGGACTGTGCTATCTCAGCAGCAAGAGATGCCGCCGCATGAAGCGTTACTCACAAAAGATTTGTGGGCCAAGCTCGCAAAAGGAGAAGAAATTATTGTCAAGCGAAGTGATTCACGCCGGCTTGATCAAGAAGCATCACTTGTGGCACTTCCTGTCATGGAAGACGGAAAGCTGAAGGGCGGGGTGGTGCTCATAGCTCCTATTCAAGGAGCAGAAGAGCTGATTGCTCAAATGAACCGGTATTTATATATCATCGTGTTTGTGGCATTGACGATTACCTTTATTCTCAGTCTGTTTCTGTCGAAGTTCCATGTGAATCGTATCAAAAAACTGAGAGAGGCAACTGAGAAAATTGCGCATGGTGACTACAACATTCATCTTGAAAACAAACACCTTGATGAAATTGGTACACTAGGTGAGGATTTTAATATGATGGCCAATCGTCTTCAACGGTCAAGAGAGGAAATTGACCGGCTTGAAAAACGGAGACGCCAATTCATTGCGGATGTGTCTCACGAATTGAAAACACCGCTGACGACCATTCGAGGGTTGGTCGAATGGCTGAATACTGCGGATGTGCCGGCAGAAGAGAAAGAGAAATGCTATGCGCTCATCACTGATGAAACAAAACGAATGCTTCGTCTCGTCAATGAAAATATGGATTATGAGAAAATCAGGTCGAATCAAATCACCCTTCAAAAATTTCACTATCCACTCATTGATACGTTTGAAGTGATTAAGGAGCAGCTGAGCCGAATGGCTGAAGAGAAAAACAATCAGCTCATGGTAGAGGTTCACCCTGAACAAAAGGTATACGCAGATTATGACCGGCTCATTCAAATTCTCGTCAACATCACAAAGAACGCCATTCAATTTACAGAAGGCGGCCGTATTTCTTTGAGAGGGAAAGAAGAGAATGGGGAAACGATCATTGAAGTAGAAGACACGGGAATCGGCATTGCACCTGAAGAAGTCAAACACATTTGGGAACGTTTTTATAAAGCGGATATTTCGAGAACGAATACACCATATGGAGAATACGGACTTGGCTTGTCTATTGTCAAGCAGCTTGTGGACTTGCATGAAGGACATATCGATTTAAAAAGCGAAAAACATAAGGGAACAACATTTATCATTCGTTTACCGCTACCACAAGAAAAGGGCTAAACTCCGTTTAGCCTCAGCGTGTAGACAAACCCTCGCATTCGGTGTCAGTCCTGCGTGCCGGTGCTCACGAATGTGAAATTCGCTCCGCGCCGGTACTCGTCTTTCCTAGGGCTGCAAAGGTTTTCTATCACGCTGAAAAGAAGAAAAAGGGCTAAACTCGGTTTAGCCCTTTTTGGTGTATCATCACTTATTCTGTTTTGGAAAACGTTAGGCCGATATGAGCAAGTGCCTGCGGTAAATCCTTACGAATGGTGATGTCTTTAAATGAAATATTCGATTGAATCGCATTTAGCGCAAGGTCTTGCTTTATTCCTGTTAAAACAGCTGAAATGCCTAAAAGTCTTAACGTTTGCGCATAGCTGACCAAGTATTGAATGCTTTGTTCATTGAGTCGTTTTGTCCCTGAAACATCAATGACCAAATGAGAGAGCGACAGCCTGTAGCTTTCCTGTAAAATGGTTTCTAAAATATGCTGCGCACGTGTCTCTTCGATATCACCAAGAAGAGGGAGCACGGCGACACCGTCAACAACAGGTACGATCGGTACAGATAATTGCTGAATCTGCCGATTGGCCTGGTCGAGTTCTAAGACGTAACTCAACAAAGATGCCATCGTTTCAAACATATGAACATGCTCTTCTGTAAATTGCTGCGGCCTTAGATCAAGTCCACAAATGGTTCCATAGTTCGTACCATCAGTAAAATCGATGGGAACCCCAATAAATGATCCGCCTTGCAGCTGTTTCGTGACGTCTAAGTTTTTTGAACGCTCGTCCAAGCGGATATCAGGGATCAACAGCGTATCGCGATGATCGACCGCCAGCTTGCAAAATGTCTTCTCGTAAGGATTTTCTTCCCCTTCTTCAAGAAGCTGCTCGTCGTGATTTAGCACCTTCACAATCTGATTGGTGTTTTGATCATTTTTAGCAATAAACAGTGTATTCACATGAATGAATTGACTCATCATGTTTAAAATACTTGTAGAAGCATCATGAAAATTGCGAAACTGTTTTAATAGTTGTTGACGAGGCATGGATTAGGACTCCTTGTAGCTCCGATCAATGGCCGGAACAATAGTTGATTTGTCTCTATCATACAAAATCAAACGAGAAATAGATATACTTTAATGCGCAAATCGTGCGAGATCAAAAAGACTGCCGATCCGGAGATCTGACAGTCTGCTGATTAAATGGAGACAGGCACCGTGGACATAGAGAAAAATTCCTCATATAAGGCTTGAACGGCTTCTTTTTCTTGAGCCGCTTTGACGCCAAACATCATGCTCACCTCTGAAGAGCCTTGGTTGATCATTTCAATATTCACTTTGGCTTTTGACAGCGCTTTTGCCGCTCTTGCTGTTGTACCAACATTATGACGCATCGCTTCTCCTACGACCATAATAAGCGAGAGGTTCCGCTCTAAAACCACTTCATCTGCATCAAGTACAAGCTTTAATCGGTCTAAAAGCTCTTGTTCAATCTGCTGCTCCTCCAGCTGATCCTGCCTTAAAATAATGGTCATATCATCAATGCCAGAAGGCACGTGTTCATACGTAAGTCCATATTCCTCTAACGTTTGCAGCACCTTACGTCCAAAGCCCACTTCTCGGTTCATCAAATACTTACTGATATAAATACTGCAAAATCCATTGTCTGATGCGATTCCCACAACAGGGCCATTCGTATGATCCCGTTGATTCACAATTTTCGTGCCTTTGGCCGCTGGATTATTGGTGTTCTTAATCTGAACAGGAATGCCTGCCCGAAAGGCTGGAATAAGTGCCTCATCATGAAATACAGAAAAACCCGCATAGGACAATTCACGCATTTCACGATATGTCAGCTCTGTGATTTCCTTTGGTTCATGAACGATCGTTGGATTGACGGCGTACACTGCATCCACATCCGTAAAGTTTTCATACACATCTGCCTTCAGTCCATTTGCCAAAATGGAACCGGTAATGTCTGATCCACTGCGGGAAAAAGTGACGATATCACCCGCTAGACTAAAACCGAAAAACCCAGGGAACACAATGATGCCAGAGCGTTCTCTTAATTTGTACAAATGATCATACGATTCTGGAAGGACTTGCGCTTGACCAGGCTCGTCGCTGACAAATAGACCGGCTTCTTTTGGATTCACATAGTACGCTTCGACGCCTTGATGCTGAAAGTAGGCTGCAATCAGCTTTGCGTTATTATCTTCACCGCTTGCTTTAATCGCATCAAGATAACGCTCAGGATGAGAAGAATCAGCCTGTAATAACGTGTTTACATCTTGCCGGATGGTGTCAATAATGTCATGACCTAACCCCAGCTCATCCGCAATCGAGGCATATCGCTCGATGACAGCTTCTTGTAAATCGTGTGCTTCACCTAAACGTAAATATTGTTCACCGCAGCTAATTAATAGATCGGTGACCTTCGTATCCGTTGAATGCCGTTTTCCTGGTGCGGAAACAACGACTGCTTTTCGAGCTGGATCTGCTGTGACAATGTCAAATACCTTTTGCAGTTGCTTGCCAGAAGCAAGAGAACTGCCACCAAATTTAACGACCTTCAATGCATACATCTCCTATAGTAAAAATTTTCTCACAAATTGAATAGTTTCTATTATCAACTCTTTTCTTCAAATTATCAAGGTTTTTCTTCTCTATATGAACAAATGTGTTTTTAGGGAGGACGTTATGTGTGAATAGATGAAAAAAGAGCTGGCTATATGCCGAGCTCTTTGTCTTTATGAAGAAGAGGACGAAGAAGATAGCTCCTGCTTCATCACTTTGTTTTCACGTTTTTCTTTTAAGAAGAATGAGAGGACAAGTCCAATCACCGCAATAGCACCAGACACGATAAATGACGTATTCATGCCATGAACGGCTGACTTCATTGGATCGGATAATGCTGCATTGGCAGCAGAGCTGCTCATAATGGAGACAAGCACAGCCGTCCCGATAGAGCCGCCCATTTGTCTCATCGTATTATTCATTGCTGTCCCGTGCGGAATCAAATGCGGTGGTAACGAGTTAATACCGGCTGTTGTCAGCGGCATCATGATCATTCCAACCCCGATTAAGCGAAGTGTGTAGGCCACTGTAATGAGGGTAATCGATGAATCAAGGCTGAGCATCATAAATGGCAGGGAAGTGACAGCTAATATCGTAAATCCGCCTAGAGCCAGCCCTTTACCGCCTACTTTGTCAAAAATTCGTCCGATAATCGGCGATAGGAATCCCATAAAGAGAGCCCCTGGCAATAAGATCAGCCCTGTATCAAGGGCTGATAACCCTCTGACATTCTGCGTATAGAGCGGCAGAATCGTCTCTGTTCCAATCAGTAAAGCAAAGACGAGCATACCGAGGAAGGTCGTTAAGCTAAAGATCGCAAACTTAAAGACGCCAAACTCAAGCATCGGTCTTTTCAAATTCGACTGACGCAGGATAAAGAAGAACAAGCTCACAGCGCCGACAATGAGTGAAATCAGAACGGTCGCACTCGTCCAGCCATACGTTCCGACACTTGAAAATCCGTACAGCAGTCCACCAAATCCGAAGGAAGACAGGATCACCGATAAGACATCGATACGAGTGTCTCTTTGCTGTGTGACATTTTTCATTAAGAAGAAAGCAAGAATGAGATCAATAATACCGATTGGAAGAACAATATAGAATAAGAACTTCCAGCTAAAGGAATCGACAATCCAGCCGCCAAGTGTTGGTCCAAGCGCCGGTGCGAATGAAATCACTAGTCCGACCATACCCATGGCTTGCCCGCGTTTTTCTTTTGGGAAAATGGTTAAGAAGATCGTTTGCATGAGCGGCATCAAAATCCCTGCGCCAGCTGCCTGCACGATACGTGCTGCAAGTAACACTGGGAAATTCGTGGCGAACGAAGCAAGAATGGTACCTGCTGTAAAAATGCTAAGAGCCGTTAAGACTAAGGAACGGCTTGAAAATTTCTCAATTAAAAAGGCCGTAATTGGGATGAGAATCCCGTTTGTCAGCATAAAGGCTGTGGTCAGCCATTGACCTTTACTGACATCAATATTGAACTCTTCCATGATATGCGGGATCGCTGGAATGAGAAGCGTTTGGTTTAAGATCGCAACGAACGCCCCAACGAGGAAAATCCCAACAATCACAGACCGGTTATACGATGTTGTTGATTGGTTCATATTATCCCTTCTTTATCTATAAAATAATGCTTTTCAGCTGTGACACGTTTTGAGATAAAACGCTGTGTTTGCCTAAATAATCAAGCAATGAGCTAATTAAAAAGGTTCTCGGTTGGTCCTTTGACAGTTCTTGACTCAGCAGTTCAAACGCAGAGAGGAGATCGTCCTTTTCTTCTCCGTTTGCTAGTGTGTGAAGCTCTTGTTTCATCTTTGTTAAGTACGAGATGACAAGCTTTTCTTCATCATATTCTTCCTGTGTGGAAAGCAAATAAGAGTCCATCATCTGATCTGTTAGCACAGGCTCAATGGAGCAAGGCTTTATTGATACACGGTCCATCACACCGATGATCATTTCGGCGGCATTTTCTAATTGGATGTTCTTGTGCTCAATCGCCAACATCAAGATGAATTCTCTCATTAATCCGTTGAGGACAATCACAAGATCCCACACATAAGGCGCAACAGATTCACCATATGTGCTTAAAATGATGTCTCTGTGCCGCTGCATGATAATGGAGCGTGTCTCACGTAAATGCTTAATGACGATGGGCGAATGCTGTGAAAAAGCTTCAAAGGACAGCATATTCAAAAATTTATGATTCTCTTTAAACTCTTCAAGCTCAAGCTTAATCTTTTTTGTGAATTTTTCCTTTTTGGACAGCGTCGTTTCGGAATGAATGATCTGAGAAATCTCTCTCATTTTGCGCTGATTGTATTTAATCAGTTCCAATAGAAGAGCTTCCTTTGAATCAAACAGTTTATAAATAGACGCTTTTGATATTTTACAGGCATCAGCAATTGACTGCATAGAGACACTCATATAGCCTTTTTGAGAAAATAATTTCTTCGATACCCGCAAAATCTCTTCTTGCTTTTCGTTCATCTTCATAAGTCCTTTCCGAATCGGCAAAACCATATGGTCACAATGGAAACCGAGTGGTCACTTTTGCTATGATAACAAAACCAATGACACATGACAAGAAAATGAACTTAAAAAAATACCTGCCCCAATGACAGGTATTTATCCTTCCGCATGTGCGGCATATATGTGGATTTGTCCGTTACGTTCGATGATCAAAAGGTCTTTCCGCTCCTTGACAGAGTAAATAGGTGTTCCTTTTTTCAACCGAGAAGCTGTTCCATGTTCAAAATGTTTGGCAGCTGTTTTCTGAATGACACCTACTTGCTGGTGTTTTGTTACATTTAATGATTTTGTCCAATCTATGTTTGTTTCATAGATCGTTTCTTCCCATTGAAATAAATCTGCCTGTGGATCGAGAGTTAATAACTCTTCTGCACTAGGTGGTTTTGACTCAAATTGCTGAACAGATTGGCAGGCGCATAAGCTCGTTGCCAATAAGAGCATGAATAAGCAAGTCCATATTGTCCGTGTCAAATAAGGTTCTTCCCTTCAAAATAGTGTCTATGAGTCATAGTCGTTTCCATAGGTTGTCGCGTTACAATGTCATAGGCGAGTAACGAGATTGTATGTTAGAACAAAATACGATACATTTATCGTATGAATAATCCAAATCATCCAACCCAAGAAAACATGAGACTCATTTCTGTGCTGCAAGCATTGGCTGACCCTGTTCGGCTGGAGATTGTCCGCTGCTTAGCAGAAGCGGGTGAGAGAACATGCGGTACGTATCATATGAACATTGCCAAGTCCACGCTGTCGCATCACTTTAAAGTACTAAGAGAGGCAGGCATCGTGAAAGTGAGAATTGACGGGAAGCACCGTTACTACTCTCTCAGAAAGGACGACATTGATACCGCTTTTCCAGGCCTCTTGTCATCCGTTTTAGCTGTAGACAAGGAGCGGTGGTAAGAGAATCTTGCATCAACAAATGACAAATCCCCAAGGCATTGTAACCTTGGGGATTTGTGATGCGTCTCGTGTAACATGAATTAGGCCATTGAATGATCCATAGACAGATGGACAATGTCATAAATGTGAATCTGCTGCTCTATATTCTCTGGTAATGAGTCCAGAAAAGAATATTTGACGAATTTCCATTTATTGGGGTTATATGCGATGACTTCACCCTTATTGTTGTTAAAATGAGAAAAGAGATGGGCGATATCTAGGTTTTCCAGGCAATCAGTAGGATGAATCGTCACATACTCTTCAAGAACGAATGTGCTACGATGAAAATCATCTGTTAAATGAACGGAATATGTGATGCCAATATTAATTTGTTTCCAGCCAAAAGAACGTAAAATATGATCAAATGACCCCTTAAACACAAAATCCGTCATCCCCTCAGATTGTTTCCAAATATACAATGGGCAATAGCCATTGTGTAAACTTCTATGTTTGTCTTTTTCAGTGATCAAATAAGCTTTAAATAATAAATCCTGATATCCATCTGTTTTCCATCCATTGTTTCGTACTCTTTTTCTAATGATATTCATATCATAATCCGCAGGCAGATCCACATGATATTGCATGGCATGCATTGAAACACTCCCTTTCAATAGCCATCATAATCGACTTCAAACCAGTTGAATAATACATATTTGTGTTATTGTTATCACAAAAAGTGATAGGTGAACATGATGAATATAAATGATTTGATTATTTTTATAGAGGTGTATCAAAAAGAATCGATTAATCAAGCGGCTAAAGCTTTAGGGTATGCGCAATCCAATATTTCTCAAAGAATCAAAGCGCTTGAAACTTTATATGATGCAACATTTTTTATCCGGCATCATCATGGAATCAGTTCAACAGGACAGGGGGATTTATTTTATCAATACGCTCAAAAAATCGTAAAAGAAACGAAGGACATTCAACAAAAATTGACTTCAAAGAAAAAGACCGTTTTATGCTCTGAACTTCTATTTAACGTTTTATATGAGCAGCATGTTTTAGAGGATATTCAAGCCACTGATTTTATCATTGCTTCATCAAGTACGATCAACAAAAAGTTAACAGAGGATGTGTATGATCAAATTATTTCTTTTAATCAAATGGAAAAAGCGGAATATCAATTAAAAGAGGTAAAGAGCTTGGCATTGAACGTATATGGAAAATCCAAAGAGATATACGATGATGATGTTTCATTGGTCGTGAATCGTGATCAGCTTTGCCCATTAAGACATGAGGCCAGACGTATGCTGGGTGATCGAACCCTATTTGAGTTAGATTCGTTTGAAGGAATGATCAAAATCGTTGAACAGGGAGATGGTATTGCGTTACTGCCAACCAACTTGAAAAGCCTTCAAACACTCGTGAAATTGCTAGAAAAAAATATTCACATCAACTATTACGTTTATGAAAGAATGTGATCGTAACACTCCTCTGTCGGTTTAGTCCCGTCAAAGGAGCGCCACGATTCATCTACATGAGCTGTTTCATTTCCCATAAATCGAGTCATACAGGCGTCTCACCGCTGGCTTAATATCCTCTGGCCGCATATGAGAGAAACCGAGGACGAGTGGGACAAAGCCTTCTTTGTGACCAGGCACATGCTCATCAAGGGTAAAACGGTCCATCCCGTACATTTTCAGCTTTCGGTCTTTGGCACGTTGTAAAATCTCATGCTGCGTCCGATCTGAGCGGAATTCTGCGATAAAATGCAGCCCTGCATTTTCCCCGATAATTCGTACGTTGTCACGAAAGACAGTGTCAAGCTCCCCAATGAGCTGTTTTCGTTTTTCCTCATATAGCCCATTCATTCTTTTAATATGCCGCTGATAGGCGCCATCTTTTATAAAATAAAGAAGGGTGTATTGTGTAAAAAGATTGGCCGTTTGAATAAAAAAGTGCTGTTCTTCTTTATAGCGTCTTAATAAATGCTGCGGCAGCACCATGTAGCTGATCCTCAAGCCGGGCAGCAAAGATTTCGAAAAGGTCCCCATATAAATGACTTTGTCATAGCGATCAAGGCTTTGTAGCGCCGGTATGCTGTCTGTGCCGTACTTAAATTCACTGTCATAATCGTCCTCAATGATATAGCGGTCTGGCTGATCAGCTGCCCAGTTTAATAGCTGTATCCGCCTAGAAATCGGCATGATCACCCCTGTTGGGAACTGATGAGAAGGCGTAATGATCAACACATTTGGCTCTTTCTTCTGGATATCGCTCATCCGCACCCCTTTTTGATCAATGCCAATCGTTTCAATCCGGTGATGATTGTTTTTCAGCATTTGATACAGTCTGCGGTAGCCGGGGTTTTCTAATCCATATATTTGATCAGCTGGAAGGATGCTAGATAACGAATGAATGAGCGACTGTGTACCTGCACTTAAAATGAGCTGTTCAGGGTAGCATTTGACCCCTCGTGCAAGTCCAATCAGCCGGGCAATCGTTTCCCGCAGCTCATAGACGCCTTGTGGGTGCGGCAGCTCACCAAAGGCGTCTTGGTGGAGATGAATCGCTTTTTGCTCACTTTTCAGCCAGCTTTTAAAAGGAAAATTGGCTGTATCAACAGAAATATGTGAAAAGGAATACCAGTCATCTCGCTCAATCGGATTTTCCTTTAAATCTGCTGGAAGGGAAGAGGGTTTCAGTTGACCTGATTCATGAAATGTTTCCAGTGATTCCACAAAAAAGCCTTTCCGTTCAACTGAATATAAATATCCCTCGGCAAGCAGCTGCTGATAGGCGCCATTCACTGAATTGACGCTGACGTTTAAAGTATCTGCTAACTCTCGTTTAGATGGTAATTGATCGTGTGGTTGCAGGTTACGGTTTAAAATTTCCTCTTTAATTTTTGTATAAATTTGATGATAAATAAATCCGTTTTCCCCTGTTTGATCTAGTTGAATTGTCAGCATCTCGTCATTCCATCCTCTCTGGTACCATGAAAAAAATGATATTGGTACTTTCTATCATACCAAAAAATATTCAGAATAATAAAAAAGACATAAAGGGGATGGATGACAATGAGTCAAACGACAACAAACCGTTTTTCAACAGAGGAATGGCAGGGGAAAAGAGATCAATACGTCGCAAGAGGCGTAAGTAATGGCAACCGTCATCTTGCAGCGAAAGGGAAGGGAGCCGAGCTTTTCGATATCGACGGCAATCGTTTTATCGATTTTGCAGGGGCCATCGGTACATTAAATGTAGGACACTCTCATCCAAAGGTTGTGGAAGCAGTCAAAGCGCAGGCAGACAGCCTGATTCACCCAGGATTTAATGTCATGATGTACGAATCCTATATCGAATTAGCAGAAAAGCTATGCCACCTTACACCAGGCGACCATGACAAAAAAGCCATTTTCTTAAATTCAGGTGCAGAAGCGGTTGAGAACGCAGTGAAAATTGCCCGTAAATATACGAAAAGACAAGCGGTTGTCTCATTTACAAGAGGGTTCCACGGAAGAACGAATATGACGATGAGCATGACAAGCAAGGTCAAGCCTTATAAATTTGGATTCGGCCCATTTGCATCAGAGGTCTATCAAGCGCCGTATCCTTATTACTATCAAAAACCTGAAGGATTAAGCGATGCAGCCTACGACGAATACATCATTGATCAGTTCAATCAATTCTTTGTCGCAACCGTTGCACCAGAAACGGTCGCTTGTGTGGTGATGGAGCCAGTCCAAGGGGAGGGCGGATTCATTGTACCATCGAAGCGTTTTGTCCAGCACGTCGCTTCATTCTGTCAGCAGCATGGAATCGTATTCGTGGCAGATGAAATCCAAACAGGATTTGCAAGAACAGGGAAATATTTTGCGATTGAGCACTACGATGTGGTGCCAGACTTAATTACTGTGTCAAAATCACTTGCAGCTGGCCTGCCGCTGAGCGGTGTCGTTGGCAGAAAAGAATTACTGGATGCAGCGGACCCAGGGGAGCTAGGAGGGACGTATGCTGGCAGTCCATTAGGCTGTGTGGCAGCTTTGGCTGTACTAGATATTATTGAAACAGAACAACTGAATGAACGATCTGAACACATTGGACAAGTCATTGAGGACAAAGCGAATGAGTGGAGAAGTAAGTATTCATTCATCGGGGAAGTCCGGCGATTAGGGGCAATGGCGGCCATTGAAATTGTGGAAGATCAAAAAACGCGTACACCAGATAAGAAGACAGCCGCAGCGATTGCAGCCTATGCAAACAAGCACGGACTACTCTTATTAACGGCAGGGATCAATGGGAATATTATTCGCTTTTTAACACCACTTGTCATCACAGATGAGCTGCTGCAAGAAGGACTAGGGATTATCGAAGACGCCTTCACAGCACGCTAAACAACAAAGGGGGATGGTTGTATGCAAAAACAACAAATGGCTAAAACCATGTCGCAGTCAGACGTACTGTTTTTATCCATTGGTGCAATGCTTGGCTGGGGCTGGGTTGTACTTTCGGGAGATTGGATTTTAACAGCTGGATTTTTAGGAAGTGTGATTGCCTTTGTCATAGGGGGCATTCTCGTCATCTTTATTGGACTAACGTATGCAGAGCTTTCCTCTGCGATTCCAGAAACAGGCGGAGGACTCGTCTTTGTCCAGCGGGCATTTGGGATCAAATCAGCGTTTGTCTCCGCATGGGGCGTATTGTTCGGTTATGTGTCCGTGATTACGTTTGAAGCGGTCGCACTTCCGACAGTCATTGACTATGTCATTCCAACACAGCATGTTGGTTTCCTATGGAATATAGGAGGATGGGATGTTTACTTTACATGGGTATTGATTGGATCTGGTGGTGCGTTGTTTTTAACAGCTCTGAACTACATTGGCGCAAAGCCTGCTGCTATTTTTCAATCGGTGTTCACAGTGGCCATTATCCTGACAGGTTTTCTTCTATTAGGCGGAGCTACATTTAATGGAGATTTTGCAAACCTTGAGCCAATGTTTCAAGGCGGGGTTGGCGGTCTGATGGCTGTGTTAGTGATGATTCCCTTTTTATTCGTTGGGTTTGATGTCATCCCGCAGGTAGCGGCGGAGATTAACGCACCGAAGAAGATCATCGGGAGAATTTTGATTATCTCCATTGTGAGTGCGGTTGTATTTTATCTACTCATTGTCTTTGGAGTAGCGGCAGGATTGTCAAAAGGTCAGCTTGAGGCTTCATCACTGGCAACAGCTGATGCCATGGTACAGCTTCTTGGTCATCAGGCGTTTGGGACTGTGCTTGTCATTGGTGGTGTAGCAGGCATTGTGACGAGCTGGAATGCATTTATCATTGGTGCAAGCCGTATCCTATACGCAATGGCGGAAAGAGGCATGATTTCCAAATGGTTTGCGTATATTCATCCGAAGTATAAAACACCGACAAATGCCATTTTGTTCTTAGGTGCATTGGCCTTTTTTGCACCATTACTTGGCCGACCTGCCCTCGTGTGGATTGTTAATGCAGGCGGTGTGGGCATCATCGTTGGGTATTTGATTGTGTCCATTGCCTTTATGAAACTTCGCAAGACAGAACCTGAGCTTGAGCGTCCATACCGCATTAAATATTGGCGGACGACCGGCGTTTTTGCCATTGGACTCAGTCTCCTTTTTCTTTCATTTTATTTTCCTGGGATGCCGGCTTCCTTATCATGGCCAGCTGAATGGATATTGCTTTTAGGTTGGGCACTCATTGGGTATATACTATATGTAATGAATCCAAGAACGAAGGAGAAGGTAGAGCATGACAAACGAACTCAAAGTGTATAATCCCGCAACCGGAGAAGAAATTGCCTCAGTTGCTCAGCATACAAAAGAACAAATTGAAGATGCGATCACTCGCTCACACAAAGCATTCAAAACATGGGCAAAAACGTCAGCCCATGAACGTGCAAATATCATTCGCAAGTGGTTTGATCTCATGATCGAGCATAAAGAAAGGCTTGCAAAAATCATCACAGAAGAAAACGGGAAGCCGTATCAAGAAGCATTAGGGGAAATCGTCTATGCCGCTGGATATATTGAGTGGTACGCAGAGGAAGCAAAGCGGATTTACGGCAGAACGATCCCGTCTCATACGACAAACAAACGCCTATTTGTCACAAAGCAGCCTGTCGGTCCTGTTGCCGCCATTACACCGTGGAATTTCCCTGCGGCGATGATTACAAGGAAGGCGGCACCAGCGCTTGCGGCGGGCTGTACGTTTATCGTGAAACCCGCTGAAGACACGCCGCTTACGGCCATTGAGCTTGTCAAATTAGGCCATGAAGCCGGAATTCCAGAGGATGCCTTGCAATGGGTGGTTGGAGATGGAAAGGAAGTGGGGGAAATCTTCACAGATAGTCCATTGATCCGCAAGATCACGTTTACTGGCTCAACACCAGTTGGAAAACATCTCATCAAAAACAGTGCGAGCACGGTTAAACACGTTTCTATGGAACTTGGCGGTCATGCCCCGCTGATCGTAGATAAGGACGCCAACCTTGAGCTGGCTGTCAAACAAGCAGTGGCATCTAAATTCCGTAATGCAGGTCAGACGTGTGTTTGTGCCAATCGCTTAATCGTCCATGAAGAAATTCATGAAGCATTTGCGCAAAGCTTTAGCAAAGAAGTGGAAAAGCTGAAAGTAGGAAATGGGTTTGAGGAAGGAACGTCCATCGGACCGATTATTAATAAGCGAGGCTTTAATAAAATTGTCGACCAAATTCAAGATGCTGTGGATAAAGGGGCGAAAGTTCTTGTCGGCGGTGATACACATTTTGACGATGAGAAGTCGTATTATTTTGTTCAGCCGACGGTGCTAACTCATGTCGATCCTTCCATGAACATTATGCATGAAGAGACGTTTGGTCCAGTTGCACCAATTACGACATTTAGCACATTAGATGAAGCCATTGAATTAGCAAATGATACACCTTTTGGACTTGCGGCTTATTTCTTTACAGAGAATTACCGCAATGGTCTCTATATATCTGAGAATCTAGATTACGGGATTATTGGCTGGAATGACGGGGGACCATCCGCTGTGCAGGCACCTTTCGGCGGTATGAAAGAGAGCGGTATTGGCCGTGAAGGCGGCATCGAAGGCATCGAGCCTTATTTAGAAACAAAATATGTGTCAATTGGTTTAGACGAATAACATGTGAAAAAGACTGTCCGAGAAGTCTCGGCAGTCTCAGCGTGTAGACAAACCCTCGCATTCTTTGTCAGTCCTGCGTGCTGGTGCTCACGAATGCCAAATTCGCTCCGCGCCAGTACTCGTCCTTCCTAGACTGCAAAGGTTTTCTATTACGCTGAAAAGGAAGACAAAGGGCTAAAATCAAGTTCATTTTAGCCCTTTATCAACAATCTGTGACTGTCCGAGAAGACTCGGCAGTCTTTTTTATGTTAAACAGCCGGTGGGAAAAGTTGATCCACCGTTTCTTTTGTTTCTTTGAGTATCTCGTGGATGTCGTCTGTAGATGCTTGTTCCATGCTGCTGAACAAGAGCCGTTCGACTGGCTGAACGCCGATCAGATCGAAGGCGGCTGTATCTGTCGTCATGTGATGGCTGGGGGTGATGATCATATTTGAATCAAGAAAGGTCCTCGGTGCATCATGCGTATTAATAATGACCCCTTTTTTGTCTCTAAGCAGATTTTTCACCACTCCGTTTTCATTGATCTCATACGCAAACCCCTCTGAAAAAACGCGCTCTACATAACCCTTTAGCATCGCCGGCAAGCCTGTCCACCATATTGGAAAGATAAACGTGAGGACATCGGCTTGTTGAATCAGCTTCTGCTCTCTTTGAACCGGTACCGGCACATGCCCATTTTTCATGGCAACCTTTTCTGCTGTTGTCAGCTCTGGCTGAAAGCCAATGCTATACACATCACGAACTGTCACATCATGACCATTGTTCAAAAGAGTGCTTACAACAAGATCTAATAGGGTTTGATTTAAGCTTTGCTGGGGATGAGCAAATATGATTAGATGGTTCATCTCATAGCCTCCTAGGTGGTCATGTGTCTCATTATGGCACGCACGAGTATCCTATTCAATCCTATATTGGAAATGATAGGTTGGGAAAATAAAAAGCGACCGCTTGAAAAAACGATCGCTCATGTAAGGTTTATTTCTTTCTAAAAGAAAGTCCAAGTGCAATCAATGCCACAACTAAGGCTGCAATGGACAGACCAAGAAGAAGTGGTGAAGAAGAAGCAGAGGCTGTTTCAGATGCCTTTTCTTCTTTTGGTTTTTCTTGACCATGTGAATCCGTTACGGTATTAGACGCAACAATATTTGTGATCGAATGAGGCTTATCAGCGTCCTTGTCGCCAGTCCATTCAACTACTGTTCCATCCTTGTAATATTGATACGCATCCCATGCCGCTTCGCCGGCTTTTTCAGGGTTTTTTGCGACAAACACGAATTGCTGGAACTGCCCAGCAAGGACACCATCGCCAGTTGCTTCCCAAGTGACTCTTGTGACTTTTCCGTTTTTCTCTTCAGTTGTTGTTTTCCAGCCAGGCACTGGCTCGTATTGCTGGAATTCTACGCCTTTAGGCATCGTGATGACAACCTTTGTTGTCGGACTGTCGCTTTCAGAAGGTACTTTTAACGTATAGGTTTCCCAAGCATTCGTTGCAGATGTATCAGGTTTGACTGTCACGTGTGCACTCACAGGAATCGCCAGTAAAAATGAAGCGAGAAGCATTGGTAATAAAGCTTTAACGTATTTTTTCATATGATATGAACTCCTTTTAGTTTCTTCTAATGAATGTCGTATCGATGTTGTCAAAAGAACCAGTTAATGCATGAATCTCAATTTTCCAAGTGCCTTTTTCATTTAGTAAGAGGTTTTCAGCCGAGAAGTGTCCATTCTTTAATCGTTTCAGCTGAAACTCGTTAGGCGTTTCATCACCGAACAAGGAGACTTTGTGGATCTTAGCTGTCACAGATTGAATGTCTGTGATCGTTTGTCCATCCTTCTTCGTAAATGCCACCTCGAACGTGTTTTTACCAGGAGCATTCGGGGTAATGCTCAAAGACACAAGGTCACGATGCTCCACCTGATTGGCTGCAAAGAATGGCTCTGGTGCAGGCGGCGGAGGACTTGGGATATTGGTGAATACGGCTGTTAATAGTAAAATAGCGATCCCAATGATCCACTCTGCTCGTAAAGATACGTTTCGTTTCTGCTTCTTTTCCCATCTCAGCATCAAATAATGGACGAGCCCAAGAAGACCCATGATGATAAATAAACCAAGTTTGATTAAGAAGGTGCGTCCATAAGCTGATTGGAAAAGGGCATCAAATGATTGCAGGATAAAAATCGCATTCACAAACCCAGAAAACACAATCAGTCCAACTGAGAGCAGTGCCCACGGATGAAAAGCTGTCAGGGTGCTGCGTATGAGCGGCTGATCTTCATTCGGCAGTTTCTTCATCAAAAGAAGGACAATGGCTGTTAAGCCGCCGACCCAAATAGATGCAGAAACGAGATGAATGAAATCGAGTGACGTTGTCAGTATTTTATTATCTGTAGCGGCTGGATGACCGATTTGTGCTTTCAGCCAAAGAAGCACGATGAAAATGAGCAGTGGAAACAGCCATACCCGGAAGGAAGTGAAGTTTCCTTTTTTCATCGCCACAATTGTCCAGATCGTCAGTAGAACAAATGACGCCATTAGCATCATCCACAGACTCCCGCCCGAAGTCGACGCAATGGTTTCTTGTAAAAGCGATGGTTGAAATGCCCCTAAAAAGGACACGTCTGCTGCTGATTTTGTTTGAATCGGTAGCTGGAACAAGAGTGCTCCGCCCATCATGATCAGTGAAACAGTCAAAAGTCGCTTCATTCGCCGGGCTAAAACGTCGGTTATGGCCGCTTTAAACCATAGAAGCCCAAATAAAATGATTCCAAGAAATAAGCTAAATGACGTATACAGAAAGGCTTTGTCAATGGTTGAAGCCATATCGATGGATTCACTTGATTGTCCTTGATCTAATTGATCAAATCCTCCATCCGCTTTTCCGATACTAAACGGAATCATGCCAGACACAGAGTGCCCATCGGCTGATACCGCATTCCACTGAATGGTGTAAATGCCTTTAGGTAAATTCTTTTTTAAAGCTGCTTCCATGATCTTTTGCTCTTTGATGACCGTATCTCCTTGATCCACACGATCCCCTTTTGCATTAAACACCTTAATGGCATGAAATCCACTTTCGATCCCTTCACTAAAGGTGATCGAGACTGCAGGAGGCTGCTGATCCAGCTCTTCATTTGCTACTGGATTTGAGCTCACCACATATGCATGAGCAAATGCCTCTTTTGGAATGAAAAAGGAGAACATGAAGATGAGGAGCAGAAGCCACTTCCGATATTTCAACAATGTGAATAACCGCCTTTCTACCTATGAAAATGTCTCATGTATCAGAAAGAAAGCGGCAGTAAACTGTGAGTCACAGAAAAACCGCTCTTTCTATTGTACCGCCCACTCTAAAAGGTAAACGAAACAAATAGCAAGATGGTTCACTTTTTCTGTGTCATGTCTTGTCTGCGCAGACGTTTCTTGAATGTTTGATCAATATAAGCCTATTCGATTTAAGTAGAGGAAACAAGAAGTGACCATTTGAAAGTTGTGAAATTCCAATGAATTTTGCGCCAAAACAACAGTAAATTCAACTTTTACCCCGCTATCATCTATGGTATGCCGAGAAGTGTCACATCATTTTTCAATTTTGTCACACACTAAGTGACAAAGTGACATTTAGTTTCAATTGAAGGGAAAGTGAAAGCGTTTTACGATAGGTATAAGGGCTTCACTGACTCTTGTTCTTATATCTTTTGACCTATAAAGCCCGAAATAAAGGGAGAGAAGAAAGGGGTTTTCACAGATGCAGGAAAAAAGCGGATTCCGCGTGAAAGTACAGCGCTTTGGAAGCTATTTAAGCGGCATGATTATGCCGAATATTGGTGCATTTATTGCATGGGGACTCATTACAGCTTTGTTCATTCCAAGTGGTTATCTTCCGAATGAGCAATTAGCTACACTCGTTGGACCGATGATTAACTACTTACTGCCGCTCTTAATTGGTTACACAGGCGGTAAACTCGTCTATGACCATCGAGGCGGAGTGCTCGGTGCTACGGCTACGATTGGGGTTATTGTTGGCTCAGACATTCCAATGTTTTTAGGTGCCATGATCATGGGGCCACTGGGCGGTTATCTTATTAAGAAAATCGACCAGCTGTTCAAAGACCGAATCAAATCTGGCTTTGAAATGCTTGTGAATAACTTTACGGCAGGTATCCTCGGTGCCATTCTTGTTGCCATTGCATTCTATGCTATCGGCCCAGTGGTACTAGGTCTGAATAAAGCCCTTGCGGCAGGTGTAGATATCATTGTCAATGCTCATTTACTACCGCTGGCAAGTATCTTCATTGAACCGGCAAAAGTATTATTCTTAAACAACGCGATTAACCAAGGTATTTTAGGGCCGTTAGGGGTCGAGCAAGCAGCGAAGACAGGGCAGTCTGTTCTGTTCTTGCTTGAAACAAACCCAGGGCCAGGCTTAGGTGTTCTTCTTGCGTATATGTTCTTTGGAAGAGGAAATGCGAAACAGTCTGCACCAGGTGCCATTGTCATTCAGTTCTTAGGAGGAATCCATGAAATTTACTTCCCGTACATCTTAATGAAACCAAAACTTATTTTGGCTGTCATTGCAGGGGGAGCAAGTGGTGTCCTGACGTTCACATTATTAAATGCAGGATTAAAAGCTGTGCCGTCACCAGGAAGTATTATTGCGCTTATGCTGATGTCTCCAAAAGGCGGTCACCTTGCCGTTTTAGCAGGTGTTGTCGTAGCAGCTATCGTATCGTTCCTTGTCGCATCGGTCATTTTGAAAGCATCTAAAGAAGTTGACGAAGATTTAACAGCAGCAACAGAAAAGATGCAGGACATGAAAGGCAAGAAAAGTGCAGCAGCCGCTGCTCTTACAGCACAAAATGAAAATGCTGAAGCTAATGAGCAAGCAGCATCTCCAAGTGACGTCAATCCAGATGACGTGAACAAAATCATCTTTGCCTGCGATGCAGGGATGGGTTCAAGTGCAATGGGTGCGTCCATTCTGAAAAACAAAGTGAAAAAGGCAGAGCTTGATATCGATGTGACAAACACATCGATCAGCAACATCCCAGACGATGCGGATGTGGTCTTTACTCATAAAGATTTAACAGACAGAGCAAAGGCAAAGCTGCCAGGCGCTGTGCATATCTCAGTGGATAATTTCTTAAACAGCCCGAAATATGATGAGCTGATTGAGAAATTGAAAAAATAACATGACGAAACGGGTTGAGTCCAATTTTTCCTAATTGAACTCCCCGTTTTGGTTGTTTTCCTGATTTTTATTCTAAAAAAGGTGTGTGATCATGTATGAAACAAGTACTTTCTAAAGACAATATTTTTCTAAACGAACAGGCAGGTTCTAAAGAAGAAGCCATCAAAAAAGCAGGCGAAGTCCTCGTAGCAAACGGCTACGTCACAAGTGATTATGTCGACAAAATGTTTGAAAGAGAAGAGATTTCTTCTACATTTATGGGGAACGGCATTGCAATCCCTCATGGAACAGAGGATGCGAAAGCGGCTGTCCTTCATTCAGGGATTTCGATTATCCAAATTCCAGATGGTGTTGAATATGGTGAAGGAAATGTGGCGAAAGTCGTCTTTGGGATCGCTGGGAAAAACAACGAGCATCTTGATATTCTGTCTCAAATTGCGATTGTCTGTTCAGAAGAAGAAAATGTAGAACGGATCATTCATGCAAAGGATCAGGATGAACTGATCGCCATCTTTAACGAGGTGAACTAACATGAAGGCACTTCATTTTGGAGCAGGGAATATCGGCAGAGGGTTTATCGGATCTTTGTTAAAGACATCGGGCTTTGAGCTTGTCTTTACCGATGTGAATGAAGCGGTCATCCATGAGCTGAATGAAAGAGGAGAATACACGGTTGAACTCGCAGCACCAGGGCAGAAGCAAGAAATCGTCGGGCCCGTATCAGCGATCAATTCTTCACAAAATCCAGCAGCATTAACAGAGGCGATTGCCACAGCCAATTTGATTACAACAGCTGTTGGACCAGCCGTATTGAAGATCATTGCCTCATCGATTGCTGAAGGATTAAAACGAAAAAAGCCAGACCATATCATCAACATCGTGGCATGTGAAAATATGATTGGGGGAAGTGCTCATTTAAAAGAAGCGGTGTTCTCTCATTTAACAGCAGATGAGCAAGCAGTGATATCACAAACCGTTGGCTTTCCAAACGCTGCGGTTGACCGCATTGTTCCGATTCAGCACCATGAGGACATTCTCAAAGTGTCGGTTGAACCATTTTTCGAGTGGGTCATTGATGAGACGGGCTTTATTGGAGATGTTCCGCAAATTGACGGAGCGATCTTTGTCCAAGATTTGACGCCGTATATTGAACGGAAGCTCTTCACCGTCAATACAGGACATGCACTAGCGGCTTATGTCGGGTATCAGCAAGGCGTAAAAACCATTAAAGAAGCTGTTGATACACCAGACATTCGTCAAGTTGTCGAAGGTGCCCTTCATGAAACGGGCAGTTATTTAATTGACGCGTATGGCTTCCGAAAAGAAGAACATGATGCGTATATTCAAAAAATCATCAAGCGATTTGAAAATGCTTTTATCTCCGATGAAGTGACTCGAGTCGCACGCTCTCCTCTTAGAAAGCTGGGAGCAGATGACCGTTTAATCGGTCCAGCGAAAAAGATCAAGCAGCCAGTGTACTTAATCAAAGGGATTGCTGCTGCTTTGGCTTACGACTTTGCAGAAGACGAAGAAGCGGTCCGCTTGCAGGCATTAAGGAAAGAAAAAGGCATTGAAGGTGTGCTTCAAGAGGTATGTGGACTCAAACCTGAAGACGATCTCTATCAAGCCATCCTCAAAGAAACCGAGCGATAATCAAAAAATCCCTTTCTAACGTGAAAGGGATTTTCAGCGTATAGACAAACCCCCGCATTCGGTGTCAGTCCTGTGTGTCGGTGCTCACGAATCTCTCATTCGCTCCGCTCCGATACTCGTCCTTCCTAGACTGCAAAGGTTTTCTATCACGCTGAAATGAAGACAAAGGGCTAAAATCAATTTTAGCCCTTTGTCAACAATCTGAGATCCCTTTCTCTAACGTGAAAGGGATTTTTTCTATGACTTTTTTAATACTTTCCCCTGCATGACGATATATGTAGTAAGGGGGAATTAGAACATGAAAAAGAAAGCGTTTGCTTCAAGAAGTGTCTTTTTTCAATTGATGTCAGCCATTATCGTTATTACAATTTTAACAGGCGGACTTGTAGGAACAACGGGGTATTTTTTAGCGAAAAATGTCTTAATTGATGCAGGGAAAGCAGATTTAAAACACATCGTAAATGGAGCGATGGCCACTCTTGAACAATTGAACGACCGTGTGGAGAAAAAAGAACTGACGCTTGAACAGGCGCAGGAACAAGCCCGTATATACTTGAGCGGGCCGAAGAATGACAACGGGAAAGGGTATCAATTTCAAAAATCAGATTTCATCTATAAAAATAAAGGCTACCTTGTCGCATATGGAGCCGATTATTCATCACAGGTTCATCCGGTTAACGACATCGGCGTCATCCCAGATAACACGACAAATCGTCAAAAAATGGTCGCTGGCGCCACAGCAAAAGGCGAGGATGCACACTATATCACCTATATGGATAAAGACGATGCCACAGGGGAAGAAAAGCAAAAACTCGCTTATATGAACCAGTTTACACCGTGGAATTGGAGTATAGGAATCGCTGTATTTCAGGATGAATTTTATAAAGAACTAGAGCAGATGAAGCTCTATATTATTCTCATTACAGCAGGTGTCGCTCTTTTAAGTATGGGTGTCTTTTATTTGGCAGCCCGAGGAAAAGTGAGACTGCTTAAGCAAGTCACGGCTGCTTCAAAAGAAATTGCGGCGGGCAATCTTGAACGCACCAGCTTAAAAGAAACCTCGGATGAAATTGGGCAGCTGGCAAAAGGCTTTAATCATATGTCAGGAGAGCTTAGAGCACTTGTGAGCGGTTTGCAGGAAACGAGCAGCCAGCTCGTCGAATCTGCGACAGATCTATCCGCCATCTCTGAAGAAACATCCGCTAGCAGTGAAGAAATTGGCCGAGCGATTGGAGACATCTCAACAGGGACCCTTCATCAGGCATCAGACCTTGAGGTAGCCAATCAACAAATGACTCAGTTCAATCAATCCATTGAAAACGTCAAAGAACAAAGCGACCAGATCAAACGAATTTCAGACCAGTCGAACCAATCTTCCGAGCAGGGTCAGCAAATTGTCCAGCAATTAAAACAATCAAATGAGCAATCCATTCAGGCATCTCAAGGCATTCGATCAGGGATTGAGCAGTTAAGTACAAAAGTACAAGATATTTCTCAAATCACAGATACCATTGAAAGCATTTCAAATGAAACGAACTTACTGGCCCTGAATGCGAGCATTGAAGCAGCTCGTGCAGGAGAGCATGGCAAAGGATTCTCGGTTGTGGCGAGTGAAGTGCGGAATTTAGCTGAACAGACAAAGCAATCAGCCGTTCAAATCCAGCAGATGATTCAAGGCATTAAAGAAGAAACGACGGCTACAGCTGGCATGATGTCCAAAACAATGGATCGTTTTGCCGAGCTTGATGAAGCGGTTTACGCAACAGAACAAGAATTCAATTCCATCTCTACATCGATTTCACAAACCATCGTTGAAACAAATGCGATGGCAAAAGAGCTGAATACATTACTGGAACAAAACGACCTCATCACAAAAGCGATGCATGGTGCAGCCCATATTTCTCAAGAAAATGCCGCAGCGATTGAAGAAATCACTGCATCTACAGACGAACAAGTCACCGCCATCTCCAATGTGGCGAAGGCAGCAGAAAGGCTCAATGAGCTAAGCATGCGATTGAATCAAGATATTGCACGTTATCGTTTATAATGTATGGTCAAACGGACGTCGAAAAGTCGATGTCCGTTTTTTTTATTTAGACGACTTTCGTCCGTGTTGCCCGTCGCTTTTGATTTGTTTGGTACGTTCGATAGGCTTTCCAAGCATTGGCACATAAAAGCCCTGTGAGTAAGTAAGATAAGCTATTAAATAAATAGAAGTCCACACACGAAACGACAGCACAGAGGATACCAAAGATGATTTGATCACGATTCTTTGCTGGTGAAGTAGGTGGATCAGTCAACATAAAGAACGCAAGAAACAAGACAGCATTCAAGTAGGGCGTAATAAAAGCAGATGAAGCATCCGTTAAGCCAATGAATCCCAATATGAGGTGGATCAGGCCGTATGCTGCTAGAAAGGCGAAAACTTGCGGGAATTTTTGTACGCGGCTTGTCACCAAATAACCGCCGACCACCACAAGGAATAGGGTCCACCAAGGTAGAAGAGACATACCGCCCCACCAGCTTTGATTGGAAGAAAATAAAATGACTGAGAGCCATAAACCAAACGCAGCTGGATTCAAAATCGGTTTCTTTTGATAAGTGATGACATGCTTAGATAAAATGGCTGCTGCGGCTGTGAAAACAGAAACAGCAAAAGAAGTGGCTGGACTGAGAACAATGCCAATAATCAGCCCTGTGAGCAGAGCTCCATCAGGGAATGTGTGTTTATTGTTTTTCAAAATCACTCTTGAAATAAAAACGTCAAGAATCAGTGCTGTCCCAATGCTAGTGGCAACTGTAGTGAGACCACTAAGAAATCCAGTGTGCAGACTGCCGGCGGCTAGAAGAACCAATAGAATGGCAATGACATACCGTTTCGGCGTCCGAATGTAGGTTTTTAGTGAAGGCGATGATTTCAAAAATGTTTGGTCTGTGGTTGGTGCTGGCTGTAATTCCATGATGGAACCTCCTTCATCTCCGGTGTTAGGGTCATATCAGCATCTTGATCCACCATCACGGCAGGTATTTCATGTTCGGCTAAAAAAGAATAACCTCCTTCTCTACCTAATAAAAAAGCAGCTGTAGAGAGACTATCTGCGAGCATACCGAGTGGTGCAATGACGGTACAGCTTAACAAACTTTGTTCAGACTGTTTCGTTTGAGGGTGTATCAAATGGTGCGTATGAGGATCATAACGACTGATCCGTTCATAGCTTCCAGATGTACAAATCGCAAAATTAGTCGTTTGAATGACCGAGATGTTGGTCTGTTTGTGAATGGGATGCCGAATCCCAATTGTCCACTCTTCTTGTTGTTCGTTAAATCCAGATACCAACACATCCCCACCAGCATTTATCATAAAGCCTTCCCATGCTTCAAGCTCTTTTGCGGCAAGATCGCACGCAAATCCCTTTGCAATAGAACCGAAATCCAAAATAAGCGGTTTGTTCAAATAAATCGTCCGATTCGTCTCGTTTAACTGGACGTCACGGTAATGAACGGCTGTGTGTGGAACGTCATCTGATGAAAAAGTTTGTCCTGTCGTGTATAACCGATTGAATCCTTTTTGTTCCATGATTTTTCCGATGGTTGGATCATACTTGCCATTTGTTAACTCGGCTAACTCTAGCGCATAGGCTGTTAAATCGAAAAGCATTTCACTGACTAATACCTCTTGCTTTGAACGATTGGCTAACTTCATGACTTCAGAATCAGAACGGAAACGGCTAAAACGATGCTCGATATCGTAAAAAATGGAAAAGGCACGGTCGATGTCTTCTAAAACAGCCCGTCGATCTTCTTCATAGGCAACCACTTGAATATTGATAACAGTTCCCATAGCCAGCATGGATTTTTGAAAAGTAATGAGTTTTTGTTGTCCTAACCATTTCATCATAGTGTCTCCTCTCTATGCCATTGCCTGCTCTAAAGCCTGAGCAACGGCTGTTTCAAAATCCTGAGTACTTAATGTTGCACCGCTCACCGTATCTACATCAGCACTTTGTCTGATAACCACTTCATTAGGTAATGATGAAATGGAGCTTTGCCCGTATCTAGTGTTATCACTCGTAATCTCGACAGAAGTGATATTTCCTTGTTTGATGGTAACAGATACACTGATAGAGCCAATCTCATTTGATCCAGTACCAGAAAAAGTACCATCCTTGAGTTCAGTTTCTGAAGTGGTATCTTCTGTTTGAGTGGCGGTAGTATCTGATGTGAGAGATGTATTGTTTGAAGAAGCGTCTACTTGTGTATTTGATTGTGCTGTTTGAACGGCTTGAGCGTGATGGGTAGTTGCATAACCAGTGATGTATAAGCTGCTGATGGCTGCGGTGCAAAGACTAATCATTTTCTTATTTATTTTTGCCATGATGTATCCTACCTCCTATTACGATCTACTATATAGAAGAAATTTGAACAAACCATGAACAAGAAAAGAACGATTTTAGATAATGGGCAATAAGAATCAAGATGTTACACGTTATCATTTATTTTTGACTGTGGTTCATTTATCAGGTAGGATGAAATAAATCTAAACCTTGCTCACGCAATCAAAAAGGAGTGTTTCGTCCATGAAAAAGAAAATATTGATGTTCTTACCTTGTGGCTACGGATACTCCACTGCTGTTTTCTTTTAGGATAGACAAAAATTGGTGAAGTCTGTCTACAGGAGGAAAAACACGCAGAAAAATCATAGTGAGTGAGGGATTTACATGGAAAAAATCACGAGAAAAAACCCAGAAAGTATGCCGAAACCCGTTGGCAACTACAGTCATATCACAAGGGTGCCAAAGGGTGCGGGGTTATTTGTGACATCAGGTCAAGTAGGGACAGGAGCGGATGGACAGATCCCATCAAGCTTAAACGACCAAGTCACCAATACGTTTGAAAATATAAAGAGAATCCTTGCATCAGAAGGATTGAATGAAGAACACGTCATCAAAGTCAATATTTGGGCAACAGAAGAAATTGATTGGGATCATCTATATCCACAGTGGGATGCAATCTTCAAAACGGCATATCCATCAATGACCGTTGCCTATGTGACTGCATTAGGGTGGCCAGAGCTGAAAATCGAAATAGAGCTATGGTGTGCGGATATTTAATCAAAAAAAGAACAGTGCAAACTGTTCTTTCAGCGTGTAGCCAAACCCTCGCATTCTTTGTCAGTCCTGCGTGCTGGTGCTCACGAATGTCAAATTCGCTCCAGTACTCGTCCTTCCTAGGGCTGCAAAGGTTTTCTATCACGCTGAAAAGAAGACAAAGGGCTAAAATAAAGAATCATTTTAGCCCTTTGTCAACAATCTGAAAGAACAGTGCAAACTGTTCTTTTTTTGATGAGTATTTATGAAACAGCTTTGAATCGCTTTGTAATGAATGCACCGAGAAATGCACAGACTGTGTAGACGATGACCCAAATGAGAAAGGTTTTATTTCCACCAATAGAGGTGAACATCAGAATCACACTCGCTACCAGCACAATCAAGATGGGAAACCAAATGTTCTTTAAAAACAATGTGCCGAAAATACCAATCAGCACAGAGATCACGGGTAAACCAACTACAACGAATAAGACAAAAACAGCCATATTAATTACTCCTTTGAACCAAATCAACTATTTACATAAAAACATATAACAGTGCTGCACCCATATGCGGAAGAGCAAAGATGATGAAAAGAAACGCCGTATCAAGACGAAACATCCGGTGTTCTTTTGTTTCAGAGTGATAGGCCGCTCGTGCCTCTTCCCCGTTGGTCCATGCACCCATAAGAAATCCAGATGCAACGAACGCAATAATAGAGATTCCACCACTGACGAATCCAATCCATTCATGGTGCTGTAATATGAGCGCCGCACTGCAAATCACCAGCATGGAGCAAACACCAACAAAAAAAGCATGTTTCTTTCTCATTACGCTTCACTCCTTCAGGCAGCTATTAGGAGACCACATCACATATTTCAATGAAATGTCCATCAGGATCAGACACGTAACTAACCGTTTGTCCCCACGGCTTCTTGGCAGGTTCCTTGATGACAGGTACTCCTTTTTCCTTCAAGGCCGCAATGGTTTCATTCACATCATCCACAACAAAGCCAATCTCAAACGTTTGTGACGAGCTAACTGCCTCTGGAACAGGCAGACCAAGTGCCTCTTTCACATCTTGGCGTGAATTAATCGATAAGGTCACTTCTCCTGTATCAAACTCAACATAGGATTCAACTCTCAATTTAATCGGGAAACCGAGGATATGATGGTAGAACTGAATACTTGCTTCAACATCGTTTACATATAGAATGGTATATTTCATTTTCATATGGAAAGCTCCTCTCTTCATATACGTGTCAAAACCGGAAAGGTTTCCCACTCATTTTACCACATAGGTCATAAGAATTATTAAATTCCAAAAAAACCAATATTTTTACCTCAATTGTCTTGAAAAACAAAATGTGGTGACATATGATAAAAATGTAAAATGAGAAAAATAGGGGGAACTTACATGTTAAAAAAATCATAGTCGCTGTCTTGTCTTTCGGTCTTTTACTTAGCTTTACACAAGTTGACACTCACACAGCGGATGCAAAGACAGTCAAGTACAAAAACTGCAAAGCACTCAACAAAGTGTATAAAGGCGGCGTAGCAAAAAGCAAAAATACGAAAAACAAAGGTGGAAAAACGAAGTACAAGCCTTATGTATCAAAAGCACTTTACTTAAAAAATAAACATCTTGACCGTGATAAAGACGGCATCGCATGTGAACGTTAAGAAGAAGAAAAAAGACCTGTCACAAGGTCTTTTTTCTTTGGGATCAAACTCGTCCCTTTGTGCCATCTTCATCTTTATATTAAAATAAAGATAGATTCAAAAAATGATACAAAGTGGGGTACTCAATTTGTCAACACAAGCTGATAAGAAAGACATCCGATTGATTGCCATTGATATGGATGGCACGCTGTTAAACAGTGAGCACGTCATTCCTGAGGAAAATAAACAAGCCATTAAAGAAGCAGAAGCCAAAGGGGTCCATGTGGTGATTAGCACAGGACGTACGCTGATGACATGCCGAGAGCTGGTCGAGCCGCTGAAACTCTCTTCCTATCTTGTCACAGCGAACGGAAGTGAAATTTGGGATTCAAACTTCCAGCTGATCGAGCGAGAACTACTGCATCCCGATCACGTTCAGATGATGTGGGATCTAAAAAACAGATACGAAACCGATTACTGGGCATCTACTGTGGATAAGGTGTGGAGGGGAGAATTCCCAGAACGCATTCATGACCACGAATGGTTGAAATTTGGTTTTGATATTCATGACGATGCTGTTCGTGAGGAAGTCCTCCATACATTGAAAACAAATGGACAGCTAGAAATCACGAATTCCAGTCCAACCAATATCGAAGTCAATGCAGCAGGCATTAACAAAGCGGCAGCTCTTGCAAAAGTAGCAGAACGCATTGGCTGCACAATGGACAACGTCATGTCACTTGGCGACAGTCTAAATGATATGGCGATGATTCAAGAAGCCGGATTAGGCATTGCAATGGGCAATGCACAAGAAGTTGTGAAAGAAGCGGCTGATTGGATTACGGCTCCTAATACAGAGCATGGGGTAGCAAAAGCCATCCAGCATTGGGTGCTGTCTAAATAAATGAGTAGAAAAAGTGAGAGGACATGACCTCTCACTTTTTTTTGTTTTCTCCTAATTCTAATGTTATATGAGCTTGAAATACACTGGTATAAAGGGAATTTAAGGGTATTTATTTTAAACCTCCCAAAAAACCTCCCCTAGTTTATAAATTGATTGCATCTTCAAAGGCGTCTGCATGAAAATTAAACCAT
>NZ_CP150633.1:1916721-1987914 GCF_038023285.1 Bacillus sp. PPSBB_11
CCAATACTCCCCCAAATGAATGCTTTTGTCTGCATTTATTTGCAAACGTTTGTTCTTTTTTAATGTTCAAAAAGGTTGATAGAATAACCTTTTTGAGAATGAGACCGAAAGTTTGCAAGAGACACATTCTACTAGTTCTATTGTTATATTTTCTGACAATTTCATGTGCAGTCTATCCAAAGTTGGTATAATCAATATAAATTCGAATATTCGGACTTTCTATTCCGCAATTCGGAACGACAAGGAGGGGTCCTATGTATCAAGTGGATATTAACTGTGATTTGGGAGAAAGTTTTGGTCAATACACCATCGGTTCAGATGAACAAATTCTTGAATATGTTACCTCAGCCAATATTGCATGCGGTTTTCATGCGGGAGATCCAACTGTGATGAGAAAGACGGTTAAAATGGCACTGGATAAAGGGGTTCAAATTGGTGCACATCCAGGTCTGCAAGATTTAGTCGGTTTTGGCAGACGTCCAATCGCTATCTCAGCAGAGGAAGCCTATGATCTTGTGATCTATCAAATTGGTGCATTATCAGCCTTTCTGAAAGCAGAAGGTGGCACGATGCAGCACGTGAAACCACACGGCGCCCTTTACAACATGGCGGCTAAAAATACTGAATTATCTGAATCAATTGCGAAGGCTGTGTATGATATTGATCCTAACCTTGTGTTATTTGCGCTGTCAGGCAGTGAACTTGCGTCAGCAGGGGAAAGAATCGGTCTTCAAGTGGCACATGAAGTTTTTTCTGATCGCACGTATCAACCAGACGGGACACTGACATCCCGCCGTGAACCTCATGCACTTATTGAAGAGGATGAAAGGGCAGTTCAGCAGGTCATCCGTATGGTAAGAGAGGGGAAAGTGCGGACAGTGCAAGGGGAAGATGTTCAGCTCAAAGCAGATACGGTGTGCATCCACGGGGATGGCAGTCACGCGCTTCAATTTGCAAAAAACATTACAGCGAAGTTAAAAGAAGCCACTATTCAACTCAAGGCCTTTCGATAAATCGTCATCAAAGGGGGAAACAGCATGAAAAGAGAGAAAGCCAAACAGATGAAAGCTCCAAAAGGGAACCGTTCTATGCTGATGGGCGCAGCCTTTTTAATGGCAACGTCCGCCATTGGACCGGGATTTTTAACACAAACAACGGTGTTCACACAGCAGCTCGCAGCTAGCTTTGGGTTTGTCATTTTGATTTCCATTTTGCTAGACATTTTTGCGCAAACAAATGTATGGCGTATCATTGCCGTCTCGGAAAAAAGAGGACAGGACATTGCCAATATGGTTCTGCCGGGTCTCGGATATGTGTTAGCCTGTTTGATTGTCATTGGGGGGCTTGCCTTTAATATTGGAAATATCGCTGGTGCGGGTCTCGGTTTTCAGGTCATATTCGGCGTCGATCCCCGCATAGGGGCTGGGGTCAGTGCAGTCATTGCCATTCTCATTTTTGTCATCAAAGAGGCAGGGAAAGCGATGGACCGATTCACACAAATCGCTGGTTTTGTCATGATTGGTCTGATGCTGTATGTGGCTATTTCCACAGCACCGCCAGTTGGAGAAGCGGTCATGAGAACTTTTGTGCCAGAGAAAATTGACATGTTATCGATTGTCACACTTGTCGGCGGGACAGTTGGTGGCTATATCGTTTTTGCTGGTGGTCATCGTCTGCTGGATGCTGGCATTAAGGGGAAGGATGCATTGCCGCAAGTGACGAAAAGTTCCATTTTCGGTATTTTGATCACATCCGTGATGCGTGTGGCTTTATTTTTAGCCGTTCTAGGAGTTGTCTCAAAAGGCTTACAGATTGATCCATCGAACCCGCCTGCGTCTGTTTTTCAATTAGCATCTGGAAATGTTGGATATAAAATGTTCGGGATTATTATGTGGGCTGCCGCCATTACCTCAGTCATTGGAGCAGCATACACCTCCGTTTCCTTCTTTAAAACCTTCTCACCAAAAATCGAGAAAAATCAACGAGGCATTATCGTTGGATTCATTGCGCTCTCGACCATTTGTTTTATCACGATTGGAAGACCTGTGAACATATTGATTTTGGTTGGGGCCATCAATGCATTGATCTTGCCGCTTGCACTCGGAACATTGCTGATTGCTGCCTATAAAAAAGAAATTGTCGGTGATTATCGCCATCCATTCTTTTTGACAGCAACAGGTGCGTTTGTTGTTGTCATCATGGCAATCATGGGCGGATATACCATCATGAATGAAATTCCAAAACTATGGAGCTGATCACATGAAAGCATATCAAACCTATGAGCCGTCACAAATAAGGGAATTGATTCGTAAGCAGAAGATCACAGGACCAACGGCTGGCTTTGCTGAGGGATTTGCGCAAGCCAACTTAATGATCGTCAAAAAAGAGCTAGCCTTCGATTTTCTTTTATTTTGTCAGCGGAATCCGGCTTCGTGCCCTTTGCTTGATGTGCTCGACCCAGGTGATCCAGTGCCAAGGCGTTCAGCACCTGATGCGGATATTCGAACGGATTTCCCTAAATATCGTATTTACAAAAAAGGGGTTCTTCAAGAAGAGGTAACAGATATTTCTTCCTATTGGGAGGATGATATGGTGGGCTTTCTCATCGGATGCAGCTTTACGTTTGAGCATGCACTGATGCTGAATGACATTCCTGTCCGCCATATTGAAGACGGTCATAATGTACCAATGTATCAAACGAACATTCCATGTGAAAGGGCAGGTGTATTCCATGGTCCGATGGTTGTCAGTATGAGGCCGATCCCAGCGCATCAAGTCACAAGAAGTGTTCAGGTGACATCTAGATTCCCATCGGTACATGGCGGTCCTATCCATATAGGTGATCCAGCTGTGATTGGCATTGAACATGTAGATCAACCAGACTTTGGAGAACCATCTGTGATCAAAGAAGGGGAAGTCCCGGTGTTTTGGGCATGTGGTGTGACGCCGCAAGCCATTGTTATGCACACTAAGCCAGACATTGCGATCACCCATGCACCCGGTCATATGTTTATCACAGATGTAAGAGATCAAAAGCTCGGTGTCCTGTAGAAAGAGAGGTGTCATAAGAGTGGCATTTTCAACGATAAAAGATACGATCACGTTCCACCCGCTAGGAGACGCAGCCATTGTCATTCAAGCCGGGACTGACATAAGTGAAGACATTCATGAGCGTGTGAAGCAGCTGTTTTCATGTATTGAACAGCATCCATTTGACGGATATGTGGAAGCTGTTCAAGCCTTTACAAACGTGACCGTCTTTTATGAGCCCTATAAGGTGTATCAATCTGCTCAGCTTAAGCAACGTGCAATCTCTCCGTATGAATGGGTCAAAGACTATATTGAAAACCTCCTTGAAGACAACTGGCAGGAGGGGAATCAGGCAAAGCGCCGGATCGTCGACATTCCTGTATGTTATGGAGGAGAGCTCGGTCCTGACTTAGAAGAAGTCGCCCGTATCAATGGTTTGACGCCTGAAGAAGTTGTACGTATTCACACATCCGGGACGTATCTTGTCTATATGATTGGGTTTGCTCCTGGGTTCCCGTTTTTAGGCGGACTTTCTGAAAAAATTGCAGCTCCGCGTAGAGAAACACCAAGAATGTCGATTCCGAAAGGGTCTGTGGGTATTGCGGGGAAGCAGACAGGGGTTTATCCGATATCTACACCCGGAGGCTGGCAGCTCATTGGACAAACCCCTTTGTCCTTATTTCGGCCGAATGCTGAGAGACCTAGTCTACTAAAGGCAGGGGACGAGGTTCGATTTGTTCAACTGTCTGAAAAGGAATTTTTCAGCATGAAGGAGGAAGATCGTTGAGTATGCATGTCATCAAGCCAGGAATGTTCACCACCATTCAAGATAAAGGGAGAATAGGCTATCAGAAGTACGGTGTTTTAACGAGCGGCGGCATGGACTCGCTCTCGCTCCGAATCGCCAACATCCTCACCGGGAATCAAGAAAACGAAGCGGTGCTGGAAATCACATTAATGGGACCCGGCCCAGTGTTGACATGTCAGAAGGATCAGCTGATCGCCGTGACCGGTGCTGATGTGGAGATTGAGATTGACGGAGAACAAGCGCCTCTATGGAAACCACTCTTCATTCGAGCAGGAAGCACGATCACCTTTGGCCCTTGTAAGAGGGGATGCCGCTCCTATCTCGCTGTAGCCGGTGGATTTGATGTTGAGCCGGTGATGAAAAGTAAAAGTACGTATGTCAGAGCGAAGATAGGCGGGGTAGAAGGGCGTCCGCTAGAAAAAGGAGACGTCCTGCCGATTGGAGAACCGTCACCACTGGCGGTGAGCCTCGTTCACATGTTAAAAAGCAAAGGGGAACGTGCGCCAGAATGGACAGTCAATCATGCTCATTTTTTGCCTCTCGGGAAATCACCAGTCATTCGGGTGCTGGCAGGCAGACATCTATCTCATTTTCAGGAAGAATCGCAGCAAGCTTTTTTCGAACGGTCTTATCAGGTCACTCCCCAATCTGATCGTATGGGATGCAGATTGAAAGGGGAACCGATTCGTTTAAAGCAAAAACTTGAATTGATTTCAGAAGCGGTTGCTTTTGGCTCTATTCAAATTCCTCCTGACGGCCAGCCGATTATTCTGCTCGCAGATCGCCAGACGACAGGTGGATATCCCCGTATTGGTGAGGTGGCAACAGTCGATTTGCCGCTCATTGCGCAGGCGATGCCTGGAGCGAATCTCACGTTTCAACAAATTGACCGCCAAGAAGCAGAGCAAGCCTTATTCACACAAGAAGCAGAGATGAAGGACCTGACGGCAAGATTAAAACTCGAAGCATTTTCGTTTTAGAAAAGGTGAGAAACATGCAGAACACAAATAAAACCGTTGTGAAATCAATGGAGATATTACGGCTTTTTATCACACACGAACAATTAACGTTAAATGACATGATTGAGCTCTCGAGCATGCCCAAAACATCTGTACACCGAATGGCCAACTCGTTAGCCGATATGGGGTTATTAGAAAAGCATCCTTCAGGTGTTTACCGATTAGGCTTGATGTTCCTTGAATATGGTCAGCTTGTCGCCGACCGCCTCGATATCCGTAGAATTGCAAGGCCCTTTATGGAAAACTTGCGTGATGAGGTAGGTGAGGCTGTTCAGCTCATTATTCGTGAAGGAGATGAAGCGATTTATGTGGAGAAAATGGAAGGAACGCAGCCTGTCCGGCTCTACACCGCTGTCGGAAGAAGATCCCCATTATATGCGGGAGCTTGTGCGAGAAGTATTCTTTCCTTTTTGCCAGAGGAAGAGAGACTTGCCTATATTGATTCGGTAGAGCTCGGGAAAATCGGGATCGGAACCATTACCGATAAAGATGTCCTGCGAAACATGATCGAAGAATCAAACAGGCGCGGCTATACGTTAAGCTATTCAGAGCTTGAAAACTATACTGCAGCTATTGGAGCGCCCATTTTCAATCATCACGGAGAAGTGGCAGCAGGCATTAGTATTGCGGGGTTTGAGGCAGGCTATCAAAAGGAACGGCTTCCTTATTTAATTGAGCAGGTCAAAAAAGCGGCCAGCGGCATTTCAAAAGAATTAGGTTTTGCATCTGAACAAATAAAAAGCCAATGACCGTTAAGATCATTGGCTTTTTGCGTGTTAATAATTAGAAAGTTTTACCTAAAGCTTTTGCACGTTCGATCGCATCTGCTTTAATTTGTTCTGCTTTTGCAGGCTCAGCATTGTGACCTTCAACAATAAGACCTTCGAAAGAAGGAATACCGAAGAAGTTTGCAATTGTTCCAAGGTAACGGTGACCTGCTTCTAGTTCAGCAGCAGGACCTTCAGTGTAGTATCCGCCACGTGCTTGGATGTGTAGCGCTTTTTTGTCTGTTAGTAATCCAACAGGACCTTGCTCAGTGTATTTGAATGTTTTACCAGCTACAGCAACAGAGTCGATGTATGCTTTAAGAACTGGTGGGAATGAGAAGTTCCAAAGTGGTGAAACAAATACGTATTTGTCAGCAGAAACGAATTGATCGCTTAATTCGTTTAGGCGAGCAACTTTCGCTTGCTCTTCAGCTGAAAGTGTATCGAAGCCAGCACCAGATTGAAGCTTGCCCCATCCAGCGAATACATCTGCATCAATGTGAGGAATGTTTTCTTTGTACAAATCGATATGTACAACCTCGTCACTTGGATTTGCTTCCTTATAAGATTCGATAAATGCTTTAGCAGTAGCCATACTGTAAGAAACTGTTTCATCATGCGGATGTGCAGTGATGTATAAAACTTTTGCCATGTTCATTCAATCCTTCCTGTTTCAATGATTTTTTTAGCGTATCCCAAAGATACACTGAATATGTGGCATCTTTAATCATATTGGAATGCTATGAAAAAGATGTAACAAGCACAGTTACATAAAAACTGATATTTTCATTGTAATCACTATATAGTTTGAAGTCAAGGTATAAAGTCTTGAAATCAAGATAAAAAGTTTGTAAATTTTTCTGAAACGCTTCAAAGCTGCGATTTAAGCAAAAAAACCCTACTCCCATTGAACAAAAAATGGATCGATATCGCAAGTAAAGTGTTTGTAAATGCGCTCATCCTGCGTCTTTGAAAAAAAGGTGGATGCCTTTAAGCCATCTGCTACAAGCATTTGTTCTTCTTTTTCGTATATATAAGAGAAGGCAGGAGAGAGTGAGGGATAAGAGTGGGACGATCCTATGTTGCGATTGGAGATTCCTTAACGGTTGGGGTGGGGGCACGTTTATTTGGCGGCGGTTTTACGGAGCGATATGCGGCGAAGCTTGAAAAGAAGCTGCATATACCGGTGAAACTGTCCGTATTTGCGAAATCAGGGTTAACAACGGAAGAGATCTTGCAGCTTTTTCGGCGGTCTGATGTAAGACGGGCGATTGCTCATGCTGACATCATCACCATCACAGGCTGCGGGAATGATCTTGTTCAAGCTGTTCTGCAGTATGAAAAAGGTGAAGATGAAAAGACACTGCTGCAAGCGTCTATGCATTGTCAGGCGAATTTTAGCAAAATGGTTCAAGAAATCGCTCTGATAAAAAGAGGTCAGCATCATCCATACTGCGTATATTTATTGAATTTATATAATCCTTTTCCTGAGATTCCGATCGCAGAGAGATGGCTGAAGCAATACAACCATCACCTTCGCCAGCTTGCTGCGAATCCACATGTAGAAGTGGTGGATATTTACGGTGTATTTGAAGGTCATCAAAGCGCATACTTATCGATTGATCAATTTCATCCGAACCACAAAGGATATGAAGCAATGGCAGAAGCGCTGTTTCAACAATCCGCTAAGCAACTGTGATCCCGCGGGATTGCAGTTTTTTTCATTCTTTTAAATGAAGGGCTGTTTCGATATGATAAAAGAAACAAAGACAAAAGAGGTGTATGCATGCAGGAGATGAGCGCGTATTTTCATGAATTGAAAGGAACAGCTTATGAGATAGGAAAGCAGCAGGCTGTCTGGCTGAAGGAGCACCCTTTGCTTAAAAAACAATACATTCAATCAGAACCGTTATTAAAAGAGGCTGTGAAGGAAACGAAGCAGCTGATTCGACCGTTTCTTCCTCAGTTAGAGGAAGAACTCACGGGATTTTGTGATGAAATGCAAATGGATGAAAGCAATTTGACCTTTTTCTATTCTTCGCATCTTCAGCCAGGTTGTTCCCATTGTGTGATGCAGGGAAATGAGGCTGCCAATCAACAAACGGTGATGCTTCGCAACTATGATTTTTCTCCGCTGTTTGATGATATGCGTCTTGTATCTACACATGTGAAGGGCTCAGCAGTCCATACAGGCTCATCATTAATCTTATTTGGTCGATCGGATGGGATGAATGAACATGGTCTATCGGTGACATTTTCTGCATGCGGTCCGCCTATTGGCAACGAACCAGGCTTAAAGCCGCCGGCTGTTGCTGGCTTGCAAGTATATCATGTTATTCGTGCTGTGCTAGAGTCCTGTAAAACGGTGGAGGATGCCGTCCGTTTGGTACAGGAAATGCCCGTCGCGTCTAATGTTCATCTAATGCTTGCTGACCGGCAGGGAGAGGCGGCTGTGATTGAAATGATTGATGGGCAAAAAAAGGTGAGAAGGCCGGAGCGTGGATTTATTGCGGCTACGAACCATCCGCTCGCTGATCACACGGCAAAAGGGTTGACGAAACATCATTCTGTTGTCAGGTACGACATGTTAATTCAAGCTTTAGAAGAACAGCCGTCAAGCGAGTCTCTTACGGAACTATTTCAGGCAGAATACCCTGCTGGTCTGACTGTGCACAATTATGAAGAGCTGTTTGGGACGATGCGAACCGTCATGTTTCGGCCGGAGGAAGGGACGATGGAGTATTGCTTTGGCTCTCCCGTCTATCATCCTACCTATTCATTAAAGGTCGGGGGCGCACTGCCATTTCATGAACAAACGATTAAATTTCATCAAAAGGATTATGGACCTTCCTTTTGGAGAAACGTGTGAGTCTTTCATTTTGTCACAACCTGTGTGCCAAATTTAGATCAACTTCAGGTTGCATCGATCAGTGAAAGCGTTTTATATTAAAGTGTGACAATAGACCTATTTAAGCAGAAGGAGGCATTTCATGTACATAACGGCACGAGAACAGAAAGTGATCAAATATATGATTCAGCAAAATCGTTATGTCACCATTCGTGAGATCGCCGATTCTGTTCAAGTAAGTACAAGAACCATTCATAGAGAACTTAAATCCATTAAACCTATTTTAAAGAATTACAACCTATCACTTGATAAACAGCCGGGGAAGGGCTTGAAGGCGGTCGGTGAACAGGAAGACAAACAGCGGCTTCTGTCTCATATTTCAAATGAAGATCAAATTGAATATAGTTCTGATGAACGGAAGCTCTTAATCCTGTGTGCCCTGCTTGAAGCAAAAGAACCGGTGAAATTATATACACTTGCAGCCGACTTGCAGGTTACAAATGCGACCATCAGCTACGACTTAGATGAACTGACGGACTGGATCGCTCCCTACGGTTTACTGCTTATCCGCAAGCGTGGGTACGGCATTGAATTAAAAGGGCCTGAGGAAGCCAAACGAAAAATTGTCGGGAACCTGATCGTTGACCGTCTCGACATTCAATTATTTCTCGAAACGATTGAGATGAATATTAAACATCGAACGAAAGCGACTGAAAAGGTGTTTGGGGTAGTCAGTCGAGGACAGCTGCTCAAGGTAGAAAGGCTGCTCTTTCATTTGAAAAACAGACTCTCTCTCTCGTTGTCAGATAGTGCCTATATTGCACTTGTCGTTCACTTAACCTATGCCATTGAACGCATTCAAATCGGTGAAACCATTCGGATGGAAGAGGAAGAATTGCTTGAATTAAAGCGGACGAAGGAATTTGAATCTTCACTCAGAATCGCACGAGCATTAGAACGCATGTTTAATGTAGAGATTCCTGAAGCGGAGGTCGGCTACATGACCATCCATTTGCGTAGTGCAAATCGAAGCTTTACGGCAGAATACCGCATTGATGAGATTGAGTTAGATATTGCGCTGAGAACGAAGAAACTCATTGACTTTATTTCTCATAAAACAGGCTACCATTTAAATGAAAACGATTCATTGTATGAGGGACTCGTGTCTCATCTTGAACCAGCTATGAACCGTTTAAAAGAAAAGATGCGGATTTACAATCCGCTCACACAACAAATAAAAAAAGACTACTTCTTGCTGTTCATGGCGATTGAAGAAGGTGTGGAGCGCTTCTTTCCTGAGATCGAATTTCCAGAGGATGAAATTGCCTTTATCGTGCTTCATTTTGGTTCGGTGCTTGAAATTAAAAAAGAAGAAACAAAGATTCATGCATTGGTCGTTTGCTCAAGCGGCATCGGTTCGTCCAAAATGCTCGCATCACGATTAAAAAAAGAATTGCCTGAGATCGCCAAATTCGATCTATCTTCCTTAATGGAGCTAAAGGAAATCGACGCTGCGAGCTATGACATGATCGTATCAACCGTGCCGATCCCCTATGAGCATATTGATTACATTATGGTCAGCCCGCTCTTAAACGAGGATGACGCAGTGCGGGTCAAGTCTCATATTAAACGAAAAATTCCTTATCTGATTGAGAAAAAAAGAGCGCAGGAATCTGCAAAAGAATCGGTGGAGGAAACGGTTGATATGATAGGAATGGCAGAGCAAATCACGAATTATATGTCAGTGATTCGCAGCATCTTGTCCCATTTTACAATCGAAAAAAAGAGGACGACGGAGCAGCATGAGTCAACAATGAGAGAGCTGATGCGTCAGGTTGAAAGTCAAGGCTATTTAGAACGTGCAGACGAAGTGACAGCCGGTTTACTTGAGCGTGAGCAGCAAGGTGGTTTAGGCATTCCGGGAACTGAGTTTGCTCTTTTTCACTTAAAGCATGATCTCATTAAGAAACCGGTCTTTCATATCTATGATCTTGATGAGGCATATGAGATCAAAAGCATGGATGGCGGGCAACAGCTCATGTCCAGAATGCTCCTCATGCTGGCGCCGCTAGAGCTTGGCAAAGAAGGGTCTGAAATGTTTAGCCTGATCAGTTCATCCATCATTGAAAGCGAAGAAAGCATGGCGCTTTATGGACAAGGAACAAAGGAAGAGATTGAACAGAAATTACATCAACTTTTTTATCAATTTGTCAAAGAGGCAAAATGGTAAGAAAAAAGCCGAGAGCTTATTCGCTTCTCGGCTTTTTTGCTGTGACACAGACAGCGAGGGTGGGACGAATCTCTTCATATTCAACAGAAAACTGATCAAATCCAGCAAATTCTAAGTCATTGAGGATGCTTTCGCCCATTTCTTTTGTCCGATTGGCGTCTGCTCCTTTTTCTCTTGGCTGCATCACAATGACGAGTTTTCCGCCAGGTTTCAAGGTGTGATAAAGGTTGAGTGCGCCAGCCTTTGGGTCATCCCAAATCGTATAATTGTTAACAGAGAGTACTTTGTCATACTGATCCGCCGGCAGGCGTGTTTTTTCAATTTTCCCGACATACAGCCGGACCTGCTTCTCTTTGGATCGTTTCTTTATACGCGAATGCGCCTGTTCCTTCATAGTTGAAGAAGCATCTAGTCCATCAATGTGAAGATCGTCATAATGCTTGAGCATATGTTTGAGGCTATAGCCGGGGCCATAGCCTATTTCCAATATGTTTTCACCATCTGATAAATCTAAATGCTGGATCGCCCATTGATTCAGTGCCTTATTTTCATTTGCCATAATAAAACCTGCGATGCTTCCGAGCCAGCCTTTTGGTCTGCTAAAGGTTTTAGAAATGGTTGACAGCATGTGAGAACGCTCCTTTTTTATGTTTATGTAACCGATTTTTCACATCCTGAAACCTGTCAGTTTTCAAAACGCATTGATGAAGCATAGGGATGTTTGAGTGAAAAAATGAAGTGGTAATGAAAGGATACATCAACAAATCAAGGAGGAGCTTACACATGGATTTACGTGAATACTTAACAAATGGCATTCCGCGCCAAACGCAGGATCAGCAGCCAGGCAGTGAAAGAGAAATGAATCCTGCGCCGATCTATGAGGATGAATCGTATAAAGGGTCTGGTAAGCTAAAAGGAAAAGTAGCGCTGATTACAGGGGGAGACAGCGGAATTGGACGTGCCGTTTCTGTTGCGTATGCCAAAGAAGGAGCTCATGTCGCGATTGTATACTTAAATGAACATGAGGATGCAGAAGATACGCAAAAACGTGTAGAACAGGAAGGCGTTAAATGTTTAACGATTGCAGGGGATGTCGGGGACGAAGCCTTTTGCGAGAAAGCGGTAGAAAAGACAGTTGAAGCCTTTGGGAAGCTGGACATCTTAGTCAATAATGCGGCCGAACAGCATCCGAAAGAACGTATTCAAGATATTTCTAGTGAACAGCTTCACCAAACCTTTAGAACCAATTTCTATTCTTATTTTTATTTTACGAAGAAGGCACTCGATTACTTAAAACCGGGAAGTTCCATTATTAATACAACATCTATTAACCCGTATCGAGGCAACAAAGTGCTCATTGATTATACGGCGACAAAAGGGGCCATCAACGGCTTTACTCGTTCTATGGCACAGTCGCTTGTGAAAGATGGAATTCGGGTCAACGGTGTAGCACCCGGTCCAATTTGGACGCCGCTCATTCCATCTACATTTGATGAAGACAGTGTCGAAAACTTCGGGGCCGAGACCCCAATGGGAAGACCAGGACAGCCTGTGGAGCATGTAGGCTGCTATGTACTGCTTGCTTCGGACGAATCGTCTTATATGACGGGACAGACACTTCACGTCAACGGCGGTTCCTTTATGAATACATGATCAATAGCACGCCGCCCAGCTTTGATTGGGCGGTGTATTTAGTATTTCTTCCGATTCTTCTGTACAGATGAGACAGACCATATGATAATGCCCACAACAACCGCTGCAATAACAAGTGAACTCAAATGGAACATCGTTTCATGATGCATGTTCAACTTCCCCTTTCAATGTGTCCGTTTTTTATAGCATCAGCTAGAAGATGTCTTTTTATGAAAAACACATTTCTTTGTTTAATGAATGGGTTGTCGTGGAAACCTAAGAGTACGGATGACATTTTGAAGGAGTGAAGATACATGTCACAAGAAGAGTTAAAACAAAAGGTAATGAATTTATTAGACGAACAAAAAGTCGGAACATTGGCGACTGTTGAACAAGATAAGCCGCATACCCGCTATATGACTTTTTTCCATGAAGGACTGACATTATATACACCAACAAGCAAAGAAACACATAAAGCTGATGAGATTGAAAAAAATCCGAATGTTCATATTCTCATTGGTTATTCAGGTGAAGGATTTGGGGACACATATGCAGAAATCGCAGGTAAAGCCACATTAACTGATGATCCAGAACTGATCGACCGCCTTTGGTCTGATGAGATGGAGAAATGGTTTAAAGGAAAAGATGATCCAAACCTAGTGATCCTTAAGATTGACCCAACCTCCATTCGTTATATGAACGAAGGAAACCGGACACCAGCAGAATTATCACTTTAACACTTGCGTAAGTTGGGGGAACGTGTTATAGTTTTGTATTAAGTGTTGAAATAGCAAATAAATAAAGAAAGTAAACTTTCTTTTTTCTATGACATAATGAGAAGCAATAGAGCTTCTACTTGATAAGAACGAGACGCTGTCAAAGCGAACAAACTTATTCTTTTCCTTCTGCAACCGCCCCCCTATAAAAGCGGAAGAATGGAAAAAAGACGTTTTGATTTACAATTCACACTGGCACGGCTTCGGAGCCGTAAGGACGAATGAGAGGTAGGGCTTTCGTTGTCTTGTTATCCAGAACTTCCATGGCGTTTACTTTCAAACGTAGGTTCACTCGGAACACATATGACACACTGATATGATCGAATCTTAATTCATACACTCCGTGACGGAGATTAAACATTGATTATTTATTTGCATGAAAAGAGTAAGAAACGGGCTGCCATCTATTTGGCAGCCTTTTTAGGTTAAAAGCGGATACCATCCGCATGACATCCCCTTCAAAAAGATTCGCCGTCAACAATAGAACAACGAACACTCATCGACAGAAAGAGGAAATGCTTCATCATCACTCCCTTCGCCCTTTCTTCTGATACCTCCAAATCCGGCCAATAAAAAAGAACATCACCGTAAACAAAATAGAGAAGATCAACATGTCCAGCAGTGTCACGCCTCTATCTGGATGCACAACCCCAAACCAAACCCATTGAAGAACAAAAGAGATAGCAAAATAAAAGATGGATTCTTTCATGAAATTCTCCTTTTCACTTGTTTTTTTGACTGTTTAGCCACACCATCCAGATGAAAAAGGAACAAATGGCGCATGCGAGCAAAGTGACAGGCGGCAAGGTGTACCAGCCAGTCAGCCCCTTTACAAAGCACATATAAAAAAAGAAAATGGTCATAGATACGAGCACCCCTTGCTTGAACCAACGGGGAACACGCAGCCAAGCCGCTAGAATGATCGATGATAGCTTATCCATTGAGATAACATCCTTTTTTTGAATCTGATTGGATTTTATCGTAAACAATCAAATATGTAAAATATGGATTTAGAAAGTTGGAATGGTATTCTTCTAGCATGAAACATTCTCGCTGCACTGACGTATAAGAAAAAGGAACTCCATGAAAGGAAGCGATCAAGTGAAAAGAATACCAGTGATTTTCCTCAGGTATATTGTCTTCTTTATTCCAGCAATCATTCTTAGTGTCTTGGTGTGGAACCATTACCAAGATGATTTGTCAGCAGGGAAAGCGACGCAATATGACGTCAAACAAATATTTACATTCGATGAAGGAAAACGAGTAGTGAGTGCTGTATCAAAAAACCAGCAGCTCCATTTTGCAATGTATGATCCTCAATCAGGAAAAAGAATCAGTGAATGGATAACGGAAAGCGATACGTTTAATGAAATGCTGCCATCTATTCAAGGGAACCATCTCTTACTTGCTTTAAAAAATAAAGACGATCAGCTGTTGATCGAAAAACTGTCTCCAAGCGGAGCAAAGAAAGAACTCGTCAAGCAAAACTTACAGATTCCCTCATTTTTAAAAACGAATACATATCAATGGAATGGACGTCTCGTGTTTACAGGAGAAATGGAAGGCGCTGCTGCGGTCCTCGGTGAGCTAAAGAATGGTCAGTTTCATGTCCACAATCTCAGCGAGCTGAAGCTACCAGCAAGACCTGTTTCCATCGATGTCGTCATGAATTCTTTTAGAGGGCAGACCCCATTCCCTATGTTTGAATTGACTTTGAAAAATGACCAGAAGGCGTATGTCAGCGGAATCTCAAACGAGAAGCATCAGCTTGGGGTCTATGTCTCCAAAAGTGCAGAACCGTTTAGCCTCATTGAAGATAAAGTCGTGCAGCAACTGAAAAAAACGATCGGATCATCACAAAACGTTGCTGTCGCTGTCGAATCCAACTATCCAAAAAGACCAAGGAAAGTGGATGCAGAGGGAAGGCTTGGGGAAGTCGTCCCAACACCAAAACCGATGTACCAAACCTTTATCTACCAGCTGAATGAAGAAGAAGTTCTTCTTTTAGGCTCTACAGCAAAGGACGAAGCAAAAGGCAAGCTGACTGGTTATATTTATAATCATCGCACGAATAAGGCGACGTCTGCCAGCAAGCTGTCTCAGTCGTTGTCATATGAATCTTTACAAAAAGAAGATCTCTCTTTTCATAAAAATGTGAAGAGCGATTGGCTCTATTATTCACTTGGCAACCAATTAACGGGGGCATTTGAGGCGAAAAGCAAACAGCTAAAGGAATTTCCTTTGCAAAAGGTTATCTCAATCGAAAATGCCAGTCCAGCCCACCAAACGTCTGTTGACACCTTTATGCAATATGTCATGAAGGGCGGACCACTTATTCTCAACTGGGCGATATGGCTCTTTATCCCACTGTTGTTATTTGTGCTAGCGATCTTCCTGCCACCGATTTTGAGGCTTGTGAGAAAGAACAAGATAAAAGACAGTGTCACATTAGAAGCCAATATTGTATCAGTCAAAGAAACGGGTACCTACATCAACGAACAGCCGCTGGTCAACATGCAACTTCAATTTCAATATGATGGGAAAAATATCGAAAAGGCGGTTAAAACGGTTGTATCCTATACTCAGATACCGCAACCGGGTCAGCGTATCGCCATTCTCTACAATCCGAAAAAGAAAAAAGCGATGCTCTTAAAAGAAGGTGACTTCTCGCAGCCAAGCGAGCCAAAGTTCGTCAAAGGCGCTATTTTAAGAAACATAGAATCATATGGAACCGTAGGACGAGGCACCGTTTTATCACTTACATTTGAAGCAGATCAGAAAAGGTATACCATTCCGATGATTCAAGCCGCTGGTTTTGAATTTAGAACAGGAGAAAAAGCCGATCTCGTCGACATCAGTGGTCAGCTGAAAATGGCAGCCTATGGGCATGAAGTGCGGAATCGTTTGGGGAAAGACGTGACATTGACAGGAACGATCCAACGGGTGAAGCAATATCCAGTCACAATTCATGATCAGAAGCCTATTATGCTGGATGTGACGGTTTCTAGCGGAGATCAATCCATCACAAAAACGGTCAGCCAATTCATCCCTGATCATATGGAGGTCGCGCCAGGAACTCAAATCACGATGCAGACAAAACAAGAAGATCTGGATAAAGAAATCAGTCTTATGCAAGAGAAACAAGGAAGTGCAAAAGTGACCCATGTCACATTTTCCGGTGTCATCGGCAACCAGCCGTTAGCGATCATTCAGATTGAGAGAGATGGCGTGATGTATGAAGTGAAACAGCCAATCGATCCGATCACTAGCGTCTTGCCAGGTGATGAATTATGGGTGGCATATCACGAAATGACACGTCAAGCAGCCATTGTGAAATATGCATCGATTTAAAAAATACGTCAGCGTGTAGAAAAAGGGCTAAAACGAATGTCGTTTTAGCCCTTTTTGATTAAGCTTTTGTATCATACTGGCGAAGCACCTTGTCATAGGCGAAGTTGCCGAAAGGAATGAATGCCGCAAAGAATCCGGCGATGGACCATTTCAAATGCCAGCGAACTTTAAAGGTCACATATGCCAAAATGAGCATATAGATCACAAACAATGCGCCATGAAGAGAGCCCACAATGGTGACCGCCATCGGAATATCCGCAAAATATTTTAGAGGCATGGCAATTAAAAGAAGGGTTAAAAGAGACATACCCTCAATAAAACCCGCCTGTCTCAGACGGCTAATACTTGTATGCATATACAAATCCTCCTGTATAAAAGCTAGTTTCTCATCTTCTAATATAAACGAAAGATCGCCTGAACATGCGATAATCTACGAAAAATTCAAAATATGTTCAACGAATGCTTAAAAAATGGGAAATGACACGCATTACTTTTCGGTTGTTTCAGAGAGTACTTGCTTTAAATGCGCCACATCATGTATGAGGTGGTCTGTCATCGCCTGAACGGCTTCAGCAGCCCGGCGTTCTTTTATTTGAGTGAAAATGGCCGTATGCTCTTTTTGAATCGTCTCGGCCCGAGGCCCGCCGCTAAAATGAAAGATGCGGCAATAATGAATGAGCGCATTCACGTGATTTAATTGTTTAGATAAACGGTGATTGTGACTGGCTTGTATGATTGTTTGATGAAACGCTTCGTGTAACTGAACGATATCCTGAGATGGCAGCTGCTGTTTGATCGCTTCGTCTGCCTTCGTGAGCACCTGTTCAATGTCATCTATTTCTCTATCTGTGGCTTCTTTGCAGGCAAGCTTAACGGCAAGCGTTTCTAAAGCCATTCGGACTTGATAGAGTTCCTCGACATCCCGCTCTGTTAACGTATAGACAGAGTAGCCTGATTTGGGATCAGCGATTAAAAGTTCGTCCTTTTCTAAAAGCCGCATGGCTTCTCTCACTGGTGAGCGGCTTACGCCAAATTGTTTGGCAAGCTGCGTTTCATTGATGCGCTCTCCTGGCTGAAACTGGCCATCAAAAATCATTTGCTTCAGCTGTTCATAAAATTGCATGTGATACGGTGCTGGTCTTTCCATCTCGAATGAATTCATCCCATCATTCCCTCTTTTGTACATCATCTTTTGTCTCATGTTATCCAAGTTCTTCCCTCTAGGCAAGCCTGCATCGAAAAGTCAATATCGTACAATCCAAGAGAAAAAGGGTGTGCTACACTAATGATCAGCTCAGTGAAAAGAGGGGATCGACATGAGAATACTAGAGGAACGAACAGTCCATTTTGATAAGGACTTGCAAATAGAGGCGTATCGCTTTCATGCCATCATCAAAAAGTTCCCAAAACATTTTCATCCATACTATGTGATTGGATTTATTGAAGGCGGTCAAAGACGTATGTTCTGCCAAAATCAAGAATACATCATTGAAAAAGGAGATATCCTTCTTTTCAATCCGTACGATAACCACGCATGTGAACAATTTGATCACATGCCGCTAGATTATCGCAGCTTAAATATTGAACCAGAGGTGCTGGAGAAGGTCTTTCAGCACAAGCCGCATTTTAAAGCCCCTGTGGTTTCACAAAGTGAACTAGCAAAGCAATTATATGATCTTCATCAAATGATCACAGAAGAAGCTCCTGCTTTGAATAAACAGGAAGCCTTTTACTTTTTGATGAAGCAGTTGATCGAAACCTATTCTGATACACCAGAGGAAAAAGTATCAGCAGCCAATGCCAATGAACAAAAAGTCCAAGACGTACAGCAATATATTGAAACACATCTCACGGAAAATATATCGTTAGATGACTTAGGTGAGCTTGTGTCCATGAACAAATATTCATTGCTGCGTGCTTTTACAAAGTTCAGAGGAATTACGCCGTATCGTTATTTACAGACAATCAGGGTGAACTATGCGAAGGAACTTCTCGCCCAAGGAATGAAGCCAATAGATGTAGCTGCTGCCGCTGGATTTTCTGATCAAAGTCATTTGACTCATTTCTTTTCGGAATTTATTGGGCTTACGCCAGGGCAGTATCAGCAAATTTTTGCAAAGCAGGTAACAGCAAAATGAAAAATAAACAGCTTCTTGGTCATCTAGCAGCCATGCTCACCATTTTTTTATGGGGATCTACCTTTATATCAACCAAAATATTATTAACGGCTTTTTCTCCAACAGAGATTTTATTTTTTCGTTTTTTCCTTGGGTACCTTGCCCTGATGATCATTTATCCAGTCACCATGAAGGTGCAACATAGAAAGCATGAAGGGATGTTTGCGCTCGCAGGGTTATGCGGTGTGGTCTTATACTATTTTTTAGAAAATGTTGCACTTACCTATACGTTCGCTTCGAATGCAGGTGTTATCAGCTCCGTTGTCCCATTTTTCTCTTTTCTATTGTCTTATTTTTTATTAAAAGATGAGCCGCTACATAGCCGGTTTTTTATCGGTTTTTTCATTGCGATGACGGGAATTGTGCTGATTAGCTTGAACGGGATGACGACATTCCAATTGAATCCACTCGGCGATGCTTTAGCATTTATGGCTACCATTGTCTGGGCATTTTATTCCATTTTATCGAAAATGATCAATCAATATGGCTACCATATTATTCAGGTGACAAGACGTGTTTTCTTTTACGGGCTTTTATGGATGATTCCACTGATCTGGCATTTTAAGATTCGTTTAGACTGGGAGCGGTTGACGAATCCATCGTTTGCCTTCCACTTGCTGTTTTTAGGCGTCTTTGCATCTGCTATTTGTTTTCTGACATGGAGCTTTTCCGTGAAGACGATCGGTGTGGTGAAATCGAGTATCTACATTTATGGCGTTCCAATCATCACGATGGTCATTTCAATGATCGTTCTCCATGAGAGATTGACCTTCATGTCACTGCTCGGAACAGCTCTGACTTTGGGAGGATTGCTTCTTTCAGATAAAAAAGGAGCAGGTAGAAAAAAACAGTCAGTCCCATTACAGTTGCAGAACAAAAAGGCGCTTTGATCAAAAAGCGTCTTTTTGTTTATTGAAAGAACATGAACTCTTTAGTAAACTCAACTTAATCGGTCGACGGTCGACCATTCATAAGGGGGAGAATACAATGAAACACTTTTCGATTGCGACGATACCTGGTGATGGGGTAGGAAAAGAAGTTGTACCAGAAGCAGTACGTGTTTTGAAAGCGATATCAGAGGTGCATGGCGGTCTGACTTTTTCTTTTCAGGATTTTCCGTGGAGCTGCGAATACTATTTAGAGCATGGCGAAATGATGCCAAAGGATGGATTGGAACAACTGAAAGCCTTTGACAGTATTTTCTTAGGGGCTGTCGGTGATGCCAACTTAGTGCCTGATCATATCTCGCTTTGGGGACTGCTCATTAAAATTAGACGGGAATTTGAACAGGTGATTAACGTAAGACCGGCAAAACAGCTAAAGGGCATCCGTTCTCCGCTTGCTCAGCCAAAAGATTTTGATCTACTAGTTGTAAGAGAAAATGGAGAAGGCGAATATAGTGAAATTGGGGGTCGGATTTATCAAGGGGAGGATCAGCTTGCGATTCAAAATGCCGTCTTCTCTAGAAAAGGGACAGAACGTGCGATGCGTTTTGCTTTTCAATTAGCAGAAAAGAGACGAAACCATGTAACAAGTGCAACAAAGTCAAACGGCATCGTGCATACCATGCCATTTTGGGATGAAGTGTTTCAAGACGTCTCAAAGGACTACCCTAATGTGGCGGCAGATTCTCAGCACATTGATGCGCTCTCAGCCTTCTTTGTCACAAGACCAGAGAAATTCGATGTGATTGTTGCCAGCAATTTATTTGGTGACATTTTGACGGATCTTGGTGCCGCTATAATGGGTAGTATTGGTGTCGCACCAGCAGCCAATATCAATGTAAATGGCAAATATCCATCCATGTTTGAGCCAGTACATGGATCAGCACCAGATATCGCTGGAAAAGGGATCGCAAACCCTATCGGACAAATCTGGACCGCTAAACTCATGCTTGATCATTTCGGAGAGGAAGAATTAGGCACACACCTTCTCGATACGATTGAATCTGTCACAGCAGACGGCTTTTTAACGGCAGACATCGGCGGAGCTTATCAAACACAAGAGGTCACAAACGAAATCATTAAACGATTGAAGAAATAATCCGTCATTAGAACCACATCTCCACGTCTGCTATAATAAAAGGATGGATAGAAGAAAGAGATGTGAAATCTAGTGTCAAAAACAGTTGTATTAGCAGAGAAACCTTCGGTAGGACGTGACCTTGCACGTGTGCTGAAGTGTCATAAAAAAGGAAATGGTTTCTTAGAAGGAGATCAATACATTGTCACGTGGGCGCTTGGCCACTTGGTGACACTGGCTGATCCAGAAGGCTACGGGAAAGAATTTCAATCCTGGCGTCTAGAGGATTTACCAATTATTCCAGAACCACTCAAGCTTGTCGTGATGAAAAAGACAGGCAAACAGTTCCAAGCGGTCAAAGCGCAGCTGGCGAGAAAAGATGTAAAAGACATTGTCATCGCAACAGATGCTGGACGTGAAGGGGAGCTTGTGGCAAGGTGGATTCTTGAAAAAGCACATGTGAAAAAGCCTCTAAAACGTCTATGGATTTCGTCTGTTACAGACAAAGCCATTCAAGAAGGGTTCAAACGATTAAAAGACGGCAGAGAGTATGATAACCTGTATCGCTCGGCGGTTGCGCGTGCAGAGGCAGACTGGATTGTAGGAATCAACGCAACAAGAGCGCTGACAACGAAGTTCAATGCGCAGTTATCCTGTGGACGTGTGCAAACGCCAACGATTGCTATGATCGCCAAGCGAGAGGAAGACATTCAGCAATTTCAGCCGAAGCCGTTCTTTGGACTGACGGCACAAGTAGACGGACTGACGCTGACTTGGCAGGATGCAAAGACCAAACAAAACCGTACATTCCAAGAGGATGTAGTGAAGGAGCGCTTGGCAGCCTGTAAAGGAAAACCTACAGTGATTGATGCACTGAAAAAAACAGCGAAAAAATCCTTTGCTCCAGGATTGTATGACCTGACAGAATTGCAGCGTGATGCCCATAAACGCTACGGTTTTTCAGCAAAAGAAACATTGTCTACACTTCAGCGTCTGTATGAACAGCATAAGCTCGTCACATACCCGCGTACGGATTCACGTTTCATTTCGGCAGATATCGTGCCTACATTAAAAGATCGACTCAAAGGAATGAACGTTAGACCTTACGCGCAGCATGTGAATCGCATTTTACAATCAGGCATTAAAGCACATAAAGGCTTCGTCAACGATGCCAAAGTGTCAGATCACCATGCGATCATTCCAACCGAGGAAGAGCTGTATTCAGGTGCATTAAGTGATAAAGAGCGTAAATTATATGACCTGATTGCCAAGCGATTCCTCGCTGTACTGATGACCCCCTTTGAATATGAGGAAACAACAGTGATCGCCAAGATCGGCAGTGAGACATTCACAGCGAAAGGAAAAATTGTGCAATCAGCTGGCTGGAAAGCCGTGTACGATGATTCCTATGAAGACGAGGAATCAGCCGAAGCAGATCAGCACTTGCCGGCATTAACAGAGGGGCAGTCACTTGACGTACGCCAATTAAAAGAGACAAAAGGCGAAACGAAACCTCCTGCTCGTTTTAACGAAGCGACCCTTTTATCTGCCATGGAGAACCCGTCTACATTTATGCAGAACAAGGAAAAAGACTTAGTGAAAACCCTTGGTGAAACGGGTGGATTGGGGACAGTGGCAACTCGAGCTGATATCATTGAGAAACTGTTTAACAGCTTCTTAATTGAGAAAAAAGACAAAGACATCTTCATCACATCGAAAGGGAAGCAGCTTCTTTCTTTAGTACCTGAAGATTTGAAGTCACCTGCGTTAACAGCGGAATGGGAACAAAAGCTTTCTAAAATTGCGAAAGGCCAACTGAAAGCTTCTCAATTCATGAGTGAAATGAAGTCATATGCAAAACAAGCCGTATCTGAAATCAAACAAACGAACCAAACCTTTAAGCATGACAACATGACAGGCACACATTGTCCTGACTGCGGAAAACTCATGTTAAAAGTGAACGGGAAAAACGGTACCATGCTTGTTTGTCAGGATAGAGAATGTGGACATCGAAAAAATGTGGCAAAGAAAACAAATGCACGCTGCCCGAACTGTCATAAAAAGCTTGAGCTACGAGGAGAAGGTGATGGCAAAATATTTGCCTGTGTTTGTGGTCATAGAGAGAAACTGTCTGTTTTCGAAAAACGCAAATCACAATCCAATCAAAAACGAGCCAGTAAGCACGATGTGTCCAAATATATGAAGAAACAAAAGAAAGTGGAAGAACCAATCAATAATGCACTTGCAGAACAATTGAAGAAACTAAAATTAGATCAATAGTTGTGTAAAAACCCATGTGAATTCGCATGGGTTTTTTGTTTGTTCGAGTATTTTGACATGTTGTTTTTCTGTAAATGGGAATATGTAAGCGAAAAGACTCGTAATTTGGTATAAAATATTTATTTTCATTTAAACAGAAACGCTCTATAATAAATCGTTAGATGCTTAGAGAGAACAAGGATTGAAAGGGGACACGAATGGATACACCCATACATCGTACAGCTATCGCTATACTCATTGTCATTCTACTAGGCGGATGTACCTGGAAACAGCAGCAACATTCAGCTCAACCAGAACCTGCAAAGCCAGTATTGTCAGGAGAGTACTTTATGACTCACCACTTAATGACAGACCAAGGCATGATTCGGACCTCGCTTGCGGAGCAGCCTACTTACTTATCAGAATCGCTCGGACTTTGGATGGATTATCTTGTTAGAAAAAAAGATCAAACATCTTTTGATCAACAGGTAGACGTCCTGCGCACTCAATTCTTACTGGAACATGATCTTCTTAGCTGGCAAATCGAATCTCATCAAAAAAGCAAAGTCAATGCTTTAGTTGATGACTTACGTGTAGTAACAGCACTTCAAAAAGCAGATCAATTGTGGCAGAAGTCAGTGTATCAAACCACAGCCAAAAAAATCGCAAAAGCGTTAAAAGACAAAAACATGTTCAAGGGTATGTTGACCGACTATTATGATGCATCGACAAAACAAACTTCACACACAATCACACTTTCATATCTTGACCCAAAAGCAATCAAAGAACTAGTATCCCTCCACCTATTCACAGAACAAATGATGAACAACCAATTGGCCATTCTAAAAAATGCACCGAGACAAAAAGGATTTTTTCCAAAATCCTATGACATAGCGAAGAAAGTCTACTCATTTGATCAGGAAATCAACTTGATCGATCAGCTTTATACGGCTCTTTATGCCGAACGTGCACAGGTTGATACAAAAGTCATCATGAAATGGCTGAAAACCAACTTCCAAAAGGAAGGAAAACTGTATGGACGATATAAACTGAGCACATTACAGCCAGCAGTGACGTATGAATCGCCTTCAGTCTATGCACTGGTGATCTTATATGCACTCAAACAAGGAGAAGATGATTTTGCAAAAGACGTCTATCACCGAATGAAAGAGCTGCAAATCCAAGATCCTCTCAAGCCTTATTACGGAGGCTATATGAACGAAAAAGATACACACTCATTTGATAATTTATTGCCTCTAATTGCAGAAAGGGAGCTTCTAAATGAAAAGGTTATTCAGTAACACCTATCGCACGTATTATACGCTGCTCCTCACGTTTGCGGGACTCATTTTATTTATGGGCTACTTGAATGGACGTGATGCGGAGAGTGTCATGATCATCACACTCACATTTGTCGTGATAGGATGCGGCATTTTATTTGGTATTTTGCCAGCATTGGTTTTTACTTTGTTGATTTTGTTCTTTATAGGAAGCGGGATGTTCTTTACAGAGCTTGGTCACACAAATTCACTCTTTTCTCATCAAACGTTGCAAGATGTCGTGATATGGGGCGTGGCGCTTCTCTTTTTTGCTATTTCTGCTGGAAACGTGCATGAGCGAATAAAAACGATGCGTCACACCATTGACCAACAAAAGAGGGCCATCAAACAATTTGTAGCGATTGACTCAACCACAGGATTTGACAATGCAGAGCGGATGAGGCTCGAATTGTCTGAGGAAATGAAACGAGCAGAACGATACAAACAGCCATTCGTCTTTATCCTTCTTCATATGCATTACTCAGCTGAATTCAAAACATTATATGGAGAAAAAGAAATGCAGCATCTTTTCCAGCAACTCAGTATGAAGATACGCGAAAGTGTGAGAGAAACCGATAAGAAATTTCGATTATCCGAAGAACGAATCGGGCTGCTGCTCACTCACACACCTGCAGAAAACGTCTCGATCGTTCTTGAAAAGCTAAAGGACAAACTGCAAACGCATGTCCTGCTAAATGGTCGTGAAGTGACCTTAACTTTTCATGTCTGTCATTTAACAAGCAGCTCGGACTATCGGACACCAGAGCAATTTTTAGAAGAACTAGAAAACGAGATGATGATGAATGAACTTTAATGTTTTGACGAAATGTTGTTTGTTAATCGTTCTTTTCTCTATGCTTTTGATCAAAGACAGTACATCAGCCGGTGCACTTGAGAAAGAGTCCAGGACCCTCATCGTCTATTCCACACAATCAGGTGAGGCAACTCCATCTGTTCATATGCTTGATGTACTTGTGGGGCATTTTTCCACACGAACGACCATTTTATCTGATGAACAAATCACTGAAAAGAACCTCAATAACTTTCAGCAAGTTATCTATATAGGTGAAGAAAAGAGAACGTTGAAAGCACAAACCATTCGTCTCATAAACGAATCAAAACGCTTAATTGCAATTGGATACAATGCGGAACAGCTTCGCCCATTCTCCAAGCTTACTTTTCACAAACAAGATCACATCAGTCAAATCAAAGATACTGATGATCAAGAATACCGTCATCTAGAGAGAGGAATCACAGCTCAGACGGTTCAAGGGACAGATCTGCAACGTAAATTCTTATTGAAGAAAAATCAAGCTGAACAGCCATTTGTGATTCAAACAAAAGAAGGTGCGGCATATGTCGGAATGCTAAATATCCTTCAGCACGACAAGCTGCTTGCAGAGGTGCTGGAAAGTCTCCTGCCGGCTTCTAATCAAACGACGACAAAGTACTTACAGCTTGGGAAGATTAACCCCGTCACGGATGAGAAGAAGTTACTTGAACTTGGGCGATACGTAACAGCTCGCCATATCCCTTTTCTGCTGGCGGTGACCCCTATATGGATTGATCCAGCAACAGGGGATGAAGTGACGCTCAGTGACCGACCTAAACTTGTCCACGTGTTAAAACAATTGCAAAGCAATGGAGCTAGTGTCGTTCTTCATGGGTTTAGCCGTACGTATCGAACGGAGGAGTCGGGTAAAGGCTTTGAATTTTGGGATGTAAAGTACGATCAGCCCGTTACGTCAAATGAACCAGAGAAAGCTGATCAGCAGCTGAACAAAAGCTTTTTTCCGAATGAAAAAGATTTTAATGTGTATATCAAATCCAATCAACATCAAGAAGCCATCTATACAGAAGAAAAGCTGACAAAAGGCATTGAACTGCTCACGCAGCAGGGGTTATATCCACTTGCATTTGAAGTGCCGAATGACGCCATATCCCTGCAAGGCTATGAAGTGATTTCCCGCCATGTGTCCAGTCTATTTGGACAGGTGCAGCTCTCAGACCGTACATGGAAAACAAGTAGTGCATCACCATTTTTGTCGACACCCGCCATGCTTCATGGCATGACTTTATATCCTGAACAGTCTATAGATACAGCGTCTGGCCAAGAAGGTGCAAACATACTGACAGAGCAAACAATTCAATCCATGCAGCATATCCAATCCGCCGCCATTGGGCTGTCCTATGATGTGGAAGCGGGGATAGATGGGCTGCAAGATGTAATCACACAAATGGATGCGATCCCTTCTAGTGAATGGCTAGATTTAAAGAAAACAAAACAGACTGTTCAAACTCAGAATGTCCAGATCAAAACAGCAGGAAATGGTCATATTCAAATAGAGCAATCCAATATAGCTGAACCAAAAACACACAAACGAAGCGGGATGGAAAATATGCTTCGAATACTCACAATGGTGGTTCTGCTCTTTATTGTGGCATTTGCTTTTTACACATTGTATTTAAGGCTGACGATGAAAAAACGGATCTTTAAGGAGAGAAAATCAGGTGGCTGATATCTTATTTTACCTATCATTAATACTGATTTGGATCATGCTCCTATATCATATGTTTCTGATGCAGGGAGGCTTTCAGCACTATTTAACTTACGAAAAAGTACTGCCTAAATGGACGAAACAAGGGAAAGATCTGCCGACCGTCAGCATTCTCATTCCAGCACATAATGAAGAAGTGGTCATTCGGCAGACGCTAAAAGCCATGGTCCAGTTATCCTATCCCAAACACCTTCTTGAAATCATTGTGATTAATGACAATTCCTCTGATCGTACAGGGGAGATTGTGCAATCATTTAGTGAACAATACGATCATGTCCATATGATTGAAACAAAGCCGCCATTTGCAGGGAAGGGGAAATCTACTGCACTGAATGAAGGCTTGAAGGCTTCGACAGGAGACGTTATTTGTGTATACGATGCAGATAATATGCCTGAAAAGAAAGCCGTCTACCATTTGGTTCTTGGATTATTGAATGATCCTAAAGCAGGTGCTGTTGTCGGGAAATTCAGGGTCATTAATGCAGCCAAAAACCTCCTGACAAAATTCATTAACATAGAAACGATCTGCTTCCAGTGGATGGCGCAAGGCGGGAGATGGAAATGGTTTGGCATTGCGACAATACCAGGCACCAACTTTGCGATCCGCCGGCACATTTTAGAAGAGCTTGGCGGCTGGGATGTCCATGCACTAGCTGAAGACACTGAATTAACAATTCGTGTGTATAATCTGGGCTATGTGATTCGGTTCTTTCCTGCTGCGATTACATGGGAACAAGAGCCTGAAACATGGAAAGTCTGGTGGCGACAACGAACACGCTGGGCTAGAGGCAACCAATATGTTGTGCTCAAATTTTTAAGACAGTTTATGAAATTAAAACGAAAACGAATGATTTTCGATTTATTTTATTTTTTCTTTACGTATTTCTTATTTTTCTTTGGTGTACTGCTCTCCAACGGCATTTTTATTGTAAACTTATTCGTTGACCTTCACTTATCTGTGGGAGCTGTGGCACTCATCCTATGGGGGTTGGCCTTTTTTCTCTTTTTAACAGAAGTGATGATTACGTTAAGCATAGAGAAAACAGAGCTGACCAAACAAAACATTCTCATTGTCGTTCTCATGTACTTTACCTATTCCCAAGTATGGATTGCGCTTGTTGTGTACTCCTTATGTGTAGAGGTGAAAAGCCGATTATTGAAACAAGAAGTGAAATGGTACAAAACCGAGCGTTACAATCAACAACAAAAGAAAAGCGGGTGACATATTGAAATCGTTAAAGTGGTTAATTTATATATTAGGATTATCCTTAGCGATCCAGCCTTTTTTCATGGCAGGTCAAGCAATGGCGCAATCCAACCGAGTTCAAGTCAAAGATGATTGGGTTCAACCTTCAAAAGAAAGCAAAACAAAAACGCAGCATCTATCAGAAGATGTAGTGACCTTATATGGACAAGAAGACCGCACTGAATTTACCTATCAAGTGGATCAGGAAAAAACAGAGTCAAGCACATTGACGTTCAATATAGAGGCTTCACCATTATTGATTTCACCTTCCTCATTCACTGTTATGATTGATGGAGAGATCGAAAAGACCATCCCTGTATCAGGGGAAAACCAGAAGAAGTCGATTCAAATCAAGTTGAATAAAGCACAATTGAAAAAAGGTACTCACCGCATTCAGGTCACATTTTATGGTGTTTTAAAAGAAGGCGTGTGTATCAACCAAGAGACACCTGCCAATTGGCTAAAAGTGTATCCTGAAAGTGAACTTACATTCAAAGGAATCAAGACGAAAGATTTCACATTAGATAGCTTTCCATCACCTTTTATTCAAACAGGTGATCAGAAAGAACAGACAGACATTGTCATTCCTAATTCACCGGATGCAGCTGAATTAGAAGCAGCCATCAAAGTATACCGTACGTTGAAAAACAAAGATCGCCAAAAAGAGATCAAACTTATCCAAGAAAAGGACATCAAGCAAGTGGCTCACCCAACGATTGCTGTGGGAGCTAAAGGAAGCTGGGATGGACGGATGAAAACGATTGAACAAGGTGCAGGAACTAAAACGAAAAGCAGTCATCTTACGTTAGCGATGAGAACTTTGACAGCAAAGAAAACAGAACAGCCCATTTTATTGGTGACAGCGGAAAAGCCTGTGACAATCGCTGAAAAAATCAATGTTCTGACTCAGTCAGAATTAACGGATCAACTGACTGGAACAGACCTGCTGCTTCAAAAGGCTGCAACTCAAACGTCTAAACCATCTCACAAGATTCGTTTGAAAGATTTTGGCGGAGATGATGTCACGGTTGGGACCAACAAGACGGCATCCGACCACTACTATTATCCGAAAGCGCTACTGGCTAACCAAAAATCAGGTGCAAAGCTCAATCTTTCATTCAAAAAATCTGATACAGCAGCAAGCAAAACAGAACGGTTAACTGTTATGATCAATGACGAACCGCACGACGTACCATTAACAAAACTAGGCAACAAAGATGCGAATGGATTCTATCATGTCTCGATTCCAGTAGATTCAAAGATACTTCAAAAAAATGAATATATTGATTTGCAATTTGTCACAAGTGGTTTTAAAAACATGGAATCCTGCAGACATACAGATGAAGAAGGCTGGATATTCATTGACAAAAATAGCACTTTACAAATACCAGAAGGAACAACGAGTGAAAAGCCAGATTTAGCCGCATGGCCGCTCCCGTTCACTTCAAAAAATACATTGATCATCATACCAGATCAAATCAAGCGTGAAACAATCAATCAAATGGCCATGCTGACGGAATCTTTTAGTCAGCCAGAAGTAGCTCAATATCATTTAATAAAAGCTTCTCAAGTGACAAATGAACAATTGAAAAATCACCCTCTCATTTTCATCGGAGGCATTCAAACATTCTCTCTTCTGAAAGAAAACGCAGCCGATCTCGTTGTTCCGGTGAAAAAGGATCAGTATGATGTATCTTCTTTCGGCATGATCAACGAAACAACGGCTCGAATTGTATGGACGCAGCCATCTGTTTGGAATAAAGAACAGACAATGACAGTCTTTTCAGGAATGACTGCAACTGAAGCTTACGTGTCAAATGCAGTCATGCAATTTCTTCAAACTAATACAGAAAAAGCAACAGTTGCAATAGAGAGTAAAAACAAAGGCGTGTTTTCTAATCATCAATCCGTCAGCAGCACATCGAACAGTCTGAAAACAAATGAAAAACAAAGCAGCAGCGAGTCTTGGATTTACTTTGTGTGTATCGCTGCACTCATCCTTTTTGTGCTTGTGATGATTGTCTATTTCGTACGAAAAAACCGTAAAAAGACTGAGTTCTAAACGATCAAAAGACCTTGAAAAAATCTCTTTACTTTGGTGTCAAACGGGAGTATGATCTCTTTTATAAAAGACCAATCGCTGAATCATTTCGATGAGCGGGGGAACCAATTGTGGTGGTATAAAACACCACGTGGGGTGAATCCTTTTAAGGTAGGGCAAAATCTCATGCGCCCGAATCCGTCAGCTAACCTCGTAAGCGTTAAAGAGAGCAAAGACCAACCTGTGATCTAAACAATAGGCACAGGGGCATTCTATTGCCTCTGTGTCTTTTTGGCGATCCAAATTTTGTAACTCAAATCGTTTGACACTAAAGGAGCGGGCATCACATGTACAGTTTGATGAAGCGTATTTTAATTGGTAAACCATTAAAATCACAGGCAGCAGGAGAACAAAAACTATCAAAAATCAAAGCTTTGGCATTATTGTCATCAGACGCATTGTCGTCAGTCGCATACGGTACAGAACAAATCTTGATTGTATTATCAGTTGTCAGTGCGGCAGCGTTTTGGTACTCACTCCCGATTGCAGGTTGTGTATTAATCCTTTTAATGGCGTTAATTCTATCTTACCGCCAGATTATTTATGCTTATCCAGAAGGCGGCGGGGCGTATGTCGTCTCCAGCAGAAACTTAGGTGAAAAACCAGGGCTGGTTGCTGGTGGATCATTACTCGTCGATTACATTTTAACCGTAGCAGTGAGCATTTCTGCTGGGACCGATGCGATCACATCGGCTTTTCCAGCTCTATATCCATATCATGTCATGATCTCAATCGTATTAGTTCTAGTGATTATGGTGTTAAACCTTCGTGGACTGACAGAGTCGGCATCTATTTTGGCTTATCCTGTGTACCTATTTGTCTTTTCATTGCTCATTTTAATTGGAGTGGGCGGGTTTAAACTATTAACAGGGCAAGTGCCGCCAGCACCTGAACATACAGCATTTGGCACACATGTATCAGGCATCACGTTATTTCTTTTATTAAAGGCATTTTCGTCTGGCTGTTCTGCTTTAACTGGTGTTGAAGCGATTTCTAATACAATTCCATCCTTTAAAAAACCAGCTGCACAAAATGCAGCGAGAACTTTATTGATGATGGGGGGATTACTGGCCGTTCTATTTGTAGGAGTGACATTGCTTGCGTTTGGTTTTGGCATCTCGCCAAAGCCAGAAGAAACGGTTGTGTCACAAATTGCATCAGACACATTTGGACGGACGTTTTTCTACTATGTCATTCAGGCTGTCACAGCTTTAATTTTAATATTAGCGGCAAACACAGGTTTTTCAGCTTTTCCATTATTGGCTGTTAACTTAGCAAAAGATAAATATATGCCGCGTATGTTTACAGTGAGAGGAGATCGACTCGGTTATTCCAATGGCATTATCTTTTTAGGTGTTGCTTCTATGCTGCTCATTTGGCTATTTGATGGGAAAACAGAACACCTCATTCCACTTTATGCTGTCGGTGTGTTTATTCCATTTACCTTGTCTCAGACAGGTATGTGTGTAAAGTGGATTCGTGAAAAACCACAGGGATGGAAAGTGAAAATGCCTATCAATATCGTGGGAGCACTTATTTCATTTACGGTTTTCATGATTCTCATTTTGACCAAGTTTCACCTTGTATGGCCAGTATTTGTTTTCATGCCAATTGTTCTATTTATTTTTCATTCTATTAAGAAACATTATCTGTCTGTTGGAGAACAATTGCGTTTATTGAATGAAACCGAGCCTGTCGAAATCAAAGGAAATGTGGTCATCGTCCCAATAGCAGGTGTCACACGTGTCGTCGAACAATCTGTGCAATATGCAAAATCCTTATCAGACCAGGTCATAGCGGTTCATGTATCGTTTGATAAAGAGAAAGACAAGAAAATTGAAGCTGATTGGGAAAAGCTGAATAGTGATGTGCGTCTTGTGATTTTACATTCGTCTTATCGAAGTCTCATTCACCCGCTTGATAAATTTCTTGAAACGATTGAAGCGAAAGCAAATGCACATCAATATAGAGTGATGGTGCTCGTCCCTCAATTTATTCCGAAAAAAAGATGGCACACCATTTTGCACAATCAATCTGCTTTCTTATTAAGATTCCGTTTATTATGGAAACGGGATATTGTTGTCGCCACTCTTCCATATCACTTTAAAAAGTAGCAAGAGCAAGTTGAAACGTTTGATCAAAAGGGTGCGGTGGTATGGAGTAAGAAAAAAGGAGTTTTCTCACATGCCGCAAAGAACCGCAGGAAAAGAAGTAACAGCGCTACTGGAAGAGTGGGGCGTGAAACATATTTATGGAATGCCCGGCGACAGTATTAACGAATTAATCGAAGAACTAAGGCATGAATCAAGCAAAATTCAATTTATACAAACAAGACATGAAGAAGTGGCAGCACTTTCAGCAGCAGCTGATGCGAAACTAACAGGCAAACTTGGTGTTTGTTTATCAATTGCTGGGCCAGGTGCTGTCCACTTATTAAATGGACTATACGATGCAAAAGCGGATGGTGCACCTGTATTAGCGATTGCAGGGCAGGTTGCCTCAACTGAAGTAGGCAGAGATGCATTTCAAGAAATCAAATTAGAGCGGATGTTTGACGATGTTGCTGTCTTTAATCAGCAAGTACAAACAGCAGAAGCTCTGCCTGACTTATTGAATCAAGCCATCAAAGCTGCTTATACCCATAAAGGGGTGGCGGTTCTCACTGTTTCAGATGATTTATTTTCTCAGAAAATTAAGCGGAGTCCTGTTTATACATCTCCTCTTTACATAGAGGGAGACGTGCGGCCGAAGAAAGATCAACTGCTAAAGGCTGCTCAACTCATTAACAATGCGAAGAAGCCGGTCATCTTAGCAGGAAAAGGATTAAGAAATGCAAAAGAAGAGCTTCTTTCGTTTGCAGAAAAGGCAGCTGCACCGATCGTCATTACACTTCCTGCAAAAGGTGTTGTTCCAGACAGGCATCCATACTTTTTAGGGAACCTAGGTCAGATCGGGACGAAGCCTGCATATGAAGCGATGGAAGAGTGCGATTTATTAATCATGCTTGGAACCTCCTTCCCATATAGGGATTACTTACCGGAAGACACACCTGCCATTCAATTGGATATCAAATCGGATCAGATCGGTAAAAGATATCCAGTAGAAGTGGGGATTGTAAGTGACAGTAAAAATGGTCTTCATGAACTAACCTCTTATATTGAATATAAAGAGCAGCGCGGTTTCCTTGAAGCTTGTACAGAGCATATGATGAAGTGGCGAGAAGAAATGGATAAGGAAAAATCTATTGCCACATCACCGCTTAAACCGCAGCAAGTCATCGCTAGATTAGAAGAAGCGGTAGATGATGATGCCATTCTTTCAGTTGATGTCGGTAATGTGACGGTATGGATGGCACGTCATTTCCAAATGAAACAGCAGGATTTCATTATTTCCAGCTGGCTTGCCACAATGGGCTGTGGTTTACCTGGCGCAATATCAGCTAAATTAAACGAACCAAACCGCCAAGCCATTGCTGTCTGTGGTGACGGAGGCTTCACAATGGTGATGCAAGATTTTGTGACGGCGGTAAAATATAAACTGCCAATTGTCGTTGTGATCTTAAACAACAACAACCTTGGTATGATTGAATATGAACAACAGGTAAAAGGCAACATCAACTATGGTATAGAGCTGGAAGATATTGATTTTGCAAAATTTGCAGAAGCATGCGGTGGTAAAGGAATCTCGGTGTCATCACATGAAGAACTAGCACCAGCCTTTGATCAAGCACTTCAAGCTGAGAAACCTGTGATCATTGATGTTGCGGTGTCCAATGAACCACCGTTACCTGGTAAAATCACTTACACACAAGCAGCGGGCTTTAGTAAATATTTATTGAAAAAATTCTTTGAAAAAGGTGAGCTGGATATCCCTCCACTTAAGAAAAGCCTTAAACGTTTTTTCTAAACAGCAGGTAGTCGGTCCTCCAATTAGGGGGACTGACTTTTTTGTTGAACAAGGAAAAACATTTCAATTGTCACTTGTTTTCTTTTGTATAAAAATATACAGACTGGATTTTTGTAACTTAAAGCCTATTTTTCCAATTCGATGAGAAAGGTAAAATAGACTTTATGATCAATAATGGAGGGAGTGGATTTTTCTGGGTAAGATACTTGATGCAAAAGCACTAACCAGTGCCATGGATACAAGGGCGAAACACTATCAGGCACTCCGTGAAGAAATGGTTGATTTAAAAAAAGCGCTACAGGGCGTGGCGAATCTAGGTGATGACTTCACTGGAAAAGGTGCCGATAATATTAAAAGCTTCTACAAAGAGCTCGCAGGAAATGTGGACATGTTCATCAGCTTTATTGATAAGCAAAAAGCCTTTCATGAAGGTGTTTCTGGAACGCTTGATGATACAAACTTTGGCGGCGATACCTTTGTAGAAGAACACTTTTTAGACAACGCTGTACATATGGGAATCAAGAATGCGAAAAGCATCGTGAAGGATCAAAAAAAGGCACTCAAAACGATTTTTCAAGATATTGATGACCTCATTTCTCTGGAGGTATTTGATAGTAAAACCTTTGACGAAAAGATTGCAGATGCGGAAGATGAACGCAAGAAAACGGTTAAAGATTTAATAGAACTTGATCAAAATCTAAAAGATGAATATGCTTTGTCAGAAACGGAGCAGCAAGCTACAATGGCATTGTACGCAGAAATGATGAATGCGACAAATGACGGAAAATCCATTTCGCCTATGAATTTTGACAAGAAAGCGTATCAAAATAGCGAAATCTACAAGGCAAAAAGCGATATTGAGAAGCAAACTTCTGAATATCTAAAAATCAAAAAAGATCAAGAAGAAGCCCGCAAGATCGCAAAGGAACAAGAAGCGCTCGCCAACCGTCCTTGGTATGAAAAAGCCCTTGATTACGGAGGAAATATCGTCAATGAACTGACAGGCGTGAACGATGCAAAACGCGCCGCAACGGGCGTTGATCCGATCACAGGTGAAGAACTCACCGCAGGACAGCGAGTCGCCGCAGGTGGCATGGCAGCAGCAGGCTACATCCCGATTGTCGGCTGGGCAGGACGCATTTTCAAAGGCGGAAAGGCTGTCTATAAAACGACTCAAGCCACGTCTGCCGCAGTTAGAGCAGTCGACATTTACAAGACATCACAGAAGTCTTTTGACGCCCTGAAAACATCTCAAAAAGGCTTATATGGACTCACCGCAACAAACGGCTTCAGCGAAGCGATTACGGGTCGAGATATGTTTGGAAATAAAGTCTCGAAAGAACAGCAGGAAGCGAGTATGAATGCGGCGCTAGGGATGCTTTTGCCGTTTGGGGCGAAAGGGTTTCATGGGAAGATGGGGATTAAAAAAACAAGTGGTTTAAGTAAAATACCTGAAAATAGCATTAAACATTCTAATAAAGGAGATTTCACAACAAACCCTAAAACAGGGGATATTTCAAAAATGAAGGGTGGAGGACACGGACAACACAATATAAAATTCTTACAAGAAAATAATATAGAATATAATATAAATAAAGTATATGAGAACGGTGTTAGGATAGGGAATGTGCCTGGTCATAAGGTGAAAGCAAAACGAACAGGTTCTAACCAATCTTGGTTCCCAGAAAACTGGACAGAATCTGATATTGCGGCAGCGGGTGCCAAAATTGTTGAGTCACCTGATTTTTCTAAAGTGGAAAATGGAGTGGCTATCTTTGGTGAATATAAAGGAGTAAGAGTTGGAGTTATTAAAACCAATGGAGAAGTAGGAACTATTTTTCCGGATGCTACAAAACAACCTTAATGTGGAGGATCAACATGGACATTGAAAATACATTAAATAGAGTATTAGATAAAAGAAAAAAATTAGATTTAAATGATGATTACGGTATACAGAAGAGTTGGGATGAAATAATAGAAATTCTCGGAGAAAACGAAGAGAGAACGTTGGAATATTTAGAACGTTGCAGTAAAGAAGATTTATATTGGATAAGTGAAGTGTTTGAAGACATATCAGAAGTTTTACAAAGTAAGGAATTAATTAAATGTTTGCGTAGGTTGGATAAAAAATATCCTGAATTAGAGATGAAACAAGATATTGATCTAGCAGAAAGCTATATTGAAGATTAAATTTTATGATCTATTTAACTAATAATAATATGTTAATCTAATCCAATCACCACATAAAAGGAGAATCAGCCATGTTATGGATTTTCACACAAAACCAGCAAAGTCTGGTCCACGTCAATGAAGTCACAGTACAGGGTAAAAAAATTGAAGGGATCATGGGAAATGATTCTTGGACAAAAACTCTCGGCAAGTATGACTCAAGCGATCGAGCAGCAGAGATTCTGCAAGACATTGTGAAGACGGTTGAAGAAAATCAAGGTGCATCTATTACATACCGAATGCCTCAGCAGTAAAAAAGAAACCACCTTTCCATTGCGAAAAGGTGGTTTTGTTTATGAAGGTGTTTTGGTAAAGGCTAAAAATAACGGAATGCCTGTGCCGACAAGTGTTGTGGCAAATAGGAACATACCGCAAATGAATAGAAAATGACTGGCTGAAAAGACGAGTGCCAGAATGAGAAATACGATGCTGAGTCCTGCCATGCTATATGATGGGACAAAGCGGCGTTTGTATGTGGCTTTCTTTGTTAGGAATGAGAAGAAAATGCCAAATAATAAAGGGACAATCCATAAGTAAAATAAAATAATAAGAGACATACATCATACCTCGATTTTTTCCTTCTATTTTATCAGATGCCAATCACAACGGATACTACAAAGCTTCACTTTGTAAAATAGTTCATCCAATCGACACAATTAAGTAGGCTGATTGATCGAATTCGTTTTTTGTTTCATATATTCAGGCTGTAAAAGTGCGTACACACAGTGATCGGCAAAGTGGTCGCCCAGCCATTCACATTGTCTTAATATGCCTTCAAGTGAAAAAGATAAACGCTCTGCGATGCGTCTGCTTTTTTGATTATCAACAGCGGCCCTTATTTCAATGCGGTGCAGACCGCACTCTTCAAATAAATAGTGAATGACCGCTTTGCATGCTTTTGTCATGATGCCTTTTCCTTGATAGCCTTCCCCGAGCCAATAGCCAATGGAAACCGTCCGATTAATCCAATGAATTTGGTGGGTGCCAATGATACCAACGAGTTCTCCATGTGACCAGATTCCAGCCTGAAAACCATTGTTTTGCAAAGCTTGTTGCATGGCACCTTGAATAAACGCCATGCTATCTTCTTCTGTCTGCGTCGAATCGACCCATAGCATCCATTCACGTAAGTGCTCTCTTGAGCGTTGGATGAGCAGATACAGACTTCTCGCGTCTCTTGGTTCAAGTAGCCGCATGGATAGATCTTGATCCTGATAAAAAAACATGTGATCACATCCTTTCAAGGGAAATTCTACCACAACCCGATATAAAAGACAGCCTGATCACTGTCTTTTACATAAACGTATCCACAATTAAAAACAGATTAAGTGCGACAACAAGAGCTGCTATCACCCAAGATATTCCGGTCACCCAGCGAGCATTCGTCAAATCGCCCATAATTCGTTTTTTACTTGTAAACAAAATGAGCGGAATTAAAGCAAACGCAATGCCAAAGGATAAGACCACTTGACTCATCACAAGCGCAGATGTCGGATTGACCCCAGATGCAATGATCGCAATAGGGGGGATGATGGTAATCAGCCGGCGGACATACAGCGGAATTCGGTACTGAATAAAACCTTGCATGATAATATCGCCTGACAGTGTACCGACAGAAGAACTGGAAAGTCCGGCTACAAGCAGACCTACACCAAATAAGATCGCTGATACAGGACCTGCGAGAGTTCCAAAATGCTGAAATGCTACATCTAAATCCTCAACAAAAAGACCATTTTTAAAAAATAAAGCAGCTGCTACAATCAACATGCTGGCATTGATAGCGCCAGCAACTACCATCGCAATGAGGATGTCTAAAAACTCAAAACGAAAAATCAGCTTTTTCTCTTTTTCCGTTCTGCCGACGACTCTTCTTTGCGTTAAGGCTGAATGGAGATAGATCGCATGCGGCATCACCGTAGCGCCTAAAATACCAGCGGCAAGCAGTACGCTGTCTGTCCCTTCAAACCTTGGAATGAACAGTCCACCGGCGACACTTGCAAGATCAGGTTTAGCCACAAAGGTTTGTACAGCGAAAGCAATCACGACAACAAACAGCATGCCGGTAATTCCTGCTTCTAACGCTCGATAACCTCGTCTTTGGAGCTCTAAAATGGCAAAAGAACCGATCGCTGCAATAATCGATGCTTCAAGCAGCGGGATACGAAAGAGTAAGTATAAACCAAGGGCAGCCCCGATAAATTCGGCTAAATCTGTGGCGATAATGACGAGCTCGCCCTGAATCCATAAACCAATCGAGACTGGTTTTGGAAACTCTTCTCGAGCAATTTCAGGTAAATTTTTCCCTGTTGCGATTCCAAGCTTTGCAGACAAAGACTGGATGAGTAAGGCCATGAGATTGGATATGAGAATGACCCATAACAGAAGATAGCCATATTTCGAGCCAGCCGCAATGTTGGTCGCAAAGTTTCCTGGATCAATATAGGCAATGGCTGCGATAAAAGCAGGCCCGAGAAAAGGAAGGAGCCTTCTAAAACCCTTCACCTTTCCTTCAAGTGCACGCTCCGCTGCCACTGACATGTGGGCTTGTGTCTCGATGTATTTGTTTGTCATATGTCATCACCTAGATTCTACAAAGTTTTGCTTTGGCACAAAAAGTTTCCTCGATGCAATTTTTAATCATCATATGCCCATCTTCATGAAAAGTCAACTATCTGAACTAATAGGTTTGTTTATCATATGTAAGTGAAAAAAATAGATACCTTGTCAATCAAAACATAAAAAACACCGCCTCTTATCTTAGGCGGTGCATCCTCTGCTTCCTCTTCTTTTCTATCGTTTTTTAAGAAACCCTTGATCCAACGCTGCGGAAGATCAGGCTTAAAATAATGACAAAAATGGCTGCTCCTAAGATCGCTGGAATGATCGCAAATCCTGCCAGACTAGGACCCCACGTTCCAAGTAATCCATGACCAATCCAAGCACCTGCAAGCCCGGCAATCATTGAACCGATCCAGCCTCCTGGTACACTGCCTCCAGCGAGTGCACTCCCAATGAGACCAATGACAATCGCCACAACTAATGAAATCAGAAATCCTAACATGTTGATCACTCCTCTTTTGTTTGTTTATTGTTTACTAAGCAATAACCGTTTTAAAAGAGATTAAAACCTTTCGGAACCACTTCAATGTTCGATACGTATGATGGACAAGGATTGTGTATAATAACAGACATATACTTGAACGGCATCTAAGGAGGCAAATCGCATGGAGGAAAGAGAGTGGTTAAAAGCACAATTAAAAGAGATTGAAAAGTGGGAGAAAGACCAGCAAAAGGTATGGTTTTGGGAGAAACTTAGCCGGCTTCCATTTCAAATGCTGGACAAGCTGACCCCTGCCTTTATTCAAAAAAAAATCGGTGTGTTATTAGATGAGATGGGGCACTATATTCAATCAGGCGGTGTCTATTTGACGTCAGAGAAAGGCATTATTCATCAATTTCAAAAGAAATGTGCCGATGAATCGATTTCGCGTATTGAAGATATTGAGGCGGCTCCGATCGAGGTCATGGATGCCATTAGTGATCAGATGGGGAAAAACCGAACAAACCTCGCCACTGTGCAAGGTGCGACGACAGGTGTCGGAGGTATGTTTACATTAGCGGCAGATATTCCGGCTGTCCTCGGTCTCTCTTTAAAAACATTACAGGATATCGCCGTCACCTATGGCTATGATCCGAAAAATAAAGAAGAACGAGTCTTTATCATTAAATGTTTACAGTTGAATTCTGCTGACGTTGTTGGGAAAAAATCAATATTAAAAGAGCTGAAGAGCTATCATGCATCAGAAGGGAAGCACGAAAACATGATCTCTCAAATTCAAGGATGGCGTGAGGTCGTATATAACTATCGTGATTCGTTTGGCTGGAAGAAGCTGTTTCAACTTGTCCCAATTGCGGGGATTTTGTTTGGTGCAGCGTCCAACCGCTCACAGTTAAAAGGAATTGCCGAAACAGGCATCATGCAATATCGAAAGCGCAGAATATTATCAAGATTAGAGGAGCTCGCTCAGCAAGAACAGCGTGACTCCGGCGCATAAAAAAATCCCTTTCTCGAAGGGATTTTTTATTTGGTCTCAGCATCTTCTTCAAACGCTTGAATCGGAGAATATTCATAGCGTGCCCGGAGCTCGCGGATTTGTTTGATCAAGGTGGAACCGATGATCCTTTCTGCTTCATCATACAAAGGATCGAGCGCCTTCATCCATTTTTGCCGCTCTGCTGGTGTTAATTCGTGTATCGCAATTGGAGATTCGCGTTTAATATCCTCCAGCTGATCCTTGTTCATCTGTTCGGCATGTTTTTCGTTCCATGCTGTTGTTTCTTCCATCGCTTCGAGTAAAATTCGCTTCGTCTCAGGTGTTTGACGATCAAAAAAAGATTGATCCGTCAAGACGACATACCCTAAATACCCGTGATTACTGATCGTCATATAGTCTTGTATATGATAGAATTTTTTTGAATAAATATTTGAAATTGTATTTTCTTCACCGTCTACTTTTTTTGTTTCTAGCAGCTGAAATGTTGAATTAAACGATTCCTGATAGGGTTTTGCGCCTAGAAGCTTGAATTGCTTTTCAATCATGTCACTTTGCATAATACGGAGAGATTGTTTTTTTAAATCACTAGGCTGCTTGATTGGGCCTTTATTCGAAGTGATTTGCTTAAAGCCATTTGTCCAGTAGGCCATTCCCTTTAGTCCGTCTTTTTGCAGTGTGCCGAACAGTCTCTGTCCAATCGCACCATGTAACCCTTCTTGGACAGCATCGTAGTTAGAAAAGGCAAAGGGCAGATCAAGTGCCAGCCATTCAGGGGACAGCATGCCGAGCTTTGACGTAGACGGAGCAATAAATTGAACTTGATTCTCTTTTAGTGCATTAATTTCTTCGATATCAGAATAAAGACTCCCGTTTGAAAAGATTTGAATGCTGATCCTGCCATCGGATTTTTCGTGAACAAGCTCAGCAAATTTCTTTGCAGCCAGCCCTTTTGGGGTATTATCTGCGACAACATGGCTGAATTTGAACACAAGCTGATCCTTCAGCCCTGTCTGTTCATCGTCGAAGGTCGTCGCTGATTTAGGCATCATATGATAAAAGCCAAAGTATAAAGCGGTTACAAAACCGATGATGAGTAATAGCGTATAGGCGAGTAAATTCTTCATGCGTCAGATCCCCCTTATGTCAAGGATACTTGACAGAGGAAGAATTCGTAAAGATACAGGTGAAAAAATGATGAGAAATCGACTGAAATTACAACAATTATCTATTAGATGGAAGCTCACCATCCTCACATATTTCGTTGTCATTTTTGCCCTTTTAATCGGAGGAATTGTTCTGGTCGGGGGAATTCAGCAAACAGAGGAACGAGAACTTCGAAAAAGGCTCATGAACACGGCAAGAACAGTAGCTGAGATGAATGAGGTAAAGCAGGCGTTGGATGATCAGACAAAGGAGCGTGCGCGGTTGCAGCATGCCATCGAAGAGATTCGGATTATCCAAGATGCTGACTACATTGTTGTCATGGATATGGATCACGTGCGACTGACACATCCAGTGAAAACAAGGATTGGCCAGCGCTCAGAGGGGACAGATGAAGAACCTGCCTTTGCAGAGCATATCTATTTCTCAGAAGCACAGGGCGAGCTTGGCACAGCCATTAGAGCCTTTTATCCAGTAAAGGATGAAAAATTTAACCAAACAGGGGTTGTACTAGTCGGAAGAACATTGCCGAGTATGGCAGATATATTAGGAGAAATGAAGCAGGATATCCTCATGATCCTTCTGCTCACACTCAGCTTCGGGCTTGTCGGTTCATTTTTGCTCGCCCGTCATATTAAACAGCAAATGTTTAAGCTGGAGCCGCATGAGATTGTCAGAATGCTAGAGGAACGCACCGCTACCTTTCATTCCATTAATGAAGGGGTCATTGCCATTGATAACCAGCACATGATCACCATTTTTAATGAAAAAGCAAAGCAAATTTTCAGCGTGACAGGTGATGTAGTGGGCCGAAATATTTGGGATGTGCTGTCAGATACAAGGCTTCCAGAAATCATTGACCGCGCAGAACCCGTCTACAATGAAGAAATTCATATGAGCGGAAAGCGGATCATGAGCAGCCGAATTCCAATTGTGATGAAAAAGAAAATCATCGGAGCGGTTGCGATTTTTCAGGACCGGACAGAGGCGGCCAAATTGGCGGAGGAATTAACCGGGGTGAAGAACTTCGTTGATGGCCTGCGGGTGCAAAATCATGAACATATGAATAAGCTTCATACAATTGCGGGTTTAATTCAGCTGGGGAAAGCCGATCAAGCGCTCGATTTAGCGTTCCAAACGACCGAAGAACAGGAGCATGTGACGGACTTTCTCCACCGTGTAATACAGCATGATGCAGTTGCTGGTTTATTGATGAGCAAGATAAGAAGGGGCAAGGAGCTAGGCATAAAGGTTGAAGTAGATGAAAATAGCAGTCTGCGCGATTTTCCAGAGCGGCTGGATCAGCATGATATGACGAAGCTGCTTGGCAACCTGATCGAGAACGCCTTTGCCGCGTATGATACTGTAGAAAGAGACACAAAACTCATTTCTATTAGTATTGATCAAACAGAGGATGTCCTCGCGATCTTAATTGAAGATTATGGTTCTGGAATAGAAGAGGACATGATTCCTCATATTTTCGACAAAGGCTTTACTCACGGTAAAGAAGGCGGAACAGGCTACGGGCTGTATATTGTAAAAACGATTATCGACAAAGGAATGGGAAATGTAGAAGTCACATCAAGCATCGGCATTGGTACCACCTTCTCAATCGAATTCCCAATGACAATAGAGGAGAGAGACAGATGACTCAGATTAAGGTGCTATTAATTGAAGATGACCCGATGGTGCAAGAAGTCAATAAAGAGTTCATTAAGAGTGTCCCTGGCTTTCAAGTTGCGGCTGTAGCAGGAAATGGTGAGCAGGGCATCCAGCTCATCAAAGACATTCGCCCAGATCTTGTGGTGCTCGATGTGTATATGCCTAAAAAAGATGGCGTCAAAACACTGCAAGACATCAGAAAGCAAAAGATGCAGGTGGATGTGATTGTGATTTCGGCAGCAAAGGACAAAGAGACGATCGGCACCATGCTTCAAAATGGTGCCCGAGATTATATCATTAAGCCATTTAAGTTCGAACGGATGAAAGAATCTCTTGAAAGCTATAAAGCGTTCAAATCAAAAATTCGTACCGCAGCAGAATTTTCTCAAGAGATGCTCGATGATATCATACGAAAGCCTGCAGTTAAGCAGGAAGAGACATGGCTTCCTAAGGGGCTGAATGTGCATACGATGAATGAAATTAAAGCCTATATGCGTCTGCAAGACGGAGCGCAGTCTGCAGAGGAAGTCGCCAATGCACTTGGGATTGCACGTGTTACGGCACGCCGTTATTTAGACTTCCTTGTAAAAGAAGGCGAGCTGAAATTAGATATGCAATATGGCGGGGTCGGACGCCCTGTGAATAAATATATCGTACATTCTGACTAAGAGACCAAAAAGACCAAAATGTACGATATGTCCATAAGCTTCACAGCCTTTGATGAAATCGCTATCATTTACCTACAGATAACAGTTAAGCGTTTACATCAAAGGGTGAGGGAGTTGATTTTTTATGAAGAGGCTATTGAAGAACCTGACATTTCAGGTCATTGCAGCTGTCATTATCGGGATCATTGTTGGGATGGTTTGGCCAAACGTCGGGAAAGAAATGAAGCCGCTTGGTGACACATTTATTAATGCAGTGAAAATGGTCATTGCACCCATTATTTTCTTAACCATTGTTCTTGGAATTGCCAAGATGGGGGACATGAAAAAGGTTGGAAAAGTTGGGGGAAAAGCTTTTATCTATTTTGAAGTTGTGACGACGCTTGCGCTTGTCATCGGACTGTTTGTGGTCAATATCATGAAGCCGGGAGCGGGTCTTGACTATAGTAAGCTTGAAAAAGGGGATGTCTCGCAATATACCCAAAATGGGGGACAGGGTATCGACTGGATGGAGTTTGTCACACACATTGTGCCATCTAACATGGTAGATGCCTTTGCAAAGGGAGATATTTTACAGGTCTTATTCTTCTCTATTTTATTCGGTGTTGCGCTCGCTGCACTTGGCGAGAAGGGGAAAGGCATCATCGAATGGCTTGATAAGCTGTCGCTTGTCTTCTTTAAAATCATTGGTTACATCATGCGTGCCGCGCCATTAGGGGCATTTGGAGCAATGGCTTATACAATCGGACACTTCGGTTTAGCTTCAATTAAACCACTAGCTAGTCTGATGCTTTCCGTTTATATGACGATGTTCTTGTTTATTTTCGTCGTGCTGAACATCATTTGTAAAATGTATGGCTTCAGCCTGTTCGGTTATCTCCGTTTTATCAAAGATGAAATTTTAATTGTTCTTGGCACAAGTTCTTCAGAATCTGTCTTGCCAAGAATGATGGATAAAATGGAACGCTACGGGTGCTCTAAGTCGGTTGTTGGACTTGTCATTCCGACAGGCTATTCCTTTAACTTAGATGGTACTTCAATCTACTTGTCCATGGCCGTGGTCTTCTTAGCGCAAGTGTTTGGGGTGGACCTATCCATCGGACAGCAAATCACGATTATCCTTGTTCTGATGCTCACATCAAAAGGAGCAGCTGGAGTCACAGGAAGCGGATTTATCGTGCTAGCTTCTACACTTGCTGCACTTCAGGTTATCCCGCTAGAAGGTCTTGCACTGCTATTAGGGGTAGACCGTTTCATGAGTGAAGGAAGAGCGATTACGAACCTGATTGGAAATGGAATTGCTACAATTGTTGTAGCGAAAAGTGAAGGGGAATTTGACGAAGCGAAGAGTAAAACAGCGCTACAGGAAATGCGAAATATCAAGCAGGCTGTTTAGTATAAAAACAACCAAAAACCGAAACCTTATGTTCTACATGGGGTTCGGTTTTTTCTTGTGTAAAAAAAGAAAAAACATAAAAGCTTGATAAATTTAGGACGAATCGTAAGACCTCATTGACCTTTTGTTATATAATTTACAGAAAGATCCGATATAATGAATAGGAGATCCAACGAAAAATAGACTTTAGTCCTGGCAGGTGTGTAACGTATGGCGGCATTTTTTAAATTGTTCGAAAAACCTGGTGTCAAGAGGTTTTCAGTATTTGTAGTATTAGCCACAGCATTATATCTATTAAGAGGAATGATGAATTTAATTCTCCTGACCTTCATTTTCACCTTTTTAATGAACCGGTTAGAAGAGGTCATAAGAGGCTTTTTAAATCGCTTCCTGAAAATAGGACAGAAATCAGTCATCACCATTTTGTACATCCTTCTAGCTGGTGGATTGACGTTTGGCGGCTTTGTGTTTGTGCCCATCATTGCGAAACAGGTGGAACAGTTATTTCATTTAGGGAAAAAGATTGCAGATCATCCACAAGATTTACCCTTCTTTGACGTCGTCACCAATGTGTTCGGAGATTTCAAAATATCTTCTTTCTTCGAGAAAGGGTTTAATTTCCTCTATACATACTTAACAGATTTCAGCACGTTCAGTATCCAGGTCATTATGTCCTTAATATTAAGCATGTTCTTCCTGTTCGAAAAGGAACGCCTCATTCAATTCATGAATAAGTTCAAAACGAGTAAAATCTCCGTGTTCTATCATGAAATTGCCTTCTTTGGACGTAAGTTTTCCAGAACATTTGGTAAGGTACTTGAAGCACAGTTCATCATTGCAACAGTTAACTGTGTGTTAACGACAATTGCGCTTGGCATTATGGGCTTCCCGCAATTATTTGGATTAGCGGTCATGGTCTTCTTGTTAGGTTTAATTCCGGTAGCGGGTGTGGTCATCTCCCTCGTTCCACTCAGCATCATTGCGTATACACTTGGAGGCGGAATGTACGTCCTATATATTGTGCTGGTGATCGTGATCATCCATGCCATTGAAGCCTACTTCTTAAATCCGAAGCTCATGTCAGCTAAAACAGAGCTCCCTATTTTCTTCACGTTTATTGTCCTGATCTTCTCTGAACACTATATTGGCATTTGGGGACTGATTATCGGCATCCCAATCTTTGTGTTTATCTTAGATATCTTGGAGGTCACGAATAAGGAAGAAAGTAATTAAAAAGTTCATATGAACCTGTTTACAATTTTCTAAAAATAAGGTATAAATAGTATGAAAATATCATATTACCACACGCTTAATCCTTCTAAAGGAATGGGGGACCCAAGTTTTTGGGGTGAATTTTTCTTATTTTAAGAAAAAAGGACATCTCTTCGTCCTAACCCGTCAGCTAACCTCATCAGCGTGAAGAGAGTAGACAGTGGTACACGTATGGACACGCAGGCCCACGAGAAGACTCTCTCGTGGGCCTTTTTGACGAGGAAGGGGAGATTTTATTGAAGCTTGCGACGAAAATTATTATTGCTTTAATTGTAGGTGCAATCACAGGACTACTACTCAACATTTTTGCTCCAAATGTATTCAAAGTGTTAGACCCTTATCTATTTACACCTCTAGGTCAAATCTTCTTAAACCTGATTAAAATGTTAGTTGTGCCGATTGTCTTCTTTTCGATCACACTTGGTGTAGCAGGCCTTGGCGATCCGAAAAAACTTGGCAGAATCGGCGTGAAAACCATTACTTACTTTCTACTCACTACGACTTTTGCCATCATTATTGGCATTTCATTGGCCTTACTAATTAAGCCAGGCGCATTCGGTAATTTTGATACGAAAGCGGCAGAATATTCCGCTGAGGAAGCCCCATCAATGGCAGACACACTACTCAACATTATTCCAACCAATCCAGTCCAATCTCTAGTTGAAGGAAATATGCTTCAAATTATCGTCTTTTGTGTATTTTTAGGTCTCGGCATTGCCTTGCTCGGTAAAAAAACAGAAGGCTTGCTGAAGCTGTTTGAACAAGGAAATGAATTAATGATGTATCTTGTCGGTGTTGTGATGAAATTCGCACCGTACGGGACATTCGGTTTGATCGCAACGGCGATTGGCAGTCAGGGGCTCGATGCCATGAAAGCGATGGGACTTTACTTCTCAGTCGTCTTAATTGCGCTGATCTTGCATTTCTTCCTGACCTATGGGTCAACCGTTGCCCTATTAGCTAAACGAAATCCAATGGCATTCTTCAAAGGATTTTCTCCAGCGATGGTTGTGGCATTTAGTACATCAAGCAGTAACGCAGTGCTGCCAGTATCAATGGAAACAGCTCAAAAGCGCTTGAAGGTGCCAGAACCTATTTCAAGCTTTGTGCAGCCGCTAGGTGCGACCATTAATATGGATGGTACAGCGATCATGCAAGGGGTTGCGACTATTTTTATCGCACAAGTGTATGGAGTTGAATTAACCCTTGTTCAAATGCTGACAGTTGTCTTAACGGCAGTACTAGCAAGTATTGGCACAGCAGGTGTCCCAGGGGTAGGGCTCATCATGCTAGCCATGGTTTTAAATTCCGTGAATCTTCCTGTTGAGGGCATTGCGCTGATCCTTGGCATAGACCGCTTATTAGACATGGCAAGAACCGTGGTCAATATTACAGGTGACGCAGCATGTGCGGTGATTGTTTCTGAAACTGAGAAGAAACATGAGAAGGAAGCACCAACACCTAACTTATCACTATAACAACAAGAAGGGCTGACTGGATCAGCCCTTTTTTTCGTGGAACGGCTTGTCTAGCGTGATATACTTTTTACAGGATGAGCGGCCGTAACTGCCGCCATAGGTTTTACATCAGAAGGAGGAACCACTTTGCAGTCTGCTGTTTTACACATAGAGAACGTCGATAAACAAATTGGCCGGCATCAAATTTTGCAACATATTTCGTTGGACATTAGGCAAGGGGAAATTGTCGGTTTACTTGGTCCAAATGGGTCTGGAAAAACGACCTTGATTCGATTGATCGTTGGCTTGATGAAAAAAAACAACGGCCGGATCATCATAAATGGATATTCTCAAGATGATGATCATCAAAAGGCGATGTCATCTGTTGGGGCGATCATAGAAAATCCGGAATTTTATTCATATTTAACAGGTTTTGAAAACCTTGAGCTGTATGCATCTATGCATGATGGAGTTTCAGAAGAACGCATTTTTGAAGTGGTAAAAAGAGTTCGTCTGGAGCACGCCATTCATCAGAAGGTCAAAACGTATTCACTAGGGATGAAACAAAGGCTCGGGATTGCACAAGCAATTTTGCATAAGCCCAATCTGCTCATTTTAGATGAACCAACAAATGGGCTTGATCCCGCAGGAATGAAGGAGTTTCGAGAGCACTTGCAACTGCTTGTACAAGAAGAAGGTGTCTCTGTGTTATTTGCTACACATCTATTGCATGAAGTAGAAGAGCTTTGTGACCGCATGATCATCATCCAAAAAGGACAAATCAAAGCCAATACAAACCTTCGAGACATGGAAGGAAAAGAGCAGGTGTTGATGAATATTCAGCCAGTAGAAAAGGCAGTTTCATGGCTAGATACGCAAGGATATACATATGAACAAAGGGATCAGCATGTGCTGGTTCAACTGAAAAAAGACCGTGTGCCGGAGCTGAATAAACAGCTTGTCTTAGCAGAATTTGATGTACTTGAAATGACGCCTCAAAAACAATCAATTGAAGAGGCCTTTATGAAATGGACGGAAGGCGGGACGGCAGATGCTTCAACTCATCAAGAATGAACATAAAAAAATCACGAGACAAAAGATCACATTCATTGCACTTGGACTGATTGTTGTCTTTCAATTGACGATGGCTCTAGCATTGAAACGAGTCATTTCCGGGCTTGGCGGGCAAGATACAGTCGCGAACTATTTTGCTTATTCTACGAATGTTGTGTTTATTTTACAAGTGTTCGCTGTCGTGATTGGCGCCACATTGATCTCAACAGAGTTTCAAAAAAGAACCATCAAGTTCTTGTTGATTCGGCCGAAGACAAGGCTTCATATTTTCTTGTCAAAATACATCACTCTTGTGCTGATGGTCCTTTACCTGTTTGTTTTTTATTATGTGTTCGCTTTTCTTTTTGGCCTTATTTTCTTTGGTACTGATTTTGATGAAAGCACTGGGCGATTATTTCTGCACACATTTGCTGTGATTGGATCACAGTGGGTGGAAGTGGTCATGATGGCAAGCTTTGCTTTTCTGTGCTCAAGTTTGTTTAGAAACAGTCTGATTGCACTTGTGACTTCATTTTTCGTCTTATACGCGGCGAAATCATTAGTGTCGATCATGTCTCTGTTAGAAAATCAGTGGGGGAAGATTCTACTTTTCGCTAATACGGACTTTACACAATACAGTTTTCAAGGTCCGCCGCTCTTTCAGGGCATGAGCCCTCTGTTTTCGCTATTCATTGTAGGGGCGCATTTCGTTTTCTTTGTTGGTGCTGCTTGGCTCCTTTTTTGGAAGCGTGATGTAAATGTGTAAAAATTGTGTCAAATAACAAGAAAAATTCGTGACATCTTTGTGAAAACGAGTCTGTATTTCACGATAACCGGCTGATTTTGTCTTATAATAAGACAGAGTCATGGAGGTGGCACTATCGTGAAAAATTTTATTACGGCTTTACCTATTTTGTTGCTGTTGTCGTTTTCGTTTGTGTCTTTTGCCTTCCAGTTTGATCATCTTGTTTATTTCAGACTAGCGCTAGGGATCTTTTCATTAGCGGGTCTTTTCTTTCTGTATACACTTAAAAGAAACATGAAATGGTTCATGGTCTATTTATATGCGAGCTGGATCGTTCTTGCTGCCGTTACGACATTTGAAGAACCCGTGTTTTCACAATTCTTCTTCGGTGGTTTAACGATGACAATGGGTTATCTAACATATATGCTCATCTATTTAGGAATGAAACAAGACCGTGTAGCGAAATCACATTAAAACAAAAGCCGATAAAATCGAAGAATAGATTTTATCGGCTTTTTCTTTTCTTCAGGCAAATAAAAAAGCAGCCATCTATTTGACTGCTCTTCTTGTGTTTATGATTCACGTCCAGCAGCGGCAAGCTGCTTCTGGTGCTTTTTGTCGATGGTTGCGTATATACTTTCCATCATCTTAGGGTCTCGCATGATCGCTTCCTTGTTTTCTTCAATCAATTGCTGATACGTTTTGATTTTCTTCTTAGACATGTAACTCAACGCTCCTTTGGTAGAATGGATTCTATAAGATTTCACACAGATGAAATTGATAATCATTTTCAATTAGCAACTCCATTATACAAAGCAGAATGTCATAAGTAAAGATTCAATTCAGAAAATTCACGTAACCGACATATTCCCATCCATATCGACGATGAATTCTTTCCCAGGAAATAATCCGCTGTCAAACCTTGTCATGAAATCAGATCAAACATTCCCTGCCGATGTTGAAACGTTTTAGCCGCACATCTCGTCTTATGAAGAGATTTGATTTAAAAGGATATAAAAAAAGACACCAGCATGAGTTGGCTGATGTCTCCATTCAAATGAGTTATGAAACGTGTTCTTGAAGAAACTCTGTTACTTCTTCAGGTGATTTAGCGTTGGCACTGTGTAAATGACCTGTTTTTTCGCCATTTTTGAAAATTAACAGGCTAGGAATTCCCATGACCTGATACGTTTCCGCTAACTCAGGAAAGTCGTCTTTGTTTATTTCAAACCATTCATTCTGAGCATAAGCCTCTAAGATGTCTGGAATGAACATGTCCATTCTAGTGCAATCAGGGCACCATGTCGCAAAGAATTTAACGATGACCTCTTTGTCTGATTGAATGATTTCGTTGAATTGTTCAGTGCTTGTAATTTTTTTCAATTTGTCACAACTCCTTTTCAATGTCATTTTGTCATTTTAATATAAAATAAAGGCGAATGACATACAAATGCTCGGGGGGGCGCTTACAATCTTTACAAATCATTTCAATTCCGTAACAACAAAAATTAATTAGAGCATTTTTGCTTGAAAGTGATAAGATAGTAAAGATGAATTTTAGTGGGGGGAGTATCCATTGAAAATAAGTTTAGGATTGGTTTACGGCGGAAAGTCAGCCGAACATAATGTATCACTGCAAACAGCCCTTGCAGTTACAAAAGCACTTAACACTGAGAAGTTCGATATACATCCAATTTATATTACAGAAGAGGGCGAATGGCTAAGAGGAGAAAAACTCACTGAACCAGTATCAAACGTCAAAATGCTTCAATTTGAACAAAATGCAAAGACGTTTTTACCAACTTCTTTAAATGAAAGCATGTTTCCACAGCCTGCAGCAGCTGATGAAAAGATTGATGTTGTCTTTCCATTGCTACATGGGCCAAATGGTGAAGATGGGACCATGCAAGGGTTACTTGAACTATTGAATATCCCGTATGTTGGTAACGGCGTTCTCGCGTCTGCTGCGGGTATGGATAAAGTCATGATGAAAGATGTGTTTGCTCAAGCTGGACTTGCGCAGGCAAAGCACCTTTCCTTCAATAAAAAGGATTATGAGAAAGCCATATCAGACAGTCTAGAACAGGTAGAAGCAGTTCTCGGGTATCCTTGTTTTGTGAAACCTGCCAACATGGGATCAAGTGTCGGAATTAGTAAATGCCGCAGCAAAGAAGAGCTGCAAACAGCATTTGATTTGGCTTTCCAATATGATCGTCGTGTTGTTGTGGAAGAAGGCGTTGTAGGACGAGAAATTGAAATTGGTGTATTAGGAAATGACGAGCCGAAATGCTCAGTTGTTGGTGAAATTGCACCTAAAACAGATTTTTATGACTACAAAGCAAAATATGAAGATGGCGATACAGATTTGATCATTCCTGCGAGTGTGTCAGAGGAAGAGTACAAGACGATTCATGATATGGCGATTAAGGCATTTAAAGCCATTGATGGATCTGGCCTCGTACGTGCAGATTTCTTCCTAACAGAAGAAGGCGAAGTGCTGATCAATGAAGTGAATACAATGCCAGGGTTCACACCTTTTAGTATGTTCCCGCTGCTTTGGAAACATACTGGTGTAGAGTATCCTGAGCTGATTGAGAAGCTGGTGTCACTTGCAATTGAGCGCCATCAAGAAAAACAAACCATTAAAACCACTTTTTAATGTAAGAAGCAAGCAGACACTATCCTACAGGTAGTGTCTCTTTTCCTTCAAACGTGAAATGAGAAAGAGAGGCGAAAAAACATGATCAAACGTACAGTGAAACAAGTCGCCCAAATGGCTGGTGGCACATTATCGAATGAAGCTTTTGGCGAAGAACAGATACACGGAGTGACAACAGATACACGAAAAGTATCAAAAGGCGCACTATTTATCCCGCTTATCGGGGAACATTTTAACGGTCACACTTTTGCTTCAAAAGCAGTGGAGCTTGGAGCGGCAGCGGTTCTTTGGAATGAAACAGAAGCGAACCCACCATCCGGTGTACCTGTCATTCTTGTAGAGGATACTCTGACAGCACTCCAACAGCTTGCGAAATCATACTTAAAAGAGGAAAACCCTCGAGTTGTCGGTATTACTGGAAGTAATGGCAAAACAACGACGAAAGACATGATCCATTCTGTCCTACAAACGACATACAGAGTCCATAAAACAGATGGCAACTTTAATAATCATATTGGACTTCCACTGACCATCCTTGCAATGCCAGAAGGAACAGAGATTGCTGTATTAGAGATGGGCATGAGTGCAAAAGGAGAAATCGAATTTTTATCTAATCTCGCTGAACCTGATGCAGCTGTCATCACCAATATTGGAGAATCTCATATGCAGGATCTAGGATCAAGAGAAGCCATTGCAGATGCAAAATGTGAGATCACAAAAGGGTTAAAAGAGGATGGGACTTTTTATTATTTAGGAGACGAGCCTTTACTCCGCCAAAGAGCAAATGCCCTTGCACGTAGCGTAAAAACATTTGGGGAATCAGAGGACTGTGATATCAAGGTGATTCACATCCACCAACTCGCTGAAGGCACTGAATTTCAAGTGGAGGGATATGCTCAAGGGTTTCTCATTCCTGTATTAGGGAAACACAATGTAAAGAATGCTCTTGCAGCTATTGCAATCGGCCAGCATTTCGGTCTGAATGAAAGACAAATTGCCCAAGGGCTAATGCAAACGAAATTGACAGGCATGCGTTTAGAACTGTTTAAAACAGATAAGGGCATCACGGTTATCAACGATGCGTATAATGCGAGTCCTACGTCGATGAAGGCAGCGATTGATCTTGTAGGAGATATGGACGGCTTTGCTAACCGCATACTCGTTCTCGGAGATATGCTGGAGATGGGCAGTGAAGAAGAGACCTATCATTTTGAAGTAGGGGAGTACATCAAGCCTGAGTTTATTGATCATGTTTTAACGTTTGGCCGTCTTGGCGCATTCATTGCTGAAGGAGCGAAGAAAGCATTTGGAGACGACCGCGTGTCTTCTTATATGGACAAAGAAGAACTGAAGAAAAAACTAGCGGATGTGGCAGGACCTGACGATGTCGTTCTTGTCAAAGCTTCCCGTGGCATGAGATTGGAAGACGTGATTACTGCACTATAAAACAGATCGGCAAAGAAGGTGACAGGGTGATTGGCTGTCTATGTATACACGGTTTTACTGGTGCCCCGTATGAAGTAGAGCCACTTGCAGAATATTTAAAGCAGACGACAGATTGGACGGTACAATCTGTCACGCTTCCGGGGCATGGGGAGGAACTTCAGCTCAAAGGCATTCTCTATCAGGAGTGGATTGCCACCGCTGAATTAGAACTCTTATCCCTTTACCGAACATGTGACACCATTTATTTGGTCGGCTTTTCTATGGGCGGGATGATTGCCTCATATTTAGCAGCGAAGTATCCAGTGGCCCGTCTTGTTCTGTTAAGTGCTGCTGCTAAATATGTTAACCCAAAACAAATGATTCAAGACACAAGGCAGATGGTGAAGGAATCCTTGTCTGGTTTGATTGATACGAACCCATTGTATGATCGATATCGTCATAAGCTGAAGAGTACACCGCTATCAGCTGCTGTAGAATTTATGAAATTGGTGAAGCAAACGAAAGGTTCTCTTGAAAAGCTTCATCTACCTGTCTTGATCGTTCAAGGTGAAAGCGATGGGATCGTCCCCGCTTCTAGTGCAGAATTCATTTATCATAAAATCCCGTCCCGTCAGAAAGAAATGTTCTATTTACCGGATTGTAAACATCACGTTTGTCATGAGCCTTGTGCACAGCAATTGTTTGAGAAAGTCGAACAATTTCTAAAAAAACAATTTAATCTATAGAAAAGCTAAAATGTGGCTAAACTAATATAAATTGAATCCCACTTGTTAAAATTTGCATCATTTTTGTCGAATGAGTGACAGGCCTATGTTACAATAGGTAAGAAAAGGTGGTCGATTCGGTTGTTTCAATATGACGGAAAAACCTTTGTCCCGCAGTCTAATTCGAGCAATGGGGAAGTATCGGAAGGAACCATATTTCAATATCGTCAGGACGGGAATATTTTAACGGGCACATATCAAGGCGGCAGTATTCAATCTGGCGTACTTGTAGGAACTGTGAATAAAGACGGAGCACTTCATTTTAGATATCATCATGTAAGTAAGGATGGCAGCATGAGAAGCGGTTCATGTCATTCCACCCCTAAGCAGCTGGATAACGGGAAAATCCAACTGTTTGAAAAGTGGAAATGGATGGACGGAGATCAAAGTGAAGGTGAATCAGTCATTGTCGAGCAGTAGATATATCCATTTCTGTCTTGTTGAAAAACAAATAGTGTAATGGTAAGATATAATGTAGGGTAATTCGGGCTTTGTATATAATGGACCTGTCCTTTCATACAAAGGGCAGTTTTTAATGATCATTCACGAGATTACTGAAACAGCAATTAGAAGGAGTTTGAATAAATTGACTATAACGTTTCAAGATTTTCAATTAAGCGAAAGTCTCATGAAAGCTATTAACCGCATGGGATTTGAAGAAGCAACACCGATTCAAGCAGAAACGATTCCTCTCGGTCTTCAGAATAAAGATGTCATCGGACAAGCACAAACAGGAACAGGAAAAACTGCAGCATTTGGTATTCCTCTTGTAGAAAAAATCGATCCAGCGTCTCCTAACATCCAAGCGATCATCATTGCGCCAACAAGAGAATTAGCGATTCAAGTATCTGAAGAGCTATACAAAATCGGCCAAGACAAGCGTGCACGTGTACTTCCAATTTACGGTGGACAAGATATCGGCCGTCAAATCCGTTCGCTCAAGAAAAATCCTCATATCATTGTAGGAACTCCAGGACGTTTACTTGATCACATTAATCGTCGCACAATGCGTCTTCAAAATGTTGAAACAGTCGTGCTTGATGAAGCAGACGAAATGCTCAACATGGGTTTCATCGAAGACATTGAAGCGATCCTTTCAAATGTACCAAGTGAACACCAAACACTTTTATTCTCTGCGACAATGCCTGCACCAATTAAGCGTATTGCAGAGCGTTTCATGACAAACCCAGAACATGTAAAAGTAAAAGCGAAAGAAATGACTGTATCTAACATCCAGCAGTTCTACTTGGATATTCACGAGCGTAAGAAGTTCGATACATTGACTCGTCTTCTTGACATTCAATCACCAGAGCTTTCAATTGTTTTCGGCCGTACAAAGCGCCGCGTTGACGAATTGACTGAAGCATTAAACCTTAGAGGTTATACAGCTGAAGGAATTCATGGTGACTTGACTCAAGCGAAACGTATGGTTGCGCTTCGTAAATTTAAAGAAGGTTCAATCGATGTGCTTGTCGCAACAGACGTTGCAGCACGTGGACTTGATATCTCAGGTGTTACACATGTGTATAACTTCGACGTACCACAAGATCCAGAAAGCTATGTACACCGTATTGGACGTACAGGCCGTGCTGGACGTACAGGTATGGCGATGACATTCATCACACCACGTGAAAAAGATATGCTTCGTGCGATTGAGCAAACGACTAAGCGTAAAATGGATCGTATGAAAGAACCAACTCTAGACGAGGCAATTGAAGGACAACAACAAGTCACAGTTGACCGTCTACGCACAATCATTAGTGAAAACAACTTGAACTTCTACATGACAGCAGCTGCTGAATTGTTAGAAGATCATGATTCTGTTACAGTGGTTGCGGCTGCCATCAAAATGATGACAAAAGAGCCGGATGCAACGCCTGTTCGTTTGACAGATGAAGCACCAATGATTTCAAAACGCAATCGTAACAACCGCAGCTCTTCTAAACGCAGAGACGGCGGCGGTGGTGGCGGCTATCGCGGAAAAAGCCGTTCATCTTACGGTGATAAAAAGCGTTCTTCAAATGACCGCAATCGTTCTTCTAACGATCGTCGTCAAAAGAAATCTTATAACAACTAATTCAAAAGCGAATCCTTTGCAGGGTTCGCTTTTTTTAACAGGCCTAATGAAACTTTTTAGGCTTTCTTTCGTAATATATTGATAGAAAAGTAAGAGAATGGGGGAAGAATGTGAGAAAACAGCCGCAACGTCAAATCAGCTTAAATGGATTAAAAGTATGGCGTCTTCAAAATGGAATTATCTCATTGATTTTCTTATTCATCATCATTGGGGTATTTGTAGCTAGTTATTATTTTCAATGGCCATATTGGATTGGAGCCATCCTCATCGGTTTGTGGATTTTACAGGTCATCTTCGGAATCTGGCTCATCCCGAAAATCCGCCATCACATCTGGCGCTATGAAGTATTTGAGAACGAAATTGAAATACAGCACGGATTGATTCGTGTCACACGTGTCATTGTGCCAATGGTACGTGTTCAGCATGTGGATACATCTCAAGGGCCGCTTTTAAGGCGCTACCGGTTGGCATCTGTTCAAATTTCTACGGCTGCGACAGTGCATGATATTCCGGCACTGGAATTAGAAGAGGCAGATGAGCTTCGCGATTACATATCTCGATTAGCAAGGGTGACGGAAGATGATGTCTGAACCAAAACGTGTACATCCAATCTCGATGTTCATTGATTTTATATCAGATGCCGTATCCATGATCAAAAACTTTATTATCCCTTTTTTCGTGCTTATTTTTGTGAACTCGAATTCAAGTATTCGTTTTTATGCGTTCATTATTCTTGGGGTGCTTCTTTTATGGAAAGCTGTTTCAACCGTTTTAGCATGGAGACGATTCACCTACCGAATGGAAGACGATGAATTTCGAGTGGAATCAGGTGTCATCACCAAAAAGAAAAAGTATATCTCGTTAGAACGAATTCAAACAGTGAATACAAGTGAAGGTATCTTCCAGCGGATCTTTGGTTTAGTGCGGGTTCAAATCGAAACAGCTGGCGGAACAGATGGCCCGGAAGTGAGTCTGACGGCGATTACAAAAGCAGAAGCGGAACAATTAAAGCAATCGATTTTCAACCGGAAGAAAAGCTTGCAACAAGAAGAAATGAATGATGAAAATTTAGATCTCCCTGATCCTCTGACAGCGCAACAGCCTGTAGAAAAAGAAATCAGCGTTTCCTACCGAATGGGTATACCAGAGCTGCTTTTGGCTGCGACCACTTCAAGCGGAATCGGCGTCATTATTTCTGGGTGTCTCGCCATTTACACACAAATAGATGAAATTCTGCCTTTGGACGGATTCCTTAAACGGTTTTCTTTTTTAAGTCATGCGAGTGTTGAGATTTATGCGATTCTCATATTTATTGCCGTATTGATTGCGTGGATTCTTAGTGTTGGGGTAACAGCCCTTCAATATGCGAATTTTAACGCAAAACGAAAAGGGAAAGACATCATCATCACAAGAGGACTCATCGAAAGGCATCAAATGACTATTCCGCTTGCGAGAATTCAAGCAGTGAAAATCAAAGAAAATATTCTGCGTGAACCATTTGGTTTTGCGACGGTCATGCTTGTCAGCGCAGGAGGTTCCATTACAGAAAAAGAGACTTCTTCTGTCTTATTTCCACTCATACGGAAGAAAAAAATCAATGAATTGTTAACGCAATTTACAGATCAATATCAGCTGGCACCAGAAAGTGAATTGAAAAAAGTGCCGAAGCGTTCACTAAAACGTTATCTGATATCTTACGGATTTGTTCCATTACTTGTAGGTATAATCCTTTCTGTACGTTTTCCACCATGGGGATATTTGGCGCTGATTCCATTACCGTTTGCCTTGTTTTTTGGGTATTTAGCCTATAAACAATCAGGATATGTGATCAAAGATCAACTGATTCAATTAACGACAAGAGGCATCGGAAAGACCACCGGAATTGTTTTAAGAAAACGAATGCAAAACTATACGATGACCCAATCTTATTTTCAAAAGAAAGGGCGGGTGGCAAGTATTCACACCTTTGTGAAGTCCTCTGCCTTGCTTGATTCCTTTGGTGTGCATCACCTTGAAGAGGAAGATGCTGCACGTGTATGCGATTGGTATTCCTATGAAACGAATCAATCAACTTAAACCAAAAAATGTCGATCAGCTCCCGTTAAACAGAGTGATCGACATTTTTTATGAGCTTACTAGCGTCGTTTTTTTGAATGGAAGAATAGGGTGATCGGTGCTAGGATCATGCCGCCTATCAATCCAAATAAGTGGGCCATGATGTTGATGTTCGAGTTGACGAACGTCATAATGACAGAAACGCCGAGAATCGTTAAGATGACCTGAGAATTACCACGGTCCATCATATGCGGTTTAAATAGGACAAGATAAAGATAGACGCCAAATAAACCAAATATCGCACCAGAAGCCCCGACATGTACGTACTCTAAAGGCTCCACCCAATAGGTTCCGAGATTGCCAATGAATCCTGCACCCAGATAAATCACAAGAAATCGAATCTTCCCAAGCAAATATTCAAGTGCTGGAGCGAATAGGAAGAGCGACATGGAATTGAACAGAATATGTGTCAGACTTCCGTGAAGAAAAATAGGCGTTAAAAGCCGCCACCATTCTCCTGCTGCAACACCATAATTAAAACCAACGAGATGGTCCTGCCCAAGCTGGATCATTGGAATAGGGATCGCAAATAAAAGCCATAGGCCGATTTGCAAAGCAAGGATCGCTGTTACGATTGGATACGATCTAATAAATTGTTGAAAGCTCTCCGTTCGAATAAACATAACAAACCCCTTTTGACTAGATAATGGTAAGTTTATAGTAACACGTTTATGAAGCGAACATCCAAATTAGTACGAGTATCATAGGAGGTACCTCATGATTAAAGGAATCGGTATGGATATTGTAGAGATCGGCCGGCTGTCACGAGTTCTTAGCAGGCAGCCCCGTTTACCAGAACGAATTTTGACTTTACGTGAACAGGAAGTCTTTTACACACTAAGTGAAAAGAGACAGCTGGAGTTTCTGGCAGGGCGTTTTGCGGCGAAAGAAGCATTCGCAAAAGCATACGGTACGGGAATTGGTCAGTATGTAAGCTTTCACGACATCGAGATACAAAAAGATGCAAACGGAAAACCTCTCATCAAAAGTGAGAAAACAAAAGAAGACTACGTTCATGTGTCCATTACCCATACAAAGGAATATGCTGCAGCACAAGTTTTAATTGAAAGGTTGTCAAGCTAGTCTGCATATTGTTTGTCCCCCCTTCATATATTGGGTAGTGCGATAAGGAAGGGCGAGTTGCTAACAGGCTTTGATGGTTCGCGGTACGCAGTTAACTCTTGAGGCGTACTGTTAAAGTCAAACAAGCGGTTTCTTCCTTTTAACACAATTAACGAAGGGGTTGAAAAGGGTGAGAAAAAGCTTTGTTTTGCTTGTAACGGGGATCCTTTTTGTACTGATTCTCTCCGCATGCGGTCAAAAATCTCAACAAGATATCGTTGGAGATTTAAACAAAAAGGCAGAGGAAATGACATCATACAAAGCCAAAGCAAAAATGACCATTGAGACAGGAAATGATCCGCAGGAATACCACGTGGAAATTTGGTACAAGAAGCCGGAGCTTTACCGTGTCTATTTAGAAAATCCGAAGAAGGATCAGAGTCAAGTCATTTTAAGAAATGGCAATGGTGTATTTGTGCTGACACCTTCATTAAACAAAAGCTTCCGCTTCCATAGTGATTGGCCGAACAACAGCAGTCAGGTGTATTTATTTGAATCACTTGTGAAAGACATTAAAAATGACAGTGCAGCTCAGTTCAAAGCAAAAGAGTCGAAGTACGTTTTTGAAACAAAAACCAACTATCAGCACAACCAAATGCTGCCGACCCAAGAGATTACCTTTCATAAAAAAACAATGGCGCCTGCTAGTGTGAAAGTACTGGATAGCGATAAAAAGCCAATGGTGAAAGTAGAATTCTCTCACTTTGAATTCAACAAATCCTTTGACAAAGACGCCTTTGATGAGAAGAAAAATATGACACTTTCTCAAATGGATGTTGCCACAAGTGCAGATCCATCTGACAGCTTTGCTGTGAAAACGCCTGTGGATATGCCAGAGGGCGTGAAGAAAATGGAAGAGAAAGAAATGACAACAGATGCTGGAAAGCGGTATGTGATGACGTATGGCGGAAAGAAATCCTTCACGCTCATTCAGGAAAAAGCACGGGTAGCAGAAGCGTCTACGCCTGTGACGATGAATGGCGAGCCAGTCGATCTTGGCATGACAGTGGGTGTTCTGACAGACAAATCTCTTTCTTGGACATCTGATGGAGTTGACTACTTAATTTCTTCAAGTGATTTATCGAAAGAAGAACTCTTAATGGTCGCCAAAAGTGTAGAAGGACAGTCAGCGAAATAGGCGAAATTCTTAACATAACAACAAATCAGCCCTGTGCAGGGGCTGATTTTCTTTGAGTTGTTTCACATTATTCTGGATTTTTAGTATCATAATGAAGTATTGAATCATTCAATAGGGAAGTGTGATGAATGGACACAAATGCCTTTTATAGAGACACATGGGCAGAAATTGATTTAACAGCAATCAAGCATAATGTTTCACATATGAAAGACCATATTGGTCAAAACGTTCAACTAATGGCTGTTGTGAAAGCCAATGCATATGGACATGGAGATATAGAAGTGGCAAGAGCTGCCCTCGAAGCAGGAGCAGACCTGTTAGCCGTCGCTTTTTTAGATGAAGCCATTTCTTTAAGAAATAAAGGCATCAAAGCCCCGATTCTTGTGCTCGGCGCAGTACCGTCAGAGTATGTCAAAGTCGCCGTTAGATACAACGTCATCATGACTGCTTACTCTATCCAGTGGCTGAGAGAAGTCGTCAAAGTGATGAACGGGCAGATGGGACAACCCATTCGTTTCCACTTGAAAATCGACAGCGGTATGAATCGGTTAGGTGTGAAAACAATCGAGCAGGTGAGCGAAGTAAAAGAGCTTGTCCACGATCATTCTTTTTTACAGCTGGAAGGAGTATTTACTCACTTTGCCACAGCGGATGAAAAAGATGAAAACTACTTCGGTATGCAGGTTGATACGTTTAAAACATTGCTTCAACCGCTTCATACGGACAAACTGCTCATTCATTGCGCCAACAGTGCAGCAGGTCTAAGGTTTAAAGACACTTTATTCAATATGGTTCGTTTTGGCATCAGTATGTACGGGCTGTCGCCGTCGGAAGAAATCAAAGATGAATTGCCGTTTCAACTGGAAGAAGCATTATCTCTTCATACAAAACTTGCACATGTAAAGCCCATTCAAAAGGGTGAGAGCGTGAGCTATGGTGCAACTTATACAGCGAATCAAGATACATGGATTGGTACGATTCCAATCGGGTATGCAGACGGCTGGATCAGGAAGCTTGCCGGAACAGAAGTGCTCGTTGGCGGAAAACGCCGAAAAATTGCTGGACGGGTGTGTATGGATCAATTCATGGTTGATTTGAAAAAGGATATTCCGGCAGGGGAGCCAGTCGTGCTCATCGGCACACAAGGCGAAGACAGGATATCTGTCGATGAAATAGCCAAACGGCTTGAAACCATTAACTACGAAGTCACATGTTCTGTTGGTTACCGCGTCCCAAGAGTCTATATAGAGGACGGCGAAAGGGTTCATGTACGTAATCCGCTGCTTCAAGGCGGGCCAAGCTTTTTATAAACAGCATCCACGGGAACGATGTTCAAACTGACATCGTTCTCTTTTATTCTACAAAGGCATCATAAACATTCTCCCTTTTTTAGAGATTTTGGAAATACCGTATGATTTTCGGAAAAAAGCGTATAATGGGAAAGAGGAACTCCATTATCATCTTGATTTACGGGTGGCGAGCCGCTTCATGTTCTAATAAGAAATCATGAAAAAACAGCTTTGCTTGTGCATTGAATAATGGTATGATTAGTCTTGGAATGGATCGAAACGGTATCCGTAAGTTTTGTGGAGGTGTATGTTTTTTGTCTGAATCCAGCGCAACAAATGAAATGAAGATTCGACTGCCGGAGGCTTTAATGTCTGAGATCGAACGAGTAGCAGAGCAGGATAAGGTAACAAGAAATGAATTGATCTACCGAGCGACAAAAACGTATATTCGTGAACGTAATATTCGACAAAATCGTGAATCGATGAGACGCGGCTACATGGAGATGGCGAAAATTAATCTGAATATCTCTTCAGAGGCACAATACGCAGAATTTGAGGCTGAGAATACAGTTGAGCGATTAGTCAGCGGGGGTTAAACATTTGATTGTTAAACGCGGTGATGTTTACTTTGCTGATTTATCTCCTGTTGTTGGCTCCGAGCAGGGCGGGGTTCGCCCGGTATTGGTGATTCAAAATGACATTGGAAATCGCTTCAGCCCGACTGCTATCGTTGCAGCCATAACAGCCCAAATACAAAAAGCGAAATTACCGACTCACGTCGAAATTAATGCAAAGCGCTACGGCTTTGAACGAGATTCTGTCATTCTTTTGGAACAAATTCGTACAATCGATAAACAAAGATTGACAGATAAAATCACACATCTTGATGATGAGATGATGGAGAAGGTTGATGAAGCCTTACAAGTTAGTTTGGCTCTTATTGATTTTTAATATGGTGATACTTGGTTGCTCTATTGGGAGCAACTTTTTTTGTGTTCAATTTTTTTTAACGTTATAATGAAGAAAGACTAAAGAAGAGCTTTAAATGTAAGTAGGGGGTAAAACATGTCGAATCATATCGTGTTAGCTTTTGCAAGAAAGCACCAAAAGGAATTAGAAAAAGAGTGGACGGACATTTTAAAACGACTCGGAGAAAAAGAAACGGACATGATGCTGAACGACAAAATGTATGAAACCATCTGTTCGGAATATGTTCAACTCATCATTACATCTCTTTCAGAGGGGGATCATGAGGATTTTGAAGAAAAAGTGCAAAATTTTGCTTTAAAAATTGTTCAAATGGGTATATCACTTAAGTTACTGGCAAACGGTCTAACAGAAATCCGTACACATTTATATGAAAAAATGAACGATGACAAAGATACAACACAAGAAAGTCATGACCTCATCTGGCAAATCGATCGATTCATCACACCCATCCATAATGAGATCTTAAACCAGTATTCCATCTCATGGGAAAAAACCGTCAGCCTTCAAAAAATTGCGCTGCAGGAACTTTCTGCCCCGCTAATCCCTGTATTTGAGCACATCACCGTCATGCCACTTGTTGGAACAATTGATACAGATCGTGCGAAAAAAATTATGGAGAACCTGCTTAATGGTGTCGTCAAACATCGCTCACAGGTCGTCTTGATTGATATCACGGGTGTACCTGTCGTGGACACAATGGTGGCCCACCATATCATTCAAGCGTCAGAGGCTGTGAGATTAGTAGGAGCGAAGTGTTTACTTGTCGGTATTCGCCCAGAAATAGCCCAAACGATCGTTAACCTTGGAATTGATTTATCTCAGGTTACAACAAAGAATACCCTTCAAAAAGGAATTCAAACTGCTTTGGAAATGACAAATCGAAAAATTGTTTCATTGGAGGGATAACCAATTGAGAAATCACCCGAAGATTCCAATCTTAAAACTATATAACTGTCTTCTGATTTCGATTCAGTGGGAGCTTGATGACCAAACAGCTCTTCATTTTCAAGAAGACTTGCTGAATAAAATTCATGAAACAGGAGCAAACGGTGTTGTCATCGATCTAACGTCCGTCGATATGATTGATTCATTTATCGCCAAGGTATTAGGTGATGTCATTACCATGTCTAAGCTCATGGGGGCAAAAGTTGTATTAACAGGAATACAGCCGGCAGTTGCTGTGACGCTCATTGAACTTGGCATTTCGCTGGAAGAAATTCAGACAGCACTAGATCTTGAACAAGGGCTTGAGACACTGAAGCGGGAATTGGGGGAATAGATATGAAAGACCAATCCTGTGTAAAAATATTGACGGAATGGGACATAGTCGCAGCAAGACAATTGGGGCGCAATGTTGCAAAAGAACTTGGTTTTGGAACAGTTGACCAAGCAAGAATTACGACGGCCATTTCAGAATTAGCTCGTAACATCTATTTATACGCTGGTAAAGGTCAGATTTGTATAGAAGAAGTAATGGAGCGCGGAAAGCGTGGACTCAAAGTCATCGCAGCCGATGAGGGGCCTGGCATCATGGATATACGTAAAGTAATGGAAGACGGATTTTCTACATCAGGCGGACTCGGAGCAGGCTTGCCGGGCGTCAGAAGACTGATGGATGAATTTAAATTAGATTCCGCACCAGAACAAGGAACTGAGATACAAGCTGTCAAGTGGCTTCGCTAGGAGGGAAACCATGGATTTTAAGGAGGTAATGGAGCAGCGGTACCATCAGCTGCTCAGTCGTTATATCAGTGATTTAACTGAAACATCGCTTTATCAAGCTCAAAAATTTAGCCGTAAAACCATTGAGCATCAAATACCTCCTGAAGAAATAGTGAGTGTTCACCGAAAAGTGATTCAGGAGCTTTACCCTGATTTGCCGGAAGATGTCTTTCATTCACTAGACTTCTTAATTGAAGTCATGATTGGATACGGACTTGCCTACCAGGAGCATTTAACACTAAGAGGCATCCAGCAAGAAATTAAGTCGGAAATTGAAATTGCTGCAAATGTTCAGCAAACCCTTCTGGAAACGAAAATTCCAGAAGGAGACACATTTGATATCGGAGCCATCAGTGTGCCGGCAAAACAGATGAGTGGGGATTATTACCATTTCGTAACAGATCACGATACAATCAATATCGCGATTGCAGACGTCATTGGGAAAGGCATTCCAGCTGCGCTCTGTATGTCGATGATTAAGTATGCGATGGATTCCTTGCCAGAGTCAGGCAGCGGTCCAACGAAAGTGCTCAAAACCCTTAATCGTGTGGTCGAGCAAAACGTAGACCCAAGCATGTTTATCACCATGTTTTATGGCAGCTATAATAAAGAAACACATGAATTTAAGTACGCATCGGCTGGACATGAGCCGGGCTTTTTCTATTGCAAAAAAGAGAATCAATTTTACGATTTAGATGCAAAAGGTCTTGTCCTTGGAATCGCACCAGACTTTGATTACAGGGAGTATGAGCAGCATTTGGACGTAGGAGATATGGTGATCTTATTTTCAGATGGGGTCACCGAATCCAAGTCAGAGGACGGCTTCTTAGAGCGCGAAGATATCAAAGCGCTCATAGCAGAGCATCTTTCCTATTCAGCACAGGAAATGGTCGACGCTATCTATGCAAGCTTACTCAAATTACAAGATTTTCAGCTTCACGATGACTTTACTTTACTTGTCCTTAAAAGAAAGGTTTAGAAAGTGAATATGCGGGTATATAAAACTTTAGGAAACAAGAATTTCGAGGTGAATGCATAATGAATATGTCTGTAAAAGAGCATCAAATAGATCATAAGACGAAAATTAGTGTCAGCGGAGAAATCGATGTGTACTCTGCTCCTGAGCTGAGAGAAACCCTTATGCCCAAAGCAGAGAAAGGAGAGCATCTTGACATTTGTCTGAAAGATGTTACTTACATGGATAGTACAGGTTTAGGTGTGTTTGTTGGGCTGTTCAAAGCGGCTCAAAAAGCAGGAGGATCATTAAAGCTTGAGAACTTGTCGGATCGGCTTGTCAGATTGTTTGAAATCACTGGACTAAAGGACATCATTGACATTTCTGCAAAGTCAGAGGGTGGGGTACAATGAACGAATCAGTAGATCTAATCGAGATGAAAATACCGGCGAAACCAGAATACGTAGGCATCATTCGTCTGACTCTTTCAGGCGTTGCAAGCCGAATGGGCTATGCCTACGAAGAGATTGAGGACTTGAAAATTGCCGTCAGTGAGGCATGTACTAATGCAGTTCAGCATGCCTATAAAGGTGCAGATGGCGAAGATGGAGAGGTAGCGGTTCGCTTTCTTGTCTATGAAGATCGTCTAGAAATCATTGTCGCTGATAAAGGCGGTAGCTTTGACTTTAAGCAAAAGCAGGAAGACCTAGGGCCGTACACATCTGCTCATACGGTGGATCAATTGGCAGAAGGAGGTCTTGGTTTATACTTAATGCAAACATTGATGGATGAAGTCGAGGTGCAAGCAAACTCCGGAGTTACCGTGGCGATGACAAAGTTTTTAAACAGGGAGCGAGTTGACCATGACACAACCATCCAAAACTATGAAACTAACTAAAGATGAAGTGGATCGCCTCATTCAAAGCTATCAATCCAACCATGACGAGCAGGCGCAGCTAACACTAGTTGAGTGTTATACAAATCTTGTGGATATGCTCGCGAAGAAATACTCCAAAGGAAAAAGCTTTCATGAGGATTTAAGACAAGTTGGAATGATTGGTCTACTCGGCGCAATTAAGCGTTATGATCCACTTGTCGGTAAATCATTTGAGGCATTTGCCATTCCAACCATTATCGGGGAAATCAAACGCTTTTTACGTGATAAAACATGGAGTGTCCATGTACCAAGACGAATTAAAGAGCTTGGACCAAGAATCAAGATGGCAGTTGATCACCTGACAACGGAAACGCAAAAGTCACCTAAAGTACAAGAAATCGCAGAATATCTAGATGTAACAGAAGAAGAAGTTCTTGAAACAATGGAGATGGGCAAAAGCTATCAAGCGCTGTCTGTTGACCAAGGCGTAGAGGCTGATTCTGAAGGAAGCACTGTGACGATTTTAGACGTCGTCGGCTCACAAGAAGAAGGGTACGAACGTGTAAACCAAAAAATGATGCTTGAAAGTGTGCTTCACGTTCTGACAGATAGAGAAAAAGAAATTATCAATCTCACGTATTTGCAAAATAAAAGCCAGAAAGAAACAGGCGATTTACTCGGCATATCTCAAATGCATGTATCAAGGCTGCAGCGGAAGGCAGTTAAAAAGCTACGAGATGCATTGTCAGAAGATGCGTCTATGGAGCTAGGGTAATGAAGCAGATCGAACAGCATGAGCATGTAAACGCCATTATCTATCAATCGAACAAAGAAGGAAAATCATGCTGCGGGGACAGTTTTTTTATTAAAGCAGATGATGAAGAACTAATTTGTGCTGTAGCAGACGGATTAGGCAGCGGCCAGTTCGCCAATGAATCATCTTCTTTAGTCAGCGAAATTGTCGAAGAATATGGACATGAGGATGTAACAACCCTCATTGATAGATGCAATCAGGCCATGAAAAATAAACGTGGGGCCACTGTAGCCATATTAAAGGTGAATTTTTCCCAGCAGCAGTTTACCTATTGTTCGGTTGGCAATATTCGATTTATCTTGAATGCACCTTCTGGCGACTATATTTATCCACTTCCGACATCAGGATATCTATCAGGTAAACCTAGAAAATACAAAACATACACCTATTCCTACGAAAAAGGATCGACATTCATTATGTATTCCGACGGACTGAATGTGCCAAACATGCGAATGTGTTTAAAGCATAGCCATTCAGTTGCAGACATCGCCAAACAACTTGAAACATACACACAAGACAAGAAAGACGATCTCACCTATGTACTTGGTCAGCTTACATGAAATAGCTGACCTTTTTTCTGTTTTGCCGGTTTTTTTGATACACTAAAAGAGAAGACACAGTGAGAGGATGCAAAGTATGAAGACATCTGACTTTTTATTGAAACAAATTGCGACAGAATTAAAGCTTTCAACAAAACAAATTGGAAGTGTGATCCAGCTATTAGAGGATGGCAACACCGTCCCGTTTATTGCACGTTACCGGAAAGAGCAGACAGGCTCACTAGACGAGGTGCAAATTCAAACCATTTCTGAACGCTATACATATATCCAAAATGTGACGAATCGAAAAGAAGAAGTGATTCGCTTAATCGCTGAACAAGACAAATTAACAGATGAATTAAAACAGAAGATCGAACAGGCGCATAAGCTGCAAGAGGTCGAAGATTTATATCGACCATTTAAACAAAAGCGAAAAACAAAGGCAAATGTAGCCAAAGCAAAAGGACTTGAGCCGCTGGCGGAGTATTTACTGCAGCTGCCAAACGATGAGATCGAAAAGAAAGCATCGGCTTTTATTAATGAAGAAAAAGAAGTCACAACAGCAGAAGAAGCACTGGAGGGAGCCCAGCACATCATTGCTGAACAGCTTGCGGATGATCCTGATATGCGGAAATGGATTCGCAGTGAGACGTACCAAAAGGGAAGTCTTGTCACATCAGGAAAAGACGTTGAAAACGACGAGAAAAACGTCTATGAAATGTATTACGACTATCAAGAGCCGATTAAAAAAATTGTGCCTCATCGTGTACTCGCGGTCAACCGAGGCGAGAAAGAAGGGATTTTGAAAGCAGCCATCGAGCCACCTGCTGAAAATATTCGTTTCTACCTCGATAAACAAGTCTTAAAAGGCAAGCAAACGACGGCGAGGCCTTACATTGAAGCGGCCATTGATGATGCATACAAGCGCTTGATTCAGCCTTCAATTGAACGGGAAATACGAAAAGAGCTGACAGAAAAAGCAGAGGAACAAGCCATTCATATTTTCGCTGAAAACTTAAGAAAGCTCCTACTTCAACCGCCGATGAAAGGAAAACGTGTACTTGGGGTAGACCCTGCGTTTCGGACAGGCTGTAAATTAGCTGTCGTGGATGATACAGGAAAAGTCCATCATATTGGCGTCATTTATCCGCACCCGCCTGTGCAGAAAAAAGCGGAAGCCAAACAAAAAGTGAAAGAAATCGTTCAATCATCCAACATTGAAGTCATTGCGATCGGAAACGGAACAGCCTCAAGAGAGACCGAACAATTCATCGCAGACTTGATCCAAGAGCTGGACCAGCCAGTTTCATATTTGATCGTGAATGAAGCAGGGGCAAGTGTATACTCTGCATCTGCGCTGGCAAGAGAAGAGTTTCCAGACTTGCAAGTGGAAGAAAGAAGTGCCATTTCCATCGCCAGAAGGTTGCAGGACCCATTAGCAGAGCTTGTCAAAATAGATCCAAAATCTGTCGGTGTGGGACAATACCAGCACGATGTGAGTCAAAAGCAATTAAACAGCTCGTTAACCTTCGTGGTGGAGACGGTCGTCAACCAAGTCGGTGTGAACGTTAATACAGCTTCACAAGCACTGCTGCAATATGTGTCAGGTCTTTCAAAAGCCGTCGCAGGGAACATTGTCAAGCGTCGCGAAGAGATTGGCAGATTCACAAGCAGAAAAGAGCTGAAGGATATCCCAAGGCTTGGTGCAAAGACTTATGAGCAGTGTATCGGCTTCCTGCGCATCACAGATGGACAAGATCCACTTGACCGCACGGGTATTCACCCTGAAAGCTATAAAGAAACAAAACAGTTCTTACGCATGATTAAGATGACGCCAGACGATCTTGGAACAGAACAGTTAAAAGAGAAAATTGCAGGGGTGAAGCTGGACGAAGCAGCAGAACAGCTTGAAATTGGCTCAATCACTCTTCAAGATATCATTGATCAGCTCACAAGACCTGAGCGTGATCCGCGCGATGAAGTACCAAAGCCGCTTTTAAAAACAGATGTATTGAAATTAGAAGACTTGAAGCAAGGGATGGAGCTACAAGGAACGGTGAGGAACGTCGTAGACTTCGGCGCATTCGTTGATATTGGCGTCAAGCAGGATGGACTTGTCCACATTTCCAAGCTAAGCAATCGATTTGTGAAACATCCGCTCGACGTGGTATCAGTTGGTGACATTGTGACCGTATGGGTAGACTCCGTTGACCAGGCAAAAGGCCGGGTCGCTCTATCGATGCTAAAACCAGAGTAAACAAAAAACGAGGCGCACCTTAGGATGGGGTGTGCCTTGATGTGACTGAATGTTTTTTTCTATAGAAGTACCAGCATTGATTGAGTAATTTGATTTGATAATGATTTTTCTCATAAAATGCTTTCTGCATCTGATTTTTCAGCCAGTTGGGCATCGCCCATTCCTCCTTTGATCAAAACAGTGGGTGTACCTTCAATGTATGCAAAGGGGAAATTGTCCCGTTCGAGGTTTTTATAGAAAGGAACGATCTTGATTGAACGAAAGAGAGTTACAGCAGTTAACAGAAGACATTTCAGAGCAGTTCTTTGGTAAGGCGTTTCGCCATCAGGCTGTTTTTAATGACCGTCTTAAAACGACAGGCGGGCGATATTTACTTGGAACACACAATATCGAATTGAACCGCCGATACCTAGAAGAACATGGACGAGAAGAATTAATCGGGATCATCAAGCATGAGCTGTGTCATTATCATCTGCATCTTGAGGGAAAAGGCTATCAGCATCGTGACCGTTCCTTTAAAGAGTTATTAAAACAAGTAGGAGCCCCGCGTTTTTGTACAGCGCTAAAGACCGTACAAAATAAACGACGTGGACAGAAGCGACAAGAATATGTTTGCACAGGATGCGGTCAGTATTTTATGAGGAAAAGGCGAGTTGATACCTCTCGTTATGTGTGCGGCGTCTGC
>NZ_CP150633.1:1988067-1988522 GCF_038023285.1 Bacillus sp. PPSBB_11
TTCCGCAGTAGCTCAGTGGTAGAGCTATCGGCTGTTAACCGATCGGTCGTAGGTTCGAGTCCTACCTGCGGAGCCATAATGGAGAAGTACTCAAGTGGCTGAAGAGGCGCCCCTGCTAAGGGTGTAGGTCGCGTAAGCGGCGCGAGGGTTCAAATCCCTCCTTCTCCGCCATTATTGTATGGCCCGTTGGTCAAGCGGTTAAGACACCGCCCTTTCACGGCGGTAACACGGGTTCGAATCCCGTACGGGTCATGTTTTGTTTTTTGATTCGTTGGGCTATAGCCAAGCGGTAAGGCAACGGACTTTGACTCCGTCATGCGTTGGTTCGAATCCAGCTAGCCCAGCCATTTTTTATATATGTTTTTCTGCATAGCAGATGAGCCATTAGCTCAGTTGGTAGAGCATCTGACTTTTAATCAGAGGGTCGAAGGTTCGAGTCCTTCATGGCTCACCAT
>NZ_CP150633.1:1988536-1988907 GCF_038023285.1 Bacillus sp. PPSBB_11
GCGGAATTGGCAGACGCGCTAGACTTAGGATCTAGTGTCTTTATGACGTGGGGGTTCAAGTCCCTTCACCCGCATTGTTTTTTCAAACAGTGCACTTATGAATATATGAGCACATCATACACGCGGTCGTGGCGGAATGGCAGACGCGCTAGGTTGAGGGCCTAGTGGGTGAATAACCCGTGGAGGTTCAAGTCCTCTCGGCCGCATCTAAGAAACCAAAGGTTGTAGACCTTTGGTTTTTTTGTTTTATTTTCAATGTTCTTATTTTGGAGAGAAAAATTTGTATAATATTATATTCCTCGAGTAAGAGCATGATATGATCTGTGTTAAAATATTATACTTCCCCTAAGTTTGATTTTGTTACAAATTCA
>NZ_CP150633.1:1990717-2005046 GCF_038023285.1 Bacillus sp. PPSBB_11
TTACTGGAGTGAGACGGAACTAGATTATTCTTTTTACCATCAAGCCACCTCTCTTATTTGAGTCACTATATCATGTGTGATATGCTTTTAAATCAACAAATTGCAATTATTTCCGATTCATGCTATAATAAAAAGTAATTATTTTTGTTCGGCGTAAAGGATAGTATGAAGATTGACTTTTCGTCTTGAGGGTACTTTGGGCAAGGATAGTATAATACATTGTGTGGTAAACGCACGAGGAGGCAACAATCATGGAACAAGGTACAGTAAAATGGTTTAACGCAGAAAAAGGTTTTGGATTTATCGAACGTGAAGAAGGCGACGATGTATTCGTACATTTCTCAGCTATCCAAGGTGACGGATTCAAATCTTTAGACGAAGGTCAAAAAGTAACATTTGACGTAGAGCAAGGTTCTCGTGGAGCTCAAGCTGCTAACGTTCAAAAAACTGCTTAATCTTCCTTTTTCAAAACAGGTTCTCTACAGAGGGCCTGTTTTTTTGCATGAAAAAACCCTACTTAGCGTACAAGTAGGGAGATGGTGCAAGGTATTCGTAAAAAATTTCATGCTTCAAAGGTTAGTAACAGTATATCATATTAGATTTACAAAATGCGGAATTTCCCTAAATAATTTCTTTTTCTTTACTGGTCGAAGATAGGGGGATTTGTTCGTAGAGAAAATGTATTCAAAAAATGGGGAAGCAGGTAGACAATATTAGCAGAAACTCTTGATTTGTTTTTCAGTGATTCCTTTGATGACTTCTAGCTCACTAAGCAAATAACCATGAGCATCGTCAAGCATTTTCTTTTCGCTGGCATTCAGTTTTTTTTCTTTCTTCATCCGCATGAGATCACGTACCACTTCAGCGCCTTCTAGTATGTGGCCCGTTTTTATTTTGTCGGTGTTGATTTTATATCTCTCTTTCCATGGCAATAACTTATCTGATGTTCCATTTTGGAAAGTGTGTATGATGTTCTTTAAGGCAAGTATATCTGTAACAGGTCTTATCTTTGACCTTGACATCTTCCTTGTAGGAATCATCACTTTCATATGGCTAACGGCCATCTTAATGACATAATACGATTGTTTTTCATCAGAGAATTCTTTTTCTTCTATGGCTTCAATTATACCTGCTCCGTGCATTGGATAAACAATATTATCACCAATTTGAAACATATCATCCGCCTCCATATCATGTATCTACTTTAAGGGTACCACATTTAGAGGTAAAATAATCAAATTTTTAATAATAACATGTTTATTTATTTTCTGTCAATAAATTTGGTTCTAAAAAAGTGAGATTTTTTCATGAAAATTTCGGGTGGTTTTTGATCATATCCTCAAGAATCCTTGCTACAAGAAAAACAGAATATCCACCATTAAAAAAAGACCAGCCATTGAGCTGGTCTTTCCAAATAGAATTCGATCATAATGTCGAAATATCAATCACAAACCGATAACGCACATCACTTTTGAGCACACGTTCATATGCTTCATCGACTTGGTTTGCGTTGATCACTTCAATTTGTGGTGCGATCTTGTGAGCAGCTGCGAAATCGAGCATTTCTTGTGTTTCTTGGATGCCGCCAACGAGTGAGCCGGCGATGCTGCGACGTCCGGTAATTAATGAAAACACATGGAAGTTGTCTGGCTTTGGTGGTGCACCGACGTTTACTAATGTTCCATCAACACGAAGTAAGGACAAATAGGCATCCACGTTGATATTGGCAGAGACGGTATTGAGAATGAGATCATATTGACCGGCTAGTGTCTTAAACGTATCAGGGTCACTTGTAGCAAAATAGTCTTTTGCACCAAATGACAGGGCCTCTTCTTTTTTATTCAAAGAGCGGCTTAATACAGTCACTTCTGCGCCAAGTGCGCGTGCAAATTGAATGGCGACATGACCTAGACCGCCCATTCCGACAATCGCCACTTTTTTTCCAGGCCCAGCCTTCCAGTGTTTTAACGGAGAATACGTTGTGATGCCGGCACAAAGAAGGGGGCTGGCGACATCGAGGGAAAGTTGGTCAGGAATATTGACAACAAATCGTTCTGTCACAACAATTTTCTGACTGTAGCCGCCGTAAGTTGGTTCTCCATCATAATCCAGGTTATTATAAGTTTGAACGACTCCTTTCTTGCAATATTGTTCATCTCCATTTTGGCAATATTCACATGTACCACAAGAATCGACAAAACAACCGACGCCTACACGATCACCAATGTTGAATTTCGTGACAGCATCCCCAACAGCTGAAACAACTCCAGTAATCTCATGACCCGGAACCATTGGGAAAATACCGCCGCCCCATTCATCAAAGGCACTGTGGATATCTGAATGACAGATCCCGCTAAACTGAATATCAATTAAAATATCATGTGGACGAAGTGCTCTTCGTTCAATGGTTGTCCGTTCAAAGTTTGCTTTTGCATGGGAAACACTTAAAACGTTTGATTGGTGCGTCTGACACATTCTGGATCATCCTTTCAAAAGTAAGATTCGGTCCTTCCTCTATACTGTACGTCTTAAAGTGAACTTTAAGTCAACATAGAACCTTCTGATCGCTTGAATTCAGGCTTTAGCATCAACCTTGAATCAAGATTTGAGCCAAAAGTATCTTGTCTTCTCGATAAAAATAGAGATGATGGGAAAAGGGAGATCGTCAAGTAAGAGAAAGAAGAGAAGGGTGAAAACAATGAAAATAGCACAAGCCGCCAAGCAGCTCGATTTATCTACTGCTACGCTCAGGTATTATGAGAATATAGGTTTAATTAGACCGATCAGGCGTGATGAAAATGGTGTTCGTGATTATACAGAAGAAGATATTCAGTGGATAGAATTTATTAAATGTATGAGAAATGCGGGTCTGTCAATTGATGCTCTTAGAGAATATACGGCTTTATTTATCGAGGGAGAGGATCGTACATTGTCCTCAAGGAAGCGTATTTTGGTCAATGAGAGAGAAAGACTCGTAGACAAACAAAAGGAAATCGAAGAAACGATTAAACGGTTAGATTACAAGATTGAAAGTTATGAAGATATTATCCACAGTTATGAACAAAAACTAGTTCATCAATTAAAAACGAGCTCTATTTAAATGAAGAAAAACCTGTGACTTGTCACAGGTTTTGTGATGTGGTTATCTTTTTGTGTAACGCACCCAATTGTAATGAGCGTAAAGTGGAGTAACACCGTTGTAGGAGCCGAGCCATTCATCGACACCTGCACCATTCCATAAGTTCATCATAATCTTTCCAGGTGTTTGAGGGATTTGAGTAGTAGCCGTATGTTTTAATTGACCGTCCACATACCATTTAATCGAGTTAGGCTGCCAGTCGAACGCATATGTGTGATAAGAGTTTGCTGCATCAAAACCAAGGTTGACGATTTTTTCATGATTTCCGACACCATTGGTATAATAGTTAAACTGAACCTTTGTCGTATCTTTTCCTAGAAATTCGATGTCGATTTCATCCCAAGGCGTACCATCAGTCGGTCCCGTATAAGTAAAGAACGAAGACACGATCCCAACATTTTTGGCTGGTTTCATGTTGACTTCATAAAGTCCATAGCCATATGTTTGAACGGAGCGGTTTTCTCCACAGTCAAACTTATTATACGAAGGACTTGTGAGCGATAATCGCATTTCCCCTAACGACGTCATGGAGACATTGTTTGCGCGCCACGTACAGTTAAACATATTTCCGTTCGAGTACCCATCGGCTTTTTGCCATAACCCGGTATTATAGTTGTTGAACGGTTCATAAAACGACCCGCCCGTTTGTGCCGAGGCACTTGCAGCAAATGTGGACAAACTTAAGAATAATCCAGTGACAAGCAGCATCAACATTCGTTTTACACGGTAAGACATGTAGGCATTCCCCTCTCTTTTTTGAAAGCGTTTTCTTTTTGATCATACACGATTCTCTCAAAATGGAAAATCGGTCTAAATAATGATAAACAGTGTGTTTTTTTAATAGAATGAAAAGAAAATTGATAGGTAAAAAATAATGATTGACAAAGCGGACAGTTGTCCGTAAGATAATACCGGTACAATTGTCCTAATGAAAATGAAAGAAATTTGATTTACACATAGAGATATAAGCAAGGTGGATGAAGGTGAAGCATCATGGAAAAGGATATTGGAAAGGAAATTGAAGAGGTCGCTTTCTCTTTGTTTCAAGAGTTTGGTGTAGAGAATGTCAGCATGCATAAAATCGCAAAAACAGCTGGTGTTGGTCAAGGAACCCTTTACCGCCGCTATGCAAATAAAAGTGATTTGTGTCTCTCTATTCTTGGTGAGAGATTTGAACAGCTGATCCCTGCTTTGCATCTTTACTTAAATAAAATAAGTGATCAGCCGGTTCAAGATCGTTTGCAATATGTTCTCGAGGAGATCCATCTCATCGTTGGTCATCACTTAGACTGGATTCGGATGCTGACGATCTCTGGAAATTTAGAGCAGACAAGTAAAGTATATGATTGTCATTACAGTCAATCACTCAAACAAATCATTCGTGATTTGCTCGAGGAAGCGAAAGTAAAAGGAGAAGCGAACATACAAGACATTGAGTTGACGACATTATGTATGTCCTCTCCAATGACGCCTGAACTCATGTTTTATATTCATGAATCCGGCTACTCAATTGAAAAAATTGCACAATTCGCTGCGGAAAGACAGGTTTTGTCTGTCTTTTCCTAGACATTGAAGTGGCTCATTTCTGTCCAGCCTAACTACTTATGGTTTATCAAAATTGAAAAAGAAAAGGAGCCAACTTAATATGAACAAACAGCAAACAGCAGCTTCCGACATTCGAACGCTGCCCATTATTATTTCATTTATCACAGCTGGATTTATTGGACTTTTTAGTGAAACGGCACTCAACATGGCGCTGAGAAGTTTAACATTAGATTTTGGTATTGAAGCAACGACTGCTCAGTGGCTTACAACCGGCTATTTATTAACACTAGGGATTCTTGTTCCAATTTCAGGCCTCATTCTTCAATGGTTTACAACAAGACAGCTTTTCATCACCTCACTGGTCTTTTCGATCATCGGTACATTTATTGCGGCCGTTGCACCTGTCTTCAGTATTTTAATGGTGGCACGTGTGGTGCAGGCAGTAGGAACAGCCTTGCTTCTTCCATTGATGTTTAATACGATTTTGGTCATCATTCCACCTCATAAAAGAGGTAGATCAATGGGGATTATCGGTCTTGTCATTATGTTTGCCCCAGCAGTGGGTCCAACGGTCTCTGGTCTCATTCTTAAATCGTTAACGTGGCATTGGATTTTTTGGATTTCGCTTCCGTTATTGGTTGCTGCACTCGTATTTGGGTATATTTTTATGCAAAATATTACGGAACCCACAAGACCGAAAATCGATATTTTATCGATTGTGCTATCAACCATCGGTTTCGGTGGAATTGTGTATGGCTTTAGCAGTGCTGGTGAAGGCGGCGGCTGGAGCAGTATGCATGTGATTGTGGCGATTGTTGTAGGTGTCATTGGCATTCTTGTGTTCTCCCTAAGACAGTTAAACATGAAAGAACCGATGTTGAATTTAAGCCCATTTAAATATCCAATGTTTGTGATCGGGTTACTTCTGATTTTAGTGTGTATGATGGTGATGCTGTCTGCTATGATGATTTTGCCATTATATCTGCAAACGTCCTTGGCACTGTCTACATTTACAGCCGGTTTAATGCTATTGCCAGGTGGAATTATCAATGGACTGCTATCGCCAATCATGGGTGGGCTTTTTGATAAATTTGGGCCGAAATGGCTTGTCATCCCAGGTCTTGTCATCGTTGCAGCGACCATGTTTGGCTTCACGAACTTAAGTATGAATACGTCAATCGGTTATATCGTGACGCTTCATATTACGTTAATGGTTGGGATTGCGATGATCATGATGCCTGCCCAAACAAACGGTTTGAATCAGCTGCCGCCAGAGCTATATCCGCACGGTACAGCGATTATGAATACATTGCAGCAAGTGTCAGGAGCGATTGGGACTGCGGTTGGTATCTCGATCCTTTCATCAGGAGCGCGCAGCTTTATGGAAAATGTGGCTGAACCCGCAAATCCAGTCAATAAGCTACTCGCCTTTACAAATGGCGTCCAGCATGCCTTTATCTTTGCTGTCATTATGACAGTGATTGGCTTGGTGATTGCTTTCTTTATTAAACGAGTGAAAGTCGAACAACAAGTATCATAATATATGAAAAGCACTGAGGACTTAGCGCCACAGTGCTTTTTTTATTTATTCATAGGGGTGAATGTTTGTTTCAAAGGAGCTAAAAATGGGGAGATAGATAAAAAGCAACGACTCTCTGACGACATTGAAGGAAAAGACGAAATTCGTAACGAATGGATAGAGATAAAAGAATAAGATAGGAGCTGAGATCATGAACTTAGACGAACAAATCAAAATGGCTGAGTCATTACGTCAACCAGCTGAAGATTCATTAGCTGGTCAATCAGAATTAAAGCCAGTCCACCCTCCTGAAGTGAACAAAATGGAATATGATATCCCAACTGGTGCTGGTGAAACAAAGGTGTGGGTATTTAAACCTGTGAAAACATTGAAACAACCCCTTCCTGTTTTCGTGAATTTGCATGGGGGCGGTTTTATACTTGGAAGTGCTGAAATGGATAATCACTGGTGTCCGGTCATAGCAGATCGTGCGGAGTGTATCGTCGTCAATGTGGAGTATCAGCTGGCACCGGAGCACCCTTTCCCGGCCGCTCTTCATGAATGCTACGATGTGATGAAATGGTTATATGAACATCCTGAAGAACTACAAATAGACCCAAATCGATTAGCCATTGGTGGACATAGTGCAGGTGGGAATTTGGCAACAGCGGTTTGTTTGCTTGATATCCAAAAAGGGAACAAACTTCCGATTGTCTATCAAGTGCTTGACTATCCGCCGCTTGATTTAGCTACTGATCCAGCACAAAAGCCAGCGTTTGAAGAAGCAATTCCAGTTGAATTGGCGAGACTGTTTAATGCCTTCTACCTGCAAGGTCAAGACCCGCACAATCCGCTCGTTTCTCCGGTCTTTGCAGAGAGAGAAGTGTTAGCACAAATGCCCCCAGCTCTTGTTATCACAGCTGAGAAGGATTCACTAGCTGAAGAAGCTGAGCATTATGCGGACAAGTTAAAAGAAGCAGGGGTAGATGTCACATACAAACAATTTAAAGGAGTCCCTCATGCGTTCACTCATGCCGGAGACTTAGAGATAGCTGAAGAGGCTTGGCATCTGATGAGCGATCAGCTTAAGAAGGCGTTTGAATAAGAAATATTCGGATATCAGTAAAAAGCACAGACTTTTTTTCTGTGCTTTTTTTGTTCTTGCTGACGTCTTGAAAAGAAGTGTAGATACAACAATCACAGCAGTCGATATAATAGAAAGATAGAAGACATCTAAAAAGGAGCTAATAGAATGAAAAAAGAGACACTACAGGCATTTTGTCTTTCTTTACAAGGAGCAACCCACGACTATCAACCTGAGTGGCAGGCAGATCGTTATCATATAGGTGGAAAGATGTTCGCCATGATGGGGGGAGACGTCGATCGCAAGCCAGTCATCACTTTAAAATGTGATCCGCAACGCGCTGAAGAATTAAGAGAAATGCATGAAGGAATTATTCCCGGCTATTACATGAATAAGACGCATTGGAATTCTATTTATCTTGATGCAGATATTCCATCTTCATTTGTCGAAGAGCTAATTGAACATTCCTATCAACTGGTTTTTCACAAATTAACAAAAAAAGCTCAGCAGGCTATTCTCCAACATGATTCAAAAGAAACCAATTAAAAGCTGAACGTTCAGTTGTTCATGTCTCTTTGAATCTCTTCAAAATTGACTAGAGTCACATGCTCTCGCTATACTTTAAACAGCTAGAAGATACGAATAGGGGGATATACAATGGGCTATACAGTCATTACAGGAGCAAGTTCAGGTATTGGATATGAAACGGCTTTGGCCTTTGCAGCAAGAGGAAAAAATCTGATCTTAGCTGCACGCCGGCTTGATAAACTCCAAGAACTGAAAGAAAAGATTCTAGAAACATATCCCGATATTCAAGTGAAAATCCAGTCTGTTGATTTAACAGACAGAGAGCAAGTGTATTCTTTCTATGAGTCATTAGCTGGTGATGAGCTGGATACGTTCATTAATAATGCTGGGTTTGGCCATTTTGGTTCAATAGGAGAGCAGGATGTGAAAAAAATCGGGGACATGCTTCATCTCAATATTGAAGCGTTAACAATTTTATCCACTCTGTTTGTCCGTGATTATGAGCAAAAAGAGGGGACGCAGCTAATCAATATCTCTTCAAGAGCGGGTTATACCGTCGTCGGAAATGCTGTCACTTATTCAGCCACGAAATTTTATGTGAGCGCCTTTACTGAAGGACTGGCCCTAGAATTGAAAGAAAAAGGAGCCAAATTACAGGCAAAAGTATTAGCGCCTGCTGCGACAGAATCGGAATTTGCAAAGCGTTCATTAGATGTCGATCAATTCGAATATGAAGGCACTATCAAGAAATATCACACATCAAAAGAAATGGCAGCGTGCTTGCTTGAGCTTTACGACAGTTCAAAAACAGTTGGTATCGTTGATGGGAAGACATTTGATTTTGAATTGAAGGACCCCATCTTTTCACACGCTGGCACAAGCATGAAATAAAAAGTTCCAATCAATGAGGATAGATTCTCTTAGTGATCAGCAGGTCACCGAGCCGAAAGATGTCTTGGATAATGTGGAGCACTGTCAACACATACTAGAATAGATAAAAACACCTACACATTAGGTGTTTTTTTTATGCTTCTTTGATGAATGAAAGAATCGCAGGTCCAGTAAATGAGACTGCTGACAATCATGATCGGAAGGGATGTGGAGCTCTCAATTCCATCCATAACAAAAAGCATGACAATCATTGCTATCAGTAAGTAAGCCGCTAAATAAAGAGGATGAAAAGCCTTGGGCTGTAAAGAAAACAACAACTGTAAAGGTACCGCAAAGATGAAATAATAAACAAAAAAGATGGGAGTGTAAAGCATCATAAACGCAGGCTCGCCCTGAATCGGTGGATACAAACATACGAACAAGCTGAGTAAAATGGAACTGAAGAATAGTGTGAGTAGAATTTTGTAAAATGGTTGAACGTAACGCACTGTATGTACTCCTTTTTTGTAAGATTTCCTATATTTTATCATAAATGGGTTGAGAACGATTTCTGAAGTCAATTTAGGTATTATGGTATAAATAAATTTTGATAATAGTGCCCTTTTTCCTTTATTTGGTTCTGTGACTTTCACCTCATGCTGATGAATGAAGGAATGGTATAAAGTAAACCCTATAGACAGATAATTATTCATCACATTTAAGAAAAGAGATGATCTTATGAACGTAACAAAATGGTTTGGTGCTGCCCTTCTTTCTGTTTCACTATTGGTGACCGCAGCTTGTGCGAACGATAGCACTCAAGAGAATAATCAAAGTAATCAAGAAAGCACTACCAGTGAAACAAAAGAAAAAAACACGGCTGTTGAGACAGGGAATAAATCTTTATCCAATATTAAGGTGCTGGCAACAGGCGGAACGATTGCCGGTAGTTCAGATAGTAATACAGATACGACTGGCTATAAATCTGGTGCACTTGGAATCGATAAAGTCATTGCTTCCGTACCACAGCTGAAGGATATTGCAAATGTCACGGGTGAGCAAGTAGCGAACGTCGGCAGTGAAAATGTGGATAACGCTCTTCTTTTAAAATTAGCGAAACGAGTCAATCAGCTTTTAAATGATGATCAAGTGGATGGCATTGTGGTGACACATGGTACAGATACTTTAGAAGAAACGGCCTATTTTTTACATTTGGTTGTAAAAAGTGATAAGCCAGTGGTGGTCGTGGGTTCCATGAGGCCAGCATCTGCCATTAGTGCGGATGGCCCGCTTAACTTGTATCATGCAGTGAAAATTGCTTCGACAAAAGAAGCCAAAGGCAAAGGTGTAATGGTGACATTAAATGACCGAATTGCCTCTGCTCGTTTTATTACGAAGACAAATACCACCACAACCGATTCGTTCAAATCTCTTGAGCAAGGGTACATTGGAGAAGTGGCGGGTGAAGTTGTCTCTTTTTATAACGAACCGACAAGAAAACATACAGCTGACAGTGAATTCGATATTTCAAAGCTAAAAGAGCTGCCGCAAGTGGATATCTTATACGGCTATCAAAATGATCAAAAGTATGTGTATGATGCTGCGGTTAAAGCAGGAGCGAAAGGCATTGTCGTTGCCGCCGCAGGAAATGGAACGATGTCAACAGAAGCGATCAACGGGGCAACAGATGCAGTGAAGAAAGACGTGGTGATCGTGAGGTCAAGCCGTGCAGGAAATGGCATTGTCACACATGAAAAAATGGATGATGAACATCATTTTGTCTCATCGGATTCATTAAATCCACAAAAAGCACGCATTTTACTCATGCTGGCTCTGACGAAAACAAAAGATCCAGATAAAATTCAATCCTATTACGAGCAGTATTAAAAAGAAGAAGACCCGACGAATCATTGGGTCTTTTTTATATGTGTACCTGATGTTCAGCCCGTTTTTTTAAAGAGAGTAAAATGTCTCTCCAAACATCATCTATATCAGTCAGAAAATGTCCTGCTTGCTCGATATAGTGCGTTTTGGCGTTTGGAATGTTCGGAGCAATGCTTTCTATCTCTGCAAAAGGGGCCATCTGATCCTCTTTTCCATGCCAGACATCCACAGGGATTTGTATATCTTTCATATCGAATGCCCATGACCGTGAGAGTAAATCTGGTTCATGAATACATTCATCAACCGATTGACGAGTAGCTTCGTATAAATGCCGCATCATCAGCTCCAGTTGCTCATCGGTTTGAAGAAATTGCCGATCCGAAGGATGTAAATGTTTGTTCCCTTTTTTCGTTAGTTTCTTGAATTTCTCTGGTTTCTTTTCAATTAGTTTTTTCTGAGCGCGATAGCTTGCCTTTAAGAGCCAAGGCATTCTTTTACTGAGGAAAAAGGCAATCTTGTTCTCCTTTAGCATACTTTTAGGCGGTTTACCATCCTGAAATGGGGTGGTACTTGAGACGAGAGCAGCTGAAAGAATGCGGTCTGGCAATTGATAGGCACAACCAGCAGCGAATGCCCCGCCTCCAGAGACACCAATCACTGAAAAATGGGAGATATCAAGATGATCGGCCACTTCCTGTACGTCTTTTGCCCAGTCTAAAATAGTGCGGTTCGGTTGCGGATCAGATAAACCAAAACCAGGTCTGTCTAAAGAAATAAGACGAATGCCAAGCTCTTTTGAGATTGGATCATCATCTAAAAACATCACTCTCGATCCAGGTGTCCCATGAAAAAAGAATACTGGGAATCCTTCAAGATCACCGTATTGAGACAAACCAATATGACGTCCATCTTGCAAATGAATCCTGTTCATTTGATCATCCCTTTCATCGTTTATCTAACTTACATATTCATGCATGAAACGCCGGGTTAAGGCGTTTCTTTCGCAATTTGATAGATTTTTTCGTAAAGCGATAATAATGTTTTTAGATCTTCTTTTGAAAGCTGGGCATAGTATTTTTGAATAAGATGCAGCTGAATTTTTTCAATATCTTTATGATAGTCATGGCCCTTTTGAGCAAAATCAACAATGATTTCTCTACGGTTATGTGGGTTAATCTCTCTTTTCACATATCCAAGCTGTTCAAGCTTTGATATGAGCTGGCTAGCGGCACTAGATGAAATGGAGAAATAATCAGCCAGTTCATTGATTGTTCTCGTCTTCGACCGCAGCAATTCAAGGGTCAGTTCTTGTTTGCTTGTTAAATCTGCATACTCATTTTTTAAGAATCGTTGATACTCTTCTACATAGATAGAACCTAGTGCATTTGAGTACTCAATGATTTTTTTGCTGTAATGAATGATATCCTCATCCAATGACATCACCTCTTTTCTCCTATATTATATGCGATCTTAATATTTAAGTGAAGTTAAATGTTAAGAAAAATTAAATAAAAAGAGAATAGACTTGATGAGAAAATGACCTCTATCTCCACTTTTCATCAACAATGGACAAAGAATACTTCCTGTCATCCCTAAGCATTCATAACAGGTTATAAAAGAAAAACAAGTATACGTCCATTTTGGTGATGGCATAAATGATCGTTTTGTTTGTTTTCACTTAGATTCACTCCTTAAGAAGTCGATGACTTTTTCATTGTATTATGGGCAATCTCCATTTATAATAAAAAATAAACCAACTGGTCGGTTTCATTTGTCCGTGTGAAGAAAAGCAAGGTAGAAGGGATTGTTCATAGATGACAAGTACACAAAGCGGGGCTGGAAAAAGTGAAAAGACGAAGCAGAAGATTGTCACCGCTTCACGTGATTTATTTGCGAAAAAAGGATATTCCGAAACATCCGTGCGAGATATTCTAGAGGCGGCTGAGATTAGTAAAGGCAACCTTTATCATCATTTTAAAGGAAAAGAGTTTTTGTTCCTTCATATTATGGAAGAGGATCATCGATTCATGATGGAGACGTGGTATGAAGAGAAACAAACGCTGCACCGGGCCATTGATAAGCTTGCAGGGTTTGCAGAGCTGCTTAGTCAAATGGGGATTAACTATCCTTTAATGAGAGCAAGTGAAGAATTCTGTGCCAGTGCATTTACATCAGATGAAGTCATGGAGCGGCTGAACAAGATTGATGTAGACTTTGATGATGTGATGAGAGACATCCTGCTTGAAGGAAACGAAGATGGCAGCTGGTCGATTCAGCATGTTGAATCAAAAGTGAAAATATTACTTTCTGTATTCTATGGATTAGACGTGTTATATAAAAATGACACGATGCAGCAGAAAAAGGAATTACAAAAAGAGGCGATCTCATTGTTTATTCACGGAATCAACCATCATGAGTAACAAGTGAGTCAGTAAAGGGGAAACAAACATCATGCAAAAACCGATTCGTGAGCAAAAAGCCGTACTTGTTATTTTATTAAGTAATATATTTATTGCGTTTTTAGGTATCGGTCTGATTATACCTGTCATGCCGCTCTTTATGAATGTCATGCATTTAACGGGCAGTACGATGGGATATCTTGTGGCGGCGTTTGCCGTTGCACAGCTTATCGCATCACCTATTGCGGGAAGATGGGTAGACCGATACGGAAGAAAGATCATGATTGTGTCAGGCCTTTTTCTATTTGCGTTATCAGAACTCGTTTTTGGCTTAGGAACACACGTATATGTTCTGTATTTTGCAAGGGTTCTTGGCGGCATTAGTGCAGCATTTATCATGCCGGCTGTCACCGCTTATGTCGCCGATATCACGACTGTTCAAGAAAGATCCAAGGCAATGGGGTATGTATCCGCTGCTATTAGTACCGGATTTATCATCGGCCCGGGAATTGGCGGATTTATTGCAGAATATGGCGTTCGCCTGCCGTTTTTCTTTGCAGCAGGGATTGCATTTATTGCTGTGATTTCGTCTATGTTTATGCTGAAGGAACCATTAACAAAAGAAGAGCGAGAGAAACAAATGAATCAAGTGAAAGAATCGACCTTCTTTAAAGACTTGAAAAAATCAATTCATCCAAGCTATCTCATCGCCTTCATCATTGTCTTTGTGCTGGCGTTTGGACTATCTGCATATGAAACGGTCTTTAGCTTGTTTACAAATCACAAGTTTGGATTTGGTCCAAAGGATATTGCGATTATCATTACCGTCAGTTCAATTGTAGCCGTCATCATCCAAGTACTCGTGTTTGGTAAAATGGTGAATGCGCTTGGGGAGAAACGAGTTATTCAACTATGCTTGATTGTTGGAGCAGTTCTCGCTTTTGTTTCCACGGTCGTGTCAGGCTTTATGGTTGTGCTGATCGTGACGTGTGTGATTTTCCTTGCGTTCGATTTATTGCGCCCTGCACTCACGACCTTCTTATCAAAAATCGCTGGCAATCAGCAAGGATTTGTCGCAGGGATGAACTCTACCTACACAAGCCTTGGTACGATTTTTGGCCCGGCACTTGGCGGTATTTTATTCGATCAAAATATTCATTTCCCATTCCTATTTGCAGGTGTTGTCTTATTTCTTGGATTGGGCTTAACCCTTATTTGGAAGGGGAAGGTGACGGTTGAATCTGATTAGATGAGGGGCTCTAACTAGGGCTCTTTTTTTTGTTCCTTTTGGATAGATGATTGAAAAATAATCACAAGGTCCCTGTTGATAAGGTGTTATACATGTTAATCTAATACATGTT
>NZ_CP150633.1:2006722-2023497 GCF_038023285.1 Bacillus sp. PPSBB_11
AAGGTTTTCTATCACGCTGAAAAGAAGACAAAGGGCTAAAATCAAGTTCATTTTAGCCCTTTGTCAACAATCTGAAGAGACCTTTCAGATAAGGTCTCTTTTTTTAAGGCTGCGGCTTCAGGTGATTCAGTGCCTGCGCCAGTTTTTGATTTTGTTGTTTTTTGTAAAATAGAAAGGCGATGATATGGCCTACTAATGTGAGAAAGGCAATACCGATAAAATAAGGCATGATCCATTCGAGCAGTGTAGTCGAATATAAAGCGACCGCTCCTACTTGAAACCCTAAATTGACGACAGTGGAGATGAGAATGTTGATGGGTGCTGGAAAGGTAAAGTAGTTCCATAGTAAAGGATACATGACCCCAAAGACGATGCCTGCCAAAGTACCGATGGCAATGATGTGCCACACGTAATGAAAAGGGATAGAGGATGACCATTGAGTGATGGACAGGATGAGTGTCAGCCATACGATAGAGACAAAAGCTGTTTGCATAAATTGATGTTTTAGTTCCTTGATCATTTGAATCGCTCCTTTATATATTTGGCGTAATGACGACTGACGGTGTAGCTGTTTTTCGAGATGGTTTCGACCTCTAAGCGAGCGTACGTACCAGCGACAAAGCTGTCGACTTGCGCTAAATTGAGAATGACTGCATTGTTGATACGATAGAAATGTTCACGCTCTAACGACTTCAGATCCTTCAGCCGTTTACTGAGAAAATACGTCGTACCCTGAGTCGTGATCACCTTTGACATATGTCCAAGCGCAGAGATCGCTTCAATTTGTTCTAATGGTAAAAGAGACTGCCGATCATTTTTTGGATCTTTGACCGTTAGAGATGTACTAGTCTCCAGCATTGATGCCATCTTTTGTAAACGTTCTTGATTATGTGGATGGCTGATGACGTCTACTTCCGTCACATCCTTTTCTTGATTCCAGATCAAACGAAATTTCATCCATAAACCTCCTCTCACAATGAGCATAGCAATAGATGAAAGCGAATGCGATTGAATGTTGCTTTGATGCAGAAGAATTCTTTTTGTTGCAAAGATTCACCGCGTTTCTGCGGCTTTCCTTTATAATGAAAAGATACTCGTTCGTGAATGGAGGAATGATGTTGTATCTTGTAGATCAACAAAGGACAGGAGCGGTAAAAGAGGAAATTCGGCGGATTGATCCTGCCTATCCAGTGTTCGTAGATGCGATACTCGATGGCGTGATACAAGGAGATTTATATGTGGATCACCGAGATCACCCGTGTGTCTATTTTGCAGGGACGACAACCGGCATTTATTATGTCGCAGGCAAGACAGAAGCAGCACTCTCATTATGTTCAACGTTCATTGTGGATGTTTATAAAAAGCAGAAAAGAGAGAACAGACGGTTCACTTTGTTTTCAGCAAATCCAGCATCAGATGAGATGATGAAAAAATGCTTCGGTTCCCAACTGAATGAAATGCAAAGACATGCGTATTCTTATGACTTGACCTCTCCTGATCTGATTGTGCCTGATCAAGACGAAATGATCAAACGCACGAATGAACAAGTCATTGCCGCAAGCAAAGTATTCCCATCCAGCTATTATGAAGCATATTGGGGAGGAGTAGATCACTTTTTATCTAATGGCGTCGGAGTTGCCATCTTAAACGGTGAAGACGTGGTCAGTGAATGTATCTCTATTTTTTCAAGTGAAAAACGAGTGGAAATCGATATTTGGACAGATGAAGCCTGCCGTGGAAAAGGGTTGGCTTTGTTAGCAGCTCAGCAACTGATCAGCATCTGTGTTGAAAAAGGGAAGACACCGCATTGGGATTGCGATGTCCATCATGCAACCTCGGCCAAATTGGCAGAGAAGCTAGGTTTTCAGTGGACAAAGACGTATCGCTTATTTTATGCCTCACGCTGAAAAGGTTTTGAGATACCAAGCATCCATGGCAGAATGCTCTGAGCCTTCAATTGGTGCAGGAAGAAGAGAGAAGTCATACTGTTGATAAAGACCAGTAGCAGCTGTTAATTCACTGCGGGTTTCTAAATAACAAGCATCGTAGTATGTAGCAGCATATTGCAGGGCCGTATCCATCAGTTTCTTGCCCGCACCTTTGCCTTGTGCTTTTGGGCTTAAATAAAGCTTTTGTAGCTCACAAATGCCATCTGTGAAAGGGGCAATGCCAACGCCACCAACAATTTCACCATGTTCTTCGGCAATCCAATAGGCTGCATGAGTCAATGATTGATAGTATTCGAAAAGCTGATCAAGGTGTGGGTCTGTGTAGGCTGTACCTTCAATCGCAAGATTCGCTGATTCTAATGACTGGCGGATAATGGCCGCGATAAAAGGATTGTCCTGCTTTTGAATCGGTCTAATATTCATTGTAAAAACCTCCGTTGTCATAGGATAAAAAAGAAAAGGAGTTGATGCGATATGTTCTGGCTGCAAACCGTTATTTTTACTGTCATTGTGCTCTGTCTCTCGTGGTGGGCAGGAAAAAGACGTAGGCATCGCCATGCCAGGCTGATTGTCCCGATATGTATCACTATGTTTGGATTGCTCTTATTGATCGGCAGTTTCTTCATTGGCAGATGGGAAGGGATGGCGCTCAGCATATCAAGCGTCTCTATCGTTCTCTCTTCTATCATTTGTTTGATCATCGTTACAGGGCTTCATTTGTTAAAAAAAGATGACCCTTCGTAGGCTGGGACATCTTTATGATTTGATTCTATCGTATTCCTCACGAAGGATTCCCATCATGATGACATCCGAATAAGCACCGTTGAAATAGAGCGCTTGACGTCTTTTTCCTTCATATTGAAATCCGGCTTTCTCATAGCTTCGAAAGGCTCGTGGGTTATGGGAAAAAACTTCAAGCTCAAGCCGATTGAGTTCTAACGTCTCAAAGGCAAATGTTTGAACCATCCGAACAGCCTCAGTGCCATATCCTTTGTGAAAATGCTCTGGACCATGTAGCGCAATGCGGAAACTTGCCGTATGGTTTATCGGATCAATATCCACAATCGCCGCATCCCCGATCATTTCTTTCGTGTCTAGCAGACAAATAGCAAAGTCTCGTCTACTGTCATCCTGCAGAAAACGGGTATAGGCTGAACGAATTTCTTCTAGTGTGAACGTTTTGCGTGTGCCAGTCATATAAAGTGTTTCTGCATGCTGGCATCCTCTATGAATACCAGGATAATCTTTTTCTTCAATCGGTCTCAAGAATAATCGCGTCATGATGGATCAGCCTCCTCTATATATCGGGAGATTTCAATTAAGTTCATATCAGGATCACGGATATAAATGGATTCAATCGGACCTAATGCACCAGAACGTCTGACCGGACCTTCTTCAATTGGAACAACCTGCTTTCGAAGATGAAGCAATAAACTGTCTATATCTAAATCGGTGATAAAACACAGGTCAGCAGATCCAGGCTGGGGATGAGCAGCTTTTGGTTCAAATTCATGACCCGCTTCATGAAGGTTGATCTTTTGTAAGCCAAAACGAAGGGCTTTACGGCCTTCTCCAAAAGTTTCTTCCTTCATTCCTAATACGTTTGTATAAAAGCGAATGGTTTCCTCCATATGTTGTACAGTCAACACGATATGATCAAGTCGTCGTATCATCAGTCTCTCCTCCAAGTATGATCATTGTTTGAACTGCTTCTATTATATCATCCCTTGAAGAAGATACCTTATTTGATCACGGTTTTATAACTCCAGCTTTCTAGGGACATGTTTTCTCCGTGCAGTACTCTCTCATCAAACTCCGTCCACCCATTTTTTCGATAGAAATGACGATTGGCCTCGTTGTGTGTAATCAGTGTGAACAGTCCGCCGCCTTGCCGGGCGATAAAGGGGAAAAGACATTGCTTTAGCATACGGCTTCCAAGTTTTTTTCCTTGTTGGTCTTTTGCAACGACAAGAGCTTCTAAATACCAGTAAGGTTTCTTTAAGGAAGAACACGCTTTTTTTGCCTCCTTTAACATACGGAACACATGCTGAATCGCCGATATGCCGCCAGTAAAGAGTAGCTTTAACCCACCAGATAACACATAATCCATGAGTCCTGGTTCAGGAAGACGGGGATGTTTTAACAGGGCGGCAGACACAATTTTCTCGTTCTCAACCCCGACCAAACAGATTTGATGCTGAAAATATACCTTTGTATTGATCAAATGCAGCTGACGGGCGAAAGCAGAACGCTTGGTCACCTTTTCGCATAATAAATCAAAAAATGAATAGTTCTGAAATGAATCATCTAACAACGCTGCCACTTGAGGCAGTTCATCCTCTCTAGCAAGTCTGAATTGAAGCATATGATGGTCCTCCTTTTTTGAACAGATATAGATTATTGAACATGTGTCCATTATAATAAGAGGAAAATAAACCGAACATCGGCAATGAATGATCTCTTGTTCATAAATAGACAGGTATAGCCAGATTGTTCAAAAATGGAGGGTGTTTGATGAAGGACAGACGAACAATCAAAACCAAAAAGGCGATACGGGAAAGCTTTCTTGAGCTTTTAAAGGAAAAAGATGTTCAGCAAATTACAGTATCAGAGCTATCTAGAAGAGCGGATTTAGGTAGAGGGACCTTTTATTTGCACTACCAAGATGTATTTGATTTGCATGAACAGCTTGAGAAGGAACTATTTCATCAGCTTGGCGGACTGTACGATGAATCGTTTCCAAGCCAGGACCCGCTTGATATGCTGTCCTTTTTAAACAAAACAACTGAGTATTTAAAAGAAAAACAATTCATGATGACGTTATTTGTCAAACCGAATAGCCCAACGACGAATCAATTTAAAGCGTTTTTTAAAGAAAAAATCATGAAAGAGTGGCAACTTGATCAGCGTCAAATTACGGAGCATGAACAGATTGTGGCCTCATTTGTTGTGTCTGGTGTTGTTGGTGTACTGGAGGAATGGATTCATGAAGGGATGACAGTCGAAGCGGGGCAGCTTGCACACATCTTGTACAAACTTCTCATGAAGGTAGAACAGGAATCGTAAGAAACGAATGGATCATATATCATTTATCTATTCTTTCTGTTAAAATGAGAATATACGTTCTTATTTTAGGCGGGGAGTGGTGAGATTGAAAAGGAAATTACTATTTTATGGGGCAATGAGCATTGATGGATATTTAGCAAGGGATGATCACCGTTTAGATTGGCTCATAGGAACAGAGGGCGAAGAGGATACGAGATATGAGGAATTTTATGCTTCAGTCGATACGCTGATTATGGGACGGAACACATACGAACAGGTTCTAAAGCTCTCACCTGATGGGTTTCCTTATGAAGACAAGACATGTTATATCGTTTCTCGCACTTTACAAGACAGCCATACAGGAACCCGTATCATTCGTGAAGATGTTCTCTCATTTATCCACAACTTAAAAAATGAAAAAGGGCAGCATATCTGGATAGTAGGAGGCGGGGAACTGCTTCAAGCATTATTAAAAGAAAAATTAGTCGATGAGCTGTATCTCCAAATCGCACCTGTCATGATTGGAAAAGGAATCCCTCTTTTCCCTCCAACTGATCAGGAATCTAGATTTTCATTACAACAAGTGAATCAATACAAACAAATTGCTGAAATGCATTTTGTGTCAAAAGAAGACCACTGAATCACAGGGGTCTTTTTTTTAATCAAACAAACACGTTGACAAGAAAATATCCTAGTGTTAGGATAAATTTATCCTAGTTTTAGGATTTATTGAAAAAGGAGTAGTTGCCATGGTGCAGCAAGATCAGGAATTAGACTTAAGGCTTTTCCGAGTGTGGATGAAAGCCTACCATGCCCTTTTTGCAAACATCCAAAAAGACATTGAACGTTATGATATCGGATTTGAAAACTTTCAAATTCTTGAATTACTGTATAGTAAGGGACCGCATCCCGTTCAAAAAATTAGTGAGATTCTATCCATTCCAAGTGGGAGCATCACCTATGTGGTCAACAAATTAGAAAAACAAGAATTAGTCAAAAGACAATGTGCACCTTCTGATAAACGTGTATTCCATGTATTACTGACAGATAAAGGGAAGCAGCTATTTGACGATATTTTTCCAAAACATACAGATGTCATTTCACAAAATCTGTCCTTTATCGAAACAGAGGAAAAAGAACAGCTCATTGAATGGTTGAAAAAAATCGGTTTAGGTGCAAAACAACTTCACGAAAAGGGGAAACAAGATGACACACAGCTTTGATACATTGGTACGTGAAAGACGATCAGCATCAAATTTTTTGTCGAATATCTCGATTTCGAGAGAAGAGCTTAATAGTATCTTTGAAGAAGTGAAGCTGGCACCTTCAGCCTTTAATTTACAGCATACGCAATATGTCGTCGTCCAATCAGAAGCGCTTAAAGAGCAAGTAAGAGATGCTGCATTTGGACAATATAAGGTGCATTCCGCTTCAGCAGCGATCATTGTACTCGGCGATCCGAAAGCTTATGAGCAAGCAGGAAACATTTATGAAGGCCTAAAAATGCTCGGTATCTTAAATGCGCAACAATATGAGGAAATGGTCAGAGAGACGATGAGTTTTTATGTGCAGAGAGGATCAGACTTTCAGAAAGAAGAGGCGATTCGCAATGCTTCATTATCTGCCATGCTATTTATGCTTGCCGCCAAAAACAAGGGATGGGATACTTGCCCAATGATCGGCTTTGACCCCGAAGCAATGAAAAAGGTGTTAAACATCGAATCAGATTTGGTTCCTGTATTAATGATCACGCTCGGAAAAGAAAAAGTAGAGAGCAGACAAGCGAGAGGCTATCGCAAGCCGGTCTCTGAATTTGTGACATATTTATAAGATAGGGGGTTCCATTCATGGAACTAGGAATTAGTACATTTGTAGAAACAACACCTGATTTTCAAACAGGAAAAACAGTCAGCCACGCACAGCGTATTCGTGAAGTAGTAGAAGAAATTATTTTAGCAGATCAAGTGGGTCTCGACGTTTTTGGTGTAGGAGAGCATCATCGTGAAGATTTTGCCGCATCAAATCCAGCAGTCGTATTAGCAGCTGCGGCAACGCAAACAAAGAATATTCGTCTGACAAGTGCCGTAACTGTTCTTTCATCGGCAGATCCTGTTCGTGTGTTTCAAGATTTTGCGACATTAGATGGCCTTTCTAACGGGCGTGCAGAGATCATGGCTGGCCGTGGATCATTTATTGAATCGTTCCCGCTTTTTGGCTATGACTTAGATGATTATGAAGAATTATTTGAAGAAAAACTAGATTTACTGTTGAAATTACAGCAGTCAGAGCGTGTGACGTGGAGCGGTAAGCACCGTCCTTCCATTCAGGATGTCGGCGTATATCCAAGACCTGTTCAAGATCCGCTTCCCATCTGGATTGGCAGTGGAGGAAACAGAGAATCTGTCGTACGTGCTGGATTATTAGGATTACCACTTGTCCTTGCCATTATTGGCGGCAGCCCTAGACAGTTCGCACCGCTAGTGCAGCTCTACAAGCAAGCTGCGATTCACGCTGGACATGATCCTGAGAAATTAACGGTGGCATCCCATTCACATGGATTTGTTGCGGAGGAAACAGAATTGGCAGCAGATCAATTCTTCCCTTCTACACAGCATGTCATGAATACATTAGCAAGAGAACGAGGCTGGGGACCTTATACCCGTTCTACATTCGATGCAGCAAGAACATTAGAAGGTGCATTGTATGTAGGAGATCCAGATGCCGTAGCAGAGAAAGTGATTCATCTGCGAAAAAATGTAGGCATTACGCGCTTCATGTTGCACGTACCGGTCGGTTCAATGCCGCATGATCAAGTGCTGAAAGCTATTGAGTTATTTGGGAAAGAAGTGGCTCCTAAAGTAAGAGAAGAGGTTGCCCGCTGGGAAGCCGAACAAGCATAACAAAAAAGTCGATCAAGTGAATAGGCTTGATCGACTTTTTCTTATGCTTAAGGATCAATAACACATGGTTTCACTGTAGGGCATGAAGCAGCAGAAGCAAATGGTGTGGCCGTCAAGGTGAAGAGGAAAACAAGTTGAAAACAGATAAGCCATTTTTTCATGAAATCACCTCCGTTATCAATTGTTTCACTAGAACGAGGTGAGGATAAAAGCATAGAAGTATGTAACACCCTCTATCCAGCATAAGACAATCATATCATAATTTTCAAAAAAATGAAAAAATAACTTACTAAAGTTCTAAATTATGGTATGGTTAATATGTTCAACAAAAAAAGGGAGGGATTTTTTGTATGAAAAAGGTCATAACTTCTGTTTTGGTTGGAGCAATTGTTTTAACGGGTGCGGGTGTCACCGCTGTCCCGGTAGAAGCGAAGGGGAAAGTAAGCAGTGAAGTAACGGTACAAGCAAGTCGAACCGTCTCGGAAACGAGAACATATACGACGTCAAACATCCCATCAAGTATTACATATGCAAAGGATGGATGGGTCGGTATTCTCTATCAATCGTCAATTGAAGAGTTAGGTTTAGGAAAATATAGAGTTACCTTTACTGGAACGGTTGTACGCGATCCAGGATTTAATTAAATATAAAATGTAAAGCTGACAGGTGGACAAGCCTGTCAGCTTTTTTTAATGGGGATAATAAAGAATCATTTGCATCCGTACCATCTGTTCTCCTGATTGTTTATACTCATGGGCGCGGTCAGCCTTAAACCGAATCGAGTCGCCAGCTTGTAATGTGTATTGCTCATCACCGATCGATAAATCAAGTGCTCCCTCAAATACGGTAATCAATTCCTCTGTACCGCCGATATGTTCTTCCGCACTTAACGACCCATGAGGATCAATTTCTACCTGATAGACTTCAAATTTTCTCAGGTCATCAAATGGGAACGTCGTATATACCCGATACCTTCCCTCGTCCTCGGTTAAAACTTGTCCTTCTTCTTTTCGCACGATCTTAATTTCAGGCTGCGGTGCGTATATGAGTTCGCTAAAAGACACCTTCAACCCATTGGCGATTTTCCACAGAGTGGTGATGGTTGGTGTGGATTCTCCTCTTTCGATTTGCCCAATCATCGTTTTACTCACACTTGTTACCTCAGCCATCTTTTCTAGGCTTAATTTCTTTTGCTCTCTTAGCAGTTTGACATTTCTAGCAATAATTGATTGTACGTCCTCCATCAAAAAACTCCTTTCTTTTATTTACTTTATAACGACCGAATAGTACAATGAAACGTAATATACGCAATAAAGACTTTTAGGTCTAAATAACGTATGAAAAGGAGGTAACGATTTGATTGTTTCCATGTTGATTTATGCTTTTGTTACCAGCTTTACCCCTGGACCGAATAATATCATGGCGATGGTCTTTACGAATAAATATGGGGTCAAGCAAACATTTCGATTTTGTTTAGGGGTTGGGATCGGATTTTTGGTCATTTTATGTTTGAGCGGTTTCTTCAATATGATTCTTTATCAAGTCATGCCGAAAATCGGCTGGGTCATGGCTTTCATTGGAGCCGGTTACATGATCTATTTAGCTGTCAAAATCATGAGAAGTAAAGGCGGAGATGACGAAACACTAGACCGCTATAATCATTTTATCCCGGGGATGCTGCTGCAATTTATTAATCCGAAAGCCATCTTGTATGGGTTAACCGTCATTTCCACTTTTGTTCTGCCGTATGGACAGTCCAATATGCAATACATGTTGTTGACGTTGATTCTCGCCATCATTGGTTTTTTAGGCACATTTAGCTGGAGTTTATTTGGCTCTGTATTCAAGCGTTTTTTGACTCTTTATCAGCGGCCGTTCCAGTTCGTCATGGGGCTGCTGCTTATGTATAGTGCGATTTCGATGATCTGGAGTTATGTCATGTAAGCGGTCAGGAGACTGGCCGCTGCCTGCCCATCACAACCGTATCATAATACATGCCGTCCGCCAGCCGTTTATCTTTTTTTAACAAGCCTTCAATCTCAAAGCCATAGTGTTCATATAAACGAATGGCTTTTTGATTGGTTTCCATTACTTGAAGTGACATCTTTTGAATGCCTTGCTGATCTGCCCAGTCGATCGATGCAGCTAAAAGTTCTTTCCCGATGTGATAGCCCCAAGCGGCCTTCTGTACGGCGACGCCAAACATTACTTTGTGAGCAGAGCGCTTAAGAGAATGCCCTTCGCATCTTGAAAAACCGACAATGCCTCCTTCAATATCTGCAACTAAAAAGAGATGACGGCATTCCTTGGAATCCTCTTGAATCAACGCCTCGAACCCTTTCTCATCAATAAAGGCTTCACCCGGTTCACGATCTAAATATTCGGTTTCACCATCGATTTTCAGTCTGAGAGCTGATAACTGTTTGGCATCTGCTAATGCAGCAGAGCGAATACGATAGGTCACACCACGTACAGTGAACATACTTTCAGAAATGATCATTGAACAGACCACCAACCTTTCATTCCATTATGTCTATCATACCTGAAACGCGCACACAGCACACTCAGATGTTTTGTCATGTGCAAAAAGGCTAAATAAACAGTATCAAACGTGGAGGTGGAACAAAATGAGTGAACAAAATGGACATATGGATAAAGCGAAAGGAAAAACAAATCAAGTCAAAGGTCAAGTGAAAGAAAAACTTGGCGAAGCGACAGATCATGAAAACCTGAAAGCAGAAGGAAAGAAAGATCAAGTAAAAGGAAAGCTTCAAGATAAAAAAGGTGACGTGAAAAATAAGCTGAATCAGTAGTTTGCGTATACTTGCACTCGCCCCATGTATCCATCATCACATTCCTTTCATCAATAAAATCAATAGGTGTGTGAAAAGAATTGATTATAAATTCTCGCTTCCGTCATGTAGAATTTAAATAGAAGACATGAACAAGGGAGATGGATGACTTGGAGCAAGTATGGGGGAAAGTTGACGAGTATATCAAAGACAAATTGATGGCTAAAGATGACGTATTGGAGCAAACTCTTATCAAGAATAAGCAAGCCGGGTTACCAGAAATAGATGTGTCGCCGGCCCAAGGGAAACTGCTTTATTTGTTAGCAAAAACCAAGGGTGCAAAGCGCATTTTAGAAATCGGTACACTTGGCGGTTATAGTACCATTTGGCTTGCCCGTGCACTTGAAGCGGATGGAGAACTCATGACATTAGAGGCTGTCAGTCATCATGCAGAAACAGCACAGCAAAACATAGACAGAGCAGGCCTAGCAGAACGTGTCACCATTTTACAAGGAAAAGCGTTAGATACTTTATCTCAGTTAAAAGAGCAGGATGCGCTCCCGTTCGATTTGATTTTCATTGATGCAGACAAACCAAACAACCCGCAATATCTGAAGTGGGCGTTACACTTCTCAAAAAAGGGAACAGTCATTATTGCAGACAATGTGGTCAGAAATGGAGCAGTTCTTCATGCCTCTGATCAAGATGAGCGAGTGAAGGGAACTCGTGAATTCTTCGATTTACTCAAACAAGAGTCGAGAATTGAGGCAACCGCTATTCAAACTGTTGGCGAAAAAGGCTATGACGGCTTTGTATACGGTATCGTAAAATGAAAAAAGCTTAACCGCATCCGGTTAAGCTTTTTCTATTAGAAAAACCATCTAGCTGTGCCCATCAGCATGACGCCTACTAGAACGGTGAGGGACAAGCTTTTTGTCCAAACAGCGATTAACACAGTTGGAACCAAGACAGCAAGGTACATCCAGTGAATGGTGACGCCTGCTGTAGTATGTATGAATAGATGCTCTGCAATCAAAGCGGTAAATATACAAATGGGGATAAATGATAACCATTTGAGCACCACTTCTGGCATCTGTATACTCCTTACAAATAAAAATGGAACGACTCTTGGGATGATGGTCACAATCATACAGCCAAGAATGAGCCATAACATAAAACTGCTAATCATTTATCTGTCACCACCCCAATAGTGGCAACAAGCACAGTTGCCAACAAAACAGCCACGTGTGAAGGAACAAAATGAAGCAGCACAAACATCGCAACAAACATATATAAAACAAGTGATAAGCGATGGGTGAGCTTATTTTTTGGCACCGTCTGTAAAGAAAGAATGAGCAGCGCAGCAAACATCGCGGATAGGGCAAAATCAAGACCAAGCGCCTCTGGATTTGAAATCCAGTGTCCGAATATTCCGCCAAGTGTACACGCAGCAATCCAGCATAAATAAGCTGTAATGTTCAGTCCATGCATCCATCTGTTATTCAATTTTCCTTGCTGTGCTAATTTATTCATCGCTACGCCAAAGGATTCATCAGTAAGCAGAAGACCAAATCCGATGTTCTGCTTTACAGAGTAGCGTGTAAAATGGGGGGCAAGCGTAAGGCTGAGTAACAAATGCCGTAAATTGACAATGAACGTGGTGAAAATAATAGCGGAAAGAGGGCTTCCTGTCACAAGTAATGCACAGATGATAAACTGTGAAGCGCCAGCATAAATAAAGATAGATAACAGCGCGATTTCCCATATACTTAACTGCGAACTAATGCCAACAATTCCAAAGGCAAACCCAATGCTCATATAACCAAGCAAGGTTGGCACACAATCTTTTATTCCCTCAAGAAACGGTTCGTTTCCGGCAGTGGGAATGTGTTTCCTAGCTTCAACATCCAAATACCTCTACTCCTTTTCTATGTAAACATCAATTGTTTTACTTACTATAAGAAAACGAATTCATCATGTCAATCCTATTGAACTTCTATTATATGAAGAAACGTGGCGATAAAAAAGGATTGAAGTGAACCAGATTTTGTTATAAAGTAATCAGAAAATAAAAACAATTGGGGTGACTGATATGCAATGGAAGCCTTTATTTGAACATGATGTACCAAATCACCTCCGTCCATAACGGAGAGTGATCTCCGTTTGTGGATATCGCAGTGAATATATCCGTAACGGAGGGGAAAAAATGAATGAAAAATATATAGGAGCCCTTTACTTAGCGTTAGCTGCTAGTATTTGGGGCGGTATGTATGTAGTGGTCAAAGTAACAGTTGCGGTGGTCCCGCCACTTGAGCTCGTCTGGATGAGATATGCAATAGCTGGAGTCGTTCTTGTGTTCACGATTTGGCGTTTGGGTTACTCTTTTCGGTTAGACAAAAAGGATATCCCGCTGATTGTGGCGATTGGATTGATTGGCAACTTTCTCTCGATCGTGACCCAAGAAATTGGCACAATGTATACGTCTGCACAAATGGGTGCCGTCATCACATCTGCCACACCTGCTTTTATGGTGCTTTTCGCTTTCTTTCTATTAAAAGAATCTTTCACAATGAGAAAGTGTGTCTCCATTCTGCTTGCTACAGTAGGTGTGCTGACGATGATTGGGCCTGTCGCTGTTCAAACGGATGAGTTTGTTGGCGGTCTTTCACTGGTTATTGCTGCATTAACATGGGCGCTCATGTCTGTTCTTTTGAAACGAGTTCCAGGAAAGTATCCTCAAGTAGTGACGACAACATATGCGATCATTGTGGCCTTTATCGTATTAACACCACCCGTCTTGTTTCGTTTGCCTCATCTTGATGTGCATCAAATGGCAAGACCGGAAATATGGGGCGGCATTCTGTATCTAGGTATCATCTCAACGGCCCTTGCTTTCTTTTTGTGGAATAGAGGACTTCAACTGATGGACGCTTCAAGCGGTGGTTTGTTTTTCTTCTTTCAACCAATCGTTGGCACGGTCCTTGGATGGATGCTTCTAGGTGAAGAGATGGGCTTACGTTCGTTTGTTGGGATTTTGTGTATTTTCGCAGGTGTATATACTGTCCTGCGTCAGAGAGAGTAAGACGAGATTCCCCTTGGAGAAGGGGAATTTTCTTTACAATGAATAGATGAGAGATTCATAGAAGGTGGAGGTGAGCAGGATGATCCAGTATCCATTTTTGCAAAAAGGACAAACGATTGGGGTGACAGCACCTTCCTCAGGTGTGCAGCCCTCTTTGCATGAGATGTTTCAACTGTCTTGTGATCGGATGAAAAAAAGAGGCTATGAAGTCATATGTGGAGAGACAGTATGGCAGCAGGAAAAAGCGAAATCAGCCCCTGCAATCAAGCGAGCAAATGAGTTGCAGCGGATGATGACTTGTCATGAGATTGACCACATCATCCCGCCATGGGGCGGACAGCTGCTTATTGAAGTGTTAGAGCATCTTGATTTCTCAGTGATGCAAAAAAAGTGGATTCTTGGTTATTCAGATACAAGTCTCCTTCTATTAGCTTTGACATTAAACACAGGCATTGCGACAGCGCATGGACCGAACCTGGTGGATCTTCAGGGGGAAGAGCTTGATCAGGTGACTTCTATGTGGGAACAAATACTTTCCACTCCAGAGAAAAAGGACGTTACTCAATTTTCTTCTGATATGTATCAAAAGGAATGGCAGTATGACCATCCAAGCATACATGTCTTTCATTTAACCGAGCCAACCGCATGGCGTACTGTTGATCACTTAGAGACGACGATGAAGGGAAGACTGATGGGTGGCTGTATTGATGTGATCCGGCACTTAGCTGGCACGCCTTTTGGAGATGTCAAAGCTTTTCAAGAAACATATCTAAAAGGTGAACCCATTCTATGGTATTTTGAAAACTGTGAATTAAATGCTGCGAGCATGAAGAGGTCTCTTGTTCAATTAAAACTAGCAGGCTGGTTTGATCATTGCTCTGGCATCATGTTTGGCAGGAGTGCAGTGGACACTCCTGTGGAAGGATATGAATATACAGATCTATATGAAGAATTGCATAAGGAATTACAAATACCGATTGTTTACGATATTGATTGTGGACACGTACCGCCGCAAATGACCCTCATTAACGGAGCATATGCGGAGGTGCAGTTGTAGCAAGAAGGTAAAGCCGTGCTGAAGCAGACATTTTTGCCATAAAAAAAGGAAAGGGCGACCCCTTTCCTTCATAAAAAAACATTACATTCCTTTTGTTTCTTCACCTGCTTTTGGAACTTCCCATGCAGACTCTCGGAATACTTTTTCCCATTTAGAAACGACAATACAGGCAACCGCATGTCCAGGAACATTCACGCCTGTTCGAGCCATATCCATAATCCGATCAACACCGGCGATAATAGCGACACCTTCTGCTGGCAGACCTACTGCATGAGCTGTTGCCAAAAGAACGACAAGTGAGCCAGACGGGACAGCTGCAATGCCTTTACTTGTTAAAACAAGGACAAGCATCATAAGGAGCTGCTGGGATAAACTCATATCGACACCAAACGCTTGTGCAAGAAACACACAGGAAACCGATAAATATAAACTTGAACCATCACAATTAAGAGAAAGACCTGACGGGATGACGAAGGAAACAATTCTTTTCGGACAGCCGTATTTCTCCATCCGTGACATGAGCTGTGGAAGAACAGTTTCTGTACTTGTAGTAGAAAAGGCCACTAAAAACAAATCCCAAATCATTTTCAACACTTCGAAGTAGTTAAAACGGAAGATCAGTGCGACAAGAGGGAACAAAACAAATAGAATAATAAACAATCCTAAGAAGACAGTGCCAACAAGTTTCATCATAGGAATGAGTAAAACAATGCCGTATTGTCCGACAGAAGCTGCCATTAATGCTAAAACTCCAATAGGAGCTGTCACCATGACCATTTGTGTGAGCTTAAACATAATTTGTGCTACTGATTCAAAGAAGGTAAGGACAGGAGCGGAAGCTTTCCCAATACCGCTTGCGGCTACACCGAATAAAATAGCGAAGAAAATCACTGCTAGTAAATCATTCTGAGCCATGACATCGATGATATTGGTTGGAATGATGTCTAAAACCATCTGTTTAAAATCGACGACCTTTTGAGTATAACCATCGAGTTCCCCAATATCTTTCTTAGCTAATTGAGAGAAATCGAGTCCAACGCCTGGCTTTAACACGTTGGCCAATAAAAGCCCGATTCCAAGAACGATGGTCGTAATGACTTCAAACCAAATGATTGTCTTTAATCCGAGACTACCCATTTTCTTCATTCCACCACTGCCAGCTGCGCCGATGACAATCGTAGAGAAAACAATAGGGACTACAATCATTTTAATCAATCGGATAAAGCCATCCCCAATGGGCCGCAGTGCCATTCCGAAATCAGGGAAGAAGTGGCCGATAAGAGCTCCTATCACCAAAGCGATCATGATTTGAAAAGCGACAAACTTTTTCATCATCTCCTACCTCCTTTAAATGCATGGAAAATATTAAGAATTTTCCAATAAATAAAAATTCTAGGTGACCATGTTTTGTCCTCCTTTGGATTTAGAAAGATTTTATTTAAGAATCATTAGAATTATGAAGAAAGAAATGAAAATAGGGCGATTGAAACTCTATTTATCTAACAAAAGAGCACTTCTTAAAAAACATGAAACTTTTTTAGAAAAATGTATTGACCCTTTTGCGTGATTCATGGTATATTTTTATTCGTCGCTGATGACGCATCTGAAACACTGATGCTCAGACAGATACGATAAACAAACTTCAAAAAGATGTTGACTTAATAAAAACGATATGTTAAGATAATTAAGTCGCCTGATTAAGCGCCCGTAGCTCAATTGGATAGAGCGTTTGACTACGGATCAAAAGGTTAGGGGTTCGACTCCTCTCGGGCGCGCCAATAACATTTAACCATGCGGGTGTAGTTTAGTGGTAAAACCTCAGCCTTCCAAGCTGATGTCGTGAGTTCGATTCTCATCACCCGCTCCATTTTAAAAGATGATCTTTGAAAACTAAACAAGACAAAACGTACCTGTTAATTCGAGTTTTTATAAAAAAATCCTATGATACTT
>NZ_CP150633.1:2028476-2063243 GCF_038023285.1 Bacillus sp. PPSBB_11
GGTAGTTCAGTTGGTTAGAATGCCTGCCTGTCACGCAGGAGGTCGCGGGTTCGAGTCCCGTCCGGACCGCCATTTTTATGACTTGTAAACGAAAACGTATAGTTTCGTTTTTTTTTTATGTCTTTTTCTTTCAATAAGTATCCTAGACGCAATGAAACTCCTTGTGTTTGGCTACACTAAATGTGATAAGAAAAGATCATGACTTCAACAAACAACGCCTGGTTTTTTTATACCAGGCTTTCTTTATATCGTTTTTAGTTGGAACCGAGGCTCATATTCGCTACACTAATACTAACTGTGTCTGACATCATGTTTGCTCAATCAGTTGATTGTATGAAGGGGCTGTCTTTTATGGATGAATTTGATCTTATTCGTCGAATTACACCAAAAGAAACGCATCAGCGTTCTTTGGTCATGGGCATCGGTGATGATGCTAGTGTTTATCAACCTCATTCACATTGTGAAGAGGTCGTTTGTGTTGATACAATGGTAGAGCATGTCCATTTTCGATTTGATTTTTCCACACCCTTTGAGGTTGGATTTAAAGCGCTGGCAGTGAATATCAGTGATATTGCAGCCATGGGAGGAACCCCTAAGTATTATCTTGTATCAATCGCGATCCCGCCTCATGGGGATGAAGCAATTGTCGCAGCTTTTTACGAGGGAATGAAAGCATTGGCTGACACATATCATATGGATTTAATCGGTGGAGATACAGTAGCCACCCGCAGTGACTTTGTCATCACAGTAACGGTCATTGGTGAGATTCCAAAGGGATCAGCCTGTTACCGTCATAGTGCTCAGACAGGAGACGTTGTCTTTGTCACAGGTGAACTAGGTTCATCAGCTGCTGGGCTATCCCTTTTAATGAATGAAGTAAATACTGCACATTCGATTGACACTGCTTTTTTTCTAGAGCGACACAAAATGCCGCAGCCCCATATTGCTGCTGGCCTTATTTGTTCAAGCTTCCCCCGGGTGACCTTGAATGATGTGAGTGACGGATTAGCGAGTGAGTTAAACGAAATAGCGGAAGCCAGTCGTGTGACGATTGAAATTGAAGCTGATCAGCTCCCAAAACATCCACATCTACCGTTGTTACATAAAGAGTGGCTTGAATGGGTCTTGTTCGGTGGAGAGGATTTTGTCTTAACTGGTACGATCCCTGAAACGGATTGGAAGCGATTTGAGACGCAATGTAAAAAAGAACACATTCAGGTCACGCGTATTGGACAAGTCAAAGATGACCAAGCGTCCAGCGTTATTTTAAAAGACCATGATCAACAAACAATTTTAATGAAAAAAGGATATAATCATTTTAAGAAATGAGGTGACTTCACCATGAAGTTAACGTGGACAACAAAAGGTGCGGATGAGACGAAACGAATTGCTGCTGCCTTGGCTACACTTGTGATGCCCGGCGATGTCTTAACATTAGAAGGAGACTTAGGCGCAGGTAAAACGACTTTTTCAAAAGGTTTTGCAGAAGGCTTAGGTATTACCCGTATCGTCAACAGCCCTACTTTTACAATTATTAAAGAATATACGGATGGCAGACTGCCACTTTATCATATGGATGTGTATCGTATGGAAGATGCGGAAGAAGATATTGGACTGGGCGAATATTTTGAGGGGGAAGGTGTGTGTTTGGTTGAATGGGCACATCTCATTGAACCTCAATTGCCTTCATCGTATTTAAAAATTGAAATGCTGAGAACAGAACGTGAAGAAGAACGTCATCTCACGTTTTATGCAAAAGGGGAGCGTTATGAGGCCCTTTGTAAGGAGATGAAAAACATTGACCATACTGGCAATTGATACGTCAAACCATACACTCGGAATAGCTGTTATCCGTGATGACACTGTGGTTGGGGAAAGTATTACGTACTTAAAGAAGAATCATTCAGTACGTGCAATGCCGACAGTTGAAGCACTGATGAAAGAATGCGGCGTAGCACCGAACGAATTAAGCAAAATTGTTGTAGCCAAAGGACCCGGCTCTTACACTGGCGTTAGAATCGGTGTGACCATTGCAAAAACACTTGCTTGGACGCTGTCTATCCCGATAGCTGCTGTTTCAAGTTTAGAAACGCTGGCGGCAAATGCTCGACATTTTGATGGAATGATTTCTCCTATATTTGATGCAAGAAGAGGACAAGTTTATACAGGGTTATATACATTTGAAGGTGGAAAGATAAAAGAAGTGAAACCAGATCAAAATATCCTGCTCACTGATTGGCTTCAAGAGCTAAAAAAAGAAGGGAACCCTGTTTTATTTCTTGGACATGATGTGCATCTTCATCAAGAGAATATACTCTCCATACTTGGAGAAACCGCCGTTTTAGCAGACGAGGCATTTCACAACCCAAGACCTTCAGTGCTCGCATTTTTGGGGGCAGACCGCCCTGCTGAAGATGTCCATCAGCTTGTTCCTAATTATATTCGTTTGGCAGAAGCGGAAGTGAAATGGCTTGAAGGACAAAAATAATCTCAACACAGTAGAGATGCGAAGAATGACAGTAGAGGACATCCCAGAGGTATATACGATTGAAGTGCATTCATTTACAGCGCCTTGGAAAAAAGAGTCGTTTGTCTATGAAATTCTCCATAACCAATACAGCCATTATTTCCTCATTGAAGAAGATGGTCAGCCTGTTGGGTATTGCGGCGTTTGGATTGTCATGGATGATGCACAAATTACGAATATTGCGATTCTCCCTGAGCACCGGGGAAAAGGATACGGGGAAGCGCTGCTTCGATATGTCATGGAATTTTGCAAAGAAAAAAAGACAGATCATCTTTCACTAGAAGTGCGGGTATCAAATACGCCAGCACAATCCCTTTATGAAAAGCTAGGTTTTAAACCAGCTTCTATTCGAAAGAATTATTATACGGATAACGGGGAAGATGCATTAGTCATGTGGGTGAAGATAAATGAGTGAAAAAAAAGATCGATTCATATTAGGTATAGAAACAAGCTGTGACGAAACAGCTGCGTCCATTGTGAAAAATGGGAAAGAGATCGTAGCGAATGTTGTCGCCTCACAAATAGAAAGCCATAAACGATTTGGCGGCGTGGTACCAGAAATCGCTTCAAGACATCATGTGGAACAAATGACGATCGTATTAGAAGAAGTCATGACGCAGGCCAATATGACCTTTCAGGATTTAGATGCCATTGCTGTGACAGAAGGTCCAGGCTTAGTTGGTGCACTTTTGATAGGTGTCAATGCAGCCAAAGCACTGAGTTTCGCACATCAAATTCCGCTTGTAGGTGTTCATCATATTGCTGGACACATTTATGCGAACCAGCTCGTTGGTGAACTGGTGTTTCCTTGTTTAGCTCTAGTCGTCTCTGGTGGGCATACTGAGCTTGTTTTGATGAAAGAGCATGGGTCTTTTGAGGTTATTGGTGAAACGTTGGATGATGCGGCTGGAGAAGCGTATGACAAAGTAGCTCGGACAATGGGTCTGCCATATCCAGGGGGACCTCACATTGATCGATTGGCACATGAAGGGGAGCCAACGATTAAGCTTCCTCGTGCATGGCTTGAAGAAGGATCCTATCATTTTAGTTTCAGCGGTTTAAAATCAGCGGTCATCAACACATTACACAATGCGTCTCAAAAGGGCGAAACCATTGCGCCTGAGGATTTGGCTGCAAGTTTCCAAGAAAGCGTGATTGAGGTGCTAGTCGGAAAGACATTAAAAGCGGCTGAAGCGTATGGTGTGAAACAAGTCGTTCTAGCTGGCGGGGTTGCTGCCAATAAAGGTCTTAGAGAAGCCCTTACTTCAGCATTTGCGAAGCTACCTGAAGTGAATGTCATGATTCCGCCATTGTCTCTTTGTACAGACAATGCAGCCATGATTGCTGCTGCGGGAACCATTGCATTTGAAAAGGGAATAAGAGGCGACATGGCAATGAACGGTCAACCTGGACTGCCGCTTGTTTCCTATGAATAAGAACTCCTGTGGATATACAGGAGTTTCAGCGTGTAGACAAACCCTCGCATTCAGTGTCAGTCCTGCGTGCTGGTGCTCACGAATATCAAATTCACTCCGCGCCAGTACTCGTCCTTCCTAGACTTCAAAGTTTTCTATCACGCTGAGCTGAAAAGAAGACAAAGGACTAAAATAAAGTTCATTTTATCCCTTTGTCAACAATTTGGAACTCCTGTGGATATACAGGAGTTTTTTCTCTTGAAATGAAAGCGATTTATTCACATGTAAACGTTATATATCCACAATTGTTAGAAAATTCGTTTTAAAATGAAGAGAATGTGTATAAATGTGATCTTTTATGTGGATATGTGATTAAAATACTGTGGATAAAGTGGATAACTTTAAAATATTTAAGAATAATCAAGATGTTATTGTGGGTATCATTGTGGATAAAGATTCTCACCTTAAAAAAAAGAGCACCCGTTAGGGCACTCTTTATGCATCTGATAGATCTTCCCATTCCGCAAAAAGTGATTCCATCTCTTGATTGAGCGCATCATTTTCTGTTTGAATGGCTTGTACTTTCTCGTGATCTTGGAAAATAGCAGGATCACATAGAAGCTCTTCGTTTTCACCGAGCTTGTCTTCGATGACAGCGATACGCTCTTCAATTTCTTCAATTCGGCGCTGCTTTTGTCTTTCTTTCTTTTTGAGTTCTTTCTCTTCTGCATAGGAAAGTTTTGCTGTTTCTACTGGTTTTTCTGCTTGTTTTTTATGCGTCTCCTGAGTTTGGAGTGCTTCAAGCTCTAATTGTTCGTTTTTCTTTTCAAGATAGTAGTCGTAGTCACCGAGGTATTCTTTTGTTTCATCTGGCGAAAGCTCAAGTACTTTTGTTGCCAAGCGATTGATAAAGTAACGGTCATGTGAAACAAACAAGATGGTGCCTGGATAATCTATTAGTGCATTCTCTAATATTTCCTTACTGTCCAAATCAAGATGGTTCGTCGGCTCATCGAGAATGAGGAAATTGGCTTTTTGGAGCATCAGCTTTGCCAGTGCAAGTCGTGCTTTTTCTCCACCACTTAAAGCATGTACAGGCTTTAAGACGTCATCACCTGAAAAAAGGAAGTTTCCTAAACAAGTCCGAATGTCTTTTTCAGTCATATGGGGATAATCATCCCAAAGTTCATTTAACACTTTCTTGGAGGATGTCAGCTTGGCTTGTTCCTGATCATAGTAGCCAATCGTCACATGAGAACCAAAGCTGATCTCGCCTTTTACTGGTTTTAACGTATCCGTTAAGGTTTTTAAAAGAGTTGATTTCCCGATACCGTTAGGACCGATGAGTGCCACGCTATCTTCACGTTTAATATGAAAAGAGAGTGAGGAGAGGAGCGGCGTTTTTTTATCGTAACTAATATCGAGATCATGCACCTTCAGCACGTCATTTCCGCTTTGCCTCATAATATCGAAATGGAAGTTTGCGGATTTTTCATCTCCTAACGGCTTATCTAAACGATCCATCCGTTCCAGCTGTTTCCGCCTGCTTTGAGCACGCTTTGTGGTGGAGGCTCTTGCTAAGTTGCGATCCACGAAATCTTGAAGCTTCGAAATTTCTTCTTGTTGTTTTTCATACAGCTTCATATCACGCTCTAGCTGCTCAGCTTTTTGGTCAAGATACTTACTATAGTTCCCAGCGAACTTTTTCATCGCTGTTCTTGAGACTTCATATACATGGTTCACGACTTTGTCTAAGAAGTATCGGTCATGGGAAACGATGAGGATGGCTCCTGTATAATTTTGCAAATACTGCTCAAGCCATGATAAGGTATCAATATCTAGATGGTTGGTTGGCTCATCCAAAATCAAGAGTTCTGGTTTCATCAATAATAGCTTTCCAAGCGCTAGACGGGTTTTCTGACCGCCGCTTAAGGATTGGACGGTTGTATGGTCTTCAAAATGACTAAAGCCGAGTCCGTGTAAAATGGAGCGGACATCCGCTTCATATTGGTAGCCGCCTTGATCTTTAAATGCTTGCTGCAGTCTGTCATAGGTTTTCATTAGAGAATCTAATTCTGTTCCTGTGGAAGAAGCCATTTTCTCTTCTATGGTTCTCATCTCTTTTTCCATTTCTTTTAAATGATCGAAAACCGATAGTAGTTCGTCTTTTAGCGTACGTGTAGACGTCACATCTGTATGCTGTGCTAGATATCCAATGGATAGGTCTTTCGGTTTGATGATCTCACCTTGTTCGTAAGACATTTGACCGGCAATGATTTTTAAAAGCGTGGATTTTCCTGCACCGTTACGACCGACAATGGCAATACGATCCCTCGCTTTGACTTCCAATTTTATATTCGTTAAAACGGTATCAGCGCCAAACGATTTGGACAGCTGATTCACTTGTAGAATCATCATGTAACTTCACCTCTGCTATAATATGTTAAGTGTAGCTTATCAGCAGTAAACCGGCAAATCTTACATACGGCTGCCATGGTCAAATGAAAGACAGATAGGAAAAAATAGTGTATGATTTGAGTGAGGGAGCGTTGAAAGATGAGTCAATTTAGCCACTTTAACGAACAAGGAAGAGCAAAGATGGTCGACATTAGTGACAAATCGTCTACAGTGAGAACTGCCGTTGCTGTTTCAAGCGTTCGTATGATAAAAGAAGTATTTCATCAAATACAAAAGCATGACATTGGAAAAGGGGATGTGCTGTCTGTCGCACAGGTAGCTGGCATCATGGCAGCAAAGCAAACGTCCAGCATCATTCCAATGTGTCATCCGCTTGCATTAAAAGGTGTCGATATCTCCTTTGATTGGGAGGAAGACGGAAATGCGTACATTCTGAACATACAAGTACAGGTGAAAACAAAAGGAAGTACGGGTGTGGAGATGGAAGCGCTCACTTCTGCCTCAGTATGTGCACTGACCGTTTATGACATGTGCAAAGCAATAGACAAAGGGATGATCATCGGCCCGACCTATCTAGTAGAAAAAACAGGCGGGAAAAACGGTGATTTTCACAGAGCATCTGATATTTAAGTTGGAGGATCTTATATGAATATAGACCAGTCAAAAATTCCACAAGCGACAGCCAAACGTTTGCCGCTTTACTACCGTTTTTTAAAAAATCTGCATGCATCAGGAAAACAAAGGGTGTCATCGGCAGAGCTTAGTGATGCAGTCAAAGTGGATTCTGCCACCATTCGCCGAGATTTTTCTTACTTTGGTGCACTTGGGAAGAAAGGGTATGGCTATAACGTCGATTACCTCTTGACCTTCTTTAGAAAGACCCTTGACCAAGATGAAATGACGAATGTCATGCTCATCGGTGTCGGGAATTTAGGGACTGCTTTTTTACACTATAATTTCATTAAAAATAATAATACAAAAATTTCAATGGCTTTTGACGTCAATGAGAGTAAAATAGGAAGTGAGATAGGCGGCGTGCCTGTCTATGATTTGGATAAGCTTGAAGAGCATGTGCAAGAGGTAGGAGATATTCCTGTTGCGATTTTGACAGTGCCTGCCGTAGCAGCTCAATCCATTACAGATCGTTTGATTGCCCTTGGCATCAAAGGAATCCTTAACTTTACGCCGGCTCGATTGAATGTGCCGGAACACATTCGAATTCATCATATAGATTTGGCGGTTGAACTTCAGTCTCTTGTGTATTTCTTAAAGCATTACTCTGTTACACAGGAGGACTGACGAAAAGGGGTAAAGGGGGTGGAGCAAATGGGTCCGATCGGTCCTGGAAGTTTGGTTCTGATTGCGGTTGTTGCGCTCATTATTTTTGGGCCGAAAAAGCTTCCTGAATTAGGAAGAGCAGCAGGAGATACATTACGTGAATTCAAAAATGCCACAAAAGGTTTAGCTGATGATCAGGAAGAAAAAAAGAAAAAAGAAGATCAGTAGAATAGGATGAGCTTCATGAATGTCAAAGATATGCCGCTTATGGAGCATATTGTGGAACTGCGAAAACGTTTAGTGATCATTGCGATGTTTTTTGTCACCTTTATGGTGGCAGGTTTTTTTCTCGCTAAGCCGGTCATTGTGTATTTACAAAATACCGATGAAGCGGCCACACTGACATTGAACGCATTTAAGCTCACAGATCCACTGTACGTGTTTATGCAGTTCGCTTTTGTCATTGCTCTTGTTTTGACGTGTCCCGTGATCTTATATCAGCTTTGGGCGTTTGTGAGTCCTGGCTTATATGAAAAAGAAAGAAAGGTGACACTTGCTTATATTCCGATTGCACTGCTTTTATTTCTGAGCGGTGTGGCTTTCTCTTATTTTATTTTGTTTCCATTTGTCGTCGATTTTATGATACGGATGTCAAATGATTTACATGTGGAGCAAGTGATTGGGATTCATGAGTATTTTACATTTCTGATGCAGTTAACACTTCCATTTGGCTTTTTGTTTCAGATGCCTGTCGTGTTGATGTTTCTCACTAGACTTGGTATCATTACACCGATGTTTTTATCAAAAATACGGAAGTATGCCTATTTTGTCCTCCTTGTCATTGCCGCACTGATTACACCGCCAGAGCTCGTTTCTCACCTCATGGTTACCTTGCCAATGCTCGTTTTGTATGAAGTGAGTATTGTCATTTCAAGAGTGACCTATCGCAAAATGCAGCAAACAGAGACAGAGGAGAAAGAAAATGATGTTGTCTCATAAAAAAGCATCGTGATCCAAATAGGGGTCACGATGCTTTTTCTATTGTGAAAGAAATTGATTGATTGCTTGAAAGAGATGCTCATAATAGGCAGGTTCATGCGGGACAAAATCATGTACATGGACCTCTCTCTTTTCCTCACGTCGCTTGCCGTCTGCATCCACTTCAAAGCCCTCGATGTTCATTTTTTCGCATTCTCTATTTAAATGCTGCTGTGCATCCATCAGCCTTGCTCTATAAAGTCCAGCAACTTCTTCTTTCTGTAGATGGACATCCATGTGCTCTTTTTGATCCATATAAAGATACACATGGCAAAACTCACGATCGGTAAACGAAGGCATATGGATTTCATCTTTAATGACACCAGCAAAGGTAAGATTCTCAAACGAGATGGAGAGACCAAGCTCTTCTTCGACTTCTCTGATGCCATCAGAAGGCTGTTCATCTGCGAGAAGGTGGCCTGCTGCTGTGATATCAAATAGAGAAGGGAAATCCTTTTTGGAGGGACTCCTCAGCTGAAAATAGAGAAACACTGTGTCATCTTCCTTTTTTAATAGCCAGAAATGAAAGGTTTCATGCCAAAGGCCCTCAGCATGGATATCAGAACGAGCGGCTGTACCAATCGTTTCATGCTGATTGTTCATGATGTTCAGTTTTTCGTGTTCCATGAAAACATGACCTCCATAAAAAAACCATTTTCCAAACGGCGGAAAATGGTTTTTGCTTTATTTTTGCTGCTGTTTTTTCATTTTGACAGAAAAAGCAAACATTTTTAACCCGATATTGATATTATAGGCCGCAAACACCATCAGCAAAATGCTGTAAAATGACCACATGTCACCTGGATTTTGAATGGCCATATAGGTGAACGCCACACCTACGGCAAAATAAATAATGCCCCATACGACAGGGTTTCTCATGAGAAAAAGCCTCCAATAATCATTTGCATTGTTTGAGATTGTTCTTCAATCATTTTTCTTACTGGCTCAATCTGCACAAGGATAACGAGTGAATTCATCAGCATATGAGCACCGATGGGCACAATGATTCGTTTTGTTTTCGCATATAAAAAGGCAAATGTAAAGCCCATTGCGGTATAGAGCAAGATATGTGGGAAATCATTGTGTACAGCAGCAAAAACCACTGAACTGACAAGTGCGCCAATGAAAAAATTCGTTTTTTCATAAACCACACCAAAAATGATTTTTCGAAAAATGATTTCTTCTAATATCGGTCCAATCAGAGCGATGACGATGACAAGCCATGGAACTGCATCCATAATGGCTAAAATGTTTTGGGTATTTTCGGATTCTCGGCTAATGCCAAATGCATATTGTTCAATCGCCCCCGCAATGGATTGTGCAAAGAGGGAAAGAAAGAAACCGCCAATGATCCAAGCGATTGCCGCGCCGACTGATGCCGGTGCTTCATTTCGAAGTGATGTTTTTGGCACAGTCCGAAGGATGAGCAGAATAATGATTAGTCCAATACAGAAGCTGATGATTGTCCATGTTCCTGACAATTTGGAGAGCTCTGCTTGTGTCATCGGTGTCTGAATGTAACCTAACCACTTCATGATGAACACATACGGAAACGCAGAAAATTGCACCAATATATACGTTAAGATGATGTACCAATATTGTTTTTTCAAGTAACGAAAACCCCTTTACTAAAAGAACTAGATTTATTGTAACACAAGTCTTCTTTTTCGTTGAAAAGGAAAGAATCGGTGATAAAAAAAGATCATGAAAGCGTAAAAATTTTTAAAGGTTTTTACTTGAAATTACAGAAGACATTCTTTATTATAATAAATGTGTTAGCACTCGCTAGTGATGAGTGCTAAAAAAGACTACATATAAAAATTGAGGAGGTTGTTTCTTATGTTAAAGCCATTAGGCGATCGCGTAATCATTGAACTCGTTGAATCTGAGGAAAAAACCGCTAGCGGTATTGTCTTACCGGATTCTGCAAAAGAAAAACCGCAAGAAGGTAAAATTGTTGCAGCAGGTTCAGGTCGTGTACTTGAAAGTGGTGAGCGCGTTGCGTTAGAAGTAAACACAGGCGACCGCATTATCTTCTCAAAATATGCAGGTACTGAAGTGAAATATGAAGGAAAAGAATATTTAATCCTTCGTGAAAGCGACATTTTAGCTGTTATTGGTTAATCACATAAACAAAGATTGAGATAAATTTCTAAAAAGACTGAGGAGGTTTCGTTATTATGGCAAAAGATATTAAGTTCAGTGAAGAAGCACGTCGTGCGATGTTACGTGGTGTAGATGCACTTGCAGATGCTGTAAAAGTAACTTTAGGACCTAAAGGACGTAACGTGGTTCTTGAGAAAAAATTCGGTTCTCCACTTATCACAAATGATGGTGTAACGATTGCAAAAGAAATCGAATTAGAAGATGCATTTGAAAACATGGGTGCAAAACTTGTGGCTGAAGTTGCAAGCAAAACAAACGATGTAGCTGGTGACGGTACTACTACTGCAACGGTTCTAGCTCAAGCGATGATCCGTGAAGGTCTTAAAAACGTAACAGCTGGTGCAAACCCTGTTGGCGTTCGTAAAGGAATCGAAGAAGCAGTGAAAGTAGCCCTTGAAGGCTTGCATGAGATTTCTAAACCAATCGAAGGTAAAGAATCAATTGCTCAAGTTGCGTCTATTTCGGCAGCAGATGAAGAAGTCGGTAGCCTAATTGCTGAAGCGATGGAGCGTGTAGGAAACGACGGCGTCATCACAATTGAAGAATCTAAAGGTTTCACAACTGAGCTTGAAGTGGTTGAAGGAATGCAGTTTGACCGTGGATACGCTTCACCATACATGGTCACTGATTCTGATAAGATGGAAGCGGTTCTTGAAAATCCTTACATCTTAATCACTGATAAAAAGATCACAAACATTCAAGAAATCCTTCCTGTACTTGAGCAAGTCGTACAACAAGGAAAACCATTATTGATCATTGCTGAAGATGTAGAAGGCGAAGCACTTGCAACACTTGTTGTGAACAAACTTCGTGGAACATTCAACGCAGTGGCAGTAAAAGCACCTGGATTCGGTGATCGTCGTAAAGCAATGCTTGAAGACATCTCTGTTCTAACTGGCGGAGAACTCATCACTGAAGACCTAGGACTTGACCTGAAATCAACTGAAATTGGTCAGCTTGGCCGTGCGTCTAAAGTGGTTGTTACAAAAGAAAACACAACCATCGTAGAAGGCTCAGGAGATTCTGCTCAAATCGCAGCACGTGTGAACCAAATCCGTGCGCAAGTAGAAGAAACCACTTCTGAATTCGATAAAGAAAAATTACAAGAACGTCTTGCAAAACTAGCTGGCGGCGTTGCTGTCATCAAAGTTGGTGCTGCAACTGAAACAGAACTAAAAGAACGTAAACTACGCATCGAGGATGCACTGAACTCAACTCGTGCAGCAGTTGAAGAAGGTATCGTATCTGGTGGTGGTACAGCACTTGTGAATGTATACAACAAAGTCGCTTCCATCGAAGCTGATGGTGACGTTCAAACAGGTGTCAACATCGTTCTACGTTCTCTTGAAGAGCCAATTCGTCAAATCGCTCACAACGCAGGTCTTGAAGGATCAGTCATCGTTGAGCGCTTGAAAAACGAAGAAATTGGCGTAGGCTTCAACGCAGCAACAAACGAATGGGTAAACATGATCGAAAAAGGAATCGTTGATCCAACAAAAGTCACTCGCTCTGCACTTCAAAACGCAGCTTCTGTAGCAGCTATGCTTCTTACAACTGAAGCAGTCGTAGCTGACAAACCAGAAGAAGGCGGCTCAGGCGGCGGAATGCCGGATATGGGCGGCATGGGCGGAATGGGCGGCATGATGTAAACACCCCCGAAAACCCCTTGAAATATAGGGGTTTTTGTTTTGTCTATTTTTTGGTTAAGAGCGTTAAATGAATTGAAACTTTCACCGCTTTACATCCGTTAACTAAAGAGACAGTGATTTTTTTGGTTTTATCTAACATAAAGAGATGATTTTCAAAAGAAAAGCGGTGATCATATGGGCTTTACGACTTGGGTGGCGATTATTGTTGCACTGGCTGTCGTGTTTGGATTGTTTGGATCGAAGAGGCGTGATAAATAAGAGGTTGAACCCACTTCCAGAGAGGAAGTGGGCTTTTTATTGCATATACAATATTCATGAGCTATACTAATTTTTAAAATTTATGTAAATACAATAAAAAAGAGGCGTGATAAATGAGAGAAATTTTGCGGGAGATTGGCGTGATTGCTCGGGCGCTTGATTCCATTAGTAATATTGAATTTAAAGAGTATGATTTAACGAAGGGGCAGTATTTGTATCTTGTGCGTATTTGTGAGGAGCCTGGCATCATTCAGGAAAAACTAGCGGAGATGATCAAGGTAGACCGAACAACGGCGGCCCGGGCTATTCAAAAATTAGAGCTGCATGGTTTTATTGAGAAAAAAGATGACACAGTGAATAGGAAAATCAAGAAGCTGTTTCCAACTGAGAAAGGAAAAGCCGTCTATCCAATGATCAAACGAGAACATGATCATTCAAATCGGGTAGCGCTGGATGGATTTTCTGAAGAGGAAGCGGAACAGATTTATGAGTATCTTCTAAGGGTGCGAAAGAATATCGAAAAAGATTGGGAAGATGTGAAAAAAGGCAAAAAGAGAAGCTACTAATTAAATAAGGGGGGAAGGGTCCATGCATATACCATCATTTTTTCAAGTGAAAGATATGGAGAAAATCAAATCATTTATTCAATCACATTCATTTGCTACAGTTGTGACGACAACGAATGAAAAGCCCATTGCGACACATATTCCAGTGAGTTTTCATCAAATTGGCGATTCGTATGTGATCTCAGGGCATATGGCGATTGGAAATCCTCAGTGGAAAACGTTTGAAGAGAACGAGAAGGTGCTCGTCATTTTTCAAGGGCCGCATGCCTACATATCCTCTTCATGGTATGAGAAAGAAGCCGTACCGACGTGGAATTATCAAGCTGTACATGTATATGGAAAGGCTTCACTGCTTGAAAAATCAGAACTGGTCAAGGAATTAACAGCGATGCTGGAGACATATGAAAGTCATAGAGATCAGCCAGTGCTGTGGGATACATTGTCTGAGGAACTGCTAGAGAAACAAATGAAAGGGATTGTGGGCTTCAAAATCATCATTGATGAAGTTCAAGCTGCTTTTAAGTTAAGTCAAAATCGCCATGAAAGAGATTATGCTCGCATTATTGAACAGCTGGAAGCAGAGGGTGAAGTGGAAATGGCGGCTGCGATGAAAAAGAGAGAAGAGAATATATGAAAAAAGCACTCTGAAGAAAAAGAGTGCTTTTGTTGTTATCCTTTTATGTTCAAATATTCTTCGATGGTTTTGCCGCTCTTTTTCACTTTTTTCGCATTTTTTGATCCGAGGTATCTGAGGTGCCATGGTTCATATTGATAGCCTGTCACTTTTTCTTTACCTTTCGGATAGCGGATGATAAAGCCAAATTCATGGGCGTGTTTGGCCAGCCATTTCGCTTCTTTCGTATTGGCAAAAGAATCTTCAGCCCAATGTTTTGAATTGGCACCGCCGATATCAAAAGCAAGGCCGGTTTGATGTTCGGAATAGCCTGGTCTTGCGCTAAATCGATCTGCTTGTTTTTTGCCATGAGAGGCGACGTAATTGTTGTACAAGACACGCTGGCGGTCGTATGAACGGAAGGTGCTAAAAGCGGTAAGTCGGATGTTTGCTTTTTTGGCTTTCGCGATCATAGCGTTTACTGCTTTTCTCGCTTGTTTGTTTTCTCCGGGATTGTATGAAGACGGGAGTCTATGTTTCTTATTCACAACCAATATCCCTTTTACATACATACCTGGCGTTTTAGTGGAAGGAGCAGCATATGAAGCTGGTGAGCTTTTGCCTGCTTTTTTGATATATTGAGAGCTGACGTAACCCGTTTTTCCTTTATACTTTGTTTGAATCCATGAACCATTCTTTTTAAGATAAGGAATCCTTTTCCCTTTTGGAATGGTCAATATCACTGAATATTTTGTTCTAGGTCCCTTGCGAAGATGAACATTCGCTGTTGTCACGTATTTCGGTGTAGCTGCTTTTGCGACTGGTGTCGCATAAGTCATGTGTAAAAAGGGCAGCTGGATAGGAAAGATTCCAAGCCCAAGTACGAGAACCACACTGACAATAATTCCTTTGATCCACGGGTGTTTCATCTTCATTTCTCTCATCCCTTTCAATCTACTAACATACATATATTGAGATAGATTGAAATAAAGTGCAATGGTTTTTTTATGCCAATTGAGATTGAATCATATCATTAGGTTCTTTTTTTGTTTAAAATTACATAAAAAATCCGCTATTTCCATAAAAAATCAGTTGAATTCCTTATAATAAAAGTATCTGAGAACGGGGAGTGAGTCGAGATGGACCAAAACGTGCTGCAAATGGATCAAGACAGATCAGAGAATGAATTCGCGATTCTTAATATATCTTCTAAAGAGATTGGTGCTCTATCAAAGGGAGCAGCGGAGCAGATTTTACAAACGGGAGATACGGACCGTATTCATCAGCTGATGTACGTTCCGATTGAAAAGAAAGAAGATTTGAATTGGCTGATCCAATGTGTTGGGGAGGCGCTAAAGAATGAAGTTGGTGATGACGTTGCACTAGAAGTAGCTGATTTGCTCTATTTCTTTGTCATTCCGTATTATGGGAAGTATATGTTGAAAGATCGTCATTTGTATGAGTATATCGATCATTTGCTGGTACGATTAGCATCTAGAGCTCACTCGGATATTGACACGCTGATTGATATCATAAGAGAAGATTTAAATGAAAATATACAATAAAAGAAGCTTGTAGAGCGACCCTCTACAAGCTTTTTTATATCAACTTTATTCAGCTGGAACTGTTTTGACAGGCTCTTTTCTAAACACACCCATGCATCCTGCGATGAGGATTAATACAGCTGGAAGGATAAAGAACACAAAAATAGAAATAATACCGCCTACAGCAGAAACTAATAATAAAATCCCGCCAAGCTTTGCTTTTTTCTTCACGATAACAGATGCCACAATCGCAAGAATAGAGAAAAGCATCGCTGACCAGCCTAATCCCGTGAATTGACTCGTACCTGATTCATTAAATGCGGCATCTAGTCCTCCAAAAGCAAGTGCAAACATTGCACCGAAAAATCCAAAAATACCTCCAATTAAGCCTAAAACAAATTCCGTTGTTCTTTTCATGATACTTTCCTCCGATATGTAAATAAGAATTATTGGTACTTATGAACCAACACAATCTTACTCATCGGCATTCTTTTCACAATGTTAATAGTTTTGTTAAAAAAAACAAGAAAATCCATAAAGGATTTTCTTGTCCAATTACTGGGCTCTCTCCCAGGTAATCTTTGTTTCGTTTGTTGTTTTCTTTCCTTTTGCCAGTACTTTTCCGTTTTCCTGTTTCACGGTAATGTTTAGGTCATAAAAGGAGTAGAGGGCGCCGAGGCTGTCATTTTCCGGTTTATGCAGGTTGTTTTCCTTTTCAGTGGATGCACCAATAGCTAGTGTTTTGGCAAAGTTCAAACCAATGACTTCAGCGTAATCACTATTGGTCTCAGATGAAGCCGTCACGTTTAAGGAAATGACTTTTTTCTTTTGATCAACGGTGATCGCTGTGTCTTTTACGAGCTTAGACTGCTCCATGACCTCTTTCGTTTCATTTTGAATGCGTTCATTAATCGTTGGAAGTGCCGTAGATTCTGTTTTTTCTTCTTTTGCCGTATTTGAGCAAGCTGCTAGGATAGAGAAGATTGCAACAAGACTCATGAAAACAAGTAGACTTTTTCTCACGTTCTTTCTCCTTTGTTCTTCAAAGTATGTATGCTTATGTTACCACGAATTGATGTTTTGATTAAAAGAGAAGTGTTGATAAGCTGTGAACAATCAAAAGCACCCAAAGTTGGGTGCTCCAGCGTGTAGACAAACCCTCGCATTCGGTGTCAGGCCTGCGCGCCGGTGCTCACGAATGTCAAATTCGCTCCGCGCCGGTGCTCGCCCTTCCTAGACTGCAAAGGTTTTCTTGCACGCTGAAAAGAAGACAAAGAGCTAAAATAAAATCATTTTAGCTCTTTGTCAGCAATTTTGAAGCACCCAAAGTTGGGTGCTCGTGTTTTATTGTGCTGAAAGGGTTGTACTAAGTGGGATAGACGAAATGACCGTGAATTTTGGAGCCGGAGCACCAGATTCTAGATTTTTGCGTAAAAGAGATGATTTGACGGTGCCGTCCCATTTTTTGTAGACACTTCCAGATGTATTTGCACGGAGCTGTACATTAGAGAAACTTGCTTGCGAGTAGCTGTTTGTTCCATTATCTTGTACGCCGTGTACCATTTTGACGACATCGAGGTCTTTCAGACGGCTAGGGTTGTAAACAGGCTGCTTATAGCGCAGTTTCCCGTTGACGTATAGTGACACTGTGCCATCACCATTGTTGATGAGCTTTAAGTTGACACGTGCACCATCTTTAATACTTGAATCGTATTCACTGTTCCAATATTGACTGCCGCCTTGGGAGCCGGTGCCCAGGAATACCTTATAGCCAGAAGATGTTTTTGAAATCCCGCTTTCAACAACGGCAGAACCGAGACCAAGATACCAGTCGGCATAGCCATTTTTAATGGTGGCTGTTTTTGGCAGCACAATATCAGCCGTGATACCTGACCATTTGGCTTCATCCGTTTGTGTCACGATGGCGCCGTGACGAGGACTAGCCGCAGAGGCAGGAATACTTGAAAGCATCAAAACGAAGATCAAACTTACACTCAAAACGATGAACCACTTTTTCATGAAAATTCCTCCTTATATTTGATTCATTTCTATTATATAAAACGAAAGGGAGGGATCTACTGACAATGTTCTGGCTGTTTTTGGTGAAATTTATGAACAAAATCGGTCATTAAGTGGTCAACTTGTATTCGAATTGTAATGTGACTGTAAAATAACTGGGTGCATCTTCATGTATAATAGGGTCAGAAACCAAATACGGAGGATTTTTTAATGAATAAAAAGCTTATCGCGACAATCGTAACAGTAGCTAGTTTATTTTTAGCGTTTAGTTTCTCACATGGAGCAAGTGCAAAAAAAGTAAGCGGCAATATTACATGGTATAATGGTGTCGGTAAAAAAGGCGCAGATGGAAAAAAACTCGGTCATTGGGATGCAGCAACGAAAATGGGATTTGACGTACCGAAAAAAGGTACAAAACTAAGAGTGACAACAAAAGCGAAACCACATAAAGTGATTACAGTATATAAATATGATGTAGGTAGAATGCCAAACGCAGTATTAGACGTAAGTCCGAAAGCATTCAAAGCACTTGGGTATAAAACAAGTAAAGGTGTCGTCAAAGGGCATTACACTTATTAATACATAGGCATGCAAAGAAGCGGGAAAAGTTCATTTTCTGGCTTCTTTTCTTGTGGAGAGGGTCTGAAAATTAATGAAAAAATCAACATGGTGGATCGTCACAGTGATTGTAGTCGCAGCAATTGCGGCCGTCATCTTCTTCATGATGAAGCCGGGGCAAGAGGCAAAACAGGCAGGAAAAGTGAAAACAAATCAAGATGCAAAAGACGAATTGCTTGTTTCATTTACGGATCAAAAGTTAAACAATACTTATTACTTGCATGACAAGGCGCTTCATACAGAGAAACTGACAGCATATCCTTCAATTGCTTATGATCAGGCAAAACAGCTTTTATACTACACGTATACAGATGAAGACACACAAAAAGTAAGTATACGGGAATTGAATGTGAAAACGGATAAAGAAAAAACGCTCTTTACGAGTGACGATTCAATCGACAGTATGAAACTTTCTGGTGACGGAAAACAGTTATATCTAAGGTATAACAAGGATTCAGGTGAGCAATTTTATGTAGCGTCTTTTGATTTGAAAACACAGAAAGTGAAAGTGTTATATCCAGAAAAAAGTGATGATGATACGGTGAGTTCTTTTGCTTATGATCCAGCATCAAATCTGTTGGCCATTCAGCATTATTCGTTAAAAGAGGATTATAAAAAGACGGATGAGGCAAATGAAAAAGGAATGGATCCTGAACCAACGACCATGAAAATTACCCTACAAACAGGTGAGAAGGGTAAGCGAATTGCACGTATTTCTCAAACCATCAATGATATTTCTTTTTCACCAGATCATAAAAAACTCATTTATACAGAAGTGAAGGTTCGAAATGAAAAAGAAGTATCATCTATTAAGGTGATGGATGTAGATACAGGAAAAACGAAGACACTTGTTAAAAACAGCCAAGATGTGCGTATTTTAAGTGCTGCCCAGCCGCAATTTTCTGCGGATGGTACATCTGTTTATTTCTTAGGTGTTGCAAAGAACGCAAAGGAATTAAAGGATGACACAGGACGAAAGGCGAAGGTCAGAACCATTTTTGAATATGATATTAAGAAGAAAACAGTAGAAACCGCTTGGGAGAAAGAAGGCGGGATTGTTAACAATTTCACTGTCAATCGGTAAAAGGTGCGCGTTCAGTTATTTCATATAACTGGACGTTTTTTTATTTTGTTATGGGATGTGTCGGTGAAAAATGCGGATTTGTGAAATGAACAGCACTTTTTAAATAAGGAAATGAGTGGTATTTTGATATTTTGCTGCTGTGACAGAATCAGTGTAAGAGAGTAAAGTAAGTGGAAATAAAAAAACGAGAGGACAGAAGACTTCTCGTTTTCTCTTATTTATTTATTGTTTTCATCTAGTAAGTTTTGAAAAATAAACAAGGCATTAATGGAATGAGGGAATCCTGCAACCTTTGTACAGTGCTTAATGATCTCCATAATCTCTATAACAGAGAGCCCGATATGTAATGCTTGTACAAAATGAGCTTTTAACTCTTCATCACAATCACCTTTTGCAATGAGAGCCGATAATGTGCTGATGGCCTTCTGTTTTTCATCTAATATGAAGTGATTGAATACTTTTTGTTCACCGAGTTCAATTGTTAGTTGTTCAATGTTTGATCGAATGCTCTCGTTTTCATGAATTGAAAGCTTCTCCCTGTTACCTGCCACTGTTTCTTGCTTGACCTGGCAAGTCTCTTTTTCTTCATTCAAATTGAACTCCTCCGTTTTTTATGACGATTTTCTATTTGTTCGTGCATGGTTTCTTAAGTGCCTTTTGATAGAGGTAATGGGTATATAGTAGTATTATCGGTTTGCTTCGTCAACTTTTTAAGTGTGGAATGTTCAAATAAATGCCATTCATGCGATACATTGTTCGTTTTTTCTCATGGAGATTGAAAAGAAAATAGAGGGCTAATAAATAAAAGCTGTTAGCCCTTTTTCATATTACGCAATTAACAGAGAGGAGGTTTCATATTTACTAAATGATATCCATCGGCCGCATCATGTCATAATCCTCGTGTTCTAAAATGTGACAATGCCACACATATCGTCCGCTATATGGGACAAACCGAGCGATGATGCGAATGACTTCACCGGCATGCGCCTGAATCGTATCCTTGTAGCCTTGTTCATGCAAAGGAGGCGCTTCATTTGGTCCCGTGTACACGATTTCACCTGTCGATTGATAGATGTCTGTATCGAATGGTCTTCTATCAATCACTCGAAATTGAACAAGATGTAAATGAATAGGGTGTGTACCTCTTGTTGGATTGACGATGTTCCACACCTCTACACTGCCAAGTCGAGGATTTTCTGTTACAGGATCATTCCAAAACTGGTTATCTAGTAATAAAATCGGGCGCCCATATTTATCTTGTGTGCCAGTAAGCGTCAGCGTTCGCTCGTTATCAGCTCGGCTCGGCCGGAGCGGTGGCAGTGGTTTGAAGATCGGACGTAATGTTTTAGCTGCTCTTCCTTTGAGCGGACGAGTGACTTTAAATTGCATAATGTTCGCATCTGTTTCTGGATTGACATCCTGACCGCAACCTGCCGTATTTTTTAAAACAATCGTTTGGTTTTCATAAGCTGAGAAGTCGATGATGACATCAAAACGTTCAGCAGGTGCAATGCTAAAAGATTGATGCTGAACAGGTCTTGGCAAAAAGCCGCCATCAGATCCTATTTGTAAGATTGTGGCGTCATTATCTAGATGAAGCTCGTAAGTTCTTGTATTGGATGCGTTTAAGATACGAAAACGATATTTTCGCGGCTCTACTTCTAAATACGGCCATACTTTTCCATTGACTAAAATCGTTTCCCCGCAAAAAAATGGCACGATAGAGGGATCTGGAAGGTCACTATCTTCTGGTGTGTTATTTGGTCTACTTGGGTAAAACAGTGCGCCATCCTCCTGGAATGTCCGATCCATGATCATTAAAGGGATATCATATTCATCTTTCGGTAATTCGAGTGATTTTTCAAACGCATCTGAGATCAAATAAAAGCCAGCTAATCCGGCGTATACATTTAATCGTGTCAATGCCATGGCATGATCGTGATACCACAATGTGCATGCTTGCTGGTGATTAGGGTATTCGTAAACCTCTCGTTCAAAGAAGGGGCCGGTCGCTTCAAAGTCTCGCGAAAACCAAGCCTCTGGATAACCATCGCTGCTTGCAGGTGTCACGCCCCCATGCAGGTGAACGACTGTTTTGACTTCGGGTTCATCATGATGTCCAGCGTGAATGGTATGATCGACAGGCAGGAAGTGTTTCAGCGGCAATTTGTTCATCCATTTCACTTTGACCTTTTCATTTCGATTCGCTTTAATGGTTGGACCAGGCAAACTGCCATTATAGGTCCATAGCTTGGTTGGGGGCAGATCTCTATGAACTTTTAGGAACACCTCCTCCATAGCGATTTCATAATATGTTTGTCTTGGGTTTTTTTTGACGGGCTCTGCGACTTCTGGAATTGGCAGCTCGTCAACAAACTTTTCTAGGTTCATGTTGACTAATCCTCACTTAAAATCAATTTGATACATTATAAGTGCGGACATCCAAATAGGTGAATAAAATAAAAAAACCCGCTTTTCAGCGGGAGAATTAAGGGTGTTTATTTTCAAGCGCTGCACTTGCAGGCACTTTTTTATTTGGTTTAAAGATGAAGTAGGCGGCTAGTACACTGATGGTAATGATGCTTGTCAGTATGAGCTGAGGTCTCATCGATTCGATAAACAGCATAGAGGCCAAGATGGCGCAGATGACCAAAATGGTAAAGTACGTAAGGTATGGGAACAGCCACATTTTGATTTTGAGTTGTTCTGGATTTTCTTTTTCAATTTTACGACGCATTCTTAATTGTGAAACGGCAATGACCAAGTAGACAAGAAGTGCAATGGCACCAGAGGCATTGACTAGAAATAGAAAGATGGTTTCAGGGTAAAAGTAGTTCATCATGACGGCAATATAGGAAAAGAAGGTACCTGCGACTGTCGCTGCTACTGGGACACCGCGTTTGCTGATTTTCATAAAACGTTTTGGTGCTTCGCCTCTTTCTGCTAATGAATAAAGCATTCTGGACGTTGTGTATAGGCCGGAGTTTAAACAAGAAAGAACGGCTGTTAAAACAATGACGTTCATGACTTGAGCGGCTGATGGGACACCGATGTATTCTAATACTGCAACGAACGGACTTGTTAAAATATTCGCTGAATTCCATGGGAGTAAAGTGACAACGACGGCGATCGACCCGACGTAGAACACAATAATACGCCATACAACTGAACGAGTAGCTGTTGTCACAGATTTGACAGGGTCTGCTGATTCACCTGCGGCAATTGCCACAATCTCGGTTCCCATGAAGGAAAAGATGACAACGACAATCCCGAGGAGCACAGAGCCGAACCCGTTTGGAAGGAAACCGCCATTCCCCGTTAAATTAGCAAGACCTGCAGTATGATGACCGCCAAAACCAAAGATAAATGCAAAACCAATGAGTAGGAAGAGAATAATGCTGACGACTTTAATCAATGAAAACCAATATTCAAATTCGCCAAAAGATTTAACAGAAAAGATATTTGTCAAAGTTAAGAGGATTGTGAGGATAAGACTTGTGAGCCAAACAGGTGCATCTCCATACCAATATTGAATAATGGCAGCACCGGCAATGGCTTCAATGGCGATGACGATGACCCAGAAGAACCAGTAAAGCCAGCCGATTGTAAACCCAGCCCACGGGCCGATGGCGTCGCTCGCATATTGTGAGAAAGAGCCGCTTGTCGGATAGGCACATGCCATTTCTCCAAGCATTCTCATAATAAAGATGACCAGAAGTCCGGCAAATGAATAGGAAAGAATCGATCCAGGCCCTGCAGAATGAATGACAGCACCACTACCAACAAATAGCCCTGCCCCAATGACCCCGGCAATGGAGATCATTGAAATATGTCTTGTCTTAAGGTTTTTTTGAAGACCGTTTGTCATGTTGGACATTTCTTTACCTCCAAACATTTCTCTTTTATTCGAGAGTTTGTTTTTAGAATATTTTAAATTTTATCATACTGAATTGTCATTCAGCATTGGACAGGTTATCAAACTGACATTTCAAACCTCTTAACATGATGTTAAAAAGTATAAAGGATTTGAGAGATTATGTTCCCTCATTTTCCTCTGCCCATTCTTAAAAATAGCATAAGAAGGAAGAAAGAAAAGTTGTGTTTTAAAATAAAACTATTCTGACAATTGTACAGTAGAGTGATTTTGTTCTTTTTCATTTTTCGGGGTGGTTTTGAAAAACGTTGATGGGAGTAGGTCTTGAGGTCAATTGACCTTATAAAAATAAGTTTGCTTAGGTCAACACATTTCTATGTATCCTATTTTGCTGATTCAAGCGAATCATGTTGCTGTAGACCCACACGGGCTTGGCTTTGTAAGATAAATATAGAAAAGTAATGTGTGAGGAGGCGCTGTTCGGTATGGAGCGCTACAACGAATTAAGACAAGGTGAAACAGGTGCTTGGGTCAGCATTATAGCCTATGTGATCTTATCTGCTGTCAAACTGATCATTGGGTATGTGTTTCATTCAGAAGCCCTTTCCGCAGATGGCTTGAATAATACGACAGATATCATTGCTTCGCTTGCCGTATTAATTGGGCTGCGTATTTCTCAGAAGCCACCTGATGAGGATCATCCATACGGTCATTTTAGAGCTGAAAATATTGCGTCACTTGTGGCTTCCTTTATTATGATGCTTGTCGGGCTTCAGGTTTTGCTGAGTGCAGGCCAGTCGCTTTTCTCATCAGAGCATCAAACGCCTGATATGATTGCAGCTTGGACGGCAGCAGGAAGTGCTGTTGTGATGTATGGCGTGTATATGTATAACCGTAAACTGTCTAAACGAATTAATAGCCAGGCGCTATATGCGGCAGCGGCTGATAATAAATCAGATGCTTATGTGAGTATCGGGACGTTTGTCGGAATTATCGCCTCTCAATTTCAGCTGGCGTGGGTTGATACGCTTGCTGCGTTTGTGATTGGCTTAATTATCTGTAAAACGGCGTGGGAGATTTTCAGAGATGCGTCTCATTCGTTAACGGACGGTTTTCATATAAAAGATATGTCTAAATATAAAGAGACGATTGAAGCGACACCAGGAGTGGGCGATTTGAAAGACATTAAAGCTCGTTATCTTGGAAGCACCGTCCATGTGGATGTGGTCGTTGAAGTAGAACCGCATTTAAACATCGCAGAAAGCCATGATATTGCAGATGAAATTGAACGCAGAATGAAGCAGGAACATGATATTCTACACTCTCATGTTCATATGGAACCAGCAAGTGAACCTAAAGAGGAGCAGAAGTCTTTTCCATCGTGAGAAGGCTTCTTTTTTCTACGTGTTGATGTTTCATGCAAATGCGTGTTGTATGGTAAAGTTAGACTATATGAAAATTGACGGAAACGTGATAGGAGGATCAGGATGGCATTTGATGAACCGATGCATTCAGATTTACAAAAAATCGTAGATAACATCAATAAAGTGATGGTGGGGAAAAAAGATATTGCGATATTAAGCCTTGTTGCGATTTTGGCGAAGGGGCATGTGTTATTAGAGGATGTGCCTGGCGTTGGGAAGACCATGATGGTTCGTGCTCTGGCAAAATCCATTGGCTGTGAGTTTAAGCGAATCCAATTTACGCCTGACCTTTTGCCTTCAGATGTAACAGGTGTGTCGATTTATAATAAAAAGACAAACGAGTTTGAATTTAGACAAGGACCGATTATGGGGCAGATTATTTTGGCTGATGAAATCAACCGAACCTCTCCTAAAACACAATCAGCCCTTCTTGAAGCGATGGAAGAAGGCAGTGTCACAGTGGACGGAGAAACGATGCCGCTGGCAGATCCTTTCTTTGTGATGGCTACGCAAAATCCAGTGGAGTATGAGGGAACCTATCCACTTCCAGAAGCGCAAATGGACCGCTTCTTATTTAAGCTACAGATGGGATATCCAACCATGCTGGAGGAGCTTGAGGTGCTGAATTTGCAGGAGAAACAATCGCCAATTGACACGCTTCAGGCAGTCATGACAAAAGATCATATCCATGCTTTACAGCAAGCGGTTCAGACCGTACATGTGGATGCATCGATTAAAGAATATATTGTCGAAATCGCCCAAGCGACGCGAAATCATCCGTCTGTCTATTTAGGCGTGAGCCCAAGGGGTTCAATTGCATTGATGAAAGCGGCTCAGGCGTATGCGCTGTTGAACAGGCGGGATTATGTGATTCCTGATGATGTACAGTATTTGGCGCCTTACACATTGCCGCATCGCATGATTTTGACATCAGAAGCAACGTATGAAGGGAAGAAGGCGGAGACACTGTTGCGACAGATGATTGAGCATATTGGCGTACCAGTTCAAAAGTCGATGACTCAATGAAGTCACGTGACCGTTTCGCTTTTTCACTATGGTTACGGGTGTTTATGCTCTTTCTCCTCACGGCAGCAGCCTTTTGCTATGCCATGTTTCAGGGCGGCTTTGTGAGCTGGTTCCTTTTTTATGCATTTTCACCATATGCTTTGTATGCTTTGCTGTTTGCCCTTGTTCCACTTCGTGCAACAGCCAAAAGGACATTACAGCATACCCGGTTAAAGGCAGGGGAAGTGCTGTCTGTTGACCTTGAAATCAAGCGGACGAATTTATTTCCGTACGTGTACGCCATACTTGAGGATGAACCGCCGGATACCTTCCATTTACAGGAACAGATTGAAATGAAGCGAATGATCTTTCCATGGTTTCGGAAAACGTGGCGATTTTCGTATCAATTCAATGACATCGTGAGGGGAGAGCATCATTTGACGGCAATTAGAATCAAAACGGGTGATATGTTTGGGTTTGTTGAAAAAGAAGTGATTCTTCCATTAGAGAAAAAATTACTTGTATATCCGAAAATGTTGGATATTCCGGTTGAATCTGCTGCATCGGTGAATGAAAATGGAGGCAAAGCGTTGCACTCTTGGTTAAATGAACCGACAAATGTGACGACAGGTGTGCGTGAATACCAGCAAGGAGACCGTTTCGCTTGGGTGGACTGGAAGACAACAGCTAGAAGAGGTCAGCTTATGACGAAGGAGTTTGAACAGAATCAGACAAAGGATCTGGTGGTGTTTGCTGATTTTACAGATGAAGCCGCTTTTGAAACGATTGTGTCTATGGCCGCATCGGTTCTGCAAACGGCTGTGAAAAAAGGGGTGCCGGTAGGCTTTGTTCCGCTTGGGGATCAGCACTTATTTCGAGTGGATCAAGGAGAGTGGCATTTACAGGACATGCTCTACTATTTAACAAAGGTGCAGTATCAGCCTTCTCGTGCACCTGATTATCAATCATTAACAGCGAGTGAGCACCAGCAGACAGGAAAGTATGTGGTGACAGGTCATCTGCAAGAAGAGCTTGCTACCATTTTACTTGGGAATCGAAACAGAAAGAACATCACCGTTCTTTTAGTGAAGAGAGCCGTTGATCGATTGACGGCAAAAGAAAAACAGCTTGTGGACCGGCTTAAAGCTTCTGGGATACACACGACCCTTTTATTTGAGGACCGGCTGCACGAAAGAACTGTGAGGTGACAAACATTTATATGCATCAGCGGCAAAGCCGTTTTGAGTTGTTCATCTATTATGCTGTCGCATTTCTGCTGCTTTGGGAGTGGCTTCGTCCGCTTCAAGATTTTACAGAGACGAGTCATACGTCTTATTTCATCATTTTTATAGGGCTTACGTGTTTGTTTACGTTCTTTCGATTGAAGTGGTATGTGACGTTTCCTATTTGTGCTGGATTGATCTTGCTCGCATTATATTTGATTTTTTATCAATCAGAGCCAAGTTATCTGCCTGCGCTGTTTGCTGATATTCAAGATAATATTTCTTTGATGAGCATGGGCATGTGGAGTGACATGTATCCGTCTTTCCGCACATTGTTGTTCTATATTTTGCTTTGGCTGCTTGTTTATTTGCTCCATTATTGGGTTGTGTATCAGCAGCGTATCTTTTTCTTTTTACTGATGACGATTGTATATGTCACGATTCTTGATACGTTTACGCCTTATGAAGCGACTTTTGCAATCGTTCGAATTATGGTATTTGGCTTTTGTTTGCTTGGCCTGCTCTATTTCGACCGGCTTCGTTCGGCTGAAGGTGTGCGGGTGTCACAGAAAGCGCGTTTCAATTGGTTCTTACCCATGCTGGCGCTTGTCCTTGTATCAGCATCACTCGGTGCTTCTTTGCCAAAATCTGATCCGAAATGGCCTGACCCTGTCCCGTTTTTTAAAGCGGTCACGAATCAAGATGGTTCCACCGGGCAGAATAAGGTGGGATATAGTGCGGATGATTCGTCGCTTGGGGGACCGTTTAGTGAGGATCGTACACCGGTATTTAAATGGAGCGGAAAAGAGCCGTCTTATTTTCGTGTAGAAACAAAAAGTATTTACACGGGGAAAGGCTGGGAGGATGCTTCAAATGATACGAAACCTACTCGGTTAAAAGGGAATGATGTGCCGAACCGGTGGTTTACCAATCGCGTGAAAACAGAGGAGCATGAAACGAGAGTCGATATGGAATCAAATTATCGATTTAATCATGCTGTTTATCCGATTGGTACGGTTATGCTGACGCCAATGGAAAACATTCCACTGCAAATGATGGGCAAAACGGAGAAAATTGTCCCGTCTACTCAAAACCCGCCCAAAAATTTAGGGAACTATCGAGTCAGCTTCTTATCACCTACATTTATCCTAGAGGACTTACAGCGAATCAAAGTGCCAACCAAGAAGCAAGTGAATCAGCAGGTCGGACGTGAATACTTGCAGCTCCCATCCTCGCTGCCAGAGCGTGTGAAAACATTGGCGAACAGCTTAACGGAAACGAAGGATAATATGTATGATAAAGCAAAAGCGATTGAGGATTATTTAGGATCTGCGAAGTTTTCATATGAAACCCAAAATGTCTCTGTGCCTGGGCGTGACGAAGACTATGTGGATCAGTTCTTATTTGATACGATGATTGGCTATTGTGATAACTTTTCAACCTCGATGATTGTCATGCTTCGCTCGATTGGAATTCCGGCGAGATGGGTGAAAGGATATACGTCTGGTCAGTTATATGAAACACAGATGGATGGAAACAATGTGTATGAAGTGACCAATAACAATGCCCATTCATGGGTAGAGGTGTATTTTCCAAACCGTGGTTGGGTGACTTTTGAACCGACAAAAGGGTTCACGAACCCAGAGACATTTACGAATGAAACCACGGCTAACAACGACCAAGCAGATGATCAAGAGGATGAAAAAGATCAGCCCGCATCTGATCAACAAGAAAACGAGCAGACACAGCAGCCGCAGCAACAAGAACCAGAACAGGCGGCAAAACAAGAGGAACAAGCAGCTAAAGCAAAGCCAAGTATGGTTCATGTTGGTTCAATCTTGGGCTACGCAGCAGGTGTGATTGTCTTTCTTGGTTTCATAGGCTGGATGCTTTACCGGTTCAGAGCAAGGTGGCTGCCAATCTTTATTGTGAGAAAGGTAAAACGTCTGCCAGATGAGGAAGCTTTTTTCTACGCGTATGCTGCTCTATTAAAACAGCTAAGGCGCAGAGGGATCGAGAAAAAGCCAGGCATGACGCTAAGAGAATTTGCTTCTTTGATCGATGACAAGGAAGGGAATCATCACATGTCTGAACTAACGCAGTTCTATGAGCGGGCGCTCTACAGGCGAGAAGATGCGTCGGCGCTTTGGCGGCAGTCGGTGAAGTTATGGGAAAATTTAATAAACAGGAGATAGTCTTGACCACGTACCTTCCTGTTGTTAGAATAGGTGAATATTAAAACCTTCTAAAATACATGAAATTGAAGCGTTCGGATGTAAGTCTGGGCGCTTCAAAAGCGTGATTTACACTGAGAGAGGTTTTCTCCTCTCATTTTTTCTGTGCGTTTATAAAAACTATATTGGACATAGAGGTGACACCATGACAAATTTAGTAAATGAAATGATTTTGGTTCTCGATTTCGGTAGTCAGTACAATCAGCTGATCACTCGCCGTATTCGTGAATTTGGTGTGTACAGTGAGCTTCATCCGCACACTTTAACTGCTGAAGAAATTAAAGAAATGGCGCCGAAAGGAATCATCCTTTCTGGTGGACCAAACAGTGTATATGATGAAGGATCTTTCCGCTGTGACGAAAAGATTTTTGATCTAGGCATTCCGGTTCTAGGCATTTGCTACGGCATGCAGCTGATGACTCACTATTTAGGTGGGAAAGTAGAAGCGGCAAGCCAGCGTGAATATGGAAAAGCAGACATTCATATTAACGGAACACCTGCTCTATTCAAAGACCTTCCAACGGATCAAGTCGTTTGGATGAGCCATGGTGACCTTGTCGTTGAAGTACCAGAAGGCTTTACAGTTGATGCAACAAGTGCACATTGTCCAAACTCAGCGATGAGCTTAGCTGAGAAGAATTTCTATGGCGTTCAGTTCCACCCAGAGGTACGTCACTCTGAGTACGGAAATGATCTATTGAAGAACTTTGTCTTCGGTGTATGTGACTGCGATGGCAAATGGTCAATGGAGAACTTCATTGAAATCGAAATGCAGAAAATCCGTCAAACAGTAGGCGACAAACAAGTGTTGTGCGCACTAAGCGGCGGTGTAGATTCATCTGTTGTGGCTGTATTGATCCACAAAGCCATCGGCGATCAGCTGACATGTATTTTCGTTGACCACGGTCTTCTTCGCAAAGGCGAAGCAGAAGGGGTAATGAAAACATTTAGCGAAGGTTTCAACATGAACGTGATTAAAGTAGATGCGAAAGATCGCTTCTTAAACAAGCTAAAAGGTGTGTCTGATCCTGAGCAAAAACGTAAAATCATCGGTAACGAATTCATCTATGTATTCGATGACGAGGCGGACAAGCTAAAAGGAATCGACTACTTAGCACAAGGAACGCTTTACACTGACATCATTGAGAGTGGTACAGCAACGGCACAAACAATCAAATCTCACCACAACGTTGGCGGTCTTCCAGAAGACATGCAGTTCGAATTGATTGAGCCACTTAATACGCTATTCAAGGATGAAGTCCGTGCTCTAGGGTCAGAGCTAGGTATTCCAGACGACATCGTATGGAGACAGCCATTCCCAGGTCCAGGACTAGGAATCCGTGTACTAGGTGAAATTTCTGAAGAAAAACTAGAAATCGTCCGTGAATCGGATGCGATTCTACGCGAAGAAATTGCCAACTTCGGCCTTGAGCGCGACATCTGGCAATACTTCACGGTTCTCCCAGACATCCGCAGCGTAGGTGTCATGGGTGACGCAAGAACATACGACTACACAATCGGTATCCGTGCTGTTACATCTATTGACGGTATGACGAGTGACTGGGCAAGAATCCCTTGGGATGTACTTGAGAAGATCTCGACTCGTATCGTGAATGAAGTGAAGCATATTAACCGTGTGGTGTATGATATTACGAGTAAGCCGCCTGCTACGATTGAGTGGGAATAGATATAAAAGAGCTAGAAACCTTTGTGTATCAAGGGTTTCTAGCTCCTTTTTATTTTTAATTCTTTCCTTCCATTTTATTGTGTGAATTCATCATTCCATCCTTTACACACATCAATCCATTGTGTATAACCGGAGTGTTTTTCTAATTGTTTGATTGTGAGTTCAATAGCACTGTTACTGCTCCCGCAGGCTGGATAGACTGTCTCAAAACGTTTGAGTGACATATCTAAATAAACAGAAACGCCATTCTTTATAGCAAAAGGACATACTCCGCCAATTTCATGACCGACCAAGTCAACGACCTCTTGAGGAGGCAGCATTTTCGCTTTTGTTTTAAAATATTCCTTGAATTTTTTGTTATCAACTTTTGCATCGCCAGAGGTCACAACTAAAATAGCTTGTCCATTTACTAGAAAGGAGAGTGTTTTTGCGATTCTTTCAGGTTCGCAGCCCAATGCAGAAGCAGCCAAGTCTACGGTTGCACTAGATACTGAAAATTCCTGAATTCGAGTATCCATTTCATATTGTTTAAAATAATCTTTTACTTGCTTGATTGACATGATGATTTCTCCTTTTTATTCGTATTGATTTGACATTTTCTTGATTTTAAAATTTTACTTTAAAGATAAGTGTCATACATTCTGCTCATTATGTTCTATTATTTAAACGATATTGATGTGGTGTTAGATGATACTTTTTCTTAAATAAACGAATGAAATGCTCTACATTTTGATAACCAACGGCTCCCGAAATATGATCCACTTGTAAATTACTACCGTTTAGCATTTCGCAGGCTTTTTCTAATCTTATTTCTTGTCGAATTTCACGAAATGATTTGCCGAGTTTACGAGCTATATATTTAGACAGGTAAGATTGTGAAAGGTTAAATTCCTCTGCCATCTTCTGGAGTGTTATATGCTCACAACATTGCTGAATATATTGAAGCATTTGAATCATACGTATATCACTATATGGTTTGACCTGAATGACGTTCATATGACTTGGTTTGAATCTTAATAAGAGACATAATAATATCTCAAACAAATTATTCATAATCAACTGGTATCCAGGAAATCGATTGTGATTTTCTGTAAATAGATGCAGAGAGCAGTCTGGCAAATTTTTATCCATGTGACTATGGAAAATAAGAATATGTTTATTTTCTTTTATATACAATGCATTCAAAAAGAACTCTGAAATGACATGATTTCCTTTTAACATTTTAAAAAACACTTTTTGAAAAGTACTTTTGCGGATCATGATTTGGATTGCGATTGTATTCTCCATTACAAGTGGCTTGTGTATTGTGTCAGGTGGAATAAAGGCAATATCTCCTGATTTTAAAGCGATTTTTTTATCTTCCACTTCTACATACATCTCATTTTCTAGAACATAAATCATCTCAAAGAAATCATGGATAGCCGACAATTGAGGCATAAAACGGCTATACTTTCTCACTTCGATATCTTTCTCCTGACCTAACCACATGGTATCCTCTTTTTCAAATTCGTTCTGTCCTTTTAGCAAAAATTCTTCTATATATATTTGCTTTTGCATGAAATTGTTTTGATCATAATCCTTCAAAAATAATTGCAATGATTGATTGTCATGCTTTTTCTGTTGGTATTGTTGATAAAAGATTTCTTGTTCGTTATATTCTCTTAAAAATTGCATTGCTTCATGTTTTTCAAGTTTATCTGTTTCCATCTACATCCAAACCTCTAGTTTATTTACTGCAACCACCAGGGCCTTTACTGTTGCTTCTATAATATCTTTATCGATTCCAGCACCCCAATGCATTTTTCCTTGATATGAAATACCAATCTGTGCACAGGCTTTTGCTTGAGAATCTTTGCCCAAAGAATTCTGTTCATAGACTTCCAAATCATACTCGAGTTGAAAATGTGCTTTTAACGCATTACTGATTGCATCTAAACTTCCAGTGCCAGTTCCTTGTATGTCAATTTGTTGATGATCTCTCAGCAAAGTTAAGGTGACTTCTTGCTTCTCTCCTTTATAAAATTGATAATCGATCAGCTGGAAATGAGGATGAAAATCAACATACTGCTCTTTAAAAACATGATATATTTCTTCGACAGACAATTCCCTATTTGTCTGATCAGATACTTTCTTCGCTGCATATCCCATGGCTTCATTCATTTGATAAGGAAGTTGAATGCCATAATTTGTTTCTAATATATAGCCTATGCCGCCTTTTCCAGACTGGCTATTGATTCGAATCACATCCGTTTGATAATTCCTCCCCAAGTCAACTGGATCTACTGGGATATACGGAACGTCCCATTTATCAACATGATGTTCCTTTCTATATTTCATCCCTTTAGATATCGCATCTTGATGTGACCCAGAGAATGCGGTGAAAACCATCTCACCAGAATATGGCTGTCTCTCATGAACAGTGATTTTTGTTAGTTTTTCATATTTTTTACGTATCGCTTCTAGGTTATTGAAATTCAATTGTGGATCATAACCATGCGAGTACATATTCATCGCCAAAGTAATCAAGTCTACGTTCCCTGTACGTTCACCGATACCAAATAATGTACCTTCGACTCTTTCGGCACCAGCTAGCACACCAAATTCTGCATCACTCACCCCAGACCCGCGGTCATTATGAGGGTGAACAGACAATGTCACACTGTCTCGGTAAGACAGATTTTTGTGTATATACTCAATCTGACTTGCAAAGATATGAGGCATTGAATATTCAACTGTTGTCGGAATATTGATGATCGCTTTGTGATGTGGTGTCGGTTTCCAAATATCTAAAACACTATTACAAATATCTAACGCGTAATCCACTTCTGTTCCTGGAAAGCTTTCAGGACTATATTGAAAATAAATATCACTTTCTGTTTTTTCGGCCAGTTCTTTTACTAAAATAGCGCCATCAATGGCAATTTGTTTAATTTCATCTTTTGTTTTCTTAAATACTTGTCTGCGCTGCGCTTCTGACGTCGAATTATATAAATGAACAATCGCTTTCGGTACCCCCTTAATGGCTTCGAAGGTTCGGCGGATAATATGCTCTCTCGCTTGCGTGATCACCATAATCGTGACATCGTCTGGAATCATATGACGATCAATCAGTGTCCGTAATAGCTTAAACTCCGTATCATTAGCAGCTGGAAATGCGATTTCAATTTCTTTAAAACCGATCTCTACTAGTAACTGAAACATATCCAATTTCTCTTCTAAGTTCATAGGAATAGGTAATGCTTGATTTCCATCCCGTAAGTCCACACTGCACCATATCGGAGCACGTTCTAATGTTTCTTTCTTCACCCAATCATAAGTAAGGTTCGGTGGCAAAAAGTATTTTTTTTCGTATTTTTTGTGGTTAAACATCATCGATTCCTCCTGTAAATGGAAATAAAAAAAGCCTATCATCTCCAAGATTGAACTTGGAGACGAAAGACTTCTTCTTACGCGGTACCACCCCTGTTTCATGATAACTTTACATTATCATGCCCTTATTCGGATACAGATTGTTTGATCTGATATCCTTCCCGTATAACGGCGGGGTGCCGACCTTAACTACATCAATCATTTTCATTTCACTAAGGCTACTCTAAGGTGAGTTCCCTGCCTTTTTGTTATTGCTTCTCATCAACCAGCAACTTTCTGAAAACATTTCGGCAAGTACTATTCCTTATCATCGCATTCTCATTTTTCTGATTTTTTCTATTATACCAAGATGACAAAAAAGAGATAGTGGTAGGGATATCTTTTTTAATTGATTTTTTTTGTCCTATGGGTGTCTTGTCTTCATTTTTAATTTTATTTTACTTCTGTTTTAATGGTAGAATAACTAGCGTTTTTTGCTAGAGTTTGAAGCGGTAATTCATCTTTCAGATGTTAATGGTCCTTGAATCGTTTTCTCATATTCTTGATAGGACAACCGAGCACATCTTTACCTTACGAGTTTAATATAACGGAAATCATTTTTAAGAAACTTGACTTTTTGTGCTATGGAAATTGAATGATTATTTTGTGGAAGGTTATTTAAAAATAGCACAAATGATCAAAAAGTAAGAGGAGGGAAGTAATAAAATAAAAGTAGAGGAGGGAGAAACAATGGATTACTATGAGAGAATACAGCATTC
>NZ_CP150633.1:2081071-2240769 GCF_038023285.1 Bacillus sp. PPSBB_11
GCTCCACTTGCTGGACAAGTTTTTCAATCGCTGGATTGAGTTCATAAATGTGAAAAGAAACATACTCTGATTGCGGCTTTTGGATGAAATGAATATCCGTTTTCATTTGTTTCTCCTCTGTTTAATAGGATTTTTCGTAATCTCTCTTCAAAATTGAATACATATACACATCATCGAATCCCTTCTGACCTAATTCATACTCTCTTAATAAACCCTCTTGTACAAAATGTATCTTCTCCAATAATTGAACAGAGGACGTGTTTGCTGGATCAATGATCGCTTCAATCCGATTCAAGTTCATCTCCTGAAATCCATACCGCAACACCGCAGTAATCGCTTCATTCATGATGCCTTTTCTCCAATGATCATGGTGTAATTCATAGCCAATTTCCGTACGGCGGTGCTGTTTTTCTAGATTGAGAAATCCGCAGCTGCCGATGATGGTGGGGTTGTTTTTTAAAGAAATGCCCCAGCGGATGCCTGTTTGTTCTTTGAAGATATTGTCATACCACTTGATTTCTCCTTTTGTGTCTTCGATGGTTTCATGTGCATCAATGCCCATGTAGCGGCAGACAGTTTCATTGGATAAATAGATGTGCATATCCTCAGTATCTGTGATCGTTGCTTGTTTTAAGATCAGTCTTTCGGTATGTATCGTTGGAAATGATTGTGGAAAGTTGATTTTGCTCATTTGTTTAACCTCCATGCGATGTCTTTTGTTCTGTACATGCCTTACAATAAAAAACCCCTTCATTTCTTAGCCAAGCCTTTACTTCTGTCATTCCTCGTCTCTTTGGATAGACCAGCTTAACGTACACTTCTTCGTTACCTTCTATCTTCTTTTGGCAGCTAGCACAAGCAGGTTCTTCAAATAGAAACAATCAATATCCTCCTTTTTGTAGATATTTCTTCCATTATATCAAAAGTTCAATACGATCTTTGCGGCCTATTCTTCACTTTCTCTATTTTTGTCCGACATATGCTAAGTAAAAGAAATTTCCGTTTGTTGAAACCGTTTGTGAGAAAGTGTGCTCTAACAGGTGTAGGAGGTGTGAATGAGATGAAGCAAGTGCGTCTAATTAAAAAAGCACAAAAAGGGAATGTTCCGGCATTTGAGACATTAATGCTAATGTATCAGGAGCGTTTATATAAAACGGCTTTTCTCTATACAAGAAATAAAGAGGATTCGTTAGATGCTGTTCAAGAGACGGTCATTAAAGCGTTTAAGCATTTATCTGGCTTAAAAGAACCGGCTTATTTTTCTACCTGGCTGACTAGAATCTTGATTCATACGATTTTTGCGATGAAGAAAAAGCAGCAAGATGTTGTTCCGTTTGAACAGCATCATGAGAGCGTTGAGCGTCATGATTTTTTGGAAGACAAGCTCGATTTAAAAAATGCACTAGATGTGTTAGATGAGCAATATCAGCTCGTGATTCAGCTATTTTATTTTCAAGATTATTCGATTTCAATGATTTCTGAACAGATGGGTGTGCCCGAAGGAACGGTTAAAACTCATTTGTATCGAGCAAGAAAGTTATTAAAGCAAACATTGGAGAAGGAGGAGAGTGTCGATGGAACGAAAAGAAATGAAAAAGCTTTATGAAGAGATTGAAGTACCAAAAGTTGAATTGACCTCTGTGATTCGCCAAGCAATAGGAGATGTGAAAGCGGAAAAGAAAAGACGTTGGTTCACATGGAATTGGAGAACGCCAATATATTCTGCCATCGTACTAATCGTTCTTTATTTTTCATCTGGCTTCCTTTTTCCTTCTCTTAATACAGCGATGGCTCGAGTGCCATTGGTTGGACAGTTATATATGATGTTTCATGATAAAGTAGGAATGTCTCTTTTTCAGAGTGAGTTGGTGAAGCATGTCAATGAGGGAGCTGAATCAAGAGGGGTTACTGTGAAAGTGAACAGTGTGTACTATGATGCCGGGCGGCTTGTTTATACGTTTACTGTGAATCGTTTGAATACAAAAAAAGATGTTGTCCCTTTCATAGTCGACTTAGATCCAGTAAATCAAGCTTCCCAATCGAGCTCCTACAATCATGAATTGAAAAAAATAAAAGACGGCCGTTATGTAGGGCAGGTGACAGTCTATACAAATGGTCAAACGATCAAACGAGGTCAACAAGTGCCACTTGTCATTTCGAAAATTGGAGATATTGTAGGGAATTGGCGCTTCAAGGTACCAGTGGTCAAGCAAAAAACCACTTTATTAGCTGGACAAAAAGACGTGTCTATTTTAAATGGACGTTATCACTTAAGAAATGTAAAGGTAGAAAATGGAGTGAAAAGCTCTGTTATTCAATATACCATTGATTACAATGGTTTTGCTAAAGACGATATAGTTAGTATAGATAGAATGAAGGATAATCTAGGAAATGATTATCAGCTCGAAATTGGAACAGTTTTAGGAGAAAAACAACTGACTTCTGACAAAACTAGAAAAAATCATTTGACCATTTTAGATCAGTCGATTGATCCAGAGGCAACTGAATTAACATTTTACACGGGTGTGACAGACGAACAAGAAGAAAGCAAAATCATTCCTCTTCAGACAAAGCTACCTGTTCAGTTCAAAACAAAGCATCATGGAATAGGGATCAAAATCAATAAAATAGAGCAAAAGGGGCATTCTGTGACAGTTTATTATCAATTTACTGGAGTAGATCAGAAAGAATTAGATAAGGATTTTATGGAGAATGTAGGTGAGTGGATAGGATTAGGTGATGTTAAAAAGCTTAAATCGTGGTCAGACCCTGAAGTACTTGATGAAAACGGATATTACTTGGAGAGAAACGATGCGAAGGTGACCAATTTCAAGACAGCCTCTATGCAATCCACCTTTAAGTTAGATGTGAAGAAGTTAGACACATTTTCTTTTAAGGATTATGGGCTTTACCTTGATTTGTCAGATCTGAACCGATTGGCACCACAGGAAGATATACCCGTAACCATTCCAGTCAAAAAAGAAACATCAAAAGCTAATCGATAAATAAATGAGCGAACATGATTACACATGTTCGCTTTTTATCTGTTGATGTGCCAGTCGATTGCGATTGAACGAGTACCGAATCAACATCAACGCAACAAAACTGGCTAGCCCGCCAATCCAACTTAAATTCGTTACATTTGTATATTGAATAATCAGACCACCCATTGACGAGCCGAGCATCATGCCGATATTCATAATCGCTGTATTAAAGCTCAGCACGGTTTCCGATGTTTCGGGTTTTAGGGAGATGAGATAAAATTGCTTCGCTGGTGTTGTTGTCCATGTGGCGGTGCCCCAAATGGCGAGCGTGATGAAGACGCCAACTACTGAAAATTGTGTAAAGGATAATGCAAAGAGCATGAGCATCTGAACCGTGATGCTGATTGTAATGGTTCGGTTTGGTCCCCATTGATCGACAGCGTATCCACCAAAGCGCGAGCCAATAAAAGCGGAGATGCCTAAGACAAGCAAGGCAATGCTTGTCAGTTCAAGTGTAAATCCGGATGTTTGCCGCAATAATGGCGAAATGTAAGCAAATACCATCGTGTAACCTAAAATCCAAAAGGCTGTCGTGGCTAAGCCGCTTAACACCCTACGGTCTTGAAGAATTTGCATTTGCTGTTTGAATGGCACATGGGAATGTCCCTCCATAGGCGGTAATAATCGATACAGAAGAAACAAGAGACAAGCGGTCCCTATTGCAATGATGAGAAAAATGGCATGCCAATCTACATATCCTGCTAAAAATGTTCCAATCGGTACACCGAGTACTAGTGAAACTGTAAATCCAGTGATTACTGTTGCCATCGCACTCCCCTTTTTTTCTGGCGGGGCGAGCTGCGCTGCATAATTTGTTGCGAGTACAATATATAAGCCGCCACTCATGGCCATGATGACCCGTGAGAGCATGAGCAGCATAAAGTGATGGCTAAAAAAGGCGAGCACATTCCCCGCTATAAACATGGAAATTGCCGATAAAAGAACCTTTTTTCGATTCAATTTCGATGTGGCCATGACTAAAAAGAGGGCACCCACGGCATAAAAAAGAGAATAGATGGTGATGAGCTGTCCCGCAACCGGGATGGAGATGCGCAGATCGTCAGAAATGATGTCCAGTATGCCTGATACGACGAATTCTGAAGTGCCTGTGACGAAAGAACCGACGGCTAAAAGAAATATGAGCAATGGATAAGATGTACTTTTCATTTTGAACTCTTCCTTTATGTTGAAACGTTGTATTCATTTTAAATTCCGTGCTAACATAAGTAAAATTGATGTTTTTCATGAAAGGGATGAGTGAATACTCATGAGCTTTGTTCGATTCGAGACGATGGCTAAAGTGGTTGAGCTAGGCAGTTTTACCGCTGCAGCTGAAGCATTAAATATGACACAGTCTGCCGTGAGTCATGCGGTGGCAAGTTTAGAAACGGAGTGGGGCGTGTCTTTATTCGTGCGTGACCGAAAAAAGGGCATCACGCTGACAGATACCGGTGAAACCCTTCTTCCGCATATAAGAGAAGTGCTAAATCGAGTAGAGAAAATTCAGCAGGAAATTGCGCTCACCAAAAATATTGAATCTGGCTTGATTCGGATTGGAACTTTTGCCAGTGCATCCGCTTGTTTATTGCCAAAGCTACTTGTGAGCTATCAGAAAAAGCATCCAAAGATTGAATTTAAATTCTATGAGGGGACATATGAAGAAATATTGGAGTGGCTCGATTCTGGCATTATTGATGTTGGGTTTGTTGTAAAAGGTAAAGCGGATGAAGCGTTTGATCTATTGCCACTTATGAAAGATAAAATGGTGGTCGCCTATCACGAAAATCATCGTTTTAAGCAGCAGCCAATTGTAGACATGGAAGAATTAGCAGATGAACCATTTATTATGCCAACTGGCATGTATCAATCCCATGTAGAGGATATTTTTTCGGAGGCACAAATCAAGCCGTCTATTTTATTTGAAGTGCATGATTGTACGACCATTGCCCGCATGGTTGGGGAAGGACTTGGTGTGACGATAGGTCCTGAGTTATTCCTAAAAACGCAGCAACTTGTGCAGATCAGTCATCTGAATGTATCGCATCATCGTGAGGTGGCGCTTGCCTGTCCATCGCTCACGCAAGCGTCTCCTGCTGTGAAGGCATTTTTCGATGTAGCAGAAACGGTTTTTGCCTGAATTCAGTGATGGGTGTATAAAGAACTAGATGTGATTTTCCAAATTCGTGTAATAAGACGAATGAAGCGGACATTTCTTTGAAAAATGTTCGCTTTTTGTATTGTGTTTTAAAAATGAAGTTGGTACAATAGACACAGAAATCAAATAGATAGAAGTCGTATAATGGCGGGGATATGGCCCGCAAGTTTCTACCAAGCTACCGTAAATGGCTTGACTACGTCAATTCACACTCGTTTGATATAAATCATGCATTGTTCTTGTTTGATGTCACGGTCTGAATTCACATTGTAGTCAAGCGTCCCAAAAACTGTTGGGGCGTTTTTTATTTGACTTGTGAATGGGACAGACTAAAGCAAAAGGACATGAAGGGAGTCAGTTGGCTTTGAAACAGTTTTTTCAGTTTGATGAGTTAGGTACGAATTATCGCAGAGAGATCATCGGCGGTTTAACGACATTTTTGTCGATGGCTTACATCTTGTTTGTCAATCCGATCACACTTGCTTTAGTAGCAGTACCGGATTTTCCAGATAAATTACGAATTGATCAGGGGGCTGTCTTTACAGCTACGGCGTTAGCTTCTGCGGCAGGTTGTTTCCTGATGGGATTGATCGCCAGGTACCCGATTGCGATTGCACCAGGTATGGGACTGAATGCGTTCTTCGCTTTCTCAGTGGTTCTTGGTATGGGGATTTCATGGCAGGCAGCACTTTCCGGTGTGTTTGTTTCAGGATTGATTTTCGTTGCTCTTTCTTTAACAGGTTTTCGTGAAAAAATCATTAATGCCATTCCGGCTGAGCTGAAGCTGGCAGTTGGTGCAGGGATTGGTTTGTTCATTACATTCGTAGGTCTTCAAGGCTCTGGCATTATTGCCAATAACGATAATACGCTTGTATCGATTGGGAATATTCATAGTGGTCCTGTCCTGTTAACGGTATTTGGGATCATTGTGACTGTCATTTTAATGGTTCTTCGTGTGAATGCAGGTGTCTTCATTGGGATGCTTGTGACAGCTATTGCTGGGATGATCCTTGGTCTTGTGCCAGTTCCATCTCAAATTGTAGATAGCATTCCAAGCTTGTCTCCAACTTTTGGTCAAGCCTTGATTCACTTGCCAGACATCTTCTCCATTCAAATGCTTGTGGTTATTTTAACGTTCCTATTCGTTGGATTCTTTGATACAGCTGGTACACTTGTGGCTGTGGCAACGCAGGCTGGTTTAATGAAAAATAATGAGCTGCCGCGTGCAGGAAAAGCGCTTCTGGCGGATTCTTCTTCTATCGTCGTCGGTTCTGTTCTTGGAACATCAACGACGACGTCTTATGTTGAATCTAGTTCAGGTGTTGCTGCGGGTGCCCGTTCTGGTTTTGCAGCTGTCGTGACAGGTATTTTCTTCTTACTTGCGATGTTCTTCTCGCCGCTTTTATCTGTCGTGACACCGAATGTAACAGCACCTGCTTTAATCATTGTCGGTGCACTGATGGTAGCACCTCTTGCAAAGATCGCATGGGATCGTTTTGAAATTGCGGTACCGGCCTTCTTAACCATGATTATGATGCCACTGACATATAGTATTGCGACAGGGATTGCGATTGGTTTCATTTTCTACCCGATCACCATGATCTTTAAAGGAAAAGCAAAAGAAGTGCATCCAATTATGTACGGACTGTTTGTCATTTTTATTCTATATTTCGCTTTCTTAAATCATTAATGGTTTGTCTGAAACAGCAGCTCATGGAGGCTGCTGTTTTTTGTAGGTAAATTTTAAAAACATAGTTGACTTATAGGAATTATGTGTTTATGATAAAAAGACATAATTCGCTGATTGGATCACCAAAGGCGCTTTGATTTCCTTTTTTCTATAGAAGGGTTCAGAGTGCCTTTTTTCTTGCATTCATCATAACGGGAGGGGATGACTTGTCACGCTGGCTTAGGCAGGTGATTGAGCGGAAAAAGCAGGTATTGATTGAGCAGCTCCTTTTATGGGGGCATGAAGAAAAACATGAAGCGCTCATGCACTATACGATTCATGAGCTGGAAAATGAGGTTCTCTATTTAAAAGAGCGCAAGCAAAATTAGTGGGATGGGGGATGAGCGATGGATGAACAAAAGCTGAATTTTATTTTATCTGCCTTAAAAGGGATTGAATACGGGTCGGTGGTGATCACCATTCATAATGGACAAATTACACAAGTCGATACGACAGAAAAGACTCGTTTCCCCGCACACCAGGAGAATCTTCGGATTCAGAAAGCAAAGCAGGGGCGCTATCGTTCATGAAAAGTGATGAAAGATGATGAAAAGCTGATCCACTCATCAGCTTTTTTGTTTTGTCTTATTTTCTCTCCATTTAAAACCTCTTCATTCTTTTATCCGTCTATTCGTATGAACGTCAAGGAATCTTGACTGAATAGAGAGACTCCGCTACTTTAATAGGAGTCATTCGGACAGGTCACTTGAGCCTGTGCGGATTGTCTGAGATAGGAGTTGATATGGGATGTTAGAGAAAGATCAAGAGCAGGTCACATCTGAAACGAAAAACGAAAACGAAGAGCCATCAATAGATCAAGAAACAAGGCAGTCCCGCCTCAGCCGCAGTGCTGCAAAACGAGGAAGAACGGCTAAGCCAGCTGATGAAGAGGGTTCAGCCATTCAGCGCATCGCAAGAGGTGTTGGAGGTGCGTTTAAGCGCTACGGCTCGTATGGGCTCGCAATGTTAAAATCACCGAGTCGTGCGATCCATCAAGCGGACACTTTACGCATGAAGTACGCCTGGATTTCAATTGTGTTATTCAGCGTGTTTTTTGCTTTAGGCAACTATGTTCAATTAAAGGCGTCAAAGACCCGTTTATTAGGTTTTGGTATTCATTATTCTTTTGGTGACGCCTTTTTGAAGGTAGCGGTCTTTACACTCATTCTGTTGACATTGATGATGCTGACGGTTTGGGTGCTCGGTAAGTACATGCTGAAAGGGAACATATCGCTGAAAGAAGTGATCATGAAGTTCGGTGCCGTGCTTGTGCCGGTTTTGGTTTTATCTATCCTTTGGCTTGTATTTGCCATGCTGAATATTCCATATGTAACGGTGATTTTATCCGTCATGATGTTTTTCGGTCTTCAGCTGATTGCCATTGTGCTCTTCCGCTCCATTCAATCAGAGCAAGAAGCTGTGCGGGGAGACTTGATGTATGCCGGCTGGGTCTTTTTGTTGATTGAGCTCGTCATCATTGCCCTTTTATGGGGCATTGTCGGAGAGTATTTGATCCCATCACTTGTTCCAGTTCGGTTTGGATAAAACACGTTTCAGCGTGTACTCGGTCTTTTTAAAATTCAAAGGCCTTCTATCACGCTGAAAAAAGACAAAGGGTTAAAATAAAGTATATTTTAGCCCTTTATCAACCATTTAAAGCCTCCTTTTGAAAAAGGAGGTTTTTCATGTTGAGAAGAGGAAAAAACGGGTAAACTCTTGGTAACAAAGACCACCCCTTGTTGTCGAAAGATATATGTGTTTTTCTCGCGCAAATTTGATTGTATCAAGGTTTGTTCTCTAGTAGAATATGGGGTGCTTTATTTGATTTTTAGTGCAGGGGGTTCGAATCGTGCTTCAACAACTTTTATCCAATGCGTTCACCATGGTTTTGATTATTTTAGTGATTAACATTGTTTATGTCTCTTTTTCCACTATGCGTTTAATTTTAACAATGAAAGGCAGAAGATATGCAGCCGCTTTTGCTGGTACTGTCGAGATGCTGATTTATGTCATTGGTTTGAGTATCGTATTAGATAACTTAGATCAAGTACAAAATGTCATTGCGTATGCGCTAGGTTATGGAATTGGAATCATTGTCGGGATGAAAATTGAAGAGAAGCTGGCACTTGGCTACATTACTGTGAACGTGATTACAAAAGAAATCGATCTAGATCTCCCAAAACAATTGAGAGAAAAAGGATATGGCGTCACCAACTGGGTAGTAGGAGGTCTTGAAGGAGACCGGTCAGCGATGCAAATTTTAACACCGAGAAAATATGAACTGCAATTATATGAAACGATTAAAACGCTTGATTCAAAGGCGTTTATCATTTCGTATGAGCCCAAAACGATTCATGGCGGCTTCTGGGTGAAGGCTGTGAAGAAAAGGAGAATTAAAGAATGACCGCAAAACCAAAGAAAAAGAAATTCTACGTGGAAGACAACATGACGATTGAACAAGTGTTGTCCCAGATGGCAGAGGAAGGCTACTCACCTGTCCGACGAATGGAGGAGCCCATCTTTCAGGAAAAGAAGGAAAATGGGTCGATTCAGATCATTCCGATTGGGAAAAAAATCGTATTTGAGGGAAAAATACTCTAAATCCGAACATTAAAACGACGACTTCATAGATTGTTCGATAAATCCGTTGACATCATGAACATCCGTTGTTAAGATAAACATGAAATCAAAACACGAGCCTCATATAATCTTGGGAATATGGCCCATAAGTTTCTACCCAGTTACCGTAAATGACTGGACTATGCAGGATAGTGAACAAAACTGACATGGCGTTTTAAAAGCGAACAGCGCTTACCATGGCCCGGTTTGTGTTGCTTCCTAACAATGCAATACAAACCGGGCCTTTTTGTTCGGCGTTTGACAAGCTACTTAGGTTTGGGAAGCGTGTCAAACGGTACAAAATCGAATAATAGCTTAAAGGTGGGGACAAAATGAAGCCGCTTGTAGGTGTCATCATGGGAAGTACATCTGATTGGGAAACAATGAAACATGCGTGCGATATCTTAGAGGAATTAAACATTCCGTATGAAAAACAGGTTGTATCCGCACATCGGACACCTGATTTGATGTTTGAATATGCGACTGAAGCAAGAGGTAAAGGACTCAAGGTCATTATTGCCGGTGCTGGAGGCGCAGCACATTTACCGGGGATGGTCGCAGCAAAAACGACACTGCCGGTCATTGGTGTGCCCGTACAATCAAAAGCATTAAACGGGCTGGATTCCTTATTATCCATCGTTCAAATGCCAGGCGGTGTACCTGTTGCCACAGTGGCAATCGGCAAAGCCGGTGCAACAAATGCAGGGCTTCTAGCTGCACAAATGATTTCAGCATTCGATGAAGCCGTTGCAGCACGCCTTGAAGAAAGAAGAGAGCAAACAAAACAAACTGTATTAGAAAGCAGTGATCAGCTTGGCTAAGCAGACCATTTTTCCAAACGCAACCATTGGTATCATCGGCGGCGGACAGCTTGGCAGATACATGGCCGTCAGTGCAAAGCAAATGGGCTACCGGGCAGCAGTCCTTGACCCTGTCACACTTTCTCCTTGTGGACAGGTTGCTGATACAGAAATCACAGCCGCATACAGTGACCTTGAAGCGATCAGGCAGCTGGCGGACATCAGCGATGTGGTCACATATGAATTTGAAAATATTGATTATGATGCACTCAATCAGCTGAAGGAAGAGGCGTATTTACCGCAAGGAAGCGAACTCCTTCTTTTAACCCAAAACCGTGAAACGGAGAAAAAAGGGATTGTAGATGCAGGCTGTGAAGTCGCCCCTTATCGCATCGTTCATGATGAGAAGGAGCTGAAAGATGCAGTAAATGCGCTTGGTTTGCCAGCTGTGCTGAAAACATGCAGAGGCGGTTACGACGGTAAAGGACAGTACGTCATCAAAGAGAAGGATCAGCTTCATGAAGCGGCTGCACTTCTTACGCATGGAACGTGCATTTTAGAAAGCTGGGTTCCTTTCCAAATGGAACTGTCCGTGATTGTGACGCGTTCTGTTCATGGGGAAATTGCGACATTCCCAGTCGCTGAGAACATTCATAAGCACAATATTTTATTCCAAAGCATCGTGCCTGCACGGGTAGATGGCAGCATTCAGGAGAAAGCAAAAGAGCTGGCAACAACGCTTGCTGAAAAGCTAGGGCTGGTCGGTACGCTTGCTGTTGAACTGTTCCTGACAAATGAAGGGAAGCTGCTCGTCAATGAACTGGCACCGCGCCCGCATAACTCTGGACATTACACATTGGATTTATGTGAGACGAGTCAGTTTGAACAGCACATTCGCGCCATATGCGGTTTGCCGCTTGGCGGAACAGCTCTTTTATCAGAGGGTATGATGGTGAATTTGCTGGGCGATGAAGTGGACATCCCAAAAGAACATCCTGAGCTTTTAAAGGAAGCGAAGCTTTATCTATATGGCAAACATGAAGTGAAAGCCGGCCGCAAAATGGGGCATATGACATTTATGAAACAGCTTGATGATGAATGGATGGCAAACATCACAAAGATATGGACTGAAAGAGATGGAGGAAACGGGAAATGATCGAACGTTACGCACGACCAGAAATGTCAGCAATCTGGACAGAGGAAAACAAATTTAATGCATGGCTTGAAGTAGAAATTCTCGCTTGTGAAGCTTGGGCAGAACTTGGTGTTATTCCAAAAGAAGACGTTGTGACAATGCGCAAGAATGCAAGCTTTGATATTGGACGTATTTTGGAGATTGAACAAGACACGCGCCACGACGTGGTTGCCTTTACGCGTGCTGTATCTGAATCTCTAGGAGAAGAAAGAAAGTGGGTTCATTACGGGTTAACATCTACAGACGTAGTGGATACGGCGCTTTCATATCTATTAAAACAGGCGAACGATATTCTGCTCAAGGACATTGAGAGATTTGTTGACATACTAAAAGAAAAAGCAAAAGAGCACAAATATACCGTCATGATGGGCCGTACGCATGGTGTACACGCTGAACCGACAACATTTGGCTTGAAGCTTGCTCTTTGGTACGAGGAAATGAAGCGTAACTTAGAACGTTTTAAACAAGCAAAAGCCGGCATCGAATACGGCAAAATCTCTGGTGCTGTTGGCACATATGCGAACATCGACCCGTTTGTTGAGCAATATGTATGTGAGAAACTTGGCATCAAAGCTGCACCAATTTCAACCCAAACCTTGCAGCGTGACCGTCATGCAGATTACATGGCAACCCTTGCTTTAGTGGCAACAAGCATTGAGAAATTTGCTGTTGAAATTCGTGGTCTTCAAAAGAGTGAAACACGTGAAGTAGAAGAGTTCTTTGCAAAAGGACAAAAAGGATCATCAGCGATGCCTCATAAACGAAACCCGATCGGTTCTGAAAATATGACGGGAATTGCCCGTGTCATCCGTGGTTATATGCTGACTGCTTATGAAAATGTACCGCTTTGGCATGAGCGTGATATTTCTCATTCATCTGCTGAACGCATCATTTTACCAGATGCAACGATTGCACTGAACTATATGCTGAACCGTTTCTCTAACATTGTGAAGAATTTGACGGTGTTCCCTGAAAATATGAAACGCAACATGGACCGCACACTTGGCTTGATCTACTCTCAGCGTGTTCTTCTTGCACTTATTGATACAGGCATGGCACGTGAAGAAGCATATGACACGGTTCAGCCAAAGGCGATGGAAGCTTGGGAAAAACAAGTACCATTCCGTTCATTAGTAGAAGCAGAAGAGAAAATCACTTCACGCTTAACACCTGAACAAATCGCTGACTGCTTCGATTACAACTATCACTTGAAAAATGTCGATATGATTTTCGAACGTCTAGGTCTTGCGTAAGAAATGGGCCGCCTGCTAGTCAGGCGCCTAATCCTGAAAATTGCCAACATTCAAATTAGGAGGCCAATCTGAATGACTGTGAAACAAGAACTTCTCTACGAAGGCAAAGCGAAAAGAATCTATCAGACCGATGACGAGCATATTTTATATGTCGAATATAAAGACTCAGCTACAGCATTTAACGGTGAAAAGAAAGCGGAAATTGAAGGCAAAGGCAGACTGAATAACGAAATTTCTAGCTTGATTTTTCAAATGCTACATGAGAAAGGGATCAACAATCACTTTGTGAAACGCCTATCTGAAACAGAACAGCTCATTCAAAAGGTAGACATTGTACCGCTTGAAGTCGTTGTGCGAAACGTGGTGGCAGGCAGTATGTCAAAGCGTCTTGGGATTCCAGAGGGAACGAAACTGGACACACCTTTGATCGAGTTTTACTACAAAGATGATGCACTTGGTGATCCGCTCATTACAGAAGATCATATTCGCATTTTACATGCAGCGACACCTGAGCAGGTCGAGGAAATGAAACAAATCACAAGACAAGTGAATGAAGAATTGAAGCAAATCTTCTCAGATTGCCATGTGAATTTAATTGATTTCAAGCTTGAATTCGGAATAGATCACGAGAATCGTATTTTGCTAGCTGATGAGATTTCACCTGATACGTGCAGGCTTTGGGACAAAGACACAAACGAAAAGCTTGATAAAGACGTGTTCAGACGAAACCTGGGCGGCTTAACAAATGCATACGAAGAAATTTTCAAAAGACTTGGAGGCCATAAACATGTATAAAGTGAAAATTTTTGTCAGCTTAAAAGAGAGCGTTCTTGATCCACAAGGAAGTGCCGTGCAGCACGCTTTGCACAGTATGTCTTATCAGGAAGTAAAGGATGTCCGTATCGGGAAATATATGGAGCTAGTCATTGAGAAATCAGAACGTGACTTAGATACAGTGGTCAAAGAAATGTGTGAAAAATTGCTTGCCAATACGGTGATTGAAGATTACCGCTATGAGGTGGAGGAGGTTGTCGCACAGTGAAGTTTGCAGTGATCGTCTTGCCTGGCTCTAACTGTGATATCGATATGTACCATGCGATTCAAGATGAGTTAGGTGAACAAGTTGAATATGTATGGCACGACGAAACGAGTCTTGATGGTTTTGACGGTGTACTCGTACCAGGCGGTTTCTCTTATGGGGATTACTTAAGATGCGGTGCGATTGCTCGTTTTTCTAACATCATGCCGGCTGTGAAAAAAGCAGCTGCGGAAGGAAAACCTGTTCTTGGTGTTTGTAACGGGTTCCAAATTCTTCAGGAGCTTGGCATTTTGCCAGGTGCAATGAGACGGAATAAAGATCTAAAATTTATCTGTCGTCCAGTTGAACTCATTGTAGAGAACAACGAAACGCAATTTACAAGCGGTTATCAAAAAGGTGAATCGATTACGATTCCTGTAGCACACGGTGAAGGTAACTTCTACTGTGACGAAGACACGTTAGCGAAGCTGATTGAACGAGGCCAAATCGCTTTCACTTACGGTGACGATATTAACGGCAGTGTCAATCGAATTGCAGGTGTAACGAATGAACAGGGCAATGTACTCGGCATGATGCCGCACCCTGAGCGCGCGGTTGACTCATTACTAGGCAGCGCAGACGGACTTAAATTGTTTCAATCTATCGTGAAAAATTGGAGGGACACTCATGTCACTACTGCTTGAACCAAGTCACAAGCAAATTAAAGAAGAGAAATTGTATCAGCAAATGGGATTGAGTGATGAAGAATTCGCTTTAATCGAATCCATTATTGGCAGGCTGCCAAACTACACAGAAACGGGTATCTTTTCTGTCATGTGGTCAGAGCATTGCAGTTATAAAAACTCAAAGCCTGTTTTAAGCAAATTCCCGACAAAAGGAGAGCATGTTCTTCAAGGTCCTGGGGAAGGCGCTGGAATCGTTGATATTGGAGACAACCAAGCGGTTGTATTTAAAATCGAATCACATAACCATCCATCTGCAATTGAACCGTATCAAGGAGCGGCAACAGGTGTCGGCGGAATCATCCGTGATGTATTCTCCATGGGTGCTCGTCCAATTGCGGTATTAAACTCTCTTCGTTTTGGTGAACTGACTTCACCGCGCGTGAAGTACTTGTTTGAAGAAGTAGTGGCAGGGATTGCAGGCTATGGAAACTGTATCGGGATTCCAACAGTCGGTGGAGAAGTTCATTTTGATCAAAGTTATGAAGGCAATCCGCTCGTTAACGCGATGTGTGTAGGGTTAATCAACCATGAAGACATCAAGAAAGGGCAGGCAAAAGGTGTTGGCAATACAGTCATGTACGTTGGTGCTAAAACGGGACGTGACGGGATTCACGGTGCAACATTTGCGTCTGAAGAATTTTCTGATGAATCAGAAGAAAAACGTTCAGCGGTTCAAGTCGGCGATCCGTTCATGGAAAAGCTTTTGCTTGAAGCATGTCTTGAAGTCATCAAAAATGATGCGCTTGTGGGCATTCAAGATATGGGAGCGGCTGGCTTAACTAGCTCAAGTGCAGAGATGGCAAGTAAAGCCGGTTCAGGTATCGAAATGAACCTAGACCTGATCCCTCAGCGTGAAACAGGCATGTCAGCGTATGAAATGATGCTGTCTGAATCCCAAGAGAGAATGCTGTTGGTCATTGAAAAAGGCCGTGAGCAAGAAATCATTGATATTTTTGAAAAATATGATCTTGAAGCAGTCTCAGTCGGTCATGTGACAGACGATAAAATGCTTCGTTTACTCCATCAAGGAGAAGTAGTGTGTGAGCTTCCAGTTGATGCACTTGCAGAAGAAGCACCGGTTTATCACAAGCCGTCAAGTGAGCCTGCATACTATCGCGAGTTTTTAGAAACAAAAGTGGAAGCTCCAGCGATCACAGATGCAGCAGATACATTGAAACAGCTGTTAAAGCAGCCAACGATTGCGAGTAAAGAATGGGTTTACGATCAATACGACTATATGGTTCGTACAAACACAGTCGTTGCACCTGGCTCTGATGCGGGCGTGCTCAGAATCCGTGGGACGAAAAAAGCTCTTGCGATGACAACAGATTGTAACGCACGTTATCTCTACCTTGATCCAGAGGTTGGCGGTAAGATTGCCGTTGCAGAAGCCGCACGTAACATTGTCTGCTCAGGCGCTCGTCCGCTTGCAGTAACAGATAACTTGAACTTCGGTAACCCGGAGAAACCAGAAATCTTCTGGCAGATTGAAAAGTCTGCTGACGGCATTAGCGAGGCTTGCCGTACATTAAGCACACCGGTCATCGGCGGTAACGTCTCTTTATATAACGAATCAAATGGAACAGCCATTTACCCAACGCCAGTCATTGGTATGGTTGGTTTGATTGAAGATACAGCTCATATTACGACTCAATCGTTCCAACAGGCAGGTGATGTGATTTTCGTCATTGGTGAAACGAAGGAAGAATTTGCAGGCAGTGAGCTTCAAAAAATGACAGAAGGTCGTATCTACGGAAAAGCACCAGAAATTGATTTGGATGTAGAACTGGCGCGTCAAGAAGCCCTATTAGCAGCGATTCAAAACGGACTTGTTCAGTCAGCACATGATGTGTCTGAAGGCGGTCTTGGTGTAGCACTAGCTGAAAGTACATTTGGAACAGATGGTCTTGGCGCTGATATCCAGATCGATCTAAACAGCGCTGCATCACTATTCAGTGAATCACAGTCACGTTTTGTCGTCACAGTGAAACCAGAAAACCGCGAAGCGTTTGCTGCGGCTGTGCAAGATGCAAAAGAAGTCGGAACGGTCACAAATGATGGTGTATTCACTGTCAAAAATCAAGAAGGACAACAATGGATTCATGCGGCAGTCAACGAGCTTGAACGCGCATGGAAAGGAGCGATCCCATGCTTGCTGAAATCAGAGGCTTAAACGAAGAATGTGGCGTCTTTGGGGTTTGGGGACACGAAGAAGCGCCGCAAATCACCTATTACGGATTGCATAGCCTTCAGCACCGAGGACAAGAAGGTGCGGGAATTATTGCAACAGACGGTGAAAACCTGACGTCACACAAAGGCCTTGGACTGATTACGGAAGTGTTCCAAAATGGTGAGCTTAAGGATTTAAAGGGAAAAGGTGCGATCGGGCACGTTCGGTATGCGACAGCAGGCGGAGGCGGCTTTGAGAATGTGCAGCCCCTCTTCTTCCGCTCGCAAAACAATGGCAGTCTTGCCCTTGCTCATAATGGAAACTTGGTCAATGCAACGCAATTAAAGCAGCAGCTAGAGAACCAAGGAAGTATTTTTCAAACGTCTTCTGATACCGAAGTGCTCGCTCACTTAATTAAGCGTAGCGGATATATGGATTTGAAGGATCAAATCAAAAATGCTCTGTCCATGTTAAAAGGAGCTTATGCTTTCTTAATTATGACGGAAACAGAAATGATCGTAGCGCTTGATCCGAACGGATTACGCCCACTTTCACTTGGTATGCTTGGGGATGCTTATGTTGTCGCTTCTGAAACATGTGCCTTTGATGTCGTCGGTGCTACCTATTTACGTGATGTGGAGCCTGGCGAAATGCTGATCATTAATGATGAAGGCTTAAAATCTGAGCGCTTCTCGATGAACATTAACCGCAGCATGTGCAGCATGGAATACATTTATTTCTCAAGACCGGACAGCAATATCAATGGCATCAACGTGCATAGTGCGAGAAAGAATCTTGGCAAGAAGCTTGCAGAAGAAGCACATGTCGAAGCAGATGTCGTGACAGGTGTGCCAGACTCCAGTATTTCTGCAGCGATTGGCTATGCCGAAGCAACTGGTATTCCATATGAGCTAGGTTTAATTAAAAACCGTTATGTCGGCCGGACATTTATTCAGCCGTCTCAAGCATTGCGTGAGCAGGGCGTGCGCATGAAGCTGTCTGCTGTGCGTGGGGTGGTCGAAGGCAAACGTGTCGTCATGGTGGATGATTCCATCGTACGTGGAACAACAAGTCGCCGGATTGTGACGATGCTAAGAGAAGCAGGTGCGACGGAAGTGCATGTACGCATTAGTTCACCGCCAATCGCTCATCCATGTTTTTATGGAATTGATACGTCTACACACGAAGAGCTGATTGCGTCATCTCATTCAGTGGAAGAAATTAGACAGGAAATCGGTGCAGACACCATTGCATTTTTATCTGTAGACGGTTTAATGGACGGGATTGGCAGAAAGTATGATGATCCGCAGCGCGGTCAGTGTTTAGCATGCTTTACTGGAAAATACCCGACCGAAATTTATGAAGATACTGTCCTTCCTCATGTGAAGGAAACAGTCCTGACGAAATAATCGAATAATGGAGCAGCAGTCAACGTGATTTGATATGCTGCTCTTTCATTCTGCCGAAAATACATGGAAGACAAGCAGATAAAAGGAGTGAATGGGATGTCAGAAGCATATAAAAACGCCGGTGTCGACATCGAAGCAGGATACGAAGCCGTTAAACGAATGAAAACACACGTAGAACGTACAAAAAGAGCAGGTGTCATGGGCGCTCTAGGTGGATTTGGCGGGATGTTTGATTTATCTGAACTGCCATATAAAAAGCCCGTACTTGTCTCAGGAACAGATGGTGTTGGTACGAAATTAAAGCTCGCTTTTTTAATGGATCAACACGATACGATCGGTGTAGATGCTGTTGCTATGTGTGTGAACGATGTACTTGCACAAGGGGCAGAGCCGCTCTTTTTCTTAGATTACTTAGCAGTTGGAAAAGCAGATCCTTTGAAAATTGAATCCATCGTCAAAGGTGTAGCTGACGGATGCGAGCAGTCTGGCTCAGCGCTTGTCGGCGGAGAGACAGCAGAAATGCCGGGTCTTTACACAGAAGAAGAATATGATATTGCTGGATTTTCTGTAGGTGTCGTTGAAAAAGATGAAATCGTCACAGGAGAGAACATCAAGGAAGGGCATTTGCTGATTGGACTCAGCTCTAGCGGAATTCATAGCAATGGCTATTCTCTTGTACGAAAAGTATTGCTTGAAGATGCGGGTCTAGATCTTCACCAAACGTATGAACCTTTTACAAGACCACTTGGAGAAGAGCTGCTTGAACCGACGAAGATTTATGTCAAGCCTGTTCTTAAACAAGTGAAAGCTGGCAAGGTTGACGGTATGGCACATGTGACAGGCGGCGGCTTTATTGAGAATTTACCACGTATGTTGCCTGAAGGACTTGGTGTGGAGATTGATAACGGCTCATGGCCAGTTCCGCCTATTTTCTCCTTTATCCAAGAAAAAGGGCAATTGAAAGCAGAAGAGATGTTCAATGTATTTAATATGGGTATCGGCTTTGTCCTAGCCGTCAAAGAGGATGATCTTGTGGATGTGATCAGCGGACTTGAACAAGACGGAGAGAAAGCCTTCCTTATCGGACGAGTTCAAAAAGGAGAAGGCGTCACTTTCGGTGGTGGAAGCCTCTCATGAAAAAGTTTGCGATCTTCGCCTCTGGAAGCGGGACAAATTTTCAAGCCATTATTGATACGTTAAAAGAAGAACAGTGGCCGGCAAAAGCCGCCATTGTGATCTGTGATAAACCGGGTGCGAAGGTGCTGGAGCGGGCAGAGAAAGAGGGCATTCCGTCCTTTTCTTTTACGCCGAAGGCTTTCCCGAGTAAAGCCGCTTTTGAGCAAACCATCATTGAACAGCTGAGGCTGCATGAAGTGGAATGGATTTTCCTCGCTGGGTATATGCGACTGATCGGTCCGACATTGCTTGATGCATTTAGAGGGAAAATCGTGAATATCCACCCTTCTTTACTGCCAGCATTTCCTGGACTCGATGCGATTGGACAAGCCTATCAAGCAGGAGTCAAAGTGGCAGGCATCACGGTACATTATGTCGACGAAGGCATGGATACCGGCCCGATTATTGACCAAGCAGCCATTCATATTGAACAAGGGGAAGACCTTGAATCCATTGAAAAAAGAATGCATGAATTAGAACATACACTATATCCAAAAGTGATCAAATCACTTTTAGAATTATCTTAATGAGGTGACAAAGGCATGACGATCAAACGCGCATTAATCAGTGTTTCCGATAAAACAAATCTTGTACCTTTTGTGAAAGAACTAACAGAACTTGGCGTTGAAGTGATTTCAACTGGTGGTACACACAAACTTCTTCAAGAGAACGGCATTGATGTCATTGGTATTTCTGAAGTGACTGGCTTCCCAGAAATCATGGACGGACGACTCAAAACACTTCATCCGAACATTCACGGTGGACTATTAGCAGTGAGAGAAAACGAGGAGCATATGGCACAGATTGAAAAGCACGGCATTCAGCCGATTGATCTTGTCGTTGTGAATCTATATCCATTCAAAGAGACCATTTCCAAAGACGATGTCACGTATGAAGAAGCGATTGAAAACATTGATATTGGCGGACCGGGTATGCTTCGTGCTGCTTCTAAAAACCATCAGGACGTCACTGTGATTGTAGACCCGCGTGATTATGATTCTGTCGTTCAACAAATCAAAGAAGGCGGCGTCTCACTAGAGAAAAAACGTGAGCTTGCAGCAAAAGTATTCCGTCATACAGCTGCTTACGATGCCCTGATTGCGGATTATTTAACGAACTTTGTTGGCGAAACAGAGCCAGAACAGTTCACAGTTACATTTGAGAAAAAACAATCTCTTCGTTATGGAGAAAACCCGCACCAAGCGGCGACGTTCTATGAAAATGCGCTTCCAAGCAAAGGCTCTTTAGCTACTGCAACGCAATTACATGGAAAAGAACTTTCCTACAACAACATCAAAGATGCAGATGCAGCACTTCAAATTGTACGTGAATTTACGGAGCCAGCGGCTGTGGCTGTAAAGCATATGAACCCATGTGGTGTTGGGACAGGAGGAACGATTGCAGAAGCATTTGATCGTGCATTTAAAGCAGATGAAACATCTATTTTCGGCGGCATTGTGGCGCTTAATCGTGAAGTAGACAAGCAAACGGCTGAGGTGCTCCATACGATTTTCTTAGAAATCGTCATCGCACCATCGTTTAGCCAAGAAGCACTTGATGTGCTAACAGCGAAAAAGAACCTTCGTCTACTAACATTAGATGTAGAAGCAGATCTTGGGAAAAAAGAAAAGCAGCTCACAAGTGTTCATGGTGGATTGCTCGTTCAGGATATCGACACATACGGCTTAGAGGAAGCAACGATCTCTATCCCAACGAAAAGAGAGCCGACTGAAGACGAATGGAAAGACTTAAAGCTCGCTTGGAAAGTCGTCAAGCATGTGAAATCAAATGCCATCGTTCTAGCGAAGGATCAAATGACAGCAGGTATTGGTGCTGGTCAAATGAACCGTGTTGGCTCGGCTAACATTGCGATTGAGCAAGCAGGTGAAAAGGCAAAAGGCAGTGCACTAGGTTCTGATGCATTTTTCCCAATGGGCGATACAGTGGAAGCTGCTGCAAAGGCAGGCGTCACAGCGATCATCCAGCCAGGTGGTTCCATTCGTGATGAAGAATCGATCCAAAAAGCAGATGAATACGGCATCGCCATGGTCTTCACTGGCGTTAGACATTTCAAACATTAAGGGGATGACAGTGTGAACGTATTAATTATCGGCAGAGGCGGAAGAGAGCATACCATCGCATGGAAAGTGAATCAAAGCGAACTTGTCAGCCAAGTATTTGTCGCACCCGGCAATGATGGAATGACAGACGCAGCAAAGCTTGTACCGATCGACGAAGGTGATCATGAGGCGTTAATTCGTTTTGCAAAAGACAATAACATCGGCTTAACAATTGTCGGTCCAGAGGTTCCTTTAATTGCAGGTGTCGTCGATGCATTTGAACAAGCAGGTCTCAAGGTATTTGGACCGAATGCAAAAGCCGCAGTCATTGAAGGCTCAAAAGAATTTGCAAAAGACTTAATGAAAAATTATGATATCCCGACAGCCGCTTATGCCACTTTTACATCGTTTGAAGAAGCGAAGGCATATGTGGAAGAAAAGGGTGCTCCAATTGTCATTAAAGCAGATGGACTTGCCGCAGGAAAAGGTGTGACTGTGGCAATGACACTTGAAGAGGCGATCAACTGCCTGCATGACTTTTTAGAGGATGAAAAGTTTGGCGATGCGAGTGCATCGGTTGTCATTGAAGAATTTTTAACAGGTGAAGAGTTTTCTCTGATGGCCTTTGTCAATGGAGAAAAGGTGTATCCGATGGTGATCGCACAGGATCATAAACGGGCATTTGAAGATGACAAAGGACCAAACACCGGCGGGATGGGCGCTTATTCACCGGTTCCACAAATTTCAGATGAAGTCGTACAAAAAGCGGTGGAAGATGTCGTCAAACCAGCAGCTCGCGCGATGGTGCAGGAAGAGCGTTCGTTTACAGGCATTTTATATGCAGGCTTAATGCTAACACCAGAAGGCTCTAAGGTCATTGAGTTCAATGCACGCTTTGGCGACCCTGAAACGCAAGTAGTGCTCCCTCGTCTTGAATCAGATCTAGTCCAAGTATTCCTCGATATTCTGGACGGAAAAGATGTGGACTTGCAGTGGAAAGACACAGCTGCTGTCAGTGTCGTTTTTGCATCAGAAGGATACCCGGAAGACTACGCAAAAGGCACACCAATCGGTGCTTTGCAAACAACGGTCTCTGATGTCGTCACCTTCCACGCAGGAACAAAAAAGGAAAACGATCAATTCGTCACAAATGGCGGCCGTGTAGCAAATGTGACCGCATTTGACGACACATTTGAAGCGGCAAGATCAAGAGTGTATGAAGCGGTTGAAGAAATCATTCAGCCAGGTTTATTTTATCGCCGTGACATTGGCGCCCGTGCGCTGAAGGCTGCGGGGAAAAACGTTTAATCAAAACACCTTTCTATCTGACGAGATGGAAAGGTGTTTTTTTCTTCTTCTGTTCATAGGAGGGATGCGGGCAGATGATGAAGAAGTAGTATGGGATCACGAATAGATTTAGGGAGGCAACATGGAAATCAAAGCATTTATCATCTTTGCAAACGTCATGCTTGTTTTATATCTCATAACTATAAATAACATCATGGTGACTGCCATTAAGCAGAATAAATTGAAAAAAGGCTTTGCCATTAGTTATATGATCCTATCCATTTTTTCTGGCGTTGCTATTTCTTCATTTTTAATTTGGAAGTTTTTCATTAGCTAAGAGGGGAATGAGTGTATGGTGCAATTGAAGAAACTTGCAAACGAGCGTTTTTCTGCTTTGATCTGTATGGATCCATTCAATGAGCGAATTCGTTTGGATGACTATAGCGGCAGGGTGCAGGATGTGATTCAGTCCGTGCTTCAGGAAGCGGGGGACTGCAAGGCGTCTAAGGTTATTGTAAAAGTAAGGCGTGAGCATATGCCTCTTTTTTTAGCAAAAGGCTTTCGGCTTGAAGGTGTGTTTTCTCATTATTTCCTCGGAAGTGATGCGTACGGCATGTCGCTCTTTCTGACCGAAGATCGAATGAACAGCCCATTTTGGTTGAAGGAAGATGAAATCGTTGCGTCTATTCAAGAAAAGCCGATCAAAACAGACCAAGGCGTGTGGCAGGATGAGTATGTGATGAGGAAAGCCGGTCCAGAGGATGTGCACAAGCTGGCAGCGCTCTATGATACGGTCTTTGAAACGTACCCCACGCCAATGAACGAGCCAGATTACATCCGAAAGGTAATGGAGGAAGGGACGGTTTTTTATGCCGTTGAACATGACGGTCAACTTGTAAGTGCCGCATCCGCTGAAATCAATGTGCCGTATGGTCATGCAGAATTAACAGATTGTGCAACCCTTCCCACATACAGAAAACTAGGATTCATGCATCATTTGATTCTAGCCCTCGAACAAGAGCTTCAATCCATGCACATTTATGTCTTTTATTCTCTTGCCCGTGCACTGTCCTATGGAATGAATCAAGTATTTTATCAGCTCGGGTATACATACACCGGACGCTTTCAAAACAACTGCTATATTTTTGACAAAATTGAAGATATGAATCTATGGGTCAAAACGCCAAATGAATCATGAAATGGTTCTCATCTGATCAAGCAGACCAGATAGGCGGTACGCCATGATACTCAGCTGCAGCTTCATCCGATCATCAGTGGATTTGAGGCTGCAGCCTGTTCTCGTTTCAATTTGTTTCAACCGGTAGCTTAACGTATGCCGGTGAATAAACAATTCCCCCGCTGACTTTTGAATATTTTCATTGTGTGCCAAATACACTTCGAGTGTATGAATCAGGTCAGCTCCTTGTTTTTTTGTATAAAGCAACGGGCTTAACAGCTCCACATAAAAGTCATGCAAATTCATTCCGGCTTCGTTCATTTCAAGCAGCATCCCATATAGGCCGAGCTTCTGATAATGAATGATGCTGTCATCTGTTTTCAAAAGAGGAAGAAGCCTTGCTGCATACTGGGCTTCTTTTGCACTTTTAGCAAAGAGACTGATCTGGTCGTAGGCTCTTCCAATGCCAATCACAATGGGATGGACGGGGAAAAAATAAGACCAAGTACTGCGGCATTCTTCTGATGCGCGATACCAATTTGTTTCTTGATACGTGTTTTTTCCTGCGGGTGTCAGAACGAAAATGGAATCAAGCCTTGCTTTTAATAAAAAAGGAATTTGTCTGCGTTCAAAAATGGATGTGAGCAATTGGGATAGGCGCTGCACCATTTGATGATCGAGCTGTGTGTGCTGATGCTGAAATTGAAAGTAGATGACGACTTGTTCTTCGCTCATATCATATTGCAGCTTTCTTGCTTGTTCGATGACATAACTTTCTTCTGTGTATTGCTGTTGCAGCATATCATCCAATAAATGCCCCTGCATTTGGTTTTCTGTATCTTGAATGGCTTTTTGTTTCAACCATTCAATCGCATACACCGCACCGGCATGCTCAATGGCGATGGCATCGAGATGGTGCCACGTCTCTTTTTTCTTTAACGCCACAATGAACCCAAAAATATCCCCCATTGCAATCACAGGGCATGCAGCTAGAACAAACGCACCATATGTGTCATAGACGAGCCGGCCTTTTTCCTCTGCCTGCTTGAGTAGAGAAGAGGTTTCAATCGGTTCGTCATCTGTTAGAAAGCCAAAAGCAGGAGAATAGGTCACTTCGTCTGTTTCGAGATGAGCTGCTGTTTGGTGCAAAAACACATCCAGTACGACGATATTTGCCGCTGTGAGATGTGCCAGTTCATCTGTAATTTGCGTGACATTTTTATTGCTCACATTTAAATGGGTCAGTCTTTGATGAATCGCGGAAGAATATTTGAGCTGATGGAGCTGACTGCTGACGATTTGTTCTAGAACGGCTTTTGTGATGTCTGAAAAATTGACATGGGGCGGAATCTCGATGAGCGGAATACCGCTATTTTCGGCGGCTTCAATGAGTGATGCGGGAATTTCCGTTAAGTACACGCCTTTATAAATGGCAATGGCTGAAAGACGATGAGATTGAATCAATTTTTCAAGCCGGATGCGTCTTTCTTTATTTTCTGTCAGCCCAAATCCAGTTGTAACAAGTAATTCTCCTTCGGAAAGTCTAGATGTGTCTTCAATAATTTCCACAATGGTCACCCACTGGATAAGACGATCCAGTCCATTTTCTCCAGCAAGCAGTTTGGTTTCTTTCATCATATCGAGCGAGAGTGCATCTTTGACGAGAATCGCCATAGACTCATGACCTCCTTTTGAACACTCTTATACACCATGTATAAAAAACACATGTGAAATTCGGGCATATGGCGAATGGAGGATGACTGCCCTCTTGATTAAGCTAATCTTATACCAAGTATACAAAATTTTCTTGCGATTCATGTAAAAAGAAAAGTGCAGCTGCTGACAAGAGAGGGAGGAATGACAAAGTGGAGACCCGGGATTACTTAATCAAACCGATGTTAAATCAGCAATATCCTGTGGCTGTGAGAGGAGAGGGGATTTATTTATATGATCGGGACGGAAAAAAATATATAGATGGCTCATCAGGGGCAGTCACGGCAAGTATTGGACATGGCATACAAGACATTATTGATGCGATGACGGAGCAAGCGAAAAAGGTGAGCTTTACGTACAGATCACAATTTACGAATGAACCAGCGGAAGAACTAGCGTATGAATTGAGTACACTTTGCCCAGGTGATCTGAACTGGTCTTTTTTTGTAGGGAGCGGTTCAGAGGCAACGGAAACTGCTATGAAAATGGCGATTCAGCATTGGCAGGAGCAGGGGAAGACGGAAAAAAATCATATCATCTCAAGATGGATGAGTTACCATGGCATTACATTAGGGGCGCTGTCAATGTCAGGTCATATTGCAAGGAGGGAGCGCTTTGAACCACTGCTTGAAAAACACCCAGTGCTGTCACCGCCCTATAGCTACCGGTCATGGCTGCCAAAGGAAGACAGCAAGCAGGTCGAGTGGTATGTTCAGGAATTTAAGACCGTCATCCAGCGTATAGGAAAAGAGAGGATCGCCGCGTTGATTGCTGAACCGATTGTTGGCGCAGCGGGAGCGGCGCTCCTGCCGCCAGACGGATATTTCGAAGCGATGAAGCGTGTCTGTGAAGAAAACGACATTTTAATGATCGCAGATGAAGTCATGACGGGCTTTGGACGAACTGGAAAAATGTTTGCGATGGAACATTGGGGCACGGTACCAGATATCATGGTTCTCGGAAAGGGCATGAGCGCAGGTTATTCTCCAATCGCAGCAGTTGTCTCAACGGATCGTGTAATGGCACCGATTATCAGCGGTTCCGGCTCTGTCATGGCAGGGCACACATATAGTGCCAATCCGCTTTCAGCAGCCGTTTCATTAGCGGTCATTCGATATATGAAAAAGCATCAGCTTCCCGAACGGGCTGAACTTTCCGGGCGATACATGATGAATGCTTTAAAAGATCTGCAAGTAGCCCATTCCATCATAGGGGATGTAAGAGGGAAGGGATTGCTTATTGGCATTGAATTTGTCGCAGATCTTTTATCCAAAACGCCATTTCCTGCACATGCTCAGATAACCAATCTCGTCGTTGAAACGGCAAAACAAAATGGACTGCTGGTGTATCCAGCAAGCGCTGGAGAGGATGGGGTTGGAGGCGCAGCGGTTATGATCGCACCGCCGCTTTCCATCACACAGCAGGAAATGGATGAACTCATTGATTTATTCGGGCAGACCATCACACAAGTCGAACAAGAAGTGATCAATCGAGGGTTTTTCCCATCTGCTATGTAAGGAGGAACGAACATGAACAAAACTGTGGGTTTGGATGAAGTGATGACGCGATTAAAAGATGGCATGACCATCATGTTTGGCGGATTTGGCGGCGTGGGTTCACCACCATCGTTGATTGATGCCATTTTGGAAGCAAATATTCAAGATCTGACATTGATCGGAAATGATGCAGGTTTCCCGCAAATTGGTGTGGGCAGGCTCATCACAGAAGGAAGAGTGAAAAAAATCATCGCCTCTCATATCGGCTCAAATCCCATTGCCGGACAGAAAATGCAGGCTGGTACATTAGACGTTCATTTTTACCCGCAGGGCATTCTTGCAGAAAAAATCAGAGCAGGCGGAATGGGGCTGGCGGGCATTGTGACAGATGTTGGGATGGATAGCCTGAATCTCGATGAGAAACAATTGGTTGAGCTGAATGGGAAGAATTATATGTTAGAGCCTGCGCTCACAGCGGATATTGCCATCGTCAATGCCTACAAAGCAGATGAAGTGGGAAACCTGATTTTTGATAAAAGCGCACGGAATACAAACCCGATTGTGGCGATGGCAGGAGACTGGACCATAGCGGAGGCAGAAGAAATTGTGGCAGCGGGGCAGCTCAATCCAGAAGAAATCGTGACGCCAGGCGTATTTGTGAATCAAATCGTGCAATCAAAAGGAGTGAACTGGACATGGGCATGGGAGACATCGATTTAAGACACCGCATTGCCAAAAGAGCAGCACAAGAAATTGAAGATGGCATGATTGTGAATCTTGGGATCGGCATTCCGACCCTAGCAGCAGATTACATTCCATCACATTATGAGGTGTGGCTGCATGCAGAAAACGGCATTATGGGGGCAGGAGCCTCGCCTCTGCAAGGGGAAGAAGATCCGAATTTGTGCAATGCCGGTGGTTTTCCCATTACGTTGACAAAGGGCGGCTCGTACATGGACAGTACGACTGCTTTTGGCATCATCCGAAAAGGCATGCTGGATATGACGATTTTGGGTGCACTTGAAGTAAGCAGCCAAGGGGATCTTGCCAATTGGATTGTACCGGGGAAAAGAGTACCGGGTATGGGCGGAGCGATTGAGCTGGCGCAAAAAGCGAAAAAAGTGGTAGTGGTGATGAGCCATCTGGATAAACACGGTCGATCTAAAGTGAAAACGGCTTGTTCATTGCCATTAACCGCTAAAGCGTGTGTCGATTTGATTATTACGGATATGGCGGTCATTGAGGTCAAGTCTCAGCTGCTCATTTTACGTGAAGTCATGCCGCCATTTCAGCCGGAAGATGTCATAAGGGCGACTGAAGCGCCATTAATTTTAGCGCCTGATGTCAAATCTGTTGTGTAGAAAGGATGAACGACTTGCAGCCAATGACACGTATCAGAAACTGGATGAAAGAGCATCAGGATGAAGCCATTACGCTTCTTCAGCAAATGGTGCAATGTGACAGCACCCAAGGAAATGAAGAAGAGGTTCAGCAGATCGTGGCCAATAAACTGTCCGCCATTGGCTTTGATGTAGACGTTTGGGAAATTGGCGGCGATGAATTACTAGAGCATCCTTATTTTTATTCCCCGCGCCGATCTTTTCAAGGGAGTCCCAATGTTGCTGGGCGATTGAAAGGAAAAGGTGGCGGCAAATCAATTTTATTAAACGGGCACGTAGATGTGGTTCCGGCAGGAGATAAGAATCAATGGACATATCCGCCTTACAGCGGGCATATCATAAACGGGAGACTTTATGGACGCGGGGCAACAGATATGAAAGGTGGAAACGTTTCTTTACTCTTTGCGCTTGAGGCACTGCATGCGCTTCAGATTCCCCTGAAAGGAGATGTGGTGTTTCATAGTGTCGTCGAAGAGGAAAGCGGCGGAGCAGGCACACTTGCAGCAATAATGAAAGGGTACACAGCGGATGCTGCCATCATTCCAGAGCCAAGTCATATGAACATTTTTCCGATTCAGCAAGGATCAAAGTGGTTCAGGCTGCATATTAAAGGAAGGGCAGCTCATGGCGGAACAAGGTATCACGGTGTTTCTGCTATTGAAAAGAGCACGGTGGTCCTTTCTCATATAGCGGCACTAGAAAAAGAAAGAAATCAGCGAGTGACGGAGCCGCTGTTTCAGCATATTCCGATTCCAATTCCAATCAACATTGGGAAAATTCAAGGCGGTGATTGGCCGTCCTCTGTCGCAGATCTTGTCACAATGGAAGGCAGGCTTGGTGTGATGCCAGGTGAGACAGTTGAGCAGGCAGAGAAGGAATTAGAAAATTGGATGACTGGACTCGCTGAAAAGGATGATTGGTTTCAAGAACATCCAGTGGAGGTGGAGTGGTTTGGTGCTAGGTGGCTTCCAGGGTCAATCGACTCTGATCACCCGCTTTTAGGTCTATTGAAGGAACAATATGAAGAGGTCATGCAGCACCCGCCAAAGGTAGAAGCCGCCCCTTGGGGGACAGACGGCGGATTACTGTCACAAGCAGCGGATATCCCAATCATTGTGTTTGGACCTGGAACGACAGAGCTTGCCCATTTCCCGAATGAATCCATTGAGATCAAACATGTCATTGAAGCAGCAGAAATCATTGCTGGTACGTTGGTCAAATGGTGCGAAGCAGCGGAGTGATTCACACACAAAAAAAGAAGGCTGTCTACTCAGCCTTCTCTTTATGTGTATTCTGCTGTTCACACATATAGGTCACTGGACAAAAACGAAGAATACCAGAGCCCAATTTTAATCCGCCGAGCATGATGCCAAAAAGCAGCATTTTACTCCATGGTTTTCGAGCATATAAGGATCCAGCTACAGTACATATCGTCATTCCGCAGGCAATTCTCATGAGCGCTTCCATTAAGCCAAGATTAGGTTTCATTGCAAGTGATTCTCCTTTTTTAAATTATTTTAAGTGTGATTTCAAGAAATTGTAACGTTTCATTAATGCGTAACGTGGTTCGTTATGTTACGATAGGGCTAATACAAATGAAGGAGAGTATGTGAATGTCCGAACGTACTTTTAATTGGAGAAACAATGACATCCGCACACAAATCGATGTAGTCGACTCAAAAATAGTTCCAACACTCCTTTTAACGAATGGACTCGTGCTAAACCCGTTTTTGAAGCAATGGGTGAAGGCAAATATTTGGATACATGATGATCGAATTGTTTATGTCGGAGCAGAGCTTCCTCAAAATAAATCAGCTAAACGTGTGATTGATTGTGAAGGTAAATACATTGTGCCGGGGTATATTGAACCTCACGCGCATCCGTTCCATATTTATAATCCCCAATCACTTGCAGAATATGTGTCTCAATTTGGCACAACAACGATGGTCAGCGATAACTTATTTCTTCTTTTGCAAAGCAATGAAAAGAAAGCGCTTTCCACTCTATGCGAATTAAAAAAGCAGCCATTTCAGTACTTCTGGTGGTCTAGATACGATCTTCAAACCGAGGTCAGGTATGAAGATGAGATGCTTCCTATTAACTATCGGAAAGAATGGATTGATCATCCCGACGTCCTTCAAGGCGGCGAATTAACGAGCTGGCCAAGATTAATGGACGGTGATGATCTCATTTTATATTGCATGCAAGAAACGAAGAAGCAGAGAAAACGAATTGAAGGACATTTCCCTGGGGCTTCTGAGAAAACGCTAACAAAAATGAAGCTGTTTGGAGCGGACAGTGATCATGAAGCAATGAATGCAGACGATGTGCTCAAACGCTTGTCTCTTGGCTATCATGTGTCCTTGCGTCATTCTTCCATCCGCCCAGATTTAGTGAACATTTTAAGAGAGTTGCATGAGCGTGACTTTAGGCACTACGATCACTTTTTCTATACAACAGATGGATCAGCACCTCATTTTTATGAAGAAGGCATGATCAATCGTCTCATTTCCATTGCCCTTGAAGAAGGCGTGCCTACTATTGATGCGTACAATATGGCAACCTTTAACATTGCGAAATACTATCAAATTGATGACTTATTAGGCGTGGTCGGTCCTGGCCGATTGGCTTCTTTGAATATTTTAGATGATCCGATGAATCCAAATCCAGAAACGGTGATTTCTAAAGGGGTGATCCTTAAATTAGAGGGGGAGAACCAGCATCAATTCCAAGAGACAAAATGGGAAAATGGCGGGCTCGAACCATTAGATTTAAGCTATGACCTGACGATGAGTGACTTGCAATTCTCAATGCCGCTCGGTGTCAAAATGCGAAATGCTGTCATTATGGAGCCTTATACAGTGGAGATTGATAACTCTGTCAATCAGCTGTCCTGTGACCATGATCAAAGCTTCTTCAGTCTGATTGATCGAAAAGGCGAGTGGCGCGTGAACACAATGTTAAAAGGATTTGCAAACAAGGTGCAAGGGTTTGTCAGCTCATTTTCAACCACTGGTGACATTTTAGTGATTGGGAAAAATAAAGATGATATGATGCTTGCTCATAAGCGAATGAAAGAAATTGGCGGGGGAATTGTGCTCACAGAAAACGGAAAGATTTTGCATGAAATCCCGCTGCAATTATCAGGCTGTGCATCAGCTGAATCGTTTGAAACGGTTCTTCAGCAGGAGCAAACGTTACGCGAGCTACTCATTGAGCGCGGGTATCCATTTGACTGCCCGATTGATACACTTGTCTTTTTCCAAAGCACACACTTGCCGTATATTCGGGTGACACCAAGAGGAATATTTGATGTCATGAAAAAAACTGTACTCTTTCCGTCTATAATGCGTTAAAATATAACAGAGTGGAGCTGTATCATATTTGCTAGATTTCTGACCGCTGTTATAGGGCAGAAGTGAGCAATGGATCTCTTCGCTGCTAGATATGGTGACAAAGCATAGGGCTTTGACATGACGAATGAAGTGCCCAATTGTAAAATGAATCTGTCGGTTACGCTGGCCGACCAACATATTTTGAATAATCAAGCAAGGCGGGGCGCAGGTTTGTCGTCTCGCCAAGCTTTCTACACATACTGTTTTTTAGGGAAAGACCTAACAGAGCAGAAGTGTTCTAGATATCGGAGGCAAACAAGTTTGTCAGATTGTCGCACAAGGAATATGACAAAACTTGTCGAATTTGTTTACGATAAAGAAGCTTCGGCTTACGAAAGAACCTGATGGCATTTTCAGCGTAGAACCAAACCTGTCATGATTCGTTCAAAGCTCATTGCTGAGGTTGAAAAAAATGAGTCAGGAAAGATACCGCTTTCTCGGAAAAGTCAGTGCGGAGCGGTGTGCCAATAGTAAAGGAGAAGATGTATAAAGATGCAAATTGATAAATTAAGGGGAAAAAGCTTAGATCAGCTATTCAACTCCATCTTGTCCCTTAAAGACCTGGAAGAATGTTATCGATTTTTTGATGATTTGTGCACCATCAATGAAATCCAATCTTTATCACAGCGTCTTGAAGTAGCGCGTATGCTTCGCGAGGGAAATACGTATCACAAAATTGAAACGGAAACAGGTGCAAGTACAGCCACTATCTCACGTGTCAAACGCTGCTTGAACTACGGAAATGATGCTTATACGATGGCACTTGACCGCGTAGCAGAGCAACAAGCAACGGACGAAACAAAATAAAGCAGCTTTCACTGCAAATATTCTTTATGATTTGTCGTTTTGAAGTTGAACAAAAAAAGCCATTTCATTTGAAATGGCTCTTTTTGATATCATCAAGTTCTCCCATAAACCATCGTTCACCTTCATAGGACACTTCATCGTCATCAGTGATCACTTCCTTAAAACCGATGTTTCGCATATTTTGCGCAACAGATAAATCACATTCTTTTTGAATATTTCTCTGATCGGAAAGGGGAAGCGATGTCTGATGCTCACCTTGTCTGTTGAAGAAATCTTTCACATAAGAATCCCCTTTAAACACAATGATTTGTGAATGCCATAATCCAGGCAGATCGACTGCGACCACGACACGATATATGTCTCCGTCGTTTGGTTTCAAATCAATGAGATGCTCAGCTCTATTCAATAGAGTTTGAATGCATAGACGTTTGATCTTTTTCGGTGTTCTGTTGGACGTCATAAAATCATAAGCCGCTGGTAAAGGCAGGTGCCAGTAGTCAGTAACATTCGCCGGAAACGACTGCGTATGTGCGTTCATTTCTTTTATGATCTGTTGAGTCTTTCGTTTCATACCGCGGACCTTTTTTTCACGCATACTCTTTCTCCTTATCAAAGATCTATTAAGTTCTTTATACGTGATTGAGCAAGAATGTCAACGAAAAAAGGTGCGGAAACGCACCTTTTTAAGCTAGACAGACTGCTCTGTGCCTGAGAACATAGGGACTTCACTTGTCTGACCGTTTTCTTGTCTAAAAATAATATGTTTTTCGTTAAAATGAATAGGTGATTCAATTCCAGCTGCTGCGCATAAATTAAACAAACCTTCTCTAAGGGACAGGATATAATTGCAGACTCGGTATTTCTTTTCTTCAATCGATAAACCTTTTTGCAGCTTTGGATCTGTGGTGGCAACCCCAACAGGGCATTTATTCGTGTGGCATACTTGCGCCCGAATACAGCCAACCGAGAACATCAATCCTCGAGCGATATTCACAAAATCTGCTCCCATGGAAAGGGCAATTGCGATTTTATCAGGGGAGAGAAGTTTACCAGACGCAAACAGCTTGACCTGATCTCGAACCCCATATTTCTTCAAAATTTGATGGACCATCGGCAGTGCGGTGAAAATGGGCAGGCCTGCGGAATCAGCCAGTTCATGAAAGGAAGCACCTGTGCCGCCTTCTCCGCCATCCACTGTAATGAAATCAGGATGTTTTCCGCTTTTTTTCATATAGAGAGCAAGCTCCTCGATATCTTCTTTATGCCCAACAACTAGCTTGATTCCAACTGGTTTTCCGCCGATGTTTCGCAGTTGTTCAATAAAATCAAACATGTCAGGAATGGAGTGAAACATCTCGAATCGGTTCGGACTGTCAATGGATTGGTGCGGCGGCAGTTTACGGATTTGGGCAATTTCTTCTGTGACTTTTTCACCGTCAATGTGTCCCCCGCGTGTTTTCGCTCCTTGTGCTAGCTTGAGTTCAAAGGCTTTTACTTCATCATGTTTACTTTTTTTCTTAAACTCTTCGAACGAAAATGCGCCATCCTCTGTTCGAACCCCAAATAAACCAGGCCCAATCTGGCAAATGATATCGGCGCCCCCTTTGAGATGGTAAGGCGAAAGCCCGCCTTCACCTGTGTTCATCCATGTGCCGCCAGCCATTTTTAAGCCGGAGGATAGAGCCGTAATCGCCCGGTCGCCTAATGAGCCGTAGCTCATGGCTGATTGACCGATTAATCCTTTGACGTGGAAGGGTTTTTGGCACGTATGTTCACCAATGATTTGTACATCTTCTTCATGGAGATAATAAGGTTTTGCTTCGACTTCTTTCGTGTGTTCACTTCTTCTAAGTAAATTATCTTGATCGATCTGATACACTTTTGTTTGGATTTTTTCAGATTGATCGATGCGTAACTCATCTCGCTGCTTTGGAAATAGGACGTTGCGAATATAGTAACCAGGCTTGTCAAAATCACGTTTTGATCCAAAGCCCATTGTCCGGCTTTTGTACTTCCCAGACATGACAGCTTGCTCGTATTCTCTTCTTGAGAAAGGAAGCTCCTCTCGATCATTTAGAAACAGATATTGACGAAGCTCAGGTCCTATTTTTTCAAAAATAAACCGTAGCTTTCCAATGACCGGATAATTTCGTAGGACAGAATGCTCTTCCTGTTTTTCATCTCGCATCCAAATCCAGATGAATAAAATGATTGGTATGATGAAAAAAATCACTAATAATGCGCCAATGACGATGAAAGTTGTTGTCACGAAAATCCCCTCTTTTCTCTATCATTACTGTTGTTATTCCACTTTTCATTGAAAGAGAAACCACTTCAACAGATTGTGACGTTTAGAAATGAAAAGGCGGGGTAACTTACAAATAAGATCATAAGGGGAGGGAACATACATGAATAAGCGTCCGAATGCGTATGTACTTGCAGGATTAGGGGTTGGTGGTGCAGTGTTATTAGCAGTGAAAAATAAACAGCATCTCAAAAAATGGGCAAGCATGTTCCGATCAAATGAAAAGGTTCCTGAAAAAGCTGGACACCCTGATCCGTTAGATATTCAAGACAACAAGATGGTCGATGAAGGGGCCATGACATCTGTTCATTATTTTAATGAAGTGAGACAATAGCTTTAAAAAACCGTTTTGACCATTCAAAACGGTTTTTTCTTGTCTTTTTTTTGATGTGATATCGAAGAGGATCGACAATCGTAAAACCGATCAACCCTTCGTGATCAGGCGTCGAGAAAAGAAATTCAATGCCCAATAAATGATAGGTTGAGAGAACTTCCTGATCCGTAAAACGTAACGAAAGCTCGTCCTCATAAACGGGTGTGTGTTTCAACACCTTGGCTTCTTCTGCAAATAACTCCAGCCCAGCTACTCGGCCCTCTTTGTCGATGTCTACGTTCACACATTCATTCACGTCTAATTCAATGGTTTCTTTAATTGTCCCGATTCGAGGCGGGATGAGATAGATGTATCCGATGTCGATCGTTTGATCATATGTGATGGTTCTTTTCAAATCATTCACCTGCTTGGTCGATAGTCAAATGTTCCTTTCATGTATAATATCATGTGATGAGATGAAGTAGCTCTCATTTCAGTTCAGTATCCATCTATTGATCTCACTCAGCTCCTATTGAAGTGGAGCTTTTCATATAGTCTCCATTCACCTCGCCTAAAGTGAAAATCGACTATTTTCAAAAGAATGAAACTTTTAGCTGAAGGAGGTTACCCATTTTTTGCGGTGTCTGATTTTGTTATAATATTTAAATGGAATGAAACGAATGGAGGAACGTTTTTCATGTATGATGTTACCGAGTGGAAGCATGTCTTTAAACTCGATCCAAATAAAGAGATTTCCGATGAACAACTTGAAGCGATTTGTGAATCTGGTACGGATGCCATTTTAATTGGCGGCAGTGACAACGTGACAGAAGACAACGTGCTGCAACTGATGTCAAAGGTGCGCCGCTTTCTTGTGCCATGTGTCCTTGAAATCTCGACACATGAGATGATTGTGCCTGGCTTTGACCTGTATTTTATCCCCACTGTGTTAAACAGCGCTCATCCTGATTGGATTGTTGGTCTGCATAAGGATGCGATGAAGGAATACGGTGATTTGATGTCAATGGAAGAGATTGTGCCGGAAGGATATGTCATCTTAAACGAAGAGTGTAAAGCGGCTAAGCTGACAGAGGCCAATACGTCACTGGATATAGATGACGTAAGGGCATATGCGAGAGTAGCAGAGCACTTGATGAAACTGCCCATCTTTTATTTAGAATACAGCGGAATGCTTGGAGATATAGAGCTTGTGAAAGAAACCAAAGCAGTGCTACATGAAACGGTTCTATTTTATGGCGGCGGTATTGAAAGCGAAGAGCAGGCGAAAGACTTTGCACAGCACGCAGACGTTGTCGTAGTGGGAAACGTCATTTATGACAATTTTAAAGAAGCGTTAAAGACAGTCAACGCAGTGAAAAAGTCATCATAGTCAAACAAGACGAAACGGGTTAAAATAGAACATAAGTTCGAATTGGCGGTGAATGAAATGAATGAAATATCGAATCATCTATTAGAAGGGCTGAATGACGCGCAGAAAGAAGCGGTCAAAGCAACAGACGGGCCGCTGCTACTGATGGCAGGAGCAGGTAGTGGAAAAACACGAGTGCTCACGCATCGAATTGCGTATTTAATGGCAGAAAAGCATGTGGCACCGTGGAATATTTTAGCGATTACCTTTACAAATAAAGCAGCAAGAGAAATGCGTGAGCGTGTACAAGCCATTTTAGGGCCTGGTGCGGATGACATTTGGATCTCTACGTTCCACAGCATGTGTGTACGCATTTTACGACGCGATATTGACCGTATTGGTGTGAATCGCAACTTTTCTATATTAGACACATCTGATCAGCTTTCAGTCATTAAAAACATTTTAAAAGAACGAAATATTGATCCTAAAAAGTTTGATCCACGTAGCATTTTAGGTTCAATCAGCAGTGCAAAAAACGAACTCATTGACGCAGAGGAATACGCAAAAACAGCCGGTGACTTTTATGATCAAGTGGTCAGCGACGTCTACACAGATTATCAAAAACGATTACTCAAAAACCAATCACTCGATTTTGATGATCTTATTATGATGACGATTCGTCTGTTTGAGCGGATTCCTGAAGTATTAGAACACTATCAGCGAAAATTCCAATACATTCATGTCGATGAGTATCAGGATACGAACAGAGCACAGTACATGCTTGTGAAACTGCTCGCGCAGCGTTTTCAAAATATATGTGTGGTCGGTGACTCGGATCAGTCTATCTATCGCTGGCGTGGAGCGGATATTACAAACATTCTTTCCTTTGAAAAAGATTATCCGTCCAGTGAAGTGATTTTGCTTGAGCAAAATTACAGATCGACTAAACGTATTCTGAATGCCGCAAACACGGTGATTCAAAACAATTCAAACCGCAAGCCAAAAAACCTGTGGACAGAAAATGACGAAGGAGCGAAGATTGCCTATTACCGCGCAGATAATGAATTCGGTGAAGGTCAATTTGTCGCTGGAAAGATTCGTCAGCTTCATCAGAGCGGCAAGCGTAAATTATCTGATTTTGCGATCCTTTATCGAACGAACGCTCAGTCACGTGTCATAGAGGAAACGTTAATGAAGGCGAACATTCAATACAATATCGTCGGCGGTACGAAGTTCTATGACAGAAAAGAGATCAAGGACATTTTGGCATACTTACGCCTTGTGGCAAATCCAGATGACGATATTAGTTTTGCGCGCATTGTCAACGTACCAAAGCGTGGAATTGGGGCGACCTCTGTTGATAAAATTGCCGCATACGCAGAAATGAATGATCTCTCTATGTTTGAAGCACTTGGTCAGGTGGATTTCATTGGACTCAGTGCAAGAGCAGCCAATGCACTTGATGAGTTCAAACAGCTCATTGATCAAATGACAAATATGCAGGATTATTTATCTGTCACAGAATTAACGGAAGAGATCCTAGAGAAAACAGGCTATCGTGAAGCACTGAAGATCGAAAAAACGATTGAAGCACAAAGCCGTTTAGAAAATATTGACGAGTTTCTATCGGTCACTAAAAACTTTGAAGAACAAAATGAAGATAAATCACTTGTCACCTTCCTGACAGACCTCGCCCTCGTCGCAGACATTGATAAGCTGGATGAGACGGAAGAAGAAGATCAGGATGCCGTTATTTTAATGACGCTCCACGCAGCAAAAGGGCTGGAATTCCCCGTTGTGTTCTTAATGGGCATGGAGGAAGGTGTCTTCCCGCACAGTCGTTCATTAATGGAAGATGCCGAGATGGAAGAAGAGCGCCGTCTCGCTTACGTAGGGATCACACGGGCCGAAGAAGAGCTTTATTTATCAAGTGCGAAGATGAGAACGTTATTCGGCCGGACGAATATGAATCTGGAATCACGATTTATCAGAGAAATACCAGCTGATTTATTGGACAACCTAAATGAGAAAAAAGAAACGAAAACACCGTTTGGCCAAACGAGAGAAAGACCGCAAAGACGAGGGCCTGTCTCACGTCCACAAACGCAAACCATTCAAAACACAGGCGGCGGCAGCATTGGCTGGGCTGTCGGTGATAAAGCCGCTCATAAAAAATGGGGTGTTGGCACGGTTGTGAGTGTGAAAGGGAGTGGAGACAGCACAGAGCTTGATATTGCCTTCCCAAGCCCTACAGGCATTAAGCGTCTCCTTGCCGCCTTTGCGCCAATCGAAAAGCAATAAACTGATAGGACTGACAAAACGGATGAAGTGAAAGGAAGAAGCAGATGGATAAAGAAGCAGCGAAACGCCGGATCGAGGAACTACACCAGATTTTGAATCAATACAACTACGAATATCACACACTGGATCGTCCAAGTGTTCCTGACGCTGAATATGATGCGCGGATGCGTGAGCTGATCTCTCTGGAGGAAGAATACCCTGATTTAAAAGCAGCCGATTCACCCTCGCAAAGAGTAGGAGGTGCTGTTTTAGACGCCTTCCAAAAAGTACGTCACGGTACACCGATGCTCAGTCTCGGCAATGCGTTTCATGAACAGGACCTTCTTGATTTTGACCGCCGGGTTCGTCAAGCAGTCGGTGACGACGTCGCTTACAATGTCGAGCTGAAAATTGACGGACTCGCTGTTTCTCTCCGTTATGAAAATGGCGTGTTTGTCCGGGGTGCTACGCGGGGTGATGGGACAACAGGTGAGGATATTACCGAGAACCTCAAAACCATTCGTTCCATCCCGCTCAAAATCAATCGGCCTCTGTCGATTGAAGTGAGAGGCGAGGCATTTATGCCAAAACCTTCTTTTGAAGCCCTTAACGAAAAAAGATTACAAAACGAAGAAGAGCCGTTTGCGAACCCGCGTAATGCGGCTGCTGGTTCACTTCGTCAGCTCGATACGAAAATTGCAGCGAAACGAAACCTTGATATCTTCGTCTACAGTATAGCAGAGCTTGATGAAATTGGTGTTGAAACGCAAAGCGCAGGACTTGATCTTCTCGATGAGCTTGGCTTTAAAACGAACAAAGAAAGACGGATGTGCCAAACCATTGAAGAAGTGATCGACCTCATTGAAACACTGAAAACAAAGCGTGCTGATTTCTCATACGAAATCGATGGCATTGTCATTAAAGTCAATTCATTGGCTCAGCAAGAAGAACTAGGCTTCACAGCAAAAAGTCCACGCTGGGCTGTTGCGTACAAATTTCCGGCCGAAGAAGTCGTGACGAAGCTGATTGATATTGAACTAAGTGTGGGGCGTACTGGCGTCATCACCCCAACAGCGATTCTTGAGCCTGTAAAAGTCGCAGGAACGACAGTGCAACGTGCTTCTCTTCATAATGAAGATTTGATCAAAGAGAAGGATATCCGCCTTTTTGATCAAGTGATTGTCAAAAAAGCGGGCGATATTATCCCAGAGGTTGCAGGGGTTCTTGTTGATCAGCGAACAGGAGAAGAAAAGCCGTTTCACATGCCGACTGAATGTCCAGAGTGTCAAAGTGAGCTGGTCAGAATTGAAGGAGAAGTGGCGCTTCGGTGCATCAATCCACAATGCCCCGCTCAAATACGTGAAGGACTCATTCACTTTGTGTCTCGTAATGCGATGAATATTGATGGGCTAGGCGAGCGAGTCATTACACAACTTTTCAAAGAACAGCTTGTCTCTCGTGTATCAGACCTTTACCGTTTAACAAAAGAAGAGTTGATTCAGCTAGAACGAATGGGCGAGAAATCAGTCGATAACTTACTGCGTTCGATCGAGCAATCGAAAGAAAACTCTCTTGAACGGTTATTGTTTGGACTTGGTATTCGATTTATTGGTTCTAAAGCAGCGAAGACATTGGCCATGCACTTTGAGGATATCGATCAATTAAAACAAGCAACGAAAGAACAATTACTTGAAGTAGATGAAATTGGTGAAAAAATGGCCGATGCAGTTGTCACGTACTTTGAGAAAGAAGAAATTCTAGATCTGCTAAATGAACTAAAAGAACTTGGGGTCAATATGACCTACACAGGGCCAAAACCCGTGAAAGTAGAAGAAAGTGATTCCTACTTTGCAGGAAAAACGATTGTGCTGACGGGGAAATTAGAAGAAATGTCTCGTAATGATGCAAAGGCAGCGATCGAAGCATTAGGCGGCAAGTTAGCAGGTAGTGTAAGTAAAAAAACAGACTTAGTCATTGCCGGCGAAGCAGCTGGAAGTAAGCTGACAAAGGCAGAAGAACTCAATATTGAAATCTGGGACGAAGCCAAAATGCTCGAGGAGCTAAAGAAATAAGAGGAGTGTTTTCTATTGAAAAAGTTGCTATTGCTGCTGACAATGCTCACACTGGTATTGTCAGCGTGTGCACCTTTTGGGGGAAAGGATGAGGAAGAGGTCACACAAAAAACGGATGAAACGAAAGAAACAGCGATCATCCCAATGTACAACATCTCTGATTCCTATTACAAAATGGTGCTGCCGTTTAAACAAGGAGCGGCAAGAGGACTAACTGCAGAGCGTCTCAATACACGCTTAGACATTGATGAATTTGAAACAGGACTCATGCGCCTGGCAACAGAATCATTCAATACAAACGATTATCTATTCCAAGAAGGACAGCATTTAGATGAAGATACTGTTCTCAGCTGGCTTGCCCGCAAAAAAACAGGCAGTGATCTGAAAAAAGCTGAAAAAGAAGACAAAGACTTTAAGAACTTAGGCTTAAACCCTGCTCTTCCAAACTCAGGTTCAACAAAGTCAAAAAATGAAAATAGTCCAATCTACTTAGCTTCCATGCTAGAACATAATTACTTAATCAGAAAAGATAAAAATAGCTTACAGCTTGGCGGGGTTGTTATCGGTCTTGCGCTTAACTCTGTCTATTATTATCGCGAAAATATCGGGGATCCTCAGCAAGAGGTGACCATCGATTCATCGAAAAATTCAAAGAAACTTTTAGCAGAGGGCGAAAAAATTGCGGAACAAGTCATTAAACGACTTCGTCAAATGGACGGACTGCAAAAAGTCCCAATCATGATTGCTCTTTATAAACAAGCACCAAAATCATCTATTGTTCCAGGAAACTTTATCGCTAAAACTGATGTAAAAGCAGGATCAGCTGATATTGGCAGTTGGGATACGATTAAAGAAGAGAATGTCTTCTTCCCTTCAGATAATGCTAAGAGCAGCTACAAAGATGATTCAGAGCGATTTGACCGCTTCAAGACAAAGGTAGAAGACTACTTCCCGAATTACACAGGTGTGGTAGGCAAAGGTTTCTATAAAAACGGGAACTTGCAAAAAATGAAAGTAGAAATTCCAATGCAATTCTACGGAAAAACAGAAGTCGTGGCATTCACGCAATACTTAACAGGTGAAGTCATGGATTACTATAAGAGCACCAATATAGAAATCAACATCACCTCTTCTGATCAGCAAGAAGCCCTCATCACAAAAAATGCTGAAGATAAAGAACCAACGGTCCATATATATGACTAAATAAAAACCGCCTTTTGGCGGTTTTTAGCGTGTAGACAAACCTCACATTCTTTGTCAGTCCTGCGTGCTGGTGCTCACGAATGTGAGATTCGCTCCGCGCCAGTACTCGTCCTTCCTAGGGCTGCAAAGGTTTTCATCACGCTGAAAAGAAGACAAAGGGCTAAAATAAAGTTCATTTTAGCCCTTTGTCAACAATCTGAAAACCGCCTTTTGGCGGTTTTTTATTTCTAATTAGAGGAATCTTTCAACTTTTGTCAAAGTATGTGAGGAAATCAAAAGGAAAGGCAGGTATGTTGATGCTCGTATAAATGCTGATTACCGTCATGTATAAGTAAAAAGACGATAAAAGGAGAATCAGCATGCATAAAGAAGTAAAAGCACGATACGATGAACAAATGGTCTTAAAGAAAGCGGCTCTACTCTATCATTTTCAGCCAGAACAGGTCACATTTCTAGCCGATGCAGAAAATTATGTGTATGAATATACGGATGAAAAAGGGTCGAGTTATATATTGAAAATTACCCATACCATACGCCGCTCTCGCACATATATTTTAGGAGAAATGGACTGGATTCGGTATTTATCTCGACATGGAATCTCAGTAGCTAAACCGGTTTTATCCACAAGAGGAAAAGATGTTGAAGCGATTCCCGATCAAGCAGGAGGCGCTTTTTTGCTGAGAGTGTACGAAAAGGCGCCTGGCAGAAAAGTGACCGAAGCATATTGGAATGGACAGTTGTTTCAAGCGTTAGGAGCCTATACAGGGCGTATGCATCAAACGACTAAACAATATCAAGTGAAAGATCCTCGCTATAAGCGTCAAGAGTGGTATGAGGAGGAGCAATTAAAGCTTGAAACGTATATTCCTTCTGATCAAACGGTTGTGTTGCAGAGAAAAGATGAACTGATGCAAAAGCTTCACCAGCTCCGAATATCCAAGGATGTCTATGGACTGGTGCATGCGGATTTACATCACGGGAACTTCCATTATCATCAGGGAGAAATCATTGCATTTGATTTTGATGATTGTGGGTATCACTGGTTTATCAACGATATGAGCATTTTGCTATACAACGTTCTTTGGTATCCGGTGATTCCGTATGAGGATAAAGCTGAATTTACGGGTGAATTTATGAGCCATTTTCTCAAAGGCTATCGACAGGAGAATGAGCTTGATGACGCATGGCTGGCGACAATACCAGATTTCCTTATGCTGCGTCATATGCTTATTTATGGGCTTTTACATCAAGCATTTGATCTCCGAACACTAAGCGCTGACGAAAGTGCCATGCTGGCGCGTTTTCGAAAGGAGATTGAGGACAAAACCCCAATTACGCCTTTTGACTTTCATCAGCTAACAACATAAATCAAAAGCCCCTTGCTGTTTGACATAGCAAGGGGCTTTTTATCCTACACCGTATCACACTTCACACCAACAACGCCTTCTAAATCTTTAATATCAAAGTACACATCGGTTGTATAGCGGTCTTTATGTACGCGAACACGTACTTCCATGATCGGATAGTCTTTTTCCTTTAAATCATCAATACGTACAGAATGAATCCGAATATTGAGTGCTTTCATTTCTTTTAAAATCTCTGTCATGCGGTTTCGGTCAGAAAGTGACATTCTGATGCGGATTTCTTTTTCCTGTAAGCGAATGGGTCCAATCCGCTGGAAGAGCCAAGGTAAAAATTCCACACTGACAAGAATAAAGAAAAGACTGAGGAAGGCTTCTTTATAAAAACCTGCACCTGTTGCAACCCCAAGTCCTGCTGCTCCCCAAATCATCGCAGATGTCGTAAGACCTGAGATGACGTCATTGCTTTTGCGAAGAATCACACCTGCTCCAATAAAACCAACACCAGATATAATTTGCGCCGGTAACCTGAGTGGGTCCATTTGAAGCTTAGAGACTCGAGGGAAATTGTAGGCTGCATCAATGCTGATGATGGTTAATACGCAGGAGCTGACAGCAATGACAATACACGTTTTTAGCCCAAGCGGCTTTTTCTTAAGTTCGCGTTCAAGACCGATGATCAAACCGATTAAGGTGGCAACGGCTAATTTCAAGACCGTATCCCATTCAATTGTCCAAAACATGCGTATCGCTCCTTTCACTTCATGTACGTTTCACATCATGTATATGATCTTCTCACAGCCCATATGGCTGCACAACTTCTATTTTATTCAGAAACGGGAGAAAGAAAAGCATTTTATTTAAAAATAAAGAGAGTCATCCGCATAATGCAGATGACTCCTCATGTTTGGTTATTTTGTTTCTTCTTCGAGATGGTCTTCCATTTTGTTAAATAGCTGCTTTGATGCTTTTGTCGGTTTACTTGTCATTAAGCTCACAACAATTGCGGCTAAGCCACTTAACGTAAAGCCAGGAATCATTTCATAGATACCTGTTGAATGGTTGAGACCTGTCGTGATCCATGTAAGAACCACAACGGCACCCACAATCATTCCGACAAGTGCACCGTGATGATTCATTCGTTTCCAGTATAGGCAAAGCAAGATGACTGGACCGAATGAAGAACCAAATCCTGCCCAAGCATAACCGACGAGGTCAAGAATGGTGTCGCTTGGGTTTAGAGATAGACAAAGAGCAATAATCGCAACAACGAGTACAGACATACGACCAATCATCACAAGCTCTTTATCTGAGGCTTTCTTTCTAAAAAACGTTCTGTATAAATCCTCTGTCATGGCACTTGCTGTCACAAGCAGCTGAGAAGAAATTGAACTCATAATGGCTGCTAAAATGGCAGAAAGTAAGAATCCAGTAATGTAAGGATGGAACAATACTTTAGAAAAGACGATAAAGATCGTTTCAGGATCAGCAAGGTTCATACCCGTTTCATGTACGTATGCGACACCAACTAAACCAACAGATAGTGAACCAATGACAGAGATAATCATCCAGCTCATTCCGATTCGGCGTGCTGGTTTTAAATCTTTTACGGACGTAATCGCCATAAAACGTACGATAATATGAGGCTGTCCAAAGTAACCTAATCCCCAAGCGAGGAAGGAAATAATGCCAATGACGCTCGTTCCTCTAAAAATATCAAGCAATTTAGGGTCAATCTGTTGAATATCATTGAATGTGGCAACAGGTCCACCTAATTGAGTAAAGGCAACGATCGGCACGAGCACTAATGCTAAAAACATAATAGCTCCTTGGACAAAGTCCGTTAAGCTCACTGCTAGAAATCCACCGAACAGTGTATACAAAATCACGATACTTGATGTCAATATCAGACCAAACATGTAGTGAGCACCGAATGCTGACTCAAATAAACGTCCGCCTGATACCATCCCAGATGATGTATACAACGTAAAGAAGATTAAAATGATGACGGCTGAAACTGCTTTTAATAAAGCAGATGATCCTTTGAATCGTTTGTCAAAGAAATCAGGAATCGTAATGGCATCATCAGCAATTTCTGTATAAGAACGTAAACGAGGTGCAAGAATTAAATAGTTCAAATAAGCACCGACAATTAAACCAATTGCAAGCCAGGTTGTCGATAAACCTGTTTTATACATTTCACCTGGTACACCCATCAGCATCCAACCACTCATATCCGCAGCACCTGCTGATAGAGCTGTAACGAATGGACCAAGACCTCGTCCACCAAGCATATAATCATTTAAATCATGTGTTTTCCTAAACGCATACCAACCAATGGCAAGCATCCCGATAAAATAGATAGATAAGGAAATCGTAACTTCAATACTCATTTTGTTTTCTCACCTTTTTCGTATTAATTTGACATCACCTCAATCAAAATATACAGAAGTGCTAGACAGAAATGACATTTCACTGCCCTGCTCACTGCTATGGTTACTTAACCTATCAGAGTATTCCCAAGTGATCAACCTTCTTAAACATCTTTATCTTTAAGAAAAAATGCACGGATCGGTGATAAGCTTCTATATGTATGCGTTTACAAAAATAAACTAAAGTAAAAATTTTCTGAAAAATAAAAAGTCACCTTGATGAATATTTTAGACACTGGCTACACCACAATGACATATTAGTGGACAAAGCCTTTCTAGGCGTCCTCGTAAAGTTGCTTTAGAACAGTAAAATTTGATATGATAAAGTGTATATGACTTATGATCATGACCACGAACACGTATCATTTTGGAGGTGAACCTGCATGTCAAGAATTTCAATAGAAGAAGTAAAGCATGTTGCGCATTTGGCACGGCTTGCGATTACAGAAGAAGAAGCTGAGATGTTTACAGAACAGCTTGATAGCATCATTTCATTTGCAGAGCAGTTAAACGAGGTAGATACGGAAAACGTTGAACCAACAACACACGTATTAAAAATGAAAAACGTCATGAGAGAAGATGTTCCGAATAAAGGTCTTTCCATTGAGGCAGTCATCAAAAACGCGCCTGATCATAAAGACGGCTATATTCGTGTGCCATCAATTTTGGACTAAAGGAGGCCTGAGGCATGTCACTGTTTGACCACAAAATTTCTGAATTAAAAGAGCTTTTACATAAAAAGGAACTGTCTGTTTCTGATTTAGTGGACGAGTCTTATAAACGAATCCATGAAGTAGACGGGAAAGTACAAGCATTCCTAGCGCTGGACGAAGAGAAAGCACGTGCGTACGCAAAGGAATTGGACGAGGCCGTTGGTGAAAAGGACGAGCTTGGTCTATTGTTCGGTATGCCGATCGGTGTCAAAGATAACATCGTGACGAAAGATTTACGTACAACGGCATCAAGTAAAATCTTGCAAAACTTTGATCCTATTTACGATGCAACCGTTGTGAACCGCTTAAGAGAAGCGGAAGCTGTCACAATCGGTAAATTAAACATGGACGAATTTGCGATGGGATCTTCTACGGAGAACTCAGGCTTCAAAGCAACGAAAAACCCGTGGAATTTAAACACCGTTCCAGGTGGGTCAAGTGGTGGCTCAGCAGCATCTGTTGCAGCTGGAGAAGTACCATTCTCTCTTGGATCAGATACAGGCGGCTCCATTCGCCAGCCGGCATCATTCTGTGGTGTTGTTGGTCTTAAACCAACATATGGCCGTGTATCTAGATACGGTTTAATCGCATTTGCTTCTTCATTAGATCAAATTGGGCCGATTACGCGTAATGTTGAGGACAATGCATATGTTCTTCAAGCGATTTCTGGTGTTGATCAAATGGACGCAACGAGTGCAAATGTCGATGTCCCAGATTTTCTTTCTTCATTAACTGGCGACATCAAAGGCTTGAAAATCGCTGTGCCAAAAGAATATCTTGGTGAAGGTGTTGGCGAAGAAGCAAAAGAGTCTGTTCTTAAAGCGTTGAAAGTATTAGAAGGACTTGGTGCCACATGGGAAGAAGTATCTCTTCCGCATTCTAAATATGCGCTTGCGACTTACTACTTGCTTTCATCTTCAGAAGCATCTGCAAACCTTGCTCGTTTTGACGGTATTCGCTATGGCTACCGTACAGACAATGCAGACAACCTGATTGATTTATATAAAAATACCCGTTCTGAAGGCTTTGGAGACGAAGTGAAACGCCGCATCATGCTTGGCACATTCGCTCTAAGCTCAGGATATTACGATGCATACTATAAAAAGGCACAAAAAGTCCGTACACTGATCAAAAAAGACTTTGAAGATGTTTTCGAAAAGTATGATGTCATTGTAGGACCAACAACACCAACTCCGGCATTTAACATTGGTGAAAAGACAAGCGATCCACTCACAATGTATGCAAACGATATTTTAACGATCCCTGTTAACCTTGCAGGCGTTCCAGGAATCAGTGTGCCTTGTGGATTTGCAAATGGTCTTCCGTTAGGACTGCAAATCATCGGTAAACACTTTGATGAAGGAACCGTTTACCGCGTGGCTCACGCTTTCGAACAAGCAACAGATCATCATAAAGCAAAACCTGAACTGTAAGGGGTGAATCAGAATGAACTTTGAAACGGTAATTGGACTTGAAGTCCACGTAGAGCTCAAAACACAATCAAAAATTTTCTCAAGCTCACCGACGCCTTTTGGTGCGGCTGCCAATACGCAAACAAGTGTCATCGATCTTGGTTATCCTGGCGTACTGCCTGTGCTGAACAAAGAAGCGGTGAACTTTGCGATGAAAGCAGCAATGGCACTGAACTGTGAGATTGCAACTGATACAAAATTTGACCGTAAAAACTATTTCTATCCTGATAACCCAAAGGCGTATCAAATTTCTCAATTTGATAAACCGATCGGTGAAAACGGCTGGATTGAAATTGAAGTAGACGGCAAGACAAAACGAATTGGTATTACACGTCTTCATTTGGAAGAGGATGCAGGAAAACTGACGCACACAGGCGACGGTTATTCACTCGTCGATTTCAACCGTCAAGGTACACCACTTGTTGAAATCGTATCTGAGCCTGACATTCGTACGCCAGAAGAAGCGTATGCTTACTTAGAAAAATTAAAATCCATTATTCAATATACAGGCGTTTCTGACTGTAAGATGGAAGAAGGCTCACTACGTTGTGATGCCAACATTTCTCTTCGTCCAATCGGTCGTGAAGAGTTTGGAACAAAAACAGAGCTGAAGAACTTAAACTCATTTGCTTTCGTCCAAAAAGGTCTTGAGTTTGAAGAAAAACGTCAAGAGCAAGTATTGCTTTCTGGCGGCTTGATCGAACAAGAAACTCGCCGCTATGACGAGGCGTCTAAAAAGACGATCCTCATGCGTGTCAAAGAAGGTTCTGATGATTACCGTTACTTCCCAGAACCAGATTTGGTGGAGCTGTATATTGATGACGAGTGGAAAGAACGTGTAAGAGCATCCATTCCAGAGCTTCCAGACGAGCGCCGCAAACGCTACATTGATGAACTAGGACTTCCTGCATATGACGCAATGGTACTGACGCTGACAAAAGAAATGTCTGATTTCTTTGAAGCGACCATTTCAGAAGGTGCTGAAGCGAAGCAAGCATCAAACTGGCTCATGGGTGAAGTATCTGCCTACTTGAACTCGGCTCAAAAAGAGCTGGAAGATACGAAGCTAACGCCTCAAGGACTGGCTGGCATGATCAAGCTTATCGAAAAAGGAACGATTTCTTCTAAGATTGCCAAAAAGGTATTCAAAGAACTTATCGAAAATGGGGGCGACGCAGAAACAATCGTCAAAGAAAAAGGACTTGTCCAAATTTCTGACGAAGGTGCACTGCTCAAACTTGTCACAGAAGCTCTTGATAACAATCCGCAATCCATTGAAGACTTCAAAAATGGAAAAGACCGCGCAATTGGTTTCTTAGTCGGACAAATCATGAAAGCATCGAAGGGACAAGCAAACCCACCGATGGTCAACAAGATTCTTCTCGAAGAAATCAAAAAACGATAAATCGCAAAAACCGCCTCATGGAAGAGGCGGTTTTTTTGTTGATGGATAATGACAGGGTCTTATCACAGATTCAGACCACCGCCGTATATCAATTCATTGGTTCTTTTTTTATAATGAAGCATAAGCTTTAGCACATATTCGAAGGGGATAAAGGTGAACTAAAGTGAACATCGCCACGTATTGTCATTGGAGGAATAGCTTCAATTGTTCCACAGCTCTTTGGACAGCGGAGTCCTCACACGTTTCTAAATTTGTCAGCATCCCTTGAATGACCGGCTTGCGCGGCTCATCTTTGGCCAATTCTTCTTCAATAACTTCAATGGATACAAGGGTATCATCCGAAAGCAGATGCTCAGATTTTAACAATCGAAGCTCTTCTTGAAGAGTAGCGGCATTTGGCGCTTCATCATCCCAAATGTTTTGCTTTAGAATCGGCTTCGCATGAGAACGGAGAAGCCCATGCACCAAATCATCAAATCGGTCGAGAATAAAGGATGAGAGCTCATCACATGATAATTGCATCTGATCTTGCAAAAGCAGTACTTGCACATAAGATTGGATGATTCCTTGAATCATGACTGACAGGTCAGTTATATATGGTTCGATCTCCTGTCCATACGTGGTCAAAATAGAAATTTGGATTTCATCATTCATCTGCTTTTTAACCGTTTTGGAATACTTTTTAATTTGCTGATTTTCCGGAATAATGTTCTCGCTGAGGATCAAAATGATAAAATCCTTGTTCTCAGCAAAGTGCTGGAACTGTTCAGCGATTTGTTTCTGAAAGATATCTCTAGGCGCAAGATGTTGATTTTCTTTTCGAATCTTTTCAATACTTTGCATAGACGTGTCGATATAATATTCAAACGCTCTGTTGAAAAGCTGTTCTTTTGATTTGAAATGCAAATAAAATGCACCTTTAGAAATTCCGCATTCATCTGCAATTTCCTGAATGGTCGTAGAAGAAAAACCTTTTTTCGCAAACAACTGAATGCTTGCTTTAATGATTTTTTCTTTTTTTTCGTTCATGAAATAAGGCCCCTTCAGCTTTAGAATGTTACGTCAAACGCAAGTGAAATGGTTGACGGCATTGTATATCACCGTTTATTATGATATAGAATGACCAGTCAGTCAATACATAAAGGAAAATGGAGGACATAATGAATTCGATCATCAATTTTGTATTAAAGAACAAGTTCGCTGTATGGCTCATGACGATTATCGTAACAGTTGCTGGTCTATATGCCGGATTGAATATGAAACAAGAATCAATCCCGAATATCAACACTCCAGTCATTACGGTTTCTACAACGTATCCTGGCGCAACGCCGGACGAAGTATCAGATAAGGTGACAGACCCAATTGAGAAGTCGATACAAAATCTCAATGGGGTGAATGTGGTCACTTCTAATTCTTTTGAAAATGCCTCATCGATTCAAATCGAGTACGATTACAATAAAGATATGGATGAAGCAAAGAAGGAAATTGAAGATGCCATTAGCAATATCAATTTTCCAGAAAATGCAGAAAAACCAAAAATCACACGTTTTAGCATCAATGCGATTCCAATCTTAGCTCTAAGTGTCTCCGGTGATAAAGAATCATTACAAGACCTGACACAAAAAGTGGAAAATGATCTTATTCCTTCTCTTCAAAGCTTAGAGGGTGTCTCGTCTGTCGAAGCTTCTGGACAACAAATCAAAGAAGTAGAATTTTCTTTTAAACAAAAGAAATTGAAGGAATATGGTTTAGATGAAGAAACTGTCCAAAACATGATCAAAGGCTCTGATGTCAATGTACCTTTAGGGTTATACACATTTGGCAACAAGCAAAAATCAGTCGTAGTGGATGGCAATATTTTCAGTGTTAAAGATTTGAAAAACATGCGAATTCCTGTCACACCAAGTGCAAGCGCAGGAGCTGGTGCATCTGCTAGCGGCTCAGGAAATGCAGGAGCTCAAGGTGCTGATCAACAGGCTGGAAATGCAAGTCAGCAGCAAGCAGCAGCAGCTCAGCAACAAACTGGTGCAGCAAGCGGTCAATCTGTAGAACTGCCGACGATCAAACTTTCTGAGATAGCAGATATTAAAGTCGTGAAAGATGCAGAATCAATTTCTAGAACGAACGGAAAAGACAGTATCGGTTTGCAAATTGTCAAAGGCTCTGATGCCAACACAGTGAGTGTAGCAGAAGCAGTCACAAAAGAACTTAATACATTCAAAAAAGACAATAAAGGAATCAAAGTCAGCACGACATATGATCAAGCAGAGCCGATTAAAGAATCTGTCAGCACAATGCTGAACAAGGCGATCATCGGAGCAATCTTTGCGATCATTATCATCATGTTGTTCCTTCGAGATATCAAATCAACATTAATTTCGGTCATCTCCATTCCGTTATCCCTGTTGATTGCTGTTTTATTATTAAATCAGCTAGATATCACATTAAATATCATGACACTTGGTGCCATGACAGTCGCCATTGGGCGTGTTGTCGATGACTCGATTGTTGTCATAGAAAACATCTATCGACGAATGGCGTTAAAAGATGAACCGTTAAAAGGCAAAGCACTCGTTAGAGAAGCCACAAAAGAAATGTTTATTCCGATTATGTCTTCGACGATTGTCACAATTGCGGTATTCTTGCCATTAGCGCTAGTGGGTGGAATGATTGGTGAACTATTCATCCCATTTGCATTAACCATTGTGTTTGCTCTAATGGCTTCACTACTTGTCGCCATTACAATCGTTCCAATGATGGCTCACAGCCTATTTAAAAAGAACCTGTACGGCAAAGCGAAAAAGGTAAAAGAACACAAACCAAGCAAACTTGCTGGTGGTTATAGACGTGTACTCAATTGGACATTGAACCATAAATGGATCACGTCAGGAATTGCGATTCTGATGCTGGTCGGAAGCTTATTCCTCGCACCACTTGTCGGTGTCAGCTTCTTACCACAGGAAGCAGAAAAAACGGCAATGGTGACATACACGCCAGAGCCTGGACAAACAAGAGAACAAGCCATTGCTGAAACGAAAAAGGCAGAAGATTACTTAATGAAACGTGATCATGTCAATACGGTTCAATATTCATTAGGCTCTTCAAATGCAATGACAGCAAGTGTTGGCGGAAACTCTAACGGTGCATTATTCTTCGTACAATACGACGAGGACACACCGAACTTTGATAAAGAAAAAGATCGTATGGTTAAAGCCCTTCAAGACAAAACGTCTAAAGGGGAATGGAAATCACAAGACTTCTCATCTGCTGGCGCAAGCAATACAGTGACGTACTATGTGTACGGTGACAAAGCAAGTGATATTGAAGGCACAGTCAAAGATGTCGAGAACATTTTAAAAGATGAAAAGAACTTGAAAAACGTCAGCACAAGCTTATCTGAGAAATATGACGAATATACGTTTAATGCAGATCAAGAAAAACTGGCGAAACTAGGCTTAACCGCTTCACAAATCGCACAGGCGATCGCTCCTCAAAGTAATGAAACAACGTTGACGAAAGTAACAGAGGACGGCAAAGAACTAGATGTGAAGCTTCAAACGGAAAAAGATGAATACAAGAGTAAAAAAGATCTAGAGAATAAAAAGATCACAACACCAACAGGACAACAAGTCCGAATTGGCGATGTGGTGAAAGTGAAAGATGGCACAACAGCAAACACTGTGACAAAGCGTGATGGGAAGATTTACGCTGAAGTATCTGGTGACATGACAACAGACGACGTATCAAGTGTGACACAAGATGTCCAGAAGAAAGTTGACAAGCTTGATTTAAAATCTGGCGTTACGATTGATACAGGCGGTGTAAGTGCGGATATTGAGGAATCCTTTACACAGCTAGGACTCGCAATGCTTGCAGCGATTGCGATTGTATACCTCGTTCTCGTCATTACATTTGGCGGAGGTCTTGCACCATTTGCGATTCTGTTCTCACTTCCATTTACGGTTATTGGGGCACTCGTTGGATTGTTTGTAGCGAAAGAAACCATCAGCTTAAATGCCATGATTGGATTGCTGATGCTAATCGGAATCGTTGTAACAAATGCCATTGTCTTGATTGACCGAGTGATTCATAAAGAAAAAGAAGGTCTTTCAACAAGAGAAGCCTTACTTGAAGCAGGTACAACAAGATTACGCCCAATCTTAATGACGGCACTTGCGACAATTGGTGCATTGCTGCCACTCGCATTAGGTTTTGAAGGCGGAAGTCAGATCGTATCAAAAGGACTTGGCGTCACCGTTATTGGCGGTTTAACAAGTTCTACACTTCTCACATTGGTCATCGTGCCAATCGTGTATGAAATCTTAAGCAAGTTTAGACGTAAGAAAAAGTACGCTGAAGAAGAGTAAGAGGAAGCCCCGCTAATGAGCGGGGCTTTTTTATGATGAAATCTGACAAACCGCTTTTCTCATAAGCTCTTCAAAGGCCTCGAAAAAGGCATCCCGATCAACGTGGTCAATGACTTGAATCGATTTTCCATCTGGATGTTCTTCGGTACGTCCTTGTCTTGGTGTTTCGGTATAAACAATTGCATTCATTTCTTTTGAACGGGTAAATGAGGTGGATGCAAGAGTGATCGTTGTCAGCACATCCCATAAGTAGTAAGTCGAGTTCGTTTCGTGATGAATGAGAGGCGGACAAAAGGCATAACATTGTCCGATAAAGTCAATCCCGATGTGAGAGCGAAGGGAAGCCCATCGTTGACGAACATCGAGTGTGAGCGGAACCTGATTTGTACTTTCAAGTGCGACCATTTCAATTGGAAAACGCTCTTGAAATACGGTGCTCACAGCATAAGGGTCCCAAAAAGCATTCCATTCTGCTGTTCCATCATGCTCGGGTTCTTCGACATTGCCTTTTTCAAGGAATGTGCCGCCCATCCACACCAGTTTCTCAATTTTATTTGAGATGGAAGGATCTTCTTCTAAGGCGCGTGCAAGGTCTGTGAGCGGTCCTGTAAAGAGCAGCGTAACAGGTTCTGTTGACTTTTTCACCGTTTCAATCAGGTGAAGATGTGCAGGAAGCTTAGATACTTTTGTATCAACAGCACCTTTTTCGTTTAAAATCGGCAGGGCATCTACATAAAAGGCATGCATACGCCATTCCTTTGGAAATGGATTCACACCTCTAGAATTGGAAGCGGCTACTTCAATCTCATATGGGCTAAATCGATCAATAATTTTCTGAGAGGCGCTCAGCGCAGGCTCTAAATAACAATCAGCAGGAATCACAGACATCCCGATCACTTTCAGGTGTTCCATTTGAAGAAGTAGAAATAAGGACACGAGATCATCAACACCGCCGTCATGGTTGAAATAGACAGGCTTTTTCATGGCATACCATCCTTTTCATCGTTTTCTTTTATCTTATCAGAATGCTGATCTGCTGAGGGAAACGTACCGTGAGATTTCAAATATTAGGGGGTTGTTCTGTTGCCATTTTCAAATCTCATAGTATAATTAAAGGTTGTTAGTGGTGAAAATAGATTGCATAATGATAATAGGATGATGATGAATGAAACGTGCTCGAATTATATACAATCCGACATCTGGACGTGAACTCTTTAAGAAGAATTTACCGCAGGTTTTGCAAAAATTTGAACAGGCTGGCTATGAAACATCTTGTCATGCGACGACATGTGCAGGAGATGCAACACAAGCAGCCGAAAAAGCCGCACAGAGAGACTTTGATTTAATTGTAGCAGCTGGTGGAGACGGCACGATTAATGAAGTCGTCAACGGATTAGCGCCGCTTGAAAAAAGACCAAAATTAGGAATCATTCCAGTTGGAACGACCAATGACTTCGCAAGAGCACTTGGCATTCCAAGAGAAGATATTTTAAAAGCGACAGATGCCATCATTGATGGTGTAGCAAAGCCGCTTGATATTGGTAAAGTGAATGGACAGTATTTCATTAATATTGCGGGAGGCGGCCGATTAACAGAGCTGACCTATGAAGTGCCTAGTAAGCTGAAAACCATGCTAGGACAACTTGCGTATTATTTGAAAGGTATGGAGATGCTTCCTTCCATTCGCCCGACAGAAGTCGAAATTGAATATGACGGCAAATTGTTTCATGGAGAAATCATGCTGTTTCTTGTTTCACTAACAAACTCAGTAGGCGGCTTTGAAAAGCTGGCACCAGATTCTATTTTAGATGATGGGATGTTTGACCTGATCATTCTAAAGAAGGTCAATCTAGCAGAAGCCATTCGAGTGGTCAGCCTTGCACTCAGAGGCGAGCATATTCATGATAACAATGTCATCTACGCAAAAGCGAATCGCGTGAAGGTAGATGTAAAAGATAAAATGCAATTGAATTTAGATGGTGAATACGGCGGCATGCTGCCAGGTGAATTTGAAAACCTGTATCGCCATATTGAATTTATTGTGCCAAAAGCAACAGCTGAAAAAATAGGGTGAAGACTGAACTTGGTTCCTTATGGCGACCAAGTTTTTCTTTGCAAATGAGGTGATAAAATTGGTGAAAATGAAACCGCCTGTTCAAAAAAATGAATACTACAATGTAACCTTCGAAGATTTAACGCACGAAGGTGCAGGTGTAGCGAAAATTGAGGGTTTCCCTGTGTTTGTACCGAATGCCCTTCCTGACGAACAAGGGAAAATCAAAGTCACACGTGTCAAAAAAGGATTTGCTTTTGGACGACTCATGGAGCTGACAAAGGAAAGTCAGCACAGGCAAGATGCGCCATGTCCTATCTATAAGCAGTGCGGAGGCTGTCAAATTCAGCACATGAGCTATGAAGGTCAGCTGCTTTTTAAACAGAAACAAGTAAAGGACGTTTTAGAGCGGATCGGTAAGCTTGATATGAGCCGTGTAAAAGTTCATCCTGTACTCGGCATGGAAGACCCTTGGAATTACCGAAACAAAGCACAAGTACCAGTTGGCGAACGTGAAGGCGGACTTGTTGCAGGATTTTATCAGCAGCGTACCCATGAAATCATTGATATGGAAAAATGTTTGATCCAGCAATCAGAAAATGACGAAGTGGTACAGGCAGTAAAAGACATCTGCAATGCGTTTGGCATAAAAGCATATAACGAAGAACGTCATAAAGGCTGGTTGCGTCATGTCATGGTTCGCTACGGCATTGCAACAGGTGAAATGATGGTTGTGTTTGTCACAAGAACGGCTGATTTTCCACAAAAGCAACAGGTGATTGAGCAAATTATAGCACGCTTCCCACACGTTCGGTCAATTGTGCAAAACGTGAATTCAAAGAAGACAAATGTCATTTTCGGAGACGAAACGACCGTTTTATGGGGAGAAGAATACATTTATGACACGATTGGCGACATCAAATTTGCCATTTCAGCCCGCTCGTTTTATCAAGTGAATCCAGCTCAAACAAAGGTTCTTTATGATAAAGCCCTTGAATATGCCGAGCTGCAAGGAGAAGAAACCGTGATCGATGCGTATTGCGGAATCGGTACAATTTCCTTATTTCTCGCACAAAAAGCAGGCAGAGTATATGGCGTGGAAATTGTGCCAGAAGCGATTGAAGATGCAAAACGCAACGCTGCCTTAAACGGAATCAACAACGTTGAATTCGCAGTCGGCGAAGCAGAAACCGTTATCCCAAACTGGTACAAAGAAGGCATTAAAGCAGACACTCTTGTCGTTGATCCACCAAGAAAAGGCTGTGACGAAGCACTGCTTGATACGATTTTAAAGATGAAACCGAACCGTGTTGTGTATGTGTCCTGTAATCCAGGGACGCTTGCTCGTGATTTGCGTATTCTTGAAGATGGTGGGTATGTGACGGAGGAAGTGCAGCCTGTGGATATGTTTCCGCATACGAGTCATGTTGAATGCGTTGCTAGTCTTGTGATTCAACAGTCATAATGTATTGAAGCATCCCGATTTCGTGATATAACACCGATATCGGGATATTTTTATTTTGGCTGCCTTTCACTTGAATACAAAGCGGTAATTATAGGTCGAAAATTAATCTTTACCCCTTATTTGGTTTTGAAATGTCCTTTTTTGCAATTTTGCCTAGTTCATATTAAAGTATATAATGATAAAAATTGCTGAAAGAATTTACAGAAGGACAAGCCCTTTAGGCGCTATGTCATGAGAGGAATTGGATGAAAGATGAGTAAAAATTTTTGGCGTGATTTACCACGACCATTTTTTATATTAGCACCAATGGAAGAAGTGACAGATGTTGTGTTTCGTCATGTTGTGAGTGAGGCTGCGAGACCGGATGTGTTTTTTACAGAGTTTACAAACAGTGAGAGCTACTGCCACCCTGATGGCATTCAAAGTGTGAAAGGCCGCTTAACATTTACAGAGGATGAGCAACCGATTGTTGCTCATATTTGGGGAGACAAGCCTGAGAACTTTAGACAAATGAGTATTGGAATGGCGAAATTAGGGTTTCAGGGGCTTGATATTAATATGGGCTGTCCTGTCCCAAATGTCACACAAAACGGGAAGGGCAGTGGGTTGATTCTTCGCCCAGACGTTGCGGCAGAGCTGATTCAAGCGGCTAAAGCAGGGGGATTACCTGTTAGTGTGAAAACAAGACTAGGGTTTACAGAGGTCGATGAATGGCGTGGTTGGCTCAGACACATTTTGGAGCAAGACATTGTGAATTTATCGATTCATCTTCGTACTAGAAAGGAAATGAGCCAGGTGGATGCACATTGGGAGCTCATTCCTGAAATTAAAAAACTTCGTGATGAAGTAGCACCTGATACGCTTTTGACGATCAATGGTGATATTCCTGACCGTCAAACTGGCTTAAAGCTTGCTGAACAGTATGGAGTGGACGGAGTGATGATTGGACGCGGGATTTTCCATAACCCATTTGCTTTTGAAAAAGAGCCGAAGGAGCATACGAGTGATGAGCTGCTAGGTCTTTTAAGGTTGCATCTTGATCTTCATGATCAATATTCCTCATTAGGCTTGCGTCCATTCAAGGCACTGCATCGTTTCTTTAAGATTTATGTAAAAGGATTCAGAGGAGCGAGCTTCCTAAGAAACCAATTAATGAACACATCATCAACAGATGAAGTGCGTGAAATGCTAGATGAATTTGAAGCGAGAAATCAAGAACAATCATGATCAACAAGAGGAGGGGTAACCCTTCTCTTTTTTTATGAACAGGACTATTAAACTAGTTCTCTCAAATGGTAAAATGAGATAGAAATAACAATTGGAGGTATTTTATTTGAAGCCATTTTGGGATACAGACAGAGAAAGTGAAGAGACATTTAAGAAAATCAATGAAAAAGGCATTGCAAAAGCAGAAAAGAAACTAGGCGTCACCTTGCCTAATACATATAAGAAACTGATTCTTGAACAAAATGGCGGTTATACCTTGCATAATGCTTTTCCAACAGACCAGCCGAATGGATGGGCAGAGGATCATGTGTCATTTGATCATTTAAGAGGAATTGCCAAAGGCGAAGGTATCATGGACAGTGATTATTTAATAGAAGAATGGGAATTGCCTGAGGGGCTTGTACTGATTTGTGGCGATGGTCATACGTGGATCGCTTTGGATTATAGAGATACAAAGGAACATCCACCGGTTCATTACTTTGATCTAGAATATGAGACGGATTTTAAATTAGCGGATTCGTTTGATGAATTGATTGCGGGGCATTATACCGCAGAGGATAGCGAAGAAGATGGGATGTCAGATGAAGAGTGGCAGGCTGAATATGAAAAGCAGAATCCGCCATTATCAAAAGAAGAAGTGAAAGACATATTGAAGACTCGAGACCCTGAGGCACTTCATAAAATTGTATTTTTTCATTTAGACCAAATTGATGATATCAAGTGGTTTTTTTCAGAAGTAGAAACTTTTATGAATTCCATTCAAGACGAAAATATGTTAGTAACTGCTGGCTGGGCGATCAGCACAATCCTTACACTGAATGATGTGGTGGTTAAGCAGAATGACGATATTTTTCAAAGGGCACGTCGTTTTGCGGAGCAATTGAATCAATCAAAAATAGAAGAAATGCATGAAATCGCTTTTAATATATCATTATGGTTGGAATTTGATTTAGAAGAGCAATAAGAATATCTATTTCATATGAAAAATATCTGAAATAGAAATCTTTTAAATTATTAAAAAGACCCCCTCACCAAAAGGGGGTCACCATGTCCTTACTCTGCACTCTCCTCAACATCACGGCTATCTTCTGTTTCACCAATATAAATAGGACCGTTTGCATGGTCGATTCGGATTGGCCATTCGTATGGGACTTGCAGGCGTCGTGCGATGGCTCTCCAAAACTTTGCAGAATCAAATTCTAGTTCTTGAAAGTCTTTAAGCAATTCTTTATAAGAAGATCCATCAAATTGAATGTACGAGTCTTGCAGACGCATAAAGGCGTAATGTCTCACTTCTAATGCTGCCGCAGCCTCCATTTCTTCTTCTGTTGCTTCGCCAATGATTGTTCCTGCGGGTGGAAGCATGTCGTATACGTTAAATTCCTCTTCTTCTTCGTGTGCTGCATTGTGCTGTTGATCTGACATTTTTTTCACTCCTTCTAGTCTTCATCAAGCTTTTATTCGTGCTTACTTCTATTATCGGAAGGAAATGCGAAATGTGGAATGAAAAAAGAAGCAGATCCACAATACTTGCTTTTTCTTCTTGAATCTTTTATGATCAATTACAGATATAAAAGGTCTACAATAGATAGAAAGGAATGTTTTGATGAAATATTCTAAAGCGACCAACTATGCCCTGCATACGATGGTTTTTTTAACCCTTGCACCAAAGGGGAAAGCAATAGGCGTTGAGCCTCTCGCCAAGATGCAAGATCTTTCACCTACTTATTTATCTAAAATTTTAACAAAGCTTGTGAAGGCGGGGTTGATTGAATCAACACCTGGCGCAAAAGGTGGTTACACCATTCTGAAAAAGAAGGAGGACATTTCGTTTTTAGACGTCATTCAGGCGGTAGAAGGACAAACCCATTTATTTCGTTGTTCTTTAGAACATGATTCTTTCATGCCTCACGATGGCTGTTTGATTGAACAAGTCATGCAGGATGTTGAAATGAAAATGCAGGAGACGTTAAGTCAAAAGCGGTTAGTTGATATTGCAAGCCAAATAGAGCAGACAGAAAAAAATCCATTTTTCAAGATGTGATTTTTTTGAGTAAATTATAGATATTAAGAGTCTTTAAAGTCTTGGATAAAAAGGAGAGATTGACATGTTATTAGATTGTGCCATTATTGGAGGCGGGCCAGCCGGATTAAATGCAGCTCTTGTTGTGGGGCGGGGCAGAAAACAGGTCATGGTATTCGATGATGAGATGCCAAGAAATCGAGTGACTCAGGAATCACATGGATTTATTACAAACGATGGAATGACACCGTTTGAGATCAGACAAGCAGGAGAAGCGGATCTTCAAAACTACCCTGATATTCAAATCAAACGAAGCAGAATTGTGGAGATACAAAATCATGAGGACAACTTCGCGTTACTGACACAAGAGGGAGAAAGATTCGAAGCGAAAAAAATCATTTTGGCCACAGGACTTCAGGACATATTACCAAAGATCAACGGGATTCATGAAGTGTATGGAAAGACGTTGTTTAGCTGTCCTTTCTGTGATGGCTGGGAGCTAAAGGACAAGCCGCTGGCTCTGATTGCTGAGAACCAGCGCGCTTTGCATATGGCGAAACTTCTTTCCAATTGGACAAAGGATTTGATTGTGTTTACAAATGGACAGCAAGTGTTAGCTGAAGAGGAGAAAGCACTGCTATCAGCGCATTCTATTCAAGTCATTGATGTACCAATTGTAGCGATCCATCATGACAATGGGCAGCTTCACTCTCTTCACCTTGCGAATGGGGAAACTGTGAAAAGAGAAGGCGGATTTGTCGCAAGTGATTTCAAGCAGTCAACCCCTTTTGCTGAAAAACTAGGCTGTCAAATGACGAAAAATGGGGGCATTGAAACAGATATTCTTGGGCGTACAACCGTCAGCGGTATTTTTGCATGTGGTGATAATTTAGGCGGACCTGCTCAGCTTGTTCTTGCAGCAGCAGCCGGAAGTCAGGCAGGAATGGGCGTGATTCATGAACTTGTGCAGGAAGAGTTTCAACAAAAAACATCTCTGTAAAAAGAGATGTTCAGCGATGAACGATTTTCCGTTTTGCTAAGACGTGAGCAGTCCATTCAAAAAGTGCGTAGATGACAAAGAAGATTAGGATCCAGCTACTGACATCGACCCATACATTGTTGATATGAATGATGTTCGCCTGATCAAGTCCAGTCTGTATCCACATCGTGATCAATGCGGTGAGGAACACCTGTAAAAACCATTTTTTCAATTGGTCACACCTCCATCTCTTTCTATCATATAAGAAATGACAGTTTATTTCCAATTGAATTTCCATCAGTTTCAACGGTAAAATAAGAAATAAAACCACTGGAAGGACATGACATGAGCGATCAAACCAATCGTTTTTTAAAAAGTCATTTTCCTGATCTTGTCCTCACGCCGCCTCTTTTTTATGGGTGGCCTTTTGGTCTTCGCTTTGAAGTGGCAGATTGGTCATTAGGAGAAGAATCGGTTGTATTAGAAAAAGCAGGCGATCGGGCTTTGAAAATTGTCAGATATGCTTTTGATCCAGAAGACGATATTCTACTTGTCACGGATGTCTATACGCAGCATGAACATGAATTAACGAAGCAAAAGCTCCTAGTTTATCAGAAATATGCCGACCGACAAGTGCGTCACCGATTGCGTCACGAGCGTTTGACCTATATACAACCAAAACAAGAAGAAACAATGAAAATAGAGAGATTTACAATCAAGTGTCAGTTGCAAGATATTCGGTTGCGCCCGCTATTACAAGCCATATGCCAAGAGGATTTCTACAAACCGAATCAAATCTTGAAAGGAAAGCTTGGTTATGACATTTATCTCATCAATCTCTCAAAACAGATGATTTTCCACTTATATGATGATCGAGGCTGTGATCTTATTGCGGCAGATCCAGAACATCTGCGTCCAGTTTATGAAGGTTTACAGCACTGGCTCTTAGACTATGATCGTGCTCAGATGGATCAGTTGTTTGCCGGGAAATAAGAAAACCGCACTTTTGACAAGTGCGGCTTCTTTTTATGCTTCGACTTTATTGAAAAACTGTGGTAAGTAGTCTTTGTGTGCTTCTAGCATTTCATCTAGGATGCTTTTGGCAATGGCATCTGATGGGACGAGCGGATTGATGGTCATGGCGACAAGTGCTGTGTTGTAGTCGCCTGTCACGGCTGCTTCAGCGGCTACACGTTCAAAGGATTTAATTTGAGAAATAAGTCCTTTGACAGCTACCGGCATTTCACCAACAGCAATTGGTTTTGGGCCGTCTTTTGTGATGACACAGTTCAGTTCAACGGCAGAATCATTTGGAATGTCACTGATGGCGCCATTGTTGATCGTGTTTACAGGCTGAATGTCATGTTTGTCGTTATAAATGGATGCGATCAAGTTACATGCTGCATCACTGTAGTAAGCACCGCCTCGTTTTTCAAGCTGTGGCGGCTTAATATCAAGATCAGGATCTTTGTAAAGCTCGAACAGGTCATTTTCTAGTGCACGGACGACTTCTGCACGAGTTCCCTCATTCGCTGCTGCTTTTTTCTCTTCAGCCAACATATCACTTGTTTTGTAATAGTAGCGGTGGTACGGACAAGGAATCACACCAAGCCCTTTTAAGAAATCTGCATCCCACGGAATCGCTTGAATGTTGTTCATGGACATGGTGGAGTTTGGATCTGCCATGTCTTCGATTACTTGATCCATGATGCTTTTGCCATCTAAGAACACGTTCAGTCCAAAGACCATATGGTTTAATCCAGCAAAGCTGACTTCGACTCTGCTTGCGTCGACATCAAGTCCTTTGGCGATGCCCATGCGAATACCGATTGGTACGTTACATAAGCCGACGACTTTGCGATGGTTTGAATAGCGAAGTACGGCTTCTGTGACCATACCAGCAGGATTGGTGAAATTCACAAGCCAAGCATCTGGGCATAATTCTTCAATATCTTTCACAATATCAAGAATGACAGGGATGGTGCGCAGGCCTTTGAATAGACCGCCTGGACCGTTTGTTTCTTGACCAATGACATCATATTTTAAAGGAATGCGTTCATCCTTCATACGTGCTTCCAGTAATCCGACGCGGAATTGTGTTGTGACGAAATCAGCGTCTACCAGTGCTTTCCGGCGATCTAAAGTTAAATGAACCTCGATTGGAAGTCCCGCTTTTTTCACCATGCGTTTTGCAAGATTTCCGACGATTTCAAGCTTTTCTTTACCTGCTTCGATATCGACGAGCCAAAGTTCGCTAATTGGAAATTCATCGTACCGTTTAATGAATCCTTCGACTAGCTCCGGTGTATAGCTTGATCCTCCGCCGATTGTGACAACCTTTAATCCTTTTGCCATGTTCTGCACCTCCGAATAATGTAACGCACAATGTTATAATAGAGTGAATCAATCTTTTATCATTTGTTTGTACATCTATAGCTTATCGTGAGAGTACCTTGTGCGTAAACGATTTCAGCGTCTTTAGGCAAGGGTGCCCTATTTAGAGATTTGTTACATAAAAGAAACGTGTTGTGCCATGTTGTTGGAGAAAGGGGAAGTCAGATGTTTTCAAGTGAGGTCATTTCCAGCTTTAATGAACTAGAAAGCGCTTTATACCGATACATTATGGAAAACAGTGAAAAAGTCGTCTATATGAGAATTCGTGATTTGGCAGATGCCGCACATATATCGACCTCATCTGTCCTTCGCTTTTGTCGAAAAGTGAATTGTGAAGGCTTTTCAGAATTTAAGGTGAAGCTCAAAATGTATTTAGAAGCAGAACAAACACCTTCTTTGAAAAGCACGCAGCATTTCTTGTATGAATTTATCGAACGGACACTTAAAGGAGATTTTGAGGGGAAGATCAAAGAGGCAGCAAAGCTGATTGCGGGTGCAAAGAATGTGCTGTTTATTGGGACGGGCAGTTCTGGTATTTTGGCGCAGTATGGGGCAAGGTACTTTTCAAGTCTTGAGAAATTTTCATTCTACATCAATGATCCGTTTTTCCCGATGAATATGCAGTATTTAGACAATAGTGTCACCATTGTGCTGTCGGTATCAGGAGAGAACCGCATTACGATTGATCATATTTCCAAACTAAAAAGAGAAGGCAGCACGATCATTAGTATTACAAACAATCAGCACTGTACAATTTCTCGTATTTCTGACTTAAATATTGCTTATTACGTCACAGACGAACGAGTCCATAGAGCCAACATCACCACACAGACACCCGTTGTGTATATCCTAGAGGCAATGGCGCGTGACATGTTTGCGATGTTAAAAGAAAAGTAAAAGAGCCGCTGCCTCAAACAGCTGCTCTTTTTTTCTGCATCATGAAAGCGGTGATGGCAATGCTTGAGCAGATGAGTACAAACAGTCCGCCTAACAAATACACAAATCTCGCTCCGAATGTATCCGCAATTAATCCAACAAAGAAAATAGATAAACTGACAGACATAGAAGAGAGAACGTATTGAGCCGAATACACCTTTGATAACTCATGGACTGGGGTTTCTGTTTGGAGAATGGTTTGCTGCGAGACATCTCGAATTTGATAGGCAGGCCCCATTAAAATACAAAGCAGCAATGCAAGCCATGGCAGGCTGTTTAGCGAAAATAGGATCGTCAGCACTGCATAAATAAAAGAGCCCGTTGCCATAAAGAGGAGAAGTTGTTTTTGAATAAACTGACTTAGCCATGCGGCCATGAGTCCGCCTATAATGGCACCTATATAATATGCGGCATTGATATATCCCCACCATTCCGCACCTTCCTTTAAAACAAGTGTGACAAAGGCAAGCGTAACCGGTCCGACCCACAAAGCACCTGCAATATTTTCACAAACATCCATGAAAGTCAGGATGCGAACCGTTTTGTTTGTCCAAATGATCTTCCAGCCATCCTTGAACCCGTTCATCTTATTTTCTTTTTGAACCGTGTCTTCTTGCTTGAGTAGAGAAAAAACAGGGATGATCAATAGATAGGACAACACAATCATGAAACAAGAGGCCCACATTAAATAAGATGGACCAATCAACAGGACGAGCATTCCAGTAAACGAATAGCCGGCGATTTGAACAGATTGATAAAAAACGGAGGCTGTACTGTTCGCTTTCACAAGCTGATTTTCTGGCACAAGCATCGGCATGATGGCCTGTAATAAAGGGCTGATGAACCCGCCTGTGATGGAAATCAAAACGAATGCACTAAACAGCCAGATCAGGTGCTGCTGAAAGAAATCAAATTGGGTCGTGAATACGACGAGCATTCCAATACGTAAAAGAGGGACCCATTTCAATAGACGCTTGGCTTGAAAGAGTTCTGTCAAAACAGGAGAGAGGAGCCCAGCCAATAGCTGACATAGTGTTCTTATGAGCGGAAATACAGCCGCATAGGCGACAGATTGTGTATCTTGATAAATAACCAATGTGACTGTCATCAAAAATAGAATATCACTTAGCATGAGAAGGCTTTTACTGCCTGTATAAAACCAAAACTTATTTCCCATATCCAACCGACTCCTTTTCAAAAACAAGTTCAGTATAGCATGTTGGCGAAGTGTGCAGAGGTTTTCCATTGAAAAATACATCTTAAGGATGAGAGGATTGTGATAAGCTAAATGAAAGAACATCGTAAGGAAAGGGGTTCAATCCATTGAAAAAATTACCAGCACATGACTTTTTGGACAAGTATGGCATCCCGTATGACATCAAAACATTTTCTGCCGACACAGAGAAGGGCGCAGCGAATGTAGCGGCTGCTCTTGGTTTTAGAGAAAGACAAATGATCAAGACATTGATCTTTGAAACAGGGGAAGGGGAGCAGCTGCTTGTAATGGTGGGTGCTGACCAGCACATCAAATCAGGGAAACTAAAGAAAGCCGCAGGCTCTCGTAATATCAAAATGGCTTCACCAGACACAGTGCTTGAAGTGACGGGCTATCGGATTGGCTCGATTCCGCCATTTTGTTGGCAGCCTGAAGGGTTCCGCACGATTATCGAAGCATCGCTATTAGAAGAAGAGATATTAGGCGTTGGAGCGGGAGAATGGGGAAATGAAATCCTCATCACACCAGAACAATTAGTGATAGCCTCAAAAGCGGTCCCATTTGATCTTGTTCAGCCATCCGAGTAGAAAAAGTGCCTGTTGCTGAAGCAGGCACTTTTTTAATTGGAGTCAGGTGCTATAAAGGGTCCGATGTCTTTCATTTGCAGAAAAGCATTCACCGTCCTATTTTCCTCAAGGTCATTCGCCCGTTTGCAGACCACAACAGGTCTGATAATGTCTATTCCTTCGATATACACGCGCCCAATCTCTCCGCGTTCTAAGCTTCGCTGAACAGCGTCACGAGGAACAAGGGTGATGCCATAGCCAGCTTTGATCATTTGAATGGCTTCGTGGACACCACTGAATTGTAAATCAACGGTCGGTTTTTTAATTCCTTTAGCGGTAAAAAGGGAAAAAAGCTTGTCTCTCGTTGAACTGCCTTCTTCTCGCATTAAAAAAGGTTCATGGCTCAGTCGTTCTAGGGGGACGGTTTGTCCATTTAACGGGTGATCCACAGGCACGATAAAGTCATAACTTAAATCAGTTAAGTGAGAGGTGTGAAGATCTTCGTGGTGCAGGTCCTCTATTACGGCGATCGCCACATCTGATTGATATTGAAGCAGGCTTTCGATCACTTGAGCGGAGTTTCCGCTTTTTAATTCAATGTCTGTCTGTGGCGATGATGTTTTAAAAGAGGCAAGCCAATCAGGCAGCAAAAAGTTAAGTGGTACATAGGTAGAAGCAATTCTGAGTCTTCCTTTTTTTCCGTTTTGCAGAAGGGTGATCTGATATTCTACTTCTTTTTCCGCCTCGAATACTTGCCGGGCATATGGATACAGGATTTTTCCCATCTCCGTCAGGGTAATTCCCCGGCCGTTTCGTTTGAAAAGACGAAAACCGATCTCTCGTTCAATGCTTCGTAATTGTGCCGTCACAGCCGGCTGCGTCAAAGACAGCACGTCTGCCGTTTGTGTGACACTTTTTGTTTCGGCTACCTTTGCAAAAATACGGAGGGCATGTAAATTCATCTTTGCACCGCCTATCAATTATTTTGATGATTCAATCAAAAACATTCATTAGATTTATTATAAGGTATCCCTTATCGTAAAGGTAGCGAAGGGGGAAGAAAAAATGGATCGTCGTCAAAAGCAAGTTGTGTCAATTGCGCTCATCACAGCATTTGCTCTTATTGGGGATTCAATGCTCTATATTGTTCTCCCGGTCTATTGGAAAGAGATTGGTTTATCATCCATTTGGGAGGTGGGGTTACTGCTGTCTATCAACCGATTCATTCGTATCCCGCTAGCACCTGTCGTATGGTGGCTTTATCGATATATCCCAATGAAGACCGGTGTACTGATCGCAATTATGATCGCGTCAGTGACCACGATATTATATGGTATGAGTGGATTTTGGCTGCTATTGATTTGCCGCTGTGCATGGGGTCTCGCTTGGACGTTACTCCGTATGAGTGGGATGAGGGTCTTGGCTGAAATGGACGAAGGCTCACAAGGACATTTGACGGGTCTTCATAATGGGCTTTACCGACTTGGCAGTTTATTTGGCATGTTATTTGGGGGAATCCTTGCCAGCTTGATCGGTTTTCAATCCATGACGCTTGTCTTTGGTTTACTCACATTGATGGGCTGCATTTTTTATGTATCGTTGGATGAAATTGAAAAGAGAGAAGGCACGCAGGTGTATCATGGCATCAAACAGAAGTGGTTGACACGAGATGTGGTAAAAGTACTGATAACAGGGATGCTGATCGCACTGATCATCCAAGGTTTATTCGCATCCACGCTGAGTCATGTCATTGAAGCAAAGATTGACCAAGATGAATTGACTCTGTTTGGCTTTGTCATCGGAGCTTCGGCTTTAAGCGGTGTTATTCAAGCACTCAGGTGGGGATGGGAACCATTTCTCGCACCGAGAACGGGCAAATGGTTTGATCGTCTTGTGATGAAGGAACGAATGTTATGCTGGATGTTTCTTTCTTTTGGAGGGCTCAGTTTTCTTGGGATCATGCTGAAGGTAAGCGGCTGGTTCCTATTGATGCTGCTTTTGATTCAACTAATGGCAACAATTGTCACAACGTTCACCGATACACTTGCCTTTCAAAAAGCTTCTGCTCAAACAGATAAGAACCGCTTTCTCGCCAGCTATTCTTTTGTTCAAGATATGGGGGCTGCTTTAGGACCTTTGTGTGGGTATACGTTGATCCAGTTTTTCGGAACAAACAGCGTCTTTTGGCTGATGCTTATCATAAGCTTAATGCTCGTCAGCATGTGGATAAGAAGCGGGCAACATGTTTCTTCTAGTGCAGTGTAGAAAATAAAGCGTTATATAAAAAACTGCCTCATGCAGCTAATCGCAGGAGGCAGTCATATTCTCTTATTCTAAGTCTGAATCATAGGCTTTTTGCGTGAGTTGGCTGACGACCTCTTTCAAGCCATTGGGTTTATGGAATTCAACAGGTGTGCTTCCTTTTTCAAATACAATTTGATCTGCTTCAACGAGCACGACATATCGATTGTTGACCTTTGCGATATGAATCGAGTGGCCGAAGTCGGCTAAAAGTCCTTTAATTTCTGTTTCGCCTAGACGCATCTTCATCGTGATATCAGGGGTTTGTTCAACAATGTGTGAAGCGGCTAGCGTCACCTGTTCTGTATCGAGTGTTTCCCGAATCTCCCGTTTTTCACTTGCTTCCCATATTTCAAGGTCCTCTTCAAATTGTTTTAATTCTTCACTTTCATCCTGAAATGTTTCAAATACATGTTCCTGCACCATATTCATGACCTGTGATTTCATGATTTCAGGCATCGATTCCCCGTATTCGACGAATTTTAGAAAGTCTTCAAAATAACGAGCGTGTGAGGATTGGTGAATTTTCACTTCGGCTTCCTCTGTCATGCCCTCTTCTGGCATAAACGGGTATTGAATCGATTTCATGTTTTTTGTTGTAATCGCCATTTCTACTTTTTTGATCAAGGTAGATGTATCAGCGATAGAAGCGACTTTCTGTTCAAAATCGCATTTCATGATAAAGACAAAAGAGTCATCGAAATACTTTTTAGGAACCGCAGATGCAACCAAAAACACGCCGCCTCTGACAGCACTTGTATCTAAATAGGTGCGAACAAATTGTTCACTGCATTCGTTAAATACTTCTTTTGTATCTGCAAATCTCGTCTGATGAAATAAATTGTAGTTTGGATTTGAATCGAGTTCATGGCCCGGTTCGACAATAAATCGGCCAATTTTAGTCGGTACTTGCTCAGACTTAGGGTGTCTGTCCACTTTTCGTTTGACGATTTTTTTAAGCTCACCGTCTAGAAAGTCTTTCAGCTCACTTTGTTCAAATTCTTCTTGGTCTAATGTTTGGTAATGTTTAAACCGTTTATTTGCTTGTTCCTCTTTGCCTTCTACTTCAACCACATAGAATGATAGGAAACGTATCGTAAAATCCACTGATTGGTCACCACTTTTTCTTCTTCGGATATGTTGAGTATAGAAAAAGGAGTGAAAATCGTCAACGAATGGAGAAATATCGTGTCATTATTTCCCGAGAAATGTTTCGTGAAAAACGCTTGATAATAATTATCATTCTTGATAGAATGATAAAAGAAAAGAAGGAACCTGCCAGTTCCTTCATCTCAGAAAATCATGTATTATTTTGTTTCAAATGTTTCGCAATCTGTTTCAGCATTGCGAGTCACGTCAGTCATTGTGCTTTTACCAATTTTAATGGTAGAGGCTGTACAGCTGTTGTCAGCCCAAAAACGGCAAGAGTTCACTTCACAAAGTACATTTTGTGCCATGGGAATTCACCTCCGTGATTCATATTAAGAATGAAGCAAGCTGCCACTTGAGTTCATTCAATCTAGTAGTCTCTTTATTGAAAGAGGCTGTTTGTGCTGTATATGCACATGTTTATCATACCATCTACCCTGAAAATATACAATTTAAACTTTGAAAGAGCGAGAATGCAAATCTCGCTCTTTTTTGTTTGTAAAAATAGTTAAATGCTAGGTGGCACCCTCTCTTATTCCAACATATGAATAGAGTAGATTCAAAACCTGATGTCGGACAAAGTATAAGGGTACATGTACTGATTTTCCGCATGAAGATAGGGTTTTCAATCAAAAATTTTCATAGAGAGATGAGGGGAGAAGATGAAAGCAGTCATTCTCTGCGGAGGAAAGGGAACGAGAATGAGTGAGGTCACACAAGCGCTTCCTAAACCACTTGCTATGATCGGAGATCGGCCTATTCTATGGCATATTATGAAAATCTATCAGTATTACGGTGTAGACGAGTTTATCTTATTGCTTGGATATAAAGGAGAGAAAATCAAAGAGTATTTTCTCAACTACGACTGGCGGCATCACAGCATGCAGCTGGATATGTCGACAGGGGAAATGAAGCTTTTAGGGAATTCGGAGAATTGGAAAATCACCTTTTTAGATACGGGTGAGAATACGATGACAGGCGGGCGGTTAAAGCAGGTACAGGATTATATTGGTGATGAGACATTTATGATGACGTACGGTGACGGACTTGCCAATATCAATATGTTTCATTTGCTCAAGCGCCATCAAGAGCTTGGAGCAGCTGCCACTGTCACAGGAATTGAAAAGACATCACAGTACGGCACGCTGAAGGTGTATAACGGGATGGCACAATCCTTCTCTGAGAAGACAGACAGTATCGGGATGATCAATGGAGGATTTTTTGTGTTGTCTCCAAAGGTTTTTGATTATTTAACAGATGATGATCAGTGCGTCTTTGAAGCAGAGCCTCTTCAGAACTTGGCGAAGGATGGCGAGCTTGCAGTCTATGAGCACCACGGATTTTGGACAGCAATTGATACGTATAAAAACTTGAAAGAAATCAACGGCATGTGGACTGAAGGAAAACAACCATGGAAGGTTTGGTGACAGCATGAGCGGATTTTGGAATGGGAAAAACGTATTTGTGACCGGGTGTACGGGATTGTTAGGGAGTTACCTCGTCAAGGAATTGATAGATCAAGGAGCAAACGTAACAGGGCTTGTACGTGATCAGGTGCCAAGATCGAACTTATATCAAGGCGGTCAATTTGAAAAGATGAATGTCGTCCAAGGCGCACTTGAGGACATGCAAACGATAGAACGTGCGTTAGGAGAATATGAGATTGATACGGTCTTTCATTTGGCCGCCCAAGCGATTGTTGGGGTCGCAAATCGTCACCCGGTCTCTACATTTGAAGCCAATATTTTAGGAACATGGAATGTGCTGGAGGCATGCAGAAGGCAGCCGCTTATCAAACGAGTGATTGTGGCATCGAGTGATAAAGCATACGGGGATCAAGAGCAGCTTCCTTATGATGAAGACATGCCGCTTAACGGCAAGCATCCATATGATGTGTCAAAAAGCTGTGCAGATTTAATTTCTCACACGTACTACAACACATATGGTCTTCCGGTTTGTATTACGCGCTGCGGTAATTTATATGGAGGCGGGGATTTGAATTTTAACCGAATCATTCCGCAAACCATCCAGCTTGTGTTAGAGGGAAAGGCGCCAGAAATTAGAAGTGACGGAACCTTTATCCGTGATTATTTCTATATTGAAGATGCGGTCAAGGCTTATTTACTCCTAGCTGAAAAAATGGAGGAAAAAGGGCTTGCAGGAGAAGCATTTAACTTTAGTAATGAAATTCAGCTGACCGTGCTTGAGCTCGTTGATAAAATCTTAAAGGCGATGGGCAGTGAACTAAAGCCGTGTATTTTGAATCAAGGAACGCATGAGATTAAGCATCAATATTTATCAGCAGAAAAGGCGAGAAAGCTGCTTGATTGGAAGCCTGATTACTCCATTGATGAAGGGTTAGAAAAGACAATTGAATGGTATCGCGAATTCTTTCAAAAATAGAGGTGTATACAGATGAACAGCATATATTGTACGGTTCTATCAAGTGGAAGACTTTATCAAGCCATTGCGTTTTTCTTATCGTTGAAGCAAGTAGAAGATGATGCTGTCATCAAGACGTTATGTATGGATGATGCTGCATTTGATTTGCTTCATCAAATGAATTTCCCGCATGTCGATCTTGTTCATGTGCGTGAGCTTGAAACGCCGGAGCTTCTAGAGATCAAAAAGGAACGAAATGATTCGGAATATTGCTGGACATTAAAACCGATTTGGATTGAGTGGCTATTTAAGCAGGACCAGGCGGAGGAAGTGACGTATCTTGATGCGGATTTGTTCTTTTATGAGAGTCCGCAAGTGATTTTTCAAAACCAGCCTGATGCGTCTGTGCTTCTATCAAGAGGGGATATTGTCATTCCAAGCTTTGATCCAGAGGAAGTGAAGATGCTTCAAAAACTTTTAGGGCGCTACAATTCAGGCTTCCTCCATTTTAAAGGAGATGAAGCCGGCCGAAAGTGCCTGAGCTGGTGGCAAGAAGAATGTCTAAAGGAATGCAAAAATGCGCCTGGAGAAGGAAAATTTGGCGATCAAGGGTATTTGGATCATATGCCGATGCTGTTTGAAAAAGTAGAAGATATTCAAACAAAGGGTGTGAATATTGGTCACTGGAATTATGGCCAGCATTCTTATCAGGAAGAGAATGGACGTATTTTGCTTGAGGATGGAAGCCCACTCATTTGCTATCATTTCAGTGGTTTTCGGATCTTAAGCAAAGATGATATGCAGCAAATCCATGAAAAAGGAAGAGATGACTTGCCATTTTTCCAAGAAGCCTATCGGGAAGTGCTGCGTCATGTGATTGAATCGGTAGAACAAGTCAATCCGATGTTTAACGGCTATGCCAAACTGGAGGAGGATGGCGCATGAATGAAAAGCCGAAAGTCAGCGTCATTATTCCGAGTTATAATGCGAAAGAGCGTTTAGAAGGGAGCCTCTTTTCCTTAACGCTTCAGGAAACCGATATTCCATTTGAGGTCATTGTTGCTGATAATGGGTCAACGGACGGCACGATGGAAATGCTCGAAAACATTGAGGTGAACTTTCCATTCAAAAAGGTGCGTATTCCTGTCAATCAAGGAATTGCCAAGGGGCGCAATCATGCCATTCGTGAGGCAGAGGGAGACCTCTTAATATTCCATGACAGCGATATGTTGGCAGAGCCCCAATTTATTCAAAAGCACGCAGAGGCACATGCTGATCATGAGGACCGTGTGATTTGCGGTGTTTGCTGGAAGCGAATCTATCGTTATTTTTACAAAGGTTTTGATAAAGATCATGTGAATCGATTAAAAAAACAAGGGCTGTATCAGCGGAAAATGAAAGACAAAACGTCTCTTGTGTCGATGGAGGAAATAAAAAACGGCGCATTTCTAGAGAGAAGCTTCGACTTGCAGTCCGAATTTATTGATATTCTGAAAGACATTTTAAACACGTACGACTATGATTTAAGTTCTTATCAATTGCCGTGGCGATTTTTTATCACAAATAACTCTTCCGTCAAGCGAAAGCATGTTATGGAACTAGGGATGTTTGATGAAAAAATCGTTCGATACGGGTTTGAGGATTATGATTTAGGCATTCGTCTGCATCAGCTTGGCCTCTCATTTGAGCTGCGTGAGGATATTTTAAGTGTGCATCAGGAACATCCAAGTAATTTAACGTCATTCGATGACATCAAATATAACATTTTGTATATGTGCGAGAAGTACAACAATATTGATTCGATTGATGTTCATCTGGCTTTCTCTGGACCATTTTCTCATACCGTGACAAATGATATCGTGAAAGACATTCGCCAGCTGCGTAAGAATGCAGCATATGATGATCTGCTTGCTTATTTTTTGGAGCTACTTCATATGATCACAGAGCGGAATGTGGGCATTAAACGTGATCAAAAGGACGTGCTGACGGCAAAGCATTTCCCTTTGAAAAAGCTGTCAGAGGCGGCCCAGCTTGCCAAGCAGGAACATGGATGCACGGTGCTGGTAGAAGCCATTCAAGGGCTCACAAAAGAGCTGCTGCATGTTGACTTGTTCCAAGTGGATGTGTTGTAGATGGCATCCTATCATTTCACAACCATTGTGTCCAATACCCATGTATTTAAGCTGCTGGCGCTGATTCATTCACTTGAGCAGACGGCTCAATCATACAAACTTTCTGTCTTATGTGCTGATCCTTTGGCTTACAAGGTGTTAAGTCAGTTTCCTCATCCACATGTCCAATATGAACAGCTTGAAGATGTGGAAGATGATTCGCTGCGAAAAGCAAAGGCGGATCGTACGTTCCACGAGTATTGCTGGACGCTTAAGCCTGCGTTTCTACTCAAAATTCTTGAGTCCTCTGATGCAGATTATCTCGCTCATTTGGATACGGATTTGTATTTTTATCATGATCCAGAGGCGATATTTGCAGAAAATCCACTCGCTCATGTATTTTTGACAGATCATATGAATTCCAAGCGATTCTATCACTTTTATGAATTATCCGGCCGTTTTAATACTGGCTTTGTAGGCTGTCGAAACACAGATGTGGCCAAACGGGCTGTGACGCAGTGGAAAGAGAACTGCATTGCGCACTGTACAGTAGAAATGGATACGGAAAAAAAGACATATGGTGATCAGCGGTATGTTGAAAGATGGGTCGATGATTTTGAGGGTGTCCATGTGGTGGCATCTAAAGGTGCCAATGCAGCGATTTGGAATATTGAAAACTATAAGCTTTCCGTTGTGAAAGGAGATATGTATCTCGACGAATGTCCACTGCTGTTCTATCATTTTTCTGCCTTTACGATCATTGATGAAAAGAACTTTAATCTGAATTGGTATTACTATATGACAGAACACACTCTTGTGGATCATTTGTATATTCCGTATGCGGATTTGATTCATCTGAAAATTAAACAGGTGCAAAAGGTCTTTCCAGACTTTCAGCAGGGGTTTATTGCAAAGAAGCATGTTCCTGACACGCATTTTTATAAGTTATGAAAAAACCGCTCATTTATTGAGCGGTTTTTACCTTTTATGATTCATTCCATTTCGCTATGGTCTGATCGCTTGGCAGTAAAAAGGCTAGGATGCCTAATATCGGTAAAAAGGCGACACCGATCATGGTAGGCGTTAAACCGACTGCATCAATTAATGAGCCGAGGGCAACGGATCCAATCGCTCCCATACCAAACGCAAGTCCAACAGTTAAACCAGACATTGTGCCAATTTTCCCGGGAAATAGTTCTTGGGCATAGACCACGGTGACAGAGAAGCTTGAAGTCAGAATGATCCCAATAAGTCCAAGTAAAACATAAGCAACAACTGGTCCGGCAAATGGGAGAAGTAGGGCAAGCGGAAAGGATGCCAATAAGGAAATTAAAATCACGGTTTTCTTGCCGAAGCGGTCTGCAAGCGGCCCGCCTAAAAATGTCCCAATCGCACCCAATATAAGAAATAAGAAAATATAAGTTTGTGATTCTTTAATCGTCAAACCATATTGTTCAATCGCATAAAACGCATAGAAATTCGAGATCGCATTTCCATACCAAGAACGTGCGAAAATAAGAAAGACGATAATGCCAAGTGCTGTGAGCGCTGATTTGCGGTGAAGTTCAGATCTTGCTGCTTTTGCAGGCGCTTTTTTCGCTTGTGCTCGAATGGTTTGAAGTCTTCCTGCGTACCATCTTGAAATATAAAGAAGGAAACCGACAGCAATCATTCCAACAATCGTAAACCAAGCCACACCTGGCTGACCGAGAGGGACGAGCATGAATGCAGCGATTAGCGGAGCAAAGGCTTGACCTGTATTTCCACCGACTTGATAGATGGATTGAGCAAGACCCCGTCTAGGACCAGCTGCCATGTTGGCAACCCGTGAGCCCTCTGGATGGAAAATCGCAGAGCCAAGTCCAATAAAGACGACGCACAGCAGGATGGTCGCAAATGATGGCGCAAACGCAAGGCCGAAAATGCCGACAGCACTTGAAAATAATGCGATAGGCAGTGCATAGGGCATCGGCCGTTTATCTGTGTACCACCCGATCGCAGGCTGCATGACAGAGGAGACCATATTTAATGTAAAGGCGATTAGCCCTAATTGAGTAAAGGTCAGCCCCATTGAGCGTTCTAAAATAGGGAACATGGCAGGAATCACGGCTTGCAATGTGTCGTTGAGCATATGGCAAATACCAATAATCAATAAAATAGGATAAACCGTTGAACCGGTGACCGCTTTTTGAGGTTTATCCTTTGTTTGAGCAGCAATAGCCAATGAGACTTCCTCCTTTCATTCAACTTGTTTCTTTTTTCATTCTCCTCATTTTATTCATAAGGTGAACTATAAAACAATAGCAAATTGTCATGATTTAGAAAAAAAGAGACACATGCGCTTGATGGAGCGTGTGTCTCTAAAGGGTTATTTATAGAAAGAAGCGATGACAGGCTTCATTTTTTGAATGACAAGTCCACTGCCTCCACGGTTTTTCACACCTTCAATCATGCCGACGAGGACGTAATCTTCTTTTTTAGGATTAAACGCAAGTAAAAATCCATTTTCAGTACCGTCTGTCGCACCTTGTTTGCTCTTTAGTTCCGCTGTTCCCGTTTTAGCGGCTATATCAGCCCCTTTTATTTGCAACGAGTGAGCGGTTCCGTTTGAATTGGTGACGACTTGAGTGAGTGCGTCCTTCACCGTATTTGCTGTATCTTCTTTGATGATCTGTTTTGGTGATGCTGTTTTTTCATCCTGAATGACTCGAGGGTACACAAGCTTTCCTCCTGTTGCAAATGGAGAATAGGCATGTACTTGTTCAATTGGTGACATGAGTAATTCTCCTTGGCCATATGCTGAGTCGGCAAGTAAGATGTCTGATTTGATTCCGTCGTTAGACACTTGTGCCGGTTTCATTGTAAACGGCATGTTTAAATCATCACCAAATCCAAATGTTTTCACTTTTTTCTCGTAAGTATCTTTGCCGATTTCAAGGGCTTCCTGTCCAAAATAAATATTATCTGAGTACACGAGGGCATCGACCATATTGACTTGTTCTTTGTCATGAACCCGTGTAATGCGATAATTTCCCCAAGATTGATCCTTCTGCCATTTCAGTCCATGAATGGTGCGTACTTTATTAGGCTTTGTGACACCTGTTTCCAGTCCAATCGCTGCTGTAATGGTTTTGAATGTAGATCCTGGTGCATATCTGCTCGCATATCGAGCTTGGAATGGGAGATCAGGATTTTCACTGTATGCTTGATATTGTTTAGGCGTGATCCCGTTGGTCATTAAATTGACATCGTAAGAAGGGGTGCTAACAAGCGCTAATAAATCACCTGATGATGGGTTCATAATGGTGACAGCCCCTTTTTCACCTTTCAGCTGTTGATAGGCTTTTTTCTGTAAAGATGCATCAATGGTCAGCTTGACTGTTTTTCCGTCTTTTCGGTCTGTTTTTTGTAATGTTTCTTCAATACCTGTTTCATCATGGATAATGAGGATGCTTCCGCCATCTTGTCCTCTTAAGTTCTTGTCAAATGTGAATTCAAGGCCGGTTTTGCCGATGATTTGATCCGCCTTTAAAGCTGGATTTCTTTTGATATCATCCGCATTTGCTTTTCCGACATAGCCTGTCAAATGAGCAGCGGCTTCGTTATATGGATAGTAGCGCATTTCCTTCGTTTGATAGGTGACGCCATTTATGTCCTTTGGAATCGGCGTTTGCTCTAACATAGACTTTAGCGGAACAAATGTGTCGTCTGTGACCCATGCTTGTTTCAGCTGATTTTGAATCAGCTCTTCATCTATATCAAAAGCGCTGCTGATTTTTTTGATGTTGCTTTCTTTTTCCGTACCTGTCCCGAGCTTTCCAGGGATGATGCCAAGTGCGTGTCCACCAGTTGTTTCGGCTAACGTGCGCCCTTTTCGATCTACAATATTTCCGCGTACCGCAGGATCCGTTGTCACTTTGATGGTGTCACCCGTTTCCATTTGCGGGAAGATGAGATTTGGTTTCCAGTCTACTTTCCACTCGTTATCCTCTTCGGAGAGAACGCCCTTGTAAGAGAGTTTGTTCAGCTTTCCAAGTGACGTTTTCATCGTGACTTCATAGGTGAATTGATACCCATTTCCTTTGTCCTGTTTTTCTACGTTGACGTTTGAGACGTTTAGATCACTTGCACCAATGCCGCTAAAGATCTTATCGTATTTTTCGGCAAGTTGTTTTTTAGAAAAGTCACTGGCTTTCAGAGAGCCACTTGTGACCTCATCTGCCAGTTTCGTGAATTCTTTTTTCTCCAGATGTTTCGTAAAGGATTCAGCGGCTTTCAGCGCCTCTTTTTCTTTTGAGAAAAGCGAATCTTTTAAGAAAAAGAGAGCAGCAGCAATCACGATGATGCTAAGAAGGGGAATGATGACTTTTTTCTGTTTCCAAAATGATTTTCGTTGATCTGTATACAATGAAAACACCTCAATTTTTGATTAGATCCTCTATAGTTTACAGTTACTGTGTAGGATTTGTATAGTTTCTCCTATGAAAATAGACTAAGACATGAAGTGGAAATATGAAGCAAGACACAGTTGCTGCTGAAGAATCTCTTCATTTTTTCTTATGATTTAAAGGATTTTTTATGTGATCATCGAATGTGAAAAATTAGAAAAATTTTAAAAGCGTTTTCATGAAGGGGGAATTGTGATCGTTTATAAAAAAGTGAATCTAACTGGATTTGTTCTTGGACCGATCTTCTTTTTGCTTATTTTTTTGCTCATTCCAGAAAGTGAATTGACCTATGCAGCAAGAGTGGTACTGGGCGTTACGGCTTGGACTGCGACATGGTGGGTCACAGAAGCTTTGCCTATACCGGCGACCTCTTTATTGCCCATCATCCTTTTGCCTACACTTGGCGGGCTATCGATGGAGCAAACATCAAGAGCGTATGGAGACCCGATTGTTTTTATGTACATGGGCGGATTTATGATTGCCATTGCCATTGAAAAATGGAATTTACATAGAAGAATGGCCTTACATATTTTAAACATCATTGGCACAAGAAGTGACCGCATTGTATTAGGGGTTATGATGGCAACGGCTTTTCTATCTATGTGGATTTCAAATGCAGCCACAGCACTGATGATGCTGCCGGTGGCACTGGCTGTGATTAAAGAGGTGAAGGCGAACGATATTTTGTCTGGTGCATCTCTTGACCGATTCAGTAAAAGCATCCTATTATCGGTCGCTTATTCAGCCTCAATTGGCGGACTGGCGACACTCGTTGGGTCTGTGCCAAATGCTGTTTTTGCGGCGATGTCAAAAAAGCTGTTGGATCGAGAAATTATGTTTTTTGAATGGTTTTTGTTTGGTTTTCCGGTAGCGGCTGTCCTGCTTATTCTCTTATTTCTGTATTTGACCAAGATACAATTCAAGGTAGAGCACACAGGGGAAATGGGAGCAGCGTTTATACGGAAGGGTTTAGAGGATTTAGGCAAAATGAAACAAGAAGAAAAATGGGTTTTTGCTATTTTTCTTATGACGGCTTTTTTATGGATCTTTAAAATCTTTTTGTTTGGCGGGCTTCCTGTCTCGGATACGTCGATCGCAATCTTTGGGGCGATGCTGTTATTTCTCATTCCAGCGACAAATGGAGAGAGAATACTAGAATGGCAGGATATGAAGCAGTTGCCATGGGGGCTTTTGCTTTTGTTTGGAGGCGGGCTTTCGCTCGCTACAGGATTTGCGGAAACGAATCTAACAGGATGGATCGGGGAAAATTTACAGCATTTAAATGGGCTGTCTTACCTCATGCTGCTAATTATTTTAACGGCTTCAATTTTATTTATGACCGAAATTATGTCTAATACAGCAGTTGCGAACATGATCATTCCAATTACAGTAGGGCTTGGACTTGCAATTGGCATGGAGCCGTATGGCCTAATGGCTGCGGCTGCGTTAGCTTCCTCATGTGCATTTATGCTGCCAATCTCCACACCGCCAAATGCGGCTGTCTTTAGTGCAGACGTGCTGAAAATATCTGATATGGTCAAGGCTGGCTTTTGGCTAAATGTGATCAGTATTGTAGCGATTGTGCTTGCGGTTTATTTCTGGCTTCCGGTCGTGCTGAGATGAAGACTTTGATCGAATGGAGACTTTTGGTGTTTTTGTTTCTTTTGGCTTCGGTACTGAAGCTGCCTTTTTGAGGTGCGGGTCCTTTGGCGTGTAATAGGTGGCCCCAATGTTGAGTCTGCCTTTAAGCTGATCAATGGAAAGCTCACCAAACTCTAAATGGTAGTCAATTTTGTCCACATGCAGTGATTCAATGTGAATGTGCGTATCCTCCGAGACAGGCGGAGCAGGTGCAGACATTTTCTGCTCAAGAGCGGTGAGTCTTTTTTCCAGCTCGACGACAGAGGGGGATGGACTGGCTTCGGTTTTTTTTAAGAGTGATTGAATGAAATGTTTCAAGTGGACCACAACCTTTTCTTTCGCCTTGCTCTAGTCTATGGAAAAGCTGCCCGGTATATACTTATAGAGATACATGAAAGGGGAGAAGGGCATGCTGCCTACACGCATTCAGATTACCCATATGAAGACGAATACGATTGGTACAGGGTCCTCGATGACATTCGGTTCGACGATCGTACGAAATCACTGCTCGACGATCAAAAGAAACAATGGTTTTGGTGAACAAAATGCCGATGGCGTGATCACGATCTTGCCGATTGAAACGATTGATGATCGTGATCTAATAGACGCAGTCAGTATCAATATTCGTCATCTATGATAATCGCAGTTGCTTTACCTTCATCTTTTTGCAGGCGAATGTATAGCACGCCGTCTTTAAAGGCCGCATTCATTTGACCAAGAATCATATCTGGGAGCCGAATTTTTCTTTCAAACGGACCATACTTTCCTTGTTTTTGGCGAAAATCCTGTTCGTTAAAAAAGGAAAAACGCTGTCCTTTTACAACTAAATATTCACCATATGACAGCACCTGAACATCTTCCTTCCGGTAGCCAGGCAGATAAATTAAGTACTGAAATTCAGTAGGGGTTTCCACAATGTCGACTGGTGGAAACGATGCATCTGTTCCTCGCTGATCTTGCTGCGAGAATGTAAATGGAGACGGACCATTTGCCATAAAGGGAGATCTTTGCTCATCATCGAATATCATTTTCCAAAAATCATCTCCATGCATTTGCTGGGCAATGTCCATCCACTGCTTCATTTTTTCGAAGTCCATGTGAAGACCTCCTGTTAACATACTTGATGGGTGCTCGCATATACCTATAAAAAGGAGGTTTATCTGTGGTTCAACCAACTCCGTATATCAATATTAATATTTTCATGTTAAAAATTAATTCCTTTGAAAATGCGTCGGCGGTGAATGTCGGACAAAATTTGTTAGCAGAGTGGCAAAACTCAGATAAAAAAAATCAGGGGTACGGACAGAATTTTGGAGATGCCAGCGGTTTTGTCGGAACAAAGAGCCATGTAGATGATCGAGATCAAGTGGACTCACCTGCCTCTTTTTCGCCAGCAGCTAAACCTATTCCAAGGAAGTGATGTGTGATGTTATTCTCACCCTCAGTCGTCAATGTCGGTGCTTTTAAAATCAATGCAATGGATCGGGGGGCATCACTGACGCTAGGACCTTATCAGCAGATCGATTATTTTCTCTCGATGAAATTGAACCAAGGTTTTGGTGAGGACAATGGAGATTGTTCACCGCTTGTCATTCCGATTTCAAGCGTATTAGATCCTGATATGGTGGACTCGAATTCAGTGAAAAACAGTGTGATTTAAACAAAAAAGAGACCGGGATTCCCCGTGTCTCTTTTCTATTGTGTTTGATTCAGATGGCTTTTGCGTCTTGCGTAGGTAAAATACACAACGACACCAATGGCTACCCAGATGAGGAAGGCTCGCCATGTCTCCCATTTCAGTGTGGCAGCCAAGATCATACAAATGACCGCACTAATGATGGGAAGGACAGGAACAAAGGGTACTTTAAACGCTGTTTTCATATTCGGATGTTTTTTCCGGAGTATGATCACAGCGATCGAGATAACCGTAAAGGCCGCAAGCGTACCGATGCTCACTAAATTCGCAAGCGTTGATAAATTCACAAAGCCTACGATACATGCCGCAACAGCGCCTGTCAGCCAAGTGTTGGCAACCGGTGTCTTCGATTTTGGATGAACGTTTGAAAAGATTTTCGGCATGAGCCCATCTCGGCTCATCGCAAAGGTTAAGCGAACTTGTGCATAGACCAAGGCAATTAACACTGTTGTAATCCCGATAATGGCACCTGCTGATATAATACCTGCCACACTATTCAGGCCAACCACTTGAAGCGCAAAAGCGACAGGATCACTGACATTCAGCTTCGTATAGTGAACCATGCCTGTTAAGACAAATGAAACCCCGATGTATAAAATCGTACAAACGCCGAGCGCACCAATGATTCCGATCGGCATCGCTTTTTGCGGGTTTTTGACTTCTTCAGATGCATTAGCGATTGCATCAAATCCAAGGTAAGCAAAAAAGACAGTGGCCGCTCCTGCGATCACGCCATGGAAGCCCATCGGCATAAAAGGTGTCCAATTTTCAGGTTTAACGTAAGCAAAGCCTGAAATGATAAAGAGGAGGACAATGGCAATTTTGATGAGCACAATGATGTTATTCAGCTTCGTGCTCTCTTTTACGCCTCTTGAGACAATAAAGGTAATGAGTAAAATAATGAGTGCGCCTGGCAGGTTGAAGATGGCCCCATCAGCGGCTCCGGGTGCAGCCGATAAAGCCTTCGGTATGTGCAGACCAAATCCACTGAGCAGTGATTGAAAATAGGATGACCATCCGCTTGCCACAGCAGAGAGCGCAACAACATATTCAAGCATTAAATCCCAGCCCATTAAAAAGGCGAGGAATTCTCCAAGTGTTGCGTAAGAATACGTATAGACACTTCCTGACACTGGAATGGACGAGGAAAATTCAGCATAGCAAAAAGCAGCAAGTGCGCATGCGATCGCAGCCAAAATAAAAGATATAATAATCGCAGGTCCCGCATCTTTCGCAGCCGCAACCCCCGTTATCACAAAAATTCCAGTCCCGACCACACAGCCAATGCCAAGCAAGATTAAATCAAATGTATTCAAAGAACGGCTCAGCCGCTTCGTTTGACTTTCAAGCATGAGCTGATCGAGAGACTTTTTTCTAAATAAAGAACTCATGTTGACCTCCTAATGGATAAATCTTTTCGTAAGACGAATGTTAGTATATGCGTAAATGACAATTTAGTCAATTGGTTGAAAAACGCTTTAAATCACTAAAGTGTTAAATGTCACAAAAGTCTAATGTGTATCAAAAGACATCCGCCGTCATTGACAGGCGGATGTGATAACAGGAGATTTACGTTTCTTCAGCAAATATCTTTTCATTGTACAGCACACTCGGATGGGTTGGGTAATGGGCTGAGGATGCAAGATGATGGGTTTTGGCTTGAGCCAAATCACCGAGCTGATAATAACAATAGCAAAGCTGAAGGTGAGGATACCATGTTTTATATTGTGTCAGTGTAAAGGCTGTTTCGATTTCAGGTGCCTTCAGTGCCTGCTCATACCAATAGATCGCTGCTTTGTGTTTATTTTGTGCTTTGAAATGATCCCCAATCCGGCAGCAAAATTCTGGACGGGGCTGATCATATAAGAAGGATCGCAATAAGGAGGATAAGGCGGCTTCCTCAAAACCGACTGCATAATAGCAGTCAGCTAAATTTTGGCATGTGCGAATTTCATCCTCAATCCAGCATTGTTTTGTGGCTAAAAATTTGTGATAAAAGCGAATCGCCTTCACATGCTGCTTGTTATCTCGTAATTCATTGGCGAAGTAAAAGAGATCACGAGGTGTCATCTCTTCGCCTTTTGCAAGCATGTTTTCATAAATGCGCAGATTGCGTCCAGGCTCTCCGGCGGTTGTTTTCTTACGCTTTTTATGGGTGACGGCGATATCAGCGGGAAAAATGTTGCCATACACTTGAAGGAATTCATGAACGGCCCCATACCACTGAAAGTTCAAGGCACGCTTGACGAGCCGATTTCTTCTATATTTAAAATTCACCTGACCGTCCTCACTAAATCCAACGTGGTAAAACATCGAGACGGCATCTACTGCGGGATCAAGCGTCTGTTTGAGCTGAAGCAGTTTTTGCTGATCCTCTTCAAGCAGGACATCGTCGGCATCCAGCCATAAGATATACTCTTTTGTCGCATGGGAAAAAGCGAAATTGCGTGCTTTTGCAAAATGCTGGATCCATTCAAAGTCGAGTACCTTTGCTGAAAAGGAGTGAGCAATGTCCTTTGTTTGATCCGTTGATCCTGTATCAACAATGATCATCTCATCTACAATGTCTTGAACAGAAGACAGGCAGTCAGCCAAAACCTCTTCTTCATTTTTCACAATCATACATAAACTAATGGTTATCATCTTTAGATCACCTCTTCATAGTGTATCGAGCATCAAAAGGAAACATTCTTTTCAGCAGCGGGTTTTTTTAAAACTAGTTTTCTGCTACTGGCTGATTTAAAATAAAGGAAGAATCTATGTAAGGGCTGATAAAATGAGTTTATTGAATGTAGAAGGATTATATAAAACCTATGGCGAAAAAACGCTGTTTGATCATATCTCTTTTCATATAGAACCAAAGGAACGCATCGGGTTAATTGGACCTAATGGAACAGGGAAGTCAACGCTTTTAAAGGTCATTGCAGGACTTGAATCATTTGAGGAAGGCGACATTACAAAGGCAGGGACACTTGATATCGAATTTCTTGAGCAAGATCCTGAAATGAGCGGAGATGAAACGATTCTCGACTATATTTTTTCAGGAACAGCACCAATGATTCAAACGATGAAAGCCTATGAACAGGCGCTGGCTGATTTAGAGCATGATCCACAAAACGAGGCAAAACAAGAAGCGCTTATGCGTATGCAAAATAAAATGGATCAGGACGACGCATGGGATGCGAACCTTTCGGCGAAAACGATTTTGACAAAGCTTGGCGTCAAAGATGTGAGCCGATCTGTTCATGCGTTATCAGGCGGACAGAAAAAGCGTGTGGCGATCGCCAAAAACTTAATCCAGCCTGCGGGTTTGCTGATTTTAGATGAGCCGACAAACCATCTAGACAACGCAACCATTGAATGGCTTGAGGGATATTTGAGTCAATACAGCGGGGCTGTCATTCTTGTAACCCATGATCGTTATTTCTTAAACCGTGTCGCCAATCGGATTTATGAATTAAATCAGGGGCAGCTTTACACATATAAAGGAAATTATGAAGTCTTTTTAGAAAAAAGAGCAGAACGAGAAGCAGAAGCTCAAGTAAAAGAAACGAAACGTCAAAATTTGCTTAGACGTGAGCTTGCATGGCTCAGAAGAGGGGCAAAGGCTCGAACAACAAAGCAAAAAGCACGTATCGGCAGAGTGGAAGAGCTGAAGGATCAAAAGGGACCTGATGCAAAGGGAGAGCTTGATTTTGCGATCGGTTCTCACCGGCTTGGAAAACAAGTGATTGAGGCAGAAGAGATCAGCATCACATTTGCTGGACAAACCCTTGTGGACCAGTTCAGCGATTTAGTCGTGCCAGGTGATCGTATCGGATTTATCGGACCGAATGGAGTGGGCAAAACGACTTTACTCAATTGCCTGGCGGGTAAAATCGAACCGACGAATGGACAATTGACCATTGGACAAACAGTCCGCATTGGCTATTACACGCAGGACCATAACGAAATGAATGAAGAGCTGAATATCATTGATTACATCAAAGAAACAGCTGAAATTGTCAAAACGGCAGATGGCGTCATTGTGACAGCAGAGCAGATGCTGGAGAGATTTTTATTCCCTAGATCCATGCAGCGCACGTTTATCCGCAAGCTGTCAGGGGGAGAGCGCCGCAGATTGTATTTATTGAAGGTATTGATGGAAGAGCCGAATGTTCTCTTTTTAGATGAGCCGACGAATGATCTTGATACAGAGACGCTCAGCATTTTAGAGGATTATTTGGAGCAGTTCCCAGGCGTAGTCATCACCGTGTCGCATGATCGTTATTTCTTAGACCGAGTCGTCCATCGTCTGCTTGTGTTTGAAGGGAATGGACGTATTTCACACTTCCAAGGTGCTTACAGCGATTACATGGAGCAAGAAAAAGAACAGAAGCGAACAGAGACAAAACCTGCTGAAAAACAAGTAGAAGCTGCACCGAAAAAGAGGAAAAAACTATCCTATAAGGACCAGCTTGAATGGGATGGGATTGAAGATCGGATACAAGCACTAGAGGACAAACACCAGCAGCTCGAAGCCAGCATTGCTGAGGCTGGCAGTGATTTTGGGAAAATTCAAGAGCTGATGGACAAGCAAAAAGCCGTCGCTGAAGAATTAGAACAAGCGATGGATCGCTGGACAGAACTGTCGATGATGATTGAGGAATTAGAAAGTAATGAAAAATAAAGGCTGTTAAAAAAACTGTAGAGACATTCTACAGTTTTTTTTGATAAGAACATTTGGCATAAGCATCGTGCTGGTGAATGGATTCTTCATTTCGGCACTCAATTTGAAAGCCTTTAATCCAGTTTTGTTCATATAGCTCTGCTGCAATTAACCTCGCAACATCCTCTACAAAACGTGGATTTTCATAGGCCTCTTCGGTCACTTGTTTTTCATCTGGTCTTTTGAGTACAGGGTAAAGGGGCGCACTCGCATTAGACTCGATGATCTGCAGTAGATCTGCTTTCATGTCATCAGGGAGTTGACCTTGTTCAAACAGCTCTACCTGAATCGATACAGTGCCACGCTGGTTATGTGCGCCGTATTCACTGATTTCTTTTGAACAAGGACATAACGTTGTCACTTGAGCAGTGCAGCCAATATGACAAATCCATCCGTTTTCTTCATGAAAGTGGATGTCATATTGCACGTCTGCATGCATCAAACCGGACTTTCCGCTGATGGGACTCTTTTTTTCCATGTACCACGGAAAGGAAACTTGAATCGAGGCAGATGGCTGATTCATTTGCTTGGCAAGCTGTGCCGTCAATTCTTTTAAGGAATCCACATCCACCGGCTTTCCGCTCTCATAAAATGAGTGAAGCTGCTCGGTGAGACGGCTCATATGAATGCCTTTTTGATGAGCTGGCAAATATGTACTCAGCGTAAAATCAGCGGAAGCGGTTTGGTGCTGTGGAGTCGTTTTAGACAAAATATGTACAGGGTACGACACACGGCAAATTCCGACCTGTTCAAGATCAAAATAAAAGTCCTGTTCGGTTTGTTGGATGTCTATCATGTCCTCTTTTTGACAAGGTTTTGTTCTAGCGCTTGGCGGGACAGAACCGAATTGTGCGTGTCGTTCTTTTTTGGATGGAAATGAACGCATAGGGTACCTCCTTTAAAACGTAATGATTACTATTTATTCTGCATCAAACCACAATAGAAATCAAGTGATCAAACATTAACGTTTACGTTAAGGTCATAAAGGTGTATAATAAAACATGAATTGATGAGCAGGAGGCACTGGTGATGGAATGGATGAAAATTGATCAAGTGGCGAAAAGAAGCGGTCTGACGAAACGGACCATTCGTTTCTATGAAGAGATTGGTTTATTATCAGCACCAAAGCGGACAGAGGGCGGTGTCAGACTTTACTCAGAGGATGACATGGAAGAACTGGAGAAAGTAATGCAGGCCAAAGAAGTACTTGGCTTTTCTTTACAAGAGCTTCAATCGTTTATGGAAATCGGAAAACAGCTTGAGCTGAATAAAGAAGGCTACTTGCTGTCACTTGATCCGAAGGAACGATTAGAAAAACTGTTAGATATTGAGGCGCAGCTAACTGTGCAGCATCAATTGATTACAAAAAAGCTTGAAACGATTCAAGCCTTTAAAAAGGATCTTGAAACGATGAAAGATAGAGCGGCTCATGCGATTGAGCAATTACAAAAATAAACACCTCAGCGTGTTTATTTTATTTTGTTAAACAACTGTAGGAAAGGTTCTGATGGAATGAAGGAAGAAGAAGTATTGAAACAGCGTACAAGTCTGCTTAGACAGCCAAAGGCCGTCTGGGCGGTGGCCTTTGCTTGTGTGATTTCATTTATGGGCATAGGGCTTGTAGACCCGATTTTGCCAGCCATTGCATCACAATTAGATGCATCTCCAAGTCAGGTCTCTCTTTTGTTTACGAGCTACTTACTTGTGACTGGCTTTGTGATGTTTTTTACCGGTTTTATTTCTAGTCGGATTGGTGCGAAATGGACGTTATTAATCGGACTTATTTTTATTATTGTCTTTTCTGCTTTAGGGGGTACCTCTTCAACGATTAATGAATTAATCGGCTTTAGAGGCGGATGGGGCATTGGGAATGCCTTATTCATTTCAACGGCTCTCTCTGTCATTGTCGGCGTGTCTGTTGGAGGAAGTGCGAAGGCCATTATTTTATACGAGGCTGCACTAGGTCTTGGGATTTCGGTTGGACCGCTGCTTGGCGGAGAGCTTGGGACGATCTCTTGGCGCGGGCCATTCTTTGGTGTGGCAGTGTTAATGCTCGTTGCTCTTTTAGCCATTACGTTTATGCTTCCACCGATGCAAAAGCCGCAGAAAAAGGTGAAGTTATTTGAAGCTGTTGGAGCCTTGAAATATAAGGGGCTTTTAACGATGGCATCTGCTGCTTTCTTATATAACTTTGGATTCTTTGTTCTTCTAGCTTATTCGCCATTTGTGCTTCATCTTGATGAGCATGGTCTTGGCTATGTCTTTTTTGGATGGGGATTATTTTTGGCTGTGACATCTGTCTTCTCAGCGCCGGTCATTCATCGCAAATTGGGTACATTAACAGCTCTTGTTGTTCTCTTCGCTTCGTTTGCTGTGATTTTATTCGGCATTGGAATATGGACATCACATGTGGTCGTGGTCATTTGCGGTATTGTCATTGCTGGGGGAATTCTCGGCATGATCAATACGGTGCTGACGACGGCTGTGATGGGATCAGCTCCTGTTGAGCGTTCAATTGCATCATCCTCATACAGTGCTGTACGATTTATTGGTGGTGCGATTGCGCCTTGGATTGCAGGAGTACTCGCTGAAACTTACACAGCAAGCACACCTTATTATGTAGGGGCGGCTGTGGTTCTCTTAGGCATGATCATCCTGCTCCTTGGACGTAAGCATTTGGTGAATATCCAAGCAGGTCATTAATTAGAAAAAGCCTTATATCTTTTGAAGATATAAGGCTTTTTTGTCGTTATAATACTTTTGTTGTCCAGGATTCGCAATTCCAAGTTTCAGTGGCCACATCTTGATAAAATTCAGGTTCGTGGGAAATCAATAGGACGCTGCCTTTATATTCTTTTAACGCGCGCTTTAATTCTTCTTTTGCATCGACATCCAAGTGGTTTGTCGGCTCATCGAGAACAAGCAAATTGGTTTCTTCGTTAATGAGCTTGCAAAGGCGGACCTTCGCTTTTTCACCACCACTTAAAACAGACACACGGCTTTCAATATGTTTTGTCGTTAAACCGCATTTGGCAAGGGCAGCTCTGACTTCATATTGTGTGTACGATGGGAAGGTGCTCCACACCTCTTCGATACAAGTGTTGCTGTTTTGCTCTTTTACTTCTTGCTCAAAGTAGCCAATATGCAGGAATTCTCCGCGTTCCACCTCACCAGAAATGGGGGAAATTTCTCCAAGCAGGCTTCGGAGCAGTGTCGTTTTTCCGATACCGTTGGCACCGTATAACGCAATTTTCTGCCCGCGTTCCATTTTTAAATTCAATGGACGAGAAAGTGGTTCGTCATACCCAATGACTAAATCCTTCGTTTCAAAAATCAATTTCCCTGATGTACGTGCAGGTTTAAAGTGGAATTCTGGTTTTGGTTTTTCCGCTGCTAATTCAATCATGTCCATCTTATCGAGTTTCTTTTGACGAGACATCGCCATATTTCGAGTACTGACACGTGCTTTATTTCTCGCGACAAAATCCTTTAATTCAGCCACTTCTTGCTGCTGCCTTTTATACGCTGCCTCTAGTTGCTGCTTTTTCACTTCGTACACTTGTTTAAATTGATCATAATCACCAACGTAGCGCGTGAGTTCTTGATTTTCGACATGATAAATCAAGTTAATGACACTGTTTAGGAACGGAATATCATGTGAAATGAGGATAAACGCATTTTCATATTCCTGCAAATAGCGCTTCAGCCACTCAATATGCTGTTCATCTAAATAGTTGGTCGGCTCGTCAAGAAGAAGAATTTCAGGCTTCTCTAACAGCAATTTCGCAAGCAGTACTTTTGTACGCTGTCCGCCGCTCAGCTCTGTCACATCACGATCGAGCCCGAGATCTGTCAACCCAAGACCTCTTGCAATTTCCTCTACCTTGGAATCAATGATATAAAAATCATTGTTCGTCAGGGCATCCTGAATGACGCCTACTTCTTCTAAAAGCTTTTCTAGCTCATCAGGATCTGCTTCACCCATTTTTTCGTAAATGTCATTCATTGAGGCTTCCATCGAGAATAAATAATGGAATGCATCTTGAAGGACTTCACGAATGGTTCTTCCTTTTTCAAGCACGGTATGCTGATCGAGGTAGCCGACACGGACATTTTTTGCCCATTCGACCTTTCCTGCATCTGGCTCAAGCTTGCCAGTAATAATATTCATAAACGTTGACTTTCCTTCACCGTTGGCGCCGATCAAGCCGACATGCTCGCCTTTTAATAACCGGAAGGAGACTTCGTGGAAAATGGCTCTGTCGCCAAAGCCATGACTTAAATCTTTAACAGATAATATCATTTTTTACACCTCAAATAGATTCAAAACGGCTAGTGCCTCTCATGATTATATCGAACTGTCCGGCTCGATAAAAGCATCAAAAGAAAAATTGCGTTTCAAAGCTGATTTTGAGATACTAAAGGATAGATTGAATGAGGATAAAGGAGATCAACATGACGGAAAATTGGGCATTTTTGAAAGAAGCAAAGCCATTTATTCAAAAGAACTTTGAAGCGGCTGGCTTTGAGAAGCCAACAGCGATACAAGAACAAACAGCAGAGTGGATTACGGAAAAACGCGATGTGATCGCAGAATCACCGACTGGAACAGGGAAGACCCTTGCGTATGTTCTGCCGCTTTTAAATAAAATTGATGTGAGTATCAAACACCCGCAAGTCTTAATCTTGGCACCTTCAAGAGAGCTTGTGATGCAAATTTTTGATGTCGTGCAAGAGTTCAAACAAGGTTCAGACATCAAAGCTATTTCCTTAATAGGCGGGGCAAATATCAAGAAGCAGCAGGAAAAGCTAAAAAAACACCCGAATATCGTGGTGGCGACACCGGGTCGCGTACAAGAGTTAATCAAAATCAAGAAACTGAAAATGCACGAAGTCAAAACGATTGTATTAGACGAAGCAGATCAGCTTCTTGTGCCAGAGCATATGAAAACGATCCAAGGGATCATTAAGTCCACATTAAAAGAAAGACAAATCCTTTGTTTTTCTGCAACATTGAAAGAAGAAACCGTTCAGCTGATCAAAGAAATGACATCTGAACCAGAAGTATTGAAAATTGCTAGAAGCGAGGAAGAAGCGCAGAAAGTGGGTCACTATTATCTGTTATGTGATCAGCGTGACAAAGTGAAACTGCTGCAAAAGCTATCACGGCTTGAGGACATGCAGGCGCTTGTGTTTGTGCGAGATATTACGAATTTGAGCATTTATGCAGAAAAATTAGCGTATCACCATGTCGACCTTGGTGTGCTTCACAGTGAAGCGAAAAAAGCAGAGCGTGCTGTCATCTTAAAGGCGTTTGAACAGCGTGAATTCCCGCTCCTCCTTGCAACAGATATTGCAGCAAGAGGAATCGATATTGATGATCTGCCATATGTGATTCATGCAGATATGCCAAATGAAGAGGGCTACATCCACCGTTCAGGCAGAACCGGACGCGCAGGAAAAGAAGGCGCAGTCATCAGTCTTGTCACACCTCAAGAGCAATCAATGCTGAAAAAAATGGCGAAAAAGCTGAATCTTTCGCTTGAAGAAATTGTGTATAAGCAAGGCCAGCTGCACCTTGCGCCCAAGCAGGCATAATAAAAGGACCCTCCATAAATTGGCAGGGTCCTTTTTTGTTATGAAATTTTGACAAGTTGTTTTCCGACATTTTCCCCTTTGAATAGTCCAAGGAATGCATCTGGAATGTTGTCAAAGCCTTCAATGATTGTTTCTTTATATGTGAGTTTGTCTTCTTTTACCCATTGTGCGAGATCTTTTGCCGCCTCTTCAAAACGATCAGAGTAGTTGGCAACAATGAAGCCCTGCATCAATGCACTTGTTTTTATGAGTTTTGTTTGCACACGAGGGCCAATGTCTTCGCTTGCACTAATGTTATAAGAAGAAATGGCGCCGCAGACTGGAATACGTGCAAAACGGTTCAAATGATTCATTACAGCATCAGAGATGTCGCCGCCCACATTGTCAAAATACACATCGACACCGTTTGGACAGGCTTTTGCAATGGCGTCATCTAAATCATTTGTTGTTTTATAATTAATGGTTTCATCAAAGCCCAGTTCTTTTAAATAAGCCAGTTTATCATCAGATCCGGCAATTCCAACGACGTGGGCACCTTTGATTTTAGCAATCTGTCCGACAACAGAACCAACGGCACCTGCGGCTCCAGAAATGACAACCGTTTCGCCTTCTTTTGGCTGACCAATCGCAAGAAGTCCAAAATAGGCGGTTTGTCCTGGCATGCCCAAAATCCCTAAGTAATAAGATAACGGCGCAATGGATGGATCAATTTTTGTCAGAGACTCTGCTTTGGCAGTAGAATATTCTTGCCAGCCAAGGAATCCAAGTACAAAATCACCTTTCTCAAATTGAGGAGATTTGGACTCGATGACTTCTCCGACCACACCACCCTGGATCACTTCATTGAGTTTAAACGGAGGTGTATAGGATTTTGTATCTTGCATTCGTCCTCTCATGTAAGGATCTACAGACACATATTTCGTTTGAATCAAGACTTCGCCATCTTGCGGCGTTGGTATATCAACTGTTTCAAAATGAAAAACATCTTTAGTAGGTAACCCTTTTGGACGTTTTGCTAATTGAATTTGTTTTTGTTGACTCATGTCAAATCCTCCCTTTCACTTGCAACCTAGATTTACATTAACATGATGCTTCTTTTCGTTCAAAACATACGGTCTTTTCCAAGCACATACAAAAAAGTAGCCACCATCTAAAAGAAGGGGACTACTTTTTTTGAAGAGAGACAGAAAGGAGCGGCGGGAGACAACCAAACAGTTGATACTCATCCGCATCACGTTCTTTTAACAAATATTCATTTGCATTTTGCATGGAGGCTTTCATCATATCGTGCGTCACAAAAGGAAAAAGGATATTTAAATATGAGGACAACAGGTCTTGTGGATCTTGTTCGATTGACTCGATATCTCCAATGTTAATAATAATAGAAAAGAGATAATCGATGCAGATGTGAAAGTGCTGTTCAGCAAACAAAGTAAGCGGCTTTGCTTTTGATTCTTCAGGATTCCATTTTTGAAAAAGCTGTTTCACCAAATCACTGACAACCCATGCATTAAACTGCTGCTCAGCTGAAAAATAATACATCAGCTCCACCCCATTTCTAGCCTCCAGTATAAGAATTGTACAACAAATGACAAGGAATGAATACAATTTTTCAGAAAATTTAGTCATATTCACAGTCTTTTTGTCAAAAATAAGTCCATAGACGCACTAAGTTCACAGAGTAAAAATGGATGTGCTGGAGGAAGGTTTAATGACAAAAGTGACGGGTAAAAGATTCGTAAGACGTTAAAGGAGGAATAATAAATGAAACCTGTTGTAAGAGAGTATTCAAATGATGAAACACTTCAAAGAGATGTGGAGCAATTAAAACAACTCGGTGTTGCAAGAGAGGACATTTATGTTCTGTCCCATGACGATGATCGAACTGAGCGTATTGCAAGCAACGCAGATGCCAATACGATAGGTCCAAAAGAAGTTGGACTCAAGCATGCGGTTGGAAACATCTTTAGCAAAAAGGGAGATGAACTCCGCAATAAGATTCACGAAATTGGTTTCTCAAAAGAAGAAGCTGAGACATTTGAAGAACATTTAGACGAAGGAAAAGTTCTTCTCTTTGTGACTGACCATGAAAAAGTGAAAAATTGGGCATAAACGCCATCGTAAAAAGCCTCTTACTTTTGTAAGGGGCTTTTTTCAGATTTTTGACAAAGGGCTAAAATGAACTTGATTTTAGTCCTTTGTCTTCTTTTCAGCGTGATAGAAAACCTTTGCAGTCTAGGAAGGACGAGTACTGGCGCGGAGCGAATTTGATATTCGTGAGCACCAGCACGCAGGACTGACAAAGAATGCGAGGGTTTGTCTACACGCTGAAAGCCTCTTACTTTTGTAAGGGGCTTTTTTTCATACTGCGATAATTAAAATCTACCATCTGTCTTTTTCACTATAATAAGACAGGTTGAAAAATTGGGATAAACAGTAAAATGTCTAATTGAAAATATAGAAATAGCAAAGGATACCGTCAAAAAAATGAAAAAAGTAGTGAAAATATCACAAAAAACCATTCGGGAAATAATTATGATATCTTTATTTTTATTTCAAAATGAAATAAAAATCTTGTGTAATTTAGTAGATAAATTTCTTAGTTCTATTGGTTTAAGTTGTATTTTTGTGTAGAAATAAGTGTTTTAAGGTCAAAAAACCACGAAATATACCTGTATTTTCAATTAGAAAATCATTCTAATGTTTAGGAAATAATTTGTTGACAAAATAATCTAAAAACAATATATTTGGCTTAATCAAGTTATTATGGAATTAGTTGTTAAATTTTTGATGGGTGGATTTCAGGATCAATTCGGTAAATGATGATGCATTAAGACCTAAGGGAGAGCGCTTCTGAGGCAGAGCGATACTGAAGAAATATCTATTAGACAAAAAAGAATAGATGAAAGATAGCTTAGAATGGTAGATTCGTCTTTCTACTATGCCTATTTCTCAATGATATTGTTCAAGGTATTCAGAGGATCATCATAAAGAAAGCGCTTTCTTAGCGCTGTTAAGGAGGTGAATCCATATGAAGAAAATGTATAACAAACTGAGGCGCTGTAACAGTTGAATGGCTGTGGTTGTATGTGAAGATGAGTGCTGAAAAAGAAGAGTGACATGTGGGATGCTTCTCTCCTTTTTCAGAAAATAGATTTCCTAAAAAATCCATCTTTCATTTTATCATAAGGCTTTTTGCTTGAAAACCACCTTTATTAGGAAAGGTGATTGTGAATTGAAGGAGGTCACGTGATGAAAAAGGCTTTGTATCATGAAGACAGCGGGTTGTATTTAGAGAAAATGCGCATGGCTTTTCAAGAACACTATGAGCAAAGAACAGATATGTGGTCTACTGATCCATCATTAACAGACGCTGCTGTGATGTCTCTGAAGGCATGGCGTTCCAGGGAAAAGGATGCACTTGCTTCTGTGCTGGATATCGGCTGCGGGAACGGCAGGGCTCTTGAACATTTACAAGGACTGTCGGCATATACCGGCATCGATCTTTATGAGCATGAGGAATGGGAAGGATTAAAGAAGAGAAAAGAGGTTCCTGTCCATTTTTATCATCAAGATTTTATGTCCTGGTCAATGGATCAAGGGCGCGAGCTGACGTTTGATCTGATTTTAGATCATGGCTGCTTTCACCATCAGCACCCTGATGACCACGAACGATACTTAAAGCAGATTTCCTCGCTGCTTCATGAAGGTGGTGTGTTTTCCCTTGTTGTATGGGGAGAAGAGTGGAAAACAGGCTTAATCGGAGAAGATGGACGCTTCCATTTTTCATTCTCAGATACTCAGCTTGGAGAAAAGATTTGTACATCAGGACTTGAGCTCGTTTCGATTACACCATTACAAGCGAAGGCTGGGATCAGCCAGCATCATGTCATTGCTGTCAAAATCTAGTGCAAAGGAGGATAAACGCGATGTTTGATGTGATGGTTCTTGGTGCATACCTAGGCGGGTGTCATGCTTCAATCAATGTAGCTGAACTGAAGTACGGACTATTCATCCAATCAAAGGGCACTACCGGATGACGTGCATTTGAAGGACCAGAGCTTCTAGTAAAGGAGAAAGCAGCTCGAAGCTAGCAGAGATATTCTCTTAGAGAAAGAGCATGTCAGTTTCCATTCAAGAATCATCCAATGGTGTTGCTCTCTTACAGAGAATACAGCGTATGAAGCTCGATTTCTGCTCCTTTGTACTGGACAAGTGACAGTCTAAAAAGAGTCTTTATGAAAGGTACTGATGGATGATTGGCATCGCACATCTATTCAGCCAGTATGTCAGGAAATTTCTCCTGAGCCATGATTCTAGCTGGAACCGGTGCTCAGGGTGCAAAGGGAGTGCATACACATATTCATCACGCCATCACTGCGCTGAGAGAGTTCAATGGGGTGCAGTGATGAATAGGGGGAGACAAATGAACAAGTTTGTAGCTGAACTACAATCAATGATTCATCATTTTACATTTCAAGAAAAACACTATTTGCTCGTGGGGCCAGTGAACCTGCCGATCTCTATTGAACATGAAGAAGTGCAGTTTACATGGTATGCCTTTGCGTCTGTAGAAGCTGATACAACGCCAACGGTTGAGTCTATTGTACAAATGAGTACCGAGCAGCAAACATTTTCCTCTTGTCTCCTTTTTGGCGACTTTGAAAATGAAGTGCCGCCGCTTGTGCGAATTCATAGTGTCTGCCAAACAGGGGATGTGTTTGGGTCACTGAAATGTGATTGCGGTCCACAGCTTGCATCATCGCTAAAAAAAATCACCGATTACGGAAAAGGCATGCTTGTGTATATGGCCAATCAAGAAGGGCGCTCTATTGGGCTAATGGCCAAAGCCTTCACGTATAAATTACAGGAAATGAAACTGGATACATTTGAGGCGAACAGGTTGATCGGATGCGGAGATGATGATCGGCATTACGAGGAAGCAGCGGCTGTCTTGCACTATTTAAACAAAGGGAAACCATTGCATCTTTTAACCAATAATCCAGATAAAGTCGATTCCATTGCTGCTTACGGTCTTCCGGTTTTACGGTTTGATCATACGGTAGAAGCCTCTCTCTATAATGAGGCGTATTTAAAGGCAAAAGCAGCATCAGGGCATATGGTCGATGAGAAGAAATTAATTAATCAGTAGATGAGTTTATTTAAAGAAGGCGGGAGAAAAGCGTGAAACCTGATATCAATTGGATTCAAATCCCAAGCGGCTATGCGACGATTGGAAGTAATGAAGAAGATATGAAAAAGGCATCAGAATTTTGGAAGGACAAACTTCTGAATCCAGCCTATGGCCGTGAGAAAAAATTTCAAAAATGGCTGTACAAAGAATTTCCATCTTATCAGCCGTATATGAGCGAATTTTTCATCTCAGATACGGTCGTCACCAATGAATGGTATCAAAGCTATTGCGACGAGACAGGAAAGCCTTATCCAGAGAGCTTGACGAACCTAGAGCTTGGCGGGGGAAAAGACCATCCAGCTTGGGGCATGGACATCGAGGAAGCTTTCTCATTTTGTCAGTGGCTGAGCGGGAAGCTTGGATATGAGGTATCGATCCCTACTGAGGAAGAATGGGAATATGCTGCCCGGGGCAATACGAGACATCAATATCCTTGGGGAGATGAGTTTGATCCCTCTTACTGTAATACGCACGAATCAAATATTGAAAAAACGACACCTGTCCGTCATTACGAAAAAGGAAGATCTCTATTTGGACTATATGATATGGGTGGCAATGTCGAAGAATGGGTCAACACCAAGTATCACATATATGAAGGTGGAATTGAGGTTGTAGATGATTTAACCGAGACACTAGGCAGTAATTACTACATTTTAAAAGGCGGCTCCTTCGCAAGAGGCGGAGATTTATGCAGAGTCGCAAGAAGACACGGGAAACACCCAGACCCTGTTTTTCGATTTACTGGTTTTCGTGTAGTTACTCGTCAAAAACAACATATAAAGGTGGGAGTGTAAAACCATGCATAGAGGACCGATTACATCCGTTTTATCAACTCAGCATGACCAAATTGTCTACACAGGTGGCTATGATCGCTGTATTTATAAATGGGACCGTGCCACGGGAGAAGGAACATTCATTGGCAGTCACGAGCATATCATCAACTCTTTATCCCTTTCGGAAAATGGAACGTATTTAGCGAGTGCATCGTCAGACTATACCATTCAATTATATGATACTGGCACACATACAAGAATTCGTACGCTATATGGTCATGCGGATGACGTGGAAGCTGTCGCATTTGCAAAGCAGGATACGCTTCTTGTATCGGTGTCCAGAGACAGAAGATGCTTAGTTTGGGATATTGAAACGGGAGCCATTTTAAGAGAATTTCATGGACATAGCAAGGATGTATTAGCTGTATGGATTCATGAGGATAAAGCTTATACAACTGGTGACGATGGCTATGTCCTAGTATGGCTCTATGAAACAGGAGAAATTGTAGGTGAAATTGGCCCGTTTGATTATGAGCTGGATACCATCAGCGGCAGCAATCAAAAAGAAGTATTCGCCCTTGGCAGAGATGATGGCACAGTTATCATTTATGATGCCGCTACATTACAGGAGAAAAAAATCATTAAAGCTCATTTACAAGGTGTGAAGCGTGTGAATTTTTCGCCGAGCGGTAACTACTTGCTTACAGCGGGTTATGACCATTTAATTAAGCTGTGGAATTATGAAACCGGTGAATTAATTGATACGTTGCTGCCTCATAAATATCAATGGGAGCGCTCGCTTGTTTGGACAGAAGACGAGCAAGCCATTTTAGGAGCCAGCTTTGGGAAAACGTATTGTGAATGGTCAATTCAAGAAGGAAAAGTGATCTCTGATGAGCAGGAATTGGCGACACCTTCTATTAATGATATTGCGTTGACTGAAGCGGGTGATATTATCACTGCATCAGATGACGGAAAATTCAGAAAGAATGGAATCGAAATCGCAAAGTCAACAGGTGTTCTCACAAATGGAGTGGCTGTTGCACGGGATGGAAGCTATTATGCATGGGGCGATCATGCGAGTCAGGTGCATATTGTACACGAGTCATTGCAGCAAATGGTCTCTTTTGATCTCAACACAGGTCCTGTCAATAGTGTGTATTTCCATGAGGAGGATCGTCAATTTTATATCGGCACTTATGGCGGTTATGTGCATGTCATTTCGACAGAACACTTAAAGGAAATCGGCCGTTCTAAAGCACATGATTGCGCGGTCAAAGCATTAAAGGTAGAAGGAGATCATATCATCACAGCGGCAGTTGAAGGAACCATCTGTCTTCTCGATAAAAAGAGTTTGTCCTTAACAGCAGAATATATCGGGGCGACAGAGCTGTTAAATGATGTATTTATTGATAGCAAAAGAGATCGTATTGCCATTGTCAGCCGTGATAAAAACGTCCGATTGTTTGATTTGCATACAGGCAGAATTTTAAATCAGCACAACGAGCATCAATATTCCATTAAATCCATCACTGTGACAGACTCTGGCTATATTGTGAGCGGAGACTATTGGGGATATATTGTGGTATGGAATCCAGAGCTAGATGTCAATACAGGTCCGATTCGAATTGCTAAGAATGGTATTAGTGCCATTAGACAACTAGGAAATGATGTGTATGCAAGCTCATATGACGGTGGTATTTATCATATTCGAGAAGATGGCACACATACGGAAGTACTGCGCTTATTTGAACAATTTCCGAAAGAAGTAATCTCTCATTAAGAAAAAGAATGTAAGCGGGGGATTCTCATGATAAGTGTTTGCAAGGAACATATGAAAAAAGGTCTGACTGTACTCAATTGTCCGCATGTGCTCCTCATTAATAAATATGAATGTCGCAAATGCTGTTTTTGTAAACAACGAGCATCATATAAACTGTTTTATTCCTTGCCTTACTATGATCGATCTGAAAAGAAACGGCTTGAGAAAGTATAGCACATGAGAATAGAACTCCTTCATTTTCTGAAGGAGTTCTTTCCCTTGAGAGAAGAAAGGAGCCCGAGATGAAAGACGATGTTTTTTATATGAAGCTGGCGATTGCCAACGCGAAGGCGATGAAAGGACAAACCTCACCCAATCCGCTTGTTGGTGCAGTGATTGTTCAGAGCGGTGAGATTGTTGGGATTGGTGCGCACATGAAGGCTGGCGAGCCTCATGCTGAAATTCATGCTCTACAAATGGCAGGAGAAAAGGCGAAGGGAGCTGACATGTATGTGACACTCGAACCTTGTACACATCACGGAAAAACAGGCCCTTGCACCGAAGCGATCATTAGCAGTGGTGTGAAGAAAGTGTTGATTGCCACTCAAGATCCGAATCCGGTTGTTGCAGGAAAAGGAATTGCCTTTTTGAAAAAGGCTGGAATTGAAGTGGAGCAAGGTATATGTAAACACGAAGCAGATCGTTTAAATGCTCCTTTTTTTCATTTGATGCAAACAAACCTTCCTTATGTCATCTTAAAATCAGCTATTTCGATAGATGGGAAAATTGCCACGGCTGAGCAAGAAAGCAAATGGATCACTGGAATAGAAGCGAGAACAGAAGTGCAGCGCTTACGTCAAGAAGTAGATGCGGTGCTGACAGGAGTGGAAACGATTATTCAAGATGATGCCGGCTTAATTGTAAAGGATTCATTCAACCATCAGCCCATTCGTGTCATTTTAGATTCAACATTAAGGATACCGCTTCATGCCAAATGCTTAACAGATCATAGGGCAGAAACCATAATTTGTACATCACAAGATTATGATCATCAAAAGTATCAACAGTTGATACAAAAAGGTCATCAAGTATTTGTCACAAGCGGAGAACACCGGACAGATCTTCAGGATGTGTTACACCTGTTGAAGAAGCGCTCTGTGATGTCAGTGCTTGTAGAGGCAGGGGGCAGTGTGAGTGCGTCATTTTTAAAAGCATCACTTGTGAACGAAGCTGTTATCTATATGGCACCTTTATTAATCGGAGGGAAAGATGCACCTACTTTTTTTGAAGGAGAAGGTGTGAAAAAACTAAAAAAGGCGATCCGTCCAGCGGATATTGAATATAGTATGGTAGGAAAAGATTTAAAAATGACGATGACATTTTAACGATGGAGAGAGGTCCTTGCACGCAGAGTGCAAGACCTTTCAAATTTTTTGATAAAAATAAAATTGTACATACACCTTTATCGATCATGATGAATACGATGGATGGGGGTGATTCTATGAGAAAATGTAGACAATGCGGAAAGATATACCCAACTCATTCGACAGACCACTACCAAAAAGGAAGCTGGTATGATGCGTATAAGGATGATGGCTGGGAATGTGATAGTTGTAAGAAAGGTAAATCAGACAAACCAAGGAAACCAGTAAAAAATCCATGCTGTGGAAAAGATCCTTGTGTGTGTGTCATTCAAGGACCGCCAGGGGGAAGAGGAAGGAGAGGCCCAGCAGGTCCGGCGGGTCCAGTGGGTCCAGTAGGCCCAGCGGGTCCAGCCGGCCCGGCAGGTCCACAAGGCCCAACAGGCGTTGGGTTAACAGGGATTGTAGCATTTGATCCAGCGGTAGCCCCGGCGTATCCAGTAGGTCAAGTGGTGACATATGATGGCAGTACGTATGTGGTAAATTCAGCACCACCAACAGGTACGCCTGATACATCGCCGGATTATACGCTTTTAGCAGCTGCGGGCGCAACAGGTACAGGACCAACAGGTGTCACCGGAGATCCAGGTCCGACGGGTGCAACAGGAGCCACTGGTGTAGGTCTAACTGGAGTCGTTCCTTTTGATGCGGCAGCGGCACCAGGATATCCATTGGGTCAAGTAGTGACATATGAAGGTGGAACGTATCTTGCAAACACAGCATCACCAACGGGTACACCGGATACATCACCAGATTATACGCTTCTAGCCGCTGCGGGTGCGACAGGAGATACGGGTGCAACCGGAGCAACAGGAACAGGAGCAACAGGAGATACAGGCGCAACTGGAGCGACCGGAGCCACAGGAGATACGGGTGCCACAGGAGCAACAGGAACAGGAGCGACTGGCGCTACTGGAGATACAGGCGCAACCGGAGCGACCGGAGCCACAGGAGATACGGGTGCCACAGGGGCAACAGGAACAGGAGCGACCGGCGCTACTGGAGATACAGGTGCTACTGGAGCGACCGGAGCCACAGGAGATACGGGTGCCACAGGGGCAACAGGAACAGGAGCCACGGGTGCAACGGGAGATACAGGAGCGACAGGAGCAATCGGAGCGACCGGTGCAACGGGAGATACGGGAGCGACCGGAGTAACCGGAGCCACAGGAGTAACGGGAGATACGGGAGCGACTGGAGTAACCGGAGCCACAGGTGTAACGGGAGATACCGGGGCAACCGGAGTAGGGTTAGCTGGTATTTTGGCATTTGACCCAGCAACAGCTCCAACCTATCCAGTAGGTCAAGTGGTGACATATGAAGGTGGAACTTATATCGTAAATACAGCGCCACCAACTGGCACACCAGATACGTCTCCAGATTATACGTTATTGGCAGCCGCAGGTGTGACAGGCGCCACGGGAGATACAGGAGCGACCGGAGTAACCGGAGCCACAGGTGTAACGGGAGATACGGGAGCGACCGGAGTAACCGGAGCCACGGGTGCAACGGGAGATACGGGAGCGACTGGAGTAACCGGAGCCACAGGTGCAACGGGAGATACGGGAGCGACTGGAGTAACCGGAGCCACAGGTGTAACGGGAGATACGGGAGATACGGGAGCGACCGGAGTAACCGGAGCCACAGGTGTAACGGGAGATACGGGAGCGACCGGAGTAACCGGAGCCACAGGTGTAACGGGAGCGACCGGAGTAACCGGAGCCACAGGTGTAACGGGAGCGACTGGAGTAACCGGAGCTACAGGTGCAACGGGAGATACGGGAGCGACCGGAGTAACCGGAGCCACGGGTGCAACGGGAGATACGGGAGCGACCGGAGTAACCGGAGCCACGGGTGCAACGGGAGATACCGGAGCAACCGGAGTAGGGTTAGCTGGTATTTTGGCATTTGACCCAGCAACAGCTCCAACCTATACAGTAGGTCAAGTGGTGACATATGAAGGAGGAACTTATGTCGTAAATACAGCACCACCAACCGGCACACCAGATACGTCTCCAGATTATACGTTATTGGCAGCCGCAGGTGTGACAGGCGCCACGGGACCAACCGGAGCCACCGGAGATACAGGTCCAACAGGAGCAACCGGAGTCACAGGCGCCACAGGAGTCACAGGAGATACGGGTGCAACAGGGGCTACAGGAACCGGAGCCACGGGCGCAACCGGTGCAACGGGAGCCACAGGAGCAACAGGATCGAGTGCGATTATCCCATTTGCATCAGGTTTACCTGTCGCTTTAACAACCATCGCTGGCGGTTTGGTCGGGACATCTAGCTTGGTAGGATTCGGTAACTCAGCCACTGGTGTCAGTATCGTAGGTGGAATCATTGATTTAACCGGAGCCGCAGGAACATTGTTAAACATGGCGTTCTCCGTTCCGAGAGCAGGAACCATTACGTCATTTGCGGGCTATTTTAGTACGACAGCAGCCCTTTCTATAGTTGGCACAAATATTACTGTGACGGCTAGTCTGTTTGCTTCACCAACACCAGATAACAGCTTCACTCAAGTAGCGAGCGTTACATTGGCACCGGCGTTAACCGGTATTTTAACGATAGGGGCTATTTCAAACGGTATCGCTACTGGTTTAAGTGTACCAGTCACACCGCAAACAAGATTGCTTGTCGTATTCTCTGCAACAGCTACTGGTCTTTCCTTAGTGAATACTGTAGCAGGCTATGCAAGTGCTGGTTTATCCATCACGTAATAGGCACACAGGGATGACTCAATACTGAGTCATCCTTTTTTGTCTGTGTGAATTTTCTCTTAACTTCATGAGAAAAAATGATATGATTTTCTTAGAGTCTATTCGGGTGAATCTACTGAATTAGGGGTTGTGGCGGTGAGGATGGGCAAAAGGAAAGTCACTTTACAAACAAAAATTTTGGGGTTAATTATTGGTCTTTTACTTGTTGTTATTGCCTTATTGACCATTTGTTTTGGTTTTTTGCAGACATCAGAAAGGCAGAGCCAAGCTGAACAGCTGGCGGTGCAAACTGCTAGAACGATATCTTATATGCCGCCTATTAAAACATCGGTGGCCACGGGAGATTCGCAAAATGAAGAACAGGCTGTGCTTGAACAAATGAAGGAGCAAGTAAGAGCACATGCCATTTTCATCACCAATCAAAAAGGAAAGGTTCTTTTTCATACGAACCATGAGGATGTAGGGAAAACCATCAGTGTGTCGGAAGGAAGAAGTACACTGCTTTTTGGAGGCACCTCCATATCGACGGGTGATTCTGATGGTGAAACCGTTGTCAGAGGCAGTGCCCCGATTATGAAAGAAACAGGCAGTCATGAAGAAATTATTGGGACAGTCAGTGTCGAATTCTTAAAAAGAGATATCGACCAAGCGACAGCCCATCAACTATTCAAATTAAGTTATATTGCCCTTCTTGTGCTCTTGCCTGGGGTATTTGGAGCCATTTTTTTAACAAGGAGTATTCGAAAAGATATATTAGGGCTTGAACCGCATGAAATTGCTTCATTATATCGAGAAAGAGAAGCGATGCTGCATGCGATTAAAGAGGGAATCATTGCATTTGACCGTAAAGGTGCCATTACGATGATGAATACGTCAGCTGAACAGATGCTACGCGTCTCTTCAACGCTGCCTCTTCATATTGATCAAGTGTTGCCAAATGCCAATCTTCTTTCCTATCTAAAGGTAGAGACGATTGAACCTAACATAGAATCAGTCGTCAATGATAAAACCTTCGTGCTAAATGTCAAAAAAGTGGTGCAGGACAATCGAGTATTTGGAGGAATTGTGAGCTTCAGGGAGAAAACCGAGCTGACAAAGCTGCTGGATACATTGACAGAGGTCAGTCAATATTCAGAAGACCTTAGAGCACAAACACACGAATTTTCGAATAAGCTGTACGCTATTTTAGGCTTGCTTGAGTTGAAACAAGTGGATGAAGCCATTGAGTTAATTAAAGAAGAGTATACACTTCAAAATCGCCAGCATGATTTACTCATGAAGCAAATTCGCTCTCCGAAGATACAAGCCATTTTACTTGGGAAGTTAGGAAAGGCATCTGAGAAAAAGGTCCATTTTCACATTGATGAAAATAGTTCATTGGAGCCGCTCCCAGCCCATTTGAGTTTATCTCACTTTATTACCATCATTGGCAATCTCGTAGATAATGCGTTTGAGGCTGTATTGAATAAGGAGACAAGAGAAGTCAGCTTGTTCATCACAGATATTGGATTTGATATTATCATAGAGGTATCTGATTCAGGGGACGGTGTAGATGAAGGAGCCATTTCACAACTTTTCACAAGAGGACATTCATCAAAGGGAGAAGGGCGAGGTTATGGACTTGCCAATGTCAAAGAAGTGCTAGATGAACTTGGGGGCTGGATTGAAGTTGCGAACCAAAAAAAAGGCGGTGCCATCTTCACTGTTTACATACCGAAAGGCACAAAGGGGGAATAGGTTGTGATCAAGGTACTCATTGCGGAGGACGATTTTCGAATCGCTGCGATTCATGAATCTTATATACAAAAGGTACAAGGCTTTCAAGTTGCCGGCAAGGCAAAGAGTGCAAAGGATCTGTGGGAGGCACTTCAAAAAGAACAAGTGGATCTCATTTTACTTGATGTCTACATGCCTGATGAGCTCGGCACGAACCTTTTGCCGCTGTTAAGAGAGCGCCATCCTGAAGTGGATGTGATCATTATCACGGCTGCAACGGAAACGATGCTGTTAAGAGACGCCCTGCATTATGGAGTGGTTCATTATTTAATCAAACCAGTGACCGCCCAAAAATTCACGCAGGTGTTAACCGAATATAAAGAGAAAAGAGAGTTAATCAATTCAAAAGAGGAAGTCAATCAAACGATGATTGATCTGTTTTTTGGTCAAATACAGGAAGAATCGCAGCAAAAGGATGAGCGAGACTTGCCAACAGGCATTAATTCACTGACTTTGGACAAAGTGAAAACATTCATGGCAGCAGAGATGAACGGAATTACAGCGGAAGAACTCGGAGAAAAAATGGGCGCATCACGTACAACAGCAAGACGATACGTAGAGTATCTTGTGACAACGGGAGAATGCCGGGCAGAGCTGGCGTATGGAATCATTGGTAGACCAGAACGAAAATATTATCCCGCCAAAAAACAAACGGAGTCATAAAAATGAAAAAAGGAATACTCTTACTCATTTTGGTCTGTCTTTGTACAACGCTCACCTTTAATGAAAAAACAGCAAAAGATTCTTTCCTGGAGCACAGCCCATTATATATTGTGGTATCAGGTGTACCTGATGGCGGATTTGACCAAACGGCTCAAGTGATGAAAACCGTACTAGAACAAGAAAAGCTAGTGGAAGAGCCTGTGCATATTCTTTATCAAAGAGGCGGAACGGTTGATAAAGGATGGACCTATATGATGGAGCGAGATGCCAATTATATCAGTTTAAATTCAAGCTTATTATTAAGCCGTAATTTGCTGGGCAGCAGTAACGTGACCATGAATGATGTTACCCCGCTCGCTATTCTTGCGGAAGAGTGGCAGGTAGTCGCAGTGCCAGTTGATTCTCCTTTCTCAAATGGAAAGGAGCTATTACACGCACTAAAAAAGAAACCGGATTCCTTAAAAATTGGGTTTGCCCCGGACTTTGGAAATGATGATCAAATCTCATTCGCACGGGCTGCCGAAATGGCAGGGATAGATCCGTACCGCATTCAGTTTTTAAAATTTGACAGTGCAGATGATTTATTTCAAGCACTCATTGACCATGAGGTAGATGCGGCGACTACAACCATTACAGAAGTTCGCCATGATTATGAAAAGAAAAGGTTGAAGCTCGTTGCAACCACAACGAATCAGCGTTTAGAAGGATTCAAAGACGTGCCCACTTGGAAAGAACAAGGGATTCCGCTCATCTTCTCTCATTGGCGTGGTGTGATGGGACCAAAGCAAATGAATCAGCACGACATTCGAGCATGGGATCAGCTTCTTCAAAAAATGACGCAAACGAAGTCATGGAAAAAGCAGTTAAAACAAAAAGGCTGGACAGGCCGTTATATGAATAGTAAAGAAGCAAAGGTCTTTATGGAAGATCAATTAAGGCGTTATGAGCAATTTATACAAGGAGAGCAAGCGGTCAAATGAGACCGCTTTTTTTCATGGAACCAACAAACAACAACAATTGCACAAAATGAACAAAAAGCATTTATCGACCAAAAAAGAATTAAAATTCATAATATTTACTTCAATTCAGGCGTCAGATATCATGACAGAAAGGGTTGGAAATGGGATACCAACATTTAATGAAAGCGTATACAACATAAGGGGTGAACGAAATGTTAGCGATCTTAGGATTTCTTATGATGATTGTATTTATGGTTTTAATTATGACGAAACGTATGTCTGTTTTAACGGCATTGGTATTAACACCGATTGCATTTGCTCTTATTGCAGGTTTTCATTTTACAGAAATTTCAGACATGATTGTCAAAGGTGTACAGCAAGTTGCACCAACGGCGGTCATGATCATGTTTGCCATTTTGTACTTCGGGATTATGATTGATGCAGGTTTATTCGATCCAATGGTGGCGAAAATTTTAAAGATCGTCAAAGGCGATCCATTAAAAATTGTTGTCGGAACAGCCGTCCTGACGATGCTTGTCGCACTTGACGGTGATGGAACCACAACGTACATGATTACAACAACAGCCATGCTTCCGTTATTTACACTGCTTGGCATTCGTCCGATTATTTTAGCGGGTATCGCCGGAGTCGGCATGGGGATTATGAATACGATTCCATGGGGAGGGGCAACACCTAGAGCGGCAAGTGCACTTGGCGTTGATCCATCACTTTTATTTGGCCCGATGATTCCAGTCATTGGTGCAGGGGTTTTGAGCATGATTGTGGTGGCATACTTTCTTGGGAAGTCTGAAAGAAAACGTCTTGGTGTTATTGAGCTCGAACAGCCGATTCATGCAAATGAAATGGCAGCGGCACTGCAAGATGATATTAAGCGACCGAAACTTTGGTGGTTTAACCTGACACTGACTTTGCTTTTGGTTCTCTTGCTTGTGTCTGGAAAAGTAAGCTTAACGGTTCTGTTTGTTCTTGCCTTCTGTGTTGCCATTATCGTGAACTATCCGAACCTTGAACAGCAGCGTGAGCGGATTGCGGCTCACTCAACCAACGTCTTAGCGATTGCTTCGATGATTTTTGCGGCAGGTGTTTTTACAGGCATCTTAACTGGGACGAAAATGGTTGATGAAATGGCGATTTCGATTGTTTCGGCTATTCCAGAGCAGCTTGGCGGGTTTATTCCAGTCATTGTCGCGCTAACAAGCGGGATCTTCACTTTCTTTATGCCGAATGATGCATACTTTTATGGGGTACTGCCGATCCTATCAGAAACAGCGGCAGCATACGGTGTCGATAAAATTGAGATTGCGAGAGCATCTATCATTGGTCAGCCGATTCATATGTTAAGCCCACTTGTTCCATCGACTCATTTACTTGTGGGACTCGTTGGGGTATCACTAGATCAGCATCAGAAATTTGGCATGAAATGGGCGGTTCTTGCAGTCGTCGCCATGACAGTGATGGCGGTTCTCATTGGGGCCATTTCGATCTGGTAATGAGAAGAGTGTCTGCTGCTCATGCAGGCACTCTTTTTTAGGTCCTATTGCAGGGCAACATCCATTCATTTGCCCTATATAAAGACATGCATGATTCCTCCAAAAGATATATTTTTGAAAAATGCTGACACTTTTGCTGTTTTTTTCTTTATAATGCAAATCAACGAAGGGAGAGGATAGCATGTCCAAACAGAAAAGTACCATTCTTTTTGCTGCTGTATGCCTCATGGCAGGAAGTTTGTCGATGGTGACCCCAGCTTCAGCGAATGCAGAGACCACTTATTATGGAAAAAGCTATGAGCAGCCAGCCTCGGTTCAAAAACTGTATCCTGAGCCTGACGAAACGTTTGATACCCCTGCCTTTCAGAAAAAAGGAGAAGCATTTACCACACAAGAAGAGCTTCAAGATTTTTTACGTGACATTGTCAGTAAAAGTCCTTACGCCACGCAGAAACAGATTGGAACATCCATTGAAGGAAGGTCTATTCCAGCCCTCTATTTTACAAAGGATCGTCACATCTCTCCACTGTCAAAAAAGCCAACGATCTGGCTTCAAGCACAAATACACGGAAATGAACCAGCCTCCGGTGAATCTGCCCTTGTCATCGCCAAACGACTAGCAGGTGATGAAGGAGAGCGTATCCTGAGCCATGTCAACGTCATCATTGTTCCAAGAATCAATCCAGATGGTTCTTATGCATTTGACCGCAGGCTTGCAAACGGAATGGATGGCAACCGTGACCACATGACATTAGAATCTCCAGAGCTGACAGCCCTTCATCAAGAATTTAATCGCTATGCGCCCGAGGTCGTCATCGATGCCCATGAATATGATGTCGGTCAAAAGCAGTTTGAAGACATCGGTGCATCAGGTGCTCTCAAGTATCACGATTTGCTGATATTATCCGGTAAGAATTTGAACATTCCTGAAAGCATTCGTTTCACGTCAAATGAATTGTACGTCAACGGAGTGCGTGAAACATTGACGAATAAGGGATTTTCCAACGATTTATATTATACAAACACAAGAGGGAAGGACGGAAAAATCGATCTTTATGAAGGCGGAACTGATGCACGAATTGGCCGAAATGCCCTAGCGCTTTCACCAGCTATTTCATTTCTTGTAGAAAGTAGGGGGATTGGAATTGGCAGAGAGGACTTTACCCGGCGCGTGGCAGCACAAGTCACCACTCATGAAAAAATCATTGAGACAACGGTGAAGCATGCTAAGCAGGTGAAGCAGCAAATGGTGACGGAGCGGCTGAAACTTGTGAAAAAAGGTCTTCAATCAAACGATGATGATCAAGTGGTCATTCAAGATGCTTTCAAGGCGCCTGTGAACGATTCACTTGAAATGGTGGATATTGAGAAAGGACAAACCACCAATGTCCCGGTACGTTTTCATAGTGCAAGTGATGCGGTTCCTGTCTTAACAAGAGAACGGCCGACAGCTTATCTTATTCTCCCAGGACATGAAGGAGTAGATAGAAAGCTCAGAACTTTAGGGTTAAAAAGTGTGACACTTCCTGTTGGCATGAAAGTACCTGTACAAGCCTATCAGGTAACAAAACGAGTGGAAACAAGCAAAACAGATATTCAGGTTGAAACGAGACTCGTTGAAAAGAAACGTCAGCTGCCAAAAGGAACAAAGGTATATGTGACTGCACAGCCAGAGACCAATTTGTTGTCACTTGCCCTTGAACCAGAATCAAAAGACAGTTATATGTCATCGGGTTTTATTGCATCAAAAGTAGGCGATGAACTACCAGTTTACCGATTCTTGTTATCTCAAAAGACGTTAGGTATGAAATAAAAAGGACTAAAATCAAGTTCATTTTAGTCCTTTGTCAACCATCTAGAAGCGGCACAGTGCGTGCCGCTTTTTCTATTTTCGTCCAGCTCTGATCTCATCGGTCATGCCTTCATACGGTGCTTCTGCGATAATCGTTTCATCGTTTACCCCAGCATGGTGGATGTACGTAATGTCTGCGAATTCTGGTACGACATATTTCGGATAGGTTTCATATTTTTCACGGGATTCTTTCATGAGGTCGATATAGTCATTTTGATAGCAAACGGTGATATCTGGACGTTCATGCACCCATTTTGGGAAGAAAATGACCCCATGCATGCGTTTCTCCTCAGGCATAAAGTTTAAAGACACGTCTGTCCCAGTCGGTTCCGTCCAGGAAACTTTGTATACCCCTTTTGTCAGCTTCACAATATTCACTTCTTGATCACGAACCCAGCGGCCTCCAACCATTCCGCTATGAATGCGGTAATCAATGGTGTGATCGTTTTTAATGTAAATCTCATATTCCCAGCCATTTTCATACGTATAAATCATATGAAGTCCAACGAATTGATCCATGTTTATTCCTTCTTTCAATTAAAATGATGTTGTTTCAAACATGTCATGATTTACATGTTTATTTTAGGGTGTATGGTATACTATTGTCAAAGAATATGCGTTGGAGGCATGTCATGAGAGTACTGAAATATGCCATTCTTGGCTTACTAGATCAGCGTGAGCTGACGGGATACGATATGAAGAAACACTTTGAAGATTCCCTTGGACAGTTTTGGAGTGCGAAGCATAGTCAAATATACCCTGAATTAAAGCGGCTAACAGAAGAGGGTTTTATTGAATTTGATATTCACATACAAGGAAAGAAGCTAGAGAAGAAGGTTTATCAAATCACTGATGCAGGAAAAAGAGAACTGCATGAATGGTTAAGGGAAAAAGGCCCGATTCCAGACACAACAAAAGATGAATTTATGTTAAAAACGTTCTTTATCTCGTCTATGGATCAAAAAGAAGCGGCCGGTCTCTTCTCACATCAGCTGCTGGAGCGAACAAAGAAAGTAGAGGTGCTTGAACAGAAACTGAACGTTTTAACAGAAGAAGATCCATCTGCCCAATCACTGCATTCAACACAATTCGGGCATTATTTAGTGCTGACAAGAGCAATTGAAAGGGAAAAAGGGTATGTTCGCTGGCTCCAAAAGACCCTTGAAGTCATTGATTCATCCATTGTCTAAGGACAATCGTCGCACGATATGATAAAAAATGGTTTGAAACAAGTGAATTTATCAATAGAAACCGCTACAATGGATATATTCGTATTAAAGTGAGGCGAGTATGTTTGAGTAACCAAGAAGCGTTGTGGAATGAAGCAGAAGCTTTTATTTCTGTATGCTATGAAGAATTAGGCAAGTCAAATGAAGAAAAAGCAGCACGTCTGCATGAAATAAAACAAGAAATTGAGTCTGACGGCATGTATACTCATACGCAGGAAGAATTAGCTCACGGGGCAAAAATGGCATGGCGCAACAGCAACCGGTGCATTGGGCGCTTGTTTTGGTCAACACTGCATGTGCATGACTGCCGGCACGTGACAACAGAAGATGAGGTGAAAGAGGCACTCTTTCATCATATTGAGTATGCGACAAATGGGGGTAAAATCAAACCGTCCATTACCATCTTCCCACCAGAGAACAAGGGACGGAAGGAAGTCGTTATTTATAATCATCAGCTCGTTCGTTATGCGGGATATGAGTCGGAATATGGCATCATTGGGGACGAGGCATCACTTGAATTAACCAAGTTGTGTGAAGCGCATGGCTGGAAAGGCGAAGGCACGCATTTTGACCTTCTGCCACTTATGTTTCAGCTAAAAGATCAGCCGCCGGTTTTGTATGATCTTCCGAAAGAAATCGTTCAAGAGGTAGAGATCACTCATCCTGAATATGATGGGTTCGGTGATTTAGGACTGAAATGGTATGCTGTTCCGATTATTGCTGATATGAAATTAGAAATTGGCGGCATTCATTACAATGCGGCACCGTTTAATGGATGGTATATGGGAACAGAAATTGGCGCACGTAATCTAGCTGACGAAAACCGCTACAATATGTTGAAAAAAGTCGCTTCTATTTTAGGGCTCGATACAACAAAAAATTCGTCACTTTGGAAAGACAAAGCCATTGTCGAATTGAATGTCGCGGTTCTCCATTCTTACAGGGAAGCAGGGGTGACCATTGTGGATCATCATACAGCAGCCCATCAGTTCAAGCAGTTTGAAAAACAGGAAGAAAAAGCTGATCGTAAGCTGACTGGTGATTGGACATGGCTGATTCCGCCAGTATCACCAGCTGCTACGCATATCTTCCATCGTCACTATGACAATACGATCGTGAAACCGAATTATTTTTATCAGGAAAAACCCTACCACGGGACGGAAAGAGCCTAGCGAAAAGCTAGGTTTTTTTGTATGAAATGAGTCTTTGGAATGTTGTTTGATTTGGAAAATGATGGTTTAATGGCGGTGAAATCAAAAAGGGGGAATAGAGATGAAAAAAATGACGTTGCTCATATTTTTGGCTGTATTCAGTTTCAACGGATTTCTACCACTAGGTGATGAAAGAGCTAAAGCAACGACTGGAGCAATGGTTCAGAATGACATCGATTTAAAGGTGACAACCGATCGTTCAACTTATACTTCGCTTCATCCTCAGGTCAACGTCAACATGACAGCAATAACAAATGAAACACTTTATTATACAGCTGCTATTCGAAAACTTACTTTCCCAGTGACACCAGTCTTTACACACGAAGGGTCTATCTCTGGACAAAACGCTTTCGCAGCACCTACTCGTTTATTACTTCCTAACAGTGGATCAGTCAACTATGATGTTCATGTGAGTCTCTACAAAGATGCTTCACGTACAACCTTGATTGGTTATTATGTTGCAAACCCATTTACTGTTGTGAAATAAAGGATACACATCAACTATCCTTTAATCCGAAAGTCTTGATAATGGGCGAACTTGGTGAGCGGCTCCATGTCCAAATGTGTGACTTTTGAAAAAGGACTACCTTTACGGACGGTCTCTAAAAAGTCAAACACCTCCTGCTGCTCTCCTTCTACTTTTAACTCCACGTGACCCTCATCTGTGTTGCGTACCCAGCCTTTTATCCCTCGATTGACGGCTTCTCCTTGAACAAAATAACGAAAACCGACTCCTTGAACTCGTCCTTTTACAATAGCGTGATAATGAACCAATGTCATCTCTCCTTTTTTCTCATCGTACCATAACCTGTCTCGTTCCTTCACGTACCGACTATGATTTGACTGTCAAACCATGTAAAATAAAAGCAATCAGACAATCAAAGGAGATGGCGAGAGTGGGGCAGACAAGGTACGACATCGAAGGAATTCAAGTAGGACAACCTATCACCACCTATGTGAATGGAAAAGAAATCAAAACAGCCATCAACAAAAAGCGTATTCACGAGCCTGTTTATTTGAGTAAGCTCAATTTTGATGGAGATGGACAAGGTGATTTGGTCCATCACGGAGGTGATGATAAAGCCGTTTGCGTCTTTCCATATGATCACTATACTTATTTTGAGCAATTTTTAGGGGTGCCGTTACAGGAGGCAGCCTTCGGTGAAAACGTGACCGTGCATCAGCTTGTAGAGACAGAAGTTCGTATTGGAGATGTATTTCAGCTTGGGGATGCGCTAGTTGAGGTCAGCCAGCCAAGACAGCCATGTGTGAAGCTCTCTCTTAAGCATGGAAACATGAAGCTTGTAAAGGAAGTGCAGCAAACGGGATATACCGGTTTTTATTTGCGTGTGCTGAAAGAAGGAATGGTCTCTCCTGATGAAGCTCTTGTGTTAGTCGAAAAAGCGCCCCATCCCATCACAGTCCACGAAGTCAATGAAGTCAAATACCGTCAAGTAGATCAAAACAGGCTGAAAGCAGTTCTTGAAGTAGATGCCTTAGCAGATGTGGTCAGAAAATCTTTAGAAAAACGTGTTCAGCCCATATAAAAAAGCCGTACATCTGCTATGGATGTACGGCTTTTCAACATTTAAGAGCTCGTTTTCTTTTGCTCAAGAAGATTTGCAAGGAAATAAGTTTTAAAGCTTTGAAGCTTTCTTCCTTCATGCTTGGTCACACCAAGCTTCTTTAATTCTTCGACATACCAGCCTTTGCTACCATAATGCATGATAGAAAACTCCTTTCAATGGAAACTGCCTGCATTGTAACATCTCAAAAAAGGACGTGAAAAGTGTGCAGGTGTTTAGAAATGAAAACTGATTCTATCTGCCTATGATCCATGTATATGCTGGAAATAATTATTTATGAATTTGGCGGGTTGAGGGTAACGATGATCATGCCCACTGTCATAATCATGATGACAATACCGAGGTAGGTCATCATGGATTGTTTTTTCTTAATACCTACAACCGTTAAAATAATACTTTCAATAAAGAAGATAACACCGATGATGATGAACCACATATCAAATAAGACCCCTTTCGCATATCTTTGCCTATTTTACCACAGGCATTTTTGTTTAGTCGTGACAGATTCGTGAAAGGGATTGCAGATTGTTGAGAAAGGGCTAAAATGAACTTGATTTTAGCCCTTTGTCTTCTCTTCAGCGTGATAGAAAACCTTTGAAGTCTAGGAAGGACGAGTACTGGCGCGCAGGACTGACACCGAATGCGAGGGTTTGTCTACACGCTGAAACCCCCTCCAGTGAAGGAGGGGACCCGCTTACTTACAGCTTTGTTAAAATAATCGGTTCGTCTTTTGTGATCACAATCGTATGTTCAATCTGTGCGACCAGGCTCTTATCAGGTGTTTTAAATGTCCAGCCGTCATCTGCTTGATAAATCGATTCAGCATTTGTTGAAATGAAAGGTTCAAAGGCGATCACTGTCCCATTCTTAAACAAAGCATTATCGAATGGATCATAATAGTTCAAAATATGGTTAGGTGCTTCATGCAGGCTTTTCCCAATGCCGTGTCCTGTCAGGTTTTTAATGACGGTAAATCCTTGTTCTTTCGCCGTATTGTAGACTGCACGGCCAATTTGATTTTGTCTTTTTCCGGCTTTCGCGTGCTTTAATCCTTCAAGGAATGCATCCTCTGCACACTGGCATAATGCTTCAAGACGAGCATCTCCTGTACCTAAAACGAATGAAATCCCAGTATCGGAATAATATCCATCAAGCTCTGCTGAGATATCAATATTAATGAGGTCGCCCTCTTGTAAAATGGTTTTTTCACTTGGAATGCCATGTGCGACTTCATCATTGACACTGATGCAAGTCGTACCGGGGAAATCATATTCTTTTTCAGGAGCTGAATTGGCTCCATGCTCTTCTAATATTTTTTTCCCAATCAAATCTAATTCTTTTGTAGACATGCCTGGTTTCGCTTGGCTTTTCATTTCTTCTCTTGCCAAAGCGACAATTCGGCCGACTTTTTTTAAGGCTTCTAACTCATGATCATGTTTGACAATCACTGTTCATTCCCGCTTTCTATAACTTCATTCTATTCAATAGCTTACCACATTTTACGCCAAAAGAGTAAAGGCTGAGATTTGGGTGAGATGTGGACAAATTGGTATAGATAACTAGATGTGCATATGATATATTTTTTATGAACATCATGAGAGATTTGTTCATGATGATGACGAAGGGGGGAGAAATAAGATGGTGTTTCAGTTTTTTCAAAAGTTAGGAAAATCATTTATGCTTCCAATCGCTGTGCTTCCTGCAGCGGGTATCATTTTGGCTATTGGGCGAGAAGATGTATTCAACATCCCGTTTATTCATGCGGCAGGAAATGCAATTTTTGCGAATTTGGCTTTAATTTTTGCTATGGGTGTAGCGATTGGTATTTCAAAGGATGGTAACGGAGCAGCGGCGTTATCTGGAGCGATCTCTTATTTTATTTTGTCAGCTGGTACCACGTCGATCAATTCGACCAACAATATGGGGGTATTGGGTGGTATTTTGTGCGGACTTTTGGCAGGTTACGTTTACAATAAATTTAAGGACACGAAACTGCCGGAATACTTAGGTTTCTTTAGTGGAAGACGGCTTGTGCCAATTATGACAGCACTTTTTACCATTCTATTAGCAGCCGTTTTTGGATATGTATGGCCTCCAATTCAAAGTGTGATCAATGATTTAGGGGAGTGGATTTTAAGTCTTGGAGCAACGGGTGCCGGGCTGTTTGGCTTCTTTAACCGCTTGCTCATTCCATTAGGACTTCACCATGTGCTGAATAATCTATTTTGGTTTCAATTCGGTGAATTCAGCGGAGCGACAGGTGATTTAGCGCGGTTCTTCAAAGGCGATCCAAGTGCAGGTGTCTTTATGACTGGTTTCTTCCCAGTGATGATGTTCGGGCTGCCGGCGGCATGTCTCGCGATGGTTGTGACCGCAAAGCCTGAAAAACGAAAAGCAACAGCCGGTCTTATGATTGGAATGGCACTGACGTCATTTATTACAGGAATCACAGAACCAATTGAATTCTCATTTATGTTTTTATCTCCACTTTTATATGGTGTTCATGCGATATTAACTGGTCTTTCGCTCTTTATTGTCAACACCTTAGGCATTCATAGCGGTTTCGCTTTTTCAGCCGGTGCGATTGATTACGTTTTAAGTTTTGGAATTGCGCAAAAACCAATTCTGTTACTTGTGGTTGGGGTCATCTATGGCGTGATTTACTTTGTTGTTTTCTATTTCCTGATTAAATTGTTAAAGCTAAAAACACCGGGCAGGGAAGATGATGACATCGAAGATATCCCAGGGGATGATACACATACTGCCGGAGCAAGTATGCTCGTAGAGGGACTAGGCGGCAAAGACAATATCACCACAATTGACCATTGTGCGACCCGTCTTCGTTTAACAGTAGAAGATACCAATTTATTAAATGAAGGTACATTGAAAAAAGCAGGTGCCAAAGGGGTACTGACGTCAGGAAAAACTTCCGTACAAATCATCATTGGAACAAATGTCGAATTTGTCGCCGATGATCTTCGCAAGGAAGTCGCTCGGGACTAAAAAAAGCGTTCAGCCAGATCAAATGGGCTGAACGTTTTTTTGTTTTCGCTGTTCGATCACCAGTACAATGCTGATGACAACAAGTAAAAACCATGAACTGATTTTACCAAGATGGACGAGAGACCAAGCATGCTGCTGATTTGGATATTGCCATGCTCCTAAAAAGGTCGTGACATTTTCGGCCACCCAAATAAAAAAGCCAATCAGCAAAAACGAGATAACAAGCGGCATACGAAAGGTCGATGAACCGACCTGAAAGGACACTTTTGTTTTTCGAAACACAACCACTAGGAGTAATGTCAGCCACCAGCGTAAATCATAGATCCAGTGATGAGTAAAGAAATTAAGGTAAATACATAAACTGATCCCAATCGAAAGGTACGGCTGAGGCCATGCTTTCACCTTCACGTGAAGCCGAGTCAGTGCCTGATAAATATAGCTTGCCACGCTCGCATACATAAAACCGCTATAGAGCGGAACCCCCAAAATTTTCGTATAAGCTTCTTCAGGATAGGACCATGAACCCATATGTACTTTGTAGATTTCTAAGCCTATTCCAATCACATGAAAGAGACAAATAACCTTCAACTCTGTCAGCGTCTCAAGCCGTAGCATCAGCATGAGAAGCTGTGCCATGAGGCAAAGCAGAAGAATAACATCATATCGATGAAGAAAAGGAATAGACACGACCTTTGATAGGGCAAGCGCCGTAAAGATCATGACAGGAAATAGACAAGAGATGGCCTGTAAATAAGCAAAATGAAATAATGTTTTCATACAAAATGTAACCCCTTTTTACTGTCTGAAATAACTTAGACGGCAATAGCAAGGGGAAAGTTTACCTCGACTAGATATTCATGAACAATTTGTGAATATATATGTGAAAAGGATCACAAATGTATATTAAGTAGTATAATAAGATCATAAAGAAAATGTGAAATATTTCACATAATTTAAAAGGAGGCATCATCATGTTTACAAAATTCTTACAAACGAATGTATGGGCAGCGGTTATCCTTTTGGCAGCAAGACTTTATATCGGATGGACTTGGCTGACATCTGGTATTGGAAAACTAACAGGCGGATTCGATGCATCAGGATATTTGCAATTTGCCATAGCTGAACCTGTTGTGAAAGATGGACATCTTGTTTATCCGTTCTATGTCTGGTTTTTAGAAAATGTCGCGTTGCCAAATGCCGGACTCTTCAGTGCCATGGTCATGTGGGGAGAAATCTTAGTTGGTCTAGGACTAATTGTTGGATTGTTCACAACAACAGCAGCCTTTTTTGGAAGCGTGATGAATGTCTCTTTCTTACTAGCTGGAACCGTTTCTGTTAACCCGCTTCTTCTTCTAATCGCCGTCTTCATTATGGCAGCGAAAGGAAATGCCGGAAAACTTGGCCTTGATTATGTAGCAGGTCCAGTCCTTAAGCGAAAACTGAAAAGAAAGCCGCATTTAGAAGTGGCATCATAATAAAGAAAAGCATCCTGAGCGAAAACTCAGGATGCTTTTTATTTAGGAACCGGCTTTGATGAGGTTAATATGCACCACAGTCAGCTCGTGCTGACTGATATCTGGATCATGTCCGACGACAAATTCGAGCTCATAATCACCGGTCTGATAAACGTATTTTTTCTCTTTTGTTTGCGGGATGGTGCTGACTGAATCTGCTGGTCCAAGCTGTTTCTTTAATAGGGAAGGAGTCATTCCTCCGATATTCGTTTCTTTTTCTACATTTGTTCCAAAATAACGGATTTCGTTAATCTTGCCTTTTTTGTCATAGTGAAAAGCAAATCCAGGGTTGCCCATTTCGGCATGATACAAATCAAAGCCGCTTTGACCCGTTTCTGGATAAGGCTGTCCTAGTTTATGCCGAACGTCTTTTTTTGTTTGAACCCCTATTTTGAGTCCTTCTGCATAGTATGGCATTTGTCCTTTATGCGCCAGCTGATAGATGCTGTTTAGCGCTGCATTCGGCCCTTGAGGAATGGACTGTTCTGCCTGCGTTTGGGTCATGGTGTGCGCTGAAATCGATGGGCTGAAAGCAAATAAGGTGGAAGAAGCGAGTGAAGCGGTCACGACAAAAGCTGCTGTTTTTTTCATGATTAATCAATCCCTCCTTCTTCAACTATACCCGGTGTCATGCGGATCAAACGTAAAAAGCCCCAGCTGATCTTGGATCGGCTGGGGCCTTAAATGAGAAAGTTATTTGGAAGACGAGCTGGATTCATCTTTGGCGGAAGAGGAATCTTTTTCATCCTGTACTTTCTTTGTGTAGTCATAATCATTTCGCTCAATTGGTGTAAAGCCTTTAGGTTTGTAGAAACGGAGTAAATCTTCCGTGACAATCTTATCAGATGTCTCTAGCATCTTTTTCACCGTTTCGTTTTCTTGTGATGCCTTTTCAGTCGGCTCGATTTTTTCACCTGTTTTGTTGCTGTAATAATTGTTGCCTACTTTCGTGTAGTCCTTAGACACGAAGTCTCCATTTCTAAATGGCACAAGCTCTTTAAAGTTCTTCGATAAGATATCAGAACCAGACATTAAATAGTTCTTCGTATCATCTCCGAGCAGGTGGAGAAGGGTAGGCGCAACATCGACTTCACCAGAGTATTTATGAATCTGTCCGCCTTTTACGCCTGGCACATGGATAAAGAGCGGCACACGCATAAGCTGGGCATTTTCATAATCTCCAATTTTTTCGCCAGTCACTTTTTCCATCGCTTCATTATGGTTTTCTGAAATGCCGTAGTGGTCACCGTACATAATGACGACGGTATTGTCATAGAGACCAGATTTCTTCAAGTCATTAAAGAACTGTTCAATGGCTTCATCTAAATAATGAGCAGATTGGAAGTAGTTATCAACGACGGAGTCTCCGAAGTCGCCAGGTTCAAAATCAGTATCACCTTCATCCATACCAAATGGGAAGTGGTTTGACAGCGTAATGAATTTTGAATAAAACGGCTGTTTCAGATTTTCAAGCATTGGCATGGATTCTTTGAAGAACGGTTTGTCTTTCAATCCATAGTTCTTCGTATCTTGTTCATTCATATCGTAGTATTCAGAATCGTAAAATCTGTCATATCCAAAGGACTTAAACATTTCATTTCGGTTCCAGAACGTTTTCGTATTCCCGTGGAATTCTGCGGACGTGTATTGGTCCTTTTTCAAAATGCCAGGAAGCGCCTGATATGTGTTTTGAGCTTTGTTAATAAACACAGAGCCTTGTGATAATGGGAAAAGCCCCGTATCCATCATAAATTCCGCATCAGATGTCTTTCCTTGCCCTGTTTGATGGAAGAAATTGTCAAAATAAAACGTTTTGTTGTTATGGGCTAATGAATTTAGGAAAGGAGTGACCTCTTTTCCATTCACCTTGTAATCAATGACAAAGTTTTGCAGTGATTCAAGAGAAATCGTAATGACGTTCATGCCTTTCGCTTTCCCGTAATAAGCTGGGTTAGGATCAGCGCTGTTCGCCTTTAGATAATTCTCTACATCTGTTACGTCACTTGAATTTGCCAGGGCACGCTGGCTGTTTGATTTCACATTTTGAATGGCATCAAACACCGTAAAATTATAAGCACCCAAGTATTTGACTAAATAATTGCGGTCGAACGATCTTGATAAAAGCTCTGGGCGATCAATTTCTGCTGCGATTAAGTTGACAACAAAGATCAGAACAGAGGACACAAGAACGAGTCTAAACGATTTTGTTTTTTGAACAGGTACAGTCGTACTTGTTTGCTGCTGTCTTTTCATGCGGACTGCGAGTACGATCAAGATGATGGTATCGAGAAAGTAAAACATATCAGTCCAACGCATGAGTGAAAATGCACTATCACCTAATTGTCCGCCATTCGTTCCTGCCTGCATCACTGTAGGCAGCGTGATAAAGTCATTGAAGAATCGATAGTACACGATGTTTGCGTAAAGTAAAAAAGACATGAAAAAGTGAATCACAATGATAGCGGCAGGCTGCCATTTTTTCTTGAACAATAAAGCAAAGCCAAGAAAGAACAAGCTGGAGCTAATAGGATTCACAAAAAGCAAAATATGCTGAAGCACATTTGATATACCAAGTTTAAATTCGATTAAATAAGCTGTATACGTCTTGAGCCATAACAAGATGGCTGCAATTACAAAGAAGCCGAGGCCTCTTTTTTGAATAAATGTTTTCATTTAAACACTCCTTTTCTCCGTTAAACGGAAGAGGCGGAACGAAAGAAAACGAACCATTAGAATATACCATGAAATGCACAAATAGAAAAGTCATAACCGGTGAGCACCTAAGGCAGCCTGTCCGAGCTAGAGTTGGGAAGACATCGAAAACATTCGATTTCCGAAAAACTTTTTGTGAAATCTATCCTAATAATTACAGAAAATTCTGTATTTTTCCTGTTGCTATATCAATAAAACAGGTAAAAAGACACAAGTCTAAAGAATTAATTTGATTTCTACAATGGTGCATTTAGGCGGATTTCCAGTGTTTATTAATGTTTATGCAGGTTAAGTAAAAAAAATGAATGAATAAGCAGCTGAATTGTCTGGATAATAATTCCTTCATGGAAGTATATTAATATATTTTATTGTTTCACAAACATAATGGTTTTGATGTGTATTGTAAGGGTTTTATTCGTTTTGACGAGCGAACAAATTATCTAAATATACTTAAGCGAACAGTTCGACACTATAAACTTTTGAAACGGGGTCGATATAGACAGTGACAGGAAATCTTCCATTGAAAGGATTGATAGTATATGACTGTACGAGCACAGAACCTCGTTCAGAACTGGTTTCCGAGTGAGGACGGAAATGCAGAAGAGCGGAAAGAACTCATTAAATTAATGGAACAGATCATTTCAGGGGTCGATGACCTGAAGGATCCGAACCGTGCTCACCTAAAAGGTGAAAAGAATCGTGAGGAGGACTTTTACAAAAAGCTCACTGAAACAAGTCAAATTCCGATGAACGGACAACAAGCGGAACTTGTGAATGAAGAATTACTGAAGCTTTTACATAATCATCCATACCACACGAAGTATTTCTTCACGAACATTTTGCCAATGGCAAGTACACCAGGAATTCTAGGCATGCTGACGGCTATGCTGGTTAACGGAAACAACCTATGGGATGTGTATGGACCAGCAGGCGCAGAAGCTGAGGTCAGAGTGGTCTCAATGATGTCTAAGCTCATCGGATATGATCCAAATGTGAGCGGGGGCTACACAACATGGGGAGGTCAAGGGGCTATTTTCTCGGGGCTTCGTTTAGCAATTGCGAAAGTTGCACCGGAGTCATTACGAAAAGGTGTCCCGCAAAATCTTTATGCGTTTTGTTCTGATGCAGCACATTACAGCTTATTTAAGTCAATGGAAGCAACAGGGCTTGGCACAGACAACTTAATCAGAATTAAGACGAATAAAGATCATTCGATGGATATGGAAGATTTGCGTTGTCAAATGGAACGTGTTGCCCAAAATGGCGGAATTCCCGTTTATATTGTGGCAACAACCGGAACAACAGATGCCATTGCAATTGATGATGTAAAAGGGGTACGTGAAACGGCAGAAGCCATTGCTGAGGAGTATGGTCTCAAGGTGCCGCATATTCATGCGGATTCGGCGCTTGGTGGATTCTTTGCTTTCTTTAATGAGTATGATGTATCTGAAAACCCGCTGCAATTCTCAGACGGTGTTCTTCGTATGCTAAAAGAAATCAAAGCGAAATTCCAGCATCTTTCTCTTGCTGACACGATGTGCTTTGACTTTCAAAAGCTCGGACAAACACCGTACACATCTAGTTTATTCTTGGTGAAAAACGCTGCTGACTTAAAGCGCTTGGACCTAGAAGAACAAGAAACACCATACGTTGGACATAGAGGATACGGGGAATACCATACCGGTTATACACTGGAATGCTCAAGAATGGGAAGCTCCATCAGCATGCTAAGTGTGCTGCTAACGTTTGGAATTGAAGGATACCAGCGCTTGCTCGGTCAATTTTTAGAGGTGAACCTTGCATTTAGAGAAGCACTTCGTCAGGAAATTCCACAAGCAGAAGTCGTCAATGATGACAATGTCGGAATGGCTACATTGTTTAGAATTTACCTAGACGGCTCTCCTCGTTTTAAGGAAGAAGTGTCTGGAGAAGCAACTGCTATGGAAATTGAGCGCAACAATGATTTGAACAAAATCCTCTTTGAAAAGCTTGGAGAGAAAAGAGACGAAATGTTCTTTGGCGATACAACGAAGTTTTTACAAGTCAATGCCAAAGAAGGTCAAGAATTCTATCTAAGTGTGAGTAAATTTTTTGTGATTTCACCTTATACGTTACCGGAGCATATCCCTCATATCGTATCTTATTTAAAAGATGTGATTGCATCTGTTTGTGGACAATTTGAAAGTGTAGAGGCTTAAATTAAAATTGAGAGTGGAGATGTAGAAAAAAATGGCGAAACAAAGGAAGTTTGGGGGACTTACGATTTCCTCCAAAATCATGTCAGTCGTTGTCGTAACATTACTCGCAACCGTTGCATTATTCGTTCTAACATTTTATTTAGTTAGCCAGGATTTATCTTCCCAATTATTAAAGCAATTTGATTATCGATTAACAACAGATATTGATACAGCGAAAAAAGAAATCGATAATATGGATGGAAATGTCCTTAGCATTAGCGGGAAGGATGATCCTATTTATGTGGAGATCAAAAAGAAATTCACAGAACTACAAAAAGATCATACGCTTGAGAACTTATACGTGTTATCAAATAAGGGCGGCAAAGAAAGAATCATCGTACTAACAGGGGAAGACAATGATTTTGATCAAGATTATGTCTTTTCAGATGAAATGAAACAAGCTCTTTCTGAAGATAAAATGGTCAAAAGCGACATTTACGTTGATTCGTATGGGACTCATAAATCCGTCTTTTTACCAATTAAAGATTCAGGCGGTGAACTCACGGGGATTTTAGGAATTGACTTAGATGCGTCTGTTGTTCCAGCAACAACGAAAAAGCTGACAATTTATATTACAGTAGCATCTGCGATTGTGCTCATCGGTGGATTACTCTTCTCATTCTTCATGGGAAGAAGAATTGCAAAACCAGCACGTTCATTAATGGAATCAGCAGATCGAATTGCAGATGGTGATTTAACTGGCATGGTAGAAGTTCAAAGTCAAGATGAGATCGGTCAATTAGCAGCTTCCTTCCAGAAAATGCAGGGACGGATCAAAGAGCTTATTGGAAAGATCTCAAACTCATCAAGTGAAGTGTCGAAAATGTCTTCGCAGCTTCGCACAGTGACAACAGAATCTAGTCAAAGTGCACAACAAGTGTCAGAAGCGATGACGAATATGAGTGAAGGAATCAATGATTCAGTCGCAAACATTACAGACTGCACAACATCTGTTGCGGAAATCGATACTCAAATCGAAGGCGTGACAAAAGAAGTGGATGAAATGAAATCTGTTTCATCAGAAGTACAAGAGCAGTCAGAATCTGGTCAAAAATTGGTGCAGCATGTGCTTGAACATCTCAACATGTTACACGACATGATGACAAGCTCAAAGCAGGCGGCAGAAGAATTGCAATCACATTCAACAGAAATTGAAAGTGTCATCTCCATTATTACGGACATTTCAGCGCAAACGAATCTGCTTGCACTGAATGCTTCTATTGAAGCCGCCCGTGTAGGAGAAGAAGGAAAAGGATTTGCTGTTGTGGCTGATGAAGTCCGTAAGTTAGCTGAACAGTCAGCTGATGCAGCTAAAACGGTCTCAGACTTAGTCATTGGCACACAGGAAAATAGTCAGCGTGTCCTTGAAAGCGTGGAGGAAAGCAGTAAAGCAGTGGAAGAAGGCCGTGAGCAAATGAAAGGCACCTCGCAGAACTTCGCTGGTATTTATGATGGAGTGTCTCAATTTGCAAGCAGAACGAACAATTTGCTTCAATCTATTCAGCAGGTAGAACGCGCTTATCAAACAATTTCTACATCGATTGAACAAATTTCGGTCGTGTCAGAAGAACATGCGGCAAGCTCTCAAGAAGTAGCGGCAGCAACAGAACAGCAAAGTGCTGGCATGCAGCAAATTTCAAGTGCGATTGAACAGCTCTCTGACATGTCAGAGGACTTGGCACAAATGGTATCTACTTTTAAAATCGACAAAAAATAACGAGAAAGCTGGCTCTTGTGAGAGAGTCAGCTTTTTTGCTATGCTTAACCAAAATATCAGACGATCTGAAAGGAGACGTGTCATGGATTTTGCGCAGAGATTGTCAGAAGAACGGATCAAAAAGGCGATGGACCATGGAGCTTTTGAAGGACTAGCAGGTTTTGGGAAACCTCTGCCAAAGGATGATGCTGCTCATGTACCTGAAGAACTGAGGATGGGCTATCGAATCATGAAAAATGCTGGCTTTGCCGGGGAAGAAACAGCTTTGAAAAAAGAACTAATGACGGTTAAAGAGTTACTGAAAACGAGTATAGATGGAGAAGAAAGAAAAAAACTCTCTCTCGTATGTGAGGAAAAACAAAAACGCCTTGATGAACTCACATCCAAGCGCCAAACGTTTGCTCGACCAGCCTCCTCCTTTTATAAGAATAGGGTCTACGAAAAACTAACGGAGCATAAAAAAAGATGATGACACGCTGCCTCTTTGAGCACATTGAGGGAGCTTTTTTTATGAAAGCGCTACATTTTATTGTTGACTACATGTATATACAAATATAAAATATGAAGTGAACATGTATATACAAGTTTTGATTCTTTTTTCTTATAAAAAAACGATCTCGGAGGGGATAGCATGGCTGATTATCAGGCAGCGGCAGATCAGATTGTGAAAGCCATTGGCGGCAAAGAAAACATTGATCAAGCCACACATTGTGTGACAAGACTTCGTTTTGTGCTAAAAGATGAAGGTAAGGTGGATGAGAAAGCACTAGAACAAATTGATGAAGTGAAGGGATCTTTCTCAGCGAATGGCCAATACCAAGTGGTCATTGGTCAAGGAGTGGTGAATCGGGTTTATGCCGAAATGGTCAAACAGACGGGAATCGGCGAAGCGACAAAAGAGGACGTCAAGCGTGCCTCTGATCAGAAATTAAACCCACTTCAGCGTGCGGTGAAAACGCTTGCAGATATCTTCATTCCAATCCTTCCAGCTATCGTGACAGCCGGTTTATTGATGGGGATTAATAATATTTTAACAGCTCCTGATATTTTCTTTGATCAAAAATCCATTGTGGATGTGTATCCGGCATGGGCGGATTTAGCGAATATGATCAACTTGATTGCAGGTACTGCTTTTACCTTTTTGCCAGCATTAATCGGCTGGTCGGCTGTCAAGCGGTTTGGAGGTAATCCGCTTTTAGGGATGGTCCTTGGACTGATGCTTGTACATCCAGATCTGTTGAATGCGTGGGGGTATGGAGCGGCGGAAAAGACAGGTGACATTCCTGTCTGGAATTTGTTTGGACTTGAAGTACAAAAGGTAGGTTACCAAGGGCAGGTTCTTCCGATACTTGTCGCTTCCTATTTACTCGCAAAGCTCGAATTATTTATTACAAAGCGGACACCTGAAAGTATTCAGTTGTTAGTTGTTGCACCAATTACATTACTACTCATTGGATTTTTATCATTTATCGTCATTGGTCCCGTTACATTTGCGATCGGAAACGTATTAACATCTGGACTCGTCACTGTATTCCAGCAATTCGCAGCACTTGGTGGCCTTTTATATGGCGGATTATATGCAGCGTTAGTCATTACAGGCATGCACCATACGTTCCTAGCGGTCGATATTCAGCTGATTAACTCAAAACTGCACGGCACGTTCCTATGGCCAATGCTCGCACTGTCTAATATCGCTCAAGGATCAGCGGCACTTGCGATGATGTTTGTCTTAAAAGATGAAAAGCAAAAAGGGCTCTCGCTGACATCAAGTATTTCTGCTTACTTGGGGATTACTGAACCGGCGATGTTTGGGGTGAACTTGCGCTATAGATTCCCGTTTATTTTTGCCCTGATCAGTTCAGGGATAGCTGGTATGTTTATTGCCTCACAAGGGGTACTGGCAAGTTCAGTCGGCGTTGGAGGCATTCCAGGAATCTTCTCGATCATTCCGAAATATTGGGGGGCATTTGCCATCGGAATGGTGATTGTGCTGATCGTCCCATTCATTGGTACCCTTTTATATGCAAAACTTAAGAAGAAGGATGTATCACAAGAACTTAACTAGTGGTGGTGAAGGAAATTGAATCAACAAACAAACGAACCGTGGTGGAAAAAAGCCGTGGTCTATCAAATCTATCCGAAGAGCTTTTTAGACACAACAGGCTCTGGTACAGGTGATATCAATGGTGTGACGAAAAAGCTCGACTATATCAAAGAGCTAGGGGCGGATTGTATTTGGCTGACCCCAATGTATGAGTCACCACAGCATGACAATGGTTATGATATTAGTGATTATACAAAAATACATGACATGTACGGCACAATGGCTGATTTTGAACACATGCTGAAAGAAGCACATGAACGAGGGATCCGTGTCATCATGGATCTAGCCGTGAACCATACGTCGATTTTCCATGAGTGGTTTCAAGCCTCCCGAGAGTCGAAGGAGAACCCGTATCGAGACTATTATATTTGGAAGGAGCCGAAAGCGGACGGCTCTCCTCCGAATGACTGGCAGTCAAAGTTTGGCGGGCCAGCGTGGGAATTAGATAAAGCGACAGGTGACTATTATCTTCATTTATATGATGTTACCCAGGCAGACCTCAATTGGGAACATGATGAAGTGCGCAGGAAAGTATATGACATCATGCACTTTTGGTTTGAAAAAGGGATCGATGGATTCAGACTGGATGTCATCAATAACATTTCAAAGGATCAACGCTTTTTAGATGATGCCGGGCAATCAGTGCAAGGTGACGGGCGTATGTACTATACAGATGGGCCGAGAATTCATGAATTCTTGCATGAAATGAATCAGGAAGTGTTTTCGAAATACGATAGCATGACCGTAGGGGAAATGTCTTCAACGAATATTGCAGACTGCATTCGGTATACAAGACCTGATCGGCAGGAGCTGGATATGACGTTTAATTTTCATCATTTAAAAGTTGACTATCCTAACGGTGAAAAGTGGGCCATTGCGCCATTTGATTTTCTAGAGTTGAAATCAATTCTGTCAGAATGGCAGACGAAAATGCATGAGGGCGGCGGCTGGAACGCACTATTTTGGTGCAACCATGATCAGCCACGCATCGTGTCTAGATACGGTGATGATGGCACGTACCATCAGCAATCAGCGAAGATGCTGGCGACCACCATTCATTTGATGCAAGGCACTCCTTATATTTATCAAGGTGAAGAAATTGGGATGAAGAATCCTCGTTTTGAGGACATTTCGTCATACCGCGATATCGAATCACTTAATATGTACGAAGTCATGCTTGAAAAAGGGAAAACAAAGGAAGAAGCTTTGGCGATTTTACAGGTCAAATCAAGAGATAACGCAAGGACACCTATGCAATGGACGTCGGAAAAAAATGTGGGGTTCTCAAAAGGTACGCCTTGGATTGAACCAGCTCAAAACGGCATTTCAGTAGAAGCTGCCTTAAAAGATGAGACGTCGATTTTTTATCATTATCAAGCCCTTTGTAGACTTCGCAAAGAACTTGATGTAATCACCTATGGGAGCTTTACTTTACTGCTTTCAGATGATCCAAAGGTGTTTGCATATGTCCGAGAAGGCAAAGATGAGAAGATCCTCGTGATCAACCATTTTTATGCAGGCGAGACGGACTTTACACTTCCAGATGAGCTTGCAAAGGATGTCAATGACATGAAAGGGCAAGTCCTGCTGTCCAATTATGAGGATGTGCCGGCAGATATCAAGGGATTTACGTTGCGCCCATATGAGTCAATCGTTTATCATTTAACCAAACGCTAGTAAATGGGGCGGAAGGAAAATGAAAGAGAATAAGTTTCGAGTGATTTATGATCAGCTCGCTAGACGAATTGAACAAGGTGAATGGCAGGATAAAGGCATCCTCCCATCAGAACATGAGCTGTCTGTCATGTATGACACATCCCGTGAGACGGTGAGAAAGGCATTAAACATCCTTGTGCAAAATGGCTATATCCAAAAAATTCGTGGGAAAGGCTCAGTATTGCTGAATCGGGAGAAAATGCAGTTCCCAGTTTCGGGTCTTGTCAGCTTTAAAGAGCTTTCCCAAACGCTTGGGCGAAAGACGGTAACAACGGTTCATGAGTTCGGTTTAATCAAGCCAGATCAGTATATTCAGTCTGAGCTGAAAATCAGTGGGCAGGAGGACGTTTGGGAAGTCATTCGCTCTCGCAATATTAGCGGAGAAGAAGTCATTTTAGACAAAGATTACTTCTTGCAAAAACATGTGCCGTTCTTGTCTAAGGACATTTGTGAAGGATCGATCTATGAGTATATTGAAGGAGAACTTGGGGTCTCGATTAGTTACGCTCAAAAGGAATTTGTGGTCGAGCCATGTACTGAAGAAGATGAGAGGTATCTCGATTTGAACGGGTTTGATCATGTGGTGGTGGTGAAAAATTATGTGTTCTTGGAGGATACGAGTCTATTCCAATACACCGAAAGCCGCCACCGGCTAGATCGTTTCAGATTCGTGGATTTTGCTAGAAGAGAGAAGTAGACAGGGCCGAGGCTCTGTCTATTTCAGGTTTTAGGGAAACAAGAGCAACATTCTAGGAGGACAAATGATCAGACTGAATAGACCATTAAAATTACGAGATTTAGAAATTTTTAGCGTGATGAAAGATCACAGGATTTTATGTTATGTCATCATTGAAGACACGCGAAAACCGTTTACGGAAGAAGATAGAAAATTAGAGCCATTATGTTATATGGATGAAGAAGACATTCAAGCGATTTTGAATGTATTTCATATCTCAATTATCAGTGATGAAACATTAAGTGAAGAAGATTTAACCCTTGTGAAATCGTACTTTGCTGAATTTGTGAATAACACGAACTTAACGAATTTCATTACGAGAGAATATGTTCAAGAGGATTTATATGCCGTTGATGATGAAGATGATATCACGTTCTTTAATAGAATGCTGCGTCATATAGGGTCAGATGATGTGAAAGAATTTGATGATCGTCATTGGATGTATTTATCCCAAGATTGATAGTGAGATGGAAGATGGAAAAAGGACAGAGCCAATGCTCTGTCCTTTTCTATTAAGATGATACTTTGTTTCGTGTGCGCTTGCGCTGGTAGTAATAAAGGATACCGCCTGAGGCGAGCATGAGTAAGCCAATCAATACCGCTGTATACATCATCGTTGCCGTATTCGGCAGTGTGCCACCTGGCATGCTGCTTCCATCCTGATTTGGATCCGAACCGCCTGGAGCAGAAGTTCCACCGTCTCCGCCATTTTGGTCTGGAGCTGTTCCAGCCGCTTCACTTTGATTGAGTACGGTGTATTCACTAAAGTGCTCCGTTTTACCTGAGACAATCCCGTTTTCGAATGAACCGTTACTTGTTTTGGCATAGCGGTTTTTCTCACGATCGACATAATAGACACCTGGTTTTTTCGCTTTTTCAGGCGCATCTAATGTAAAGAACAGTGTGACGGGATCTTTAAAGGTAGACACATTTTTCTGATCTTGTTTGATTTGGAAATCGTAAGTGTCGGTTAATGCGTTTTTCACCTTATTTGTTTTTGCCATTGATATATCTGCATCTTGCTCTGACAAATTGGAGAGCGGTAATGCTAGACCGACTTTGTCATGATAGATGGTGACGTTTGGATCTTGCTCTCGTTTCTTCAGTTCAGCTACTTGCCCTTTTGATAGAGACAATTGAACCTTTTTCGCTTCGGTTGCTTTGTCTAAATAGAGCAATGCTTTGTTCGTATGCTGCACATACGTTTGGAATTTCTCATCATCTTGAATGTCATAGGCGCCTTTTCCTTTCAAGCGAGGAAGGAATACTTCTTTCACTCGATGGTCGATGACTGGAGAAATATGACCGTCTGCCTGTTCAATTTGCTCTTTGAAAATTTCATAGTCAACATAGCCTAAGTCTTCACCATGAGACGCTTCTGTAAAGACGCTGTAGCCATCACCGCCTGTGCCGACAAATGCATTAGTCGCCACGCGGTATGTTTTCTGATCATCAATGTCAGTCAGATTGCCATTTTGATCTTTCAATTTGACATCAATCAGTCTGCTGCCAGCTGGTTTACTCAGTGTAAACGTATATTCAATACCGGCTACATGAGGGAATGCGCCTCCGCCTTCTTCAATGCCTGAAAGACCTTGTTCAAGCGCTTTTTTAATTTGACTGCCTTTTAAATCTGCGACATATAGTGTGTTTCCAAAAGGCATCACGGTTAAAATATCCCCTAATGTGATATCTCCTTTTTCAATGCTGCCTCGAATGCCACCGCCGTTTGTAATGGCAAGGTCAGCCCCAGCAGATTCTTGTGCTTTCTTTAACATGCCATCTGCAATTAAGTTTCCAAGGTTCGTTTCCTTTGCACGGACGTGTTCACGCTGTCCATCTAAGAAGACATCTGACGTCCCGACTTTTTCGGTTTTTAAATCTTGGATATCTGCCTTGTACTGATCAAGAATCGCTTTTGCGTCCGCATCTTCTTTCACAGAGTCGTCGATCGTGATGAGGTCAAAAGTAGATTCTTTTGGCTGTACGACGCCTTTTTTGTCAAAGGCCACATCTACTTTTCCTAAAAATTGTCCGTAGTCTTTTACTTGCGCAACAATCGTTGGTTCTTTTTTATTGACGACCTTTAATTTTTCAACAAGGGTGTGGGTGTGACCACCAATGATGAGATCAATGCCATCTACTTTTTGAGCCAGTTCTAGATCACGGTTATAGCCAATATGTGTGAGCGCAATAATTTTATTGATTTTTTCTTCAGTTTGAATGGTATTGACTGTTTCTTTTGCTTTTTTGTATGCATCTTGAAATTGAATGTTGGGACCACTGCTGGATGTAATGGCTGTGTCTTCAGTGGTGAGACCGAATACAGCGACCTTTTCACCATTTACATCAAGCAGAATGTAAGGGTAAATGCCAGCTTCTTTTTTCTCACCAGCTTTAAATGTTGCTGGTTTTTTCACTAAGTCGCTTAACTGTTTTTCCTTAGAGACATTCACGTTTGATGACACGATCGGGAAGTTCGGTTTTTCAAACTGATGACGGTTTTGAGCATCTACGCTGGATGCATCACCTGTCAGGAATTGACGAAGGACAGATGGACCTTTGTCAAATTCATGATTCCCAAACGTCATGGCATCGTATTTCATTAAGTTCATCAGTTTCAGATCGGCAAGTCCTTGCCATTTTGTGAAATAGAGATCACCAGAGAAGACATCTCCAGCGTCTAATAAAATATTGTTTTCGCTTTGGGCGCGAACTTCTTTGATCTTGGTTGCGCGTCTTGCTGCATCATCCAGATGGGCATGTGTATCGTTTGTATGCATCACCGTTAAATGCCAATTGTCTGTTGCAGGTGGTTCTGTTGTACCATCATCTTTAAACGCTAGCTTGTACACGCCAAGTCCGTCTGTGCTGGCATTCCGAATAAAGTCGACGCTGCTTGATTTCTCTGCGAACGGTTTGGCTAAAAGAGAAGATTCAAAAGTGACGGTTGCGCCTTTGATCGGTGCAATGGACCAGTTTTGATCTGCGCTTGGGTTAATGGTTTTTTGTTCAATAATATAATCCATCAGCACTTGGCGGTTCTCATCTGCTGAGGCAAGCACGACTTTATCTTGTGTGAGGTGCGGGAAGCCTCCGCCGCCAGATGCACGGTAGTTGTTTGTCACGACTAAAAATTCTTGATTGTCAGAAACGGGTTTTCCGTTGTAAGACAAGTTTTTGATGCGGTTCGCACTAGCGTTAACAAGTGTGCCCGTTGTGCTGTATTTAGCAGGCTGTGTGACATCTACTTGGTACGTCACACCATCGATTACATCAAAATTATATGAGCGGTATTCTTCGTTTAAAATAGGCTGTTCATTTGAAGTGTTTGGTTTGATTTGGTTAAACTGACCAGCAGACATTTCAAGCCAGTCTTTTACTTCACTGCCTTTTAGTTTTACAATCTGTACGGTGTTATCGTAAAGATAGAGATCGCCGATGTTTTTAATCGCTAAATCACCTTTTGCGATATTTGTATAATAGTTCACACCGTTGCGTCCGCCGGCTTTAAATGGCGCACCCGCAGAGAGAATCGGCAAGTTTTTGTACGAAGTATCTTTCATTTTTTCTTGTGCATACCATTTCTGGGCATCTGTCACGATTTGAATAGAAGGGTCATCCATCACTTGAGCGAAAAAGCTGTTAATGTCTGCTTCTGTTTTTCCAACTGGCTTTCTGACGTAATCTAGGGTGTTTTGGTGAGTTGTTTGAATGGCATTTTTCACTGTACTGTTTTGAGATGTCACCCCGGCAACGGATTCGATTTTGCCTGTTCCGTCTGTGACTTTCCAGTTGCTTCCGTCTGGTTCTAGCGTTAAATCAATGACCCCGAGGTAGCTTCCCCAGTTTTTTGACATGACGACAGGAATGCCATTAATGGTTCCCTTTGCGACATCAAATTTGTCAACGCCGCTATATTCAGCGCTTGGGAATGTGCCATGCTGGTGGCCAGACACAATCGCATCAATGCCTTTTGTTTTCGTGGCAAGGTCAAAGATCATATTTTCTGATCCTTTAGATGAAGCTGTTTTTTCAATTCCTGTATGAGCAAGAGCGACGATGACATCTGCGCCTTTTGCTTTCATTTCTGGAATGGTTTCATTGGCAGACTCCACAATATCTTGCACTTGAACTTGTCCATCTAAATGTTTCTTATCCCACGTCATAATTTGTGGTGGTACGAATCCTATGTAACCGACTTTCAGAGTTTGGGAGGCTCCGTTTGCATCTTTAAAGGTTTTATCCTGAATGACATAAGGAGTAAATCGGTGTTCTCCGTTTAACTTTTTGACGTTCGCATTGACAATCGGGAAGTTGGCGCCCGCAATGGTACCGTCAAGAAAAGATAAACCGTAGTTAAATTCATGATTGCCGAGTGTACCTGCATCATATTTTAATTTGTTGAGTGTATGAATAATGGGGTGAACCTTTGTTTGATTGATGATGCTGTCTTTTTCATTTTTATAAACGTATTCTCCAAGAGGGGTTCCTTGAATCAGGTCTCCGTTATCAACAAGGAGTGTATTAGGATTTTGTGAACGGTGCTTGTCAATCAGCTCGGCTGTTTTTGCCAAACCGAATTCATTTGTTTCTTTGTCGCTGTAATAATCGTAATTCATCATGTTCGCATGAACATCCGTTGTGGCTAAGATACTGACCTTTACGGCGCTGCCGCTTTCTGTTTCTGCATGAGTAGGTACTGCTGGGAGAATGAGACTAATCAACATAATGGAAGTGAGCAGAATAGACAGGTTTTTCCTTCGTTTAGACCTATGTGCTTGCTTCTTCACCTGATCTCCGCCTTTCTAATTTTTTTGACCACAATACCTATTGTAGAAATGTTTCGTTAACTTTTGTAGTTATTTTTTGCAGATTATTGTAAAGATAACATAAATCATACGAATTACCTTGTTAAGGGAATGTGAATGAGTCTAAATGCTTATTTTTATGAAAGGGGGTTTTCTCATAGGGATAGGATGTTTGATTTCAATTGGTGGGGGTATAGTGTGTAGTGTAAACGATAATCAAGCAGGAGGGTTTCTACATGGGTAAGAAAATTGCAGTTGTCTTAACAGATTACTTTGAGGATGTTGAATTCACCGAGCCTGCAAAAGCCTTTAAAGACGCAGGCCATGAGATCACAGTCATTGAAAACGAAAAAGGAAAAACAGTGAAAGGAAAGCAAGGAGAGGCAGAAGTAAGAGTCGATGCGTCTATCGATAACGTGAAACCAGAAGACTTCGATGCACTTCTGATTCCTGGCGGCTTCTCACCAGACATTCTGCGTGCGGATGATCGCTACGTGCAATTCACAAAAGCCTTTATGGACGAGAAAAAACCAGTATTTGCGATCTGTCATGGACCGCAATTGCTTATTACAGCGAAGACGCTGGAAGGAAGAGGCGCGACCGGCTATACATCCATTCAAGTAGATATGGAAAACGCAGGCGCCAAATTCAAAGATGAAGAAGTCGTCGTTTGTCAGGATCAGCTTGTCACAAGCCGTACACCTGATGACATTCCAGCATTTAACCGTGAATCATTAAAACTGCTCGCAAAATAAGTAGTTTTGACAGGATAAACAAAGCCAGCACCTCGCGAGGTGCTGGCTTTTTCTGTGCATGGATGTAAGAAAGCGGCGTCAACCGCAATTCAGTATCAGGTGCACGATTATTTTCTTAAGCTTTTCAGTTCGCTTGCAATGGCTTGCATTTCACTTGGGCTGAATGAAGATTTTTTCATCACCATTTGGTGAAGAAATTCAATATCTTCATACTTATCTGGACTGAAGTCTTCGGCTTTGATGACTCCAATATTCAGCATATTGAGCTTTTGCGAAATGTCTTCAATCAGCTGATTGACTTCAGCCGCTTTTTGCTGTGACAAGGGCGGCACGTCCTTTCCTGCATGTGTCGAATAATATGTCTATTTTAACAGAAAAGCAAAAGAATAAAAGGGCTATTATGACGACACTGAAATGTTTTTTTCCTTTTTCTCCTCTTTGATCTTATCAATGATTCGTTTGGATTCAAACACCACAACACCTGATAAACCGATGAGGCCAATTAAGTTTGGAATGGCCATCAGTCCATTGAGCATATCTGCTACGCCCCAAACGAAGTCATTCTTAAACACGGCACCGAAAAAGACAGCTATCACAAACACGATACGGTAATACATGACGTACGAATCCTTCGCCAAATATGTAAAGCATTTCTCTCCATAATAGGACCAGCCAATGATGGTTGAATAGGCAAACAGGAGCAGCCCGATTGCCACGATGGTTGAGCCAGCTGGACCGAGGAAGTGAGCAAAGGATAACGAAGTCAGCGCATCACTTTTTTCTGTTAAATACATATCTGCCATGACAATCGTAATGCCAGTGATAGAACAAACAATGATGGTGTCAATAAACACTTGCGTCATAGAGACGAGCGCTTGACGGGCAGGCATATCCGTTTTCGCAGCTGCAGCAGCAATTGGTGCTGATCCAAGACCAGCTTCATTGGAAAAGACGCCTCGCGCGACACCCCAACGAATAACGGTTCCAATCGCACCACCTGCCACGGCTTGACCTGTAAAGGCATCTGAGAAAATAAGACTGACTGCGCCAGGAACAAGATCAGCATTCATGACAAGAATGATGAGCCCACAAATGACGTAAAATAAAGCCATGACTGGTACAAAAATAGATGTCACTCGGCCGATACTTTTAATTCCGCCTAAAATCACGAGTGCCGTAAAGGCGGTAATGATGATACCTGTTACCCATGTTGGAATTTGAAAAGTAGAATTCATGACGCCTGAAATGGAATTAGACTGTACCAGGTTGCCGATCCCAAAGGCAGCACTGGCACCGAAAACAGCAAATAGCACCCCTAGCCATTTCTGTTTTAAGCCATGCTCTAAATAATACATAGGTCCGCCAGACATTTCGCCTTTTTCGTTTTTGACCCTGTATTTTACAGCAAGAACAGCTTCTGCAAACTTGGTGGCCATCCCGAAAAATGCAGCAAACCACATCCAAAATACTGCACCAGGACCACCTGCAATGACAGCTGAGGCAACACCGACGATATTCCCTGTACCGACAGTTGCAGCAAGAGCCGTCATTAATGCTTGGAAATGGGAGATATCTCCCTCTGAAGTTTTGTCTTGTTTTGAAAAAGCGAGCTTTAAAGAATAAGGAAGTAATCTAATTTGAATGAAGAGAACGCGAAAGGTGAGGTAGATTCCAGTACCAACAATTAAAATTAACAGGGGAGGCCCCCACAAAAAATTGTTCATCGTCGTGACAAATTGCTCAATGATTCCCATCTAATGTCCCCCTTTGTTTGTGTAATTCTCCTAAAGTTTCTCCTGTTTTTGTGTAATTTGTCAATGCCGATGGGAGTTTTTCTTGCAAAGTTTCCAAAAGAAAAGGGGCTTGATATGATAGAGAAAAGGTTTTCCAAAGGGATTCTTAGGGAAAAGATAGGAGGAGAATGAAGGATGATTCATGTATTATTTGTGTCCCTCGGCAATATTTGCAGGTCACCGATGGCAGAGGCGATGTTTAGAAAACGAGTCGAAGACGAAGGGCTGAGCGAACACTTTGTGATTGATTCAGCAGGCATTGGCGGCTGGCATCAAGGCAGTCCTCCGCATGAAGGAACACGAAAGCTGCTTGATGAAAAGGGTATCAGTTATGAAGGAATGACTGCAAGACAAATCATGGATAAGGATATCACCACATACGACTATATCATTGCGATGGATGCTGAAAATGTTGGCGGCCTCCGCAGTTTAGCCGGCTATGGAAAACATCACTTTATTGGCCGTCTTCTTGACTTTGTAGAAGACGACGATCGAGACGATGTGCCAGATCCTTATTACACTGGGAACTTTGAGGAAGTACATGATTTAATTGAAACAGGAATTGATCGTTTTTTGACGTATGTAAAAAAAGAGAAACACCTTTAACTGAAAGGAGATCAGATGAGATGGAAGAGAACAAACAAATCGTGCTTCGGGGAGCTGTTATAGGCGCAGCCTGCGGCATATTGCTGACATTATTTCATCGTCCAACAAGAACTGTACTGAAAGAAAAATGGAATGACTGCCAGCAAAAGCTGGATGAATACCGCCTGGAGCCTGGCAAGATGTCTGCTTGTGTGAAGGGAAAAATGGAAGAAACGAAGCAATTGATGAGAACGGTCTCAGATGATTTGTCTTTTCTGAATGAACAGGTGAATCAGTTAAAGGAAACAACACCAAAGGTATTAGAGATTATTGAAGAAACAAAGGATCACTTTCAAAAGAAACAGAAAGATTGATCATTGGAGATGAGGCGTATGGGTTTTGTTAAAGCGTTAATTGGACGCTTTTTGCTGCATGAAGGACCGGCAAAATCAGCTGAACTTGCGTATTTCTTTTTGCTTTCATTATTTCCGTTTCTCATCTTCGTGCTGACGCTTGTTGGTTATTTGCCGCTGACATCAAAGGATGTTCTAAGCGTCATTTCTGGTTATGCGCCAGAGGGAGCGCTTTCGATGATTGAATCCATTGCCGAAGAGACGCTGAATAACCGTAACGGCGGATTGTTGTCATTCGGGATTATTGCGGCACTCTGGTCTGCATCCAACGGTATTAATGCGGTTGTCAGAGCATTTAACCATGCTTACGAAGTCGAGGAAAATCGTTCCTTCATTCTCGTACGTTTAACATCGATTATCTTAACCATTGCGATGGTGCTTACGATTATTTTTGCCTTGATGCTGCCTGTCTTTGGAAAAGAGCTTGGCTTATTCGTTGCCAAATTAGTAGGGCAGTCAGATGCGTTTCTCACCATTTGGACAGCCATGAGGTGGATTATTAGTCCACTGATTTTACTGATTGTTTTTACATCCCTATATTATTTTGCCCCTAACATTAGGCTGAAATTGAAATTTGTGCTGCCGGGTGCCATATTCGCAGCTGTTGGCTGGATTCTCGTCAGCATGCTGTTCTCATTTTATGTAGGCGAATTTGCTAACTATAGTGCGATGTACGGAAGCATTGGGGGAATCATTATATTAATGATCTGGTTTTATTTAACCGGCATTATGATCATCCTCGGCGGCGAGCTCAATGCGCTTTTACATAAGCGTAAAATCGTACCAGGCAAGGTGTGAAGAAATCTGGGCATCCTAAAGAAGAACGAACATGTTCAATCTTGACGGATGGGGGAATACCGAATGTCTAAACAATCGAAAAAAGGCGGAAGCAACACAAAACAAAACAAAGGCCATCAGCCAAAGCACAAAACAAGCGGAAGTGCGAATGGGCAAAATGGGTATCACTAGATGAAAAAACTCCTCTGCATAGGTGCAGGGGAGTTTTTAATGATTCAGTTTCCATATATAACGCTTCAGGAGAAAAGTTGAATCAGGCTTTGGCTGATAGTTTGGATCGAGCTGAAAGCCCGCTTTCATCGCAACACGTTCACTTCTGACATGCCCAACAGGACAAAAGATTTCAAATTCATCGACTTCTGGAGCAAAGGCATCTGTCATACATTTCACTGTTTTGGTCACAATACCTTGCCCTTGCGCATCTTCACCAATCCAATACCCAATATTGCCTATCGGATGCTGAAACGTCATGCGGAATACACCGATTAATTGATCGTTTAATACGATACCCGCTTCTATATCTTTTTTTTCAGCATAGGCAGTGCGGGCAGATTGAATAAATGATTGAACATCTTCTATGCGATGACAGTGATTCACCCATGGTAGCCACTCTCCCAAGTGATCTTTATTCTGCTGGATAAGTGCAAATAATGCCTCTGCATCTGCTACTTGTAAACACGCCAATTTTAAGTCATCTGAAATGTTAAATGTAAACAAAATAGATCCTCCATTTAGTTACTTTCAACCACTGCCAGCGTCTTCCCAAATCGAACACAACAAAACACAAATAAAATCACAATGCTGACAAGGTAAAGTAAATTCATGCCCTCGAACGTCTGCACAAAGAATCCGCCAAGAACCGGACCGAGAATACTTCCTGCACTAAACGCCATCCCGCACATCAAATTCCCAGCAGGCAGCAGATGCTTTGGCAATAAGTCCGTCATATAACTGATGCCAAGTGAGAAGGTCGAACCTACAGCCATACCTGCGATAAAGAAACAGATCGCAACAGCCAAAACGGACTGAATGAAAATCCCTGCTAAAAGGAAAAAGAATGAACCGACGAGTGTCACAACTAAAATCATGCGTCGTCTGCCGAAACGGTCACTCAGCATCCCGAGAGGAAGCTGAAAAACAATACTCCCAATCGCAAACGCAGGTAAAATAAACGCAACAGCATCTATCGTCACCCCGCTTCTCAGCGCATACACAGGGAAGTTACTATTGAGCGTCGTTTCTAAAAAGCCATAGCAAAACGGCATCATAAACGCTACCCAGCCAAATTGAAACGCCTTCTTGAAGCGCTTCAAACTATTTGTCTGCTCTGACGTCTGCATTTCACCTGTATCAGGATATGTATTTTTTAAAACAAACACAAGCAGCCAAATACACAAACTAACTGCACCAGACACAATAAACGGCAAGGATGGATTGATTTCAATGAGTGGTGTTAAAAAAGGGCCAGCGGCAAAACCGAGTCCAAAGGATAACCCATACAATGAAATATTTCGCCCGCGATTTCTAGATGAAGAGGCATAGGTTACCCACGTCTGTGTGGAGAAATGAAGCATATGATCACCGATGCCGATCATCAGCCGCAAGAAGAACCAGACGACATAAGATTCAATAAAGACAAAACTAAATAAACTTAAAAAGACAGCAGCGCCCCCAATGACGATCAATGGTTTAAATCCGAAGCGGCGCAGCGGCGCTTCCATAAAAGGAGACGCAAGCAGCACGCCGAGATATAAGCCTGTGGCATGCAGTCCGTTTAACGTCGGGGAAGTGCCGGCATGTTCGAAAATAATCGAAATAACTGGCAGTAACGCTCCCTGTGAAAAACCAGATACGGATACAAGTAAAATTAAAATCATAAAATGAATTCTCGACATAAGAAGCTCCTTACAAGTTCATGCTTTCATCGTACAATGGAACCATAGGGGTTTCAATAGAAAGGTGGAAAAGGAATGAAGCTGATATACGAAAATGATCGGTGGGTCGCTAATGCTGATCAAAGGCAGCTACATATTTCAGGAAATGAAGAAGCGGGATACAGGCCGTATCAATTGTTCACCTCGGCTATTGCGGGCTGTTTTGGAGAAATGGTCATTCATGTATGCCGGAAAAAACGAATATCCTATCAAGGACTGACCATTACGCCTGAAACGACAAGAGAAGGAACTGTAAACAAAATCACTCATATTCATTTACATATGATCTTTGAAAGCATCAGCACCTCTGATGAACAGCTGGAAAAAGTAATGAAACTTGCGTTGAAGCATTGCTCCATGGTGCAATCCGTGAAAGGAACGATTGATATCACCCTTTCACACGAACGAATCTAAATGTATATGATGCCGGCACTCACGAAAGAATAACAGTCAGATATGATGTAAAGGAGATTGGCTGTATGAATCGTTTGTTTCTTGTGATTGTCGCAATCGGTGTTCCATTATCTGTAATTGGCAGTTTTCTTCATTTTCCGCAGGCTGTCATGTTTGCCGTCTATTGTATCGCCATCATCGGTCTTGCAAGTTTTATGGGAAGAGCGACAGAGAGTCTTGCCATTATAGCGGGACCAAGAATTGGTGGGTTATTAAACGCTACTTTTGGAAATGCAGTGGAATTAATCATTTCATTTTTTGCATTAAAACAAGGACTCACCGCTATTGTCCTTGCTTCACTCACTGGCTCAGTGATCGGCAATTTACTGCTCGTGGCTGGACTGTCTTTTTTCGTTGGCGGATTGAAATTTAAACGACAAGAGTTCAATGTCCACGATGCAAGGCATAACTCTGGGCTTCTTATGTTTGCGATTATTGTGGCATTTGTCATTCCAGAAGTCTTTTCCATAGGGATGGCAGAAAATCGTCAATTTGTTTTAAGTATCGGCATTAGCATCGTGATGATTTTGCTTTATGTCGCAGCACTCTATTTCAAACTGGTCAGCCACAGGGGTGTGTATGTTGCCAAGCAGGAAATTGCGGAAGGGGAAGCAGCGACGGAAGAAGAAACACCAGAATGGTCTGGGAAGTTTGCCACGGCGATTTTACTCCTTGCGACAATTGCTGTGGCGTATATTTCAGAGCGGCTCGTCCATACATTTGACACAGTCGGAGAACAGTTTGGCTGGAGTGAGCTGTTTATCGGGGTCATCATTGTTGCGATTGTCGGTAATGCAGCAGAACACGCATCTGCCGTCATCATGGCGTATAAAAACAAAATGGATGTCGCGGTCGAAATTGCTTTCGGTTCTACGCTTCAAGTCGCCATGATGGTCGCACCGATCCTTGTGATCAGCTCTCTGTTTTTTGAAAAGCAAATGCCACTGATCTTCTCATTACCAGAGCTCATTGCCATGGCATCCTCTGTATTACTAACGGTCATCCTCTCAAATGATGGGGATACGAACTGGTTTGAAGGTGCTACATTGCTCGCTGCCTATTTCATTATGGCGATTGGATTTTTCCTTTTATAATCTTTTGTGGATAAGGGACGTCTTTCGGGAAAATACTATGGAAAAATGAATGAGAAAGAGTGATGATATGAAAAAGATGCCCCGCATCATGTTTGTTGTTCTCTTAACCTTAAGTTTTCTATACAGCTTTCCAGCCGAGGCAGCAAAGCCGTTTAAGGTGCCATCGTCTGTCGCCAGTATCTCAAAGGAAAATACGTATCCAAATGCTTCACAAGATCAACCGCTGCTACAGCCAAGCGAGCTGACGGCCGAATTATTTAAAACAACAAGTGTACCAATTGAAAATACACATTTAATTAAAATGCTGAATGAATCCAGTATCTCAGGTACACCGCTAGCAGTTGGCTACAGGGCAACGATTTTTCTTGGAAGATGGGCACTCAGCTATGATTCAAACGAAACCGTCGCCAATTGGGAATACAAAAAAGTGAACACGAATCACATTGATAATAGAGGCGGAAACAAAACAGCCATCGGCAAATATTTGCAAAAGCAACAAGTAAAAGTAAGTGGAGGGCTCACAGCAAAAGTACCAAACCCAGAAGATGTGAAAACATTGATGATGCAAAAAGCCATCCAAAAAACAAAACTTCCGCTCGCCTTCGACACAGTGATTGGTGCAGGAACAAAGCGAGATCAGTCCTACCACGTATCTCCGAAAAAAGCAGCAACCCTGCATGCATACGCTCCAGCGATTAACGAAAAAGGAAAGGTTACTTACGGAGAAGTGTATCTTGTGCTCAAGGGAAATAAACGCAAACTTGTCGTAAAAAATGTGACCTCACAAGGAATCGGCGCTTGGATTCCTGTTCAGGATCACCTGACGTTTGGGTTTCAAGGGATGAATTAAAAACAGTCATCTCCTCTTACCAAGGGGAGATGACTGTTTTTTGATTAAGATGTCCTATCTTTTTTCTTTTTCATTTCATGAATGTAAAAATCAAAGGCGTTATATAAAAGATATACAAAGAAAAGAAAGAGAAAGACTTTCGTGAATATCGTCAAATTTTTGAAAATTAAGCATAGACCAATAAAAGGGAGGATCATAAAGCCATAATACGAAAACCACCATGTTTTAAAAATGAAACTCAGCTCCTTGGTTATTTGTGGAAACGACTCTTTCTTCATATTACATGGTCTTGAGTAGAACGTAAACCTTACCTAGACAATAAAAAAGCCAACGCAGAAGTTGAATGAATCCAACAACTACGATGGCTTAGCTCATTATTCCCCTAAATCCACATTATGATAAACTTGCTGCACGTCTTCAAGCTCTTCTAATACATCGATTAGTTTCTCGAATTGTGCTTTCGATTCATCATCTAATGTCACTTCGTTTTGAGGCAGCATTGTGATTTCAGCGACAGTAAATTCTTCTACGCCTGCCTGTTTGAACGCTTCTTGTACTTGATGGAATTGATCTGGTTCAGCGTAGACGATCACCGTATCATCTTCTTCCATAATGTCACGTACATCAATGTCTGCTTCCATTAAAAGTTCAAGCGTTTCTTCTTCACTTTTCCCCTCGACACCGATCACCGCTGTTTGGTCAAACATGTAAGCAACAGATCCACTGACGCCCATATTTCCGCCGTTTTTCCCAAATGCTGCACGAACATCAGACGCTGTGCGGTTGACGTTATTGGTCAGGGCATCAACGATCACCATAGATCCGTTTGGACCAAATCCTTCGTAACGCAGCTCATCGAAGTTCTCTTCTGCACCGCCTTTTGCTTTTTCAATCGCACGGTCCACAATGTGTTTTGGGACACTATATGTTTTTGCACGTTCTAGGACAAAACGAAGTGCTTGGTTTGATTCTGGATTTGGCTCACCCTGCTTGGCAGCCACATAGATTTCACGCCCGAATTTTGCGTAAATACGACTTGTATTGGCATCCTTTGATGCTTTCTTTTCTTTAATGTTGTTCCATTTACGACCCATCTTATTCACTCTCTTTCAATTAGTAAATACACAGTATGAGGGTCCCCATGCTGCATGAAATCAATCTGCTTTCTATTATACATGAATCAGTCAAGAGGATAGAAGTAAGAGGGCTGAAAAGAAAAGAATTCCTTAGCTGATATGTCCAAGTTGTTCAAGCGTCTTATTTTTCTCATGCGGTCTAGTCAGCTCATCACACCGAATGATTCTACCATCTAATAAAGTAAATAACGCCATCACATCTATTAGACCGTGGTCTCCTGTGGACAGCTCAACATGTACAGTGTAACGAAAACACCCTTGCTGAGTCTCTTCATCAAACAACATATCATGAAAGGCGGGGATGTCGAGCTGTTTGGTCATGACTTTTAATGTGGAGAGATGCTTTTTAAATTCATCAAGGGAAGAGACCTTTCCATCAGTGACTTGCTGATAATCTGAAGAAAAATAAGTCTCCACCTTTTCTATATCTAATTGGATTAACACCTCTTGATACATTTGCTTAATAAAAAAAATCGCTTCAGTTTTTCTCAATGTAAACATCCTTTCTTTTAGTTAACCGGTGAACTATATAATATTATAATTAACTGGTTAACTAAAAACAATCAAAAAAATAACCTCATCACAAATGAGGTTATTTTGTAGGCTGTGGATAGACGAGATCCTCAAGCAATTTCACATCATGCTGATGAAGTTGTGTGATCATTTCTTTTCGCACAGCGAGGGCGGCTTCGAAGTATTTTTCATCTTCGACCATTCCTTTTACGGTGATCTCAATCCCGCGATTCAATTTATTGAGCCCCATAATGCCATGAACCTGAAAAGGTTCAATGGCGTTTTGGAATTCATCTTTTTTCAGTAAATCATGATGCATTTGATTTAACTGATCACATGCTGTTTCTAGCGCCTTGAAAGCAATGTCGGGATTTTGGTTTGCGCTGATCAAGACTGACTCTGTGATACGCATGTAGTGCATATTGTAGTTTTGGATTTGACGAATGTCTCCGTTTGAAATGGTTAACAGCTTGCCGCTCCATTCTCTAATTTGCAAAGACCGGAGACCAATTTCTTCAATGGTTCCGTTAAAAAGATTATTGACCGTCACATAATCACCTTTATGAATTTGCCTTTCATAAATGAGGAAGATGCCGGCTAAAATATCACGAATCAAGGTTTGAGCGCCAAAACCAATGACAATTCCAGCAACACCAGCCCCCGCAAGAATCTTCCCAAAGTCATGAAAGAATAGAGAAATCACATATAAGACAAAACATATGGAAGCTGTATACTTTGAAACCGATTTGACCAAGCTCTCAATCGTTTTTTTCTTCTTGTCTTCAATGAATTCAGTGCGTTTAAAGAAAATCTGAAGCGCTTTGTTGATCATAAAGACGGCAAGCCAAAGAATGAGGCCAACAAGGAGAATTTCAATGTATTTGTTCTTGACTACTGTCAGAAATGTTTCGTCCATCTATCGGTTACCCCCTGGCTGTACGAGAAGTAAAATCAACATCTTGATAATAACTGTTTTTCACAAGAACATTCGGACCAAGGCATTGCACACTCGGGCAATGACAATTCAGTTCTTTTGCCAATTTTGTGTTCATCCAGCGTGTATAAGCTGATTGCAACGTATCAGTTTCAATATTTCCTAATGGTGGTGTATCGCCAAAGTCTGTCACAATAATATTCCCATCAAAAATATTCACATTCAACCGTGAACGGCCATCAGGGTCATTTCGTACTGTCACATTTTTCGCTTGACGCAATCGAGTCAAGAGGCGCTGGTCTTCTTCATCTGTGCTGCATGAATAAAATGGCAATGTGCCAAACAGCATCCAAGTGTTCTCATCACGAACATCGAGCAGTTGATGAATCGCATCCCGCATTTGCGGAAGTGACAATGATTCAAGGGCGCTGGCAAAATCACTTGGATACATCGGATGAACTTCGTGACGCTGGCATTTCATCTCGTCCACGATTTGACGATGGATGTGTTCAATATAAGGAAGCGTACGCTTATTCAGCATCGTTTCAGCAGATACGGTTACACCCGCTTTCACAAGTGCTTGACTATTCTCAATCATGCGGTTAAACAATTTCTCGCGCTGCTCAAAGGTTGGCTTTCGGTCCATCATTGCAAAACCAACCGTAGCAAACTCTTCGACTGTTCCCCAGTTATGTGAAATGTGTAGGACATCCAAGTATGGAATAATCTCTTCATATCGAGCCAAATCAAGTGTTAAATTCGAATTAATTTGGGTACGGACGCCGCGTTCATGGGCATACTTTAATAAAGGAACGACATATTCCCGTACAGATTTCAGAGACAGCATCGGCTCTCCGCCTGTGATGCTAAGGGAACGCAAGAGCGGTACTTCATCTAAACGGCGAAGCAGTAAATCGAGTGGCAGTGCATTCGGATCTTTTGGCTGCAAAGTATAGCCAACCGCACAGTGCTCACATCTCATGTTACACAACGTCGTTGTCGTCAATTCAATATTTGTCAGCTTCATTTCTCCGTAATCCTGCACATCGAGATAGGCTTCCCAAGGGTCGAATGCAGGTGTAATCGGACGAAGTGCTGTTTTTTGGTTCATGGTATCTATCTCCTTTTCATTCGGGCAAACATAGACCCGCCAACAGTTAATTTTAAGCCCCATCACCGTTATACGCAAGAGGGGACACAATTGATTTACAAAGGAAAAAAAGATAAGCTATAAACAAATGCTAAAGGGAGTGTATCTATGGGCAAGGCAGCAGACAGCAAAGAACAGCAGGTTGATTATTTAAAGAACCGATTAGATATGTTTATGAATGTGATTGATTCATTAGATCCTGAATCCACAGACGTTGAGGATATAGACAGACTCATCCAGATGATTGACGACCTAGAAGCGAAATATGAACGGTTTAAAACCGATTGGAAGGAAGAATAGCTCGCGCTGATGCGGGCTTTTTTCTTTAAATTGGCAGGTCAAAAAGTGTATGAGTACCCGGTATATTCTGCACAATAGAAGAAAAACCGGGAAGTGACGTAAATGAAAAAATGCATACTGATCTGTCTATGTGTGCTTTTTGTATCGATGCCTTTTTCAAACTTAGAAGCCGTGTCTAATCAGCCGATTCATTGGGGATTTGCTAAAAGCAAAGAGCACAAGCCAGCAGATGCTGGCAAGGAACTGACGACACTCTTAAAGAAATATGATGCTTTCTATTTAGGAAATACGAAAAAGAAAGAGATTTATTTTACATTCGACAATGGCTATGAAAATGGGTACACACCCAAAATCTTGGACGTGCTGAAAAAGCATCAAGTACCCGGCACCTTTTTTGTGACTGGGCACTTCGTAAAGGACCAGCCTAAGCTCGTCAAACGTATGGCAGAGGAAGGTCATATTATTGGCAACCATTCCTATCACCATCCAGATTTAACAACAAAGAGCACGAAAGAAATCAAAGAAGAGCTAGATCGTGTCAATGAAGCGGTATACAAAATCACAGGAAAACAAGATAACCTCTACCTTCGTCCACCGCGCGGGGTGTTCAGTGAAAGGGTACTAAAGGAAACGAAACAGCTTGGCTACCAAACCGTTTTCTGGTCAGTAGCGTTTGTAGATTGGCATATCCACCATCAAAAAGGAAAACAGTATGCGTACAATCAAATGATGAAACAGGCGCATCCGGGTGCCATTTACTTACTTCATACCGTCTCAAGGGACAATGCCGAGGCACTTGATGATGCCATCACTGCTTTAAAAAAACAAGGATATACCTTTAAAAGCTTAGACGATCTCATGCTTGAAAAAGTATGGCATCTCCCTCAGCTATAGAAAAAAGCTTGCAGACATCTGCAAGCTTTTTGACTTATCCTTCTCTTATTTTACGCTGGAACAAAAGGGGACGATGACGAGTAAAGGAGTCAATCAAGCCCTCACCGAAAATCGTGATGCTTTGCTCCCAAGGATGTCCTAGTAAACCCCAGGTCATCTCTTTTGATAAAAAGAAATAGTAATCCCCATTTGGGAGCACAGGAACTCTCCATTCTCCAAATTCATCTTTTTCAAATGAGCCATATGGTGTGATCCAATAGCATTCGTGCTGCCAATCAAGTACCAGCATATATTCGCCGGTTCCGGTGATATTCTCCTGAAAAGACAGCAGTGCCTTCTTTTCAAGGTCTTCATCCGCACTTAGGAGAGAAGGGTCCTCGAAATAAGCAGAGATATCATATGTGATGTAAGGAGATGGTGCTTGAAAACCGGGAAAGCGAGAGATGCTTGGGTTAAATTTAAACTTTTGATCAAATGTTTTCCATGCGTACTTTAGTTCTTTGTCTGTCAGTGGAATCCAGTTTTCCATAGTATCTCCCTTTCAAGTACTTCTCTCAAAAAACTATTTGAAAATCCTAAACCATCCTTTATGTTTAAACCACAAAAGCATCCCTGAGACAAGCAAACCCATGAAAATCAGTACGCCAAAATAGCCATATTTCCAGTGTAATTCAGGCATGTTATCAAAGTTCATCCCATACACCCCAACAATAAAGGTCAGTGGAATAAAAATCGTCGAAACAATGGTCAGTGTCATCATGATGGCATTCATTCGATTGGAATTTAGTGTTTGATAGCTGTCTCGTAAATCGGCTGTCATATCACGGTTTGACTCAACGATCTCTGTTAGTTTCAATAGATGATCATAAATATCATTAAAATATGCTTGCCGGTTTGCATCGCTTTTCATCATATTCGTGTTCACAATTCGATATAAGAGGTCCCTCATCGGGATAATGGTTCTGCGCAGTTTGAGCAAATCGGATCGAATCCCGAATACTTCGTTCATTAATGTACCATACGTTTTATGCCCTTCTTCATCCTCGATTTCATTGAGCCTGTCCTCAATTTGATAAATAATAGGAAAATAATCATCGACGAGCTGGTCAATCAGCATATAAGCCATATGCTCTGGACCGCTCTCTCGTGCTTTATCAGACCCTTTGAGCTTTCGAATGACTCGATCAATGTAGGGTGCTTCCTTCAAATGAAAAGTAACGATATAGTTTTCTCCAACAAACAGGTCGACTTCCTCAGATCGAAGTGTTTTTTGATTGAGGGCATGAAGAACGAAAAATAAATACCCTTCATAAAAATCAAGCTTCGGCCGCTGTAAATAATGGAAGCAATCTTCAATCGCAAGCGGATGGAACTGAAAAAATTCCTTTAACAGTGCTGCTTCCTTTTCCGTTGGCGCATAAAAATCAATCCAATACCAGGCAATATCGGGGCTTGAAAGCTGCTGCAATGTTGCATGTTCAATCAAGTCGCCGTTTTTTGTCACTGCAAGTTTTTTCAGCATGTGCACCCCTCCAGACTTGCATTATATCATGAAGCAGCAGCGGTGAACTTATACGTTTTCACCATAAAAAAGCCGATCTCATCGCTGAGATCGGTCCAATGTGCGTGTATGATTGATGGATAAAGCGAGAATTAAGGACGACGGAAGTTGACGAAACCACCGTTACGGTCGAACCAACCTCTAAATGCCCAGTTGATGTAACCGCCATCACCTTTGTTTGTGAAAGATCCATTTTCAAATACCCAAACTCCGTACGTAATGCTTCCGTATTTAACAGTAGCAAACGTTTTAACACCGTTGAAACGAGTCTCATAGAAAGCAGACTCCATTAATCCTTTGACAAAGCCTTCACGGTTTGTGTTAGCATTTGCAGCATTAATTAATGCATTGGCAATTCCAAGTACGTCAAAGTTAATGTTAACATTTGTCGCATTTGTCGTTGCTTTACCTTCAGCAGCTTTGTTTAACACAGTTTGCTGAATAGTTGTTGAAACTGGAGCAGTTTTTTGCTCAGCAGCGTCAGCGAATACTGGTAGTGTCGAAGAAACAGCAGTGGCAAGGGCAACAGAAAGAATTGTTTTTTTCATTGGTCGGATCTCCTTTGTTTTTAAATTTTGGGTCTTCTTTTAGTAAAACGTGAAACTAGGTGAAGCCGGTTATCAATGAGGTAAATATGTTCCTGCAAGATGAAACAAATGATTGCCTAATCCGCTAATTCCTTTGTTCACCTCCTTGATATGTCATAATTATACAAATATTTTTGGAATAGAAGATATCACCCATAGGTTCTATTTCTAATTTAAGGAAAATGATCCTAAAATGTTGAAGATTGCTGTCGAATTTTAGCTAAATTCGACTAAAAATTTTCATCTATCCAAAAGGAGAATGACCATAAATAAGGAAGATATAACTGATAAATTCTTGTACTCTTTATATTTAAAAGTATTCAATATAGAGAATCATTCATGCAAAGTGAAACAATCACATCTGCGTGTGTTGACAGAAAGGAAGAGGAAAAACATGTGGGAAAAACACCTATTGGTTGAACCGCCCTATCACTTCGATCAAGTGCTGAGACGTTTGTCGAGCGATCCATTAAAGGCGGTCGATCTGGATAAAAGAGAAATCAAAGTACCGATGAGGCTGAATCATAAACCGTACATTGCAGTCGTTCAAGCGACAGGAACAAAAGAAGCACCTTCGTTCCGGGTACAGGCTAACGGGCCGGAGGAAGCCATCCTTTCTGAGGTGAAGCGGATATTTGGCATGGAGCATCAATTACATGCCGTGCATGACCATTTTGCTCAAACAAATCTTGCGCCCATTTTTGAACGTCATATCGGAACGCCGCTTATGCTGGATTTCCATCTATATCATTGCTTGATGAAATGCATCATTCATCAGCAGCTCAATCTTGCATTTGCTTATGAGCTGACGAAACGGTTTGTTCATACGTATGGTGAGCAAATCGACGGCGTTTGGTTTGACCCTTTACCGGAAACCATTGCATCACTTGAAACCGATGATTTGAGAAAACTGCAATTCAGTCAGCGAAAAGCGGAATATGTGATTGATGTCTCAAAGCGAATAGTGAGCGGCTCTCTGAATTTAGAAGAATTACACGACTTAACGGATATTGAAATTGAAGAACGTCTGCTTCCGATTAGAGGGATTGGACCTTGGACGGTTCAAAATGTCCTCATGAATGGACTTGGAAGACCAAATCTCTTTCCAATGGCAGATATCGGGATTCAAAATGCGATCAAACGTCACTTTGACCTGCCAGAAAAGCCAACAAAAGAAGAGATGGCAGTTTTAAGCAAGGAGTGGGCACCGTATTTAAGCTACGCCTCCCTTTATTTATGGAGAAGTATAGAGACAGATAAATAATTGAAAGGCATTTTCGCTCTTCGTCCAAGTCGTGATATACTATTCAGATGGAATAAAATGAGGACAACTGATAAAGGTTTAAATAGAACGGAGAGAATAAACGTGAAAGAAAAACAGCAAGGAGCCCTTCTGCAAAAGGGACAGCAGTTCCCGCTTACCATTAAACGCCTTGGCATTAATGGGGAAGGGGTCGGTTATTTTAAAAAGCAAGTGGTCTTTGTCCCAGGTGCACTTCCAGGTGAGGAAGTAGTAGTTGAAGCAACGAATGTTCAAGCGAAATATGCAGAAGGTACGGTGAGGAAAGTCCGCAAGCGCTCAGAACATCGAGTCAAACCGCCATGCCCAGTATACGAAGAGTGCGGCGGCTGTCAGCTTCAACATTTGGCGTATGAGCAGCAGTTAAAGGAAAAACGCGATATTGTCATTCAATCAATGGAGCGTCATACAAAGCTGTCGGTTGAAAAGATCGACATTAGACCAACAATCGGTATGGAAGATCCATGGCACTATCGGAATAAAAGTCAGTTCCAAGTCGGAAGATCACATAGCGGCGACATCATCGCAGGGCTTTATGGGCTGAATTCCCATAAACTTGTCCCAATCAAGGAATGTATCGTCCAGCATCCGAAAACGAACAAAACAACAGGCGTCGTCCGCAAAATTTTAGAGAAATTCGGCGTATCTGTCTACAACGAGCGGACAAGAAAAGGCGACGTGCGCTCGATTGTTGTGCGTGTCGGCTTTGAAACAGGTGAAGTACAAGTCGTCCTTGTCACATCAAAGCCTGAGTTTCCAAAGAAAAAAGAAATCGCCGAAGCCATTCAAAAACGTCTGCCAGAAGTGACGTCAATTATGCACAATATCAATGGCGAAAAAACGTCAGTCATCTTTGGGCATAAAACATCGCACCTAGCTGGCAACATGGTCATCCAAGAATTTTTAGGAGACGTTTCCTTTGAACTAAGTGCACGTGCTTTCTTCCAATTGAATCCGAAGCAGACATTAAAGCTTTACGACGAAGCGAAAAAAGCGGCCAAACTGACTGGCAAAGAAAAGGTAGTCGATGCGTATTGCGGTGTTGGAACCATTGGAATGTGGCTCTCAGATGGAGCAAAAGAAGTAAGAGGTATGGATGTCATCAAAGAATCAATTGATGACGCGAAGAAAAATGCCAAAAAACACGGCATGAAAAACGCAACCTATGTGACAGGAACAGCTGAACACTGGCTGCCAAAATGGGTCAAAGAAGGCTTCCGTCCCGATGTTATCGTCGTCGACCCGCCAAGAACAGGCTGCGAACGCACTTTCCTAGACACCGTCAAACAAGTCAAACCAAAACGCTTTGTCTACGTCTCTTGCAACCCATCCACACTAGCAAAAGACCTTGAATACATGTCAAAAGACTACAAAATCGAATACATGCAACCAGTGGATATGTTTCCGCATACGGCTCATGTGGAGACCGTGGTATCGATGGTTAGAGTATAAAAAGTGAAATGAATAAAACGGTCCGTGATTTGAATACTGGCTTCTAGCTTGTAGGATCATCACGGACTTTTTTTACCAACTTATTCAGAGATGTCGATCAAAGGAATGGAGGAGGATGAGGTTGAGTCAATTTGAGATTCTAACTAACTATATCCCTTTGCTTCAGGGCAATGATATTGGTGAATGGGTCATAGATCAAGAAAATGACGGAACAGCGGAACATCCGATTCAGATGCCCTATGTGAATTATTCCGAAACGGTCCGTCGTTTTATCGAGGATGTCTATACATTTGCAGAACAGCATCAAGAACTGGAGATTACCCGCTATAGGGAGATCCTCAAAGAAAATGGAATTGAATGGGGAATGAATGACATGGAGGATGTGGACGTTTCCAATTTAAATTCGCAGTGTGTGCTGGCTCTCATCATGGGGGTTCTGAGAGCTGAACGATTTTGCGAGGGTGTCATACTCGATTTTTTTACAAACGGAACTATTGTCAAGTGGCTTGAAAGATTGGAACGTTTGGAGTAAGAGAGACTAGATTTCGGGGTGATCAATTGAAAAACAAAACAGATGTATCCCACATGTTTCCTCCTATGAAAATAGAAGAAATTGATCATATTTTATTATATGATCTTGATGCAATAAAAATGGAAAAAGAAGATGAACGTATAAAATTCATTTTACAAGATACCTATTGTCCTGATAAACATCATATTCACAGTGTGTATGTCATCTATAAAAGGTCTATACTCAATTTACTTGAAGGTAGGATTCGTTCTATTCATAGTCATGAATTCATGACTGCTAAGAAAAAGGATCAAACGATTTCTATAGAAGATATAGAATATGTATTAGAGATCGCTACAGTTTTGGTTCTTGCAAGTGAAAATAATGGAATATTGACGAATTATTTTTATAGTGGAGTCGGACAAAGGTTAGATTGTATTTTTAATCTATGCTTAGGTTATTCAACAGATTTACAAAAGAAAGAGCATAAAGTAAGTTTGCAACGATTTATGGATGATATAAAGATTGTTGAAGAGATGGGATTGTTAGAAAAAATAGTAGGATAATGAGCAAAACCTAGATTTTAGAGAAATCTAGGTTTTTTCGTGCTTTTGAAAAATTTAATCAACTTCATGTTGACCTTCCCCTTAACTGAAAGGTTTATACTGTGATCAGATCAACAAATCGGAGGAGATGCAGGATGTTCAAGATCGGCGATTTTTCTATGTTAAGTAAAGTGCCTGTCAAAACCTTAAGATATTATGACCAAATTGATTTATTAAAACCTAAACAGATCGATCAAGATTCGGGATACCGTTATTACTCAGCTGAACAGCTGCTTGAGGTCAATCGAATTTTTCTCTATAAGGAATTAGGCTTTACGTTAAAGCAAATGGGGCAGCTTCTTCGTGAAGATATTTCGGTAGAGCAAATTCAGGGCATGTTTCTCTTGAAAGAGAGTGAGATTCAGCAATTGATCGAAAAAGAACAACAGAAATTAGCCCGTATTAAGGAGCGGATGCACCTCATCAAACGAGAGGGGTGTGTTGAAAAAGAACAGGAGGTCATCATCAAATCGGTTGAAAGCAAACGCATCATGTCTTTTCAATCCAACGGAACTGTTGATGAGATCCCATCATTCTTTCAAACGTTTCATCATTTGTTACATAAACACCCGCAAGAATTGAACTCAGAGCCACAAATCGTGCTGTGGAGGGAATCACTTGCTAAAGAAAGTGAGTTCGAATTTGAGGTTGGGTATTCCGCTAAAGCGTTAAGGGGCTCTCTTCCTCAGGGAATTACGATGCGCACGTTACCAGCTGAAGAAACCATGGCGACACTATTATTTCATTCACAATCCCCATTTGCACAATCTGCTTGTGTTGACCTGGCGACATGGATCGAACATAACGGATACCGCGTGAAAGATGATCAGCCGGGCCGAGAAATCTATTACCCATTGTCAGAAAATGAAGAAGGAAGACTCATTGAAATTCAAATTCCTATAAAAAATGAAGTCAAATCGTAAACATTGCCCAAAGGAGAACCGTCACGATGAAAAATAAAGCCGTTGTTTATTTACTTGCTTTAGCAGCCTTTTTAATCGGAACAATCGAATATATCATTACAGGGATTATTCAAATGGTCGCAGATGATTTACAGGTCACGACATCAGCTGCTGGTTTATTGGTCACATCCTTAGCGCTCTCAGCAGCAATCGGCGCACCGATTGTCATTGCACTAACCATCAATATCGACCGCAGAAAAATATTATCATGGACGCTGATCATTTTTATTTTAAGTAACTTCATCACAAGTATCAGTCATTCGTTTGAAATGGTCATGATCACAAGAGTTTTACAAGGAATCAGTGGAGGAACGGTGATTGTAGTGGAGATGGCGGTTGCAACTCGTCTTGTAGAACGGGAAAAAAGAGGAACAGCGATTGGCATCATTTTAATGGGATTAAGCAGCTCCTTGGTTTTAGGCGTTCCAATCGGGACATTTCTAAGCAGTATGATCGGATGGAAAGCATTATTCGCAGCCATTGGAGTGATCACGCTTATTCCGCTGATTGTGGTGTATAGGCGAATCCCCTCTATGAAAGAACAAGAGCCGGTGACGCTTCGTATGCAATTATCGATTTTAAAAGACAAGCGTATATTACTTGCAGTGGCAGTCACGTTATTCTATGTAGGGGGATATTCCACGTTATTTACCTATTTAACGCCCTTCCTGCAAAAATCAGCCAACCTAAGCATCACAGAAATCAGTGGCATTTTGTTACTAGCGGGAATATGCAGCTTTTTAGGATCAAGCCTTGGAGGGATGGCAGCAGATAAAAAAGGACCCATCTTCACGATTTTTTCTGGCATCACTTTGCAAATCATGATGCTCATGCTACTAGCATTTGTCACAGGGAATCTCGTGGTCATGGTGGCTGTTATCATGATATGGATGATCGCTACATGGAGTACATCACCAGCTCAGCAGCTATATCTTGTAACCCTTGTTCCGAAATCTCCTGATATCGCATTAAGTGTTAATACATCATTTATTCAATTCGGATTTGCTTTAGGCTCGGGGTTAGGGGGGATTGTATTGAGCAGGACATCTATATTGCACCTGAGCTGGATCAGTGCTGGAACGGTTCTTCTCGCTTTACTCATGACCATCTTGATGGTGGCGTTTGACAGAATCTCTCAGCAGAAGAGTTTGAAGGTGATCGAGCAAGGAAGGTAACTTAAATTCAATTTTGTATGGAAGGGACTACTTATTTTGGGTAGTTCCTTTTTGGTTTGAAGAATGCACCAGTAAAGTGGTTTATTTGATACAATAGGGGGCAATATCCAAAGATTGAAGGCATTCATATATTTCTTTTAAAAACGATGAATATCAAACAAAAGCACCACTAGACGAGGAGAGAAAATAAATGCAAATCAGCGAAGAGATCATCAATCGAAAAGGTGCTCGAAAGGGGACTGATATCCCTCATGACGTCTTGTTCCTTTTGAATCAAGGAAAAATAGAGAGTGTGAATTTAACTGAATGGCTGGCTGTCAATCATCTGACGTTATTACATCATGTTTTGCCATCCGTTGGTTTAGACCATCATTTAGACGATGTATCATCTGATGTCACTCAACAAAAGGCTGAGTCTGGAATGAAAGCAATTCGTCTCATCGGTCAATTGTTAGATGAAGTGTTACAGAAAGAGAATGGGGAAAAACAAACGGAAGTGCTACAGGCATTTACTCACCATGTATCTGATAGCGTCCGCTGTTGGGCTGCTTATATGAACAAACACCGTTTATCAACTTTGGAAGAGAAATTGGTGTACATTCAGCCATTTGCAGCTGATCCTCATTTTGGAGTTCGAGAAATTGCGTGGATGTCAGTGAGAGAAAGCCTAATGGATCAGCTCGATCAAAGTATAGAACATTTAACAGCATGGGCTAAAAGTAATGATGAAAATATTCGCCGATTCTCAGTAGAAGCTATTCGCCCAAGAGGTGTTTGGACAAAGCATATTGAGTCATTAAAACAAGAGCCAATGAGGGCACAGCCTATTCTAGACTTGCTCAAATCTGATCCATCAACATATGTTCAAGATTCTGTAGGAAACTGGCTCAATGACGCTAGTAAAACACAACCAAATTGGGTCATAAACCTGTGTGAACAGTGGTTAAAAGATTCTGATACAAAAGCAACTAGCAGAATTGTCAAGAAAGCCAAAAGAACGATTGTGAAGGGGAATTTTTAAACACTAATATCAACTGATTAGACAGTCCATGAAAATGAGTAAGCAGTCAATTCAGCGGTTTGAGAATAGGACTAAACCCATAGAGGCAAGCGAAAAAGTAAAGGGAATTACTCTTTACTTTTTTCGTGTGTGAAAAACCAAATTCACAATAGAAAGGAAAAATATTGAAACATTTTCCCGGTAAAAACGTAGTACAGATAGAGCGATTATCAAACCATTTGAACGGGGAGGAGTATAGTATGGAACAAGCTGCATTAAAAAAGATGCGACTAAAACAAATAGCTGCGTCTAATTTAATATTTGGCATCATGATGGTGATCTTTTTTATGATTATTCAAATTTCTGAAATAAGATTAACACATTTCTTTTTTTGTTTAGGCATTCTAATGCTTTTTCAAGGTGTATTAGGCTTTATCAAAAAAGGAACAACAAAGTCTTTCATTCCTCTTTTCGAGCAGGTAGCTATTTATGAAAAGGAGAAACTGGGTAAAGAGTGGTACAAAGAAAAAAAGATAGAAAATATTTGGAAATTGATATTGAGTGGACTTATGTTCTTTCAGTCGTTTAATATTCAAAATATACCGAATCCATTCTTTGACATAGACCCTATTTTTCTCATTTTCTTCTTGGTTATTTCTTTAGCTCTTATCAATGTAAGTATGCTTTTTCGAATTAGAAAAATTGATCGATCTACTGAGAAACACGAATTAAAAGGTTATACAAAAGAGTCAAATATGATGGCAATGGCTTTAGGTTTCTTGACCATCATCATCCTATTCGGCTTTATCGTCATATTCGTCCTTCCATAAGATAATCACTTAACAGATTGAGGTGAAACAAATGAATGAAACTCTACAGCATCTAATAGATGATAC
>NZ_CP150633.1:2246712-2308613 GCF_038023285.1 Bacillus sp. PPSBB_11
AACGACACCGGAAAATGGGTTTGCATTTCTCTTCATCGTGATCATTACATTCATGCAACAGTAAAAGCAAATAGACAAGAGAGAAGCTTGCTTACAGATAAAATCTTGATATTCATTGATGCCCTTACATTTGAAGCCGTTAATTACATAGATAGAAAAGAAATGTTTAAGGAGTGTGGCATGTTGGATGAACTCCAACCCCCTGGTAAAATCACCATGACAAAACAAGAAGCCTTCGAAAAATTAAAAGATCGATTAGAGCTGACCCCCATCTATGTATATGATTTTACAGAAAAGCAGTATGTCTTATGTGGAAAACTAGATTGTCATGATGGAGTGGATGCAGTGAGCGGGGAAGTCATTCCTTTACAGGATATTTGAATTGGCACTTTACGCTATTGAAAGAACAGTCAGTGCTGTTCTTTTTTTGTCCCAACTCCCTCTTTTTTGCAGAAAAATGGAATATTGTAGCAGGAAGTTGTCGTTTCATCACGAAAGAAAACAGGTAAGAATATGATCATAGGTCCATTGTTTGGATTCGTGGTGGAGTCAATGAGAAGACATAGGAAACGTTATACATATTAAACATTCGTGACAGTACAGTTGATCTACAGTATCAAGTCTAAAAAGTGAGTGATCATGTCTCAAGCCGTATGCGAAAATACGTGTACCGAGATCATATGATGAGTTGGTTCCGTTTGTTTTTAGGTGAGTTTGAAGCCAAGTTAGAAGAAAGTGAGGATATCTACCTTGAGTACATTGGAAGTGTTTCGTCAGTTTTTGGTTGACCATTATCCTGCGTTACAAGATGAGCTTTGGCTGAAAGATGTTGATACCCTTCGAATCTCTCCTATTCTTCATCCTTTTCTGAAAAGCAAGCTGCCAGATGGGATTGAAAAATTCACTTGTGTCCTATTCACGCAGCAAACAGATCAAACCACTGCCCCGCTCAAAGTATACCTTTTATTAGATGAATATGGGCAATCGCTTTACGCCATTGATTTGATGAATGAACAAATCGTGCTTCATTAATACAGAACCAAAAAGCTGCTTGAGCATGTCTCAGCAGCTTTTTTGGTGAAACTTAGTTTGTCATATCAACCAATCTAGATTGCAAGTTGTCCAATTCTTTCTTTGTTGGAAAAGAGCTGATCAGCAGCGTAGACCGTCCTAATTGATGAGGAAGCTCAGTATCGGTCACAATCATATCAATCCCAAGTCGATCCATTGTCAGTTCATTTAATGTATTTTCTGGACTTGTGAAAATATGAATGAGAGGAGGCAATCTTAATTTAATTAAATCCGCAATAAACAAACTATGATTATAACCTAATGTTGAAATGACAAAAATGTTCAACATGTTTCTCCGATCCATTTCCAAATGAACAAGCCCTCTCCAGTTAGAAGTAATGATACGAATCAATTCTCGTTCATTTTTCACAAAAGAAGCGAGTATATCGTCTGTTTTTAACTCTTGGATGATATGAGTAATCCTCGAATAGAAGTAAGGAAGCTGTTTTTTTACCTCTGATAAATAACTCGATTTCTTTTTGAAAAGGAATCCATCTCTTACGGTAATTTCCCTAGAATACACATAATATTGTAGAAGAATCAGTGTCATCGCCTTGCGATTAGCCACCTCTTGATGAAAAATCAACTCCAATTGATTGATAAAGGAATGAATGGCTTCAAAGAGCTGTGGTGTATGCGATTGAAAGAACGCCAATTTTTCTTCGACCGTTTCAATTGATTTATAATGGCCAATAGCTGGTTCAATCAATAATAAAAAGACAAATTCGTGACGATCCAATGTAACACCAAAAGTGTCCTTTGTCATTTGGCAAACGTGTTCTTCCAAGTTTTTGATTTGTTTATAGATACCTTTAGCTGTAGATGTTTGTTTTTCCTTATCCATTGAGTACCTATAATTGCGTCGTATGGTAAAATTTTTCCTCAATCGGTGTATGGAAACGGCGAGCCATAGGCAAAATTTATCTAAAGCCACATCAGGTAGATTGACTTCGAGCACCTGAAATAGCTTTTGTAAAAAATCAACTGCTTCTTGCTTTTGAATATCATCGAATGGCCAAAGCCTGTTTCCATAGACTTCAAACAAAAATTCCACAAAAAATTGACGAATCTCCTTCTCATTTCCATGGAACTGCATACTATCTGGTCGTAACTCAATGTCATACGAGGTAAGAAGCGAATTGATTTTATGTATGGTGTTATACAATGTGGATCTACTGATATTCAGCGTGTCCATCCATTCATAGAAAGACCTGTTTTGTTCAAAGAAAACGCCGTCAATCAATCGAATTTCAATCGTATCTTTTAGAATTTCTTTGATATAGTAGTCGACTCGTATCGTCTGTGTATAACAAATGGATATGCCTTGTCTTGGCTTTATGCGGATTAACGGCTCACCGTTCTCTGTTTGGAACGACTTCATTTGTTCTAAATCGTTTTGAATGGCACGAACCGAACCGATTTGTTCATTCGATATCTCTTGAAGGCTCCACCACTTATCTTTTGATACAAGCAGTTTTAGAATTTTTATCCATCTCTTTGATTTATTATCAATGAGCTCCATTAAACAACTAACTCCTTCCCTTGGCTTGCCTTTATATTATGAAGTTCACTTAAAGAACATTTTAATTTCTAAATAGGCATAAAATGATTTTAATGTTTAGGCTAAATCGTTTTGTCTTCACTTTTCATGATAAAAGAGAAAAAAATTAGACGAAAACAAATGTTATACCCTAATTCTCCATATCTTTCTTTTAAAAGATGATAAGTATGCCATGAATCCTATAAAAATGGATCATTTTGTTTATTTTTTTGCTGCTCAAACGGTAAATGTAAGAATAAAAAGCATCGGCTTTTTGATTACCATATGGAAGGGAGTAGAAGGAATGCGATCTATATGATGCTGAACTATCTCACCATACATACCATATGAGTCATGCTTGTTTTATATGAACGTTCTATATGTGAATACATGCTTATATATGCATGTACTAATCGTTTGTTGTTCATTCCAGTATAAATAGAAAAATTTACATTTATTCTTTTCATGTTCCCTCTCACTATTCCCCATTGCTATAGACCCCTATCCAGCTACTATATCTACTACTCATGATGACCTTTCAAACTCATGATTGATCAACTCATTTTATTCATAGGGTCTTAAGGTGCAATTTTTAGAAAAATTTGATCAGAAGCGGAGTGATTGATCAGACAGTATACAAATGCTTTTTTAATCGTTGTTGAAAAATAATTGTAGAAAAGGGTGGATGTATTGAAAAGAATATTGTCGCTGGCACTGATGACCGTGTTAGTCATACAGTCTAGTATATTAGGAATCTTGCCTTTAGCAGGGGCACAAGCTAAAGACATTCAAGAGAATATTTATGGAAATATTGAGTTTGCTGATAGCGAAGGCAACAAGTTATCAAACATAGAAGATCAGCAAGTAAGAAAGGCCATTGTGCATTGGTCTATCAAAGGAATTGATCTCAAAAAGCAATATCCGTATATTCTCTCTCTTCCTTCAGTCATTCAGGTAGAGAAGGAGCAGAAAGAACGAATTACTGTCAATGACATACCTGTTGGTGAGTATACCGTTTCGAAACAAAATGAAGTGACGGTCACATTCAATGAGGATATTGAGCTTGATCCGAATTTAGAAGGATCTATAGATATTGACGTCACCAGTATAGCTGAGAAAAAAGAGAAAACAAAGCAAAACGAGCGTGAAGAAAATCTTTTAAAAGATGATTCAACCTCATCGGAGAAAGACAAAGCTGCTAACAATCAAGAAGCAGCGCAAACGACACAAAACGATGAAGATGAGTTACTAAAAAACAAAGTGAATGTCTCTAAACGTGTAGGACTGCAAAGTGTGTCGAAACAAATGACAATCCAAGAAAATCTTCTCACTGATGCGCAATTGATATTTGAAGATCAAGAAGGAAATTCAGTAGAAAGGCCTGATATCAACTCACTGATTTCCATTAACTATAAGTGGGCCATCCCAAATGGTCATAACTATAATGGCGGGGATGAATTCCATTTCAAGGTTCCAGAGGAATTAGTGATTTACGAAAAAATCGATCGTCTCGAGATGAAATTTAATCAATCGATCATTGGTTATTTTTCTGTAGATGAAAGCGGAAATGCCTCCATCGAGTTCACAGATTTTATTAAACAATATTCAAATATCCAAGGAACACTTCAAGTATGGACACAATTAGATAAAAAAACAGTGATCACTGAAGAAAAAGAAGTGGTGATTACCCCGATTGAAGGCAAAGATACGATATCGATTCCGATTCAATACATTCCAAATGGTCCGAATGTCTCTAAAAAGGGAGAACCCAATCGATCTTACAATGCTGAAACCATTCAATGGACAGTCGATTTTAATATGGACTTAGATGATGTGAAACAAGCGAAACTGTTAGATCCGATTCAAGAAGGTCAAGCGTTAAAAAAAGATTCAATCAAGCTTTATCGTGTAGATACAAAGCTAAATGGTGAAACATCGCTTGGACAGCTGCTTGACGAAAACCACTACACCATCGGCCAAACAGCAGATGGTCAAGATTTCACGATCGAATTTAAAGATGACGTGCATCTCGCTTACCGTTTAATGTATGAAACGGACATTACGAATCAAGATCAGTCTGCGTTTCGTAATAAAGCGTCCCTTGTCTCTGCTGATAAAGAGATTAGTTCAGCAGAAGGAACAGTGAATGTGACAAGAGGCAGTCCTTTAAATAAAAAAGCCGCCCACTACGATCCAGTCACTCAAACGATTACTTGGGAAATTCGGTATAACTATAACGAAAAAAAGTTGGCTCAAAAGGATGCTTTAATAGAAGACTTCTTTAACGGTACACAGGCGCTAATATCTGATTCAATTCAAGTCAAAGAAGTCACAATTGATGAGAATGGCAAAGAATCAGGAACAAAAGCGTTTGAAGATTATGTGGTTCAACCTCAAAAAAAGGATGAACAAAACGGGTTTACCTTGCAATTCAATCAAGATATCCAATCGGCTTACCTGATCACATATCAAACAAAAGCAACCGAGCGAATTTTCGAAGCTGAAGACATTATCAATACTGTAACAGCTGGCAAAGAGAGCGAACAAGGGAAGCAAAGAATTGATCAGCAAATCCTAACGAAAGACCACGGAACACCGAATTACAAGAACAAGACCATTCCATGGCGTATCATCTTCAACAAAGATCAACAAACCATGAACAACGTAATATTAAAAGATACGTTTACCAACGAAGGATTGACGCTGCAAAAAGATAGTTTAAAAGTGACGACAGGTAATACAGTGCTTGAAGAAGGCACAGATTATCAAATCGTTGAACATGCAAATGGATTTGATATTCAATTTATGAAAGAAATCAAGACAGAACATACCATCACATATACAACGTCTTTTGATTATGAAAAAAGAGCAGATAAAGATCAAAAGAACCTGCGTAACCATGTAAAACTTGAATGGGTAAATGAAGATGGCAAGGATTTGACGAAGGAAAACCAATCTGTCTTTACGCCTGACACATACACGCAGTCAAATGGGTTCAAGAATGGAACATATGATGCAAAGAAAAAAGAGATCACATGGAATATCGGTGTGAACTATAATTTGAAACATCTAGAAGAGGCGAAAATCGAGGATTTCATTCAAGGAAATCAGCGTTTGCTTAAAGATTCAATTATCGTCTACTCGCTTGATTTACAAGGCGGGGAAAATGGTGCGGAAGAAAAAGAAGTATTAGCGAAAGAACATTATGACATCAAATTCCTTGAAAATGAAAAGGGAGAATCAGGCTTCGAAGTCATTTTCAAACATGCCATTGATTCCCCATACAAAATCACGTATCAAACAAGTGTTGAAGGAATGGATTTAGTACAGAAAACCTACGAAAATAAAGCGACCCTTTATGATGGAAAGACGAAAGAATCAGACGTGAATGCTGTGGTGTCCATTCCAAATGGAGGGAAATACACGAGCAAATCAGGAAATCAACAAGGGAAAGTCATTGATTGGAAACTGAATATCAACTTTGGTCAATCAACAGTCCAAGATGCGACGATTATAGACCATCCGAGCAGTAACCAAGCCATAATAGAAAACTCATTTCATCTGTATTCGACAACAATAGATGAAAAGGGGCAAGTGACCAAAAAGGAAGAGCTGGAAAAAGGGAAGGATTATGAACTAGACCTTGAATTCGATCCAGATTCTTTTCAAATCAAATTTAAAGAAGAAATCACGAGACCCTATATTTTAGAATACCAATCTCTCATTTTAGATAAGGTGGGAAGTACACTTCAAAACGAAGTAACGTTTAGAGGTGAAAATGTAAAAGAAATCAAAAAGGAATCCGAAGCCTCAATTGTGGTCAAACGTACCGCTGGCATGGGAGATGGCACAGGAGCGATTGGCGCTTTAACCATTCATAAGGTAGATGCGAGTAGTGGAAAAGCGCTAAAAGGAGCAACCTTTTCTCTGACAGATGCTGCGAGCGGTATCGTCATTGGAACAAAGACAACAGATGAAGAAGGAGCTCTTCGATTTGATCGTCTTCTGTATGGTGACTATATCGTGACAGAAGAGAAAGCACCTGATGGTTATTTGAAAACGAAGGAACCGATCAATGTCACGATTGATCAGCCTTACGAATCAGGAGATCAAACGAAAACAGGAAATAGCATGACGGTGCAAAACCAAGAAATCCGCCAGCATGTGAAGCTCACGAAAAAAGACAAAGAAACGGGTACGGCATTAGAAAATGCAGAATTTGAACTGAGAAATGAATCCGGAGATACCGTCCAAACCCATTTGAAAACGGATGAAAAAGGAGAAATCCTATTCAAACATCTTGAGCCAGGTTCCTATTATTTTGTTGAAACAAACGCACCGAAAGGCTATCAATTAAATCAGCAAAAATGGCCGTTCACCATTAAAGAAAATCAAACAGAAACAACGGTTGTCACCGCAGTAAATGACATCATCAAAGGCTCTGCAGAATTGAGCAAAATAGGTGAAGGCGGAGAGAGACTAGAAGGTGCACAGTTCAAGCTCTTAGATCAAGATGGGCATGAGCTAAATGGTGCGCTTGTCACAGGAAAAGATGGCAAGATCACGATCAATGAACTAAGACCGGGTACGTATCAGCTCATCGAAACAAACGCACCAGACGGTTATGTATTAGATGAAACACCCATCACATTTGAAGTACCACTCGATCCAAAAGAACCAGTCATCATTTCACAAAAGAACCTCTATGAAACAAGTGCATTAGAAGTGATGAAAGAAGGGGAAGATGGCAAGAAGCTTCAAGGTGTTCGATTTGAAGTCTTGGATCAAAATGACAAAGTCGTGCGTAAAGATTTGACAACAGATGAAGATGGGAAGCTGTTGGTCGACAACCTCAAACCGGGCAAATATCAGCTTGTGGAGACAGAGAGTATTGATGGTTACCAAAAGAAAAATAAACCTTATCCGTTTACCATTGAAATCGCACAAAAAAAACCGGCAGAAATCAAAGTGATCAATGATCTCAAAACTGGAGCTGTCCAGCTCACGAAACTCGGTGAAAAGAATGATGTGCTTGAAGGAGCAGAATTCAAGCTAGTAGATGCAAATGGAAAAGAGATAAAAACAGGTCTTGTCACAGATGAGAACGGGAAGATCATCGTCAACGATCTGAAACCTGGAACCTATCAGTTTGTTGAAACGAAGGCGCCATTCGGTCATGAGCTTGACGAAACACCTGTCACTTTTGCTATTCCATTTAACCCTGAGAAGCTGGTCAGTGTGACAAAAGAAAATAGCCGCACAACTGGCGGAGTGCTGTTACACAAAAAAGGTGAAGATGGGAAATCATTAGAAGGGGTTGTCTTTGATCTATCTGATGCCAAAGGAAAGATTGTGGCAGGAGGAGAAGGAATTACAACCAATCAGGATGGAAAGATTACCTTCACAGGTTTAAAACCTGGGGAATATCAATTTGTTGAAAGAAAGAGTCTTGAAGGCTATGAATTGAGTGCGAAACCACTTGTTTTTGAAGTTGAATTAGGTCAAAAAGACTTGATTCAAGTGGAGGCAATCAATCAGCTCAAGAAAGGTTCTGTAGAACTCACAAAAATAGGGGAAGAAAAAGAAAGATTGAAAGGCGCAGAATTTACACTTTTCAATGACAATGGTAAAGAATTGCTGTCAGGTTTGACAACCAACGAAAAAGGCATCATCACTGTCAACGATTTGAAACCAGGCGCTTACCAATTGGTTGAAACGAAGGCTCCTTTTGGACATCAACTTGATGCAGAACCAGTAGACTTCAAGATTGATTTCAATCCAAATCAACTGGTGAAAGTGACAAAAGAAAATATTCGGACGACAAGTGCGGTAAAGCTTCAGAAAAAAGGGGAGGATGGTCAATTGCTCGCTGGCGTGACCTTTGACCTGATTGATGCGCACGATCAGCGTGTGAAGAAAGACTTGAAGACAGACAAAAACGGTCAACTGACAGTCGATCAACTGAAGCCAGGAACCTACCAATTTGTCGAAACAGCAAGCATTGCTGGCTATGAATTGGATCAGACACCTGTCTCATTTACGATTCGTTTAGGTCAAGACAAACCAGCAAAAGTCGAAATGATCAACAAACTGACGCATGGAGCAGTGGAACTGACCAAAGTGGATGCTGAAGGACACACGCTGGAAAACGCAGAGTTTGCTCTTCAGAGTAAAGAAGGGAAAACGTTGAAGAAATCACTTGTAACGGATCAAAAAGGAAAGCTGCACATCAACGATCTAAAACCGGGAGAATATCAATTCGTTGAAACGAAAGCGCCTCACGGCTATGAATTAGATGATCAGCCGATCCGGTTTACGATTGAGAAAAATCAGCAGAAGCCTCTTCAATTAACTGCGAAGAATCACTTGATTTTAGGAAGTCTGCGTATCATAAAGGTAGACCAGCAGACTGATAGAACCTTAAAAGGTGCAGCCTTCGACATTCGTACAAAAGCTGGGAAAATCATCAAATCTGTGACAACAGGAAAAGACGGAGAAGCCATTGTCAAAGGGCTTAAACCTGGTGAATATACACTCACAGAGACGAAAGCTCCAAATGGTTATGTAGCGTTAAAAAAACCACTCGCTTTTACAATTCAAATGGGCGAAGTGGAGATCAAGACATTGATTGTAAAAAATGCTCCAATGAAGAATGAAGGGGACCACACGAATCCCCCAGCCTCAGATCAAGGGGATCAACATCCGCCTCATGATTCAAACGGTGAATTGCCAAAGACTGGGGAAGAATGGCTACGTTATTTGATGTATGCAGGGATTTTACTAGTAGTGTCTGGAACTGTTCTTCTTGTAGTCAGAAGAAGAACCATTCAGTAAAAGGAAGGAACGAGTGTATTGATGAAAAAAAGAACCTTATTAGGCAGCTTTTTGGTGGTCGCGGGACTAATGCTCATCTCCGTTCCTTTTCTATATGAGTGGCGAACGTCTCAAGAGACAGCAGCCATGGAACAGGCATTGAAAATGATTGAAGAAAATGACAGTGATGCCCTTTCTTCTATTCCACATTTAACTGTGTCAGAAGAAGACCTGCGAGATACGATGGAGCTTGAGATCCCGTCAATTGATTTAAACGAAAAAGTGCTACCTGTTACATCAAAAGAAAATTTAAGTATTGCACTGACTCAAATCAAATCTCATCAAATGCCAGGGGAAGGAAATTTCACGATTGCAGGCCATAGAGGGTATAGAGGCGATCGGCTTTTCCGGCAGCTGCCAGAGGTGCCTAAAGGAGAAAAAGTCGTCTTACATCATCAAGCAGAAACATACGAATACAAAATTGTCAGCTCAGCTACGATAGAACCGACGGATGTTGATGTACTAAAGGATCGCGGGAAAAATGAACTGACATTGATCACTTGTACTCTTGATGGCCAGAAACGATTTGTCTTAAAAGGAATACGAATCAATGCTTCAAAGGATAAGCAGCCGTCGGATGTATAACACCAACATAATAGATGATGAGTTTGATGGAAAAGCAACGCTCACGACCGACATGTTACACCAACTGTTAGTAGAGCATTATCCCACTTTAAAAAACGAACGTTGGGATGTGGATATAGATACAATTCGGATTTCGCCTATTCTTCATCCTTTATTAAGAAGAAAGATCCCGATAGGTATTGAAAAATTCACATGTGTTTTGTTCACGCAGCAGACAGGGTCCTTTGGAGAGCCTTTGATTGTATACTTTTTATTGGATGAAAAAGGCGAATCGATTTACGCAATGGATTTCTTGCTTGAGCAGCATAATCCACATTAAACGAGAAATAAAAAAGCAAGATCTTTAATGAACCGGTTCGGTTTTAAGGTGGGAAAATTGTATTAGTCATATAATGAGGACTCTAATTCGTATATGAATTGGAGTTCTTTTATTTGTTTATATGAAAGAGTACGAGCTATCGTCAAGACCTGTGCAGAATATATGGAGGATAGTGAAAGCGAAGTCGTTGATATGTTGTTGCTCCATATTTTAGATGATAAAGATTTTATAAATCGGAAAGAATAATGTTTTGACTCTAAACTTCTGATAAAATTCATTTAGATATCCACCATTCGTAGGTGTGGAGGTAAAAGAATGCTCAAAGAAGACCCTGATTATATTTTTCGTCATGATGCCCAACCAGAAGTTGTTCATGATTTAGCCGATGTAGATGAAAATGCCACCGAGTTGTTAATCACAGGAAAAACAAAAAATATTGAAAGGTTGAACTCTTTTTCTAACCTGACGAAATTGTGGATTTACAAAGTGGGCCAAAAGGAATTCAATACGATCTTGAGCTTAGTTAATCCCAAAATGCTCTATATGCGTGAACTGAGAGTAGAAGATTTATCAATCATCAGTTCTCTTCAAGATGTTGAGGTATTGTCACTTGAATGGAATACAAAGGCACAAAGTTTATGGGATCTATCAAAAAACACTTTTTTAAAATCTTTATCCTTAACAGATTTTTCAAAGTTGAATGACATAGCCCCTTTGCAAAAAAACACTGGTTTAGAATGGTTACAATTGTCAGGTGGGATTTGGAATACATTAAATTTAAATACGCTTCAACCTTTAAGATACCTCAAGAATTTAAAATATCTGTGCTTATCAAATATAAAAGTGAAGGACGAGTCTTTAGAGCCAATATCGGCATTAGAGGGACTCAAGGAACTTGATATTTCAAACCAATTCCCGACAGAAGAATACGCTAGATTATCCGTCACCCTTCCAAATACGAAGTGTGATCGTTTTGCACCATATATCTTTTTATCAAGTCCTATTGTAGATAAAGATGTAATGGTGATTGGAAAGCGGAAACCGAAATTAAATTCAAAAGTCGATGTGAAAAAGTTACAAAAATACGAAGAACAATTTAAAGCGTACCAAGAAAAGTATATAAATTAACTTAAAAAGCAATGGAATAGATTTTCTATTGCTTTTTCTATTACGCAAACAACTTCAGCCCAACGACGCCAATCACAATCAGCAGCAAGCTGAGGATACGAATCATATTTTTCGGCTCTTTAAATAGAATCATATTAAACAAGACAGAACCCGCTGTTCCAAGTCCAATCCAAACCGTATAGGCAACGGAGACTTGAACGGAAGAGAACGAGGCGTACAAAAACAAAAAGGATAAGGCAAATCCGCCGACAAATATAATGCCTGTCGTGAGTTGCTTTTTCTTACTAAACATATTGAGACCAATGGTTCCGCCAATTTCACAGGCAGAGGCCAACAGTACAAAAAACCAGCCCATTTATACCGCTTCTCCTTTCTGCTCATGTGCATCTCCATCAGACACTTTCAGTCCAATAATTCCGAGAATTAAAATACCCATAAATAAAAGCTTTTCTAATGAAAACGAACCGCCGAACAGCACATAATCCATCAAAGACGTACCAATCGTTCCAACTCCGGCAAACACGGCGTACACAGTCCCTGTCGGCAGCTTCTCGCAGGCTTTCATTAAAAAATAAAAATCAACCGGGATCAGGCAGATTATGATCGCCCACTCCCACACAGCATCAGCTCTATTTAAACCAAACACCCAAAGTAATTCAAATAAACATGTGAGTGCAACATACATCCAGCTTTTTTTCATCGTATTTCCTCCTAAAACTTAAAACTGACGATTCGTCATTTTGAAGCCGAAAAAGAGCGTACAGCAAGTGCTGTACTAAGTTAAGGTGTCTCTATACCGAGTGCGTAAAGAAGGAATTGCTTGACCTCTCGTTTTTGAATCAGAACCTCTTCTGTATCTGTTTCTGTAAATAAGTACATTTGCTCAGCTGATGATTCAAGTAAACCGATAATGAATTTCGCAGCATATTGACAGTTCAAGTTCGCACGTACTCTTTTGTCCTGCTTTGCCTTTTCTAAAAAGGAAGCGACCCATTTGTAAATCGGTTCATAAATATCTTCCCATTCCTTTAAATGCTCGGTGGCAGCTAAACCTGAATACGTTAGGGCAAGGACATCACGGTATTGTCTTGTAAAAGAGAAAATAAATTCAACTAGCGCATCTGCTTGATCAAGTACATCCGCATGCTGAGTGAGTTCCTTTTCAATGGCAGGGACCATCTGTGCGATTAGATGTTCAGCGATGGCAGGCATGACAGACAGCTTTGAAGGAAAATATAAATAAAACGTTCCTTGCGCTACTCCTGCTGCTTTCACAATATCCGAAATGGTCGTCTTTTCGATTCCTTTTTCTTTAAACGCGTCAATGGCAGCAAGCATAATCTTATCTCGTTTCGACACATCATCACCGACCTTAAATGACTGAATGTCAGTCAGTTTAGCGGAAAAATGACGATTTGTCAATATGGGTTTCTCGTCATTGAATAGGAGAATAAGTGATGAATAGATGCGGGCAGGCCTGAATAAGCTGTAAATATGGTCAAGCATTATGTGAGAAAGGGGCAGCTCTCCGTATGACATTCAGTGCGATGTTTTCCATGACTTATTTCCTCTTGCTCGTCCCGCTCTATTTACATATGAGATACAGACAGGCGAAAAAACAAAAACGATTTATCTATTTACGAACTGAAATCGTTCTTGCCTGTCTGTTTATGTATACAAATGTTTTATTATATTTGACGGTCTTTCCTAATCGTTTTTCCGCACCAAGGGATCAGGTGAGTGTCAACCTCATGCCTTTGCAGTCCATTTATCAAAATCTCCATGCGTATCATCATGGCTATCCCAATCTTGTTTTTTTAAATTTGGCAGGGAACATTTTGTTATTTGTGCCACTTGGTTTTTTTCTTTATCAAGTATTCCGAACCTTGCGCTGGCAAAAGGCGATTCTTGCTGGCTTTTTCTTGTCAACAATAATTGAAGTGCTTCAATGGATATTCTCACAATCTGGTATGATTACAAGAAGCAGCGATATAGATGATATTCTCTTAAATACACTTGGCACAGCGCTAGGTTGTATGTTGTATCGGATGTATCAACGAAGGAAGGAGAAAATCAAGTGAAGCGAGTTTGTATCATTCCATGTGGCGCCAAGAAAATATGGGACGTCCATCCAGAGGCAGGGAGCCAGCCGGCGAACCTCGTTTATTTAAGTCCGCTGCATCAGCGTACGAAAAGCTATGCCCGAACGTTCTTTTCAGACTACCTAATTATTTCAGCGAAGCATGGATTCTTAAAGGCAGATGATATTATTCATGAAAATTATGATGTGGCTTTTGGTACACCGCATACTGATCAGATAACAAGAGAAGCACTAAGTCAGCAATTTCATGAAAAACATCTCACTGCATATGATGAATTAGTGATACTAGGTGGAAAGAAATATCGAAAGGTGATCGATCCGTTATTACTTCCTCATCAGACAGCGATTTATCCGCTGGCTCCATATAAAGGAATTGGCTATATGCTTCAGGCGTTAAAGCAAGCCGTTGAGACAAAAGTAGAACTTCCGCCGCATATTTAACGTATTCACATCTACAGGTAAGCAGGTTTTTGATCATTAAAAAGAGAATGAATGAAGTAGCGATGCTGATTGTTTCATATCTTTTCAGCAGCCACTTGGATGTCCGCATCGCTTATTAGAGTGGCTAGATGAAAAAGGAGGCGTATGAACATGACAACCATCTATTTAGCTGGTGATTCAACCGTTTCATCTTACCCAGATCGTCCTGTTCAAGGAGGGTGGGGAGAGTTTTTACATCGCTACACAGCGCAGGGTGTGAGCGTCGACAACCGCGCAATCGGTGGAAGAAGCTCAAAAACATTCATTGAAGAAGGACGGCTTGATAAAATATTGGCTGACATTCAGCCTGGGGACTGGCTGTTTACACAAATGGGGCACAATGATGCTTCAACGGAGAAGCCGGAACGGCATACAGATCCTTTCACAACGTATAAAAGCTATTTGTCTCAATATATTCACGGAGCAAGAGCGAAAGGAGCTACACCGCTTTTATTAACGCCAGTCGGCCGCTTTCATGAAAAAGACGGAGAATATATCAATGATTTCCCTGACTACTGTGCCGCGATGAAAGAACTAGCCGATGAAGAAGAAGTTCTTCTCGTTGATTTAAATACAGTTAGTCTCCAGTTTTATCAAATTTCCGGCATAGAGAAAACGACTTCTTACTTTATGCTGTCAACAGGTATAGAGGATCGCACGCACTTTACAAAAGAAGGGGCAGATGCGATTGCAAGACTTGTTTCGCTGGAATTAAAGGACCTTGGATTAACGATTGTGTGATGGCTGACAGGACGAGAAAGCGCTCGTCCTGTTCTTTTTTTGCAGAAAGCTATTGATTCCCTTCACCAGAGTAGACTACAATAGATACATATGATAATGAGAATCAATATCAATGATAAATAGATCATTCAATGAAAAACGGAGGGACTCAAATGACAGATCAGCTTGAATTGTTTGACGTCACCATTATTGGTGGCGGTCCAGCAGGAATGTACACCGCCTTTTATAGTGGGATGCGGGATTTAAAGACGAAGGTACTGGAGTATAACGAAAGCCTTGGCGGAAAAATCCTCTTATATCCTGAAAAAGTCATATGGGATGTGGGTGGTTTGCCACCAACAAGAGGTGAACAGCTGATCCAGCAGCTAGAAACGCAGGCGAAAACATTTGAACCAGAGATTGCGTTGAATCAAAAAATCACGCAATTCGAGCGGGATGAGATTGGTCATATCCTGCTGACGGCTGAAAATGGCGATCGTCATTTGACAAAGACCCTCATCTTAGCGATGGGTCACGGAATTCCAGTTCAGCGAAAACTTGAAATCGAGCATGCAGACCGTTATGAAGTAACAAACCTTTATTACACTGTGCAGGAGCTAAAGACGTTTGCAGGAAAGCGGGTGGTCATCTCTGGAGGCGGAGATTCAGCTGTTGATTGGGCCAATGCCCTCGTTCCAATTGCTGAAAGTGTGACCGTTGTGCATCGTCGTGATATGTTTGGTGGACATGAAAAAAACGTCGCCAACATGAAAGCATCTAGTGCTCGCATTCTCACACCGCATGAACTCACAGAGCTTCATGGTCAAGGTGACAAAATTGAAGCCGTCACCATTCAGCACTTAGAAACAGGCGACATCGAACGAATCGAAACCGATGCTGTCATCGTCAACCATGGCATGAAAGGTGATTTAAGCGTTCTATCAGAATGGGGACTCAAGCAAGGTGAGTGGGGACTCATCGAGGTCAATGAAAAGATGGAAACCAATTTACCTGGCGTCTATGCAGTTGGCGACTTATGCACACATAAAAGTAAAGTGCGTTTAATTGCCGGTACGTTTGTTGATGGAGTCAATGCACTCAATAGCGCAAAGCTATACATCGAACCAGAAGCAGAAAAAGTAGCGTACGTGTCTTCACATAATGAACGCTTTAAAGAGAAAAACAAAGAATTACAAACGGCTGGAGCGCGATAATCACCATTCAGTCAGACATTGAAGTGCTAAAATGGTTTATTTTAGCACTTTTTTATATGGAAGGAGAAAGAGAAAATGACCGCCTATACTCATACAATTCTTCGCATGAAAGAAAGCAGTAAACGATCTCTTTCTGTGAAACAAACGGACTCATGGCAAACATCTTCACTGATGTTCTTGACTACGGACGGTGCGGTGAGACTTGACATGGAAGGAATTCGATATGAGCTAAATGCCAAAGACAGTGTGTTGATCCGCTCAGGAATAGATGTCATGGTTGAATCTTTATCCAGCGAGCAAGTAGTGATCTATACTGTCACATTTGACCAATTCACTCTGGCACATGATGCACAAAATGAATTGGTCTATAAGGTGAATCACGATCATCTCCCTGATAACGGGGAAGTGGTGAAAGGCTCTGCCGTCCTTTTTTCTTACATCAAACAAATACAGGCGAGCCAAATCATACAAGAACAGGCGAAATGGCTGGAAGAAATCATGTTCATTTTCCGCAAACAATCCAAGCCATACAACGAAAAAGTGCATTATTCGATTAACATGATCTTGCAGTATATGGCTGAGCATTATGATCAAAAACTAACAAGAAAAGACTTAGCTCATAAGATGGGGTTTCATGAGAGTTACTTTTCTACCTTTTTCAAACAAAGTATGGGGATGAGTGTGACAGAATACATTGCACAAATTCGAATAGACGAAGCCAAAAAACGTCTTCTGCAAACAGACGATCAAATTCAAATCATAGCACGGCAAGTCGGGTATGCAGACAGTTTATATTTCAGCAGGAAGTTCCGTCAAAAAACAGGAAGAACGCCCAGTCAGTTTCGAATGAACCGAAGACCAGAGCGGATTGCTGCTTTTCAATTTGTCGGGTCATTGGTTGCAATAGGCATTGAGCCTGTTTGTATTGACGAAGAAACCGATCTCCATTCAGATATACTCAAAGAACATCTAGCTAGTTCGCTCGTCATAAATGAACATACGCCTGATGACGTCTTTAAATCACTTCAATTAGATGTCATCATCGTCCCTAACTATTATTATTCAAAACCTGCATTGATCAAGCGATTGGAGCAAATCGCACCTGTTCTTGTTCTGCCATACGCCGGTCATCATGCTGTACAAGAAGTACTGTCTATAGGACGCCTTTTAGGAAGAGAAAACGAGGCAAACGAATGGGTGAAACGATTTGAACAGCTTAGTCAACAGGCAAGAAACAGCCTGTCTTCCTTTAGAGAAAAAGGCGAGACCGTTGCAATCTATGAAATGAGAGGACATGACAAAGTGTATATGTGGTCCTATGAGGCAAGAGGGGCCTTCTATCTTTACGAAACGCTTGGCTTAAAACCTCCAAAAGCCATTTTAGAAGAAGTTCTTCTTCCTAATCAACATACAGTCATTCCTTTAGAGAGACTTGGAGAATACGAGGCGGATCATATGTTTTTTATTGTCTCTGACCAATATGGGTGGTATAGGCAAATGGACAAGCGAATGGAAGAAAGTGATGTTCTTCGTCAATTATCGGCTGTGAAAAATGGTACCTTTTATCCAGTAAAACTGGAGGAGTTTCGATTTGATGAAGGAGAGCGTGCACTTCTTTTGATGGACCGGTTTGTCTCTCAATTGACACAGCCAGCCTATCCAACAATTGTCCATATGTAAGTTGCGAGAATCCTCCATAGACCACGACAGATGAGGTTGATAGAATACATGAGACTAGTAATTGATAACTATTCTCATTTGTAGTGGCGAAAATGAAGGAGGAATATGGAGATGAAAAAGACGTATTGGATATGTGCTGTCATTCTTCTAATGATATTGACGGCTTGTGGCAATAAAGAACAAGCCAAAACAGCAGAATCAAAGCAAGAAACGAAAACGGTTGAAACAGTGAAAGGAAAGATAGAGATTCCAGCTGAACCTAAACGAATTCTTGTAGATGGATATTTAGGGAGTGTGATTGCACTTGACGTTCAGCCTGTGGGATCGACCACGCAGGATTTAAAGAACGTACACTTAAAGGACAAGATAAAAGGAATAGAGGACATCAGTGACGAGCGTTCAGCTGAAAAAGCACTTAGCTTAAAGCCTGATCTGATTATCACAGCGGTACAGGATGAAAAAGTCTATGATGTGTACAAAAAAATAGCCCCTACCATCGTGTATCCTTACGGTTCTTTCAAAGATGCACATGAAGAATTAACGACGCTGGCAAAAATTTTAAATAAAGAAGAGGAAGGAAAAGCATTCCTCACCGCCTTCGATCAACGAATTGAGGCTGCTAGGAAAAAAGTGAAGTCAGCTTTAAAAGAGAATGAAACGGTCTCGATCATGGGTGCTTTTAAAAATGATGTCTATGTATATGGTAACGGAATTTATCGAGGCGGGCAGGCATTATATCAGCAATTACAGGTAAACCCGCCAAAACAGGTCAGAGATACGATTTTAAAAAGTAAGACAGGGTATGAAGTCATTTCGTATGAAACCCTTCCTGAATATGCAGGAGACTACATTTTCATCGATGAAAGCAACGGCGGAACATTTGATAAAAACAATTCTATTTGGAAGAGTCTAGAATCTGTCAAAAAAGAGCAGACCTATCAAATGGATACAGAGTTCTTCTGGCCTTACGATCCGATTGCAGTAGCCAATCAAGCGGAAGAGTTTGCTGACATATTGACAGAAATGTCTGATCGGTAGGAGGTCTGTCAATTGTTAAAGCGTTTCTTCTCATACTACAAACCATATATGGGGCTGTTTATATTAGATTTTTCCTGTGCAGTACTGGCAGCCTTACTCGAATTATCCTTTCCCCTTGCCATCAGTAAAGTGATGGACGATTTACTGCCAAACGGTGATTGGAATGCCATTTGGTTTTGGGGCATTCTGCTCCTCGTTTTATACGTGATCAGTTCTACGATGCATTATGTCGTCACCTATTTTGGGCACAAATTAGGCATTAATATAGAAACGGATATGAGGAATCAGCTATTTTCTCATGTACAAAGAATGTCCTTTCGCTTCTTTGACAAAAAGAAAACGGGAAAACTCGTGTCCCGTATGACAAATGATTTAATGGATATTGGAGAAATCGCGCATCATGGCCCGGAGGATTTATTTATCGCAATCATGACACTCACGGGTGCCTTTGGCTTGATGCTGTCGATTAATTGGCAGCTGGCAGTTCTCACATTTATTGTCGTTCCATTCTTGATCGGATTATCCGTCTACTTTACGAAAAAAATGTCTGCTGCTTTTGATAAAATGTTCTCGAGTATTGGTCAATTCCATTCACGTGTGGAAAACAATATTAGTGGCATACGTGTTGTGAAAGCATTCGGAAATGAATCACATGAAATGGACCGATTTATTGAACATAACGAGCAATTTAGAAAGACAAAGCTAACCACATATCAAATGATGGCTGTGCATACCGCTGTCAGTCATTTTCTTATTAAGAGTGTGACAGTGTTTGGCCTTGTATGCGGCGCATGGTTTGTGCTGCAAAAAAATATGACGTATGGAGAATTTGTATCATTTGTGCTATTAACAGGCATCTTCTTAGGACCCATTCAACAAATCAATGCAGTCATTGAAATGTATCCAAAAGGTGCAGCAGGCTTTAAACGATTTGCATCACTCATCGATCAATCACCTGATGAAAAGGATGCGAATGATGCCATTGAAGTTGATCAGTTAAAAGGGGATATCGTTTTTGAGCACGTGTCTTTTCAATATGAATCAGACAAACCGGTTCTTCATGACATCAATCTTGAGGTGAAACAAGGAGAGACCATTGCGGTCGTAGGTCCCTCTGGTGCTGGGAAATCGACGCTTTGCAGTTTGCTGCCACGCTTTTACGAATGGCAGGAGGGTACCATTACAATTGATAGCATAGAGACAAGAAAGATGACACTGTCTTCGCTGCGGAGACAAATTGGTGTCGTCCAGCAAGATATTTATTTATTCCATGGGACCATCCGAGAAAACATTTTATACGGAAAACTCGATGCATCTGATGAAGAAGTGTGGCAGGCAGTGGAGAAAGCCCAACTGAAGGATCTTGTAAATAGCTTGCCAAATGGGCTTGATACGATCATCGGTGAACGCGGAATGATGTTATCTGGCGGACAAAAACAGCGTATCTCCATTGCACGTATTTTCCTTAAAAATCCGCCAATTTTTATTTTAGATGAAGCCACATCTTCTCTGGATACGGAGACAGAATCCTTTATTCAGGGCTCACTTGAAGAACTATCTGAAGGACGAACCACGTTTATTATTGCGCATCGCCTAGCAACCATCCAGCATGCTGACCGGATTGTGGTTTTGACAAAAGAGGGCATAAAAGAGCAAGGCAGGCATGAAGACCTGCTGGAAATGGACGGGATGTACCGGCGTTTGTATGAAACACAATTTAGAATGTAAAAGAGGAAAAGCCGGCATATTGCCGGCTCAGCGTGTAGACAAACCCTCGCATTCGGTGTCAGTCCTGCGCTTCGGTGCTCACGAATGTCAAATTCGCTCCGCGCCGATGCTCGTCCTTCCTAGGGCTGCAAAGGTTTTCTATCACGCTGAAAAGAAGACAAAGGGCTAAAATAAAGTTCATTTTAGCCCTTTTTCAACAATCTGAAGCCGGCATATTGCCGGCTTTTTAGCGTGTAATCATCATCCGACCATTAACTGCGGGGGGCAAATAACATCACACTGACACCAGCTAAACAGATCAAAGCACCCAACCAGTCATAGAAATCAGGGGTTTTGCGATCGACCCACCAGCCCCAAAACACAGCGAGAACGACAAAAACACCGCCATAGGCCGCATAAACCCGCCCAAAGGTCGGGAACTGCTGGAATGTAGGGATGACGCCGTAAGCGACCAAGATGAGGCTACCTGCGATTCCGTAGCTGACGGGTTTTGCTTCACGCAGCCACAGCCAGACAAGATAACCGCCGCCTATTTCAGCCAGACCAGCTAATAAAAAAAGAACAATCGTTACAATCATTTTCGGACACTCCAGTTCTCCTGTTTCGTTCTATTATGACATGATGAAAGGATGCGTTCTACCTGATGTAAATTGAGAGCCTGACGAGAGTTTGCTAAAATCAACTGAACAGTGAATGAAACACATGCATTCTTGACTTTCCTTGAGGTGGGTGATCCAAATGGTCAATCCATCCGTTTAGTAAGTACATTCTCATGAGGAACACATTTCCTTTTTCAGCGCTCTTTTTTTCTCCTTGAAAAAAGAGTAAAGTACAAAGGAGGCTTATCTCAGCAATTTGAGTGATGAGCCATACGTGAAGATTTCATGATGAATGCATAATGCTCTTTCTCATGAAAAAGGAAGGAGATGACCATGGACACACTGAAGGATTTTGAGCTGTATCACAAGATCAAACATGATCGACACAAGCCCTCGCTTGAAATATTGTATGATCGCTATGAACGTGTGTTATATTCGTTTATTTATAAAATGACTGGAAACCGTGAGCTAGCGGAGGAAGTGCTTCAAGAAGTCTTTATCAAGCTCTGGCGCGGCATAGGAGAATACAATACAGATAAAGGGAAATTTTCCTCATGGTTATTTATGATGTCACGAAACACGGCAATTGATCTATTAAGGAAACACCGAAATGAAACAGCTCTTGAAGATGAGCATATTGAATACTTGGCAGATCATCAAGAAGATGTGTCAAAAGAAGTAGAATGGAACGAAGAAAAACAAATCATACGTGAAGCAGTATCAACATTGTCGAAAGAACAGCAAACCATCATCGAAGATGTCTATTTTAAAGGAATGACACAAAAGAGCATTGCGGAAAAACTTGGCATTCCTATTGGAACGGTGAAGGGAAGAGTTCGATTGTCATTGAAGCATTTACGAACGAAACTGTCTCGCGGAGGAAAGGAGGAAGAGGCATGACTCAGTGTAAACATCAAGTCATTGATTACTTTAACGGGCATTTACAAGGAGAAGAAAAGGCGCAGTTTGAAGAGCACATCAAACATTGCTCGGATTGCAAAGAAGAGCTTGAAGAACTGACATCGCTCATGTCTGATATTCCGTTTCTAGCAGAGGACGAAACGCCTCCCGCAGGGATGAAAGACCGCATTTTATCCAGGGTATTTGAAGAAGAGATACGAGAGACAACAATCGCTGCAACATCGAACCCGCCTCAAGATCTCAAAATAGTGCGTGATGCAAATGAGATGAAACCGCCAATGAAGAAAAAAAATCAATGGCTTTTGCCTCTCGTTGCCGCACTGCTTCTCATTTCTGCAGCTGGGAACGTGTATTTCTTAACAAATGGAACAGATCAAGCAGAAGAATCTATCAAAGTTGTTGCGACAAAATCACTGGCATCTGCCGAATCAGCAAAAACAACGGGTGCTTTTTCAGTGATTGAGCATCACGGCAAAAAAGAGCTTGTCGTGAGTGCCGACGGATTAAAAGATCAGCTTGATTCATCAGCTGTTTATCAAGTATGGCTCATTAAAGGAGATCAGCCTGTTCCGGCCGGTGCCTTTAAAACAGATAGCAAAGGGGAGGGCACCGTCACCTATGCGTTATCTGAAAAAGAAGCAAACGAATCATGGGATACGGTGGCTGTCACCCTTGAACCAAAAAAGGATAACAAGCTTCCGCAAGGTCCTGTCGTACTGAGTGCTGCATTTTAAGCTTGATTCATGAAGGATGCCTTTTTCAGGGCATCCTTTTTTGATAGGCAGAAGGAACCTTATGACAAATGAGACGTACTACATATAGAGGTGAGACACATGCAGCGATACATAGAAAAACAACTATTTCTCTTATCAGCTAGACACGTATTTACCGCATTTTATTTTTTGGTGATCCCATTCATTATAAAAGACCTTTTTGAATCAACTCCTTTATTGATGGTCATGATCGCTCTTTTTATCATTCATCATCTAGTGACAAGTATCGTATGGTTTTATAAATCGAGAAACATTCGAAAGGGCCAATCAGGTGACCTAACCAAACGGGGACATCTCGTTGTCCAGATCGTGCAGAGGCTCGAACAGCTCATGATGCTCGGTTTTGTGATGTTATTGATCAGTGGATCGATGCAGGGAGACATTGTGACGTTATCATTCACAATTTTTCTGTTCATCGTCGTTTTCTTGCAGCACATTCAGTTTTATTATGTTCAGTACTTTTTTAAATCGAGCGGCTGGTTCACCTATGTCCTCTCTTTACAAAAGGCTCGACCTTCTTACATCGTGAGGGAACGAAGGGCTTTGAAGAACTCCTAAATGTGCAATCGCTTGCTGACTGATCCATCAGCATCAGAAATGTATGATAAAATGTGGAAAAGAAGCATGGAGAAAGGGAGTGCGAGCGAGTGAAAGCAGTTGGATTATTTGAGTATTTGCCAATTGAGCATGAACAAAGCTTGATCGATCAGGAGGTGGCAAAGCCCAAAGCAGCTGGCAGGGATATTTTGGTGAAAGTAGAGGCTGTGTCGGTGAATCCAGTGGATACAAAGGTGAGGTCACCGAAGAATCAGAAAGAAGAAGAACTGAAAATTCTTGGCTACGATGCAAGCGGTACGGTGGTAGAAGTAGGTGAAGCGTGTACGTTGTTTCAGCCGGGTGACCACGTCTATTACGCAGGAGATATCACGCGACAAGGCTCAAATAGTGAATACCAGCTTGTGGATGAGAGAATTGTGGCGAAAAAGCCTGCAAATCTCTCTTTTGCCGAAGCAGCTGCCATGCCTCTTACAACAATTACGGCATATGAAGCGCTATTCGACCGAATGCATATGAAGCGGAATGCAGAAGGCTCGACCTTGCTGATCATCGGTGGAGCAGGCGGAGTGGGCTCTATCGCCATTCAACTCGCCAAATTAGCAAAGGCGACTGTGATCGCCACTGCATCAAGACCTGAAACAAATGAATGGTGTCTCTCATTAGGGGCTGATCATATCATTGACCATCACCAGCCGCTCTTAGCGCAGCTTCAGGAAAAAGGGATTGGCGAAGTGGATTACATTTTATGCTTAAATGATACAGATGGCCATTTCAAAGGGATGGCAGAAGCGATTAAACCTCAAGGGACGATCTGTACCATTGTTGAAAATCAGCACCATTTAGACGTTCAATTACTCAAAAATAAAAGTGCTGCATTTGTATGGGAATTCATGTTCACACGGCCGATGTACAAAACCTCGGATATGATGAAGCAGCATGAGCTTTTAAAAGAAGCGAGTACATTATTTGAAGAGAAGAAGTTAAAACATACATTAACAAAGGTGCTCAGCCCCATCAATGCCGCCAATTTGAAGCAGGCACATCAAACACTTGAGCAAGGGAAGATGATAGGTAAATTTGTTCTAGAAGGATTTTAAGGAGGGGCAGTAGATGACATCATTACAATATCCGATTGGCTTATATGAACCGGTGGACCAACAAACGAAAAAGCAGCTGGAGGCATGGATTGATGAGCTGGCACTCATTCCTCAAAAGTATGAAGAGGCAGTTGTCCCATTGACAGATGATCAGCTGGATACCCAATATCGGCCAGGAGGATGGACCGTTCGTCAGCTCATTCACCACGTAGCGGACAGCCATCTGAACGCCTACTTGCGATTTAAACTTGCGCTGACAGAAGAAACACCGCACATACGTCCATATGATCAGGAGGCATTTGCTTCACTTCCTGACAGCAAGGCGCCTATCAGCCTATCACTGCCGTTAATCAGCAGTCTGCATCGCCGGTGGGTCACATTACTTCGCGAGATGACAGAGGAAGATTTCAACGCTGCATATTACCATCCGGCCGATCAACAAACGGTGTCCTTATATGATGCAACAGGAATGTACGTCTGGCATTCACAGCATCATCTCGCCCATATCACGGAATTAATCAAAAGAAATCAGTGGAAGTAAAGGAGTCAACACATGTCTAGTAGAAGAATTGTCGGCGCTATGTTTATCTGCATGGCGGCATTGTTTTATATAGCAAAATTCGTTTTGTTTGAGATTCGTTATGGTGGAAATGTAGGCGCAGAAAGAACGATCGAGGAACTGGAAGATATACTCCCAGGCGGTACGTGGATCAGCATCATTTTTCTCATTATCGGTTTAGGTTATCTCTTGTGGGATGACAGGGAAGTCATTCGTCAGTATCTTTTGAACCCAGATAGACAAGGAAAAGAAGAATGAAAAAAGACGGACCTCAAGTGACCGTCTTTTTTCCTTTTTTAGCCACGTTCGGGACGAAGTGCTTTTTCTAAAATAGCTAGACCTTCATTAACTTTTTCTTTTTCCTCGTCATTGAGCCGTTGCAGGGAATTTTTAATTTTTTCATGCCCTTTTTGATAAATACTTCTGAAAATATTTTTCGCTTCCTCTGTCAATTCTACGACAATGATTCGACGGTCACGCTCAGAATGCTTTCGTTCCACAAAGTTCGATTGTTCTAACCGATCAAGCAGCCCTGTCATATTGGACAAAGAAGCCCCCATTTTTTCAGCAATTTCGGACACCTTAAGAGAGCCATGGTTATTGAGCAGCATGAGCACCTTCATTTGAGGCATACTCATATCCAGCTTCATCCATTCAGAAACATCTCCAAGTCCTGCAGCAGTGAGCACTTTCATATACAGCACCCATGTCTTTTTTTCCTCAGGAGATAGGATTTCCTCTTTTAGTACGGTGGTGTCATGAATATTATATTCCACGCTTGTTCACTTCCTTTAAGCGGCTCTTTTCTTTATATTACTGATTTTTACTTCTAATTGAAAGTATCATGAAGCTTTTGAATGTTAAACTGCATGAATTAAGTGGTATTTGTTGTATAATAATGGTCAGTTGAAATTAATGAAGCAACTTAGAAAGTTGGGAAAAACATGTGGAACAAAAAAACGGGTATGACGATCTTAAAAATGCTCTTTCCGATCGTGATCATCCTTGTCTTAATTTTTGTCGCCAAGCAGGAGCTGAGCGGCCTTTCCATTAAAAAGACGTTTTATATTATTGACAGCTTGAATCGAATGGACTTGTTTATTCTTGTCTTTCTTGGACTTGTCGCTGTTTTATCCATGTCCTTATATGATTTTATTTTAAGAAAAAGCCTTGATATGCCCATCAGCGGCTGGAAAACGATCCGAATTTCTTGGATCGCCAACTCCTTTAATAGTGTACTTGGATTCGGTGGTTTATCAGGAGCAGGGCTTAGAACGCTTCTATACAAGGAATACATAACCGATACGAAAAAACTGCTGAAAGGCATAGCCCTTTTAACATCCTCTGTTCTGCTAGGCTTATCTATTTTCAGTGATTTGATTTTAGTTAGGGTCCTGCCAGTTGAAAGTATTATTAGTCAGGAGCCGTGGTTATGGGCATTTGTCATTATTTTTGCTTGTATTGTGCCCATTTACATCATCATGGCGTCCATTCGAAAAAGCTCGATTGAGAGCGGTGAAAACGGACTGAAGCACCCGATCTATGCTTATATTGGTGCATCGTTTTTAGAGTGGCTGGCAGCTGGTCTTGTCATGTACATGGCTGTTGTCTCTATGGGGATGAACGTTGATGTCCGTATTGTATTAGGCGTCTTTGCGATTGCGTCAATCGGCGGTTTAATCAGTATGGTTCCGGGCGGATTTGGTTCGTTTGATCTGATCTTTTTACTCAGTATGCAATACATTGGGTTTGATAAAGAGATGGTGCTGACAGCGCTTGTTTTGTACCGCTTCGTTTACTCCATTTTCCCGTTTATTCTTGGACTTTGTCTAGCGGCATACGATTTAACTGGAACAACACTCAGGCGTCTTGAGGGCAATCCGAGAATGGCGCCTGCTATTGAAACAACAAACGTCTTAATTGTGTTGCACCGAGCGCTGCTCATCCGTTTATTGTACGGATCTTTGTCCATTTTAACGTTTGGAAGCGGTTTGCTCATTATGGCTTCCGTTGTGCTTCCTGTTGATCGTTTAGGTGTGATTACAACCATTCCACGCTTTTTGTTATCAGGATTTAATGGTCTTTCTTTAATGTTCGGGATCATTTTAATGATTTTGTCCATTGAAGTGTATAAAAGAACAAAACGGTCTTATCTATTGACAATGATTGCCCTAGCAGGCGGCTTTGTGTTTACTTTACTAAAAGGGTTTAACCTGAGTTTGATCTTTATATTGCCGGTCATCATGGTGGTATTTTTCTCGCTTCGAAATCAATTTGTGAAGCAGCAGGCCCCTTATTCTTTGAATCAGTTTGTGGCCGCCGCCGCCGGATATTTACTCGTGTTGTTTAACTATAATGTCATTGGGAACTTCATTTGGATGAAAATTGGCCATTTCCTAAGCAAGGACTATTTGGTTCATAATGAACGGCATATCACGATGACCAGTATGATTGCTTTAATTGGCGTCCCTCTTTTCTTTTTCATTAGCAAATTGATTTTTAATAAAAAAGCAGTTCCAATCGGCGAAGAAGCAGATGAAGAAAAATTAAAAACTTTTCTCGAAGAAAAGGGAGGAAATGCTCTTAGTCATCTAGGTTTTTTGGGAGACAAAAAGCTGTTTTTCTCAAGTGATGGAGAGGCGATGCTTCAGTTTGGCCGGATTGGCCGCTGCGTTATTGTGCTTGGAGATCCTTCTGGGCGTAAAGCCTCTTATCCGCTTGTACTGGAAGAATTTTTGGAGCAGACAGAAAAAGCAGGCTATCGTGTCGCTTTTTACCAAGTAGAGCGTGAAGGAATGGCGCTTTATCATGACCTAGGTTTTCACTTCTTTAAGCTTGGGGAAGAAGCCATGGTCGATTTAGAAACGTTCTCTTTGTCAGGAAAGAAAAAATCAAACTTACGGGCTGTCGCAAATAAATTTGAACGAGAAGGCTATACGTTTGAAATGCTGGAGCCGCCCTTTTCAGAGGAATTGATCTCAACCTTAAAACAAATCTCTGACAGCTGGCTGGGCAAGAAAAAAGAAAAAGGATTTTCATTAGGCTATTTCCATGAAGACTACATTCAAAAAGCACCGATTGCGATTTTAAAGGATGAACAAGGACAGATCATATCTTTTGTGTCCTTAATGCCGATGTATCAAAAAGGAGAGATATCCATCGACCTCATGCGTCATATGCATGATGCACCGAACGGGATGATGGATGCACTCTTTATCCACCTTTTTCAATGGGCGAAAGAAAAAGGCTACACATCCTTTAACATGGGAATGGCGCCATTATCGAATGTAGGCACGTTCCACCAGTCCTTTCTGACAGAACGTTTGGCGAGTGTCATCTTCAATAACGTCAGATATATGTATAGTTTCAGCGGCTTACGGTCGTTTAAACAGAAATATAAACCAGAATGGCGCGGAAAATATTTAGCGTATAAAAAGAATACATCACTGCCTGTCACAATGGTGCTCGTCACTAAGCTGATAGGAATGGACCCAAATCGAAAACGGCGTCCATAAGTCCAAAGAACCTTTACCTTTCACTAGGTGAAGGTTTTTTTAGACAAAAGAATAGCAAAAGTGGTAAAGTTGAAGGGTAAGGGGGATGTTCACATGACACTAAATGAATGGTTTACAAAGGGATTAGCTGAACGTACATATGTACACAACATGGAGAAAAACCGTGAAAACTTACTCACGGTGTACAACCAGTACGCAATTCATCAAAAGGAAAAAGAGCTGCTTCAAAAACTTCAAAAGAAAAAGCTCAGAGCGCTTGTGATCACGGCAGATTGGTGCGGTGATGCGATGGTCAATGTACCTATTTTCATGCGTATTGCAAATGAAGCACTGATTGATGCGCGCTATTTCATTCGGGACGAGCACCTAGACCTGATGGATCAGTATTTAACGAACGGGACCGCAAGATCGATTCCGATTATCGTCATCATTGATCAGGACGGGAAAGAAGTGGGGAAATGGGGACCTCGCTCAGCAGAAGCTCAGCGCTTTGTCGACGAGAAAAAGCCGGATAAAGATGCACCCGATTTTGAGGAAGCATTTAAAGTGTTTGCGAAAGAAGCCGCACATCACTATACGACAGATCGTTACTTATGGAAAGATATTGAGAAAGAAATAGTAGAAGTTTTGGCAAAAATATAAACCAAAAGACTACTTCGCCGCAATGGGAAGTAGTCTTTTTTTATCTTGTTTTTGCGTTTCACCTACAAAACACCGCATAAAGATGTAGAAAAACCGCAGAATTCTATCAAATACCGCAGAAAACCGCAAAGCATCACGATTTTCCCAACCACTTTTAGTTGAAAAACCTCATATATGCCATGAAATCAGCTATTTTGCCCTTATCTAAAGGCTCATATAACGCACGTCGGATGGCTTTTTCCCAATACAAGAGGCCCAGCAACTATAGTAATCTAGTTGTAATCTCCTTTGAACGAACTAAAAAAAAATAAATGAAGGAAAAGGGCTGGCGATCAATTTATGAAAAAAATCATCTATCTCGATCAAGAAAAAAAGAAGCTCGCTGAATCAAAGAAAAGAGAACAGCGTTCCATCAAATCACTCAGACTGCTTGTGTTTTATGACGGACAAAGTCCTTCATGTGCAAAAGCAATTGACCTGTTGAAATCACTCGATTGGAAAAACCGAATTCACTTTGAATCATTTAGAAACTCACAGCTGCTGAGACTGAATAAAATTAGTGAAGAGAAGGCAGAGAAACGAATCGTGTCTATTTACTTAGCGAAAAATCAAAAAAACTCAGGGATTTATACGTGGCTGAGAATGGCTTGTCATATCCCTGCATTATGGGGAACGGTCCCATTCATTGTACTCAGCATTTGGCTTGGCTTTGGGCAGCATGCTTACGATTATTTTGCGAGAAAACGGTACATTCATTCTGTCGAACAAGTCACCCGTCCCGATACAGATCAACAAAAGACCATCTAATCATAGAAAAAGCATGACCTTCGATCGGCAGAAGGTCATGCTTTTTTATAATACGGGATATATGATGCTAAGTGATCAAGCAGCTTCGTTGTGTAAGACATATATGCACGCTTATCAAGCTCAGAAGCCGCATAGGAAAGCAAGGTTCTAAGAGCAAACAAGTACTCGTTGTGGAGCTGATTGTGTTCAAAGTAAGGAATCGCTGCTTCTACTAAATAAGTTTTCAAATCATGAGGATTCTCTTCAATCATCAATTTATAGATTTTAATCATATATAAACAGTTTGGTTGAATACGAGGCTGTTTGAGCAGCTCGTGTATGTATGGAAGCGCCTTTTTGCGATCATATTCCGCATACAATGTCGCGATTTCATAAAGCGTTTCACAGTAACGATCTTCTATCTGTTCTTGATTAAAATAATTGAGTGAATCTAGTAAATAAGGCACAGCGGATGAGAAATCGCCTTGGCGTTTTAAGAGAACCCCGTAATAAAAATAAGCTGTCATCTTAATATAAGCATCAGGGTGAAGCGATGTGTGTAAAATCACTTCTTTTAAATATCTTTTAGCTGTTTGAAAGGCCTTTAATTCCAGTGAGATGACCCCATGAATGAGTGTACAATGAATGACCCGCTTGAAATTATTTTTTTGTCTATACAAATCCATTGCTTGATGTGTGGCCTCAAGCGCATCACCGAGATGCCCCATGGCTCCAAGTGCTTTTGCATAGTGATAATACAGGTCGCTCTGTTCAACAGAAGCGTAAGAAAAGCAGCTTTCAAGTCTTTTCAATCCTTCTTCGAGCTGACCGATTTTAATCTGGTGGATGCCATCTAGATATTCAAACGTTTCTTTTTCTGTGTCAATAAAGGTTTTTTCAAACTTCTTAAGCACGCGGTGCGTTTTTAAGGCAAGCTGCTGTTTTTCTGTTAATAAATAAAATTGAAATAAGGACAAATGATACTGAATCCCTAAATCTAGCGAAAAGAACTGTTCCTCGTGATGAATGATCATTTCTGCATTTTGCTCTGCTTGATCGAGCGCATAGAAATACATGTTCATCTGAAACTCATCGAGTAATGACAACAGATGACGCGCCTTTTGCGACAGCGTTTCTTGACTAATTCCAAGCCGTTCAAGCAAAAGATTGATCGTATCTTGATTGGCCTCTTTTGAGCCATTTTCAATTTTACTTAAATGAGAGACAGAACAAATTCCTTCTGCCAACTCCGATTGGGTCATATTTTGTTTATAACGATAGAGTTTGATGATTTGCCCAATATTGATTTTCATTCCATCCAGAAGCCTCCCTTCCAATCATGGGTTGAAAGCTTTTTGAAAAAATAGCCGCATGAGACAAAGTGGAAATACCTGAAATCATTTCATCATCTTGGCTTTTTTCTCAAAATTTGTTTAAAACGTAATATGATTGTAACATTACTTGAAAAAGGCAAACAACTTTTTAGCAGAGAGGTGAGGTCTTATTTGCAAACAGCACATGATCATGTTTATAATGTGAATGAGAATCAATTTCAATTAAGGTTGATTGAAAGGATGACATATATGCCAGAAACAAAACAACAAACAGAAGCGTTAACGGTTCGAGACGCTGTCAGATATAGACGATCGATTCGAAAATTCAAAGAAACGCCGGTGAGCATTGAACAGCTTCAGCCATTATTAGAGGATGCAGTCTATGCACCCAATCATAAAATCACGGAACCTTGGCGTTTTTTATATGCAGTGACGGATGAAGCAAAAGAGGTATTTGTTGAGCGGTTTATTGCTTTCTTTAAACGCAACAATCCAGACGCAAAAGAAGAAAAGATCAATCAGTACAGAGATTATTTTTCTAAAGTACCAGCACTTTTACTTGTTGTTCTAAAAGAAGACGAAAATCCAGTTGTGAGAAATGATGATTTTGCCGCTGTGAGTGCGCTCATTCAAAACTTCCAGCTGCTGGCTTGGGATCAAGGAATCGGTATGGTATGGAAGAGCGGCCGTATTTTATACGACAAAGGGTTTCAACAGGATATGGGATTAAAGGAAAACGAACGCTTTGCCGCAATTCTTCACATCGGTTATCCAGAAGAGGTACCTGAGGAAAAGTCACGTCAGAAGGCATCAAGCCTGCTAACTGAAATCAAATAAAAACAGACCTTTTGATAAGGTCTGTTTTTTTACTTATTGTTTTTTGGCACGCTGATCGGCTGCTTTCATACGTGCCATCGCTTTTACGTCATTCGGATCTGCAAGTTCTTTGGAAAATTCAACATATTCGCCATCCGTCTCTTGTGCCGCAAGCTGGTGGTTGGATTTTTTGTGTTGGTCTTTTTTCAAAGCTTTTCCCTCCTTTACAAGATCACTTTAGTTATGTGCTTGTAAAAGAGGAATATCCGTTTTATTTGTTTCTTTTTTCTGCTGCTCTTTCCGCTTTTTTGAATTCCTGTTGATACAGAACTTCCTGGGTTTTCTTCAGTTTTGAAGTCGGCTGGTGTTCTTTTTTCTTCATCAAAATCGCCCCCTCATCTCATTTTTAATAGGATGGGTGTTTTTGACAAAATTTATTCCTCTGAATGCAAAATCGCTTCTTTTAGCTCAGGGTGCAAAAATTCATAAGAAGAAAGCAGTGCCTTTTTCGGCAGAGCACGTTGGCCTTCTAATACAAGCAATGACATGTCGCCAAGTGCGGTTTTGATAACAAAGGACGGCACCTTCAGCCAGTGAGGGCGATGAAGGGTAGATGCAATAGTTTGCCCCAGCTGCTTCATTTGAACAGGATTTGGAGATGTGACATTGAGTGGACCTGATATGTGTTCATGTTGAATGGCATACGCAATGAGATGTGCTACATCCTCCACGTGAACCCAAGATACCCATTGCGAGCCAGAGCCAATCGTTCCACCGGCAAACAGCTTGTATGGCAAGGTCATAAGAGGAAGTGTGCCTTTTTCTCCTAGCACTACCCCAAAGCGTGTATAAACCGTGCGAATACCGAGCGCCTCAATTTTTTGCCCTTCAGCTTCCCAAAGTTTAGATGTATGACTTAAAAAGTCTGTATCGGCTGGAGGGGCCTCCTCCGTAAAGTCTTCTGTCTTGGAAGTGCCGTAGATACCGACAGCACTTGCTTGAATGAGCACAGATGGTTTCGATTCCTGCGCTTCTATAATGCGTCTCACTTCTTGTGTGGATTGAATACGGCTGGAGAGAATGCCTTTTTTTGCTTTGTCCGTCCAGCGTGTGAAAATGGATTTTCCAGCAAGGTTAATCCATACATCAATCGCAGGCAATTCATGTTCAGGTTTAGCACCATCTGTCAGCCACTGCACGTAATGTAAATGATTTTGTTCGGATTCCTTTGGATTTCTTGTTAGAATATATAGATGATGTCCTTCAGCTGCGAGCACCTTTGTGACATGCTGGCCGATAAACCCGGTTCCTCCGGTAATGGCGATATTCAATTGACATCTTCTCCTCTCATATACATACCTATATCTTTCACGATTTTGAATCAGAAGAAACATCCTGACTGTTTGAAAAAAGGAGTGATCACAGGATGCCCTATATTACGAAAATCTCTGCTCAGCAAAACAATACAGAACGCGTGAACATCTTTCTTGATGAAAAGTACGCTTTTAGCGTTGATCTAGATGTGCTCGTCCAGCATGATTTGAAAAAGGGAAAAGAGCTGGACGAAGCCGATATCATAGAGATTCAATTCGGTGATGCAGTAAAAAAAGGATTTCAGCAGGCCGTCGATTATTTATCGTATCGGATGAGATCAGTGAAAGAAGTCACCGATTACTTGACGAAAAAAGACATACCAGCACCTGCTATTAGTGAAATTATACACAAATTAAAACATTATAAGTATGTAAATGATCTTGAATTTGCAGAAGCGTATGTAAGCACCCACCGAAAAACGAATAGCAAAGGCCCGTCAGTGCTAAAAAAAGAATTAAAGCTGAAAGGCATAGACGATGACACCATCGAACAAGCACTATCGCAATATCCGAATGATTTGCAGCTAGAGGAAGCAGTGAAACAAGTGCTAAAGCTGGTTAAGAAAGAGAAAAACCGGTCCGCAAAAGAAATTGAACAGCGTATCAAATTGCAGCTTCAGCGAAAAGGATTTTCATTTGATATCATTGATAAAGCCCTTCAAGAAGCCTATGATGGACAAGAAGAGGAAAAGGAAGAAGAAGCCCTTCACTATATGCTTGAGAAGGCAAAACGCAAGGTAGGTTATGACGGATCATTTGAGAAAAAAATGAAAGTGAAGCAATTCCTTTACCGAAAAGGATTTGATCTTGATACAATTGATCACGTTTTAGACAAAGGGGAATGACAGATGGAAAAACGCTATAGTGAAATGACAGAATACGAATTAAAGCAGGAGATTGCCGCTCTTTCTGAAAAAGCAAGAAAAGCTGAGCAGCTAGGCATTGTGAATGAATATGCCGTGTTGGAGCGGAAAATTGACATGGCGAAAGCCTATTTATTAGATCCAGCTGCTATTCAGACCAAAACGACTTATCACATCAAAGATACAGACGAGCTGTTTTATGTGGAGTATTTAAATGGTGTTTTTGCTTGGGGCTACAGAGTATCAGCGCCAAATAAAGAAGATGCCCTGCCGATTTCAATGCTTACGCAAAAGGACTGATTAATAGCCATTTGCCTGACGTAAAAAGTAAAAGGACTGATCTCTAGAGATCAGTCCTTTTCTTTACTTCGAACGTTGTTTACGTACGTTGTTCTGAAGTACGATGTCGTGCTGCGTTTGCTGCGTTTCTCCGTTGACCTGAGAGGCAGAATGTTTAGCATTCGCCCATGGTTGAGGGTAAGCGGTTGTTCTTAATTGAACAAAGTCTTCCATATACGATTTCCCATTTGAACTCATATCTCAAGCACTCCCTTTGGAAAAATTAGCGTTTCCCTGATGCCCTCATACGTTCCTGTGGACGTGTATTCGTCTCACCGTTCGGCCTTTTAGACGCATAAGCATCTGTGGCCCCTGGTTCGCCTTCAAACTTGTGATTCACTTGATTTGGAAAGCCCTTTGCTTTATTACGCATACTGATTCCCTCCAAACAATACAAATCATTTGCGTCTTTTGAAGACGTAAGGGTAGTATATGAAAAAAGAGATTTTTTTAAAAAGGCACTTTCTGCTAGATGAAGGAGGAACCAGTATGGAACAATATTTTGAGCGATTAACCGAACAACTAATGGAAAAAAACAATATGCTCACATATGAAGAAGCACGTACATGGGTAGAGCTCCTTTGGAGTGATTTTGAAACAACCTATGCAAAGGCTGGCCGCAAATATAAAGGACAGGAAACGACTGAACGGATTGTCCAAGAATGGATCGAAAGCTATGGTGCTCAGCTGCATTTATTTCAAAATAAACAATCGAAGGCAAATGAGCATTTGCAACAAAACAACAAAGGGCTACTGCATTAAAAGGGTTGCCCTTTTCACTTCTACTCATCTTTTTCAATAAACAGGAAAATATATAAATAACTAAACAATTTTATGAAACAATACCCAGTCTGTGATCAAAATTACAGGCTTTTTACAATGGATAAACTTAAAATTACATTAAATTCATGTTGGTGAAAATCACTGGAAATAAAACTCTGATATAATGTAACGATTAAGGATACATGAAATTTATGGATAATAAAAAAGGGTTTCGTTTTCTGACAAAAAAGGAATAATGAACATAACAGACTATGTGAAAAAAGTGAAGAGAAGGTGCGATATGGAACGGGAACTGCTCTCTGTTATAATTCCTTCTTACAATGAAGGTGAAAACATCAGACGAATCTTTGAGGCACTCGAGGAAGAGTTTCGCGATTTTCATTATGACTTTGAAATCATCTTTGTGAATGATGGAAGCAAAGACAATACGCTTCAATACATGAGAGAGCTCTCTCACAAAAGTGCAAAAGTCAAATACATTTCCTTTTCTCGTAACTTTGGGAAAGAAGCTGCAATTTTAGCAGGTCTTGAGCATGCAAAAGGGGAAGCTGCGATCATTATGGACGCCGACCTGCAGCACCCAACGTATTTGATTCAGGATTTTGTTAGAGGCTACGAAGAAGGTTATCATCAAGTCATTGCCAAACGAAACCGTAAAGGGGACAGCAAGCTTCGTTCTTACCTATCATCGATGTATTATAAAGTGATGAACAAGGTGGTCGAAGTGGACTTGCGTGATGGTGTAGGAGATTTCCGCTTAATTTCCCGTAAAGCGATCGACGCATTGCTTCAGCTGAAAGAGGGAAATCGTTTTTCAAAAGGCCTTTTTTGCTGGATTGGCTTTGAAGAAAAGGTCATCTATTATGAAAATGTGGAAAGACAGCATGGTGATACAAAATGGTCACTGAAGAAATTATTTAACTACGGGATTGATGGTGTCATTTCCTTTAACAACCGCCCGCTGCGTATTTGTTTTTATACGGGTATTTTGATCTTATTTCTCTCTTTGATTTACATCGTGGCGACCTTTATTCAAATCGTCAGAACGGGCATCATGGTACCGGGTTATTTCACTTTAATCTCAGCTGTGCTTTTCCTCGGTGGTGTCCAGCTCTTGAGTCTAGGTGTGATTGGAGAATACATTGGCCGAATTTACTATGAAACGAAAAAGAGGCCGCATTACTTAATTCAAGAATCAAATGTCATGGAACAAGAGACAAGCTCAAAAGAACAAGACCGAGTGTTAACGCAGTTATTTAAATAACGTGGAGTCAAATAACCGGCAAGCACGAATCGCTTGCTGGGTTGTTTTGTTTCAAAGAACAGTGGATCTTTTGGAGAAAGGATTTAGATGATGAAACGTAGATGGATACTCATTGGGATGTGCCTCATTCTTGCTTTATTAGGACACTCCTTTTTCTTATATGAATATACGCAAGGCCGATATATGACAGGAGATGGGGATGGCATTTCGCAAATGCTCCCGTTTAAAAAGCTGCTGTATGATGAATACGTCAAAGGAAACTTCTTTTATTCCTATCAATTTGGTCTAGGCGGCGGTACATATACGCAATTAGGTTATTATTTTACAACGTCGATGGTCTTTATGGTCACAGTCGCTGTCGTCTGGCTGTTGAATGCGCTTCACCTTATACAGTCAACAGACATTCACTTTTGGGCAAATGCAGTTATCTGGCTGAGTGTGATCAAGCTGACAGTCATTCTGTTCATCGCATATCGTGTGCTCCTTTCGATTGTGCAGCATAGGCTGGGGGCGCTGACAGGTGCCGGTATTTACGGACTGTCTATTGTGTACTTTCGGCATCAAACGTTTTGGGAGTTTTTCACCGACAGCATGATGTGGCTTCCGCTGCTTGTGCTTGGGGTTGAACGTATTTTCAAAACAGGCAAGCCAGCATGGTTTATTGCGGCTTGCAGTCTCATGCTGATCAATAACTTTTACTTTGCTTACATTCACTTTATCTTTTTAGCCATTTATCTCGTCTTCAGATATATGATTAAGCTTCAAAGCGAGGAGCGAGGCTGGAAGGTGTTCTGGACCCTTGCGATCTCTACGTTGTTATCGTTTGGGATCAGTGCTGCCTTTTTTATCCCGTCTGTTTACGGCTTTCTCAATAATGTAAGACCGCCGTATGAACAGGCAATTCCTTGGTTCGAGCTGCATGATCATCTGCTGTTTACAAGCAGGGTGTATTTATTGCCGGTCATCTTTCTGATTTGTCTGTTTCTCGTTCCGCTATACCGGAACAGATGGTTTTTCATGTTCACATCGATCAGTGTTCTGCTGATCATTTTTCACTACAGTCCAAAGATGGCGAGCGTGTTTAATGGTTTTTCTGCACCGCAGTACAGATTTGAATACATTCTTGCTTTTACAGTCGGAGCAGTCGTAGCCATCACCATCAAGCATTTCTCGCAAATTGAGTGGAAGTGGAAAAAACGTGCGGTTTTAGGCGCTTGGATTGTATTCCTTCTCGCAGTCGCCCTTTCAGAACGAGCAAAGGGAAATATGGATGTTGTTGTATTTACCGGAATAGGACTACTTGTGATCAGCTTGTTCTTCCTCTCGATACATGCGGGGAAACGTCTGCACCTTCGTCTCTTTTCAGCTGTGCTCATCGTTGTGAGCTTACTGACAGCAGGCGTGTATCAGCAGGGCTACTTATTTGAAAGAAGCAATATTAAGAGCGTATCAGATACGTATCTGAATAGTGAGGCGTATGCTGGACATGAGCAAATGAAGCTCATTCAGCAGATTCAAAGCCGCTCAAAAGAAGATCCGCTTGCCCGGATTGATTGGATGAACGGCGTGCGCAACAACACCCCGTTATTTGAAGGCTTTCAAGGCATGAGTGCGTATTCAAGTATATTGAATCAGCATCTGCTCCATTTCTACTGGAATGACCTGCAAATTGATATGGGACGGGAAAGTGTCAGCCGGTATGCAACAATGGGGGACAGGGCGAATTTATACAGTCTGACCTACGGGAAGTATTATATGAGAGACAAATCGATGTCTTTCTCACCGCCGGTTTATTTTAAGCCCATATTGGAAAGCGAACATTATGAAGTGTATGAAAATACACGTCCGCTCCCATTTGCAAGAACAACGAGTACCGTCTATTCAGAAAAGTCACTAGAGCATGCGTCAGCACTTGATAAAGAACATGCGATGTTGCAAGGTGTGATCTTAAACAAAAAAGGAAATGCTGAAATCGACCAATCGGCTGATCGAATAAAGGATACAAACATTCATACTGAACAAGCGGTATACGAAAATGGCGTGCTTGATGTATACGGAAAAACGGGCGGGCTGAATATCACCCTTCCAGATGATATCGCTCGCGTGGGGGATGTGTATGTGAGCTTTTATGTGAAGCGGACCGACCGTAACGAAGGGTTTCAGTTATCTGTGGATGACTACGTCACATCACGCAAAAGCAATACGTCTATCTACAAAACAGGCGTTAATGACGTGACGATCCGAGTCCCTGCGGAAAAAATCCTTTCCATACGAGTGCCAAAAGGGACGTATGAGCTGAGTCAATTAAAGCTGTATCATGAGCCTTACCGCACCCTTGCGCGGGCATATGAAAAAGAAAAACAGGATGATGGCAGCCAGCAGGTGAAACTTAAAAATAACCGCTTTACGATTTCTTATGAGAACAAGCGCGGCGATGATTATATGATTCTGCCTGTTCCATATGAAAAAGGCTGGGAGCTCACGGTGAACGGCCATCAAACCGATATTGAACAAGCCAATTATGCGTTTATCGGTTTTCCAATAGAAAAAGGCAAAAACGAGATCGTGCTAACCTACTATCCGCCTTATATCAGAATTCTCGCATTGATTTCACTCGTCAGTTTGATCGTTGCGATTTTATATGCACGGAGAAAAAACAAGAAACACCACTTTTCAGCATAAGTGGTGTTTTTTATCTTTCATCTCATACGTAAGTTTCTTCATCCCATTCAATCGTGTATTCGTTCATTTTTTTATCAATATCGTTTTGAATACTCATGTGCTGAAATAGCGCATTCAATTCTTCTGTCCTCTTTCTTCGATCCTTTTCATAATAATAGAACGCATCTCGATAATCATGATCCCTTAGCATCTTTGCTATGAGCATGGCATCTTCTAGACTATACGATGCTCCTTGACCAACAAAAGGGTTCGCCGTATGTACCGCATCACCTACAAGAACAACACGTCCTTTTGACCACACAGGAAAATCCTTTATTTCATAGATACTTCTTGGAAAGAACATGTTTGTATGATCGATGATGTCAGAAAGGTGTTTAGGAATGTTCCAATGTTCCATTTGTTTATATAATAACTGTCGGATGGTTTCTTGATTGGCTTTCTCAAAATGTTTTGTAGGTAACTTCTCAGGACACTGAGAGAAAGCTTGCCATAAAATATTCATTTTATTTGTTGGATGCGCTTTCCCAAAAATGAATTGAAAGTTTCCGTCATTGTAAAAATAACTTGTTGCCTCATCCAATACAAAATCCTTCACAAACGATACTCCTTGTAGTCCCCAAAAACCGCTATAGTCTAATTTAGCATTAAACGCAATAGCCTCTCTTGTTTTCGAAAAAGTTCCATCTGCTCCTATTACAATATCACCTGTTATCTCAGTTTCATCTTCAAAAAGAACCTGAACGGTATGAGGCTGCTTTTTGATTGAGATTAATTTTTTGTTGTATTTCACTTCTATTCCTTGACGGTGAACTTCTTTTAAAAGTGATTTGATGATTTGGTCTCTCATGACGTTCAGTAAAGGAGCATCATAATATTTTTCACTATAATTGTGAAAGATCGCTTCTACTTCATTTTCACTGTTTATTTGCTGGATCTTCTTTATCACGGTTGCATTTGCTATCACTTCATTTTTACACCCGATTTCATCCAAAATCTTTACCCCATTCGGAGACAGTAAAAAACCTGCTCCTGTTTCTAATTCTTCATCTGACCTGCTTTCATAAATCGTACTTTCCATTCCAGCCTTTTTTAAAAATAAAGCAGTAGCCAATCCTGCTACACCACTGCCGATAATGATCACATTTTGAGATTTCATTATTTTCCCTCCTATTTTATAAACAGACCGGTCGGTTTATTTTAGTGCAAAAAAATAAGCTTTTTCATATAGGACAGCGTATCACAATTCCCCCTCTTCATTTGGTAATTAAAGTATATGATAATATGTTATAAATGATTTCGCAAGAATGAAACTAACCAATTTCTGATCAACTTTTTTTAAAAACATGAAGGGGATAACAAAACATGAACAAAGACACCGTGATAAAACACTATGAACACACCCTTGAATGGGTGCAGTCACTAACGGAAGTAACAGAAGAAGAATGGCGTAGCGCCATTGCTGATGGAAAGTGGAGCATTGCTGAGATCATCGCACATTTCGTTCCATGGGATGAATTTATTTTAGACGATCGCCTAAAGGGATTTTGGAACAATAAAGCGTTACCTCAGGCACCTGATGTGCATGAAATGAACCGGCAGTCAGCCGAAAGAGCAAGAAAGGAAGAGAGAAGCGAGACGATCGGGCGATTTATTGCTGTTAGAACAAAATTGCTTCAAGAAATGAAGAAAATAGAAGCATCTCGCTGGACTACACCCTTTCTGATCGGTCAAACCGAGCTGACGTTATCAAGTTATTTTCAAAGTTTGATTAAACATGATCTCCATCATATGGAGCAGATTAAAAAAGTACTCTCTACAGAAAGACGATAGAGCGTCACGAAGCTTCTTTCTCAAATGGAAACGTCGCATAATCAAACAAAAAATGAAATAACCAAAGACTTAGCGCAAAGAGAATTTCTTCAGAAGTAGTCAGCAAAATGCCGTCAACCAATTCATCTGATAAGTAGACAGCACCCCAAATAAACAAAAGGTGAAATAAGACGGCATAGAAAACGATGGATCGTTTTTTAGACCGACACTTACGAACAAACCGCATGAGCACGTGTTCCAGATGTTCAAAAGAGATCCCAAGTACAACATAGATGCCCATAAACAGAATCAACGATAAAACCGATTGATAAAAAGCACCCGTCAAATGAAAGAACAGTACACAAAACAACAAAAATATGTAACAGACAGCTGACGCCGCCATGAGCCATTTCAGCCCTTGCCATAAAGCGTGAACAGATTGCTGCATGGGTAAACAACACTCCTTTACATGAAGATACCTGCAAAAAGGACAGCCTTTTTGCAGGAAGGTTGGAATTAATCCTCTTTTTTAGGGGCAGCGATGACAGGATGTTTTTCAGTATCAAGCAATTTCAAGAATTCTTCGCCTTGATCTAAATGATCCAAAACAAGCTGTTTCGGTGTGACCGCAAGCCACTGATTGAGCGAGATATCTGCATAATGATCACTCTTGAAGATTTCTAAGAAATAAAGCGGTTCGTCGCCTGTATTTTCTACATAATGCCCCATCGCAAATGGCACATAGCCAACATCTCCCGCCTGATAGTTGAAGGTTCTCGCATGTCCATCAGAAGCAAACACCGTCATTCGAGCTTTTCCAGAAATGAAATATTGCCATTCATCCGTATTTGGATGCCAGTGCAGCTCACGGATGGCACCTGGATCAACTTTCACAAGAGCTGACGCAATCGTTTTAGACGCTTTGAAATTGGTAGAATCCGCAATCCACACTTGTCCACCGCTTGACGTAATCGGCTCTTGTTTTAACAGCTCATATTTAAAGGAATTCGGAACTTCTCCTTGCTCTGTTTGCACCTTGTCACATTCAAGGGAACCAGGAATTCCTTTTTGGAAAATATACTTCTCTTTCTCTGGCAGTTTTTCAAATTGCTCCTTTGTCATTCCAAAGTTTTGGAGCACAACTTCCTCTGGCGTATGGGCAAGCCAATCAGTCACTTGGAACGTACTATTTTCCGAGAAGGAACCATCATCAAACACAAGCAAGAATTCAGCTCCCGGTTCAAGTGCTTGAATAGAATGCGGCAAGCCTGAAGGGAAGTACCATAAATCACCCTCGGTCACATCCTCTGTAAAATTGCGTCCCTCTGCATCAACCGATGTAATCCGGGCTTCCCCATAAATCATGTACGCCCATTCCGCTTCCTTATGCCAGTGCAGCTCACGAATCGCACCAGGCTTTAGCCGCATGTTCACAGAGGCAAGACTTTTAGAGATTGGCAGTTCACGCACCGTGACTTCTCTTGCGTAACCACCTTTTTCTAAACGGTTGTGCGTATCAGAAAAAGAATATTTCATGTTGGGAACCGTTCCATGATCGGTTTCTGGTGGCGTGAGCATATCTGGGTTTTGTCTGTCTCGCTCGAGATTACGTGGAATTTTGACTGTTGCTCCTTTTTCTCCTCGAATCGGCTGCGGTACCCCATTTTGCTTTTCACTCATGATAAAATCCCCTTTCAACATCGTATTGTGTGAGGTGACAAAAGGCCTTTCATTTCGCCCTCGTTTTCATAAGGTGAAACGAATCAAGAAGATGTCAATCTGATTCATCATTTTTTTGAACAGCGACCAATCGTTGGATGAGTTTGCTTAATTCATCAAACTTTCGTTCAAAACGTGTCAGCAAATAAATCGTCAAAATGGCAGGGAAACCAGCCTGACCGAGCTGCTTCAGCCATTCCTCCGAAAAAAAGGTCTCCATTTGTCTCACCTCCCAGCGGATGCTCGTCTTCCCTATAAGTGGTATGAAAGAAGAAATAGGAAATCAAAGGGGGAGAAAATGAACCATTAGACCCGTTTCACAAAGTTTACTTTTTTTAACTTTTGTCCACTTAATGCAAGTAGAGAGAACAAAGGGGAGGATGCACATGGATTATCGGCTGTTATTGAAAGCAAAATGGAAGGAAATCGTTGATCACCCGCTCATTCAGCAATTTTTAAGCAACCCTAAAAACCAGCAGCTGCTTAGGCAAGTCATGGAAGAGCCAAACGAAGAAAATGCGAAAAAACTAGATTCCGAGTTCAAACAGTTTTATCAAAAAATCCGCATCATCAAGTATATCTCCACAATGATCCGCATCTTTTCAGTCGACTTTGACAAACGAGTAAAAAAGAAGCAGCAGCGTTTTCCACTCATACTCGATCATCCTGATACACAAGAAGTGAAAGACCCTGTTCAAACAGATACGTATGAAGCGGTGCTCTTTAACCAACAAGACTTAGGGGAGCACCTCCAAGACCCAAGATTGTACAAGGCCTACCGGCAGCTCACAGACAAACAAAAAATGGTCCTCACCCAAATTTATGTCGAAGGCCAAACAATGAAAGAAATAGCCGATCAGCTAGGTGAAACAAGACAAAACATCTCAAACATTCACAAAAAAGCGCTCAACAAACTAAAAGAAGAAACAGGGGGAGATGTCCGTGCAAGAAGACAAAATCACCAATGGAGAAATAGAAGAACTCATTGAAACCTTCACACCCATGATCAAAAAGAAACTACAAAACACGGCATATCAAGAAAGAGAAGACCTCGAACAAGAACTCTATATCAAACTCATCGAAAAAGTAGACCGGCTAATTTACCAAGAAGGACCTGGCTTTTGGGAGTTTATTGTGGAATATATGACGAAGATGTAAGCACAAAAAAAGACTCGCTCACACAGAGCCGAGTCTTAATTTTTTTTGCAGTTTTTCTTCACTGAAAATCCAGCCGGTATAGGAATTTTTGATTTGGTGGTCCATGTCGATATGGCAGATCGCGACGAAAGGATAGTGACCTTTGCTGCGGTAGCGCAAATCAATGAACCGTACCTCATAATGGTCCTTGTATTTATCCACTTCCCACCGGTAGACAGGGGAGAAGGAGAGAAAGGCTGAAATGTTTTCGTCTTGCTTGGCAATTTTCATAATCTCTGTATCAGGGACCGGCACACGGTTAAAGGTGTCTAAAATGATGATCTCACCATTCATACTGCGTCCAACATGGAAAGAGGATTTACATTTCACGGCAATGCGCCATTGTCTGAACTTCATTGTAGGCGAAATAATAATGTCTTCAATTTCATCGAATCGTGCACGCAGCTGACGTTTAATCTGAAGCTGCATGATGACCCTGACGATATAATAACAGAAAATCACGGCATACAGCGTAATAAACGTATAGCCGGGATGCCCGCCAATCGCCCAAACGACAATGGCGACAAGATGGGTAAAAAAGATAAACGGATCAAACGTGTTAATGATCCCAAGCGCTACCCATTTCTTTGAAAATGGACGAATGGCCTGTGTGCCGTATGCATTGAATATATCGACAAACACATGAAGCACGACGGCTAATAGTGTCCATAACCAAAGGTGAAGTAAATTTGCCCCCGGCACAAATGGGAAAATCACAGCCGGAATTAGCAATGACCAAAACAGTACAGCCGGAATGGAATGAGTAAATCCCCGGTGATTTCTTATATAAACTGCATTATTTTTTAGTTTTAGCACAGTATCAATGTCTGGTGCTTGGGAGCCGGCAATAGTCGCGATCATCACGGCATGAGCCATGTGTGGATCTGCGCTGACGGCTGGATCTAAAAGCGCAAGTCCCCCAAGAGAAATGCCCATTACTACATGAGTACCAGTGTCCAATTGATTACCTCCTAGTTGTCATGCTTAGGAACAATCATACAAAGTATACGTTTCTCATCAAGACTATGTGCAAAATTACTTTTGCTTTATCCCGATTTAATGTAACATGTTAACGTATCTACAAACAGTATACAACAAATAAGGTTCTTTTCAGAACGTTAGCTCTCGGTTCGATAAGAAGGAGTATAGAGATGAAAGACATTCAAGAAAAGCTGGACCGCAAAGATATTGCGGGTTTTCAGCATGATTTAATCGATTGGTATGAAAAAGAACAACGGACACTTCCATGGCGTGAAAATCAAGATCCATACCGCGTCTGGGTATCAGAAGTGATGCTCCAGCAAACGAGAGTGGATACGGTCATTCCGTACTTCAACCGGTTTATGGAACAATTCCCGACGGTGAAAGATCTTGCTTTAGCTGATGAAGAAAAGGTCATGAAAGCATGGGAAGGTCTGGGCTACTACTCAAGAGTGCGTAATTTACAGGCTGCTGTGAAAGAAGTATATGAATCCTACGAGGGCGTTGTCCCTGATACGAAAGAACAATTTTCAAAGCTGAAAGGTGTAGGTCCGTATACGAGCGGCGCAGTGCTGAGTATCGCTTATAACAAGCCATACCCTGCGGTAGACGGCAACGTGATGAGGGTCATTTCCCGTATCTTGTCCATATGGGATGATATTGCAAAACCAAAAACGAGAAACATTTTCGAATTTGCGGTTGATCAGCTCATTTCCCGGGAAAAGCCGTCAGAATTCAATCAAGGGCTAATGGAGCTAGGTGCACTTATTTGCACCCCAACCTCTCCTGCATGCCTCATTTGTCCTGTAAACATGCATTGCTCAGCACTGGAGGAAGGCGTTCAGCATGAGCTGCCGGTGAAAAGTAAAAAGAAAAAGCCGACTGCGAAATCAATGGCAGCAGCGGTGCTATTTGACGATGCAGGCCATCTTTATATTCATAAACGTCCAAGTACAGGTCTGCTTGCGAATTTATGGGAGTTCCCAAACATGGAAACAATGAAGGGAAGAAAAACGGAAAAAGAGCAGCTGATTGATTTCTTAAAAGAGGAAGCGGGTGTACAAGCAGAACTTGGTGATTTAGAAGGCACCATTCAACATGTATTTACCCACCTCATCTGGAATATTTCTGTTTTCTTTGGACGTGTGACCTCTGTATCTGATGACACGATGCTGAAAAAAGTCACAACAGAAGAATTTGAGGCATATGCTTTGCCAGTCTCACATCAAAAAATATGGAAGATGGCACTTGAACAGCCTAGTCATATTTAACCGTTGTACCATGGGTATAATCGGCTTCATTTCGGTGCAGACCCCCGCGGTTTTCAATTTCAGAAATGATTTCTCGATACTTAGATTGCCCTTCTTCGTTTAAATAAGGTAAAATTTGTTGGAAAGCATGATGAAAAAAAGCAAGCTCAGTATCTTTCCATTGATCCTTTGACATCATGCCAAGCTGGCTTAAATCGCGTCCGACATACATGAATGTAACCTCCTAATAGGAACTTTCCTATTAGTGTGAAGCGAATGGACGAAAACTATTCAAATCAGGAGATGAACCATAATGAACAAGCGTAAATGTGCACTAATTACAGGCAGCAGTAGAGGTGTCGGGAAAGAAGTAGCCCTTCGCCTGGCTGAAAAAGGATATGACATTGTCATTAACTATGCAAGAAGCAAAAAAGCAGCACTTGAAACAGCTGAAGAAATTGAAGCGATGGGTGTTAAAACATTAGTTGTCAAAGCCAACGTTGGTCAGCCAGAGAAAATCAAAGACATGTTCCAGCAAATTGACGAAACGTTTGGCCGTTTAGACGTATTTGTGAACAATGCGGCATCTGGCGTTCAGCGTCCAATCATGGATCTTGAAGAAAATCATTGGGACTGGACCATGAATATCAATGCGAAGGCCTTGTTATTCTGCGGACAAGAAGCAGCCAAATTAATGGAGAAAAACGGCGGCGGACATATCGTCAGCATTAGCTCACTAGGCTCCATCCGCTACCTTGAAAACTACACGGTGGTCGGTGTATCTAAAGCAGCACTAGAAGCGTTGACACGCTACCTATCCGTTGAGCTGTCACAAAAAAATATCGTCGTAAATGCCGTATCAGGCGGTGCCATTGATACAGATGCACTCAAGCACTTCCCAAATCGTGAAGAGCTATTAGAAGACGCTAAGAAAAATACACCAGCTGGCCGTATGGTGGAAATTAAAGACATGGTCGACAGTGTAGAATTCCTTGTATCAGGCAAAGCAGATATGATTAGAGGACAGACGATTATCGTCGATGGCGGACGTTCTTTGCTTGTTTAAAAAAATCATGAATAAGATGTACACCTTCTGCACAAATTAATGTGCGTGGAGGTGATAATGATGGATAAACAACAAAACAAAACAAACGCACAACAAGTGAAAAAACAAAACCAAGCTGCTGCACAAGGCGGTCAATATGGCACTGAATTTGCTAGCGAGACTGACGCACAGCACGTAAAAAAATACAACCAAAAAGCTGAGCAAAACAAACAACAAAACAGCTAATCACTGAAACAAAGGGAAGCACTTCATCTACGAATGAAGTGCTTTTCTTTTTGTCTCTCCCCATCATCCGACAAAACCTGTAAAACCTCTACATAAACAGTCAAAGGACTTCTTCCTTCTTTCAAGAAATGGTATAGATACAAAAAGTGGAATCGAAGGAAAGGGAGGAGTTAGATGTCTGATTTCGATCAGCTTGTCAAAGAACAAATGCAGCTTATGGATCAGCTGCTCGATGTACAAGGAGAACTTGATCTGTACTTAGAGACAGAAAAACAATTGCTGCAAGGTGAAAAAAAGGAAGAGCGGCATAAGCTTCGTGATCAAATCAAACAGAAACGAGAGGAACTGCAAAAAGTCCAGACACTATTTACAAAACAGACTAAACAAGTCATCAATTCGTATAAACAAATGGAGAAGAGCTCAACCGTCATGTAAAAGAGTGTGCCGTTCAATTGGGTTGAATGGCTTTTTCATTTCATTTTTTAATGATGTAACGGTATAATATAATAGAGACATGTTTAGTTGTGAAATTAGGTCTTTGGACTGTTAGGTTTGTTTGTTATAGAAAGTAGGGGAGAAAATATGGGCTATCCCAAGGAAGGAGAAACCATCCAAATTCAAAGCTATAAACATAATGGCTTGATCCACAGGATTTGGAATGAAACCACCATTCTGAAAGCAACGGAATTGTGTATCATTGGTGCAAACGATCGAACAATGGTGACTGAATCCGATGGCCGTACATGGATGACAAGAGAACCGGCTATTTGCTATTTTCATGCAAAACAATGGTTTAATGTCATTGGGATGCTTCGAGATGATGGGGTGTATTATTACTGCAACATCAGCTCTCCTTTTGCGACAGATGAAGAGGCGATTAAGTATATTGATTACGACTTAGATGTCAAAGTCTTTCCGGACATGACGTATAATATTTTGGATGAGGATGAATATGCAGATCATAAGAGGCAGATGAATTATCCAAAAGAAATCGATAGTATCTTACGAGAGCATCTAAATACATTACTGCATTGGATTCACCAGCGGAAGGGACCGTTTGCTCCAGAATTTGTGGATATGTGGTATGAACGTTTTTTGCGTTATACAAAATAAGTAACAGCAGCTAAAACCTGTTTGGCTTTTCAAAGCCAACAGGTTTTTGACTGCGTACGGATAAGAGGCACTGATAGATTGGGAAGGAGATTTACATGGGGGTCATAAAACGTTACATGGCTTTTGTAACACCGTATAAAAAACAGATTGCATTGACAATGGTGATCGGAATGATTAAGTTCTCGATCCCCTTAACATTGCCTCTGCTTTTAAAGTATGTCATTGATGATGTCATTCAAGGCTCTGGATCGGCTGAAGAAAAAACATCCACTCTCTTTATTATTATGGGAATCATGCTTGTATTATTTTTAGTGATGAGACCGCCTGTTGAGTACTACAGACAATACTATGCGCAGTGGACAGGCAGTAAAGTATTATTTGATATTCGGGAAAAACTGTTCTCGCACATTCAAAAGCTAAGCCTTCGTTATTACGCCAACACGAGAACAGGGGAAATTATTTCAAGGGTCATCAACGATGTGGAGCAAACAAAGGAATTTGTCATCACAGGGCTTATGAACATTTGGCTTGATTTGATGACCGTCCTGATTGTGATAGCCATTATGTGTACACTGGATCTTAAACTCACCATTGTGTCTGTCATTATTTTTCCGCTGTATGCGTTAGCAGTGAAGTATTTTTACGGACGGCTTCGCAAACTGACAAAAGAGCGGTCGCAGGCACTCGCTGAGGTACAAGGGCACCTGCATGAGCGAGTACAAGGAATGCCTGTCATTCGCAGCTTTGCGATTGAAGAATACGAACAAGAGAATTTTCACGATGAAAATAAAAATTTCTTAAACAAAGCGATCAATCATACGAATTGGAATGCCAAAACATTCGCCGTCGTCAATACGATCACAGACATTGCGCCGCTGCTCATCATTGCTTTTGCTGGCTATACCGTCATTAACGGGTCGCTTTCAATTGGGACAATGATTGCCTTTGTCGGCTACATTGACCGGATGTACAACCCGATTCGTCGTCTCATTAACTCATCGACGACTTTAACTCAGTCAGTAGCCTCAATGGATCGTATTTTTGAGTTTATTGATGAACCGTATGAAGTAACAGACAAGCCCAATGCAAAAGAAGCCAATCACTTAAAAGGAGAGGTAGAATTTAAAGATGTGACGTTCCGTTACGAACATACACAGGAAGAGATTTTACACAATATCTCCTTGAAAGTAGAAAAAGGTCAAACTGTTGCGCTTGTAGGAATGAGCGGCGGAGGGAAGTCGACACTCGTCAGCTTAATTCCAAGATTTTATGATGTTACAAGCGGATCACTCGAAATTGACGGCATTGATATTAAAGAGTACAAGGCAAGAAGCCTGCGTAATCAAGTCGGAATGGTGCTCCAAGATACATTCTTATTCAGTGACACCATAAAAGAAAATATCGCTGTGGGAGACCCGGAAGCATCCTTTGAGAAAATTGTGTCGGCTGCCAAAGCGGCTAATGCGCATGATTTTATCATGTCTCTTCCTGAAGGATATGACACGAAAGTAGGAGAACGTGGCGTAAAGCTATCAGGCGGTCAAAAACAACGAATTTCAATTGCAAGGGTATTTCTTAAAAATCCACCGCTGCTTATTTTAGACGAAGCGACGTCTGCACTTGATTTAGAAAGTGAACATTACATTCAAGAAGCGATGCAAAAGCTGGCAAAAGATCGCACAACTTTTATAGTTGCGCACCGTTTATCAACGATTACACATGCGGACCTCATTGTGGTCATGGAACAAGGCGAGATTGTGGAAAAAGGAACACATGAAGAATTAATGAACCGAGACAGCCACTATCGCCATCTATTTACCATTCAAACATTAAATTAGTAGAAGCCTATCCGATTCTAGCGGATAGGCTTTTTTATGCTTGTCAAAAACATGACATATTTCCCAGCTTGTCTCAATACAATTTTAAAAAGTATGACGGGGTGGTGAAGATGTGAAAGAACAAGAAGTATTGCTAGATGTTAAACAGCTGTCCATTGCCTTTCAGCAAAAAAAACAGAGAGTGCCGATCGTCCATGACATCTCATTCTCTATTCAAAAAGGAGAAACCTTAGGTATTGTGGGCGAATCTGGCTGCGGGAAAAGCATCACATCGATGTCTTTAATGGGGCTGAATCACCAAACAGAAACAACAGGTCACATACAATTTGAAGGTCAAAACCTGCTGTCACTGTCGGAGAAACAATGGCGAGAGGTCAGAGGGAATGACATCTCAATGATTTTCCAGGAACCCATGACTTCTCTCAATCCACTCATGACCATCGGCAAGCAAATGACAGAAGCCCTTTTCACACATCAGACTATCAGCCAAAAAGAAGCAAAAGTGAAGGCGGTAGATTTGCTTCAAACGGTAGGCCTGAAACAAGCAGCGTCATTACTCAAAAAATATCCACATGAACTATCGGGCGGCATGCGTCAGCGTGTGATGATTGCGATGGCTATGCTGTGTCACCCAAAGCTCATGATTGCAGATGAACCAACGACTGCACTTGATGTCACCATCCAAGCACAAATTCTTCATTTGCTCAAAAAGTTAAATGAAGAGATGGACACCGCTATTTTATTTATTACTCATGATTTAGGCGTCGTGCGGCAAATATGCCAGCGTGTCATGATTATGTATGCCGGTCGAATCGTAGAAGAAGGAACCGTTGACCGTATTTTCCAAAAACCTCTCCATCCCTACACGAAAGGTCTTTTCGCCTCTGTTCCATCATTTAAAGAGAAAAAAGAAAAACTCATGTCGATTGCGGGTCATGTACCTAAGCCAGGAGCTATTCGGTCCGGCTGTCAATTTGCACCACGCTGTCCATATCAAATGACGCAATGTCTTGAAAAAGACCCATCTTTACAATCCATTTCACACAATCACCGCGTCGCATGTTTTCTAATGGAAGGAGGAGAAGACACTGAATCACCCACTGTTGCAAGTGAATCAACTGACGAAGCGTTATGACACATCGGCATTTTTTTCTAAACACAAACAGACGACTTTGGCTTTAAATCAAGTGTCCTTTCACGTGAAAGAAGGAGAGACGCTCGGCATTGTGGGCGAATCTGGCTGCGGGAAATCAACCCTTGGCAAAAGCTTAATGAGATTAATCGAACCGACTTCTGGCTCAATTCAAATGAAAGGAAAAGAAGTGACGCTTCTGAAAGAACGAGACATGCGTTCCTTCAGAAAAGACATTCAAATGATTTTCCAAGATCCATACGCTTCCTTAAATCCACGAATGAAAATCAAAGACATTTTAGAAGAACCGCTCATTGTTCATAAACATGGAACAAAAGCAGAAAGACAAAAGCGTGTAAAAGAGATGCTGCACATTGTTGGGTTTGACCCATCCTATGGAGACCGTTATGCGCACCAATTTAGCGGCGGTCAGAGGCAGCGTATTGGAATTGCTAGGGCGCTGATTACTCATCCAAGTCTTGTGATTGCCGATGAGCCAGTTTCCGCTTTAGATGTATCGGTTCAAGCGCAAATATTGAATTTAATGCTCGAATTGCAAAAGACGCTTTCTCTGACGTACTTGTTTATTTCTCACGATCTAGGCGTTGTCAAGTATATGAGCGACCGAATTGCAGTGATGTACGCTGGCCGTATTGTAGAAATGGGTCCTGCGGAGGACGTATTTCACAAGCCGCTTCATCCTTATACATCGCTTCTTCTGACATCCATTCCACATATGGATCACGTGCTGGAAACGCAGGATGTGTCAGCGGAAGAATCCACCCTGGTGTCAGAAGATGGCTGTCCTTTCTATAAAAGATGTCCAAAAAGGTGGGCGCAATGCTTGCAAGCTGTTCCGCCTTTGTATGAGGAGAAAACAGGCCATGCAGCCGCGTGCTATTTATATCAAAAGGAGGAACACAATGAAGAAGACATGGTTATTCAGTAGTTTCATTTTTGTGCTGGCACTTGCGTTATTTCTAGGGGGCTGTTCATCTTCATCAACATCAGAAGAAAAAGCCACAAAAGACACTCTCGTATTCGGCAGAGGAGGGGACTCTACGTCACTTGATCCGATTACAACAACAGAAGGCGAAACCTTCAAGGTCACAGAGAATATGTTTGAAAAGCTTTTGAATTACGGTGAAAAAGACACGACCATCCATCCGGGCCTCGCAACAGAATGGGATGTTGCAAAGGACGGAAAATCGTACACGTTCTACTTAAGAGAAGGTGTGAAATTTCACGATGGCACAGACTTTAATGCAGAAGCAGTGAAATTCAACTTTGACCGCTGGATGAATGGAGATGCCGAAAAATTTCCTTACTACGGCATGTTTGGCGGCTATAAAAAAGATAAAGGGCATGTCATTAAAGACATCATCGTCAAAGGAGAGCATGAAATTGAATTTCAACTCAAACGCCCGCAAGCAACATTTCTGAAAAACATCGCCATGTCACCATTTGGTATCGCTAGTCCTGCAGCAGTTGAAAAAAGCGGTGATTCATTTAGAGAAAACCCAGTTGGCACAGGACCATTTAAGTTTAAAGAATGGAAGCAGAACGACCGTATTGTCTTAGAAAAGAACGAAGATTACTGGCAAAAAGATAAACCAAAACTGAAACAAATCATCTTCCGCTCTATTCCTGAAAACTCTGCTCGTTTAAATGCGCTTAAAACAGGCGAAATCGACTTAATGGACGGCGTCAATCCGTCCGATTTAGATGGCATTAAAACAGACAAAGCGCTCCAGTTGATTGAAAGACCATCCATGAACGTAGGTTATATCGGGCTGACAGTGACTAGAAAGCCGCTTGATAACAAGTTGGTTCGTCAGGCACTCAATTATGCAGTTGATAAAGAATCAATCATCGAGTCGTTTTATGGAGGGCTTGCTGAACCAGCAAAAAATCCACTTCCTCCGTCATTAGAAGGCTACAATGACGAGATTGAGCCATATCCATATGATCTGGAAAAAGCAAAAGAACTATTGAAAGAGGCAGGCTTCCCTGACGGTTTTCGCATCAAGCTTTGGGCAATGCCTGTGCCGCGCCCATATATGCCAGACGGGATGAAGGTAGCTGAAGTCATTCAGTCAAACTTTGAAAAAGTTGGTGTCAAAGCCGAAATCGTCACATATGATTGGGCGACTTATTTAGATAAAGCAAGTAAAGGCGAAGCAGATGTGTTCTTATTAGGATGGACAGGGGACAATGGCGATCCTGATAATTTCATCTACACATTATTAGATAAAGACAGTATTGGCGGTAACAACTATACATTCTTCCAAAACGATAAAATGCATGACATCCTCATTGAAGCTCAGACCGATACGGATCAAAAGAAGCGAAATGAATTATATCAAGAAGCTCAAGAAATCATTCATGATGAAGCACCTTGGATTCCATTAGTCCATTCAATTCCAATGCTCGCCGCATCTAAAGATTTAAAAGGCTACCAGCCGCATCCGACTGGTTCCGAAGCATTGACTGACGTATATTTCGAATAAGCAAATAAGGGAGATCGTTCGATCTCCCTTATCCAAACAATGAAAAGGCGGTGAAAGCTGTTTGTTTGCTTATTGTATGAAGCGAGCAGGAATGCTCATTCCAGTACTGATCGGAATGACCTTAGTTGTATTTTCTATTATTCGGTTTATCCCTGGAAATCCGGCGCAGGTCATCTTAGGACAGCGGGCAACGAAAGAAGCAGTAGAGCAATTGACGATTCAGCTTGGTTTAGACCAGCCGTGGTACGTACAATATGGTCACTACATGCTGGGGCTTTTAAAAGGCGATCTAGGGACTTCCATACGAACAGGAGCGGCTATTGCCCAGGAAATGAAGCCTTACTTATTTGCTACATTAGAATTGACTTTCTTCGCTATGTTGCTGGCGATTATTGTCGGTGTGAATGCCGGAATCATTAGTGCGTGGTTTAAACATTCTTTCTTTGATTATGTGGCCATGTTTATTGCGCTCATTGGGGTGTCCATGCCGATTTTCTGGTTAGGCTTAATGGGACAGTGGCTATTCTCGATTGAATTAGGTATTTTGCCGACTACAGGACGAGAAAACGTCAGAAATCCGGTAGAGTCGATCACCTATATCCATACGCTGGACACGATTTTGCAAGGACGATTTGATCAATTTTTTGACAGCATCAAGCATTTAATTTTACCAAGTACCGCTCTCGCAACGATTCCTGCTGCGATTATTGCAAGGATTACGAGGGCAAGTATGCTGGAAGTTCTTCATTCAGATTTTATACGAACAGCAAAAGCAAAAGGGGTACGTTCATTTTTCATCATTTACCAGCATGGGCTGAAAAATGCGCTCATTCCGATTTTAACGATTATTGGTCTTCAAACAGGTCTCTTGCTAGGCGGAGCCATTTTAACAGAAACGATCTTTGCTTGGCCGGGAATTGGGCGGTATATTTACGATGCCATTAGCTATCGTGATTATCCTGTCATTCAAACTGGCATTCTTGTTGTTGCGCTCATATTTGTGCTGATCAATTTCATTGTGGATATCTTGTATGCAGTCATTGATCCGAGGATTAAATACTAGAGAAGGGAGAGTGACGACATGGAAGCGCAAAAAGAGCTTCAAGCACCTGAACAAAAGGAAGAACGCTCTCAATCACTGATTCTTGAATCGATGAAACTGTTCTTTCAGCACAAGCTGGCGGTCATTGGCACTGTGATTGTCTTTTTATTTCTGATCCTAGCAATCTTTGCACCGCTCATTGCTCCTTATGGAATCAACGAGCAGTCACTAGGCGAACGATTTAGTGCCCCTTCGGCTGCACATTGGTTTGGTACGGATGATTTCGGGAGAGACATATTTTCTAGAGTCGTGCATGGAGCTCGGATTTCATTATGGGTGGGTTTCTTCTCCGTTCTCGGGTCGGTTATTTTAGGGACATTGCTTGGATTGATGGCAGGTTACGGCGGCAGATTGCTGGATGCTGTCATCTCAAGACTATTTGATATTTTACTCGCTTTTCCTAGCATTCTATTAGCGATTGCGATCGTTTCCATCTTAGGCCCTTCCTTACAAAATGCCCTTATTGCCATAGCGATTATTAACGTCCCGACTTTTGGGCGGCTGGTTCGTTCAAAGGTGCTGAGCATTAAGCAAGAAGAATATGTTTTAGCAGCAAAGGCAGTCGGGATGTCACACCGCCGCATCGTTCTTCGTCACATTCTGCCAAATAGTATGGTGCCGGTCATCGTTCAAGCGACGCTTGCGATTGGTACTGCCATTATTGAAGCGGCGGCTTTAGGATTTTTAGGATTAGGTGCACAAGCGCCAAGTCCAGAGTGGGGGAAAATGCTTGCCGATGCGAGACCTTATCTCGTACAAGCGCCGTGGACTTTATTTTTCCCGGGGATTGCGATCATGCTGACGGTTCTTGGCTTTAACTTGATGGGAGATGGATTAAGGGACACCCTTGATCCTAAAATGAAGAAAATAAAATAAGACCGATTCTAAGAATCGGTCACAGCGAGTAGACAAACCCCTCATTCTTTGTCAATCCTGCGTGCTGGTGCTCACGAATATGGCATTCGCTCCGCTCCAGTACTCCTCTTTCCTTGGTTTCAAGGGTTTTCAACTACGCTGAAAAGAAGACAAAGGGCTAAATAAAGATCATTTTAGCCCTTTGTTAAAAATGTAAGCCCGATTCTTAGAATCGGGCTTTTGTATTTAAGCTTCTTTTTCTTCTGTCTCAATCTCACTATCTTTTGGGTGATACGTTTGGAAGCTTGTAATCAAAGTATCTAGATGCTCCAATTCATCACGGTATTCAATAATACTCGACATCACATTCAGCATATTGTAATCCAGCAAGTCGTTTTCTTGATTTTGCTGGTGCTGAATAAATGATTTCGTTAATGCTTCAAGACGAAGAGAGCATTCATTTTGAAATTCATCGTCCTGCGGTTTCATTTTTCCAACAAATTTCATTAAGGTACGTTCATGCCAATAAAGCAAATAATCAATCTCATCTGTTAAGCTCTCTCTGAAATGCTCTGGCATCAAATGAATTTCATTTTCTAACTTATGAAGCTTTTTCAGCAAGTACAGCGCTCGATTAGACGTCATGATTGCCTGTCTGAATAAAACAAGCTTTCTAGATTTGACATAAGTTGTTTTCTTTAAATAGCTTCGTTCTTCTTTGTATAACAAGTAAATGTGATCTAATTTGATCATACGTTCTTTTATTTGATCGATGTCATCCTTTAAAGTGGAATGATCAGTAGACTGTCTGGAGCTCAGACGGATCCATTTTAAAATCTCCTCCGTATTTTCCATAATGTGATGAACAAGCTTTGTTTCATACTTTGGCGGCAGGAAAATCAAATTCACTAAAAATGAAGAAAGTACGCCTAACACCACAGTTGCTGTTCGAATTAAGGCAAAGGAAAGGAAATGATCCCCTGCACTTTCTAAAATCGCGATGACGGTTACGAGTGCAATCGGAATCGTGTGTTCAATCTTCAGCTTTAAATTAATCGCAATGACCATGACGGCAGTTAAGCCGATGATGACTGGTCCTGTGCCAAAAAGCAGACCGAACGTAATGGCAAGTGCTGCTCCAATAATATTGGCTTGCACTTGGTCAACAATCGTTAAAAATGATCGATAAATAGATGGCTGGATAGCAAATACAGCTGCAATTCCCGCGAAGACGGGTGTCGGCAACCCAAGCCATGTTGCCAGGTAAAGCGCGAGTACAATGGCAATACCAGTTTTTAAAATACGGGCTCCAAGTTTCATTGGTTTTGTCCCTGCATTCCTTTCTTTTCGATAATAGATGACCACTTGTCATATATCATAAATATTTTGATGAAACAACTAAGTAATATACAGCGGTCTTCCGAAATATTCAAGTGATTTTTGAAAGTTCATGAAAACATCAAAAGAAGGTATTGAGAAAAAATGTAACAGATTCACTCGCTTTTGACAATCAAGAGCTGGTAAATAAAAAAACAGACGCATGAATTTACGTCTGTTTTTCTCCTCATTATAATTGTTTCAGTTGTTCAAACGCATGATCTACTGCTTTGAGCGTTTCAGAAATATCATTTTCAGTATGTGCAATGGTTAAGAACCATGCTTCATATTTAGAAGGCGCGAGGTTAATACCTTGTGCGAGCATGAATTTAAAGAAACGGGCGAACATTTCACCATCCGTATTTTCAGCCTGCTCGTAGTTCACAATCGTTTCCTTTGTAAAATAAATGGTGAGAGCACCTTTTAAACGATTCACTGTAATATCTACTTGATGTTTTTTTGCGTGGGCTAAAATTCCCTCTTCTAACATGGCCCCAAGCTGATCAAGACGTTCGTAGACCCCGTCTTCTTTTAACACTTCCAAGCATGCAATACCAGAAAGGATGGAGGCAGGATTACCTGCCATTGTGCCAGCTTGGTAGGCTGGTCCAAGCGGGGCGACTTGCTCCATAATTTCTTTTTTGCCGCCGTAAGCGCCGATTGGAAGACCGCCGCCGATAATTTTACCTAATGCAGTGAGGTCAGGTTTTACTTGAAGCAAGTCCTGTGCACCACCATACATAAAGCGGAAAGCTGTAATGACTTCATCATAGATGACTAGAGCCCCTTTTTCATGAGTCAGGTCATTAACCTGCTGCAGGAAACCGTCTTTAGGCTCTACGATGCCAAAGTTCCCGACAATTGGCTCAACAAGAACAGCTGCTACTTCATCACCCCAGCGGTCTAATGCTTCTTTGTAGCTGTCTATATCGTTGAATGGAACGGTAATGACTTCATTGGCAATACTTTTAGGCACGCCCGCTGAATCTGGTGTTCCTAAAGTGGAAGGTCCAGAGCCGGCCGCAACTAGCACAAGATCAGAATGGCCGTGGTAACATCCGGCAAACTTAATGATCTTTGTTCTGCCTGTATAAGCGCGAGCGACACGGATTGTCGTCATCACAGCTTCGGTACCTGAATTGACAAAACGAACTTTGTCCAAAGCAGGCATCGCTTCCTTCAGCATCTTAGCAAAAGTGACTTCATGCTTCGTTGGTGTTCCGTAAAGGACACCCGTCTCGGCTGCTTTCGTGATGGCTTTTGTAATATGAGGATGAGCATGTCCCGTAATAATTGGGCCGTATGCTGCTAAATAGTCGATATAACGGTTTCCGTCAACATCCCAAAAATAAGCGCCTTCGCCTTTTTCCATTGCAACAGGTGACCCGCCGCCCACTGCTTTATATGAACGAGATGGGCTGTTAACCCCTCCAACAATATGCTCCAGCGCCTCTTGATGTAATTTTTCTGATTCGGTGAATTTCATAAATAGCCTCCTATCTCAACGTATCACGTCGTCTATCATTATTTTAACATGCCGATGCAAGCGTCCTTAGTTGAATATCTTCTCGAAATTGGATAGGCTAATGAAAAAATAGGTTGGAGGGATTGTATGACAATCGAAGTGGGGCAGCAAGTACCTGATATTGAATTACTTGGTGATAATGGAGAGAAAGTAAAGCTCTCTGATTTTAAAGGGAAACACATTGTCCTTTATTTTTATCCAAAAGATATGACGCCGGGCTGCACAACGGAAGCCTGTGATTTTCGTGACCGCCATCAAAGCTTTGCCGAATTAGATGCTGTGATTATCGGCGTAAGCCCAGACGGTCAAGACAAGCACCAAAAGTTTAAAGAAAAACATGACTTACCTTTCCTGCTTCTTGTAGATGACGAACAAAAATTGTCTGAAGCTTTCGGTGTGTGGAAGCTGAAAAAGAACTTTGGTAAGGAATACATGGGAATTGAACGCTCAACGTTTCTTATTAATAAAGAAGGAAAGCTTGTGAAAGAGTGGCGTAAAGTAAAGGTGAAAGATCATGTGGAAGAAGCGCTTGAGGAACTGAAAGCTCACGCTTAATATGTTGACGAGATGAGATCGGCAGTCGTGCCGGTCTTTTTTGTATAGAAGAATAGGTAAAAAAGAGGATTGTAATTGACAAAGTTTCGGCTCTGGGGGTACACTATTTATAAAGATTATAATATAAGAATATTTTTGAAAAGAGAGGTGCATGATGAAATGGCTGCTCACGAACTAAAAGATGCTTTAGACGCTCTAAAAGAAACCGGTGTTCGAATTACTCCGCAGCGCCATGCCATCTTGGAGTTTCTCGTAAATTCTATGACACACCCAACCGCGGACGATATATATAAGGCACTTGAAGGGAAATTTCCTAATATGAGTGTAGCAACGGTTTACAACAATTTACGAGTCTTCCGGGAATCTGGATTAGTAAAAGAATTAACGTATGGGGATTCCTCAAGCCGATTTGATTTTGCGACATCTGACCATTACCATGCGATTTGTGAAAACTGCGGAAAGATCGTTGACTTTCACTATCCTGGCCTTGATGAAGTAGAACAGCTTGCATCCCATGTGACAGGCTTTACAGTAAGTCATCATCGCTTGGAGATCTATGGCACTTGTCAAGAATGTGCAAAAAAAGAAAATCATTAATGAAAAAGCTGACCAGTTGAATGGTCAGCTTATTTTTATGACTTTTTTCGATTGTAGGATTCATCAAACTCTTTGCCTTCTAATGCTGGATCGAGTGTAAGTGGCTCTCTGCAATGCATGCACATGTCCACCCGCCCAAGCACTTTTGTTTCCTTCTCACAGCCTGGACATACGACCCGGACTGCCTTCGTAGAAAGCATACCGATCCAAAAGTAAACGGCTGTACTCAATCCAATCGATAACACGCCGAGTAGCATAAAGAAGGTCGACAGCCAGACCGATTCCTTGAAGAACACACCGATATACATGATCAAAAAACCAACAAAAACCAAACTAAGTGCAAATGTTCTGATTTTATTAATCTTACTGGAGTATTTCGCCATCCCTAGTCCCCCTTATCTCCAATATAGCACATTTTACCTTTCTGTTTGAATTAGTTATAGAGTTTTGTGAATAAATTGCTTATAATGATTCAACGATCTTTTTTCATGTATTGAAGGAATTTTGATTCTATGAGGAGAAATACATAGCATTAGAGAAGAACCTTACACCCGAGTATTGGAGGAATCACTATGGAAAATCTTCTCCGTCCTATTTATCAAGAGAGAGCAAGTCATCCAGATACATTAGCTGTGATTATAGTAGAAAGAAGACATAAAGTATCTTCTGAGACGGATAACTTTGATGCAGCGCTTCTAGTCATCGTAAAGGATGCGGAAGAACCGTTATTTATTAAGCACTATGAATCCGGTCACCAAACAGCTTCTTTAAATGTTGTCACAGATGATCAGTTGAAGGAATGGATTACCTTAGGTACCAACAGACGGATTATTGATTGGATTTTAAACGGAAAAGTCCTGTTTGATCGAAATGAATATATTTTCAACTTGATTGATGAACTGAGTACATTCCCGTTTTCTAACCGCAAGCTCAAAATTGGTTTAGAATATGGCAAGCTCATTCGAAGATATATAGAAGGAAAAGCATTTTTTGAATCAAATCAATTCCTCGATGCATATAATTCCATTGTGCATGCCCTGCATCATCTGGCGCGTATTGAAGTGATTGATAAAGGCTTCCACCCAGAAGTGACCGTTTGGAACCAAGTACGTCATATGGAACCGGAAGTATATAAACTTTATTCAGAGTTGATTGAAAGCCACGAAAGTCTTCATAAGCGGTTAGAACTTTTATTCCTAGCGAATGATTTCTTGATTCATTCAAAAGCAGAAATTGGTGCGGCTCATTTGCGTCATGTCATGGAACAGCAGGATATTTGGCTGTTTGGCGAGCTTCTTGCACATCCTGATCTCAAACATTTCACGCCTGATCTTAGTGTGATGATTGATTTCTTTGTGGAAAAAGGAATTGTGCTAGTAGAGCCAATTGAGACGAAGGGACAAAAAATCTATCACCGAGGATATTTTGTTAAAAAAGATATTGACGCATGAATATTATGATGGTATATTATTAAACGTCGCTAATGAGCAACCGAGTTGCTTTGAAAGAAAAGCGGACAAAAAGAAATTCAAAAAAACACTTGACGCACACGGTGCTCAAATGTTATATTAAGAAAGTCGCCTCTGAGCGACAATGAAGATGATCTTTGAAAACTAAACAAGACAAAACGTACCTGTTAATTCGAGTTTTTATAAAAAAATCCTATGAT
>NZ_CP150633.1:2316050-2336476 GCF_038023285.1 Bacillus sp. PPSBB_11
AGGATTAGCTCAGCTGGGAGAGCATCTGCCTTACAAGCAGAGGGTCGGCGGTTCGAGCCCGTCATCCTCCACCATATCTTTTATATCGTCGCGGGGTGGAGCAGTTCGGTAGCTCGTCGGGCTCATAACCCGAAGGTCGCAGGTTCAAATCCTGCCCCCGCAACCAAATTTCTCTTTATTGGTCCGGTAGTTCAGTTGGTTAGAATGCCTGCCTGTCACGCAGGAGGTCGCGGGTTCGAGTCCCGTCCGGACCGCCATTTTTTAAAAAGAATACTTGGCTCGGTAGCTCAGTTGGTAGAGCAACGGACTGAAAATCCGTGTGTCGGCGGTTCGATTCCGTCCCGAGCCACCACTATTTGCCGGTGTAGCTCAATTGGTAGAGCAACTGACTTGTAATCAGTAGGTTGGGGGTTCAAGTCCTCTTGCCGGCACTGTTTTTCAAATGTGGAGGGGTAGCGAAGTGGCTAAACGCGGCGGACTGTAAATCCGCTCCCTCCGGGTTCGGCGGTTCGAATCCGCCCCCCTCCACCATTTTTATTTTCATAGGGGCATAGTTTAACGGTAGAACAGAGGTCTCCAAAACCTCCGGTGTGGGTTCGATTCCTACTGCCCCTGCCAATTATATGATTCATAACATCTATGGCGGTTGTGGCGAAGTGGTTAACGCACCAGATTGTGGCTCTGGCACTCGTGGGTTCGATTCCCATCAATCGCCCCATTTTATTATTGGGCTATAGCCAAGCGGTAAGGCAACGGACTTTGACTCCGTCATGCGTTGGTTCGAATCCAGCTAGCCCAGTTGATATGCGGAAGTAGTTCAGTGGTAGAACACCACCTTGCCAAGGTGGGGGTCGCGGGTTCGAATCCCGTCTTCCGCTCCAATTATGGCGGCATAGCCAAGTGGTAAGGCAGAGGTCTGCAAAACCTTTATCCCCGGTTCAAATCCGGGTGTCGCCTTTTTTGAAAAGACTGCCGGGGTGGTGGAATTGGCAGACACACAGGACTTAAAATCCTGCGGTAGGTGACTACCGTGCCGGTTCAAGTCCGGCCCTCGGCACCATTTTTTATTTATTATAAGTTGCGCTCTTTAATGATCATGCCGGTGTGGCGGAATTGGCAGACGCGCACGACTCAAAATCGTGTTCCTCACGGAGTGCCGGTTCGACCCCGGCCACCGGTATCTAGTTTTAGATATTCTTTATTATCGTCAATTACAGAAGAATTAAAGAATATTAACGTTTAAAACGTCTTTCTACAGATTGTAGAGAGGCGTTTTTTATTTGTTTTTAGCTAGTTTATCACATGACAAAGTTACTTCAAATGGTGAAAAAACAGTTTTTACTGAGAGTCATTCTAAGGAGATTAACTTTTACTTTATTGATGGTTACCTTATGATTAAACTAAAGGGGCAGGACAATTGAAGATGGATTGGATCAATTGTACATAGGAGGTGTTGTAATGATTACGGTTAAAAATGCTGAAAGTTATCTTAAAGATAGCATCGGTGAAGATACCGATGAGATAAATAAGGTTTGGGAAACATTTAAGGCTTTTTCAAAGGAGACCGTTGAGGGCGAAGAAGATAAAGAAATTTTATTTCAGTGTGGTGTCTATGATTTTACAGGAGAGGAACTATTTCATCTTGATTTTGTACGTCAGTTTACAATTTATGAAGAAGATGATTATTCTCACATGGAACAACTGCACTGTGAATTTTTATTTAAACCAACAAGCGAGTTAAAAAAGTTAAAGGTGGTAGAAGAATGGTCAATGGATTATGACGATATAGATCATTTTTTTAATCATATTGAAAGTATTCATGAGTTTAAAATTCCTTTGACTTTAAAGCCGATAAAATCAGCAATATATCAAGAAGAACTTTAATTCTTATTTCATTAACGGCTGCTTTACCTTAAGAGGGTATACCTTGCCTTTTTGGAAAAATTTATCACGGAGTGCCGGTTCGACTCCGGCCACCGGTATCTATTAAAAGTTTGATTTTTACCGTGAACCTAACGTTTCACCCTCGTGGTGAAACGTTTTTTTGTGGTTTAAATGAGTTATTTAGATGAAAATAGAATCCTATTAGAAGAGAATGAGCATGTACTACTTTTAACAGAATAAACTTTAGATGATTTGCAACATTTGGTACGATACATTTAACCATATAAGGAAACAGAATGGAGTAGCGCATTCACATAAAACAGTGAATTACCTTTGTGTAACTAAATGAATATTTGTGGGTACATGCACATCTTTAGCTTGCATCATCATTGTGACCCAGTTTGGGGGAGAATTTATGAAAAAACAAAATGATCATGAAGAGTTATTGACAGGTGGAAATGTCTCCAACGTATATCGTTCGGGAGATACGGTTCGCAGAGAGGTAAAGTCAGACAATATGAATATACAAAAGCTGCTAAAGCATTTAGAAAAAAAGAATTTCTCCTATGCTCCAACGTTTTTAGGGGTTGATGAAAAAGGTAGAGAGATCTTGTCCTTCATTGAAGGTGTGGCCGGTCATGATCCCTTAAAAGAATACATGTGCTCTCACAATGCTTTAAAAGAAATAGCGAAAATGCTTAGACTGTACCATGATGCTGTTTGTGATTTTCCCATTTCAGACGATTGGGAACGAATGGACAATACGCCTAACAACATAGAGGTTGTGTGCCATAATGATTTTGCGATGTACAACATCATTTTCAAAAATAAAAAGCCAGTGGGAATCATTGATTTTGATGTAGCTGCCCCTGGTCCAAGGCTTTGGGATATTGCATATACTCTCTATACTTGTGTCCCTCTCAGTAGGTTTTTTCGTACTGAAACAGGGGATGTCGTAAATTATCATTCATTAGAGCATGCAGCCCATATAAAGTATAGAGTCAAACTGTTTTTTGAAGCTTATGGTGAGGAAATACCAGAAGATTATGTGGACATGGTGTTGCTGCGTTTAGAAGGTTTATGTCAATACATGAAACGAAAAGCGAGTAAAGGGGATAGAGCCTTTCAAAAAATGATTCATGACGGGCACCTTGAACATTATCAAAAAGACATACAATTCATTCATGAGCACAGAAAAGAATGGGTTTGAGGATGCCAAGGGTTTTATAAAAGAAAAAGGACAACTCATCTTTTTACTAGTTTCATGTGGATGTTACAATTGGTTATAATAGTTCAATAGAATGAATGTAAAGAGGCGGAGTTGTTATCTTGCAAACGAAGACGATATTACAGACTATTATTGAAGATGAGCGATCACATGATTATCCGCTTTTTAGACAGTACTGTGTCAGGAAAGAACAGGGTCTGCGTAAAGATGCGTTAAAGGTTCTTCAGTCTTTTGTTGAAGAGATGAATAAGAACGAATTTACAGCACGGCGTTCATTTGTTGCTTGGCTGTTTGATTACATTGAACGTTTTGAGGATGGTCATCATTTGCTTGTGTATCCATTGGTACATGGGGTGATCCACCCTGTTCTTCAAGAGTGGGAAAATATTGATCCAATGGATGCCAGACCGTATCGATGGCAAGGCTTGTTTGTGCATCAGGGGGAAGGGCTGCCCTATTTATTGAAGGCACTAGAGCTGGGAGGCAGCAAAGAGCAGCGAGTGATTGTTCAAATTTGCGAAACCTATTTCTCGGCTTTGTGGTATTCGTTTCATCATATACATGAAGATCTTTATTTAAGCACCTATGAGAAAGATCATGAGCGAATTCAAGGGATTCAAGATGTCATGAAACTGATCGAAGATAAAAAGGTTCAAACCAATGTTGAAAAACTAGCAGTCTACTATAACCAGCTTTTATCGGACTGGAAGGAATTTCAGCAGACGGAGACAAATGGCTTTATAAAATGGTGTGCGGATCGTAAGAAGCCCTATGAGTGGGTACAGACATTTTACTATCACCAATAGTTGTTTTTCATAAGAAAAAGGCAGGGATCAACCCTGCCTTTTTTATTTATGCCATATTCTTTCTATTTCTACATGGTCTGGTTTAAAATATTTCAGGATGTAGACATCTGGATTGCTTAGTTGTTCCCACTCCTTGAATCCAATTGCGGGATCGGCGTGTTTTAGAAGCAGGCTCATAATATTGCCATGAGTGGCGAATAAAGTATGATCTCTTCCTAATTTTATTTGTTCATAGAGTGCCTCTACAATACGATTCATCGCTTCTTGGCTCGACTCTCCGCCTTCACAGGTCATATGCATGTCCGAAAAACTGAGCTTTAGTTTTTCATACCAATCTTCCATTGGTTGACTGCTTAACCTACGTTCAGAGAGACGTTTGTCAATTTGTACCTTTATCTGTTTGGCATGAGCAAGGGGCTCAGCGGTTTGAATCGCTCGTTTATAAGGACTTGAGATGATCTGGTTGAGCTGAATGCCGGAAAAAAGCTGTGCGAGTTCATGCGATTGTGTGATGCCTTGAGGCGTTAAAGACGCATCCTCGGATTGTCCATCTGCTTGACAGTGTCTGACGAAATAATATGTCTTCATAGGGGGTACACCTTCCTCTAAGTATAAAAAAATCATCCAATATTGGATGAGGGTTCACGAAAGTTGAGGTTCTATTTGTTCGTGTCTGCTTCTTTGTATGGATCTATCAGTTTTGAGGTTAGGTCTAAGTTGAACAAAAAATCATCTATGGTGTCTGTGCCAAAGGGAAGGGTGGAAAAATTAATTGGGATGCTGTCTTCTTGCGTATCTGAAGTAATCGGCTGTTTGTGCTGCTTTTTTCTCCAGTTCTTAAACAAGCGCATGTGAGGCCCCCTTTTCTAAAAAAAAGTTGGATTTATACATAATATACGGGGAGAGTTGTCCGAGCGTCAATTGTTTTCTTCAAAAGGATTTATTACATTTGTACGGAAAGAGCCACAGCTAAGTGCGGATCTTCCCGTGTTTTGACATGGCACGGTGTATGGCTTGTTGTACCTTTCGTTCGCATCTGATGTTGTATGGCTTCTTATGGAGTTTACTCGTCTTAAATTGACCAATTACACGGCGGACTCCTTGATCATAAATGATCAGCTCTCTGCTCGTTTGATCACTTAATAACGCTTGAAACCAGCTGTATTTTTTTAGCTGTGCTGCATTCCGTGATATATCATCTTCATCTACCTGTAAAAAAGGGATATACAGAGCAAGATTGAAGATGTCTAAAATGAATCCCATATCACTGACCCCCTTCATATCGTTTATTACGTTTAGAAAGGGGAATGGTTCCTTTCAATTGGTTTTAAAAACAATCCCAGTGCATGAACCATTCTTTATTTTCTTTGTCGTAATAGAAATACATCGTGCCGTTATCACCAATCATGAACCGAGGTTTTTCTTCTGATGCGATTTGCAGCATGAATTCTCCTGACATCTGGTGGGGAGGAGATTGGATGTAAGCTCCGTATCCACCGATTTTTGTAAACGAGTAGTTTGAGTAATGCTCGAAGAAATGATCTGTCGCTTCTTCACTTTCATTAACCTCTGATAAGTCAACGTATGACCAAGCTTCCTCCCAGCATGGATAATCCGGTTGTTCCCCTTCGAGCCACTCTATCTGGAAAGGTTTCATTCCTTTCACGTCTTCAGGGGGCTCAGCGATTTCTAATCCTTCCATTGATGAATATTCAATGAGTTTCCAGCCCTCACCGTTTTTGGCGATATCGATCGGAAGGGTTTTCTTGTTGATGAAAATTTGAATCATCTTACATTCATCAAAGCCGTTCATTCCCCCTGGTACTTCGGGTAAATACATTTGTAAAATGGGAATCATAGCTCCATCTTGATCTGCCGGCCACCCTTTATCACGTTGGATGAAAAAATGACCAGCAAACCAGCTGTACTTAGATGGATCAGGGCGAAACCCGCCTATTTTGGCTACAATAGGTGTTTTTCCTAGTTGATTTAATTCGTCAAAAGCTTTGATCTTCATTTATCTATCCTCCATTCTTTAGCCAGCAATGTGTGCATCTTGAAACGTTCCATTCATATTGCCAGAGACAATGATGACATGTCCCCAAAATAAATCTCCGTCATGATAGTAGGCTTCGAATTCTCCATTTGGATAAGCATGGAGGCTTTCAAGAGAGATGCGGCTGATAAATTGATTCGGTGTGATCTCTTCTGAATTTTCAGCGGAGTCGTCTTGTTCCTGCCAATCTTTTGCTAGTTCAATCAACTGATTTGCTGCATATGACTTCATGGAGGCATCCCATGTTGTCTGCTCTTCTACGAGTTGTCTAGCCGTTTTCAGAGAGTCATTCATTTCTTCCTCTTCTTCAAGATTGAAGTAAAGAAGGCACTCCTCATTGCCCCACTGGATGGTTGTTTCAAATAAGTCCAGTCCTTTCACTAATTCAAAAGTACCCAGCTTGTCATGGTGGTAAAAGATAGGTTGTTGAGCTTCTTCTAATATTTCTTGAAGTTCCTTATCTTCAGTATCTGTATCAACAAGTGAAACGAGCATAAATTCACCTTCACCTTTACGTACTTGAAGTGTGACGATAGATTCTTTATGTAATTGCGCTTGTTTTTCTCGTAATCCCTTTTCATCTGTTAACCAGCACAGTCTCACTTTTTCGGTTATGATGCGGTCTTTTTCCTTCCATGCAATGAGTGGGATTGAAGCAGTCCAAAAAGTTTCTTTTCCAGCTTTTCCTGCGCCGACTCCAGAAGGTCCTGTAACAGCCATGATGTCTATCACTTCTTCTGAGAATCTTTGTTCAAATATGTTGACTTGTTTGTTTGATTTCATAGGATGTCCCCCAGCTTGATTTATTTGATGGAGCTATATCTTTATCACACCGTACATTGGCAGGGGAAATCAAGCTTTTTTTGCTTAAAACTGTTTTTTAGGTTTGTGGCAACAGAGAGGATACATGGATTGCTGGAGGTTGAGTCACAATAAAAAAGCAAATCGGTTCGGATTTTGTATAAATTTGGCTAAGTGAGTCGAAAAGCCTAGGTGATTCTTCCTTTTCTTTATAATTACTTTGACACGATTAGATGAAAAAAGTAAAGTAGTACTGAGTGATTTACAAAACCTTCATCATTCTCTGAAACATGAAGCGGCAGTAAATTTAATGTAAATGGATATTTTTCCTTTTATTTACTCGTATTTTTTTTGAAACTTATGATGCTTCTTATTCGTTATATTAAAGGAGCACATGTAACCTGCGGAGAAAAGAGCATCGGAATGCTTGGTGCAGAAGATTTACATTTGCAAAATCAATGTAAATTTTTTATGATTTCATTTATATCAGATCGAAAATAAGAAAGAAGAGGTTTTATGAAAAAAATATTGATGAACAAATATAGCTTTTTTGTTTTGGCTGTTCTTCTATTTTGGGCAAAATCGTACACAGCCTACAAAATGGACTTTAATTTAGGAGTGAAGGGATCTTTTCAAGAGGGTCTTCTCTTATTAAATCCATTCAGTTCAGCCATTGTGTTTTTGGGACTTGCTCTCTTTTTGAAGGGGCGTAAATCGGCCATTGTTTTAATTGTCATTGATTTTATTATGACCGCACTTTTATATGCGAATGTAGCGTACTATCGTTTCTTTGATGATTTTTTAACATTCCCGACAATGAAACAAGCCGGTAATCTTGGGGGAGGTATGACTGGCGGTGTGTTAGCAAGTATTAAGCCGCATGACCTTTTGTACTTCCTTGATATCATCATTTTAATTGCCATTGTCATTTGGAGACCAGAAGTGAAGAAGTTCCAAATGAAAAAAACTTTCGCACTGCTGATTGTGGCTGCAGGTGTTGGACTGTTCTTCGTTAACCTACACTTAGCTGAAAAAGATCGTCCAGAATTATTGACGAGAACATTTGATCATAAGTACATTGTGAAATATTTAGGTGTTTATAACTATGCGATTTATGACGGCGTGCAAACCGCACAAAATGCAACGCAGGTAGCAAATGCGAGTAGTGATGATTTAACGGATGTCGTGAACTATACGACTTCTCACTATGCGAAACCAAATGCAGAATACTTTGGTCAAGCTAAAGGGAAAAACATCATCAAAATCCATTTAGAAAGCTTCCAGTCATTTTTAATTGACTACAAGTTAAATGGAGAAGAAGTGACGCCGTTTTTAAACAAACTAGCTCATGGAAAAGAAGATTTTACGTATTTTGATAACTTCTTCCACCAGACTGGTCAAGGGAAGACTTCTGATGCTGAGCTCATGATGGATAATAGTATGTTTGGCTTACCAGAGGGTGCAGCGTTTGTGACAAAAGGTGAAAATACCTTCCAATCACTTCCTGCCATCTTAGATCAAAAAGCAGGCTATACGAGTGCAGTGCTTCACGGGGATTATAAATCTTTCTGGAACCGTGACACGATTTATAAACATATGGGAATTGATCAATTCTTCGATGCATCTTATTACAACATGGATGAAGAAAACCTTGTAAACATGGGTTTGAAGGATAAACCATTCTTTAAAGAATCAATCCCAATGTTAGAATCAATGAAAAAGCCATTTTACGCACACTTAATGACATTGACCAACCATTATCCATTTAATTTAGATGAGAAAGATGCGACAATCGCTAAGGCAACAACTGGCGATAAAACAGTGGATAATTATTTCCAAACAGCGAGATACTTGGATGAGTCATTAGAACAATTCTTTAAGGACTTGAAAAAATCAGGTCTATATAAAGACTCAGTGATTCTATTATATGGTGATCATAACGGTATTTCTGAGAACCATAACCGTGCAATGAGTGAGATTCAAGGGAAAGAAATTACGCCATATCAAAATGCACAAAATCAGCGTGTACCGCTCATGATTCGGATCCCTGGGAAACAAGGCGGCGTGAATCATACGTATGGCGGTGAAGTAGACGTGATGCCGACGCTTCTTCACTTACAAGGTATTGATTCAAATGAGTACGTGAATTTTGGAACAGATTTATTCTCTAAGAAGCATGATCAAACTGTTGCATTCCGTAACGGAAACTATGTGACACCAAAATATACCCTTGTAGATAATACGGTCTACGATACAAAAACGGGTAAAGTGGTGAAACAAAACAAAAAGACAGAAGCGATTAAAGCCCGTGTTGATAATCAGTTAAGCTTGTCAGATAAAGTACTATACAGGGATCTTCTTCGATTCCATAAGCTATCTGATTTTAAACCAGTGAATCCATCTGATTATTTCTATGGTAAAACAAACAAAGAGACAGAAGCGGATTCTTCTGCTAACTAACTGAGTTTTGGGCAAGCACAGAAAGGTGCTTGCCTTTTTCTCTCTTACAGCTTGATTTGTTGGCAAAATATGTTTATATTTAGGGAGAAACAAGCGTGGCGTCAGCGGTCAGCTGGCGATAACTCATTTTGTCCTAGGGGATTTCAGGAGGAGCTTATGACAACAAATACAAAAACACAAAAAAAGAAATCAGAATTATGGGGCTGGATCAAAGCCATCTTAATCGCATTTATTGCTGTTTTTATCATTCGTAACTTTTTATTCGCACCCTATATTGTAAAGGGGACTTCTATGGAACCGACACTGCATAATACAGAGCGGGTGTTTGTGAATAAAACAGTCGATTACTTCGGCGATTATAAACGCGGACAGATCATCGTTCTTGATGGGGAAGACCGCAGTACTCACTATGTGAAACGATTGATTGGTTTACCTGGTGATAAAATCGAAATGAAAAATGACCAGCTATATGTGAACGGTCAAAAAGTGGCAGAGCCTTATTTAGCATCAAACAAAAAGAAAGCTGCCGCAGATGGCACCTTGCTGACACCTGATTTCGGTCCTCTTACAGTTCCTAAAGGAAAGTACTTTGTCATGGGTGACAACCGCCAAAACTCAATGGACAGTCGCAACGGTTTAGGTCTTTTTACAAAGAGTGATATTCAAGGGACAACATCATTCGTGTTTTATCCCTTCCAAGATATTCGATTAATCAATCACTAGTCAATAAGAAAAAGCACACAGGTGTGTGCTTTTTTTGTTTGGTTAAGACTGGCTTTTTGAAATCGCCTGTTCTAGATCTGCCAGAATATCTTCAATCGCTTCTGTTCCAACAGATAAACGAATAAGTTCTGGTGTCACCCCTGTGGCTTTTTGCTCTGCTTCACTTAATTGCTGATGCGTTGTGCTGGCAGGGTGGATGATGAGTGACTTAGAGTCGCCTACGTTTGCAAGATGTGAGAAAAGCTGAACCGAATCAATGAGTTTTTTTCCTGCGTCTTTGCCACCTTTAATGCCGAATGTGAGGATGGCACCTTGTCCTTTTGGTAAATAAGTTTGAGCCAGCTCAAAGGATTCATGGCCTTCAAGACCTGGATAGCTGACCCATTCTACAAGAGGATGATCTTGTAAAAATTGTGCTGTCTTCAATGCATTTTCACTGTGGCGTTCAAGACGTAGATGCAAGGTTTCTAAGCCTTGCAAGAGTAAAAATGAGTTGAATGGTGATAAAGCCGCCCCTAGATCACGTAAGAGCTGTACACGTGCTTTTGTGATATAAGCCGCTTCGCCAATTGCTTCCGTATACGTCAGGCCATGATAGCTTGGGTCTGGTTCCGTCAGGCCTTTGAACTTATCGCTATCACCCCAAGGAAACTTACCGCTGTCGACGATGACGCCGCCAATGGATGTGCCGTGGCCGCCGATGAATTTCGTCGCTGAATGGACGACAATGTCTGCGCCAAATTCAATCGGTCTTAACAAATAAGGGCTTGCAAGTGTGTTATCCACAATTAGAGGGATGTGGTGCTTGTGTGCAATGGCTGATACGGCTTCAATATGTAAAATGTCGCCTTTTGGATTTCCGATGCTCTCTGCATACACTGCTTTTGTTTTATCTGTAATGGCTGCTTCAAGTTCTTCAAGGTTTGAGGAATCCACAAACTTTACTGTTATTCCAAGCTTTTTCAAGGTATGCGCAAATAAATTATATGTGCCGCCATACAGACTGCTGGAGGATACGATTTCGTCACCAGCTCCTGCAATGTTTAAAATGGAGTAAGTGGTCGCTGCTTGTCCTGAGGAGACAGCAAGTGCACCAATTCCACCTTCAAGCTCAGCGATCCGTTTTTCAAACACATCATTTGTCGGGTTCATAATACGTGAATAAATATTACCGGGTTCCTGAAGTCCAAATAAATTCGCCGCATGCTCACTATCTCTAAAACCGAAAGAGCTTGTTTGGTAAATAGGTACAGCTCTTGAATAGGTGGCTGAGTCCAGTTCTTGACCTGCGTGAATTGCTTTTGTTTCTAAACGAAATTGAAGTTCTTCTGACATGTGTGTATCCTCCTTTTGTTAGATAAAACCAACTACTTTAATAAGAAATATTTAATAAGACTATAAATCTTGTTTACTGCCCGGTCAATCATTTTTTAGATAAATCTGAAAAAACAATAAATATAGTTGACATGTCGGAATAGTATGTATTAACATAAGCATACTGAAAATATCAATAAGAATCGCTGATCGGTCAACCGAAGGCTCGTTCACTCAGGCATGAGTGAAGGGCCTTTTTTTATTTTAATCAGGAAGGAAGCTGAAGATGGAGAAAAAGAAAAAACGAAAAAAATACAGAAAACATTTGGATATCACATTAGACATTTTGATTGAGCGGAACAAATATGAGATTTACAGCAATCAAGAACGAATAGAAGAAATTTACGATCGTATTGATGAAAAGCATACAAGGTCGAAATAACCATTTTATAAAATATAGTTGATTTATAGGAATAATATGATTTAGGATGGTGCTAACAACTCAATATGAAAAGCTGATCGGACAAAACGAAGGCTCTTATCTCTCTTTTGGGATAAGGGCCTTTCTGTGTATCTATCTGATGACAAGAGGAGTGAACTTGCATTGACTATTTCCATTGATATTGTGGATAAGTCTTTTTGGAAAGACAAACAAACCATTCAAGTGCTTGAAAACGTAAGGTTCACCATCGTTCCTGGTGAATTCGTGACGGTGATTGGTCCGAGCGGTTGCGGGAAAAGTACATTGCTGAAGATGATTGGAGGGCTTGATACAGATTATGATGGGCAGATCGTGATAGGAGAAAGGCGTGTGACAGAACCAGGAATGAAACAGGGCTTTATTTTTCAAGAGCATCGCTTATTTCCATGGTTAACGGTCGAAGAAAATATCGCTGCCAATTTCAATTTAAAACAAGCAGCTGTTCGCCGCAAAGTGGATGAATTAATTGACATTGTTCGGTTAAAAGGTTTTCAACACGCCTATCCACATGAGCTTTCAGGCGGGATGTCACAACGTGTTGCTATTGCAAGAGCACTCCTGCGTGATCCGGAGATTTTATTGCTTGATGAACCTTTTGGTGCGCTAGATGCATTTACACGGAAACACTTACAGGATGTGCTGCTGGATATTTGGCAGGAGAAAAGAACAACGATGGTGCTTGTCACTCATGATATTGACGAATCCATTTATTTAGCCAATGAAATTGTGCTGTTACAAGCAAGACCCGGCCGAATTCATAAAATCCTTCCCGTGAACTTACCATTCCCGCGGAATAGAACGTCAACAGCTTTTCAGAGCTTAAGACAAAAGGTGCTTTCAGAATTTGAGAAAACAGATGAGCTGTTACTGACGAATGGCTCAGGAATTTAAGGAGGTCAAATCGAATGAAAAGGCAAAAAAGGATCGTTCTCTTTCTGGGTATCCTCCTTGTATTAGCTGGGTGTGGTCAAGCAGCGAATGGATCAGAAGACAAGCCGAAAGAGATTCGGATTGGGATTCAGCAAAGTCTAAGCCCACTTCTTTTAGCAAAGGAAAAAGGGTGGTTTGAGCAATCATTTGAAAAAGAAGGTGTGAAAGTCAAGTGGGTGGAGTTCCAAAGTGGTCCTCCCCAATTCGAAGGGCTTGCCGCCAATCAATTAGATTTTTCACAGGTTGGTAATTCACCTGTTATAGCTGGTCAGGCAGCAGGTATTGATTTTAAGGAAATTGGTTTATCTCAGGATGGGTTAAAGGCGAATGGGATTTTAGTGAATAAGAACAGTGAGATTCAAAAAGTAGAAGATTTAAAAGGGAAAAAAATCGCCGTTGCCAAAGGAAGCAGTGGTTTTGACTTTTTATACAAAGTATTAGATCAGGCAGGTTTATCTGCAAAGGATGTCCAGATCATTCAGCTTCAGCCGGATGAGGCAATATCTGCGTTTGAAAATGGGTCAGTTGATGCTTGGTCGATCTGGGAGCCGTTCTTATCACTTGAAACGATAGAAAAGGGAGCAAAGCTACTGGTTAATGGAGAAGCGACCGATTTATATTCACCTGGATTCACACTTGTCAGAACCAAGTTTGCCGATGAACACCCTGAACTAGTGGTGCAATTTTTAAAAGTATATGACAAAGCGGTGAAATGGCAGAAAGATCATCAACAGGAAGCCATTACACTTTATGCTCGTTTGAAACAATTAGATCAGAAGGTGGTGACACAAGTATTAAACAATACAGAGCCGCTCAATGAGCCCATTTCTAAGAAAATCATAAACGCCCAGCAGCATACAGCTGATTTTCAATATCAAACAAAGGCGATTCAGCGGAAGATTGATGTCAATCAGGTGGTAGATAATTCGTTTATTGAAAAAATGCTGAAAGAGGAGAAGAGTTGATGAAAGCTGCATCTAACCCAGCCCTTGTGACTAAAACCGAGCGAATGAAGAAAAAAAGGAGAAAAGCTTCATCCTTCATCATGTTAAAAGGACTTGTATTACCTGCTTTACTCATTGCGATTTGGCAGGGAGCTGCTGCTTCCCAAATCGTTTCTTCTACTGTACTACCTGCACCCACTGTCATTGCGGAATCTTTTCGTGAGTTGATTCGTTCCGGTGAGCTGTTTGGCCATCTTTACATCAGTCTCTACAGAGCAATATGCGGGTTTTTACTTGGGGGAGGTTTAGGGCTTGTGATGGGTCTGTGTGTCGGTTTTTCTAGGAAAACCGAGCAGTATGTAGATCCGACCTTGCAAATGCTGAGAACAGTTCCTCATTTAGCGGTGACTCCTTTATTTATTCTTTGGTTTGGTTTTGATGAATCAGCGAAAATTTTATTGATTGCACTTGGGGCTTTTTTTCCGATCTATATCAATACCTTTCTAGGAATTCGCAGTGTAGATAACAAGCTGTTCGATGTGGCTCGCGCTTTAGAGTTTAATCTGTATCAAAATATCACAAAGCTCATTTTACCTGCTGCCCTTCCTCATATTCTTCTGGGCGTGAGGCTTTCATTAGGCATTGCCTGGCTTGGTTTAGTGGTGGCTGAATTGATGGGGTCGAGTAGTGGAGTCGGCTACATGATTATGGATGCAAGACAATTCTCGCAAACGGATAAAGTGTTTGTAGGGATTATCATCTTTGCGGTAGTTGGTAAGATGACTGATTCATTTGTACGGCTGTTAGAAAAGCGACTGCTCAAATGGCGCACAAGTTATCAAGGTGAAAAATAATAGGAGGCGATATGATGAATATTCTATGGTTTATTCCAACGCATGGGGATGGGCGTTATTTAGGATCATCGAAAGGGGCAAGACAGGCAGACTATCCGTATTTTAAACAAATTGCTCAAGCTGCCGATCAGCTTGGGTACACAGGGGTCTTGCTGCCTACAGGTAGATCTTGTGAAGATCCATGGCTGACAGCGGCCGCTTTAGCTGCAGAGACAACTCATTTAAAGTTTCTTGTGGCTCTTCGGCCAGGGTTGATGCAGCCGTCTGTTGCTGCTAGAATGACCTCCACATTTGATCGGCTTTCAGGCGGGAGACTGCTGATCAATGTTGTAGCGGGAGGAAGTAAAGAAGAACTTGAAGGAGACGGGCTATTCATTTCTCATGATGAACGCTATGAGGCAACAGAAGAATTTTTGACCATCTGGAAGCGGTTATTGAAAGGAGAGAATGTTCAGTTTCAAGGGAAGCATCTGCAAGCACAAAATGGACGTCTGCTATTTCCACCAGCTCAAACACCACATCCACCCGTTTTTTTTGGAGGATCATCAGAAGCAGGCATTCAAGCCGCTGCAAAACATACAGATGTTTATTTAACTTGGGGCGAGCCGCCTGCACAAGTAAAAGAGAAAATCGCACAAGTGAAAAAGCAGGCTGAAAAGGAAGGAAGAACGGTGAGGTTTGGTATTCGACTTCATGTGATCGTGAGAGAAACGGAAGATGAAGCTTGGCAGGCAGCGGAACATCTGATTCGTCATTTAGATCAAGAGACTATTGATGAGGCGCAAAAGACTTTACAAGGGATGGACTCAGTAGGGCAAAAACGAATGGTTGAATTACATCAAGGGAATAAAGAGAAGCTTGAAATTAGCCCTAATCTTTGGGCAGGCATTGGCTTAGTTAGAGGCGGGGCAGGAACAGCGCTCGTCGGGGACCCGCATACAGTAGCAGAACGTATAATAGAATATCAGTCTCTAGGTATTGATACATTTATCTTTTCTGGTTATCCGCACTTAGAAGAATCTTATTATTTAGCAGAACTTGTTTTCCCGCTTCTCCCATTTAAAAGAAATGGTGATGCAGGACCACACGTTCCTGCTGGTGAAATTATTGGGAACAATTACTTTCCTGATACAGCCTCTGCTGCAAGTTCCTCATAAATGAAAGCAAAGCAGTCATACTTGTCGGGCTGCTTTGCTTTTTTTATAGAAAGAGATGCAAGTAAAATGATATGTGCTGTGGAAGAAGGCAAGGGCTTTTTTCCCAATAGGTTTTCTTGTATATACATATTTTAAGAGACAAGAGAAGAAGGAAAATATGCTCACTCTTTTGTTGGAATTATCAGTTAATATGTCGTATTTGATGTGTTAACGACATATAATTAGGACTTTTATATCTGATATATCGGGGGAATTCTTTCTATCTCAAAAAAATGAAAGATTAAATAGAAGAGATGATGAAAATGAACTATTTGAAAAAAGGCAGAAAAAAGATGGATTCATTGCCAATATTTGGGTCTTGTGGTTCTTATGTTGTGGTGAAAAATAGTAAAAAAGGGAGAATTTATACAGTTGAACATGAACAATTGAATAAAAAGTCACATTTTACACGAAAATACGTTCGGTCAAAAATGGGATCTTCTGTTGATGTTTGGAGTGTGACGCCTATGATACGATCATCATAAGCTGGGAGGTGAAAAGTATGACTTATGCAGCGCCGCAAGTTGACTATTCCACTATGGAACCTGCTATTATGGACCAAGCTTGGTTCTTAGTATTTGTTGCTGTCCTTCTTGGATTGGGAGCAACAGTTGTTCTAGGAGCAGCAGTTTGGTGTTTAGCAAACGGCAAGGGTAGCTTTACAGGAGCCGTTCAGTGGGAAAGTGGCTTAAAAGTCCAAATTGAATGTAAGTAGCTATACTTAGGATTCATCTTTTTACTTCTTAGATAAGACACCAGGGCTAAACCGTCTGTGGCGGGCGGTTTAGCCTGATCTGTTTTTAAAGAATATGCAGACACTTGGAGGTTATATGTTTACGATCGAGAATTTAACCAAGACGTATAAAAATAACGTGACTGCTGTCAATGATTTTCATTTAAAAATTGCCCCTCATCAAATCGTTGCTGTGGCTGGACCAAATGGATCCGGTAAAACAACGATGATTAACTGTGTACTCGGCATCATTAAGCATACAGAAGGAACCATTCATATCAAGGACGTCACAAATGATGATCCATCCTTTAAAAAACAAGTCGCCTATGTTCCAGATGATCTGCTGCTCCCTGAAGCATTGACTGGTGCTGAATATTTAGATTTCGTTTCTTCTATGTATGAATGTAAAACAATTCAAAGAAGAAATCAACTAATTGAATTGTTTGATATGGAATCAGCTTTATCAAGACCGATTGAAACCTATTCCCATGGAATGAAAAAAAAGACACAGCTGATTGCTGCCTTTATGCTTGAGAGTCAATTAGTGATCATGGATGAGCCCTTTAGAGGACTTGATATTGAAGCGGTTATAAACACAAAGAAACTAATGAAACGTTATGCCGAGCACCATGGTGCAATCTTGCTTTCAACGCATGATATGCTTTCAGCGGAAGAGCTGTGCCACAAGATCGCCATTATTTCTAAAGGAAATAAAATGGATGAAGGGACGGTTTCAGCCTTAAAAGAAAAGTATCAATCAAGCACATTGGAACAGGTGTTTCTGAAAGCTTCAATGTTAAGTGATAGGGGTGCACATTTTGATGAAATCATTAATCATTTCTAAAATGATGCTTAAAATGTGGCAGCAGGAGATGTATAAGCTCTTTGATACTCAAACGAAGCGAATCATTGTGGTCTTATTCTTTTTGTTTGCAGTCACAATGGGAGCCATCATCGGATACAGTTTTACGGGTGTCTTTATGAAGGCTTTCTTAAATGGAGATGAACGTTCACTTGGGTTGTTGGTTGTGTCGATGGCAATCAATGCATCCATTTTTACAAGCTTGTTATTTGTGCTGATCAAAGTCAGAACACCTGAACAAGATCGTTTTTCTATGCAGCTCAGCTGGTTTCCGCTGTCTACCTTTCAAAAAAGTCTTGGTTACTTCATTCCGATGGTGACAGTCGTGACAGGGCTTGTTTTATTTTTCATCGGGATCTTGCTTTTACCTAATTTTATTGCACAAGGGATCGGTATTTTCTTTATTCTTACGTTCTTTTTGATGGTGCTGTTGCAATCGCTCTTTGTCTTAACACTGCTTCAGCTCATTTACAACGTGACTTATTTACTCGTACTAAAATTAAAATTACCGTTGCAAAAATTTGCAGCGATATTTGTTTTATTAGCGCTAGTTGTAGCCTATGGAATGACACATTTCGACATTAATCAAATACAGCAATCATATGTACAGTTTGATTATCATTTGATGTATTTTACAGCACCGTTTTTCTTAGCGGCACAAGGGATGTCTCCTGACGGGGTGAATTATGCGATGTTGATCCTCTTCATCTTATTATCTGCGGGAGGCGCATTTATTTCTCTTGCTTTAATGCCAATTATGGCTGAGAAAAAAGCGTTAACCTTTTTGCACAAACTGCCATTTTCATCTTCGAAAAAGTGGTCACTCATTGTAAAGGAAATAAAGTCACAAGTGAGAAATGAAGAAAATATTTTAAACTTTCTCATCCTCCTTATTGTCATTTTATTTGTCCGTTATCAGTTTGCCTTCCGCTTTGAAGGAGAAGCTTTTTTTGTCTTATGTGCGCTAGCTGGGTTAACAGCTTTTAATTCATTTGGCAATGACAAACGTATGCTTGGGATGTATAAAACGTTTGGTCTAAGGCCGTGGGAAGTGGCTCTTTATAAGTTTCTCGGGCTTTTGCTCGTTGGTGTGATCCAAATTGTTTTATTTATGATCACAACACTGACGCTCCCCGATCAGATCTGGATCGTGTTGATTGGCGCTGCTGTCTTGTGTAATGCAACGGCTCTCTTTTATGTGGTAGGTATTTTATTGCCCCTTGATCGAAATAATCCATACACAGGCATTTTCTCGTTTGGAGCGCTTATTTTAATCATGATTCCGATTGTATTTATTGGAAACTATGTGATAGGGGAATCGAGTCAAATGCTTCAGTGGCTGCTTGTGGCAGGATTTGAATGTCTGCTCATCTTTGCCATATATAAAGGTTTTTCATGGAGGTATTCACATGATTGAACTTCTTAACAATAAGCTAAAGATTGAGCGGGTGCCGGCACTTGCGCCATATGTGACTTTACAAAAAAGACATTTGACTGATACGCAGTACGGAAGTTCGCTTCCGATTAACGAAAGTGCATATCATATGTTAACGAAAGTGGATGGTCAAAGGACAGAGGCGAGTATTACGGCAGAGCTCGCCGATTTGTTTCAGGTCGATGAGTCTGTGATTGCCCGCGATTTTTATCAATTGATGATGGGGCTGAATCAGCATCACTTGCTGTCGATTCATTATCAATCGCCATATCGGACTGTCACAGCCTTCTGTCAATTTTTTAAGCAGTATCAAGTAAAGATGAAAGAGCGGTTTGACTGCACGGGTCATTCATTTCTTCACATATTGGGTACGGCTCTGCTGATGGTGACGCGCAAAATCATCTTTTTCTGGGTGCTTTTTATGATCATGGCGGGAATCGCCTTTTTATTTATTCCTGATCCATCGATTGCAGCCATTGCGATTTATTTTACGATTATTTATTTCGGATTAATTACTGGAACTGCCTTGCATGAGGCGGCGCATGGGTATGCACATCGGAAGTTCGCCGGCCGGGATGGCCCTCAAGGCTTTTTTGCGAGCGATATGATGTCTGTGAAATTTGTGAGGCCTGTTTTAGATCCGTTTCAGAAAAAACAGGTGTGGATTACACTGCTTGGTCCGCTTTTGCCGGGGCTCATTGGCGCAGCCGGAATCATTGTGACTGTTTTATTTCTAAAAGAAAATCCAATTTCGACAGGGTTTTTCATTTTTTCAATCACGTATTTTATTCAATTGCTCTACCTTCTTCCGTTTATGGGGGATGGTAAGTCTATTATGAAGCAGTTATTGCTTGGTGGAATGGGAGGACAACGATCATGAACGTTCAGGCAATGAAACAAGGTGCAATTGTTGGTAGTTTCCTAGGTTTCTTAGGTTTTCCGATGCTGACCATTGGTGTTCTGTTCTATCACTTATTTCAATCAAAAACAAATAATGAATTATTATTTAACAGTCTTGCTTTTGAAATGGAAGGTTCGTCTGCATTTACGTTCCAAATCAAACCAAACTTTTTTATTTATATGGTTGTCATTTTTGCTGTCAGTTTTCTCATTGTGGCATTCCTATCAGCCATGAAACAGAAAAAAGCGAAAGATTAGGAGAATTCTCCTAATCTTTTTTTGTATATTAAACCAAATTTTAGTATAATAAAAAATAAATGTATAAAAGGGGATATCAATGATTAAGAAATGGAGCATTCTTTTATTTACTGTTTTTCTATTAGCAGGATGCGGCGAGAAGGCTGCAGAAACAACAACGACAGAGAAAACGGTCTCTAAAATAGAAACAGAGTCTGACTCTAAAAACCAAGTAACTATTGAAAAAATGAAATTGACAAAGAAAGAAAAAAACTTACTAGAGGCATCAACGACGAATGAAATAGTAGCTCTTACACTTAAAGGATTAACGAAGAATGATAAGAGTATTACTTTTATCGGGAGCCACTACAAAAATGGCCGGCTAGTTAATAAAGAGGCATCTTCTTCGACTTTTACGTTACATCAGGATGGTACCGACCAAACGATGAATGTACTTTTACAATTAAGGCATGAGAAAGATACATATGAATCACAATTTAGTATGTGGTCAGATAACACTATTTGGGAAAGACGGAAAAACACAAGCCGCTGCCAACCAAGAGATCGTCAAGTCATTCCTCG
>NZ_CP150633.1:2336529-2347586 GCF_038023285.1 Bacillus sp. PPSBB_11
TCTGGAGGAAAGGCACTGATTGCGTATACAGCGGCAATGGGGAAAGACGGAAATTCACCGATGCTTGAAGAGATTGAGAAAAATCCTAAGCAAGCGCTGAAGAATAAGTCACATGCCTACTTATTTTATATCCAGCTAGACAAATAACTATCGTAATATATATGGAGAATATGAAATTTTTTGACGAAAAATCTTCATATTCTCTTGACGAATTGTTAAGAAAGTTGTAACATAATAAAAGTCAACGCAATGACGTTGTCTTTAAAAGATTGATGCGGGTGTAGTTTAGTGGTAAAACCTCAGCCTTCCAAGCTGATGTCGTGAGTTCGATTCTCATCACCCGCTCCAATACATAATTTTGTTTATAACGCAGTATTTCGTTTCATAGATAAACGAAGTGTTGCGTTTTTTATTATGTCAGTATAATGTAAAAAGCACTGTGACCTACAGTGCTTTTTCAATGAGTTCATATTTGCTTTCTCCACCATGTATTTGTATAAACATCTTCGTCAAGGATTGTATAAGTGCCTCACTCTTTTCCCGGGAAATAGATGGTGGGAAGAGAATGATTTGAAGAATGTTTTTTGTGTCTTGAGAAATTTGAGCTTTACTTGCTTGAGAAAATAACCCTTTAAGCTCTGCGCCATCCTGCCATTCAATATGACCAGTTTCATTTTTGGATAATGAAAGAGGCCCTTTCAATTGATCGGCATCTAATGTAAGGATAGGCAAGAAATATTTTAATGAAAAAAATATCGACAAATCCTGTACGGAATTGGTCGAGTCAATAAATTGTTCTTTTTGAATATCAGCAAGAAGCGGAAGAAAGGGAACACCTTCTAGAAGATTCGTCCATTCTTTGATCGCTGGTACTTCTTCCAAAGTTTGATCTTCATATTCAAAAAACAAAGATTCTTGAAACAGGCGTAGTCGACCTTTTAACATTTGAGGGGATTTACCTATCTCAATATGTGAATATTCAATCTGTCCAACATGGATAGACGGGCTTTGAGGTTGGGAAATTTCCATTTGTATCTTCACAGTGACTCACTCCAATCGGTCATGATACACTCGTATTATACTGAAAACAACTGAAGAAACAAAGAAAGGAGGTTTGCAAGGTGATTCATGTTGGACAATTAAAAGAAGAGTTAATTCAATATGCGAACGAAATTGGTGTCGATAAAATTCGATTTGCAAGTGCTGATACATTTGATTCATTAAAGGACCGCCTCATCTTACATGAATCGTTAGGGTATTTGTCCGGTTTTGAAGAGCCTGATATCGAAAAACGAACAAATCCTGCTTTGCTGCTTCCAAAAGCAAAATCAATTGTCGCCATTGCGCTCGCATACCCTTCCAAAATGAAAGATGCTCCCCGAAGTACAAAGGATGCAAGAAGAGGGATTTTTTGCAGGGCTTCATGGGGAACTGATTATCATGTTGTGCTGAAAAAAAAGCTCGACATGCTTGAAGAGTTTTTGCGTAGTAAACACGAAGATATACGGACAAAATCAATGGTGGACACAGGTGAATTGTCTGACCGTGCTGTAGCCGAACGTGCTGGCATTGGCTTTAGTGCAAAGAACTGTATGATTATCACCCCAGAGTTCGGATCTTATGTCTATTTGGCTGAGATGATTACAAATGTTCCATTTGAACCGGATGAGAAAATAGAAGACCAGTGCGGAACTTGTAATAAATGTGTGGATTCATGCCCAACGGGTGCTCTTGTGAATCCAGGCCAGCTCAATTCTCAAAGGTGTATTTCGTTTTTAACACAGACAAAAGGGTTTTTACCTGACGAATTTCGCTCGAAAATAGGGAATCGGTTGTATGGATGTGATACGTGCCAAACGGTTTGCCCAATTAATAAAGGGAAAGACTTTCATCTACATCCTGAAATGGAGCCGGACCCTGAAATTGCAAAGCCGCTCTTAAAGCCACTGCTGACAATGAGCAATCGTGAATTTAAAGAGAAGTATGGTCATGTTTCTGGATCATGGCGAGGGAAAAAGCCTATTCAGCGGAATGCCATTTTGGCACTTGCTCACTTTAAAGATGCATCTGCTTTGCCAGATTTGGTTGACCTGATGCATAAAGATCCAAGACCGGTCATTCGAGGCACGGCTGCTTGGGCAATCGGTAAAATTGGCGATGGTCAGCAGCTTTCAGAACTCGAAAAAGCCCTTGAACGGGAAAGTGATGAAGAAGCAAAACAAGAGATCATCAAAGGGATTGAATTGTTACAAACACCTTTAAATACTAAATAACCTCCCATTGAACATAGAATGAACCAAACAGAGATGTTAAAAAAAGTTTGGTGGTGTCTGTGTGAAACAATTATTAGAACAAACGTTAGAAGACAGACTGGCATATTTATTAAATGGCAGTACGATCAAACAGCCGCAGCTGATGTCTGATGTGGACGCTGTGGAGCGAAAGAAAGAGTTGTTTGCAAGAAGACAAGTTGAGATTGTCAAGGCGAAAGCAAAAGCAAAACTTCTCGATTCAGCTATTCAAGATGATGGAGCTCAGCAAGTACAATATCTCGCGCACCTCACTTATGTCTGTAAGGATATAGACGATTCTTTTTATTTAGAGGAACAGGTTGAGAAAAGAGAAGCGTTTCTTTATAACGACATGCTTGTGAAAGATCGGATGATGTTAGAAGAACGACAAAAGGAAGATCAGGTGGATGAGCGTTTCCAAAATGAAGACCAATTTGGAAGAGCTTTTCACTATGACCGGCGTGCAGCTGTTCAATATGCTGAGACGTATTGGAATAAACGAAATCCAGCCTATAAAAACTTCGAAGATAACTGTACGAATTTTATTTCACAATGTCTAAAAGCAGGGAATGCGCCAACGAGAGGATATCCGAACCGTGGATCTGGCTGGTGGGTTCGTCCACATACGTGGAGCTACAGCTGGACGGTGGCACATTCGATGAAAAATTACTTAGCGAATTCCAAAGCGGGGTTGAGAGCGAAGAAGCTCAAGGAGCCGCAGGAGCTTCAAATAGGTGATGTTATTTGTTACGATTTTGAGGGTGACGGTAGGTATAATCATACAACCATTGTCGTTGATCATGATAAAGGCGGAATGCCTCTTGTGAATGCACAAACGTATGACAGCCGTATGCGTTACTGGTCGTATGAAGATTCAACGGCTTATACACCTAATATTCGTTATACGTTTTTTCACATTTTGGACGATGCTCCGAAGGGTAGTTAATGGTATAATGTTGAGCGGAAAAGAAAATTAGAGGTGAACTTTTTTGGGACTTCATGTCGTTTTATATCAACCAGAAATTCCAGCTAATACTGGAAATATTGCGCGTACATGTGCAGCAACAAATACAACACTTCATCTGATTCGTCCGCTTGGTTTTTCGACAGATGATAAAATGCTGAAGCGTGCAGGACTCGATTATTGGAAATATGCCAATGTCGTCTATCATGATTCATTAGATGAATTGTTTGAGGCTCATCCGAAGGGGCAATTTTTCTATATCACAAAGTTTGGGCAAAAGCCGCATACAACGTTCGATTACTCGCAGCTAGATGAAGACTACTTCTTCGTATTTGGCAGAGAAACGAGTGGCTTGCCAAAAGATTTGATTGAACGGAATATGGATCGCTGTCTACGTTTACCGATGACAGAGCATGTTCGTTCACTGAATCTATCGAATACGGCAGCGATTCTTGTGTATGAGGCGCTTCGCCAGCAGCAATACCGAGATTTGATATAAGAACAAGATAAAAGCCGAGATCCCATCTCGCTTTCAGTGAATATATAAGTGCTGAAAATATGAACGAAATGAAAAAGGATGTTCCGCTGATGGAACATCCTTTTTTTCATTTACCAGGCTTGCCTTCGTAGCCAGCTGTGAAAATGGATACTAAAAACGTAATGATGACGCCCATCATAATGACCGTTCTCATATAAGCTCCCCCTTATCCCTTTGTTCCTTTGCTGCCGGTTTCATATGTTGTGAAGTTCGCCTTGAAAAGCAGGAGATGAAGATCATTTTTCTCCTGTTTTTCCTTTATTATGAAGGGTCTTGCGGATGGTTGTCAATTCAGTTTGCCAATTCGTCATTTTGAAGAACGAAAGCATGTAATAGGACGCCTCCGCATAGATTGTAAAACAGTATCTGATTTCTAGCTTCAATCTTGAAAGAGGAGGTTCATATGGATATTTTAAAGAAAATTGAACAGCACAGAGAAGAAGAGCAGCGACTGAAATGGGAAGGCACCTTCAGCGAATATTTAGATATTATTAAAGAAAATCCACTTGTCGCTCAGTCTGCTCATTCTCGCGTTTATCATATGATTAAGGACAGCGGGATTGAAGAGGAGAATGGGGTCAGAACCTACAAATTTTTTGATCAGGAGCTTTTTGGATTAGAGGAATCATTGGAAAGGCTAGTGGAAGAGTATTTTCACCCTGCGGCTAAACGTTTAGATGTCAGAAAGCGTATTTTATTGTTAATGGGGCCAGTCAGCGGCGGGAAATCGACGCTTGTCACAAGGCTGAAAAGAGGGCTGGAAGAGTATTCACTAACAGATCATGGCGCAGTCTATGCGATTAAAGGCTGCCCAATGCATGAAGATCCGCTTCATCTCATTCCGCAAAATCTGCGGGAGGATTTCTATAGAGAATACGGCATACGTGTGCAGGGGAATTTATCACCTTTGAACTTGATGAGGCTGGAAGAGGAATATGGTGGCCGCATTGAGGATGTGAGAGTGGAACGAATCTTTTTCTCAGAGGACAAACGGACCGGCATTGGTACTTTCAGTCCGTCGGATCCTAAATCTCAGGACATTGCTGACTTAACAGGAAGTATTGATTTTTCAACGATTGCTGAATTTGGTTCAGAGTCAGACCCGCGTGCGTACCGGTTTGATGGAGAGCTCAATAAAGCGAACCGTGGAATGATGGAATTTCAGGAGATGTTAAAGTGTGATGAGAAATTTCTATGGCATCTTCTTTCATTAACGCAGGAGGGAAATTTTAAGGCGGGGCGTTTTGCGTTGATTAGTGCGGATGAATTGATTGTTGCACATACGAATGAAACGGAGTATCGGTCATTTATTTCAAATAAAAAGAACGAGGCTTTACACTCAAGAATTATTGTGATGCCGATCCCTTATAATTTAAAGGTGACAGAGGAAGAACGCATTTATCATAAGATGATTTCAGAAAGTGATGTCTCAGATGTTCATATTGCACCGCACACGCTAAAGGTAGCTGCGATGTTCTCTATTTTGACAAGGCTGAAAGAGCCGAAGCGGTCTGATATCGATTTGGTGAAAAAAATGCGACTGTATGATGGCGAAAGTGTCGAAGGTTTCCAATCTGTTGATATTGATGAGATGAAAAAGGAATTTCATGACGAAGGAATGAGCGGAATTGACCCGAGATATGTCATTAACCGCATTTCATCCACTATTATTCGAAAGAACATGGAATCCATCAATGCACTGGATGTCCTCCGTTCCTTAAAAGAAGGACTCGATCAGCATCCATCGATCTCAAGTGAAGATCGGGAACGTTATTTGAATTTTATTTCTGTCGCACGAAAAGAGTATGACGATATGGCGAAGAAGGAAGTTCAAAAGGCATTTGTGTATTCCTATGAGGAGTCTGCGAAAACTCTCATGGATAATTACTTAGATAATGTCGAGGCGTACTGCAATAAAAACAAACTGCGTGATCCGTTAACAGGTGAAGAAATGAATCCTGATGAAAAGCTCATGCGTTCAATTGAGGAACAGATCGGCATTTCTGAAAACGCCAAAAAGGCATTCAGAGAAGAAATCCTTATTCGGATTTCAGCTTATGCGAGAAAGGGCAAACGCTTTGATTATAATTCTCATGAGAGGTTACGAGAAGCCATTCAGAAGAAGCTCTTTGCCGATTTGAAAGATGTCGTGAAAATTACGACATCGACAAAAACGCCGGATGAGCAGCAGTTGAAAAAGGTCAATGAAGTAGTGGCGCGATTGATTGATGAGCATGGCTATAATTCTACAAGTGCAAATGAACTCTTAAAATATGTAGGCAGTCTTCTGAATCGTTAATAAATGAAGGAGGCATTATTGGCGCAAACCAGCACCAGTAATGTCTTTTTTAAAAATCATCGTCATTTCGACGACGGCCAGCATACGATAATGGAATCGATGGGTACAAGAATTGTGCAAAAAGGTGAGGAGGGGGATGGATGTCCCGGCAAGAAAAAAGTCAGTTTATTGTGTCTCAGGAAGACTGGTCCCTCCATCGAAAAGGCTTTGATGACCAGCAGCGTCATCAGAAAAAAGTCAAAGAGGCGATTAAAAACAATTTGCCGGATCTTGTCACAGAGGAAAGCATTATTATGTCTAATGGCAAAGATGTGGTCAAAATTCCAATCCGTTCTTTAGATGAATATAAAATTCGGTACAACTATGATAAGAATAAGCATGTAGGTCAGGGGGATGGAGACAGCCAGGTTGGCGATGTGGTCGCTCGGGATGGATCTGACAGTAAGCAAGGGCAGGGAAAAGGTCAAGGTGCTGGAGATCAAGCCGGTGATGATTATTACGAAGCAGAAGTCTCATTAATGGATTTAGAGGAAGCGCTATTTCGTGAGCTGGAGCTACCAAATCTTAAACAAAAGGAACTTGATGATATCGTTGTCGAGGAAATTGAGTTTAATGATATTCGCAAAACGGGGTTAACCGGTAATATCCATAAAAAACGAACCATGCTGTCAGCATTTAAACGAAATGCCATGACAGGAAGCCCTTCCTTTTATCCCATTTATCCAGAGGATATTAAGTATAAGACGTGGAATGAAGTCACCAAACCAGAATCAAAAGCGGTTGTCCTAGCGATGATGGATACGAGCGGAAGTATGGGGCTTTGGGAAAAATATATGGCGAGAAGCTTTTTCTTTTGGATGACACGTTTCTTGCGGACAAAGTATGAGACAGTCGAGATCGAATTCATTGCTCACCATACAGAGGCGAAGGTCGTAGACGAGGAGCACTTCTTTTCTCGGGGAGAGAGCGGGGGAACCATTTGTTCTTCTGTCTATCGAAAGGCACTAGAGCTCATAGACGAACGATATCCCCCGTCACGATATAATATTTATCCTTTCCATTTTTCTGATGGTGACAATTTGACCTCTGATAATGCACGGTGCGTGAAGCTCGTTTCTGAAATTATGAAAAAAGCCAATTTATTTTGTTATGGTGAAGTGAATCAATATAATCGGCATTCTACGTTAATGTCAGCATATAAACATATTCAGGATGAGAAATTTAAACATTATATTTTGAAGCAAAAATCAGACGTTTTTCTCGCATTAAAAAAATTTTTTCAGCAGGAAGAAGTTCATTCTTAAAGAGAACATTCAAAAAAACCTTTCAGCATAAGGGCTGAAAGGTTTTTTGTGTGGAGAAGGAAGGGATCACCAGAAAAAAAGTAAAACTTTCTCTTTGACATTTCAATTTTCATTTATTAATATTTAATCTTGTTAAATATAAGTTTTTCAAAAAAGATGCCGATCGTCTTTTCTTCTTTTTCTGCTTTTTGCTCATAAGTGAACAATAAGTATAAATGGGCTGCACACCATTTTCAGCGGAGTAGAAAAAGGGGAAACAGACAGCTCTATGAGCTTGTTTCATAATCTGTCAGATGATGGGCATTCTAAGTTTGCTAAAGCAGATGACACTATATTTTTATACATGAAAGGAGAAACAAAACATGAACAGAGGGCGTTTATTGCTAACAAATATTATTGGCCTTATTGTGATTCTTGCCATTATTGCCGGAGGTGCTTATTACTACTACGAAAGCACAAACTTCGTAAAAACAGATGAAGCAAAAGTGACAGGTGACATGTACCAAATTACAGCGCCAGCAGCTGGACAAATCAAAGGCTGGGATATCAATGAAGGTGACGAAGTGCAAAAAGACAGCACAGTTGCAAAAGTTGAAGGAGAAGCAAAAACAAACATTAAAGCAGTGGCTGATGGCACATTAGTCAAAAAAGAAGTACAAAACAACCAACAAGTGCAGCCTGGGACAGTTCTTGGTGAAACGATTGACTTAAGCAAGCTTTACATTACAGCGAATATTAAAGAAACAGACATTAAGAACATTGAAAAAGGTGACAAAGTGGACATCGTTGTAGACGGCGATCCTGATACAACATTTGAAGGAACAGTTGAACAAATTGGTTATGCAACAAACTCAACATTCAATATGCTGCCAGCAACAAACTCAAGTGGTAACTACACGAAAGTGACACAAAAAGTAGCAGTGAAAATTTCAATTAAAAATCCATCTGACAAAGTACTTCCAGGTATGAATGCTTCTGTCAAAATTTCATCTTAATGATGACTGATATCAAAAAATGAAAGGAGGTTGTCTGAGATGGCAAATCAACCTGCAGCGACAAAACAGGGAGCAGGCTCCTTGTCTTTACTGATCATTTTAATGGCCGGTTTGTTCGTAGCGATTTTAAACCAAACGCTTTTGAACGTAGCCATGCCCCATTTAATGACTGAATTTAATGTGAGTGCGACGACAATTCAGTGGCTTACAACAGGTTACATGCTTGTCAACGGGGTGCTCATTCCGTTATCTGCGTTTTTAATCACACGTTTTGGCCAGCGCAGCTTATTCCTCGTGGCGATGATTTCATTTACACTAGGGACTTTTATTTGCGGTATTGCGCCAAACTTTTCTACGATGCTGATTGGTCGTTTGATTCAGGCAGTCGGTGGCGGTATCTTACAGCCGCTCGTCATGACAACAATCCTTTTTATTTTCCCTCCAGAAAACAGAGGGAAAGGAATGGGGATTTTTGGTCTTGCGATGATGTTTGCGCCAGCTGTCGGACCAACGTTATCTGGTTATATTATTGAACACTATTCATGGCGTATTATGTTTTATGGACTTGTACCAATAGGTGCGATTGTCATTATCGCGGCTTTCTTTATGTTTAAAAATATTGTAGAGCCTAAAAAAATCAAGCTGGACAGCCTTGGTGCGATTCTGTCGATCGTTGGTTTTGCTTCGCTTCTATACGGAGTGAGTGAAGCGGGAAGTGATGGTTGGACAGATCCAATCGTTTTATCTACGATTATCATTGGTGCGATTGCGATCATTCTCTTTATTTTCCAACAGCTAAAAGCGGATAATCCGATGCTTGATTTCCGCGTGTTTAAATACAGCATTTTCTCATTATCAAGTGTTATTAACATTATTATTACCGTTGCCTTATACACTGGGATGTTCTTACTACCGATCTACTTGCAGAACCTCGTTGGGTTTACTGCACTGCAATCGGGGTTATTAATGCTTCCAGGGGCACTTGCGATGCTCATTATGTCCCCAATTTCAGGGATTTTGTTTGATAAATTTGGACCTCGTCCACTTGCCATTGTAGGGATGCTGATTACGGTTGTCACCACATACGAGTTTACAAGGCTGACGATTGATACATCTTATAGTCACATTGTGCTCATGTATGCAGTACGTGCCTTTGGTATGTCACTCTTAATGATGCCAGTCATGACTGCTGGGATGAACCAATTACCGCAACATTTAAACAGTCATGGTACAGCGATGTCAAACACACTGAGACAAATCAGTGGTTCGATCGGTACGAGTTTGATCACGACGATTTATACAAATCGCACGACATTCCATTATTCCAATATGGCAGATCAAACGAATACGGCTGACCCGTTCTTTATGAATTCATTCCAGGCGGCTGTCTCTAATGTGATGCACCATATGGGCATGACAGCAGAAGCTGCTCAAAAATATGTGTCGACCCAGCTCTTTACGAAAGCACAAGTCGATTCCAATGTGATGGGCATCAATGATGCTTACATGTGGGTGACATTATTCTGTGCAGCTGGTGTGATTCTCAGCTTGTTCCTGCGAGATGTACGTAAGGATAAAAAGCGAAAAGAAAAGCAGGATAAGAAACAAGAAATGACATTGCTTCCAGCACCTAAGGAAGCAAACCAAGATGCAAGATAAGTGTGGAGGGACCGTACATGAAAATTTATGTCGTATACGATAGTGAAGGTGACCATACAAAAGCACTTGCAGAAGCGATTGCAGCTGGCGCAGGTGAAACAGAGCAAGCTGAAGTGTTCATTGATCATGTGAAAGATGCGGATATCCGCAAGCTTGATCAAATGGATGCAATCATTTGGGGCTGCCCTGGTCACTTTGGTACCATTAGTTCTGGATTAAAGACATGGATTGACCGTCTTGGGTATTTATGGGCAGAAGGAAAACTCATCGATAAAGTCGGTGCCGTTTTCTGTACCACTGCAACAACACACGGCGGATTAGAAATGACGATGCATAATTTGATTACGCCAATGTTCCATCAAGGGATGCTTGTGGTCGGCCTTCCTGGAAATGTTCCAGAAAATGCGTTATACGGTTCTTATTATGGAGCAGGTGTGACGTGCCCGATTGATTCTGATGAAGTGATTTCTGCAGAAGGCATTGAGCTGGGGAAAGCATTAGGAAGACGTGTAGCATCAGTCACTGCGTCATTTAAGCGATAAGGAGAGGGTTCTTTTGGCGACGATTATTGTAGCGTTAGTAGCTGCTGTTCTAGTCATTATCGGATTAGTAGCGTTCAATGTCAGACACGCTTCGGCCGAGAAGGAAGAGATCAAAGAAGATGTATCGAATCATCCTGACGTGCCGCATAGCGAGCCAGAAGTTGCGGCGAGACCTGTAGAGCCTGAAGTGGAAGAAAAAGCGTCAGAGCCTTCTCAGACAGATGATGCTCCGTCAGGTGATGATTTCTATAGACAGGCGCTTCAAAAGTTTAAACAGCCAGAACCACCTGTCAAAGAAGAAGAACCAGAGACGAAAATGAATGATGATATGTATCGTTCTGCTTTACAGAAACTAAAGCAGAAGGACAAATAAAAAGAGAACCTCTCGTTGAAGTGCACCCCAAATATTAGACACAGTCTAACATTTGGAGGTGCTTTTCTTTTGGCTAAATTTACAATTGAAGA
>NZ_CP150633.1:2347597-2563883 GCF_038023285.1 Bacillus sp. PPSBB_11
AAAAAATTTGAGAACATCGAACACTTCAAGCAAGAACTTGAACAATATATTGACTACTACAATCACACACGTATAAAGACAAAACTAAAAGGCATGAGTCCGATACAATATCGAACTCATGCCTCGAAAGCTGTCTCATAAAAAAAACGCGTCTAAATTTAGGGGGTCACTTCACGTCAGGTTCTCTTTTTTTATTACACAAAAAAACCGCCGGCATAAGCCGAGCGGTTTTCCTTCACTCTATAAAGTGCTAAAAGAGCAGATGCTCTTAAATTACGCTTTGTTAACGTTAGCAGCTTGTGGTCCACGGTTACCTTCAACGATTTCGAAAGAAACTGATTGACCTTCTTCTAAAGTTTTGAAGCCTTCGCCTTGGATAGCAGAGAAGTGAACGAATACATCGTCTTGACCTTCTACTTCGATGAATCCGAAACCTTTTTCAGAGTTGAACCATTTTACTTTACCTTCTAACATGAAATTTCCTCCTAAAGCGATCTTAACGCTTAAATTCACTATTCTTGCTCTTACACAAACTTCAAAGACGAAAACTCTTTCAAAACTTTCTTCTTAAAGATGATACGAACAAAAATAATTACCTTTACTTTACCAGTGTTTGCGGGAAAAAACAACTGTTATACGAAAACTTTTTTAAAAATAATTAGCGCTAACAAATTGAGGAAAAAGCCTATGTTAAGTGTTCTCTTTTTCGTCCAGAAAAGCTCACTTTGTTTCTGCCTGACTGCTTCGCTTTATAGAGCTCCTGATCTGCAATAATCGGTAATTGTTTCATGTTTTCACTTGTTCCTGCATCATAAGCACAGCCAATTGACACCGTAATGTGAATCGATGTTCCGTTTTGTAAATAAATTGGCTGATCCGCCATTTTTTTTCGTAAACGTTCCGCAATTTGCCATGTTTTTTCAACGGAACAATTCGGTAAAAGCACAGCAAATTCTTCACCGCCGATCCGCCCAATATAATCAGAGCTTCTTGTGTTCTTAATCAGCCTTGTTCCGATTTCTTTTAAAACGATATCTCCCTCATGATGTCCATACTGATCATTGATGGTTTTGAAATAATCGATGTCTAGGTAAATCAAGGACATTTGATGGATAGGTTGCTTTAAGTTCAGAGAAAAAGCATCACTTAATATCTCATCGAATTTCCGTTTATTTAAAACACCAGTTAAAAAGTCATAATGAGCTTGGAATTTATACAAATTTAACATCTGATACGCTTTTGTTTGATGCTCAATGACATAAAAGTTAAATAAACCGGCAATATACGAGAACATCCAATAGGCAGTATGCAGTTCAAACGATCTTTCATTGACGATGATGATAAATAAAATCGTCGCTATGACGTTGCTCATGGTAATAGATAACAGCATTTTTACGACGTGATTGATATGACGCTCAGCAATTAAAAAGGAAGCTGTGGCGATAAATATCATGGAAAAAATATTAATGAAAGAAGCGACATTGGCTTCAATTAATAATCGGCCAATAATGATCACACAGGCTGCAATGAACGTTTGTGCAATGCCTCCATAAAATGCCGTTAAAATAAGGGGGATATGTCTTAAATCGATGATGGCTGGTCCTGCTTTAATAGAGAAAAACATTAAGAGGACACCGAGTAACCCAGAAATCATTCCTTTAAAAATTTGTCTGAGCAGGGTGTCTTCCTTTTTTAAAAAATTCTCTTTAAACACAAGCATCAATAAATAATGGAAAGTGACAAGAATTGTTAAATTAATAAAGAGGTCTCTTAGCAAAATAAAATCACCTTTTTAAAATTACTAAAATTTGTTGCAAAAGAAAAGAGGAAACAAGATAATTAATAAAAATTTCACTTATGAGGGGTTTAAAATGAGGAGAAAACAATTTCCAGATCGAACGGACTGGCTTTCTTTTTTTGAGACGTGGCCTGATGAAGGATTTGAACGAGATATGCCCATTGAATATCAAGATCTAACGTTTCGGTTTGAGAATGAGGAAGAACGATTTGTGGTGACGATGTCTCTTGGAGTACAAGAATTTTCTTTGAAGGCTGTTCGAAAAATGGACGCATCTGTTTTAGGAGTATATGCCTTTAAAACTGTGCGACATGTAGAAATAAAAAAGGATCGGCAGCATGAAAAAGAGCTGTTGATACTATTAGATGGTGTGGAACGGTTTGTTATCACGATCGAAATCACCTTCTTGCCTTCCTTCTGCATCATGGTGAAAGAGCATTTTTCAGGAGAATAAACAGGAGCCTTTCTGAAAAAAGGCTCCTGTTTTAGTTATTTGTGCTCGATGTCATTGAGTACTTGCTGAATAGATTCATCATCCATTACATTCATGACACTTTCATCAATGTGAAGAGACTGGGCGTAAGACTCTCTCGGCGGCTGATGAGTTTGGTATGTTTTTGATGATGTTTGATGCTGATTTGTTTCATTTGGCTGGACAGCGCTGAATGCTTGCTTGATCATTTGTCCTACTTCAGCTGTGCCTTTTGAGTCTTTACGTGAATGTGAATGGGACTCATGACGAGATGACTCATGCTGGTGTTGATCTTTGCCTTTCATCATTGAGGACAAATTCATTTGAGTCATGCTGCTAAGTCTTCTCCGTAATAGTGGTGAAAATAATGCAATGATGGCTGTTGATGCTGCGATCATTGCACCAGTACTCATACCTTTTCTCTTTTTAAACAAACGAATCCCTCCATTTGATCGTGATGATACTTCTTCATCATGTTTAGGATGACCAATCAAGGCTGATTTATGAATTCATTGCTGAAATAGAGGATGTGTGCATAAAAAGTCTGCTGGATGAAAAACCTATGAGCAAAAGGAGGGAATCAATTGATGAATAAGAAATGGATGCTATCTTTATTACTCGTTCCAACATTGATCACTGCTGGGTGTGGAATGAACAACCAAGGCGATGAACGAAGAGGAACAATGAAACGACAGTACGAAAATGTCACATATAAGAACGACAACATGAGACAGGATCAACCAAATGTGCAGACACCTCAGAAGGTGAAAGTGGCAGATAAGGCATCAGAGCTTGTTGCCAACATGTCTGAAGTGAAAACAGCGAACGTACTTGTCACAGGGAAAAATGCATTTGTTGCTGTCGTGCTTGAAGGCAATAAAAGCGGAGATGTAACAGACGATTTGAAAAAGAAAATTTCTGACAAAGTCAAATCGACGGATCAACAAATTGATAATGTGTATGTATCTGCTAATCCAGACTTTGTCGATCGTATGGAAGGATACGGAAAACGTATTAGAAGTGGAGAGCCAATTTCAGGATTCTTCGACGAGTTTACTGAAACGGTTCGGCGTGTCTTCCCTGAATCAAAATAGCTACGACAAAAGCCGTATGTCATATGCGGCTTTTTTGTTTGGAACCGCACCTTGCGCACCTGACTGCATAAAGTAAAAAATATATCACCTCTTGTTGATCTTTGTTTTTTCATAGAAAGAGAAAGAGGTTGCAGGATGAATTCAGGTGGGGAGTAAATGAAAGCAAAACCGTCATTAATTCATAAAAAACTTGTAAGCGGAATGATTGCAGCAGGTTTGATTTTTTATGCGTTCACTGCGTACTTGATTTATGTAGCGTTCCAGCTGGCAGGGCAATATCTAGAGGAGCATTCTTCGCCTAAAACGGTCTTAACGGAAGGACTCAATAAGCAAGTCTATGAACATATTCGAATCTACTATGCAGACGATGAGAGCGCCTTTGTCGATCTGACCATAGAAGCGCTTGAGCAGGCAAAGAAGAGGACGATGTCAGTGTTTCAGTATGAAGCTGATAAACCGTTAGATATCATTTATTTTGATGATAAAGAGACGATTGAGCAATTTGCTGGCATCAAGCATATTACAGGTTTTTATTCTGATGTTGATCATATGATTGGATTATACCCAGATAAACGGGAAGAATTGTTGAAGAAAGAGACACTGCCTTTATACTTTTTCAACACGTTATTCATTCATGAGTATGCCCATTTCGTTTTCTATGAAAAGGTGCATGCATATAAGGTATCTCCAGTCGTCTTTCCCCTTTGGTTCCATGAAGGAACAGCAGAATGGACGGCCTATGATGTGCTGAATGCCACGTCTGAACGGTTTGACGTCATTCCTTTTAAATCTCTTTATTCTGATCAAGACTGGCAAGAATCTCGCACGACGTATGAGACAGATGTTTATTTACAAAGCTACTATATGATCTATGAGCTTGTGGAGCTTTATGGACGAGATGTCATACATGAGATCATGGAGGAAACGGCGAAAACTAGTCGTTTTGATAGAGGGTTTGAACAAGCGACAGGACAACGTCTCACAGATTTTGAAGAGCAATTTAAACTGAATTATCAAAGAAAAAACGGCTGACCTGTAAATAGGTCGGCCGTTGTTTTTATTTAATGAAGCGGTTTTTGCTGGTTGGCTTTGCTCGGCGGCATCTGCACTTGTCCCTGCATAGGGGCAAATGTAGATGTCATCGCCTGCATATCTTGAGCTGTAAGCTGCGGAACTTGATAATAGCTATGTTTGTTTTGATATAAGAAAATTTCATACGCCATTTCAATAAAGTTCGGGATTTGCGCTGCAAGCACACGTCGTACCACAGGGTTTGTGACCTCTAATGCAGTCATTGAGAGTAATCCAGCATGAGATTTCATAAGACCAAGCATATGCCCTGTAATTCCCGCATCCTTTACATCCTGTAATGATTGATTTGGCTTCTTAGGCTGAGATGGTTTTATTCCGTATGTCACCTGTGTCTGTTCGTTCATCATATAAGTAGATGTTTCTTCACTAGGCTTTTGACCAGTAGAAAAGCAATCTACCGTGACGTTGTACTGGGACAATACAAATTGATATTGTCGATCTAACATGTCGGATAATGCGGGATCTTGGATAAATTGCCGAAAGATCATGTATTGATCCAAAATATTAATGGTCCCTGCTAATACCTCATGTAAATCAAATAACTCATGCCCGCCATGATTGAATTGGGGCTGCTGGACATGTCCTTGAACGTTTGGTTGCTGATCGTTTTGCATAAAGAATCCTCCTTCTGTTTATACAGTCTGTTTTAATGTGAGGAAGTTTTCCTCCTTTCATGCAAAAAACATTATTTACAATTAGAGGGTTTTCTTCCTTTTTGTCGAAAAAATGTATCAGACGAATGAACATGGGGGTACCAGATGCAGGACAAAATCATTAATCGTTTGATAGAAGACGAACATGTGCAGGCACCAGTGATTGGCATCGGTGTTTCGCCGTTTGAACAGCATCATCTTGAGGTTTTTTTTCAATCATTTCCGCAGGAATTAAATGCCTCTTTTATTGTTGTGCAAAATCATGTGACAGGCGATTGTGTAACTGATTTGGAAGCACTTGTTTTACCGATTGGCTACCGAGCAAAGCCGATTAAGCATGGTGAGAAAGTCATGAAAAATACGATTTATTTTTGTCCGCAGCATGCAGCTGTGACATTGACAGAAGACAAACGGCTACACATAACAGAGCAGCATCCTACGAACAAGGCGTGTGCTGTGAATTCGTTGTTTCAGTCACTTGCCAATGTGCAAAAGGAAGAGGCCTATGCGATCTTTTTTCAAAAAGGCTATTGTGTAGGAAGTGGTTTGCTTCAAATCGTTGAGCAAGGCGGTACAGCCATATCGTGCAGTGAGACAAATAGTGGGTTTGATCGTATGTATCATCAAACATTTCAAGACCCTTCTGCACTTGCGTCATATATAGCCAACATCATCAACATTCCGCATACATATGTTGCAGACCCTGTTTTGATCAGAATGATTGAACGTCTTGAAATGCATAAAGGAATTGCTTTTTCAACCTATGAGAAGCGCAGGCTGCTCTCTGTCATTCAAAAAAGAATGAGGAGTGCGAACCAATCGATCTCCTTATTGTCCGAGTACGATCGTTTATTAGAGAGAGAACCAGATGAGCTTGATCGCCTGCATGTACAGCTTTTAAGCGGAACGACTTCCTTTTTTAGAGATATGGAAGCCTTTCGAGTATGTGAACATCACATCATTCCGTCGATCATTGAAAACACAATGAAAAATGGGAAATCTCGATGCCGCATTTGGATTGCAGGATGTTCTACAGGTGAAGAAGCCTATTCTTTTGCGATGTTATTTTTAGAAGAAATGAAACGAAGACAAGTGTCCATTGAACTTCAAGTGTTTGCAACAGACATCAACCGGAAAGCCATCCAAAGTGCAAGCAAAGGTGTTTATTCGCTTGAGTCTATGGCACGGATGCCAGAAAAATGGAGGGCGCGATATTTCGAAAAAAAAGGTGACGCTTTTATTGTGAAGCAGTCGCTTAGAAAACATATTGTCTTTGCTCCTCACAATTTATTGATTGATTCACCTTTTATCCACCTCGATTTTATCAGTTGCCGAAATGTTCTGATGTACTTCCAGCCAGAAGTACAAAAACGAGTCTTATCTCGATTCCAATATGCACTAAAGGATCAAGGGATGTTGATATTAGGACCGAATGAAAAGGTACCCAATATCCCTCGTTTATTTCATTTGTTAAATGAAAAGTGGAACATTTACACCCACTCAAACGTTCCTAAATACAATGCAGGTCGTACGGAGTTAAAAGAACGAGCTGTCCAATATATGAAAGAAGTAGAGCAGGAGTATGATGCATGTTTCATCATAGACGATTGCGAGCAAATTCTCGCGATATCAAACGGTGCCTATTCTTTCTTAGCGCATGCAGAAGTTTCAGATGAATTATGTGAATATGTAACCCCTGATTATATGAAAGAGATACTAAGTCAAAGCTTTCAAAAGGTGTGGACTGAAGAGACTGAGGTTGTTTTTCAACATGTCCTCATTTCGGAAAATGGAAGAAAGCAGTATGCAGATTTTACAGTGAAACATTTTGATCGCCGTTTTAAAGGAGTATACGTCATTCTCATTCGGATGAGTGAGAGAGGAAAAAATCAAAAGAACGGCAGGGACAAAGGGATGTCAGAGCAGAATTCGGTTTATCAACAGCGAATTGTCGATTTAGAAAATGAGCTCAATGAGGTCAAACAAAAGGAGCAAGAAGCAAGGGCTCAATTAAAAGAAAAAAACAAGCAAATAGAAGTGCGCGAGAAAACAAACGAGCATTTTATTAATATCATAAACAACTTAAAGGTGACAAGAGAAGAACTGTACCGGCCGTCTGTGAAGCCAGAACTTGCCACGTTGTTTGTGGACCGGGAAATGAATATTCGCTATCACACTCCTACAGCTGCCTCTTTATTTACTTCAGCTCAAACCCGGCACCAGCAAACTTTTCAGTCGATGGTGAAGAAGCTATCGAAGGAAATGCTCTATCATGATATTCAATCTGTCATTTCAGATAGGCGCGTGATCGAACGTGAAATTGAAACGAACGAAGGAGAACAATTCACGGTTCATATGACGCCGTTCTATGATCAAGATCGCGAGGGAGCAGTGATGACCTGGATCAAAATGACCGAAATGACGAAATTGAAGCAGGCTCTTCATCTTGCGGTGACAGCACTTGATAACAGCCATATTCATATTGTGGTTGCAACAGGAGAAGGTGTCATTCAGTGTGTCAACCAGCGCTTTTGTCAGTTTGTACAGCAGCATGAATATGACTTGATCGGAAAAGATATTTTTTCTGTTTATTATGCGTTGTGTCAATGTGATGATCTAGCGAAACAATGGGACGTGTGTTTAAGAGAGGGCAGCTGGACAGGTGAGTTGTATTTTCAGGACTTATCAGGGCGTGAGCGATGGGAAAGAGTCTCTTTACACCGAATCGATGACCCTGACAAAATGCAGTCTACTGTCATGCGGATTTCAGAGGATATTACAAGTCAAAAACAGTCTGAGAAAATGCTGATGAAGTCTGAAATGCTGTCAGCAGTTGGACAGCTGGCAGCTGGTATTGCCCATGAGATACGTAACCCACTTACGTCGTTAAAAGGCTTTTTACAGCTAATGATTCAAAGTAAAAAGTATCAGAAGGATTATGCCGATGTGATGATGTCAGAGTTTAATCGGCTTGAGTCTATTATTAACGAGTTCCTTGTGCTCTCTAGAAGCAAATCTGTTAAATTTGAACCGGTGAATGTGAATCTTCTGCTCGAAGAAGTCATTATGGTCGTTGAATCTCAGGCGGTCTTAAAAGGAGTGTCGATTCAAAAGAATCTGGCTCCCTCTCTGCCTCATATTCAAGGCATTCCAAATGAACTAAAACAAGTGTTCCTTAACATTCTTAAAAACGGAATTGAAGCGATGGATGGAGTAACAGGTGTGATCCAAGTGACTTCATTATTGAAAAACGACCAAATGATGCTGATATTTGAAGACCAAGGAAAGGGCATACCAGAAGACGAGATTGGAAAATTAGGTGAACCTTTTTACACAACGAAAGAAAAAGGCACGGGTCTTGGATTAATGATGACCATTAAGATTATTGAAAGCCATGGCGGTACCATTCGTTTTGAGAGCAAAAGCTTTGAAGGGACACGTGTGATTATTACGTTTCCAAGTAATTGAGATCAGTTTTACACGAAATCCATCCAGTCTCAATATTTGCTTTGTACACTAGAAGAGATGAAGTTCAAAGGGGAGAAATCTAATGAAACGTATACAATCCATTCGAATGGTCTGTTGTTTGATTTTGGTGATATTTAGCCTGCAATCTTTACTGCCTAGTATGATGACAGCTGAGGCGTTTTCTTCTTCTGAGAAAAAGGAGACTTTATGGAAACAAACAAAGCCGATGAACATAAAAAAAGCCCGAAAACTGATAGGAGAAACGGTAACGGTGAGCGGAATCGTAACAGCAGATCAATCCGCTATAGGGAATGGGAAACTATCAACATATATTCAAGACAAAACAGCTGGTCTCAATATTTATTCTGCGCAGCCGAAGAATTTTCCAGAACTGAAAGCAGGCATGAAGGTCACGGTGACTGGCAAGGTGACGACTTATAAAGGGCTCGTTGAAATTGTGCCAGATCAAGATCGTCTGAAGATAGATGCTGTGAATCAGCCATTGCCTTCGCCAAAGAAAGTTTCCATTAAACAATTGGAATCGGATCAGGCAAGCAAATATGAAGGAAGATTAGTGAAGGTAAAAGGCTATGTAGAACAAGCGCCAGATCAGCCAGCTGGCGGTGGATACAATGTGGTCATCATCGATAAAAAATATCATAGCACAGTCCTTAGAGTCATGGTTGATACGGGTGCCATTGATCAAGTGAAGACCGGAAAATGGTATGAGTTTACTGGCGTTTTAAGCAGATATGATACGCTGCAAGTACTTCCAAGACACAAAACCGATGTCAAATTGCTGAAGCACCAGCCAAAGCCGCCAAAAATCAAAAAAGAATATGAGGCAACGGTAGATCGTGTTGTGGATGGAGATACCATTCATTTGAAGAAGCCTGTGCTCGGCACAACAAAGGTACGCTTCGTGAATATGGACACACCAGAAACCTACCACCAGCCCAAAAATGAATTAGATCAAAACCAGCTGCGCTTTGGACAAAAAGCGACGGATTATTTAAAAACGCTTCTTTCAAGTGGTGATCAAGTCACATTAAAGATTGGCCCGGAAGCAAAGGATGGATATGGACGTCTTTTAGCTCAAGTCAAAACCAAAAAAGGGCTGAATACGAACCTAGAGCTTGTGAAAAAAGGATATGCCCCTACTTATTTCATTTGGCCTGTTGGAGATGAAAAAGAGTATCTGATGTTCCAGCAAGCAGTGAAAGATGCCAAGGAAAAAGGGCTTGGTATTTGGAATGAAGAAGACCCTCTGCTAGAACAGCCGTTTGAATTTAGAGCACGCGAGCAGAAAAAAGGGCTCACACGTTATGTGGGTGATTCATCTGCAAAAACCTACGTATCACCTGACAGCTGGAATGAGATCGATGTGGATAAACGTATCTTTTTTGCTTCTAAAGAAGAAGCAGAGCAGGCTGGATATCAGGCGTCAGAATCATCCAGTGAAGTCCCATTAACCATTTTAAGCATGAATGATTTGCATGGTAAAATTGATCAGCAATATGAGCTGGATGTAAAAGGTGATGGCAGTAAAGGAACGTATGGACGGATGGATTATGTGGCGGCTTATATGAAACAAAAGCAGGCTGCGCAAAAAAATACGATAACAGTTCATGCAGGAGATATGATAGGCGGAAGCTCGCCAATATCTTCTCTTTTACAAGATGAACCAACCGTTGAACTAATGGAGAACATCGGCTTTGATGTTGGGACAGTCGGCAACCATGAGTTTGATGAAGGTGTAGATGAATTATTGCGCATCTTAAAAGGTGGAGATCATCCTAAAGGCACAAAAGGGTACGATGGGCAGAACTTCCCGCTTGTTTGTGCAAACTGTGAATATAAGGATACTGGCAAACCACTTTTACCAGCCTATGAAATCATGGATGTCGAAGGAATTCCTGTAGCTTTTATCGGGGTTGTGACAACATCAGCGGCAGGTATGGTCATGCCAGAAGGAATTAAAGACATTCAATTTACTGATGAAGTCAAAGCTGTGAATGAAGCAGCGAAGGAATTAAAGCAAAAAGGGATTAAAGCGATCGCGGTTCTGGCTCATATGACCGCCTCTCAAAATGGTGATACCATTACTGGAGAAAGCGCAAGGCTCGCCAAAGAAGGTGATGACGAAATTGATGTCATTTTCGCTGGCCATAATCACGAAGTGGTCAATGGAGAAGTGAATGGAAAATTAATTGTCCAAGCCTTTGAATATGGAAAGGCGATTGGAGAAGTCAATGTCACACTTGACAGGAAAACAAAAGATATTGTCAAAAAGAGTGCAAACATCCAGTATGTAGACCAGGCTGGTATTGAAAAGGATAAGGAAGCAGCGGACATTTTAGCTCATTACGGAAAAGAAGTGGAGCCGATTATTAGTGAGGTTGTTGGAGAAGCAGGGGTCAAGCTGGAAGGTGGCTATTCCAATGATGGTGATACACCACTTGGCAACCTCATTGCGGATGGCATGAGATATTCAATGAAAAGTGACTTTGCCATGATGAATGGCGGCGGCATCAGACAAAATCTCGAAAAAGGGCCGATTACTTGGGGAGATCTCTTTAATATTCAGCCATTCGGAAATGTGTTAGTGAAGCTGGACATCAAGGGGAAAGACTTAGTTGATATCATTGAAGCTCAAATATCTCCTCAATTTGGACCGGATTATAGCATTTCAGGCTTTTCTTATTCGTACGATCCGTTAACATATAAAGTAGTCGACTTAAAACTGCCTGATGGTTCTTCCGTTGTTTTCGACAAAACGTATACACTCACAGTGAATAATTTCATGGCGACTGCCACTGGAAATAAGTATGCGCCGATTGGACGGCTAGGGAAGAATCCGGAGACAGGTCCAGAAGATTTAGAAGCAACAGTCGCTTTTGTAAAGAGCTTCGAGGGAGCTTCTATTGTGTATCAAAAAGAGGGCCGAATTCAACAAGCAAAACAAGAAGAAAAGGCAGCAGCAAGCTAAAGAATCATCAGCAAAGACAAAGGAGTTAACGCATGAAAAAATGGCTTGCAGTGATTGTCATGTCAGCGGGGATTGTGCTGCTTGGCTGGGGAATTTGGCAAATCGCTTCTACTCACTTACAAACAGCACAATCGTTAGAGGAAGCAAAGAAGGTCGTAAAAACTGATCAAGGAATGACAAAGAAAAAGTTTGCACCTGAAATGGGGAAAGCCTCTGGCATCCTGACCATTCCGAAATTAAAAGCCGATTTGCCGATTGTTGAAGGGACAGATGCGGACGACCTTGCCAAAGGAGTCGGTCATTATAAAGGCAGTTATTACCCTGATCAAAATGGACAAATCGTTTTGTCGGGACACAGGGATACGGTCTTCCGCCGGACTGGTGAACTGGATATTGGGGATCAGCTGAAAATCACTGTACCGTATGGTGAGTTTGTTTATGAAATCACGCATACGAAAATTGTGGATCAGTATGATACATCGATTATTACCTTACAAAATAAAAAAGAAGAGCTTGTGTTAACCACATGCTATCCATTTCATTTTGTCGGCAACGCACCAGAGCGGTACATTATTTATGCGAAAAGAGCATCTGTCTAACGTCAAAAGAGCCTGGATGATCAGGCTCTTTTTTCTACATATTGTCCATTTTTAATTCAGCCATATCAGGTGGGAGCGGTGCTTCTATCGTCAGCTTTTCACCTGTGAATGGATGGTTCATGTCTACTTGTTTGGCATGAAGGGCGCATCTGTTTATCAGGTCACGCTTCCCGCCATATAATGTATCGCCAGCTAAAGGATGCCCGAGACTGCTAAGATGGACCCGAATTTGATGCGTTCTGCCTGTTTCTAATCGCAGCTTAACGGCCGTCAACTGTAAACGTTTATTGAGATGGAAGACCTCATAATGAGTCTTGGCGCTTTGACCAGTAGGAGAAACCCTCCTTCTGACGGCATGGTGTTTATCACGTCCAATGGCTGCTTGGATCGTTCCTTTCTTTTTTTTAAACAGTCCTTGTGCGATGGCAAGATACGTTCTGTTAATCGCTTTTTTTGAAAGCATTTGATCGAGTACAGCATGTGCCAACCTGTGTTTGGCAAAAATGACGGTGCCGCTTGTGTCTTGATCCAGCCTATGTATATGTCTGACCCGCTTTTCTTCTCCATTTGCTTGAAAATGGAAAGCGACTAGGTTCGCCAGCGTACCTGTTTGTCCTTTTTCATTTGGATGCGTCGGCCTTCCAGCAGGCTTTTGGACAACTAATAAATGCTCGTCTTCAAAGAGTACCTCTAATTCACCGTATTCTGGCGTCACATCACTTTCTTCCGTCTCAAATAAATCAATGAGAATCTGATCACCTGTACTCACTTTTGCAGCATGGTGGGCAGTTTTTTGATTGAGACGGACTTTTTGGTGCTCCATCCAAAAATGGATAATCGGTTTAGAGGCAGACACTTCGCCTTTTAAAAATTGACTTAAGGAAATGCCATTTTGCTGCTCTCCTACTTTTAGGGAGAGCGTGTGTCCTTTTATGATCATGATATTCGTCCTCTCTTTGGGTATATATAGGAAACACTTACCTTAGCGAATGACTTTTTTTCTGTGCTATTCTGAATGGAGTAATAACGACAGAGAGGTAGATGCCACGTGAGATTAATGAAAGCTGCGACAGACCTTCAGGAGCAGGAAATTGAAGAAATATCAAAGGAAATTGAAGATCTTTTATCCCATTCCGTAAATGGAGAAGAGCAGGAAAAACAACCCCCGCTTACATTCATTGATGGTGTGTATAACGGGACAATGGATGATGCTTTTCGTATTTTATCAGGTCTTCAGTTATTACATACCATTATTTTAAAGCCGAAGCGTCATATCACAAAACGAGATCGTGAGTTATTTGAACTCAACCGTGAACAAGTTAATGCGTGCGGCTTTTCTTTCCCGTTTGATTTAGATGATTTTGCAGGCCGTCACCTTCAAAATGCGTAAAAGTTGGTGTGAACTTCCTTGTTAACTTACAAGGTCGTCGCACATACTATTTTTAAGGGAACGGAGAAACCTTCAAGATCTGTAATACCAATTCCGCTCTTTTTCAACAATGTCTATTCTCCACGAATCGGAGCGCTTGGATCTCTTGCAGAAAGAATCGAACATGACAGGAGCCTGACAAAACGATGCAGGCTCCTTTTATACATAATCATTTTAGCAGACATTCATCTTTGAAAGTCAATTTTATTCACGATATGATAGCAGTATGGAAGATATTTCAGACTTTCGGAAAAAAGGAGTGGCCTCTTTGGTAAAGGCGATTATATTTGATTTTGATGGATTAATTTTAGATACAGAAACACATGAATATGAGGTTCTGCAGGAAATGTTTGCGGAGCATGAATCGGAGCTGCCTCTGTCTGTATGGGGAAATGTGATTGGAACGCAGGCAGGTTTTAAGCCTTTTGAATACTTGGAAGAGCAGTTAGGAAAGACATTAGATCATGAGGCACTCACAGAAGACCGGCGTTCACGTTTTCAAAAGAGAATGAAGGACGAAGCAGCAAGACCTGGTGTAGAAGCTTATTTAGAAGCGGCAAAGGAGCTTGGAATTAAGATTGGACTTGCTTCCAGCTCAGATTATAAATGGGTGTCTGATCACCTGAAAAAAATTGGACTTTTCGATTACTTCGAATGTATCCGCACGTCAGACGATGTGGAAGAAGTGAAACCTCACCCAGAACTTTATTTGCAAACCGCACAATGCTTAGGCGTTGAGCCAAAAGATTGCGTGGCATTTGAGGACTCTGTGAATGGGTCAATCGCTGCCAAACGAGCGGGTATGAAATGTGTCATCGTGCCAAATAAAGTGACGAGCACACTGCAGTTTGAAGAATATGACGCGAGATTAGAATCCATGGCTGAAATCGAATTGCTCCAGCTATTCCATCAGCTTGAAAAAGAGGATCAGTAAGGGGGCAATACATCATGGCAGAAAAACTAGATTTAACGCGATTTGAAAAAAGAATGGTGATTCGAAATATTAGAGAAGAAGATATCGACCGAATCATCGCATTGCAAGAGGTATGCTTTCCAGGCATGGACCCTTGGAAAAAAGAGCACCTTGAAAGCCACCTTGAACATTTCCCAGAAGGCCAGTTCTGTGCGGAATTCGAGGGAGAAATCATTGGCTCATGTTCAAGTTTATTAATTAACTTTGATGAATACGATGATCGTCACACATGGCAGGACATCACAGATGATGGATATATCACAAACCATAATCCAGATGGGATGAATATGTACGGAATTGAAGTAATGGTCAGTCCTGAGTACCGCCGGATGAAAATCGGTCATCGTTTATACGAAGCAAGAAAAGACTTAGCGAGAAGATTAAATTTAAAAAGCATCATCATTGGTGGACGTATCCCGAATTATCATAAATATCAAGAGGAAATGACGCCTCGCCAATATGTAGAGCAAGTCATGCTGCACCAAATTTATGATCCTGTGCTATCTTTTCAGCTGTTAAATGAATTTAGCCTGATGCGGATCAATCCGAATTACTTGCCGGATGATAAAGCTTCCAGCACGTACGCAACGCTAATGGAATGGAACAATGTCGATTATCGCCCGCAATCGAAAAGATATTATAAATCGGCGTTCCCAGTACGTATTTGTGTCATTCAATATGCAATGAAGCAAATTCATTCCTTTGAGGAGTTTATGAATCAAGTGGAGTATTACGTGGATGTGGCATCAGATGCGTCAGCTGACTTTGCCGTTTTCCCGGAAATCTTTACAACCCAGCTTATGTCATATTTAGAAGAGAGATCACCAAGTCTAGCAGTGCAGCGGATCACAGAATATACCGAGGACTACATCAATTTGTTTACAGATCTCTCGGTCAAGTACAACATTAATATCATCGGTGGTTCTCATTTCGTTGAAGAGGAAGGGAAAATCTATAATATCGCCTATTTATTTAGACGTGATGGAACGATTGAAAAGCAATATAAGTTGCATATCACGCCGAATGAAAGAAAATGGTGGGGGATTTCAGCTGGTGACCAAGTCCGGGTATTTGATACGGACTGCGGTAAAATTGCGATCCAAATTTGCTACGATATTGAATTCCCTGAGCTTGCTCGAATTGCAGCTGACAAAGGAGCGAAAATTATTTTCACTCCATTCTGTACAGAAGACCGTCAAGGCTATTTACGAGTGCGTTACTGTGCGCAGGCGAGAGCGGTTGAAAATCAGATATATACGGTCATTTCTGGAACAGTCGGAAACCTTCCGCAAACAGAAAACATGGATGTCCAATATGCACAATCAGCCATCTTTGCACCATCTGATTTTGAATTCGCAAGAGATGGCATTGTAGGGGAATGCAACCCGAATATTGAAATGGTGGTTGTCGGTGATGTCGACTTAGAAATATTAAGAAGGCAGCGTCAAGATGGGACGGTTCGTCAGCTGAAAGACCGAAGAAGAGACGTGTACCATATTGAATATAAGAAATAATCAAAACAAGCGCCCCGCAGTTATGCGAGGCGCTTTTCTGTATGTTTACATTTTCTTTAATGCGAGTGTAGCAAAGTGGGCAATGCTTTTGGCAGCTAAAAATGGAACGTCTGATTTGACAAGAGATTGATAAATCGTTTTTTCTACTTGTTTCCATGTAAGAGCAGGCTCTTCTAAAAGATTTTTTAAATCAGGTCCTACATGCTGGTTGAAAAACTGCTCAAATTGTTCACGTTTTTCTTGTCCGGCAATCACTTCTAATTTTTGTAGCCACTTTTCTTGTTTTTGGAAAGATTGTTCGATGTTTTGTTTAATGGTGTCTGTTGTTGAAGGAAGCTGAAAATCACTTTCTGCTGTCACCTGCTTCGTTTGAATAGATGCAGCATCAGCTGTTTGTGTAATAGGTGAAGCGAATAAAAGGACAGTGGTGGAGAGCATCAAAGATTTTGCGATTGTTTTCATTAAGAAAACCTCCTAGTTCATTTAGTATTGTGCACGAGATTTATTATACATTTTTGTTAAAATAAGGTAATGAGACTTACCGCTTATTTTTTCATGCGACAAAGGGATGCCAAATGAAAAGACGAATATACTGAATGGAAATGATGTTTTACAAAGGGAGAGGGATATGGGGCGACAATCTAAACATCTGTATATCAATTTGCCGGTTAAGCATGTAAATGAGTCAAAGGCTTTCTTTGAACAGCTGGGTTTTGACTTTCAACAAGAACTGACGAATGAACATGCTGCTTGTTTTGTGATGAATGAGACGATCACAGTCATGCTGTTATCACTTAAGCATTTCCAATCCATTTCAGAGAAGGAATTGGTAGATGCCAGAAATGGCGCAGAGGTCATTATCTCTTTACAGGTCGAGACGAGGGAAGAGGTTGATGAGCTTGTAGAGCGTGCGATCGCAGCTGGTGGTTCACCGTTTAAGGAAAAACAAGACCATGATTTCATGTATGGCTGGAGCTTTCAGGATCGTGATGGTCATTTATGGGAAGTGTTTTATATGGATGAGGAGAGAAGCGACCTTTCATAAGGGTGCTTCTTTTTTATTGATAATCAGTGGTATGATAAGAGGGTAAAAAAGAAGGAATTCATCTAGAGAAAAGTAGGTGCTGCATGGAGTTTTTACTTGTCTTAATGCCAGTGTTCGGCATATTCCTTATAGGGTATATTGGGCAGAAGACAATTGGTTTTGATATACATACGCTCTCATCAATGTCTTTATATTTAATGTCACCATTTCTTGCGTTTGAAACCTTTTATCAAAATAAAGTATCGATGGACTATGTGTACTTATCAATATTTGTCGTAGGGCTTTGTCTTTCACTTGTTTTATGTGTCTTCATTTTATCTCGAATTTACGGGTATTCGAATGAAACGTATTGCGCCATGATTTTGTCATCAGCATTTATGAATAATGGAAATTACGGCACGCCTGTTGTCCTTCTTGTTTTTGGAGCAGCTGGTTTAGATATTGCGATTGTGCTAATGGTCCTTCAGCAGCTCGTCATGAGTACGATCGGCATGTATTATGCAGCAAAAGGTGGAGAGGACGCGGGAGACTTGAAGGTCGTTCTAAAAAAAGTGCTGCGTATGCCTGTTGCTTACGGGGCTCTTCTTGGTCTATTATTTCAGCTCATTGACCTTTCATTACCTAAAGAGCTTATGACAGGTGTTCAGCTGGTCGGGGATGCAGCGATACCAACGATTATGCTGATTTTAGGTATGCAGCTCGCAGTGATTTCTTTTAAACAAGTGGATTATCGTAATATTTCCTATGCGGTGCTGCTGAAGCTGTTTATCTCACCACTCATCGCCTTTGGTTTTACGCTTATTTTACCGGTAGATGATTTGGTGAAACAAATTATGATTTTAGTTGCAGCGATGCCGACAGCGGCGAATACAACGCTGATGGCTGTGCAATTTCGAACGAAGCCTGAGTTTGTCTCAAGCACGACGTTTCTCAGTACGATTTTAAGTATTGTGACTTTACCTGTTTTATTATGGATTTTATCCATGCACCCTCTGGGATAGGGGACGGCAAACAAAGGGGGACTTATGAATGAATGTAGATGTTCATTTTCAAGTAAGTGATGTGTTAAAAACGAAGCATTTTACACATGCGAAAGTGTTAGCGGGGGAAAAGGGATTGTTTCGGCAGGTAAAATGGGTACATGTACTTGAAGTGCCTGCTGTAGAGGATTTGTTAAACGGAGGCGAGCTGATCTTAACGACGGCCGCAGGCTTCCATGATCAATTGGAAGTCTTTCAGGCGTTTTTAAGACAGTTGATTGACTCAGGTGCGGCTGGCTTGTGTATTGAATTTGTACCGCTCCGGTTTGATGTGCCAGAAGAACTGATTATTTATGCAGAAGAACGTGATTTTCCGCTTATTTTGTTTACAAAAGAAGTGAAGTTCGTCAATATTACACAGCATCTCCATACGATGATGATTGAGCGTCAGTATCAGATGATGGCGGATTTAGAAACACTGTCGTCCAAGTTGAATGAGCTTTTATTGACTCCTCATCCGCAGATGGATATTTTGGATCAAGTGTATCAGCATGTGAGAGGGATACTACTGCTGATCCCTGTTCAAGGTGAGCCGATTATTTTATGTGATTCTTCCAAACAAACAGAAGAGCTGGTGATGAATTATTTGCAATATGCTTCATTACCAAAAGGATATGAAGTGACGCAAAAACAAGTCCTTGCACTCAAACAAACCTTTGCAGACCTCGTCCTCATTCATCAATCGAACACACTCTCGGAATTTGAACTGCTTGTGATGGATAAAGGAGCGAATGCCCTTGCCCAGCAAACTTTAAGAGAGCTGTATACAGAAGAGCTGAAGAAGACAAAAGAGAATGAATGGCTGCAAAAATGGTTTCATGAAGATCATACAGAAAGAGAGATCATAGAACACCTTGAGGAGACAGAAGGGCTGAAAAAACCGACCGGCTGTGTGGTGATGCTCTTTCAAAAAAACCACCAAATAGAAGAAATCGCAGGGAATCTTTATTTTCTTGTCTCTTGCCGTTCTATTTTTCAGCGTGCTGGTTTCTATTTGATTGTGTACGAGCATCAAGGACAAACCTTATTTATTTTATTGAATACAAGAAAAGTTGAGGACTGGAAAGAGCGTGCAGAAAAAGCGGCAAACGACATCACGCAATTATATGACCGTGAGAAGCCCGGCGAGGCAGTCATCAATTATGGAATCGGTTCATATTGTGAGCAATTTCAACACATGAGAAAAAGTTTTCAAGCAGCGAAAGAAGTGCTGCATTTAAAGAAAGTGATGCCGCAACGGATAAAAAGCCCATTTTATGAAGATTTACATATGCTTCGGTTGATGCCTGTCATGAAAGAAAGCGGGTTATTAGAATGCATGGTGAAAGAGTATTTAGAGCCGGTGATTTTATATGATAAACAAAATAGCGGCAGGCTCTATCAGACGCTGAATATCTTTTTACAGACAAACGGTTCTAAAAAAGAAACCGCAAGCCAGCTCTATATTGTGAGGCAGACGCTTTATCACAGATTGGATAAGCTTCATGCTTTACTTGGTGAGGATATGATGCAAGCGCCAAAACGTCAAGCGCTTGAATTTGCGATCCTTGCTTATGAATTTTTACAGGGGAATCGCCATTAACGGTATATGTTAGATTTTGCCGAGGGATCAAGTAGAGTGTCTCATGGTTCTTTTCAATCAGTTGACGATCTGTCTAATGTAATGTGTCTGGCCCCTTTTTTATAATGAGAGTAACGACACGGGCGGTCTTGTTTCAGTTTCATATGCCTCACTTTTATCCATATAATGAATGGAGAGGTCATATGCAGGACCGGTTTAAGCTTCTTTGATGATGAAAACGGATACATGGGGGCGTGGGAAGATGAAAACACATAACGCACAAGATCTTCAGGCGAAAGATGATCAGTTCATTTGGCATCATATGAAAGGGACAAACAAAGAAAATGAAAGTATGGTGATTCATGAGGCAGAAGGCGCATGGGTGACAGATATTCATGGAAATCGCTATTTAGACGGAATGTCAGGACTATGGTGTGTCAATGCCGGATATGGACGTAAAGAGCTTGCAGAAGCGGCGTATAGGCAATTAAATACGATGCCTTACTACCCACTGACACAAAGCCATGTGCCAGCGATTCAGCTGGCTGAGAAGCTCAATGAATGGCTAGACGGGGACTATGTGATCTTCTTTTCTAACAGTGGTTCTGAAGCGAATGAAGCGGCATTTAAGATTGCCAAACAATATCATGCGCAAAAGGGAGAGAGTACACGAACAAAATTCATTTCCCGATATCGATCGTATCACGGCAATACAGCAGCAGCTCTTGCCGCAACGGGTCAAGCGCAGCGTAAGTACAAATATGAACCGTTAGGACAGGGGTTTATCCATGTCGCACCGCCTGATATGTACCGGCACCCTGAAGATCAAGAGAGCTTGGCAAGTGCTGATGCAATCGATCAAGCAATGACGTGGGAATTAAGTGAGACCATTGCTGGCGTCATCATGGAGCCGATGATTACAGGAGGCGGTATCTTAATGCCGCCAAAAGGATATTTGAAGAAGGTGAAAGAAATCTGTGAAGATCATGGGGCGCTCCTCATTGTGGATGAAGTCATATGCGGCTTTGGCCGGACAGGAAAGCGGTTTGGATTTATGCATGAGGAAGTGAAGCCAGATATCATCACCATGGCAAAAGGGATCACAAGTGGATATTTACCGCTATCTGCAACGTGCGTAAAACGAGACATTTATGAAGCGTATGCAGGAGAAGATACGTATGACAGGCTACGGCATGTGAATACATTTGGCGGTCACCCTGCTTCCTGTGCGGTTGCGCTTGCTAACCTAGAGATCATGGAAAACGAGCAATTAGTGGAGCGGTCACGCACGCTTGGCCAAGACATGCTCGAACGTTTGCAAGAGTTAAAAGAGCATCCATTTGTCGGTGATGTGAGAGGAAAAGGTCTGCTGTTTGGGATTGAGCTTGTGCAGGATCAGGCGTCAAAAAAGCCAGCTGATCCAAGTGTAGTCGGTCAATTGATTGCAGAATGTAAAAAGCGGGGATTGATCATCGGGAAAAATGGCGATACAGTGGCTGGCTATAATAACGTGGCACAGCTCGCACCACCGCTAAATATCACTGATGAAGACGCCTCATTCATTATTCATACTTTAAAAGAAAGCATGGCACAATTATAGCAGAGATTTCTCTGCTTCAGATTGTTGACAAAGGGCTAAAATATTATTTATTTTAGCCCTTTGTCTTCTTTTCAGCGTGATAGAAAATCTTTGCAGCCCTAGGAAGGGTGAGCACCAGCACGCAGGACTGACAAAGAATGCGAGGATTTGCCTACACGCTGTAGCAGAGAGGTTTCTCTGCTTTTTTCTATGCCCTGAAAGGATCAGGTTTTGATCGATTTGCTAGGCTGAATGGTCAATGGGCACACTAGGTGTATTGAAAAAAACATGTGATTCTATTACTGTAAGGAGAAGATAGAACCAATACACACGAGAAGGAGACGGCATATGAGTTTTCATGATCAACCCATTCTACCTGCTGTTCGCAATATGAAGCAATTTGAGGAATTTTTAAAAAGTCCATTTACATATGGGGTCTTACTAGATGTTCATTTAGGGCGGCTTAAGGGCATCATGAATGAGGCGAATGCGCATCATAAAAAAATGTTTGTCCATGTCGATCTCATTCACGGAATCAAACATGATGAGTACGGAACGGAATTTATTTGTCAGGAAATGAAACCAGCTGGCATTATTTCTACTAGGTCTTCTGTCATAGTGAAAGCCAAGCAGAAAAAGGTATATGCCATCCAGCGAATGTTTTTACTTGATACAAGTGCGATGGAAAAAAGCATGGAGTTTGTCGGAAAACATCGTCCAGATTTTATTGAAGTATTGCCGGGTGTCGTGCCAGATTTAATTACAGAAGTGCGCGAAAGAGCTGGAATACCAATATTTGCAGGAGGATTTATCCGAACAAAAGAAGATGTAGAAAGGGCGCTTGCAGCAGGGGCGACAGCTGTCACCACATCGAATACAGAGCTTTGGAAAGCATTCCAAAAGTGAAAAAGATAAAATGTGAAAATTGATTGACAACGTTTTCATCCTCTGATACTATAGCACTAAGTTAATATCATGTGATGGAGAAATGGAGATCCACAACGACGCTTTACTAGGTGACAAATGACCCTGATGTAAAGTATGTTTGTTGTGGATCTTTTTTTCTGTATCTTTTCTACACATTTATAGGGGATGGCAACTGAACCAGAGGAGGAATTTTTCATGACACCATTTTGGGGTGAAGTCGTTGGTACAATGCTTCTGATTATTTTTGGAGGCGGTGTGTGTGCGGCAGTCAGTTTAAAGAAATCGCTTGCTTATCAGTCCGGTTGGATTGTAATCGCTTTCGGATGGGGATTTGCAGTAGCGATTGCAGCTTATGCCACTGGAGGAATCAGCGGTGCACATTTAAACCCGGCGCTGACAATAGGTCTAGCATTAGAAGGAAGTTTTCCTTGGGCTGATGTTCCAATGTATATTGTCGGTCAAATGCTTGGCGCATTACTCGGAGCTATTATTGTCTTCTTACATTACTTACCGCACTGGAAAGCGACAGACGATCCAGGTGCAAAACTAGGCGTATTCTCAACTGGTCCTGCGATTCCGCATACTTTTGCAAACGTGCTCAGTGAAGTCATTGGTACATTTGTATTGGTGGTAGGAATTTTAGCGATTGGTGCAAATAAATTTGCAGACGGAGTCAATCCGTTGATTGTTGGTTTCTTAATTGTTGCGATTGGTCTTTCATTAGGTGGTACAACTGGTTACGCAATTAACCCTGCACGTGATTTAGGTCCAAGAATCGCACATGCCATTCTGCCGATTCCAGGTAAAGGTCCATCAAATTGGAAATATGCTTGGGTTCCTGTTGTTGGTCCAATTTTGGGCGGTGCATTTGGCGGTGTTTTCTATAATGCAGCCTTTAAAGCGAACGTCACACCAGCCTTTTGGATTGTAAGCGTTATTTTAGTTGTGGTATTGTTAGGACTCTATGTTTCTACGAAAAACCAGACAAATGCTGTCAATGAAAGTATGTAAGGGGAGGAAAACACCATGGCAAAAGAAAAATATATTCTCGCATTAGATCAAGGGACAACAAGCTCAAGAGCGATCTTATTTGATCAAGAAGGTAAAATTGCACATACAGCTCAGAAGGAATTCAATCAATATTTTCCGAACCCAGGCTGGGTAGAACACAATGCAAATGAAATTTGGAGCTCTGTTCTATCAGTTATTTCAACTGCTTTAATCGAATCAGGAATTGAAGCAGATCAAATCGCCGGTATCGGAATTACGAACCAGCGTGAGACAGCTGTTGTTTGGGATAAACATACAGGCGCACCTGTTTACAATGCAATTGTTTGGCAGTCACGACAAACATCTGGTATATGTGATGAGCTAAAAGCGCAAGGGCACGATGAAACGTTTAGAAATAAAACGGGTCTACTCATTGATGCTTATTTCTCAGGCACTAAAGTGAAATGGATTTTAGACAATGTAGAAGGTGCTCGTGAGAAAGCAGAAAATGGTGACTTGCTGTTTGGCACAATTGATACATGGCTCATTTGGAAAATGACTGGCGGTCAATCACACGTAACAGATTATTCAAATGCATCAAGAACGTTAATGTTCAATATTTACGATCTGAAATGGGATGAAGAACTACTTGATATCTTAGGTGTTCCAGCTTCCATGCTGCCAGACGTCAAACCATCATCACACATTTATGGTGAAACAACAGACTATCACTTCTTCGGTAAAAATATTCCAATTGCAGGAGCGGCAGGAGATCAGCAGTCTGCGTTATTCGGTCAGGCTTGCTTTGAAGAAGGAATGGCAAAGAACACATATGGTACAGGATGTTTCATGTTGATGAATACAGGGGAAAAAGCAATTAAGTCGGATCATGGATTGTTAACGACGATTGCATGGGGCATTGACGGCAAAGTTGAATATGCTTTAGAAGGAAGTATTTTCGTTGCTGGCTCAGCGATCCAGTGGCTGCGTGATGGACTTAGAATGTTTAAAGACTCAAAAGACAGTGAAGCTTATGCTGAGCGCGTTGAGTCAACAGACGGCGTATATGTCGTACCAGCATTCGTTGGTTTAGGCACACCATATTGGGATAGTGATGTCCGAGGCGCTGTATTCGGTTTAACACGCGGTACTTCTAAAGAGCACTTTGTTCGTGCAACGTTAGAATCACTTGCTTATCAAACGAAAGATGTTTTAGATGCGATGGAAAAAGATTCAAACATCTCACTTAAAACATTGCGCGTCGATGGCGGGGCTGTAAAGAATGATTTCTTAATGGGCTTCCAAAGTGATTTGCTCGATGTACCAGTAGAACGTCCAGAAATTAATGAAACGACGGCACTCGGTGCGGCCTATCTTGCGGGAATAGCAGTTGGCTTCTGGAACGACCGTTCAGACATTGCAAAACAATGGAACCTTGACAAGCGCTTTGAACCTAAAATGGAAGAAGACAGCCGTGACTCGTTATACAGCGGGTGGAAAAAGGCTGTAAAAGCAGCTCAAGCTTTCAAATAAACAAAAAGTATGGTATACTTCAAGTAAGTTAATAGAACGGTTGGAGAACTGGAGAGACCGCAAGCACCGAAGTGTAGAAATACGCTTTGGGTGTTTGCGGTCTCTTTTTCTTTACCGTACAACATGGGAGGAACAAGAGATGACTTTTTCTAGCTTAGAAAGAGAACAAATGCTTCAGGACATGACAAAAAAACCATATGATGTGTTTATCATTGGTGGGGGTATTACTGGCGCTGGTACAGCACTTGATGCGGCTTCACGCGGAATGCGTGTCGGTCTTGCGGAAATGCAGGATTTCGCAGCGGGTACGTCTAGCCGCTCAACGAAACTAGTGCACGGTGGACTTCGTTATTTAAAACAATTTGAAGTGAAAATGGTCGCAGAGGTCGGTAAAGAGCGTGCCATCGTATACGAAAACGGTCCTCATGTGACAACGCCAGAATGGATGCTTCTTCCGATGCATAAAGGCGGGACATTCGGTAAGTTTTCAACTTCAATCGGACTTAGAGTATATGACTTTTTAGCTGGCGTTAAGCATAGTGAACGCAGAAGTATGCTAAGTGCAAAAGAGACACTTGCAAAAGAACCACTTGTGAAAAAGGATGGCTTAAAAGGCGGGGGCTACTATGTTGAATACCGTACAGATGATGCACGCCTGACAATTGAAGTCATGAAAGAGGCTGTGAAATTCGGGGCAGAAGCGGTCAACTATGCGAAAGTAAAAGAATTTATTTATGATAAAGGCAAAGTTGTCGGTGTTGTCATTGAAGATGTCACAACACAGAAAACATACGATGTATATGCGAAAAAAATCGTCAATGCGACAGGTCCATGGGTCGATCAGCTAAGAGACAAGGACCACTCAAAAGAGGGGAAACATTTACAGCATACAAAAGGAATTCACTTAGTATTTGATCAATCTGTTTTCCCATTAAAACAAGCAATCTACTTTGACACACCTGATAAACGAATGGTCTTTGCCATTCCAAGAGAAGGAAAAACGTACGTGGGAACAACAGATACCGTATACAAAAAACAGCTGGAACATCCGCGTATGACAAAAGCAGATCGTGATTACGTGATCAAAGCCATTCAATATATGTTCCCAGATCTTCATATTACAGAGAAAGACGTTGAATCTAACTGGGCTGGTCTTCGTCCACTCATTCATGAAGAAGGCAAAGATCCTTCAGAAATTTCTCGTAAGGATGAGGTATGGACATCATCTTCAGGCTTAATCACGATTGCTGGCGGTAAATTAACAGGTTACCGTAAAATGGCTGAACATATTGTGAATCTTGTACGTGATGGACTGAAAGAGGAAACTGGAAAAGATTTCGGACCATGTAAAACGAAACATATGCCAATTTCAGGCGGGCATGTAGGCGGTTCAAAAAATATGGCATCCTTTGTTCAAGCGAAAACGGCAGAAGGAGCATCCGTTGGTTTGACAGAACCGATTGCACAAAAATTAGCTGAGAAATATGGCTCAAACGTCAGCAATGTCTTCAAGCGTGTGGAGCAGCTTCAAGGGGAAGCAGACAAACGAAACATTCCCGCATATGTGTTGGCTGAACTTGTCTATGCGATCGAAGAAGAATTGGCTGTAACACCTGTCGATTTCTTCTTGAGAAGAACAGGCAGCCTATTATTTAATATCAATTGGGCAAAAACGTATGCACAGCCTGTTGTTGACTATATGGCAGATCGTTTTGGCTGGGATGAAGCGACAAAACAGAAACATCAAACTGAATTAGACCGACTATTCCATGAAGCAGTCGTACCGCTTGATGCTGAATAAGTAAAAAGCCGATCGTGTATCGGCTTTTTTTATTTTGTTCATCGTTTTTTCATATGTTCATGATATAACATGACATGAAGGATAATTCCATATAAAATAACAGTAGATGTTATTTTATTGATGATAAGAGCTGGGAGGACGACCATGAGTTGGAATACGAATTATGAGCGTTGGATCAATGAGAAGCACCTGGATACTGAACTAAGGGAATGGCTGGAGGCACATCAAGATGATCATCAAGCGCTTGAAGACTGCTTCTACAAAAATCTTGAGTTTGGTACTGGAGGAATGCGCGGAGAAATTGGTGCTGGAACGAACCGAATGAATGTTTACACTGTTCGAAAAGCATCTGCTGGTCTTGCTGCGTATATTGCAGCACATGGAGAGAATGCAAAAAAAAGAGGTGTCGCCATTGCCTATGATTCACGCCATAAATCTCCTGAATTTGCAATGGAAGCGGCCAAAACACTTGCTTCACATGGCATTCAAACATACGTATTTGACGAACTGCGTCCGACACCAGAACTCTCTTTTGCAGTTCGAGAACTGAATGCCTTTGCAGGGATTGTTGTGACAGCAAGTCACAATCCGCCAGAATATAATGGCTATAAAGTTTATGGAGAAGATGGAGGCCAAATGCCCCCATTTGAAGCAGATCAAGTCATTAAAGAAGTAGATGCCATCGAAAATGAATTAGCCATTTCAGTGGAATCAGAAGAAGTATTGAAGCAAAATGGTTTGATCCGCATGATTGGTGAAGAAATCGATCAAGCGTATATGGAAAAATTAAAAACGATTCGTGTGCACCCTGAGCTTGCAAAAGAAGTCGATGTCAAAGTGGTGTTTACCCCGCTTCATGGGACGGCGAATAAACCTGTCCGAAACGGACTTCAGGCCTTTGGTTATAAGCATGTGACGGTTGTACCTGAACAGGAAAAACCAGATCCGCAATTCTCGACGGTTACGTCTCCAAATCCAGAGGAGCATGCCGCTTTTGAATACGCCATCAAGCTTGGCGAAAAGCAAAATGCTGATATGTTGATTGCGACAGATCCAGATGCAGATCGATTAGGTATCGCTGTGAAAAATCATGATGGTGAATTTACCGTTTTGACCGGTAACCAAACAGGCGCCTTACTACTTCATTATTTATTATCTGAAAAACAAAAACTAGGTCAGCTGCCGCCTCGCCCCGTTGTGATGAAAACGATTGTGACAAGTGAGCTTGGGCGTGCTGTTGCCTCAGCATTTGGAGCTGACACGATTGATACGCTCACTGGCTTTAAATTTATCGGAGAAAAAATCAAGCAGTTTGAAGAAAGCGGAGAATACACGTTTCAATTTGGCTATGAAGAAAGCTACGGCTATTTGATCGGTGATTTTGCACGAGATAAAGATGCAGTTCAAGCGGCGTTATTAGCAGTTGAAGTCGCAGCCTTTTATAAAAAACAAGGCAAGTCATTATACGATGCTCTTGTTGATATTTTTAAGGAATTTGGATTTTACAGAGAAGGGTTAAAGTCATTAACCTTAAAGGGGAAAGTAGGAGCGGAGCAGATTTCTGCTATTCTTCATACCTTTAGATCAAACCCGCCAGCTTCTATCGCTGGTCAGCGCATTACGGTCATTGAGGATTATCAATCAAGTCAAAGGCACCTTGTAGCTGAAAAGAAAGAAGAAACGATTCATCTGCCGGCATCAAACGTCCTGAAATATTTCCTTGAAGATGGCTCATGGTTTTGTTTACGACCTTCTGGTACGGAGCCTAAAGTCAAATTTTATATTGCAGTCAAAGGCACATCGTTAACTGACAGCGAAGAAAAGCTGAAACACTTATCAGAAGAAGTCATGAAAGTCGTCTATGACATTGTGGAAGAAACAGCTAAATAAAACATCACAAAGCCATCATGTCATGCATGATGGCTTTTTCTCAGTCAAAAGGATGAGAAAAAATCATCCTTTTTGAGAAAGAGCCGCACAGATGCTCATGGTATAATCAACATATTGATCAGAGAGGCAGTAAAAGCCGGGGGTACACACGATGGGAGATTACCAAGAAAAAGTCAAAACATTAAAAACGTTAAAAGAAATTGCTGAAAAGCTAAATGAAGGGATGGAAATGAAGGAAACGCTTCATGAAGTGCTTCATATGCTTATGGAAGTGACAGGCTTTCAAACAGCATGGATTTATTTTATAGAAGAAGACGGATCGTATGAACTAATGGCAGAAGTATGCTTACCTGAAGCACTGGCAAAGGATCGAAAGCAATTGATGTGTCAAAACGATTGCTATTGCATCAACCGCTACACAAAAGGCTCACTGCAATCAGCGACCAATATCATCAATTGTAAACGGATTGAAACGGCGATTGAGCAAAAGCTTGGAGATACAGAAGGAATTACCCATCATGCAACCGTTCCTCTCCAAGCATGTAAGCGTACGTTTGGCTTATTAAATGTGGCGGCAAAAGGGAAGGTCACATTTACACAGGAGGAGCTGAATCTGCTTGAAAGTATTGCACTGCAAATTGGTACGGCTATTCAGCGTATGAAGCTTGTGCAAAATGAGCAGCAGCATGCACTGCTAGAAGAACGAAACCGGCTTGCGCAGGATTTACATGATTCTGTGAATCAAATGCTGTTTTCCGTGAGTTTGACTGCAAAGGCAGCGCGTCAAATGACAAGTGATCAAAAATTAGGTGAAATGATTGATTTTATTCAGCATTTATCACAAGATGCCCTCATTGAAATGCGCTCACTCATCTGGCAGTTAAGACCAAAAGGACTTGAAAAAGGATTTACGACAGCGATTGAAGAGTATGCACAGCTTTTAGGTCTAAATTGTTCATTGTCTTTATCAGGCTGTATGGAAATAGATCATTCAAAGCACGAGACCTTATTTCGCGTATGCCAAGAAGCTCTCAATAATTGCCAAAAGCATGCGGGTGTTGAGAAAGTAGAGGTCAAACTGGAGCAATCAGGAGACACGTTTGGTATGAAAATCATCGATCAGGGAAAGGGATTTCAGTATGATGAACAAATGAGTCTTCCTTCACTTGGATTGAAAGGGATGGCTAAACGTATTCGTAGGGTGGGAGGTACATTTTGTATCAACTCTGAGCTAGGGAAAGGAACCACGATTCATGTTAAAGTCCCATTTTCTCAAGAAAGGAAGGGGTTGTCATGAGGGTAGTCATTGCAGATGATCATCATATTGTCAGAAAAGGGCTGGTCTTTTTCTTGCAAACTCAGCCAGATGTAGAAATCGTTGGTGAAGCATCCAATGGAGAAGAGGCACTACAGGTAGTGAGGCAAACAAAGCCTGACATTGTCTTGATGGATCTCTCTATGCCTGTAATGAATGGAATTGAGGCGACAAAGCAAATGACGCTGGATATGCCGGATGTCCGCATTGTCATTCTGACAAGCTATGCAGATAAGGACTATGTGATCCCTGCTATCCAAGCGGGAGCGAAGGCTTATCAGCTCAAGGATGTAGCACCTGAAAAGCTTCTCACGACAATGATTGAGGTGCAAAATGGTACGTATCAATTAGACGGTCATATTACGACGTTTCTCGTCCAGCATCTAACTGAACCTAAAGAGCAGAAATGGGCATTGATGAACGAACTGACCAATAGAGAACGTGATGTCTTATTTGAAATCGCAAAAGGGAAAAGTAACAAAGAAATTGCCTCATCGCTTTTTATTTCTGAAAAGACTGTGAAAACTCACGTGTCTCATGTGTTATCAAAGTTAGAGCTGGCAGATCGAACTCAGGCCGCTCTATATGCGGTAGATTATCAAAAAAATCAGCCGAAAGAGCTGTTGTAAACAGTCATGGTGGACATTCCAAAAGACTTCATGAGTATTCTCTCGTGAAGTCTTTTCTTCTTTATGAAAGGCGGTTAGTAAAAGGCTGAAAAGAAAACAAAGAGCTAAAATAAAGTTCATTTTAGCCCTTTGTCAACAATCGAAAATCAACCTTTTCCTTTATGTGTACATTGGTTCAGCATATGCTTCAGCAACGGCAGCTTCTGAAGCATGGTCGATATACTGCAGGAGTCCATATAAACATTTTTCAACATCTGCATCGTTCCGGTTAAATTGATACGCATGTAAGAAATGCTCAATACGTTTCGAGAGCAAATCATCTTGCGTACGGACCATAAGAATAAGTAAATTATCCCATTGCGAGCGATGCGTATAATAAAGTGCCTTATCATAATCTGCCACATTCATTAAACCTTCTCCTTTCCCTTGAGAAGTCCTCATTAGTTTGCTCGGATCAGGTCGACTTTTTCAGGGGAAAAGTTGGTGTCTGCATAAACTGGGTACCGGGAATTATAGGCTGAATAAATGCTTGATGTATGAAAAAGAACCAACCAGCAAAACCTAAACAAAATAGACATGAAAGTGAGAATATTGATATTATGCACCCGAAATTATGGATGCTTTTTGCAGCAGGAATTGTTTTATTTGGCAGTCTCATGGTTCATCCATCTTCACAAGCAGCTGTGCAGCCGGCAGAGAATTGGGAAAGACTTGCGTATACTGCCTTGCAAGATGAATATGAAGGCGCCGCTTTAAACGATTATCATTACATTGGACGTACACAAGTGAATGAAGATCAAACAAAAGATGTGTTTCGCGTGACCGTGAAGGAAGGCTCCACACGATTTCCAGCACATGCAGAAATTTATTTTCATCCAGTGACGGGTCATTTGATTAGTATTAACATATTTCGGCTATAAAAAAGCACCTCTTTTAAAAAGAGGTGCTCCAGCTGAAAAGAAGATCTATTTCATGCTTCCTTGAAGATATGAACGAATATCCACACCGAGTGAATCCGCTAAACGCTGTCCATAATCTTCATCTGCACGATAGAAGTTGCAGATCGCAAGTAATTTTGTTTTTTCATTTACGTCTTTCAAGTCAGCTGTCAGGTTTTTGATCAATGCTTGTTTCTCTTCTTCAGAGTAGCTTCGATATTTTTCTCCAGCTTGTTTGAAATCATTTGGTTTTTCAATTTTTTGTCTCACCATACGGTCACCATGAAGAACTGGTTCACTTTCTTTGTAGTGAGGGTTTTCTTTTGGCTGATCTTCATAACGGTTTGGTTCATAGTTGATATGACCGCTTGGACGAGTTGTAGTCATAAAGCCATCCTGTTGGTTATTGTGTACAGGCGCATAAGGACAGTTCACTGGGATGCGCATGTAGTTTGCACCTAGGCGGTGACGCTGCGTGTCAGGATAAGAGAACAGACGACCTTGAAGCAGTTTGTCTTCAGATGCTTCAATTCCTGGTACTAGGGCACTTGGCGTGAAAGCAGATTGCTCTGTTTCAGCAAAGAAATTTTCTGGATTGCGGTTCAGTGTCATGCGGCCCACTTTTTGCAGCGGATAATCTTCCTCGCTCCACGTCTTCGTCGGATCACATGGATCATAATCTAGTTCATCATAATCACTGAGCGGCATAAGCTGAACGTAAAGATCCCATGCTGGATAATTTCCTTTTTCAATACGATCATACAAGTCTCTTGTCGCATGCTGGAAGTCGTTTGCTTGAATTTCTGCAGCTTCTTCCATCGATAAATTGCGAATGCCTTCTGATGGTCTCCAGTGGTATTTCACATATTTTGTTTCTCCGTATTTGTTTACCCATCTAAACGTATGAACACCAGAACCGCGCATTTCAGCGTAGTTCGCAGGAATACCTTCGTCAGAGAAGAGCCATGTGAGCATGTGAGTGGATTCAGGTGTTAACGTCATAAAATCCCAATAACGGTCAGGATCTTGAATGTTGGTTACAGGATCTGGCTTAAGAGAGTGAACCATGTCAGGGAATTTGAGTGCATCACGAATGAAGAAGATCGGCAAGTTGTTCCCAACTAGATCATAGTTGCCTTCTTCTGTATAAAATTTGACAGCGAAACCACGAGGGTCACGTAATGTTTCAGGTGAACCTTTAGGGTGAATAACCGTTGAGAAACGGACAAAAACATCTGTTTGTTTTCCTTCTTCACTTAAGAAAGCTGCTCTTGTATGTTTCTCCATGCTATTTTCTACTTCAAACACACCATAAGCGCCAGCGCCTCTTGCATGAACAACACGCTCTGGAATACGTTCACGGTCAAAGTGTGCAAGTTTTTCAATCAAATGGTAATCATCAAGAAATGAAGGCCCTCTGTGACCAGCAGTTCTTGAGTTTTGATTATCGCCAACTGGCACGCCTTGATTCGTCGTCAAATTTTTATGATTAGAATTTGTCATTCTTTTTCTCCTCCTGTAAACAAAAATGGTTTCTAGCAATCTATATACCCTAATTATATTGAATCAAACATGATAGTCAATATTTATTTATAATAATTTTAAATAAATTATTATTACAAAGAGGTAAAGAAAAAGACGAAAGAAATAAATTCTTTCGCCTTAGAGCAGAAGCTCTCTTAGAGCATCTTTGTTTTGTGTTAAATCATTTAATGTGTATTGGTCAAGAACGCGTAAATAAGCAGTGAGTGCTTCATGAAGTACGTGCTTTAATGAACAAATCGGGGAGATAATACAGCTGTTTTTCTTCGGATCAAAGCATTCAACCATGACTAAATCATCCTCTGTATAGCGGACAACCTCACCAATATTAATGCTTTCTGGGCTTTTCCCCAGCCTAATCCCACCATTTCTTCCGCGGATCGTTTCTACATAACCACGTTTTCCTAGATGGTAAATGACCTTTGTCAGGTGATTTTTCGAAATGCCATAAATATCGGCAATTTGCTGAATATTTGACAGTTCATTGTTTTCTCTCGAAGCTAAATAAATGAGTACCCTTAATGAGAAATCTGTATAATTCGTAAGTTTCATTTGGACGACCTCTAAACCTAATAGAGTTTTGTATCATCGTAACACATTTTAGACAAAAACTGTTCGAGAAAGTACTAAATGTGACAACATTTAAAACATGCATTTTAAATATTGCTTTTATAAGCTGTCATCCGTTACGATAAAGATGTATTTAAAATACATCTTTTGAAAGAAGGAATAACGATGTTATCCACAGATCAAATGAATGCCATAAAACAATCAGCCCCTCTTCTAAAAGCTGAGGGAACAAAACTTGTGACTGTTTTTTATCAAAATATGATTAGACAGCACCCAGAGCTACTCAATCAGTTTAATAAAACAAATCTCATGAATGGAAGCCAGCCAGAGGCGCTTGCCGCAACACTCTATCAAGCTGCACTGCACATTGATCGCTTGGCAGACTTGTTACCTGCTGTGAAACAAATTGCCCATAAGCATGTCAGTGTCATGGTGAAAAAAGAGCAGTACCCAATCGTCGGATATCACCTTCTTGAAGCAATGAAAGAGGTATTTGGGTTATCAGAGGAAGATGACACATTGTTGGCTTGGAAGGCTGCATATGACATCATTGCGAATATATTCATCACCATTGAGGCAGAAATGATGGCTGAAAATGTGAAACAAACTGGTGGATGGGCAGATGTCAAACCGTTTATTCTGAAGAAAAAGAAACAAGAATCTCCATCACTCATTTCCTTTTATTTCGTACCAGAGGATGAATCTGAGCTACCAATGTATGAAGCTGGTCAATACATTACGGTGCAGGTAGATATGCCGGGTGAAGCCTATGTATGCAGCAGACAATACAGTTTATCAGATCAATATCACCCATCTTACTATCGCATCACCGTGAAACGAGATGGGCATGTCTCCACATTCCTGCATGATGAAATGAGAGAAGGCGATGTTCTTCACGTCAGTATGCCGCAGGGAATGTTCTGTTTGCAAGATGATACAAAAGAACCTGTTTATTTGATTAGTGCCGGTTCTGGTGTCACACCAATGATTGGTCTAGTGAAAACAGCGTCGCATAACAATCAGCCATTCACGATGATTCATGCAGACAGACTAGAGGATGTAACCGCTTTTGAACAAGAGTATGAACACGTTCTCACTTCATCTCCAGAGGGGCGTATTATCCTTTGTAACGAACAATTTGAAAAGAGTGGAAAGAGTGAGCTGGTTGAGAAGGTGGCTACGCGGATTGACCGACCTTTCCTTCAATCAGTCATTGGTGAAGGAAAAGGCCAATTTTATGTTTGCGGTTCTCCCGCATTTACTCAAGAGATGATCCTTATTCTAAAAGCGATGGACATCCCGGAAAAGAATATCCATTTTGAAGCGTTCGGCGGGCAGTCCATGAAAGAGATGGAAGTCGTCTAAACAACTGGCTGAACATCATGTTTTATTAGGTACGCTCATATATTAGGGATAAGTCCGATGAGGAGGGATGGTTTCCTTGAGCGTATCTGAAAAGCGTCTTTTACAACGAGCCATTGATGAAATTACAGAAATTGCAGAAGGATTTGGTCTGGATTTTTATCCGATGAGGTATGAAATCTGTCCCGCGGAGATTATTTATACATTCGGTGCATATGGCATGCCAACACGATTTAGCCACTGGAGCTTTGGAAAGCAATTTCACAAAATGAAGCTTCATTATGATTTAGGATTAAGCAAAATTTATGAGCTGGTGATTAATTCAAATCCTTGCTATGCCTTTCTCCTTGATAACAATTCGCTTGTTCAAAATAAACTAATTGTGGCTCATGTCTTGGCACACTGCGATTTCTTTAAAAACAACTGCCGTTTCCAAAACACAAAACGAGATATGGTGGAAAGTATGTCAGCGGCAGCAGAGCGAATTAAAGAATATGAACATATCCACGGTACAAAAGAAGTCGAGTCCTTTTTAGATGCTGTATTGGCATTGCAGGAGCATATTGATCCGTCGCTTGTTCGTTCAAAATTAAGCTGGAATCTCGACGATGAAGATGAATATGAAGAGGACAAACCAAAACGTCAAACGCCATATGATGATTTGTGGGGAATGGATGAACCGAAAACACGTGAGAAAAAGAAAACGATCAAGCAATTCCCCCCAAAGCCAGAAAAAGATATTTTGCTCTTTATCGAGGCACACTCCCGGGAGCTAGAGCCTTGGCAGCGGGATGTGCTGACGATGCTGAGAGAGGAAATGCTCTATTTTTGGCCACAGCTAGAAACGAAAATCATGAATGAAGGCTGGGCATCGTATTGGCACCAGCGGATTATGCGTGAACTTGATTTAGATTCAAGTGAATCGATTGAATTTGCCAAATTAAATGCAGGTGTCGTGCAGCCATCTAAGACAGGAATCAATCCTTACTATTTAGGGCTGAAGATTTTTGAAGATATTGAAGAGCGCTACGATCATCCATGCGAGGAATTAAAAAAAGCAGGAGTGACGGAAGGGTCCGGTCGCAGCAAAATGTTTGAAGTGCGAGAAATTGAATCAGACATTTCTTTTATTCGAAATTACTTAACGAAAGACCTTGTGATGAGGGAAGATTTGTACTTGTTTCAAAAGCAGGGGAGAGACTATAAAGTCATTGATAAAGAATGGAAGGCAGTCCGTGATCAGCTAGTCAGCATGAGGGTCAATGGCGGCTTTCCGTATTTGACAGTCATCGATGGTGACTATTTAAAAAACAATGAACTCTATATTAAACATTGGTATGAAGGCATTGAGCTCGATCTCAAATACTTAGAAAAGGTACTTCCATATTTGCATCAGCTATGGGGAAGAAGTGTGCATATCGAGTCAGTTCTTGAAGGAAAAGAAGTGATGTTTTCATACGATGGAAAAGGGGTTCATAGGAAGTATCTCACTTAATGATCAAAAAAGATGTCTACGACTAGACATCTTTTTTTGTGATTAGCACTTTATTGGTTTTTCAGCAGTTTGAAAATGTGTTTCGCTTGATCTGTATTTTCCATGAGTCCTTTTAGCTGCTCGCTTGTTGGTCCATAAGCATAAAATGGTACTTCATCCCCTGTATGACCTGATGTGGTCCAGCCTGTATGAGACCTTGTATTGATGACTTTTTCGATGGCATCATCAATTTGAACAGGATCTTTTGTTTCAGCTGCCTTTTGAATAGAGGCGATTTCCTCTTTTGTGAAATCAAGGTCGATGTATTGTTTGAGCGCAGTCTCGACCGTCATACCCTCTACAATTTTGTTTGCAATGAAATCAGGTGTCTTTTTTGCTGCTTTGACAGGCTGATAATCCCAGCTGCCCGAGCCGTCTGCCCCGAAGGAAAGACCGCCAGTTGAATGATCTGCGGTCGTGATGACTAATGTGTTTTTATCCTTTTTTGCGAAACGAATGGCTTCTTCAAATGCTTTTTCAAAATCCTTCATCTCACTCATCGCACTGACAATATCGTGGTCATGTCCAGCCCAGTCAATTTGACTGCCTTCAACCATGAGGAAAAACCCTTTTTTGTTTTTAGACAGCTGTTTGATGGCTGAGGATGTCATGTCTTGCAAGGAAGGAGTCGTTTTATCGCGATCAATTGCTTTATCGAGACCGCCGTCAGCAAAAATGCCTAACAATTTTTGCTGTTTGTTTTTTTGTAAGTCAGCTTTATTGGTTACGTAACGATAGCCTGCTTTTTGAAATTCTTTCGTCAAATCACGATCTTTGCGGACAAAATCGATCAGTCCTCCGCCAAGCATGACATCGACTGTATGCTGTTTGCCAATTTTCTCATCGAAGAAATCATCAGCAATGGCTGCTGTGTTTTTTCTAGACACATCGTGAGCGGCATACGCAGCAGGTGTCGCATTGGTTAATTCAGATGTGACGACGAGACCAGTAGACTTTCCTTTGCGTTTTGCTTCTTCTAATACTGTTTTTAGTTTTTTGCCATTTTTGTTTACACCAATGGCGTTGTTGTATGTTTTTTGACCGGTTGCCATGGCTGTACCAGCTGCTGCTGAATCAGTAATGTTACTTTTAGAATCATCAGGGTATGTTTTATGCATGCCAGTGAGGTAAGGGTCAAACGCTGTTTGCTTGGAAAGATCACCGTTGTGTTTAAATGAGCGGTAAGTTGAAAGGTAAGGTGTTCCCATGCCATCTCCAATGAGCACGATCACATTTTGTACGTCATTTTTTGGTTTCTTTTTAGCCTCAGCTTTGTCAGCCTGTCCAAATTCAATTCCTGAAAAAATACCAATCGATAACACTGATGCGGTTGCGATTGCAGCTATTTTCGTTTTCGAGCTTTTCAACACACTCATTCATTTTGCCTCCTCATTGTTTATGTATCGCTCTCACGTTTACAATGGTAGAGCAGAAGTGTGGATTCCAAATGACAGCACCGTAAAGTTCACTTTAAAATTGTAAAGGTCCACTTTACATAGAATGAACCAAAAAGAGAAATGAATGTATGATTTATCTATGACAAGATGCATTTGTTTTGTCATGATTGTGTAATAAAAATGAAATAAAAAGAACCCTAAAAAAAAAACATTTTTGCCGAATTAATAAGCATAATGTCGTAGGAAGTCAAGACTATTTCTTCTGGTATTCGATCCTTATAATAGAAAGTAGATAAAAATTCGGATCACGATAGATACATACAGGAGGAACAAATGAAAAAACAATTGATCACAGTTGCAAGTGCAGTTCTACTTGGGACGACATTATTTGCCGGAGCTGCCTCAGCACAATCAGTAAAGGTTCAAAAAGGTGACTCTCTTTCTGTTCTAGCGAAAAAATACAAAACAACCGTGAGTAAGATTAAATCAGACAATAAACTGAAATCTAACACGATTTATGTTGGACAAACCTTAAAAGTGAATGGTACTTCTTCAAAAAAGGTAACGAAAACATCAAAAACAACAACAAAAGTAAAAGCGTCTTCAACGACAGTCACTCATAAAGTTGTCAAAGGTGATACTTTATCTAAAATCGGCAAAAAATATGGAATGACAGTGAAAGAGCTGAAATCGTTAAATAAACTCAAAACAGATCTGATTAAAATTGGACAAAAGCTGAAAGTGAAAAAGACATCCAAAGTGAAACCAACACCTGTCAAAGAAAAAACAGTTGCTACTTCTTCTTTAAACACGTCTAAACTCGTAGCAGATGCGAAAGCACAAAACGGTACACCATATAAATGGGGTGGAACGACACCGAAAGGCTTTGATTGCAGCGGTTTTATGTGGTATATCATTAACAAACAAACAAAGATTTCAAGACAAACGACTGAAGGTTTTTGGGGATCAATGAAAAGCGTCTCAACACCTAAAGTTGGAGATTTTGTCTTCTTTACAACCTATAAATCTGGCCCATCTCACATGGGTGTCTACCTTGGGAACAACAAGTTTATCCACGCTGCTTCTGATGGTGTGACGATCAGCGATATGACTTCAAGCTATTGGAAGCCAATTTACCTTGGCGCAAAGACATTTGTAAACTAATAATGGATCTTAAGAGACTGCTTACTAGGCAGTCTCTTTTTTTGTATATCGTTTGCGCAGCTAAATCAGTCCTTTATCATAGCTCTCTATGAGTCTAAAGGCTTTTAAATAAGCAAAAGTGAAGACAAGTTATCAAAAGAATAATTTTATTTTCACTTTATAAAAATTATATCAAAAAAGTATAATTTTGTATGTTGTATAATAAATAGAAGAAGCCAAGCTATGATTTGAATAAAGATTGAAGAAAATCTACCCTGATGATTGACAAATATTTTGTTAATAAATAAGAATTTTCACTCTATTTCGAAAAAAAGTGTTTTCATTTTTTAATTTTCATATATAATAATTTTACGCCACTAATTTATTGCGCTAAATTAAATCTAAATATTCAGAAAATAAAGTGAATTACGAAGTGGTGGCGTCTTTAGACGGATACTAAGTTTTGGGAGTGATGGTATGAGCAATTCGTTGTTTAGAAAGAAGAGCATTTCAGAGCTAATTGCGGCAACACAAGGGGAAAAAGCGTTAAGAAAGGAATTAGGTTCATTTGACTTAACGATGCTTGGTATTGGTGCGATTATCGGTACAGGGATATTTGTTCTGACAGGTACAGGCGCCGTCACAGCAGGACCAGGACTTGTTTTATCATTTGTGATTGCAGGTCTTGCATGTTTATTTGCGGCATTGTCATATGCGGAATTCGCTTCCACAGTGCCAGTATCAGGATCTGTTTATACATTTACGTACGCATCTATGGGAGAATTTTTAGCGTTTATCATTGGCTGGGATTTGATATTAGAATATATGCTAGCCGCTAGTGCCGTTTCAGCAGGCTGGTCAGGCTACTTTGTGTCGTTTTTAAATGGGATAGGGATTCATATACCGGTTGAATTAACAGCAGCACCAGGTGGTTTAAAGGGTCAAGTGACATATTTTAATCTTCCTGCATTTATTATTTTAATGATCATCACCTTCTTGCTTTACTTCGGTATTAAAGAATCAAAACGAGTCAACAACATTATGGTCATTATGAAAATTGCGGTGATTCTGCTCTTTATTTTAGTCGCTGTGAAATATGTAAAACCTGAAAACTGGACACCATTCGTTCCTTTTGGAACTTCAGGCGTGTTAAGTGCAGCAGCTCTCGTATTCTTTGCATTTATCGGATTTGATGCAGTTGCTTCTGCGGCAGAGGAAACAAAAAATCCATCCCGCAACTTGCCAAGAGGAATCATCACTTCCTTATTGATTTGTACCATGTTGTATGTGGTAGTCAGTGCCATCATGACAGGCATTGTTCCATTTATGAACTTTGAGGGAGTATCCCATCCAGTGTCTCTTGTTTTACAAGTAGCCGGTCAAAATTGGGTGGCGGGTATTGTAGATGTTGGGGCGATTTTAGGGATGACCACGGTCATGCTTGTCATGCTGTACGGCCAAACACGTGTCATGTTTGCCATGTCTCGTGATGGCTTGGTACCAAAGGTTCTTTCAAAGGTTCATCCAAAACATAAAACACCTTATATCAATACTCTTTTCTTTGGAACATTGTCAGCATTAATGGGTGGATTCATTCCGCTTGATGAGCTGGCAAGTCTAGTGAACATCGGAACACTTTCAGCTTTCATTTTGATTTCAGTTGCTGTCATTGTCATGAGAAAAACACAGCCTGATTTGCCGAGAGCATTCAGATGCCCCGCAGTCCCGTTCATTCCAATCTTGGCTATTCTATCTTGCGGACTGCTCATTTATAAGCTTGGCACCATCACATTTGTTCGTTTCTTAATCTGGCTTGCCATTGGGCTTGTTGTCTATTTCTTATATTCAAGAAAGCACTCCGAATTAAACAAAAAATAAGAGTGTACAGAAAAAGCCAGTCAAGTATGACTGGCTTCTTAGTATTAAAAACCTAATTGAAGATCGACATCAATGGAGACGATCGCATAGACACAAACGATGACAAAAATATTCAGAACGACGCCTAGGAAACCTGGTCCAGTGCGGCCTTTTTTAATGAACAGTTCAATCACACCGAATGGAACTGCGGCCATTGCAAAAGGAAGCATTTGAAACGAATAAAATGTCACATTGCTAATAATGGCGAGGTTCAGCATGAGCAGCGATAAAATAGCGGTGCCGACCGAAATCCAGCCAAACACATTATGCTCTTTAAAAATTCTTACCAATTCCATAATTCCACCTCGCTCACTTTGGCCGTTTTAATGCGTTTTGTCTTCACAAATTTCTCTATTTCTTTAGAAGGACCTGTGACAACAGAACCGTAAACCGTGACACCATTTTGATTGATGTAGCGTATTCTGTTAGAGAGGTCAAGTTCAGGTCTGCCAGAGATCGTTTTTGCCCAGGATGGATGCTGGTTGACATAGGCGAGGGCATCTTTGAACTGATCAACCTCTGTTTTTGATGTGTGCTGAAGCTCTTTTAAAAATTCAGAGTCTTTCCCGGGAAAACCGATTGGACGCTGATTTCCACTTAATGAATCTTCTGTTTTTATCGCATTCCAAAGCACTTTCATATCATATTTTTTAGCAAATGAATACACGTCTTTCGGTGTGTATGCTTTGTCATAGGATACATACACTTCACTCACTGTTCCTTCAGGTAGCTTGTCTAGAGTAGTGAGTGTTTGTTTTTTAGATGTATCTGCCTGAGACGAAGGGTGCGTAAAGAAATCCTCCGTATTACGTGCGCTGTCGCCATAATAAGAGATCGTAGGCTGCTTTAATTTATCGAAAAACATTTCGATTTGTTCACTACCGATGGCTTCTGTTTTATTGCCAATTTGTTTTTGCAGCTTAAGTTCTGTGTTCATACCAAACAGTTTGACTTGCCCTTTTAAATCCTTCATATCAATGGCGACATTCGGTTTTGTTAGGGCGACTGTTACAGCGGCCGTTTCCATAAAATGATTGCCTTTACTGTCTGCTCCGCCAACGCCGTAGTATAGATAACTACCTAGTGTACAAAGCGGTAAAATAATCAGTGTAGATATAACAGCAAGCACAGAAATACGTAAATAGGATTTTCTTTTTCCGTATTGTAAAATGGCTTTTTGTTTTTCAGGACTGATGGAGAAGTCTGTCCAATCTGAGTCATTCAGTTCTTGGCTTAAGCGTTTTTCATTTTCTTCGAGCTCTTCTTCAAACGCCATCATTTCTTCCTCGTTCATCTCGCCATTATTATATTGTTCCCATCGCTTATTAAACTCTTCATTCATCATTAACACCTCTGTTATATAGTGCTTTTAGGCGCTGCCTTGCACGAAATAAAACACTTTTAAAATTTGCTTCAGTAATATTCATGACCTTGGATGCTTCTTTGTAATTCAGTTCTTTTAAATAATACAATGTCAACGCTTCCTTGTAGTTATCTGGAAGCTGCTCCAAATACATGTTGAGGACTTCTTTTATTTCAATCTGTTCAGCAGGACTTTGTACAGACGTTTGTAAAAGGCCGCCAATGAGATCATCCGATATGGTCACTTCTTTTTTATGTTTCCTGACATAATCAATAAAAGCATTTCGTGCCACCTGAAATAACCAAGGTTTCACTTTGCTATGGTCGTAGGAATGAATATGTATATAAGCACGCATAAAGGTTTCCTGCAATAAGTCCTCTGCCAAATGTTTGTCTTTTGTCATGGAGAGCAGAAACCTGTAAACATCGTTCATATACATTTGATAAATTTCATCGATCGTCACTGATTTTTCTCCCCTCTATGTTATACACGCATAAGAAAGGCATAAAGTTGCACGAAACTTCTCATAGGCCGTACATTACTCATCTCTTTCGCCGAATCAAAATCATTTCTCCTTATCATAGCGAAATTTGCATCATTTATAAAGTATTTTCAATAGAACAAATCAGGAAAAAAACTCAAAAAACGACAATTTTGGACACATTTCTTCCTCTATTCTCTCCTAAAAACACATACTTGAATACAGAAGGAGCGGTCATCTTAAGTGAAAAGATGATTTTAGTGAACCGTCTCTATTTTATCAGCAGGAGAAAATTTTTAGTACCAGGTAATAAAAAATTTGTTATAATAGAAACAAATCCTTCATTCTTCAAACAAAGGAAGTGCACTATGTATAAATTTTCAGGCTATACCGTCAAAGCATTTTTTGCTCTCCGAGGCGGAATCAAAGTATATCAAAAAGAAAATCTGCCAACAGACCGGGGGTTTGTCATTGCTTGTACGCATGAGGGTTTTGTGGATGTTCTTGCATTAGGCGCAGGAATTCTTCCGTTTGAGATCCACTACATGGCGAAAAAAGAATTGTTTGCAAATAAATGGATCGGCGGATTTTTAAAGAAGATTCATGCTTTTCCAGTTGATCGAGAGAATCCTGGGCCAAGCAGTATTAAAACGCCCATTAAATTATTAAAAGAGGGGAAAATCGTTGGGATTTTTCCAAGCGGAACACGTACAACAGAAGATGTTCCTTTAAAAAGAGGGGCCGTTACGATTGCGCAGCTCGGCAAATCACCAATTGTACCAGCAGCGTACAAAGGACCTTCTAATGCAAAAAGCCTTTTTAAGAAGGGGAAAATGCGCTTAATTATTGGTGAACCGATTGAGCTGTCTGAATTTGATCATCTGCCGCCAAAAGAAAGATTAGGTGCGATGACAGAAGTATTAAACACAAGAATCAAAGAACTTGAAGCTAAGTTAATCGAAAAGGGATAAAGAAAACGACCACTTGCTAAGGCAAGGGTCGTTTTTTTTCTTAAGAAGCGCCTTCTTCAGCTGCTTCTAATAGTTGTTCGTTTAGTTTTTTGACTTCGATGTATGCCACATGGTGTCCATCGACTTCATTAATGATAAATTCATAGCCTTGTTCACGAATCGCGTCATTTTTCTCGACTTCATATTTTTGTGTAAGGAACCAGCCGCCGATTGTGTCGACTTCTTCGTTATCAAGCTGAATACCTAGTAGCAGGTTGACTTGATCCACAAGAACCTTTCCATCAAAGATATAGTGGTCTTCTCCCAGTTTACGCACTTCGTTGATTTCATCAATATCGAATTCATCACGAATTTCACCGACGATTTCTTCAAGGATGTCTTCAACTGTCACAAGTCCTGCTGTACCGCCATATTCATCTGATAAAATGGCCATGTGTACACGCTCACGCTGCATTTTAAGCAGTAGATCATGAACAGGAACCGTTTCAATTACATGAATAATTGGGTTTACAAAATGTTCGATCGTATCACTTGTGGAACATTCACCACTAATACATGCAGTGAGTACTTCTTTAATATTCACAACACCGATGATGTTGTCTTTATCGCCATCTTCAATTGGATAACGTGTATATTTCTCGACCTTGGTCACTTTCAGCATTTCCTCAATCGTAATATCATGCGGGAAGCTGACAACTTCGGTACGAGGAATCATAATTTCTTTCGCCAGACGGTCATCAAATTCAAAAATTTTATTCACATATTTGAATTCAGACTGGTTAATCTCGCCGCTCTTATAGCTCTCAGATAAAATAATCCGCAATTCTTCTTCAGAGTGCGCCATGTCATGCTCAGATACTTGTTGAAGACCAAATGCTTTCGTTAATAAACGAGCAGATCCATTTAACACCCAAATGAACGGAAACATCACTTTATAAAATATCATAAGCGGTCTAGCAAATAGAAGGGACACTTGCTCAGCCTTTTGAATGGCGAGTGTTTTCGGTGCAAGCTCTCCAACCACGACGTGTAAAAACGTCATAATACTAAACGCAATAATAAAAGTGACAATAGAACTAGCTGATTGAGGAATGGACAGCTCTACAAATAGTGGAGCAAGCATGTGCGCAATTGTTTCTTCCCCTAACCAACCAATCCCAAGGGCGGTAATGGTGATACCAAGCTGACATGCCGATAAGTACTCATCAAGATGAGTGGTGACGTGCTTGACAGCAACTGCTGTTTTATTACCTTCTGCAATTAATTGATCAATTCTTGAGCTTCTTAAGCGAATGATCGCAAACTCCGATGCAACGAAAAACGCGGTTAAAGCTATAAGTAAAGCAACTATGAGTAAATTCACTATGTCCAATTAAGGCCTTCGTTCTGACTTTGAGAACGAAGGTAACACCTCCTGTTTAGTAAAAATTTTAACTTAACAGCAGTAAAAATGATTGGACAGCCGTCATTTTTTCAGGAGTAAGCTGCTCTTTTAGTTTTTCACGTTGTTCTGGCTGAAGCTGCTTACAACGTGCCAAAATGCGGTCCATATGCTCATTCATCCGATCGATATCTGAGGTTAAATGGACAAGTTCATCAGGATCTTCCTTTTGAGAAGGGAATTGTTCATCTAATCTGGATTTGATGTCAGAAAGAGCCAATCTCTGCTGTTTGCAAAGAACGATTAATTGTAATCGTTTTAAAGCATGTTCATCGTAATAACGATAATTAGAGCAAGATCTAACAGGCGCAAGCAACCCTAGATTCGTATAATAATCTACAGTTCGTTTCGTCACCTGTGCAATCTGTGCTAGTTCACCAATACGATACTTTTTCTCAGCCCCATCTGAACATCTCCTCCTAACCGTCACGTTATAGTTTATGAAAATAGTTTAATATAATTCGAGTCTGAAATACAAGATAATTGTTCAGATTTCCTGCCAATATGAAGAAACAAAGGGCATTTCCATCAATTTAGGTTGTCATCTTTAAAATACTGTAGCGATACAGGAATTTTCAGATTATTTATGGTAAGATAAAATGAATACCGTTTCATATATATGTAGAGAGACGGATTTTACGTGAACCGGAGGTGGTTAAGTGGGGCCCTCAAAGTAGTCTTATTTAATCAGTTAACCGTTTTGCAAAAGATAACATCATCAATCAGGAGGTGACTCCTTGTTCTTCTAAGAAAGAGCAAGGTTAAATGGACGATATTGTTAATCTGAGTATAGTCGGAGTTTTGATTGCTTTAACAGCTTTCTTTGTTGCATCTGAATTTGCCATTGTAAAGGTGAGAAGTTCAAGAATTAATCAGCTTGTTGCCGAAGGGTCCAAAAAGGCTATCATGGCGAAAAAGGTGACATCAAGGCTAGATGAATATTTGTCAGCCTGCCAGCTCGGTATTACAGTGACATCCCTTGGTTTAGGGTGGATCGGTAAACCGGCAGTAAAAGAACTTTTGGTTCGAGGTTTTGGTTTGACAAACATTCCTGATTCAGCAATCAGCCTGATCTCAGCAACACTTGCGTTCTCTATTATTACCTTTTTGCATGTAGTTGTTGGCGAGCTTGCACCAAAAACACTTGCCATACAAAAGGCAGAAAAAATGACGCTTTGGCTGTCAGGACCGCTGCATGCATTTTATATCCTTATGTACCCTTTTATTTATGTGTTGAACGGGTCAGCCCGTGTACTAACGAAAATGATGGGCATCGATATGGGGTCTGAAAAAGAACATTCCCATTCCGAAGAGGAATTAAAGATTTTATTATCTGAAAGCTTAAAAAATGGGGAAATCAACTCATCAGAGTATAATTATATGAACAAGATATTCGATTTTGATAATCGAATCGCAAGAGAAATTATGATACCGCGAAGAGAAATTTGTGCGATTCCAGAAGATATGCCGTTAGACGAAATACTTGCGATCATGACAAAGGAAAAGTACACACGCTTCCCAGTGTTTTCAGGGGATAAAGACCATGTCATTGGCATGCTCAACAAAAAGCAGCTCTTTGCAGATATTGTGTATCAAGGAGAAAAAGATCAACTGAAGCTTCAAGATTATATTTATCCAGTGATTGAAGTGATTGACACGATTCCAATTCAAGAGCTTCTCGTCAAAATGCAGCGCGATCGAATGCATATGGCGATTTTAACGGATGAATATGGCGGGACATCTGGACTTGTCACAACGGAGGATATCTTAGAAGAGATTGTTGGAGACATTCGAGATGAATTCGATGAAGATGAGCAGCCGGTCATTCAAAAGAGAGCGGAGCATCATTATATATTAGATGGAAAAGTGAGATTAGAGGAAGTTCAAGATTTGATCGAAATGTCATATCATGATGAAGAAATTGATACGATAGGCGGGCTAATCTTAAATGAGAACATTGATATCCGAGAAGGACAATCCATTTATCTTGATGATATTCGGATGAAGGTCTTGGAGATGGATGGACGCTATGTGAAAAAGATCGACCTGAAAAAAGGCGTCACATCATCAGAAAAAGAAAATACACGAACAGGGCTTGATATAAAAGAGCCACTGTTAGTAAATGAAATGACCTTGAGCGAAAAATAAGCTCAAGGTTTTTTTAGGTATTTAGTCTCTTTTTTAAGAATGTATGTTCGTATATAATAAGAACAAACGTTCGTAAAAGGAGGATGGACATGCTCTGGTATGAAACAGCAAGTATCACGGAGAAAAAAACCTCAATGAAACGTATTGAGTTTCATTTAAAAAATTTCAAGAACTATCAAGCGGCCATTTTAAATATTGAAAGACAGCTTGAAAAGCGAAGTTCTCTCCAACATCATCATATGGCACGTCAAAAATTAGAAGAGCAGAAAAGTCAGTATGAACTGATTGTTGCTTGTATTGAAACGGCTTTAAAAGAATTGGATGAAATAGAGCAGAAGCTCATTGATTATAAGTATTTTCGAGATTGGCGCATGGCAAAATGTGCAATCGAAATCGGCTATAGTGAGAAGACACTATTTTTAATGAAGCGCCAGCTGATGGATCAACTGCTCATCAGCCTAGCTGCCATCACAGATATTTAAAACAGAAGTTGTCCTATTTGATAAAACACCGCAAAAATGCATAAAGAGCCGATAATTGTCACAAGTAAATAGGCAGCAAGCTTTCCTATTTGACGCTGCATCAGCATCGTCGCAGATTCTACACTAAACGTAGAGAATGTGGTAAAGCCGCCAAAAAAACCGGTTCCTATGATCACTAGCAGTGGAGGATTGGACGTTACAGCGCCTGTGAGAAAACCTAAACCGGCTGCACCTAATAAATTAATGCAAATAATACTGTACGGGAAAAGGGCATGGGATGGAGTTTTCTGGATTGTTTGGCTGATGAAGAAACGACATGCACTGCCGATCCCTCCAGCTACAGCTGTATAAAAAACAATCATTTATCTGCTTCCTTTCTGCTGCTTATTTTGATGAAAGAGCCGTTCAGCAAGGATCAGGCCAGCTAAAGCAGCGGCTACTCCAGCAATGACTGAGAGCAGGATGTACATCATACTTAAATTGAACTGCCCTGCCTGTAACAGAAGAACTGTCTCTTTAGAAAAGGTGGACATGGTCGTAAACCCGCCGCAAAACCCTGTTCCAATCAAAGCTGCAAGATCTTTTTTTGCTTTCTGAAATAGAAAGTATCCTGTCGCAAAACCAAGAAGCAGGCTGCCAGAAATGTTTTCAATCATCGTTGCATAGGGGAATGTCTGGCTGATGACAGTTTGGCTTAGTTCATATCTGCAAAGTGTACCAATCAATCCACCGATAAAAACGGCGAAATAAGTTTTCATCTGCATCATTTCTCCTTTTGAAAAAATAGCGGGTTATCCGTTACCACACCATCAATTGGGTATTTTTTGATTCGATCCGCTGTTTTTTGATCTTTTACAGTCCATATAAACACATCCATCCCGAATGTGTGGATGCGGTCTATCCACCATCTATTGATCATCGTTTTCTTCATATTAAGACAATTTGCAAACGAGCTGTATGTCGTTAACTTTCGTTTCGTTAGTTTAAATGCATCAGGCTTTATAATCAAAGCTGTGCGAAGAGAAGGGGCGAATGCTTTGATTCTTTGCAGTGCATGAACATCAAAAGATTGAATGATGATATGACGAGAATAGGAAAACCGATTGATGATGCGGGCAACGGCCTTTTCGATTCCTATCTGCCGTTTTGGGTGTTTGATCTCGATCAATATCCCAATCCGCTGACTGTATCTTTCAAGAATTTCTTGTAATGTTGGAATTCGTTCATTCGTATACTGTTGGTCAAACCAGCTTCCTGCGTCCAGTTTTTTCAACTGATCAAGTGTATAGCTTTTGACTAATCCGTTTCCGTTCGTCGTTCGATCAACGGTATCATCATGGATGACGACGACGTGCTGATCCATTGTCATTTGTACGTCTAATTCAATATAATCTGCTCCTTGCTCGACAGCTACATCAAACGCAGCGATTGTATTTTCTGGGGCGGCGCTTGATGACCCTCTATGTGCGATAATATACACTTGCTCCAGCTCCCTGACATAAGTTCTGGTCTTATCATATCAAATGCTTTGGTGGTTTTCCTTCTTTACTATATGGAGAAGAAGAGCGCCGTATTATCATGGAACCTCATGTACCGAAAAAGCTTGATGTATCATTTTGAAAAGTTACAGGAATAGAGCAAGCTTTGATTGAGTAAACCTGAATTACATCAATTTTTCTTCGATCAATTTTGTCCAAATCGTCAGCGTTCGTCAAAATATTAGTGCTTTCGTCATGTTGACTGAAAATTCTGATGTTTTATAATGATGAAAAGGAGGCGAGATGATTGGGTAAAGGGAGAATTAGAGTGGAAGAACGTATTAAGGCCGAAACGGATGCTGAAATGTTTAAAGCGACTCTCCTTGATCAGGCTCAGAAGAAAAAGTAGTTTGCTGCCCGTCGATATGTCTCAAGCCAAAATTTCATAATTGAACATCATGCCTCGGGATAGGTCCCGAGGCTTTTTATATAGAGGTCAAACATTTAAGAGAGGACATAAACGAAGGTTATATTATAAACTAGAGAGGATTGTTTTAAAGGAGAGAGACAGAGATGTTTACACAAAAATGGATGGATACATATTTTACAGTCGATATTGCGATCCAGATAGGCATTAGCCTTTGTATTTTATTGCTTTTTTTATTACTTCGAAAAGTATTTACGAAATACTTGTTTCACCTGCTCTTTAAGCTGACAAACCGGTCTAAAACCGAAGTCATTAATCAAATTGTCGTAGCGTTTGAAAAACCTGCGAGACTGTTTTTTGTGGCACTAGGTTTATATTTTGCGTTAAGACAAGCCCCATACTTTGAGCACCATATGGATGTCATTGTCAAATTGTATAGATCCTCTATTATTTTGATGCTGACGTGGGGACTTTGTAATCTAACCGCAGCTTCTTCCTTCTTATTTCAAAAAGTGAATTCAAAATTTGAATTAGAGATGGATGATATTTTAGCGCCATTTTTATCAAAGGTTCTTCGTTTTATTATTATTGCACTGAGTATTAGCGTCATTGCACAAGAGTTTAATTATGATGTGAACGGACTTGTGGCAGGGCTTGGTCTAGGTGGTCTTGCTTTTGCGCTCGCTGCGCAGGATACAGTGGCGAACTTTTTTGGAGGAATTGTGATTATTACAGAGAAGCCTTTTACAATGGGCGATTTTGTAGAGACTCCAAGTGTACTTGGGACTGTAGAGGACATTACCTTCCGAAGCACAAAATTTAGAACACCTGCTGAAGCGGTGGTGACCGTGCCAAATTCGACCCTTTCAAAGGAGCCGATCACAAATTGGACGAGAATGAATAAACGTCAAATTACGTTCTCTGTTCGCGTATCTTACAATACACCGAAAGAAAACATTGATAAGTGCATCAAACGTCTGAAACAAATGCTTTATGAGCATGATGGGGTTCATAAGGAAACGATAATGGTGAATTTCGATGTGCTGGCAGACAGCTATTTAAACTTATTCTTTAACTTTTATACAAACACAACGGCTTGGTCTGAAAACCTGGATATTAAGCAGGATATTAACTATCGCATTATTGATATTTTCCATGAAGAAGGGGTAGAATTTGCTTTCCCTGGACAGACCATTTATATGAAACAAAAAGGTGAGAAACAGCTCGGTGAATAAAGGAGGAATGGTGGTTGGATCAAACAAAAGTGGCAGCGCTAAGAGAGAGATTATCAAAGGCCTCACATATTACGGTCCTTTCAGGTGCTGGGATGAGCACAGAATCGGGAATTCCCGATTTTAGATCAACAGGTGGACTATGGACAGAAGATACCTCTCGCATGGAGGCAATGAGCCGGTCCTACTTTTTATCACATCCTCATCAATTTTGGCCGAAATTCAAAGAATTGTTTCAAATGAAGATGAGTGGAGAGTACGAGCCAAACGCTGGACATGCTTTTTTAGCCAATTTAGAAAAGCAAGGAAAACGCGTGGATATTTTCACGCAAAATATCGATGGTCTGCATAAAAAAGCGGGAAGCCAGCATGTGTATGAACTGCATGGTTCCATTCAAACAGCTACATGTCCATCATGCGGGTCAACATACGAACTGCCTTATTTATTACAAGAAGAGGTGCCGGTTTGTGAGCGGATTTCATCAGACGGCCGCACATGTGGACGAGTACTTAAAACAGATGTTGTCCTTTTTGGAGACATGGTGAAGCACTTTGATCAAGTGGAGAAATCGCTCCAGCAAACGGACATGCTGCTCGTCATGGGAACTTCCTTAGAAGTGGCACCAGCCCGATATATTCCAGAAGATGCTGCTCATCATCCTTCCATCTTTAAGGTCATGATGAATTTAAGTGAAACGGAATTCGATCCGCTGTTTGATCTTGTCTTTCACGAACGAATTGGCGAGCTTGTGAATGCTTTATAAATCATAAAAAACCCGCATCCAACAGGTGCGGGTTTTCTTTATTGCTGTAGTGGCTTCATTGTTTCATCAAGGACTTCAAACGTGTAGCCCTTCGCCTTTAATTGTGTGATCAGACTGTTTAAGTATTTTGCGGTAGCTGGTTGATCATGCATTAAGATGATTTTTGGCTCTTTCGGGTACTTGGTTTCAAGCACTTGCAGCTGATTTAATACTTCTGGTACATATTTTGAGCTTTTATATTTCCAGTCAAGACTGTCAATGGTCCAGTCCCAGTATACAAAGCCTTTTTGTTTTAAACGTGTTTTTTGCTGGTCTGTTAAGTTTGGAGAACTGCCATAAGGTGTTCTCACAAGATGTGTATATTCACCAGTAACAGAAGCCAATATACGTTGATCTTCTTTCATCTCATTTACAGGAGAATCACTTTTTTGATAAAAGCGTTTCACATCATGCGTGATGCCATGAAGTCCTAATTGATGACCTTCTTGATGAAGTCTTTTCACAGCTGTTGGGTGTTCTTTGATTTGCGGCCCGAGCATAAAGAATGTGGCCTTCACTTGCTGTGATTTTAGCACATCTAACAGCTGATTTGATGTAGCAGAAGGGCCATCATCAAAGGTCAAAAAGATCGTTTGATCCGTTACATGTTTGTTTGGATTGATCTTAAAATGTGCATCTAATGTTTTTGGCGAATCATCTTTTGCTTTCAGACTTGTACTTGTGTCTCGAAATGGACTGCTCGCAGACACTTCATTCGGTTGATCTGCTGCCTGCATATTGGTTTTAGATATATCCCAAATGAAAAAAAGGATCAATGTCAGAATGACTAGACCAATTGCCTTTGAGAGCAGCATCGTGTTTGAAGGTGTCTGTTTTTTCGTAACCCGTTGCATTACAATCGCTCCAATAAATCAGTAGTTTGTGTCGAATCATGTAGTGGATTCTGTCTTTTTTCGCTGTTTTTTGTCGTGCTCATATGGAGTAAGTATACAGGAAAAAAGAGCCTATGAATATAGAAGATGCTAAAAAATTGGAATCTTTTTGGTTATGAATCTATATTTGTTACAATAGAAGGTTATCCAGTCAAATGGATATGAAATAATTCTGAATAATCATTGAAACGTTTACATTTATCCGCTAAGATAGCATCAGATTCAACCATTAAGCAAAGCGAAGGGGAGATTCCATATGAAAGTATTGTACAATGGGGATTTTATTGAAAAAAAAGATGCACATGTTGATATTGAAGACAGAGGCTATCAATTTGGCGACGGAGTCTATGAGGTCATCCGCGTATATAATGGGACTTTGTTTACATTAAAAGAGCATACTGAGCGTCTATTCAAGAGTGCAAAGGAAATCGGCATTCATCTGCAAGGTACAGTATCCGATATGGAAGAGAATTTGAAGAAGCTAGTCGCAGATAATCAAGTGATTGATGGCGGCGTGTATATTCAAGTCACGCGAGGCGTCGCACCTCGTAAACATCAATATGGTGTACTTACCCCTCAGATTACGGCATATACATTTCAAGTGAAAAAGCCTATTCAAGAGCAGACAGCTGGTGTGAAAGCTCTATTGTCTGAAGATCTTCGCTGGTTAAGGTGTGATATTAAAAGCTTAAACCTTTTATATAACGTCATGGAAAAGCAGAAAGCGTCTGAAGCTGGTGCGTTTGAAGCGATTTTAATAAGAGACGGCTTTGTGACAGAGGGGACGTCCTCGAATGTATATGCCGTCATTGACGGTGTCATTCGTACACACCCAGCAAATCACCTGATTTTAAACGGCATTACACGTAGAAAGCTGCTAGAGGTTTGTCAGGAAGAAGGATGTCGTGTGGAAGAAACCCGCATGAGTAAAGACGAACTTTTGCATGCACAGGAAATTTTCATCAGTTCAACGACAGCTGAAGTGATTCCAATTGTAGAGATAGATGGTCAGCCAGTTGGGGAAGGTGTTCCAGGAGAGATCACGAAGCGTGTACAGGAAGGGTTCCAGAAAAAAATTAAGCATGAAAGCGAAGCATCTATTTCTTCGTAAAAAGAAAAAGGCTGTAAACCAATGTTTACAGCCTTTTGTGATGACATTTATTTCACGATCAGTACAGGTATATCTGATTTGGACGATAACTTTTCACTCACACTGCCAAAGAGCATTTTTTTCAATCTGCTTTGGTCACGTGCTCCCATGACGATGAGGTCTGCTGAAATCTTTTCAGCGTATTCGATAATCGCTTCTGCAGGCTCCCCTTCAACAATTTCAATCGCAGCTTCAAACTGCTCTTCATTTAACAGCATTCTTGCTTCTGCAACGACCTCTTCTGTATGATCTTCAAAAATCAAGGGACTTTGCTGTTCATCATGAGGTACATACACAGGGGGTGTTTGAAGGTCTGCCATGCCGCCTCCGATATAAGCGCCGCCAGTCATTGGGCGAGGTGCATCAAACACCTGTCTGCTGGATTTCCCATCATGAGCGTAGGCAACGGTCAGCTTGGCATTCAACGTTTTGGCTAAAGCGATTGCCTTCTTTAATGCTTTCTTACTGTCTTCATGTCCATCAAACGCAACGACCATCCGATCAGCTTGAAACAATGTCCTCATTCCTTTCAAAAGGAGTCTATACGTTCATGGTATACCCGTTATGAGAAAAAGATACACATGAAAAGATTGTGTTTTTGTTAGAAAATTTCATTTATTGAAAAATATTTATTGACAAAATGGTGACAGCCACTATAAGATAAAAAAAGATTCAAGAGCCAAAAGGAGGAAATGTCATGTGCAACATCATTGGAAGAATGAAATCAAACTGCATGAATGGGTTGATTCACGTGACAATTACACCTTCATTGGTCATTGAAAAGGGACTCGTATGTTCCAATTGATCGGATGAATCAAGGCGTATGTTGCGTATTTGTCAACATGCGCCTTTTTATCATGTATAAAAGAGGCGTACCAGTCAGCTGGTTGCCTCTTTTTTTGTTGTATACATTTCGTATCTCGAAATAATGGAATGCATCAACAACTAAATGAAGAGGAGTGAAAGCATGTGAACATGCCAAAGGCAATACAAATGACAAAAGTTCAAAAAACGAAACAAGGTGACAATCAGGAAAATATAGAAAGCGGCTAGCTTTAAAAGGAGAGACAAACATGTTTTCAGTATTTGTGAAATTAGGCTGGTTCTTTAAACAAGAGTGGAGGCGCTATACAATCGCCATTACGCTGCTGCTCATTGTGAATGTGCTTGAAATGCTGCCACCGAGGTATCTAGGTCAAGCAGTTGATGACATTCGGTCTGGTCAATTTACAACATCCAGTATCTTATTTTACGTAACCATTTTTTGCTTACTTGGTGTCAGTGTCTATGCGCTCACCTACTTTTGGATGTATCAGTTATTTGGCGGCGCGAATGTCATGGAGCGTGTGATGCGCGGAAAATTAATGCGCCACTTACTTAAGATGACACCCACCTTTTATGAAAAGAAAAAAACCGGAAATTTAATGGCGTTAGGTACAAATGATTTGAATGCTGTGGCTTTAACAACAGGCTTTGGCGTTTTAACATTAGTCGATTCCACTGCTTACATGCTGATGATCTTTTTTACGATGGGACTGACGATCAGCTGGAAATTAACTTTAATGGCCATTATTCCGATGCCACTGATGGCGATTTTGATAGCGTTTTATGGCAGTAAAATTCATGAACGCTTTACAGTCGCTCAAGATGCATTTGGTGATATGAATGATCGTGTATTAGAATCAGTTGCCGGCGTTCGGGTGATTCGGTCTTTTGTACAGGAAAAACAAGATGTGAATCGCTTTCGAGAAATGACAGATGATGTTTTTCAAAAAAATATGAGAGTAGCGATCATTGATTCATTGTTTGAGCCGACGGTGAAATTGCTTGTGGGGATCAGTTATTTAATCGGTATCGGTTACGGCGCATATCTTGTGTTCCAAAGTGATTTAACCATTGGTGAGCTTGTCGCATTTAACGTCTATCTGGGGATGATGATCTGGCCAATGTTTGCCATTGGTGAATTGATTAATATCATGCAAAGAGGAAATGCCTCATTAGACCGGTTGAATCATACACTCAGTTATCAACCGGATGTAACTGACGCAGCCAAGCCAAAAAGATTACAAGAGCCTGGCGATATTCAATTTGAACATGTGACATTTAGATATCCAACTTCCTCTAAAGATAATCTAACGGATGTCTCCTTTACTGTACGAAAAGGGCAAACGATTGGTATTACAGGAAAAACGGGAAGTGGAAAAACAACGATTGTCAAACAGCTTCTTCGTCAGTATCCGACAGGTGATGGGAAGATCTTGCTTTCAGGTGTTCCAATTGAGGACATTGAATTGGATCAACTGTTCCAATGGATTGGCTATGTTCCGCAAGATCGTGTCCTTTTCTCAAAAAGTGTAGAAGAGAATATGCGTTTCGGTCATAGAGACGCGAGAGAAGCTGAATTAGCACAAGCGATTAAAGATGCTTACTTTGAAAAGGATTTGCGCCTTTTACCAGAAGGCTTGGAAACCATGGTTGGAGAAAAGGGAGTGGCGCTGTCAGGAGGACAGAAGCAGCGGATTTCCATTGCACGTGCTTTATTAATTGATCCAGACATTTTGATTTTGGATGACTCGTTATCTGCAGTTGATGCAAAAACAGAAACGGCTATTTTAGAGAATTTAAGACAAAATCGTCATGGAAAAACGACATTTATTACAACCCACCGTCTATCAGCTGTAGAGCATGCGGATCTCATTCTTGTCATGGAAGAAGGACGTATTGTTCAAAAGGGAACCCATCAAGCGCTTATTCAGCAAGATGGATGGTATAAAGAGCAATTTCTGCGTCAGCAGCTGACAAATCAGCTGGAAGGAGGGGATGAGGCATGACAACAGGGAGAAGACTTCTTGCCTATGCACTCCTGTATAAAAAAGTATTGTCTGTTGCTTTGATCTTTCTGATCATTGCAGTTGGTGCTGAGTTGACAGGACCTTTCATTGGGAAAAAAATGATTGATGATCATATTTTAGGTGTAGAAAAACCGTATGTTGAGGTAGATGAAAAAACAGATAAAACGGTTTATTACCAGGGAAATAACTATATAAGAAGTGACCGGCTACAGAATCAAAATGAAGCTGGAAAGCAAATCAATGTCGTGCAAGTCGGATTTGGGTACTATTTTGTGAATGAACCGATTCGATTTGACGGGAGCCGGACAATAGAAGGGGATCAGCTCACCATTGAAAATGGGAGCGAGCGTGAGACGTATCAGGTACAGCGTTTATCCAAAGAGGAAATCTTCGCTTTTTATCAGCCGGAAATCAGTGGTTTGGTGCAGCTTGTTCTATTTTATTTTGGGATGCTCGTCATTGCGATTTTCTTTCAATATGGGCAGCACTATTTACTCCAGCGTATTGCAAATCGCATTATTCAAAAAATGCGAGTGGACGTATTTGAACATATCCAAACGCTTCCGATTCGGTATTTTGATAATTTACCGGCTGGAAAGGTTGTCGCGCGGATTACGAATGACACAGAAACCATTCGTGATTTATATGTAACAGTACTCGCTAATTTCGTCACAAGTGCCATTTACATGGTTGGAATTTATATCGCCATGTTCTTATTAAATGTGAAGCTGGCGCTCATTTGTTTAGTGGCTGTTCCGATTATTTTCCTATGGTCGATGACTTACCGAAAGTTTGCGTCGGTTTACAATCATCGCATTCGATCCATCATCAGTGAAATTAATGCCAAGCTAAATGAAGCTATTCAAGGAATGACGATTATTCAAGCATTTCGACATGAACAAGCAACGAAAGAAGAATTTGATGAGCTGAATAACAATCACTTTCGATATCAGCGAAAGATGCTTCATTTAAATTCACTGCTTTCACATAACCTGGTGAATCTGCTTCGGAACTTAGCATATGTCGCACTCATTTGGTATTTTGGCGGCGCGTCCTTAAGTGCGACGGGCATTGTGTCGATTGGGGTGCTCTATGCATTTGTCGATTATTTAAATCGTTTGTTCCAGCCGATTACAGGCATTGTGAATCAATTTTCTAGATTAGAATTAGCAAGGGTTTCATCTGAACGGGTCTTTCGATTATTAGATGAGCCAGGTACTGAAGTGGAAGAACCAGTTCAGAAGAAACTAGAGGGACACGTTCAATTTCAGGATGTTACCTTCGCGTATAATGAAGGGAAAAATGTATTAAAGAACATCACCTTTGAGGCGAAAAAAGGTCAGACGGTGGCACTTGTTGGACATACCGGTTCTGGGAAAAGTTCGATCATGAATTTGCTGCTGCGTTTTTATGATATTCAGCATGGGGACATCCTCATTGATGGAGAAAGCATCTATGATCAGTCGCGCCAAACGCTGCGTAAGCAAATGGGCATTGTACTACAAGATCCTTATTTGTTCTCTGGAACGATTGCGTCCAATGTCAGTTTAGGAAATGAAGACATTAAAAGAGAAACGATTGAAACATCGTTAAAGCAAGTGGGCGCAGCAGAACTGTTAAAGCATTTGCCTGAAGGTTTTGATGAACCAGTTGTTGAAAAGGGGAGTACTCTTTCCTCTGGGGAACGTCAATTGATTTCATTTGCCCGTGCACTGGCATACGATCCAGCAATCTTAATTCTAGATGAAGCGACGGCTAACATCGATACAGAAACAGAAGCCATCATTCAGCGGGCACTGGATGTCGTCAAAGAAGGACGAACCACTTTTGTCATTGCACACCGATTATCTACTATTAAGAAAGCTGACATGATTTTGGTGTTAGAAAAGGGTGAAATTGTCGAACGCGGCAGCCACGAAGAGCTCATGGAGCAAAGCGGACTGTATGCGCAAATGTACGAATTACAAAAGGGAGCTGTGACGAGCAGCTGATAGGATGAGTAGAAAAAGCCTCTTTCAATTTGAAAGAGGCTTTTTTCATGGCAATGAAAAAAGTCGAGGCTTCATGAAATGATCTCGACTTTTACTGGTTGTATATCATTTACACGAACTAAATGGTCAATAAGCGATACCGACGCGTTGATGCACAAATTCTTTTGAGTTTAACTGCTGATACAAAAAGTGTGCGGTATCTTCAACTGAGATTTTCTGTCCATCTATAGGGAGAAAATTCTTTTCATAGCGATATGACCGTGTCACTTCTCCATCTGGTAAATAGGTTGGACAAATGATTGTCCAATCTAGTTCAGTTGATTGAAGAATTTCAAATGCTTTGGCATGTTCTTTAGCAGCTCGGGAAGTGGTTCGCCTTGATTCATTTGTTTCAAAGCGGTAAAGCTCAGGCTGCTGCCTTGCTTTCAAAATCCCTGCTGTACCAATCGTTATAATTCTTGATGTTCCTGTTTGCTTCATGGCTTGTACGATATGCTCCATTGAAACAGATAAAGTATCATCACCATCTGTTGATAGACAGCTCACGACAATATCTGATCCTTTAATTGTTTCAAGAACATCCTCTTGATTTCTGGAATTGCCGGTGACTTGAAACATACCCGCAAGCATTTCTTCCCGGTTTGTCCGAATTAACGAGCGAACCATGTAACGATCATCTTCTTTTACGAAACGAAGAAATGCTTGTCCTACACGTCCATGAGCACCGAAAAGAGCTATTTTCATCTGATCGATCCCTCCACTACATACTATAAGTGAAAAGAACTTAAAATGGTACAGTTTTATGTCATGCTTTTTTTATAAAGATGAAAGGACCGAATACTATGAGCATATTCACATAATAGAGAGAGACCGACAAATTGTAGAAGTTCAAAATTCATACCTGAAATAATGTCCATGAAGATCCGCTCCTTTCTAATACATCATATGAATTCAAAAGGAATCGGTGAGGGATAAAACCAAAAAAAGAAGACACCATAAGAGGTGCCTTCTATGATCCAGATATGAAATTAAGCTTTTGTTCCGCCAAGGTTTTGCTGAGCGTAAGATACAAGACGTTTCGTGATTTCTCCACCAACTGAACCGTTAGCACGAGCTGTTGTTTCTGCTCCAAGGTTTACACCAAACTCAGAAGCGATTTCGTATTTCATTTGATCGATTGCTTGCGCTGCTCCAGGAACTAGTAATTGATTTGAACTATTAGAATTTGCCATGATGTGAATCTCCTTTTTATATATGATTTTTTTGGTTGGGTTTGCTGGAGTCGCACCAGCGAAATGACCAAGTCATTTGCCACTTGGCGAAACCCAATGCGGTAACTGCTTTGTACTAAATATTATGGTTCGCTACGAAAAAAACATACGGAAAAAGAACATGGTAAATGTTGTTTTCATATACAAAAAACCACCACCCAATGGTGATGGTTTGTGGAACGTCTTCTTATTCAGCTGAGCGGATACGCAACTCAGTCTCTGTATCAAAGAAGTGCGCTTTATTCATATCAATGGCAAGAGGGATCGTCTGACCTGCCTGAATATCTGTGCGAGAATCAACACGTGCAATAAACGTTTGACCAGCGAGAGAAGAATAAAGCATCGTTTCGGCTCCCATTAATTCAGCCACTTCTACGTTTGCTTCAATTTTTGTTCCTTCAGAAGCCTCTATAAACACAGGCTCATCATGGAAATCTTCTGGTCTTATGCCTAGAATCACATCTTTTCCGATATAGCCCTGACTGCGTAATACTTTCATTTTTCCTTCTGGTACACGAATGTGCGTATTCCCAATGGCAATGGCTCCGTCAGACAGTTTTCCTGTAAAAAAGTTCATCGCTGGAGAGCCAATAAATCCTCCTACAAAGACATTCTCTGGGTTTTCATACACATCCTTTGGTGCGCCAACCTGCTGAATAAAGCCATCTTTCATGACAACAAGCCGAGTAGCCATTGTCATGGCTTCTGTTTGATCGTGTGTGACATAGATGAATGTCGTCTGCAGCCGCTGATGAAGTTTAGAAATTTCGGCACGCATCTGAACTCGAAGTTTAGCATCTAAATTAGAGAGAGGTTCATCCAAAAGAAAGACTTTTGCATCGCGCACAATGGCCCTTCCAAGTGCAACACGCTGTCTTTGACCTCCAGACAATGCCTTAGGTTTTCGATCTAAGTATTGTTCAAGCCCTAATATTTTTGCAGCGTTTCGTACCCGCTCATCAATTTCTGTTTTAGGAAATTTTCGAAGCTTTAATCCAAAAGCCATATTATCGTACACATTCATATGAGGGTATAAGGCATAGTTTTGGAAAACCATCGCAATATCCCGATCTTTTGGTGCCACATCATTCATTCGCTTGCCGTCTAATAGAAAATCCCCTTGTGAAATTTCTTCAAGGCCTGCAATCATGCGGAGGGTTGTTGATTTTCCGCACCCAGATGGACCAACAAACACAATAAATTCTTTATCCTCAATATGTAGATTAAAGTTATCTACTGCTGTTACTTTGTTATCGTACACTTTATAAATTTGATTCAGCATCATTTCAGCCATAGGTGGTAGCCTCCCAGTCCTTTTTTTGAAAGCGCTTTACTTATAAATGAAGTGTATAAAAAGGAAGGGTGTCTGTAAATGGACAACGTGCACAACATCTTATTTTCATTTTTAGGCAAGGTGCTCATGATAGGATCATTTAAGAAAGATCGAGAAGATTCATCATGAAATAGGCAGCTGACGCTTCTTGAAAATGCCGTATATCTAGTCCTGTCCGTTCAATAAATTTATCAATCCGATACTGAAGGCTGTTTCGATGAACATATAAAGCTTTTGCTGCCTGCGATGCATTTAAATTACACTGCATATAGGTCGTGAGAGTCCGGTAAACGTCCCGATCAAAGATTGTTTCTATAAATGCATCTGAAATAGCGGCAGAAACCATGTCTGTATCATGGCGAATGAAAGCAGGTAGACATTGATAAAATGTTGCAACCCCTGACCTAAGTTTTCCTTGCTTCAGATGCCATAAGAAGAGCTGATGTTCATTTAATAATCTCTTTTTTAAATTTTCATTTGGCAAATGCAGCTGTCCTTGCATGAAGACAACGTCTGTTAAAAAATCACTTGTGATGGCTTGAGACAAATCATGTAGCTGTTCAAGTTGGCCATTTTCTGATGTAGCGTTTGTTTGAATGAGCATAGCTGTTTCAGTGCCTGTCCATATGAAATGAATATGTTCGAGGCTGCTGTTCACAGCCTCTTTTATTTGCTGCCTTTGTTCTGCTTGGTGATCCATTTTGAAAAAATGAACACGGACGGATTGATCGATGGTGATTGATTTGTTTTCAAAGAGATAGCTGTACCATTTCTGTTCTTCTTCCGTTTCCTGCGAATGAGGTACATCAATTGGTGTGAGGAATGAATTGAGAAGAAGCGTTTCCCTTTCTGTTAGCTCCGTTTTGTTTACTCCGAAAATTTCGCCTTCGTCTGTTTGATACCAGAGAATTTGTTTATCATTTGTTGGTGAACTGATGATATGGTGTCCGTAAACAAGTTTTAGTTTTTCTAACATGGCGAGGCTCCTTAAACAGTTTAATCATACACATGGAATAGCATTAATTCGTGGATTTCTTCTTTTAAGGTTGGTTCAACTTCATGAGGCGGAAGCTGAGAGCCCCATTCAATATCACCCGTTTTGTGATAAATGCCTTCATAGTGTGAACCATTATGAAAAAAGGATATTTTCCAGCCAGGTAATTGCGCTTTTTTAAAGAGAGGTTTCCATTGAAAATGAGAAATCATATCATCATTGCCTCCTTGCTTTTATTGATGAAACAATAAATACACACGACAATACGGAAACAACCTTGAACTTGGTTTTATTGTATCTCATCTGATGAAAAGAGCATAGGGAAAGCACAGATTTCAGAGACATGAAAAGAAAACATCAGTAGGCGTTTGCATGGTCTATAGGAGTAAGAGCCATTTGTGTTAGGTAAGATGCGTATTCAACGATTCTTTTCCCAATCAGCCATTCTGAGTTTTTCAATGGTGCATGCAGAAAAATCTCGCGGCCTGGACGAGAATTGGCTTCAAACATCCAGATAGCACCCAAGTGATCAATACCTAAGTCAAAGCCAATTTCCCCAATCAGACCAGGCATTTTTTCATCTATCACACGACTAAGTGCTAGGGCAGTATCAGAGAGCTCTTGCAAAATCTTCAAACGTTTCTCTGCATCAGGAAAGATATCATACAGTGTTTTTACTGAACCACCATGCAGTTGATGGGTTGTGACAGTGTGATCTCCTGAAACTTTTCCAGCAACGGCTGTAACAGTCCAATGACCATACTTATTTTTATTCGTATGAATTCTAAAATCCAGTGGTTGATTGTCTATTTGAAGAAGCTCAATGCCTTGTTGTGCAATCAAGTCTTGCATTGCACAATCTTTTCGCAGTTTTTTCACGAAATGGTCTACGGAATGATATGAAGTGGATTTCCCTTTATTTGAGCAGACAGTGATCCCGTTTTCCGTCTTCTTTAACTGATAAATACCGTCTCCGTGACTGCCGTTTGTTGGTTTTAAATAAATGACATGATGCAGATGAAGGAGTGTTTCTATTTTAATTAAAGCATCAAAAGGATCTAATCGTATGGAATGTGGTAAGAAAAAGCTTGTTTTTTCACCTGTTAATAGCTGTTCATGAATGTCCCATTTATTAAAAAAATAAGGGTTGAACCAAGGGATATCGTAATCTTGAGTGAGTTTTCGTTTTGTTTCTTGAATGAATGCCGACTGAGCAACCTTTCTATTAGGCAGCCGGTCATAAACAACGGATGGGAGGGGCATCTTCTTTTTTACCCAGCGCTCCTCTTGGTAAAGCAAACCGTCTACTATTCCTTTATCCCAATCGATAGTATGAGTACCAAAAAGATATGCAAAACCAGCATGCTGCCTGCAAGATTGCAGCAGTTTCATAAAATAGGAAGATCTTGCGCCTAAAGGTGCTGTATTTTGTTCGAATCCTGCAGTGAAAATGCCGATGAGAGGTCCTATATAGAGTGTATGTTGAACTAATATGACATCAGCTTTCGTTTTGTATGGAATGAGTAAAGCGCGATAAAGGTCTTCTGATAATAAAATCCTTTGTGATTGATGATGATAGGAAATGGTGAAATCATCTACTAAACAAGAACCTAAAGCAATAGATAAAATTGCCCCCTGCTCTTTAAACTGGACAGGGAGATGTACTGTTTTTTCACTTGCTGAATGAGGAGCGATGATGTAGCGTTTTCTGTTCATAAGGAACCTCCTTTTCTTCAGCCATCATCGATTTGGCATGTTCAAGTATGGTCTGAATCAATTGATTCTCCCTCTCAGGGTAAGCTTTTAAAAAAGAGGATCGTCCTGGCTTTGATCTTACATTTGAGATGAAAAGTCTGCCTTCATTTGTATGAAGCAAGTCTATAGCGAATTCAATACACGGTGAGAAAGTTTTGTCTATAAACGCTGGAAGAGATGACTGAATGGAGGCAATATCATCTAACAGCAGCTCCTTGATGTGTGGCTTTAATGAGTTTAAATAGTGATCAAAGGCTACCACATGAATGGAATTTTGTGTATTGCTTAAAAGGCTGTTTTCTACTGATGGTTTTGTATGAATCCCCATGCTATTCCATTGATTTTGTGAATTTTTTATAAGAAAAATCCTAATTTCATTGAAAATAACGTCTTTTTGATCATTCGTGTTAAAAAATTGAAGGAAAGATCGGCCGATATACTTTTTGCACCAACGCTCAACCTCTTCTGAATGTGAAAAGGTGATGATTTGCTTAGCGTTTAGCTGCACAGTAATGAGTGATTTGTCTCTTAAAGAAATGAAGCAAGAGGGTGCTGCGTGCTGTTGAGAAAGCGGCTGTATTTTACAATATCCGCCCTTTCTGACCAAGTTGAGAAGGTCTGAAGGCTCTGTCAATAGAGAGCAGACAGGTAAGTATGGTTGTAAAGAAGGGAGGAGACGGAGCTGCTCGAATAGCCGCATTTTATTTGAAATTCCAGTATTCAAAAAAACGGTTTTTGGATACTTTTTTAACCAATTCATGATAGGTTTTGCTTTTTTTGATTGTGCGTCATGCTGATAAAGACAACGATCATAAATCAAGTCAGGAATCTGAAATTCTGACGCTTCAAATCCTTTGCCAGTCTTAAATTTTTGACCGTGAATGACATTTGAAGCAGGCTTTAAATCTAGAGGTGAAAAACGAACAACTTCTAATTCAAAAGAAGAGGCTGCTTTGGCAAGCTGATGTGTGAATGCTTCTTCATGCTTCGGAGAAAGAGTGACAATGCCGAGCGTTGACATCATGAAACAACACCTACTTTTCAAATTCATTTTTTAACATCTGAAAAACACTTTTTGTTGATTTTACATAAACTTGGCGTTCCTATATCATTACGACAGATCGTTGTCTCATATGTCACATTGAATGCTTCATTTGCTTGGACTCTTGACAACAACTATAATACGTATAGATAAAAACAATAAACTTCAGGTGTTGTTTGAAAGGTAGATGACGACTTTGGATATATTCACAACGTTTCTCTTTATGATTGTGATAGGTGCAGTGATAGGGGCAGCAACAAACCATCTCGCAATTAAAATGCTTTTTCGTCCGTATAAGCCATATTATTTATTTGGGAAGCAGCTCCCTTTTACACCGGGTCTCATTCCTAAAAGAAGAGATGAAGTAGCCAAGCAGGTTGGCGTCATGGTGATGGAGCATTTACTAACGCCAGAGGGTATTAAAAAACGATTTGAATCATCAGAGGCAAAGCAAGAGATATTGCAGGCAGTGCACCGATATATTGATAAAGGTGCTGATATGGAAATGACGGTTTTCTCTATGTTAGAAAAATACGGTTTTTCAGAGGCTGACGTTAAAGCTGACGCATGGCTTCATCAGTGGACTGATCATAAGCTCCACTCACTGCTTGAAAAGTATGATCAGCAAACGCTGTCTGAGCTGCTGCCACAGGATGTAGAAAATAAGCTTGCATCCAAAATTCCAGATGCCGCAGATTATATTTTAAAGAGAGGCATTCATTACTTTGAAAGTGATGAGGGAAAAGCAAGACTCGGTCATATGATAGATGATTTCTTAAAAGAACGAGGAATGCTTGGCAGTATGGTCCAAATGTTTTTAGGGAATTCAAGCTTAATTGATCGCGTACATCCTGAAATGATGAAGTTCTTAAAGAATGCAGAGACAAAAAGGTTTTTATCAGATCTACTTGTTCAAGAATGGGACAAGGTAAAGCAATTTTCTTTACATGAGCTTGATAAAAAATGGAATGTGAAAGAGCTTCTATTTAGTGTGAAAAAGCAATTGCTTTCACATTTTTCTACAAAGGTGCTGTTAGATAGACCAGTAGGAGTTTACATCAGTGCAGTAGCGGATGATCTTAAGACCAAATTTGCTCCATCTCTCATTGATAAAGGGATTGAAGCCGCATCTAATGCGCTTGAGGGACTGCTCGCAAAGCTCCAATTTGAAGAAATTATTCGTGAACAAATTGAACTTTTCCCGCTTGAAAAAATGGAAGAGCTTGTGATCAGCATATCTAATAAGGAGCTGAAGATGATCACATTTTTAGGCGGTCTTTTAGGTGGATTGATCGGTGCTGTCCAAGCGATTTTTGTCACCTTATTCTAAGGCAAGATCGAGAAATTTCGATGAATTTATTGTATATATGTGAAACGAAAGCCATAGTTTGTTATAGTGGAGTGGTGTCCGCCGATCCATATCGGTGATAACGGATAGAAAGGAGACATAACATGTCTGTAAATCTTTATGATGTTGCATATGACCTTGAAAAAGCACTGCGTCATAGCGAAGAATATTCAGCTTTAAGAAATCTTTATGATGAGGTAAATGGGGATGAGTCCTCTAAAAGAATGTTTGAGAACTTCCGTGACATTCAAGTAAACCTTCAACAAAAACAAATGACTGGTCAAGAGATTACACAAGAAGAAGTAGAGCAAGCGCAAAAAACGGTTGCACTTGTGCAGCAACACGATAAAATCTCTCAGTTGATGGAAGCAGAACAACGCGTAAGTGTTCTCATCGGTGAATTAAATAAAATTATCATGAAGCCTCTTGAAGAGCTTTATGGAAATACAGAAGAAAATTAATTGAAAGGGCGATCATATTCGCCCTTTTTTTCATTCATATCGCCGCTTGTATATCTTTAAAAAAAGGGTTGTCGAAGCTCGTAAATTCTGCGATAATACTTATTGAAAGTGCTTTCAAAAAGCGCTATCGTGATGAATTGGGTGCGTTCCACTTTGGATTTACGGCGATGAGCCAAATGAGAGAGAAGCGCTTCTGGGAGAAAAGCAAAGCATAAGGGGATATGATATAAGCAATGCTTTGGTGTGTGAAAGATGAGGGGATCATGGGGAGCTTCATCACGCCATTGTTACGCATCCAAACCATACATAAAAAAAAGCCTAGGGGTAGGCTTTTTTTATTTGCGATTGAGGCATAAAACAAGGGCTGCTTCAACTGCATGTTCTAAAGCGATAAGCTAGGGCATATCCTCATCGTAAGTACAGTCATCAAGAAGGGGGATGCCTCAGTGTCAAAAAAGCTACTTGCACTCAATATAGATGGAACGTTACTTCGTTCCAATGGGAAAATCCATTCCGCTACAAAAGAAGCTGTGGAATATGTTAAGAAAAAAGGGGTTTACGTGACGATTGTCACCAACCGTCATTTTCGATCCGCGCAAAAAATTGCCAAGGCGTTGAAAATACCGACTTCAACTCTTGTGACGCATAGTGGTGCATTTATCGCTGATAAGCTTGATGAGCCGCTCCATGTGAAGAAATTAACGGAAGAGAAAACATTTAATCTTGTGCAGATCCTTGAAAGCTTTGATTGTAATGTTCGCTTGTTACATGAAAAATTCTCAATCGGCAATCGGAAAAAAACACAGTCTCAACTGATGGGAAAAACGTTGATTCATCCATCTGATCCCATTTTCTATCCCGTTCAATTTGTTGAATCATTAAGTGATATGCTCATGGATGAACCGGTTAGCACACCTGTCATTGAAGTGTATTCGACGGCAGCACTTCAGCCTGAAATCCACACAACCATTCAACAAGCATTCCCATCTGTGGATCTGATTAAGATCAGTGATGAGAAAATGAACATTGTATGCAAAGGGGTATCGAAAGAAGCAGGACTTTCTCTTTTAACTTCAGCACTAGGTTTTACATTAGAAGATACGGTCGTGATCGGTCACGGGACAGACGACATCCCGATGCTTGAGTTAGCTGGCTTAGGCGTTGCGATGGGGAATGCACCTCATTCGGTCAAACGTAAAGCCGATTGGGTGACACGTTCTCATGATGAACAGGGTGTTGCTTATATGATCAAAGAATACTTTAGAATGCAGCAAAGGGAAGGTTTTTTACATCAATTTGATATTAAACGATAATATAATGAAGGCCCTGTCTATTAAGAAATGGCAGGGCCTTCGTCTGTTCTCTTCATTGCTTTTCCTAGATGAATTTTGTAAAATGAAACAAGTTTGAAGATAAAGGTGATACGATGCGAATTTTAGTTAAAGGGCTGTCTGATGAACGATTTCATCGACCGCTTGTCAATATAGCCAATTTATTTGAAGAAGATAGTGAAGTGCTGTTTGATTCCGGTGAAGCAAACGATGGCCTAGTGATGGTGTTTGATTGGAAAGAAAATGGCGGTATGGTGGAGGCTTCTGGCCATATTGCTGGATCAGATATGACGAGTCGTTTTACAAGAGAGATGCCAGAGAGCTTGAATGAAAAAGAGCGCTGGAAGCAAATCAAAAACACTGTGTTGTCTGTTTATTTACATCTGCTTCAGGAATATACAGGAATGACGCAAAAATGGGGGATTCTTACGGGGATACGCCCTACGAAATTACTTCATAAGATGCTAAGAGAAGGCATGACAAAGGAAGAAGCACATGCAGCGTTAAAGCGCGATTACTTGATTCATGATGAAAAGATCCATTTGATGCAGGAGATTGTTGATCGTCAAATCAAAGCTATTCCAGATCTGTACGATCTACAGGAGGAAGTGAGTATTTATATCGGTATTCCTTTCTGTCCAACAAAATGTGCTTATTGCACGTTCCCTGCTTATGCCATTCAAGGACAAGCTGGAAGAGTGGGAACGTTTCTTTTTGGGCTGCATTATGAGATGCAAAAAATGGGCGAATGGTTAAAGGAACATGGGATTAAAGTGACGACTGTTTATTTTGGCGGAGGTACTCCAACGAGTATTACAGCAGAAGAAATGGATTTGCTGTATGAGGAGATGTATCGCTCTTTTCCAGATGTGAAACATATTCGGGAAGTCACTGTAGAAGCGGGACGACCTGATACGATTTCACCTGATAAGCTGGAGGTGCTCAACCGTTATCATATTGACCGGATTAGTATCAATCCGCAATCATATGAGAATGAAACATTGAAAGCGATTGGCCGGCACCATAGTGTGGAAGAAACGATTGAAAAGTATCATTTATCAAGGCAGTATGGCATGAATAATATTAACATGGACTTAATCATTGGGCTGCCAGGAGAAGGGCTAAAGGAATTCCAACATTCCTTGCAGCAAACAGAAGAACTGAAGCCTGAATCTTTAACGGTGCATACCCTTTCCTTTAAGAGAGCGTCTGAAATGACCCGCAATAAGGAAAAGTATCAAGTGGCAGACCGTGAAGAGATCACACGTATGATGGATGAAGCGGTTGCTTGGACAAAGGCACATGACTATCATCCGTACTATTTATACAGACAAAAAAACATTTTGGGGAATCTCGAAAATGTCGGGTATTCGTTAGATGGACAGGAAAGTTTGTATAATATTATCATTATGGAAGAGGTGCAGACGATCATTGGCATTGGATGCGGCGCTGCGAGTAAATTCATTGATCCGCGAACCGGAAAAATTATGCAGTATGCCAATCCAAAAGATCCAAAGTCTTATAATGATCGTTATGAGCACTATACGGAAGAGAAGATTCAGTTTCTTGAGTCATTATTTGTTTCTCACATGTAAACACTGCGGTGACGCAGTGTTTTTTTCATTTGTAAAAGGGTATATAGGGGGTAAAAAGGTAAAGCAGGTGTACATATGATGGATGTGATCGGAATTGGGATTGGGCCAGCAAATTTAGGATTGGCCGCTTTATTAGAGGAGTATGAAGATGTGACATGCTGTTTTTTTGAACAGGAAACCGAATTTGCTTGGCATCCTGGTATGCTCATCAAAGGAACGGACTTACAAGTTTCCTTTCTAGCGGACCTTGTGACAATGGCTAATCCAAGGAGCAAGTATACATTTTTAAATTATTTACATGAATCAAACAGGCTTCACCGATTTTATACATTTGAACAATTTGATATTCCCCGGAGAGAATTCAATGAGTATTTATCATGGGTTGCAGGTGAATTAGATAGCTGTCAGTTCGGGATGAAGGTGGAAGAAGTGACCGACTGTGAAGACGGGTATCTTGTAAAAGTTCGGCGGTTGAAAGATGGGGCGCTTTCTGAATATCGTGCAAAGCATGTCGTCCTTGGAACTGGAAGCAAGCCGATGATTCCTGTCGATGTGCCAGAAGCTGCGTTGCCGCATGTGACCCATAGCAGCCGTTATGTAGATCAACAAAAAGAACTTCATGAAGCTGAAACGGTGGCGGTGATTGGTTCAGGTCAGAGTGCAGCTGAAATTTTCTTAGACCTGCTTCAGCATCAGAAGAAAGGACAGCAGCTTTCGTGGTTTACACGTTCAAGTGAATTTAGAGAGCTAGAGACAGCGGAGCTTGGTCAGGAGCTATTTACACCTAAGTATGTTGAATATTTTCATTCCCTTCCTTATGAAGAACGGATGAACACATTGCCTAGACTGGCAGGATTAAGGAATGGCATAGATGCATCGACGCTTTCTCGTATTTATCAGGAATTGTACCATCGCTCCGTTTCAGGAGAAGAGCCTTCTGTACTCATTCAGCCAATGACTGAGCTTGAAGCGATACATATGGAGGATGAGCAGCAGTTAGAGCTGCATTTGAAACAATGGCAACTGAAGAAAGAAAAGAAAATGACAGCCGATCATGTGGTATTGGCTACAGGATATACGCCTAATATTCCGGAATGGTTTAGCGCATATGAACCATTGATTGAATGGGAAAGCGATGAGCATTTTAAAGTGACAGACGACTTCAGGCTTGTGTTTAAAGACAAACGGTCTCATCATTTCTTTACATTCACGAACCTTGATCACTCTCATGGAACAGCGGCGACCAATTTAAAACTATCGATCTACCGCAATCAGAAAGTCATCCGAACCATTCGCGGGGATACGAAAGAACAAGTGAAGCAAGAAACAGCATTTCAGCAATTTGAATTAATATAAAAAGAAGGGCCCCAGCACAGGGCCCTTTTCAATTAAATGGTTGTTTCTCTTTTTACTTTTGGTTTTTCAGTTTTCCATTTGAAGATTTTGTTTAGGATTTGATAGATACGCTTTGATTCTTTCGTCACTAGCGGTCCTAAAATCGCAAGGATTAATACATATAATGCAGCAAATGGCTTCAATGTAGCGGCAAGCCCGCCTGCAATCCCAAGTTCGGCTACAATGATGGAAAACTCTCCTCTTGATACGATGGTTAATCCAATATTAGAAGAAGCTTTATGAGAGAAACCGGCTCTTCTTCCAGCAAACATCCCGGCGGTGAAGTTCCCAATTAAGGTGAGAATGACAGCGCCGATCGCAAGCCAGAAGGCATCTCCTAATGTAAATGGATCAATACTCAATCCGAAGCTGAAGAAGAACATGGCGCCAAAGAAATCTCTAAAAGGAACAACGAGATGTTCAATGCGGTCTGAGTGCTCTGTTTCTGAAAACACAAGACCTAGTAAGAGAGCGCCAATGGCCTCTGCGACATGAATCGTCTCTGAAAAACCAGCCACGAAGAACAAAGCGGCAAAAATGACAATGATAAATACTTCATTTGAACGGATATCGAATAGTTTGTTTAATAGTTTTGGCAGCTTACGTGCGATGATAAAGAAAATCATCATGTAACCAAAAGCGATTAAAATAGATAATAAGGCACCGCCAACGGACGTGGCATCTCCAAGGACAAGACCGGATACGACAGATAAATAGACGGCGAGAAAAATATCCTCAAACATAATAATCCCAAGAATTAACTCTGTTTCAGGGTTCGCTGTCCGTTTTAAATCGACAAGGACTTTGGCGACAATGGCGCTGGATGAAATGGTGATAACGCCTGCCATAATGAGAACTTCAAGGAATCCAAAGCCTGTGATAAACCCATAAAGCAATCCTAAGCTAAAGTTGATCAAAATATAAATAGATCCGCCGACTGCAATGGATTTACCCGATTTTATGAGTTTGCCGACAGAGAACTCAAGCCCGAGGTAGAATAGAAGGAACAGGACACCCATTCTACCAAAAAACGAAATAATCTCGGTGCTCTCGATAAACTTCAAATCAATGATCCCGATGGTTGGTGCATGCGGACCAACAATCATCCCGAGGACAATGAGAAAAGGAATGATAGAAAATTTAATTTTATTGGCGATTAAGCTGGCAATGGCGATGAGAATAAGCGCCGTTCCAACTTCAAAGACTAAATGATCCATTCATCACTCTCCCCCTCTAGAAAGAAAATCACGTATCAATCGCTTCAAGTGTTTTCTTTCGCCTGAAATGACCATCGTATCATTTGCTTGAATTATCGAATCGGCACCGGGGTTGAGTAATTTTTCATTTGTATGTTTAATGATCGCAATGACGGTGACTTCATAATTTTGTCTCACATCTAAATCGCCGAGTGTATGTCCAACCGCTTTTGCGTCTTTTTCTACCTTAAACCATTCAATGATCAAATCATTGAACGCCATTTCAATCGTTTCAAGTGCTTGCGGCTTATACACCATACCGCCAATAATGGCAGCAATTTGCCGGGCTTCAGCATCATCGAGAGAAATGGTGGACAGTATTTCATCTGGATCTTCATCGTCGAAACGATAAATCTCCCGTCTGCCATCATCATGAATCACAATCGTCATCTTTTCTCTATTTCTCGTTTCAATTTCAAATTTCTTTCCAATCCCAGGAAGATCATTTTCTTTAATGTTCATTTTATCCCTCCGAATATGATAGGTTTTGTTTTTCATATAGTGAGTACGGATGAAATAAAATGAATCAGTCGAGGTAATTTGATTGGTACATAATGGGGATTGCACACTTCATTTCTAAAAAACATAAATCAATAGAATGCGCTGTGGTTGATGCAAACTTTACAAGAAAAGCTTTTGAAGCGCCCATTGATAACCTCTGTTTTAACAGAAGAGATGTAGCATGTTTTTTTGAGAATGGAGGTGTCTTCACAGCATTGATTTCTTCATCATAAATCGATGGAGAAATCAGGCTAGGTGTGCTCGCTTCTGCTTGTGAAGCAAAAACGACATTTGAAAAGGGAGAAAACATGACGATGCAGCTAATCAATATACATATGGAACTTCTTATCAATCATTCTCCCCCTTTCATATGATGTTTTATTTCTTATTTTACTATATAAAAATATATTTCTCGTTTCAACAATTATGCTTATTTTAGTATCAGTTGATCTTGAAATTTTTTATGTAGAGGAAAAGGAATTGCTTGATGGAAATTGAAGTAAGTCATGAGCTTGAAAAGAAAGAGGGGGAATGGATGATGACATATATCAATTGTCAGGTAGATGGGGATATTTTTGAAATCGTTTTCAATAGGCCTGAAGCGTATAATTCGTTTCATGTTGACATGTTTGCTGAATTGAAGGAAGCGTGTGATACAGCGAGTGAGAGCAGTGCGAAAATTGTTGTACTCAAGGGGATGGGCAAAGGGTTTTCAGCAGGCGGAGATATTGGCATGATGCTAAAGCAAGATCGTGAAGAAGATTTTCATCGCGTGATGGATCTGATCGAGGGAATTACACTTTCTTTAGCCAGTATGAAAAAAGTGACGATTGCACTTGTCCACGGGGCAGCGGCTGGTCTTGCTTTTAGCTTTGCCCTTAGCTGTGACTATTTGTTTATGCATCAAGATGCTAAACTTGCCATGAACTTTAATGGAATCGGGTTAATCCCAGATGGCGGAGGGCATTTTTTCCTCACCAAAAGAGTTAGTGAACAAACCGCTAAACAATTGATTTGGAGCGGGCAAAAGCTGCCGGCTGAAGAAGCGCTCAAGCTTCGCCTTGCAGACGGCGTGTTTCAAGATGAGGTGGATACGTATCAGAAAGCGTGCGTCAAGCCGTTTTTAAATATGCCGCTTCAAGCCTTTGTTGAAACAAAGATGATTTATTTTCAGCAGTCAGAATCACAGCTGTTAGCCGTTCTTCAAAAAGAGCGTGCTGCACAAGCTAGACTGAGACAAAGCCGTGATCATCAGGAGGGTGTTCAAGCGTTTTTGGAAAAAAGACGTCCTGTGTTTCATTAAATAGAAGAATGAATGGCCGGCGGATGCCGGCTTTTTTAACGTTCAAATAAAAGAAGTTTACCTGCATCATTGACGAGCCGGTGAGAATGCTTTGTGTATTGTTGTTCGATTAAACGATGACGTCCTAACTCTTTTGCTTTTTCATCACTATCTGTGGTGATTTTTTCGTTTAATAAGGTTTCACCTGACGAATCAAATACAGTCAAAAAGTAGGTTTTCTCCATCTCTGATCTTCCCTTTCTTCTTGTTTTTTAATGAATTATACAAGGAGGAAGTTAAAACCTCTTTTTTTACCCCTAAAAATGTGTTTTTTAGAATAAGAGCGATAGAACGTGCATTCGTAAAAACGGCGTGATAAAATATGGACAACTACAGTAACGTACAAGGAGATAGACGTTTGACGAAGCTCACTTTTATTCATGCCGCAGATCTTCATTTAGATAGTCCGTTTGCGGGAATGTCCAATATACCGAACCGAATTTTTAAGAGGTTGAAAGAAAGTACATTTCAAAGTGCCAAGAACATGTTTGAACTTGCAATTGATCGAGAAGTAGACTTTATGCTGCTTAGCGGAGATCTATTTGACGAATCGAATCGCAGCCTAAAAGCACAGCTTTTTTTAAGAAATCAGTTTCTTCAGCTGCAATCACACGGGATTGAAGTGTTTATTATTTATGGTAATCATGATCATTTAGGTGGTGAATGGACACCAATTGAGTGGCCAGAGAATGTTCACGTTTTTTTGAGCAGTACGCCAAGTGAGCAAGCCTTTTATAGAGATGGTCAGCTTGTGGCAAGTATTTACGGGTTCAGCTACAAAGAGCGAGCTGTCCATGAAAATATGACACCTTATTATGAAAAAAAAACAGATGCCCCCTATCATATTGCCATGCTTCACGGCACATTAGCAGGTCAAGAAGGGCATGATGCGTATGCACCATTTCAGCTTCAGCAGCTTCTAGCGCGGGATTTTGATTATTGGGCGCTTGGACATATTCATAAGCGGACTCTTCTGCATGAAGACCCAATGGTGATCTATCCTGGAAACGTGCAAGGAAGACATATAAAAGAAACAGGAGAGAAAGGCTGTTATGTCGTTTACCTATCTGAAGATGCTCAAAGAGCGGAGTTTATGAGCTGTTCAGATGTCATCTTTGAGACATTGACAATAGATATCACACATACCGCTCATATGACCGATCTTGTGACACTTGTGGACAAAAAGATGAGTGGACTGAAAGAGAGAGGTGTTCCTCATTTTGTGAAAATCGTACTAACTGGCGATGCTCCTGCTTATATGGAGCTCACGCAGCTTGAAGTGCTTGAGGAGCTGATGGTTGTACTTCATGAACAGGAGGAAGATGAAGACTTGTTCGTTTGGGTGATGTCGATTGACTGCCGGACATATGAAGATGCCGTCTATCCAGAAGATTCTTTTTTGACAGAACTAACAGCAGAAATTGCCGAGTTTGATGCGTATGATGAGCTGCTTTTACCGATCAAGCGTCATCCAACCTATAGAAAAGCAGGAAAAGCTCTTACAAAAGAGGACGAGATCGATATTAAAGAAGAGGCACAAAGGCTGCTGGCAGAACAGCTGAAGCAATTATGAGAAAAGGAGAGGCATGATGAAAATACGTTCACTCCATATTGCGAATTTCGGGAAATTTTCCAATCAAACCTTCCACTTTTCTGATGACGGTTTTCAGTTAGTTTATGGCCTGAATGAATCGGGGAAAACGACATTGAAGGCGTTTATTGAATCGATGTTATTTGGTTTTTCCAAAAGCCATATGTATAAGCCAAAGCATGGCTCGTTTTATGGTGGTTCTCTTACGTGTTTAGATGAGGAATTAGGTGTGATTCATATTGAAAGAACATCTGATCATGGCGGCCAAGCTCAGGTGTTGCTTCCAAATGGTGAAGTGAAAGATGAAGCTTTTCTACATGCGATGTTAAAGGGAACGGATCGCAGATTATACCAATCGATCTATTCTTTTGACGTGTTTGGTCTGCAAAATGTACAAGCATTAAATCAAGATCAAATAGGGGAATTTCTACTCTTTTCAAGTTTGTTTGGCTCAGATGCGGCATCCAAAATGGACAGCAGGTTACTAAAACAGCAGGAGCAGCTTTTTAAACCGAATGGACGTAAGCCTGAATTAAATCAGCAGCTTGATCATGTAAAAGAGCTGTCAAGTAAGTTGAAACAGGCCAAATTGGTAGAAAGTCGTTATACTGCAAAGAAAAAAGAACAAGCTGAATTAACCGAGAAGGTAGAAATGCTTCAGCATGCAATGAGACAGACTGAAGAAGAGATTCAGCTTTTGACTGAACATATTCGACTTTATCCTATGATAGAAAACAAGATAGAGTTAAAAAAAGATTTGGCTAGTTATCCAGAACGAGTCAAACGGTTTAGACCGGAAACCGCGCATGAACTTGATAAATTAGAATCACACCTTCACCCAAAAAAGGCGCAAGTGACGGCACTGAAACAAAAATTAGATCATTTGCAAACGTCGCTCACGCAAGTTCAGCCACTCTATGACAAGGATACGGTATTGGAGATGAAGCGAGTCATAGCTGAATCATCTGATGCTGAACTTGTGAAGAAACGCTTAGCAGAAGGGAAAACAGAGCAGAATTCTTTGAAACAAAAAATAGAAGAAGCATCAGCGAAGCTGAAGTGGCAGCGTCCAATCAAGCTTGACCAGCTGGATGATTCACTTGACTTTGAGTGGGAATTAAAAGAGGCTGTGAGCCAATACGTTCGTTTAATGGATAGGAAAACGCAGCTCGATGACCGGTTTGATCATGCAAGACATGAGCTAGAAGAAGCGGAAACCGCTCTAAAAGGATTAAAGGAACAGCCCGTTAAAGAGCAAGATGCAGAAGATGTCAGGGGCACAAAGGCTACAGTGAAACAGAAGCATTCCAGAGTGTGGTTATTCCCGCTGATGTTCGTGCTATGTGCTATCATTCTCACGGTCTTATTCGTTTTAGCAGAGAGCTGGGTGACGTTACTGTTTGCAGGATTTTCCGTATTTATCTTGATTGCTATTTATCCAGTGCTTAAACAGACTCAGATGAAGGAAGCAAACGACAGTAACGCCTATCATTCTTTTCAAGTTCAAACAGCTTCAGCTGAAACGCTAGTGAAGCAAAAGGAGCTTTTATACGAAAGAATGATACAGCAATATGAAGACTGGGAGCGGGAACTGGAACCTGTACAGCAGCAAGTAGAAGATATGAGAAGGCAGCTGGGGTTGTCCTCAGAGCTCTCATTCCTTGTGGAAGCTTTCCATATCTTGAAACAATTAAAAGCGAATACAGCGGCATATGAGGCGCTTAACAAGGAAATAAAGATGCTCACACAGCAGCAATCGACCTACGAGCAAAGAGTTTCAGCGCTCATGAGTCTCCTTCAAAGAAAAGAAGGGACCATTCAAGAGAATATCTCAGCCTTTCAAGAGATATTGAAAGATGAGGAAAAAAGAGAAAAAGAACGTCAGACATTGCACGTATCCATTCAGCATGTAGAGCAGCAGCTGACAACATTAGAAGGAGAAGTTCAATATTATGAAAAACAAACGGACGAGCTTTTTCGAAAAGTAGAAGCAGCGTCAAAAGAAGATTATCATGTCCTGTCTCATCTATCCAAAGAATACCGTGAGCGGCTGTACAATTTGCAGCAGCAGAACCAAGAGCTGCACAAAAGCGGTTATATAGATGAGGAAGAGGTCATTGTCCGTAAAGGTTTACGCACCCTTGAGGAGCAGTGTGCACAAGCAAAAAGACGTCTGAATGACATGCAAGAGAATGTGACGAATATGAAAAAACGCTTGGCAGAATTAGCAGTAGAAATACGCCAAATAGAAGCATCAGGTACAGTGTCTGATTTGACTCATCAGCTTGCTGTAGAGCAGGAGCAGGCAAAGCATCTAGCGAAAAAATGGGCGGCTATTCAGCTCGTTCGTTCCGTCATTCGAGAGAAACTCAATGAGCATAAAGAAACGAGGCTACCAGCACTCCTCCAAACAGCTTCACGATTTATTCAGCCGTTAACGAATGATCGATATGAAGTGATTTTATTTTCTGCCGAAGATGACCGTCTGATTGTGAAACGGAGGGATGGACGCCTATTCCGCCCGGAGGAGCTTTCACAAGCAACATGTGAGCAAATTTATCTCTCGATTCGTTTTGCACTTGCTTTGTCCCACCAGCAAGATTGTCAGCTCCCATTTATGATGGATGACAGTTTCGTTCACTTTGATCATGTCCGTCTAGACAGGGTGCTGGAGCTGATGAGTGAACTCACTCGTTTTGAAACACAGCTGTTTTATTTCACTTGTCATCATTATATGAAACAAGCAGCGGAAGACGGGCAGATTACGAGTTTAGTAGTGGAATGATTGACAAATTATGACTTATGTTATACTTATATGAGCAGAAACATGGAAGGAGCATTTATTGAATGGCTAAAGGGATCATGACCTATGACGTCGGCGAACAAGTTGACCTGCATTTATTAATTAAATCATCTACTAAAGGGATTGCGAGTAATGGCAAACCATTTTTAACGTTAATTCTTCAAGATCAAAGTGGAGATATTGAGGCGAAGCTATGGGATGCAAAGCAGAATGATGAAATCACATATGCTGCGCAAACCATTGTGAAGGTAGTAGGTGATATTCATCATTATCGCGGAAGGAATCAGCTGAAGCTTAGGAATATACGTCCTGTTGCTGAAAACGAGCAAATCCGCATTGATGATTTTCTAGAAACAGCTCCTATTCCAAAGCACGATATGATGGATACCATCATGCAATATATTTTTGATATGAAAAACCCTAATATTCAGCGTGTCACAAGACATTTGCTGAAGAAATATGGACAGGAATTCGCTGATTACCCAGCAGCTACGAAAAACCATCACGAGTTTGTTTCGGGTCTTGCCTATCACGTGGTATCGATGCTTCATTTAGCGAAATCCATTGTTGATCTATACCCATCACTAGATCGAGATCTTTTATATTCAGGGATCATTCTACATGATTTAGGGAAAGTCAAAGAGCTTTCGGGTCCTGTCTCCACCACATATACAGTAGAAGGGAACTTAATTGGCCACATTTCTATTATGGTGACAGAAATTGCGAAAGCCGCAGAGGAGCTTGGCATTGATTCTGAGGAAATTCTGATTCTGCAGCATTTAGTGCTGAGTCATCATGGAAAAGGGGAGTGGGGCAGTCCTAAACCACCAATGGTGAAGGAAGCCGAAATTCTCCACTATATAGATAATTTAGATGCAAAAATGAACATGATGGATCGTGCGCTTGAGCATGTGAAGCCAGGAGAATATACAGAGCGTATTTTTGCACTAGAGAATCGTTCGTTTTATAAACCAACCTTTCACAATGAATCATCATGAGAAAACGCCCGTTTGATGCGGGCGTTTTTTTTCATAACTTGTCTTCTTTTCGCATAAGCATGTAACACAAAGGGAGAGAGGTTTGTCCTAAAAAAGGAGGCGAAGACGATGTTGTTTTTTCCATGGTGGGTATATGCATGTATCATTGGCATTATTTTTTGTGCCTATAAATTAATGACGACAGCCAAAGAGGAGCAAGAGATTGATCAATCCTTTATTGAAAAAGAGGGAGAAATCTTTATTGAACGAATGGAGCAGGAGAGAGAGCGTAGACGTCAAGGACAGCAAATGAAACGATCCCAGGAAACGGCGAAGCATGAGGACCATTCGATTGCATAATCAATAAGAATAAAAAAACCCCTCTACAAGTTCATGTAGAGGGGTTTTTCGTTCATTATTGGTTTGTTGTTTGTTGTGTGGTTTGCTCAGATTTTTCTTTGAATGTATTTTCAAGTTCTTTATCTTTTACTTTCACATCAGCATCTTTCACCAATTTGTTTAAGATCGTTTGAATTTCATTGTTATCTGCTTGTTTTTGATCAAGCAGTTCTTTTTTCAAGTCTGCTTTCATGTCATCGTATTTACCGCGTTCTTCGGTCTTTTTAATGATATGGTAACCAAATTGAGATTTTACTGGTTTGCTGATTTCATTTACTTTTAGTTTGAAGGCAGCTTTACTGAAGTTCTCATCCATTTGGCCATCTTTTGCGAACCAGCCTACATCGCCGCCTTGTGCTGCTGAAGCAGTGTCAGTTGAATATTCAGATACAAGGTCATCCCATTTTTCGCCTTTATCTAATTTCTTTTCTACTTCATCTGCTGTTTTCTTGTCAGCAACTAAAATGTGGCTTGCGCGGATTTTCCCTTTTAGGTCATCGTAATACGCTTTTACTTCTTTGTCAGTGATTTTGATGTTAGCTTTGGCAGCCTTTTGAGTCAGCAGCTCATATTTTACTTGATCTTTGATGTAATCTTTTCCGAATTCATCTTGAAGTTGTTTTAAACGATCTTCACCAAGTGTCTTTTTATATTCTTCCAATTTCTTATCAATTTCTTTATCTGATACTTTGTATTTGTCAGCAAGAACCTTTTGTTGAACAAGTAGGTTTAAAGCATCTCCACCTGCTTGTTTCTTAAGAGTTGTGTAAAGCTCTTCTTTTGTGACATCTCCTGATTTTGTTGTTGCGATCACTTCTTTGTCACCGCTACTGCATGCGCCAAGAGTTAAAACACTTACTGCTGTTACAGCTGCTAAAGCCATTTTTTTCATTCAAAAAACACTCCTAATCTTTCCAATTTATTTATCATTGCTTGTATCATAACATATTGTGACATGCTGTAAAAAGAAATGCAAATGGGAGGGCATTCGTCTAGTCAAATTTTTGCGACCAACATACACATATATTGATCACAAAAAGGAGGCTGAATTATATGGGAGCAGGATATTCTAATGGGTTTGCTTTATTGGTCGTGCTATTCATTTTGCTGATCATCGTTGGTGCAGCATATCTTTATTAATTAAATCGCTGTTACAGAAAGGAGCCGTCCTGCCATGCGTGCGGGCGGTTCTTTTTTAAAACGATGACAGGTGCCTAAACGTTTTAAAATTTTCTGCATACACTGAGCTTAGAACAGAGGAAGAACTGGCAGGAGGTGTTTTCACATGGGAGGAGAAGTCTTTGCTGGCGGTTTTGCACTAGTCGTCGTGTTATTCATCTTATTGATCATTATTGGTGCATCGTGGATTTGCTAATAGATCATCATACACAAAAAGCTGCCATCAAACAGGCAGCTTTTGCTTTGATCTTAAATAGATATGGTAATTTCAACAAATGATGAGATCAGTAAGATCAGTATCGATACATTGATAAAGCGAAACACCTTATCTTGCCGTTCTTCAGGAATCTCTCTGACAAGGCATAATGTATTAGTAAGCCTGTTTATTGAATACACAATAAACGCGGCAAAGACAATGAAGTAAAATAAAACTATCGGAGATCCCCCCTCTCTTTGCTATTCCCATACTACATTACCAAATTTTTTATGAAAAAGATAGAAGTTGGCTTTAAAAACCTCATGATGAGGAAGTTGGGTCAACTAAAATATCAAACTCGTCTTGGGCTTGATCAATGATGCATGATTTTGGCGCTTTTAGCAGTTTCCAAGCAAATAAAAAGTCAGGCAAACAATAGCCTGCATGAATACTTGCGATCATGATAAAATAGTGTGCGTACATTGGAAATGCCATTCCTAAAACAAAGTAAACAGGTGAGATGACACAAAACGGGCTGAGCAGTGAGAAAAGCATCACTCTCTTAGGCACGCGCTGCCAGCAATTTCGTTTAAATAACGTCATTTTTTTCTTATGTTTCATGACTGGGATCAAGTGAACCACGCGGTGGACAAGCAATGTCGCAAGTAAAAGCACGATAAAAAGCGGTGCATTGTGACTGCTGAGTCTCGTTTCAGGATGAGTCAGTTGAAAACATAAAAATGCCATAATGAAAAAAAATACAGTAAGACATATGGCTGAAATCATCATTCTCGTATAACCATAATCCTTTTCAAGATTAATGGTCTTCCAACAATTCATTTTTCATCCTTCCAATCTCAAAAAAACTAATTGAATATCTCAAGATAATTTACTCTTCCTGAGGATAAAAATCAATGGTTTTCAAGAAAAAAAATAAATTGTTACATTCATATGGATGAAAGAGAGGAAACTTTGGGTTTTTCAAGAAAAAAAGACATAAGAGGGAGGTTCGTCTCTTTCGTCAATGAGTAATTTCGGCTAAAATAGAGTGACTAAGAGAAAGAGGGAACGTACATGAGTATTGAGGAACGAATGAGCCAGCTCGAATATTATATGGAACTGTTACTGACGGCGACAGATATGAGCCGTTATCCATATTATGCGCTATTGATCCGGCAGCGTGTATCGAAAGAAGAGGCAAAGGACATTGAGCGTATTTGTGCTGAGCTCTCAGATGAAATGGACAAGCAAAAAGCACAAGGCTACGTCATGTTCGACGATCTCCTTGCGCTGTTTGCGGGACAGTTAATTGAAAAGCTGGATGTTCATGAGACGATTTTTGCTTTGCATGATCAAGGGCTGTTTCAGCCGTTAATGAATGAATTTATAAAGATCATTAAACAATTTGATTTGCTTTAGAAGCTTTTTCCTCTGCTGAGTCTTCAAGTTCTTCAGGCTTTTTCGTGACTTTCCCACGTTCATTCAAAAAGTCCTTCTCAATGTTTGAAAACGATTTCTCAAAAATCTCCATGAAATCCTCACCATAAATGTTTCGGATAATACACATCATTTCTAAAATTTCAGGGAACTTTCCGTAAATGTCATGAAGCGGCTGTGCGCCTTTGACAATACCAGTTCGGGCCGGGTCGTAATCTTCGAGTAGTTTATGGAATGTCTCTTCGCCTTTTGGCGTTAGTTCAATATACGTATTGCGTTTATCGTTTAACTTTTTAGAAAATTTTAAAAATCCTCTTTCCTCTAATTTTTTAGAGAAGTTAAACGCCGTTGATACATGCATGACGCCAAACTTTGCAATTTCTGATATTGAAGCTCCTTTTAATTGATACGCAATCCACAAAATATGATGTTCATTGATATTTAGGTTATACGGTTTGATCCACTGCTGCCAGTCCTTTTCAATGGATTTCCAAAGAGCTTTGCTCAATTGGGCCATTCTTTGACTGAATAAAAGTGCTTCTTTTACATCGAAAGGCTGTTCCGAATGATTCATCCATTTCACCTACTTCTCTTTTTCTTGTAATTCTATTATGCCAATAAAATAAAGATTAATAAAGCTGAAAATTCAAGAATTTTTAAAAGTCATGAAAAACATTGACAAAATAACCTTTTTTCAACAAAAAAAGTGCGGGATACGCACCCCGCACACTTTTGTAAACGAATATTTTTTTGTGAGTATATTAGTTTTGTAAGGTTTTCTCCAGTTGTTTGAGCTTTTCCTCAATTTCCTGAATTTCCTTTTGTAAGTCCTGCTGATGAGGTTTGATTTCCTCGCGCCATTGCTGTATCGATGTTTGTAATTCAGTTCCGACCTCTTTAATGACTTCAGCACTTTCTTTTGCGGTTTCAACAATCTGCTCTTTTAAAGCTTGTCCATCTCTTTTTAATCTTGTCAGCGTATCTTCGAATTTGTCATAGCCGTCTTTCATCTTTCCGCGTACATCTCTGCCAGAAGAGGGGGTCGTCAGGAGCACTGCCGCACCTCCGAGGAGACCGCCTACAAATAATCCTGTTAATAAAGAACGTCCACTAGCCATTCCAATCACCTCTAGTCAAATTTTACACATTCGCATGTTCTCTCTGAGCTGACGATCAGCTTCATTGAACTTCCATACATAGCTTGCTTTATTTTAGCATACTTTTGAAGAAAAGGGAGGGGAGAAGGTTGTCTGTCTTTCTGTTCGTTTTTACGTGTATGTGTGTGATTTTCGCAGGTGGTTCTATTCATTATGTAAGGCAGCTTGGGTATGCGGCGTCTTATCCGCCAAAACATGTATTAAGACAAAAAGCAATTGTGTGTGCTGCAGGTGCAGGGATTTCGCTCTCCATTTTGCTGCTTACGCTTTTTCTTTTATAGAAGCATGAAAAAAACCTCTTCATCTAATGAAGAGGTTCCAGCATGTAGACAAACCCTCGCATTCGTTGTCAGTCCTGCGTGCAGGTGCTCACGAATGTCAAATTCGCTCCGCGCCAGTACTCGTCCTTCCTAGACTTCAAGGGCTTTCAATCATGCTGAAAAGAAGACAAAGGGCTAAAATAAAGAATCATTTTAGCCCTTTGTCAACAATATGAAAAAAACCTCTTCATCTAATGAAGAGGTTCAGTTATTCGTTAAGCGACTTCAATCATTCTTGCGCGCTTTAATATGGACTGAGCAATCGGGAAGACAAATACCATAGCTATCGTATTGATCACAGTTGCTGGCAGGACAACACCTACAAGAAGTGCTGGTAACGCAGCCGGTAGTCCAGTAATCAGTAAAGCGGCAGATAGGAAAATCACGCCTGATACGACGGTCCCAACAGCGGTGAGTACAGCGGTCAGAACGACTTTGTTCTTGATCTTCTGGCAAGATAAGAAAAGGGCTAAGAAGATAAAGGCTGTCACCGGTTTATCAATCATATTTGGAATTTGTCCGCCTGGAAAACCTGTTGTCAAAGCGGAAATGACCCCAGTGACTAGGGCGATCACAACGACATGCTGTACCTTCGGAAAAAGGATGATGCTTAAAAACATCATGACCAGCATCATATCAGGTTTCATTCCGAAAAAGATGGGCGGAAAAATCGTATGCAAAACAGCTCCCATTGCTGCAAGCAATGACATAATCACTAATTCTTTTGTTTTCATTTCTATGCTCTCCTCTGCTAAGCTCTTAGAACTCTCCAATAATATGGCTGATCATTTATTGCAAGAGTCATGACTTTATATTTCTCGTTATTATAACAAATTTATTTCACGATAGAAAAGCCTTTTTACTCATTTTCTTGCTGGAACTTTTTCATAAAGTCCGCAAGCTTTTGGCAGTCTTCTATAGAGACGGCGTTGTAAATCGAGGCTCTGCATCCGCCAACAGAACGGTGGCCGGCGAGTCCAACCATTTGTTCTTGTTTTGCTTTCTCCACAAAGGATGCAGTGAGTGCATCATCACGCAGGGTAAACGTGACATTCATATGTGAACGGCTGTCAGCACGTGCATGCCCTTTGTAAAAACCGCCACTTTGATCAATCGTATCATACAGAAGCGCTGCTTTTTGTTCATTGCGTTTTTCTGCTGCTTCTACACCGCCCGCCTGTTTCACATGCTCCAGGACAAGGGACAGCATATAAATCGCAAAAGTTGGTGGTGTGTGATAAAGAGAATTGGCTTTGGCATGTGTTGAATATTTTAAAATTTTAGGTGTGCCGCTTTTTTCTTTCTCTAATAAACGTTTGCGCGCGATCACAATCGTGATACCAGAAGGCCCTAGATTTTTTTGTGCCCCGGCATAAATGAAATCAAATGAAGACACGTCTATTTTTTTGCTGAGAATATCACTGGACATGTCGGCAATAAGCGGGAGTGACGTGTTCGGGAACGTTTTCCACTGAGTACCGAAAATGGTATTGTTCGATGTGATGTGCAAGTAAGCACCGTCATTTAAAACGGACGCATCTACATCTGGAATATACGAATAGTTGTCGTCTTCACTTGAGGCAAACACTGATGTTTCACCAAACCCTTTTGCTTCTGACAAGGCTTTCTCTGACCAAGCACCTGTTTGGATGAAATGAGCCGTTTCGCCTTCATGTAAGAAGTTCATCGGAATCATTGCAAATTGAAGACTTGCCCCGCCTTGTAAAAAGAGGACCTCATAATCTTCTGGAATGTCCATCAATTCTACCAAGAGTGCTTTCGCTTTATTGTGGACTTCTTCATACTCACCGCTGCGATGAGAAAGTTCCATCACAGACATCCCGGTTTGTTTAAAATCAACAAGTTCTTCCTGTGCTTTTTGAAGCACTTCTAGCGGCAGCGCCGCCGGACCAGCATTAAAATTCGTCGTTCGCTTCATCACAATCTCTCCCTATTTCTCGCGTTAATGGATCAAAAGATAAAACCATCCTATCACAAATTTGAAGCATTTGGACAAAAAATTTGAATCGTCCTAAATATCTTACGATTCAGAGGATAAGCTCAGAAAAGAGGCGAAAAAAAGAAAAACCTCATCAATTAAGATGAGGTAAGGCGCGTATGGATGGCAGAAGAAATGTCTTTTAAATCCTCTGATGTATATTGATCTTGGTGAGATTTCCATACGGCACCAAAGCCGTCGCCTTTGCCATAACGCGGAATAATATGCATATGGTAATGGAACACAGATTGTCCGGCTTTTTCACCGTTGTTGTTCAGAAGGTTTAAACCAATTGGTTCAAATTCTTGTTTGATGGCTCTAGCGATTTTTGGAATCGCTTGGAAGTAATGATTAGACACTTCTGGTGTCATGTCATAAATGTTTTCTTTATGTATTTTCGGGATTACAAGGGTATGTCCTTTTGTTACTTGGCTGATATCAAGAAAAGCCAATACATGCTCGTCTTCATATACTTTTGCACATGGAATGTCTCCATCAATGATCTTGCAAAAAATGCAGTCGCTCACGCCATGTCACTCCTCATTATTTTTCCTTTATCGTATCACAAAAAGAAGCAAAAAAGAAAACAGGACAAGCGAACTCCTTTGGTCGCTCATCCTGCTCCTGCAGAAGAAATGCTGATGCTTTCATTTGATATGCCTTTTGAATTCTCTATTTACTGAAATAAAGAATTCATATGCCTGCTATTTCTGCCGTAAACACCTCATTTGACGTTTTGGTTCGTCGTATACATATTTGTATAGGACACAAAAATCAAGAATCAGTGAAGCAAAACAGAAGCTAAGGTTTTTAGATGAAAAACCAACTTGTCATGCGGTTATTGCCTTTAACAAACACCTCATTTACGTATTGGTCATCAAGTTCATTTCTTCTACATACATTATGATGACCAGTATGCCGATGTTTTATTCATGAGTTGTCTATAGGTAAACATTTCAAATTGTCTTTCGTTTTTGGTACTATAAAGGAAAAAAGAAAGAAAGGAACGAACTGATGTCCCTTCTAACTGTAAAAGATGTAACGGGTGGATATACAAAGAATCCCGTTCTGAAAAATATTTCATTTGAATTAGAAAGAAACCAAATCGTTGGTCTCATTGGCTTAAACGGGGCGGGAAAAAGTACAACCATTCGTCATATTATTGGATTAATGAAACCTCATAAAGGGGTCATTGAGCTGAACGGACGAACCCTTCAAGAAGATCAAGAGGCGTATCGTTCACAATTTACGTTTATTCCAGAGACACCTGTCTTATATGAAGAATTAACGTTAAAAGAGCATTTAGAGCTGACAGCGATGGCTTACGGCCTTTCAAAAGAACAATTAGAAGAACGTCTGCCGTCTTTGCTGAAGGAATTCCGAATGGAGAAGCGATTGAAATGGTTCCCTGCTCATTTTTCTAAAGGGATGAAGCAGAAGGTGATGATTATGTGTGCGTTTCTTGTGGAGCCAGAGTTGTATATTATCGATGAGCCGTTTTTAGGGCTTGATCCGCTTGCGATCAACGCATTATTAGAACGGATGAATGCGGCGAAACAAAACGGCGCAAGTGTTCTGATGTCAACGCATATTTTAGCCACAGCGGAACGTTATTGTGATTCCTTTATTATTTTGCATGAAGGGGAAATTAGAGCGAAAGGAACACTGACAGAACTAAGAGAGCAGTTCAACATGAGAGATGCGACACTCGATGATCTTTATTTGGAATTAACAAAGGAAGAAAGCTATGAGTAAAACAACGCAAACCATTTGGAAATCACGATTAGAAGAACACGTGCAAGAAACAAGAAAATATTTAAAATATATGTTCAACGATCATCTTGTGATTGTGCTCATTTTTTTCCTTGCAGGCGGGGCGAGCTGGTACAGTAATTGGCTGAAGCATATTCCAGCTCACTTCCCATCCTATTGGGTCATGGCAGTTGTTTTCTCATTGGTACTGACTAGTTCTTACGTGCGAACGTTGATCAAAGAGGCAGATCTTGTGTTTATGCTTCCTTTGGAAGCTAAGATGGACCCTTATTTAAAACAAGCGTTTAACTTTAGCTTCATTTCTCAGTTATTTCCTTTGATTGCCGTGTCCATTATTGCACTTCCGCTATATTCGGCTGTCTCCTCAGGCGATCTGATGCTATATGTGCTCATTTTGGCGCAAATGATCTTAATAAAAGGTCTGAATACAGCAATTCAATGGAGAATCACTTATTTTCAAGGGAAACATGTCAGATGGATTGATGCAGTGATTCGTTTTCTGCTCAATACAATGTTAATGTATACCGTTTTACAAGCAGCTTATGCCATTGCCATCGTCTTTTATCTTTTATATGCTGTCTATCTCATTTATCTAACAAATGCAGTAAAAAAACAGCCCTTTCAATGGGAATTGCATATTTCTGATGAGTTAAAACGAAAACAGCGTTTTTACCGCTTGGCAAACTTATTTACGGATGTCCCTCATTTAAAGAAACAAGTGAAAAGAAGGGCGTATATGGACTGGGTCTTGCAGTTTGTCCCTTATGAACAGCGTAAAGCTTTTTCTTATATGTATGTGAGGGCGTTTTTACGTTCAAATGACTATTTTGGTCTTGTGTTTAGGTTAACGGTCGTGTTTGTGCTCATCCTCTTGTATACAGGTGCAGCAGGCTGGGTGGGGGCATTACTTGTCTTGTTTACAGTCTTTATCACAGGTGTACAGCTTGTCCCGTTAACAAAGCACTTTGCTCATCTGTCGTTACAGGCACTTTATCCTGTGTCTCAGCAAGAAAAAGATCGAAGCTTTTTTGTTCTCGTACGAAATGTACTCATCATCCAGTCAATTGTACTGAGCTCCGCCGTTTTCCCAGCAGGTGGATGGAAGGGAAGCGGACTTGCTCTTCTCATTTCATTGGTATTTGTGCTTGTCCTATTCAAGCCTTACGTACAAAGTAGATTAAAAAAGATGAGATAAGCGTTTTTTACAGCGTGTGTATGATGTCACCAAGGAGGGAACTGGGATGAATGCAGCTGAACGGGAACTGTATGAAGAGGCCATTTTTTTTCAAATGCGTTTTTTAAGAAAACCATCCAAGATCGAGCGGTTTTCAAAAGGCGTTCAGCAGCAAGTGAATCGCCGAATCCCTGCTCGATTTCATCAAGTCATCACAAGTGCGGTGAAAACAATGGTTGAATCCACCGTATCAGGAAGCCATTTTACTTCATTTACAGTCATTGATGAACAATTGTCTATTGTAGAGCGAAATGAGCTGGCAAAGGAAAAGGTGACATATTATCAAAAGGCCGCTGCGATTGAAGGAATTGGCACAGGTGCGGGTGGATTGTTTCTCGGAATGGCGGATTTCCCTCTCCTTTTGAGTATTAAAATGAAATGTCTATATGAACTTGCTTGTATATATGGATTTGACTTGTCTCAAAAAGAGGAAAGGCTCTTTTTGCTTTGTATTTTTCAACTCGCCTTTTCAAGCAGTACACACCGTCAAAAAATGATGAAACTCATTGAAGAATGGGAAACAACTCGGGAAGAAATGGATTGGTATAGCTTTCAGCAGGAATATCGAGATTATATTGATCTTGTGAAGCTGTTTCAATTAATGCCTGTAGTCGGTGCCGCTGTTGGCGGGGTGGCAAATCATCAGCTGACAGGACAGCTTGGTGAAGTCGCACGCCATGTGTTTCACTTGAGAGTGTTGAAAGAATCGAAATAGAAAAGCCGCTGGTGGCAGCGGCTTTTTTTTATTCATCGTAGGAAAGGACGGCATGAGCGAGTACCTTTGCTGCGACAGGCATTGCGTTTTCGTTAATATCAAATTTCGGATGGTGATGTGGATACACATCTTGGCTGTTTTCTGGCATAGCGCCTGTGTAGAAGAAAGTACCAGGAACATGCTGAAGGTAGTAAGCAAAGTCTTCTCCGCCCATTTGGGTTTCGGCTTCTTTTACTTTTGTGACTCCTTCTGTCTGTTTGGCTATTTCTGCTATATATTCAGTTGGTGCAGGGTGATTTTTGACTGCAGGATAGCCTCTTACATATTCATAAGTATAAGAGGCATCGTGCATGTGGCAGACACCTTTCACCACCTGTTCAATTTCACGTTCAATGATATGGCGTGCACTCTCTTCAAAGGAACGTGCAGTACCTGTTAGCACGGCCGAATCTGCAATGACGTTAAAGGCATTTTCAGCGACAAATCCCCCTACAGATACCACCGCAGAATCAATCGGGTTGACTTTACGGGCCACGACCTGCTGAAGATTGGCTACAATTTGTGAACCGATGAGTACGGCATCTTTCGTCAGGTGCGGCTGTGCGCCATGTCCGCCTTTCCCTTGCACTTGAATAGAGAAACGATCGGCGGCTGCCATAAAGTTCCCGCTTTTATAAAGAACAGTGCCGCATGGCTCTGAGGACCAAAGGTGGGTGCCGAAAATGACGTCAACACCGTCTAAACAGCCATCTTCAATCATTGGTTTCGCACCGCCGGGGGCATATTCTTCAGCGTGTTGATGAATGAGGACGATTTTTCCTTTTAATTGATCTCGGTGCTCATGTAAGATCTTCGCTAAGACGAGAAGTGTTGCTGTGTGGCCATCATGACCGCATGCGTGCATGACGCCAGGTTTTGTTGAACGGTAAGGTACATCCTTTTCATCATGAATGGGAAGTGCATCAAAATCAGCTCTCAATGCAATGGTCGGTCCAGGGGAAGCTCCTTCAATAAAAGCGAGTACACCATGTCCGCCTACATGTGTGCGTGTTGGGATATGTAATCTGTCATAATATTGAGCGATGTAAGCAGCTGTTTCCTCTTCCTGAAAAGAAAGTTCTGGATTCATATGGAGATGGCGTCTAATTTCAACCATTTCCTCATAATGTTCATCAAGACGTTCATTGATCCTTTTGTGTAAAGTGGATACTGTCATTGATCCGAAAACCTCCTTTAGGCTCTTTTACTGATTGTATGGTAATTGTTAGAATCTTTCAACAGAAGAGGATGTCGAGAATGATAGAAAAGGTCATTTTACATAAAAGTCGAAGGTTAAGTATGAAGCTTGAAAAAGGGGGAGTGGCATTGGGAAGCTGTCCAAATTGTTCAAAAGCATTTTCTTTCGTCGAAAAATTTCATTTATCGCATACGAGAATGATGCTTTGTCCAAGCTGCCGGCATCAAATCAAAGAAACGTTCGTTTCGAAGATGAGCTTTTTGATGATTTGTTTGATTCCACTGTTGATACTACTTATTCAGATGAAAGGTGCTTCACCTATGCTCAAATGGCCAATCTTGTTAGGATGGATCTTGCTGAATTTTTATGTACTTCAGCCAATCATTCATCGGTACGAGCTTAGAGATAAGCGTTGAAAGCCCAGCAGAAGGGCTTTTTTTATGAAAAAAAGAAGTGCGAAGAGCAGCACTTCCCAGCGTGTAGACAAACCCTCGCATTCTTTGTCGGTCCTGCGTGCTGGTGCTCACGAATGTCAAATTCGCTCCGCGCCAGTACTCGTTCTTCCTAGACTGCAAAGGTTTTCTATCACGCTGAAAAGAAGACAAAGGGCTAAAATCAAGTTCATTTTAGCCCTTTGTCAACAATCTAAGAAGTGCGAAGAGCAGCACTTCTTTAATGGTCTATGACGGCATGATAGGATGTCAGATAGGCAGGACGAGAGAAGATGGAGCCAGTATCCTCGTGCGGCTGAAAGAATGCTTCTGACTCTTGAAAGTCTTGAAATAAGTCTTCAGATTCCCAAAGGGTCAAAATTAAGTACACCTCTTCATCCTTTTTTGGTCTTAACACACGAAGCGCCTGAAAGCCGCGCTGGTGCTCTGACATGTTTGTTTTTTTCTGAAAGGTGGATTCAAAAAGCGCTCTGCTTTCGAGCTTTACAGGGATATGATTCAGCGTGACAAAGCCAGATTGGACGAGCTCACCTTTTGTATAAATCACATCATAGGCATGGGGTGCTTTAAAGACTGTCTCACCCTCCGTTTCATGAAAAAGAGCCGCTTGTTCCTTACCGACCGTATAAAGCAGATTTTCAAGATGATGTTTTTTTGCGATTTTTTGCAAAAAGTCTGCTGTTCCATATGTAATATAGAAATTCATCTAAACCGCCTCCTGCTTGATAGTATAACAAAAGAATGATATATAATTCTTTGGTAGTCAATCCATAAAACATATTATGAAGCAATACATCCCATACTATCCGTATAAAGGAATGAGGTGACCTAATTTGAAGAAAAAGAAGATAATCATTCCATTAGTCATTGCAGGAAGTACAATCGTGCTTTCATTTATTGGCTATCTGACCATTTTATTTTTAGGACATTATGTCATAGATGAGAAGAAGCTCGTTTTTCACGCTTCCTCGAAAATCATTGATCAGAATGGAAAAGAACTCACAAGCATGTATTCAGAAAATCGGGACCCTGTGTCATTAAAAGAGGTCCCAGATAAAGTGGCGAAAGCTTTTGTTGCTGTAGAGGACAAGCGCTTTTATGAGCACCACGGAATTGATGCACAATCGATTTCAAGGGCGGTTTATCGAGATATATTAGCAGGTGGAAAGGTAGAAGGCGGCAGTACCATCACCCAGCAGCTCGCCAAAAATATCTTTCTCACAAATGATAAAACGTTTCTTCGAAAAACAAAAGAAGTCATTATTGCGATCAATTTAGAAAGAGATTATTCAAAGGACAAGCTGCTTGAAATGTATTTGAATCAGCTTTACTTTGGTCATGGCGTCTATGGGATCCAAGCAGCGGCCAATTACTATTTTAGTAAAGATGTAAAAGATCTCACAGTTAGTGAAGGAGCTACACTTGCTGCCATGCCAAAGGCACCTTCAACGTATTCCCCTGTTCTACACCCAGATAAAAATAAACAAAGACGGGATACCATCCTGAATTTAATGAATGAACAAGGATATTTGTCTTCTACAGAAACAGTTGAAGCAAAAGGAAGAACACTTGGTATTCATTTAAAAAAGAAATCTGAAACCCCTTGGGTGGACAGTTATGTAGATCTCATGATTAAAGAAGCAGAATCACAGTATTCGATTTCGCATGAACAATTGCTTCAAGGCGGCTATACCATTACGGTACCAATCGATATGAATTTGCAAAAAGTTGCCTATGATGCGATGAAAAACAATCGTTATTTCCCGGGAAAAAGCGGGTCACCTGAAGGAAGCGCTGTGTTTATTGACAACGCATCTGGTGGTGTAAAAGCAGCAATAGGCGGACGAGAATATCAGGCAAGAGGCTATAACAGAGTCACAGCTGTTAGACAGCCTGGTTCTGTCTTTAAGCCGATCGCAGTATATGGTCCAGCGATGCAGGAGAAAAAATTCAGACCGTATTCACTGCTTGAGGACAAGGAAAAAAGCTATGACGGCTATTCTCCAAAGAACTACGATGGACAGTACGAGGGCAGGGTCACGATGGTAGAGGCTCTCATGAAAAGTAAAAATACATCTGCCGTATGGACGTTAAGCCAGCTTGGCATCGATACGTCTAAATCCTATCTTGAGAAAATGGGGATGGATATTTCGGATAAAGGACTTGCCATAGCGCTTGGCGGTTTAGAAAAAGGAGTTTCTCCATTGCAGATAGCTGGAGCATTTCATACATTTGCAAATGAAGGCGTCTATAAAAAGCCGTTCTTCATTCAGAAAATCACGAATGATGATGGAGAAACCGTTGAAAAAAATCGAAACAAAGAAGAACGAGTGTTTAGCGTACAAAATGCTTGGAATATGACAAGAATGCTTCAACAAGTCGTCAAAGGCGGAACCGCTCAGAGCGGATCATACGCTGGAGATTTGGCTGGTAAAACAGGTACAACTACGTATTCCGGCGTCAAAGGGGCAACGAAAGATGCTTGGTTTGCTGGCTACACGCCTAGTACAACAGGGGCAATCTGGATGGGGTATGACAAAACGGATAACAGTCATTATTTAACTGGCGGAAGTCAGTACCCAGTGCAGTTAATGAAAGATATTTTAACAACAGCCCAAATAACCAATGAAACATTCCAAAAACCAGAGGGAATTAAAGAACTTCAATCGCCAATCCATTTAGAAGGATTGTCAGGCTTTGAAGCACGTTATGCATTTAAAATCAAAGGGCTCTTTACATTGGAGCTGTCATGGGATGAACAGGAAGACAAACGCGTTGAATATCGTATTTATGAAAAGAGGAATGGAAGCGAGACCCTGATCGATTCTGTAACAGGAACAAACAGCTACACAATGCCGTATGCAAATGTGTTTTCAGATGCGCAGTATAAGGTTGTTCCATACAATACTCAAACACAAGAAGAAGGCGAAGGTAGTGCTTATATCAAGCCAGAGGCTTTTGGACGTTAATATTCGGCGATTTTTTGAACATTGAGCCGCTTTAGTATACCGAGCCTTGAAAAAGCGGTATAGTAAAAGCAGTGTTTGAGCCTTATACAAAGAGAGTGTGAGGCGAAAGGTGGAATGAAAGGTAATGGGAAAAACGAAGGCTTTTAATGACACGTTCTTAAAGGCGTGCAAAGGGGAAAAAACAGACCATGTACCGGTTTGGTATATGAGACAGGCAGGACGCTCGCAGCCTGAATATCGTGCCCTTAAAGAAAAATACGGGCTATTTGAAATTACGCATCAGCCAGAGCTATGTGCTTACGTAACAAGACTTCCTGTAGAACAATATGGTGTAGATGCCGCTATTTTATATAAAGATATTATGACTCCGCTTCCAGCTATTGGAGTGGATGTTGAAATTAAAAATGGAATTGGACCAGTGATTGACTCGCCTATTCGGACAAAGGCAGATATCCAGCGTCTTGGAGAGCTTCATCCTGAAGAAGACCTGCCGTATGTGCTTGATACGATCAAGCTGTTAACAGAGGAGCAGTTGAATGTTCCGCTGATTGGTTTCGCAGGCGCACCTTTTACGATGGCAAGCTATATGATCGAAGGCGGTCCATCTAAAAATTATCATAAAACAAAGGCGCTCATGTACAGTGAGCCAGAGACATGGATGATTTTGATGAATAAATTAGCCGATATGACGATCACATACATACGCGCTCAGGTAAAAGCAGGCGTCCGAGCATTTCAAATCTTCGACTCTTGGGTTGGCGCTTTAAATGCAGCAGATTACCGGACCTTCATTAAGCCTGTCATGCAGCGTATTTTCACAGAGCTGAAGTCTGAAAACGTACCAATGATTATGTATGGTGTCGGTGCGAGCCATCTGGCGAAAGATTGGCATGACTTGCCGCTTGATGTCGTTGGACTGGATTGGCGTATGAGTATAGACGAAGCGCGAAAAGAAGGCTTAACAAAAACGTTACAAGGAAACCTTGATCCAACGATTTTACTTTCTCCTTGGGAAGTGATTGAAGAAAGAGCAAAAGCGATTTTAGATCAAGGGATGAAATCAGATCAATTCATCTTTAACTTAGGTCACGGGGTATTTCCTGATGTCTCACCAGACACGTTAAAGAAACTGACTGATTTTATTCACGATTATTCAGCTAAACATAAAAAAACATCCATCTAAATGATTTCAAATGATCTGAAGGAGTGTTGGTTGTGGAGAAAAAGAAAATGGGGCTACTTGTCATGGCATATGGCACCCCATATAAAGAAGAAGACATTGAACGTTACTATACACATATCCGTAGAGGCAGAAAGCCAGAGCCGGAGATGCTGCAAGATTTAAAGGACCGCTACAAGGCAATTGGCGGCATTTCTCCTTTATCCAAAATTACAGAACAGCAGGCAAATGGTTTGTGTGAACATTTGAATGAGATCCAAGACGAGATTGAATTTCATGTATACATTGGGTTAAAACACATCGAGCCTTTCATTGAGGATGCGGTCGCTGATATGCACCGAGATGGCATCACAGAAGCGGTGAGTATTGTCCTTGCACCGCACTTCTCCACATTTAGTGTGAAATCGTATAACAAACGTGCACAAGATGAAGCAGAAAAGCTTGGCCAGTTAAATATCACTTCTGTTGAAAGCTGGTACGATGAGCCGAAGTTTGTGGACTATTGGGTGAAACAAGTGAAAGAGACGTATGCATCCATGAGTCAGGAAGAGAGAGATTCAGCAGTGCTGATTGTGTCTGCACACAGTCTTCCTGAAAAAATTATTGCAGCAGGGGACCCATACCCTGATCAGCTTGCACAATCTGCAAAAATGATTGCTGAAGGTGCAGGAATTGAGCATTATGAAATTGGCTGGCAAAGTGAAGGCAATACGCCTGATCCGTGGCTTGGACCAGACGTACAGGATCTCACGCGTGACCTATTTGAGCAAAAAGGCTATAAAACATTTGTATACGTGCCTGTTGGTTTTGTCGCTGATCACCTTGAAGTGTTATACGACAATGATTATGAATGTAAAGTCGTCACGGATGAAATTGGTGCAGCTTACTATCGTCCAGAAATGCCAAATGCGAAACCAGCATTTATTGATGCACTGGCAGCAGTCGTATTAAAGAAGCTTAATGAAAGCAAGTAATCATATAAAAGAAGGCGATCCTATGCATGACAATCAAAAACACCTTGTCATCATTGGCGGTGGCATCACAGGTTTGGCCGCCGCCTTCTATTTGGAAAAGGAAATTGAAGAAAAAGGCCTTCCTATCCAAATATCTCTTATTGAAGCGAGTCCTAGGCTAGGTGGAAAAATTCAAACATTATATAAAGACGGTTATATCATTGAACGTGGACCCGATTCATTTTTAGAAAGAAAGGTCAGTGGACCCCAGCTGGCAAAAGATGTTGGCCTATCTGATCAGCTCGTCAATAATGAAACAGGGCAAGCGTATGTATTAGTCAATGAAACCCTTCATCCGATGCCAAAGGGCGCTGTCATGGGCATTCCAACTCAAATCAGTCCTTTCATTACAACTGGGCTTTTTTCAGTTGCCGGAAAAGCACGTGCAGCGATGGATTTCGTTTTGCCAAAAAGCAAACAGACAGAAGATCAGTCTCTGGGGGAATTTTTTAGAAGACGTGTGGGTGATGAAGTGGTGGAGAATTTAATTGAACCGCTACTATCAGGCATTTATGCTGGTGACATTGATCGCCTGAGCTTAATGTCTACCTTCCCGCAGTTCTATCAAACAGAACAGAAGCATCGCAGTTTGATTCTTGGGATGAAAAAATCACAGCAGCATGCAAAAGCGCAACAAGTGACAGCGAAAAAGCAAGGACAGTTCCAGACAATCAATCAAGGGCTGCAAGCACTTGTTGAAGCGGTCGAAAGTAAACTCAAGCTGACGAAGATTTACAAAGGGACAAAAGTGACCCAGATCGAAAAAGCCGAGGGAGGTTATGGCGTTCAATTAGACAGCGGTCAAACGCTTTTTGCAGATTCTGCCATTGTGACAACTCCTCATCAATCGATCTATTCCATGTTTCCAAAAGAAGCAGGGCTTGAGTACTTGCATGACATGACATCGACTTCTGTTGCAACAGTTGCACTCGGATTTAAAGAAGAAGATGTTCACAATGAATATGATGGTACTGGTTTTGTCATCTCAAGAAATAGTGATTTCTCCATTACAGCATGTACGTGGACAAATAAGAAATGGCCTCACACTGCACCTAAAGGAAAAACATTGCTCCGTGCATACGTTGGGAAAGCTGGCGATGAATCAATTGTCGAACAGTCTGATCATCAAATCGTGAGCATCGTGCTGGAGGATTTGAAGAAAATCATGGATATTAAAGCAGATCCAGAGCTGACGACAGTGACTCGCTGGAAAACAAGCATGCCGCAATATCATGTGGGTCATCAAAAAGAGATTTCGACGATGCGAGAAACGTTTAAGCAATCATATCCTGGTATTTATATCACGGGTGCTGCATTTGAAGGTGTTGGGATTCCTGATTGTATTGATCAAGGAAAAGCTGCCATCTCAGAAGCTGTATCTTATCTATTTTCATAAAAAACAAACTCCCTTTTCTGTCATGGAAAGGGAGTTTTTCATGTTCGTATGTTTAGAAAAGAGTGGTGAATAATAAAATTGAACAAAGTTGTTGCATCTGAGGAAAAGGATGTGGTATATTACTTTCTGTACTTAATGACCGAAACGTTCAAATAGTCATTTTGGGAGTGAGATCATGAGTGTTGATAGGAGACAAATGATTTTAGATGGAGCAACAAAGGCATTTACCCAGTTCGGGTATAAAGCCACGACAATGGACCTTGTAGCAAAGCTTGCCAACGTTGGAAAAGGAACGATTTATACTTTTTTCAAAAACAAAGAAGAGCTGTTCGATGAAATTTTCACATCACTGTTAATGGAGATGAGGAAAATTGCAGATGAAGCAATAGATGAGAGGAATAGTTTCTCAGAAAACCTTCATTTAGCACTCTTTGCAATATTAGAATTTCGAAAAAACCACCAGCTTACAATTAAAATCTTTCAGGAAAATGCGGAGCTTGGCACATCAGCAGTGAAAGAAATGATTGAAAAAATGGAGCAGATGATCATTCGCTATATTAAAACAAAAGTAAAAGAAGCGATTGAAAAAGGCGACATTAAGCCCTGTGATCCTGAATTGACGGCATTTGTGATGGTGAAACTATATATTGCACTTATTTTTGACTGGGAAAAGCGATATGAGCCTTTAACAAAAGAAGAGGTCGCTGAATCGCTCGAGCTTTATGTACTAAAAGGACTGTCTGCAACAACATAATTTTTTTTGAGTTCAAATGACCGAATTCTTAATTTAGTCATTCATCAATGGGAGGAAAACAGCAATGAATGTAATTCGGAATCAATGGAAAGACATTGTGACGAGCAAAAAACTACTGATCCCGATTTTAGCTGTCTTATTTATTCCACTGATTTATAGTGGTGTATTTTTAAAAGCTTACTGGGATCCATATGGTACAGTTGATCAATTACCTGTAGCGGTTGTCAACTTGGATGAAGGCAGTCATTATGACGGCAAAACCCTTCAAGTGGGCGATGATTTAGTGAAGGAATTGAAGAAAAACGATAGTTTTAAATGGCATTTTGTTGATAGTGAAGAAAAGGCCATCAAAGGGTTAAATAACGAAGACTATTATCTCGTCGTCGAGATTCCGAAAGATTTCTCGAAAAATGCGAGTACAGTACTAGACAAACATCCGAAAAAATCGAATCTGAAATATTATACGAATCCAGGCGCAAACTATGCTGCGTCTCAAATTGCGAATAACGCCATTATCAAATTAAAAGATTCGGTTTCAAAGGAAGTCACAGAAAATTATGCAGAGGTCATCTTTGATAACTTCAAAACGATTGCAAAAGGATTAGATCAAGCAAGCGATGGAGCGAAGAAAATTGATGACGGAACAAAAAGCGCAAAAGACGGTAGCCAAAAGTTAAAAGACAATCTGGCGAAATTGGCAGAAGGAACGTTAACGTATAGCGAAGGTGTTCATCAGTTTGCAGGAAAAATGGGTGAACTGAACACTGGCATTCAATCTCTTGATAGCGGTCTTGGTCAGCTCTTAACAGGCTATCAAACGATTGATCAGAAATTTGGTGAGCTTGGCACAGGAATTGATACATTGACCGAAGGGTTAAACACAAGCCGTGAAGGACATGAGCAGCTTTCTTCTAAAATGCCGCAATTCACAGCAGGCATTGAGCAGCTGAACAATAAAGCACAGTCATTTTCAGAAAAAATCGCTGCTGTGGAGAAAGTATTGTCTTCACCTGAATTAGCGAATCTTGAAAAGATGGCGCCTAAGATTGATCAGGTGAAAGAAGATGCAAAAACGTTCAGTACCAAACTTGCTTCTTTAAAAGAAGCATTATCTAATCGAGATGCAAAAGTAAAAAGTATTATTCAAAACAGCTCGATGACAGATGAAGAGAAAAAGGCGGCAATGGATCAGCTAGACAGTCTTCCTAAAATTGAACTGCCTGATTTGTCTGGTCTTGAGCAAAGCTTAGCGGCACTGCAGGAACTGCCTGACGCAAGTGAAGTTCAGTCTGCGGTTGCATCTGCAAAAGCACAGCTACAGCAAGTCAAGCAGCTGCCAGAGAAAACAGAACAGCTGTATACATCGACAGTCGCCATACAAAATGCGATTGATCAAATGACATCCGGTACGAATAAATTGTATCAAGGTGCACTGAAGCTTCAAACGGGCCAAGGGAAATTACAAGATGGCCTGCAAACAGCAAATGGAAAGCTTGATACAGCGAAAAGTGGTGCGGATAAACTGGCAAATGGTTCAAGCCAGCTTAGTGCAGCATTGAATAAACTAGAAAGTGGATCAGCGAGTATCCAAAGCAACTCATCTAAACTGGCTGAAGGGTCAAAATCCCTTGATAAAGGATTAGGTGACTTAAAAAGTGGAACTGGAAAGCTTTCTGATAAGCTAAAAAGCGCTGCAGATGAAACAGGAGACATTGATGCGGGGCAGGACAACTACAATATGATTGCAAGTCCAGTCAAAACAGAGAATGATACAGCGAAAAAAATTGATAACTATGGAACAGGGCTCACACCATATATTTTATCAATGGGACTCTTTGTTGGAGCTCTAATGTTGACTGTTGTATTCCCAATGAAAGATCCTGCAGGACGCCCTAGAAATGCGTTTGAATGGTTTGTCAGCAAATATAGTGTGCTTCTCTTAGTCGGTATCTTGCAGGCAGTGATTGCAAGCTCCATGCTCATCTTTGGACTTGGACTTGAAGTGGAAAGCCTCTGGCGCTTCTATCTCTTTGCAATCATCGTCAGTCTGACATTCCTAGCGATCATTCAACTTCTTGCGACGACGATGGGGAATCCAGGACGCTTCATTGCCGTCATTATCTTGGTTCTTCAGCTTGCAGCAAGTGCGGGTACATTCCCGCTTGAGCTTGTACCAAAATTCTTCCAAGTCATTCACAGTCTGCTTCCAATGACGTATACCATCAACGGATTTAGAACGATCATTGCAAGCGGTGATAACAGTTATTTATGGCACCAAGCAGCGATTCTTGGAACAGTAGCCATCATCATGATGGCTGCAACAACAGCATACTTTGCTTGGAACATAAGAAAAATGAAACAAGAAGAAGCTTAATCAAAAAAACCTTTCTCTTCCATGAGAATGGTTTTTTTGATTAGAAATTAGACATCAGGAACCCGAAGCGATATATTTTAAGAAGGATGCTGAAAAAAGGCATGCTTGGAAAGAATTTCTTTTAGATGAAGGAGGATATGCCGAATGACAACGGAAGTAAATGAAACGGTTCAGCTTATTCAAAAGCTTGTGTCAATCCCAAGTCCATCAGGAAATACTGAGAAAGTGATTGGCTTTGTCGAACGTTTTTTACAAGATTTACATATTGAAACGAAGCGAAATCGAAAAGGCGGATTAATTGCCACCCTAAAAGGAACAGATGACAAGGAACACCGCATGCTGACAGCACATGTCGATACGCTTGGTGCGATGGTCAAAGAAATTAAATCAAATGGCCGGCTGCGTCTTGCACTCATTGGAGGCTTTCAATATAACTCGATAGAAGGCGAGTATTGTGAAATTGAAACAGTAACAGGTCGTACATACACAGGTACCATTCTGATGCATCAAACGTCCGTTCATGTATATGAGGATGCTGGAAAAGCGAAGCGAAATCAAGAAAATATGGAGATTCGCTTAGATGAGAAAGTGAAAAATGCAGACGATGTGCAAGCACTCGGCATTCAAGTAGGAGACTTTATCTCATTTGATCCTAGAGTGGAAGTGACGTCTTCAGGTTTTATTAAATCAAGACACCTTGATGATAAGGCAAGTGTGGCGTTGTTACTGAGATTGATTCACCGCATTCAAACAGAGAACATCACATTGCCGCATACGACACATTTCTTAATTTCAAATAATGAAGAAATCGGATATGGTGGGAACTCGAATATCCCGGAAGAAACGGTGGAATATTTAGCTGTTGATATGGGAGCCATCGGTGATGGTCAATCAACCGATGAATACAGTGTGTCAATATGTGTGAAGGATTCTAGCGGTCCTTATCACTATGGTCTGCGCAAACATTTAGCAGCATTAGCTGAGGCAAATAAAATCGATTACCGCCTTGATATTTACCCTTATTATGGCTCAGATGCGTCGGCAGCGATTCGAGCAGGGCATGATATCATTCATGGACTGATTGGACCTGGCATTGACTCTTCGCATGCCTTTGAAAGAACCCATGAAGACTCCTTGATTCATACAGCCAATCTTCTGTACCACTATGTTCAAAGCAAATTAATCACAGTATAAAAAAAGAACCCCATGATCGGGGTTCTTTTTGATTAGCTTGAAAGTTGTGTTGGCTCAGGTACATCTTGTCCAGTCATCACGCGGTGTCCTTTTTCAGGGTCATATTGCCCTTCCCATTTAGACATCACGACAGCTGCAAGTGCATTACCAGTTAAGTTGACAACGGTTCTTGCCATATCCATGATACGATCAACACCTGCAATAAAGGCTAGACCTTCAGCAGGAACACCGATCGTTCCAAGTGTTGCAAGTAATACAACAAAGGATGTACCAGGAACGGCAGCCATTCCTTTTGATGTCACCATCAATACAAGGATTAGTGTGAGCTGCTGTACGATCGTGAGGTCAATGCCATATACCTGCGCTAAGAAAAGCGCCGCAATGGCTTGATACAAGACGGAGCCGTCCAGATTAAACGTATAACCAATTGGGATAACAAAAGAAACAATTCCTTTTGGACACCCGATGCGCTCCATTTTATCCATGACTCTCGGTAAAACTGTTTCAGAGCTGGATGTACTAAAGGCGAGAAGCATTTCGTCTTTCATGTAAGCAAGAAATCTGAAAATATTGACGCCAATCATCTTTCCAATAATTCCGAATACAACGATAAGGAAGAGAGCGAGCGCAAAATAAACAAGACCTACGAGCTTACCTAATGAAACGAGAGATTCAAGACCAAATTTTGATACTGTCACACCAATGAGTGCGAACACACCAAATGGTGCAGCTTTCATCACAACATTGACGACATGGAACATCGCATGTGACACACCTTCAAAGAAGGCGAGCACTGGTTTGCCGCGTTCACCAATCGCTGAAACGCCAAGTGCGAATAATACAGTGAAGAAAATAATCGCAAGCAAATCACCTTCCGCCAATGATTGGAAGAAGTTCGTCGGAACGATATGAAGGAACGTATCAGCAACTGATTTACTGCTTTGTTCTTTTTCCGTTTCAACATACTGGCTAATATCCTGTTTTTCTGTATGTCCAAAGTCAACGCCTGCACCTGGTTGAACAAAGTTCGCAAGCACAAGACCAAGGATGATCGCAAACGTTGTGATAATTTCAAAATAAAGAATGGTTCTAAAACCAAGCTTCCCTACTTTTTTACCATCACCCGCACCTGCAACACCTAAAATTAAGCTAGATACGACAATCGGAATGACAATCATCTTAATGAGTCGTAAGAAGAAGTCTCCAATTGGTTTTAAATATGTCTCAACACCAGGGTTACCGAAAAAGATCGCACCAACCACGACACCGAGAATAAGACCGATTAGGATTTGAGTTGCTAATCCAAATTTTAATTTTTTCATAGATTTCCTCCCTAACATATTCATTAAAGGAATATTCCCATTATATTAAGTTTTAATATATGAATTAAAGTATAACTAAAATTAAAGAGGTTCGTCCACGATTAAATTATATTAAGAAAATACAAAATTATTTGAAAAAATGGACACTTCGAACCCCCTTCGTTGTTTTAAGTCAATAAAAAGTGCCTTCCGAACTAAAAGTCATCATATGAAAATACTAAAAAACCCTTCTGTACCAAGGGTTTTACCTTTTTACCTATTTTTCAGAAAAAATAAAAAGCACTTTTGACTCCAACTGACGAAGGAGGAAAAAAGTGCTTTTTTATTCTATTTATTTCCTTATTTAAGATAACTTACTTGTGAGCATTCCTCACATTCATTACCGTAACACTCGTGCTGTTCCATTAAATCATTTCCACATTTTGTGCATTTTTTTGAAGGCAAATTTCTAAAAAACTCAGTGATTTTTCCTAGCATTTGTCATCCTCCAATACGTTTTATTGCTATCATTGTATTATAACAGATTTATAATTGTCAATCTGTTTTGTAACAATAGGCAAGAAGAATGCTTTTTTTATGAAAAATGGGTATATTGTAAGAAGGGGATTTTTTGAAAAGGAGGAAATATGACGATGAAATTAACCGTGATTGGCTGCTACGGAGGATTTCCAGCAGCTGGTGAAGCCACATCAGGTTATCTTTTTGAATCAGATGGTTTTCGTCTGCTTGTCGACTGCGGGAGCGGAGTTCTGTCAAAGCTTCAGCAATACATTGATATAGAAGAACTAGATGCTGTACTCCTTTCTCATTATCATCACGATCATATTGCAGATATCGGACCTCTCCAATATGCGAAGCTAGTGGGTTATCATTTAGGAAAAAGCAGTGGTCCGCTGACGATCTACGGACATACCGGGGATCAAGCAGCATTTCAGCGGCTCTCTGATGATGTACATACAAAGACAAAACCTTATCACCCAGAAGAGGGCATTCAAATCGGACCATTTCAAATTGATTTTTTGAAAACGGTTCATCCGGCAGAATGCTATGCGATGAGAATTCAGGCACATGAGGCTGTGGTGGTGTATACAGCCGACTCCAGCTATCAAGATGCATTTATCCCTTTTAGCAAGGATGCAGACTTACTTATTGCCGAAAGCAACTTTTACGCCGGACAAGACGGATCGGGTGCAGGACATATGAACAGTACTGAAGTAGGGAAGCTGGCCAGTGAAGCAAATGTTGGGGAGCTCATCATCACCCATCTGCCTCATTTCGGTCGGCATAAAGACCTAGTCAATGAAGCACAGGCGTTATATACTGGCAATATACAGCTTGCCCATTCAGGGCTTAGATGGAACAAGGAAGGAAGATAGAGATGCTGTTTATCGATAACGAGCAACATTATGATCCAATGATTAATTTAGCAATTGAAGAGTATTGCTTAAAATATTTAGATCCAGAAGAAACGTATTTGCTGTTTTACATCAACCAGCCGTCTATTATTATTGGAAAGAACCAAAATACAATAGAAGAAATCAACACAAAATATGTGGAAGACAATGGCATCAAAGTCGTTCGCAGGTTATCTGGCGGTGGTGCAGTTTACCATGACAAAGGAAACTTGAACTTCAGTTTTATTACAAAAGACGATGGGGACAGCTTTCATAACTTTAAAAAATTCACCGAGCCAGTCATCAAAGCGCTTGAAAAGCTTGGCGTCAAAGCGGAATTAAGCGGCAGAAATGACATCATGGCAGATGGGCGTAAAATTTCGGGGAATGCTCAATTTGCTACACGAGGACGTATCTTCAGTCACGGCACCCTATTATTTGATTCAGAAATCGAACATGTTGTCTCGGCATTAAATGTGAAGAAAGAAAAGATCGAATCAAAAGGCATCAAATCCATTAGAAGCAGGGTTGCGAATATTAGTGAACTGATGGATCAAAAGATGACAACAGAAGAATTTAGAAAAATTCTTTTAAGCTATATTTTTGACACGAACGGAGACGTGCCTGAGTATCAGCTGACAGAAAAGGATTGGGAGAAGATTCATGAGATTTCTCGTGATCGATACCAAAAATGGGAATGGAACTACGGCCGTTCACCTAAGTTTAACTTGCAGCACTCTAAGCGTTTTCCAGCTGGATCGATTGATCTTCGATTAGAAGTGAAAAAAGGCATCATTCAAGACTGCAAAATTTTTGGTGACTTCTTCGGTGTAGGGGATATTGCTGATATTGAGAAACGACTCATTGGGCAGCAATATGATCGCAAAACCATTAGTGATGTATTAGAAGACATGGATATGCGCCATTATTTTGGTAACGTATCAAAAGAAGATTTTCTGGATTTGATTTATTAAGCAAGGACAAGCACGGCTAGAGATAGCGGTGCTTTTTCTAATGAAAGAGATGAAAGCGGTTTACATTTGATCTTGTGAATTTTTTCGATTGTCTATTATAATAGAAAGGAGGAATGTTTGGTCATAAAATGAATGGCTATTCATTCATTGATGAAGTATAAGGGGTGGGAGAATGGATTTGATCAAAAATCTTGAGCAGACTGCGATGACCAAGGGAGAGAACGTCGCACTGATCTTTGAAGGGAACAAGTGGACCTATCAAGAACTGATGACAAGTATCGAACGTTTTGCAGATGGTTTAGTGAGCGAAGGGTTTCAAGCGGGAGATCATATCGCGCTGATTTTAGGAAATTCACCGCATTTTGTGATTTCATTTTTTGGTGCATTAAAGGCAGGACTTGTTGTTGTACCTGTCAATCCAACATATACGCCAAGTGAAATCGGCTATATGCTTGTCACTGGTGATGTAAAAGGGATTGTTGCACCGGATCAGCTTCTGCCGATATACGAGCAGGTGTATGAACAGCTTCCATCTATTGAACGAGTCATTATTTGTGCACAAAATGAATCTGCGTGCAGGTCAAGTTTAAAAGAAGTATCTGATCGTCTTGTTTTCTTCGGAAAGCTTGTGTCTGGAGATGCGCCGGAAACTGAGCATCCTGTCATACAACCTGACGATACGGCCGTTATTTTATTTACATCTGGCACAACAGGAAAACCAAAAGGGGCAATGCTCACTCATGTTAACCTATATTCAAATGCAAGAGACATTGCGGAGTACCTGTCAATTGATGAGAAGGACAAGGTGATTGCTGCTTTGCCGATGTTCCATGTGTTTTGTTTGACCGTCTGTATGAATGCCCCTTTGATTCATGGAGCGACCATCTATGTCCTGCCGCATTTCAGCCCATCAGAGCTTTTACGAATGATGGAGAAAGAAAAACCAACGCTATTTGTTGGTGTTCCAACCATGTATAACTATTTATACCGCCAGGACGGTCATGAGGAAGCGATGAAGTCGGTGAGGATTTGTATATCAGGCGGTGCGTCCATGCCTGTTGCTTTACTTCACGGTTTTGAAGAAAAGTTCGGTGTCACGGTGCTAGAGGGTTACGGATTATCAGAGGCTTCCCCAGTGACGGCATTCAATCCCCTTGATGGAAAAAGAAAACCAGGCTCGGTCGGCACTGATATTATGAATGTGAAAAATAAGATTGTGAATGAACTTGGAGAGGAAGTTGGACCAAACGAAGTCGGAGAACTGATCGCAAAAGGGCCAAACATTATGAAAGGCTATTATCAAATGCCAGAAGACACAGAGGCGGCCCTGAAAGACGGCTGGCTGTACACAGGAGATTTGGCGAGAAGAGATGAAGACGGATATATTTATATCGTCGATCGAAAAAAGGATATGATTCTCGTTGGTGGGTATAATGTCTATCCAAGAGAAGTAGAAGAAGTGCTTTATCAACATGAAGCTGTAGCAGAAGCCGTTGTCATCGGTGTGCCAGATCCAAACACAGGAGAGGCTGTTGTCTGTTACATTTCCCCTAAGAAACATGCTCACATCAATCAAGAAGACATCATCACACATTGTTCACGCTATTTGGCGAAATATAAGCAGCCCCAAACGATCCATTTCATTGATGATATTCCAAAAAACACGACTGGTAAAATTTTAAGAAGAGCGCTAAAAGACAAGTACCAAGCAGAAACAAGTAAATAAAAAGGGAGCCTCTTGAAGAGGCTCCTCAGATTGTTGACAAAGGGCTAAAATGTTGTTTATTTTAGCCCTTTGTCTTCTTTTCAGTGTGATAGAAAACCTTTGAAGTTTAGGAAGGACGAGTACTGGCGCGGAGCGAATTTCACATTCGTGAGCACCAGCACGCAGGACTGACAAAGAATGCGAGGGTTTGTCTACACGCTGGGGAGTCTCCTATGAAGAGTCTCCTTTTTGAATCGCTTCTTGTACCTGTTTTCGAAAGGAATTTGACTGTTTTTGATTTAATTCATAATAGGTGCCGTCTACTAAAAAAACAACTTGAGAGCGGTTGGTCCATAGCTGAAAAGAAGTGCCATTTGTCCGTCCGAACATGACCTTGGCGATATAATCTGGCTTCTTTACATTCTTTTTGAGATGGCTGCTTGTTTGTTTCCCTTTGTTTAATTGTTCAATTAGATCCTCAGTTGTATCTTTATCATCTATTTCATAAGAAATAGACTGGTTCGTCGGTGAAAGCAATAATTTCTCTGCTCGATTTTCATCGAAGATGTCACTTGTCCGGCTGAACACATAAAAGAAGGTAATCAGTAAAAGCCCAAAGATCACAATTCCTGCAAGGATTTTCTTCATGATGAACCTCCAACTCACTTTTTTATGGTTAGTTTCTCCGATTTTTGAACAGCATAATCATTTTTTTCACTCAAGCTTTTTCAGATAGGGCATGCTATGATGGAGCCACATGAGACAGGTTCTAAACAAAAACGTGCGTGATTACAATAGAGAGAGAAATGGAAAGGAGGCTGACCAGTGCGAGTACGCAAATGGGTAGCTCTTGCAACGGTAGCATACATATTGTACGGTCTTTTTATTTATTCTTACTTATTTCTAATGGGGGATTCATCTGTCCCTGACAGTGTGAAAGGGACAAGTGCAGACCCGCATACATTTATGACAAGCCATGAGCTTTTGATCAGTGGAAATTACTCGAACATTCGTAACCTGTTGTACTTTATGACAATTCCTTTAGATTGGTATGTCTTTTTCCTTTTGCTCATTTCAGGGTTTTCAAGGAAATTAGCAGATTGGAGCTTGGCAGCAGCTCGTTTTGACCTTTTGAGCAAACTTGTGTATGTGTTTGTGCTGTCATTTTTGACGATGCTGATCACATTGCCGGTCAAGTGGGTGAGCTACCAGTTGTCCTTGAACTACGGTGTTTCAGCACAAAGCACGGCAAGTTGGCTAAAAGACCAAACGCTTGATTTTTGGATTCAATATCCACTGCTTGTTCTATGCGCGATTGTGTTCTTTTGGCTCATTCAAAAGAAAAGGAAGTATTGGTGGCTGTATGCTTGGTGTTTAACCGTTCCAGTTACTCTATTTCTCTTCTTTATACAGCCGGTCGTTATTGATCCACTCTACAATGATTTTTACCCATTGAAGGATCAAGCGCTTGAGAAAAAGATATTAACTCTTGCAGAGAAAGCACACATTCCAGCAGATCATGTATATGAAGTCAACATGTCAGAGAAAACAAACACGATGAATGCTTACGTCACAGGAATTGGTGAAAATAAGCGTATTGTTTTGTGGGATACGACACTTCAAAAGCTGAAAGACCGTGAAATCTTATTTATCATGGCGCATGAGATGGGACATTACGTGATGAAGCATGTGTATATCGGTTTAGCAGGATATTTAGTGCTGTCTCTGGTTGGATTTTTTGCCATTGACCGTCTTTATTTTTACCTTTACCAAAAAGGCGCTTCTCCATTTCGTCTGAAGGCACCACATGACGTTGCTGCTCTTCCGCTTCTGTTGATCATTGTATCTATGCTGTCATTTGTTGCTTCTCCTTTTACAAATGCTGTGTCAAGACATCAAGAACGTGCAGCTGATGAATATGCTGTGAACTTGACAAAGGATGGAGAGGCGGGGGTGACGTCATTTCAAAAGCTTGCAAAATCAGGGCTTTCCCAAGTCAATCCGCCACTTTTAGTGAAAATATTCCGCTATGGGCACCCAACGATGATGGAGAGAATCATCGATATGGAAAAGGCAGCGAAAAAAGAGGAAACATCGAAAAAGCAATAAATAAAAAAATCCGGCTCAGTTAGCCGGATTTTTTGTCACACTTATTTTAGTTAGAAGCTGCTTGAACGTTAATTAATCCTTTTCCATAATAGAACGAATTACCAAGCGGTGTTGCCGTATTTTCTAAGCGCTGACGAACCTGAGAAGTCGATAGATTCGGATACTTAGAAAGGATAAGCGCTGCTGCTCCTGCTACATGAGGAGATGCCATCGATGTTCCCGTATAAGATGTATATCCACTGCTTGGTACTGTACTTAAAATCGATGTACCAGGTGCAGAAACATCTAATTCAGGACCTGCGCTAGAAGATGAGTTTCTGACATTGTTGCTGTTCACGTTGGCAACAGCAATGGTTGAGTCGTATTTAGCAGGATAGCCAACGGTGCTAGTAGAGCCAGTTGAACCTGAATTCCCTGCTGCGGCAACGACAACTACTCCGCGATTATTCGCTGTGTCTACAGCATTTTTAAGCGCTGTGGAGCCGTTTGGTCCGCCTAAGCTCATATTGATGACATCCATGTTATTGGCAACAGCCCATTCAATACCGCTGATAATCCAGCTGTATTGTCCATCGCCATAACGATCTAACACTTTAACGGCATACAAGGAGGCGCTTGGCGCAACCCCAAGAACACCAATCGTGTTATCAAGGGCAGCAATGGTTCCGGCTACGTGAGTTCCGTGTGATTGAAAGTCTTGTGTGGCATTTGGCTCTGAAGGGACGAAGCTAGCACCGCCTGCAACATTTAAGTCAGGGTGTGCGGCGTGGATTCCAGTATCAAGGACAGCTACTTTGACGTTAGCACCTTTATAACCTTGAGCGTGTACGGCTGGAGCTTTGATTTGAGGGATACCATAAGGGACGGTTTGTGCATATGCTTCTGCTTTGTGGTCTTCTTCTACATAAGCAATGCTAGGGTCGTGTTCAAGTTTTTTTGCGGCTTGTTCAGACATCTTCACTTGTGCAGCATTAATGAGGCGGTATTGTTTTTCTAATTTCCCACCATTTTGTGTCACTGCTTGTTTCTTAGAGCTGTTTGTGGTGGCAGAAGCTTTAAAGCCAACGATATAGCTTTTTTCACTTTCTGACTTTGAGGCAGTCTCGGCATTTGCCATCGAGCCTCCAAACCCTGCTGAAAACAGAAGAGGGACAGCCAATAAAACACTTGTCATCACATTTTTCTTTTTCACGCACATTCCACATCCCTTTTTCTTATTTCAGAATAATCATCCGTAGTCTATTAGAATGATCCGTTTGATTATTCTGTATTTTCAGTTTAATAGAGATAGGCAAATAAGAGTAGACCCGAATTTTTGTGGAAGTCCTAGCGAAAAATAGGGAATTAAGTCGCTTGGAAATGATGGTAAAATATGTTTATTCTGTATTTCCAACGGTTTTCTATTAAAAAGGAATCGTGCTTTTTTTCTCATGATCCATTTGAGGATAAACATTCGATACCCGAAATGCCATAAAATAGGTAGAAAAGGCTATCATCTATTTCGAATTTCGATATAAAAAAATATTATTTTATCATTATTTTTGACATGAAAAAGAACCTGTTATGAAAACAGGTTCTTTAAGAAGGGGCAGATTGTGTTAAATGGCTGACCACGTTGTAATCGTTCACCTTCCATTCACCATCTGTCCATTCCACATAATTTAAGCAGGCATTCTCAAGTCTTGTATCCTTAATACCCATATGTTTGTCAGCTAGTGAGGTGAGTAAGGCATGGATGGCAGCACCGTGTGCTACGATTAGTACCCGTTGATCTGGGTAGGTTGCTCTCACTTTTTCAATACCTTCTAGCATTCGATCTTGAAGTGCCGATAGTGGTTCCATATTTGGATACTGTTTATTTGGAAACAGTTTCTGACGTTCCTCAAATGACATGCCTTCAGCGTCGCCATAGTCACGTTCAATAAAATCGTCCATGATCACGAGCGGTGCATGTACATGCTGTAAAATCAAATGAGCTGTTTCTTTTGCCCTTGATAGCGGACTGGAAATGACAACATCCCAGTGGGCATTTTTTAAGTAAAGACCGGTTTGTTCCGCTTGCCATTTACCAGTGTCATTTAAAGGGATATCTGTTCGTCCTTGAATTCGTTTTGCTGCATTCCAATCGGTTTCTCCGTGTCTGACTAGGCAAATTGCTGTCAATCAAATCCCGCCTTTTCTATCTTTTCCTCTATTATACTAAAACAGAAGAAGAATGACTGGATCAGTGATTTGTCAGACTCGTTAAAGACTCGACCGAACTTGCCACTTGGGACACTGTTTGTTTGACTTCTTTCAATTCGTTTAGGAATGTTTGCAAATCTATTTCAATTTTTCCGTTTTGGTTTTTGCTTAAGTTCATGCTGCTGACGATATCATCGAATAGCGAGTTGATTTGGGTCATTTTTTCTTTACTGTCTGTCACAAGTAAATTCACATCAGCAATATGCTGTGACACAATGGCGATTTGTGAATTTGTGTTGTTGACGAGCTCAGATACAGTTGAAACCGTTTTCTTTGTATCCTCTGATAATTTGCGAACCTCATTTGCAACGACAGCAAAGCCTTTGCCATGTTCACCTGCTCGAGCTGATTCGATTGAAGCGTTTAAAGATAGTAAATTCGTTTGCTCCGCAATACCTGTGACGATCCCAAAAATTTGTTCAATTTGTTTCGCAATTTCTTCTAAGCGTTTAATTTCTGTTTCAATCTTTGTCATACTGCCGTCAATTTGGTTCATTTGCGTCTGCTGAATTTCTAACTCTTTTTTACCGCCAATTGATTTCTCTTCAACTTGTGCTGAGATCTTTGTGCCAGCCTGTGACATATCCGCCATCTCATCAGATTTTGATACAAGTTTGTCCACTGCATTTGTTGTGTTTGAGAAGAGAGAAGCAAGTGAATTAGATGTTTCTGTAATTTTTGTATGAAGCTCTTTTTGCTGTAGTTCTGCTTCATCACGAACTTTAGAGTATTCATTTTGGAACGTATCTAGGACAAGCTGCTGCTCTAGATTTAAAATTTTCGTCGTCGCTTTCACTGCCGTCTGATATTCTTTGAAATCTTGGATATGCTGGGCAAATAAATCCATAATGGATAGCAATAGGTCTTGGAAGGCTGCCATATACCATTTAGGTTGAAGTCCAATTCTTAAATGAACTTGTGCAATTTTAATTCTTTTGGCCACATAAGATTCGTCAATCACACCGGCAAACATTTCACTAATATGAATGCGTAGTGTTTTCTTTAAACGCTCGACTGAGCTGTTATCTTGAATGATGTGCATCAAGGAAGACTCGACTTCTAGGTTTTTATAAAATTTATCGACGATATGTTCAATTTCATCTTGAACGATTGGATTCAGCTGTTTCAAGATAAAAAGGTCTTGCTGCGTCAAATCAATCATTTTAATTTGTTTGGCAATGTCCGTATTCTCCGGAAAATTGATTCGTTTTATCCCATCATCCTGCTGTGTGAAAAAAGCAGTGTTTTTCTTTTTACTCTCTTTTTTAAATAACAATGTGTTTGTCCCCCCATGATCATCAAAAATATCAGACTTTATGTTTTTTATCGGATAATATTGGATTTTTTAAAGGGGAAACAGTGAAATTTTACTGTTCTTTATATGACCTTTTTAGTGGTTTTTTCGCCGGACCTTCTACTACTTCTCCCGTAATGGAGAAACGAGACCCGTGACAAGGACAGTCCCACGTGCGGTCACTATTATTCCACGCGACTTCGCAGCCTAAGTGAGTACAGGTTGTATCGACAAGAAAGAGATCGCCGTCCTCTGACTTAAAAGCGCCACATTTTTTGTGCTCATAAGATACAATGCCGCCTTCACCCGGTTTTAAATCATCAATTGTTTGATCAGCTCGCTTTAATTTACCGCTGATCAGCTTTGCTGCAACATTGGTGTTTTCTTTGATAAAGTCTTTTACGAATGCGTCTGATACGAGTCTTGATGGAGTAAAGATGGATTCGTAAGGATTCGATTTTCCTTCGATCAAATCTCCGATCAGTGTCGCTGCTACGTGGCTTGTGGTCATGCCCCATTTTCTAAAGCCTGTTGCCACAAAAATATTCGAATGATGCGATGTCAGGCGGCCAATGTAAGGGATTTGATCCATTGTGACCATATCGTGCGTGGACCAGCGGTAAAGGACTTCCGTTATACCAAGGGTGGCTTCACCAAACTTTTCTAGTGCTTCATAGTGTGCGGATTCATCTCCGCCTTGTCCGGTTTTATGGCCTTGTCCACCGATGAGCACGACATCTTCTCCATGGAATTTCGCCGTTCTTAATGAATGGGCAGGCTGATCAATTCCTAAGTACATGCCGTCAGGAAGCGGTTTTTTTGTTTTGGCTGCGACGACATAAGATTGCTCAGGATGGATTCGCGTGAAATACAGTCCTTTGCCATCGTAAAAAGGAAAGTGTGAGCATGAAATGATAGAGCGCCCCATCAGATGATGGCCACTTTTTGTGATGACAGCAGGGTGTTTTCCTTCTTTTACATCGACTGCCGTTGTCTGTTCAAATATGCGCACGCCTCTGTCAATGAGCTGATCGATCAGTGCATGAAGATAATGAAGAGGATGAAATTGTGCCTGCTGCGTCATGGCGAGGGCTGCCTTGATGCCAGCATCAAACGGGAGCGCTGTTTTCCATTCGCGATCGATACCGAGCTGTTTGTACGCATCTAATTCCTTCTTTAACTTTTTGACGCCGTTTTCTTCTGTTGTATAAAGATAAGCATCTTTTACCTCAAGATGACAATCAATGTCATACTCTTTCACACGTGCTTGGATGAGTTCCTTAGCTTTTTCATTTGCTTTTACATATAAACGGGCTTTCGGCATACCAATATGTTGAATCAGATCATGATAGTACACATCATGCTGGGAGGTAATTTTCGCTGTTGTATGTCCGGTGGTTCCTTGCAATACTTGATCAGCATCTATGATGATGACATCCAGTCCGCGTTCTGTCATTTCAAATGCAGTAGCGATACCGGTAATACCAGCACCGACAATGATGACATCTGCTGTAAGATCTTCGCTGACAGTAGGAAAAGAGGGCTTCTCACTATCAGCTAGCCATAATGACTTTGCTTGTTCCGATCCTTTATGTTCTTGTTCCATGTTGTCGCCTCCAGTCACTTGTTGTGTATAATTTTTCCACGATGCTGAAAATCATACATTTTAATGAAAACAAGAGCGAAATACATAAAAAAATGAGCAACACATAAAAATAAACGAGATAAAAAGGAAGGAGTGGTCTGACGTGTCAACAAAGCAGCCAAAGAAAACGTTACCGCCTCAGCATCAGAACGAACGTCCAGGACTTGAATATAAAATGAACCCTAGACCTATCTTTGATCGAGAGGTGCAAGGCAAAAAGCTGACAGGGAAAACGGCGATTGTCACAGGTGGAGACAGCGGGATTGGAAGAGCAGTATCTGTCTTATTTGCGAAAGAAGGAGCCAATGTAGCGATTGTTTATTTGAATGAACATCGTGATGCGGAAGAAACGAAGGACTATATTGAAAAAATGGGAGGTCGCGTTATCTTAATAGCAGGCGATCTAGGCGATGAAGCTTTTTCACACGAGGTCGTCAAACAAACAAAAGATGCTTTCGGTTCGATTGATATTTTGGTCAACAATGCAGGTGAACAGCATCCGCAAAAAAGCATTGAACAGATTACCTCTCACCAGCTTCTTCGGACATTTCAAACGAATATATTTGCCATGTTCTATTTAACAAAAGCGGTGCTCCCTCATTTAAAAAAAGGAAGCAGTATTATTAATACAGCATCGGTCACTGCTTATAAAGGTCATGAAACCTTAATTGATTATGCATCGACAAAAGGGGCGGTTGTAACGTTTACAAGATCATTATCTCTATCTCTTATCAAACAAGGGATTCGGGTAAATGGGGTAGCGCCTGGACCGATTTGGACACCGCTGATTCCATCCACATTTACGGAAAAGGAAGTGTCTGAATTTGGTGGTGATGTCCCAATGGAGCGGCCTGGTGAGCCAGTAGAGTTAGCACCGAGTTATTTATTTTTAGCGAGCGAAGACTCTTCTTATATGAATGGACAAATGATTCATGTGAATGGCGGAACCATATTAAATGGATAAAAACAAAAAACTTGCGGTAAAGAGACAAGTTTCTGTCTCTCTGCCGCAAGTAAAATCATCATGATTGATGTAAGCAATGTTCTGCATATTGAGCTGACAGGTCATTAAAACGCTTTTCATCACGCTGATCTAGCGCCTTGTCAATCTCTTCTCTAAGGAAGGTTAAGCGCTGTTTATAAAGCGCCTCATCTAAAACCATTTGAATATAAATGTCTAAAATAGTAACGCCATTCTCTTCGGTTTTTTGGGTGTTGCGGGACTTCATGAGCTCAGCATACGTTTTTTTCTCTTTCATAAAGAATCCCCCCGATGCCTTTTTTATAGTATATGGATTGGCGGAGAAAAAATCAACAAGAATTTATAATTTTTAGACAATTTATTTTTGAGCCATATCGACACCACTTGTCCAGTCGACAAGATGCGATATATCTTTAAAAATGGCTTTTAGATAGATCGAATGTACTAAAAAACATGATAAAAAGATAATTTTAAATAAATATTGAAAAAATCCTGTCGTTTCTTATACGTTGGTGATAGATTAATAGTATCTAAAATAACCAAAAATTAACACAGGAGGAAATGAAGTGTCAGGAATTAGTGAAACACCATTAGATTCATACGTCATTAATCAAACAACAATGGCGGTCCTTCCGGTTGAAGAAGGAAAACGAGTATATTCAAAAGTGATCGAAAGAGAGACAAGCTTTTACGTTGAATTAAAGCCGCTGCAAATTATAGAACGCAGTTGCAGGTTCTTTGGCTCAAGCTATGCAGGCAGAAAAGCGGGAACATATGAAGTAACAGGTATTTCCCACAAGCCTCCCATCGTGATTGACTCATCCAATCATCTGTATTTCTTCCCAACCTATTCATCCAACCGCCCTCAATGCGGATGGATCTCCCACAAATACATTCATATCTTTCAGGAATCATCCCTCGGAGACACGGTTGTTACTTTTACAAATGAGCAATCGGTCAAATTAGATGTCTCATATAAGTCATTTGAGAGTCAGGTACACCGAACAGCGTATCTCCGAACGAAATTTCAAGATCGACTTGATGGAGGTCTTCCTAAGAAACAAGAATTTATGCTGTATCCAAAGGAACAGCAGCTCAACCTTGTGTATGATTTTATCTTAAGAGAACTTCGTAATCGTTATTAGTGAGAGACCAGCGGCAGACAGCCGCTGGACTGCTTACTCATCGTCATCACTTTTTTGCAGAAAAAACCATTGATTATCGTATAAAAAAATATATAATTTATCTATATCATATAATTTTTTATATAACGAAAGGGGTCATGGGGATGATGTATGAAGAACTGGATACGCCGGCACTACTCATTGATAAAAGGGTGATGATGGAGAATGTAGTGGCGATGCAGCAATACGCAGACCGTCAGCATGTCAAATTGCGCCCTCATACGAAAACTCATAAAACGCCTGCACTTGCCAAGCTGCAGGAAGAGAAAGGTGCATCTGGCATTACGGTGGCGAAAGTAGGAGAGGCTGAAGTAATGGCAGCCCATGGGCTCAAGGATATTTTTATCGCCAATCAAATTGTAGGTGAGATTAAACTCAAGCGGATTCGTAAACTGGCAGAGTTGATACAGATTTCATTCGGTATAGATTGTGTTGAGCATGTGAAGCAGATTGAGCAAGTCTTTTGTGAATCAGAGAAAAAAGCGGAGGTTTTAATTGAGATAGAGGTTGGAGAGGGAAGGTCTGGTGTCATTGAAGAACATGATTTCTGCCACATATTAGAGGCGATTCAAACAAGTGATGCCGTTCATTTAAAGGGGATTTTTTCTCATGATGGTCATACGTATCAAGCGGAAAGTAAAGCACATTGCCGGACATTATACAAGGAGGCTGTAAATCGAACGCTCCGTTTTGCGCAGATTGCAGAAGAAGCTGGTATGCCGCTAGAGGTCGTCAGTATTGGATCAACACCGCCATTTTTATTTCAATTTGATATTCCAAAAGGAGTCACAGAAATACGGCCAGGCACATACATCTTGATGGACGCTTCCCAGTCCAATGTAATCGGCACATATTCACATTGTGCAGCATCTGTGCTGACAACGGTCATTAGTAAACCGACAGAGCGCCGGGTGATTACAGATGTAGGGGCCAAGGGGCTGACGGCACAAACACGTACAAAAGGGCTGACCAAAACAGAGGGCTTAGGCAAAGTGAAAGAATATGATGATGTATTTGTTTCAAGCGTATTTGACGAGCATGCCATTATCTATCATGAAGGCTTTCGTCAAAGTGTACAGATCGGTGAGAAGGTGCAAATGATTCCGAATCACATCTGTCCTGCTGTGAATCTTCATGAAAAAGCATACCTCATTCAAGATGGCGAAGTGGTAGAAGAGCTGGAGATTGCTTGTAAAGGAAAGCTGCAATAAATGGGTAGGATCATAAAAGGCGCCGAAAGGGGTCTTTTTTATTGGAGAAAAAATGGCGAAGATGAATTAGATTGAAACCAAATGTGCCTTTCTCGTCGTCTATTGACTGTATCATCATGAAATGGCAGGGAAATGTGAACCATTAGAAGGATTTTCATTCATTTCCGCATAAATCACAGAAGTGATACATGCGGTCTGTTACAATAAAAATAAGTCATTTCTTACAAGGTGTTCGTATGAGGTAAAAGTTGATCATATTTGACCGATATGAACAAATGGGAAAGAGAAATGGGGGCCCTGTATGAAAAAACGATGGCATTTGATGCTGCTATTTACCGTGACAGTGACACTACTCACGGCCTGCAATCAAGCAGGTCAGCCGCCTTCAAAACAAAACACAAAAGAAGCTGCGTATGAACAATGGGTTCAGCGTTATATGGATGAGTTAAATGAAGCATATGAAAACATGACCGATCAATTTATTTCGGATGGACATGGAAAAATTCAAGTAAATGAAAAATTGACAAAAGCGACGAAAGCATTCGACCGTGTCATTCAAAAAGGGCTTACTCATCAAGAAGTGCCAGCTGTGTATCAAAAGGCAGACAAACAATTAAAGACAGGTCTTGCTTCATTTGAAAAAGGAGTTAGCAAGGTAGAGCAGCTGTTAAAGCGTCCTGATCAAGAAAAGCTGTTTATGTCAGCCACTCAACATTTTCAAGATGGATTGCAAGAGACAGCCTCTTTCATTGAAGAAGTAGGAAACGTTCAGCAATCACAATGAAAAGCCTGGAAGAGAGACTTCCAGGCTTTTTTAGATGTGCAGGGTTTGCTTTAATCGGCGTACACCTTCTTGAATCATGGCTTCATCCGTACAGGCAAAACCAAGCAGCAACCCTTTCCTTTTGCTTTCATAACAATAGGGGCTTAATGGATAAATGCCGACACCTGCCGCTTTTGCGGCCTCAATCGTACCTTGTTCATCAAAGTCTGATGTTCCTTCCAAAAAGACGTGAAGGCCTGTATCAGTTCCATATAAACGGAAGTGTTTGTCAAAGTGATGTGTCAAAAGAGCATCCATCATCGCTGCCTGCCGTTTTTTATACACCTGTCTCATCCGCCTGACATATCGCGTAAACTCGCCTTCTCTGAAAAAAGAGGCAAGAGTGATTTGCTCCATGATCGGCAGCTGTCTTTGAATAAGTGATTGCAGTGCAGCGATTTCTTTGATGACTGCTTTGGAGCCGATGATGGCAGCAAGGCGGATGCCTGGTGCAAGCACCTTGGAAAAACTGACAATATAGATCACATGATCGGGTGCTTCTGAAAATAAAGAAGGAAGCGGTCCGCCATGATAACGATAATCCCCATCAAAATCATCTTCTAATATGTAAGATTGAGCCTTCGCAGCAAACTGCAACAGCTCCCGTCTTCTATTGACGCTCATACAGACACCGGTTGGCCGCTGATGAGAGGGCGTTACAGCGATCAGCTTTGTACGTTCTGGCAATGTATTCACCATCATTCCTTCTTCATCGACTGGTGCGGGGTAAATAGTCATTTCGCGATGTAAAAAGGACAACCTAGCTCCAGGAAAACCAGGATCTTCAACAGCGACTGTATCTCCTTTTTTGAGCATGACTTGTGAAATTAAGTCAATGGCTTGCTGTGTGCCCCCTGTTAACACCATTTGGTCTTCTTCTATATCAATGCCGCGTTCAACCGATAAGTATTGGCGAATTTCAGAACGCACTTCCCATAATCCATGCGGAGAAGAATAGCCCCAATCTTTCATATTTAAGCGCTGTAATGCTTTTAGAAGAGAGCGTTTCCATATGTTTTGAAAATGGTCATCGATGGCTGGTTCTTGATGACGGAAATCAATCTCAAGTGTGTCATGAAATTGATTGGCCGAGAGCCAGTGATCCATTTGTTTTTCAGCCTCGTCAAAGTGAGGTCTTGTCGGAAGTGCAAAAGGCGGTTCGTTTTGATGTGGGGGAGAAGCAGCATAGTGATTACTTGAAATGACCTTTGTCCCGCCTCTTCTAGAGGTGCTGACATAGCCTCTTGCCAGCAGTTCATCATAGGCAAGCTGTACGGTGGATCGAGATACGTTGAGCTCTTGTGCTAATACTCTTGTCGGAGTCAACTGATCATCAGGATTCAGTGTGTTTGTATGAATTTTTTGAATGATGCCATTGACGATTTGCTGCCAGAGCGGGGTAGAGCTGGAACGGTCTAAATGAATGTACACAGTGCACCTTCTTTCCTTTGTCATGTCATCATTGATGATGACATGGAATTATGGACTGGTCAATAGCTTCATTTTTGGATGTGGGAAGAAATCCAAATGATGTGTACACTGGTTCATATCATTTACACAGAGGAGAGAGTCCCATGATTCCTGCATCAAAAGAAGAAACAGCACAGCTATCCATGATTCCGTTTGTGTTCGTTTTATTTAGCCTTTTTATGATTACAACAGCAGTGAACCTGCAAGTCCCTCTTTATACGGAATATGCAGAGCAGGCAGGATACGGAAAGGCGTCAACAGCCCTTGTGTTTGCTGCATATGTTTTCGGACTGATTCCAGTATTACTGTTACTTGGCGGCATGTCTGACCGGGCAGGACGAAAACCGATTTTATTGATCGCACTTTGTTTTTCATTATGTGCCACCCTGCTCATGATCGTGCATCCGACCATACAAATGCTCTTTGTCGCCCGGCTGCTGCAAGGAGTGGGACTTGGGTTAAGTGTTGGCACATGTACTGCCTACTTGATTGCTTTATATCCAGAGAAATCGGGCTGGATCCCAACGTTTATCGCATTATGCAGTTCAATTGGATTTGGTGGAGGTGCTCTTTTTACAGCGATTCTTTCTTTTGAGCAAGTGTCACTGACGCCTCTTAGCTATTGGATTGTGTTGGTCTTGATTATGTTGACGATTGTTGCTGTATTCTTTTTGGTGCCGCCTGTACAAGGGGATGCAAGTAAACCGCTCATGAACATGCCGAGGTTTCCAAAAGGGACAATGCCTGCGAACATAGCCATTGCTATCGCATGGTCTGTGTGCGGTCTTGTCATTTCGATTTTGCCAGCACAGCTTAAATTAAATGGCTATGAATTGTGGGTAGGCCCGGCGCTGTTTTTTATTAATATGGCAGGTGTTCTGATGCAGCCTTTTGTCCGAAAGATGAATAGCAGTGCAGCGCTTCGTATCGGTTTTATTTGTCTTCCGTGTGGATATGGCCTGCTGTTATTCGGTGCTAATAGCGGGTCCATTTTCCTTGTCCTTGCTGGAACTCTTTTAGCGGGCACAGCTTGCTATGGATTTACTTACTTAGGTGGTCTCCAGCTGATTGTTGAGAAAGGGAAGAAGGAAGCGGCTAGAGCTGTTGCTGGATATTACTTGTTTGCGTATCTAGGTCTTGGCATACCAAGTGTGTTCGTTGGTCTCTTTGCTGATATGTACGGTACTCAGACAGTGTTAACGCTCTTTTTCATGCTCGTGCTGGCTGCCTGTCTGATCTTGTTTAGTTTAAGTTTCAGAGAGAGGCAAAAGTGAAATGGATTCTTTCTCTTTCCTCTCCAATTCGTTTAAAATAAAGACAGAAGAGGGGGAGGGAAATGAAAAAAGTACAGCTAAATGGTGCGATGTGCAGATCACAAGAGGAGCTTCATGATCAACTAAAAACAGTGTTACAACTTCCTGATCATTACGGCAAAAATCTTGATGCCCTTTGGGACTGTTTAACAGGAGAAGTGAGCTTGCCTGTAGAGCTTACATGGATTCATTATCAAGCAAGCAAAGACGCGCTTGGTGATTATGCAGAGAATTTGCGGCATTTATTTCAAGAGGCTGAAGAGGAACTGCAAGGGCAGTTTCAATTGAATATTGAAGCGTAAAAAAGCAGCTGATCCTGAAAGCTGTTTTTTTGCTGTTTTGACCCTTTCTCATTCTACTATTGAATATTTCACTAAATATGATAATATATGAACTGCCGCTTAATTGATAATGATAATCATTTGTGGCAGAGAGCTTGATAGAAAGTGTGAACCCTGTATGAAGTTGTACCAATTAAGTTTGTTGTTTGTGTGTTTGGCATGTGCGTCGCTGTTTGTCGGAGTACAGGACCTGTCTCTTTTACAGTTGTTTCATCTATCAGATGAACAAATGAACACCTTATTTTCAAGTCGCATCCCGCGGCTGATGAGTATTGTGCTTGCTGGCATGAGCCTGAGCTTATGCGGTTTTATCATGCAAAGCATGACGAGAAATAAATTTGTCTCTCCAACGACTGCAGGAACAATGGATTGGGCCAAGCTGGGTATTTTAACCGCTATGCTTGTTTTTACACAAGCAAGCCCGCTGATGAAAATGGCGATTGCGTTTTTATTTACGTTAGCTGGCAATCTATTATTCTTAAAAATTCTACGCCATATTAAGGTGAACGATACGATCTACGTACCGTTAGTCGGCTTAATGTTTGGCGGAATTGTTAGTTCAATTTCCACGTTTATAGCCTATAAATATGATTTGATCCAAAACGTATCCGCATGGCTGCAAGGGGATTTTTCTCTTATTGTTCAGGGGCGTTATGAACTGCTCTATGTGAGTGTTCCTCTATTGATCATCGCGTATTTATATGCTGACCGCTTTACAGTGGCTGGTATGGGTGAGAGCTTTGCCGTCAATTTAGGTTTAACGTATAAACGTGTCATGGCAGTTGGTTTGGTGATTGTTTCGATGATTACTTCTGTAACGATTTTGACTGTTGGCATGCTGCCATTCCTTGGCTTAATCATTCCGAATATTGTATCGATCTACCGAGGGGATCACTTGAAAAAGAGCCTGCCGCATACGGCTTTATTAGGGGCCATTTTTGTGCTCATATGTGACGTACTCGGACGGGTGATCATTTATCCATATGAAATATCTGTCGGGCTTATGGTCGGCATCATTGGAAGTGCGATCTTCCTGTACATGTTATTAAGGAGGAAGCGCTATGCATAAGAAACGAACATTATTTCTCATTGCAGCCATTGCAGCCGTATTCGTTGTCATCTTCGTCACCTTTCAAATGGGGTACTGGGAGTACACAGTGCCGAGCCGTTTAAAAAAGGTGCTTGCCATGACTTTGACAGGAGGCGCGATTGCCTTTTCCTCTGTTGTGTTTCAAACATTGACCAATAACCGAATCTTAACGCCAAGCATTTTAGGGTTAGACGCGCTTTACTTGTTTTTGCAAACGGCGATTATTTATCTTTTTGGATCGACCAATTTGATGATCGCGAATAAGAACCTGAATTTCTTTCTCTGCGTTGGATTAATGATTCTGTTTTCTGTGCTGCTCTATACGGTGATGTTCAAGCGCAAAAACAAGCATATTTTCTTACTCCTGCTTGTCGGGATTGTGTTTGGAACATTGTTCAAAAGTCTTTCTTCCTTTATGGAAATGCTCATTGACCCGAATGAATACCAAGTCGTACAGGACAAGTCCTTTGCCAGCTTTAATCACATCAACACAGATATTTTACTCTTCGCTTCTCTTTTATTTGCGGCACTTTGTCTTTATATATGGACCTTCCGCGCGAAATTAGATGTCATGTCGTTAGGAAAGGAACAGGCTGTGAATCTCGGGATTGACTATGACAGGATCACAAAAAAGATGCTGATCGTCATTGCTGTCCTTGTTTCTATTGCGACGGCGCTCGTCGGCCCGATTACGTTTCTTGGCTTACTCGTCGTAAATGTGGCAAGAGAGCTGTTTCGTACATATCGGCACACGTACTTGCTATTAGGCTCGTTTTTCATTAGTGTCATTGCGCTTGTTGGCGGGGAATTTCTTGTGGAAAAGGTTTTTACGTTTCAAACACCGCTTAGTGTGCTGATTGATTTAGTCGGCGGACTGTATTTTATTTATCTACTTTTAAAGGAGAGTCGTTCATGGTCGTGATGAAGGGAGTCAGTAAGACATATAACGGAAAAACAGTGCTTCACGAAACAACTGTCAGTGTAAAAAAAGGACAGCTGACCTCTCTCATTGGTCCAAATGGCGCAGGCAAAAGTACGCTTTTGTCCATCATGAGCCGCCTGATTCAACCTGATACTGGGGAAGCTTGTTTAGAGGACAAACCTTATCGTGCCTACTCTCCTCAGGAGCTTGCGAAAAAAATGAGCATCTTGAAGCAGTCGAACCACATGAGTGTGCGTCTGACCGTTCGTGAGCTTGTCAGCTTTGGCCGCTTTCCTTACTCTCAAGGCCGCTTGACAAAAGAAGATGAGAACATGATTGATGTGTCGCTTCAATACATGAGACTCGTCGAAATCCAGCATCAATATTTAGATGAACTAAGCGGCGGACAAAGGCAGAGAGCCTTTATTGCCATGGTGCTGGCTCAGGATACGGATTATATTTTCTTAGATGAGCCTTTAAATAATTTAGATATGAACCATTCAGTTGAAATGATGAAGCTGTTTCAGCAGCTCGTGAAAGATCTTGGAAAAACGATTGTTGTTGTTCTCCATGATATTAACTTTGCATCTGTCTATTCAGATCACATCGTCGCCTTAAAAGAGGGTCAGGTGGTCAAAGAAGGAAGCGTTGATGAAGTGATTCAAACAGAAGCACTTGAACACATTTATGACATGCGCATACCGATCGAAGTCATTCGTGGTGAGCGTATTTGCTTATATTTTTCTTGAAAAAATGAAGAGGTGATCAATCATGAAAAAATGGATTTGGATGATAACAGTATTAACAGCGATTGCTGTCCTTGCTGCCTGTGGTAACCAAGGAAAAACAGCGGGAACGAATGAGGAAACCGTAACAGTAAAGGATATGTTGAATAAAGACGGTGTGAAGGTCAAGAAAAATCCGAAAAAAGTCGTCGTCTTTGATATGGGAAGTCTCGATACACTTGATAAGCTTGGTGTCAACGTGACAGCCTTACCAAAACAAGTGATTCCTCACTATTTATCTAAATATGAAAGTGACAAATATGAAAATGTCGGCGGGTTAAAAGAACCAAACTTTGAGAAAATTGCAGAAATCAAGCCTGACTTGATCATTATTCAGCACCGTCAAGCAGATGCATTTGATGAATTTTCTAAAATTGCTCCGACGATTTATATGGATGTAGATAACGCAAACTATATGGAATCATTTAAAAAGAATGCTGAAACGTTAGGGAAGATTTTTGATAAGGAAGACCAAGTCAAAAAAGAACTTTCTGCCATTGATCAAAAAGTGGCTGCATTAAAGAAACAAGCAAAAGAGTTAAAGAAAAATGGACTCGTCATCATGGCGAACGACAGCAAAATGACGGCATTTGGTCCTAAGTCAAGATATGGTCTGATCCATGATGTATTTGGCATCACACCAGCAGATCAAAAGCTAGAGCCATCTGATAAACATGGACAAAGCATTTCGTATGAATATATGGTCAAAACGAATCCAGATTACTTATTTGTCGTGGATCGCGGCGCGGCAATTGGAGAAGAAACGTCTGCGAAACAGCTTGTGGAAAATGATTATGTGAAATCAGTCAAAGCGGTTAAAAACAATCATGTGGTGTATCTAAACTCTGACATGTGGTATTTAGCAGGCGGTGGCCTTGAATCATTGAATGCGATGATTGATGAAGTGAAAAAAGGAATTGAACAAAAGTAATGGATGAAAAGCTGCTCATTTTGAGTAGCTTTTTATTGTGGATACATAAAAATATGTTGCATGCAGGAAACTTTCATCAAAATATGTTATAGTGGAACCTACATTGTGAGACTAAGATAGAGTGAGGGTTCGGAAAGGATGAAGGAGAAAACAAGATCAAAAAGAAGGCTAAGACCTTGGGTGAAAGTCGTGCTGTTTATCATGGCATTTGTCATGATCATGGCAGTATCTGTCACAGGATATGCATACTATAAAATTTCAAAAGCGTCGAATAAAGCGCAAGTATCTTTAGAAAGAGGAGAGACCTCGCAAAAGCGTGTGAAAGCTTTTGATCCAGGAAAGGATAGCTTTTCGGTGCTGCTCTTAGGGATTGACAGCCGTCCAGGTGAAACGGTAGACGAAGCAAGAAGTGATGCGGTCTTACTGGCGACGGTGAATCGAACAGACAAAACGATCAAGCTCCTAAGTATTCCTCGTGATTCTTATGTTGATATACCGGGGAGAGGATATGATAAAATTGCTCACGCCCATGCGTTTGGGAGTGCAGATTTATCAGTCAAAACGGTAGAGAATTTGTTAAACATCCCGGTAGACTATGTGATTGCAGGAAACTTTAAGGCGTTTCAAGACATTGTCGATGAGCTAAATGGAATTGACGTAACGATTGAAGATGAAGGCATTGCAAAACAAATGGAAAAGGATTCAAAAGGAAAAGTTCATGTGGAAACAGGCACGCATACGCTCAGTGGTGAAGAAGCATTAGCGTTTGTGAGAACGAGAAAGGCAGATAGTGATCTCATGCGCGGAAAGCGCCAAATGGAAGCACTTCAAGCCATCTTTGAAAAATCCAAATCCATTTCGTCCATACCGTCTTATGACAACATCATTGATACACTTGGAGATAACGTCTCCACCAATTTATCCATGAAACAGTTGATCGGTCTATTCCCTTTACTGAGTTCATTAAAATCAGTGGATACCATCCAGTTAAAAGGGCACGATTACCAGCCTGGGAATGTGTATTACTTTGAGTTAGATGGACCAGGATTAGAAGAAGTGAGACAAGAGCTGAGAAAACAGCTCGAATTATCATAATGGAGAAAGAGCCTGCCACTGTGGCAGGCTTTTTTTAATAATAGAGGGTTGCAGGCATCGTTGGGTACCACACACCATTTAAAGCAAGCGCCCAGCCATACACCTTTTGACCTGATTCAATCTTGTCCTTTACCGAAGTGAGCGCTTCGTATGAAGAGACTTGATAAGCCTGTCCGGTTTTTTTAGCGACAATGACCGATAGAATATTGTCATTGAATACACTTGGCTCTTCGTCCGTACTCGTCCAAGCAATTCGATTATAGTAATTCATGTTAAAAGGATTTTCGAGTGCTTTCACTTCAAACTTCACTCGTTTTCCAACGATAGAAACCGTTGTATAGGCTACACTTGTTATTTGTGCAGATGCTGCTGGGGCTTGTTTTCCTGTTTGCAGTGGTTCTAATGCTGACACTGTGCTTGGCACAAGTAATCCTGCTGCTAAGGTAAGTGCTGTTATTTTTTTGAACATGAGTTGGAACCTCCTAATTTTTGGTATAATAATCAATTCGCCAAAAAGTGAAGAGTTCCTTCTATAAATGTAAAATATAACCATATCATTTTCCTGAATGGAGAAAATAATGGGTGAGCATTTCCTCTACACGATGACGTATACGGGGATTAAAATATTTATGCTTTTCTTCATAGCCATTGATCAGAAATAAATATGTCGTAAATCCTTCATCGTGTTCAATTTGCTGTACGTTCATTTTTTCTTTACGTAACTGTTGTTTCAGTTGATAAAGGGCTTTTTGTGCTTCTTTTAATGAAGAGGTGACTAGCTGAATATATGGTTCATTTAGTTTGAATGTTTGATGTTTTTTAAGGTACGTCAAATCACGATTGAGGATGGAGATGACCATTGGAAGAAAGATGGCCTGTTCCATCATCTGAAGCTGTACGCTTGATAATCTCGTCATGTCCATGCCTGCTTTCTTTATTTATAGAACATTTGTTCTTATTTATTATATCGGATGAGTTAAAAAATCTCAAGGGGGGGCTGAGAGGGATTCATTTGTATATTTTTATGTTTTCCATGTAAAATGAAAGATAGACAAACCTTGAAGGAGTCAAACAAGTTGCCATTATTTCTTTCTATATTTACTCATGAAAATATCACATCATTTTTTGAAAGCTACAAGGCTTTTGGACCCATTGTGGCTATATTACTCCCTTTAATAGAAGCATTTCTACCGTTTTTACCTCTCGTGGCATTTGCGGTGGCCAATGCAAATGCTTTTGGGCTATGGGAAGGCTTTTTATTGACCTGGATTGGTGCAAGTGCAGGGTCTATCCTTGTCTTTTTACTGATCAGAAAATTTGGACAGATGAGGATGTTGAACTTTATTAGCAGACACCCTTCTATTCAAAAGCTAATGCTTTGGGTTGAAAAGCGGGGATTTGGTCCGTTGTTTATTTTACTCTGCTTTCCTTTTACACCGTCTGCTGCCGTTAATGTCGTAGCAGGTCTATCAAGAATCAGCGTCTGGCAGTTCTCATTAGCTGCTTTATCAGGGAAGTGTGTCATGCTCTTTATTATTAGTTTTATCGGCTATGACATTTCAGCTTTAGTAAAGAATCCGTTAAGAAGTATTTTTGCGGTTCTAGTCATTGCTTTATTATGGTATGTTGGAAAGAGAGTAGAAAATAGGTTGAATATTCGGATGAGTCAGCGTGAGGACAAAGGAGGCTCTTAATGAAAAAGAAGCCATTGCTATGGTTCATGATTATTACATGCATCGTCTTGTTGTTCCAAGTAAAGAATTTCATGTTTGTCACGTACAAAGTAGAAGGGGTTAGTATGGACCCGACATTTACAGATGGAACAGAATTATTAATTAACAAGTTCTCGCCAAAACTCACGAAAATTAGCCGGTTTGACTATGTATTATTTCATGGCCCTAAAAATCAAATCTTGATCAAACGGGTCATTGGACTTCCAGGAGAAACAATCAAATATGAAGATGATCAACTGTTTGTTGATGGTGTAAAGTGGAAAGAGCCGTATTTAAAAGAGCAGAAAAAACATAAAATGGGCAACGTCCTAACAGGTGATTTTCAGCTGAAAGCCATCACCGGTCGTCAGAACATACAAAACAATCATTACTTCGTGATCGGAGATAATCGAATACATAGCTTTGACAGCCGGCATTTTGGAACGATCTCAAAGGATCAAGTAGTCGGTGTAAAAAGGAATCATGATGAATAAAAAAGAGCCGCTCTGCTTATGCAAAGCGGCTCAGCGTGTAGACAAACCCTCGCATTCGTTGTCATGTCTGCTCTCCAGTGCTCACGAATGTCAAATTCGCTCCGCTCTGGTGCTCGACCTTCCTAGACTTCAAAGGTTTTCTATCACGCTGAAAAGAAGACAACGGGCTAAAATCAACATCATTTTAGCCCGTTGTCAGACAATCTGACAGCCGCTCTGCTTATGCAAAGCGGCTCTTTTTATTTAGCGGTTTTATAATCAGTCTGTCTTTTTGCCCAGACATGATGTAAGAAACGAAAAAACGGTGGCAGCATGGCGATGACCAAAATAATTCTAACGACTTGTACAGCCACAACAAAGGTGGAATCCTCATGAAGTGTAACAGCTGTTGTGGCCATTTCTGCAATACCGCCAGGCGAAAAAGCAAGAATGGCTGTAATGACAGAAATACCTGTTATTTCTGCAATGGCAATTGAACTGAGAACGGTCGCAGCAATCAATCCGGCTGAGCTGACGGCGGCCACAATCAAGGTATTTTTTAACCCGACAAACATTTGTTTATTCATTTTTGACCCGATGGTTGCCCCTAGAAATACCTGTGACGCAATGTTCGCTTGGGCTGGCCAGTAAGGAATCAAATCATGACCTGTCAAGGCGCCTGCCCCTACTTGGAGAGCCGCTACACCTAACATACTGCCGATCAGCCAAGGGGCGGGAAAGTGAAGACGCACGGCTAGGCGTGACATCAGCCATGCCCCTAAAATGAGTGCAGCAGTCCAAGATATGTTTGATATTGTGAAAACGCCTGATGAGAAGGCGCTGCCTTGGGCGACTACCGCATCTGATTGGCTTTTTGTATTTAAATAAAATACCGTAAATGGAATGGTCAGTACGACCATTAACACACGTATCGTTTGTACGAGACTCACTACAGCTGTATTTGCTCCAACCTCTTGGGCGATGCCCGGCATAGCGGAAAGACCGCCGGGGGCAGTGCCGACAAAGCTAGTCAGCATATCTGTTTTACTCAGCTTCCATAAGACAAACCCGGAGAGCATGGCTAATAAAATAGAAAAGACGAGCATGAAACTCACGGGAAGCCAATTTTCAGCGAAAATGTGAAGGACTTTCATGTTCATTTTTTGTCCTAGTTCGATTCCGAGAATGAATTGACCAAGGAGTAGCCATCTGCTGTGAATACGTAAGGTATTCTTTCCTTTACGCTGAAACAGGGCGGGACGGCGCAGGGCAATAAATGCAGCTGTCATTAATGTGCCAATCATCCAGCCGATAGACATCCCTGTTAGAGACAAAAGGAATCCACCTAAACCGCTTACCGCAATCAAAATGAGATCGGTTCGAAGGCTGTTTCCTTGCTTCATCACGTATAAACCTTCTTCCTGTATATTTGTTCAGTAAGTGAAATGTTGTTATCTTCACTATAATACAAAAGTCTCTATAAATAAAATACGAATTTTTTTAGTATTTTCATAAGATTATCTTATGGTTAACTCTGTTAGAAAAAATTGTTTTTGATATAAATGACATATAATTTTTGTCAAAAACAAATACAATATACAACGATTTTCCCCTATTTTTGTTATCAGTTGACTATCATTTTCAATTACACTACAATGCTTAGTGTGAGGTGATGACATGAAAATTCCTTCTTTTAAATATAACGAAAAGGGATTGAACCGCTTTTTCGGTCCTTTAGAAGGAAGGATTATGGAGATCCTTTATCAAGGTGAGGATATGCCGATTAAAGAGGTACAGCAGAAGCTGTCAGATGAGAAGCCAATTAATTTCAACACGGTCATGACGGTACTCAATCGATTAACCGAAAAAGGAATTGTGGAAAAGAAAACAAAAGGGCGTTCATCTATCTATAACCCTGTTTTAACAAAAGAAGAATTTCTAAATGAGCAAACGAAATGGATTACTCAAGGACTGATGGATGATTTCGGCCCCCTTGCAGTCAATCATATGGTGGACGCAATTGAAAGTGCTGATCCTGAATTACTGAAGGTACTCGAAGCAAGGCTTGCATCCAAAAAAGAGGAGAAACGACATGATTAAAATGAAGTCGAGTCTGCTGTTTTTAGGCGGTATATTGATTGGCTTAGTGATCTTTTACCAGATGGGCTATTATGTACTCTCAAGCTTTTTTGGCTGGAATCAAGCATATAACCTGATCCATGTATGTCAATCTGTTCTCGAATTTTATGGATTCACTCCTTTAAAGTATTTTCTGGATGCGTTCGTCTTGTATACGCTTGGTTTTGCCGTTTTCTATATGACGAAGCAGGTCAGAAAGTATCTTCATTTCAAAAGAAATATGATGATGGCAGTCGATCAACATTCAACGCAAAGTCTATCAGACAATTATAGAAATGAGATCATTGTGTTTCATTGCCATGAACCGCTTGCTTTCGCAATGGGGATGCTTCGGCCAAAAGTGTATCTCTCAACAGCGCTTATAGACATGCTGGATGAAGGGGAAATCGATGCTGTTGTCTATCACGAATTACATCACAAATACAGCTACGATCCTTTAAAGACTTTCGCTTTCTCTATGCTCACAAAAGTGATTTGGTACATTCCTGTGTTAAAGCATATGAGACAAAGTTACTCCGTTTTTCGTGAGGTCATTGCAGATGACTATGCCATTCAACAGACAGGGACTGAGCTAGGAGTAGGGCAAGCCCTTTTGAAACTCATTAAAAATAGAACCCAGTTTCAAAAACAAACGAAATTTGCCGTGTCCTTTGGAGATCGAGCATTGAATTTAAGAATCCAAAAAATCTTAAACCCAACATACAACATACCGTTCAATGTACCACTTATCCCAATTGTGACATCAACCATCCTCATGTTGGTCTTAATGATTATGCTCAACTTAAATTACTAATTTTTTTTACGAATGAACATTACATGATGTAGTGTAAAAATGGGAGGAAATCACTATATGAAAACAAATCAAGAAATAGGAACACTTTTTGTACGCGTCATCTTAGGCATTATTTTCTTTTTACATGGACTTCAAGCATATCAAGGTGGACTAGGAGGCACTGCTGCATTTTTTGGTCAAATTGGTGTTCCTGAATTTATGGCCTATATTGTCAAAACAATTGAACTGGTTGGTGGAATTGCCCTGATTCTAGGTTTAGGCACACGTCTTTTCGCAGCTTTATTTGTACCAATTATGGCTGTAGCCATTATCACAGTTGGTTTTGCAAGAGGATTTGTGGGCGGTTATGAATTTGAACTTTCTTTAATGGTCATGGCGCTTTACTTGACACTTAGTGGCAGCAAGATGCTTTCGATTGATGGATTGTTAAAACAACAGCAACAAAGCAATGAAGCAAAATTTCATTAAATAACAAAAAACTCCTTCTGCGATTTGTAGCAGAGGAGTTTTTTTATGGTCAAAAGGTCGTTTTATCATTAAAAAAGGAAAAGCGAAGAGTCGTTTTGATGATGACAGCCCTTTATTTCACATATTGAATGAGCAAAAAAGCAATTTCATTTTTTGACGGAACATACGATCTCCTATTAAAATAGGGGTAACTAAGAAACATGGTGCGTTAAAAGATATAGAAACCAGACAGCATGCTGCTGTTCATCTTGAGCAATACGCTTCATTAATTCCTTTGTTCCTTGATCACGGACATAGTCTGATACCGTTAAGTAAAAATCGACTGTTTTTTGTTCGTCTTTAAAGGCAAATAAGAGACCTTCCCTAAATTGGTCTGGACAAGGCTCTGTTATGCTTGGTTTGTGGTTTTTACCAGTCAAAGAATAGTATAGCTTTGTAAATAGCTGATAATGTCTGACTTCATCCTGACGTATTTCTTGAATGATTTTTTTCGCTTCAGGATTTTTTGCTTTTTGTGCAAGTTTTTCATAGCATTGGATCGCAGAATATTCGCCATTGATGGCCTTTTCAAGGTCTGCAATGATCCTTGTGTTTTGGCGCATGTCATATGGCGAGTAGTCATAATAACCGTAATACATGATATTGCCAGCCTCCTTTTAGATCATGATGGTTTATGATATGAAAAGAGTCGGGAAAGGTGCCTATCTTCTTTTCAATCGGAGGAGAAAGGGGAGGTGATAGGAAAATAGCTATTTACCTTTATTTTCGCTAGAATATGAGTACATAAGAAAGGTGTTGTGGAACGTGGAGATTCAGTTTTTAGCAGGCAGATCGGGGAGTGGAAAAACGACTGCAATTCTAGAAGAAATCAAAGAACAACTGCGGCTTGATCCGCTGGGTCCGCCAATCATTTTTTTAGTCCCGGATCAAATGACATTTTTAATGGAATATGAGCTTGCAAAAACGTCTGAAGCTGGTGGAATGATCAGGGCCAAAGTCTTTAGTTTTACTCGGCTTGCCTGGTCTATATTACAGCAGACTGGCGGTGCGAACCGTCAATTTGTCACAAGCACAGGAATTCAAATGCTCTTAAGAAAAGTAATAGAAGAACAGAAAGACAAGTTTAAGGTATTCAAAAAGGCGAGTGATAAACCGGGATTTGTTGAGCAAATAGAAAAGACGATGGCTGAATTCAAAAGGTACTGTATGATGCCGGAGGATATTGAAAAAATCTCGGCATCCAGTATGCATTCAGAGTATACAGAAGAAAGACGTGCGGCGGAAAAATTGCATGATCTTCATGTTCTTTATCAGCAGATGGAGCAGCATCTGCAAGATGAGTATGTGCATTCAGAGGATTACTTGACACTTCTGGCTCAGCAAATTCCTTTATCAGAAGAATTGAGAGGGGCACACATTTATATAGATGGTTTTTATCAGTTTACCCCCCAGCAGCTTCTTGTCATTGAACAGCTTTTGCTACATGCAGAAAAAATAACAGCTGCATTCACAGTGGATCGTTCCTATCATGACACGCAGCCAAATGAACTTGATTTATTTCGCATGACAGGTAAGACATATTCCCAGCTTTATCAGCTGGCTAAAGAGTGCGGAGCGGTTATTTCTGAGAACATTTTGGAGAGAAATAAGCGGCATCTTCATACCCCAGATCTAGCTTATTTAGAAAATCAATATGAACAGAGACCTTTGCGGCCGTATCAAGAAGAAACGCCTCACCTTACCGTATCGAAAAGTGCAAATAAACGAGCTGAAATTGAGGGAGTAGCGAGAGATATTCTTGATTTAGTAAGAGAGGAAGGTCTTAGGTTACGAGATATCTCAATTGTTGCAAGACATGTAGACGACTATAAAGATACGTTAAAAGAGGTGTTTCGAGATTACGATATTCCTTTCTTTATTGATGGAAATGAATCGATGCAGTATCATCCGCTCATTGAGTTCATTCGTTCGAGCCTCGATGTCATAAAAGGGAACTGGCGGTATGAGGCGGTGTTTCGCTGTGTGAAAACGGAGTTCTTATTTCCGCTTGAACTCGCTAAAAACAAAGCGAGAGAACAGGCGGATCAGCTTGAAAACTATTGTATTGCTTACGGTGTAAAAGGTGAACGCTGGACGAATGGTTCACGCTTTCATTATCGCCGCTTTCAATCATTAGATGAAGATTTTGGACAAACCGATCAAGAAATAGAAATGGAGCAAATGCTGAATGATGTAAAAGAATGGATTGTTCCGCCACTCTTTCAATTGCAAAAAAGATTGAAAAAAGCGCAAAAGCTAAGAGACATGGTGGAGGCAGTGTATGTCTTTCTAGAGGAAGCCCAAGTGCCAGAAAAGCTTGAAAAGGCAAGGCTTGAGGCAGAAGAAGCAGGCAGATTAGCTGAAGCGATGCAGCATGGGCAAGTGTGGGATGCTGTCGTTCAATTGATGGATGAATTTGTTGAAATGCTGGGCGAGGAGGAGCTCTCATTTCCATTATTTCAACAGATGATGGATACAGGACTGTCCTCTCTCAAGTTCGCTTTGATTCCCCCTTCACTTGATCAAGTGTTTATCGGAAGTATGGATTTATCCAGAATGTATCAAGTAAAGTGTACGTTTGTCATTGGAGTAAATGATGGAGTTATACCTGCACGGCCCTCTGATGAAAGTGTATTGTCTGAAGACGACCGGGAATGGTTAAAACGTGCAGGAGCAGAGCTGGCAGAGACAGGGAAGGAACGGCTGCTGGATGAACAATTTTTGATTTATCAAGCGCTGTCCAGTCCATCGCACTACCTGTATGTATCCTATTCAGCTTCAGATACGGAAGGGCGGTCTCTTTTGCCTTCGACCCTCATCAAGTATTGTGAGGAACTGATGCCAAACCATCAGCAAGCCCTCTATGTGTTAGATCCAGAGCAGTTGGATGATCAGGAGCAATTAAAATTTGTAACAAACGAGCATGTCTCGTTATCCTATACCGTTTCGCAGCTGCAACAATGGCTCAATCAATATCCGATCAGCGGCGTATGGTGGAGTGTATATAATCATTTGATGACCTCGTCCAACCGCGACGTATCAAATAAAATCATGTCCAGCTTGTTCTTTACAAATAGAGCGACACGTTTAAATCCGAATGTCACAAAAGAACTTTACGGTGACCATATTCAGGGCAGTGTTTCAAGAATGGAGAAATTCAATGCATGTGCATTTTCTCATTTTGCTTCCCACGGGTTAAAACTAAAAGATCGACAATTTTACAAATTAGAAGCACCTGATATCGGTCAGCTCTTTCACTCGGCTTTAAAACTGATTTCAGATACGCTTGTTGAACAAAAAAAGGATTGGAAAAACTTAACGAAGGAAGATTGTGTGACCTACTCAAGGCATGCAATCGAACAGCTGGCTCCACGTCTGCAAAAAGAAATTTTATTAAGCTCTAATCGGCATGCTTATATCAAAGAAAAGCTCCAAAAAATCCTCATCAGGGTGTCTTCTATATTAAGCGAACATGCAAAAGTGAGCGGATTCTCTCCGGTTGGACTTGAGTTAGGTTTTGGAGGTCAAGGACCTCTGCCGCCGTTTACTTTTCAATTAAAAAACGGCTGCACGATGGAGCTTGTTGGAAGGATTGACCGAGTGGATAAAGCAGAAGGATCAAAAGGACTTCTATTAAGAATTGTCGACTATAAGTCCAGTGAGAAGGGGCTTGATCTAGCAGAAGTTTACTACGGTTTAGCCTTGCAAATGCTCACTTATTTAGACCTGACCATTACGTATTCTAAAGAATGGCTTGGCATGGAAGCGACACCGGCAGGGATTTTATACTTCCATATTCATGACCCGCTGATTCAAGCGCCTATTCCGCTCGCAGAGGATGCAATTGAGCAGGAAATATTGAAGAAATTTAAAATGAAGGGTCTATTGCTCGAAGATGTGGAAGCAGTGAAGTTGATGGATCAAACACTCGAATCAGGAAGATCACAAGTCATCCAAGCTGGTTTGAAAAAGGATGGTTCTTTCCGATCTGACTCTGCGGTATTAAGTGAAGATCATTTTCACATTCTCACAAAACACGTTCGGCGAACCTTTGAAGAGTCAGGAGAAAGAATTACAAGCGGTGAGGTAGAAATAAACCCATATAAATTAAAGGATCAAACCCCTTGCCGCTTTTGCTCCTTTAAGTCTATTTGCCAATTTGATGAATCAATAGAAGATAATGAATTTAGGGTGCTCACCTCTGAGAAGGATGATGTCATGTTAGACCGGATCAAAAAAGAAGGGGATCAGTATGCAAATACCAAAACCGAATAACAGTACTTGGACAGATGACCAATGGAACGCCATCGTTTCAGAAGGACAAGATATTCTTGTTGCTGCGGCGGCAGGGTCAGGGAAAACAGCGGTCTTGGTTGAACGGCTCATTCGAAAAATGACTCGGCCGGAGCAGCCAGTTGATGTGGACAGGCTGCTCGTAGTGACTTTTACCAATGCTTCAGCAGCAGAAATGAAGCACCGGATCACTGAAGCACTTGAAAAAGAACTATCTAAAAACCCTGGATCACTTCATATGCGGAGACAGCTGTCACTTATGAATCGTGCCAATATTTCTACCTTGCACTCTTTTTGTTTGCAAGTTCTCCGTACCTTTTATTATGAGATTGACCTTGATCCAGGTTTTCGTTTGGCTGATCAAACAGAAGGAGAATTATTAGGAGATGAAGTGTTAGATGAACTGTTTGAGGATGAGTATAAGGCTGGAAAGCCGTCATTCTTTGAACTCGTTGATCGTTACACATCTGATCGGCATGATTTAGATCTTCAATGGCTTGTCAAAAGAATTTATGAGTTTTCTAGGTCACATCCAGCTCCCGAACAATGGATGCGGGCATTCCTTTCTCTTTATGATGTGGATACACAGACAAAGGTAGAAGAATTACCCTTTTATCCATATATCAAAGAGGACCTTTCTCTCGTTTTAAGAAGCTGTCAGGAACTGCTGGAACAAGCGCTCACTTTATCAAAAGAGCCGGGCGGTCCAGCACCGAGAGCAGAGAATTTTATAGATGATTTAGAGCAAGTAAATGAATTAATAAGGCATCAAGATGATTTTGGGACACTTTATGAGCTTTTGCCAAACATCAATTTTAAAAGGTTAAAGACTTGCAAAGGGGATGACTATGACCCGGCTCTGTTAGAAAAAGCAACAGATGCACGCAATCAAGCCAAAAAACAATTAGAAAAGCTAAAAGATGAATACTTTATGCGCAGTCCCGATCAGCATTTAAAAAGCTTGGCTGAAATGAAGTCAGTTGTAGAAACACTTGTAGAGCTTGTGATTCAATATGGAGAGCGTTTCGAGAGAGCAAAACAAGAAAAATCAATCGTAGACTTTTCTGATCTAGAACATTATTGTTTGCGCATTTTAGCGAAGCAGGACGCAGAAGGAAATCTCATTGAAACAGAAGCGGCTAAGTACTATCAACAGCAATTTGAAGAAGTACTCGTGGATGAATACCAGGATACAAACCTTGTCCAAGAAACGATTTTAAAGCTTGTGTCTAAAGGGAAACATCCTGCCGAAGGCAACCGCTTTATGGTTGGTGATGTGAAGCAGTCCATTTATCGCTTTAGACTTGCAGAGCCGATGCTCTTTTTAAATAAATATAAACAATTTAAAGCAGACAGCAATGAAACAGGTAAAAGAATTGATCTAAATAAAAACTTCCGTAGCCGGGCTGATGTATTAGATAGTACCAACTTTCTGTTCAAACAGCTGATGGGAGAAACAGTTGGAGAAATTGAATATGACGAACAAGCTGAATTAAAGCTTGGAGCGAGTTATCCGCAAAGCGAAGACACGACGACAGAAATGCTTCTTGTTCATTTAGATCAGCACGACACAGAAAGCGATGAAGAACGAGAAGAGCTAGAGACGGTTCAATTTGAGGCGAGAGTGATTGCAAAGAAAATAAAAGAATTGGTAGAACAGCCTTTTCAAGTGTACGATGCAAAACAGCAGCTGACCCGCAACTTGCAGTATCGAGACATTGTGATCTTGCTTCGATCAATGCCGTGGGCTCCGCAAATGATGGAAGAGTTGAAGAAGCAGGGAATCCCTGTTTATGCGAATCTTTCCTCAGGTTATTTCGAAGCTACAGAAGTATCTGTCATTCTTTCTTTGTTAAAAGTGATTGATAATCCATATCAAGATATTCCGCTCGCTGCTGTTTTAAGGTCACCTCTTGTTCATTTAGACGAAAATGAGATGGCACTGATTAGAACCAGTGATAAAAAAGGCACTTATTATGATGCTGTGAAGGCATTTATGAGTGTGACACACTCTGATCATCCGACGTGCAGAAAGCTGGAGCGTTTCTTCCTTCAATTACGCAAATGGCGTGATTTATCTATTCAGCATTCGGTAGCAGAACTGATTTGGGAAGTGTACCGAGATACACAATATCTAGATTATGTCGGCGGGATGCCAGGAGGCAAGCAAAGACAGGCAAACCTTCGGGCTTTATATGATCGAGCAAAACAGTATGAAAAGGCTGCTTTTAGAGGGCTGTTTCGATTTCTTCGATTTATTGAAAGAATGCAAGAGCGTGGAGATGATCTTGGAGCGGCAAAAACGTTCAGTGAAACAGAGGATGTTGTCCGCATGATGACCATTCATAGCAGTAAAGGACTCGAATTCCCTGTTGTATTTACTGCAGGACTTGGCAGGAACTTTAACATGATGGATTTAAACCAGTCCTATTTGCTCGATAAAGAATTAGGTTTTGGCAGCAAATATATTCATCCTGAGCTGAGAATTAGTTATGCAACCTTACCGCTGATCGCGATGAAAAAAAAGATGAGAAAAGAACTATTATCTGAAGAACTGAGGGTTCTATATGTGGCGCTCACAAGGGCGAAGGAAAAATTATTTTTAGTCGGCTCTGTCAAAAATCAAGTGAAAGCTTTAAGCAAGTGGCAAAATGCCGCAAACGGAGATGACTGGCTTCTTCCTGATTTTGAACGATATCAAGCGAGAACATACTTAGATTTTATTGGCCCAGCCCTTATCCGTCATCAAGCGATGTCTTCTCTTTTAGAAGAATCGAGAGAAGTCGTTCTCTCGCATCCATCATCATTTTCTATCACCTTTCATCAAGCGTCCGATCTTCTAAAAGAAGACATGTCACTTGAAAAACAAAAACAAGACGAAGTGGTACAAGCATTAATGGAAGGTGTGCCTGTTCAAGGATATGGCGATTACGAGGAGGAAGTAAAAAAAAGACTTACATGGCGTTATCCATATTTAGCGGCCTCCCAAGTAGGGACAAAGCAGTCAGTTTCTGAGATCAAAAGAATGAAAGAAATACAGGATGAATACAGTGTGCCTTCTTCCGTTCGAAAAGCTCGTGCGACATTGTACGAACGACCGGCTTTTATGAAGAAAAAAACACTCACAGCCGCAGAACAAGGGACGGCCATGCATACAGTCATGCAGCATATCCCTCTTCCTTCAAATGAACCATATGATGAATCTCGTGTAGAAGAGCTGCTCCATTCTTTAAAAGAGAAAGACTTACTAACAGATGAACAAATCCAGTCCATCAATCGAGAAGGAATTGTGGCCTTCTTTTCTACTGCTATTGGTCAAAAACTGCGGAAAGCGGACTGGGTGAAACGAGAAGTATCGTTTAGTATGGTTTTACCGGTTAAAGAGGTATACAGCCATATTGATGCAGAAGGTGAACCTGTGCTCATTCAAGGAATGATTGATTGTTTATTTGAAGCAGATGGCAAGCTCTATTTACTTGATTATAAAACAGATCGAGTGACTGGCAGATTCTCAGGTGGATTAGAGGAAGCTGAGGCGATATTAAAAAAACGCTATGAAACGCAAATATCGTTGTATACAGCAGCGGTAGAACGTTTAACAAACAGAACATTAGAGGAGAAAATCCTTTATTTCTTTGATGGAAATCTAGAAATTTCTTTATAGGTGGAATGAATGAGAGGTGAATCACATGAGGATTCTGCATACAGCGGATTGGCATCTAGGGAAAACCCTTGAAGGCCGAAGCCGGCTTGAGGAGCAAGCGGAGTTTTTAGATGAATTAAATCAAATCGTCAAGGATGAACACATTGATGTCATTGTGATGGCAGGCGATGCCTTTGATACAGTGAACCCTCCTGCTCGCGCAGAACAGCTTTTTTATGAAAGTCTGTCTGCATTATCTGATAAAGGAAAGCGTCAGGTGGTTGTGATCTCTGGCAACCATGATAACCCAGACCGTTTATCAGCCGCATCTCCTTTAACGAATGAGCAGGGGATTCATTTAATTGGATATCCGACAAATGATTTAATTCATGTCGATGTTCCTTCTGCAAGTGAACGTCTATCTATTGCCGCACTCGCTTACCCATCCGAAGCAAGGCTAAACGAGGTGCTGGCTGAAACATTTGAAGAGAAACTGCTCCGTGATCAGTACAATTTAAAAATACAACAAATGTTTCAACATTTAAGCAACCAATTTCAGGCGGATACGGTCAATATCGCAACAAGTCATATTTATGTGGCAGGTGGCAGTCAAACGGATTCGGAAAGGCCGATTGAAGTGGGAGGCGCATATACCGTTGCGGCCGAAAGTCTGCCTGAGGCGGCTTGTTATGTCGCACTGGGGCATTTGCATCGCCCCCAAACCATTAAACGTGCCAAAACGATTGCCCGCTATTCTGGCTCTCCACTTGCATACAGCTTTTCTGAAGCAGGCTACGCCAAATCAGTCACCATTGTGGATGCAAAACCGAATGAAACAGCAAGCTGGAAAGAAGTGTTTTTATCAAGCGGTAAACCACTTATGAAGTGGAAGGCGACTGAAGGGCTGAGCCAAGTACACAGTTGGCTGGATGAAAAGCGGGATCTTCAAGCCTGGATTGATTTAGAGATTCACTTAACAGATCAGCTGTCGATCGAACAAATTCATCAGCTGAGAAAACAGCATAGTGGATTTGTCCATATTAGACCAAAGTTTAAAGAGTTACAGCAAAAAGAAGAACAAAAACAAGTGGAAAAGCTCTCGATTGAAGAGCGGTTTGTGAAATTTTATGAGCGTCAGACAGGTGGAGGTCTACCTGATGAAAAAACTGTCAAGCTATTTTTAGAGCTTGCCAATGACATGCAAGGGGAGGAAGCGAATTGAAGCCGATCACGCTAACCATTAAAGGACTTCATAGCTTCAGAGAAGAGCAAACCATTGACTTTAGCTCCTTATGTGATGCAGGTGTGTTTGGTATTTTTGGACCGACTGGAAGCGGAAAATCGTCCATATTAGATGCCATGACACTTGCACTCTATGGCAAGGTCGAACGTGCACTCAATAATACGCATGGTATTTTGAACCAAGCTGAAGAAAAGCTGTCTGTCTCCTTTACGTTCGCTTTGCAAAGGGAACACCATATTTCTTATAAAGTGGAACGTGCCTTTAAAAGGGCAGATGAAATGAAGGTTAGAACGACGTTATGCCGATTGATTGAAATTGGTGATACGCAGACAGTTCTTGCAGATAAAGCAAGTGAGGTCAATCGTAAAATAGAAGAATTACTTGGTTTAACCATTGACGATTTTACGAGAGCGGTTGTTTTACCCCAAGGAAAGTTTGCGGAATTCCTTTCATTGAAAGGAGCCGACAGACGCCAAATGCTGCAGCGTTTGTTTAATTTGGAGAAATATGGTGATCAGCTCGTCAAACGTTTACGCGCAAAGGCTCAAAAACACTATGGACAGAAAAACGAACTGCTGGCTGAACTGACTGGATTAGGAGAAGCTGGTCCAGAGGCATTAGCGAAAGCTAAAGAAGCAGCTGCGCAGGCGCAAGCTATTTTTCTTGAGAAAAAACAAACGCGGGACGAAGCGTTCACTGCTTTTACAAAAGCGCAAGCCATCTGGCAGTATCAAAAGGAACAAGAAGCGTACGAGAAGGAACAAAACAAACTCAATCTACTGGCACCAACGATGGAAGAGAAAAAGAATCAACTTCGCATTGCAGAGCAGGCAGAGACATTAAAGCCTTATGCGGATGCATTAACAAAGGCTGAAAAGCAGCTCTCTCAAGCATCAAAAGAGAAGCAGGAAGCAGAAAAACATTTACTTCTTCAACGAACGATCTATGATCAAATGACGCAGGAGTATGAGCAAACGCGGCAAAAGAAAATGGAAAATGAGCCAGAGCTTCTTCAAAAGAAAGAGCAGCTGATTCAATTAAAAGAAATTGAACGAAAAAAAGAAACAGCTCTTCAGGAAAAGACCGTACTAGAGCAGCAAAACCATGAAAAAGCGCAGCAATTGACTCAAAAAAAAGCGGAAGCCGAAAACGTGCAATCTTTATTAGAGCGTGCGCTTGCGAAACAAACACAGTTGAAGCATGAGCTGGAACAATTACAAGTCTCTGTCAAAGAGCGGAAACTTGTACAAGACGCACTTCGTTTCAGTGAAAATGTTCAAAGAATGAATGTGAGCATTCAAAAGGAAGAACAAAAGATTGAGGAGCTAAGACAGCGTTCAGCACAGGCGACACAATCGTATGAAAAGCTTCAAAAACAGCAAAAAGATCATCATGAAAAAATAAATCAATCGTTTCAAGCGATAGAGCAATTGTATTTTTATGTATGTGAATTTGAACGAGGTCTTACAGAATGGAGTCATAAAGAGCAGGACAAAAAACAAGAAAAATTAAAACAGCGTGATGTTGTCAGATCGGCAGAATTAAGAAAAGAATTAGCGGCAGAGCTAGTAGACGGTGAACCATGTCCTGTTTGTGGATCGATTCATCATGATCCAAAGGCTGTGATAGACAATGACTATGAAGAAACGGTTGCCCAAATTGATGAATGGATTGTAAAAATGGATAAAGAGCTCAAGCTGGCAGAGGAATATGCTAGAGACATGTTTGCTGCAAAACAGCTGCTTGAAACGCATGCCAATCAATTAGTTAAACAGTTCTCCTTTTTATCTCAAAAAGCCCCCGATTCGGAAGTAGCTGCAGCAGTAGAAGCAGTACAGAATCCGCAGTCTTTGCACCAGCTGATTCAAGAATGGAAAGGTGTAAAACAAGATATTCAAGCAATCGAAAGCAAACGAGCTCGTTTAATGGACGTCACTTATGATCAAGCGGCAGAAATGAGCAAAGTCAAAGATCAACTGACATTTGAGCAGCAGCGCATACAAGAACTAGACATGCTGATCAAGGAGCTTCGATCTGAGCTTTCCGAACAACTGACGCAATTTGAACAGACCTTTCCTCATCTGACAATCAACCAAGTGCAGGAAATGCAGCAACAAATTGACGAAAAGGATCAACAAGCGGAAGGTTATCAAGAGCGTATTGAGAAGAGTATTTCTTTTCTAGAGGAAAAACAGCAGGCAAAAGAGCATCTGCAAACAGCCATATACGATCTAGAGAAGGAACTCGATAAGTTGGCGCATCAGCTGGGAAGCCAGCAACACCTGATCGATCAATATGAAACAGATTTACAGCGATATCCTTTAAAAGCCGCTTCTCTTTCTGATGAACTGGACGAAGTTCAACAATCTCTTGCTCATCTAAATGAAAAAGAACAGCATTCGTACGAGCAATTCAAGCATGCACAGCAATTATTTAGTGAGGCGCAAAGCCATTTCTCAAGCAGTGAACGTCAGCTCCAAGAGGCTAAGCGGCGAAAACAAGAAGCTGAGAAAGCGTGGCAAAAAGAAACAGCATCTACTCCTTTTGCTCATCCTCAGGAGATAGCACCTGCTTTAATGGATCGATCTGTACGTCTTACAGTCAAACAGGAAATTGAGGAATTTGAGGATAAAAGAAAGCAATGTGCAGCAAACTTAAAGCGAATTTCTGAACTGTTAAAAGGTGAGTCGCTGGATGAAGACGAGTGGACAGACATTCAACTAAAAAAAGAAGCGGCGGAAAAAGCGCTTGAAGAAGCGACAGCGCTGAGTGGATCTGCACAGGAGCATCTGCGAGTGATTGAAGCAAACCATCAGCGTTTTGCAAGCATTCATGAACGCCTTGAAGAACTGCAGCAAGAAATTGACCGGCTGGATAAGCTTCAAACTGTGTTTAAAGGGAATACGTTTGTTGAGTTCCTAGCAGAAGAACAGCTAGAAAGTGTCAGCCGTGATGCTTCTCATCGTCTTGGGATTTTGACAAGACAAAGATATGCCATTGAAGTCGATTCAGAGGGCGGTTTTGTGATGCGGGATGATGCCAATGGAGGTGTCAGACGTCCGGTATCCAGCTTGTCTGGGGGAGAAACTTTCCTGACGTCTTTAGCACTTGCCCTTGCTCTGTCTGCACAAATTCAGCTGAGAGGTGAGTTCCCGCTGCAATTCTTCTTCTTAGATGAAGGATTTGGTACACTCGATCAAGACTTGTTAGATACGGTGATTACAGCATTAGAGAAACTACAGTCTCAAAATTTAGCTGTTGGTGTGATCAGCCATGTGGAAGAATTAAAGATGAGACTGCCAAAGAAACTGATTGTCCACCCAGCAGATCCAAGCGGGAAAGGAACAACAGTCTCGATGGAATTAATGTAAAGTGAGGTGATCTCAGGATGGCAAAGCAAACGATTGGATTATGTGAGCTGTGCGGAAGACAAGAGGTCGTCCTTACAGAACATCACTTAACGCCAAGAGAAGAAGGAGGGGCCTTTCTACCGACTGCCTTCCTGTGTATCCCTTGCCATAAACAGGTACATGCTCTTTATACAAACCAGGAGCTTGCCGCACGTTTGAATACGCTGGATGCACTAAGACAAGATGAAAAGCTTGTTCCGTACATCAAATGGATTCGAAAGCAACCGGCAAGCAAGCTGGTCAAAACAAAGAAATCAAGACAACGCAGAAAGAAATAAGCATAAAAAAGCGCTCCTCTAAATGAAATGAGTGTAGAGGAGCCGCTTTATGCATTGCCTACCATATTCTGATCATTTAAGTCAGGATCCACATAGTTGGTGGCGCTAATGCCATTATTTAAAATCAAGAAATCTCCGGTATTCCCCGCTCCAGAGCCTAAAGCAGATTTTGAAGAACTTTTAGGCGAAAGATAAAATGAGTCACCGACGTTTACGACGCCTCCAGAAATCGAGTTAATGTAAATGGGTCCGACAATTGCTGGCATAATCGACATCCTTTATTCGAAGTCATATCACCATCATATGCGCAGGTAGGTCCAATTGTGAGTTTGGCGGATGTTCGTCATTGTTGCTAAATAACTCTCGAATATGCTTCACTCGCGCAACGGCATTTATTCCGCACGTAGAGCCAATTTGATAGATAGAGGAGGAAGAGACCCCTTCTACATGAATGGACGACACTTTAATGAGAGGCTTTTCATGATAAAAGGCCGTTCTAACCGCTCGTTCTGGCAGCATCAATGGGATCGGCTCATAATACACTTCAAATTCTTTTGCATCTAGGTTTTCAGCTTCATTTCCATAAAACAAACTAATGGTTCGCTGAACAGCTAACACCTTCACGTTCGGGCATAGCTCCTGTGTATCACCAATTTGAACAACACTTGCAATCCCGACAGAATTCACCTTCGAGAACTTCACTTGAGATGTGCGCTTGATCATTATCGAGGGGCTAGAGGAACAAACGGGCCAATAATTAAAGATTCTGGCGGTGTATCAAAAATCGATGACAGCTGTACGTGATCCGTGTCCCCGATAATAAATAGGGAAGAGGACGATACCCCAACTACTTTAATGCTTCCGGTTTCGATGTTGCGGTTGACGACTGTGAAATTCATCCGTTTTCCTCTCCTTTCGTTTCATTTGGAATATGGGCTAAAAAGTGCTCGATTGCCCGTTTGACATCATGTTTCACGTATTCAGCAATTTGCTCGGAACGTTGAAGCGGGGTCATATCTTCCCTTTGTGGCAGCTGCCCCGCATAATATTTGATTCTGCTGTCTATTTGTTTTCGAATGTCCTCAATGATATGGTGTTTGTTGCTTTCATCAAGCGAGCCTTCGTATCGCTGCTCTAGTTCTTCAAGAAGCTGCGGTGCTTCTTCATTTAAGAATGCATCGACAAGCTGGCGTGTTTGATTGAAAAATTGATCAGCCATTTCTTGCTGCATCATTCCAATTCCCGGGGTTGTTGTTTGGCCCACTTCAAAATTTTGAACACTATTTGGATCAGATGGATTGAGGCCGATATTTAATGTGCCTTCCAGCCGCTCGATTTTCAGTTGATCAAATTGATAATCAATCCGTTCAATCGTTGTTGTCGGTTTATCTTTGATCATTTGCATTTCCTGCTGAAGCTCGTTAAGCCTTTTTTCAAGCATCATGATTTGCTGTGTTTGCTTTTGAATGATGCCATACAATTGTGAAGCGTTGTTTTGATAGTCATACATATGCATACACCTCCGGGGATTGCAGATGAACTTATGTTGTTGGTGACTGAAGCGGTACAAAAGGTGCTGTGCTTGCGCCTTGAGATTCTTGAATTCCTTGTGTGCCTGCTGCGGCAGGTGCTGACTCTACGTAGCTTCCAGTGTTATACAGATTGGAGAGTGCCTTGATTGATCCAGCACTTCCGATTTGCAGAACGGATGAGTTACTCACAGACTCCACACGTAAGTAATTAATTTGTATCGCTTGATTAATATAGAAGTTCAACGGATTCTCACTCCTTACAAGTTACCAACAAGCGGTTGATCAATGACATCACTATCATACGTATTTGTCACACTTTTATAGTTGCTAATGCGTAATTGATCACCAGTGTTAAAACTGCCTGCGCCGGCAAACGTTTTAACCTGACTATTTGGAGAAATGGTGATGCAGTCTCCAACATGAACGACTCCGCTCGTTCCGACGGCATTTACTTTAAAGGCTCCAACAATAGCCGGCATAGCGGTGCACATCCTTTAGAAAAATAGGGCACTTCGTTTTTGGGCGTTTCACCATAGCTTATGATGGGTCTTTTAATATGTGATTGTCTTTTTGAAGAACTTTGATGAGAGGAATGAAGTGTATGGTTTACCCTGTATTCGAGCATTCTTTAGAGGTGGTTTTGATGCCTTTATTTAAGAGTGTGTCAAGCTCTTGACTGCACCTGATGGTTTCTTCGGCATTCATTCCGAATTTTTTTGCGGTCTCAATTAAATGTAATCTTTTTTGTTCAATTTCATAATTGATCATAACGGACGCCAACTCTCACATTTTTTATCAAATAGAAGGATATGGTTAGTATACCCTATTTTTCTATAAAAAAAGCTCTTTCGTCAATATGAGAACTAAAGTGACAAAATTCGAAAGTGTCTTTACAGGCGCGATGTCTCTTTTTTAATCTCAGTTTGTAAATAACGTCGTCTTTTGTTGATATACTGTCGGATTAATTCTCGCTCTGAACGCAGCATGTCTTGTCGGTTTTTCGTATATGGATCATCTCCAATTCGCTGCTCAATCGAAGCATGCCATGTCTCAATGATAGGGAGAAGCCGTTTTTCTAAAAAATGTGTATCTAGTACGTGCTGGAAAAGGGCATAATAGTCTCTTTTAAATGCAGGGATGTCTAGCAATCTAGCGGTTAATGTATTGAAACCGCTGACTGGAATATAATCAAACGCCATTTCTTCTCCGTGAATATCACGACCCCAAGTCGCATCATAATCCCAAGGCATTACTTGAAACCTTCCTTGATCATTCACATAAAGCGCATAGTTATGAACAAAGCCATCAAAATTTTGGGTACACACGACACCAATGAGCCAGCGGAAATATTGTGTTACATCAAGGTACTGCTCAATCTTACTTGCAAACGTGTCGTCCCTTGCGGTGTTCAAAAAGTAAATAAATTCACTCAGCTGCTTGTCGTGTTCAGGAGTTCCCGTTTTTTTCTCATAACCGAGAAGAAGATGTTTTTTTGGCTTTTTATCAAATGAACTTAAAAGAGAGAAATTGGCGTCATCATCTACAGCATAATAAATGCCGCCTCCATGCAGCTGTCGTTTTTGGAGGAACAGCTCATCTACAGATTCTATTTTTAAATAAATGCCTTCTTTTCTTCCATTAATGGTCAGAAACACATGAGAAGCGGACGGGCTGAAGACACCCATTTGTTCAAAGAAATAAAAAGACAGCCTGTTGCGAATGAAAGAAGGATCATTGTACTCTGCATTTAAGTGAAAAAGGGATTCGCCCTGTCTTTGCTTTGGTTTTCGATATTCAATTTGATAGGATTTTTTCTTGAGCTTTCGGATGTGTGATCCTCGGTATGAGGCATAAATATGTGACTTCGTTTGGCCGGTTTTCAGAATGGCCTCGACGGGTTCATCGTTCCATACGTCCTTTTTTAATTCCATGAGATCTTTTGGATGAATCCAGATATCCAGTTGTTTTAAAGGTTCTGTGTCCATGCGTTCATCACCCTCCTATATCTCCTCCACTATATGAAAATGAAGGAATGTCCTGTACCTGCTGGTAGGTATTCATGGAGTTTTCTAAGAAAGAGGCATTCGCCAAGAACACTTGTCTATCGAGTCTCGTAACATAAAGCAGAGAAGATAAACAGCTTTGTCTGTTTGTTTTGTCAGAGCACAGATTGGGAGGGGAATTGTTCGTGAGCACATTTGATCATTCGCATATTGAACATGCAGTTGATTCACTTCGAAGTGAGGGGCGTGATCAACACTTAGATCGTGAACCAGAATCGGGACATTCGCACAAATCATCTCGTTCTCGTCATTCAAATCGCCGTCACTGGTTCTTTGGTGGAGGAGGCTGCCGTAAGTCACATCGCAGCAAAAAAAGCCATAAAAGCTATCGCTCTAAAAAAAGTCGCTGCTCAAAGAAAAGTGTAAAGAGCGAGAAACCATGCAAAAGTAAAAAGTCGTATAAAAGCAAAAAGTCTTGCCGCAGCAAAAAGAGTGAACCAAAAAAATCATGCCGCAGCAAACACAGATCACATCATAAGAAAAGCTGCCGCAAATCACACCGCAGCCATCGATCTAAACGTTCTCATCACCATAAACGGAGTCACTCTTGCCGAAGATGCGGAAAGAAAAAACATCATTCCCGCCATCAAGGAAATGTTGATCGTAAATGGGATCAAGGGAATATGTGGGAGTATCGACGCTACCGCTAAATGTCAGGTCTTCATTTTTGAAACCCTTTTTAAAAGAGAGTATGATAAAAAAGGGTTTTTTTTATTTCGTAGAGAAATAAAAATGAGACATCATAATGTATTGTAATGAAGATTGTGAGGGGAAGACATGAAGTTTTTTACAGGTGAGATACATAACAGATTGTTTATCGGGGTCGTCATTGATGATGAATGGGTGATGGACGTCAAAAAGGCAGAAGCAAAACTATTTGAGCTAGAAACATTGCCAAACTCTTTATTTGAATGCATCAACATGGGGGACAAGTTTGTTGAACACGTCAAACAGCTTCTTGATTGGGCGGAGAAAAAAGAAGAAGACCGCGGCTCTTATGTCTATCCGCTTTCGGACGTGACACTCCATGCACCGATTCCAAAACCAACGAAAAACATCATGTGTGTTGGGAAAAACTATCAAGATCACGTCATGGAAATGGGAAGTGCGGCAGATATTCCTAAAGACGTGATGATCTTTACAAAGGCGCCTACCTCTGTTGTAGGGCATGAAGCGGACATTCTTCTCCATGAAGATGTGACAAGTGAATTGGATTACGAAGGGGAGCTTGCCATTGTCATTGGCAAAACAGGAAAGAATATTGCTCCTGAAGAGGTCCACGATTACATTTTCGGTTACACCATTTTAAATGATATAACCGCAAGAGATTTGCAGAAAAAACACAAACAATTTTTCATCGGGAAAAGCTTAGATACAACTTGTCCAATGGGACCTTATATCGTTCACAAGTCAGTGATTGAGGATCATGGAGCACTCCATGTGGAAACAAAGGTAAACGGAGAGGTTCGTCAGTCTGCCAGTACGGAATTAATGATCTTTCCAATTGAAGACATTGTGTCAACTCTTTCAAAAGGGATGACGCTGGAAGCGGGAGACATCATTGCAACAGGTACACCTTCTGGAGTCGGCAAAGGTTTTGAACCGCCAAAATTTTTAGCCTCAGGCGATCAGGTTGATGTAACAATTGAACCAATTGGGACGTTATCAAATCGCGTCAAATAAAGGCGTTTTGACACAGGATTGTCGCTTTGTGTTCGACTTATTTCGTGGTACGATGAGAAGGTAATTGTTCTGATAAAGGGGGAAATCACAAATGGGAACACATTTACATATTACAGCGTGGGTGCTAGGTATTATTTTATTTTTCGTTGCCTTTGCATTAGCAGGTAAAAACGATAAAGGCGCTAAAATTGTGCATATGATCGTACGACTGTTCTACTTGATTATTATTGCAACAGGCGTAGAGCTGTATGTTCGCACAGGAATGAAAATCCCGGGTTACGGGGGCGAGTATGTTGGAAAAATGATACTTGGTATTCTTGTGATTGGTTTCATGGAAATGGTCCTTGTACGCAAGAAAAAAGGAAAATCGGTGACGGGTGTATTCATTGGTTTTATCGTGGTTGCCATTGTGACCATTCTTCTAGGCTTACGTCTGCCGATCGGTTTCCATATCTTTTAAGATAAAAAGGGCATTGCTTATCAAAAGCAGTGCCCTTTTTATGTGAGATCAAACTGAGACATCAGCCGGTGACCGTCAGATGTCGTCCATTCCAATTGAACTTGATTTGTACCCGAATGATGGTGGCATTGAAGGGCAAGTGATTGCATGTCTCCTGAAAATTGAAAAAAAGACACGCGATGAGAAGGATGGAAGGAAGAGAAGACACAATCATAGACGGAAAAGCCAAGCTGTTCTACATGGTCAATGATCTGATAAAAGACGCTTTCTGGTACGAACATGAGCAAATCAAGCCACCCTTTAGAAAGAGACGCTGTATATTGAATGCGTTCACCGCCTTTTACCTCCATCAACTTCCCATTATCACAAAGAACGACAGACCCGAGCAATTCTCCTTTTGTCCATCGATCCTTTTCTTTCAAACAGATCATAGAACTTTGAAGGCTTTCAGGCAGCATGATGTCTCCTTCTTCGTCTTCAATCAGACAATGACCGTTTTCCATCAGTAAGTATCCGTTACACCATTTTGGGTGGTTTTGCTGAAGATATGTCATGCGGTTCTCCATTCGCAAAACCTCCTTTCCTCTTTCTTTTCTTACCAAATGAAGCTTGTCCTATACACAGGAGGAAAAAAGGACAAATCAACTATCAAGGAGACGATGCATAAACTAAGAAAGGCTAAATGAGAACACTTGATGAAAAACGGATGGGAGCTGATGATGATGTGTGGAATAACAGGCTGGGCAGACTTTAAAAAGCAGCTCATCCAACAGGATCATGTAATCAATCAAATGACAGATACATTATCTAAACGAGGGCCGGATGATACAAATACGTGGAAAAGTGAGCACGTTCTTTTCGGCCATAAACGGTTAGCCGTTGTCGATGTTGAAGGCGGAAAGCAGCCGATGACATATACCCATCAACACCATGATTATACGGTGGTATACAATGGAGAACTCTATAACACAGAGGATATACGAAAAGAATTATTCAAAAGGGGGCACCGCTTTCTTGGGCATTCTGATACAGAGGTTCTTCTTCACGCCTATACAGAATGGAAGGAAGAGTGTGTGACCCATTTTAATGGAATTTTTGCATTTGTCATTTGGGATAGTGAGCGTGAATTATTATTTGCAGCGAGAGACCGGCTCGGTGTCAAGCCATTTTTCTATACAGAACGTCATCATTCCTTTTTGTTTGGCTCAGAAATCAAAGCACTTCTGGCTCATCCTGAGATGAAAGCCAAAGTCGATCATGAAGGCTTATCAGAAATTTTTGGCCTAGGGCCGTCTAGAACACCAGGGCAAGGCGTATTTAAAGGGGTGAAAGAGCTGAGACCTGCTCATGCTTTAACCTTCTCAAAAGATGGTTTGCGTGTGTGGAGGTACTGGAATGTCAAAAGTAAGCAGCATACAGATTCGCTTGATGACACCGCTCAGCACGTGAAGGAACTCTTTACGGATGCTGTTACAAGACAGCTCGTCTCTGATGTGCCTGTATGTACGTTTTTATCGGGTGGAGTGGATTCTAGTGCCATTACAGCTATTGCCGCCAAGCACTTTGAGAAAATAGGGAAAGCCCCGCTGCATACGTATTCCGTTGATTACGACGGAAATGATCAATTCTTTGAAGCAAGTCAATTCCAGCCCAATGCTGACGGGCCGTGGATTGATCGAATGACCAAAGCGTTTCAAACGAATCATCACAGCTGTATCATCGGGCAAAAAGAGCTGGCTTCTTATTTGAAAGAAGCGGTTGAAGTACGAGATTTGCCGGGGATGGCAGATATTGATTCTTCCTTACTATGGTTCTGTCGAGAAATTAAAAAGGATTTTGTTGTCGGTTTATCAGGTGAATGTGCAGATGAAATTTTTGGAGGTTACCCATGGTTTCACATGGCAAGCGAAACCAATGGATTTCCGTGGATGAGATCAACGGAAGCACGCGTTCAGCTTCTTCAAGACTCATGGCAAAAGAAATTATCACTGAAGGAATATGCGCAAAGCAAATATGAAGAAACCGTGGCAGAAACCCCTCTTTTAGATGGGGAAACTGGAGTAGATAAAGCCCGAAGAGAACTTTTTTACTTAAATATGATTTGGTTTATGACAACACTGCTGGATCGAAAAGATCGTATGAGCATGGGTGCGAGCCTTGAGGTACGTGTACCATTCGCAGATCATCGTCTTGTTGAGTATGTATGGAATATTCCTTGGGAAATGAAAATGTATGGAAATCGGGAAAAAGGGGTTTTGAGAAAAGCATTAGAGGGAATTTTACCGAATGAAGTGCTTTATCGCAAGAAGAGCCCTTATCCGAAAACACATCATCCTGCTTATACTCAGGCGGTAAAAGAGATGTTAACAGATTGTCTCGCGCAAAAGGATTCTGTGCTTCATGAATTTTTAGATCCACATCAATTAAAACAGCTGATTGAAACAGAAGGGGCTTCTTTCCAGGTTCCTTGGTATGGTCAGTTAATGAAAGGCCCACAGCTCATTGCCCATTTGGCACAGATTCATCATTGGTTTGAAACATATCGAATTGATATAGAAGCATAACAAAGGGTCGGCTTTCTTGCACTTGTTGAAAGGAAGTCGGCTTTTTTGCTACATAACATGAGACTTTTAGAGCACATCAAAAGTTGATCTAACCGCTTCAATTTGTATAATTAACTTAAAGTGAATTAATTTGGAGGAAAAAGGATAATGAAAATCATTGTGATCGGAGCAGGACCAGGGGGACTTGCAGCAGCTATGATGTTGCAAAGCAAAGGACATGATGTTCATATATATGAAAAACAGTCCTTTGTTGGCGGACGTAACTCTAAGTTTCAACTTGGTGATTTCTCGTTTGATACAGGTCCTACTTTTCTCAGTATGATTCATATTGCAGAGGAACTATTCACCTTTGCCGGTAAAAATCTCTATGATTATATAGATGTGATTGAATTAAAAGAAATGTATAGGTTAATCTTTCAAGATGAGAAGCTTGATATGATTCGAGATCGAGACGAAATGTACAAACGACTAGAAGCCTTTGCACCTGGTGAGGGCGAAGGGTATGTACGTTTTATGAATGATACAAAACGAAAAATGGATCGCCTAACGCCGATTCTACAAAGTAAAATGGATCGTTTCCATCATTATTTGCGTCCAAAGGTCATCAAAGCACTTCCTCAGCTCTCATTAAATAAAAGCTTATATGATGTGCTGTCGGATTATTTCTCAAATGAATCAGTGAAATATGCCTTTACATTCCAATCAAAATATTTAGGGATGTCACCTTGGGAATGTCCAGGAGCGTTCTCAATTCTTTCCTTTATGGAGCATGACACAGGCGTTTATCATCCGAAAGGCGGAGTGAATCAGCTGTCAGAAGCGATGGCAAAGGCAGCTGTTGAATCTGGGGCTACCCTTCATCTATCAACTGGAGTTGAAAAGTTGCTGACGGAAGGCAGGAAAGTGAAGGGCATTCGCTTAGAAACTGGTGAAGAAATACGGGCAGATGAGGTGGTCGTAAATGGTGATTTTGCACACGTGATGACAAAGCTTGTAGAGCCAGGTCTTTTAAAGAAATATAGCGAGAAGAAACTGAAAAAGAAAAAATTCTCATGCTCCACCTTTATGCTGTACCTAGGTTTAGATATGATATATGATGAGCCGCATCATACCATCGTTTTTTCCGATGACTATGCGAAGTTCGTCAAAGAGATTACGAAAACCTTTGAGCTGCCGGATGATCCGTCCATTTATATTCAAAATGCAAGTGTGACAGATGATTCGCTTGCGCCAAAAGGCAAGTCCGCTCTTTATGTGTTAGCACCCGTTGCCAATAATCAAAGCGGTATTGACTGGGAAGCGCATCAAGGAGAATTTAGAGAGCTTGTGCTGGATACACTGGAGCGGAAAACGGGCTTTAAGAATATCAGGCAGCATATTGAAGTCGAGCGGATGATCACGCCGAAGCATTGGGAAGAAGAGCTGTACGTGTATGAAGGAGCTACATTTAATCTGGGTCACCAGTTGACGCAGATGATGGTACTCAGGCCGCATAATGAATTTGATGAGTTGAAACACTGCTGGCTCGTTGGTGGAGGAACCCACCCAGGCAGCGGATTGCCAACCATTTTAGAATCAGCGCGTATTACGACAAATGCGATTCTGGCAAAAGAGAAACATACGCACAAAAGAGTGCCACATCAAGAAAAGGGGAGCGCCTCATGAAAAAACATATATTGATTGCTGGCGGCGGTATTGGCGGAATGATCTCAGCCCTCTATTTAAAAAAAGCTGGACATGATGTCACCCTTGTTGAAAAAAATGAACGGCTCGGCGGGAGACTTGCTTTTGTACGTGAGAAAGGATATAAAGTAGATGAAGGTCCGACCATTGTCCTACTTCCTGATATGTTAAAAGGCATTTTACATGACGTAGGCATTGATGAAACATCTCTTGATCTCTTGCAGCTCGATCCGCTGTATACGATCCACTATCAAGATGGAACCTCCTACACGAAATACTCTGATACACGGCGACAACTAGAAGAAATCAAACGTGTATTTCCAAAGGAAGAACAGGGATATTTAACATTTATGCAAGAAATGACGGATCGGTTTCAAGAAGGGCAGCAAGCTTTTCTAGAAAAATCATTTCATGAAAAACGAACCTTTTTTACAAAAGCGAACATGAAGATTTTAATGAAATTAAAAGCATATCGAACCGTTCAAAGTTCTCTCAAAAAATATTTTTCGGATGAGCGCCTCCGAGATGCATATGCACTTCAAACCCTCTATGTCGGAGGAAATCCGTATGAAGCTTCTGCCATTTATTCGCTTGTTTCATATAGTGAGCACGCACACGGAATTTACTATTTAAAAGGCGGATATGCGAGTTTAGTAGATATATTGGAGAAACAGCTCTTAAAGACGGGTGTACACATAAGAAAAAGTGAAGAAGTCGCACAATTTGAGTTTGAGGGGAAACGTGTGGTCAAGGCAAAAATAAATAATGAGCACATAGCAGCTGACGCATTTGTGATGAACGGAGATTATCCAGCGGCGTTAAAACAGCTTGGTTTAGGTGAACAAGACCGGCGTAAATACGTTCCATCCTCCGGCTGCGTGATGGTGTATCTAGGGTTAAACAAAGTATACGATGAAGCACCTGTTCATCAATTTTTCATGGGAGAACACTTTGATCGGCATATGAGAGAGGTGTTCCAAACGAAAACGATACCTCAAGATCCATCATTTTATACGTTTAATCCATCGACCATCGATCCATCCCTTGCCCCAGAAGGTAGCAGTGTCCTATATATGCTCATTCCTGTTCCATCAGGAGATCACATCAATTGGGAACAAGAGACAGACTTTGTGGATAAAATGGTGGAGCGTCTTGAGAAAAGAGGCTTTCCGCAACTGCGAGAGGCGGTTGTCTGGCAAAAGGTGAGAACACCGAATGATTCAATGCGAGAAGGATTGTTTGAAGGCGGCAGCTTTGGACTCGCTCCTAATTTGTTTCAATCAGGTGTGTTTCGCCCGCAAGTAAAGGTTGCAGATGTAGACAATCTATATGCGGTAGGTGCTTCCATCCATCCCGGCGGCGGGGTACCGATCGTGATGCAAAGTGCAAAGCTCATGGCTTCTGTACTGCTTAAAGAGCTGAACAACAGAAAGGAAGTGAAGCTAAGTGGTTGATGTGCAAACAGCATTGAAAATATGTGAAGAGACCATTCAAACCCATTCAAAAACGTTTTATCGTGCCTTTTCCATGCTGCCTAAAAAGAAAAGACAGGCTGTTTGGGCTGTTTATTCCTTTTGTAGGAGAGCGGATGACATTGTAGATGAGTCTCCTTCACCAAAGGAAGAACTGGCGTCTTTTCAGGAGGCATTTGATCGTTTCTTGCAAGGAGAAGTAGATCGTGATGATCCAATGTGGGTGGCGCTGGAGTATACATTTCAACAGTTTCGTATGGATGAATCCCCATTCCGTGACCTGCTGCGTGGACAGGAGATGGATTTAGAGCAGCACCGGTATGAAACGTTAGATGAACTGCTCATCTATTCCTATCATGTCGCAAGTACAGTTGGATTAATGCTGCTTCCGATCATTGCACCGCGTAAAAAAGAACAGCTAAAAGAAGCAGCGATTTCCCTTGGGATTGGCATGCAGTTGACCAATATTCTTCGAGACATTGGTGAGGATAAGGCGGAAAGGAACCGCATTTATTTGCCAAAACAAGTCATGGATCAATTTGGGTATACAGAGCAAGAATTACAAGAAGGGATCGTCAATCAAGCCTTCCAGCACGTATGGGAATATATTGCGTTTGAGGCAGAGGCGTACTATGAGGAATTTTTTGACCATCTACATGAATTCCCACTTTATTCAAGGATACCGGTGAAAGCAGCTGCTCACTTTTATAAGGCTATTTTAGATAAAACTAGAGAAAACGAATACCGCGTCTTTACGAAGCGGTCATATATTTCAACACAAGAAAAAGCACTTATTTTAGAAGATATTACGTAATGAAAAGAAGACAAAGGGGTAAAATAAAGTTCGTTTTAGCCCTTTCAGCGTGTAGACAAACCCTCGCATTCGGTGTCAGTCCTGCGCTTCGGTGCTCACGAATGTTAAATTCGCTCCACGCCGATGCTCGTCCTTCCTAGGGCTGCAAAGGTTTTCTATCACGCTGAAAAGAAGACAAAGGGCTAAAATAAAGTTCATTTTAGCCCTTTGTCAACAATCTGAAAGGACTGCACCCGCAGTCCTTTTTATGTGGAAGTAAACCGATACTCCGTCCACACCCTTGAACGCCACCGCCTATACATGAAGATACCTCTTACCCATTCATCCACGATAAAAGAAATCCAAACCCCGATCAGGCCCATCTCAAGTTGAATGCCTAATAAATAAGCGATCGGAAGGCCGATGCCCCACATTGAAATCATCGCCATATAGACTGGAAACTTCGCGTCACCAGCTGCCCGCAAGGAGTTGATGATGACCATATTAAAAGAACGTCCAGGCTCTAAAATAATCGTCAATATGAGGAGGAGGCTCGCGATTTGAATGATCTCACTGTTGCTAGTGAAAAAAGTAAGTAAATGCGTCGATGATAAAGATAAAGCAGTAGAAGAAAGAAGCGAGATGGCAATGGCCCAGTATAAGCTTTTCATGCATCTTCGATAGGCCGCATCAAATTCTTTCGCCCCGATCAGGCGCCCAATTAAGATTTGCGTTCCTTGGCTAATGGCGGCACCAAATAACATAATGAACATCATCAAATTCTGGGTATAGACTTTTGCTGCAAGTGCTTGCGTGCCCATAAATGTGATAAACAGCGTAATAATCATTTGAGAGCCATTATAAGAAAGCTGTTCTCCAGCAGAAGGAATGCCGATTTTTAGCAGTTTTTTTAAATGCGTTCGCTGGATGTAAAACATTCGCTTGAATGAAAACCGCAATCCAATGCGGTGTCGAACAATGAGGATCATGGCTGTTAGACCGATCAACCGTGCAAATGATGTGGAAAGAGCAACACCCATGACACCTAATACAGGGAAGCCAAATGGTCCAAAGATGACCAAATAATTACCAGCAACGTTTAACAGATTCATACCGATGGTGACATACATCGTATCTCTCGTGAATCCATAGCTTTTTAAAATAGCACTATAGGTCATAATGAGCGCCTGTATAAAAGACAGCAGGCCGACAATCTGTAAAAAGACGGTTGCATCTGGCATGAGCTCGCTTGATAATCCCATGATATGCAGGATGGGCACAGCTAACACAAACATAAGAAGACTGATCACAAAGCTAATGAGGAAGTTGGTGCCTAGTGATACATAGGCAACTAGGGTCGCTTCCTGATTGCGGCCCGCTCCTAAAAGTTGCGCAATGACAATCGTCGTCCCAGTCGTAATGAAGCTGAACATCACAATCAATAGATTTAGTAGCTGATTGCTTACCCCTACTGCGGCAACACTATTGTCAGAATACTGGCTGAGCATCAGTGTATCTGCGCTCCCCATCAGCATATATAAAGAGATTTCGATAAAAATAGGCCAAGTTAATGCAAATAATGAAGGGTGGGATTTTTCACTTTTGGCTTGAACCTTTTGTATTGTCAGTGCTTGTGGCTTCATCACATCACCTTCTTTCGTATAAATCCGATTTATAGTGTACCTTGCATCGACTATAATAAGAAGAGATGAAACCGAAACTTATTGGAGAAATCCGACTTCATAAGGGGATGAATATGGGTCCGTTTATTACATTTACTGTACCGCCATTTCCAGTCTATATTGCTTCAGGCAAAGGTGTATTCCACCCAGGAGAACGACATATCTCCAGAATTTTCACCGTATTTGATCTTCTTTATGTCACGAAAGGTGAACTGTGGATCACAGAAGACGAGGTGCCTCATCACGTAAAAGAGGGAGAATATATCATTTTATCACCGGGACTTGCCCATGGTGGACATCTTCCATGCAAAGAAGAAACACTTTATGAGTGGCTGCATTTTTCAATTGATTCATTTGAGTTTACAGATCGGCCGAGAGAACACTGGTTTGACATGAAGCAAAATCAAGCCACTTTTGAAAAAGCAGCAAGCTATGAATTTCGTCTGCTCCGAAAAGGAAAAGTGAAAGGGGGAAGCGTGCTACAGAAGCATCTTTCAGCGATGCGCGCTTTAAATGATGATGCGTCTGAACTTCAGCTCAAAAAGCAGCTTCAATTTGAGGAAATGCTCATTCATTTACAAAAAGAAGCATTTCATATTCCAAGTGCAAAGGAGACTGTCGCTTCAGAAGTGGTTCACTATCTTGAACGTCATTTTACGCAAAAATTACAGATGGAGAAGCTGGCAGAGATTCTCCATTATCATCCTGATTACATGACAAGGTGCATGCAGACCGTGTACGGACTGACGCCGAGCCAGTACATCAATCGACTCAAAATTGAAAAAGCCAAAAGCCTGCTTGCTTCAACGAATGAAAAAATAGCTCTCATTGCAGAACATGTAGGCATTGATGACCCTACTTATTTTTCAAAGCTGTTTCGGCAAAATGAAGGCATGACGCCTATCGAGTATCGTCATCTTGCTAAAAGAACGACAAAGTAAAGGAACGTGAACAGATGAAAGGAAAAAAAGAAGAGATTGTGAGCATACGTCCATTAGACGAAACCGATTTAGAAGTGGTATGGCATTTAAGGTTTAAAGCACCAGACCAGGCCTATCGAAAGTGGAATGCACCGTATTTTATTGAACATGACATATCGCTTGCTGCATTTAAAAAACGCTATTTACAGGATGAATCTGTCCTGCCAAAACTATTTGGCATTGATGTAGGAGGTGAATTAAAGGGCACAGTTTCTTATTATTGGGAGAATGAACGCACACGCTGGCTGGAGTGTGGGATTCTTATTTATGACTCACGTTTTTGGAATGGGGGCGTTGGTACAAAGGCATTGCGTCTATGGATCGATGAACTCTTTTCACACATTGATATCCCACGCATCGGCCTGACCACCTGGTCTGGAAATGAACGCATGATGCGTTGCGCAGAGAAATGCGGGTTTATCCTTGAGGGAAGACTGCGTAAGGTACGTTACTATCAAGGGGAGTATTATGATTCGATGCGGTATGGGATGCTGAGAGAAGAATGGCAAAGCCTTCCGAATCATTCATTTGAATAGTTGTTTTTAAGATTAGGAAAAAAGTATAGTAAGATTCAATAAATTGAAAAAGAAGGGTGGCGGATGAATGTGAAATGGATTACAGGTTGGTTTGTATCCATATTAGTCGCAATCTACCTATTCGTTGATGCACCAAAACACGGGAAAAATAAATGGTTATGGGCCATCTTAGGTCTTTTACTCGGGCTCTTCACACTTGGAATATATCTCATTCAAACAGGAAGAAAAGGGTTGGGCTGGACAGTACTGATTGTGTCCATTCTCATCTATGCGATTGCCATCCTCGTCTTTGTCTTGTACTTTCTCATGCTAGTCTTCGGGTACTCCAACGCAAATTAGAGAGTACGGCTGTGGCGATTTGTTTCACTTCAAGTTGCTACCGATTGATGGTTTGATTGCGCCAAAGCATCTTAGGATAAATGGTGATGGGGCTCGGGCAGGATGATCCTCATGTTTATCCATCTTATTTTATCTCATGTGGCTCACTGCTTTGGTCAAGTAAGTCCTTCATAAAGAAGGGCTTTTTTCTTTTATTTTTTGAGCAGGGACACCTGCAATGACAATCCGCTCTTCATGAAAGGAGCGATTCACTACTGCATTTGCTCCGATGGAAATATGATTCGCAATATAAATATTTCCAAACAGTTTAGCGCCAGGGCCGATCCATACATGATCTCCAATGACGGGCACATCTTTTTCATGATGGTTTTGACCGATATTCACGCCTTGATGAATATCACAAAACGATCCGATTTTGGCGTGCTTGTTCACAATCAACAGCCCAGTATGGTTGATTCTGAGCCCAGGTCCAAATACACCAATTGGGATATCAAAGCCAAGCTGCATGCCTTTCTTTTTATGTAAGTAACGATAAAACCATTTGCGTAACGTAGCACCGCTATTCGTATAGTACTCATATTTTCGTAAATATCTTTGATATTTCCAAATATCATCCCCAAGCCACTTTGGTCTTTTTCGATTGATGGCAAGTGCTTTCTGATCTTGTGCCAAGTAGTGGTGAAGGTCATGCTTCGTTAAAATCATCAGATCTCCCTCGATTCCCTTTCGTTTCAGAGAAATTATACCATCATAACCATTTATATCAAGATAAAATAACGTTCATTTTTTGTTTTACTACATTCATTTCATTCGGCCGTCCCGTATCAAACAAGGGAGCTACAACGCATAGAGCAAAAGAACCAGGAGAATTGATTTGTAATTTTTTTCAACATTTTTCATACTCAAACGTTACATCGCCTTATGGCTGTAGATGTTTGTAAAAAATACACGAAATTACTCGTTAAAAAGAGAATATAGCATTCATATGCTTTTAGAATCATCTTTTTGAATACAATTGACTTTCGTATCTTACATCCTCTAGGCTAGTAAATGAAAATGATAATCTTTATCAATTGGAGGAGTGTTTTATTATGTCCATCAAAACCGTTTCTAAAAATCAGCAATTTTTAGAGCAGCAAAGTCAAAGAGAATCTAATGCAAGGTCTTACCCGAGACGGTTCCCATTAGCCATGCAAAAAGCCGAAGGTATGATCGTGACAGATGCAGATGGTAGAGAATTTTATGACTGCCTAGCAGGTGCAGGAACACTTGCCCTTGGTCACAATCACCCGGTTGTTATAGATGCTATTGAACGTATGCTTCATGAAAAAAGACCGTTGCATACGCTGGACATCACTTCAGAGATTAAAGAAGAATTTGTGAATGAGATTTTTTCTCACTTGCCAGAGGAGTTTGCAAAAAGAGCGAAAATTCAATTTTGCGGACCAACTGGTGGTGATGCTATAGAAGCAGCAATTAAATTAGTCAAGACAGCGACGGGAAATCGTTCCATTCTATCATTCCACGGAGCATATCATGGTGCTACGCATGGCACGATGTCATTAAGCGGCAACTTATCGCCAAAGGAAAAAGTACAAGGATTAATGCCAGATGTTCACTTCCTGCCTTATCCATATGAATACCGCTGCCCATTTGGAATTGGCGGTAAAGATTCACATCGCATTTCCAGCTCTTATATTGAGCGTGTATTAAATGACCCTGAGAGTGGAATTCTCCCGCCAGCAGGCATGATCTTTGAAGCGGTGCAAGGGGAGGGCGGCTCCATCCCGGCATCAATTGAATGGATACAAGAAATGAGACGAATCACAAAAGAAAAAGGAATTCCACTTATTATTGACGAGGTTCAATCAGGCATCGGCCGAACTGGTAAGATGTTTGCCTTTGAACATGCTGGTATTGTGCCAGATGTCATTGTGTTATCAAAAGCAATTGGGGGAAGCCTTCCGCTATCAGTTGTGATTTATGACAAAGACTTAGATCAATGGAATCCAGGTGCACACATTGGCACGTTTAGAGGAAATCAAATGGCGATGGCAGCTGGAACTGCTACGCTTAAATTTATAAAAGAAACCAATCTGCTTGATCATGTAGAAGCGCTTGGTCAGCGTATGCAGGCCAATCTAAAAGACATTCAAAAACAAGTGCCTGCTCTCGGTGATGTGCGAGGAAGAGGATTAATGATTGGTGTTGAAGTTGTGAATCCAGATGAGAAACAGGATGTGGACGGCAGTTATCCAGCAAATCCAGAGCTAGCCAGTCTCATTCAAAAGAATTGTTTTGATAAAGGCTTAATTGTGGAGACAGGAGGCCGTTTTGGAAGTGTGATTCGATTCTTACCGCCTTTGATCATGACAGAAGAACAGCTTGAAAAAGTCATCACGATTTTTAAAGAGGCAGTTTACGATGCAGTCAACTAAACCATCTGTCGATTCATTATTTATTCAACAAAGCCAGCTTGGGAGGGAGTCCTTCCAAGCGGCTCTCTACACATCCATCGACAGTTTACTGGCAGAGTGGCAAACAAGCAGAGGACCGTATAGCGGGATATTGCCTGGGAAATTAGCGACTCATGTCGAATCGTTATTCCAGATTCAACCGGCTGGTGAATCCATTGAGTCTGTTTTTCAAGATATAAAAAATCACCTTTTACCGCATTTGGTTGATGTGTCACATCCTAAATGCCTGGCACATTTGCATTGCCCACCTCTTATCCCTGCTCTGGCAGCAGAGGTGATCGTAAGTTCCTTTAACCAATCAATGGATTCCTTTGATCAAAGCGGCATTGCATCTTTGGTTGAGGAGGAAATCCTCAAGTGGTTATGTGAAAAGTTTTCTTATGGAGAACGAGCAGATGGGACCTTTACGAGCGGTGGAACCCAATCTAACTACATGGGACTGCTTTTAGCAAGAGATGCATTTTGCGAAAACACTTGGCAATGGAATGTACAGCAGAAAGGGTTGCCGAGCGAGGCAAACCGTATGCGGATTCTTTGCTCCAAGAATGCCCACTTCACTGTGAAAAAATCAGCATCTCAGCTAGGTTTAGGTGAACAGGCTGTTGTGTTAGTTGAGACAGACGAACATCATCGAATGGACCTGCATGATTTGCAGAAGAAGCTTATGGAGCTTAAGGAGCAGGATTTGCTTCCATTTGCAGTCGTGGCGACTTGCGGGACAACTGATTTTGGCAGTATTGATCCTGTACGTGACATATATGACATGGTGAAGCCTTTCGGTTTGTGGATTCATGCAGATGCTGCCTATGGAGGAGCGCTTGTATTAAGCAAAACCTTCCGAGGAAAATTAGATGGCATCGAGCTTGCTGATTCGATCACGATCGACTTTCACAAGCAATTTTATCAGCCGATCTCCTGCGGGGCATTTCTACTAAAGGATAAAAGACATTTTGGTTTGATTGATTACCATGCAGATTATCTCAATCCAAAGGAAGATGAACTGGAAGGCATTCTGCATCTCGTGAATAAATCTGTTCAGACGACGCGCCGGTTTGATGCGCTAAAACTCCTTCTCTCTCTGCGTATGATTGGAGAAGAAGGATTTGCAAGTATCATTGACCATACCATCCATTTTGCGAAAGATGTGGCTACGTTGATTGAGAAAAATGAGCATCTTGAGGTGATCAATCCTGATCCAGAAATCAATGCAGTCGTGTTCCGTTTTATGGATGATCATCAAGCAGATGACATTAATAAAATCATTCATCGCACACTTTTCCAAACAGGAACGGCTGTCGTAGCAAAAACAGTAGCCGATGGTCAAACATGCTTAAAATTCACTTTGTTAAATCCGAGAACGACTATTACACATATTGAGGAAATCCTTTCTGACATTGTTGATATCGGGATCGCTCATATTCAATCCGGGAGGGTACTACGTTGAGTCAATATAAACAAATGGCTGAAAATGCAACGATGCAAAGCTTTTTAAACTGTTTTTTACGTGAAACAGGAGTTGATCGATCTGCAAAGAAAGAGACAAAAGCAGACGGCTCACTTGTATTTGTAGCAGCATTAGCAAAACAAGATCTTGAGCTTGTCATTCCGATTCGATATTTTTCGCCTGTAGGCCGTCATCTCTTTGATTTTCCCGTTCGCTTTCGCCCGCAAGGCAGTGAGCAACAGGGAACGATCGTCGATTACACCACACTTGTTGCTTTATGTTCAAAGGAACTTCTCATTGAATACGGCCGCACAGATGCAGAGGATGAGTTCATGCTTCGCATCATTTTAAGCTGCCGGAATATTGAACGATTCATCAGAGAGAGAGAAAGTGATCGAGCAGCTCTTTCTTCAGCTGATTTTGAATATATCGAAGCGGAGCAGTCACTCCTTCTTGGGCATTTAACGCATCCTACACCAAAAAGCAGACAAGGAATGACAGAAGAGGAGGAAGCTATTTATTCTCCTGAGCTGAAAGGCTCTTTCCAGCTTCATTACTTTAAAGCACATCCGTCAATTGTGCTTCAGGATTCTTCAATTTCACAGTCTGCGGCAAGCCTCATGTTTGAGGAGCTTATGCGCCAGATGCCAGAAGAAAAAGAGAGACTGACGACGTTAACAGAAGGCGGTGAATATGTCCTGATTCCGATTCATCCGCTGCAAGTCCAAGTGGTGATGGAGAAAGCGTTCGTCAAGCGTTATATAGAGGACGGAAAGCTGGCGTATTTAGGGCCGCTAGGGTCTGAATACACAGCGACATCTTCCTTTAGAACGGTCTATCAAAAAGACTCTGCGTACATGCTCAAATTCTCTGTCCCTGTAAAGATCACAAACTCTTTACGCGTTAACAAACAAAAGGAACTTGATCGCGGAGTTGAGATGTCTCGTATCTTAAAAACAGAATTAGGCGTTTCTTTATATGACAAATTTTCTGGATTCCGTGTGATTGAAGATCCTGCGTATCTATCTATTCAAGGGGATGAGGCGGAATCTGGCTTTGAAGTCGTCATTCGTCAAAATCCATTTTTGCATCATGAAAAAGGGGCAAGCTTAATTGCAGGGCTATGTCAGGATCATGCATACGGAGAAAAATCACGCCTTTCAGGCATTATTCATGAATTAGCAGACGCTGAAGGCAGATCAACAGAAGATGTCAGCCGTGATTGGTTCACACAATATTTATCGATTTCGTTAGAGCCGATGCTTTGGCTGTTTGAAACGTATGGTCTTGCCCTTGAAGCCCATCAGCAAAATGCTGTCGTACAGCTAAAGAATGGATATCCGCACACATTCTATTATCGTGACAATCAAGGCTACTATTATAGCGAATCGAAAAAGGATCAGCTTGCGAAGCTTGTTCAAAACTTAAGCGTCAGAAGTGAAACTATTTGTGCAGACGATGTAGCGGTTGAGAGACTGCGTTACTATTTCTTCTTTAATCATTTGTTTGGTCTTGTGAATGGTTTTGGTACAGAGGGGCTTGCACAAGAAGAAGATTTATTAGCCCTGATTAGAGACACACTGATTGCGCATGAAGAGACATATGGTGCATCTGAGCTGACGAACAGTCTTCTCCGGTCACAGGAGCTGCCTTCAAAAGCGAACTTACTCACGCGGTTTGAAGATATGGATGAGCTGACGGGTTCTTTAGAAACGCAATCCAGGTACACGTCTGTGTTGAATCCGCTCTTTTTACATAAGGAGGCGCTGATTGGATGAGGCATCGAATTGGGTTCATTCGCGCTGAATATGAACGGGACGTCCAGCTTGTCCACAAGTGGATGCAAGAAGAGTATGTCCACCCATTTTGGCATTTGAATATTCCATTTCCTGCTTTTGAAAAGCACTTTTATCAGGCCATTCATGATCCGCATCAAACCCTTTATTTAGGAACCATTGATGGAACGCCGATGAGCTATTTTGAAGCATACAATGTGAAAGGGGATATCATTGAATCGTACTATGAGCCTTCTCCGCATGATCAAGGCATTCACCTGTTAATTGGAGAGCCAGATTATGTAGGGAAAGGATTTGCGGCTCCGCTGCTTCAAGCCATGACAGCATTTCAGTTTGAGCAGAACAAACGAACAGAAAAAATCGTGGCTGAGCCAGATATTCGGAACGAAAAAATGATTCATGTCTTTGAAAAGTGTGGATTCGAACGTGTGAAACCAGTTACTTTACCAGATAAAACAGGTCTTTTGATGTTTTGTCATCGAGATCGATTTGAAAGGAAGTATAACCATGACGCGGTTCAACAAGCAAAATAATGTAGTGGATGTCATTGGGATTGGCATTGGACCATTTAACCTAGGGCTTGCTGCATTATCTGAAGAAGTAGATGAAATTGACGCTTTGTTTTTTGAAAGAAGTGAAGCGTTCCACTGGCATCCAGGTATGCTCATTGAAGGGACAACACTTCAGGTCCCCTTTTTAGCGGATCTTGTCAGTATGGCGGATGTGAAAAGCAAATATAGCTTTCTCAACTATTTGCAGGAACAAAACCGTTTGTATTCATTTTACTTTCTAGAAGACTTCCATATCCCGCGCAAGGAATATAGCCATTATTGCCGCTGGGTCGCGGATCAATTAGATTCTTGCCGATTTGGCATGAATGTCGAATCTGTCTCTATCGTTGAAAAAGCTGGAGAAAAACGATATGAAGTGCATGTCCGTCATGTGAAAGATCAAACGGTAGAGGTGTTTGAAAGTAAGCATCTTGTTTTAGGTATCGGTACACAGCCTGCGGTACCAGCATCTCTTCAGCCAGCTTTAGGGGATCGGGTGTTTCATTCTGCTGATTACTTGAAACGAAAGAAAGAAGGCTGTTTTAAAGGAAAATTCGTGACGGTCATCGGTTCTGGTCAAAGTGCGGCAGAAGTATTCTATGACATTTTATCAGACGATGAGGCGAAGGATATTCATTGGTTTACACGCTCTAAAGGGTTTTTCCCAATGGAATATTCAAATTTGGGTCTTGAGTATTTCTCTCCAGACTATATTGATTTCTTTTATGAGCTTCCGCAGCCTAAAAAAGATGCGCTATTAAAGCAGCAAGATTTGCTGTATAAAGGCATCAGCTCAGCGATGATCCGAGATATTTATCACTTGCTTTATGAACGTTCTGCTTGCGGAGAGCAGCTGAACACCGTGCTGCAGGCGATGACGGAGGTCAATTTGATTGAGGAAACGAGGGACGGCTTATCGCTTTCATGCAATCAATGGGTCAAAGAGGAATCCTTTACGCATGAGACAGACATTGTCGTTTTGGCAACGGGCTATCAATCTGTATTACCGCCATTTATTGATCCGATTTCCCATCATATTCAGTGGGATCATCAAGGACGCTTCCAGGTTGAACGTGAATATCGATTGAAAACAAATACATTAGGTGAAAATGATATTTTTGTACAAAATGCAGAGCTTCATACACATGGAGTAGGCGCACCAGATTTAGGGCTAGGGGCGTACCGAAACAGTGTCATTATCAATGAACTGGCTCGTCGACCTGTGTATCCACTTTATCAAAAGCATGTTTTCCAGACATTCGGTACACATAAACACGCAAATACATTTGAAGAAATCAAAGGGTAAGGAGGATGAACCGATGAGTGTACAAGATGAATTGAAAAAAGCGGTCAATCCTGCTGCTTGGAAAAAAGCAAACCAGCGAATGGTGGCAAAAATGCTGTCCGAATATATGTATGAGGATATGCTTCATCCCGTTCAACTAAATCATCAGGATGGCATCGCCCAATATGAATTAATCATTCACGAACAGAAGAAATATCGTTATCTCGCAAAACCTCGTTTGTTTGATAGTTTTGATACGATTGCGGAATCGATCGAGTGCTGTCAAGACGGAACATGGACAAAGGACGTTAGTGCCATTGTGTTTTTACTAGACATTCAGCCAATCATCCCAATGTCTTCTGAAACAACTGGCCATCTGATCAAAGAGCTTCACCATACCTTGTTAGCTGATGTACATTTGCTGTCGAAAAAAGCACTTCGTGCAGATGAGCTAACAGATACAGATTACGCATGGATTGAAGGCGAGATGACTGGTCATCCGTGGATCGTCTATAACAAAGGGCGTATTGGATTCAGCTACGATGATTACTTAGTCTATGCACCTGAAAGGCAGGAATGTGTGCAGCTGTCTTGGATTGCTGTTCACCGAGAGCTTGCGACTTTCCATGCGGTCGATCATGAGAACTATGAGCACATCATTGCCAAAGAATTAGACGAAGTGACGATCCGTCAATTCCAACGTGTGTTAAAGGATGAAGGGCTGAATGCTGCTGATTATTATATGATGCCTGTTCATAAATGGCAGTGGACGCATATGATCATCCAGCATTTCCCTGAAGATTTAGCCATGCGCCGTATCGTGTATTTAGGAGAAGGGCTGGATCAATATATTCCACAGCAATCGATCAGAACCTTTACAAACATCTCAAATAAAGGCAAGCATCATATTAAACTGCCAATGAGTATTTTAAATACGCTAGTGTACCGGGGGCTCCCATCAGAACGTACGGTGATTGCGCCACGTATTACAGCGCATATTAAAGGAATCGCCGATCAAGACGCCTTTTTATCCGATGTATGCCGCGTGATTTTACCAGGTGAGAATGCGAGTATCAATGTTGATCATCCTTATTACAGCAAGCTACCTGGTGCGCCATATCAATACCTTGAAATGCTTGGGGTCATTTTTAGAGAAAGCATTTATACGTATTTAGATGAAGGGGAGAGCCCTGTTACGCTGGCGGCACTGACTTATGAGGATCATGAAGGCGAGCCTTATCTGAAGCAGCTCATTGAAAAATCGGGTCTGTCAGCAAAAGAATGGATGGCGTCATTCTTCCATGTTGTCATGCCGCCGCTTCTGCACTTTATGTATCAATATGGCACGGTGTTTTCACCGCACGGACAAAATACAATTCTTGTATTAAAAGATCATAAGCCGCATCGTTTGGCGATCAAAGATTTTGTTGATGATGTGAACATTAGTGATCAACCGCTGCCTGAATTGGCTTCATTAGAAGAAGATCTAAAGGAAGTGCTGCGTAGTGAGCCGCCTGAGGGTCTTGTACAATTTATTTTTACGGGTCTGTTTATTTGCAATCTTCGTTACGTGTCAAATGTGTTAGACAATCACAATCTGTTAGATGAAACGACGCTTTGGCGCTTGCTTGCAGAAGAAATTCAGCAGTATCAAAAGCAATTTCCACAGCTAAAAGATCGTTTTGCTTTATTTGATCTATTCCAGCCTCAGCTGACAAAGCTTTGCTTAAACCGTAATCGCATGATTGATTACGGCTATGGAGACGGAGATGACCGGCCGCATGCATCAGAGCATGGCAAGGTCACAAATGCACTCGCTCAAGTTCTCTCATCCGTAGGCGAAAAATAAAAAAGAAAAGCTGTAGACAACATCTGTCTACAGCTTTTTGATTTTTTATGAAAATGCTTGTGAGGCCAGGAAATAGAGAAGCGCCGAATCGTTCTGCTTTTCGTTCCCGCGAATCATCATAAAATGTGCGACGTTTGTTTTCGTAAATCCTGCTTCTACAAGTGATGTATGCAGGCGTTCAGCTGTTTCTTCCTGCATATCTAAACGAAAGGCGCCAGAATAAGACGTGAGAAGTGATTGAATGAGTGATAGCGCCGTTTGTTCATCGTTTGCTGCAAGCGGGCCAATCATCAGATTAGCTGGTGTTTCCACACCAAACGCGAAGCCGGTGATTTCGTGGTGTTCATCCTTTGCGATCAGTTTAAATGCTGCTCGCTCCATTCGCTTTATTAAGAAGTTTGATCGATTGGTCCCTGCGCCTTTTTCATCCAGCCTTTCAATAGACGGGAGGTGCGTTTCATCAGCGGGAAAAAGGTGAATCTGATGTGACGGGTGAAGCGCACTAGGATTTGTTTTTTGTGCTTTGTATGTATGAATATAACCGGCTGTCTGAAAGCCGATTTTTTCATAAACTGGCTGTCCTTGTACAGTAGCCGTTAAAACGACAGGGACACTTGGATCACTATGACGAAGCAGTGTGTCAATCATTTGACGGGCAAGACCGAGGCCTCGATGTGTCTCAGATACAATGACCGCTCCAATTGATGCCACACTGTCATACTGAAAAAGTCCAGCGCATGAAATGACTTGTCCGTCAGTTGTTGTAAAACCGGTAAAGTGTCCATTTGTTAAAAGAGATGTGAGCTCTTCCGCATTGTAATCAGGCCAATCGACCTCTTTTGACAATGCGACAAGATCTGGTATGTCATCAAGGGTTAAAGATCGTTGAATAACGTTTGGCAATACACGCAACTCCTTCTTAGCTGATTTCTCTCTATGTATCGTACCATAAGAACGCATAAGAAAAAGGAAAAGGGGATACCTTTTCCTTCACCGTGTAGACAAACTCCGTTTTGGTGCTCCCTTTTCCTTTTGTATAGTTTAATAATTGAGGTCACGATTGTATTCATATTCAAAGGTGAGCTGTAAGTTCTTAATTGAGACAACGCCTACTTTGATTAACCGTCCACCGATTAATTGAGGAACCTCAGTTGCATTAAAAGAAACAAAAAAGCGGTCTTTTGCCGGCACTTGACTTGTTTTGTAAGAAGAGATGTCAACTTTTTGACCGTTCCAAGGTACGTTCACTGTTCCGCCTTTTAAGGAAGAGACTGTGAATACATAATTATATGCATTTGTACTACCTTTTTCAGCTTCTAATGACAGGCCAGTGACAACGGCATCCTGCGGCAAGCTGCTTAAATCAAAAGAAGAATTGGGAGATCCGGCTTCATTGAAACTATTCAATGTGGCAGGTGATCCATATCGTTTGGTTGTGCCTTTTTCAATACTTTTATCAAAGACAATACGATACATGTTGTCCTCTTCATTTAATAATTGCTTTGGTTTGACGGCTAAATAGTAGTCAGTACTGGCGGCAATTTTCGGCATATGGATGATTTCATTTTGGTTGTTTGTCCGCACAGAGGAAGACACGAGTGACCCGCTCTGATTGTAAAGATAAAGATCGAAATCATTTCCAGCTTTCACATTGACGAGTTTGATAGAAAAGCGGCCATCTGCTCCATCAAATTTAGAGCTGGTGAACCGGTAAAAATCAATGTCATTCATAGAAGAGATACTGCCTTCGTGATATAAATAGGTCTTGTTTAGATGAAGAGAGTGCTGTAAGAATTGAGCTTTGTCCATCGTATCATTGTTTGCATAATCACTGTCTGGATACAGATGCTCCAATTCTTCTGTATAATATTTGGTTTGTTTCGTAGACGTTTCACTTGCTTGAGCAGGTGATTGGAAAAGAGGGCTAGCGATAAAGAGGCCTGTAAGCAATAAAACCCCGATCTTCTTTTTGAACATGACAAACATCTCCTTTTAAGTAAATGACTTTCATTTATAATATCGGTAAATAAACTTAATTTTTCATATTTATTCCATTTTTATTTATAAAAAGAACCTCCAATTCAGGAGGTTTTTTTAGTGAACGTTAAAATATCGAGCTTCAGGATGAGAAACGACAATGGCTGAAACGGATGCTTCAGGCTCCATCATAAACCCTTCTGTGAGATGAATCCCGATTTTTTCTGGCTGCAGCAGGTGGAATAGTTTTTCTTGGTCTTCTAGATTAGGGCACGCTGGATAACCAAAGGAATAGCGCTGACCTTGATATTTGGCTTGGAATCGTTTCTCCATCGTGAAATCGACTGGGTCTGGGAATCCCCATTTATCACGAATTACTTGGTGCGTTCGTTCAGCCAATCCTTCTGCAAGCTCAAGTGCTAAAGCTTGGACAGCATGCATTTTCAAATAGTCACCCTCTTGTTTAAATTGCTGCGCAACTTCTCGTATGCGGGCACCAGCCGTCACTGCAAATAAGGCGATATAATCTTTCTCGTTCTCTCCGGTTTTCCGCACATAATCAGAAATAGACCGGTACGGAAGTTTTTCCTGTCTTGGAAATTGGAATGTCTCAATGACGCGGTCAGGCGCTTCTGGATCATAGATATGCAGGTCATTCCGATTTGAATTGGCAGGGAAGAATTGATAGACGAATGCAGGTGCAAACCAGTTTTTCTCTCTGCCTTCTTGAAGAAGATCTGTGATCAGCTGTTTTAACTCCAATGCTTTTGGATGCTGTTCAGCCAAGAGCTTTTTGACCTTTCCTTTTAAACCGAGGTGATGGCCGATCAGCATTTGCTCATTGACATAGGGCATTATGTGGTGCAAATCAATATCCCGTACATAATGGCGTTTCGTATTTTCTGGCGTGAATATCGCTGCCTCCGGAAGTGTCGCGCGTTTTTCTAGTAATTCAATCACAGCTTTTGGCTGCGTTGTTTCTTTTTCCTTATGGAGCGTTTCTTGATCCTCTAAGGGTTTTGTTTGAAATTGAAGAGGGTTCGTTCTTAATTCATTCGCTAAAGACAGACCGTCCATTGCATCTTTGGCGTAAAGGACGGGGCCATCATATTGAGGCGAAATTTTCATCTTCGTAAACTTCCGTGAAAGCGCCGCGCCGCCCACCAAAATGGGAACAGAGATGTTTGCTTTTTGTAAATCTTGAGCGGTCAAGACCATTTGCTGTGCTGATTTGACAAGTAAACCTGATAGTCCAATCATATCTGGCTTTTCTTTTTGCACCGCTTCAATCAATGTTTGTGGGGTTACTTTGATTCCGAGATCGACGACGTGAAAGCCATTATTGCTCAAAATGATGTCGACCAGGTTTTTCCCTATATCATGGACATCGCCTTTGACGGTGGCGAGGAGAATCTTCCCTTTGCCGCTTGCGTCCTTTTTCTCCATAAATTGCTCAAGGTATGAAACAGATGCTTTCATGACCTCAGCGGATTGGAGGACTTCAGCTACAATCAATTCGTTTTGATTAAAAAGGCGCCCAACCTCCGACATTCCCTGCATTAATGGTCCATTGATGACATGAAGAGGTGATTCAAATTTCTCCAAAGCAAGGGCAAGGTCATCAATCAGTCCTTCTTTCGTCCCTTCGACGACATAGAGTGCCAGCCTTTCATCAAGTGATAAGGAGATCTTTGGTTTCTTCTCTGTTTTCTTTTTCCCGCGATAAAATTGGGTGAACTCAGCAAGGGTTTGATCATTTGTTTCATAAAGTAAAGTTTCAGCCAGCTTGATTTCTTCCTTTGGAATTGAAGCAAAGCGTTCAAGCTTTTCAGTATTCACGATCGCATAATCAAGTCCTGCTTTGACGCAGTGATACAAATAAACGGCATTCAATATTTCTCTGCCGACTGGTGGGAGTCCGAAAGACACGTTACTAATGCCTAAAATGGTGAGACATTCAGGCAGTGCTTCTTTGATTCGCTCAATGCCTTTAATCGTCTCTTCAGCAGCACCAATATACTGTTCGTCTCCAGTACCTACTGGAAAGACAAGCGGGTCAAAAATGATATCACTCGCAGGGATTCCATATTTTTTCGTGAGCAGGTCATGGGATCTTACGGCAATTTCAAGTTTTCGATCTGCTGTGACGGCCATCCCTGTTTCATCGATTGTTCCAACAACAAGTGCGCCGCCATATAGCTTGACAAGCGGAAGAATCTCTTCAAAGCGCTCTTCTCCATCCTCTAAATTAATAGAATTGATAATGGCTTTTCCTTGAGAATACATGAGTGCTTTTTCGATGACATGTTTATCGGTTGAATCAATGACAAAAGGAGCTTTCACTTTTTTCATGGCTTCTTTTAAAAAGCCTTCCATGTCTGCTATCTCATCACGATCAGGGTCTGCTAGACACACATCAATGACGTGAGCGCCATTTTTCACTTGAGCACGAGCAATTTCTGCTGCCTCTTCAAACTTTTGTTCTGCGATGAGCCGTTTGAATTTGCGTGAACCAATGACATTTGTGCGCTCGCCAACAAAGAGGGGGCGCATCGCTTCTTCATAAATGAGGGGCTCGATGCCTGATACGGTATGCGGTGATGACTCATGCGACATGCTGCGGGGCTGAAGCGGACGTACTTCATCTGATAATGCCTGAATATGTGCAGGCGTTGTACCGCAGCAGCCGCCGACGATATTTAACCAGCCTTCTTTTGCAAAAGCGGCGATTTTTTTAGCAAGCGAAGCAGGGGATTCATGATATTGTCCTTCTTCATCAGGGAGACCAGCGTTTGGATAGCAGCTGACAGCCGACTTTGAGATGGAGGAGAGTGTACGGATATGGTCTGTCATAAATTCTGGACCAGTTGCACAGTTTAGTCCGACGCTGATTGGTTTCATATGCTCAAGTGAGATATAAAAGGCTTCAATATCTTGACCGGCAAGGGTGGTGCCCATTGGTTCGATCGTCCCTGACACCATCAGTGGTAGCTCAATACCGGTTGCGTGAAAGGCTTCTTGAATGCCTTTAAATCCAGCTTTGACATTCAGCATGTCTTGACTCGTTTCTAAAAGAAGAGCATCACATTTCCCATCGATCAGGGCGCGGGCTTGTTCTTCATAATTTGCAACGAGCTCTTCAAACGTTGTGCCGCCTGTCACGGATAATGTTTTTGTAGTGGGCCCCATTGCGCCTACTACAAAGCGGGGCCAGTCTGGCGTCGACAAACGGTCTGCTTCACGCTTTGCCAGCTGAGCTGCTTTTACGTTCAATTCATAGGCGAGATGGCCAAGTCCATATTCATCGAGAACGAGCTTCGTCGCACCGAATGTATTTGTTTCAATGAGGTCAGCACTTGCCTCTAGGTATTGCCGGTGAATCGTGGAGATAATGTGAGGGGCTGTGACGTTTAAATATTCGTTACAGCCCTCATACTCTTCTCCACCGAAATCCTCTGCTGTGAGATCGGCGTTTTGAATCATTGTGCCCATTGCACCGTCAAGGACGAGGATGCGTTTTTTGAGCTGTTCAGTGATAGTTGGCATGGATGTTTGGCTCCTTTTCTTTCTGATGGATGTAAGTTGTCAGTTCTGCTGTTAAATCTGATCGAAGGAAAGGGGTAATTAAATAGATACCATTAAACAATTCGCAAGCTGTATCTAATAAAGAGCGGGCAATCGCTAACCCTTCTGTCCGCTGCTTTTCTTTATCTTCGCCTGCCTTGGCCATAATCTCACGAATCGAGTCAGACAATTTAATGCCGGGAATTTCATGATGAATAAACTCTGCGTTTCGGCTGCTTGTTAGCGGCATAATACCGATGTAAATCGGTTTATCCAAATGTCTGCTTTCTTCATGAATCTTCACAAGCTGTTCCTCAGAGTATACAGGTTGTGAAATAAAATAATCGGCACCGTATTCGATTTTCTTTTCGAGGCGTTTGACCGCTTTATCAATATGACGGACATTTGGATTAAACGCGCCAGCCACTGAAAAATTAGTCTTTTTCCCGAGCGGCTTCCCGGAGAAAGATAGTCCCTCGTTAAATTGTTTGATCAGACGGATCAAATCAAAGGAGGTTAAATCATACACAGATGTCGCACCTGGGAAGTCTCCAATTTTAGACGGATCGCCTGTGATGGCTAAAATATCGGTTAGTCCAAGTGTGTCCAGCCCCATTAAGTGGGATTGGAGTCCAATCAAATTGCGATCACGACATGTGATATGGACAAGTGAACGCATATCAAGCTGCTGTTTTAATAAAGCGCCGCATGCCACATTGCTAATACGCGGGGTAGCTAGAGAGTTATCGGCCAGCGTGAGGGCATCAATGCCTGCACTTTTTAATTCGTTCGCTGCGACGAGGAATTTTTCAAAGTTCAGCTTCTTCGGCGGATCCAGCTCGACGATAATTGAACGTTTTTTCACAGCCAGCTCGTCAAGACCTGGTTCTGTCCGTTGATCTTGGATGGAAATGATTTCTTCTTTTAATACTTTCACTTCTTTTTCGGTAATAGGTGCTAAATCTTTGACCGCCTCAGCCATAGCACTAATATGCTGAGGGGTTGTTCCGCAGCAGCCTCCAATGATTCGTGCGCCCTGATTTCTAAACTCAATTGCACTTTTTCGGAAATAATCATTATCTGTATCATAGACGAGTCTGCCTTCTTCAAGGGAGGGGAGACTGCTGTTTGGATAGACAGATAAATGAGAATTTTCCAAAAGTGGAACACCTTCAAGTGCCTGAATCATATGATAAGGGCCTAATCGGCAGTTAATGCCGACGACATCAGCGCCAAGTGAGGATAATTCAGATAAACCGTCTTTTAGCGGTGTACCGTCCTGCAATACACCTTGCTCATGCATGGAGACGTTCATGACAATCGGAAGCGCTGTTTCTTTGCGAGCAATCTCAAGAACGGCTTTTGCTTCTTCAATATCGTAGTATGTTTCAAGCAGTAATCCATCAGGCTCTTCATTTAAAAGGATATAGAGCTGTTCTCTAAAGCTCCGTTTAATCTCGTCTAAAGAGTAGGCATTTTTGTTAAATGTTCGAATGCCGCCGATCGTTCCGAGGACATAAGCTGAGCCAGCGGCTGCTTTGGCAATTTGTACAGCTTTTGTGTTAATGCGTTTTGTTTCTTCCTCTAAGCCGTAGCGGGATAGTTTAATATAATTCGCACCGTATGTGTTCGTTTGAATAATGTCCGCTCCAGCTTGCACATATGCCTCGTGCACTCTTTTGACTTCATCTTCTTTTGATAAATTTAATTCTTCAAAGCAGCGGTCAATGCCATAAGAGTATAAAAGTGTTCCCATTGCTCCATCAGCAATCAGTACGCGATTTTGTAAGTCTTGTAATAGGCCCATTGGTTTCCTCCTTATTTCTATGTAACAAAAAAAGCCTTCTGATAAGAAGAAGACTTTTTGGCTGTATTGAAATTCTTCTTCTTATCTTCCAAGCAGTTGCTTGCTGGATTTAGCACCTTGGTCATAGAAAATAGATTTCTACTACACCGGTTGCTGAGGCTTCACAGGGCCAGTCCCTCTGCCTCTCTTGATAAGAAAGCGATATGAACATGTCAATGAATTGAACTTCCATCAACTGTATCGAAAAAATCGGAAATAATCAATGGAAAATTTGAAATTTATCGAAAATTTATAAATTGGACGTCAATCGGTAAATCTGCCTTGCGCATGAGCGCAATCACTTCTTGTAAATCATCTTTATTTTTTCCTGTCACACGCACTTGGTCATCTTGAAATTGCGACTTTACTTTTATACCAGACTGTTTGATCAAGGCATTGATCTTTTTGGCATTGTCCTTATCAACCCCGCTAATCAGCTTTGCACGCTGGCGAACGGTTCCACCTAGGGCATGTTCTGTTTTTCCGTAGTCAATGTTTTTAGTCGGTACGTTTCGTTTAATCAGTTTTGTCACAAGGACATCCTTTAGCTGCTCCAGCTTGAAGTCATCATCAGAAATGAGAACGAGTTCTTCTTTTTCTAGTGAAATATCACTTTTACTTCCTTTAAAATCATAACGGTTTTTAATTTCTTTCAGTGCTGCTTGAATAGCGTTTTGCACCTCTGGCAGCTCCACCTTCGATACAATATCAAATGAACTTTCTTTTGCCATCACATATGACCTCCAACTATAGATATTGCGTCTATTTTATCATGCCAATAGGGGAAGAAGAAACTTTATCGAAGAGAGTTCAGATGTATGCGGTATAATTCAAGTACAGTTTGTCCACTTTAGCTAACAGAACTAGAGATGTTCATGATGACAGAAGTATAGTAGAATAAAGTGAATCAAAAGATGAACGAACGCTCTTTTAAGGGCAGATAGGAAGGAAGAGAACATGAGACCAGGTGAGCAACTGACCTTGCAAATAGATAACGAGATGGAATACGGCTACTTTTTAACAGATGGCGAAGATTCTGTCCTCCTACATCGCAGTGAGATGACAGAGGATATTGGAGATCGTGATGAAGTAGAGGTCTACTTATATGTAGATCATGAGGAAAGACTGGCAGCGACGATGAAAATTCCTAAAATCAATGCACATACATACGACTGGGTAGAAGTCGTAGACGTTGTAGAAGATATGGGTGCTTTTGTCGATATAGGTTTGTCAAAGGATGCACTTGTTGCAACTGAACACCTCCCGCCTTTTGAGGAAGCGTGGCCGAAAAAAGGCGACAAACTATACTGTATGCTCAAAGTGACAAGTTACGGGAGAATGTTCGCAAAACCAGCCACTGAAGATGTGATCAGTGAATTATTTACTGAAGCGCCAGAAACGTTAATGAACAAAGAAATTACTGGAACAATCTATCGCTTAATTGCGACAGGTTCTTTTATGCTGACAGATACAGGCGTGCGTGGATTTATCCACCGCACGGAACGAAAGGAAGAGCCTAGACTAGGATCGACCGTGACAGGACGCGTCATTGCAGTGAAAGAGGACGGAACTGTAAACGTTTCTCTGCTTCCTAGAAAACAGGATGCATTATCTGTCGATGCAGAAGAAATCTTAACTTACATGAGAACGAGAAACGGTGCAATGCCTTACGGGGATAAAAGTGATCCAGAAGATATCCGGGAAAGATTTCAAATGAGCAAAGCAGCCTTCAAACGAGCATTAGGTCATCTGATGAAAAATGATCTTGTTTACCAAAAAGAAGGGTGGACATACGAGAAAAAGTGAGCATTTGCTCACTTTTTTTATTTTTGTCATAAATAATGGTTTTTTTCAGTGAAAAAAGTCATGAAAAAAGCTGAAAATCCTTCACTTTATCATTGAAACAATGACTCTCAAATCCGATAAATAAGGGGTAAGGATGATAAAAGGAGTGTGTTTTTGGATGAAAGTGAAGATTTCATTACTTCTGATGGCAGCTATGATCATGGTACTCGCCTCATGCAGCAATCAGCAGGGAGGACCCCCGGTATCAAATACGAAGCATATTGGTGTCATGCTGACGGATGATGGTCTTGGTGATCAATCATTTAACGATTCATCATTTAAAGGATTAGAAAAAGCACGTGATGAGCTTGGCATTGAATTCGATTATAGAGAAATTGCAGAAACCGATACATATGAAAAAGGGCTGACCGAGCTTGTGAAAGATGGAAATGACCTGATCATCGGTGTAGGTTTCAGTATGCAAGAAGACTTAGAAAAGGTAGCGAAAAAATATCCGAAAAAGCAATTTTTACTCATTGATGCTGTGTCTGAACTGAAAAATGTCACATCAGTGACTTTTAAAGAAGAGCAGGGCAGCTATTTAGCGGGAGCTCTTGCTGCCATGACAACAAAAAGTGATGTTATTGGTTTTGTGGGCGGAGTCGATGCAGAGGTGATCCACCGATTTGAACAAGGCTATCAAAAAGGCGCAAAATCAGTGAATCCGAAAATCAAGGTCGTATCCACGTATGCTGGCACATTTAGTGATGCAGGCAAAGGCAGTAAAATAGCGAAAGACATGATCAAAAAGAAAGCAGATGTTTTATATGCCGCAGCCGGTTATACGGGTGTTGGTGTATTAAAAGAAGCGCAAACGCAAGGCAAATATGCAATCGGCGTGGACAGCGATCAGTATTATACAGCTGAAAAAGCCGTTATTTCGTCTATGGTCAAAAAAGTCGATGAAGTCGTCTATCAATTCAGCGAACAGCTCGTCAAAAGCAGCAAAATCAAAAGCGGGCATATCGTTTATGACTTAAGTAATGACGGAATCGATATGGCAAGAATCCGGGTGCTCAAAGATGCTGAGAAATTGACCAAAAAATTAAATGGACTGAAGCAGACACTTCTGAAAGAAGAGGGGGCAGCATCATGAGCTTACGCATCAAAATTTTGCTCAACTCACTCATTTCACTTCTTTTAGCGGTGGGCGTAATTGCCTTTATTATTGTGAGCATGACAAAGATTCAGTCATCAAGCGAAACAGAAGTTCAAACCTTACTGAACGTACAAAAAACGAAGGCCAGCTTTGAAAGTGTCGAACAAGCCATGACCAATTTTTCCATGACCCTTTCAGATGAACAGCTAGAGGTCGTTCAAACCGATATATCGACAGCGAAAAAACAGCTGCAAATGTTAAACAAAAACGCAGGAAATATGAACAAAGAAGCCCTAACACGGTTAAATTCAAAGTTTGACACATGGACGCAAGAAGCAAACAATGTCATTGGTGAAAAAAATGCCTCTGATGCCAGACGAGTAGCTGCCAGAATTGACGGTGTTTTAAACGACGTGCATACGATGAATAAAAGAGCACAAGAAGCGTATGAATACCATTTAGATGAGGCGGCAGACAATGTGCAAAGGATCATCACAAGCGCATCTGTCGCAGCCCTCACGCTGATTGTCATCGCCGTCTTTTTAAATATTGGTTTAACGAGATCCATTGTGACACCAATCAAATCCCTTTCTTACCGGGCAAAACAGATTGCCGAAGGAAACCTCGCTGTGGAGCGGATGAACATCAAGCGGAAAGATGAAATCGGTGGCTTAAATGAGTCGTTCAATCAAATGACGGATCAGCTGATTAGCTTGATTCAAGAAATCAGTCATGTCTCAAGTCAAGTGGAATCGTTCTCGATTCAGCTAGATGATGAAAACAAAAAGCTTATGGAATCGGCCAATCAAGTGTCTGTATCGACAGACGAAATGGCGAATGGTTCACAAGCGATTTCAGAAGACCTTCAGCATGGCGTTAGTTTGATTGAGAAAATGGATTCACATGGCCGTAAGAATTCCGAAAGATCACATACAGTCATCCGTAGTACAGAGGATGCCATTGAAGCGGTGGAAAGCGGAAAGCACACGTTAACAGAAACAAAAGCAGCCATTGAAAAAAATACACGTGCGACGAGACAAATTGAAGAGTCTGCAGGAGAATTCACTCAGTACGCAAGCGGAATCTCCGCAATGGCCAAAACGGTTTCTGATATTGCGGACCAGACAAACCTCCTCTCGCTCAATGCGGCGATTGAAGCGGCAAGAGCAGGAGAAGCTGGCAAAGGGTTTGCCGTCGTAGCGGACGAAATTCGTAAGCTGGCAGATGAATCGTCTCGTGCAACAAGACAAATTTTTGACATGGTGAGTCATATTGAAAAAGGCATTCAATCCATTAGCCAAACTGTACAAGAAGGGGTCAAGCTATCACTTCAGCAGCAAGATGCAATGGACAAAACCTCACACTCCTTTGAAGATATAGAAACAAAAGCACAACATATTAAGCAAGAAATGGCGGTCTTAAATGACCAAATTATTCAATCAACAGAGCTTGGCGGACAAGTGCTGCACTCGATTGAAAATATTAGTGCCGTTGTAGAAGAAACGGCAGCGGGCAGCGAAGAAATTTCTGCCTCGGCAAACGAACAACTGCAATCTTTCCATCAAATGAACAAACAAGTAGAAGAACTGATGAGTATGACGGCAAGGTTAAACGAAACCGTTCACCGATTTAAGCTGTCATAAGAAAAGCACCCTTCCCGTGATGATTCAGGGAAGGGTGCTTTTTATGATGGGCTGCCTGTAAAGAAAATGGCAAGTGTGCTAGGGCCTGAGTGGGACCCGACAGCTGCGCCGATGACCTGGATGTCGATTTCTTTTGGATGAAATTCGGCTTCGATTAATTGTCTCATTTCTTCTGCAAGTGCAGGGTCATCTCCATGACTAATGCCAACAGTTTGGCTGGACCAGTCAGATCCGCGTTCTTTCATTAGCTCGATAATGCGTTTCAACAATTTTTTCCGGCCACGAATTTTTTCAAGGGGTATCAGTTTTCCATCCTCAACGTGTAAAATGGGTTTAATACTTAACAATCCGCCAACAAATGCGGACGCTTTACTGATTCTTCCGCCTCTTGCTAAATACGATAAATCGTCTACAGTAAAAATATGTTGTAAAGATTCACAAAAATGCTTTACAGACGTTTCAATTTCTTGTATTGTATTTCCGTCAATGGCAAGTGATTGAGCGTGTTTGACAGCTAGTCCATAACCAAGTGAAGCACATTTAGAATCAATGATTCGTAAGTCGAAATCAGGGTATTCTTCCTTCACTTCGTTTGCCATCATCACAGCGGTTTGGTATGTACCTGAAAGCTCTGATGAAAAGGCAACATAAATAGCCGATGTATGGGTTTGTGCTGCAGAAACAAAGGCTTCCTTTATCCGGTTCGGTGAAGCTTGTGATGTTTTTGGACTTGCACCTTGTCTCATCGCATCAAATACTTGTTTTGGTTCAATGGTAATCAAATCCTCAAATTCCTGCTCGCCGAGTAACACACGCAGCGGAATGAGTGTCATGTTTTGTTCATCATAATAAGAAAGAGGCAGATCAGCAGCACTGTCTGCTATGATATGAACGGTCATCAAAATCCCTTCTTTCTAAAAAAAATCAACCATATTTTACATCTTTTTAGCCTAACTATATCATAGAAAATCATCTTTTCGTGTTCAAATTCTAAATTTTAGGGAAAACCATAGAGAGAATGGTAAGTGGAGGAATGACAACATGTTCATTGGAGAAGCAAAAAAATTCATCGTCGTCGTCATTGGTGCCTTACTCAATGCGATTGGACTGAATTTATTTTTAATCCCTGCTGACGTATATGCAAGTGGTTTTACAGGGGTTGCCCAGCTGTTATCTAGTTTAATCGATCAATATGCACCGTTTTATTTATCAACAGGGATCCTATTATTTATTTTAAACATTCCGGTCGGCATTTTAGGCTGGATGAAGGTTGGTCGTTCCTTTACTTTGTATAGCATTATTAGTGTGGCACTGACAACGATTTTCCTCGGCATTTTACCAGAGACAAGTGTTTCTGAAGATATTTTATTAAATGCTGTATTTGGCGGAGTCATTTCTGCACTTGGCATTGGGATTACACTGAAATATGGGGCATCTACAGGCGGCCTTGACATTATTGCGATGATTTTAGCGAAATGGAAAGACAAACCAGTTGGCACGTATTTCTTCATTTTAAACGGAATTATCATTTTTACAGCAGGATTGTTACAAGGTTGGGAGAAAGCTTTATATACCCTTGTCACATTATATGTGACGACTAGGGTAATTGATGCCATCCATACGAGACATGAAAAGCTGACCGCCATGATTGTGACAAAGAAAGCAGATGAAATCAAAGAAGCCATTTATGGAAAAATGGTCAGAGGGATTACGACTGTTCCGGCCAAAGGGGCATTTACCAATGAACAAAAAGAAATGATGGTCATTGTCATTACAAGGTATGAGCTGTATGAACTTGAACAAATTATAAAGGAAGTCGATCCAAAAGCCTTTACAAATATTGTTCAAACAACCAATATTCTTGGATTTTTCAGACGAGATTAAAAGGTGGGTAGAAGATGAAAAAAGGGTTAGTGCTTTTTCTCGTTCTATTGGTTTTAACAGCTTGTGGGCAACAAAAAAAGGATGAACCAGACAAGGAGGTATCCGGTCAAATGGGAGAAAAAACCGTTGTACTCACAGTAGACCCCGTCCAAAAAGGTTCTTCGGTTCAATTTAATATGTCACTAAAAAATGAATCAGATCGAGATATTGAATTCACGTTTAACACAAGCCAGAAATTCGAATTGAGTGTGTACGATGAAGATGGAAATGAAAAATACCGTTACTCGAAAGACCGTATGTTCACACAAGCCATCCAATCCTTTGTGCTGAAAGCAGATGAAACATATGACTTCCAAGATACGTGGTCAAACGGTGTGGAGCCGGGAACGTATGAAGCGGTCGTCACATTTAAAGGAAAAGCAGAAGGGCTAAAGCAAATCACTGAGAAGAAAACGTTCCAAGTGAAATAAGCATAAGAAAAGCTGTCCACAAAGCGGACAGCTTTTTTCGTTAAAGATCATCAAGCAGGTCTTGGAACGTATGCAGCTGGTTTCTTTCTGCATCTGTCGAATTAGCAAATGCAGATGATACGGCGTTTTTAGCTCGCTGAACTGCTTGTTGACGCTCTAAACCAGATGGAAATGAAGAAGTAAGGGCTTCTTCAGTAAATGATTTGGCTTGATCAAAAAGTTCGTTTCTCACAATGAACCTCCAGAAGCATCAGTCTTCATATTTCCCCTGTCCTCCGCAGCTTCTTCAAGTGTGGAACGATACGGAAAACGTGCGTCATGCAGACTGACTGAATCTTTACCTTGTTGTATAAAGCGTTTCGATTTGCTTCTTTTACCCATTCGGAATCCGCCCCTTTACACAAGCTGACAGGACAACCTGTCTAACGGTAGTATGCCCGCTTCGACCTGCTATGTATGAATGGAAAAATTAAAGCGAGAAGTAATTCGTTAGGAATTTTGCAATCCCATCTTGTTCATTCGTATCTGTCACTTCATTAGAGACACGTTTCACTGCATCAATCCCGTTGCCCATTGCAACCCCGCATCCAGCAAATTCAAGCATCTCTAAATCATTGTCTTCATCTCCGAATGCCACAATCCGCTCCTGAGGCACACCGTAATAATCACTGATCTTTTGCAGTCCAACGGCTTTGTTCATGCCTGTTTTAATGATTTCAATGACGTGCCACGGAGCAGCCCAGCGTCTGTGGTCAATCACTTCTGCATGAACATCTGTCAAATAGCTCCGGATCGCTCCGACGTCTTCTTCTTTTGCGTGAATTAAGACGCTTGTGACATTCTCTCCAAGATTGTCCCGAAGGTCTCCAACGGTCACTTTGTTTGCATTCATATTAAATATATCAATGAGCTTTTCATCATGATAATGGAAATACAAATCGTCTAGCACTTCAGCTAACACATTGTGCACTTTATATTCCTCACTAATATCCACAAGCTGTTTTACGACTTGAAGATCAAGTGATGTGTGAAATCTGCCCCATTTTTCATCAAGAGGATGATGGACAAACGCTCCATTAAAGTTCACAATCGGAGAATCGAGCTGCAATTGCTGATAATAAGGAGAGCTGGAACGAAATGGCCGGCCAGTTGAAATACAGACATGATGCCCGCTGTCTTTCACTTTTTGAATGACATCAAGTGTGTGTGCTGAAATCGTTTTATCGTCTTTTAATAACGTGCCATCCAGGTCAAGTGCGATTAGATAAGGTTTAGTCTCCATAAAATCTCCTTTGATCTGTAAGTAATAGGAGGCAGCTGGTGCGGGTGCCTCCACCTATAGTGTATCTTTATCACATCTTCGTTGTCTACATGTTAAAATAAACAAAGACGGGAATGATAAAGGAGGATTCATAGGCTGTGATCACCATTGATGAGCAAATGACGCACGATATTCCATTTTTACATATCGTAAAAGCTGAAAATAAAGACAAACCACTGCCACTTGTATTTTTTATACATGGATTTACAAGTGCACGCGAGCACAACTTACACTTCGCCTTTCATTTGGCGGAAAAAGGCATGAGAGTCATTTTGCCTGACTGTGCTTATCATGGTGTAAGATCAGAAAACCTCAGCTTAGAGGAACTGGCATCAAAGTTTTGGGAAATCGTCCTAAACGAAATACGTGAAATCGATATACTTAAGACACATTTTCAAGAAAAACAATTGATTGAAGCTGATCTAATAGGTGTTGCAGGTACATCTATGGGAGGGATCACGACCTTTGGTGCACTTGCAAAGCATGATTGGATTAAAGCGGCAGTCAGCTTGATGGGCAGTCCGAAATATACGACATTCCTACAAGCACAAATCATGGACATGCGTCACAAAGGGTTGATGAAAGATATCACGGACGAAGAAGTCAATCAGCAATTAGACGCTCTGCGTCCTTATGATTTAACGCTGCAAACAGATCGATTAAACAAAAGACCGCTGTTATTCTGGCATGCAGAAAACGATCCAGTTGTCCCTTACAGACATGCAAAAGCTCTTTATGACGAGTTAGCAGAAACCCAATATAAAGAAGATCCGCACCTGATTCGTTTTATTACAGATGGACAGGCTGGCCATAAGGTCTCAAGACAAGCGATGTTTGAAACGATTGATTGGTTTGTGACACACCTGAAAAGCACAAACGTTTAGCCAAAAGGAAAAGTACGTTATACTAGTTGAAAAAGGAGTGGATATCATGGATGAAGCATTGAAAGAAAATATTTTAGGCGCCCTAGAACAGGTGATTGACCCTGAGTTAAACGTAGACATCGTCAACCTTGGACTTGTCTATGATGTCGATCTTGATGAGAATGGAAAAGCGGATATCACAATGACTTTAACATCAATGGGCTGTCCTCTTGCACCAGTTATCGTCGATGAAGTCAAAAAAGCATTGAGCGACTTGCCTGAAGTGAAGGAAACTGAAGTTCACATCGTCTGGAATCCACCTTGGACACGTGACAAAATGTCAAGATACGCTAAAATTGCGCTTGGTATTCAATAAGCACAAAATGAAAAATGCCTGGTATGAGATAAACTCGTACCAGGTTTTTTTATGAAAAATTAAGGTAGAGGAGGAGTATGGCTTGATATAATGGATGTAATTTTATAGAACGGAGTACCTATAATGAAACGAAAGTGGATATGGATCGTCCTTTTGATGGGATATGGTGCTGCCTTTTTTGCATCAGTCTCTATACGTGAAGATCAAGCACACAAAAGACAAGGACTTGAGGCGTTTACAGATGTGAGTCACCTCATGCCGGTCAAAATAAAAAAAGTCGTGCAAGGAAAAGAAATAGAATCTTTAAAAGAAGTATTAGAAGAAGCAAAAGAGAAGAATCTGCCCATTTCAATCGCCGGAAAGCAGCATAGTATGGGCGGCCACACGTATTATGAAAATGGCATTGTACTAGACATGACGAAATTTCGCCGAATCGTATCATTTAATGAAAAAAAGAAGACCATTCGGGTCCAGAGCGGCGCCACATGGGATGATATTCAAACATATGTGAACCCATATGGTCTTGCAGTAAAGGTGATGCAATCTCAAAACATCTTTACGATTGGTGGCTCGTTAAGTGCAAATGCACATGGACGTGACATTCGCTACGGCTCACTTATTGACACTGTGCGCTCTTTCACACTGTTAAAAGCAGATGGAGAGATCATCACAGTAAAGCCTAGCGATGATTTATTTACTGCCGTGATTGGAGGATACGGCTTATTCGGTGTCATTTTAGATGTTGAGCTGTCCTTAACAAAGGATGAATTATATAAAATGGAGACAACCTCTCTACACTTCGATGAATACACTGATTATTTTCAAAAGCATGTAAAGAACAATAAAGAAGTGCGCATGCATCTCGCAAGAATCTCTACAGCGAAAACAAATTTTTTGAAAGAGATGTATGTGACGAATTATTCACTTACTTCTGATCAACAGATCGATCCATACCGCGAGCTCAAAGAAGATCAGCTCGTCATCCCTTTAAAATTTATGCTCGGCCTTTCGAGAAGATTTGATATGGGGAAAGATTTGCTATGGAACTTGCAAAAGAAGTATTTTCAAAGTCAAAATGACCAGCTGATCACAAGAAATAACGTGATGCGGTCTGATTCTGCTTTTTTAGAATATGAAAATGAGTCAGATACCGATGTGCTTCAAGAATACTTTGTTCCAGTTGATCGTTTTCGTGCGTATATCGATGACATGAGAGGTTTTTTACAACAGGAAGAATTGAATCTAATGAACATCACGATCCGCTACGTACAAAAAAATGAAAAAGCGGATCTCTCATATGCGAAAGAAGATATGTTTGCACTTGTTTTGTTAGTGAATTATGGTTTTGAGAAAGAAGAGAAGGCAGAAGCAGAGCGGGTCATCCGGCAAATGACAGATATCACCTTGCGACACCATGGAAGCTATTACTTACCATACATGCCTTATCAAACGAAAGCACAAATGAAACAAGCGTATCCAAAAACCGATCAATTCTTTCAAAAGAAAAAGCAAGCAGATCCAGATGGCAGATTTATCAACTACTTTTATGAAAGGTATAATACACAATGAATGCTAAAGCAATGAAATGGTTCGTCTATTCACAAAGTTTACTGTTTTTCGCCAGTAGTCTCATTTTCCCTTTTTATATTCTTTTTATTAAAAATGTTGGGTCGAGCTATTCTCAATTTGGTCTTGCTTATGGTCTGTTTGGTTTGAGCGGTGCGTTCATTCATTTATTATTAGGAAAACTTCCTGAAATGACCGACAGGCGTCTCTTTTTAATCATTCATTCGTTTGGTATGGCGTTTCTTCTTCTCCTTTTTCCACATATCACAGAAGTAGAGCAAGTTTATATGATTCAGCTTGCCTTAGGTGTGCTAGGTGGTGTTCAGAAGCACGGAGAGAAACTACTCGTCACCGAACTCACAAACGAGAAAAAGCGTATGAAAGAAGTTGGGCACTATCATTTTTGGACAGCGCTTTTTTCATCGATCGCCATTATGCTTGGCGGCCTGTTTGCTGATTTCTTCACCATTCATTTGATTTTTTATGCAAGTTCCCTATTATATTTATGCAGTGCGCTTCTGGTCCTCAATATGAAGAACAATAGATAAAATCCGCATGTCTCACGAAGATATGTGGATTTTTTTATGAAAAAAAATGAAAACAAATATTAAATATACAATTGAATTAATTTTTATACATGTTATAATGTTAAATAATTTCACAAAGATCAAGAGGGTGTATTGACGTTGAAAATAGGTATTATAGGTGCTACAGGGTACGGCGGTGCGGAATTAGTTCGTATCTTTAAGCAGCATCCACATGTGGAGGAATGTATATTGTATTCATCAAGTGGTGATGGGCAATTATACAGTCAATCTTATCCGCATCTGACAACGATTACTGACCAAACATTAAAAGCCATTGATCCGGCTACCATTGTGCAAGAAACAGATGCTGTGTTTTTAGCGACACCAGCAGGCGTTTCAAGTGAACTCACACCGAAGCTCATGAATCAAGGGGTGCCAATTATTGATTTATCAGGTGACTTGCGCATTCAAGATGGAACTGTTTATGAAGCGTGGTATAAACGAAGGGCAGCGGATGAAGCATCGGTTCAACAAGCTGTATACGGATTATCTGAATTGAATCGTGAAACCATTAAGCAAGCGGAAGTCATTGCAAACCCAGGCTGCTTTCCTACTGCAGTTCTTCTAGGATTAGCACCGCTGATGAAACAGAATTTAATCGATGAATCTATGATCATAATAGATGCAAAAACCGGGGTGTCCGGTGCAGGACGATCAGCCTCACTTGGCACACATTTTTCAGAGCTGAACGATAACTTTAAAATTTATAAGGTGAATGAACATCAGCACACACCTGAAATAGAACAAGTACTTAGAGAATGGAACCCGCAAACGGCGAACATCACATTTTCAACACACCTTGTCCCGATGACAAGAGGGATTATGGCGACGATGTATACACAATTGAAATCAGATGTCACAAAAGAAGAATTAATGAAACGGATGAAGGACTTTTATGAAGATTCCTATTTTGTAAGAGTGAGAGATCATGGGATATATCCGCAAACAAAAGAAGTATACGGCAGTAACTTCTGTGACATTGGTTTTCATTTAGATGAGCGAACAGGCAGACTGACGATTGTATCTGTCATAGATAATCTCATGAAAGGCGCAGCCGGCCAAGCGGTTCAAAACTTCAATATCATCAAAGGCTTACATGAAGAGGCGGGCCTCACAATGACACCTCTCTATCCATAAGAACAGGGGAGACAACAAACATGATCGAATTGAATGAAAAAAGTATTGTCAAAATAGACGGGGACGTATCATCACCAAAAGGTTTTGAAGCAAAGGGGATTCATATAGGATTACGCTATTCAAAAAAAGACCTTGGCTTGATCATCAGTGAAGTACCAGCAGCGAGTGCAGCGGTATACACACAAAGTCACTTTCAAGCTGCGCCTCTTCAAGTCACACAAAAAAGCTTGAAAAAGACGGGCAAACTAAAAGGTGTCATTGTCAATAGTGCCATCGCCAACGCATGCACAGGTGAGCAGGGATTAAAAGATGCATACGACATGCAGGCAGCCTGTGCAGACATGTTAGGCACAGAGCCTGATTACATTGCTGTTTCTTCTACTGGTGTCATTGGAGAGTGTCTGGATATGGATAAAATCAAAACAGGCATCGCTCAGCTAAAAGAAGCAAAAGCAGGAAATGGCCACTTTGAAGAAGCGATTTTAACAACAGATACAGTCATTAAAAATACGACATACTCCTTGACGATAGACGGGAAAGAGATTCTCATTTCTGGTGCAGCAAAAGGCTCTGGTATGATTCATCCGAACATGGCAACAATGCTCGGGTTTGTCACAACCGATGCAAATGTCGAACAAGAAGCTTTGCAAAATGCTCTTCGTGACATTACAGATGTGACGTTTAATCAAATTACCGTCGATGGAGAAACATCAACTAACGATATGGTGCTTGTGATGGCAAATGGGATGGCAGAAAACCAGGCACTGAATGAAGAACATCCAGAATGGCCATTGTTTAAAGAAGGATTAAAACTAGCCTGTGAAGATCTAGCAAAAGAGATTGCAAGAGACGGAGAAGGCGCAACCAAATTAATCGAAGTGAAAGTTGTTGGTGCAAAAAACAACTTAGAAGCGGGTATTATTGCAAAAAAAATCGTAGGTTCAAGTCTTGTGAAAACAGCCGTATATGGTACGGACGCCAACTGGGGACGGATTATTGGAGCAATCGGTCATAGCGCAGCTTCTGTCACGCCAGAAGAGGTTGAAGTTTACTTAGGCGGGCAATGTCTGTTTAAACATAATGAACCTCAGTCTTTCTCAGAAGAGGAAGCAAAAGCGTATCTAGAGCAGGATGAGATTACGATTTTCATTCAAATGAATGAAGGAAATGGTGAAGCGGCAGCATGGGGCTGTGACCTTACCTATGATTATGTGAAAATTAACGCGAGCTATCGCACATAATGAAGGAGATAGACATGGATAAAACGATCGTGTTCAAGTGTGGAGGCAGTGTCATTCGAGAACTTTCCGATACCTTTTATGAAAATGTCCGCTCACTTCAAGCTGCTGGATTTAAACTGGCTATCGTACATGGCGGGGGTCCTGAAATCACGAGCATGCTGCAAAAATTAGAAGTGAAGACGGAATTTGTAGATGGACAGCGCAAAACAACAAAGCCGGTGTTAGAGGTAGCCGAAATGGTCCTTTCAGGAACGGTGAATAAATACTTTGTTTCAGAGTTGGCAAAGCATGATATATCATCTGTCGGTGTATCTGGTAAAGATGGACAGATGCTTGTCGCCGATTTTCTCGATCAAGATGTATATGGGTACGTTGGCGAAATCAAAGAAGTCAATCCAGAGATGGCAGAAGCACTAATGGAGAAACAATTCATTCCCGTCATTGCGCCGCTATCTATGACCGAAGAATGCCAAACGTTAAATGTAAATGCTGATCTTGCAGCATCAGCAGTCGCAGGAGCTATGAAAGCTGATAAGCTCATGTTTGTCACAGATGTGGAAGGAATTTTAAAAAATGGTGAGCTGTTAGACGTTGTCACCGAACAAGAAGCTCTCAAGCTCATCGATGAAGGTATTATTTCCGGGGGAATGATTCCAAAAGTGCAATCCGCGCTCAGTGCTTTATCAGGAGATGTGGATGAAGTCATGATTGTAAATGGAAAAGGCAGTATTTTTACAGGAGATACCTTTAAAGGAACTCGAATTGTAAAACAAAAGGAGGCGGTCCTGTGAGTCATCTTTTTCAAACATACGGACGGTGGAATGTTGAAATTAAAGAGGCAGAAGGTTCTTGGGCAGTTGATACAACTGGGAAAAAATATTTAGACTTTATACAAGGCATTGCGGTCACGAATTTAGGTCACAATCATCCAAAGGTCAATCAAGCCATCAAGAAGCAGCTTGACGAGGTCTGGCACGTATCAAATCTATTTGAAAATGGACTGCAAGAAAAAGCAGCGGAAAAGCTGGCAGCAAACAGTTCAGGAGATCTCGTATTTTTCTGCAACAGCGGGGCTGAAGCGAATGAAGGGGCTATCAAATTGGCCCGAAAAGCAACAGGGAAAACAAATATTGTGACGTTTTTGCACTCTTTCCATGGGCGCACGTATGCTGGTATGGCTGCCACAGGTCAAGATAAAATCAAAACTGGTTTTGGACCGATGCTGGAAGGCTTTCATTATGTACCGTTTAATGACCCTGAAGCGATCACAGCGTGTGAAATCGATGATGTCGCAGCGGTCATGCTGGAAGTGGTGCAAGGTGAAGGTGGAGTGAATCCAGCTACAGCTGAATTTCTAGAAGCCGTTCAAACGTTTTGCAAAAAACATCAAGCGCTGCTGATTGTAGATGAAATCCAAACGGGTATTGGGCGAACAGGGACAGCATTTGCCTATGAGCAATCGGGACTTGATCCTGATATTATTTCAGTCGCAAAAGGTTTAGGAAATGGGTTTCCAGTCGGTGCAGTGATAGGGAAAAAAGCTTTAGGGGATGCATTTTCTCCAGGCTCTCATGGCACAACATTTGGTGGCAATATGCTCGCTATGTCAGCTGTGAACGCAACCCTTGATGTAATATTCAAAGAAGACTTTCTTTCAGAAGTGAAAGAAAAGGGTGCGTACCTCTTAAAGAGACTGCAAGAAGTCAAGCAGCTGAACATCGTGAAAGAAGTAAGGGGCAAAGGATTAATGGCAGGAATTGAGTGTCATCAGCCAGTAGGTGATTACATCACAGCCCTTCGAGAGCAAGGTTTGCTTGTGCTTCCAGCTGGTCCGAATGTCATTCGTTTATTACCTCCGCTGAATGTCAAAAAAGTTGAATTGGATCAAGCCATTGAAGCAATCATTCAAGTGTTAGCAAATGAAGCAGTAACGGTCTAAATTTTTTTACACCAGAACGCATAAACATGCATTTATATTATTAATTATTCAATATGGGGTGACACAAGCATGAAAGGTTATTTAAATTTAGAAGATGGAGCCTCTTTTGAAGGAGATCTGACAGGAGAAGCTGGCATGACAGGTGAAGTGGTCTTTTTTACAGGGATGACAGGTTATCAAGAGGTGCTCACAGATCCTTCTTATAAAGGACAAATCATTGTCTTCACATATCCGCTCATCGGAAATTACGGCATCAATCATGAAGACTTTGAGAGCAAAAAACCACAAGTAAAAGCGGTCGTTGTCTATGAGGCAGCTGAGCATTTTTCTCATCACCTTGCAGCCGTAAGCTTAAAAGATTATTTACAGAAGTGGAACATTCCGCTTCTTACACATACAGATACTCGCGCAGTCGTGCAGAACATTCGAGCCAATGGAACGATGAATGCAGTGCTTAGTTTAGACGAAAATGAAACGCCGCCTGCAATGAAGCAAGACAATGTGGTTGAGCAGGTCACAGAAGATGAAGTATACACACAAGGCAGCGGCGAGGAACATGTAGCACTCATTGATTTTGGCTTTAAAAAATCTATTGCAGACTCACTCGAAGCGCGTGGCTGTAAAGTCACAGTGATTCCGTACAAACAAATGGAAAAGGTATTTGATATCAAGCCAGATGCGATCCTTTTGTCAAATGGACCTGGAGATCCAAAAACAATGAAGCCATATTTAAAAACCATTCATGACATCATGATGACCTTCCCGACACTAGGCATTTGCTTAGGTCATCAATTAATTGCTCTTGCGCTTGGCGGGGATACGTATAAGCTTCCTTTTGGCCACCGCGGGGCGAATCATCCTGTACAAGATACAGAATCAAAACGTGTCTTTATGACAAGCCAAAATCATAGCTATGTGGTCAATGAAAAAAGCATGAATGACAAAGAAGTGGACGTCAAATTCCTCCACGTGAATGACGGATCTGTTGAAGGATTCATTCATAAAGAGAAGCTGATTATGTCCGTTCAATTTCATCCAGAAGCACACCCAGGCCCTGCAGAAAGTGAATGGGTATTCGATGATTTTATTGAGAAAGTGAAACAAGCAAGGAGAGAAGTCGCACATGCCTAAAGATCAAAGCATACAAACCATTCTAGTCATCGGGTCTGGTCCAATCATCATTGGTCAGGCAGCAGAATTTGATTACTCAGGAACACAAGGTTGTATGGCCTTAAAAGAAGAAGGCTACAACGTCATCTTAGTGAATAACAACCCAGCAACTATTATGACAGACGAGTCATTTGCTGATGAAATTTATTTTGAACCGCTTTCAGTTGATTCAGTGACAAGAATCATTGAAAAAGAGAAACCAGATGGTCTTTTAGCCAATCTTGGCGGACAGACAGCTTTAAACCTTGCTGTCGAGCTAGAAAAAGCCGGTGTGCTGAAAAAGCATGGGGTAAAACTGCTCGGAACGTCAGTTGAAACAATTGAAAACGGTGAAGATCGTGAGAAATTCCGTGCTCTCATGAAGCATTTGAATGAACCTGTACCAGAAAGTGAAATTGTGGATAATGCGAAAGACGCCCTTCAATTTGCAAAAGAAGTGGGCTTTCCTGTCATTCTTCGACCAGCCTACACACTTGGTGGTAAAGGGGGAGGCATCGCTTTAACTGAAGAGGCTTTTAAACCGCTGATTGAAGGTGCTCTTCTAGCGAGTCCGATTCATCAGTGCTTAGTTGAAAAAAGCATTGCTGGCTTTAAAGAAGTCGAGTATGAGGTCATGAGAGATCGTCAAAATACGTGTATCACTGTATGTAACATGGAAAATATCGATCCAGTTGGTGTGCATACAGGTGACTCGATTGTCGTTGCGCCGTCACAGACATTAACGGATCAGGATTATCAAATGCTCCGCTCAGCGAGCTTAAAAATTATTTCAGCGCTTGATGTCGTTGGCGGCTGTAATATCCAATTCGCTCTCGATCCACTCAGCAAAGAATATTTTGTCATTGAGGTCAACCCTCGGGTCAGCCGGTCTTCTGCTCTTGCATCGAAAGCAACAGGCTATCCGATTGCCAAAATGGCGGCAAAACTTGCGGTCGGTTATACACTAGATGAATTGAAAAATCCGCTTACAGGAACAACGTATGCTAGCTTTGAACCGGCACTCGATTATGTCGTGGTGAAATTCCCGCGCTGGCCGTTCGATAAATTTAAACAGGCAGACCGGAAATTAGGCACAAAAATGAAGGCGACTGGTGAAGTCATGGCGATTGACCGTAATTTAGAATCTGCCATTCAAAAAGCCGTCGCATCGCTTGAAATCAAAACAAAGGGCTTCCACTTGCCTGAACTGAAAGAACATACGACTGAACAGTTATTTGAATTAATCAAAACACCGGACGATCGCCGTTTCTTCGCTGTCATGGAGCTGCTTTCCAGACAAGAAACCGTTGAAACGATTCATGAAACGACGAAGATTGATCTGTTTTTCTTACATGTTTTCAAGAATATGATCACACTCGAACAAGAATTGAAGAATCATCAGGGGACGCTATCCAAAGACACCTTAAGAAAAGTGAAGGAAAAAGGCTTTCTTGATGAAACAATCGCTTCTCTGACGGATCGCAGTGAACAAGATATCAGACAGCTTCGCCAAGAGTATGGCATTGCCGCTTCATTTAAAATTGTCGATACATGTGCGGCTGAATTCGATGCAAAAACGAATTACTTCTATTCAACGTACTTTGGCAAAAGTGATGGAGAGCATCAAGAGAAAACAAAGCAGCGTGCACTCATCATTGGCTCCGGTCCGATTCGAATTGGTCAGGGAGTTGAGTTTGATTATAGTGCCGTTCACGGCGTTCTTACTCTACAAAAGCTTGGATTTGAAACCATCATGATGAACAACAATCCAGAAACGGTTAGTACCGATTATGAGATTGCAGATCGTTTATACTTTGAGCCTATCACGTTGGAACATATTTTAAACGTAGTTGAAGCGGAGCAAATTGATTTTGTCATCGTTCAATTTGGCGGGCAGACAGCAATCAATGTGGCGGAAGGTTTAGAAAAAGCCGGCGTTACCTTGTTAGGCACGTCCTTTGACACACTAGATGCATTAGAAGATCGCGATTTATTCTATCAGCTTCTTGATGAACTGAATCTTCCTCATGCAAAAGGAGATACAGCTCATTCAAAAGAAGAAGCACTGGGGCATGCTGCAAGCATCGGGTACCCTGTTCTTATTCGTCCATCATATGTCATTGGGGGAATGGGCATGATCGTTGTCCATACAGAAGCTCAATTGGCAGCAATACTTGATCAGCCAGATCATTTACCTTATCCGATCTTAATTGATGAGTACGTCACTGGAAAAGAAGTGGAAGTGGATCTCATTTCAGACGGAAAGACGACATTCATTCCAACAATCGTTGAGCATATTGAAAAAGCGGGCGTACACTCAGGTGACAGCTTTGCCATCTTGCCAAGTGTCTCTATTAGTGAAGACATCAAAGAGCAGGTGTATAACGCTTCTGAACAAATCGCAAAGAAATTAGCTTTTAAAGGCATCATGAATATTCAATTTGTGATGAAAGGGAACCAGGCGCTCGTATTAGAGGTGAATCCTCGGGCAAGCCGGACTGTTCCAGTTGTAAGTAAAGTCATGGGTGTTGACATGATCCCAATGGCGACACAGCTGTTAGCTGGTGCAACGCTTGAAGAATTGAATCCTGTAACGAAGAATAAGGGGGGCACAGCTGTTAAATTCCCAGTCTTCTCCTCACATGCCATTCAAGATATCGATTTAAAGCTGACACCTGAAATGAAAGCGACGGGTGAAGGAATGTGTGTTGGAAAGAACGTCGAAAGCGCTTTGAAAAAAGTGTTTGCGCCGATCTGGCAACAGAAAGGGACCCTCTATATTCATGGCAGTGAATTACTCATAGATGAAGCTACACGAGCAGGCTTTAACGTCTGGACTGGCAGCTTTGAATCGTGGCTGCAACAAGACGATAAATCGCTTCACATTCATTTAGGTGATGATGAAGAGGCAAAAGAACAGCGTGTAAAAGCACTCACACATGGTGTTCAAGTTCTAACCGAATATGAAACAGCGCAAGCGTTCCTGCAAGGAAAAGATGGAGATGTATCACCAGTATCTCTCCACGAATTATATAAAAAGGAAGTGACGGCATGAGCCAAGTCGACGTGCAACCGGCATTATACGGAAAAGACTTTTTATCGTTAAAAGACTTTTCGATCAATGATATTGCGTACTTAATTGAAAAAGCAGAAGAAATGAAACAACATCCATATCAAGATTTATTCAAAGGAAAAACATTAGCGATGATCTTTGAAAAATCTTCAACTAGAACCCGTGTCTCGTTTGAAGCGGGCATGACGCAGCTAGGCGGACATGCGCTCTTCCTCAGCTCAAATGATCTGCAAATTGGCAGAGGAGAAACGATTGGTGATACAGCGCAGGTGCTGTCTGGGTATGTAGATGGCATTATGATTCGAACCTTTGAACATGAGAAGGTAGAAGAACTTGCAAAATACGCCTCTATTCCAGTGATCAACGGACTAACGGACTACTCTCATCCATGTCAGGCACTGGCTGATTTACTGACGATTAAAGAAGCGAAAGGCACACTAAAAGGTGTGAAAGTGGCGTACATCGGTGATGGGAATAATGTGGCTCATTCCTTAATAGTCGGCTGCGCGCAGTTAGGCTGTGACATTGCCGTTGCATCACCAAAAGGCTATGAACCTCTTCAAGAGGTGACAGACACTGCCCAGGCGTTTGCAAAACTATCAGGCGCAGAAGTCATCGTCACAACAGATCCAGTAGCTGCTGTTCAGGATGCAGATGTCATTTATTCAGACGTATTTACAAGCATGGGACAGGAAGCTGAAACAGAGAAACGTCTAGCTGAATTTAAAGAATATCAAGTCAATGAGGAACTCATGCAACATGCAGCAGCAGATTATATCTTCCTTCATTGTTTGCCGGCACACCGCGGAGAAGAAGTGACGGCTGATATCATTGATGGACCACACTCTAAAGTATTCCAGCAAGCAGAAAATCGCCTGCATGTGCAAAAAGCGTTAATCAAAGAGCTCATGTATCAACAACCTAAATAAATCACAAGTGTCCCTGTCTCGACTGAGCAGGGACTTTTTACATGTTGGATTGGAGAGACAATGGATGGGACATAATAACATCAATCGAGAAAGGAGGATGGAAATGGGTCAACAGCATCAGTTTAAATCTGGTAATAAGGCACCTAATAATGGTGTTTATATCGAAATCGGTGAGACCGGTAGTATGGTGAAAGATCCTTTAAAGATAAAGCTTAAAGCAGGAGACGTCTTTCCAGATAACTCGAACCATAACCGCGTTTGGACTTACCAAAGAAAGCCGTAAGCAATTGACTAAGAGTCCATATGAATAAGTCTTTAGAGGCATGTGTCATGCCTCTTTTTTCTTTATAATAAAAAACAATTAAGTTCCAATTTTCAAATAAATAGTATGAAAAAAAGAAAGTTTAAGGTAAAATATGTAAGAATAGTATAAGGTTGAAAGGATTTGTGTGATGGAAAAGATGAATCTCAGTGAAAGTGTTTGGAATAAACGCTTCACCTCATTGTTCATATCAAGACTCATAAAAAATACAGGAGAAAGTTTTGCTTTTACATCCGTTCTTTGGTTATTGATTTTAAGAGGGGATGGAGCGCTCGGTACCGGACTTCTTCTAGCAGTGACAGTTCTTCCTTCATCATTGTTGGCCCCAATACTAGGACCTCTTATGAAAAGACACCATTTATCTAAATGGATGTTTGCTTCAGATGTCATTCGAGCAACCATTGTACTCATTATTCCACTACTGCATTTTTCGCACATATTGCCTCTATGGTTATTGATCTCATTAATGGTTATTCAATCGGCAACAGGTGCAGCCTATAACCCGGCTTCTGTGGCTATCCTTCCGCAGATTGTTCCAAAGCATCTCATTCAAAAAGCAAATGCGATCCTGCAATCATCTTTTGAAATTGTCGCACTTGCTGCGGTGATGGTCGCTGGTCTTTTGGTCAAATTAATTGGACCTGCAGATACGCTCCTGATCACCACTGCTTTATTCATCATATCGGGCTTGTTCATTATTGGCGTTAAACTCCAAAAGTCAGATGCAGAAAAAGCAGCAGACATTAAACAAGCAAAGAATACATATCTGTATAACTTAAAAAGAGGCTTTCTAGTCGTTAAAAATCATCATATTTTATTTGCACTAACCCTTTATTGTATTTTAATGAATGTCGCCGCAGCTCCGTGGCAGGCATTATCCGCTGTATATGTAGCAGAAGCGCTGCAAAGTGATTCAATGGTGTATTCCATTTTAAGAGGTGTCGCCGCAGTTGGTGCGTTTATGATGGGCTTTGCACTGGCGAAGGTGAAAATCAAAAGATTCGGCTTGTTCTTTATTGTCGCAGGCATGATTGAAGGAGCTGCATTCTTTATCACTGGAATGAGTACATGGCTTCCAGTCGTTCTTCTAGCTTCCTTTATTTTTGGTGCAGCCGTCAGTGCAATCAATGTCCCAGAGATGGTCATTATTCAAACGTCTGTTGACCAAGAAGATCAGCCGCAAGTATATGCCGTGATCAATGCGTCATCAAATGTCTTTCTCCCGCTTGCAGCCGTCATATCGGGCGTTCTGGCAGAACGCTTTGGAGCAGGACCTGTCATTGCGGGGGGGGGTGTGCTTGAGATTTTATCAGGCATTGCGATCTTCCTGTTCACAGGGCTAGCGAAAAGCCATTTGTCAGCAGACAAACAGAAGTCCGAAACGGTTGAGGTGTAACTCAAAAACCCCCTGTAATTGACGGCAGGGGGTTTTAGCGTGCGCTCTCAACTTCTGGTCATCATTCTGAAAAAAAGAAAAAGAGCTAATCTCAAATCATTAGCTCTTTTCCAGCAATATTAAGAATGTTCTGTTGAACTTTCTGTTTCTTTCATTGGACTTACTTCAGCAAAGATGAATAAAATAACCGTAAACACTATGGCAAGAATGGAAGTTAACGTAAAATCATAAGCAGCTCCATTCATAGATGAAACGATGTAACCAGCCATATGTGTCAGCAGAAAAGTCCAAATGAGGGTGATAATGTAATGCATTATTCCACCGTCCTTTATGTAACAATCTATTGACTATCATACCATAGATACGAGTTCAGAGAAAAGACTGTTTTCCGCCTTTATGTGATCATTTTGAGACCTTCTACTATAAAAATAAAAAGAATTCTTCTGTCTTTAGGGGATTTCCTTATTCCTACAAGAGTTGTTGTTCATATCATAGAAAGCAGAATCACTGAAAGGAGGCTGGCCATATGGGTGTAAGCGAACGTTTTTTCCAGCTTGGTTCCCAGTGGAACGTCATTCACCTTCCTCAAAAACCAAATGGCTTTGGCATTCTAATCCTCGGTGACCGAAATCACTTTGTGCAGGAAAATACATCATTCTGGCTTCAGCATTACGGAAGAAACCAGCTATTAACTGCTTTAAAGGATGAAGGATATACATTGTTTAATAGTCATCTTCATGGGAATCACTGGGGATGTGAAGATGCTGTTTTTAGTGCGAAACAGCTTGTTCATCACACATTAAAACAAGAAATATTAAACCGGGAAATTCATGTGCTGGCAGAGGGAATGGGCGCACTTGTCGCCATGAGTCTTGCCGAAGAAATGCCAGAAGTGCTAAGGTCTATAGCCATGATGAATCCATGTTTACACCTGCAAGCACAAAGAGAAAGAGAAAAGGAACACAAATTCTTCTACAAACAGTTCATGAAAGAACTCGCACAGAGCTATGGGTGCTCTGCAAAGGAAGCAGAAACGTATCCACTTCCTTCTTGCCCCGTTCATTCAGCTCATGTACCGATTCATATATGGCAGAGACTAAACGGCGCACCGTATGCCTATGAACTACATGCAAAGCCTTTTATTGATCAACATATGATGAATCCAGACCATTGTCAGATGGACCTCACCTTGCATATGTTTGATCATCCAAGAAGAATCTTTCAGTCCATTCACAAGTTTTATAAATCGCATGAAAGAGAATTGTAATGAATAGGATGATAACAGCCCTTCATGGAAAGGGCTCTTCTTTTTATTCGATATGCTAAAAAAGGGGACATGAACATGGAAATAGGACTGATCATAGGTGCAGATGAATTTTTTGGACTGACACTTTGTGAATATATGATGAAAGAGGGCATACAAGTGGATATCACATATCCTAAGGAGCAGTCAGAGGAGCAAAAAATGTTATTAGAAGAGCGGATGATGTGGCTCGGCCGCAATGATCTTGTCCGCGTTATTGATGGTCAAGATAGGAAAGAGGCATATGACCTGATCTTTTTTCAATCAGATGATTCAATGAACAGAGAGACAGACCTCGAAGCGAAGCATGGCATATACCGCTTGTTTTACGAAGAACCCGAAAGCCATTCGCATGAACAAAGCGTTTCGGCTGTTATCCTTCCACACATGTTTGGTCCGTGGACACTCCATGAAGAGAGACGAATAAAGGATGATCACACATTTTTTGTAGAAGATGTCGCAAAGGAGCTTTTAAAGTGGGCACGGACTGATCAAAGGGAGGAAATGATCCATCAATTGAAGGTAGAAAGACAAACAGATGACAAACAAGCAGAAGAAATCATAGCAGAATGGAAAAGACAAAACTCAACATTTTTCGACAAAAAGCAAGAATGATCTTCCATCTTATCTTTTTTCAGTATAAAATAAACCTATATTTAACATACAGGTTCATGCCTGCGTGTTGCAAAGGGAGTTGAACATGGCATGAAGTACCAGCGGCTTGTCATGATCTTTTCGTTCCTTCTTCTTATGCTATCTGCCTGCTCGCAGGCGCCGTTAAAAGGACATATTGAGAAGGTGGGTTTACTCGTCCCCGATACGATTAATGATCAAGTTTGGGGAACGAAAGGTTATAAAGGCTTATTAAATATCCAATCAACATTTGGTGTAGATGTTTATTATAAGGAAGGGATGGTCGACAAGGAGAAAATCGTTGATGCCATTGAAGAATTTCATAAAAAAGGAGTCAATTTGATTATTGGCCATGGCAATGAATACAGCGAAATTTTCAACTTGATCAGTGAAGATTATCCGAAAACACAATTTATCACGGTCAATGGAGGCAAGCCTCAAGCTGATAATGTCACAAACGTCACGTTTAAAGGAGAAGCAATGGGCTTTTTCGGAGGCATGACAGCAGCACATATGTCCAAAACAAAAAAGATTGGTATTCTGGCTACATATGATTGGCAAAGTGAAGTAGACGGTTTTATCAAAGGTGCAAAATATCAGGACGAACATGTGCAAGTCCTAGCGGAATTTGTCGAAAACTGGGATGATGCTGACAAAGCGGTGAACCTCTATCAAAAATTGAAAAAACAAGGTGTAGATGTTGTGTATCCAGCAGGTGATGGTTATAATATCCCTGTCATTGAACAAATCAAAACCGACAACTTATCTGCGATCGGATATGTCACTGATCAATCCAACCTTGGAAGCCATACGGTGTTAACTAGCACAGTACAGCATGTCGATAAAGCGTACAGTATCATTGCGAAGAAGTTTAATGAAGGCAAGCTAAACGAACAAGGTGAGTACTCCTTTGACTTTAAAGAAGGAGTGATCGAAATGGGGAAATTTAGCTCAACCATAGACCGCGCTTTTGTGAAAGACATTGAGAAGGATATTGCGAATTACAAAAAAACAGGCAAATTGCCAAATGAAAAGTGAGGACGTTGAACATGCAACACGAAAAATCGATGGAGTTTTTACAAATTGCGATGAAGTATTTTCCACAAGCAAAAGAAGAATTAGATAAAGCAGGGATTCAGCTTGATCCACAAGCACTTCAGCCACTTCTCTCTTTGTTTACATCTGTCATGCAAGAGGCATACGAGCTTGGAAAAGCAGATGCAGCATCAGAAAAAGCCACAGAATAGTGGCTTTCAGCGTGTAGACAAACCCTCGCATTCTTTGTCAGTCCTGCGCGCTGGTGCTCACGAATGACAAATTCGCTCCGCTCCAGTGCTCGTCCTTCCTAGACTGCAAAGGTTTTCTATCACGCTGAGAAGAAGACAAAGGGCTAAAAGATTTTAGCCCTTTGTCAACAATCAAAAAAAGCCACAGAATAGTGGCTTTTTTTTATGATAATTTTTTCTTGAAGGCACTAATCATAGGACCAACATCTTTAAACACAGGCTTCAGCTCATCGATGGAGTTCATAATGTTTCCAATTTGATTCATGACATGCATGTAGTCAATGGAGTCATCACTTGAAGAAGTCTCTGCACGCTCCTCCTTTTTTTCTGTCTTGCTTTTCTCTTTTTCAAGTGGCTGACCAAACATCATTGCTGAGAAAATATCCTTTTGCGCCATATCACATGTTCCTTTCTACTATTGGTATATCATTAATCTATGAAAAAAGTGAGAGGAAAGGTTAGACGTTTGTATTGCCAAGGAGAAAAAAATAAGGTAAAATTAGTACCAGATACTAATATAAGATCACAATATCACATGCTCGTATGAGTAAAAGGAGTCTTATTCAATGAATGCTGGAATTATTGGCCTTGGCCGCTATATACCTGAAAAAGTATTAACAAATCGTGATTTAGAAAAAATGGTTGAAACTTCTGACGAGTGGATTCGTACTAGAACAGGTATAGAAGAAAGAAGAATTGCATCTGATGATGTCAATACATCTCATATGGCGCTTGCTGCTGCAAAAAAAGCATTAGCTGACGCAGATGTGGCTGCAGAAGATATTGATATGATTCTTGTAGCGACAGTTACGCCAGATCAAGCATTTCCGACAGTCGCTTGTATGATTCAAGAGCAGCTCGGTGCACATAAAGCATGTGCAATGGATATTAGCGCTGCCTGCGCTGGCTTTATGTATGGGCTTGTTACTGGAAAACAATTTATCGAATCAGGCACTTACAAACACGTGCTTGTCGTTGGTGTAGAAAAGCTTTCTCGCATTACCGACTGGGATGACCGCAACACAGCTGTTTTGTTTGGAGATGGAGCAGGTGCTGCTGTACTAGGAACAGTCAGCGAAGGCAAGGGAATTCTATCATTTGAGCTTGGAGCCGATGGAAGCGGCGGGAAGCACTTGTACTTAGATGAAAAAGATCATACAATCATGAATGGAAGAGAAGTATTTAAATTTGCTGTGAGACAAATGGGCGAGTCAAGCGTAAACGTGATTGAAAAAGCTGGACTATCAAAAGAAGACGTAGACTTCTTGATTCCGCATCAAGCAAACATTCGCATTATGGAAGCAGCACGCGAACGCTTAGAGCTGCCAGTTGAAAAAATGTCGAAAACAGTCCATAAATATGGAAACACATCAGCAGCATCCATTCCAATTTCACTATGTGAAGAAATCGAAGCCGGAAAAATTCATGACGGCGATGTGATTGTAATGGTTGGTTTTGGTGGAGGATTAACGTGGGGCGCAATCGCTATGCGATGGGGCCGATAAAAGAGTGGGGTGCACAAATTAATGGATAAGAAACGAGTAGTTGTTACAGGATTAGGTGCTTTGACACCTCTTGGCAACGATGTAGAGACAACATGGAAAAATGCTGTAGCAGGTGTATCAGGTGTTGGCCCGATCACACGTGTTGATTCAAGTGAATATACAGCAAAAGTAGCTGCAGAACTAAAAGATTTTAACATCGAAGATTACATGGAGAAAAAAGAAGCGAGAAAGATGGCACGCTTCACACAATATGCAGTCGTTGCTGCTCAAAAGGCTTTAGATGATTCACGCCTTGAAATTACAGATGAAAACGCACCTCGTGTTGGGGTATGGGTTGGATCTGGTATTGGCGGACTTGAAACATTCGAAGAGCAATTCGAAGTGTATTCGAATAAAGGAGCAAGACGCGTAAGCCCGTTCTTTGTTCCAATGATGATTCCAGATATGGCAACAGGCCAAATTTCAATTGCTCTTGGCGCAAAAGGGGTTAACTCTTGTACAGTAACAGCATGTGCGACAGGAACAAACTCCATTGGTGATGCCTTTAAAGTCATTCAGCGCGGAGATGCAGATGCGATGATTACAGGTGGAACAGAAGCACCGTTAACGAAAATGTCGTTTGCTGGCTTCTGTGCAAACAAAGCCCTTTCGACAAATCCTGATCCAGATACAGCAAGTCGTCCATTTGATAAAAGCCGTGACGGATTTGTGATGGGTGAGGGAGCGGGAATTGTTGTTCTTGAAGAATTAGAGCATGCGTTAAAACGTGGTGCGACCATTTATGCAGAAATCGTTGGCTACGGTTCAACTGGAGATGCATACCATATCACAGCACCTGCTCCAAATGGAGAAGGCGGCGTACGTGCAATGAAAGAAGCCATTCGTGATGCAGGTTTAACAGTGGAAGAAATTGATTATATCAATGCCCACGGAACAAGCACACCGTATAATGATAAGTTTGAAACAATGGCGATTAAAGAAGTGTTTGGAGAGCATGCGAATCAGCTTGCGATCAGTTCGACAAAATCAATGACAGGTCATTTACTTGGCGCAGCAGGCGGAGTAGAAGCGATTTTCTCTGTTCTGGCGATTAAAGACAGTGTCATTCCGCCAACGATTAACCTTGAAACACCAGATGAAGAATGTGATCTTGATTATGTAGCAAATGAAGCACGTTCAAAAGAAGTACAAGTTGCGTTGAGCAACTCACTTGGTTTTGGCGGGCACAATGCGACAATTATCTTCAAAAAATACGAAGCGTAATATGTCTTAAGAAGGCGGTGATCTATAAACAGATCGCCGCCTTTTTGCATATGATGAAAATGGAGGTGTTCAGCGGTATGGGTCTGATCAATACACAATATCTCATTGAGCAATCATCATCATTTCAGGAGCTGGCGGCACGTTTTGTCCCTTATTTTAAAGGTGCGGATAAAAAAGAAGGATCACCTATTCTCGCCCATTTACAACATCACGGGATGGTTCGATCATGGAACGCCTGCCAGGAAATGATCGACAAGCTCAAAGAAAAAGGGTATTTCAAGCTTGTGATGAAAGAATACAAAGCGCTGCAAAAAAAGTGGGGAGGTCCTAATGTCCCCGTCTTTATTTTGCCTGTTAATGAGAGCAGCAAAGAGATCAGAGAACAATTTTACTTTCAATCCGGCATGGCATTTGATGACAAAATCTTTCTTTTTTTATCCCCGCATACACCAAAGGATCGAATCGGTACGTTGCTGACGCATGAATATCACCATGTATGCAGGTTGCATTTTCTCACGAAAGAAGAAAAAGATTTTACATTCCTTGATACAATCATGATGGAGGGGCTCGCTGAATATGCTGTGTATCATAGATATGGAGAAAGCTATACAGCAAAGTGGACGACTTTATATGACGAATCGCAGCTGCAGCGCATGTACAAGAAATGGGTATCCAGTCACCTTTATCAGAAAGTGCAGGACGACGAAAGGCTGATACAGAATCTCCTTTATGGAAAAGGGAACTACCCCAAAATGCTTGGCTATGCCACTGGATTTTATATCGTGAAAAAGTATTTCGATGAGCACCGAATCAGCGAGGAGTCTATGATTGCGGAGCCAGCGGAAACGTTTTTAAAGGCGATAGAATCGTAAAGACAAACATTCACAAAAAAAGTGACATATTACAATTTTACTAAATACTTCTTGATTTCGTCATGCTGATGTAATAATATACAAATATAAATTTTGATAATTCTTTTTATTCTAAAAAGACGGAATTTTTAGATTCGGTTCATTTGATCTATGGAGAAAGGGGCGAATGCATGAGCACACTGCTTGAAGTGCAAAACTTAAAAACCTATTTTTTTCGAAAAAAGGAACCAATACCTGCTGTTGATGGCGTTGATTTTAGTATCAAAAAAGGGGAAACAGTCGCATTAGTCGGTGAGTCTGGGTCTGGTAAAAGTATTACGTCTTTATCCATCATGGGTCTGATTAATGGGACTGGTGGGAAGATTATGGATGGTTCCATTAAGCTTGATGGAAAAGACCTTGTTACATATAGTGAAAAGGAATTGTGCAATATTCGTGGTAATGATGTATCCATGATCTTTCAGGAACCCATGACCTCACTTAATCCCGTCTTAACCATCGGGGAACAAATAACAGAAATCCTCATTTACCACAAAAAACTTTCAAAAAAAGAAGCGACCAAAAAAGCGATTGACTTGCTAAAGCTTGTAGGCTTTTCCAGGCCAGAACAAATCATCAAAGATTACCCGCACCGTTTATCCGGCGGTATGCGTCAACGAGTCATGATCGCCATTGCGCTAAGCTGTGATCCGAAGCTCCTCATTGCGGATGAGCCGACTACTGCGCTCGATGTGACCATACAAGCCCAGGTGCTGACCTTAATGAAAGATTTATGTTCGACCTTTGGTACATCTATACTTCTCATTACGCATGATTTAGGTGTTGTGTCGGAAGTAGCAGACCGTGTCATTGTCATGTACTGCGGACAGGTTGTTGAAAATGGAACCGTTGAAGAGTTGTTTGATCAGCCGCTTCATCCATACACAGAAGGACTGCTTGAATCCATTCCGGTCATTGACGGAGACATTCAGCCATTAACGGCGATAAAAGGGAATGTCCCTGCGCCAGATCAGCTTCCCGCAGGATGCCGTTTTGCGCCTAGATGCCCGAAAGCCATGGAACGATGCATAGGTGAATTGCCCAAACTGACAACCTTTGAAAATGGTAGAAGCGTCAGGTGTTTCTTATATGAGGAGGCAAGCCAAACATGACACTTGCTGAAAACCAACCATACATGACAGATCGATCTGAGAAAGAAACCATCCTGGAATTAAAAAATATACGAAAACACTTTCCGATTAAAGCTGGGGTGCTGCAAAAGAAAGTAGGAGCAGTCAAAGCGGTTGACGGCATCGACTTAAACATTTATAAAGGCGAAACGTTAGGCATCGTTGGAGAGTCTGGATGCGGTAAATCCACATTAGGACGGACGATGATTCGTTTATATGAACCAACAGAAGGACAAATTCTATTTAAAGGGCAAGATATTTCTCATGTATCTGAATCAAAACTAAGACAATCAACAAGGAAAAACATCCAAATGGTTTTTCAAGATCCCTTTGCATCACTCAACCCTAGAAAAACACTTCGAAGTATCATCAAAGAACCCTACAAAACACATCACTTATATTCCTTAAAAGAAAGAAATGAAAAAGTAGAACAGCTTTTATCCAAAGTCGGCCTTCACCCAAGTTTTGCGAATCGATACCCGCACGAATTTTCCGGTGGACAAAGGCAGCGGATCGGTATCGCTCGTGCACTTGCCATGAATCCTGAAATGATCATAGCAGATGAGCCTGTTTCAGCGCTTGACGTCTCCATTCAGGCGCAGGTCATCAATTTGATGGAAGAGCTTCAAGAAGAGTTTGACCTCACCTATCTATTTATCTCTCACGATCTCAGTGTGGTCCGCCACATTAGTGATCGAGTGGGCGTCATGTATCTTGGCAAAATGATGGAACTTGCGGATAAGCACAGCCTGTACGATGATCCGCTTCATCCGTATACACAGGCCCTGCTTTCTTCTGTTCCCGTCACCCGTAAAAAAGGTCAGGTGAAAAGGGAACGGATTATGCTGCAAGGAGATTTACCAAGCCCTGCAAATCCGCCAAAAGGCTGTGTGTTTCATACAAGATGCCCACACGCGAAAGAAGTCTGTAAAGAAAAAGTACCAGAATTTCAAGAATTAAAAACGAACCACTTTGTGGCCTGCCACCTCTACGACGCTTGATCACGCTTGTATGATCTCATCTTTGAGAGGGGGGATGAAACGGGCTTCTGTCATCATTTTTTAAAAAAGATAGGGGGAATTGTCTATGAAAGATAGAAAGAGAAAGTCCATTTTGGTCAGTTTACTGCTGATCTTTACATTGCTCCTTGCTGCTTGTTCTGGTGGAAATAAAACGTCTGGAGACAGTGAAAAGAAATCCACAGGTAAACCTGTACAAGGTGGAGATCTTGTCATTGGTTCGATTGCAGAGCCTACATTATTTAACTCACTTTACTCAACAGACGTGGCAAGTTCTGATATTGAAGAGAGAATCTATAGCTTTTTGCTGCAAACAGATGGAAAGCTTAACCCACAGCTGGCGTTGGCAGAAGATATTAAAGAATCCGATGACGGCAAACAGTTTGATGTGACCATTAGAAAAGGCGTGAAGTTTCATGATGGAGAAGAACTGACTGCTGATGATGTTGTGTTTACATACAGCATTCCGATCAATAAGGATTACAATGGTGAGCGTGGATCAGGCTTTGAAGTATTAGAGTCTGTCAAAAAAACAGGGGACTATTCGGTCGAATTTAAGCTGAATAAAAAAGATCCATATTTTTATAATGTCACGCTAGGAAGCTATGGCATTTTACCAAAGCATATTTTAGGTGATGTCCCTATAAAGGATCTTGGTGAAAATGAATTTAACCGAAAAAATCCAATCGGCTCTGGCCCATTTAAATTTGCCGAGTGGAAAGAAGGGGACTATGTCAAACTAGAAGCTTTTGATGATTATTGGGATGGACGTCCATACCTTGATACAGTCACCATTAAAACGATTCCTGATCAAAATGCAGCCATGGCCCAGCTATCCGCAGGTGATATTGATTTCTTTGCAGTGCCTGGAGCAGAACTGCAAACAGCTGAAAAAGTTAGTAACATCAAAATCGAATCTGATCTAGGGCTTAATTATTCATATATTGGCTGGAATCAGAAAAACGAACTGTTCAAAAGCAAAAAAGTCCGCCAAGCGCTTACCCATGCCATTGACCGTCAAACAATTGTCGATCAAGTGTTAAATGGAGACGGGAAAGTAGCCAACATCCCAGAAAGCCCGTTGTCATGGAACTACCCTAAAAATGAAAATGTCCCAGTATTTGAATTTGATCAAGAAAAAGCGAAGAAGATGCTGAAGGAAGAGGGCTGGGAGGATACAGATGGAGACGGTTATCTTGATAAAGACGGTAAGAAGTTCTCCTTCGTTTTGAAGACGAACCAAGGAAACAAAGTCCGTGAAGATATTGCTGTCGTTGTCCAGCAGCAGCTCAAAGAAATTGGCATTGAAGCAAAACCGCAAATTGTGGAGTTCAGTGCATTAATCGAACAAACAACTCCGCCAAAATGGGATTATGATGCGTTATTACTCGGCTGGAGCTTAGCGACATTCCCTGACCAATACAGCATTTTCCATTCAAGTCAGTCTGAAAAAGGCTTAAATAACATTTGGTATAAAAATGAAGAAGTCGATAAGCTGCTAGTTGATGCCAAAAACTTGAGTGATCGTAAAGAGTATTCAAAGGCGTATGAAAAAATTTATGAGCTGATTGCAGAAGACCAGCCGTATACGTTCCTTTATTATGCCAACTCACATCGCGCGATGCCATCTAATCTACAAGGCTACTCTTACCACCCGAAAGATGAATATTACAAAATCGAAAAATGGTGGATTGAACAGTAGTCTGCAAGTGAAGAAGGGGAGGTGTCTCCCCTTTTTTCATCATAGTATGGCCATCCGATGAAAAAGGAGTTGTGCACATGGTTACATATATCATTAGAAGGACACTTCTTTCCATCCCGATTTTGTTTGGTATTACGATTTTGTCCTTTGCGATTATGAAAGCAGCACCAGGCGATCCGATGTCACTCATGATGGACCCGACCATTAGTGCCGCAGACCGGGAAGCCTTTATTGATAAGTACGGGTTGAACGATCCTGAATATGTGCAATATATGAAATGGCTCGGTAATATGCTTCAAGGTGACTTTGGCACATCCATCGTAAAAAAAGGAACGCCCGTGGCTGATTTGATTTTTGCCCGGCTGCCAAATACCCTCATCCTCATGATCTTTTCTACATTAGTTGCCCTGATCATTGCCATCCCATTTGGTGTTCTTTCAGCAAAACGTCCGTATACAAAACTTGACTATGGTATTACGGTTACATCATTTATCGGACTGGCTATTCCGAATTTCTGGTTTGGTTTGATCCTTATAATGGTGTTATCAGTGAATTTAGGATGGTTTCCGACCGGGGGTGTCTCTACCTTAAATGCAGATTTTAATCTATTTGACCGGCTTCATCATATTATTTTACCTGCCTTTGTTTTAGCAACGGCTGATATGGCAGGCCTTACACGTTATACAAGGTCAAGTATGCTCGATGTGATGCGGCAGGATTACATTCGCACGGCGCGAGCGAAAGGTTTTAGAGAGAACAAAGTCATCTTCAAACATGGATTGAGAAACGGTCTGATGCCTGTTATTACGATCTTTGGACTCATGATTCCATCCTTTATTGGCGGCGCAGTCGTGGTGGAACAAATCTTCACATGGCCAGGGCTTGGGAAACTGTTTATCGATTCTGCTTTTTCAAGAGATTATCCCGTCATTATGGCGATGACTGTTATCTCTGCTGTGCTCGTGGTCGTTGGAAACTTAATAGCGGATATTCTCTATGCGATCGTTGATCCGCGTATTGAATATTAGAAGGGAGCTGAGGCACAATTGGCACAACCTAATATGGGAACACCTCCTGTTGATCTCAAATTAAAAGAAGGCCTTCCGCCAAAACCAGAGACGATGCTTCGTTTATTTTGCGAGAAATTTTTCAAAAATAAATTGGCGGTTGCCGGCTCCGCTATTTTATTGATCATTATCTTTTCAGCTATTTTTGCCCCGGTGATCGCACCTTACGCACCGGAACAGCAAGACTTGTTGAAACGGCTACAGCCTCCAAGTGCAGAGCATTTTATGGGAACCGACAAGTTTGGTCGAGATATTTTTTCAAGAGTGCTATACGGAGCGAGGGTGTCTCTATTAGTTGGCTTTGTCTCAGTAGTCGGAGCCATCACCATTGGTACCGTCATTGGGGCGGTAGCGGGATACTTTAAAGGTTTTGTCGATTCTGTGCTCATGAGAATGGTGGATGTCGTATTGTCTATTCCAGATATTTTTCTCTTGATCACGCTAGTGACAATTTTTAAACCGGGTATTGATAAATTGATTTTAATCTTTGCGCTGACTGGCTGGACAACAACCGCCAGGCTGATCCGCAGTGAATTCTTGTCACTTCGCACAAGAGAATTCGTACTCGCAGCAAGAACGATCGGAACGAAAAACCATGTCATCATCTTTTCGCATATTTTACCGAACTGTATCGGCCCTATTATTGTGTCTGCTACATTAAAAGTCGGTTCTGTTATTTTAGCTGAGTCGACACTTAGCTATCTAGGGTTCGGCATCCAGCCTCCAACGGCGAGCTGGGGAAACATGCTTCAAGATGCACAAAATTTCTCCATTATGGTGCAAGCATGGTGGTATCCACTGTTCCCAGGTTTACTGATTCTACTTACCGTTTTATGCTTTAACTTCTTAGGTGATGGACTGAGAGATGCCCTTGATCCTAAAAAGCTAAAATAAGGTTCTGCTTATAGAAAATCGTGAAAGGACTCTGCGAGACGTTCTCCTTTTCCCAGGAAATAAAGCCGTCCTTCCGTCAGGGAGAAGTTTTAATAAAGTTGGAATAATTTCTCTATCCCTTGCCCATACTGTGGACAACAGTTTTTAAAAAGTGAGGGATTGGTTATGTTATTTCTTCATGACGTATGGGTGAATTGGTTTGAAGGGGAAGAGAATGGCTATAATGTGTGCCATTTTCATGAGTGGCGCAAGGAGGACAGCGTGGAGCTGTTAGATCAAGTACCTTTACTCAAGGTGCAGAGTCCTTTGTTTGATTACATAGAGAATGATCTATCAGAGCTGCCGAAGACGCTGCTAGAGTCTGTATTTGAGAAATCATATATTCGAAAAAATCATGAACGCCGTAAATTAGAGTATTGCTTTGTGGTCACGGACGGGATTAGAATCATTGCTGTGGATACGATTGGTTATTCCATCCCTGTGAGAAAGAGCCGATTGATTCCAAGACAGGAGCAATTGGTGTATGAAATGGTGAAAGATGTGAAGGCAGAGGAGTATGAATTCACAACAGACAGCCTTGAATCGACGAAAGAATATCACATCCTATCATTACCACCGCAGCATATCAGCGGATTAACGAGAAAAGAAAGACAGCTGAAGCAGCTGATGTTTATGGCGTTAGATCAACTAAAGGGGCTTCAAAACCGGGCAGAAATTGCCTATTGGTATACAGAATGGAATCCGCGCATGTACAACCAGATCAAACGAATGTCTTTCGAGGAGATTTGGAACATGCTTTATAACGAAACCATTGATGGATGGTCAGAAAACCATTTAGCCTTTTGTGAAAAAATGATTAAAGGACAGCCATTTTTTGAAAAACTTTGGGAAATGGAAAACGAATCAAAAGTGAATTAGAAAAAGCTTGCAGCTGAATATGCTGCAAGCTTGTTTTATTTGCGTTTCCGGCCAAGACCCATCGCATTCTCCATTTTTTTCAGCATTTTGTTTGCCGCACGGTTAGCCTTTTCAGCACCTTCATCTAAAATGCGGTCAAGCTCATCTGACTCAATGAGTTCATAATAGCGATCTTGAATCGGTTTCAAAGCATCCACGACAACGTTCGCAAGATCTCCCTTAAATTCACCATAACCTTTGCCTTCGTATTTTTGTTCAAGCTCTGCAATCGATACGTTCCCTAATACAGAATAAATCGTCAGCAAGTTGGCAATTCCAGGTTTGTTTTCTTTGTCATATTTGACGATGCCTTCTGAATCAGTCACAGCACTTTTGATTTTCTTTTCAAGCTGTTTTGGCTCATCTAATAAGGTAATGAAGGATTTTTGGTTCGGGTCAGATTTGCTCATCTTTTTCGTTGGGTCAGTTAAAGACATAATCCGAGCGCCTTCTTTTGGAATTTTGACTTCAGGTACAGTGAAGATGTCATTGTACTTTCGGTTAAAGCGTTCAGCAAGCGTTCTCGTTAATTCAAGATGCTGCTTTTGATCTTCTCCTACAGGAACTAAGTCCGTACCGTATAACAAAATATCGCCAGCCATTAATGGCGGATACGTTAATAGTCCTGAAACGACCGCTTCCTTACCAGCAGATTTGTCCTTAAATTGAGTCATTCTTTCTAATTCCCCAATATAAGCGACACATTGCAGCATCCATCCTGCCTGGGCGTGGGCAGGTACCTCTGATTGGATAAACAATGTTGCCTTCTCAGGATCAAGTCCCACTGCCAAATAAAGAGCGGCTAAGCTTCTAATATTTTGTCGAAGGGCTAAACGATCCTGACTCACCGTAATGGCATGCTGATCGACCACACAAAAGTAGCCGTTGTAATCATGCTGAAGATCGACAAATTGCTTCATCGCTCCAATGTAGTTCCCCAATGTCACAGAACCGCTAGGCTGAATGCCTGAGAAAATCGTCTTTTTTGTCATACTAAAACCTCTTTTCTTCAATATAAAAAGGCCCACCCATCACTTTTCAACAGAAAAGGGACGAATGAACCGTGGTACCACCCTTGTTATTTCAAATCAGAAATCACTCAAGACGTTGATATCGGAGACTGCTCCGTCTAAGCCTACTCACTCTATCAAGTGTTCGGTTAGCTGCTCCAAAGCCCATTCCATACATGCCATTATCTGCTTGCACCAACCGCAGACTCTCTGTAAATGGTGAATATATGTACTCTTCTTTTTCATCGCAACAGTATGTCTATCTATTATAAAGGATGACCATGAAAAAGTCACGAAGCCTATTTGTGACCTTCTCATCATGTCGTTTGACACTTAAAATTTTAGATAAAATAGTAACTATCTGTCAGAATTTTTTAAAAAAAGAT
>NZ_CP150633.1:2584003-2623789 GCF_038023285.1 Bacillus sp. PPSBB_11
CAAACGGATCAGCTCGTGATTTCTGGGGAATCGATTGTACGGAACCTGCAATATGGGATTGAGCGCTGTCAGCAGTTGATGGTGTCTCATTTGATATTTATAAAGGTGAAACACTTGGACTTGTAGGTGAATCTGGATGTGGAAAGTCGACAACTGGCCGTTCGATCATAAGACTTTATGATGCGACAGATGGCGAAGTTCTCTATAAGGGAGAAAGCGTTCACGGAAAGAAATCAAGACAAAAAATGCTTGAATTTAACCGCCAAATGCAGATGATTTTCCAAGATCCATATGCTTCACTTAACCCTAGAATGACAGTTCTTGATATCATTGCAGAAGGTATTGACATTCATGGCCTTGCGAAAACAAAGCAAGCACGTAAAGAGCGAGTATATCAATTGCTTGAAACGGTTGGTTTGAATAAAGAGCATGCGAATAGATACCCGCATGAATTTTCAGGCGGTCAAAGGCAGCGTATTGGGATTGCTCGTGCGTTAGCTGTTGAGCCGGATTTCATCATTGCCGATGAGCCAATCTCTGCACTAGATGTGTCGATCCAAGCGCAGGTCGTCAACTTAATGAAAGAGCTGCAAGAAGAAAAGGGCTTAACGTATTTATTCATTGCCCATGACCTTTCCATGGTGAAATATATCAGCGATCGTATCGGCGTGATGTATTTTGGGAAATTGGTTGAGCTGGCACCAGCGAATGAATTATATGAAAACCCGCTTCATCCATATACAAAATCATTACTATCTGCGATTCCGCTTCCAGATCCTGATTATGAGCGTAACCGCAAACGGATTAAATACGATCCATCTGTTCATAAAGGAACAAATACGGAATTTCGTGAAGTGAAGCCAGGTCACTTTGTCAGCTGTACTGAGGAAGAATTCAAAGAGATCAAAGCAAAACAATAAGAACAGAGAAGAAGCACTGCGATATCAGTGCTTCTTTTTTTATTTTACAAAAAAACAAGTTGATGGTAATTTTTATGTAAAATGAGTAAACCAGGAGGAAATCAAATGTTGTTATGGAAGACGTTTCGCTATTCATGTCTTCACCTTTTTATCGTCACGATGCTTTTTTCAATATCTTTTTTAATGGAACCAAATGGAGGAAAGTGGATGATCGCATTTTTAGTGCTCATTTGCATCATTTCGTTTTCAGTTGAATTTGCTCTGTATCGGCGCATGAATAAACAGAAGGAAGAAGTCCGGCGTATGAAGTACCTTTATTTCATCATGTTTCAGATTGCCATGACACTTCTTTTGTTTGCTTGCTTTCAAATGCTCATGAATCGTTCGATATAAAACTTTTTTGCTTTCTCTTGAAAAAAAGTGAAACCACTAATGGCATTGATGCGTCTTACTAGTACAGGCGTTTAAATAGCAGGAAATCGGGAATAGATAAGGAAGTGGTTCTTAACTACATCATAAGGAGCGGATCCATGAATTGGTATGAAAAGCTCAGTGAATACTTCCCGATAGAAGAAATGAAGTCAAAAGAGCATATGGAAGCTTTATTAAAGGAAAGAAGTGATATTTATCATAAAGAAGAAGGGCCTCATCATGTAATGATGTACGCTGAATTTGATTCTTTCATCTTTATTGATTATTTATTTGTTTCCAAGGATGCAAGAGGTGAAGGCCTCGGCTCAAAGCTCATTCATAAGCTGAAGGAAAAAAGAAAACCGATCTTGCTTGAAGTCGAGCCTGTAGATGAAGATGATGCAGATACTGCAAAACGCCTAAAGTTTTATCAGAGAGAGCACTTCAAGCATGCTGAATCAATTGGTTATAAACGCAGGTCACTTGCAACGAATGAAGTGAACCGCATGGAAATTCTTTATTGGTCGCCTCGTACAGATAATGAGGAAGAAATGATGGAGGCCATGAGAAAGACGTACGAAGGAATCCATACGTATAAAGACGAAGAATGGTATGGACAATCGTATGAGGATGTTGATGATGTGCTGAAGCTCGTTGAAAATAGAAAACAAAAAAATATTTTCGATCATCTCGACTAAATGAGAATGTTCAGACTTCAAACATCAGCACAAAAAGAATGAAATTGTCTAGTTTTTGTCACAAAAATTGCAAGAAAATCTGTTCACACTTACTTTTTTATAGTATAATCACTATAAAGATTACTTATTTAGAACAATTTTAATTTAAGAATACAGATCAATATTCATTCTACAAATTGAGGAGTGAAGATTTATGGTAACATTATACACATCACCAAGCTGTACATCATGTAGAAAAGCAAGAGCGTGGTTAGAAGAGCACAATATTCCATACCAAGAGAGAAATATCTTTTCTGAGCCTCTTTCAATCGATGAAATCAAAGAGATTCTTCGTATGACGGAAGATGGTACAGATGAAATTATCTCAACACGTTCTAAAGTATTCCAAAAACTAAATGTAAATGTTGAGACAATGCCACTTCAACAATTGTATAAACTAATCAATGAGCACCCTGGTCTTCTAAGACGTCCAATTATTTTGGATGAAAAAAGACTGCAAGTTGGGTACAACGAAGATGAAATTAGACGTTTCCTTCCTAGAACGGTTCGTACATTCCAACTTCGAGAAGCTCAGCGACTTGCTAACTAATAGACAACACGAAAAGCTGCCGATCATTTGGCAGCTTTTTTTATTTATTTTCAGCCGTTTGTTCGTAAAAGAGACTGGCTAAAATAACGGTTGCGACGGTTAAAAAAGGAAGCAACAATTCAAGTGTAGTATGCTGCGCCATAAATTCATTCAGTTTTACATCACGGACAATCATTTCTCCGCCAGTAAAAGCTAAAAGGGCACTCCCTCCGTATAAAAGAATCGGAAACTTGGTTAGTGCTGCATGAATCAGCTTACTCCCCCAAATAATAATCGGGACTGAAATCATTAAGCCAAAGGCAGTGAGCACCATGTTCCCCTTAGCTGCCCCTGCAACAGCGATCACATTATCAAGTGACATAAAAAGATCTGCAATCACGATGGTCTGAACAGCACGCCAAAGGGAGCCGCTGCTTTTAATCCGAATGGATTCTTTCTTTTGTTCAATTAACAAATTGTATCCTATATAAAGGAGAAAGAGACCGCCGATAAATTGCAAATAGGGGATGGTCAATAAATAAACGGCAGCACCAGTCATGGTAATTCTCATCAGCACTGCCAAAAGTGTGCCGATCCATATGGCTTTGTTTCGTTTTTCATTTGATAAGCTTCGACTGGCCATCGCAATGATTAATGCATTATCTCCGCCTAATATGAGGTCTATGCCAATAATCATCAGTAAGGATACGATCCACTCTGTTTCCATCCAGTTCACCTCATTTCACTAAAATAGCTCGTACAACCAATATATGAGGACAATTCAAATATATGTTTCTGCAAGTTTTCTCTGCAAAAAATGCGTTTTTATTTCTTTTATTCATGTTTTATCATAAAATAGACAGTACACAGCAATACCTCATTTCTTTAAATGGTTAACATGTAGACGGAACGGGTAAAGTGTAGTAAAGTACTATTAATTGGGAGCTTGTATGTCCCTTCAACATCTTATATAGAAGGGAAGGTTGGCAAAATGGAAATCGAAAGAATAAATGAACATACAGTCAAATTTTATATTTCCTACGGTGATATTGAAGATCGCGGTTTTGACCGTGAAGAGATTTGGTATAATCGTGAGCGCAGTGAAGAGCTGTTCTGGGAAGTGATGGACGAAGTGCACGAAGAAGAAGAATTTGCAGTAGAGGGACCACTTTGGATTCAAGTACAGGCACTTGATAAAGGTCTTGAAATTGTCGTGACAAAAGCCCAACTTTCTAAAGATGGACAAAAGCTCGAATTGCCGATTCCAGAAGATAAAAAAGATCAAACAGATGAAGAAAGTTTAGATGCTCTGCTTGATGATTTTCATAAAGAAGAGCAAGATCAAGAAGATCATAATGAGAAGGACAAAAAACTTCAACTTCAGTTCGTATTGAAAATGGATGACTTTGAAGATTTGATTGCACTTTCTCAATTAAATATGCAGGATTTTACGACAAGTTTATATTCGTTTGAAAACCGTTATTATCTATATGTTGACTTCCACGAGGATTTGTCAGATGAGCAGGTGGAGAATAAGCTTAGTATTCTGCTTGAATATGCTCATGAATCAGTGGTCAGCATCTACAGACTGCAAGAATACGGTCAGCTGATTGTCAAAGAGAATGCGCTTGAAACGATTCAACAGCACTTCTCGTAACAACAAAAAGTCGATTTCTATAGAGGAATCGACTTTTTTATCTGAATGAAAAAGTAAATAAAGTGATCGGCAAGGAGAAAATGAAATGAGAAATGTAGTCAAAGTTCTATTTTTTCTTATCATTACGATAGGTGCTTATTTGATTATCCAAATTTTTGCCGGTGATCTAGCGGTAAGTGTATTAAGTTCCGTCAGTGTTCTATTCACTTTATCGATTATCTTCATCGGGTTTGTCATTTTCTTAGAAAACAGAAACCCCTCTCAAACGATTACGTGGCTTGTGCTGCTTGGGAGCTTTCCGCTTTTCGGGTTTTTGTTTTATATTTTCTTTGGACGCAATATTAAAAAGCGCAGACTTTTTGAAAAGAAAGCGGTACTAGACGAACAGCTTGTCCAGGAAGATGAACGTATCCACAGAGAAGCGATTGAAAAAATGACTCATATGGGTGACCATCAGCAGCTCTTATTTAAACTGGCCCACAGACTTGGACATACCCCTATTACGTATCGCACATCCTCTAAAGTTCTGACCAATGGAGAAGAAACGTTCTCTCATATTTTTGAAGAGATCAAAAAAGCAACACATCACATTCATCTAGAATATTATATTCTCCGTCATGATGATCTGGGACAAGAATTAAAGGACATTTTAATCGAGAAAGCAAAAAGTGGTGTGATTGTCCGCTTTTTATATGATGATGTAGGCAGCTTAAAACTCTCCCGTCAATATATTGCTGACTTAGAAAAGGCTGGCGTGCAGATCGTTCCGTTTTTACCAGTGAGACTGCCTTTATTAAATAATAAAATCAATTTCCGAAATCACCGGAAAATCGTGGTGATTGATGGAGAAGTAGGATTTGTCGGCGGGCTAAACATTGGGGACGAATATATGGGCAGAAGCAGACAATATGGATTTTGGCGTGATACGCACCTGATGATTAAAGGTGAGGCCGTTCGTGATTTGCAGCAGATTTTTATGCAGGATTGGTATTACATGACCAATGAAAGATGCTCGGGTATGGATTATTTTAAAGATTTCAGCCATATGGAGAGTCGAGCAGAAGGCGTACAAATGATTGCGGGTGGTCCTGATAAACAGTGGGAAGTCATTAAAAATCTCTTTTTCTCCATGATTATCTCCGCTAAAAAATCAATTTGGATTGCTTCACCTTATTTTGTACCTGATGATGATATTTTGTCCGCACTGAAAATTGCTGCATTGAGCGGAGTCGATGTGCGAATCATTGCGCCGAAAAATCCAGATAAACGCATCGTATTTCATGCGTCCCGTTCATACTTCCCCGAACTTTTAGAAGCAGGTGCGAAGGTATACGAATATGATCAAGGCTTTATGCATAGCAAGTTTATCATTGTGGATAGTGAGCTAGCATCAATTGGTACAGCAAATATGGATATGAGAAGTTTTCATCTGAACTTTGAAGTGAATGCTTTCCTCTATAAAACAAAAAGCACAGAGAAGCTGGTCAACGACTTCTTAGGTGATTTAGAGCAGTCACATGAAATTGTTCCAGAAGAATTTGCGAAGAGGCCTTTAAGGGTGAGGCTGTTTGAATCAACAGCCAGATTATTATCACCTCTTTTATAAAAAATTGTATTTTCCCCCTTTTCTAAAAGGGGGATTTTCTATTTTACTAAGGGAAAGTAGGTTAAAATCGTGTTTTGATACGATAAAAGTTCATTTTCGATATTCGCTTCCTGATGAGAGAAAAAGCTATAATATGGTCATCAAAGAGCAAGGGGCGAAATATATGAATGCAGCGATCATGGAGAATGGCAAGCTGATTCGCATCACACAACATCTGACTAAAAGGCGGCTAGAGCATGTAAGAGCTACGTGCAAATTTTACTGTCCTGAATGTAGGCAGGAGGTTCTATTAAAGCTAGGTGAGCATCGTGTCTATCATTTTGCACATAAACAGCTCTCGGCATGTCCATTAGCGTCCACCGGTGAAACAGCTTATCATCAGGCAGGGAAAATGGCTCTTAAGGATTGGCTCACGCAGCTTGGATATGAGCCGTTACTAGAGAAATATGTTTCAAACATTCAGCAGCGCCCTGATGTGACCGTTGCTATAGAAAATAAAAGCTATGCCATCGAATTTCAATGTGCAAATATTTCGTGGAAAGAGCTACATAAACGAACGGAAGGTCTCCGTGCTGCGGGGCTCTATCCTATATGGGTCATAGGGGCGAATCGTTTAAAACGAATGGGTGGCCAGCTCTTTTCATTCTCCTCCATTCATTGGGGCATTTTAAGGCAGTCAAAGAATAGGAGACTCATTTTTTATTGTCCGATCCAAAATAGATTCATCCACCTGGATCATCTTCTCGTGTTTCAGCCAACGAAAATATGTGCATCAATGACCGTTAGACCACCTTCAGCTTATCGCCAACTATCAGCACTCTTATCTGTTTCCTCGAGCAATCATCAATTGTATAAAGAGTGGCTCAAGTGTATTCGGCAATTTAGGGAGCGACCACCCCGCATTTTAGCAAACGAAAGCAAGCGTTTAAGAACCATTTTTTATGAGCATCATCAAACAGCATGGTCATTTCTACCGACAGAATTATTTATCCCCCTGACAGAAGCATATATCTTTTCAAGCCCTGTTTATGTGTGGCAAGGATGTCTTTATGATTGGATGGTTCGAACGGGAAAAGAACAAGTGACCATTCATCTTCTTTTAAAAGAAATTGAGCGATGTCTACAGAATAAAGAAGTGAAGCTCCGATATGCCAATGTCACAATAGAAGAAATCAAAGAGGTGATCATTTCATATGTACGGGCGCTTGTGAATCTAGGGTTTTTATACATGACGAAAGAGGGTAATTATCAAGTAACGTCGAATCAAAAGCCTATACGAACAGCAGATGAAGCGATAAAACGAGATGCTTTCTTATTTCATTAGCATGTTTCATGCCCACTTTGATCATGATAAGAAAAAGGTGGTGCTGCTATTGAATAGAAAGAAACGCTTTTTTCTCATTTTTTTAGTTTGTTTGGTATTTATTTCTGCATATGATTTGACAAATATAGTTCAAAACAAAGAAGATAAATACAACACCAATTTCTTTCACTTTCCGAAAGGTTGGTTCAACACAACTCATGCAAGGGGGATTCATATGACTTCACAAAATAACAACAATCATTTACCAGACAGAAGCGAAGTAAAAGAAGAAAACAAATGGCGCCTTGAAGATATTTTTGAAAGTGTCGATTCTTGGAATAAGGAATTCGAAGCTGTAAAAAAAGAAATTCCGAAGCTCGCCCAATTTAAAGGCAAGCTGGCCCATTCTGCTGATGTCTTGTATGAAGCCCTAACATTTCAGGATCAACTTTCTGAAAAGCTTGGCAAGCTTTATACATATGCGCACATGAAATACGATGAAGATACAACAAATTCATCATTTCAGGCTTTAAATGATAAAGCATCCAATTTATTTACACAGCTGTCTAGTACATCTGCCTATATTGTTCCGGAAATTTTATCTATTCAAGAAGATAAGCTGCAACAATTTATTTTGGAAAAAGAAGAATTAAAACTTTATTCTCACGCTCTCGAAGAAATTAATAAAGAGCGTCCGCATATTTTAAGTGAGGAGCAAGAAGCTTTATTAGCTGAAGCCTCTGAACCTTTATCAACATCATCCACTACGTTTAGTATGTTTAATAATGCAGATATTTCGTTCCCTTCTGTTAAGGATGAAAATGGAGAAGAAAAGAAAATTACTCATGGCAACTTCATTACCTTTTTAAACAGTGATGATCGTGAAGTGAGAAAGAATGCTTTTAAAGCCGTTTATAAAACGTATGATCAGTATAAGAATACTTTGGCGTCTACACTCAGCGGCTCAATTAAAAAGGATAATTTTTATGCGAAAGTACGTCATTACAAATCGGCAAGAGAAGCAGCGTTATCACGAAATAGTATTCCTGAAGAAGTGTATGACAATCTAATTGATACAGTTCATCAATATTTACCGTTATTACATCGCTACATTGAATTGCGTAAAAAGGTATTAAAGCTTGATGAAGTGCACAATTATGACTTGTATACACCATTAGTAAAAGATGCTGGCATGAAGCTGACCTATGATGAAGCAAAGGATTATATGCTGAAAGGGTTAGCGCCATTAGGAGAAGAATATGTTTCGGTATTAAAAGAGGGACTCGAAAATCGCTGGGTAGACGTTTATGAGAATAAAGGGAAACGAAGCGGCGCATATTCTTCTGGAAGCTATGGCACGAATCCTTATATCTTAATGAACTGGCAAAATAATATTGATAATTTATTTACGCTGGCTCATGAATTTGGTCACTCTGTTCATAGCTACTATACAAGAAAGCATCAGCCATATCCTTACGGAAACTACAGCATTTTTGTAGCGGAAGTAGCTTCTACAACAAACGAAGCATTACTAGGTGAATACTTACTCAATCATTTAGAGGACAAAAAGCAGCGCTTGTATGTGCTCAATCACTTGTTAGAAGGATTTAGAGGGACGGTATTCAGACAAACGATGTTTGCAGAGTTCGAGCATCTCATTCATGTGAAAGCGCAAGAAGGGGAGGCATTAACGCCAGAGTTTATGACGAACCTGTATTACGACCTGAATAAGAAGTATTTTGGCGACGGTATGGTTGTGGATAAGGAAATCGGATTAGAATGGACGCGAATTCCGCATTTCTATTACAACTATTATGTGTATCAATATGCGACAGGCTATAGTGCGGCTCAGGCATTAAGTAAACAAATTTTAGAAGAAGGGAAACCTGCAGTGGAGCGCTATACAGACTTCCTTAAAGCAGGAAGCTCTGACTATCCAATCAACGTGCTGAAAAAAGCTGGTGTAGATATGGCATCAAAAGAACCAATTGAGGCAGCATGTCAATTGTTTGAAGAAAAATTAAAGGAAATGGAAGAGCTCATCTCAAAGACTGGTGAGTAACGAGAAGACTTCTGTCAGATGTGTGAGTGCAAACTCACCTTTTGGCAGGAGTTTTTTCTTGAAATAAAAAAGACCAGATTGTTGACAAAGGGCTAAAATGAACTTGATTTTAGCCCTTTGACTTCTTTTTAGCGTGATAGAAAACCTTTGCAGGCTAGGAAGGACGAGTACTCGCGCGGAGCGAATTTGACATTCGTGAGCACCAGCACGCAGGACTGACACCGAATGCGAGGGTTTGCCTACACGCTAGACCTCGTCTATATGAACGAGGTTTGTACATTCAATGATTACGCTTTAAAACCTTTGAAGGTTTTCCGGTGATTCATTCGATAGAGTGTAAAGAGAATGGAAGCGAATAGGAGTGGAGATGTCAGGTAAACAGGCAGCATCTTCATTAAGCCTAATATATTTAAACAGAAACATAAGCCAATGGCAACAAGTCCAATGGTTGTGCTGCGCATGCAGATCCCCCCATTTTTTTGTTACTTTCACTATATGAAAGTGACAGTCCTCTTATGTTTTGTGACAAAAATATGAACATATAGTATATCGGTTGTCATAAGTCGACAAAATTTGATATACTACAGATGTGAAATTAATCACATACAAACATTACCCCTTTGTTTGACCGTGAAAAATTTCTCCCATCCCCTTTGTTGTCGTTAAGACATAGTGAAACCGCGCTTATCCCGGCGCGGTTTCTTCGTACTTATAAATAGAACAAGTGTTCTTTTTAGGAATAAAGAAAAAACATGGGTCAGCACCCATGTTCATTCTCACAGCGGTAAACGTCAAGATCTGAATGATTGTCTCCTTCTGTATAACGCCAAAACATTTCTTGATGTACTTGTACACGTTCTACCTTTTTAGCAAATGCGAGCTTTTTCATCTCGCGTTCAACTTCTTCAAGTGTCAAGTCATATACAACGGCAATTTCTTTTGCTGATGCAAATTGAAAGTAAGCGATAAACCATTCAATTGGCGGTCGTTCTGAAGGTGTTGGTTTTTCGCCAATCATTTCAAAGAGAATTTCCTCGTAAATATCATAAGAATATGCACCTGAAATCTTTAATCCTTCTTCACCATTGATCGTATTAAAAAAGGCGAAAGTGGGAAGCTCAGACACATCCATTTCAGCTGCGATTTTCATATCACATTGGAGCGCTTTGACAGCACTTTGAGAATGGATATCTCGCTGGAACTCTTCAATGTCCAGTCCAGCCGTTTTTGCATTTTCTAGCAAGACTTGTTCACTGGTGACGTCCTGCTGATGGCAAAAAAGCGATTCTTGAATGAGTCGTAAAAATTTCATTCCGCATTTTCTGCCCTGAAGTTCAGCTGCTTTTAATGCAAGAGAGGCGAGATAAGGTGATGTCACAATTTGTTCAGACAGCATTTGTTCTTTTTTGGTCTGAGTTTTCGTGGCAAATTTCCCCCACGCTTCGGTTAGTAAATGTTTTTTTCGTTTCCGGTTCAAAGCATTAATACTAGAACTTGTAACCGTTCGTAAAGTGAAGAAACGGCCATATTTCATTTTCAACTTTTTAATTGATGGCTCTAATAACCAGCAGTCCGGGCTGAGAGGATCAATGAATACATAGATTTCAATCGGCTTTTGAGGATGTCCGTGACAATGTGAGAAATATTGCTCATGCGGATTGCAGCTCAAGATCGTCCGTCCTTTTCAGGTATTTGGTTGACCATGTGACGAGCCGTCAAAGACAGCCGCTCAAATAAAAAGTCACGAATATCGCCGGTTAGTCCTACTTGATCCATTGCATCCTCCATGCATTCAAGCCATGCGTCCGCCCGCTCCTCAGTAATCGGAAAAGGGAGATGTCTCGCCCGTAGCATTGGGTGACCATGCTCCTCAGTATAAAGCGGCGGTCCGCCTAAATATTGAGTTAAGAACTGTTTTTGTTTTCTTGCTGTTTCTTTTAAGTCATCCGGGAAAATAGGATGAAGCAAAGGATGACACTTTACATTTTCATAAAAAGTATCAACAAGTTGCGATAGAAGTTCCTCTCCAACCGCTTCGTAAGGTGCGTTAAACGATTGTACCATGTTGACTACTCCTTTAACTCGTAGCTAATAGGATGGCTCACCCTATTGCGAATTTCATGTATTTCAAAAGTGATATTCAGTTTGTTCTATTTTGTTGTTTCTATTCTTGTATACTTATTTTAACAACCTCTACTCAATTCCACAAACAAACCGCTTTGGTCCTTTGGGAATAGTGAGGGAGACAGGGTCCGTGTTCAATTGACCATATCATAACACATTCAGTCAAAAAAGGGTGAAAAGCGACATACAAAAAACCGAAGAGGTTATTCTCTTCGGTTTAGGCGAAATATTGAGCTGTGATTTTCTTTACATAATTTTGTGTTTCTTTAAATGGAGGAATGCCTCCGTACTTATCTACATTCCCTGAGCCTGCGTTATAAGCGGCTAAGGCAAGTGAGACATTTCCATTATATTTTTGCAGCATTTGTTTTAAATACTTCGTTCCGCCTTCAATGTTTTGGGCAGCATCAAAGGCATTGTTCACGCCAAGTGATTTAGCAGTAGACGGCATAAGCTGCATCAGTCCAAGTGCACCTGCATGGCTGACAGCATTCGTGCGATAACCGGATTCTTGCTTGATCACTGCGTGGATCAGCTTTTCTGGAACTCCATGCTTTTGAGCCATTTGTGAGACGATCTGATTAATCTCTTTTGATGAAGAGCCTGAAACAGCTTTTTGAAGCGGCGGTGTGTAGCTATTGTTTAAGACGTTTCCAATACCATTTGCGGTATTCAATTGGCTGTCATTTGCATAAAGAGACTGAGATTGAAGCTGTTCACTGCCTGCTATCGCAGATAAATATGGGTTCATTCGTGCATATTGCGTGTTCGGAGACGTTGATGGGTCCGACCCCATGAAAGCAGAAATGGAAAGCGGAAGACGAGATAATTCTGATCCGCCTAAAAAATCTTGCAACAGCGACTGGAATGAAGTCTCAGCGCTTGATTCTTGTCCAGCTGTGAGTTGTGTTTGTCCATTATCAGATTGTAACGTTTTGAGTGCTTGAAGCTGCATAAAGGATTGAAGTTGATTGACGTTCATCATGTTCCTCCTTCAAGGAATTCATCTATTCTTTTGTTTTCATTTTTTCTTCATAAAAACGTACGACTTTGTTTTTCGTGTGTCTTGGTGGGATCTGAAATTGCTGAAGCAATGCTGTGAAAGCGGCTTGTCCAATGTCTAAATCGCTCACTTCAAATTCAAGTTCATAGTCCTCTACTGTTAAATATCGGCTGTGATCCAAAACAATTAAGCCTTCTTTGATCATTTTTTCTGCTCTTGACGTTTCCAGTGAACCAAAATACACGATTTGATCCTTTTGAATGTGAAGGTGTACTAATCTGTCTGCCACTTCACCTTCAGGCAGGTGGAAATGTTCAAGACTTGCGGGAGGATCGATCGTTTGGTGAGTTTCCAAAAGGCCGATCTCATGCGGTTCCTTTAATGTGAGGACCCACTGCCCGCCTTTTTCTCTCATTCGTAATGCAGCGAATTTGGATTTTATATCAAATTGAGGTGTATCAAAATAATAGTTGGTTTGAGTGTGGAAGTCCTCGTCCTTTAATTGAAAATATTCTTTTAACTGTTCAAATTCTTCTTTCATTAATAATTGTTTTAGTTCTATCTCAATTTCCTGTGCCATTTTGACATCAACCTTTCATTTAGAGGAAATATGATTATTGTACATGAAAAGCTTCTTTTTTTCTTATTTATTCCTTAAAAAGGGACGTATATAGATGCTAAATGAGGCAAAATGAACAACGAAATGGAGAAATCAAATTTTCTCAAAAAGTTCGGTTTATCAATATTGAACTTGATATGATAAAATAAAGCTGTACTTTGTTGTAAAGGAGATCATGATGCAAAACAGAATTGAAATCACAGAAGCAACTTTAAAAGAAGACAGGCTGATCTTGACGGTCCAGTCAGATGAGCAAATTCAAAAAGCAAAAGCATCAGGACAAATGCTTGTTGATTCTGATCACTTTGCGTTCGTTTACATACTTGAGACTGAGGAGTCTTTTACGTATCTTATTTTAGGAGAACATACATGGGCTCCATTAAAAGAAGCAATGAATCTTGAAATCCCTGTCTATTTGGCGGCGGAAGAGCAAACACTAGAACTCATTCAACTTCATCAGGAATTAAACTATTTAATCGACAATATTAAAGACAATGCCAATTACGGAGATATGGAAGAGAAAGTGAAGAGCACATTCCTCTGAAATAATTAGGTATTTGGAATTGGGGGAAGTTTCATGGACAAAAAACAATGGGATCAATTCCTCGCACCATATAAGCAAGCAGTCGAAGAATTAAAAGTGAAACTAAAAGGCATTCGAAAACTGTATGAATTTGAGGATGACCATTCACCAGTCGAATTTGTCACTGGCCGAGTGAAACCCGTTGCCAGCATATTGGAAAAGGCAAAGCGTAAAAACATCCCGATGCATGAGATTGAAACGATGCAGGATATTGCAGGGCTTCGCATTATGTGCCAATTTGTAGAAGATATACAAGTCGTCAAGAAAATGCTTCAGTCACGAAAAGATTTCGTGGTAGTAGATAAACGCGACTATATTGCAGAACATAAAGAAAGCGGATACCGCTCGTACCACCTTGTTGTGTTATATCCGCTGCAAACGATCAATGGAGAGAAGCAGCTCCTCGTCGAAATACAAATCCGTACATTAGCCATGAACTTTTGGGCGACCATCGAGCATTCTCTGAATTATAAATATAGCGGGAATATCCCGGAGAAGGTCAAGCAGCGCCTTCAAAGAGCTTCTGAGGCAGCATCTCTTCTTGATGATGAGATGTCTGAAATCAGAGGGGAAATTCAAGAAGCGCAAGTGGCATTTTCCCGGAAAAAGAAAAACGATAGCTGAGCCTAAGCTTGATCAAATATGATGCTGCTTTCTCGTCGCAGCAAGGTGGAAAAGGAGAAGAATTCATGAAATTTGCAGTTTCTTCGAAAGGGAATTCTGTATCTGACACACTCAAAAATAAAATACAGACCTACTTATTGGATTTTGGAATGGAATTAAATGAAGAGGAACCCGATCTCGTCATTACAGTTGGCGGAGACGGAACCCTTTTATACGCTTTTCACCGGTATAGCAACCGTCTGAACGAAACCGCTTTTGTCGGCGTACATACAGGCCATCTTGGTTTTTATGCGGACTGGGTACCGAGTGAAATAGAAAAGCTTGTGTTAGCCATTGCCAAAACGCCTTATCATATTGTGGAATATCCGATTCTTGAAGTCATCGTCAGGTACAACGATGGCGGCCGGGAAGAAAAATATTTAGCAATGAATGAATGTACGATTAAAAGTATGGAAGGTACACTTGTGGCAGATGTTGAGATTAGGGGTCAGCTTTTTGAAACATTCAGAGGAGATGGTCTTTGTTTGTCTACACCATCTGGCAGTACAGCCTATAATAAGGCACTTGGCGGGGCTATTATTCACCCATCCATTAGGGCGATCCAGCTGGCAGAAATGGCTTCAATCAACAACAGAGTGTTTAGAACGGTCGGTTCGCCGCTCATTTTGCCCGACCACCATACGTGTGTGATCAAACCGATTAATGATGTGGATTTTCAGGTGACGATAGATCATTTGTCGCTGCTGCATAAAGATGTGAAATCCATTCAATGCCGAGTGGCAGACGAGAATGTCCGGTTTGCCCGATTTAGACCATTTCCGTTTTGGAAAAGGGTGCAAGATTCCTTTATCGGCAAAGGAGAATAAGAAAGAGGTTGTTCTCGCTGGAATACTTTAAGATAAACAAAACCATATCAGCCAAAGAAGAAGGCAGGCTGCTGAAGGACTACTTAATCGATCTTGGCATTTCAAAACGAATGCTGACAGATATTAAATTTGATGGCGGTGACCTTCTGATTAATGGAGAGCATGTGACCGTGAGATATGAGCTGCGCGAGGGAGACAGGCTCACCATTTTATTCCCCGAGGAAAAAGTGAGTGAAGGGCTAAAACCTGCGGCCATTCCGCTTGATATTTTATTTGAGGACGAGCACGTGCTTGTGCTGAATAAAAAGCCGTATATTCCATCGATTCCTTCTCGAGAGCACCCTGAGCATAGTATTGCAAATGGGGTGCTTCACCATTATGCTGAACAGTCCGTTCGGCTGACTGTCCACTTGGTGAACCGTCTTGATCGTGATACTTCTGGTGTCATGTTAGTCGCTAAACATCGCTTTGCACACAGCCTTTTATCAAAGGCGCAGAAAAAAGGGGAAGTCAAGCGAACGTATAGAGCCATGACACATGGCATGATCACGCAAAAGGAAGGAACAATTAGAGCAAAAATTGCTCGAAAAGGGGACAGCATTATTGAACGAATGGTGGATGAATCTGGTCAGGAAGCCGTAACACATTATACGGTGCGGGCAGTACATACTCATTTAGATATGTCTGATGTGTCCCTTACCCTTGAAACGGGAAGAACTCATCAAATTCGTGTTCACATGCAATTCCTTGGACATCCGCTTGTTGGAGATACGCTATATGGTGGAACAAGCGAGAGAATAGGCAGGCAGGCACTTCATAGTGAAACCCTTGTTTTTCCGCATCCGATAACAGGGGAGTCCATGACCTTTTCGGCTCCTTTGCCGGATGATATGACATTATTGCTTCAGTAAACAAGTAAACCCGGTCACCTGTCATGGTGGACCGGGTTTTTTATTGCATGAAATGCTGAAATCTTGAATCATCATATGGCATAGATGAAGGAACAGATACGGTCTCAAGCTCTGGATATCTAAGGGCAGAGAGCTTGTGGCCAAAGACGCAGCCTGTATCAATGTTAACCGTTCTACCGATAAATCTTGGTTCTTTTACGGGTGTATGCCCGTACACAATCCATGGTTTTCCGTGATATTCCTTTGCCCAGTCCTTCCTGACAGGTCGACCGTCTGGCCATGTTTCTCCGGTGACTGCTCCAAATAATAGATAAGACCTCATCTGTTTGTTCGGTTTTTTGCCAATATCCTTTTCCTTCATCGCTGCGTGTGCAATGATCAGTTCATTCGGAATCAGTACATCATAAAGCGGTGCCTTTTCAAATAAATGTTTAAATTCACGTGATAAAATGGTTTGTTCATCATGCGGCAGGTTTTTGATTTCATTCACTGTTGTTTCAATGCCATGCAGTAATTTTACGGGATTTCCTTTCAAATAGCGATACAGCTTAAAACAATGGTTACCAGGCACATAGCGGATTGCGCCCTTAGAATAGGCGTGTATGACAAATTGCATGACGGCAACTGATCGAGGGCCGCGGTCTGTTAAATCACCAACAAGGGCCAGTGTTCTCTTATCAGGGTGGACAGGTAGTCCATGTTTGAGTTCGTATCCTAGTTTGTGTATGAGGGTAAGCAGCTCTTCGTAGCAGCCGTGGATATCGCCGATGATATCGAATTTCATAAAGGTTCCTCCTGATTTTTTCATCCATTGATCGGATATAAAGAAGTTTGAATTTTAGAAAATATAACGAATGGCTTTCATTTCATTTGCGCAATTGTTAGAATCAATGCTTTAACGTAAAACTTAAAAATTAAACATGAAGTTAGGAGGCTTTAGCCAATGGAGCATACATCTGTTTCATCACTCGTTGTCGTTATTATTGTAGCCTTTTTCACCCCCATTTTATTGCACCGATTTAAGCTGACCATCCCGGTCGTTGTCGCTGAAATCATCATGGGGCTCATCATTGGAAAAAGCGGTCTTCAACTAGTTGTTGAACACGACGCATGGCTAGATACGTTATCCATGCTAGGTTTTATTTTTCTTATGTTTTTAAGTGGACTTGAAATAGATTTTTCTTCTTTTGAATCAAAGAAGAAAGCGCGAGAACTGCCAAATGGTTTAAAAGAACCGAATACATTTAAAACAGCGACCATTATTTTTGTTGGCGTATTTTGTATGTCCTTTATCCTGTCTTATGCGTTTGTCCTTGCAGGATTTATTCAAAATGCCTTTTTAATGACGCTTATTATTTCCACCATCTCATTGGGTGTGGTAGTTCCTACCTTAAAAGAGGAAAAATTGATGCAGACGAATATTGGTCAAATCATTTTGCTTGTAGCCGTCATTGCTGATTTGGTGACAATGATTTTACTTGCTGTGTTTTCCTCCATTTATGGCGATGGAACAGGGAACATGTGGTTGCTCTTATTATTATTTGCGGCAGGTATTCTTCTTTATTTATTTGGCCGGGTATTTAAGACAAAGTCCATTTTTCAGTCCATGTCAAAAGGAACGGTGCAAATTGGGACAAGAGCCATCTTTACTCTCATTATAGTCTTAGTTGCCTTATCTGAATCACTCGGTGCTGAAAATATTCTTGGGGCTTTTTTAGCAGGTGTGCTTGTGTCTCTTCTTTCGCCTAATAAAGAGCTCGTACAGCAGCTGGACTCGTTTGGCTATGGATTTTTAATTCCGATCTTTTTTGTGATGGTCGGTGTGGACCTGAATATATGGTCACTCTTTAAAGATCCAACCATCATGATCATGATTCCGCTACTGTTTATCGCATTATTGCTTAGTAAACTCGTTCCGATTCTTTATTTAAAAAAATGGTATGACATGAAAAAAGTTATCGGTTCTGGTTTTTTATTAACCTCGACGTTATCCCTAGTTATTGCTGCTGCAACGATTGGTGAGCGGCTTGGTGTCATTGATCATAAAATGTCAGGAGCCCTTATTCTAGTCGCTGTGCTCACGAGTGTTTTAACACCTGTTTGGTTTAAGGCCTTATTTAAACAAGAACGTGAAACCAATCATAAAAAGCGTGTGACGTTTATTGGAGCGAATCAGCTGACGTTACCTGTGACGCTTGATTTGCATCAGGATGAATATGACATCCGTATTTTACACGTCTTTCAGGAAAATAAAGAAGCCTTGCTTGCTGACTCCATCTTTGAAGTTGAAGCGATTGAACAATATGACGATGATACGCTCAGGCAGGCTGGCATCGGGCAAGAGGATGTGCTCGTTGTAGCTACAGGCAGTGAAACGAAAAATAAGGAAATTGCTTTATTTGCAAAAGAAGAAGGGTCTAAACAAGTCATTGCAAGTGTTAACAAAGCGGAAGCCGAGCTAACTTTAAAGGAAGCAGGGATCGATACCTTTTCTAACTTCTTATCATCTAAAACGGTGCTGAGGGCATTGATTGAAGCACCTGATGCGATTCGCTTGTTAACAAATGAGGATTCTTCTTTGTATCAAATTCAAATGAACAATCATCGGTATCATAATGTCATGCTGAGGGAGTTTCCTTTTACCGGCGATTTGGTGTTTGTCCGTATTTTTAGAGGAATTGACAGCTTAGTACCGCATGGGGATACGACGCTTAGAAGCGGTGACCGCGTGCTTGTGTCTGGCTCCCGGGAGTATGTGGCAGGACTTAGAGCCCAATTAGAGTTGCAATGAACCCTTGACCGATGAACAAATCCTGATTAAGATAGAGGTACAACAATATATGTTTGATCCACTAGGGGAGTCCTTTAAAAGGGCTGAGATAAAAGTGTAGACTTTTAGACCCTCATTACCTGAACAGGTTCATACCTGCGTAGGGAAGTGGTGCGGTGTTTGACTATGCTTTTTACAAATTCCAAACCACTTTCCACGCGGAAAGTGGTTTTTTTATATGGAAAAACAGGAGGAGAGGAACATGACATTTTCGAACGAATGTAAAGAAGCAGCAGCTAGATGGTGGAATGGGAGCTTTACACACCCTTTTGTGAAAGGGATTGGTGATGGCACACTTTCACTCGATCGTTTCACTTATTATGTGATGCAGGATTCGTACTATTTAACTCATTTTGCAAAAGTACAATCGTATGGAGCCGCCATTAGTGAGGACTTACATACGACAGGCAGAATGGCATATCATGCGCAGGGTACGTATGAAGCAGAGCTATCACTGCATAGAAAGTTCACAGAACTGCTCCAGATCTCTGATGAAGCGCTGGCAAACTTTAAACCTTCTCCAACTGCGTATGCATATACCTCGCATATGTACCGATCTGTGAAAAGCGGTCGTTTTGAAGAAATTTTAGCCGCATTATTGCCGTGCTACTGGCTTTATTATGAGGTAGGAGAAAAACTGAAACAAACAACACCTGATCATCCGATTTATCAAGAATGGATTTTGACATATGGCGGAGATTGGTTTAAAGAGCTTGTTTTTGAACAGGTGAACCGTTTTGATGAACTTGCAGAAAAAGCGCCAGAACATGTGCGGGCTAATATGAAAGAAAATTTCGTGATTTCGAGCTATTACGAATACCATTTCTGGGAGATGGCGTATGAAAAAGAAATGTGGCAGACAGCATGCTTAGATGGGGTTGGTGCAAATGGAACTCCATGCAGTGACAAATGATACGCTTCCTGTCAGGGAGCTCATCAAGCAAATAAAAGACATTGCGTCTGAAGTAGACTTTATTCATATTCGTGAACGATCGAAGGCAGCAGGTGAGCTGGTTCACCTCGTGAAACAACTCCTAGCAGAAGGTGTTCCGAAAGAAAAGCTGATTATCAATGACCGAGTTGACGTTGCGCTGCTGACCAATATTCACCGGGTTCATCTTCCAGGACACAGCTTTTCGCCAAAGGAATTAAGACAAAAATTTCCTCATCTCCATGCGGGGGTATCGGTTCATTCGATAGAAGAAGCCAAAGTAGCAGAGAAGAACGGGGCAGAGTATGTCATGTTTGGGCATGTGTATGATACCGCATGCAAACCCGGACTACAGGCGAGAGGCATAAAGATTGTGGAAAACATGACTTCTACGCTGTCCATTCCAGTCGTTGTCATTGGTGGAATCACACCAGAACGACTGCCAGAATTGATGCATGTTGATTTAAAGGGAATAGCCGTCATGTCGGGAATTTTTGCTCATCCTCAGCCGCGCAAAATGGCGCAAACATTTTCTAAAAAGCGAAAGGAGAATCCTTATGAACAAGCATTATGATGTTGCAATCATTGGTGGTGGAATCATAGGGATGTCGATCGCTTATCACCTTGCAAAAGTAGGAAAGCAGATTGTCTTATTTGAGGCAAATGAGATCGGGAAGCAAACGACGAGTGCGGCTGCTGGCATGCTGGGTGCACATGCTGAAGGAGAAGGTGATGAAGATACTTTCTTTCAAGTAGGCAGACAAAGTCAGGCTTTATATGAAAAATTAACGGTCGACCTTCAGCATGAATCGGGCATTGATATTCGGACATCAGTGGGCGGGATTATGAAGGTGGCTTTTACAGAACAAGAAAAGCGAGCTCTTTGCCGGATGCAGCATTTGCCCACATTTGAATGGCTTGAAGCAAGCAGCGTAAAAGAACGTATGCCTCAAATTGCAGATGACATCTTAGGAGCAGGATTGATAGAAGATGATGTACATGTCGAGCCATATGCGGTATGCAGGGCTTTTTGGCAGGCGGCTGTTCGGCACGGAGCGGATGTGAAGGAGTTTACCCCTGTTATCGATGTGAAGAGGGGAAAAGAAACATTGACAGTCAGTACAGCTAAAGGCATCTTCACATGTGATCATCTGACTGTAGCAAGTGGTGTATGGTCGGGCCGTTTTTTAGAAGAACTGGGGTTATCACATTCTCTCTATCCAGTAAAAGGAGAATGCGTGTCTGTTTGGAATAACGGTCCAGCGCTTGCACACACCATCTATCATGATCATTGTTATATCGTTCAAAGGGATAGCGGTAAGCTAGTGATTGGCGCAACGATGAAACCGAATGACTGGCAGGCCGTTCCGACACTTGGCGGTATTGAAGCAGTTATTCACAAAGCATCTCAGCTCATGCCATCTATTCGAGAGATGCCGATTGATCAATGCTGGGCAGGTCTTCGGCCAGCGACAAGCGACCGGCACCCCTATATCGGAAAACATCCAGAAGACGAGCGTATTCTTTTTGCAACGGGACATTACCGAAATGGCATTTTACTTGCGCCAATTACGGGGGAAATCATTCGCGGCTTAATAGCGGGCGAGTCTGTTCACAAGGAATGGCTTCATGCGTTTCGTATTGGGCGAAAGGAGGCATTGTTCGTATGAAAATTCAATTGAATGGAAGAATGGTTGATTTCGATAAGGAAAATGGCACGATTTTTGATCTGCTATCAGCCTATCAACTTGAAAACCGAGTGGTGATCGTTGAAAAAAATCAAGAAATTATAGATAAAGAAGCCTTTCAACAGGTAAAAATTCAACCAAATGACACGATTGAAATCGTTCACTTTGTAGGAGGAGGATGACACCATGCTGCGCATTGGCGGAAAAACATTTACATCAAGACTATTACTAGGGACAGGAAAGTATCCATCATTTGAAGTTCAAAAAGAGGCGGTCAACGTATCAGAAGCTGAAATTTTGACCTTTGCTGTGCGAAGAATGAACATATTTGAACCATCACAGCCCAATTTTTTAGAGCAGCTTGATTTATCAGCCTATACATTGCTGCCAAATACTGCCGGGGCAAGTACAGCGGAAGAAGCGGTGCGGATTGCCCGTTTAGCGAAAGCTTCTGGACTGTGTGACATGATCAAAGTAGAAGTCATTGGCTGTTCAAGGTCTCTTCTGCCAGATCCAGTCGAAACGTTAAAAGCATCTGAAATGCTATTAGAAGAAGGCTTTATCGTGTTGCCATATACGTCAGATGATGTGGTGCTGGCAAGAAAATTAGAAGAACTTGGTGTTCATGCCATTATGCCAGGTGCTTCTCCAATCGGTTCAGGTCAAGGGCTTTTAAACCCTCTGAATCTATCGTTTATTATCGAACAGGCAAAGGTGCCAGTTATTATTGATGCGGGTGTAGGTTCGCCGAAGGATGCTGCTTTTGCGATGGAATTGGGCGCTGATGCTGTATTACTGAATACAGCCGTGTCTGGCGCAAAGGACCCTGTGAAAATGGCTAAAGCGATGAAGCTGGCGATTGAATCTGGAAGACTCGGTTTCGAGGCAGGCCGTATTCCACTCAAAAACTATGGAACAGCCAGCAGTCCGCAAGAAGGAATGCCAGCATTTTGAGCACACGTTATTCACGCCAAGAGCTTTTTAGGCCGATCGGTACAGAAGGACAAAAACGGCTAAATGCCTCAAATGCCGTCATTATTGGGGCTGGGGCACTTGGAACAGCGAGTGCTGAAATGCTCGTCCGTGCCGGCGTAGGATCTGTCACCATTTTGGATAGAGATTATATTGAATGGAGCAACCTGCAGCGTCAGCAGCTTTACACAGAGCAAGATGTTCTTGATCGGCTGCCAAAGGCTGTGGCTGCTGAGAAAAGACTCAAGCAGGTGAACAGTGACGTTCACGTGAGAGGAATCGTCATTGACGTGACCGCTCAAAATATTGATGAGTACGTCAGCGGGGCATCCATCATCGTGGATGCAGCGGATAATTTTGAGGTGAGAATGATTGCGAACGATGCGGCCGTCAAACATCAAATTCCGTTCCTTTATGGGGCCTGTGTAGCAAGCTATGGTATTCAATTCACAGTGATTCCTGGTGAAACACCATGTTTACACTGCCTACTTGAGCATTTACCTGCACAAGGCATGACATGTGATACAGCAGGAATTATTAGTCCAGTTGTGCAGCAGGTTGCGGCCTATCAAGTGGCGGATGCACTGAAGCTTTTAACAGGACACCAAATCACGCCGGTATTAAGATCGTTTGATTTATGGACAAACGAGCGATCTGATATTCGATCCGTTACGTCTTTAAAAAAGAAAAAATGTCCAAGCTGCGGTCTTAAGACATATCCATTTCTCTCATATGATCAAAGAGCAAAAGCAGATGTATTATGTGGACGAAATACCGTACAAATTCGCAGTGCACTAGGGGCACCCCCAGCGCTGCATGAAGTAGCCCGTCAGCTAAAGAAAGCAGGAATGGATGTGTTGGAAAATCCTTATTTGCTTTCGTGTCAGAAGGATGAGTACAAGCTTGTTTTATTCAAAGATGGCAGAGCGCTTGTCCATGGGACAAATGATATTGCGAAAGCGAGAACGATTTATCATCAATGGATTGGCTAATGAGAGGGTGAGATGACATGACGATTAAAAAAGCATTAACCATCGCAGGTACTGATTCTGGCGGTGGAGCAGGTATTCAAGCAGACTTGAAAACCTTTCAGGAGCTTGGTGTGTACGGAATGTCCGCCATTACGGCCATTACAGCGCAAAACACACTTGGCGTTCACGGTATTTATCCTCTGTCTATCGAGGCACTCGAAAGTCAAATTGATGCAGTAGCAGAAGACTTGTTGCCAGATGCCGCTAAAACAGGGATGCTGTGGAGTGCTGAAATGATCAGTGTCGTTGCTGAAAAAACGAAGCAATATGACTTGAAACTAATTGTCGATCCAGTCATGATTGCCAAAGGGGGCGCCTCTTTATTAAATGAAGATGCGGTCTCTGCTATGAAAACACAGTTACTGCCTGTCAGTTATGCAGTCACACCGAATCTCCCTGAGGCAGAAGTGCTGACAGGCATGCGCATTCAGACAAAAGAAGATCGCCATAGAGCAGCAGAACGACTTTATGAGCTTGGCACGTGCTATGTTGTGATCAAAGGAGGTCATAGTCCTTCAGGCGGCCTCATTACAGACCTTTTGTACGATGGAAAAAGCTTTTTTGAACTCAGTAATGAACATATTGATACACCACATACACACGGAACAGGCTGTACATTTGCAGCGGCATTAACGGCAGAAATAGCAAAAGGTCGTTCCATGAAGGAAGCCTTTGAAACGGCAGAAACCTTTGTCCATGAGGCGATCAAATTTCCTCTGAATATTGGCGCTGGGCACGGACCGACTAACCACTTTGCTTATCAGCAAAACAGAGTCAAAGCATAAAAAGAAGACTGTCTTCACTTGTGAGGACGGTCTTTTTTCTGAAATAAAAACTTTCTTTCAACGGAAATTGTCAATATCTCATGATATGTGATAAGATTATGATCAGGTACTAATACTATGTCTTGAAAAAATAGGAGGCTTTAATACATATGAACTTTTCTTTAGAAGGCCGTAATATTGTGGTGATGGGTGTTGCCAATAAACGAAGCATCGCTTGGGGGATCGCTCGTTCACTTCACGAAGCAGGAGCTCGTTTGATTTTTACTTATGTTGGAGATCGTCTTGCAGAATCAGTAAAAGAACTAGCAAGCACGCTAGAGCGTGATGATTCCATTATTCTTCCTTGTGATGTGACAAGTGATGAAGAAATCGAAAAATGTTTTGCAACGATTAAAGAAAAAGTACAAGTCATCCATGGTGTTGCACATGCGATTGCATTTGCGAACAAAGAAGAGCTTGTCGGTGAATATTTGAACACGAACCGTGAAGGTTTCCTTTTAGCGCACAACATTAGTGCCTATTCACTAACAGCTGTAGCAAAAGCAGCACGTCCGCTCATGACAGAAGGCGGAAGCATTGTCACACTTACTTACCTAGGCGGAGAGCGCGTTGTCTCTAACTACAATGTCATGGGTGTAGCAAAAGCAGCCCTTGAAGCAAGTGTGAAATACTTAGCAGCTGATCTTGGAGCGGAAGGCATCCGTGTGAACAGCATTTCTGCTGGTCCAATTCGTACGTTATCTGCAAAAGGAATCAGCGGCTTTAATACGATCCTGAAGGATATTGAAGAGCGTGCACCGCTTCGCCGTACAACGACTCCTGAAGAAGTTGGCGATACAGCACTATTCTTATTCAGTGATTTATCCCGCGGCATGACAGGTGAGAATCTTCATGTTGATTCTGGCTTCCATATCATTGCCCGCTAAACGAATAATTGATTTGCAGCATACCAATCACTGGTATGCTGTTTTTTATTTTTCTTCTGATTTGGGGTGTCCTCTCATATATATAAGGAATGAATCATTCGGGAGGGATTAGTATGTCAAATAAAGGTGATGAGAATCAAAAGCCGCTTATGTATATTGTTCAGCCGAGCTATGATGAATCAGCGCCGGCCATGCAAAATATTGTGAGAAAGCGCAAGAAGTCAGAAAAACCTTCAGAAACCAAAAAAAGCGCCAAAGAGGATGCAATCGAAGAGAGCGTGCAAGAACCTGTATCACAGGAAGTAAAGCAGAAAAAAGAAGAGCCGCCTGCGCTACAGCAAGAGCGGGAGATCAATCAAGAAAAAGATAATTCACAAAATCGAGAGCCAGTACAAGAACAAGAAAAACAGCCAGAAGGCGTATTTCATGAAACAAAAGAAGAACCAAGAAGAAAACGAGTGAAGAAGCCGTTAAGCCAAATGAATATCGAGGAGAAAGTCGATTTTCTTACAAGTCTGCCGCATAATATGCCGAGAGCGCTTTGCCTCATTGAAGCCGATGGAAAAACATATAGAGGGATCATCATGGAGAGAAAAGACAATATGGTGGTCATCCGCACGGCAGGCGGCGGTAATCCAGTGGAATTAGCAATTGGTGATATTTCTTCTATTCATCCACTTGGTTTTTAATGAACATAAAAAAAGTCCCATAATGGGACTTTTTTTGTTAGCAGCTACGGTTGATGAGTCTTGGATTTAAGCACTCGATTGCGCAGAAGCAGTCAAGGTCTACTTCAATGCAATACTTTGATTTTTCTAAACGGAACACATCACATACGGAATCTTTATCTGTAAAATCTAAAATATGACGATCTTTGTCAAATGCAATAAGCAAGCTGAGTGTTGCGCAGTGATCAGAGATGTGTTCGACTCTGAAAAATGCAGTGCTGAAGCAAGGGCCAGCATCTACTTCTCCGACGTTTCCGAATGCGACGAATGGTTTTGATTTTGAGGTAAATAGAACAAACGGGACAGTGTCACCTAATGAATGTGATGGAGAAAGGAGATTGCTGTAACAGCTGGTCGGGCAATCCTCTTCGACGGCATTTTGTAAGTCGTTTATGTTTTCAACAGCCTCTGCTACACAGTTCCATGAATGTTTGCGGCTCATATTCAACCCTCCTATACAAGGAAATTTGTTTGAGTGTTTGAGCACTGTCATCATCATCTATAAGCTTTATTACGTGTCTCGCCGGTTGATGCATCTAATGTCAATCAATGCGGAAGCGGCCGCCTTTTGCTGACTGCTCCGCATGATTGGTTGTCATTCGTGAGGAAGGGGATGCTTTGACTTATGACAAGTTAGATGAGCGGGCGATTGGTTTAGCCGTGGTGATGATGCTTTTTATCTTTTGCCGGCATGACTCTGTCGACAAGTTCTGGATTTAAACATTGGATCGCGCAGAAACAGTTCAAATCAACTTCGATACAAAAGTCCGCTTTTTCTAAACCAAAGAAGTCAGGATCGCAAGGGTGACAAACGCTTAGCGTATGTCCGTGTACATCAACAGGTCTTAATACAGATAATGTGGCACAGCAGTCATGCAATTTTTCAACCCGGAAGAAAATGGATTCGAAGCATTGGCAATCGTCAACAAATCCTCCAATGTTTCCGAAAGTAGAGAACAATCCGCCCTTTTTATCAAAAAGTAAAAACGGAATCGTATCTTTTCCAGAAACTGTCGGGCTTAATAAATTACTGTAGCAGCTCGTAGGACATTTATCTTCTACAGCTTCCTGCTCTGCTAAAATCTTATCAACCGCATCGCATACACAGTTTTCATCATGTCGGCCATGGTGTTTTCCGCAGCTCATGGATTTCAGCTCCTTTAACAAGGTATTTGACTTTAGTCCTTAACAACATATGTATGCGCCCTCTAGTTGGTGTGGGTAAATGACTATTTATCTTTGTTGTATTTTTAGAAAAGGAAAAGCAGAGCTTTTCGCTCTGCTTTTGTACATTAGAGGATACCAATTGCAACGATCGTCGCAACAAGTGTCTGTGTAAGCGTTTGGATGGCAATAGAGATGTCTGCATCGATTGTAGAGACTGTAACGTTTCTAGAGTTTTCGATAACAAGTTTCTGGCGATTTGTTTGTTTGTGGCTAGCTGCTTGTAAGAGATCTTGCGTGACGCGGTCAGCTAGGTCACCATCAGCGATTGAGATGTTTGTAATGGTGATGATCGCTGTTTGAACAGCTGCTTGGATAGATGCTGCAACCTGTGCATCAACAGAAGAGACGTTAATGTCACAAGAATCTCTAACGATAATGACTTCCTCAGATGTCTGCTTTGTCACACTCACTTGATCAAAGTCTTGTAAAACATCTTCATCATCATAATAGTTGCCGTCACAGACTGCTTTTCTTTCGTAGTTATGATGGTAATCGCCGTGGTGTGTACAGTTACGATCTAGAGCGACCCAAGAGTATGGTTTAGAATCCATTTCTTTTCCTCCTTCCGTTTACTTTATTAAATGCTGGAATGATTGGTTTTGTCTCGGGCATTTATCCTAGCAGGCAACCCATTTTTATTTAATCGTTATTTTGCTGCGCTTGACGGCGCTGCTGGATACGATCTCGAAGTGAATTTCGTTTAGGGCGCACTTGTGGTTCAGGCTCGACCTCTTCTGCATGTTTTGCTGCCTCTGCCTGACGCTTTTTCTCCTGCTGCTGCTGTACGAAATCATCTGCTTTCTTTTGTAAATCCTGAACCAGCTTCAAAATCATCCTTCTTTGATCTTCTGAAAGGTTTGCTTTCTGATCATCTGTGACATTATTTTTGTTTAAAATATCACTCACAAGAAGGCTTGTTAATGGATCAACATCAGTGTTGATTTGAAACTCCTTTTTTTCGTTCTCTTCAGCCACGATTATTTCACCTCTTTCATACATGATGTTAGAAAAAGAAAGGGTCAAAGAATGCCGGCTTCAACTAAAAGTACATTCAGTGTTTGAGTGAGAATTTGTACGGAGTTCATAATGGATGCATCAGATAATGTAATCGTGACGTTATAACAATTGATGATTTGAATCACTGTTTTCTTTTGAACTGTCACTTGTTGTGCAGCTAAAAGCTGTTCTGTGATGTCTGCAGCCAATTCATCATCTGGTACAAGAATTTGAATTAAAAGAGTAATGATTGTCGTTACGGTCGCTTGAAGGGAGAGTGCGGCTGTTACATCTGTTTTATGAATCGTGACATTTTCGGAATCCTTGATCTCGATGAAATCATCATAATTGCTGATTAATTCGTTTAACAGTTGTGTGTATAATAAATCAGCACTTTCTTCAATAGACAATACTTTCACTCCTTTCTTATCTATACATTATTTAATGCAGCAGAGGCTCAAGGTGGAATCGGAAAGCATGAAAAAGTACAACCCAATTTTATTTCCACTCGATTCATCATGGCGGTCTTTCTTTTTGCATATATAAAGAAAGGACGGAAAAAGAAGAATGAAGGAGGTGGAGGTTCCATGAGCGGCGCTTTGTCATTTGCTATATTTGCCCTCGCATCCTTTAGGCTGACGAGATTGATCGTGTTTGATACGATTACAGCCCCCTTTCGCCGTCTATTTCATGAAGAGCAAGAAGAGGTAAACGAACAAGGTGAAGTCGAGACCTATATCGTCATTAAGGGGAAGGGACTGCGATCTTGGATAGGAGAGCTGTTAAGTTGTTATTGGTGTACGGGTATGTGGTGCACTGCTGCTTTACTACTGATATACATATTTTTTCCTGTCATCAGCATGTGGCTTAATTTACTATTAGCGATTGCCGCCGCAGCAGGCTTGATTGAAGCAGTCGTGTCGAAGCTTGTGAAATAAACAGGCATTCTGATCAGACACGCTTAAAGAAAATGCATATACTAACATGGAATAGGAAAGGAAGGGTTGCGATGAAACCAACTGAAACACCGTCACATATGCTTCAAGGGTATCCAGCGCAGTCAAATCAACAATCTGTATATACGAAGAAAATCAAGAAGACGGGCTGCGGCTGCGGGAAGAAAAAGAAACCTCAATAGGGAAAAACAAAAGCCGGATTTATCCGGTTTTTTTGTTGCCCTTTTTTTGGGTGATGCATATGTAAGAGAGAAGGGGTGACCAGAATGGATGCATTCGAACAATTAATCGGTTCCTTGTTCACTAAACCCCATGATGGGAAAGAGCAAGCGCACGAAAAAGCTGAAATGGATCTAGCGAATAAAGCGAAGGATCTTGAAGAGCACTTAAAAGTATTTGGCGAGAAAATGGATACTTTTGCGAAAGAAACAGAAGCATTCATGATCCGTCATGGAGAGGCAGATTACGTCTTTAAACAGCAGAAATAAAAATTCCGCACTTTTTTATGTGATCGTCCAAACCATTTCATGTATTTTTCATATTTTGTAAGGGAGAAGAGGAGGTGCTTAAATATGAGTTGTTACGGTTACGGTGGCGGTTATTGCGGAGGTTATGGCGGCGGCTACGGCGGCGGTTATGGTTCAACTTTTGTTCTTGTCGTCGTGCTTTTCATTCTTCTAATCATCGTTGGTGCTTCTTTCTTTAACTAAACAGTAAGAAGGTGAGGGAAGCAATAGGGAAGCCTTTTGCTTTCCTTTCTCTTTGCTAACAAGGCAGCAGGATAGGCACATATCTCGCCTATTTTCATATAGTAAGGTGATTACTCCACAAAGAGGAGGCAAAGGAATGGATAATAAGTTCTTTAAAAGTGTGGAAAATAAAACAGGTGTAAATATGAATGATGTCTTTAAGCTTGCAGGTTCTTTGCAAAACGCGAACTTTAAAGATGAGAATACCGTTCGAGGTGTCATTAAAAAAGTGGCGCAGCTTGCAAACAAACGTGTACCTAAAGAAATGGAAGACAAAATCGTTCAATCGATTACAAGTGGAAAAGAAAAGCTTGATTTTAATACAATCGCTAAAATGATGAACAACAAAAAATAAACAACAGGCTCTCCATTTAAAGGGGGGCCTGTTGTTTTTGTGTGAATAATTCACGATTTTTCTTTAAAAGAGGGTACAAAAAGCGGGAGCGGTGAGCCGTTTTTCCTCTTCTATATGATGGAACGGATAGATAAAGGGATTGTTCTGCTCTCGTCATGGCAACGTATAATAAGCGCCGCTCCTCTTCGATGGCTTCTTCATCACCGCTTCTCAGCTCATCAAGTGCAAAGTCATGAGGGAGCGCCCCATCAACCACGCTCGTGATGTACACTGTTTGGAATTCTAGTCCCTTCGCACGGTGGATCGTCATGAGCTGAACGCCTGGTTCATCTGATTTTTCCTTTTCAGCAGATTTCATATGTTCGGCATGAGCGAGGAAGGCTTCAATCGTTTCAAAACGTTTCGCCGCTGTTTTCACATCTCGTACATCATCTGTTCCTTTTTCAAGCACATTCGTATCATTCACGCGTTTTTTTAAATAATCACCAAGTCCCATCCTTTGTTCAATAAACGCTACAGCTTCAGATGGCTTTAACGATTTTAACGTTCGAAACAGGGGAACGATCGATTGTAGTTTTTTGCGCTGAAACGGCTGAATGTCTGTTAGCTTTCCAAGTGCCTCTACCATAGAACAATCTTCCGTAATGGTCAGTGCCTTCATGGTATTCAGTGTTTGCTGCTTTAAAAAGAAAACGGGCAGCAGCAGCTTCATTGCGGCGACATCATCTGCATCCTGACTTAGCGAAAGAAAAGCGAGCAGCACCCGAACAATTCTTCTGCTATAAAAGGCTTTTACGCCAGCATCGGTTTGATACGGAATCGCCGATTGATGAAGACGTTCATAAATCGCACGGCCTCCTGTATTCGTTCTAAACAGCACGCAAAAGTCATTCGGTTTTGCACCGTTTTTAATTTTCTCCTGAATATCTGCTACGATCATGGTCGCTTCCTCTTCCTCGTCATATGGATAAAAAAGAGTCGGCGGAATTTTCTCCACGCGAACGGCTTTTAACGTTTTCTCGTAACGATGCTGGTTCTTCTTAATAATGGCGTCTGCACTTGCGACAATCGTATGATGAGAGCGGTAATTTGCATGTAAATGGACGATCTCGGCCGAAGGATAGTCCTGTTTGAAGTCAAGAATAAAAGCAGGATTGCTTCCTCTAAATGCATAGATGGCTTGATCATCATCGCCTACACAAAATAGCTGCTCGGATTCTCCAGCTAAAAGCTGGATTAATTGATATTGTACGGGATTAATATCTTGAAATTCATCTACTAAAATATACTTGAATCGTTCTTGATATTGTTTGAGCAATTCAGGCTGCTTAGTCAGCATGTGTAAGCAGGCAATCGCCATGTCATCAAAGTCAAATTGTTGATTTTCACGCTTTTGCTGTTCGTATGACTGATAGATTGTCCACATTTGCTTTTCTTTTTCATCTTTCAGCTCAGGAAGTTCGTCTGGCAAAAAAGCATTTTTCCAATAGCCGATTGATTGCAGCACTTGATCGGTTGGATAGTCTTTTTCATCAAGTCCTTCATTCATGATCGCTTTGCGAATATACTGCTCTTTTTGCCAGTCGAATTTAATCAAATGCTGTCCGTTCCATTTGCCCCGATCATCGTGAAGCAGCATTTTATAAAATAGACTGTGGAATGTGCCTGTCACAACTTGGCTCGCCTGTGAAGGATGAAGCTGATACTGCATACGTAGTCTTTCTTTCATTTCACTGCTTGCTTTTGTGGTGAAGGTCACGAGCAGGATATGGTGAGCAGGGATTTGATGGTGCGACATCAGATAAGCAGCTCTTGCTGTCAGTACCCTTGTTTTCCCGCTGCCGGCGCCAGCCAGCACAAGCATCGGACCGTCTTTGTGTGTGACAGCTTGGAGCTGCGGTGCGCTAAAGGTGATGTGTGGAAAGAGGTCAATGGTATGCACTTCTTCATTCTTTTCTAAATGAAAGGTTTCGCCAAATTGAATGGATCGTGGTTCCTGCCAGTCATCCGATTCTTCTGTTTGTGAGATGATCTGTTTGCCGGTTGGAAAGCGAAAGCCGCCAAGTTCTTTGTAGGATGCCTCTTCCTCTCGTTCAGCCGGTTTCTTTTCCTCTTGTTGTTCTCTTTTTTCGCAAATCTCTTGCTGAGATATTTGCTTATGGATAAAGGCAGGTTCTTCATGTATATTTAATCTGAAAAAGACGGGTTGTCCGCAATATGGGCAAGATAAATGCCCTTTTTTGCCCTCATCATGGAGGAATTGATAGTGTTCTCTCGAATATGTATGTAATGAGATCGTTCGATCATGTCGTCGTGCGCATTTCAAAGCTAGTCCTCCAATAGTCAATCAATCTTAAAAAGAAACACATCTAATCATATCAAATGAGGCGTGTTTCAAACAGTCATAATTAGGGAATAGTAGAGTAGAAGAGAAGCAAAGGAGGCGTTCTTGATGGGATATATAGCCCCGATTCAGCCGGATCTGTATTTTCAATATATCAATCGTCCTGCTCCTCAGGATAAAGAAGACTATGCGAAAGTGACGAAGGTCACCCGCACCTTTCATGACAAGGTATACAGAGAGCTGGAGAAAAAAGAGGACTTAGTGACAGAAGCGGAAACGAAAGTACAGCAAAAAAAGCGGGAACGCTTTGTACGAGATATGTTTATGGAAGAAGGTAAGGGCGTTCATATCAATACTTACGTCTAAATGACTGCGCTTTCTTCCTGAGCGAACGAGATGGAATCAATAAAAAGCCAGAGCATCCATGATGCCCTGGCTTTTTATTGTCGTTAAACGGATAGTGTTTTTGTCATTTTGACATGTGTAATCCCTGCTTCTTCAAACGGTTCTGAAACGGCTTTGTAGCCTTTCTTTTCGTAGAAAGGAAGAGCTTGTACTTGTGCATGCATGACAGCTTCTTTCGCTCCGTTTGCCATCGCTTCAGACTCAAGTGCTTCTAAAAGCTGGTGGCCAAGACCGAAAGAGCGCGCCTCTTTTAATACACAAATTCGTTCAAGCTTTGCCTTATGACCTTCAATTATGCGCAGTCTAGCAGCAGCTTGTGGTTTGTTGTCATCATTATAAATGACAAAGTGAATGGCTTCGTCCTCAAGTTCATCAATTTCGATCTCTAACGGGACTTCTTGTTCTTTTACGAAAACTTCTTTTCGAACATAATAAGCATCTTCTCGTTGTGTTTGTTCTTTTACGATGACTGTATTCAAATGTCTTTAACCCTCTTCTCCTAAGATAAATGTTTCATAAACGGTCCAAGAACCGTTCTCTAATTGATATAAAAGGTGGAAGCGGTCAACCGTTTCCTCGTGGTCAATTTTTCTCAGCTTCAATGTGCCTAGAACGTCTGAATGCTCATCGTCTGATAACTTTTGAGCCACTGTCACATGCGGAACAAATGCATATTCAGGTGTACCAGCAAGCGGATCAGTGTACAACTTCTCATTGAGAGTCATTAATTCTTCGTTCGGTTCTACTTTCATATAAATCACGTTGTTTACAGGAGCGAATGAACTGAATTTTTTAATACGTAACGTAATAGGAGTAGCATTTTTTGCGTACTCTCGCAAGGTGGAGACGACCTCAGCTGCTTCTAGATCCGTTAATTCAAAAGGTGTTCTTAATGTTAAATGAGGTGGTATGAGTGCATAGTTCGGATCATAACGTTTCCGATAAGAGTTCGCAATGTCTTGCAATTTTTTTGATGGAAATAAAACAACTCCGTATTTCATCATGTTCCCTCCTGATTAAGAAAGTATTTATTATTTTTTATTATAACAAAATTCAGTTGATTAACGAATATGGGAGCATTCTTTTTAACGAAGGTGAAATGAGCGGCTGCCAAAACGTCCATTTATGATCGCCTTCGAATGTCTCAAATAAATAATCCGCACCGGACTTCTCCAAAAGGACCTTTAATTCTTCGTTCGGCTGAATAAAGTCAAGCACTTGCCCATCTGTCGTTTTCACAGCTGTTTCTTCTAACCCGATTTGATGGATAATGGCATAATGAGCAAGGGATGATGACTGTTTGACTGCTTGCAGAACCGACTCATCCACGTAAGGAGACTGCAAAATCAATCCGCCAAATAACGAAGGATAATCAATGGCTGTCATAAGTGAGATCGTAGCACCTAATGAATCACCAATAAATGTACGACCTGATCCAACTTGATACGTTGGGTAGTGTTCATCAATATACGGAACTAGTTCATTTGCCAAAAAGCGTTTATACGCCTCGAACTTTGGTCCGTCTGGATGATACGTATTTCGCCTTTCAGTCACATTTTCATATGGGACACCAATGATAATCGAGCGTTCCATTTCTTTGTTTTGCATTAATTCTTCCGCCTGTCTGCCTATTTTACCTAGACGGAAATAATCATGACCATCCTGTGCAATGATGACATGATATGTATAAAGGGGGGAGTAATTGACTGGCAAATAAATCAAAATGGTCATATCTGCCCCAAGTTCTTTTGACTGTAAGGTTTCTTCTTGAATGATGCCTGTTTTCTTCACCATAATCCATTCCTCCAGCTAACCAAATTCATCATAAGTGAAACGTTTCCATTCATTGTAACACGAAAAACAGCGTTGTTCCTATATGCTAACATGCAATCAAATTGGCTGACATCCAATCTGCTGCAAAATACAGAAAATTTTAATTAATCGTTACATTTCCCCTTGAAAAATGAGGTTTAATGCGTTACAGTATTAAGAATTAGAACAGACAGACAACACATTCTTATCGTGAGAGGTGGAGGGACTGGCCCTTTGAAACCTCAGCAACCGGTATGCATCACTTCATGTGATGTACCAAGGTGCTAAATCCAGCAAGCAGCTTTTTTGCTTGGAAGATAAGAGGAAGCGATTAAACCCCTTCTTCTTATGAAGAAGGGGTTTTTCTGTTTTGAAATTAGATTTTTACTTAGGATGGTGTCAAATGACAGAACATGTGGAAACGAAGTTAGCGCAAATTGGAAACCGCAGCGAAGAGGCGACTGGAACTGTCAGTCCTCCCGTTTATCTTTCAACAGCTTACAGACATAGAGGCATTGGGGAATCAACAGGATTTGATTATATTCGGACGAAAAACCCAACAAGGCAGCTTGTAGAAGATGCGATTGCTTCACTCGAAGAAGGAACGGCCGGTTTTGCCTTCAGTTCGGGAATGGCTGCCATCCAAACGATCATGGCGCTGTTTGAGAGCGGGGATGAACTCATTGTTTCATCAGATTTATATGGCGGTACATACCGTCTATTTGAAAACGAATGGAAAAAGTACGGACTGCGCTTTGTTTATGATGATTTTTCAGATGAAGACTGTTTACGCTCTAAAATGACGCCAAATACAAAAGCCGTCTTTATTGAAACGCCAACAAACCCACTCATGCAGGAAGCGGATATTCAAAAGGTTGCGAAAATCGCAAAAGAACACGGTGCATTGGTCATTGTGGATAACACCTTTTATACGCCCGTCTTGCAAAAACCGATTACACTCGGAGCGGACATTGTCATTCATAGTGCCACCAAATATTTAGGCGGACATAACGATGTTCTTGCCGGACTTGTCGTCACAAAAGGAGAGAAGCTATCGGAAGACATGTTCCAGCATCAAAACGCCATTGGGGCGGTTTTATCTCCATTTGACTCATGGCTTTTAATGAGAGGAATGAAAACATTGGCGCTGAGAATGCGTCAGCACGAAGCAAATGCGAAGGAATTAGCTGACTTTCTAAAGCAGCAGCCTGAAATTCAAGATGTGCTTTACCCAGGAAAGGGAGGCATGCTGTCATTCCGAGTAGCCAAAGAGGACTGGGTCAATCCATTTTTGAAGCAGCTGAAAACGATTTGTTTTGCTGAAAGCCTTGGCGGAGTCGAAAGCTTCATTACGTATCCTGCAACGCAAACGCACATGGATATTCCAGAAGAGATTCGCATCGCAAACGGTGTGTGTAATAAGCTTCTCCGTTTCTCTGTTGGGATTGAGCATGTGGAGGACCTAAAAGCAGACTTAAAACAGGCACTATCAAATGTGAAAGAGGAGGTACACACGAAATGACCACACATGATTGGACACTAGAAACACAACTCGTTCATAATGCGTTTAAAACAGACCGTTCCACAGGTGCAGTCAGTGTGCCGATTCAACATGCATCGACGTTTCACCAAAGCAGCTTCGATGACTTTGGTCAATATGACTACTCCCGATCAGGCACCCCTACACGTCAGGCATTAGAGGATACCATTGCAGCGCTAGAAGGAGGAACGAGAGGGCTTGCCTTTGCGTCAGGTATGGCAGCCATTTCAACCGCTTTTCTTCTATTATCAAAAGGAGATCATGTCCTTGTCACAAGAGATGTGTACGGCGGGACTTTCCGAATGATCACCCAAGTTCTTTCAAGATTTGGGATTGAGCATACCTTTGTGGACATGACCAATTTGAATGAAGTGAAACAAGGCATTCAATCAAATACAAAAGTCATTTACATGGAAACACCGTCAAATCCTACACTCGGTATTACAGATATTGAAGGTGTCGTACAGATTGCGAAAGAACATGACTGTCTGACTTTCTTAGATAATACGTTTTTAACGCCTGCGCTTCAGCGTCCGCTGGACCTAGGTGTTGACGTTGTGCTGCACAGCGCAACGAAATTTTTAAGCGGCCACAGTGATGTACTGTCAGGCTTAGCCGTGGTGAAAGATGAGAAGCTAGGAGACGAACTTTATTCGCTGCAAAACTCCTTCGGGGCGGTACTTGGCGTACAGGATTGCTGGCTTGTGCTGAGAGGATTAAAGACCCTTCAAGTCAGATTAGAAAAAGCCAGTCAAACCGCATTAGAACTGGCTTCATTCCTCAAAGAACATCCTGCGGTCAAAAAAGTATATTACCCGGGATTAGATGATCACCCAGGGGCAGACATTCAGCGGAAACAGGCGAGCGGTGCAGGTGCTGTTCTTTCATTTGAACTAGAAAACCAAGCGGCTGTCAAAGAATTGGTCGATGGCGTCACATTACCTGTATTCGCCGTCAGCCTCGGAGCAGTCGAATCCATTCTTTCCTATCCGGCCAAAATGTCCCATGCCGCTATGCCAAAAGAAGAAAGAGAAAAAAGAGGCATTACGGATGGTTTACTTCGATTAAGTGTGGGCGTAGAAAACGGAGAAGATCTCAAAAGGGACTTCAAACAAGCACTAGATCAACTAAAGCCCGTCCTTGTGAACCAATCATAAAAGTTAGTGAAAAGCCGGTGCAGATACCGGCTTTTTGCCTTTTTTGAACAAAACCATTGACGACTGATCATGATGGTTATATAATAGAGACTGTCAGTAACAGAAAGCCCAGAACTGATACATAACCCGATTCCGTAGCTCAGCTGGGAGAGCGCTACCTTGACAGGGTAGAGGTCGCTGGTTCGAGCCCAGTCGGAATCATCGTTTAAACCCTTGCCTAGCAAGGGTTTTTTGTTTTTTTGACAACGAATTTTTGTTCTGTTTCTTTTGATTGGGGACGAATTGGGGACGAACTTTATACACCAGATTGTTTCTCAGTATTTTTAGAATCAAAAAATCCCTTTTCCATACCGATCACACACTTTTAATAGTATCAGCATATCGAGTTTAAGAGGGTACTTACAAAATATTTAGAACTTTTTAGTAAGAATCCTCAGAAATGTAATAAGGTTTTAAGTATTTTCATTTATAATTCTCTATTTGTCTATACTTTTCATATCGCTGTTGTATAAGCTCTTCTGAGGATAATGGTATCAATTTTTTTAGAGATGATTCGATGACAGATTCAATCATTTTTGCCTGTGATTTTATATCATTTTGTGCTCCACCTTTTATTTCAGGGATGATTTCATCAATAATTCCTAAATGCTTTAAATCTTTTGCTGAAATTTTCATATGTTCAGCAGCTTCTGGAGCATACTTAGCGTCCTTCCATAGGATAGATGCTGCTCCTTCTGGCGAAATGACTGAGTACCATGAATACTCTAACATATGGATATGGTTACCGACACTAATGCCAAGAGCTCCACCACTTGATGCCTCTCCAATTACAATACAAACAATTGGCACTTTAAGTGTAGCCATTTCCAATAGATTTCGAGCTATCGCTTCAGAAATTCCACGTTCTTCAGACCCTTTTCCTGGATAGGCGCCTATTGTATCAATAAATGTAATAATAGGGCGATTAAATTTATCAGCTTGTTTCATCAGTCTTAGCGCTTTTCTATATCCTTCTGGATGAGCCATTCCAAAATTTCTTTCTATATTTTCCTTTGTACTTCTACCTCTTTGATGACCAATAACCGTAACGGGCATTCCTTTAAATTTTGCAATACCACCTATCATTGCTTGATCATCACCATATAATCGATCACCATGAAGTTCAAAAAAGTTTGTAAACAATAAAGGTATATAATCCAATGTCGTGGGCCGGTTACGTAGCCTTGCAATTTGAACTCGTTGAAAAGGTGTAAGATTAGAATAAATTTCATCTTGCATTTTATTTAAACGTTTTTCTAATAAATGAATTTCTGACGATAAATCTACATTATGTTCTTTCATCATTTTCTTTAATTCATCAAATTTCTCTTTTAGTTCAATAATAGGACGTTCAAAATCCAAACTCATTTTATCCTCCAAAGGTTATGATTTACCTCACTCTAATCAAAAGACTTAGAAATAGAATCAATAAATAATTCAAAACCATCCACAACTATTTTTTGTTCTGATTCTGATAAATTATTAAGGATACGTTGATAAAATGTAAGGGATTGTTCTCTTAAGCGATTCACAGTAATGTGCCCTTTTTCTGTGAGGTGCAGAAAAAGTTCTCTTCTGTTTTCTTCATTTACTTCACGATAAACAAGTCCCTTTTTTACTAACTTATCTACCAATCTACTTACAGTTGAAGTCTCTAATCTAAGTTTATTGGATAGTTGCCAAACAGTTAATTTTTCCATCTCTAGTTCCTCTAACGCCATCATTTGAGAGGTTGGTAGAGGTTTTTCAAATGGTCCATTGGGCAAATTTTGAGATTCAAAAACCCCAGTTATTATAATCATTTTCTTAATATCTGATCTTAGTTTTAAGGCATCTTCTCTTTTCAAAAAGGTCACCCTCCTAAAATTCATGTATGATACATCAATTGTATTATACATCAATGTGGTTTTTTCACAAGCTTAACATAAGCCAATATGACAACATGGACGAGATATTTCTTCTTGTTAAATGTGTCTAATTTGTGAAAATAACAATTTCCACAAACTAAAATATATGGAAGTTCAGTCTATAGTAGGTAACATAATACTCATTGTTATGGCGGGTATCTAGTCTCGTAAAAGTGACAAGACTAATCATTTTGAATGAATAGAAGGAGGTTTCATGATTATTGCCATAACTGATGTTACATACGGTAGTAAAGTTAGAGAGCCACAAGGTGCTCTGCGTTACTACTATACACATGCCTTAGAAAATCGAAAATTCTAAGGAAGAGCTTCTCATCCAAATGGACTTTACAGATAAGCTCTCTAAAAAAAATTACACGGAGGTAATAGGAAATGAGAATTAACCACAATATCGCAGCACTTAACACATTAAACCGTTTGTCTGCAAACAACGGT
>NZ_CP150633.1:2623800-2626135 GCF_038023285.1 Bacillus sp. PPSBB_11
TTGGAAAACCGCCGCACTGGATCGTTTATTAAAGGTGATGAGCCATCATCAATTTGAACTATGTTTATGAGTCGAGAAAGAAGTAATAGTTTTTAAGGGAATTTCAAGAGATTGTTGAAATTCTAGAAATCACAGAGCAAGGGTAAACTGATTACGTTCAAGCAAATACATTTTTGATAAAATATTTAGAGGGGGGAAAGATATGAAGTCATTTTTACTAATTGGACAATCAAATATGGCGGGGCGAGGCTTCAAGCATGAAGTGCCACCAATTTATAATGAAAGAATCATGATGTTGCGAAATGGTAGATGGCAAATGATGACTGAACCCATCCATTTTGATAGACCGGTAGCTGGCGTAGGACTAGCGGCTTCTTTTGCGGAGGCTTGGTGTAAAGAGCATGAGAGAGAGAAGATTGGTCTTATCCCATGTGCCGAAGGTGGCAGTTCCATTGATGAGTGGTCACGAGATGAGGCATTATTTCGTCATGCAATAAATGAAGCTACATTTGCAAAGGAAGATAGCGAATTGGCCGGGATATTATGGCATCAAGGAGAAAGTGACAGCCAAGATGGGAAATACAAAGAATACGATGAAAAAATACGAAGATTATTTCATGAACTGAGAACGGAATTATCTGTCCCTAACATTCCGCTTGTGATAGGTGGTTTGGGCGATTTCTTAGGAAAGACAGCATTTGGCGCAGGATGTGTGGAATATCAACTGATCAATGAGGAACTACAAAAATATGCACATGATCATGAAAATTGTTATTATGTTACTGCGAAAGGTCTTATACCTAACCCGGATGGAATTCACTTCAATGCGATGTCCCAGAGAATATTTGGTATAAGATACTATGAAGCATGTCGAAAAAAAGAACATTTACATGGACCATTACCAAATGAACATGAGTTAGTGAATGAATGTCATAATAGAATGAATACTTCAGCGGAGAAAACATATATAGCACTAGAAAAATTCACGTTGGGCAAGATGACTTATGAAGAGTTGCTGGAGGCTTTAACGTAGGCAAAGCTCATAGTAGTCTTTGAATAAACAGAAACATGATATATCTTGTGAAAGGATGATTGTGGTGGTAAAAACAGATAAAGCTTCCTCCTGAATACAAGCAATTACATTCAGGAGGAGATAAAAAATGTTTAAACAAATAGATGAAAATTATCCGAGAAAAGAGTACTTTCATCATTATATGACGGTAGCCTGATGCTCATATAGCTAGGTGATCGATCTAGACATCACGAAATTGTATGCAATATTAAAAGAAAAAAGGCTAGATTCAATGCAAATTACCTGAAGACAAAAGGTATTCTCATGGAAATCTAGAAGATGAAGGCAGACTGAAATGAGTCTGCCTTTTTGTTTTGTGAGGATAAAGACATGTGCCAAAGGTTTATTGATGTACACTGGTTCTTTTTGCGGTTTCTTTTCGGTGCCTTGTAAATTTCTGTATGTCATAATAAATTGGGAATTTTGTGGAAGGGGAGTAAGGGGATGGAGAAAGTTCTTTCTTCACATGTTGGTGTGAAAATAAATGAATGGTATAAAATGATTCGGCAATTTAGTGTGCCGGATGCAGAGATTTTGAAAGCTGAGGTAGAACAAGAAATTGAACGAATGGAAGAAGACCAGGATTTACTGATTTACTATCAATTGATGTGCTTTCGTCATCAGCTTATGCTTGATTATATTAAACCCTCAGAGCAGCGCTCTTTATCCATAGCAGACTTAGTAGATAAAATAGAAAACTCCAACCATAAATTGTCCGGCATGCTGCAGTATTACAACGCGTTTTTTCGTGGAATGTATGAGTTCAGTATAAAAGAATATGTACAGGCCATTCAATATTACAAGATCGCTGAGCGGCAGCTCGCACTGGTTGTCGATGATATTGAGCAAGCGGAGTTTCACTTCAAGGTGGCTGAAGCCTACTATATTATGAAACAAACTCATGTTTCTATGCATCACATCATAAAGGCGCTTGAAATATACGATCAGTATGAGTTATACAAGATTAGAAAAGTTCAATGCTTATTTGTAATAGCAGGAAATTATGATGATTTTAAGCAGTATGAAAAATCATTAATACATCTGAATAAAGCCTATTCCATCGCTGAAGAAATAGCGGATAAAAGGTTGATTGCCAAGGCACTTTTAAATATAGGAAACAATTATGAAAAAAAACAAGATTATGCAAAGGCTATCCAATATTATCAAGAGTCTCTTGAAATATCAGAAGATGGTGTGGACGATGTAAAATCGGTCATATATGTTAACCTCTGTTGGGCACTATATAAGACAGGAGAAAATGAT
>NZ_CP150633.1:2626458-2629596 GCF_038023285.1 Bacillus sp. PPSBB_11
CTAGCTTGATTAAACCAGCATCAAATCGGAATACAACAATGGAGGAGTCGAATAGAAATACAACTTTCATTCCACAAAAAATCGATCGAAACACGACAATGATCAATCGAAATACAATTTCTCAAAACGTATAGGCAAAATTAAAACAGACCATGCAGGGTCTGTTTTTTTATGGGGACAGATTGGGGACGAACCTTTTCAGTTTTCTTCAGAAATGCACATTTTTTATCAGAAAGGCTCATCATAGAACCTTATTAAATCAGTCTTTTTCGGGGAAGGACAAAGTAAAACCCCTGACTTTTATGGCCAGGGGCTTTTTTCTGAGAACTTTCTTCAAATGTTAATCACAAAAAAACAAAGGCACCACAAGTGAGAAGTGTAACGCCAAGAGATACCAAACTGATAAGTGGCGCAATAGTCCGCATTAATTCCGCCTCGACATTCACTACTAAAACCAGCTTTCTCAATTTCTTTCTCTTGCAAAATGCCCACTGTCTTAAAAAAACCTGCATTTTTGTTGTAATTGCAATAAAAATATTTTATTCTTACTAGTATAAGACCATATAAATGCTTCACTTGGTTCAGGCTAATATCAGAAAAGGATTGATAAACAATGCATATAAAAAAAATAACAACTGAAAATGATTTACAAGTTGCTCTTAATATTAGAAAGTCGGTCTTTATTGATGAACAGCAAGTACCTGAGTCTGAAGAATTTGATCAATTTGACACTCTTCAGGAACAATGTCAGCATGTCTTGGTATGCCATGAGAATGAACCTGTCGGCACAGGTCGGGTGCGTATTGTGGATGGTACAGGTAAATTGGAACGAATTTGCATCCTAAAACCTTATCGTAAGTACGGTTTAGGCAAAGTGATTATCAGAGAACTGGAAAAAATCATGCAAGAAAAAGGAATTACAAAGATAAAGCTGCATGGACAAACACAAGCAGAAGGTTTTTATAAAAAACTTGGTTTTCAAACTGCTTCAGATGAATTTATGGAAGACGGGATTCTGCACGTTTTAATGATAAAAGAATTATCTTTAAGTAGAGATCATGTCTAATAAAAAAAAGTATGTTTATTACGGATTAGGTGTACTCGTATTAAGTTTAGGAATTTCATTAACAATACAATCAGGACTAGGTGCTTCCCCATTTGATGCCCTTTTAGTTGGCCTTTCCAAAGAATTTGGTCTTACCGTAGGGAGCTGGGAGGTCTTGATTTCTATCATCATCTTAATTTGCAATTCTATATTAGTGAGAAAAAAACCTGTTTTTTTAGGTTTGATTACAGCGTTCGTGACTGGAATCGGTATTGATCTGTGGTTACTCCTCATCAAATATGTCATTGATACAAGCACGTGGTTTAGCAAACTGACTTGCTTTGGAGCTGGTTTGATATTCATTGGTCTTGGAACAGCCGTATATCTTCAAACAAAATTCGCATCAACACCAATTGATCATTTAACACTCATTCTTCGAGATATTTCAAAAAGAACCATCGCATTTTCGAGAACAATATTATATGCATTTTTCTTCATATTAGCTTTTATATGCAAAGGACCTATTGGTGCTGGTACCATATTAACGATTTGTTTCGGAGGCATCATTCTTCACTTTTTCATGCCTATTGTTAACCGTCGGTTATTATCAAATTGATGATTTGGCTGGGTACGATAAATCAATGAAAAAGCTTCTGCAGCAGTAAGGGTAGAAGTGAACAGAGGATAGCACTCAAAATGACAAATTCTATATTGACAGTGGAGAGAAATATATATGGCAATAGAACCCTTCACGTTAGGGGAATTTACTTACGAAGAGTTGCTGAACTTTTTATTGTAGGCTAAGCTTATGGTAGCTTTTAAATGAAAATGTGATAAATCACAGACCGTAGTGGATAGAAACATAACCGATCTGTTGAAAGGATGATTGTGGTGGTGAAAACAGATAAAGCTTCCTCCTGAATACAAGCAATTACATTCAGGAGGAGATAAAAAATGTTTAAACAAATAGATGAAAATTATCCGAGAAAAGAGCACTTTCATCATTATATGACGGTAACCCGATGCACATATAGTCTGGTGATCGATCTAGACATCACAAAATTGTATGCAATATTAAAAGAAAAAAGGCTAAAAGTATATCCTGTGCAAATTTATTTGTTAGCAAGAGCTGTGCAAAAAATACCGGAATTTCGGATGGATCAAGTGAACGATGAACTTGGTTACTGGGATATTCTCCATCCTAGTTATACGATTTTAAATAAAGAAAAAAAGACATTTTCAAGTATTTGGACGCCTTATGACGAAAACTGTGCTCGGTTTTATAAAAGCTGTGTAGCGGATATGGAAACTTACAGCAAAAGTAATAACCTATTTCCAAAACCTCATATGCCAGAAAACATGTTCAATATTTCAAGCCTGCCGTGGATTGATTTTACTTCATTTAACCTTAATGTATCTACAGATGAAACTTATTTACTGCCGATATTTACGTTAGGCAAATTTAAGGTGAAAGAAGGAAAAATCATCTTGCCAGTCGCCATTCAAGTACATCATGCTGTTTGTGATGGCTATCACGTCGGTCAATATGTTGAATATTTGAGGTGGCTTATAGAACATTGTGAAGAGTGGTTACACGATTCATTGGATATGTCCTGAATGTCAGAAGTGATTTGCAAGAGGTTTCCAATGGTTTATAGAAGTTAGCATAAAGCAGACTTTAACGAGTCTGCTTATTTGTTGTGTGATGAAGAAGTTATTAGTTTGCAAATAAGGCAAACATGTTTTGTTTCTCAATTATTTTTGCGGTTTCTTTTCGGTGTTTTATGAATTCCATAATGTGATAATAAATGCAATATAAAGGGATTTGGTGTAGTGTGGATAGGGATATAGAAATTTTCAGCTTGAAACTGTCTTCAAGAGTAGTAGACCTGAAAAATGATTTTGAGTGTTTGTCATTTAAGCTTCTAAATTAATTAATGATAGGTGATGAACTACGGAGTAATGGAATATTTTGAAACTGTAAAAAGGGCGGGCAGATTCTTATAGAAGAAAGCAGTGATTTTGTCGGATGTGAAAAAATGTATGCTCACTCTATCTTAAAATCATTATATAGAATTAAATGTATATGTATT
>NZ_CP150633.1:2630908-2631262 GCF_038023285.1 Bacillus sp. PPSBB_11
AAACAAATGTTTATCAAATAAAATTGCCAAAAGTGAAAAAGGAAAAGAATTTTCAAGTCATTGCTTTTCCTGCACCTTTTGATAATAGTACAAAATTTGAGGAAGTTAATTTTAGAGGCTATTCTTCTATTAGAACGTTAATTCAACCATAGGAGGCAATTTTATGTGGATGATCATTATTTTATTCATTATATTGATAGGATTTACAGGAAACATGGTATCGATTTTGAGAAATATTCAACAATCTAATGAAAAGATTATAAAATTATTAGAAGAAAATCAGACACACAAGTAGTCCATTGAGTTATGGTTTATGACAGCGTATTTAGTACACTGCTCCTGAGAGGGAGCTCT
>NZ_CP150633.1:2631272-2632931 GCF_038023285.1 Bacillus sp. PPSBB_11
TAGCAGAAAAAACGCCAGAAAAAATCGTGAAAGTGGTCATCGATTCTTTTTGGAAAGAGTAGCAGAATGTTATAGAAAGGCTCTTAAAGCTCAAAATGATATTCAAAAAGGAGAGTGTCTGTATGGTGATTAAAAGACTCCTAATCATTGTATCCATTGTATTGTTAAGTGTTTCAACAGCAGAAACTTTAAAAATCATTGAAACAAAATCAATTCGGAATACAACAATGGAGGAACAAAAATCAAATCGACACACGATTATGATTGATCGAAATACAACTTCTGAAAATGTATAGACAAGATTAAAACAGACTTTAAGAGTCTGTTTTTTTATGAAGTAGAATGAGTAAATGAACAGTTGGTCAATGTTATACTTATCTCAGATAGATACGAGGAGGCATCCACTTTGAAATCATTCTGGGAGAAAGAAGAAGAGAGTCCTTTCACGTTAGAAAAGATAGATGAGGAACAAATTCATGAAGCAGAGGGAACACTTGGAGTCACTTTACCCGATACATACAAAAAACTCATTTTAGAATGGAATGGTGGTTTTACAGTTCGTAATGCTTTTCCAACCGAACGGCCGAATTCATGGGCAGAGGATCATGTTCAATTCGACCATCTAAGAGGAATCGCCAAAGATGATGGAATTATGAATAGTGTTCAGTTAAGTGATGAATTGGAGCTGCCAGAGGGACTTGTTTTCATCAGCGGGGAAGAAGATACATGGATCGCCATGGATTACCGAGAAACGAAGGAACATCCTCCTATTCACTATTTCGATTTAGAGATGGAAGTAAATTTTAAGCTGGCAGATACTTTCGATGAATTTGTTAAGCGGTTATATACAGCTGACGACGCCATGGTTGAAGTAATAGAGATTGAGGAGGAAGCTTCGGATTTATATATCAGTAAAGAAGAGCTTGAACTCATTTTTGAGAGAGGAGACCTTCGTCAGCAGAATCTCTTCAAAATGGCACATTATCCAATGGAAGACATTGAAGAGATCGCATGGTTTTTCTTGCGCATGAAACAGTGCATCAAACAGATAAAAGATCAACAGGTCTTGTATGAAACAGCTACTGCTATTCACTCCAACCTTCTGTTAAACCCAGATATGCCAAGGAATGACCGTATTAATCAAGAGCTGCAAGAAATGGCTGAATTTCTAGAAAATAGTGAAGATCCGAATACCGCCTTTTTGGGAGAGGACATTCATCCAGTGAAAAAACGATAGTGAAAGAAAAAAGCCCTTTCCAGGGCTTTTCGAATGTAGTTTATGATCTCTTTTTATTTAAAATTTTCATAATGAATAATGCTATATATGAAGCAATGAATGAGCCTAAAGTGTAAACAACAGCCCAGCCAAAGAAAGAGACATTAAAAAGTGTAAATGTCAGAATGAGCAAAATGATAAAGCTCACAACTGGCATGAAATAAATCTTTTGTACAAACAATGTGACGATAAAAGAAGCGATGATCATACTTACTGGAAGCAAGCCGAATGCGAATTCTAAATGAGTCATCTTCATTCTCCCTCTAGAATCACCTATTAAATATTTTGAGAACATCATTTCTATTTTGTTCTAACATGAAAAAGTCATATTCAGAAACATGATTCTTATCCAAAATTTTGTCAAGACCTTTTATCTTTAAAGA
>NZ_CP150633.1:2634201-2642242 GCF_038023285.1 Bacillus sp. PPSBB_11
GTTTTTTTATGTTATATATTTCCTTTTTGTTATAAGATATCATCATAAAACAACAAATTTATTATTTGGATTGACAATTGAATAAAGTAATATATCAAAAAAAGCCCTGTAAAGGGCTTTTTTAAGTAGCTGAATCTAATTCATGAAAAAACTGTTTGAGTTGATCAATGAAAACGGATTTGGATTTTCCTTTTTTATAAATGAACTCAATATTGATGTTGAAATTGATAGATGGCTCAATTGAAATTTGTTTTAGTGTTCCTTGTTCTACTTCATTTCTAACACAATGATGAGGAAGAAACGATAGTCCCATTCCTTGTAGCACTAAATTTTTTGCAGTTTCCATATGATCAACCTCAATGGAAATGTTCGGTGTGATGTTGTTTTTTTGAAATAATCGGTGGAGCATCAACCAATCAAATGACCCATAGTCAAAGAAAATAAAAGGTTGTTCTTCTAGTTCATTCATATTGATGTTGCCTAGGCTGGCAAGCGGGTGATGAGTTGGGACGAACAGCCCGATTGGATCGCTGAAAATCGGGATTGATTCAATTTGAGGATGTGTTTCAGTCCTGACAATGCCAAAGTCTACTTGGTTGTTAATCACTTTTTGGACAACATCCTTTGAATGTCCTGTTACAATTTTCACTTTCAGATTTTCGTATTTTTCTTTTAGGGCGGGCAATATGTTAGGCAATAGATTATTGGAAATAGAGGATGCGCATCCAATCGTCAATTCATAAGGGAGCATCGTTTGTTTGAGACTATGCTTTGCTTCTTGATAAGAATGGAGAATCTTTTTGGCATGCGGGTAAAACTGTTCACCTTTTTCCGTCAGAGATAGTTTATTTCTCTGTCTATCAAATAATTTCAGGTCTAATTCTTTTTCTAACGATTGAATACGTGCCGATACAGAAGGCTGGGTTAAATACAATGCTTCTGCAGCTTTATTGATACTGCCTAGCTGGCATACATAAATAAACGCTTCTATATTCTCAATATTCATGTTATCCCCTTATATGACGTTCTTTAAATGTTTAGTTTTTCAAGCTCATACACTAATTTTACAGCTTCTTTCGCCAAAATGACAGTAGGGTCAATCACTTTCACAGCTTTGGTTGACCTTAGAACTAAAGGAATTTCTGTACAGCCGGCAATGATGGCTTCTGCTCCTTGATTGATTAAAATTTCTGCAGCTAACGCCAGTTCACTTTCGCCTTTACTCAATTTCCCTGCTTTCACGGCATAAATCCCATTCATCACACTTTTCTGAAGATTTTCACTAGGAGTCATGACATCAATCTTGTGATGGGCACAAGCTTTTTGATAGAGCTGGGTTTTTAATGTGCCATCAGTACATAGTAAGCCGACAGACGTATAGTGATGTTTGTTCAGGTGCTTTGCGGTTTCTAATGGCATATTCATAATAGGGATATGAGTGGCTAGTTGTACGTTTTCTAAAAAGAAGTGAGCGGTATTGCATGCAATCAGAATAAAGTCCGCTCCTGCGCGTTCTAATCTTTTAGCTGATGCAATCATATATTCTGTAGGATCTTCGCCTTTCCCAAATATGGCATTGGTTCTATCAGGGATTTGCGGATAATTATCAGCAATCACATGTAAATGATCCTGATCTTTAATAGCTGGTGTATGAGAAATGATTTTTTTCATCAGATCAATCGTCGCTAAAGGGCCCATACCACCCATAATACCAATTGTTGTAGACATGCATATCACCACATTTCATTTTTTTCTATTATAAAAAAAGAAAGGATGGTGAGTGTTATAGAAAAGTTCTATTTGTATATAGAAGGTTGATTAAAAGCACCTTTTATTTTCTTCTTTATCTGTTTTGCGGTATGAGTTGCAATCTAATCAAAAAACATTAGAATAAAGAAAAATTGATAAAGGAGCTACCATTATGAATTTCAATTTGGATGAAGCTTTAGATATGTTGAGTCGAACTCCTCGTACATTAGAAAGTCTTTTGTCAGGTTTATCGAAGGATTGGCTTCACAGTCGTGAAGGGGAGGGAACGTGGAATCCCGTTGAAGTCATTGAACATTTGATTGAAGCAGAGAAATCCAACTGGATTCCTCGATTAAGTGTCATTCTTGCTGATGGAGAGAATACCCCATTTCCTGCATTTGACCGCTACGCCCATTTGAATCAAACTGAAAGACAGATAGAACAAGCACTAGCGGAGTTTCATCATGTGCGGATGGAGAATGTGTCATACATTCAGCGTATGACACACTCAAGTCTTGATCTAGAGAAAAAGGGCGTCCATCCAGAATTTGGCATCGTGCAAGTGAGCGAATTACTTTCTGCGTGGGTTGTCCATGATTTCACCCATATCTCCCAAATTGTTCGGGTCATGGCGGAACGATATCGAACCGATGTAGGACCGTGGAGCGCTTATTTAGGGATTTTGAATAGGAAATAAATGTTTAATGACGCTTCGCGGCCCACTCAGATTGAAGAATGGCATATTGATATTCATCGACCCAATGTCCCTTCGACATATAATTTTGCAGCAAATGTCCTTCGCGTCTCATGTCTAAACGTTCCAGCACTCGAATGGATTTTTCGTTGCGTACATCTGTAAAGGCAATGATTTTATGCTTGTTCAGTGTAGTGAAAATATATTCGATCATTGAATTCAAGGCTTCATGAATATAGCCCTTTCCTTGAAATTCAGGCGCGAGTGTAAATCCTATTTCAACGATTCTAGGCTCGCTGCCGAGTGTATGAATGGCGCAATCTCCTATCAGCTGATTGGATTCAGATAAGGCAATCGCGTATTGAAACCACGTCCCTGGTTGATTAGGTTGTTGTGTCATTTGGTGTTGAACAAATGATTCAGCGTCTTCGTGCGTGTAGTTTTCCCAGGATTGAAATGTGGCAATAGAGGGATTTGATCGGTATTGATAAAATGCTTCAATATCCTGCTGATCAAACTGGCGAATCACAACCCGGTTTGTTCTTGTAAATATGCTGTTTGCATTCTTCATGTGTTACCCTCACTTTTTAGTTTGTTCTTGATTTGAAAAAGTCTATTAGCCATTCAGATAGCTGTTTTTGCGCTTTGGTCACAAATCGATCGGCATAATACGTTAATTCAAGATGCCGAACAGGAGCAGGGGCAGAAATAGGGATAGAGACAATATTAGGCCATGCTGAATGTTGCTTTAACAGCCCTCTTGGCTGGATGGTGGCGCCGATCCCGGCTTCAACTAACTGCAATAGTGAAGTGGCAGACCCAACATCCATGACCGTGTCCAATTCAAAACCGTGTTCTTTACATACGTCATCGACCAAATCTCTTCCTAGATAGCCTTTTGGATACATGACCAGTGCATGCTTTGTCAGTTCTTTTAGCGTCACTTCACGCCTTTTTGCCAGTTCACTGTCTGAATGAACAAACAATTCGTAGGGCTCATCGCCAAGTGGAATTTGAATCAGTCGTTTATCCGCAGGCCCGCGCAGCCCAATTCCGATATCGACTTTATGTGAGAGCACCTCGTCACGAACAAAGATGGTCGAAAAAGCCTTTAGGTTGATCTCTGGATACAGCGTTTTAAATTCTACAAAAAGCGGAACAAGCTGAAAGTCAAGATCAGAGGGAAGGACGGCAAGCCGAACAGTACCCCGCTGTTCAGATAACAGTTCTTTCATAGCATTTTTGGCATCTCGCTCAGCCTGAAGCATTTTCATGCCATATTGATAAAGAAGCGTACCAGCTTCAGTTGCAACTACTTTTTTACCGATTCGGTCAAAAAGCGGCATCCCAACTTCAGCTTCAAGCAGCTGAATCTGTTGGCTTAATGTAGGCTGTGATATACCTAGCTGCTCTGCAGCCTTTGTGAAATGTAAATGATCGAATACAGCCATAAAATAGGTAATGTGACGAGTATCCATATGCCATCCTTTCATTAATGATAGTATTTTCCTATCATCATAATACGAATTATTGTATTGATCAATGAATGAAGCGGATTTATACTCATAGTAACCTCAACAAGATGAGAGAGGAAGAAGAGTATTGATAAAAAAAGTATTTTATTTAGCTGCTTTATTTTTAGCTGCCTTAAACTTGCGCCCAATCATTACATCCGTAGCTTCTATGATGAGCATGATTCAATCAGACCTTGGCGTTAGTGCACTCACGGCAAGTCTTTTAACCACTTTGCCGGTCTTGTGCATGGGAGTGTTTGCCCCTGTAGCAACGAAACTAAGCCGCCGGTTTGGATTAGAGAGAACTCTTTTTTTCTCGATTTTTCTTATCACAATTGCGACTGGACTGCGTGGTACAAGTCAAACGGTTACCATCCTTCTCGTGACTGCTTTTGCAGGAGGAGTTGGAATAAGTTTTGCCGGACCATTGTTGTCTAGTTTTATTAAAAAGTATTTCCCGAAAAGTCCTGGGATTGTCAGTGTGTACTCTATATCGATGACAGTTGGAGCTGCACTTGCTTCGGGCTTGACCATTCCGATTTACCTTCGCAGTGAGCATAACCTTCCACTTGCGTTATCTTGCTGGGCGGTTTTAGGCGTTATTGCACTGATTTTATGGCTCGGTCTAGCTCGTCAAAACCAACAAGCGGATCATGCAGATGTGCCGCTGAGATTACCGCTGCGAAACAAAAAAGCCATTCAATTCACCTTGTTCTTTGGCTTTATGTCTAGCATGTTCTATTCGTTAACAGCGTGGATTTCACCCATTGCGCTTGATTTTGGGAATAGTCCGCAGTATGCCGCCATGCTGCTTACGATATTTACGCTCATTCAGATTCCGGTGGCATTACTCGTTCCAAACATCGTCAATCGTCTAGGAAAGCCGAAATTATTTCTGATTTTATGCAGTTTGTCAGAGCTGATTGGCCTCCTATTCCTTCTACTGCCAATGCCGATCCTGCCAGCTGTTATTTTTCTGGGGATTGGAGCAGGTGGATTATTTCCTTTAGCGCTTATGCTGCCTATTATTGAAACGCGTACACCAGAAGAAGCCGGTACATGGTCAGCGATGTCACAGATGGGCGGGTACATCATGGGAGGATTTGGTCCATTTTTAATCGGTTTGATTTTCGATATCAGCGGACATTTTCAAGCTGCTATTGTCGCAATGCTCGCCATCGTGATGCTGATGATTGGCGTGCAGTTATCGATGAAGTTAGGGAAAAAACGTGATGAGGTATCCAATTAAAGGTCAATATACCGCTGCTTTTATATCATGACTCAATTGAAATCGCCATAGCCTATTCCTAAGTAGGCTATGGCGATTATTTTACTCAATTTTTAAAAGATGCACCTGAATGAATTATCGTGCCAGATTTTTTTCAACTTTACGAGTGGCCATTTCTGCAGCCTCCATGATCATTTCACCTAATGTTGGGTGAGGATGAATCGTCATGGCTAAATCTTCTACTGTAGCACCAATTTCAATAGAGAGAGAAAGTTCTGATATAAGAGTAGATGCCTCTGCACCTACGATTTGTGCTCCTAAAATAAGGCCAGATTCAGCATGGGCCACAATCTTCACAAATCCTTCTGGTTCTTTTAATGCCAGTGCTCGACCATTAATAGAGAACATTGTTTTTCCAGTAACAGTCGGAATGGATTGCTGCTTGCAATCCGTTTCGCTCAGTCCAACACTCGTCAATTCTGGGCTGGAAAACACAACGAGAGGGATCGCTTTATAATCGATCATCGAAGGTTTCCCGGCGATTGCTTCTGCTGCCACCTTCGCTTCATAGGAAGCTTTATGAGCCAGAGCAGGACCCTCGGTGATATCACCAATTGCATAAATGTGCGGAATGGAAGTTCTGCATTGTTCATCAATTTTAACCAGTCCGTTAGGGGTAATGGATAAACCGATAGAATGGAGACCTAATGCTCCATCTGTATTCGGTTTTCTTCCGACAGTAATCAATGCATATTCCGCTTTCACCGTGTAACTTTCTTTCTGTTTCTCATAATGAAGATCAATTCCGCTCATATGCTGCTCGGCATCTATGACGTTTGCTCCTGTAATCACGGTGATGTCATCTTCTTTCAATTGTCGAACAACAGGAGAGACAAGTTCACTTTCAAAGCCAGGCAATACTTGATTGCCGCCTTCTAGAATGGTGACTTTAGATCCAAACCTTGCAAACATCTGTCCGAGTTCAACACCAATATATCCACCCCCAACTACGACAAGGCTTTTAGGGATTTCGGAAAGGGATAGTGCTTCAGTGGAAGACAATATACGACCTCCGAAAGGGAGTGATTTAATTTCAATTGGACGAGAGCCGGTTGCTAATATAAGGTGTTTGAAGTTGATTCGTTTTTCACCTTTTTCGGCATGTTGAATCACCGCTGTATGCTGATCGAACAAGCTTGCATCGCCTTCCAGAATGGTAACTCCCGCTGACTTTAACAAAAATTGGACGCCTCCCGCTTGTTTTTCCACAACAACTTTTTTGAACGCTTGAGCTTCATTGAAAGAACCGCTTTCTTGAAAACCATCCCATTGTGTGCGGAGTTTGAACCGCTCTGCTTCTGCTATTAGCGCTTTAGAAGGGATACAGCCTACATGGGTGCATACGCCACCTAATTGTTCACGTTCTACAATCGCTGTCTTCATGCCGAGATGAGCTGAACGTAATGCTGCCACGTAGCCTCCCGGACCTGATCCAATCACTAATGTATCTACTGTTTCAAAATGAATCATTTCTTGCACCTCCAATTTTAAAATATGATGGTCATAATATATTATAGTCATCATATTTTAGCGAAGTCAATCCCATCTGAGTGAGCAAAGATGGATTTTAGTCAATTGACACATGATAATATGATGAATATAATATTTTGATAAATACACTTAGATGAGTTAAAAGGAAGGAGGGGGAAAGAGGATGCCTTATCCGAAAGGTCATAAGTCAAAAGTGAGAGAGCAGATCATCGCTAGTGCTGCACGAGCATTTCGAACAAATGGCGTCCGTAATATCAGTTTGCCATACATTATGAAAGGAGCAGGTCTAACTCATGGAGGGTTTTACGCTCACTTTAAGAACAAGGATCAGTTGGTGATAGAGACTTTTCATTTTGCTATTACTGATACGATCAAGATGCTACAAAGTGTTGCAGACAAGAAGGCAGATCAGCCTCGAATTCAGACGATCATTGAATTTTATTTAAGTACCGTTCACCGTGATCAGACGGAAGTCGGCTGTATACTGCCTGCACTGGCAGGGGAGATTGCTCAATTATCGCAAGAGGTACGGAAAGCTTATACCGATGAATTGAAACGGTTTATGGCGTTTATAGCCGATACGGGAAACATAGATCTCTCTAAGAGTTACGCACTAGTAAGCAGCATGATTGGTACAATTGCTCTTGCGCGTGCTGTCAATGACTCGCAGTTCAGTGATCAATTGTTATTTGCAGGCAGAACACAGGCAAAACACATTTTAGAAGCGAATTAACATTCAAATGAAAAACAAAGGAGATGTTGCGATGTTCATTAGAGAAGCAAGCATAGAAGATTATCCACAATTAAGACAAATCTATTTAGAATCCCGACGTCAGAGCTTTCACTGGCTCAATACAGAAGAAATCAAACTGCAAGATTTTGATCAAGATACGCAGGAAGAGCAAATTTTCTTAGCTGAGGAGAGCAATAAAATCCTTGGATTCATCTCATTATATGTACCAGATCGTTTTATTCATCTCTTGTTTGTACATCCAGAAGCTGTTGGTCAAGGGGCTGGCGATCTGTTGCTGAAACATGCGATCAAAGTGCTCGGAACACCAGTCACCCTCAAATGTGTATCCGAAAATCACAAAGCTTTGTCTTTTTATCAAAAAAGAGGATGGAAGGCTGTTGTAGAGGAAGGGGAACCTGGGGCGAAGTACTGGGTGCTTATTTATGAATAGAAGTCATGTTATCTATCATTCACACGGCCCTTTATAGGGCTTTTTTGCGGTTTATTTTCGGTGTCGAAAGATTTATAAAATGATAATATATGTCGTTATAGGGAAAATAGAGGGAGGAGTA
>NZ_CP150633.1:2643026-2646557 GCF_038023285.1 Bacillus sp. PPSBB_11
TTAACAGATGCTTATAAGAATAGCACGTCTAGTAGGAGAAAGATGTCAAAAAATGTCTAAATAAATAAAAATTCAAAAAATATACATATTTAGGAATTATTTGTTTTTGGCGTGATTGAATGTTTTTTCCTAAAAATGAATAAAGATAGACTACGCATAAAAGCGAACATGGATAAAGGGATGATTAAATTGATTAGGAGGAGAAATACATGCAAAAACTTTGCAGGGAAGTCTGGATCGAAGTCAATCTTGATGCGATTAAAAGAAATATCGAAGCCATTCAAGCGCATATTCCAAGAAAAAGTAAGATCATGGCTGTCGTGAAGGCGAATGCTTATGGACACGGTTCAGTGGAGGTAGCGCGGCAGGCACTAGAAAGCGGTGCGACGGAGCTCGCAGTTGCTAGCTTAGAGGAAGGCATTGTGCTGCGAAGAGCAAAAATTGAAGCACCGATTTTGGTTCTTGGATTTACACCGCTCGACTGTGTGAAAAGGGCCGCAGCCTGGAGAATTGATCTATCTGGCCTTCGTGAAGATTGGATTGCTCAAGCAAATGAGATCTTAGCGGAAGAAGAAAGCCAGCGCCAGCTTGGGATTCATGTCAATGTTGACACAGGGATGGGGCGATTAGGTGTACGGACAAAGGAAGAGCTGTTAGCGGTTGTGAAGGCGCTTGAAAAGAGTGAAAACCTGAGGTGGGATGGAATATTTACGCATTTCTCTACTGCGGATGAGCCTGATCCTGATTTTACGTTGCTTCAGCACAGCATCTTCATTGATTTTCTTCGGTTTTTGAAAGAAGAAGGGATCAAACTGCCGACCGTACATATGAACAATACAGCTGCTTCGATTGCGTTTCCTGAATTTAGCGCCGATATGATCCGGCTTGGTATCGGACTTTATGGATTGTATCCCTCGCAGTACATTGAAAGCTTAGACGCTGTTCAGCTAGAGCCCGCTCTTAGTTTAAAAGCAAGAATTGCGTTCGTGAAGAAAATGGTGACAAAACCAAGAACCGTCAGCTATGGGGCAACCTATGTAGCAAAGCCTGACGAAGTCATTGCGACCATACCGATTGGCTATGCAGATGGGTACTCACGTGCTTTATCCAATCGAGGGTTTATGCTTTTTCGCGGAGAACGAATGCCAATTGCGGGCCGAGTCACAATGGATATGACGATGATCAGCTTAGGAGAGATGAAAGCAAAGCAAGGCGAGGAAGTCGTCATTTATGGCCGTCAAAAGGGCGGAGAAATTTCTGTTGATGAAATTGCTGAAATGCTCAATACGATTAACTATGAAGTCATTGCAACATTAAGCCGCCGTGTTCCAAGGTTTTATCGTCGAGGCGGGAAGATTATTAAAATATCGACCCCGGTGATGTATGTGTAAAGGTAAGGAGAGCATGAAATTGCAAAAAGCCCCCTTTATATGGAAAGGGGGCTTTTGAGTTTCATGTCTTATTCGGCTTAAGCTCGATACTCTTTATCTAAAATAAGAATTGGTTTAATCGTAGATCCATTTTTAGAATCTTCAAAGGCTTGTTCAATCTCTTCTAATTCGTAGAATTTTGCTAGTTTTTCAACTGGGAATTGTCCATTTTTAAAGAACTTGACTAGTTTAGGAATGAATAGTTGAGGAACGGCATCTCCTTCTATCACACCTTTTAGCGTGAGCGCATTGAGCATGAGATCATTGGTCACATTAAACGTTAAATCGCGCTTTCCTACTGCTACTGTTGCACAAGTTCCTTTGACACGCAGGCAGTGAAGGGCAGCTAGCGTGACTTCTGGTACTCCAGTTGTTTCAAATGAGTAATGTGCCCCTTTTCCTTCTGTGATCTCCTTCACTTTTTCAGCTGGATTCTCATGTTTACTGTTGATGACATGTGTTGCACCTAATTCTTTTGCTAGCTCAAGGCGGCTATCATGGATATCAACGGCAATAATCGGATCACAGCCTGCAATTTTTGCTGCCATTAAACCACTTAAACCAACAGCGCCTGTACCGAACACAACAAAGCTTGTACCTGGAGCTGGAGCAAGTGAATTAAGGACAGTACCGCTCCCAGTCATTAAGCCGCAACCGAATGGTCCTAAATAGCGTAAATCAGTTTCTTTGTCTACTTTCACCACATTTTTCTCATCAACCGTTGCATATGTACCAAATGACGATTGACCAAAAAATTGTGATACATCTTGATGATCATGTGTATGGATAGGCGTTTCATTATGTTTATTACGACCAGAAAAATTCAGTGGAATCATGTTTTCACATCCACCAGCGTTCCCGTCAAGACAATTATGGCAATGACCGCAATAAGCGAAACCTAGTACAACGTGGTCTCCTTCTTGAACGGTTGTGACATTAGAACCTGCTTTCACGACAATACCAGAGCCTTCATGTCCTAATAAAGCAGGACGCGGGACAGGGAGCGTGCCATCTAATACAGTGGCATCCGTATGACAAACGCCAGATGCAACGATTTTGACAAGCACTTCATCTGCTTTTGGATCATTTAGTAATAGTGTTTGTTTCTCGAAATCTTTTTCATTTGTTGTGACCATCGCTTGAATTTCCATATCATGTGCCCTCACTTTTTGTATAGTATGATATTCTGAAGAAAGATTAGATCAAATGTCACAAAAAATTCATTTCTTTATGACTAAGTTGATTGTAGGACGAAAGATTTTCCGTTTCAATCAGCAAAAAATCTTTTTTGTATAGGTTTTCAACACAAATGAATTTATGTATCTCTAATCAACATTTTTTAAAAAGTGTCTAAAGGAGGGGCCCCATGATCAAAAAAGAGGATCGCCGTGTTGAGCGAACAAAAGAAACACTTCGTCAAACATTCAAAATACTAGTAAGAGAAAAAGGATATTCGCATGTAAAAGTGAAGGATATTGTGGAAAAGGCAAACTATAATCGGACGACGTTTTATGTGCATTATGAAAGTAAAGATGAATTAGCAGCAGATGTTATTCACCGGGAAATGGTCGATTTCGAATATGAATTTTGTAAGCCGACTCGTGAAAATCCACTGTTGGATTTAACTCGCATGAAACCAGAAGGCACCGATGTATTTCAATATATCGTTGAAAATCGCGACTATTATGATTTATTAGTGATGGAAGACCGAATTCCCCACATACAAGAACAATTGCTGAAGAAAATACAATATATCTTCAAAAATAGAATGTCATTTTTGAGTGATCAGTATGCAGAAATCAACGACAGTTATTTTGTCCAGTATCGCTCATACGGCATCTTTGGTTTTATCATTGAATGGATCAGAAATAACTACAATGCATCTCCCTCAGAAATGGCACGCCGCATTATCAATTTATTATATATTCAGTCCTCACTTATGATGCAGTTGAAAGATGAAGAAGCGATTATGAAAAGGTAATGCTTAGCTGATAGTTATGATAGATCTATTGGTAGGTATAATAGGTGGCTTTAGATGTTAATTCATTTGATTTTATAAAAATATTAAATTAAAAACCTCTTAAAATTGTAAACTTTGTAA
>NZ_CP150633.1:2647375-2785995 GCF_038023285.1 Bacillus sp. PPSBB_11
ACTTTCTGGTGACCGTTCAAGTAAATTATTAAATGAAGTTCAGATTTTTAATCCAAAAGATGGCCAATTTAAAAATTCAGCATATGAATTGCCAGAAGGAAGAGTATCGGCTGTTACAGCAATTGTTGATGATCAATTATATGTCATTGGCGGACGTGACTACTCGTATTCTATGAATAATCTTTCTGTAAAAAGTGATTACAGATCAGTGATTTCTATCCCATTAAAAGACTTACAAATGACTGAAGATGAAGCAAAGTCAGATGATGGGACGACAGAAGAACCGAAAGACCAAGATGGAACAAAACCCGGTGATGATACAATAGAAGAACCGAAAGATCAGGGTGGAACAAAGCCAGGTGATGGTACAACAGAAGAACCGAAAGATCAGGACGGAACAAAGCCAGGTGATGGTACAACAGAAGAACCGAAAGATCAGGACGGAACAAAGCCAGGTGATGATACAACAGAAGAGCCGAAAGACCAAGATGGAACAAAACCAGGCGAAGAAACTGCGAAAGGTATACTTTCTATTACCATGATCAATGGGTTACAAAAGGATTATCTGCTCTCAATGAAAGAAATCAACGATTTTCTTAATTGGTATAAAGAAAGAAGCTTTGGAATCGGAATGAACTTTTATGAGATCAATGATGAACACAATAAAGGACCTTTCACAAGTAAGAAAGATTATGTGGTGTACCAAAACATCTTAATGTTTGATATCAAGCAATATTGATAAAATGAAAGCTGCTGATAATAGATTAGCAGCTTTTTATATTTTACATCATTGTTAAAATTAGGATGAACATCATAAAAAAACAAGATATTTTTTTAAAAATCTGCTAAACATCCTATAACTACGTCCGATAATAGAATTGTCAGGGTTGATAAGCCCTAGAATAAAGGACTTTTTTCAGACAAGGACGTCTGTCAGGTCCCACATACATGGAGGTAATAGGAAATGAGAATTAACCACAATATCGCAGCACTTAACACATTAAACCGTTTGTCTGCAAACAACGGTGCGAGCCAAAAGAACATGGAGAAACTTTCTTCTGGTCTTAAAATCAACCGTGCTGGAGATGACGCAGCAGGTCTTGCAATCTCTGAAAAAATGCGTGGACAAATCCGCGGATTAGAAATGGCATCTAAAAACGCACAAGACGGTATCTCTCTTATCCAAACAGCTGAAGGTGCATTAACTGAAACTCATGCAATCCTTCAACGTATGCGTGAACTAACTGTTCAAGCAGGTAACACTGGTACTCAACAAACTGAAGATTTAACTGCTATTAAAGAGGAAATGGATGCGCTTATCGAAGAAATCGATGGAATTGGTGACCGTACTCAATTTAATGGTAAAAAGTTATTAGATGGTACTGGAGGAACATTTACTTTCCAAATCGGTGCTAACAAAGGTCAGTCTTTAGGAATCACAATTGACAGCATGAAATCCGCTGATTTAGGAACTACTGTAGCAATTAGTGCTATTGATGTAACTGATTTTGCTACTACATCTTTTGATAATCAACTTGATGGAATTGATGAAGCAATTACAGCTGTTTCTGCACAACGTTCTAAACTTGGTGCAGTCCAAAACCGTCTAGAGCACACAATCAACAACCTTGGTGCTTCTGGTGAAAACTTAACAGCTGCTGAGTCTCGTATCCGTGACGTTGACATGGCGAAAGAAATGAGTGAGTTCACTAAGAACAACATTCTTTCTCAAGCGTCTCAAGCTATGCTTGCACAAGCGAACCAACAGCCACAAAACGTACTTCAATTACTACGTTAATGAAAGGCCCCTTGATGGGGCTTTTTTTAATGCCGTTTTTTCTTCGTTTTTTCTCCTTAATTATGATTCTTAAATCCCTATGATAAATCATGAAAAATGACCTTTAAATTTGACATACTCTAGCGAAACAATCATAATGAATAAGACTTTTTCCTTATTTATTCCTTTTTTGTTAAACATATTCCATTAAAGTTCGATAAATGGATTGTAAGGCTTACAAAAAAATTCTAATTTAGAACTTTTGGACATGGATGTCTAATTGGTTCAAACACATGGAGGTCATTTAATATGAGAATTAACCACAATATCGCAGCACTTAACACACTGAACCGTTTGTCTGCAAATAATGGAGCAGGGCAAAAGAACATGGAGAAGCTTTCTTCTGGTCTTCGTATCAACCGTGCAGGAGATGACGCAGCAGGTCTTGCGATTTCTGAAAAAATGCGTGGACAAATCCGGGGGTTAGAAATGGCGTCTAAAAACGCACAAGATGGTATTTCTCTTATTCAAACAGCTGAAGGTGCATTAACTGAAACACATGCGATTCTCCAACGTATGCGTGAGTTGACAGTTCAAGCGGGTAACGTAGGTACACAGCAGACTGAGGATTTAACGGCGATTCAAGATGAGATTAAAGCACTTGTTGAAGAGATTGATGGTATCTCAAGCCGCACAGCATTTAACGGAAAGAACCTTTTAAATGGAGATGTTACAGACGGATTCCAATTCCAAATTGGTGCGAACAAGGAACAACATATTATTGTTGAAATTGGTAAAATGGATGCAGAAACATTAACAGTTAAAGATATTGATGTAAGTGTTGATGGCTTCAATTTTGATACTGAAATTGAAAAAATCGATGCGGCAATCGGCGCTGTATCTAAACAACGTTCATCACTTGGGGCGGTCCAAAACCGTCTAGAGCACACAATCAACAACCTTGGTGCTTCTGCTGAAAACTTAACAGCTGCTGAGTCTCGTATTCGCGACGTTGACATGGCGAAAGAAATGAGTGAGTTCACTAAGAACAACATTCTTTCTCAAGCTTCACAAGCAATGCTTGCACAAGCGAACCAACAGCCACAAAACGTACTTCAATTATTACGTTAATTAAAAGCCCCCGTTGAGGGGCTTTTTTTATGTTGATTTTAGCAACAGATGTAATTGAAAGTCAGGAACAGCTTCATAGAAGAAAGCTCGATTTAATTCATCATTCTTTTGATCCCACCTATGCCACCAGTGGCCGACCTCACCAGTGAAGTCAGCTTGAATCATGTCTTGCAGCTGCTCTAGGTTGATAATTTTTCTTGGTTCTATTAAGAATGAATGCATACGATGATATGCCTCAAGGTATTTAGTTTGTTTTGTTTGAACGGCATATTGTACATAATAATTGAAAAATTCTTGTACAAATGTCAGATGGGGAATGGGGGTTCCTTTTAACTCGACGCCTTCCCATGCCATATCCGCAATTGCACAAAGCCACCAGCCAAGCTCATTGGCGTGCTGCATTTGTTGTAAGGTATGCCGTTCAAAAGAAATAAGCTCATTTTCTTGTGCTTGTTTGAGCATACGCTCAAGTGTCTGTGCCTCAAGAGCTGCCTTTGTCATTCCCTGACCATGTATGGGATCTAATGTGCATAAGGCATCACCCATGACCAATAAGCCGCTTGGCCAATCTTCCATTTGTTCATAGTGGTTTCTGACACAAGCCGGAACTCTAAATCCTTTTGGTTTCGTATAGGGAATTAAATGAGTGATGGCTTCTGCTATCGAGGGATTGGTCAGCCTAGCAGTCTCTGCATCAAACTGATCAGCGTCTGTTGTTGGATAATGAGAATCGCCAGCTGCTGAGAGAAGAACCGCTACTAAATCATGATCTACTCGTTCAAACAGTCCTGTTGGAATTTTCTTCTTTGGCTGTCCAACGATGACCATTGGTTCCAGATTCGGTGCCTCAGGTGGTATTTGGTAGTATCTTGTGCTATAGCCAAGAGACACGATTAGCTCATCTGTCTGCGGCAAGGTTCGCCCTGCGCTTTTCAGCCATTTTGGCAATTTAGACATTCTTCCAGACGTATCAATGACTAAGTCCGCACTCATCTTGTTGATGATTCCAGGCTTTATTCTCCGATCTTTGACCTGTAATCCACTCACTTTAGTCGTTTCTTCTTCAAAAAAAAGAGCGATCGCTTCATGTTTTTCTAAAAATTGAACACGTTCCTCACGTAATATTCTTTGCATCAGCACCCACTCTAGCATGGCACGTCGTGTGACAGCTGTTTCTTCAGTATCCGTAAGTACTAACTCGCCATCTTTTGTCAAAAATCGAGATGTCTGATGCCATGTGTTGTACCCGCCCATTTCGAGTAATTCTTTTGTATAACCAGGAAATAGACGTTCCACTATTTGTTTGCCTAGTGGCAGCATTCTATGTGGATGAAAGGCTTGAGGCGTGCCAAGACGATTTTCAGGAGCGTCGGGCAATTCGTCCTTTTCAATAATCAATACTTCAAGGTAAAAACTTGATAAAACCTTTGCAGCGAGCATTCCCGTTATTCCGCCTCCGATGACGATCGCCCGCTCATACTTCATGGGTTGTGTCACAACATGCGCCTCCAGTGAATATATAAAATGGTTACATGACCATTTCATCATATGTTGATTTTATAAGTATAGCAAATTCTCGTTTTTTTGAATATAGAAAGGAATTGGCATACTTTTTACTCGTAAATATGAAAAAAACTTCAATCATGATCATTATTTTTAAAAAATAATGATCAAATTTAAGAGGAATGACCGATAAATACATTAAGGGGGTAGAGAGAATGGATATACTACAGAGTATTGTAACAGCAGCACCTTATATGATGAAGATTTTAAAAGATGAAGTGACGATGGGGGTCATTGATCGAGAAAAATTCTTGCTGTATTTGCCATCAAAAGATGTGGATTTTCAAATACGGACAGGAGATCCCATTAAACCAGATGATCAGAATATGAAAAATGCGCTTAGAGGCGAAACATCAAGTACATTTGTACCTGAATCGGTGTATGGGACGCCTTTAAATGCAATGGGATTGCCGATTTTCGATGAAAATCAACAAGTCATTGGTGCAATCGCTTTAGGTTTTCCGCTTAAAAATCAAATAGAGCTTGAGGCGTATATGGAGTCATTGAACGACATCATTCAAAGTATTCAAGAAAAAGTGCATGTGGTGGCGGCTCATTCAGAAGAGCTCTCTGCGACAAGTGAGGAAATGACATTCCAAACACAGCAAACACTTGAAAGCTCGAAAAAAACTTCAGATATTACAAAAATGATCAAAGGTATCTCTAAACAAACGAGTTTGCTAGGATTGAATGCTTCAATTGAAGCGGCCAGGGCAGGAAAAGAGGGGGCGGGTTTTAGTGTGGTAGCGAGCGAGGTTCAAAAGCTCTCAAGCGAAACCTCACGTGCAACAGAAAACATAGAAAGCTCATTGCAAGGGATTTCCTCTAATATACATACATTACTTGAGAGTATGGGCCATATGAAAGGGTCATCTTCAGAACAAGCTTTATTAGTGACGGAGTTTAGTGAAATTGTAGATAGGTTGACGACGGTTAGTAAAGAAATGAAAGAATTTATGCAAAAGGTGATGTCAACGTAAAAAACGAATCCAAAAAGGGTTCGTTTTTTTTGCTGGCACGTTATTTTCTATTTTTCTGATCAAAGCGATAATCGTATGTTTCACCTTTGACCACATTTAAAAACTCATGTCCAATTTGTACGAGCTGTGCATTTTCCCATTTGATCAGAGGATCTTTATCAGGGTACTTCCAGTAGATTGTTTTCTTATGATGGGTGAGTTTGTTTTCAATTTCGGCTCTGACCGCATTCTCTTTTAGCTTTCCTCCGCTATGTCGATATGTGTTAATGGTATAGGTTCCATCAGGTGATGATATCGAGCGGATGAATGTGCCGTGAGACACGCCTTGAAGAGAGAAGCATTTCCAGTAAATAATTCCGGCGAAGCTAAGACATAAGATGGCAAGGATGATGGTGGTTTTCTTTTTAAACATGAATTCCTCCAGGTGTAGATCGCAATATTCTAATATATGAGAGAGATTACAAAAAGATTCATATAGTCCAAAAGTTCTATTCATTTCAATTATCGGTCATTTTTTCTCAACATTCAACAGTTAGCCCGTAAAGATAAGGAAAATTTAAGGATGCATTCAGATCACACTGGTTATTCGAAAACACTTTACAAAAGAATTTGCGATCAGTAGACTTATGCTCATATAGAGAAATGGGGCAGATGGAATGAATCAAATCATAGATACGTATCAAAATTATGAAGAGCTTTCCGCTCATGAAAGAAAAGGGATCGACTATCAAATTCTTCATCAGCGGAAAGGGGATCAGCTTCTCGTCCTGTCACCTCATGCGGGAGGAATTGAATCTGGTGTGAGCGAGCTGGTCCATGAAGTAGCAACCGATTATTCTATGTATTTATTCGAGGGCCTTAAAGTGAAAGGCAATCATGTTCTTCATATTACGAGCACACGTTTTGATGAGCCGATTTGTCTTTCTCAAGTGCATACACATCATTATACGTTTGCACTCCACGGCTATGGAGAAACAGACATCCTACAAACTTTAGTTGGCGGTACTGACAGGGAAAAAGCTGCTGAAACAGTGAAGTGTCTCACACAAAATGGCTTCCATGCCTTACTTCTATCTGAATCGGATCAATTTGCTGGAACACATCCTCAAAATATTAATAATCAATGCCTCACAGGAAAAAGTGTTCAAATTGAAATTAGCCAAGCTCAGAGAAGAGCTTTCTTTCAAGACTTTAGGCGGAGCCGTAGACGTGATACACAAACCGAACAATTTTATCAATACACAAATGTACTGAAACAAGTGTTAAGCCTTTATGAATAAACTTCTGACGTCACGTGTGCTGACGCTTTTGTTTGATACGCAGCTTCATTTTCTGCGACCTTGCCGGCTCTCATTAAATAAGAAGTAAATTCTTTTTGAAATTGAATGCCGGCTCTTCGCTGTTCAAATAGAGCAAGCCGTTTTTCAGCAAAAGCCCGAGTGACATGAAATGTTTGAGCAATATGCAAAATGGCTTGCTGCCTAAGGTTTGGGAGCGTCATTTGCAGCAGCATAAAAGTCGGAACACAAAAGTGATACATGAATTGTTTTGCTTGAAACTCTTGCAGTTCTCGAAAGAGCTTGTGCATGTTAAAGTGGTTGCCTGTATGCTTCAGCACATGACAAAGCTCGTGGGCGAAATCCTGCCACTGTTCTTCTGACGATAAGGCTCTGTTTAAAATAATACTGTAAAGACCTTGATGTTTGATCATCATGCTGCCAGTATCCTCGTAGTGTACCCATACATGAAATTCAGCGGCGATCCTATGCATGTCTACATAGGCAGGACCGCTTATTTGCAGTTGAGTGTATAACCGTTTAATATCTTCTTCTAAATGGGTTAAAAAATAAGTCATGTCAAAACCTCCATACAAACGTATGTTCTATTTTTGCCGTAAAAGAAAAGTCCATATAGGACTAAATGGCTAATAAAGCTATCGCTTACTTTTTATATCGGCTTGTTTTTAACAATTTTAACATAAAATCAAAGAAAATTGGAAGTTTTTCCTGTTTTTATTCTGTTTTTTTATAAAGATAAAATGACGATTGAATTCAAATTTTACCATAGTCTTATGACGAAAACAAACAAATTTGTCTTACGTTTGCCACCGATTGATGAGCAAGATCAAACATCAATTTAGCAAAAAGGAGTGCAAAACATGGTACAAATTTATCAAGATTTTATTCCAGTTGGAAACGGAAATCGGCCAGGATATGCTATGACGCCGCTTTATGTAACTGTGCATAACACAGCCAATACATCTAAGGGAGCTGACGCAAAAAGTCATGCGGCATATGTCAAACGCTCAACAACAGAGGTAAGCTGGCACTTCACAGTGGATGACAGAGAAATTTTTCAGCATCTCCCTTTAAATGAAAATGGGTGGCATGCTGGGGATGGACATGGAGATGGCAACCGAAAATCGATTGGCATTGAAATTTGTGAAAACGAAGATGGAAACTTTCAACAAGCTGTCAAACATGCCCAGTGGCTTATTCAAAAGCTTTTAAAAGAACATGGCATTCCATTAGCAAATGTGGTGACGCATCAGCATTGGTCAGGAAAAACATGTCCACGTCTGCTGCTAGCTACATGGGATGAATTTAAAAGAGGAATTGAGACTGCAGGTGATCCGGAAACGGTGATCACATATGTGGTGAAAAGCGGGGATACGCTAACGAGTATTGCCAAAGCCCATGGTGTCACAGTGAGTGATTTACAGACATGGAATCAGATTAGTGACCCGAACATGATTCGAGTTGGACAAGTTCTCAAGATTTATCATGCAGAAGAAAAGCTCAGTTATGAACTGCCGGATGGGGTGTTAAAGGTGACATCACCTCTGACAAAAGGGGAGCATGTACGTCTCGTCCAAAAAGCGCTTGCTGCTGTGTATTTTTATCCTGACAAAACAGCTGCAGATAAGGGCATTGATGGCGTTTATGGGGAAAAAACAGCCAATGCCGTCGCGCGATTTCAACTGATGAATGGTCTAACAAGTGATGGAGTATACGGTCCTAAAACAAAAGTGAAGTTGCTTCAACTATTAAATCAGTGAGTCTTTCTTTTTGGCCGCTTGAATGACGGCTTCACTTTTTTCATGTAATCGGCAGATATAAGGGGATGGCTTAAATTCAGCAAACTGAACATACCTCAATTGTTTAAGTTTCTTTTTCATATTGGCACCTCAATCGTTGCAGCAGTTGGTTTTATTGTATGCAAGTAGATGTGAAAACGGAAGTAGGACGCGGATAAAGTTCCGCGTCCTTTAGTGTAATCAAGCTTTTTTATTTTTATACTCATCTAGGAGCTGTTCATTCTTTTTGAAAATACGCTCCGTATGGGGACTTACTTTGTAATCAGCCATACTAATATGGCGCTTTTTCTTTAAAATCTTAAATGGGTTTTTCTTGCGATTGTTATTATCCCCTTGAAGTGCGTGTTCCATCTTCATCACCTTCCTCTTCGTCAGGCAAGATTAGGTCATAAATCGTTGTAAGTGAAGTCATTAATAAATAGTCGAATTCAGTGACAATATCCTCAGAGGTCAGCTTAATCACAAAGTGTGCATCCGCTACTGAAAACGGGATGAGAACCAATTTGCCGTAATCATCGTAATACACTTCCTGCCTGTCAAGCTTTGCTTGAATGAGCGCTCTCTGATCAAGTGTCCGCAGCAGGTCATCTTTTTGCTCCTGCGTATCATAAGGACAAAGAACTGCTTGAATATTCATTTTTTCTGCAAAAGAATAGATCAGTCGTTCAATTCCCTCTATATAAGCTTCTATACTTCCATAATATACATGGATCGGTTCGTTTTTCAATAGGTATTGGTACGTTTTTAGTTTATTGAGGTAAGAATGAAGCAGGTCGTTATTTTGTTCTAGGAGTTGATGGGTGTCGGTTTCAAGTTCATGATTACCGAGTTTTTTAATATAGGAGCTGAGGAAAATAAAGGCATCAGTTAATGCGAAAAAAACAGCAATAATCAGGTAGTGCATCCAATCGGTGAAGATTGAAGCAGGGTCATATGTCCAGTACACAACAGCACCCGCTACATAAATCCAATACCACGTTTTACGAATCGCAAACATCTTTTCTTTTACTTTTTGTTCAAAGCGCCATACCGCAAATACATATACAGCAAGAGCACCTAGCAATAACCAAACAGTCAATTGAAAAAATAATAGCATGTTCTTCTCTCCCATAGACAGATGGATACTTATTTATTTCTATGGATATGATTGGAAACCCTGCTTCATGAAAAAATGGCTTGCAGAAAAAGAGCATTTGAGCATGCAAACAAATAAAAAAAGACCTGTTAGACAGGTCTCAGCGTGTAGACAAACCCTCGCATTCTTTGTCAGACCTGCGCGCTGGTACTCACGAATGACAAATTCGCTCCGTGCCAGTACTCGTCCTTCCTAGACTGCAAAGGTTTTCTATCACACTGAAAAGAAGACAAAGGGCTAAAATAAAGTTCATTTTAGCCCTTTGTCAACTATCTGAAAAGACCTGTTAGACAGGTCTTTGATATTAGAGAATCGCATTTAACACAAAGTATATAAGTGCCCCTAGAGTTCCCGAAATCGGTAATGTGATCACCCAAGTGACAAGCATACGTTTTGCCGTACCCCAGTTGACTCCTTTTACTCTATGTGCAGATCCTACACCTAGAATAGAAGATGAGATCACGTGAGTGGTACTAACCGGTAAGTGAATAAATGTTGCACCGAAGATAATAGCTGCACCCGTTAAGTCTGCAGATACTCCGTTTACTGGACGAATCTTCATGATTTTACCGCCGACTGTTTTAATAATCTTCCAGCCGCCAATAGACGTACCTAGTCCCATTGCAAGCGCACAAGAGAATTGTACCCAGAAAGGAATGTCGTCTGTTGTATGCAAATTACCTGCAATTAAAGCCATCGTAATAATTCCCATCGCTTTTTGCGCATCGTTTGTTCCGTGGGTATATGATTGCAGTGCAGCCGTTAAAATTTGAACACGTCGGAATTGTTTATTTGTTTTTGCGAGATTGTTGTTTCGGAATATAATTTTGATAATGGTATACACGATATATCCCAAAACAAAAGCCAGGATAGGTGAAAGCAAAAGTGCTTGAATGATTTTAATGAATCCCGAATAGTTTAAAGCGCCAAAACCAGCAGAGGCAATAACAGCTCCTGCAATTGATCCGATCAGTGCATGTGAAGAACTACTCGGAATCCCGTAATACCAAGTAAGCAAGTTCCAAGTAATGGCTGCAATTAAAGCAGCCAAAATGACGACAGATCCGTTTTGAAGTGTAAAAGGATCTGCGATGTCTTTTGTAATGGACTTTGCCACACCTGTAAATGTCATTGCTCCTAAGAAGTTCATGAACGCTGCCATAATAATAGCATGTCTAGGCTTTAACGCTTTTGTTGAAACTGAAGTGGCAATGGCATTTGCTGTATCGTGGAATCCGTTAATGAAATCAAAAGCAAGTGCACAAATGACAATAAGTATGGTAAGGATGAGTAATGTATCCATGTTTAACTAACCCCGTTACGCATTCTTCATAATGATTGTTTCTAGATTGTTGGCAACACTTTGACAGGAATCTGCGATTTCTTCAAGTGTTTCGTAAATTTCTTTGTATTGAATGACCTTAATTGGATCCGTTTCTTTTCCAAACAAGTTCTTTAGTGATTTGCGGTGAAGATTGTCACAATTATGCTCAATCTCTTTAATTTTGATTGCGTGCGGATGAATATCTTTCAAGCGATTATCAGCCAGTAATTCAATAGTCGTTAAAATTTCTTTCGCACATTCTCTGATGTAGTGGCTGAATTTGTCGATATGTTCGTCAGAGCTTGTAATTGAATAAATTTCTAAAGTTGCTGAAAAATGCTCAATGCCGTCTAAAACATCGTCGAGGCTATTCGTCAATTGAAGAATGTCTTCACGTTCAATCGGTGTAATAAAGGCTTTGTTCAGCTCTTTAATCATGGTATGAACATGATTATCACCTTTTGTCTCATATTCCTTCAATGTGTCAGAAAATTCTTTCAGAGTGGTTTGATTTGTTACTTTATAGCTAACAAAATACTCAGCAGTTTCATCTAAATTTTTAGCAATTTCCGTTAACAAGACGGAAAACTTGTCTTTTTTCCTTTTTAACATGTAAAAACCCTCCATTGTATAAATGAGACAATGCACACATCAAATAATTATATATTCTTTTGTCGAAAAAAAACAGGTGTAGTCGAAAATTTCTTCACTTTTTCTATTTGATCTTATTCTGACCTAAAGATGTGATCTCAACTCACCTTTTTCAGAAAGGGGAAAAGAAAGCAAAAAAGCGGACCATTTTTGGCACCGCTTAAAAGTTAAGAAGCTGAATAAACAAGCTTAAACCGCTCACAAACAAGAAGCATATCTTCCTTAAATGTTAATCCGTACGGCTTAAGGGCTTCTGTGAAAAATTCTTCATGTTCTTTGTACCAATAGTCATATGAAAGATCGCCTTCACCTTCTGCTTTTGCAAATGATTCAGGAACCTCATTCATTGGCATGATATCTACTTGTGTGATCTCTATGATGGCTTTTGGTTCCTCCCTGCTGTCCAAAATGACCGCATATTGACCGGGTTTTGGAAGAGGCTCTTGTTCTTTTTCGTAAAAAAGGTATCCAGAACAAGTGGCTGTTTTTTTCCCTTGTTGTACAAGGTCAAGCAAGTGATCTGGATCTGCGCCAAATGCCCAAGCAGAAACAGAGGCGTGATCAGGAGTTTTTTCTGATTTTTCCTCCCAATAAGATTCCCAAAATAAAGTGCTTTTGTGGTTCATCCTTTTTCCCCCTTTGTTATGAGTTTATTATATCGTGAAGTTTCAAACTTGGAAATCGTATGTCTTTATTACTACAAACTGTGCATGTCATATGTTTTGAAAACATGTGTTTTGTTCGGCAGATATAGGATGATAGAATGAAAAATTTTGAAATTTTAGAATAATCTATTGTATTCTGGTCAAGAAGTCGGTAAGGTCAAAGTAAGAATATGGAAGGGGTGTTGTTCATGAAACGCATTTCTCTAACTGTTTTGTCCATATGTCTGTTTGTTTTCTCGTTTTTCCTGCCGGTCAGCCAAGTCACTGCAAACGAAACTCATGGGAATAAAGTAGCTGTTGGCAAAGATGGTATGGTGGCTACTGCACATCCGCTTGCATCGGAGATTGGTGCTGACGTATTGAAAAAAGGTGGGAACGCAGTGGATGCTGCTGTTGCCATTCAGTACGCACTTAACGTAACAGAGCCAATGATGTCTGGAATTGGCGGTGGCGGATTTATGATGGTATATGATGGGAAGACAAAGGAAACTTCCATCATCAATAGCAGAGAGCGAGCACCACAGGGCGCAACACCTGACATGTTTTTAACAGATGATGGAAAAGTGATTCCGTTTGCTGAGCGATCTACACATGGAAATGCGGTAGGTGTTCCAGGGACTGTAAAAGGTCTTGAAGCTGCATTAGATAAGTGGGGTACTCGTTCTATGAAGGAATTGATTGAGCCCTCCATTCAACTTGCAGAAGATGGTTTTGAAATTGATTCTGTCTTGGCAAAAGCGATTGATGATCATCAAGGAAAATTGAAAAAAACGGCCGCAGCGCCAATTTTTCTTCCGAATGATCAGCCGCTCGAAGAAGGAGATCTGCTTGTCCAGCCAGGTCTTGCAAAAACATTTAAACTCATTGCGAAAAAAGGAAGCAAAGCGTTTTATGAAGGAAAAGTAGCAAAGGCACTTGCAAATACAGTTCAAGATTTTGGCGGGACGATGACTTCAAAAGATATCAAACGTTATGAAGTCAAGACTGACAAGCCAATCTGGGGAGACTATAAAGGATATCAGCTTGCAAGCATGCCTCCACCAAGCTCAGGCGGGGTGTTTATGCTACAAATTCTCAAAATACTTGACCATTTTAACCTGTCTCAGTATGACCCCAAATCATTCGAAAAATATCAGCTACTTGCTGAAACAATGCACCTCTCCTATGCTGACAGAGCCGCATATGCCGGCGACCCCGAATTCGTAGATGTTCCACTAAAAGGACTACTAGACGATGATTACATTTCAGAAAGAGCCTCTCTCATTCAATTAGATCAAATGAATCGCAGCCCGAAAGAAGGAGATCCTTGGGCATATGAGGATGAAAAAAATCCATCCCCAATTGTTCCTCAGCCAGAAGATAAAACCATTGGTGAGACGACCCATTTTACTGTTGCAGATCAGTGGGGAAATGTTGTGTCATTCACCACTACCATTGAACAATTATTTGGTACAGGGATTCTTGTTCCAGAGTATGGATTTTTCTTAAATAATGAACTAACTGATTTTGATGCACGACCTGGCGGTGCAAATGAAGTCCAGCCAAATAAACGTCCATTATCAAGTATGACCCCGACGATCATTTTTAAAGATGGAGAGCCTGTCATGACTGTTGGATCTCCTGGTGGAACGACGATCATTGCTTCTGTTTCACAGACGATTCTCAATTTACTTGAATATGACATGGAGCTTCAGGATGCGGTAGAAGAGCCAAGAATCTACACAAACAGCTTAACTTCGTATCGTTATGAAGTAGGCGTCCCTCTAGATGTAAGAACAAAGTTAAATGATATGGGTCACCAGTTTGGCAGTTCACCTATTGATATAGGGAATGTGCAAGCTTTACTGATTGATCGAAAAGCAGGGACATTCACTGGAGTAGCTGATTCTACGAGAAATGGAACTGCTGTTGGTGTCAATCTAAAGGTAGCTGCAGATCAATAGCATTTCCCGGGAAAAGAAGCGCCTCATCAAGAAGGCGTTTCTTTTTTTCATTAAAATAAAAACACAGTTGACACCTGTGAATAGTTTGAATAATATATAGACTAACATCAATCATACATAGCTGATCGGACAACCGAAGGCTCTTGGCATTGACGTACAGGACTTTTTTGTACTTCAATCGCTGAGGGCCTTTTTTGCGTATAGAACTGAAAACGGCAAGGTTGGTGTCACTATTCAATGTGAAAGGGAGCGGATAACGTGAAAAAATGGATATGGATGTCTATTGCGATCACACTTTTCATCATCACAAGTGCTGCATGCTCAAATGCGAATGAAGCCTCAAATCAAAAGGGAAAGGTTGAGCTGTTGAATGTGTCATACGATCCTACCCGTGAATTGTATCAGGAATACAATCAAGCCTTTCAGACTTATTGGAAAGAAAAAACCGGTGAAGATGTGACAATACAGCAGTCTCATGGAGGGTCAGGTAAGCAGGGGAGATCGATTATTGATGGACTCGAAGCAGACGTGGCTACACTTGCTCTTGGATACGACATTGATGCCATTGCAGATCGAGGGCTACTTTCAAAGGATTGGCAAAAAGAATTTCCGAATCAGTCCACACCTTATACGTCTACGATTGTGTTTCTTGTGAAGAAAGGAAACCCCAAAAATATTAAAGACTGGGATGACTTGATTCAGCCAGGTGTATCTATCATCACACCAAATCCAAAAACGTCAGGCGGTGCAAGATGGAATTATTTAGCCGCATGGGCATATGCAGATAAAACCTTTCATGGGGATGAAGAAAAAACGAAGGATTTTGTGAAAAAGTTATATGAACATGTCGAGGTGCTCGATTCAGGTGCTCGTGGCGCCACAACAACTTTTGTCGAGCGCGGTCTTGGTGACGTGTTAATTGCTTGGGAAAATGAAGCCTATTTGACACTGCATGAATTAGGCAAAGACAAATTTGAGATTGTCAGTCCCTCCATTAGTATTCTAGCAGAGCCGCCCGTTGCCGTTGTCGACCAAAATGTGAAACGAAAAGGAACAGAGAAAGTGGCAAAGGCTTATTTAGATTATTTGTATTCTAAAAAAGGACAGGAAATTGCGGCGAAAAATTATTATCGACCAAGAAATCAAGAAGTGCTAAACAAATATAAAGATCAATTTAAAGAGATTGATATGGTGACCATTGATCAGGCATTTGGCGGATGGCGAAAGGCGCAGAAAAGATTTTTTGATGATGGCGGATTATTTGATCAAATATATAGCGGACAAAAATAGGGGGCGACGTGATGAAGAAAGGCTATACTGCCGCCAATAAAAGAAAACGTGTATTGCCTGGATTCGGGCTGAGTCTCGGAGTGACACTTGTTTATGTCAGTGCGATTGTCGTGATTCCTTTATCTATGGTATTTATTTGGACGGCTTCATTAGGAGCAGAAGGAATTTGGAATGTCTTTAGTGATGCGCGGGTGCTAAAGTCGCTGCAGCTTACGGTTACGACTTCTTTTGCAGCTGCACTCATCAATGCAGGTTTCGGTGTACTGATCGCATGGGTTCTCACGCGGTACTCGTTTCCAGGAAAGAACATCCTGGATGCCCTCATCGATTTGCCGTTTGCTCTTCCAACGGCAGTGGCTGGCATCGCTTTGACGACTCTTTATTCTCCGAATGGGTGGATTGGGCAATTTTTGCATGTGAAGGTGGCATACACCCCGCTCGGGATTATCTTGGCACTGATTTTTATTGGCATTCCATTTGTCATAAGAACGGTTCAACCGGTCATTGAGGGGCTTGAGCAGGAAGTGGAAGAGGCCGCAGCCATACTTGGTGCTACAAGAAAACAGACCTTTTTTCATGTACTGCTGCCTGCCTTGTTTCCAGCGGTAATGACTGGATTTTCTCTTGCATTTGCAAGAGCACTCGGTGAATATGGCTCCGTTGTGTTTATAGCGGGAAATATTCCGTTTAAAACAGAGATTACACCACTGATGATCATGTCTAAGCTTGAGCAGTATGATTATCAAGGTGCCGCAGCCATTGCCTGTTTCATGCTGCTCTTATCATTTGTCATTTTGTTATTGATTCACGGATTGCAGTGGTTTGTCGAGCGGAAAAAACAAGTGGAAGTGAGGTGAGACGATTGGAAAGGGAGCTTCTTAAAGAGCACCGCATCAAGTACAGGAGTCCTGTGACGGAATCAAAAGCGGTGAAGAGTATGTTGATTAGTGTGGTGTATGCTTTTTTGATTTTGTTTTTACTCATGCCGTTGATTGCTGTGTTTTCAAAGGCTTTTGAGAAAGGATGGAGTTCTTATCTTCTTGCCATCTCACATCCAGACACGCTTGCGGCAATTAAATTGACTGTTTTCATTGTGATGATCACATTGCCGCTTCAAATGATTTTTGGGATCAGTGCTGCTTGGCTCATCACAAAATTTCATTTCCCGGGAAAACGTTTGTTAACAACTGTCATTGATCTTCCGTTTGCGGTGTCACCTGTCATTGCAGGACTTGTATTTGTACTTTTATTTGGTTCAAATGGACTTTTAGGACCGTGGCTTTTAGCAAATGGATGGAAAGTGATTTACTCTGTACCGGGGATGATTCTTGCGACCATCTTTGTGACATTTCCTTTTGTTGCGAGAGAGTTAATTCCGTTTATGCAAAATGAAGGCATTCATGAGGAAGAAGCATCGCTTACGCTTGGTGCCAGTGGGTGGAAGACCTTTTTCCTTGTGACACTTCCAAATATAAAATGGGCCCTTTTTTACGGCGCCATTTTAGCAGGGGCAAGGGCGATTGGTGAATTTGGTGCAGTGTCAGTTGTATCCGGTCATATCCGCGGAATGACAAATACAATGCCGCTTCATATAGAAATTCTATACAACGAGTATCAATTCCAAGCGGCTTTTGCCGTGGCCTCTCTCATGGCGTTTGTTGCGGTCATCACATTAATCATCAAGCAGATCATTCAGCAGAGAGATCACAGGCTTGGCAAGCGTTCAAAATAAATGGAGGGATCAGCCTTGGGGATTACAGCGAAACAAATATCAAAGCAATTTGGGCAGACGAAGGTTTTGCAAAACGTGGATTTGACGATCGGAAATGGGGAATTAATATCCTTATTAGGACCATCTGGATCAGGTAAGACGACTTTATTAAGAATTATTGCAGGGCTTGATGATGCGAATACAGGGCAGATCTTATTTGGAGAACAGGATTATACTCACATTCCAGTGCGAAAACGGCAAATTGGTTTTGTCTTTCAGCAATATGCGCTTTTTCGAAATATGACGGTATTTGATAATGTGGCTTATGGATTGAAGATGAAACCTAGAGGAGAAAGGCTGCCTAAAAAAGACATCAAAGAGCGGGTGCATGAGCTGCTGAAAGTTGTTCAATTAACGCAGTATGAACACCGTTATCCAGAGCAGCTGTCAGGTGGACAAAAGCAACGTGTAGCACTCGCACGTGCTCTAGCCGTTAAACCGAAAGCTCTTCTCTTAGATGAACCTTTTGGTGCACTAGATTCAAAGGTGAGAAAAGACTTAAGACATTGGCTGAAAAAAGTTCATCAAGAATTTCAAATGACGACCATCTTTGTGACGCATGATCAAGAAGAAGCGTTTGATATCGCTGATCGTGTTGTGGTGATGAATGAGGGCAGAATCGAAAAAATCGGCACCAAAAAAGAAATGGCAGAGCAGACAGACAACCTTTTTGTAGCTGAATTTTTAGATATAGGAAGCCATATTTAACAAGAAGTTGATGTGATGTAATGAAAGAGATGCGGCAAAAAGCTGCATCTTTTTTTATAAAAATTTTCCTAGGAACATTGACTTATAATTTCGAATATTATAATATCTTTACAAAGGTAACAGTACTGAACATTTTATAAAACATCTATTTGTAAGCGCTTTAAAAAAGGTTCTATTTTAAAATGTTCATTCTTTTTGTTACATGTGTTCATATTTATACCAAATGAAAGGGGTGGTTGTTTGAACAGTTTGTTTGAGTTAGATCAACAGCTGATTGAGCTGCAATACGAAGCATCTTCAAGTGAGGAGGTGACTGCCTATTTAGCAGAAAGGTTAGAAACTGGAGGTTATATTAAATCGAGCTTTTTACCAGCAGTGCTTGAAAGAGAAAAAACATATCCGACCGGTCTTCCTCTTGCGACCTTTGGGGTAGCCATTCCCCATACAGATCCTGAACATGTAAACAAACCGGCGATCAGTGTAGCGACATTAAAGGAACCTGTTATTTTTCATAAGATGGGAAGCCCTCATGAGACAGTTCAAGCCAAAATTGTGTTCGTTCTGGCAATCTCTGAACCTAGTAAGCAGCTCGTGATGTTAGAGAAACTGATGACGCTTTTCAGAAAAGAAGAAGTGATGACAAGTTTATCTCACATGACATCGTATGAAGAAGCTGTTGATGTACTTCAAAAAGAATTAAACCAATAGCTATTCATGACATAATGTAAGCGCTTTATTTAAAATCAGGAGGTGGATGTATGATCAAGCAAGCCGTCGATTTCATCTTAGACTTAGGGCCAACAATTATGCTCCCAATTATTATGACGTTATTCGGTATGATTTTAAGGCAAGGATTTAAAAAATCCTTCCGTGCAGGTATTACGATCGGAATTGGATTTGTCGGGGTCAATCTTGTCATTAATTTACTTGTAAGCGGTCTTGGACCAGCAGCCAAAGCCATGGTCAATTCTCTTGGATTAAAGCTTGATATTTTAGATGTCGGCTGGCCGATTGGAGCCGCCATTTCATTTGGTACACCTGTTGCTCCTTTGATGATTCCTCTTGTGCTCTTGTTAAATGTCATTTTGCTGTCTGTTAACTTTACGAAAACATTGAATGTGGATATTTGGAATTTCTGGCATTTGATTTTCGCTGCTTCTGTTACTTACTACGCTTATCATAATATGTTCTTAGCTCTTGCCGTTGGTTTAATCGTTTCTGCGATTACACTAAAACTAGCCGATTGGACGGCACCGACGATTGAACACCATTTCGGATTAAAAGGCGTATCGATGGCTCATGCTGAAACGGTCAACTTCGCTCCGCTCATGTATGCGTCAAACCGCGTGATTGATAAAATCCCTGGTTTAAACAAAATTCATGCGGATCCAGAAACTTTGAAAAAACGTTTTGGCATCTTTGGTGAACCACTTGTGATGGGTCTTATACTTGGTATCATTATTGGTCTTCTTGGTGGCTATGATGCAAAAGGTGTCATGACCCTTGGAATTCAAATGGCTGCAGTGCTTGTGTTAATGCCAAGAATGGTTGCTTTATTAATGGAAGGACTTATTCCAATCTCTGAGGGTGCTCGTTCTTATATTCAAAAGCGTTTCCCTGGAAAAAATGTCTATATTGGTTTGGATACAGCGATTGTCATTGGTCATCCAGCCAATATGGCTGTAGCCCTTTTGATGGTGCCAATCACCATTTTGCTCGCTGTCGTTCTTCCCTACAATGGTATGCTGCCGTTTGCAGACTTATCGGTTCTGCCATTTACAGTGGTATGGGCAGTAGCTGCCGCTCGTGGGAATATTATTCGCGGCCTCATTAACAGTATTTTTACTTTAATGATTGTTTTCTTCATTGCAACGAACCTTGCACCACTCGCCACAACAATGGGGAAAGCAGTTGGTTTCGACTTCCCAGAAGGGGCAAATATGATCTCTGGTATTGATCTTGGTTCACACGTCATTCCTTGGATCATGGTGAGACTTCTTGATCCGAGCAACCCTTACTTCATTGCAGCGATTGTCTGTGCACTGGCATATGCGCTTCTTTGGTACTGGGTGCGAAATGATATTAAAAAGCAGTATGCAAAAGAAATGGGCTTAGATCAGAAAGATCAATAAATGAGCTGGAGGGATTCTCATGGCAAAAAAAATATTAGTATCTTGTGGAACGGCAGTTGCTACGTCAACGGTTGTAGCAAAAAAGGTAGAAGAGACATTAAAGGAAAAAGGATACGATGTCATCGTTGAACAGTGTAAGGCATCTGAGGTTCCGCAGAAAGCGGAGGGTGCTGATTTAATTGTGACGACAACGCCTGTTAGTGATACAAAAGGAACGCCTGTGATTCAAACGTTGTCTTTTTTAACGGGATTTGGCATTGAAGAGGATATTGAAAAAATTATCGATCATATTAAGTGAACGATGGTTGCGTGGAGGAGCTGCGAAAGCTCCTTCCATGTCATTTGAAAGGAGGAGCTCTCATGCAGCAGCATGCTTATAGCCGAACGTCTGCCATGTTTTCTATTTTCCTTCCGGCCTTGTTAATATGTGTGTTTTTTCTCTGGTCTCTTTATACGTTGATGTCGGCAGGACCTGAGCCATTAGCTGTGTTAGGTGTCTATACGCTGCCTATCCTTATGCTTTCTAGCATCACTGGCCTGAATCAGCCAACGAATATCATGATTAGTGAAGATGAGCTGAAAATAGGTGCTTTTGGCAGGTGGCACACATATGTCGTGTCCGATATTAAAGGAAAATTGTTTTTAAAACCATATCCTCATATCGGGAAAGTATATGTCAGAGTGGGACCTGCGCGAATATTTGGCGGACGCTACTGGATTTCAAGTGAGATGAGTGAGTACAAGCAGCTCGTTCAATCCTTGCAGAGTCTTGCGACATGTGATGAAAAGGAGGATGCGGCTAAATGAAATCAGCTGTCTTTTATTCTTCAGAGGACATTCGTTACGAGGAGCGGAAGCGGCCAGCCATTGGTGATGATGAAGTATTATTAAAAATGCGTGCCTGCGGGTTATGCGGGACGGATATTTATAAAGCGACACATGAGACGGTACCTCCTGGCACAGTGCTAGGGCATGAAATCGCTGGTGACATTATCGAAACAGGCCGTCACGTCACACATGTTCAAACGGGAGACAGGGTGTATGTAGCGCATCATGTCCCTTGTTTTACTTGTGACTTTTGTCAAAGAGGATTTTATACAATGTGCCCGCAATTTGCAGCCACAAATGTAGAGCCGGGCGGTTTTTCGGAATATATTCGTGTTCCTGCTTTACATGTGAAGCATACAATGGGCAAACTCCCACATGACGTCTCATATGAACAAGGAGCGATGGTCGAACCGGTTGCCTGCTGTCTTCACGGCTTTGAAAGGGCGCCCGTTCATCCTGGAGATTCGGTGTTGATTCTTGGAGCGGGGCAAATTGGCTGCATTCAATTACAGCTTGCCAAATATTATTTGGCTGGAAAAGTGATGATCACAGACGTAAATGAGAACAGGCTCCTTCAAGCAAGAAATCTTGGGGCGGACGTCGCCTTTCATCCAGCATCTGAGCCAGTAGAAAACCGCGTCATGAAAGAAACAGGTGGAAAGGGAGCGGACCTTGTTATTATTTCTGTGGGGAGCAGTGCGCTTTTAAAAGAAGCATTTCAAGCTGTCGCAAGAGGCGGAACGATTTTGGTCTTTGCTCACTTTCCGAAAGGGGATGTCTCCATTCCAGCAGAACGTTTTTTCCATGATGAAGTGAAAGTAGTCGGAGCTTATTCGTCGCATCCATACCATTATCGTGAAGCGCTGGAGCTCTTAAAAGCAAAGGTCGTTCATACAGAAAAAATGGTGACGCATCGATATCCATTAAGTCAGCTTCGTCAGGCGATAGAATGCGCTAGGCATCCAGAAGGTGAAAGCGTCAAAATTATGATGTATCCAGATGAATGAGAATGTACGAGATGGAGAGAAAGAGAAGGTCTTTGGAAAAGGGCTTTGCCTTTCTCTTTTTTTCTGAAAAAAGATGAAAACGCTTAAAAAATAAACGGAAATGCTTGACTTCAATGAGAGTTAAACGTATGATAATTACAAATGTAACACATAAGAACAAATGTAAAGGGGAGAGAAGAAATGCAAAAACAAATCACTTTGCCTGAACAGATTAGTCATGAGAAATTAGCAGATTTATATAAACAAATGTGGTTAGTAAGATATTTTGATGAAAAGGTCGATCAATTCTTTGCTAAAGGATTAATCCATGGAACGACCCATTTATGTGTTGGACAGGAAGCATCGGCTGTTGGATCTATTGCTGTGTTAAAGGATGAAGATAAGATTGTCAGTACACACCGCGGACATGGTCACTGTATTGCAAAAGGTGCAGAGGTCAATAAAATGATGGCTGAACTGTTCGGACGTGAAACAGGTTACTGCAAAGGAAAAGGCGGTTCCATGCATATTGCCGATTTAGAAAAAGGAAACCTTGGGGCAAATGGAATTGTTGGCGGCGGTATTCCACTTGCAACAGGTGCGGCGCTCACGTCCAAGATGAAAAAGGAAGGCTTTGTGGTCCTTTGTTTCTTCGGAGACGGCGCCACAAATGAAGGCAGCTTCCATGAAGCGCTGAATCTTGCTTCCATTTGGGATTTACCTGTTGTGTTTATTTGTGAAAACAACCAATACGGCATGTCTGGTCCTGTGAAAGAAATGATCAACATTGAAGACATCTCAACAAGAGCAGAAAGCTACGGAATGCCAGGGAAAACAGTTGATGGAAATGACATGGTTGAGATCATGAATACAGTAGATGAAGCGGTAAGCCGTGCAAGAGCTGGAGAAGGGCCATCACTCATTGAAATGAAAACGTATCGCTGGAAGGGTCACTCAAAGAGTGATGCGAAAAAATACCGTACACGTGAAGAAGAGACAGAATGGAGACAAAAAGACGGAATTAAACGCTTTAAGTCACTCTTAATGGAGCTAGATGTTCTGACAGAAGAGCAGGCTGCTCGTTTACAAGAAGAAGCGAAGCAAGAGATCGAGGCATCTGTTGAATTTGCGAAAAATAGTAAAGAACCATCAATTGACACACTATTAGAGGATGTATACGCCTAATTAGGAGGGGAATCACGTGACAAACACGACAGTGAGAGAGATTTCATATTTAGAAGCCGTTCGAGAAGCAATGAGTCAGGAAATGAGAAAAAATCAAGATGTCTTCATTTTAGGTGAAGATATCGGCGTATACGGTGGCGCATTTGGTGTCACGCGCGGGATGATCGAGGAATTCGGTCCAGAACGCGTCCGCAATACGCCGATTTCAGAGGCTGCCATCGCAGGAGGCGCAGTCGGAGCGGCTTTGACAGGAATGCGTCCGATTTTAGAACTACAATTCTCTGACTTTATTACAATTGCAATGGATCAGCTTGTAAACCAAGCAGCGAAAACACGTTACATGTTTGGCGGAAAAGGGAAAGTGCCGCTTGTTGTCAGAACACCAGCAGGTTCTGGGACAGGTGCCGCAGCGCAGCACTCCCAAAGCTTAGAAGCGTGGATGGCTCATATTCCTGGACTAAAGGTGGTTCAGCCTTCAACAGCTTATGATGCAAAAGGACTTTTAAAAGCAGCAATGGATGATGACAACCCTGTCATTTTCTATGAACACAAGCTTTTATATAAAACAATTGGTGAAGTACCAGAAGAGCAGTATTCGATTCCTTTAGGGAAAGCGGATGTGAAGAGAAGCGGAAAGGACGTCACAATTGTCGCAACAGCCATTATGGTGCACAAAGCGCTCGAAGCAGCGAAGGAACTAGAAGCGGAAGGAATCGATGTCGAGATCATTGATCCGAGAACGCTCGTCCCATTAGATGAAGAAACCATTATTGAATCTGTGAAAAAAACAGGCAAATGTATCGTTGTGCATGAGGCAGTGAAACGAGGCGGCTACGGCGGAGAGATTGCCAGTATGATAGCGGAAAGTGAAGCCTTCGACTATTTAGATGCACCTATTAAACGACTTGGCGGTCTTGCCGTCCCAATACCGTACAACCCAACGCTGGAAAAAGCAGTCATTCCACAAGTGCCAGATATTATTGAAGCAGCAAAAGAGCTCGTGCGCTCTTAAGTAAAGGGGAGAAGATCATGCCAAAAGAGATATTTATGCCGAAGCTAAGCAGTACGATGGAGATCGGTACCTTGCTTCAATGGTTTAAAGAAGAAGGAGATTCGGTTGAAATCGGTGAGCCTCTATTTGAGATTATGACAGACAAAATCAATATCGAGGTTGAAGCCTATGATGATGGCGTTTTTCTAAAGAAATATTACGAAGCAGATGATCAGATTCCAGTTAATGCTGTCATTGGATATATCGGAGAGGCTAATGAGCAGGTACCGAGCGAGCCGCCAGCGCAGTCAGATGAAGCATCTTCTGAAGACAGCGGAACGTCATCACCATCTGAACCATCTGTTTCGACTGAAGCTGAACCAGCGGTGGGTGAGAAAGTACGCGCAACTCCTGCAGCGAGAAAAACGGCAAAAGATCACCAAGTTGCCATTCACGAAGTATCTGGTACAGGACCAAAAGGCAGAATTCAAAAACGGGATGTCGAAGCGGCCCTTCATACGAACGAGAAAGGCCAGCGCGTATCACCACTTGCAGGAAAAGTGGCTGCTCGTGAAGGGATCGACTTAGCGAATGTTGCTGGTTCTGGCGTCCACGGAAAAATCATGAAGAGTGACGTGAAAGCAGCAGGCGCACAAAAGGCAGAAGCTGCTCCAGTGAGAACACAAAAACTAGCCGGGATGAGAAAAGTGATCGCAGATCGCATGTCACAAAGTGCCTTTACAGCGCCGCACGTCACATTAACAAGTGAAATTGATATGACAAAAGCAAAAGAAGTGCGCAAACAGCTGCTCCCAGCGATTGAAAAAGAGACAGGCTACAGATTGTCGTTTACAGAAATCATCATCCATGCTGTCAGCAGTGTCCTCACGCGCCATCCGCAAATCAATATGACGTTTGAACAAAATGAGCTCCATTTCCATGAGGATGTGCACATTGGTCTTGCGGTTGCTGTGAAAGACGGCTTAATGGTTCCGGTCATCTCTCATGCAAATCAAAAAGGGCTGAAACAGCTCACAAAAGAAGCAAAAGAAATTGGTCGAAATGCACGCGATCAAAAGCTGCTGCCAGACCAGTTGAAGGGGTCTACATTTACCATTAGTAACTTAGGGATGTATGCCATTGACACGTTTACCCCAATTATTAATCAGCCGGAAGTGGCGATTTTAGGTGTTGGACGCATTCAAGAAAAACCTGTAGTGATCGATGGAGAAATTCAGGTGCGGCCAATGATGGGTGTCAGCTTATCATTTGATCATCGAGTGGTAGATGGTGCACCAGCAGCAGCCTTTTTAACAGACCTTAAAAAAGTGCTTGAACAACCATTTGAATTGCTAATGTAGGAGATGAATCGGATGACAAAAACGTATGATCTGACAGTCATTGGCGGTGGGCCTGGCGGGTACACTGCCGCCCTTCAAGCCGCTGAACGTGGACACAAGGTTGCATTGATTGAAGAGGATTTTCTAGGGGGGACTTGTTTAAATCGAGGCTGTATCCCTTCAAAGACACTGCTCAAACATGCAGAAGTCATTGAATCCATTGAGAAAGCAAAAAGCTGGGGAATCGAAACAGGTGAGATGGTTCTTTCTTTCGATAAAATGAGAAAACGTAAAGATGATGTCATCGAAAAACTCAGGGGTGGAATCGCCTTTTTATTAAAGCAAGGAAAGATTGATGTATATAACGGCAGAGGAACAGCTGTGACAAAAAATCGCATTGACATTGAAAAACAAGATGGGTCAGAAACGATTGAAACAAAAGAGCTGATCATTGCCACTGGCTCATCACCTGCTATTCCGCCTATTCCAGGGCTCAAAGAGATTCAATTTGACACAAGTGATACGATCTTTGACATCCCAGATATTCCTGCATCTGTCGTCATTATTGGCGGGGGTGTAATTGGTCTTGAGCTGGCATGCATCTTCCAGAGTCTCCAATCAAAAGTCACCATTATAGAAGCCGCTCCGTCGATTATTCCGCAGGAAGATGAAGAAGCTTCGAAATTACTAGAAAAAGAATTGAAGAAAAAAGGCATCCATATCGCAAAGAAAACGACGGTGACAGAGGTAACAGAAAGCGAAGGAGTCAAAGCGATTCATGCGACAGACGATAAAGGAGAGACGCACATCTTTACGGCTGAAAGACTGCTAGTTTGTGTCGGAAGAAGACCAAATGTCTCTGCTGTCAGTCAGCTGGAGCTTCAGCTAGATGGTCCTTTTATTAAAGTGAACGACGAGATGAAGACAAGTGCTGAAGGTGTATATGCAATTGGAGATGTAGCCGGCGGCTATCAGCTCGCTCATGCGGCGATGGCAGAGGCAGCCGTTGCGGTTAGCAATATATGCGGCGAGCCTGAAAGAATGAATCACGACATCGTTCCTAGATGTATTTATACATTGCCAGAAGTAGCGAGTGTGGGATTGACTGAGAAAGAGGCGAAAGCGAAAGGGCTGAATGTGCGGGCAGAGCGATTTGATTTAGCTGCAAGCGGAAAAGCGTTGGCAGCAGGTGTTCAAACCGGTTTTATTAAACTCGTGTACGATACCGTATATGGTGAAGTCATTGGCGCTACAATGGTTGGTCCGCACGTAACGGAGATGATATCAGAGGCTTCTTCATTTATGTATTTAGAAGGAACAGCTGAAGAGATGGCCAAAATGATTCATCCGCATCCAACCATCTCAGAAGGCTTTTATGAAGCAGCTCTTGATATTGTGAGTAAGCTGAGAAAATAAATGCCAAACAAGGGATAGGGAGGAGATCCGTGTGCACGTCCAGCTTCATCAGAAAGTGGCACTTGTGACAGATAGCACAGATGGATTTGGAGAAGCCATCTGCCTGGCTTTGGCCCAGGCAGGTGCACATGTTTTCATACACGCTTTTCGTGATGAATCAAAAGCAAAGTCGATAAGCGAAGACATTGAAAAATTAGGCGGCCAATCGACTGTTGTCATCAATCCGCTTGAGACACCGCGTGATGCTACGCTTATGCTAAGGCAAGTCATCGATACATGCGGCAAGCTTGATATTTTAGTCAATCAAGCCGAGCAAAAAGCAGATGAGGAGATTGATGACGTAAGTCCTGAGATATGGGTCGATGAAGTGGAAAGATCCGTAAATACAGTCTTTCTTTCCAGTCAAGCCGCTGTGTGGCATATGGTGGATCAGAAGCAGGGCTGCATCATTAATATTTCCTCATCAGGCAGCATAACAGGTGATGGCGGGATCTCACATGCTACATCTAATAGTATGTTGAATGCCATGACAAAAGGATTAGCGCGCGAATTTAAAGACAAAGGCATCCGGGTATTGGCACTACTTCCGCCGCCTCTCCATTTGCTTCCTGACAAAGAGCAAATCAAGGAGACGGTGGCTCATATGACGGTTTTCTTAAGTACATCGTACGGTGCATTTACAGATGGAGCAGCGATTATGCTTGATGGGGGTGAGAGCGCTGGCTAATCAACAAAAACCAGTTCTCATCGTAGGTGGCGCCCAAGGAATCGGCAAAGAAATTGCTCAGCGTTTTTTAAAAGAAGGGCATCGTGTAGCTGTGTCAGATATAGATGAACAAGGACTTTCGCTTTTAAAACAACAGCATCCTCAGCTGCTGACGTTCCAAGCTGACGTTTCATCGTGGGAAAGTGTTCAGCAAATGGCGTCAGCAGCTGAAAGGGAGTTGGGTGGCATTGGGCATCTTGTCTATTCAGCAGGAATGACGAAATCCCTTCCTTTTTTAGAGGTTGATTTTTCACTTTGGAAAAAGACACTGGCTGTGAATCTATATGGTCTTTTCTATTGCATCAAAGCATTAGCACCCTATCTATGTGAGCGGAAAGAAGGCAGCGTTGTCATTATTGGATCAGGATCTGCGATAACAGGCTCTGGCGGCGGCATCCAGTATTACGCGTCAAAAGCCGGGGCATTTGGTCTCATGCGTTCGCTTGTAAAGGAATTGGGTTCCCATCATGTCCGCATCAATGTCATTGCACCGCGCGTCATTGAATCTCAGATGCTTGATACGCTCTATCCGACTGAGCTTGAGAAAAGTCAGCTTCGATCACTTATTCCTATCGGGAGATTAGGAAAACCAGAAGATATTGCTGGAGTCACTTTATTTCTCGCAAGTGACGAGGGAAGCTATTTGCACGGACAGATACTCTTATTAGATGGCGGGAGAACGTATCAGCCTAAATATAGCGAGGGAAAAAGAGCGGAGAGTTAATCGCTCTTTTTTTATTTTCATAACAATTGTTCCAATTAGAAACGAATGTTTGGTATACTGGTAATCATAGTATATTAAAAGGATGATGTCACATGCTGAATTGGGAAGAAAGACGACAGCTCGTCAAAGTTGCTCATCTTTATTATACAGACGGGTGGACGCAGCAAGAGATTGCAAAAAAGCTCAATGTCTCAAGACCAGTCATTTCAAAGCTCTTACAAAAAGCAAAAGATGTGGGAATCGTTGAAGTGTACATTAAAGACGAAAGTATTCATACAGTGGAACTTGAAAAGCAGCTGGAAACAACTTTTCAATTAACGGATGCTGTCGTTGTCCCAAGTGTCGGGACAATGTCTGAGATGGTCAAACGGGCAGTCGGTCAAGCGGGCGCCTATTATCTTTCTAAAAACATGAAAGGCGCTGAGAAAATCGGTATTTCATGGGGAACCACACTTGCCGAGCTCGTGAAGGAATATCCATTTGAGCGAAGAAACGATGTCAAAGTCATTCCTTTAGAGGGCGGAATGGGCAGGCAGGCAGTCGACATTCACGCGAATCAGCTGGCATATGAGCTGGCAAAGAAGATGAATGGTACGTGTTCCTATTTATATGCACCTGCGATTTTAGAAACAGAAGAATTAAAAGAGCGGCTGATGGCGATGCAGGACATAGAAGCTGTGCTTGAAGAAGGCAGAAATGTTGATATTGCCCTGATCGGTATTGGAAATCCGCATAAAGGCTCTACATTGAAAACAGTCGGTTATTTAAAAGAAGAGGATTTGTCTGGGTTGAGACAATCAGGGGCTGTTGGTGATATTGGTTTTCGTTTCTTTGATGGTGAAGGGAAACCAGTCCAAGATGAGCTGAACCAAAAGGTGATTGGATTATCGTTAGAACAATTAAAGAACGTGAAAAAAGTCATCGCAGTTGTGGAAGGAACCCATAAAGCTGAAAGTATTTTAGGGGCCTTAAACGGCGGCTTTATTCAGGTGCTCGTCACCGACGAATTAACTGCGGCAGCTATTTTAAAGGAAGCATCTGTCCAATAAACAGCTGACAGCTATCGTATTGTATAAAAAGAGCTACATCAAACGAGAAAGGAGCTGTGTATCTTGAAGAAAACCGAAATGGAAGCAAACCTACACTGTACTCGGTGCCAAGAAGAGACCCTCCACAGCATCGTTTATGTGAATGATCAGATGAAAAGCGTTGAGTGTACAGAGTGTCATCAGAAGATCAGTGTGCAAGTCGACATCATGAAGGAATTTTACAAAGAAGTATATGAAAAAATTGCGACAAAGCCGAAGCGGATGACGCAGGAGTATAAGGCGAATCTGAATGGATTTATTTCAAGACTCCCCATCCGGGTTTTAAGTAAGCCATACCGGCTGATGAGATATTTAAACGAATCTTATAAGGTCATTAAGCAATATAAAAAATAAAGCAGAGGCTGTCTTAGCGCTCTGCTTTATTTTGTGTTTTTTTCATGTAGTAATAAATCGGCAGTCCGGCAATGCCGATCAGCATGGAGATCAGGCAGCTTTGCCAATCGGTGATCATGGTGCTGATTAAGACAAAGAAAGAGCCGATAATCGCAATGATCGGTGTGAGCGGGTAAAGTGGTACGCTATAAGTGCGCTTCATTCCCTTGTTTTGTTTTCTTAGCTTAAAGACAGCGAAAAAGGCCATCACATAGAAGATGTAAATCATGAAAATCGAAACCTCTGACAGCTTCTCAGGATTACTGACGATCATAAACACAATGGCAATCAAAATCTGTACAAATACAGCGATCCAAGGTGTTTGAAAAGTAGGATGAATGCGTGAAATGGCTTTGGCAAACGGAATTTGTTTTCGTTCTGCCATTGCAAAAATGACACGCGGGAACGAAAGAACCTTTCCATTCAAACAGCCAAAGATACTAATGATGATTCCGATACTAATAATTTTACCGCCAATGGGACCAAAGAGCATTGTAGCAGCTGTGCTTGTGGCATTTTCACCTAGTTGAACGATTTGATCAGCTGGTAACACATGCAAAAGGGCGATGTTAATAAAGAGATAACATGCTGTGACAATTAAAATACCTCCTGCCATCGCGCGAGGAAGCAGTTTCTCTGGATTTTTCATTTCACCACCAAGCGCTGCAAGCAAAATCCAGCCATCATAGGCGAATAATGTTGCCAAAATTGCTGCACCGAAGTTCATCTGAGCGATACTCTCATTGACGGCTGTGAAAATATGTTCATTTCCTTTCCATAAGCCAAACACAATAATTGCTGCAATTGGAACAAGCTTTCCGATCGTGGTCAGTCCTTGGACAAAACCACCGTATTTCGTTCCCATGATGTTGATCACACATAAAAAAAGAACGGTGATAATGCCAATGGTTGTAGCCCATATAGATGAAAGAGAAAATAAATTAGCTAATAATGAACCAAAATAAAGACCAAGAGCACCAATAATCGCTGGTCCGTAAATAATAATTTGCACCCAGCCACATAAGTAGCCCCAAAATTCACCGTATACTTCTTCAAGATAGGCATATAAACCGCCAGTACGCGGGATTTGTGTACCAATTTCAGCGACTGTGAGTCCGCCTGCAAGGGTTAAGATCCCGCCTAACAGCCATGCGAATAAGGCGATGCCTGAGCTTCCTGAATAAGAAAGGACGTTGCCAGGCTTCATAAAAACGCCAGATCCAATAATTGTTCCGATGACAAGAGATAGGGCAAAAAATAAGCCGATGTCTTGTTTTAACGCTGGTTGTTCTTTGTTCATTACACACGACCTCCTGCATCACTTTCGTACGTTACTGTGACATGTATTTTGTTCATTGTAATACGATTTTAGGAAAACAAGAATTAAAAAAATTTTCTGATTTTCGTATTTGTATTTAAAAGTGTTCGTTTATTGGAGATATTAGGATGAATGTTATCTTAAAAACGAACAATATAATAATATTTTCGATTTAATGTTAATTTAATAGGTGAAAGCCGAACATCCAATAAAGATGCAGCCGAATGGTTGACTTTTCTTCTAAAATGACCTATTTTATTCATAAGGATATTATCTTGAATTCGAGATATTTTATAATAGGAGTGAACACAATGAAAATAAATGGGATTCACCACGTATCAGCACTAACAGCAAATGCTCAGAAAAACGTTGATTTCTACCGCCAAATCCTTGGCTTAAAACTGGTGAAAAAAACAGTCAATCAAGATGATCCATCGATGTATCATCTATTTTATGGAGATGAGGTCGCCTCACCTGGTACAGAGCTGACGTTTTTTGAAATACCGATGCTCGCCCGCCGGCTGGACGGAACAAATGCGATCTCACGCACAGGTTTGATTGTCACTTCAGAGGAGGCACTCACCTTTTGGGAAAAGCGCTTTGAAGAAAAAGGTGTAAAGAAAGAAACAGCTTCTTTAAGAGGCGGCAGACCTGCCTTGAAATTTACAGATCCAGAAGGACAGCAGCTGTTTTTGACTGTAGAACCAAGCGTGCAAGATGGAGCGAAGCCGCCAGTGCATGATGAGATTCCTGCTGATTTTGCGATCAGAGGTTTGGGACCAGTAGAATTAACAGTCGCAGAAGCAGATAAAACGATCAGTGTGTTAACGAGCATCCTTGGTTTCACAGAAAAAGCACGTGAACAATCAAATGATGGGGAAATCGTGACGATTTTTGAATCAGGACAGGGCGGAGCTGGAACAGAGATTCATGTCATTGAAAAAGCAGAAGGACCTGCTGAGCGATCTGGCAGAGGGAGTGTTCATCACGTAGCCTTTCGTGTAGCGGACGCAGAAGAGCTTGAAAAATGGCATGATAAAATAGCCAAAGCCGGTTTCACCAACTCTGGTGTTGTAGAACGTTTTTATTTTAAAGCCCTATATTTTAGAGAGCCAAACGGCATTTTGTTTGAAATCTCAACAGACGGTCCGGGATTTACAGTGGATGAAAGCGTGGATGAGCTTGGTGATCAATTAGCACTTCCACCATTTTTAGAGCACAAACGAGCAGAAATTGAACAAAGATTAGTCCCAATCAAGTGAACATGAAAAAAGCAGCTCATAAAAATTGAGCTGCTTTTTTCGTTAAGAGCTGACTTGCTTTGATTCAGATTGTGTTAATGTCACTTGTTTTGTTTCTTCTGTTCCATTACGAACGAGTGTGATGCTGACGGTATCTCCTACTTTTGCATTCGTGTAAAGCTCGTGACGTAATTCACTGCCGGTTGTCACTTTTTTACCATTGATGGCGGTGATGACATCCTCTGTCTTTAATCCAGCTTTGGCAGCAGGTGAGCCAGCAGCGATTTCTTTTACGTACACGCCTTTATCCAGCTGACTGCTTGTCAGTCCAAGCGTTTCCTGCTGATAAGCATCTGGTACTTGTTCGAGATCCAGCATGCTGATACCGATATAAGGTCGTTCGATTTTTCCTTTTGTGAGAAGCTGCTCTGCAATTGGTTTGACATCATTGATTGGGAGCGCAAACCCGATACCTTCCACACCTGTTTCAGAAATTTTCATACTGGTGATCCCCACAACCTTTCCGTCTGTTGTTAAAAGCGGCCCGCCGCTGTTGCCGGGGTTAATGGCGGCATCTGTTTGAATGACATTAATACTGCTTTCGCCAGCTGATGTATCCATAGACACTGTTCGATCGACACCGCTGACAATTCCTTGTGTCACTGTTCTTGATAAATCTTCACCAAGCGGATTTCCGATTGCAATGACGGTTTCTCCTGCACGAAGGGATGAGGAGTCTCCAAGTTCAGCGACTTTTGTAACGCCGTTGCTGCTAATTTCGACGACAGCAAGATCAGTCAGCGGGTCAGAACCGACCACTTTTCCTTCCACCGTCTTGCCATTATGCAAGGAGACTGTTAATTTATTTGCTCCTTCAATCACATGGTTGTTTGTTAATACATAGGCTTTACTGCCCGATTTTTTGAAAATAACCCCTGATCCGGTACCGCTTTCTTGCTCTTGACTGCTGCTGTTTTGATTTTGCTGTGATCCATCAAAAGGTGAGTTCATATCACCAAAATCTGTGGTTGTTTGACTTTGTGTTTGATAGTTTGTAATGCCGACGATGGCTGGTGATACGTTTTCGACCATACTGGAAATACTGCTGGTCGAATTGGATGTTTGTGACGCTGTTGTTTTTGACGAATTTGTACTTGTATCATTTGTCGATACAGCGGCTGTTTTCGTTGACGAATCAGTTGAATGATTTTCTGAATGCTGAGCATATGGAGTTAGAACGTAAACACCTAACGCTAACGTACCGCCCACAATCCCGCTGACAAATGGCTTCAGCCAGCCACTTGGCTTCTTCTGTGTTTTTTTCGGCTGTTCAATCGTTTGTAATTCATAAGAAGTGTGTTTTTCATCTTTGTGTTGTGTCATTAAGATCACTCTCTTTCATCGATTTTTACATGTATGTGTTCAAGATGTTTGACCGTATGTGGTGGATACTGACTTTATCGTAAGAAAAAAGTGTGGGATAAAAATGAAAACATTGTGGGAAATTGTTAAAATAAGTAGTGAATCTAAGCAAAATAGAGGAGATTAAACTGTGGAGACTATTGGAATCATTGGATATGGAAGCATGGCAGATATGATGGTACAAAAATGGCTGGATAAAGGAGTACTTCATGCCAGTCAGTTTATGATCCATACACGAAGTGAAACGGAGCGTCTGCAACAGCTGAAAGAGAAGAACCAGCATGTCAACATTTGCTCTTTAGATGACATCTCTGCATCATGTGATGTCGTGTTTGTTTGTGTACCACCGCTTGCTGTACTTGATGTCTTAGATCAACTGAGCCTCGCAAAGACATCTCTTCATATCGTATCAGTGGCAGCGGCTGTCACGTTAGACAAATTAATGCAACATACGAATCAGCCGGTGTCTAGATACATTCCCACTTTGACATCAGCCGTAGGGACGGGTGTATCCCTTGTGGCGCATGGTGAAACCGCTGGGCAGGAGGCGCAAGAACGGCTCCACCGCCTGCTTTCAGCTTTTAGTATCGTCAGGGAAGTGGAAGAGGACCGCTTTGATGCGGCGAGTAATTTGACAAGCTCTTCTCCGGGCTTTATTGCAGCAATCTTTGAAGAAATGGCGAGAGCCGCTGTTCGGAATAGTGAGCTTTCTTTAGAAGAAGCCTATGAATTTTTAACATATGCGCTGCTCGGTACAGGACAAGTTCTTGTTGAACACGGACTGACATTTGCTGAAACGGTGAACAGGGTCGCAACAAAAGGCGGGATTACAGGAGAAGGCGCTGCAGTCATCCAGCAGCAGGCACCGCAAATGTTCGATGACTTGTTTACACAAACGATGAAAAAATATGCGCAACTAAAATCGCAAATCGATGAAGCAGACAAACACCACTAAAGACATAGCTAGTGGTGTTTTTTCTGTAAATTAAATCCTTTATCATCAATGCTTTTGACCTGTATTACCTGAGTCTAATTTCCTTATTTTCAGACATTGTATTGAAAAATCAATCAAGTTCTCATATAATTTTTTAGAAAATTTAGAAAAATATACACAAATTTTAAGTTTAATTAAAGGGGGATGGGGATGAAGCTCTATTTATCAGTCGATATGGAGGGAATTACTGGTCTAGCTGATCATACATTTGTTGATAGCCGCCAGCACAATTATGAGCGCGGGAGAAAAATCATGACAGGTGAAGTGAACGCCTGTGTAGAAGCTCTTCTTACACATGGGGCGACCGATATTTTAGTGAATGATAGCCATTCTAAAATGAATAATCTGTTGATTGAAGATTTGCATGAGGAAGCATCTCTCATATCAGGTGATGTAAAGCCTTATTCAATGGTCCAAGGATTAGATCAAACGTATGATGCCGCTGTTTTTTTAGGCTATCATGCAAGGGCATCAATGAAAGGTGTGATGTCTCACAGTATGATTTTTGGTGTCAGACATTTTTACATAAATGATCATCCGATTGGTGAAATGGGCTTTAATGCGTATGTCGCAGGCTATTATGGTGTTCCGGTCATTCTTGTATGCGGAGACGATCAAGCAGCACTTGAAGCTGAAAAGTTAATGCCTGGCGTGAAAACAGTGGCGGTGAAAGAAACCATTTCAAGATCTGCTGTGAAATGCTTAACACCAGCGAAAGTGAGCACCCTCATCTCGCAGCAAGTGGAAGCTGCCATGAAACAAATTCATCAAATGAAGCCGCTCACGCCTCCTGAGCAGCCAGTGCTGAAAATCGAGTTTGCCAATTATGGACAAGCCGAATGGGCGAATTTAATGCCGGGTACGGCCATCATCGAAGGGACAACAACGGTGACGTACCAAGCAGAGAATATATTAGAAGCCTACCAAGCGATGCTTGTCATGACAGAGCTTGCCGCACGTACAACATTTTGTTAAGCGAGGGGGAGACAGCAGATGGCCAGCTTTTTGCTCAAGCGTTTGATTGCCATGATTGCCACGATTTTAACCATCACAACTTTAACGTTTATTTTAATGAAGGTCATCCCAGGATCGCCCTTCAATGAAGAACGAAATACAAACGAAACTGTCCAGCGAAACCTCGAAAGCTACTATCACTTAGACGAGCCACTCTATGTTCAATATATGATCTATTTAAAATCCATCGTTACTTTTGATTTTGGTCCTTCCATTAAAAAGCCTTCTGAAAGTGTCAATGATTTATTGGCGAGAGGTTTTCCAGTCTCATTAGAACTTGGTCTTATCTCTATTTTGATTGCTGTCATCTCCGGCATCTTGCTCGGAATCATGGCTGCCCTCCGGCATAATGGCTTGATTGATTATATCGCCATGACGATTGCTGTTTTCGGTATATCCATACCCAACTTTATCTTTGCTACCTTATTAATTCAGCAGCTTGCTGTGAATGTAAAACTCTTTCCTACAGCGATGTGGACAAGTCCAATGCATATGGTGCTTCCTACCATTGCACTGGCGGTAGGTCCAATGGCGATCATTGCCCGGTTAACGAGATCGAGCATGATTGAAGTGCTGTCGCAGGACTATATTCGAACTGCAAAAGCGAAAGGACTTTCCCCTTATAAAATTGTGTTTAAACATGCCCTGCGGAATGCACTTTTACCTGTTGTCACGATCCTTGGCACACTTGTCGCAAGTATTTTAACAGGCAGCTTTGTCATTGAAAAAATCTTTGCGATCCCTGGAATGGGAAAATACTTTGTCGAGAGTATTAACAACCGTGACTATCCTGTCATCATGGGAACTACTGTTTTTTACAGCATCATCTTAATTACCCTTCTTTTCATTGTAGATGTGACATATCGTCTGCTTGATCCAAGGATCCAGCTGCATCAGAAAGGAGGAAAGGCATGAGCATACACCTTCAGCATGATCAAACGAATCAAGCGCATGAAGTGCCAGATGAATGGTTTGCTCCTAAAGAACAAAAGACATCTGAAGTCCATGCCATTAAAAGACCCTCACTTTCGTATTGGGCAGATACTTGGCGACGGTTAAAACAAAATAAACTCGCTATGTTTAGTTTATCGGTGCTGATTTTTCTTTTCCTCATGGCTGTATTAGGTCCACTTCTTGCGCCGAATAGTGTGACAGAACAGCGGCTTTCTATGCAAAACTTGCCACCGTCAGCTGCTCACTGGTTTGGAACAGATGAGCTTGGACGTGATGTGTTTACACGTACTTGGTACGGCGCACGCATTTCATTATTTGTGGGCGTGATGGCCGCTCTCATTGATTTTGCAATCGGTGTCATCTATGGCGGTATTGCAGGCTATAAAGGCGGGAAGTATGACCATGTCATGATGCGGATCGTCGAGGTGCTTTACGGTCTGCCGTATTTACTCGTCGTCATTTTATTGATGGTCCTGATGGGGCCTGGGCTTGTCACTATTATTGTGGCGCTCACTGTCACAGGCTGGATCGGGATGGCAAGAATCGTGAGAGGTCAAGTCCTTCAGCTGAAAAGCCAAGAATATGTCCTTGCCTCGAAAACCTTTGGCGCAAAAAGCTTGCGCATCATCCGCAGAAATTTACTGCCGAATACGATGGGACCGATTATTGTCCAGATGACGCTAACTGTACCGACAGCGATTTTTGCTGAAGCATTCTTAAGTTTTCTCGGTTTAGGGATTCAAGCCCCGTTTGCAAGCTGGGGTGTGATGGCCAATGACGCCTTGCCGACAGTGCTGTCAGATAATGGCCACTGGTGGCGTTTATTCTTTCCGGCATTTTTTATTTCGCTGACGATGTTTTGCTTTAATAATTTAGGTGATGGCTTGCAAGATGCGCTTGATCCGAAGATGAAGAGGTGATGGCGTGATGAAAAAAATGCTTCGGATTATCGATCTGCATGTTAGCTTTCGGACATATGGCGGTTCTGTTCAAGCGGTACGCGGGGTGAATGTGGATGTGTATGAAAAAGAAACCCTCGCCATTGTAGGAGAATCAGGCTGCGGAAAAAGTGTGACGTCTCAAAGTATCATGCGGCTTCTCCCTGCATACAGCGCACAAGTCGATCAAGGGGAAATTTGGTTTCGTGATCGCAACTTGCTGTCATTATCTGAAAAAGACATGCGCAGCATCCGTGGTGTCGATATCTCCATGATTTTTCAAGATCCTATGACGGCACTCAACCCGACGCTAACAATTGGGGATCAGCTGATGGAAGCTGCAAAAGTGCATCAGAAGCTGACAAAAAAAGAAGTGAAAGAAGAGGCGCTTCGTATGCTTGACTTGGTGGGGATACCGCAGCCGAAAGAGAGACTGAAGCAATATCCGCATCAATTCAGCGGTGGCATGAGGCAGCGGCTCATGATTGCAATGGCTCTTATTTGTGAGCCGAAGGTGCTGATTGCAGATGAACCGACAACTGCACTAGATGTCACCATACAGGCGCAGATTTTAGAACTATTTAAGGAGATTCAGAAAAAAACAGGCGTGACGATTATTTTAATCACACATGACCTAGGGGTCGTAGCACAAGTCGCTGATCGAGTGGCCGTCATGTACGGGGGGAAAATCGTTGAAGTTGGGACAAGGCGAGATATCTTTTACAGTCCGCAGCATCCCTATACAAAAGGGCTACTGCAATCCGTTCCAAGGCTGGATATGAAAGATGAACTCATTCCTATTGAAGGAAGCCCGCCTGATTTATTTGCCCCGCCAAAAGGATGTCCATATACCGATCGATGCCCGTCTGCGATGAAAGTGTGTGATCATATCATGCCGCATGAAACGCAGCGTTCACCTACACATGCAGTACATTGCTGGCTTCAAGATGAACGAGCGAAGCAAACGGTTTTATCTTCAACACAAAGGGGGAGTTTTTCATGAGAAAAACAGGTTGGATTCTCAGTATGTGCTTTATCGCAGTGATGCTGCTTGCAGGATGTACAGCCAATGAGCAAGCAGGCAAAGGATCTTCAAGCAAGGGCGAAGAGAAAGTTTTAACATTAAATAATGAAAACGAACCGACATCATTTGATCCGCCCATTGGTTTTAATAATGTGTCCTGGCAAGGGCTCAATAACTTAATGGAAGGATTAACGAGACTGAATGAAAAGCACGAACCATCTGCTGCCATGGCGGAAAAATGGGACATCTCAAAGGACGGAAAAACGTACACGTTCCATTTAAGGGATGGGATTAAGTGGTCAAATGGTGATCCAGTCAAAGCAAGTGACTTTGAATATGCGTGGAAGCGGCTGCTAGATCCAAAGACGGGCTCTTCTGCGGCATTCTTAGCTTATATGATTGAAGGGGGCGAAGCGTTTAACAGCGGAAAAGGGAAGAAAGAAGATGTAAAAGTCAAGGCTGTTAATGATCAAACGCTAGAGGTCAAGCTAGCATACCCGCAGAAATCTTTCTTAAATATGACCGCAAACCCTGCCTTTTTCCCGGTGAATGAGAAGGTAGCGGAGAAGGACCCGAACTGGGCCAAGGATGCGAAAACCTTTGTCGGTAATGGACCGTTTAAGCTGACAGAGTGGAAGCATGATGAAAGCTTTACAATGGAAAAAAGTGACACGTATTGGGACAAACAAACGGTCAAGCTAGATCAAGTGAAATGGCTCATGATTAGTGACCGAAACACAGATTACCAAATGTATCAATCAGGAGATTTAGATACGGCCTTCGTTCCGGCAGAACAAAGTGAAGACCTGTTAAAAAGCAAAGATGTGCAAATTGAAGATCAAGCAGGGCTGTTTTTTTATCGCCTAAATGTCAACATGGAGCCTTTTCAAAATAAGAACATTCGCAAAGCCTTTCAAATGGCGATCAATCCTCAGGATATTGTAGAGTACGTGACGAAAAATGAAGAGAAGCCAGCACGTGCCTTCGTTTCACCAGGAATTTTAGATTCAAAGGGTGAAGATTTCAGAGAAGCTGGCGGCGATCTTGTCAAACATGATACGAGTGAAGCTGTAAAACTATTAGAAAAAGGGTTGAAAGAAGAAAACTATTCAAAGCTGCCGCCCGTCACATTAACATATAGTACAAAGCCTGAAAATAAGAAAAAAGCAGAAGCCATTCAGCAGCAATTAAAAGAAGCGCTAGGGGTAGATGTGAAGCTTGCGAACATGGAAGCAAATGTGTTTGCAGAAGATCAAAAGGCACTCAAATTCCAATTCTCGCAAAGTTCATTTCTAGCTGACTATGCAGACCCAATCAATTTCTTAGAGAGCTTCCAAACAGGAAATGCGATGAACCGGACAGGTTGGTCAAACGATACGTATGATCAGCTGATCAAAAAGGCGAGTCAAGAAGCAGGTGAACAAAAGAGAAATCGTATGTTGCATGATGCCGAGGCACTTCTGATGGAAGAAGCACCGATCATTCCCATTCATTTTTATAACCAAGTCTATTTACAAAAAGAAGGCGTAAAGGGCATTGTCCGTCATCCTGTTGGTTACATTGATTTGAAATGGGCACAGGTAGATGGAGAGTAAATGAAAAAATGAGAGAACGGGACGCTTTGAAAAAAGCGTCTCAGCGTGTAGACAAACCCTCGCATTCGGTGTCAGTCCTGCGCTTCGGTGCTCACGAATGTCAAATTCGCTCCGCGCCGATGCTCGTCCTTCCTAGGGCTGCAAAGGTTTTCTATCACGCTGAAAAGAAGACAAAGGGTTAAAATAAAGTTCATTTTAACCCTTTGTCAACAATCTGGGACGCTTTGAAAAAAGCGTCTGTTCCTTTATTCGTTCATGTTATGAAGAAGATGCCCATAGATTGAAAGAAACGAAGAGAAAGAGGGGATTGGCATGAACCATCTGCCAGTGGCACTTCAAACAGGAGATACAGTGGGAATCATTGCACCAGCAAGCCCGCCTGATGAGCTGAAATTAGCAAGAGGTATTTCTTTTTTAGAAAGCTTAGGGCTAAAGGTGAAAAAGGGGAAGTATATCGACTCCCGGTATGGTTATTTAGCAGGTCATGATCATGAACGAGTGGAAGATATTCATCACATGTTTCAAGATCCAGACGTGAAGGCAGTGATTTGTGCTTGCGGAGGATACGGAACAGGAAGAATTGCAGAAGCCATTGATTATGACCTCATTCGCCGGAACCCCAAAATTTTTTGGGGATACAGTGATATTACGTTTTTACATACAGCGATTCAGCAGCAGACGGGTCTTGTGACCTTTCATGGTCCAATGCTCTCCTCTGATGTGGGACTTGAGGAGGTTCATCCGTATACAAAGGATACCTTTTTACAGCTATTCACTCCGAAAGCCATTTCGTATACGAACCACCTGTCACCTCTTCACACTTTTTATCATGGCACGGCTTCAGGCGAAATCACCGGAGGAAATCTTGCCCTTATTGTCACGACACTTGGTACACCTTTTGAAATTGATACAAAGGGGAAGCTTTTATTGATAGAAGATATTGACGAAGAACCATATAAAATCGATCGAATGATGCAGCACCTAGCCTCTGCAGGAAAATTACGTGATGCGGCTGGATTTATCATTGGTGATTTTCATCAATGTGAGCCGAAAAAGAAAGAGCAGTCGTTAACGCTCGATCAGTTATGGGAGACGTATATTGTTCCGCAACAGAAACCTGCACTTGGTGGTTTTCGGATCGGTCATTCATCTCCAAACTTCGCCATTCCAATCGGCGTGCACGCAACATTAGATGCTACAGGGAAAAAACTTCATATTTCCCCAGGTGTTGCAGCGAAAGAGGCGATCAAATGAAAATCGTAGATGTTCGCACATGCAGAAAGAATGTACCGCTAAAGAAGCCTTTCAAAACAGCATTAAGAACGGTGTATGACGCCGCATCTCTTATTGTGATCATCACCTATGATCAAGGTGATGTCAGCTATGGAGAGGCAGTGCCGACATCGGTCATTACAGGTGAAACACTGGAAAGCATCGACTATGCTATTTGCGCTGTGATGAGGCCGATCTTGATTGGGGCCTCATTGTCACAATATGAACAAATCTTTTCAGCGATCGACCGTGTACTTGTAGGAAACACGAGTGCAAAGGCTGCAATAGATATGGCGATTTACGATGGTTTAGCGAAGCAGGCTGGCCTGCCGCTTTATCAATATCTTGGTGGTTATCGTGATCAGCTGGAAACGGATTATACGGTCAGTGTCAACCGTCCGCTAGAAATGGCAGAGGATGCGAAGCAATATGCAGCTGAAGGCTTTCGTACCTTAAAGATCAAAGTGGGAAAAGATGATATAGAGACGGATATTCAGCGGATCAAACGGATTCGAGAAAAAGTCGGGCCGGATATTCAAATCAGGCTTGACGCCAACCAAGGCTGGACATGGAAGGAAGCGGTTGTGGCCATTCGAAAAATGGAGGCATTCGATATTGAACTAGTCGAGCAGCCAGTGCCTAAAGAAGACATCGATGGTCTGCGCCGGGTGACGGAAGCAACAGACACATTGATTATGGCAGATGAAAGTATTTTTAGCCTCCATGATGCCATCAAGGTGTTAGAAACGAGAAGCTGTGATCTCATCAACTTAAAATTAATGAAAACAGGCGGTATCAAAAAAGCGCTGAAAATCAATAGTTTAGCAGAAGCATACGGCGTCAAGTGCATGGTTGGCAGTATGATCGAATCAAAACTAGGGATTACCGCAGCCGCTCATCTTGCTGCAAGCCAGCCGAATATTACCCGTTATGATTTTGATGCGCCGCTTATGCTCAAAGAGGACTTAATAGACGGAGGAATTATCTATCAAGGAAAAGATATTCTCTTTCCGCCGCATCATGGGTTAGGCATTCAAAGAGTGAAAGGGGTCTTATGATGTTATATGAATCAAAGGTTCCAGTCGCAAATATATGGACAGCACCGCAGTCGCCGAGAGAAATGGATCGACACGTTCTTCAAAGCTCCGTCCAGATCAAAGAATGGATTGATCAGCAAACATATGAACAGAAATTGGCCTTATGTGAAGAAAACCTTATTCAAACCCAAGTACTGCTTGGCGAACGAGTCATTGGGGTGGAGGAGACAGATGGCTGGATGAAAGTTGTCATCCCGCAGCAGGCAAGCCGGAAACACCCGCAAGGCTATCCAGGTTATATACCAGTAGAGCAATTAAATGAAGTATCAGAGAGTGAACCACCTGCTAGTCCCTTGATTGTTTGTCAGAAAAAAGCGGTTTTATATCAAAACGGAACACCGGATATGGAGGTTAGTTTTTTAACAGAACTAGCACCTGTTGAAGAAATGAGCGATTCCTTTGATGTTCTGACTCCAGTAGGAAGAAGAGAAATCAAAAAAGAAGATGTGCGCCGTGCTTCATCACCTTCTTCTATGAGCGGTAAGGATGCCTTAGCCATAGGAAAACAATTTATTGGACTGTCATATTTGTGGGGCGGCATGAGCAGCTATGGCTACGACTGTTCGGGTTTTGTTTACAGTATGTACAAAGCGTGTGGATGTTTATTACCGAGAGACGCAAGTGATCAAGCAGTTCAAGGAACCCCAGTCGCATCAAACCATTTGGCGCCAGGTGATCTCATGTTTTTTGCCAATGACAATGGGAAAGGAGCTGTTCGCCATGTAGGGATGTATGCTGGAGATGGCATGATGCTTCATTCGCCTAAAACGGGCAGACAGATTGAACTTCTTACTCTTGCTGGTACTTCATATGAACAGGAATGGGCAGGAACAAGGCGGTATTTGAAAGCTGAGAGGGGGAGATGTGATGGGAAGTGAACCACTTCTGCAAGTCAACAACTTAAAAAAGCATTTTCATCTATCGAAAGGAAGAACGTTAAAAGCATTAGATGGTGTCACCTTTCAGCTGAAACAAGGCGAAACCTTTGGTCTTGTTGGTGAGTCAGGCTGCGGTAAATCTACACTTGGAAAAGTACTCATGCGGCTTTATGACCCGACAGAAGGTGAAGCTTTGTATGAAGGGAAAAGTCTCCATCACTTATCGAACCGAGAATCATTTGATTTCAATAGGCAAATTCAAATGGTGTTTCAAGATCCGTATTCTTCTTTAAATCCTAGGCTCTCTGTAAAAGATATTATGCTAGAACCGATGGAGATCCACCAATTGTATGGCAGTCAAAAAAAAAGGCTCGAGCGTGTGAAGGAACTGCTTGAAGCGGTGGGGCTAAGTCATGATTTTGCTACACGCTATCCTCACGAATTCAGCGGAGGACAGAGGCAAAGAATAGGGATTGCTAGAGCACTCGCCTTATCGCCAAAGTTTATTGTGGCAGATGAGCCGATTTCTGCACTAGATGTATCCGTTCAAGCTCAGGTCGTGAATTTGCTGAAAAAACTGCAAAAAGAAGAAGGATTGACGTTTTTATTTATTGCCCATGATTTATCGATGGTCAAATATATCAGCGATCGAATTGGTGTCATGTACTTAGGACATCTCGTGGAGATGACGAGCAGTGATGCTTTATATAAAACACCGCTTCATCCATATACACAAGCATTGCTGTCTGCTATCCCGATTCCAGATCCTGATGTGGAAGATAAACGCAAGCGGTTTATTTTAAAGGGAGAAATTCCAAGTCCAGTGAATCCGCCAAGCGGCTGCGTATTTCGGACAAGATGTCCTGCTGCAATGGATGTATGTGCGGACAAAAAGCCAGTATTACAAGCAGTCGAAGAAGGACATGAAGTGGCCTGTCATTTATATGATAGGAAATAGATAGAGGGAAGAAGACAAGCGTTTAAAAAGCCAGCGAGTAAAACAAGCTGGCTTTTTGGTTTTTATGAACGCCTAATAGGTAATGTACAGCATCTAAAAGAGCCGCCTGATTTAATGATTTCTGAAAAATCCACTTCAATGACGGTGTAGCCGCGTGCTGTTAATGCAGCATTTGTTTCTTGGTTGATTGGTAAGCTGATGACTTTTTTCTGACCAATGGACAACACATTTGGTCCAAGTGTGAACTGCTCTTGCTCACTTATTTCAATGAGATCATAATGCTTTTTGAGCATATGAAGATCCTTTTCCGTAAAAGCTTCAGGGTAAATTAAGATCTCATGATGAGTAAGAATATTCATCACACAATCAAGATGCAAAATGTGAGAAGGAAGATGAATAGGAATGATGTCGTGATTCGGCAATTCTTTTTTGAGTTGCTGGATGGCGGCTAGATTTGTTCTTTTGCTGATCCCCACAAATACCCGTGTTTGGTCTACAAGCACATCGCCGCCTTCAATCGTTCCATCATCCAGCGTGATGGTTGTCCATCCTTTTGTCTGTGCCCATTCTTTTAAGGAATGTTCTTCTCCTTGTCTGACAGGGGCTGCCATGTTTGAAACAAATAAAGTCTGTCCAATTGTAAATCCAATATCCCGAGTGAAGACTTGTTCAGGGAATCGTTCATTTGCAGGAAGAAGGACAGGCCGGACATGATGGTTTTTCAGCGTTTGGATGAATTGCTTATGCTGCGTGAGGGCTTTGATTTGAGAAATATTTTCTCTTGCAAAATGCTTTTGGGTTTCATTGATGATCTGTTTAATTTCCATATAAATTGGACTGCATAAGAGGACTTCTTGTAAATCATCATATTCACTCATACATTGCGGCGTTTTATACACTTTCTCTGATTTCATAGAATCCATCAAAGGGCCTCCTTGTTTATCGATAGTTATATTATTCCTCCTTCTAGTAAATGTTGAAACATTTCCGAAAGAAAATCTCTCATGAGAGACTAAAGCAAAAAGTTTAGACAAACCTAATAGAATAGTGTTTAATAAAAGTCGTTCCGCATCAACGAAAACAGCAAGAAGGAGCTATGACGATGAGTGAAGAAAATTTCAAATACTGCAAGGAATCAAAAGTTGTGAAAACCAGCAGGGTATTCCCCCTCGATACGAATAACCACCAAACGTTATTTGGCGGGAAATTAATGAGTTATATAGATGACATTGCTTCCATCTCGGCAGCAAGACACAGCCGTAGTGAAACAGTCACCGCATCAATGGATTCAGTTGATTTTTTAGAGCCGATTGGACAGAAAGAGTCCGTCTGCTTAGAATCTTATGTGACATGGGTCGGCACATCTTCTATGGAAGTATTCGTCAAAGTCATTAAGGAAAACTTGATGTCTGGAGAACGCAGACTCGCAGCAACTTCATTTCTTACCTTTGTCTCGCTGGATGAAAACGGGAAGCCAAAACGAGTTCCACAAGTCATGCCGGAAACAGATGAAGAAATCATGCTTCATCAAACAGCGAAGCAGCGGGCAGAGGAAAGAAAAAGCCGCCGGAAGCATAGTAAAGCTTTGGCTGACGCACTTGGGACGGATAAGCCTTGGGCGTAAAAATCACCCTTTAAGCGGTGATTTTTTTTTGAGTCGGTATCTTGCATGGCAAGATAGTGTGTGGTAAGATCAAACTATCTTGTCATGCAAGGTACTGAAAGCGGAGGATCGATGATGACACAATCAACACAAATGCTAAAAGGAATTTTAGAGGGATGCCTGCTGTCGATTATTTCTGAAGGTGAAATTTATGGCTATGAAATGACAAAGAAGCTTGCTCACTATGGGTTTGATCAAATTAGTGAAGGCAGTATTTATCCGATCTTGCTGCGCATGCAAAAAGAACAGCTGGTCAGTACGTCCACAAAAGCATCGGCGAGTGGGCCGAAAAGGAAATACTATACGCTCACACAAAGAGGTGAAGAAGCGCTGACGGATTTTACCATGCGATGGAATGAGCTGTCAGGGAATGTAGAGCGATTATTACATAAAGGGAAGTGAGAAGATGGTAACAAAAGAAACGAGACACATCTTATTAGAGCTGCAACTCTATCTCATATCAAAAGGGAAAAATCAGGACGAGATCGACGAAGTGATGGATGAATTAACGACACACGCTGTCGAAGCTGAGAAAGATGGGAAAACAGGGGAAGATGTATTTGGCGGAGATCCACGGGGCTTTGCTGACGAGCTAGCGAAAGAGCTCTCTAGAAATCATAAAGACTGGGTTCCGTTTGTCAGTGCTTTTTTAATTGGATCTCTTTTTTACATGATGTTAGCAGATGCCATCAGTCAAAGTTTATCGTATTCTTGGTATGCACTCATTGGTTATCCGCTCATCATAGTGGCCAATGTGGTCATGACCATTGTGATGTTTAGAGCTTCTGCCTTTCAAACAAGCAAGAGGGCATTCTTTTACTTTTGGATATTAGGTGTTTTTCAGATGACAGCCTTGATCACAGTGAAATTATTGGACCAAAAACTTGGTACTCCTTTACTTGTGCTGACCTCGAGCCAAAGATGGGGCGTCATTGTTCTGTTGCTGCTGTGTATTGTCTTATTGAATGCTATATTAAAGGCGAATATGATGTCGCTCATTCCGTTGATCTTCTTTGGACCGCAACTCCTATTCGAATGGCTTGGATGGACATCACCTCTCATGCTTCTTTTCACAAGTCTGGTATCCATTGTGATTTTAGTCTTGCTCACAATCGCTTTTTTACAGAAAACAAACAAGAAAAATGAACATTTAATGTAGATAGAGCACATCACTTGCGATGTGCTTCAGCGTGTAGACAAACCCTCGCATTCTTTGTCAGTCCTGCGCTTCGGTGCTCGTCCTTCCTAGACTGCAAAGGTTTTCTATCAGGGTGAAAAGAAGACAAAGGGCTAAAATCAAGTTCATTTTAGCCCTTTGTCAACAATCTGGAGCACATCACTTGCGATGTGCTTTTCTTTTTCTAAAAAAATGTAGATATGGGATCACATTTTTCTTTACAATGAGAAGAGGACAAAAATGAAAAGGGGTTCTGTAATTGGATATTGTATGGGGGTATGTACTCGTTTTTATATTGGCTGCTTTACCTTTCTTTGAAGTGGTTGGTGTCGTTCCGCTGGGGATTTTAAGTGGTCTGCATCCTGTGACAACGGCAGTTATTGGATTCGTCGGCAACTTTCTTACCGTCTTGCTACTCATCGTCTTCGTGGACCGATTTAAAGCGTGGTGGCTGAAGAGGAAAGAGGAGAAACATGATGAAAAAGGAGAGAAAAAACAGCTGAAAGCCAGAAAGGTTTGGGAACGGTATGGTCTCCCTGGTTTGGCACTTATCGGTCCTTTTATCATTGGCAGTCATTTAGCGGCTTTTATGTGTATGAGCTTCGGTACGAAAAGAAAACAAGTCACTGTGTGGATGACGGTCAGTTTAATCATGTGGACCGCATTAGCTGCTAGTTTAACGGGTGCGGGGTTCCATTACTTTGCCCCAGATTCAAATGGGTTGTTCGGAGATATTTTTAGCAAGTAAGCAAGGAGGATAACAAATGACACATCAAACACGGATCGTGCTCGAAACAGAGCGTCTCAGACTGAGAACAATGGATGAACACGATGCATCTTTTTTATATGAAAAGCTATTCCAAGATGAAGAGGTCATGAAGTATTATCCTTCACTAAAGGATGAAAAGCAGACAAAAGAGTGGATTGCTTGGAATCAAAAGAATGACCGCACGTACCATACATCCCTGTGGATCATTGAAGAAAAAGAAACGAAAGAACCACTTGGACAAAGCGGAATTGTTCTCCAAAATGTCGAAGGACAAACAGAGCTTGAAATTGGCTATATGCTAAAGAGATCGGCATGGGGAAAAGGATATGCTGTTGAGGCTGCAAAAGGCTGTCTTGCGTATGGTTTTGACGATATGAAGGTGAGGCGAATGGTCAGCTTAATTCGCCCTGACAATGAAGCGTCAGTCAAGGTCGCAATGAAAATGGGGATGAAAAAAGAAAAAACCATTTCAAAATGGGATCAAATGATTGATGTTTACAGTGTTACTCGTGACGGAAAAAGCGGCTCGCTTGAATCATAAGGAGAGCCGCTTTTTCTTTTGTTCTAACTGAAGTAAATATTTCTTTCGTTCGATTCCCCCGCCATATCCGCCAAGTTCACCGTTTGTTTGAATGACTCGGTGACAAGGAATGATGATGGCCAACTGATTGGCACCATTTGCATTTCCAACTGCCCGAACCAAATGGGGATCGCCAAGCATGATGGCAAGATCTCGATACGATCTCGTTTCGCCTGACGGAATCTGTAAGAGAAGATCCCATACCTTTTTCTGAAAAGGGGTGCCATGTATTGCAAGTGGCACAGTAAACTGCGTGAGTTTCTTTTCAAAATATAAGGCCAATTCCTTTGCTAATTGCTGATGGACGTTTGTTTCTCCAACTAAAATACGGGCATGATGTTTTTTTCTGATGTTCTCAATTTCTCTTTCTAATCCTCGTCTGTCCATAAATTCAAGCAAATACACATGGGTTGCATCTGAAATGCTCATCATCCGCCCAATCGGAGTGGAAATAAAATTCGCATGCAAAATATTGACTTGCGCCTTTTTGGGAGGATTTCCCATGATTTTCGTAAAGGCATCATTGAAGGCACTGGAAGACTCATAACCGAAGGTGACTTGCTGATCAATGACTTTTTTTCCGTTCAGAATCTCTTTAAACGCTAGCCCCATTCGGCGTGATCTAGCATATTGAACAAAGGTCATTCCATAGATTTCTTTGAATTTTCTCCGAGCTGTTGCAGAGTGAATCCCTAATTGGCGAAAATCTTCTTCTTTCCACCGTTTCTCAGGACTCTCTTCAACTGCTGATACAAGTGTTTTGACTTCTTCTGGAATGCTGTTAGGATATGTTAAAGGCGTGCATCGCTTACACGGCCGATACCCTGCAAGCAGTGCCTCCTCTGCTGTAAAGAAAAACTCGCAGTTCTCATATTTTGGTTTTCTAGCAGTGCACGTGGCATGGCAGAAGATGCCGGTTGTTTTAATACCAGCAAAAAACGTGCCGTCATATTGCGGATTTTTATCAACAAGTGCTTGATAAAATTCGTGTTTTTGTTCGTCGGTCATCATCATTTGATCCACCTCTTGTTTTATTATATCAGTGATGTGGTCGTTCCTCTTTCTAACATTTAGTATACTTCGCTTTCATCCACTTTCTTTCGAAAAATGAACAAGTATATTTGAAGGGAAAAAGCAAAGTGGTAGACCGGCATATCAGGGTGTGATACACTTTTTCATACAGAATCGGCTGTATGCTAGATCTGATTATCATGAATTGGTTTTCTAGGGTTCCGTGCGGGCAGCGCAGTCTGGACCGAGAGAAAACACATAGGGTCTAGACAATAGACCGTATGGACACGGAGGGATAAAAGCCCGGGAGATTTGATCAAACGATCGATTTCCGGGCTTTTTTTATTGCTTGGAATCGGTAAGAAAGGAAGAGATCGAATGAAATGGGGAAATGTTTTGATTGCAGCCGTATTTGAAGTCGGCTGGGTAATGGGGTTGAAATATGCTGGCTCTATATTGGAATGGAGCGCAACCATCGTTTGTATTGTCGTCAGCTTTTATTTACTCCTAAAAGCCACGACGGTACTTCCAGTTGGCACACTTTACGCCGTTTTCACCGGACTTGGAACAGCCGGTACGGTCATAGTAGGGATGGTCATGGGTGAGCCGGTACAGCTAGTAAAATTACTTTTGATCATGGTGCTTTTAAGCGGTGTATTAGGACTCAAATTGACCACAGGTGAAAAGAAAGGGGAGGCTGAATCGTGAGCTGGCTTTTACTCATTGGGGCAGGCATCTTAGAAATGCTTTGTGTCACCATGATGAATCAATTCCAGAAAGATCGCCATGTCAAATGGATTTTCTTCATAGCAGCTGGATTTTCGCTTTCCTTTCTGATGCTGTCTCTTGCGATGAATACAATTCCGATGGGAACGGCGTATGCGATTTGGACAGGAATCGGAGCAGCTGGAGGAGCGATTGTTGGGATGTTGTTTTATGGTGAGTCGAAAGACGCAAAACGTATTTTCTTTATCGCACTGATTTTATCGGCAGCGGTCGGGTTGAAAATCATTGAATAAGAAAAGGCTGGCAAACATGTGCCAGCCTTTTTGCTACATCGAATGATGATTGGAATCGTTTTCATTTTTGCGGTAAAGTTGACTCACAAGCAGAAAACATACACCAAATGTAAGTAAAGGAATGAGTCTTTCTCCGGTCATAAATAGATAAATGCCCGTGATTAGACATACGATGCCGAGCCAAAAGCTCACTTTACCAAACAAAGTCATGCTTTTCATCTCCATCACTCCTTTTGTGATAAAAGGTCTATTCATATTATATCACGCCAGGTGCAGAATTGAATGAATATTCAATAAAAAATACGCCACTTAATTGCTTTTTCTGTTTCCAGTCCAGTATAATATTTCATTAGAATGAAAAACGTAAATGAGGTCATAAGACATGAGAACATTGATTACAGAGAAACTTGAATTACACAGACAAAAGCATGAGCAAAAAGGAAGGCTTTTAGTCAGCTGCCCGGATCAGCCTGGTATTGTGTCAGCTGTTTCTACTTTTTTATTTGAACATGGAGCAAACATCATTGAATCTAGTCAATACACAACAGATCATGAGAGCGGCCGGTTCTTTTTAAGAATTGAATTTGATTGGAAAGACATTTCTGCCAACTTAGATCAATTGAAAAGCAGTTTTGAGCCAATTGCGCAATCATTTCACATGACATGGAGCATGTCGCGTGCAAGTGATCTAAAAAAGCTGGCAATCTTTGTGTCCAAAGAGCTTCATTGTTTACATGAACTTTTATGGGAATGGCAAAGCGGTAATTTAATGGCTGAAATAGCGGTTGTCATCAGCAATCATGAAACGGCAAAGGATACAGTCGAAGCACTCGGCATTCCATTCCACTTCGTGAAAGCAAATAAAGACATTCGCCAAGATGCAGAAAAACAACAGCTTGCCTTATTAGAAGAATATGATATTGATGCGGTTGTGCTTGCTAGATACATGCAAATTTTGACGCCAGCCTTTATCGAACAGCACCCGAACAAAATCATTAATATTCATCATTCCTTCCTGCCGGCTTTTATAGGGGCTAACCCTTACAAGCGTGCATATGAGCGAGGGGTTAAACTGATTGGTGCGACTTCTCATTACGTGACAAATGATTTAGACGAAGGGCCAATCATTGAACAGGATATTGAGCGGGTAGATCATAGAGATGATACAGAGGCATTAAAAAATATTGGCCGCACGATTGAGCGCAGCGTGCTTGCCCGAGCTGTCAAATGGCATCTGGAAGATCGAATCATTGTCCATGAGAATAAAACGATTGTGTTTAATTGACCGCTTGACTTTTCTGAAGCAATTGGTGATAATATAAAAAAATTAACGAGCGTTGAGAAGGAATAGTAAGCAGGACCTGCTGTGTAAAAGAGAGCAAATGACATGCTGAAACATTTGCCGCAGACAGCTGCTGAACCTACCCTTTGAGCCTTAGAGGAAAAATCTAAGCGCATGCCTGGCGTTACAGGAGTTGAGTGGAATAAGCAGACGTGTGCTTATTCAATGAAGGTGGTACCACGGAAAATCCCTTTTTCGTCCTTTACATAAGGAGAAAAAGGGATTTTTTATGTGGTGAAAGGTATAGCGGAGGGAATCAATGATGAAAAAGCAAAGGATCGTCATAAAAATTGGTAGCAGTTCATTAACAGAGCAAAAGGGAGCCATTGATGAACAAAAAATGCAGGATCATGTCAAAGCCATCGCAAAGCTAAAAGAGGCAGGGCATGAAATCATTCTCATTTCGTCAGGTGCCGTTGCGGCGGGATTTGGCAGTTTAGGATATCCGTCAAGACCTGTGACCTTAAAAGGGAAGCAGGCTGCTGCTGCTGTTGGTCAAGGCTTGTTAATGCAGAAATATACAGAACTATTTTCACAGTTTCAGATGACGCCTGCACAAATGCTTTTAACACGTAATGACTTTTCAGATCGTACAAGATATCGAAATGCTTACGCAACGATGATGGAACTGCTCGAAAGAAAAATTTTACCGATCATTAATGAAAATGATTCTGTGTCCATCGAGGAGCTTACCTTTGGTGATAATGACATGTTATCAGCACTGGTCAGTGGCTTAATTCATGCAGACCAATTGATCATTTTAACAGATATCAACGGAATTTATGATGCCAATCCAAGTGAGAATCCTGATGCGAAGCGGTTTGATGTGCTGACTCACATTTCAGATGAATTGTTCTCATATGCGAAGAGTACGGGTTCAAAGGTTGGAACAGGCGGAATGAAATCTAAGCTTTCAGCTGCACAAACAGCTCTCTCCCTTGGCGTTAAAGTCTTCATTGGCACAGGTACAGGGGAAGACAAGCTTCTTCACATTCTCGCTGGTCAAGGGGACGGCACATATATTGGTGAACAAGACTTATCATCAGTCAATAACCGTCGCCAATGGATTCAATTCCACTCACCAGTCTCTGGGAAGATCATGATTGATGCGGGGGCAGAGGCGGCGATTTTGCATAATGGAAGGAGTCTTCTTCCAGCTGGTGTCATTGATGTAGCTGGTGAATTTTCTAAAGGAGAGGTCGTCGAAGTTGTTGGTCCAAACGGGTTAGTCGGTAAAGGGCAAACATTGTATGATTCTGATGAGCTTCTTGGCATTAAAGGGATGCGAAGTCAGGAGCTTTCTTATGAAAAACCTGAAGTCATTCACCGAGATCACTGGGTTCAGCACGTACAAAACTGAGGAGGGAAAACGATGAATGAAGTTCTAGAAAAAGCAAAAAAGGCAAGCGCAGCCAAAGATCAGCTGCTATTAAAAACAACTGAACAAAAGAATGCTGCATTAGACGCTATTGCAAAAGCATTAAAAGCATCTTCAGCGTATTTAATTGCCGAGAACCAAAAAGATGTTCAGGCGGCTATAGACAAAGAGTTCACGCCATCTGTGATCGACAGAATTACATTAACAGAAGAGAGAATTGAAGCGATTGCAGACGCTACGCATCAACTCATTCAGCTCAAAGACCCAATTGGTGAAACATTAGAGACCATTCAAAAAGAAAACGGGCTTTTCATTGAAAAAGTACGTGTGCCTCTTGGAACGGTTGGGATGATTTACGAAGCAAGACCAAACGTGACAGTCGATGCGGCCACTCTTTGCTTGAAAACTGGAAATGCTGTGATTCTTCGAGGAAGTTCATCGGCCATTCATAGTAATAAAGCGATTGTGAAAGTCATTCACGAAGCGCTGCAACCAACGGATATTCCCGTAGACAGTGTACAATTGATTGAAGATACAGGCCGTGAGACAGCTAAAACCCTGTTCACTTTAAATGACTATCTAGATGTCCTTATTCCACGCGGTGGGAAACATTTAATTGATCTTGTTGTGAGAGAGTCTACTGTTCCAGTACTTGAGACGGGTGCAGGGAATTGTCATATTTACATTGATGAAACAGCCCAAAAAGAAATGGCTGAACAAATTGTTCTGAATGCGAAAACACAAAGACCATCTGTTTGTAATGCCATTGAGAGCATTGTCATTCATGAAACATGGGCAAAAGAACATGGCGCTTCGCTCTTTGAAGCACTTCAGACACATGGTGTAGAGATACGGGGCGATGAAGCAGTATGTGCACTTGCACCGAGTGCCACATTAGCTAAGGCCACTGATTTTGAAACGGAATTTTTAGCGCCGATTGTCAGTATTAAAACCGTCAAGACCATGGAAGAGGCGATACAGCATATTCAAATGTATAGCTCTAAGCATTCTGAAGCGATCATTACGGAAAACGAGCAGCATGCGGCACTTTTCTTAACAGCCGTTGACGCAGCCGCTGTGTATCATAATGCATCTACCCGGTTTACAGATGGCTTTGAATTTGGCTACGGAGCGGAAATCGGCATTAGCACACAAAAATTGCATGCTAGAGGACCAATGGGTCTGCCAGCCTTAACCTCTGAAAAATTTGTCATTCGTGGTCAAGGACAAATAAGAGAATAACCACTCCAAAAAGAGAGTCTTATCGCACAAGGCTCTCTTTTTCCTTTCATTTTTGTATTTCTCCGGTCAAGTATGATAAAATATGGTAATGTTTTATATTTTGAGAAGATTGGAGAAGGCAACGTATGGCGAAAATCATTCCCTCTTCGGATATTGGAGTGAAAATCAACAAGTGGTATGAATTAATCCGCAGATTTGATTCAGAACAAGCAGAACAGTTAAAGCAGGAAATTCGCACCTCTCTTGATTCAATGGAAGAAGATCAGAATTTGCTTCTCTATTTTTCTTTAATGGAATTCAGGCATGAGGTCATGCTCGATTATTTAAAGCCATTAAAGGAAGGAAAGCTTCGCGCCAACTTTTCCGAGCTTTCGAAAGAAATAGATGAGCATCAAACGCATGTCACAGGCATGCTTGAATATTACTATCATTTCTTCAGAGGCATGTATGAGTTCGGCCGGAGAGAGTACATTGCTGCCATATCGTCCTATCAAAAGGCAGAGCACAAGCTTTCTTTTGTATCCGACGATATTGAACGTGCAGAATTTCATTTTAAAATGTCAGAAATATATTATCACATGAAACAAACACACATTTCGATGCACCATGCCAAACTAGCGCTGGATGTCTATATTCAGCACGAACTATATGCGCTTCGTACCATTCAGTGTGAATTTATTGTAGCCGGTAATTATGATGATATGAGAAGGCATGAAAAGGCATTGCCACATCTCGAAAGAGCACTTGCAAGGTCAAGAGACTTTCAGAATGTGCGTTTTATTGCTTCTTCTTTGTTTAATATGGGCAACAGCTATTACAGAATGGGAGACTTGAACCGCGCACTCGACTTAATGAAAGAATCCATCTCATTATTTGATCAAAACCAATCTGATCATCTTCGTCGATCGATAGACCCTCTTTATACAGCCGCTCAGATCTTATACAAACAAGGTAAAAACAATGAAGCATTATATTACAGAGAAGAATGTATGAAACGAGCAGAAGCTCTGCAGGATGACATTCATATTCAGAAGACCATTTTTTTAGAAGCGTTGTACTTACGACAAGATGCAGAGCATATTAAACGAATTTTCCATTTTTTAGAATCTTCCTATGCATATCCAGATATAGAAGAGCTGGCTTTAGACACCGCAAAGTATTATAATGAAATGGAGGATTATGAAAAATCTTCCATGTTCTATGGGGAAGCGGAACATGCTCGTATCTATATTCAGAGAGGGGATTGTTTATATGAATTTTAAAAAATGGGCAGTCGTCTGTACAAGCATCACGATCTTGGCATTATGGATCACATCACCTAATGCCGACCCCGATAACAGAAACCATACGCTAGAAAAACCGAATCCGCAGCATATCACGATCTAAAAAGCCCTTTTTAAAGGGCTTTTTTTTATTGCCTTGATTGGTTCCATCATCGTGCGATGTACATTCATAAAAATAAAAAATGGAGGAAAGATGAAAGTGAGTGTTTTTCATTGACTCTTGAATTTAGATTGTGTACAATTCAATTGTAGAAAATATTAATAGAGCGAAAGAGGGTTATATTCATGTCAGAAGTTTTATTTACTGCAACGGTATCAGCTGTAGGAGGAAGAGAAGGTAAGGTTGTTTCAACAGATGGTGTACTAGAGCATGATGTAGCAATGCCAGGAACGCCAAGAGCGAAAAAGCTTGAGAAAGCAACGAATCCAGAGCAATTATTCGCAGCGGGCTATTCTGCATGTTTTGATTCAGCCCTTCAAATGGTAGCAAGACAAGAGCGTATCCGTTTTGAAAGTGAAGTAACGGCACATGTAAGCTTAGTCAAAGACAGTTCAGACGGCGGTTTCAAACTAGGTGTCAAATTAGAAGTAAAAGGAACTGGCATTGAGCAATCTGCACTTGATGAACTTGTTCATAAAGCACACGGCGTTTGCCCATACTCAAAAGCAACGCAAGGAAACATTGAAGTAGAATTAGTAGCTGTCGCTCAATAATAAACATCAAAAAAAGGCTGAGGGAATATTCCCTCAGCCTTTTGATTGTGTTAATTTTTGCAAAAGCTCATGTAAAGAAGCGCGAAGTGTTTTCAGCTCTTCTTCTGATCTGCCTGTTCCAGACAGCATTTGAAATGGAATCGAAGTGGCCTTCTCTTGTAAAGCTTCTCCGTATTCTGTTAAACGAATTTGGACCGAACGCTCATCCTCTTTCGAACGTTCGCGGATGATGAGTCCATTTTGTTCCATTCGTTTTAGCATAGGTGTGAGTGTACCGGAGTCTAAATATAAAAGCTCTCCCATTGTTTTCACATTTAATGTCCCATGCTCCCATAACAAAAGCAGTGCCAAATATTGCGGGTATGTGATATTTAACTCTTCTAATAATGGTTTATACTGCTTCGTCATTTCTCTTGAACTTGCATATAACAAGAAACAAAGCTGATTTTCCAGCTTCATATGTTCAAATTCATTTGTCATATCTGTCACCAACTATTTTTTGTCATACTTATCATTGTATAAGATTTTCTTCCTTTTTAAAATAAATACAGACTAAAAATGAAAAATTCTTCAATGTGCCATAAATGTTTGAGCAACGAATAGAACGTGAAAGGTATAAGTAGAAGAAGGAGGAGATCAAGATGAAACCATTATTTACTGCAAAAGTAAAAGCACAGCACGGAAGAGCAGGACATGTTCGTTCTGATGATGGTGTGCTTGACCACAACATTGTGATGCCAAACGCAAAGAAAGATGGAGAAACTGGTACGAATCCTGAGCAATTATTTGCAGCGGGTTATGCGGCCTGCTTCGGAGGGGCGCTTGAACAAGTCGCCAAGAAGCAAGGTGTCGAAATTGAATCAGAAGTAGAAGGACATGTCAGTCTATTAAAAGATGAAAGTGATGGCGGTTTTAAACTTGGCGTGAAGCTGATTGTTTCCGCTAAAGGGCTTGACCATGACAAAGCGAAAGAGCTTGTTGAGGCTGCACATGAATTCTGTCCATATTCAAAAGCAACAAGAGGAAACATCGAAGTAGAGCTTGAAGTGGCGGAATAATGAAAAGAAAAAAGGGCTAAAATTTAGCCCTTTGTCAACAATCTACTGACACCTGCTGTGGAGCAGGTGTCTTTTTTTAATATTCTTTCTTTTTGTCGTATGTGTCCCATGCTTCAAATGGAGCAAGGGCTTTTTGAAGGGGCAGCTGGTAAAATGGAATGTTTCTTGATTCGTATTCTTTGTTGATTTCTTCATAAATAAAGGAGTCATCAAAACCAGAAGTCGCTGCATCCTTGTGTCCAGCGGCAAAATATACGGCCTTTGGTCTAGCCCAATAGATAGCACCAAGACACATTGGACAAGGCTCACAGCTTGTATACAAAATACAGTCTTCTAATTGGTATGTATGTAGTGTTTGGCACGCCTTTCGAATGGCTGTCACTTCTGCATGTGCGGTTGGATCATTACTCGTTGTGACATTGTTGCTTCCCTCTGCAATAATCTGACCGTCTTTGACAATGACCGCTCCAAAAGGGCCGCCTGTGCCACTATTTACTCCTTCTACTGCAAGATCAATTGCGCGTTGTAAAAAAGCTTCGTGATTCATTGTCTTCCTCCCTTTGTTCGACTGACTTCTCTAGTATAAACGAATCATGATAGAAAAGGAATCATTGTAGGAGGAGATCGAACAGGACAATTTACGCATAAAAACCCCTGCCAAATGTTCAGCAGGGGAAGAGTAAGTCCATTATGCGTGCTGCGCTAGCTTTTTACGAGCGACTTCAGCAGCTGTCACCATGTTTTTCAAAGCAGCAATGGTTTCAGGTTCTTGTCTTGTTTTCAGTCCACAGTCAGGGTTGACCCAGAAGCGATCTGTCGGACAGACGTTCAGTGCATCATCAATGATTTTACTCATTTCTTCAACAGCTGGAACGCGCGGGCTGTGGATGTCATATACCCCAAGTCCAAGGCCTTTCAAATACGGGTGTTTTTCTAAATAATCGAGGAACCCGCCATGACTGCGTGAATGTTCAATCGTAATCACGTCTGCATCAAGGTCTTCAATCGTATCAACAATATCCTCGAAATTGCTGTAGCACATATGTGTATGAATTTGCGTTTCATTTTGAACAGACGATGTCGATAGACGGAATGACTCTGCTGCCCAGTTTAAGTATGCTGCCCAATCACTCTCTTTTAAAGGAAGACCTTCTCTTAGCGCAGGTTCATCCACTTGAATCACTTGAATACCCGCTGCTTCTAACGCTTCTACCTCTTTACGTAAAGCAAAAGCGATTTGGAAGGCAATGTCTTTACGAGAGATATCTGTTCTTGGGAAAGACCAGTTTAAGATCGTGACAGGCCCTGTCAGCATTCCTTTGACTTTTTTCTCTGTTAAGCTTTGAGCGTAAACCGTCTCTTTCACTGTCATTGGCTCTGTAAATTCTACATCTCCATAAATGATCGGCGGCTTCACGCAGCGTGATCCATAAGATTGAACCCAAGCGAATTTTGTAAAGGCAAATCCAGCGAGTTTTTCACCGAAGTATTCAACCATGTCTGTACGTTCAAATTCTCCATGAACGAGTACATCTAGGCCAATCTCTTCTTGAATATCAATCCATCTTTTTGTTTCTTTTTTAATAAATTCATCATACTCTGCATCTGTCCACTCATTTTTGCGCCATTTTTGACGAGCACTGCGCACCTCAGCTGACTGAGGGAAGCTTCCGATTGTTGTGGTTGGAAGAAGCGGCAGTTCAAGAGATTCATTTTGAATGCGTAGTCGTTCTTCAAAAGCAACTGGACGTTTAAAATCTTTTGATGAAAGACTGTTGCGCTCTGCTGTCAGGTCCGCATTCGTTCCTTTCGCGAATTCTTTTAACGTCAGAAGTGCTTCATTTGCTGCATGGATGTCTGCATCAATGGCAGCCGCTCCTTTTGATAAGCCTTCTTTTAATAGCGTTAATTCAGCCAGCTTTTCAGTGGCATAAGAAAGTCCGTTTAATAGTTTTTCTTCAAGCTGTTCGCTCGGATGTTTTGCAACTGGTACATGTAGCAGGCTGCTTGAAGGCTGTAGCCATAATTCTTTCGGCTGCACGTCAGCAATTACTTCAGAAATAAACGATAATCTTTCTCCTAGATCTGATCTCCAAATATTTCTGCCGTCGATGATACCGGCTGCTAAAATTTTATCTTTTGGGAAGCCGTGTTTTTTCACTTGTTCAAGGTTTCGTCCTTGATCATGGACAAAATCAAGACCGATGGCTTCAACAGGATACGTGACAAGCTCTTCATAGGCATCTACTGAGTCAAAGTATGTTTGAAGGAGAACGTTTAAGGCAGGTACAGCTTCTTTAATCGTTTGATAGATGGCTTTTACTGCTTTCACGTCTTCACTTGAAGCTGTGACTAAAGCAGGCTCATCAATTTGAACCCATTTTACACCGGCTTCTTCAAGCTCTTTTAACAACTGAGTATAAAGCGGCACTAGGCGCTGCTGAATCTCTTTCACTTCATTGGCTTCATAGCCTTTAGAAAGAGAAACAAATGTATAAAGACCAAGGACGACAGGTTTTGTTTCAACACCAAACGCTTTTTTCACCTTTTCGTATGCTTCAAGCGGTTTGTTATGTGTGAGTTTGAATTCTGTGCTTTTTTCGTATTCTGGAACGATGTAGTGATAGTTTGTATTAAACCATTTTGTCATTTCACTTGAGACAGCATCTTTTGTTCCTCTTGCTATCGCAAAGTATGTATCTAGCGGGTCTTTCAAGCTGCGGAAGCGCTCTGGAATCCAATTGAACATAACGGCAGTATCCAGCACGTGATCATAGAAGGTAAAGTCTCCAGAAGGAACAACGTCAATTTGTTGATCAATTTGAGTTTTAATAGCGGCTAAAAATTGTTCATCGAGTGTGCTTAAGAGGGTTTCTCGGTCAGTTTGACCTTTCCAATAAGACTCAAGTGCTTTTTTCCATTCTCTGTTTAAACCAATTCGCGGGAAACCTAGATTACTTGTTTTAACAATTGTCAATTCCAATTCCTCCTCTAAATATAAAAAGACACTCACACTCATGATCAAGATTGATGAGGGCAAATGTCTGGTTTAAAAAGACAAAATGTGTGTGCGAAAGAAGGCGTAAGTATCAATGACGAACGCTTTTCCGACATCTCCTATCAACCGTAGGGGGTTTGATGTGATAGAGCGGCTGGTATCCTGGCTCGCGAATCTGCAAGCTTTTCATCCTTCCCATCCTCATGACAGTGGATTATTAACGAAAAGCTCTCCTCACTTACAGTGGCGGGACCGCGCCGGATTTTCACCGGTCTTCCCAATTAAAATTCGACGTGTGATCGAATTACCGACTCTCAAACTATGAATTTATTGTGTTCGATTATATAACGTTCACTTCATTTCGTCAAAGTAAATTTTGAATAATTTTAATTAAAAAAATCCTGAGAAAATTCTATCTTTTCTCAGGACCTAACATGTACCTATAGAGACAAAAGTTCTGCTTCCAATGTTTTCTCAAGAAGCACATCTGGTGCAGTTAAATATAAAAACCCGTTTCCTACAAGGGTTTTCGATTGTTTTAGCGGAAGGGTTCTCCGTACGAGCTGAGCATATACCTCAGGTTCTGTCAGCTTACGCTGGAACGCTTCTTCTTCGGCATTTTTAATAATGGCGAGTGCACCGCTCACATGAGGGGCAGCCATGGAAGTGCCTGTTAGTCTTCCGTATTTATGGTTAGGGAGAGTGGATAAAATGTCTTCACCTGGAGCGACGAGGTCGATTTCTTTATTCGCATTGGAGAATTCAGAGGATTCTCTTGCAAGAGAGACAGAGCCGACGGCAATGACCTCATTGTATGCAGCTGGGTAGGAGAACTCTTCAGTACGCTCGTCTCCGTCACCTTCATTTCCTGCTGCGCAGACAACAAGCACACCGCTGCTTACCGCATGTTGGATGGCCTTTTGCAGTGCTGGTTCATTGCTTGGCCCACCGAGAGACATGGAAATGATATCAACCTTCTGCTCAACCGCATAGTTAATGCCATTGATAATCCATTCGTATTTCCCGCTGCCATTTTTCCCTCCAAGAACTTTTACGATCAACAGCTTGGCTTCAGGTGCAACACCTAAAATGCCGCCATTTTGATCCGTTGCTGCAATCGTTCCTGATACATGGGTACCATGCCCGTTGTAGTCTTTTACATTCTCAGCATCTCCATTGTCATCATCGGTAAAGTTTTTTCCTCCGATAATCTGATCTTTTAAATCGGGATGCTCCGTGTCGCAACCTGTATCAAGGACAGCAATGGTTATGCCTTTTCCTTTGAAGCCACTTGACCAAAGTTCGGGTGCTTTAATCTCCTGAATACTTTCCGGCGTCTCTTTCGCTTCCATCACATTGGCTTTTACTTCATACGGAATTAAGCGAATTTCACCTTTCATAAGAAAGCCCTCCTTATTTTGTTTTCAAAGTAGATTCAGGTTGCGTAATGTTATTGTATAAAACAAATGTTTGATCGGAAAGGGTCAATTGTAATAATTTTTCAAATAATCAAATAATTATTCATTGTGCAGTTCTCCTCATATCTTGCCGAAAGAAGTCACCTTTTGAGGAAAACTCTTAGTATCATATGAAAAAGAAGGAAATGCTGCATAGTGAGCTTGCACCTGTATAGATGAAAATGGGTGAAAAGAACTAAAAAAGGCAGAGCGAAAAAGCAATCATATAAAAAGATAGATGATGACAGAAAAGAAAAAGGTACATGCCATGTGCGGATGATTGTTTTTCCATTATAATGATCGAAAGAATTTAGAATGTAAAAAGTATTTGACATTTTTTAAGTGGATGATATGATTGAAATGTAAAAAGTATTTGACATTTTGATTGGGAGGGGACTAACCGTTGGATGTTGTAAAAGTCGTGTATTCAGTCATCTTATTAGTGGTCGGATTGTTTATCTTTATCGCGCCTATGATTCAAAAGGGTGATGAAAGAAAGAGATTTATCTACTCAAAAGCTCAATCGTATGCATTTATGGTGGTCATCGGTATGCTTTTATTAGAAGTCGCAAAGTCTATATTTTTAACGACCCAGGGGAACAATTCTGATAAGGGGTTTGGGATTTCTCCCATCATGTTCCTAACTGTGATTTCGGTCATATATTTAGTTACATTACTCATATACAGAAAAAAATATGGTGATTAAATTGCAAAATCATATAAGAGAACTAAGGAAATCCATTAAATTATCCCAAGAAGAACTTGCTAAACGGTGTAAGGTCTCGAGACAAACCATCAATGCCATTGAAAACGATAAGTACGACCCTACTTTACAATTAGCCTTTGACATCGCCTCTGTTTTGAATACGACTGTAGATGAGCTTTTTGTCAGTCAACCTAAAAAGAAGTAAGGGACCAGCCTAACCAGCCTCAGAAAAGAGGCTTTTTTTGTTGATTTGTGTAATGTGAAAGGATCAGCTGAAAATAAAAATCAACCATATTACATAACAATTCCTCATTCATGAAAAATAAGATATGAAGATTGTGACTGTTCCAATGGAGAAAGGCAACATATAATAATGGAAAGACAAGCTTGCCTTTTAGATAGGAGAGATAGAGATGAACAAAGGGAAGATACTCGTGGTCGAAGATGAAAAGAAAATTGCAAGAGTGCTGTCATTAGAACTTGAATATGAAGGATATGAGGTCACAGTCCAAGATACAGGGATGAAAGGGCTCCAGGCGCTCGAGGAGGAGAGTTTTGATTTAGTGCTTCTAGATGTCATGCTTCCAGAATTAAGCGGACTTGAAGTGCTTAGAAGGGTTCGAAAGACAAATACGGCAACACCGATCATTTTGATTACCGCAAGAGGAAGTGTTCCCGATAAGGTCAGCGGTCTTGATCTTGGGGCAAACGATTATATTACAAAACCCTTTGACATAGAAGAATTATTAGCGCGAATTCGTGCACAGCTGAGGTTCAATCACAATGCGCAAGAGGAAAAGGAAATTGAGCTAAGTATTGCAGATTTAACGGTGAATGAGAAAACAAGAGAAATTCAAAGAGGCGGTCAGACGCTTGAGCTGACACCGAGAGAATATGACCTGCTTGTTCATTTATTGAAACATCAACAGCAAGTGCTCACAAGAGATCAGCTTTTAACAGCTGTTTGGGGTTTTGACTATTTTGGTGACACGAACGTGGTTGATGTCTATATTCGCTATTTAAGGAAAAAAATCGATTACCCGTTTGAAAAACAATTGATTCACACAGTGAGAGGTGTGGGTTATGTGATGAAAGGATAAAGCATGAGATTAAAAAATAAGATCCAGCTTTATACATCGTTGTCCTTGTTTTTAATGGTGCTGCTGTTTCATACAGCGATTTATTTTATTTTTTCGATGACCTTGACGCAAAAAGATATGTCCAGACTGTCGGAAGTAGCTGAAAATATTGCGATTGCACTAAAGAAGTCAGAAGAAGAGGGCCTTCCATCTTCAGAGCTTCTGAAAGCGTATCTGCCTCAAAATGGTATGATCCGTGTCGTCACAGAGAAAGGTGAATCAAAGCTGACCGTCACGAAGGAATCTACGTTTAGCTCACTTCCTTTTACATACGAATCTGGTCAGACAGCAGAAATTCAAGAATACAATAAGCATATGATTGCGTTCGCGGCTATCCCTGTCATTTGGACAAATGGGGACATTGTGTCGCTGCAAGTTTATGAAGAAATTGAAAATACAGAAGAGAACTTGGCGTTATTAAAAATGATTTTAATTGCTGCTGGCGTTTTGTTTATTGTGCTTTCTTATTTTGCAGGCCACATTTTAACGAAACAAATTGTCCGCCCAATTAGTCGAATGACCAATACGATGAAAGCAAGTATGAGAGAAAAGGCATTTAAACGAATTGAATTAACAGGCGATTCAAAGGATGAACTGTATCAAATGGGTCAAACCTTTAATGAAATGGCCGAAATTCTTGAGAAACATTATGAGAAAGAGCAGCAATTTTTGCACGATGCTTCTCATGAATTGAAAACACCCATTACCGTCATCATGAGCTACAGCAATTTACTAAAACGCTGGGGGCAAAGTCGGCCAGAGGTCGTAGAAGAATCCTCTCAAGCCATTCATGATGAGGCAAAAAAAATGAAAAGGCTGACAGATCAACTACTCACACTGGCGAAAAATGGCCAGCCGCTTTACTTGGACATGAAGCCGGTTGATCTTGGTCATTTGTGCAGCCAAGTTGGCCATACACTTGAAGTGGCAACCAATCGAACCATCCTTACTCATGTACAAACAGATCAGCCTGTTATTGCTGAAGGGGACGAAGAGAAGATCAAACAGCTTTTGACCATCTTGATTGATAATGCGGTTAAATATAGTGCAGAGCCAGTTGATGTGAACTGCGGACGAGCAGGAGAGAAACCGTTTATTTCGGTTGTTGACAAAGGAATTGGCATAAAAGAAGAGGATCTGCCGAAAATCTTTGACCGCTTTTTCCGTGTGGATGAAGCGAGAAACAGTGAGACGGGTGGTACTGGACTTGGCCTGTCAATTGCGAAGCAAATTGCTGAAGAGCATGGGGCTGAGCTAAAGGTAGACAGCCGTATCGGTGAAGGAACCGTGATGACCATTCTTTTTCAGAAATAAGTAGGTCTTTTCTCATCAATTTCTCATTTCCTCCTTATAAAATAGGAAATAGGAAGGAGGCGCTGCATGTCTAGAAAACTGAAAATGCTGCTTACGCTCGCAGGATGTCTTTTCATTCTTGTGGCTTTTGCAATGCTCATGATTCAAACCATTGACAAAAAAATATTAAGCGAAGCAGACATTAAAAAAATCATCGCAAAAGACTACAATGGAAACATCACAAATATTGATTTGATCAACCATAAACAGGACTATACATTGACGCTTGAAAATTCAAATGGCATCTATCAAATCATTGCATCTTCCTCAAGCGGTCAAATGAAAGAGATGAAACAGTTAAAGAGCTATCAAAAACCAATTGAGAAAAATGCCGAACTCCAAGCAGAAGAAGTGGCAGTGAAAAAAGTGAAGGGTACCGTGATTCAAAAGAAAGAAAAATCGGATCGCTTTATCTTTACGATTCAATCAAAAAAAGAACTGTATCAAGTGGATGTTGAGAAAGACACGTTCAAGGTGATTGAAGCAGAAAAGAAAAAGCCAACCTCTAAAGAAAAGAAGCTGACAAAAATAACGGTAGAAGAAGCCATTCAGATTGCCGTAAAAGAAGTAGGCGGCACAGTGGATGATGCAGATCTTGAAACTTTTAGTGGAATGCTCGTGTTTGAGGTAGAGCTCGATTTGCCGGATGGAAGAGAGGCAGAGGTGTTAGTGAATGCTTATACAGGAGATATTGAAGGCATTACGTACGAAAACTAATCATTTTCTCATGATTTTCTCATGTTCCTTTCCTTCCTTTATCATCTTGTTTTTTTAAGATAAAGGAGAAATCAAACAGAGGAGGAATGAAACATGATAAAAAAAGTACTAGTAGCTACAGCATTCACAGGAGCACTTGTCGCAGGTGGTTTCACCCTTCAAGCGCAAAATACAAATCAAACGGCAAATGCCGAACAAGTGGTACAAAAGAAATCTTCATTTGTCTCAAAGAAACAGGCTGAAAAAGCAGCATTAAAAGTTGTGAAAGGCTATGTAGATGATGTAGATCTTGAGCGTAAAAAAGGAAAATGGGTATATGAGGTCGAGATTAAAAAAGGCGGCTTTGAATATAAAGTATATGTCGATGCCAAAACAGGCAAAGCGCTCAATGATCCAGTCAAAGAAAAGAAACAAAATGTAAAAATCACCAAAAAACAGGCTGAACAAATTGCCCTTGCAAAAGTAAAAGGAACAGTCACAGATTCAGAATTAGATAAAGAAAATGGTGTGTACTTGTATGAAATTGAAATTACGACACCAAGCGGCGAAGAAGTTGATTTTGAGATTTCCGCTAAAACAGGCAAAATCCTCAAGCAAGAATGGGACGATTAAGCCATAAATGAACCTTTGAGCGTGATAGAAAACCTTTGCAGCCCTAGGAAGGACGAGTACTGGCGCGGAGCGAATTTGACATTCGTGAGCACCAGCACGCACATGCTGAACCTTACACTTTTATGTGTAAGGTTTTTTCATTGGGACAAACTACTTGAAAGGAGGCGAGAGAATATGATGAAGAAAAAAGAAGAAGAACAGACGATGGATCGTGCGGAATATGTTCCCCATCCTGATGGAGAAGGATATGCTTTGTTTTTGCATGATTCCTTTCATCTCCTCTCCCAAGAGGATATGAATCAGCCGGAAGAAGAATAAAAGACATGAAAGGGCGATGGTCAACTTGTCGATCGCTCTTTTTTTGAAAAGAAAGCGAATACATCAGGAAACTTGGCATCTTGCTTATTGACATCATTGCGCTTTTTCTGTAATCTCAGTGTGTCAACAATATGAGACTTCGTTAGGTGAGGCTCCTGTATGGAGATACGCTGCTGCCCAAAAATGTCCAAAGACGCCAATGGGTCAACAGGAATCATCGACATAAGGTGATTTTTAATGCAGCTGGATTAATCCTATGCCATACAGTGCTAAAGCTCTACGATTGAAGGAGCAAGTGTTTATTTGTCATGCTTACAAAGCGCCTTCATTCGGTTGAAGGTGCTTTTTTATGAGAAAAGGAGGTGTGGGGATGGATCATCCCGATTCGAGACACATAGAGAGTATGTCAAAAGATCAGATTGACGCATCAGATAGAGGAGATCCTGACCCCCGCACAATCTAAGGGATTCGGGTATCTCCTGATTTTGGGGAGGTAACAGCGATGATACAGAACATTACGTACGATGAACTCATTTTACGCATCATTATTTTACTAAGAGATGGAAAACGTAAAGAATTTAAAAACATTATGGAAGAACTTCAGCCTTATGATATGGCCTACTTATTCAAGGAGCTTCCAGAAAAACACCGCGGCCGCTTTCTCAGCTTTTTAACAGTCGATGACGTGACGGAAATGATGGGTGAACTGGAGCGGGAATATCAAGAGATTGTTCTTGAAAAAGTAGGGAAAGACAAAGCCACCTTCGTCACAAACAAAATGGATAACGATGATCTAGCCAACTTGTTTGATGAGATGGAGGATGAGCTGAAGGATCAGCTTTTATCTAACATGGAAGCAGAGGAATCCAAGGCCGTCCAGCTTCTCATGAATTATCCTGCTGAGACAGCAGGTCGGATCATGACCAATCGGTACGTTTGGATTCCGCAGCATTATACGGTTCAGGATGCCGTGGTGAAGCTGAAAAGCTTTGCTGAAATTGCCGAATCGATCAACTACTTATATGTCATAAATGATCAAAAACAGCTTGTAGGGGTACTCTCATACAGGGATCTTATTTTAGGTGAGCCAGATGAAAAAGTGCAGGATCTTATGTTTACAAGAGTCATTGCCGTTGGTGCCTTTCAAGACCAGGAAGAAATCGCAAAGCTCATTGAACGATATGATTTCCTTGCCATCCCTGTTGTAGAAGAGAACAATGTCCTAGTCGGAATTGTGACAGTCGATGATATCATTGATGTTGTGATTCAAGAGGCAGGAGAAGACTATGAAAAGTTTGCTGCCTCTGGTAAAGATATCACGTTCGACACACCGGCATTTGTGGCGGCATACCGACGTCTTCCGTGGCTTATTTTGCTCTTATTCATTGGGCTGATTTCAGGCAGTATCTTGAATTATTTTGAAGATACTTTGCAACAAGTCGTTGCTTTAGCGTTCTTCATGCCGATGATTGCAGGTATGACAGGGAATACAGGGACACAGTCTCTAGCGGTTGTCATTAGAGGATTGTCAAAAGAAGAATTAACGAAAAAAACCATTATGCGCTTGATTTTCAGAGAGCTGAGAACAAGTATTTATATTGGGATTGTTTGTTCAATCATTATTACGGTCGTTGCCATGGTATGGCAGGGCAATATGATTTTAGGTTTTGTTGTTGGTTCCTCGCTTCTTGCAACACTGATTATTGGGACAATGGCAGGTACGGTCGTGCCGATTATTTTACACAGATTAAATGTGGACCCAGCCATTGCATCTGGACCACTGATCACAACATTGAATGATATTTTATCCTTACTCATCTATTTTGGAATTGCAACAGCATTTCTTCATACACTGATGTAGTCAAAAGACTGTAAAATGTAACGTTTTACAGTCTTTTTTGAATAAAGATTGCATATAGCGCTTCCATCCTTTACATTTTAAGGAGAAGGTGGGAGAGAAAAATGAAGAAGTTTTTATTCATTTTCATGTGCATTGTTTTGCTAAGTGCATGTTCAAGAGAAGACGAGGGGAAAGACAGAAGACTGGTGGCATCAGAGCATATGCTTGAAGCGATAACTGAAGGAAATAAACGAAAAATGGACAATGTCTATGTCGAAGGCGCAGTCCCAAGCCCAAATGACATTCTTAAATCGAAAAAGGAATGGGGAATTGAGACGCTTTCTTATGAAGATTTTCAAATGGAAGAAGCCAGCATCCACGTCTTTCATGCAAATTATAAAGATGCAAACACTGGAGAAAAAAAGGCGCTTGCCTTTCGGGTGAAAGAAGATCCTGAAAAAGGCGGCGTACGAATTGACTTTGTAGGGGTTGTTGAAGGAACTGACGCTTCATCTAAATAAAAAGAATCGTTCATATGCTTTATGATCAGTCAGGCATAAGAAGGATAGAAGAGCTGAAAGAATGTCGCTCTATCTATCCTCTTTTTTTATCACACATGATCTTATTTATGAAACAATGATCTGTCTCAGATCACTTATTCGTGATGCCCATTAACTCCATAAATTGTGACAGGGCACTGGTCATGTACGAATCACGTCGCCTGATCAACACAGTGGGCACGATTCGATGTGGTTCTGGTAATGGATGACAAGTAAATTTGCCTTGTCCCCGAGATTCAACCATAGATTTTGGTAATACGGTCACTCCCAGTCCGCTTTCAACACATTTAAGGACGCCCTCTAACGTACCATATTCCATGACCTTCATAGGAGGATAGCCGTTGTTCTCTAGCCACTTTTGCCATCGTCCTAAATAAATACAATGGGCGAATGACGAGAGCAACGGCTCATGTAAAATAGATTCTACCTGGAATTGCTCCGTGGAGTAGCTTGTAATGAGAACGAGGGATTCTTCCAATACAGGATACTCGATGATTTCTGGATGAAGAATTGGCCCATCTACCAAGGCGCCGTCTACTTTGTAGTTGAGGATAGCGCTAACTTGATCGACTGTAGGTGCCATATACAAGCTCAATTCTACTTGTGGAAATTTTTTGTGATATTCTGTGAAAATGCTGGGCAATCTTGTAGATGCGGTGGACTCTATAGATCCAATGTGTAAAGATCCCCGCGGAGTAGAGGAAAGCTTTACTGCTTCTATCGCTTCTTCGTAATCGTATAGTAATTTATTTACATAGGGCAGCAGTTCACGTCCTGCAGGCGTTAAAGATATTTTCTTATGATATCGATAGAGAAGAGGTACACCTAACTCTTGTTCAAGACGTTGGATTCTTGCGGTGACATTGGACTGCACATAATTTAATTTTTGAGCAGCTTTTGTGATGCTTTGTTCAATGGCAACGGCTTTAAATACTTCCAAAGATTTAATATCCAAACTAACTCTCCTTTTTTGCATCACAAATTGTGATGATCTATATGCTATTTTTTGATTTTACGTGATCCAATGAAGTATGTAAACTGAATGATGGAAGAGGTTGATGCTCATTGCGTCCCTTTTATTTGATCGAGAGGAGAAAATGAGAATTTTTTAGCTGTGGCAATTAAAACAGACGTTTCCATTTAATAAGGAGGGGAATCGATTGATTTCAAAGGTAAATATCGAAGAAAAATTTTCGCAAATAAATGATTATTGGAATCCTAGAATAAGTGGAGAGTTGAACGACTCATACATGAAAATGGTGAAAATTAAGGGTGAATTCATTTGGCATCACCATGATGATGAGGATGAAATGTTCTTTGTGTGGAAAGGCAATCTAGTCATCCGTTTTAGGGATAGGGAAATAACGCTTCATGAAGGAGAATTTCTTGTGATTCCAAAAGGAGTTGAACATCAGCCAATTGCTGAAGAAGAAGTTCACTTGCTCTTAATTGAACCCAAAACGACGCTAAACACGGGGAATGTGCTCAATGAACGAACTGTTTCGATTACTGAACAAATTTGAAAAACTAAATCGTTAAAGATCAAGTATCTTAGGTGATAAATAGTTGAATGGTTGTTTTAGCTAATAACGAGGCTGCAATTGCTGCCTCGTTTTGCTGTTTCAATGATTCATTGGTTTTCGTTGTCTGAAATAGACTCTTCTGCAAGAATCGGTCTTTGGGTAAGTTCGTGCTTTCATCGTTTCATATTCAGGTCGATCAGATGCTAAGTCTATTTTGCCAAGTAAGCGATTTTTATTTAGTTCATCGATTTTTGTACCGGAAGTGTGCATTAATTTGACCTTCCAGCATTTTTTTCTTATATTGTCCGCTTTTTAATGCCTGTTCTTTTTTCTTCATGTCTTTTAAAATTTCCGCTGTCTGCACACCATCTTCCCGTTTATTGGCGATATCCATTAAACGTTCTACATCAGAAAAAGAGTATTTCCGTGTGCCTCTTGTTGAGCGCTGGGGGTAGATGAGTTTCCGTTCCTCATAATATCGGATTTGCCTGACGGAAAGCCCTGTTAATTCACTGACAATCCCGATTGAAATGACTTTTTTATCTTTATAAGATACATCTTCCTGCGTCATATCCTCACCCCTGCAAGTCTTTTCTTCATATTATATCGAAAAGTCAGTAAAAAAACCTAACGTTTGTTAGATAATATAACACAAAAATGAAAAAAGTGAAAAACAATGGAAGGAAAATTAACATATAACGTGCAAATCATGTCACGTGAACATATGATAATAAAAAGAAAAAATGAGGAGGAGGCGCACTTGATGGAGAAAACACAGATCATCCGTATGGCAAAAGAAATCATCGCATTAGATGTGAAGAGGGATGAACTGCTGGAGCAGTTTATGCAGGCTGCGGGTCAGAATGCACATGCTCTTCTTAGAGCCGTACAAAATGATTTGTATAAAAAGTCCTCATAAGCACCCGATCCATATCCATTGATAGGAGGGGAGATGTCGTGCGGCGTATATTAAAAGAAGCTTTAGCGAAAGAAAGACATTATTATACGAAGCAGCTTTGCTCACTTGGGGTGTATAGCCCTGATATGACCAAGAACATGACAATTAGTGACTTAAAAAAAGAGTATCATTTCTTTTTCAACAAAACCGATCGCTATCTTTAACATCCCTTATCATGTGCACTGTCACATGAAGGGTTCTTTTTTTGCGTGTTTAATATTATAGCAATATTGAATTTTGTAGAAATTTGACGAATCAAATGTAAGGAAATATAGAGCCTTTACAGATTATGTTAAAATTTGTCGTAACTTGATGGTTTGCTGGAAAAGCTTTTTTTCGAGATGATTGTGAAAAATAAGAAGGATTTTAAAAGTTTATATCGAAATCTTATACATAACACGAATGGAGTCACTTATGTGGTTGAAAGGGTTTTCAAAAACGTACTTCTATTTTTTACGAAAGGCTCCAACTGCACCGCAAGAAAGCCTTGAAGTTAAAAAAATATTATAAGAGGTAGATATGTGATGAGACTATCGTTTAATGAAGAAGAAGTAGAACGTTCAATGACGCTTTACAAAGTTTTTGCAAGGGCATTTAAAAGCGTTTCCGAACACAGTATTAGAGACAGCAAGGAGCATGGATTCAATCCAACTGAATTTGCCGTTCTCGAATTACTGTATACGAGAGGTGCTCAAAAACTTCAGCAAATTGGCTCAAGACTCCTGCTTGTCAGCGGGAATGTGACGTACGTAATTGACAAGTTAGAACGAAATGGTTTCATTGAAAGAGAACAGGACCCAAAGGATAAACGGTCAGTTTATGCCCATTTAACGGATAAAGGGCGCAGTTATCTGGATAAAATTTATCCAATCCATTCTCTTCGAATTGCGCGGGCGTTTTCTGGTCTTTCGCGTGAAGAACAGGAGCAATTAATTAGTCTGCTGAAAAAAGCAGGTATTCACAGTCAGCATTTGTTATTTAGATAAAACGAAAAGGTGCCATGGTTGGCACCTTTTAGATTGTTGACAAAGGGCTAAAATGAACTTGATTTTAGCCCTTTGTCTTCTTTTCAGCCCAGCGTGATAGAAAACCTTTGCAGTCCGAGGAAGGACGAGTACTGGCGCGGAGCGAATTTGTCATTCGTGAGCACCAGCACGCAGGACTGACAAAGAATGCGAGGGTTTGTCTACACGCTGAAAGGTGCCATGGTTGGCACCTTTTTTATGTATCCAGCTGATGAGCAGGATAGGCGATAAATTTTTCAATATCACTAGCTGGAAGTGGCTTGGCATAATAAAAGCCTTGTAGATCGTCACAGCCCTGCGCAGATAAAAGTTGCGCTTGTGCAAAAGTTTCAACACCTTCAGCAATGACTTCTAGAGATAGCTGGTGCCCCATTGCAATAATAGCCCCTGTGATTTGCTCAGACTTTGAATCGCTCAAAATATCCTCGATAAATGATTTATCAATTTTCAGGCGGTGAATCGGCAAATCCTTCAAATAGCTTAAAGAGCTGTGGCCTGTACCAAAATCATCAATACTAATACGGACGCCAAGTTGTTTTAGAGATGTCAGTACCTGTTTTGACTGCTTGATGTTGTCCATTGTCATGCTTTCTGTCACTTCAAGCTCAAGAAGTGATGGTTGAAGGTCGTATTTTTTTAGCGTTAGTTTAATCAAATCAATTAAGTCTTCAGAGTTAAACTGCTTAGCAGATAAATTGACCGCTACAGGAATTTTCAATTGCTTGTCATACCACAATTTTGCCTGCTGACATGCCGTGTCAATGACCCACCTTCCAATATCGATGATCAGGCCGGATTCTTCAGCAAGTTCAATGAAAGCCTCGGGTGATTTTAGAGAACCGTCTGGTGCTTTCATTCTTAAAAGGGCTTCAACACCTGTCATCTGTCTTGTTTTGGCGCTGATTTGCGGCTGATAATGAAGCACAAACTGCTTTCTTTGAATGGCATCTCGTAGCTCCAGTTCGCGATTGAGTCTGTCCTCACTCAATCTCTCCATAGATTCAGTAAAGAATTCATAGCGGCTTTGTTTATGTTTCTTTGATAAATACATGGCCATATCTGCTTTTCTCATCAATTCCATACCATTCTTTCCGTTTTGCGGAGAGATGGCGATTCCAATACTAATGGATGTAATGAGCTGATGGTTTTGAATGAAAAAAGGACGTTCAAATTGGCGAATGATGTTTTTCAAAAGCTGTTCAATTTTATGTGTGTTATGCTCCATGTGAGGAAAGATCATTAAAAATTCATCCCCGCCAATTCTTGCAATAAAGCCATTGTCAGGCAAACATTTGGTTAGTCTGTTTGCGGCGGCTTTCAACAGCAGATCGCCTATGTTATGACCAAGGGCATCATTAATAATTTTAAACCGATTTAAATCAAGAAAAAGAACTGCCGTTGACGTTTTTGTCTCTTCTTGAGCGGATAAAACATCATTTAAATGATTAATTCCGTGACGACGGTTCGGAAGTTCAGTTAGTGCATCATAATGTGCCATCACATGAATTTCTTTTTCAGCAATCTTCTGCTGGGTTAAATCCTTTAAAACGAGATAAATGCTGTCAAGTGTATGGTTGACGTGTACGGGTATGTATGTAACATGATAATAATAAAAACGATCTGCTGCTTTCAGTTCTGCTTCACGCGTAATTGCTTTTTTTGATTGATAAATAAAGTCTTCCCACATCTCAGTCGGCATGACGTATTGACTCACATCATCACCAATCCAGGAATTGCACATTTTCAAAATGTGTTTGCCTGGGTCATTCGCAGATATCACTTTTCGATCAACAGATAACACGATAATACCATCTATATTATGTTTGATCAGTGATTGGAACCGCTGTTCATTTTCTTTTAGCTGATCTGATTGTGACATAATCCGGTGATCAATATAGGCGCCGAAAATCATGAGTGATTGGACGATAAGTGTCATCAGGCCGATGAAAATCGACAGGCTGAATGGTGACATTTCAAGAGAACCACCCGCAGCGACCTGACCATCTGAATGAAAAAACATCGTCGAAGACGCCATGCCAGTGTAATGCATGCCCGCAATAGCACCGCCCATCATCAGTGCACCCGCTATTTTTAACAGCTGATCCTCCCGCCTTTTCTCAGAGCGATGGAGCCGGAAAAAAAGGTGTAATGAAAAGAATGAAGCGAGCGCACCAATAAAAAACGAAAGAAAAAAGAGAACAGGGTCATAGCTGATGGTGACATTCGCCATTGATTCCAATCCGAGATAGTGCATGCTGCAAATAGCTGAGCCCATCGTGATCGAACTAATCAAAAGTCGTCTTGTGGAAAGTTGCTGCTGAATACATATTGAAAAAGCAATGAAAGAACCGATAAAAGAGGTCAAAATCGATAAAATGAGTAAGGGTGTTTCATATGTGATACCAGAGCGTAGATGAAACGCCATCATGCCAATAAAATGCATTGACCATATTCCCATCCCCATGATCATCGCACCAATGATCAACCATACTCTTTTCTTTGCGCCGCTCGACTGGATCACCCGGCTGGCTAATTGAAGAGCTGAGTAGGAGGCGACAGCGGCGACAGCGACTGACAGAAAGACAAGCCATCCGTTGTAGCTTCCTGTTAAATGTGTCATGTAAGAAAACCTCCTGTATCTAAAAACAGACATATACTTAATATATCGGATCAAGTGGCGCCTGTGTTCACTTTTCCTTTACTTAAAAAGGGCATTCAGCATTTTTTTTGAACATTTTTTATAGTAAAATCAAATTTAATGTAAAAAAACGAAGAAAAGTGAATCATTTTTGGTTTTTTATTCGTTTAATAGGTGGCACGGTACGATTTGCAAGCATAGCCTGTCAAACTGATTATGTGTGAAAGGGATTGATAAACATCGAAGATTTTATTATTTCATTAGCTGATGCCTTTAAGAATTTGTCGTACTTCGGCATCTTTCTTGCATTATGCATTGAATTTGTTCCTGCTGAAGTGGTGTTGCCTCTTGCAGGTTACTGGGTTTCAAAAGGGGACATGGCCTTCATCGGTGTTGTGGCTGCCGGTTCTATTGGCGGTGTGGCAGGCCCCTTGACCTTGTACTGGTTAGGGCGTTACGGAGGCAGACCCTTTTTAAATAAATATGGGAAGTATTTCTTTGTGAAACCTGAGTCACTTGATAAATCGGATGCCTTTTTTGAAAAGCATGGCGGATTTGTTGCGTTTAGCGGCCGGTTTATTCCAGGGGTCAGAACCCTTATTTCCATTCCGTGTGGGATTGCGAAGATGAATGTGTGGGTTTTTTGCCTGTATACGTTTTTGGCGATTACGCCAATTACATTTGTATATGTGTATCTAGGATTTGTCCTTGGGGAGAACTGGCAAGAGGTTGGAACCATTTTAGAACCATATGTATTGCCGATTGGAATTGGTATGCTCTTATTGTTTGTTCTCTACGTGTGGCTGAAACGAAGAAAAAGAAAAACAGAAACACCAACGGCTTAATCAATGGGTGGAGATAAAAAGTCACCTGTTGACAATCCGGGGTCTGTTGATTATGATATAAGTAATCTAAATATTCTTAATCCCACCAAAGGGGAGTAGCGTCCGGTTTTTACCGGAAACAAAGTCGTCATTACATGGAACCTCATTCCATCGGCTTTGTTGGCATGATTATTTACATATCACATGTCTAGCAAGACCTTTGCCATTACAGGCAAAGGTCTTTTTTGCATTCATAAGCCTTTGTCTGTTGTGGGACAATAGATAAAAAATAAGGAGGAATGATGATGGATGCAGCAATTATTTTAGAGTACGGGTGGGTTCTTCTCGTATTGATTGGATTAGAAGGGATTTTAGCAGCTGATAATGCGCTGGTTATGGCTGTGATGGTCAAACACCTTCCTGAAAAACAAAGAAAAAAGGCATTGTTTTACGGACTTGCGGGAGCATTTGTCATGCGATTTGGTTCTCTTTTTCTTATTTCGTTTTTAGTAGATGTGTGGCAAGTTCAAGCCATTGGCGCAATTTATCTTCTATATATTTCGATTCACCATATTTTAAAATCGCACGTATTTAAGAAAAAGGAAGCAGACACAAACATGAAACAAAGCGGCTTTTGGGCAACCGTCGTGAAAGTTGAGCTTGCTGACATTGCATTTGCAGTAGATTCTATTTTAGCAGCTGTTGCATTAGCTGTGACTCTGCCAGCAACAAACCTTCCACAAATTGGCGGGCTTGATGGCGGTCAATTTATTGTCATTCTATTGGGCGGTATCATTGGTCTAGTGATCATGAGGTTTGCGGCGACTGTATTTGTGAAACTGCTTAAAACGAGACCAAGCCTAGAAACAGCAGCATTTGTCATTGTCGGATGGGTTGGCGTGAAGCTGACGCTCTATACACTTTCTCATCCAGCCATTGGGATCGTGTCCTCTCATTTCATTCATTCAACATTATGGAAAGTCATTTTCTGGACGGTTCTTCTCGCAATTGCAGCATTTGGTTGGTTTTTATCAAGTCCATCAAGAAAAGGCGGCCAGCAAAACGAGGAAAAACAAGAGATGCGGCTGGAAGAGTAGGTTTTTTGAAAGAAATATCATTTCATTTTCATAACACGTATATTACAAAAAAGGGGGGGATACCCCCTTATTTCTTTGCTTTTAAACGAAACGTTGTAAAGTAGATAGAGAAATACATGTCACAATTGAGTAACAGGAAATGAATTCCTCATTTCTTCCTTTGCGCTTCCCTCATAAATTAGCTATCATAAATGAGTAATATAGGGAGAACTGAGGTGAAACCATTGCTTAGCCTTTTGTTTAAAAAGGGAAAGAAAAAGCAAACATTAGAGCAGTCGGCAATCAACATCCAACAGGGTGATACCGAGCTGCAAAATGCATTAATAGAGCAATACAAACCATTTGTCGCTAAGACGGTTTCATCCGTTTGTAAACGATATATAGATGAAAAAGATGATGAATTTAGCGTAGGCTTAATTGCCTTTAATGAAGCGATAGAAAAATACTCTGCCGAAAAAGGCAACTCACTCCTTGCATTTGCGGAGTTAATTATTAAAAGAAAAGTAATCGACTATATTCGAAAAGAAGCAAGAAACGCGCCAACGGTTCAAATGGACCTTCAAGAAAGTGAGAATGGCGAGTACTCGCAAAGCATGATTGAAGCAGAGCTTTCTGCAAATGAATATAGGCGTTTAATTGAACAAGAACATAGAAGAGAAGAGATTGAACATTTTAAAGAACGATTGAAAGTATATGGTCTTACGTTTCAAGAACTGCTTGAGCATTCACCAAAGCATGCGGATGCGAGACAAAATGCCATTAAAGTGGCCCATACACTCGTGAAGCACGATGAACTGAGAACCATTTTATTTCAGAAAAAACAATTGCCAGTCAAACAGCTGGAAAAGCTAGTGGAAGTCAGCCGCAAAACGATTGAGAGAAATAGAAAATATATTATTGCGATGGCGATCATTATGACAGGTGATTATGTGTATTTGAAAGATTACCTTAAAGGGGTGCTTAATTCATGAGAAGAGGCATTATAGTAGAGAAAAACAAAAAATATGTCACACTGCTGACCCCTGATGGACAATTTCTGCGGACAAAGTATGAACAGCAAGACTATGAAATCGGTCAAGAAGTGACGTTTCCGAATGAATCACGTCTCGAAAGAAAAAGAGCCGGTTTTTTTGACCTGCTTCGTTTACGTCCGTTAAATGCAGGAATTCTATCAATTGCAGCAATTATTGTCGTGATCTTCACTATGATGCCATCTTTCTCAAGTCAAAAAGCATATGCATATATGACGATTGACATTAACCCAAGTTTTGAGCTGAAACTCGATCACAATTATCAAGTGATCGGTGTCACTCCGCTGAATAAAGATGCGAAGCAAGTACTGGCCAGTATGAAAGATTTAGAAAAAAACGACATGACCAAAGTCGTGCAGGAAATCATCGATGATTGTGATAAAAAGGGATACGTGAACCACTCTAAAAGCATTTATATTTCAACTGTTTATGAAAACAAGCAGGATCATACATACAAAACAAACGTAAAAAGTAAAATCAGCACCATCTCGGGGGAATATCAAAAGCGCAATTATAAGCTGGAAACTGTGGAAGGTGACCTGGAAACAAGAGAAAAGGCACAAAAAGCAGGCATTTCAACAGGAACTTATATTAGAAATCAAGAAATGCAAGACAACGAACAAGAGGACGTTAAAAAAGAAGATGAAGATCCAGCAGATGACGAGGCTGTCAAAGAAGAAGAGCCGAAAAATGCTGATGAAGATCAAAAAGACGAAGACAAAAAAGAAGACATCAAGACAGACGATAGCGATGAGATGCAGCCTGATAAAGAAGCTCCTGAAGGCGAAGACAAAGAGCAGAAGGAAGTTGAGAGGGAAGAGCAAGGAGCTGTTCAAAAGCCTCACCAAACAAGCCCTAATCTTGACAACAAAGAGAAAAAGGGAAAAGAAGAAAAGGATCGCTCTTTTGAAAAAGACAAAGAGCAAAAAAAAAATCACTCGACTGATCCAAATGAAAAAAAACATCCAAACGGCACATCACGTGGTGATACTGAAAAGCATGTAAAAAAAAACGACAGTGCTCAGAATCGTCCGTACGGCGAACGTAACAGAAATGACGTCAAACAAAAAGGAAAAAACACACCGCCCTCATACCGTGAAAACCGGGATGAACCTACATATGAACAGTAAAAAAACGCCAGAATAGATCCGGCGTATTTCACCATGTCTTTATTTAGTTGAATGGCCCATTTGAGATTGCGCCTGCTGTACGAGTCTTTTTGTCATCTCGCCGCCAACAGAACCGTTTGAACGTGCGACTGTATCTGAACCGAGATTCACGCCAAATTCTTGAGCGATCTCGTATTTAAATTGATCTAAAGCTTGTTCTACTCCAGGAACAAGAAGTTGATTTCGATTTGCCATCACATATTCCTCCTTTCACCTCATGTTTGTTGCGCCTTCTTATTTTGAAAAAAACAGCCTGCAATTATGCTGGCAATTGCTGCACAAAAAAGCCGAGGTGATGAAGGTCACCTCGGGCTCAGTTTTAAGTCTTTTTCAGCTGAAGCGTATTCAACATCATTTCTTGCGCTGTGCTTTGCAAGTGAGAAGTGAAAACGGAGAACACGGTAGAACTGATAATGCCTTTAATCAAATGCCATTGCGGCTTCGTCAATTCTGTGAACTCTTCGTGGAGTTTGTCCGTCTGCTCTTCTGTCATTTCTCGTAAATTTGTTTCCTTTAATGGAAAATGTGTATGGTGATAAATAAAATCAAGGACGTGCGCATATGCTTCATAAAAACGGATGGGGCTGATAATATCATCCGTTCGATCTGTGATCGTATTAAATAAGGCAGATAAGATCGTACGAATAGAATCAAAATCAAATACTGATTTTAAATCCCGGACAATTAATAAAATAACGACTTGATCAATGGAGTACTTCTTGCCAAGCTCTGGATGGCCGATCATATCTTTAATATCGCGCTTGATCCAGTTTTGAATGGCTGTCGATTTAAGAGAAGTCAGTTCACACAAGTTGCCAAGCTCAACGATTTCGTTCGTTGAAAGCCCGTGCTCTGATTTTTGCTTCCGCCGTTCGAGTTTTTCAAAAAACGAAGGGATTCTTAATTCATCATATTCATGTTCCTTATCGCTTTTTACAGATAAATTCAAAAGCTGAAGCGGAGTCAGATCTCCCTCGCCTTTTAGAGAATACAGAAGTCTCGTCATGTCAATTCTCGTTAATTTAAAAGTCACCATGTTCCACCTCATTTTGTACGTCAAAAACGTGATTATTGATCTAATTCAACATCATAATCTCTTTTTAATGAAAATGCAAAATAAACTAAAATAGGACCGGTGCGTCACAATTTGTTCACTTGTTTGCGGATGCAAGTAGCGTAATCATTGAAATGACGAGGTTTTAGCCAGTATGATAAACATAGAAAACGATTCCTTTTTCCTTGCAATTTGAGACGTTTATTTTTATAATTTTATTAATAAGTTCAAATGAACTTAATATGACAGCGGAGGTTATGTATGGGTAAAAGAATATTTCTGTTTATATTAACGAACATTCTTGTTATCACTACGATTGGTATTGTCCTATCGGTTATTAGTGCAGCAACTGGTGTTGGTTCTTATATAGGAGCAGACGGAAGACTTAATATCCTTTATCTTCTTGTATTCAGTGCAGTTGTTGGTTTTGTAGGCTCGTTTATGTCACTAGCGATGTCTCGCTGGATGGCAAAAATGATGATGGGTGTGCGTGTGTTAAATCCAGAAAAGGATTCATTAACATATGATGAGCAGCAGCTTGTTGACCGCGTTCACAGACTATCAAGAGCAGCAGGCCTTTCTAAAATGCCTGAGGTCGGTATTTACCAATCATCTGAAGTAAATGCATTTGCGACAGGTCCTTCTAAAAGAAGATCGCTTGTTGCCGTATCAACTGGATTGCTTCATGAAATGGATGATGCAGCAGTTGAAGGGGTTATCGCTCACGAAGTCGCTCACGTAGCGAACGGTGACATGGTTACAATGACGTTACTTCAAGGAATCGTCAACACGTTTGTTGTCTTCCTTTCAAGAATTGCGGCATGGATCGCAAGCCGTTTCGTTCCACGTGAAGAGCTTGTGCCGATTGTTCACTTTATCGCTGTGATCGTCTTCCAAATTATTTTCTCTATCTTAGGAAGCCTTGTCGTATTTGCTTACTCTAGACATCGCGAATTCCATGCAGACCGCGGCGGTGCGGACCTTGCAGGAAAAGATAAAATGATTCATGCGCTCCGTTCACTAGAGGCGTATACATCAAGAATTAAAGATGATGATCAAACAGCTGTTGCTACACTGAAAATCAGTGGTAAAAGAAAAGCTTCTCTTTTCTCAACACACCCTGATTTAAACGAAAGAATTAGAAGACTCGAAGCAAAATAAGAAAGATCAAAAGACATTCTGCGTAAGGATGTCTTTTTCTTTTTGATGAAAAAGTAAATAAAGCACAAAATACCTTTAAAATCTTCTCTCTTTTCATTAAAATGATATAGTATTCGAAAAGAAAGATAAAAGAAGGAATAACCATGAATCCAATGAAAAAACTAATCGACCGGCTGTCGGCTTTTCAGCTGATTGCCCTTTATTATTTTCTTGCTGTGACCGTGTCGTTCATACTACTCAGTCTGCCAGTGGCTCACCAAGAAGGAGTCAAATGGACATTTATTGATGCGCTGTTTACAGCTGTGAGTGCTGTCAGTGTCACGGGTTTGACTGTTGTCGATACGTCACAAACATTTAGTGTGACCGGGATGTGGATCCTTGCATTTGTTTTGCAAATCGGTGGTATCGGCATTATGACACTTGGTACATTCGTCTGGCTGGTTATGCGAAAAAGGATCGGCATTAAAGAAAGAAAATTAATTATGGCAGACCAAAACCAGAGCAACTTATCAGGAATTGTAAAACTCATGAAGCAGGTCTTATATTTAATCTTACTGATTGAGTTTGTAGGCGGTCTGATTTTAAGTATGTATTTTCTTAAGTATTACGATGTGCAAGGCGCTTTTTTACACGGATTTTTCTCTAGTATCAGTGCCACAACCAATGGAGGCTTTGATATTACTGGGAATTCGTTAATTCCTTATAAAGATGACTATTTCGTCCAATTTATTACGATGCTGCTCATCATTTTTGGCGCTATTGGCTTTCCGGTACTTGTCGAAGTAAAGGATTATTTATTCAATCAAGACCGAAAACATGCATCGTTTTCATTGTTTACGAAAATTACCACGATCACGTTTGGCCTTCTTGTTGTCGTTGGGGCAATTGGGATTTATGCACTTGAAGCCCGCTTCACTTTTCTAGGGAAGAGCTGGCATGAAATCTTGTTTTATTCTTTGTTTCAATCAACAGCTACTAGAAGTGGCGGGCTTTCGACATTAGATATTACGCAATTGACAGAGCCGACACTGTTATTTTTATGTTTGCTGATGTTTATCGGGGCATCTCCAAGCTCGGTAGGGGGCGGAATTCGGACAACCACGTTTGCCCTTAATTTACTTGCTTTGTTTCATTTTGCGAGAGGAAATAAGTCCATTAAAATCTTTAAAAGAGAGCTTCATCAAGCGGACATTAATAAATCCCTCATGGTGACGATGATGGCCTTTATTTTAGTGTTTGGTGCTACGTTTCTGTTAACTTTATCAGACCATCATACACTTCTTGAAACTTTATTTGAAGTTTGTTCTGCATTCGGAACAACAGGACTGTCGCTCGGAATTACGTCTGACTTGTCCGTATTTGGTAAGTGTATTATTATGGTCGTCATGTTTATAGGACGGATTGGAATTCCAAGCTTCTTGTATTTAATTGGCCGCCGGGAAAGTGAAGCGAATTATCATTATCCGAAAGAGCGTGTGATCATCGGCTAACCAGCATTCCTACTGAATGCTGGTTTCAGCGTGTAGACAAACCCTCGCATTCGTTGTCAAATCTGTGCTCCGGTGCTCACGAATGTCAAATTCGCTCTGCTCCGGTGCTCGACTTTCCTAGACTGCAAAGGTTTTCTATCACGCTGAAAAGAAGACAAAGAGTTAAAATAACGATCATTTTAACTCTTTGTCGACAATCAGACCAGCATTCCTACTGAATGCTGGTTTTTTTATTTCCATTATATAACTGGCTAAATCACAAAGGATGTTCGCAATCTATAGGTAAGAGGTGAAAGAGACGTGCTGGATGTGTTATGGAAAGCAATTGTAATGCTGCTCGTTGGTACTTTGCTGCTGAGAATAGCAGGGCCTAAATCCATTAGTCAATTAACGGTTCAACAGACAGTCATCATGATTTCAATTGGATCGATTATTATCCAACCCTTTATTGAGCATAATTTACTTGAAACCATTTATGCGGCCGCCATTTTTATTGTGGCGCTTGTGATTATGGAAAAGCTGTCGATCCAATTTGATTTTTTTGAAAAATTGGTTTCAGGGAAGTCTGTGGTGATTTTAGAGGATGGAGAAATGCTTGATCACAAGCTAAAAAAAACGCGGCTGACAAGGGACCAATTCAAAATGCGCTTAAAGCAGCAGGGCATCACAGACATCAGCAGTCTCAAAAAAGCAACGCTAGAAGCGAATGGGCAAATTGGATATGAGTTAAAGCCTGAGGAAAAACCAGTGACAGTCAAACAAATGAAAGAGCTGTTTGATCAATTGAGCGAAGAACTAAACATGTTAAAAAGGAATGATGACAAATGAAAAGAAAAACAGCAAAAAATGAAGCACTCACGAATAATATGACGCCTACAGAAAGCATGGCACACGATCAAGGACAAACACAATTTGACGAGCAATCAGAAGACCGCCAGGCGAACCGAAATTCTCATCAAGGTAAACAAGGGGGAGCATCTCGTGACTAAAAAACATGTGAAAAGTAAAGATATGAAAGACCATAAAAAACCGATGAACCCCGATATCTTGCAAGAGGAATTTGGCAGCGAGCTGGGAGATATAAACAGCAGTAAATGGATTGATACCTTAATGAAGCCTAAAAAAAACGATGAATGTCATACTGAACAGAAAAACAAAAAATAAATAGAAAAAAACGATCCTGAGAGATCGTTTTTTCTATTTAATATAACTGTTTTGTCTGCCAGTAATGGTTCGCATCAGGCTGGTCATTTTGAGCTCGATGACTGGTTGTGCAACAGTTTTAACAAATGTACTAGATAGGGTAAAGGTTAAGAGGACCGTAAGCAGCAATAGAATCAATACACTTGCCGTATTTAGAGCCCAATCATCAAACCAAGTCGTTCTTAAAAGCTTAATCACAAAGCCATGAAGTAAATAGACATATAATGTTCTTGTGCCCCATTTGGTAAAGAAGAACCGGCGTGTAGGGACTAATGCAAAGAAACTAAAGGTAGCAGCAAATGCAAGTAAATACCATGCCATTCGTTTCATCGCTGCAATGAGTCCTTCATCTCCAAGAGAAGCGTACGATTGTGACCCAAATAAAAAGGAATAATCGAATTCATAAAAATAGCAAAACATGAACACGGCCATCAGTACAAGAAGTGCAGTCAGTTTCCCTTTGCTTGTTCGGATAAATTCAAAGTGCTGCTTTTTTAAATAAAAGCCAGCTAAAAACATCGGCAAAAAGACAAACGTACGAGATAGGCTGAGTGTATCGCTAATGCTGTCCACGTAACCGACAAGTAACGCCATCGATAAACTGACGATCATTGCCCAGTGGAATGGCAGTTTTGAAAAAGGAATGAGTAGTAAGTTCCAAAAGAATAAACTGATTAAAAACCATAAAGACCATTGCGGATCAATCGGATTTAAGTTAGAGATGCTTTGATCCTGTAAGAAATAATAATACACAGAATAGATGACCTGAAAAATCAAATATGGGATGATCAGCTTAACTGCGACTTTTTTCATAAAACCTGGTTTTCTAAAACCTTTGGCAAAGAAGCCAGACACCAATATAAAAGCGGGCATATGGAATGTATAAATAAATTTATATAAGTAGAGTATCCAGTCATTATCATGTATGAATGACCGTAACAAATGACCAAAAACAACTAGAAAAATCAGAAGAAATTTTGCATTATCAAAATAACTGTCTCTCGTTGACGTCATAACATCACCTTTCCTGCTTCTTTTCGAACATAAACGTTCTAAGTGCACTGTTCCCTCATTTGCCCCATTTTAAAATACAAATTGGCTCATTTCGCTATTTGATGTGAAATTGTAGAACGGTTGTAAAAGAAGCGTAAGAAAAGAGAATCGTTATACAATCGTGTCATCCAAATGAAACAAATGAAGCAAGCCTCGTGTAAAAAGTTCTCTTTTTTTATGAGTCGAATGAAGGAACAATGAAAATCTTGTAGAAATATTGTAGAGGAATGAGGCTGGAAAAGGAGTGTAAGAGAATGACTGAAACGCTCGATGGTGCGAAAAATATCAGAAAATTAGAAAAAGAGAACGAATATTTGCGAAATGAATTGATACAGCACAAAATGCTGTTAAATAAGACGTTAGATGCGATTTTTATATTTGATCAGCACCTCAACATTATCCAAGCCAATGAAGCGACATGCAGGCTTGTGCAAACACCGAAAGAAGACCTCCTCAATAAATCCGTTCTAGATTTCCTATACGGCATCCCGAAAAACAAAATTGACTGCTCGCTTGAGATTTTTTTTCGAAAAGGAACGTTAAAAAGAGAGATCTCCATTCAACTTGAAAATGGAGAGACAAAATATATTGAATTTGTGGCGGAGCACGACGTGGTGAATCAACAATATATTGTCGTCATGCGTGATATTTCTTCAAAGAAAATATTAGAGCGAGAACGTTCGATGAATGAGCAGCTGTTTAAAGATTTATTTGATCGAGCGATTGACGGTATGGTCATTTTTGATCAGGATGGTTGTATGATTGACGCCAATCACTCTTTTTGCCAGAGCTTTGAACTTCAAAAAACAGATTTAACAGACCGCTACTTAAATGAATTTGTTGAAGAAGAAAACCTTCCAGCGCTCCAGCAGCTCTTAACTTCATTGAAAGAAACAGGGAAAGCAAAGGGAGAACTTCCTGTTACCCTTCAATCTGGGCAGAACAAATTATTCGAACTGACCATCACATCCAATGTGATGAGTGGTTTTTACATGTCCATCATGCGTGATATTACAGAAAAAAGATTAATGGAAGAAAAGCTGCTAAAAAGTGAAGAACGTTTTAGAGAAATATTCGAAAATGCGATGGATGCCATCATCATTTGGGCGGATGATGGAGAGATTGTCAGGGCAAATGAATCCGCCTGCCGAATTTTCGAATTACCGATGCAGCAGCTGATTGGCAAGAAACTCATGGATTTTCTAGTCAAATCTGATCGCAGATACCGGCCGACAAGAAGACGGTATATCAGGAATCTTGAAATCAGAGAAGAACTCCTCTTTAGAATGGCGAATGGCCAATTCAAAGAGCTTGAGTTCACCTCTAAGCATGCGGTATTAGAAGGACAGCACTTAACCATTTTACGGAATGTCAGTGACAGAAAGCGAATGGAAGAGGAGCTTCGAGAAAGTGAGCTCAAATTCCGTAAAGTATTTAATGGCTCTATGGATGGCATTGTTCTTTTCGATAATCAATACCGGATTATTGATGTGAATCCTTCCGCAAGTGAACTGCTTGGCCTCAAAGATGATCACTTAACGGAAATGAATCTTTTTCATATCCTTGCGCCATATCAAATTGAAAATTTGGCGCAGCCAGCTCAGGCGATGTCATTAGATGAGATGGACAATGAAGTTCCATTTGTGCTGAACCATCCAGATCAACGTATTTTGGAGTTTTCTTTTAAACGAAATATTATTCATAACATGAATTTGGCCATCTTTAGAGATGTGACTGAACGCAAGGAATTAGAGGAGCGGGTAAGAAAATCGGATACGCTTCATGTTGTCGGAGAGCTTGCCGCTGGAATTGCTCATGAAATTAGAAATCCAATGACGGCTTTAAAAGGCTTCATTCAGTTGCTCAAAGGAAACATTGAAGGGGAGTATTCGCTCTATTTTAATGTCATTACATCAGAGCTAAAAAGAATCGAATCCATCATTACAGAATTTTTGATTTTAGCGAAACCGCAGGCCATCATCTATGAAGAAAAAAATGTCGTGCAAATTGTCAAAGACACGATGGACCTTCTTCACGCACAGGCCAATCTTGGCAATGTACAAATGCATTTAGATGTGCTCGATGATATTCCGCTCATCTACTGTGAACAAAATCAATTGAAGCAAGTCTTTATTAACATTTTAAAAAATGCGATTGAAGTAATGCCTCAGAAAGGAAATGTATATGTGAGCATTCAAAGGAAGGGCGAGGAGCACATTGTGATTTCTCTTCGTGATGAAGGCTGCGGAATGACAGAGGATAAACTAAAGCGTCTCGGAGAACCATTTTATACAACAAAAGAAAGAGGCACTGGACTTGGGTTAATGGTTAGTTATAAAATTATTGAAGAGCATCAAGGAACCATTGAAGTAGAGAGTGAAGAAGGGGTCGGAACAGTGTTCCATCTCACGCTTCCACTCCGGCAACAGAAACAAGAAGGGGAGCTTTAATGTGTATTATACAGTCTATACCGCACCAATCGGGGCATTATACATACTAGAGAAAGATGGTGCCATCATTGAAGTGAAGTTTGATGATGAATCGTTTTTGGTCAAAGAACAGAGAGACCATTTTAAACAAGAAGACACGCCTGTATTAAAAGAAGCGAAAAAACAGCTGGATGAGTATTTTAAGGGCGATCGGAAAGTGTTCGATCTCCCGCTCAAGCAAGCAGGCTCTCCGTTTCAGGAGCAAGTGTGGGAGGCACTTTCTACTATTCCGTATGGTGAATCAAAAAGCTATGCTGATATTGCAGAAGCGATCGGCAATCCAAAGGCTGTCAGAGCCATTGGACAAGCTAATAGACGCAATGCATTGCCTATTTTTATCCCGTGTCACCGGGTCATTGGAAAAGACAGGACTCTGACTGGTTATGCAGGGACGAAGACAGGGATGAAAGCGATCCTTTTAGAATTAGAAGGCATCCCATTTGTTCAAAAATAAATGAATTGACCTGTTCCAAATGTTTAGCGAGCGACATATCCTTTTATTAAGCTAAAAAAGTTGGTCTAGGGAAAAAGGAGGCTGCTAACATGTTATGGGGCAAAAAAGATAAAATGTACGCCGTCACATCACTATTTGTCAAAATGAACGTGTTGACAGAAGAACAGAAAAAAGAAATATTAGCAAAAACGAACGAAACAAAAAAGCGCGGTGCTCTTAAATGATAAGAACCCCGCGCTTTTGTTTGATTAAAGTGACACGCTTTCGGTGAATAGTGCATCAATCTCTTCTGTATAGTTGGAAGTGATAATGCCTTTTTCTGTAATGATTCCGGAAATGAGGTGATGAGGAGTGACATCAAAGGCAGGGTTAAATACCTGCACGTCAGGAGGCGCAATTTGGATGCCGTTTAATTCCTTTACTTCCTGCGGGTCGCGTTCTTCAATCGGAATATCTGACCCATCCTGAGTTGACACATCAAAGGTCGAAAGAGGCGCTGCCACAAAAAATGGAATTTGAAAGTGTTTAGCTAAAATAGCCAGACTTAACGTTCCAATTTTATTTGCTGTATCACCGTTTCTAGCGATTCGATCTGCACCAACAATAACGGCAGAAATTTGTTTTTCTTTCATCGTATGGGCTGCCATATTATCCGTGATAAGCGTCACATCTACGCCGCCCTGCATCAATTCCCATGTCGTCAGACGAGCGCCTTGAAGGACAGGACGTGTTTCACATGCGTAAATGTGAAGATCGAGGTTTTTCTTTTTCGCTAAATAAAAGGGTGCAAGCGCTGTTCCGTACCGGCTTGTGGCAATGGAGCCTGCGTTGCAAATGGTCATAATTCGATCACCAGATTTAAAGAGCTGAAGAGCATTTTGACCGATTTGCCGGCATGTTTCTTCATCTTCGATTTGAATTTGAATGGCTTCATGGACAAGATCAGTTTTGGCTGCATTCACCGAAGCAGCACGCTCAATGCGCTGATAAAGCCGGTCTAATGCCCAGGCAAGATTCACAGCGGTTGGACGAGCACTGTTTAAATATTCTTTCAGGCGAGCGACTTCTCGCTTAAAGATATCAATGTCTTCTGTATCAATCTCTTGTGCACTGAGTGCAAGCCCAAAAGCCGCTGTAATGCCAATAGCAGGTGCTCCGCGCACTTTTAGCGTCACAATGGCATCATACACATCTTCTTTTGTATATAAATGCTCAAACACGGTTTCAGCGGGTAATTTTTGCTGATTCAAAATGTTGATACGGTTTTCTTCCCATTCGACGGAACGGGGAACTTCAAATTCTTTAGACAAAACTCGTCACTCCTTTACAGTTTGCTGGAATAATGCGACGAGGTCAGACGCTGTTTCCACTGCTTGATATTGTTTGATGAATGTTTTTCCTAGTGTAAGTGCTGCTTTTTTCTGCTGAAGCCTTCTAGAATGTGATGGAATCGCATCGAGATCAGCCGCATGCGCAAGACCGATGGTTCGGCGAACAAGCTCACAGCCAGCAAAGCCGGTGGCCTCTTTTAAAATACGGTCAAAGGTTGTTTCTAAAAAGCTGTCCGATACACTAAACGCTTCAATACTGTCTTCTTTCCATGCTTTTGTGAACACTTCTTTGAATGTTGCCCACACATTGACGACATGATCAAAAAGGTGCTGCTGATCCTGCTCATTCTCATGAGATAAAGCATTGATGAACAAATTGGCAATAAAGTGACCGATATCGAATCCGAAAGGACCGTAAAAAGCGAACTCTGGATCAATGATTTTCGTTTCCGCTTCGTTTGCAAAAATACTGCCTGTATGAAGATCTCCATGTACCAGTGTTTCAGCAGAGGTTAAGAAGATCCGTTTCAATTCTGCTGCTTTTGCTTGCAGTTCAAGATCAGCCCATAGTGCTTGTGCCTCTTCTCTTAATTCCTCTTCGAAGTCATTCGTTTCGCTGTCAAAGAAAGGATCTGTGAAGACGAGTTTTTCTGTAATGTCACAAAGATCAGGATTCGTAAACTGTTTCACGAATTGTTTTTTGATTTTAGGATTTGTGGCAAAGTCAGACGTGTAAAATAGTGTTTTGCCTAAAAATTCTCCGACATGATCTGATAAATACGGGTATTGTTTTCCGGCAATTAGCCCTTTTCTGACGATTTCAAGGTGTGATAGATCCTCCATTGCCGTCACTGCAAGAGCTGTATCCGAATAATAGACGGCTGGTACGAGATGTGGTGCATACTCTGATTGCTTGATGAGTGCTGCACTTTCAATTCTTGCGCGGTCTAATGTCAGCGGCCAGCTTTCTCCAACGACTTTTGCGTAAGGAAGGGCCTGCTTGATAATCAGTCCTTTTGCTTGTTTGTGATCATAAATATGAAAGACGTAATTTAAATTTCCGTCGCCAATTTCAGTACATGTCAAATGACTGCTCTCTCGAATCAAGCCAAGTCTAATGGCAAGTGCAACTGCCGAACTCTCTGTTAATTCTTCATATGATGCCGTAAGTGTAACCAATTGCTTCCCCTCCAAATCATATAAAAAAGCCTCTTTCTCCTGAGAGAAAGAGGCTTGATGGCGTGTATGCTCGAAGCCTCTCTTATCTCTCAGCACATACGTCTGATGGAATTAGCACCGTGCCCTATAAGACAATAAATTGTCTTGGCGCTGTTCTTGCTGCGCCCCACTTCACAGTGGTATTAACGGTCGGTTGCTGTTGGGGTCAAAAGGCCAAATCCCTCGCCCAACTCTCGATAAGAGAAATCAATATGTAATTGTTTCATGTCTGCTTGCATTTCTTAATTCTAGATATTATCAGAGCTGCAGTTCACATGTCAATCTTTTTTCAAAATTGCTTTACAATTCATAAAACAATCCATTACAGTGATTGTATTGTCACGTAACTTGAATAGAAGGTGAAAAAATGGAATTCCAGCAATCAGATGTATTGAAACATTTACCGAAACAATTTTTTGCGTCGCTTGTTCAAAAAGTGCAGAAAAAAATGCAGGAAGGGGCAGATGTGATTAATTTAGGTCAAGGAAATCCTGATCAGCCCACTCCTCCACATATTGTGAAAGCGATGCAGGAAGCGGTAGCAAAACCTGAAAATCATCAATACTCCTCATTCCGCGGGACAGCGAAACTAAAAAAGGCCGCAGCTGCTTTTTATGAAAGAGAATATGGCGTCACGCTTGACCCAAAGACAGAGATTGCCATCTTATTTGGAGGAAAAGCGGGACTAGTCGAATTGCCGCAATGTTTACTGAATCCAGGTGATACGCTGCTTGTTCCAGACCCAGGATATCCTGATTACTGGTCAGGCGCTGTGCTTGCCGGAGCTCATATGGTCACAATGCCTCTTCTTGAACAAAATGATTTTTTGCCTGACTACCACCAACTGTCAGAAGAGGATAAGAATCAAGCAAAATTGATGTACTTAAATTACCCAAATAATCCGACTGGTGCGACTGCAACCCGGACATTTTTTGAAGATACTGTTGCGTTTGCGAGTGAAAATAATATGTGTGTAGTCCATGATTTTGCATATGGTGGCATAGGATTTGACGGCGAAAATCCCCTCAGTTTCCTGCAAATAGACGGAGCAAAAGAGACAGGTATTGAAATATATACATTGTCCAAAACGTATAATATGGCTGGATGGAGAGTCGGTTTTGCAGCAGGGAATGCCTCTGTTATCGAAGCCATTGAGCTTTATCAGGATCACCTGTTTGTGTCACTGTTTAAAGCAACTCAAGATGCAGCAGCAGAAGCACTTTTAAGCGATCAAACGTGCGTCCAAGTACAAAATGATCGGTACGAAAAAAGACGAAACACTTGGATTGCTGCATGCAAAGAGATTGGCTGGGACGTCAGTGCGCCAAAGGGCTCGTTTTTTGCTTGGTTAAAGGTGCCTGAAGGGTATACATCTGAAACTTTTTCTGATGTATTATTAGAAAAAGCACATGTTGTTGTTGCACCGGGGAATGGCTTTGGTGCTCACGGTGAAGGCTACGTCAGAGTCGGTCTTTTAACAAGCGAGGAGCGGCTAAAGGAAGCCGCTGATCGTATCGCTGCCTTGCAGTTATTTGAAAAAAAGCCATTGACAACGTAAAAAAATGGTGCGATAATTCAGGCAATATTTAAGAAAATTGAATATTCTTATCAAGAGTAGGCAGAGGGACTAGCCCAATGAAGCCCGGCAACCGACTTCCATGAAGCACGGTGCTAATTCTTGCAGCAAGCGCTGAGAGATAAGATTCGGATGAATGAGACGAAACCTCTTTAACGCGCTGATCAAGCACTTAAAGAGGTTTTTTTATTGACCACATACAGGACGCAATCGAAAGGGGATTCCTAGTGAGTGAACTACTGGCAACATACGTACTAACACATCGAGAGGATGAACAAATAGACCGAAAAGCAGAGCAGATCGCACTTGGGTTAACGGTCGGGTCATGGACGGACTTGCCTCAGCTCAAAAAGGAGCAGCTGAAAAAACATAAAGGCCGTGTGGTGAGCGTAAAAGATCAGTCTCCCGCAAATGGTGGTCTGTATCAATCAGAGGTGACCATTGCTTATCCTGAGGCGAACTTTTCAGCTGATATACCAGCGGTGTTGACGACGATTTTTGGAAAGCTTTCACTGGATGGGAAAGTAAAGCTCGTCGATATCGAATTTTCGGAAAGGTTTAAACGCTGTCTGCCAGGACCGGTATTTGGCATTGAGGGGATACGAAAGAAAGTAGGCGTGTTTGATCGGCCGCTATTGATGAGTATATTTAAAGGCGTGATCGGCCGTGATATGGAGGATTTAAAAGAACAGCTCCGCTTACAGGCTTTAGGTGGAGTAGACTTCATCAAAGATGATGAGATTTTATTTGAAAGCCCATTAGCCCCTTTTGAAGATCGAATCAAGGAAGGAAAAAAGATATTAAAAGAAACATATGAAGAGACAGGACATCGCACGCTTTATGCTGTTAATTTAACTGGTAGAACTTTTGATTTGAAAGATCGAGCAAGAAAGGCAGCCGAACTCGGGGCTGATGCGCTATTATTCAACGTTTTTGCCTATGGACTTGATGTCATGCAAAGCTTGGCTGAAGATCCAGAGATCCCATTGCCGATCATGGCACATCCGGCAGTGAGCGGTGCAATGACATCCTCTCCAGACTATGGATTCTCGCATTCTCTTCTTTTAGGCAAATTAAATCGATATGCTGGCGCTGATTTAAGTCTTTTTCCCTCTCCTTATGGATCAGTCGCCCTTCCGAAAAAAGATGCCATTGGCATTTTCGAAGCATGTGTGAAAGAGGATACAGTTCAACAAACATTTCCTGTCCCTTCAGCAGGCATTCACCCGGGAATGGTGCCGATCTTAATCAAAGATTTTGGACTTGATCATGTCATTAATGCAGGCGGGGGAATTCACGGACATCCGCGGGGAGCAATCGGAGGAGGGAAAGCCTTTCGTTCGATCATTGATGCGGTGGTCAAAAAAGAGTCTATCGAAGAAAAAGCATCAACTTGTCAAGACTTACAAGCAGCACTTGATCTTTGGGGAAGGGTAGCAGAATAAATGAAAAAACCAATTGTATGTTGTGATTTTGATGGCACGATTACGAAAAATGATAATATCATTCGCATCATGAAGCAGTTTGCTCCAAAAGAATGGACGAAATGGAAGGATGGTGTTCTAGCAAAAGAGATCACGATCCAAGAAGGCGTCGGGCAAATGTTTCAGTTACTGACGAGTGATCAGAAAGAAGCCATTCGGTCATTTATTTTAGAGGATACAGAGATTCGTGAAGGATTTGAACAGTTTGTCGATGATGTCAAAAAAGCAGACATTCCTTTCTATGTACTCAGCGGCGGTATGGACTTTTTTGTCTACCCTATCCTTGAAGGGATTGTCGAACAAGAGAATATTTATTGTAACCATGCATCATTTAAAGAAGACCATATTCAAATTGAATGGCCGCATGCTTGTGATTCAGAATGCCAAAATGGCTGTGGCTGCTGCAAGCCTTCCATTATTCGAGAGCTGACGCAGGAAGATGATTTTATTATCATGATTGGTGATTCAGTGACTGATATTGAGGCAGCGAAACATGCGGATCTCACGTTTGCGCGTGATTATTTACTGAACGAATGTAAAGAGCTGGGGCTCGTACATAAAGAGTATGAAACATTTGTTGATCTAAAAGCGCAATTTGATCAAATAAAGGAAGTGAAGGAATGGCAGACGAGAAGAGTAAACGCTGGAAGGAACTAGCAGACGTCAAACGTGAATTGGCACAAAGAGACTGGTTTTACGGAACGAGCGGCAATTTATCGATAAAAGTGTCGGATGATCCCATCACGTTTTTGGTGACGGCAAGTGGCAAAGATAAACGAAAAGAAACCGATGAAGATTTTGTTCTTGTTGATGCAGCAGGTCAGCCGGTTCATCCGAATGAGCCGCTCAGGCCATCAGCTGAAACACTGCTTCACACATACATTTATGAGCGGACGAAAGCAGGATGTTGTCTTCACGTCCACACGATCGATAACAATGTCATTTCTGAGCTGTATGGCGATAAAGGAGAAGTTCGTTTTAAAGGCAACGAAATCATTAAAGCGCTTGGTTATTGGGAAGAGGATGCAGAAGTTGCTGTTCCTATTATTGAAAACCCAGCTCATATTCCGCACCTTGCAGAGCAATTTGCAGTGCACCTGACGGACGATGCTGGTGCTGTACTCATTCGTAATCATGGCATCACCGTTTGGGGGAAAACCGCATTTGAAGCCAAACGAGTCTTAGAGGCTTATGAATTTTTATTTACCTATCATTTGAAAGTAGCGCTTTACCAAAAGCAGCTTGTTAAATAAAAAGGAGGAAACACACATGGCGACCATTTATATTCATAATGAAGAGAACACGTTACTTGAGAACGAACAAGAGGTCCGGGCGTATTTAGAACAGCAAGGGGTCATTTATGAACATTGGGATATTGAAAAACTACCAAAACAGTTATCAGAAAAGTACGATTTAACAGATGATGAAAAGGAAGAAATTTTAACTGTGTTTCAAGAGGAAATAAAGAGTATTTCCGAGCGAAGAGGATACAAAGCGCAGGATGTGATTTCATTATCAGATGCGACTCCTAACCTGGATGAACTGCTTCAAAACTTTAAACGTGAGCATCATCATACGGATGATGAAGTCAGATTTATCGTGAGCGGTCATGGCATCTTTGCCATTCAAGGCAAAGATGGTGTCTTTTTTGATGTGAGACTGAATCCAGGTGATTTAATTTCTGTGCCTCCGAATATTCGTCACTACTTTACACTTCAAGAAGATCGTCAAGTCGTTGCCGTTCGCATATTTGTCACAACTGAGGGCTGGGTGCCAATTTACGAAGAAGAAACGGTTTAATAGTGGGAGCTGATCATTTCGCATGAGGCGGAAGATCAGCTTTTTTTTAGGAAAATAGACATAAAATGAGAGAGAAAATAGTTGATTTTGGTCTTCTGCATAGGATAAAATTCTGTTTAATCAATGTGTCAGTCCTGTCCAATTTTGAAGTTTACCCCCAGAATTCATTGGGTAAAAGGTCTTTAGGCTGTAAAAAATTAAATAAAATAAGCATATTTAATTTAATTTACAAATAAAGTATAATTTTGGTGTCGGATCCATTTAGAGCGTAGACAGACGAATTCATAGCGGGAGCTGAGATCATGAATATTTATGTACGGAAAGAACAGCTATTAATGTCAATTGATGAAAAGAGAAGACAAATGGTAGAAGCTGCTCAAGTAGAAGGCTATACAGGTGAGACGACAATTAAATATAGTCAAGAACTGGACAACCTGATGAACGAGTATCAGTATCTTCTTTTTCATGAACAACAATCAGTTGCTTCCTTTCATGATCTTGTATCACAAATGAGTCTCCTTTCTGTTAATCGGCCTTCTTATTGACATCAAAAAACCGGTCTTGCCATTAGCAAAACCGGCTGAATGTTTCAGCTATTAGTGTGCAGAAGGGAGCATGATGATCACGGTTGTTCCTTTATTCACTTCGCTCTCGATATCGATTGTCCCCCCATACATCGAAATGATTCGTTTACACACAACAAGCCCAAGACCTGTTCCTTTTTCCTTCGACGTAATAAAAGGGAGGAAGATATGTTTCAGCATCTCTTCTGGTATACCTTCACCTGTATCTTTCACTTTTATGATAACCTGTTCTTTTTCAGCCTCAATGACAATCTTCAAATGACCGCCATTTGGCATCGCTTCTAACGAGTTTTTCGCTACATTCAATACCACTTGTTTAATGTGATCCTTCGTGCAATACACGCCAACATCTTGAATGGTATTGATTTGCAAATCAACCTCGACATTATAAAGGTTCGCCTCAGAAAATACAATTGGCATGATCTCACTGACAATTTCTTTCACAGAATTATTTTGCCACTTTTCAGCCGTTGGTTTTCCTAGCACAAGAAACTCACTGACGATTTGGTTAATCCGTTTAATTTCTTCTTCGATGACAGAAAAATAAAGCTGATCCTCTTCTGAACGATACTTCTTTTGCAAAAGTTGAATAAATCCGCTAATGCCTGTTAATGGATTGCGAATTTCATGAGCTGTACTTGCCGCAAGTGTTCCAATGAGTTCAAGTTTTTGTGCTTCATTTTGGTGGCGTTCCTGCTGGGTTTGTCGTCTTAAAATGATATATTGGACGAGTGTGAATAAGATATTTAAGAGAATAAATGCACTGGATAAAGGAAACAGCATCACAGACAGGACTTCACTTGTTGTCGCACGCTGCGGAAAAACCTCCAGCTTCCAGCTGTTTTCATCTAAATATGTAGACACGGTGCTATCACTTTCAGATGCTGGCTGTGGACCACTTGTAAACACAACGTCTCCATTTTGATTCAGCATCTTAAAATGAAGCTCTGGGTTTAATACATTCATAATATTTCTTAAATAATCAATTTGAATCGCAGCGACTAGCACATCCGTGACTTCGTCGTTTTCATTCAAAACAGGGACACAAATGGAGAGAATCCGCTGCTTAGTAATGCGGCTCACATAGTTATCTGTGATGACGGTCTGTTTTGTGACTTGAATACGTTTAAAGTAATCTCTAAATGACAGGTTGATTTTTTCCTTTAATGGTGTGGTGCTGGCTGTGACATTTCCTTTTTGGTCTAGGAGATACAGGCCTGAAAAACGAGGTTCTTGTTTATAGATTTTCTCTAGGATGTTTTGTACTCTTTTCGTTTCAAGCGGCTGGTCAAATCCCATGGCAAGGGAAGTTAATCTTGCTTCTGTTTCACTGATTAAATAATTCATCTGGTTTTTGTGAATATTTAACATAAGTGTAGCGGTTTGTTTGTTTTTTACATCAATTTTCTCAGTTTCTTTTTCGTAGATAAAATAACTAATGATGAGGGTTGGAATCACGACCAAAATAAGGTAAAGCTTGATCTTCTTCCAAAACCCTTTCAGTATACTCATGATTCATCGCTCCAACGTATTACCTAATAGACTTATTATAGCATTGAACCTATCTTTATTACGATGACTTGTGAGATTTTTAAAAAATTAGGTGATTCGTTCTGGTCTCTTTTTCATGCTAAAAATGGTTCAACATGTTGACATTTTACTTATTGTTTATTAATGTCACATTAGTGGGTTGCATTTCATAAAGGATGATAAAAAATGGAAAATCATAATGTTGAGAAATCTTTGAAATTATTTATTGTACTATCACGTGCCTATCGCTCCATTAATCACCACATGAACAAACATATTGTGAAGCACGGTCTGAATCCAACTGAATTTGCTGTATTAGAATTGCTGTATCATAAAGGTGATCAGCCGCTTCAGCAAATAGGTGATAAGATCTTACTCGCAAGCGGAAGTATCACGTATGTGGTTGATAAATTGGAGAAAAAAGAACTCCTTAGCCGGAAAGCTTGTGCAGAAGACCGCAGGGTGACATTTGCACATATTACGGAGCAGGGAAGAGCTTTGCTTGATGACATCTTCCCAGATCATGCAAAAGAGATTCACGAGATGATCAGTGTGCTTAGTGAAGAGGAAAAGGATGCCTGCATCGATATGCTCAAACATGTAGGACTGCGTGCCAAGCATTTATATGATCATAAAGAATAAACACATAAAAAAGGAAGCCGCTGGCTTCCTTTTTAGTATGTAGACTAATCCTCGTATATGGTGTCAGTCCTGCGCACCGATAAACGACAAGCGCTTTCAATCGCGCTCATAAGAAAGACAAAGGGCTAAAATAAACATCATTTTAGCCCTTTGTCATGATCTGAAAGGAAGCTGCTGGCTTCCTATTTATTTTGCTTTTTTCTCAATTGGCAAAATAAGAACTTCGACGCGTCTGTTTTTACTTCTGCCTTCTGCGGTATCGTTAGAGGCAATCGGTTTAAATTCACCGTAACCTTTTGTGCTAAAGTTCTCTTGGTCTAGGTTGCTGTTTTCAAGGAGAATATTTAAAAAGTTGACCGCACGAATGGCGCTTAAATACCAGTTGGATTCAAATTCAGAATTCCGAATCGGAACGTTATCTGTATGCCCGCTAATGACGATATCACGAGCGGGGTTAATGACGAGCAGCTTTGATATTTCTTTGGCTAACGGAACATCCTGCGAGCGGATCACCGCTCGCCCAGAATCAAAGAAGATGCTGTCTTCAATTGTAATAAGCAGACCTTCATCCGTCAGCTTTGTTTCAAGCTTCGAACCAAGTTTTTTATCCGCAATGAATGAATCTACTTGCTTTTTAACCTTTGTTAAAACCGCTTGGTCACGAGCTTTCGCTTTTGCTTCTTCTTCATCTTCTGCGGATTTTTTGGTTTGATTACTGTTTTCTGTTTCTTCGGTGCTCTGCATGCTTGATTGGTCCATTACGCCAGTGCCGCCAGTAAAGACAACATTAAACGATTTAGCCATCTGTTCATATTTTGCCGCATCAATGGAGCTAGATGCAAACAGCACAATGAAGAGGGCGAGAAGAAGCGTAAGAAGATCGGCGTAAGGGATCAGCCAAGACTCATCTACATGGTCTTCATGATCATGGTTTTTACGTTTCCTAGCCATTCTGTTTTTCTCCTTCTTCAATGACAAGATTTGCACGTTCTTTTGCTGGTAAGTACATCAGAAGTTTTTGCTCAATGACCTTTGGAGACTGGCCTTCAAGGACAGAAAGAATCCCTTCAATCATAATGAGACGAAGCTTTACTTCTTCCTTTGATTTACGCTTCAGCTTGTTGGCAAATGGATGCCACAACACATACCCTGTAAAAATCCCTAGCAGTGTGGCGACGAAGGCAGCACTAATCGCATGTCCAAGTGCTTCAATGTCTCCCATGTTTGCAAGTGCGGCAATAAGTCCGACAACGGCACCAAGTACCCCTAGAGTCGGAGCGTATGTACCAGCTTGTGTAAAGATTAATGCGCCTGACTGATGTCTCTCCGACATGGCATCGACTTCTTCTGTTAAGACGTCGCGAATAAATTCAGCACTTTGACCGTCAACTGCCATGCTTAAGCCGTTCTTTAGAAAATCGTCATCGACTTCCTCAAGATTTGCCTCTAATGCCAAAAGACCTTCACGACGAGCAATTTGTGCCCAGTTTGAAAATAGAGGAATCATTTCTTGTATCGTTGGAAGCTTGCTATCTTTGAAAATTTTGCCGAATAATTTTGGTGTTTTCTTAATTTCACTAGATGGGAAGGCAATGACAACAGCTGAAATTGTCCCAACCACAATGATCAATATAGCCGCCGGGTTGATAAGAGCGGTTAGACTCACACCTTTCAAAACCATACCGACACTCAGTGCAATAAATGCTAAAATAATACCAATTAACGATGTTTTGTCCATTATCTCACCAAATCCTTTAACTATCTTTTTCTATAGTTAATATCGGTGTCTTCTAGAAGGGTTTTAGTCAGAATATAAAATTAAGACATTTTATGTGAAGAAATTTTGACGAAAGCGCTTTCTAGAAGCCGTAAAAAAAGAAAACTCCCTCATATAAAAGGGAGTTTTCAGCGTGTAGACAAACCCTCGCATTCTTTGTCAGTCCTGCGTGTTGGTGCTCACGAATGTGACATTCGCTCCGCGCCAGTACTCGTCCTTCCTAGGGCTGCAAAGGTTTTCTATCACGCTGAAAAGAAGACAAAGGGCTAAAATAAAGTTCATTTTAGCTCTTTGTCAACAATCTGGAAACTTCATCTTTTTTGAGCTGTTTCATCTAAGAGCAATTCTTTTAATTTTTCTTCATGTATGATTTTGATCAAATCGTAGTTCCAATTGATCATGTGATCCATGTAATCCACCTCTTTTTCTTTTATCGTAAAGGAAAAGAGGCGGGGGAGCGTCGGCGCTCAGATGGAATTTAGACACTGCCACATGATGGAGCTGAAGATCCTCCTTAGGATGTACTTAGCTCTTTTTCACAACAATTTCGTCATGTTCAACATCGACTGTAAATCCAGTAAGTTTTTCTTCTTCAAGCAAGATGTCCGTCATTTGATCTTCAACATGCTCTTGAATCGTTCTTCGTAACGGACGAGCCCCAAATGCTGGATGATAACCAAGTTCGGCGATTTTTTCTTTCGCTTCGTTTGTGATGTGAACAGTTAGATTTTGTTCTTTTAACTGCTCTGACAAATCTTTGAGCAGAAGATCCACAATTTTGACTAAATCGTCTTTATCTAATGAATCAAACTGAATGATGCTGTCAAAACGGTTCAAGAATTCCGGTTTGAAATAAGCGCTCAGTGAATCAATCAATGATTGTTCTTCGATGGCTTCTTCTTGTTCAGACTGGAACCCGACTTTGACCGCTTTTTTATCTGTGCTGCCAGCGTTACTTGTCATAATGATGACTGTGTCTTTAAAGCTGACGGTTCTGCCTTGGCTGTCTGTTAGACGGCCATCTTCCATGATTTGAAGGAACATATGCTGGACATCAGGGTGCGCTTTTTCGATTTCATCAAGCAAAATGATGCTGTATGGTTTTCTGCGAACCTTTTCCGTGAGCTGTCCGGCTTCATCATGTCCAACGTAACCAGGAGGAGAACCGATGATTTTGGACACGGAGTGTTTCTCCATGTACTCACTCATATCTAAACGAATGATCGCTTCTTTTGAGCCAAATAATTCTTCCGCTAATGTTTTAGACAATTCGGTTTTCCCGACGCCTGTTGGTCCAACGAAAAGGAAGGAGCCAGTTGGTCTGTGTTTTGATTTTAAGCCGGCTCTGCTTCTTTTTACGGCTTTCGCCACTTTTTCAACGGCATGTTCCTGACCAATGACGCGGGCTTTTAAGCGCACATCAATTTCTTTCATTTTTGTTTGTTCGTCTGCTTGCAGTTTGCCGACAGGGATACCTGTTTTTTGTTCTACAATCGACTGAATGTCCTCAGCTGTGACGACATGTTCTTTGTCATTTGTTTTGTTTTGCAATCTCGCTTCAATCGCTTCTTCTTCGTCTCGAAGCTTCGCTGCTTTTTCATATCGTTCTTCATTTAAAGCAGCTTGTTTTTCAGCGGCAATTTGCGCAAGACGGTTTGTTAATTCATCTTCACTTGCTGCATCAATGGAGAGATTCGCTTTTGAACCTGCTTCATCCATTAAATCAATGGCTTTATCCGGCAAGTGGCGGTCTTGAATATACCGCGAAGATAATTGAACACACGCTTTAATGGCTTCGTCAGAATAGGTGACGCCATGATAGGCTTCATACTTATCTTGAATGCCTTTTAATATCTCGAATGCTTCATCCTGTGTTGGCTCATCAACCATGACGGGCTGGAACCTGCGTTCAAGGGCAGCATCTTTTTCAATTTGACGATACTCTTTTAATGTTGTCGCACCTACTAGCTGCAGTTCCCCTCGAGCTAGAGCTGGTTTCAAAATGTTTCCGGCATCCATTGACCCTTCGGCAGAGCCTGCGCCTACAAGAAGATGAATTTCATCAACGAATAAGATGATATTTTTACGGCTTTGCAATTCTTTGATTAATTGCTTCATCCGTTCCTCAAATTGACCACGTACACCTGTGTTTGCCACAAGTGAAGAGACATCTAATAAATAAACTTGTTTGTTCTTTAATTTATTTGGTACATCTCCATTTGCAATTTTTAGTGCTAGTCCTTCGGCTATGGCCGTTTTACCAACACCAGGTTCACCAATGAGGACAGGATTGTTTTTATTTCTTCTATTTAAAATCTCAATGACTCTTGTGACTTCTTCATCACGGCCAATGACAGGATCGATTAAACCAGCATGTGCGCCATCCGTTAAGTTCCGGCCAAGCTCATCGAGTAAGCCTTTTTGTTTAGGCCGCTCTTGGCTCGTCGCATGTCCTGCTTGCTCAGAGAAGAATGAACCGCCTCCGAAAAGGTTAGGACCCATTTTCATTTTTGACTGTTCCATCAAAGAGGTATAGCAGTCTTCACATAAAACCATTTGGCTACGGGACGAATTTACTTGCATATTCAGGCGAATCGTTGCTTCATTTACTTGACAATGTTGACAACGCATAAGCCATGACCTCCTTAAAATAAAGTTTGACTTTATTTGACCAATGAATGTTAAATAAAATGGTCTGTTGTTTGACCATCTTTGACTATAGTATACTCTGACCTATTTTGACTTTCAACTGTTTTGCTCATAGCTGAATGAAAAATCCTTTTTTGCATTTAAACATGGTTTGTCCTTCTTTTCAAGGAACTTGTCTCATAGGATAAAAAAGAGACAATCGAAAGTGATGGGTGCGGAGGGGTCATATGAAACGTTCAAATGAATCCGCTTTTCAGCTTGCCTTTGTATATGTAGGAACAGTGGTTGGAGCTGGGTTTGCGACAGGGAAAGAAATCGTAGAATTTTTTGTTCGTTTTGGCTGGATTGGATTGATCGGGATTTTGATTAGCGGTGTTATTTTTACCGGCCTTGGCGCAAAAATGATGCTGATTTCCAAACGAATTGAAGCGGAATCTTATCAAGATATGAATCGGTTTTTATTTGGAGCTGCTGCGAGTCGATATATTAACATCGTCATGTTTTTTATACTACTAGGTGTTACGTCAGTGATGATTTCTGGAGCAGGCGCTATTTTTGAAGAACAACTTGGCATCTCAAAAGAATATGGTATTTTTTTAACGATTATTTTAAGTGTCATTGTCCTTTTTAAGGGTTCAAAAGGGTTATTTGGTGTCAATGTACTTGTCGTTCCAATGCTGATTTTCTTTTCGCTGATTGTGTTTCTAGACTCATTTGTGTTTAGTAGCGGTGAAAGCCACGTTCTGGGGCTGCAAATGGGAGAGGGCGAATGGATGTTGTCTGCGATTTCATATGGTGCATTTAATTTAGCGCTGTCTCAAGCCGTATTAGTGCCGGTCGCAAACGAAATGACATCCGAAGCCGTTATCAAAAAAGGAGCGGTGCTTGGGGGACTGATGCTGACACTCATTCTGCTCGCCTGCTTTTTATCCCTTTCTTCATTAGATATGCTGGAGTCTTATGATATCCCGATGGCCCAAGTGGTGTATCAAGTCGCAAACTCCATTCATCTCATCTATTTATTCGTGATCTTCGGTGAAGTTTTTACATCTGTTATAGGGAATTTATACGGTCTCGAAAGGCAAGTGAGGGCGTATATCCGATTGAACAGTACGTATACGATATCCTTTATTCTTCTTTGCTGTTATGTGATCAGTAAAATTGGATACGGCACACTCATTTCAACGGTTTACCCTGTTTTTGGCTATGTCAGTATCTTTTTTATCCTCTTCCTTTTTCTGAAAAAAGTGCCTGCATCAGGTGATAAGTAAAGAAGGGATAGCTTGTACACCAATTATGTGGTACACTATCCTCTGTGAAAATTGAACAAAAATCCGTGAAAACGGGAGAGGTTCTAGCAAAACCCTCTATAAAAAACTAAGGACTTGCCGTATCCTTGGATGTGGCATTTTTTATTTTTTATGGCTGGGACACCTCATACACATGTAAAGGTGTCTTTTCTTTTGAGAAAATAGGGGTTTTCATGAACCTTTCAGATGCAGCTTTGTGCGGTGGTACGGGTCTGCAAAAGGAGGAAAAGGAAAAATGAAAAATGAAAAAGCGGTCGTTGTCTTTAGCGGGGGACAGGACAGTACGACATGTTTACTATGGGCACTTCAACAATTTAAAGAGGTTGAAACGGTAACCTTTCATTATAATCAGCGTCATCAAGAAGAAATTGATGTCGCCAAAAGAATTGCTGACAAGCTAGGTGTGAAAAATCATCTATTAGATATGTCTCTTTTAAATCAGCTTGCACCCAATGCCTTAACAAGAGATGACATTGATATTGAAGAAAAAGAAGGAGAACTGCCTTCCACATTTGTTCCGGGGAGAAACTTAGTTTTCTTATCCTTTGCATCCATTCTTGCGTATCAAATTGGAGCACGTCATATTATCACGGGTGTGTGCGAGACAGACTTTAGCGGCTACCCAGATTGCCGAGATGAGTTTGTGAAATCTTGTAACGTCACGGTGAATTTGGCAATGGAAAAACCATTTGTCATCCATACGCCGCTCATGTGGCTGAATAAAGCTGAAACGTGGAAGCTGGCTGATGAACTGAATGCGCTAGATTTTGTGAAAAATGAAACGCTCACTTGCTATAATGGCATCATTTCTGATGGCTGCGGGGAATGTCCTGCATGTAAGCTTCGGAAAAATGGCTATGACACTTATATGGACATGAAGGAGGCGAACTAAATGCTTTCTCAAATCTATCCACAGACGAATCATCCATTTTCGTTTGAATTAAATAAAGATATGCATGTATCGGCAGCCCATTTTATCCCGAGAGAAGATGCTGGCGCTTGTAGCCGCGTACATGGTCATACGTATACAATTAACATTACAATTGCAGGAGATCATCTAGATGATTCAGGTTTCCTTGTGAATTTTAGCACGCTAAAAAAACTCATTCATGGACAGTACGACCATACACTGCTCAATGACCATGAAGAATTCTCATCGAATGATCCATATGCGATGCCAACCACTGAGGTTGTCGCAAAGACTGTGTATGATAAAGTGGCCGCATATTTAACGATTTTAGCGAACAATCCAGTATGTGTTCAAGTTTTTGTCAGAGAGACATCAACAAGCTACTGCATTTACCGTCCGAAACGAGTTGAGCTCAATGACTAAAGCGATTCCTGTCTTAGAAATCTTTGGTCCAACCATTCAAGGAGAAGGAATGGTTATTGGCCAAAAAACCATGTTTGTCAGAACGGCTGGCTGTGACTACTCTTGCAGCTGGTGTGATTCATCTTTTACATGGGATGGATCAGCTAAGCATGATATTCAGTGGCTTCAGGCAGAGGACATTGTAAAAGAGCTGAAGAGAATAGGTGGAAAGGCATTTTCTCATGTCACCATTTCAGGTGGGAATCCTGCGCTTTTGAAACAAATGGAATCACTTATTGATTTATTGCATGAAGAAGGAATTGATACGGCGCTTGAAACGCAGGGAACGATGTATCAAGATTGGTTTTTGAAGATAGATGATTTAACTATTTCTCCAAAACCACCAAGTTCAAATATGAAAACAGATTTTACGAAACTTACGCGTATCATAGATGAATTGAAAAATGGAAACAGATTGCATCATGCAAGCCTGAAGGTCGTCATCTTTGATGATCTTGATCTAGCCTATGCAAAGGATGTCCATGCGAAATACCCAGAACTTCCTTTTTATTTGCAAGTTGGAAATGATGATACGACGACAGCTGATGATGCGTACCTATTAACGCACTTATTAAAAAAATACGAAACGCTTGTAGATCAAGTAGCGCAAGATCCTGATTTGAATCGTGTGAGAGTCTTACCACAACTGCACACGCTATTGTGGGGAAATAAACGAGGCGTATAGAAAGGAAGAGACAAAATGACGACAAGAAAACCAGAAGAATTAGAAGGTGTCACTTTACTAGGAAATCAGGGGACCAATTACTTGTTTGACTATGCACCACAAGTGCTTGAAACGTTCCCGAATAAACATACGAATAGAGATTATTTTGTGAAGTTCAACTGCCCAGAATTCACATCACTTTGCCCGCAAACAGGGCAGCCCGATTTTGCGACCGTTTATATCAGCTACATCCCAAATGAAATCATGGTCGAAAGTAAATCATTAAAATTATATTTGTTTAGCTTCCGTAACCACGGTGACTTCCATGAGGATTGTATGAATATTATCATGAACGACCTCATTGAATTAATGGACCCAAGATATATCGAAGTATGGGGCAAATTTACACCAAGAGGCGGTATTTCAATTGATCCGTATACGAACTACGGAAAACCTGGAACAAAGTATGAAGAGATGGCATCGTATCGTATGATGAATCACGATATGTATCCAGAAACGATTGATAATCGCTAATAAATAAGAAAAGACATGCGGATGACATGTCTTTTTTTATGGAATAGATCATGATGGCGCATAAAAAAAGAGAAGAGTCATGTCACTCTTCTCATACCAATAGGAATAGAACTTGCTAGGACGGCTGGGGGCTACCAGCTCGTATGTATAGTATACACGACAGAACGTATGTTTGTAAAGGTGTATCATGCTTTTATTCTTGATATATTTACTTTAAGATAAAATTGAAACGAGCGAATGGAAATGGAGGCGTTTGTGTTGGCAAACAAAGAAGACAAAACAGAGAAGCTGCTGATGGAATTGAGGGAAGAGCTTCAGATGCTTGAACATCAAAACAAAGAACGATATAAATGGAGTGCCTCCACATTACTTGGAGTGATCGCCCTTTTAATTGATAAAGGCGTGATAACACCTGAAGAAGTTGACATGTACAAAACAAAAGCGGAAATGCAAACCTTTCACGCGCAAAAAGACTGACGCCACTTTATATGGTTGTCAGCCTTTTTCATATGTGATTGTCAAAAGAGAACAGAGCTGTCACACGAGTCAGCTTTGCTGTGTATATCTTTATGTAACGGTAGTCTGAATTGAGGATTGCAAATTAATGTACGGAGTCTTTGATGATTTTATAGTTTTTATGATTAACGACTGTTAGTGAATCCAGTTCTAAATCTCTATAGTTGTCCATAATGGTGACATCCACAATAACAGAGTTTTCATTCACTTTTTCAACTACACCTGTTAAACCATTTCTAAATTCGATCACATTCCCAATTTTTGCAATCTTCAACCGATCCCTCTCCTTTAAAAACAGATTTCATTCCCTATTAAAAAGTATTTTGCAATATTTTCATACCAATGTAAAGGATAAAGACGTTTTTCTTTCGTTTTCGTTGTACGCTTTGAAAACGAATGGTATATTTAATATTTGATCAAGGCTGAAAAGGAGCGGTTTTTTTGACTGAAGAACACATCAACACAATACTAGAATCATTACGGAATGGAACTGAAAAACAAGTGACCATTCAAAAGGATGATTTTTTAACATTTCGTTCTGTATTGGTCAATCAAGATGATTTTAAACATTTTCGCGGAATCGCCAAGCATGGTGGAGATGTTATTTTTGAATATCTTAAAGAAGCAAGAAGCTAAAGCTTTTTCTCATTCATGAGAAAAAGCTTTTTATTTTGGTTCTTTTGTCACACTTCAAACCAGCTTGATACATATGAAAAGAAAATGTAATAACCCATAATCAGGAGCATAAGGATGATTATAGGCTAAAAAGAGACTATATTAAACGCTTACATTACCAGTTCATGCGTATTTCAACTAGGACATGCCATTTAATGACGGAATTTGGACAGGCATGCAAATCTTTGTGCGTGAAAATAGAAGAAGCTCTTGTTAGAGTGGACAAGTATCTTACGGCCTACATTGATTAAAGGAGGAATGAGGCGAATGATCAAAATTCATACAGCTCTTTTTGCCATCCTTATGCTCATCTCAGCGATCAAGATGGACAATATACAAGAGCAAGAAGGCACATTAAGTCAGAAACTTGGACAAGCACCTGTAAAGCATCAGCTTTCATATATAGATCAAGATGAAAAGCATACCGTGATCCCAGCGTTTTCAGAGGAGAAACATCAGCCTAAAGTGAAAATGCTAAGCACGTCAACAGAGGAAAAGGCATCAAAACCGAAGCCGAAGCCGAAGCAAAAGGAAACGGCAAAGCCAGCAAGCTCAAGAAATCAATCACACTATTCTAATGAAGAAATGGACTTGCTTTCTCGGTTGGTACATGCCGAAGCAAAAGGTGAATCTTACGCCGGGAAAAAAGCGGTAGCAAGCGTCGTCTTAAACCGCGTAGAACACCGCTCTTTTCCTGACAGTGTCAGAGGCGTGATTTATCAGCGAAATGCCTTCCAGCCCGTATCAAATGGAAGTATCAATGATAAGGCAGACCAGGATTCCGTAAAAGCTGTGAAGCAGGTTGTCAAAGAAGATGACAGAACAACAAAGGCGATTTATTTTTATAATCCAAAAACGGCGACAGATAACTGGATTCGTTCTCGTAAAATTGTAGAACGCATTGGTCGTCATGTGTTTGCAGTGTAAAGAAAAACAGCGATCAATCAGTCGCTGTTTTTTTGTCTTCAATTATTAAAATATTTTCAGGACTTGTCTCATAGAATGTGAAAAGAATTTGCTTTTAGACAAGGGGAGGCTACATGAATCGATTTGTAAAAGGGGTCATTCTGCTATCTGTCGCAGCTTTCATTGCTGAGTGTATCGAGTTTTTAGTCAATATGATTTTAGCGAGAGAGCTTGGAGAACATGGAATGGGTTTATATATGAGCATCCTTCCCATCATCATGCTTGTGCTTGTGATCGCCAGCTTAGAGCTGCCAGTCTCCATTTCAAAATTCATTGCAGAATCGCATGAGCGGCTTCATAAAAGTATGCTTCGCCATGCATTTAAAATGACGCTTGTGGTGACATGCACAACAACGGCAATAGCAGCCATTGTACTGCCTTTCATTCCTGTATTTCAATCGTATCATCCGCTGATGAAGGGCTTGGTTCTGTCACTCATTCCAATCATCGCATTTACTTCCATTGCACGTGGCTATTTTATGGGCAAGCAACAAATGGGCAGAATTGCTCTAGCCAATATGCTGAAAAAAACGATCCAGCTTATCTGTTTGTTTTTGTTTTTTCATTGGTATTCGTTTGATATTGAAACAGCAGTGCTTATCGCGATTGGTGTGATTGTTGCAAGTGATCTCGTCGTCTTTATCTATTTATATTCCCAATACGTCATGGCAAAAAATGCTGTGAATGTCAGATCGGTTGAGTTAAGAGGAATTGACGTCAGAAAACGTTTGTTAGCAGTCTCCATCCCGACAACAGGTATGCGTATCTTTCATGCCATTGCCAATGCGATTGAACCGTTTTTAATCAAAGGAGCCCTCGTTGCAGCGGGCATTTCTGGTACGCTTGCTGTTGATCATTACGGAATGCTTGCTGGCGTAGCGATGTCGATCGGTTTTTTTCCGGCGTTTATTGCTCATTCCATTATGATTGTGATGATTCCGAATGTATCAGAAGCCTATGCCTTGGGGCAGTATGATCTCGTGAAAAAACGTGTCAGACAAGCGATTCTCATTACGTTTGGCTATGGGGTGCCAGCTGTGATGATCATGTATTATTTCGCTTATCCGCTCACGCAGCTCTTTTTTGACTCACCTCAAGCAGCCGTCTACTTGCAGCTGCTATGGCCATACTTCTTATGCCACTTGTTCGTGATGCCGTTTCAAGCGTGCTTAATTGGTATGGGGCTTATTAAAGATGTGTTCCTACATAATATATGGGTGCACGTGGTGTCGTTCTCTATGGTGTATTTTCTAGGATCCATCGAATCCTTAAATATGATGGGCGTTATCTTAGGAATGAACACGGGGATGCTGTTATTAACTGCTTTGCATTACGCGACGATTTGCAAGGAACTCGGCGTCTCCATGTTTCTTACATTGAAAAAAGCTTGAATGTCATGTGCAGCTAGCGGGCAAGCTATAGGAAAATCAGGAAGGAAGATGCTGATGAATCGTAAATATCTAACCGCCAGTCTTCTCATGATGACCCTTCTTTTATTTCTGATGAACATAGAGGCTGAAGCAAAAGAGCCTGTCATGGCGCCGAGGATAGAAGCTCCTACATTAACAGGTGAAACGCAGGTGATCCCGGTGAAAGGGAAGCGGACCATTCTGCATTTTTGGACAACGTGGTGTCCGTCCTGCAAAATGGAGCTACCAGCTTTTGAACAGATCGTAAAAGAAAATCAAAGTGATGTAGACATACTGACTGTGAATTTACTTGGTGCTGAGCAAAGCAAGCATGCAGTTTCCCAATTTGTGAAAGACAGAAAGTTCACATTTCCGATCGTTCTCGATGAGCACGGCGAAATGATGAAAAAATACCAAATCATGACGATCCCGACGACCTTTTTCATCAATGAAAAGGGTGAAGTGGTCAAAAACCATGTAGGTCCGCTGACGAAAAAACAAATCAAAGAGTGGACAAATTCGTAGAACACAAGCTTTCTGTAAAGAACCAATGGTCGATCCATTGGTTCTTTTTTGTGTTCAATTACCTTTCAGATGAATAAAATGTGCTCAGAAAGAGGAAGAAATGTCGGATGCTAATAATGATAATTATTATCAAGAAGAAATTATAATAATTATTAATTGAAAATTGGTCAGAACCTGTTATAATGAGTTACAGACCTATAAAAAGCTTGAAATAGCAGAAAATATAGATGATAAACGGAACGGGCAACGATTGATAATGTGAAAATCATTATCAATTAGAGAGGAGAAAGTAATCATGAATGAGAATACAGCACTTTATCAAACGACAGATCAAAAGGGATCAAACTCGCTCTTTCATAAATGGGCACAGCACGGAGAATTAATCGCAGCAGGCATTTCGGGGATTCTCATCTTGATTGGATGGTTTCTAAAGGACGAAACGATGTGGAGTATTCCACTTTTCATTCTTGCTTTTGTTATTGGTGGTTTTGCAAAGGCAAAGGAAGGAATTGAAGAAACCATTTCATCCAAGACATTAAATGTAGAACTTTTAATGATATTTGCTGCGATAGGCTCAGCGATCATTGGCTACTGGGCAGAGGGCGCCATTTTAATTTTTATTTTTTCTTTGAGCGGTGCGCTAGAAACGTATACGTCAAATAAAAGTAAAAAAGACTTAACGGCCTTAATGAGTATCGCTCCAGATGAAGCCACTTTAATTGAAGAAGATGGCACCACCATCCAAATCGCTGCTTCTTCACTTACGCCAGGCGACCGTATTTTAATCAAAGCGGGCGAACGAATTGCAGCAGATGGTGTGATCATGAGCGGAAGAACAAGTGTAGACGAATCTGCCTTAACGGGTGAATCGGTGCCTCAGGAAAAAGGGCAAGGGGAAGATGTGTTTGCAGGAACAGTGAATTTAAATGGTTCGTTAACAGTAGAAGTAACAAAACATAATGAAGAAACACTTTTTCATAAAATCATTAAGCTGGTGGAATCTGCACAAGAAAGTGTATCGCCAAGCCAAGCGTTTATTGAAAAATTTGAAGGTGCATATGTAAAAGGTGTGCTCATCACTGTAGCGATTTTAATGTTCCTGCCTCATTTTGTACTTGGCTGGAGCATGAGTGAAACGTTTTACCGCGCGATGGTGTTTATGGTGGTTGCCTCGCCTTGTGCACTTGTTGCCTCAATTATGCCAGCAGCTCTTTCACTCATCTCAAACGGTGCAAGAAACGGTATGCTTGTAAAAGGAAGTGTCTTTTTAGAAAAACTGGGCACAAGTACGATGATTGCATTTGATAAAACGGGTACGATTACAAGTGGAAAACCAGCTGTTGAAAAAGTGGTTTTGGCAAAAGGGCAAGATGAATCGACCTTTTATCAAGCGCTCTATCAAATTGAAAGTCAGTCAAACCATCCATTAGCTAAAGCCATTTCTGACATGGCAAAAGAGCATCATACAGAGCGGGCAGACCACGTAACCATTGAAGAAACATCAGGTTTTGGTGTGGAAGCACAATTAAATGAGGACACATGGCGGATTGGGAAGAAAGATTTTGCCGGAAAAGCTTCAATGGATCGTGACATTGAAGAGAATGGTGATGTTCTTTCATCCAAAGGATATACAGTTGTCTATGTTCAAAAAAATCAAGAAGTTGTCGGCTGTCTCGGTTTGAAAGATCAAATCAGACCTGAAGCCAAAAAAATGATTCAGGAGCTGAATGATTTAGGCATCCAAACCGTCATGCTCACAGGGGATCAGCAAAAAACAGCTGAAGCGATTGCAGAGGAAGCAGGCATCCAAACCGTTGTCGCTGAATGTCTTCCAGATGAAAAGGTACATGAAGTCAATCAACTGAAAAAACAAGGTGATTCGATCATTATGGTCGGAGATGGAATCAATGATGCACCTGCACTCGCCACAGCAGATGTTGGCGTCGCAATGGGCGGAGGTACAGATGTTGCTTTAGAAACAGCAGACCTCATTTTAATGAAAAATAACTTAAACAATCTGACAAAGATGATCCGTCTTTCAAGAAAGATGAACCGAATCATTAAACAAAACATCATCTTTTCATTAACTGTTATTTGTTTGTTAATCTGTGCGAATTTCTTACAAGTTCTTGATTTACCTTTTGGTGTCATTGGGCATGAAGGCAGTACGATTTTGGTTATTTTAAACGGACTTCGTTTGCTTCGTGCTTCTTAAGCAAATCACAAAAGCGCACTGGCTTTAGGTCAGTGCGCTTTTGTGCGAAATATAGTGAAAACTGATACAATAGATCAGTAGTCAAACGTGTGAGGAGGATCACGATGAATCGAATGAAAAACTTGTCTTCTTGGCTTAAGAAAAAAGACATTCAAGGTGCATTTATACATACAAAGGAGAATGTATTCTATCTATCTGGATACTTCACAGAGCCGCATGAAAGAGTGATGGGGCTGTTTGTTTTTCAGGAAGCAGATCCATTTTTCATTTTGCCTAAGATGGAAGTTGAGCAAGCAAAAAATGCGGGATGGGCTGGAGATCTCATTGGATATGAAGACCATGAAAACCCCTTTGATTTCATACAAAAGGCACTAGAAAAACGAGGAGTAAAAGCGACTCGCCTAGCGATTGAAAAAGAATCCATTCCTTTGCAAAGAGCAGAGCAGCTTCAAGCTGTCACTGGGGCAGAAACATTCGTCCGGGCAGAAGATGTGCTCAATCAGCTAAGACTAATTAAAGACGAAGCTGAAATTGAAACATTGAAAAAAGCTGCTCAATTGGCAGACGAAGGCGTTAAAATTGGGGTTCATGCCCTAAAAGAAGGGGTGACGGAAACCGAAGTTCTTGCTGTCATCGAATATGAACTGAAGAAAAAAGGCATTCAGGGCATGTCCTTTTCAACCATGGTACTATTTGGAGAAAAATCAGGAGAACCTCATGGAAATCCGGGACAGGCAGCCTTGAAAAAAGGTGATTTTGTTTTATTTGACCTTGGCGTGATTGTGGATGGCTATTGTTCAGATATTACAAGAACCTTCATCTATCAAGAAGCGTCTGAACAACAAAAGGATATTTACAACACCGTCTTGAAAGCCGAATTGGCAGCACTTGATATGAGCAAGCCGGGTGTGAGAATTGGTGACCTTGACTTAAAAGCAAGAGGGCTGATCGCAGAAGCAGGGTATGGCGAATACTTTCCGCATCGTCTAGGGCATGGACTCGGGGTTTCTGTTCATGAGTTCCCTTCTATGAGTCAAGCAAATGATGACCTTCTAAAAGAAGGGATGGTCTATACGATCGAGCCGGGTATTTATGTACCTGGAGTCGGCGGGGTTAGAATTGAAGACGATGTTCTCATTACAAAAGATGGCCCAGTCACGTTAACCAATTATCCAAAAGAGTTGACGATCATCAAGTAATGAAAAAAATCACGATGAACGTCCAAGTATTGGGAGCGTCATCGTGATTTTTTTGTCACTCTTTGCGATCCTTATCAACAAAGAAATCATCAATTGATTGAAACGGCTTGATTTTATGTTCTTTTCCTAAAGGATGTAGTGCGAATCGAGCAGAAAACAAAATAGTCAAACATAATATGATCCATATGATAATACCCATCTTGAATTCCCCTTTCCACCCAGTGATTTGTTCAGCTCACATACATCTTAAAGTATGAAACGCTTACCATATCAAGAGAAAGTAGGAGAAAAAATGCCTAACATAAGGGATATTGCGAAAAGAGCGGGTGTATCTGTTACCACTGTATCACGAGTGATGAATGATCATCCTTATGTCAAAGAAGAAAAGCGAGAGCGCGTACTTAGTGCGATGAAAGAGCTCAAATATACACGTAATATTCAGGCAGTGCATTTAGCAAAGGGCTATTCCAATATGCTTGGAATTGTGCTTCCGACAATTGATCACTCCTATTTCAGCGGAATTGTCACAGGGATTGCAGAGAAAGCACAGGAGCGTGGAATGCATTTTGCCTTGTTTCAAACAGGATATGACCCATTAAAGGAAAAAGAAGCATTAATGAGCTTAAAAGAGCAGCGTGTGGATGGTTTAATCTTTTGCTCAAATGCGTTAAGTGATCGAGACATTTTAAAGTGGCAGGAATCTGGTCCTATTATTTTTTGTCATCCTACTCCGCATGATACATGTTCATCGGTATCGATTGCGCATGATCAGGCTTTTAAGGAAGGGCTTGAACACTTAGCGGCATGCGGTCATGAGCGAATCGCAATCGTTCTTGCTAGAACAGAAGGGGAGAATAGCCAAGTTCGCATTCAGACTTATCAAGAAATGATGCGGTCGCTTGGGCAGGACATTGATGATGAATGGATCATTGAAGGAAAACTGACCATTTTTGATGGCAAGCAATTATTTACAGAATGGAAAGAGATGAAAAATCGTCCGACAGCCTTACTGATTACAAACGATGATGTATCAGCAGGTTTTTTACTAGAAGCACAGCGTCACCACATAAACGTTGGAGAATCACCAGCCATACTTGGCTTTCAAAACGATCAATTGAGTGAAGCATTGGGGATTTCTAGTATAGACATTCCTCTCAAACAAATGGGGCAGGAAGCATTTGATTTGTTCAATCGAGCGTTACAAGGAGAGGCACCAGAAAAAAGGGTGCTGTCATATCGACTCGTTGAGCGCACAACGACTATTTTAAAAAACAATCGTTGACGCACGTTTCATCTGTTTTGTACGATAAGAAGGATTGAATAAGAAGGAGGTGGGGATGTTCATGGAATCCTTCACCGTTGATAAAGCGTTAAATAATAATGTCATCATCGCAAAACACCCTTCTTTAGGCGAAGTGGTCCTGATTGATAAAGGGATCGGCTTTGGGAAAAAATCGGGTGACGTTCTCGATCAAGCGGCATTTGAGAAAATGTTTGTGTTAAAGAACACAAAAGAGCAAACAGAATACAAACAATTGCTGCACCACATTAATGAGGACATGATTGAGCTTGCCAATGACGTCATTTATCATATACGAGAAAAAATGGGGCATCGCTTAAATGAGCATATTCATATTGCACTGACAGATCATATTGCCTTTAGCTTTAAGCGAGTTAAGCAAGGCTATGATATCACCAATCCTTTTATGCTTGAAACGAAATCCTTATACCCGAAAGAATACGAGGTCGCAAAGGAAGTCGTGGAACTGATAAATGCGCGGCCAGATGTTGAAACGAAGCTGCCCGAAGGAGAAATTGGGTTTATTGCGCTCCACATTCACTCTGCTTTAACGAACCGGCCTTTATCCGAGGTCAACCGTCATTCGCAGCTCATGACACAAATGGTCCAAGTCATAGAAGATGCATTTCATATGAAAGTAGATAGAGAAAGTATTCATTATTTACGCTTACTGCGCCATATTACGTTTTCGATTGAGCGTATTAAACGGGAAGAATCATTAGAGGAGCCAGAAAAGTTGCTTCATCTATTGAAAAATGAATATCCTTTATGCTACAATACTGCTTGGAAAATGATCAAAATTTTGCAACATGCATTGAAAAAGCCTGTACAAGATGCCGAAGCTGTCTATTTGACACTTCACCTGTACAGATTGACGAATAAAATTTCATAGTTTCCTTGAAACGTGTAACTGATTCGATCAGGCATGAGTGACTTAAGGTAAATACAGGATAAGATCCTGTTATTTGCGCAACCTTATATCACCATGCCTTTTTTGTGTTCTGAAAGTGAAATGTAAACGGTTAATTATGAAATGTACGTCAATATGTGATTGAAATGTATGTTGTAAGCGAAAACAAAAGGAGGTTCAACCAGTGTTTAAATCACTTTTTGGTGTGTTGCAAAAAATTGGACGAGCACTTATGCTTCCAGTTGCGATCCTTCCTGCTGCTGGTATTTTACTAGCACTCGGAAATGCGATGCAAAATCCGCAGCTGATTGATGTCGCTCAATTTTTAAGCAATGATACAATTCAGCTTGTTGCTAGTGTTATGGAGAATGCGGGGAATATTGTCTTCTCGAATCTTCCACTCCTATTTGCTGTAGGGGTTGCCATCGGTCTTGCCAATGGAGACGGTGTGGCAGGGATTGCCGCGATCATCGGTTACCTTGTCATGAACGTAACGATGAGTGCCGTATTAATGGCCAACGGTTCCATTCCATCCGATTCAATCAAATTGGCTAAGTTCTTTAAGGAAAGTCATCCAGCGTATGTGAATATGCTCGGCATACCGACCTTGTCTACCGGCGTGTTTGGCGGGATTATTGTCGGGGTATTAGCCGCTTATATGTTTAATAAATTTTACAAAATTGAGCTCCCGCAATATCTTGGCTTCTTTGCTGGTAAGCGTTTTGTTCCAATCGTTACGTCGATTTCAGCACTTATTTTAGGGCTTTTGATGCTCGTCATTTGGCCGCCAATCCAAGGTGCATTGAACTCATTTTCAACAGGACTGCTTGCAGCGAATGAGCCGCTAGCTGCCTTTGTATTCGGTGTCATTGAACGCTCATTAATTCCGTTTGGTCTGCACCACATATTCTACGCACCATTCTGGTATGAATTTTTTAGCTATAAGAGCTTATCAGGAGATATTATCCGTGGTGACCAGCGTATTTTCATGGCGCAAATCAAAGATGGTGTTCAGCTGACAGCCGGTACATTCATGACAGGGAAATATCCGTTCATGATGTTTGGACTTCCAGCAGCAGCACTTGCGATTTACCATGAAGCCAAACCTAAGAATAAAAAGCTTGTAGCAGGAATTATGGGATCAGCGGCCCTTACTTCTTTCCTAACAGGGATCACTGAACCGCTTGAATTCTCATTCTTGTTTGTTGCACCGATATTATTTGCGATTCACTGTGTATTTGCTGGATTATCCTTTATGATAATGGATATTCTAAACGTGAAAATCGGGATGACCTTCTCAGGAGGGTTAATCGACTTCTTCCTTTTTGGTATCCTGCCGAATAGAACCGCTTGGTGGCTTGTCATTCCAGTCGGTCTCGTACTAGCTGTCATTTACTACTTCGGATTCAGATTTGCGATTCGCAAGTTTAATCTGAAAACGCCAGGACGCGAAGATGAAGCAGCTGACGGTGCAAGCAACGCTCAATCTGGAAAAGGCGATGACTTACCTTATGAAATTCTTGAAGCAATGGGTGACCAAGAAAACATTAAACACCTAGATGCTTGTATTACGCGTTTACGTGTCACTGTAAATGATCAGAAAAAAGTGGATAAAGACCGCTTGAAAAAGCTTGGCGCTTCAGGTGTCCTTGAAGTAGGGAATAACATCCAGGCCATCTTTGGACCACGCTCTGATAATTTAAAAACACAAATGCAGGACATTATTGCAGGGCGCACACCTCGACCAGCGAAAGACCCTTCTGCAAAAGAAGAAGTTAGCCAGCAGGTTGAAGAAGTCATTGCAAAACCGCTTCAAAACGAACAAGGGGAAGAAACGTTTGCTTCACCAATTACAGGGGAGCTGCATCCAATTACAGATGTGCCAGATCAAGTATTCTCAGGGAAAATGATGGGTGACGGTTTTGCTATCTTGCCAAAAGAGGGAACAGTGGTTTCACCAGTAAGAGGAAAAATCTTAAATGTGTTCCCAACAAAACACGCCATCGGCCTCCAGTCTGATGGTGGACTTGAAATCTTGATTCACTTCGGGATTGATACAGTCAGCCTCAAAGGAGAAGGATTTGAAGCATTTGTACAAGAGGGAGATCAAGTAGAAATCGGTCAAAAACTTTTAGAGGTTGATATTGATAAAATTAAGTCAGAAGTACCATCTTTAATGACACCAATTGTATTTACAAACTTAAGTGAAGGACAATTTATTGACCTTCAAGAATCCGGTGAAATCAAAGCTGGCCAAGAAAACATCATGAAAATTTCAAAATAATTTTCATAACTGCCGTTCTTGTTAGATGACAAGCTCGGCAGTATGATATAATATTGTGGATGTATGAAATGTATAAAAAGGAGATTGATAAAAATGGCTCAACAAACATTCAAAGTAACTGCAGATTCTGGAATTCACGCACGTCCTGCAACAGTTCTTGTACAAACTGCTAGTAAATATGATGCTGATATCAACTTAGAATATAATGGTAAAACAGTGAACCTGAAATCTATTATGGGTGTAATGTCTCTAGGAATTGCGAAAGGTGCTACAATCACAATCTCTGCTTCTGGTTCTGATGAAAATGATGCACTTGCTGCGCTAAAAGACACAATGAAAAGTGAAGGCCTAGGCGAGTAATGCAACAACTGAAAGGAATCGGTGCTTCAGCAGGCGTTGCGATTGCAAAAGCATATCGTCTAGAAGAACCAGATTTAACAGTTCACCAAAAAGACATCAATGATCCAGAGACAGAAGTGAAACGCTTTGAAGAAGCAATTCATGTTTCAAAGCAAGAACTTGAAGCAATTAAAGAGCATGCGCTAAAAGAACTTGGCCAAGATAAAGCGGATATTTTTTCTGCACACCTTCTTGTGTTAAGTGATCCAGAGCTGCTCAACCCAGTGAAGGATAAAATCACATCGGATAAAGTAAATGCTGAATTTGCTTTAAAAGAAACAGCAACAATGTTTGTTACAATGTTTGAAGCAATGGACAATGAATACATGAAAGAACGTGCAGCGGATATTCGCGACGTTACAAAACGTGTCACTGGTCATTTGCTAGGCGTTGACATTCCAAACCCAAGTATGATTTCTGAAGAAGTCATTATCATTGCTGAAGATTTAACACCTTCTGATACAGCTCAGCTGAACAGACAATTCGTCAAAGGTTTTGCGACAGATATCGGTGGTCGTACTTCTCACTCAGCGATTATGGCAAGATCAATGGAAATTCCAGCAGTTGTTGGGACAAAAGAAGCAACAAAAACGGTGAAAAACAATGATCTGATCATTGTTGATGGTATTAGTGGAGACATCATCATTCAGCCTTCTGAAGATGAAGTGAAAGCGTATCAAAAAAAGCATGAAGACTACTTAGCTCAAAAAGCGGAATGGGCGAAACTTGTTGACCAGCCAACCGTCACAAAAGACGGCGTTCACGTAGAGTTAGCTGCGAATATTGGAACACCTGAAGATGTGAAAGGTGTACTTGAAAATGGCGGCGAAGCAGTTGGATTGTACCGTACAGAATTTTTATACATGGGCAGAGATCAGCTCCCAACAGAAGAAGAGCAGTTCGATGCGTATAAAACCGTTTTAGAGAAGATGGAAGGCAAAGCAGTGGTTGTCCGCACACTAGATATTGGTGGCGATAAAGAACTTCCTTACTTGCAGCTTCCAAAAGAAATGAACCCGTTCCTTGGCTATAGAGCGATCCGCCTTTGCCTTGAAGAGCAGGAGATTTTCAGAACACAGCTACGCGCGTTACTTCGTGCAAGTACATATGGAAACTTGAAAATCATGTTCCCTATGATCGCGACGTTATCAGAATTTAGAGAAGCAAAAGCTATTTTACTTGAAGAAAAAGAAGCATTGGTTGCTGCTGGTACAGAAGTATCTGATTCCATTGAAATCGGAATGATGGTAGAAATTCCATCAACAGCTGTTATCGCAGATCAATTTGCAAAAGAAGTAGATTTCTTCAGTATTGGAACAAATGATTTGATTCAATACACAATGGCTGCTGATCGAATGAACGAACGAGTGTCTTATCTTTACCAGCCATACAATCCAGCTATTTTACGCCTCATAACGCTTGTGATTGAAGCAGCGCATAAAGAAGGTAAATGGGTTGGCATGTGCGGTGAGATGGCAGGAGATGAAATCGCAATCCCGCTCCTACTTGGACTAGGATTAGATGAATTTTCAATGAGCGCAACATCGATTCTTCCAGCAAGAACGCAGTTAAGCAAGCTTTCTAAGGAAGAAGCTGCATCATTTAAAGAGCATATCTTATCACTGAGTACAACTGAAGAAGTGGTTGATTTCGTGAAAAAAACGTTTCAACATAACTAGGTGATGTAAACCAGACAGGTCAAACTGTCTGGTTTTTTTGTCGAATTTTATCATAATCAGTCATATCGCTTGCAGAGAAGGGCATCCTAACATAAAAAATGGAGGTGACCAGTTTGTCTTTCTCTAACTATAAGCCAGGTGATCAAGTATATGTCATTTATCGAAATCCACATGCAGCCAATGTTGCACAAATTAAAGAAGCGGAAATCGTTTCACACCCTTACAATGAACAAGAGCTTGCGCTATTTCTACTTGAAACATATCACCCATTAGCCCCTGATGATGCCGTATTTCCAACATACGAAGAAGCAGAAGCCCTTTATCAAGATCTGTTTGAATAAGGGAGATTTTAGAAAGGATAGAAGCCATCCTGAGAGGTTAAAGTAACGGTATGAACCTATAAGGTAAGGATGTGCTAAATATGATCAAACCGTTCGTTCCCCAGCTTGTGTATATTGAACCTCGGGCGCTAGAGTACCCATTAGGACAAGAGCTGAAAGAAAAATTTGAAGGTATGGGAATTGAAATTAGAGAAACAACCTCACACAACCAAGTGAGAAATATTCCGGGGAAAAATGATTTACAAAAGTACCGTAATGCAAAATCGACGCTCGTTATCGGCGTGAGAAAAACCTTGAAATTTGATACATCTAAACCATCTGCAGAGTATGCCATTCCGTTTGCAACAGGATGCATGGGGCATTGCCATTATTGCTACCTGCAAACGACGATGGGGAGTAAGCCGTACATTCGCACATATGTCAATGTAGAAGAGATCTTAGATCAGGCTGAACAGTACATGAACGAGCGTGCACCTGATATCACGCGGTTTGAAGCTTCATGTACATCCGATATCGTAGGAATTGACCATTTGACTCACACACTCAAACGAGCGATTGAATACTTTGGTCAAACCGATCTTGGCAAACTACGCTTTGTTACGAAATTTCATCATGTAGACCATTTGTTAGATGCAAAACACAATGGGCGAACAAGATTCCGCTTTAGTATCAATGCCGATTATGTCATTAAATATTTCGAACCTGGAACATCACCACTCGATCAGCGGATTGAAGCGGCTGTAAAGGTAGCAAAAGCAGGCTATCCACTGGGCTTTATTATTGCCCCTATTTACATTCATGAAGGGTGGCAAGAGGGATATAAAGTCCTATTTGAAAAACTCGATGCAGCTCTCCCTGAAGAAGTGAGACAAGATATCACCTTTGAAATGATTCAGCACCGTTTTACAAAACCGGCGAAGCGTGTCATCCAAAAAAACTATCCAAAAACAAAACTAGAACTAGATGAAGAAAAGAGAAGATATAAGTGGGGTAGATATGGAATTGGAAAATATATCTATCAAAAAGATGAAGAACAAGAACTTAGGCAGACATTAGAATCATATATCGAACAGTACTTTCCGTCTGCAAAAATTGAATATTTTACTTAAAACAAGTCATTATGGCTTGTTTTTTCTATTTAAATTTTCTTACAACTATTGAATGCGGTACCAATTTTGCCGATATACACATTAAGATGCGAAAGTAGGATGTAGGGGTGATGAGATGTTTAAGAAACTTCAAGTGAGAATAGCTGTTTTCATCTCAGTTATTTTAATTTTAACCGTTGTCGCAGTTCAAGTGGGTTCCAATTTAGTATTAAGACCACTGATTGAACGAGATGCGAAAACAACGACATCAGCAACGGCAGAAAGCATGAGAGACATCATAGCACTAAAGCTTGAGAATTACGGTGATACGATTAACCAATTGGCAACAAGTACACTTACTGAAGAATTTGCACAGAAACAAACAAAGCAGACATTGGCATTTGAAAACGATGAATTAAAAGGATTGCAGGAGCAGGATGAACTCATCTCGCTTGCCTATATAGGAACAAGTGATGGTAAAATGTTTGCTTTCCCGGAGTCCGATTTTGGTGAAGGGTATGATCCGTCTAAACGAGACTGGTATATTCAAGCGGCTGAAAAGCCTGACGAAGTCCTATGGACAGATCCGTACATTGATAAAGCAACAAGTGAAATGGTCGTTTCAGCCACGAAGGCGATCGTACGAAAAGGAAAAGTAGTCGGTGTCGCTGGACTTGACTTGAAACTGGCTTCCATTCAGTCCTTTATAAATGAACAAAAGATTCCTTACATGGGAACGGCTTTCTTAGTTGACGGCACAGGGACCATTTTGGCACATCCAACAGAGCAAGGAAAAAATATTTCAAAAGTCGCTTCTGTGAAAAAAGCGATCGATAACTCGGGTATTGATGATGACAAACAGCTGACCGTCATCTCAAAAATTAAAAAGGCAAACTGGACGATCGGTGTGAGCTTCGAGAAAAAGAAACTTCTTTGGATCACTGAACAAATGAATCAGACAAGTATCATTATTTCTGTCATTGCCATTATACTTGCCATGATTCTAAGCTACTTATTGGCTAGAAGCATTACAACACCAATTAAACGCCTCATCGAGCATGTTCGTAAAGTGTCTGAAGGCGATTTAACCAGCTCGCTTGAGTCGAAGTCTCAGGATGAGATAGGTTTCCTCACGAAAAGCTTTAATCAAATGACTGAAGGCATCAGGGATTTAATTGAAAAAGTGAAAGAGTCTTCAGATCAGGTTGTGAAATCAACGGATGAAGTGACACAAATTTCAAACGAGACCTTGCTATCTAGTGAACAGATTGCAACGGCTATTCAAGAGGTCGCTGTAGGAGCGACGAAACAAGCATCAGAAGCGGAAACCATTAATGAAAAATCAGAGCATTTGTATGAAAAAGTTCGTCATATGGGTGAGCTTGCCACGCAAATGCAAACCAACTCAAAATCATCGGAAGATGCAAGCTATAGAGGACTTGATGCTCTTGGTCTGCTCGTCCAAAAATCAACACAAGCGAATGAAGAATCGAAGAAGGTAGAGCAAATGCTGCTTGACCTTGAGCATAAAACGAAAAATATTGAAAACGTCGTAACAGCGATCTCTGAAATCTCAGATCAAACGAATTTACTCGCACTGAATGCAAGTATTGAAGCAGCGAGAGCAGGAGAAAGCGGAAGAGGATTTGCTGTTGTTGCAGAAGAAGTCAGAAAGCTGGCTGAACAATCTGCAGAATCAACGAAACATATTAGTGAAACCGTAAAACTCATTCAAGATGAATCGAAAAAGGCAGCTGAAGCGATGACAGCAGCAAGCAAAATGAATGAAGAACAAGGTGATGCCATCAATTCAACAGGAGAGGCACTCAGCAGTATCACAATGGAAATGCAGGCACTTGTCGGCTCCATTGACAGCATTCATACACAAATCAATGAAATGACTGAAGAACAGCAGAAAATGAATGATTCCATTCAAAGTATTGCGGCCATTTCACAAGAATCCGCCGCTTCAGCTGAGGAAGTACATGCTTCCACAGACGAACAAGTACAAGCTTTAGAAAGAACGAAAACATCAACAGAAATGTTGAACGAATCAAGTCAGGCACTGCGTCAGGCAGTCAATCGGTTTAAACTATAATCTTGCAGAAAAGAACCTTGCCATGTCAGCAAGGTTCTTTTTGTATGATAAAATATGAACAGAGGAGGGTGCCAACATGCATGTTAATCTATCTGGCAGAAAAGCATTGGTCGCAGCAAGCAGTCAAGGTATCGGTAAAGCCATTGCCTTTCATCTTGCAAAAGAGGGAGCAGATGTGATGCTCTCGGGAAGACATGAGCAAACGCTGCAAGAAGCGGTCAAAGAATTATCCCCGCTTGTAAAAGGGAAGCTGACGTATCAAGTATGTGATGTATCTGACGCCGAGCAAATTAAAGCGCTTGTCGTCGCAGCAGCAGGTGATGAAAAACGTCTTGATATACTCGTGAACAATACAGGCGGTCCTCAAACAGGAACACTTGAAACCTTAACAGATGAAGATTGGATGGAATCATTTCAGCTTCATTTACTCAGCTATATTCGGTTATTAAAAGAAGCCTTGCCGTATTTAAAAAAACAAGGTGCACGCGTGTTAAATATTGCATCTATGTCGGTCAAAGAACCGATCCCAGGCTTGATGCTGTCGAATACATTTAGACCGGCCATTACCGGCTGGACAAAAACAGCTGCTCAGGAGCTTGCCAAAGATGGCATTTTGATCAATACCTTAGCCCCTGGGAAAATTGAAACAGAGCGCGTGAAACAGTTAGACAAACACCGTGCACAAGAGGAGCAACAATCGGTTGAAGAGATCAAAGCACAAGCTGAACGTATGATTCCGCTGGGCCGTTACGGGCAGCCAGAGGAATTTGCAGCATATGCGGCTTTTCTTTTATCTGAAGCCAATACATATATGACAGGTCAAACCCTCATCATTGATGGTGGATTGACAAAGTCTCTATAAGGAGGAATTCTTGATGGCACAAATCAAAACAGTTGGTTTTATTGGAATCGGTGTAATGGGACGTAGTATGGCAGGGCATTTAATGAATGCTGGCTACGAAGTTCTCGTTTATACAAGAACAAAAGCAAAGGCAGACACATTGGTTCAAAAAGGTGCTCTTTGGAAATCGACCGTAAAGGAGATCGCAAAGGAGGCAGATGCCGTCATCACAATGGTCGGGTATCCATCAGATGTAGAAGAAGTCTATTTAGGAGAAGATGGACTCGTGGCACATGCTGCGCCTGGTACACACCTCATTGATATGACCACATCGAAACCTCAGCTGGCAAAAGAAATTGAAGCGAAAGCGAAGGGAAAAGGACTATTTGCATTAGATGCGCCGGTCTCTGGCGGAGACGTTGGAGCCCAAAATGGCACGCTGGCCATTATGATTGGCGGAGAAAAAGCAGCCTATGAAGCGTGCCTGCCGTTATTTCAGCAAATGGGAGAAAATATACAATATCAAGGACCTGCAGGAAGTGGTCAGCATACAAAAATGTGTAACCAAATCGCTATCGCAGCAGGGATGGTAGGTGTGGCAGAGGCAATGGCTTATGCGGAAAAATCAGGACTTGATCCAGAGCAGGTACTTAAAAGCATCACAACAGGAGCAGCTGGCAGCTGGTCTTTGTCAAACCTTGCACCAAGAATGCTGAAAGGTGATTTCGAGCCAGGATTTTATGTGAAGCATTTTATTAAGGATATGGGCATTGCACTTGAAGAAGCAGAGCTGATGGGAGAAGAGATGCCAGGCCTTTCACTAGCGAAGTCATTATATGAAAAGCTCAGTGAACAGGGCGAAGAAAACAGCGGAACACAAAGCATCTATAAATTATGGGTGAAATAAAAAAACTGCCCCGCCTAGGTGGAACAGTTTGTAGCGTGTAAACAAGCCCTCACATTGCTGAAAAAAGAAGACAAACTAAAAACCTGTCCCAAATAGAGACAGGTTTTTTTGATCTTATTTTCCGATGAATTGCTGCGTCCAGTAGTTACCAGATTTCACATAACCTACACCGATATGTGTATAGTTTTTGTTTAAAATGTTCGCTCTGTGACCTTCACTGTTCATCCAAGCTGTTACTACTTCTTGAGGTGATCTTTGACCTTGCGCAATGTTTTCACCTGCTGTTTTGTACGTGATACCAAATTGCTTCATTTGATCAAATGGAGATCCGTAAGTTGGGCTTGTATGAGAGAAATAGTTTTTATCTTTCATATCTTGTGATTTAGCGCGAGCAGATTTGCTTAATTTAGAATCAACAGAAAGAGCTTTTAAGCCTTGTTTTGCACGCTCTTTATTTGTCAGCTCAACCACTTCTTGTTCAAATACATTTAAGCTGCTGTCTGCTTTTGTTGCAGTTGTGTCTTTTTGATCAGATTTTGAGCTGTTGTTCGTTGTGTTTTCTTTTGCTGGTGTGCTTGGTTTAGAAGTAGCTGGTTTTTTCACTGATTCTTGTTTTTGCTCATTTTTTGCTTTGTTTACTTCTTTCACCACTTTTGTACCAGTAACAGGTTGACCACTTTTGATCAGCTTGTTTAATAGAGCTTCGATCTCTTTTTGATTTGAAGTGCTTAGCTTGTTTACATCTGAAGAGATATGTAATTTTGCAGCTAATGTATGAAGATCAATGGCTTGATGCTGTACGTTTATGACTTGTTTCAGGTTAAGCTCTTTCGCATCAGCTGAATGCCCTCCAGTGAACGTGATCAATGCAGCAGCTGTCAGCGCTGAAAAAATGAATGATTTCTTTTTCATTTTGTAACTCCTCCTAAAATCTTTGTTTTGTTTTCTCACAGAAAATCATAACATGGACTTTTTGTTATAAACGTACCAGCATCCTCCATTGACAACGCCCATTTGTCATTTTTGTTAAAGTCATAGAAAGAATCTCCTCATATCAATGAATGGAGAATCTTTCTATTTAAAGAAAACGACATAAACATACCAATATTTTAAAGTGTTAGTATATTTTTTTGCAGAATAGGGATTGACAGCTTTTTTTCACTTGTTTCGCTGTAACAACTATTACAAAAGTGTTACAATAATGAGTGGTAATTGTAAAAGATTGAAAGGATGAGAGGAGCTACATAAGTGGGAGAGAAACAGCATCAAGGTGCTGCCGAGCAGAAAAAAATGAAGCGCCGGAACGCCTGGAGAATTAATCTCTTTTTCTTCGCTGTATTTAGTTTATTTGCTGGACTTGTGATCAAGCTCGGCGTGCTGCAAATCGTCAATGGTGAGGATTATAAAAAGCAAGCCAACCGAACTGAGGTCAAAACAGCATCATACCCGTCTCCAAGAGGAAAAATGTATGACGCGAGAGGAAGAGTCGTTGTTGATAACGAAAGTGTACCTGCCATTGTTTATACATCAGAAAGCGGTGTGAAAGCGGAGGATAAGATTAAAGTAGCAAGAAAACTTGCGACTTATATAAAAATGGATACAGATTTTTTGAGAGAGCGTGACATTCGAGATTTTTGGCTGGCAAGCCACCCGGAAGAAGCGGATAAGCTCATTTCAAAAACAGAGCAAAAGAATCTTAAATCAAAAGATGTCTATCCACTTCAAGTAGAGCGTGTGCCTAAGAAAGAAGTCAAGGCGATCGAAAAAGATGCAGAGGAAAAAGCAGTTGCAGCGATCTATCGCAGGTTTACAGGCGGATATGCCTTTGAACCTCAAATCGTGAAAGCGATGGACCCGAACGAAGAGAAAAAAGGGGACGAAAAAGTTGCGCTGCTTGATGAAACAAAAGAATCAAAACAGACATCATCCGTAAGTTTGACATACGAAGAGATCTCACTTGTATCAGAGCATCTTGATGAACTGCCTGGTGTAAATGTCATCAATGACTGGACAAGGAAATATCCATATGAAAAAACCCTCTATAATGTCCTTGGCGGTGTCACCACCCCAGAGCAAGGCATTATAAAAGAGCGTGAAGATTACTATATGGCAAGAGGTTACTCGCGAAATGACCGAGTAGGAAAAAGTTATTTAGAATATCAATATGAGGATTTTCTCAATCCAGAAAAAGCAACTGTTCAATATACACAGGTCGGCGGCAAACTGCTTGATGAAATCAAGCGGACAGAAGGACGAAGAGGACTTGACCTTGCACTCACATTTGATATGGAGCTGCAAAAGGAAGTCGACAAAATCGTTGAATCAGAGCTAAGATCCGCTAGTGCAAGAAACTATATGATGGACCGTGCCTTTGTTGTGATGATGGACCCTAACACAGGTGATGTTCTCGCGATGTCAGGGAAGAAAATGGACGGCAGGGACGTCACAGATTATGCGATCGGAACATTTACGACACAGTATGAAATGGGCTCTGTTGTCAAAGGAGCTACTGTCCTCTCTGGTTATCAAGATGGCATGTCACACAATCAATCCTATTTGGATACACCGCTGTATTTTGCGGGAAGTGGAGGAAAGCCTAAACAGTCTTACAAAGTTCTTGGATGGGTTAACGACCTTCAGGCACTCCAAAAAAGTTCCAACGTTTACATGTTCCAAGTGGCGATGAGAATGGCAGGGATCACCTATCAAAAAGATGGCCCGTTACGGGCAAGACCTGAACACTTACAAAAAATGAGAAACTACTATGCGCAATTCGGTCTTGGCGTGAAAACAGGCATCGACTTGCCGCAGGAATCAAGCGGAATGCAGACGCATCCTCAGACAGTCGGCGGACTCTTGCTTGATGAAGCGATTGGCCAGTATGACACGTATACACCACTTCAAGTCGCACAATACATGTCGACCATCGCAAATGGAGGTAACCGTATTCAGCCAAGAGTGGTGAAAAGTGTTCACTTCCCAACGAATAAGGAAGAAGTAGGTCCAGTTGTGAAGAAATATGAGCCGAAGGTGCTAAACACCATTAACAACTCGAAAGCAGATATCGACCGCGTCAAAATGGGACTAAAAATGGTCACATCAACAGGCGGGACTGCCGCTGGCCGGTTCGGTCAGCATGATGTCGCAGGGAAAACGGGTACAGCCCAAACCTTCTACTATGGTGCCAACCGGAGCTGGTGGGGGAATGCCACGTACAACTTAACCTTTGGAGGATATTATCCTTCTTCCAATCCGAAAGTGGCATTTAGTGTCGTCACACCGTATGTATCAGATAAAGATCCTGTCATTAAAACCATTCCAAGTAAAATTGTTGATAAGTACGTTGAATTACAAAAGAAATATGAAAAGCAATAAACAGCAGGGAGCACAGCAAGAGAAAGTGCTCCCTTTTTGCTGAAAATATGGACGTTTCACACGAGATTGGGAGGAAAATACGGTTTTTCTAGCGAATCCTTTTTATACATCAAACTAAGGACAGCCCTAAAAAAATTAAAGGAGGGTCGGACGACGATGGAACAAAAAATGAAAGATTCGAATCAGCTGTACTCGAATATTGATTTACATGCCGTTCTTTCTTCTAATGGCCGCTTTCTCTACATTTCTTCCAATTGTAAGCAGCTTTTGCTCTATGAACAAAAGGATTTACTAGGGTGTTTTTTGAAAGACTTTGTTCATACCGAAGATCAATTTCTCGTCGAAAGTTATTTCTATAATCAGCATATGCTAGAGATTTGCCACTTTAGACTGCTTAGAAGTGATCTTACAGCTGTATGGGTAGAAGCAAGCATTGATTTTGTTGCTTGTGATGGGTTAGACAACGATTTAAGTAGAGAAATGATCCTGAAAATGAGGGTAATGAATACAGAGCCTCAAAAAGCAGCATTTCAACCAACAGAAGTGTCAGAACTGTCGTTAGGCAGTCTACCGGCTTTCCAAGATGTCAGTGAAGCTGAAAATCTGATTGCCATGTTGCCAAATCCGTTATGTATTACGGCACTTGGGAAAATTGTGTATGCCAACGATGCGATGCTGCAATTAATGGGTGTATGTACAAAAGATGAAATGATCGGCAAGTCTGCGTTTGATTTTATTGCCGAGGAGTACCATGACATTGTGAGAAGCCGAATCAACAGACTGCAGCAAGGCCTTCCAGTCGGAATGATTGAACAAATATGGAAAAGGAAAGACGGGAGCATGATTCATATTGAAGTGAAGTCATCTCCGGCAATTTATCAAAATCAACGGGCAGAACTTTTACTATTAGTGGACATCTCTTCCCGTAAAAAATTTCAAACCGTTCTTCAAAAAAGTAGAGAGCGGTATCAGCTGCTTATCCAAAATTCCATTGATACCATCGCCGTCATCCACGATCATAAATGGGTATTTATGAATGAATCAGGTATTAAATTATTTGAAGCCGAACATTACGATAAATTAATCGGAAAAGATATCTTTCATCAAATCCATTCATGTGATCAGCAAAAAGTCAAAAAGAGCATATCACGTATTATCGAAAGAGCATCAGATTCTGAGATTGTGACGATGAGCTGCCATACGTTTAAACACCGGTTGATTTATACAGAAATGGTTTGTATCCCTACCACATTTTTTGGTGAAACAGCCGTTCAAATTATTTTAAGAGATATATCTGAACGAAAACAAACAGAAGAACTCATGCTGCGCTCTGAAAAATTATCAATCGCAGGTCAATTGGCAGCAGGCATTGCACATGAAATAAGGAATCCACTGACGGCGATTAAGGGCTTTTTACAGCTCATTAAACCAAAAACAAAAGACCGTGATCAATATTTTGAAATTGTCTTCTCTGAGCTGAGCCGGATTGAAATCATCTTAAGTGAGCTACTAATGCTTGCAAAGCCGCAGCAAACGGCATCCATGCAGACGCTTGATTTGAAAAAAATCATTAGCGAAGTCACCGCTCTGCTAGAAACACAGGCCAACTTAAATGGAATTTTGATGAACACAAGTGATATTGAGGAGGATCTCCTGATGAATGGGGATCAAAACCAGCTGAAGCAGGTGTTTATCAATTTAATCAAAAATGCCGTCGAATCCATGCCGGACGGAGGGAAGGTAGACATTACCGCCAAAGCCGAAAAAGAAGGGATACTTGTCACGATTAGAGATGAAGGAATTGGTATTCCTGAATCGGTCATGAAGCGGATCGGCGAACCTTTTTTAACGACAAAAGAAAAGGGAACAGGGCTTGGGCTCATGGTGACATTTAATATTTTAGAAAATCACAACGGAACCATCCGGGTAGATAGCCATCCAGAGAAAGGGACTGTGTTTCACATCATGTTTCCCGCAAAATAAAAACAACGGCAAGAGAGCCGTTGTTTCATCCGTCTATTGATTGTATGGAACGCTTTTCAAGTACAAATTGTTCGAGACGGTCAAGTCCTTCTTTTAACGTTTCAAGTGAATATGCATAGGAAAGGCGCACATATCCTTCTCCAAGTGAAGAGAAAGCAGAACCAGGTACGACCGCAAGTTTTGTACTTTCTAACAACTCCATGCAAAAATCAAATGAACTCATCCCAAACGATTCAATGGAAGGGAAAATATAAAAAGCGCCGGAAGGCTTAATGACCGGAAGCCCCATAGAAATGAGTCGATCATATACATAGTCGAGTCTTTTCTTATATTGCTCTCTCATGATTAGTGCATCATCCACACCGTTTGTCACTGCTTCAAGTGCCGCCTTTTGTGAGATAGCCGAGGCACAAGACACGTTATATTGATGTACTTTTAATACATGTTTAGCAATAGGAGTGGAAGCAAATAAAAAGCCGATTCTCCATCCGGTCATGCTATGAGATTTTGACAGTCCATTGATGACAATCGTCTGTTCCTTTAAGAAAGAAGCAATGGAATGATGTGGACGATCAAATGTCAGCTCACTATAAATTTCATCAGATAGTATAAAAATATCCTTTCCTTCAAGAAGCTGTGCAATTTCTTTCAATTCTTCTTCTAATAGCGTGACCCCAGTTGGATTTGAAGGGTATGGAAGGACAACACACTTTGTCTTTTCCGTTAATGCATCTTCAATCAGCTTGGCATTTAATTTAAAACCGGCATTTGTTGTGTCGATATGCACGGGCACCGCACCGCACATCCGAATGATCGGTTCATAGCCAGGGTACACAGGGCCGGGCAGGATGACCTCATCGCCTTCAGTCAAAATGGTTCGAAACGCAGCATCAATTGCTTGACTCGCACCTGTTGTTACAATGATTTCTGTCTCTGCATCATAATCAAGATGGACTTTCTTTTTGATGTATTGCTGGATTGCTTGTCTTAGCTCTAAAAATCCAGCATTATGAGTATACGAGGTGAAATTCTCGTCAATGGCTGTTTTGGCAGCTGTTTTGACATGATGCGGCGTATAAAAATCGGGCTGACCTATGGTCAATGAAACGACATCCTCATATGAAGATACGAGATTTGAAAATGTTCGAATGCCTGAAATTTCAATATCCTTTACTCTTGGATTCAGCAAATGCTCCATTTCTCATCACCTTAAAAATTTATGTTTTTATCCTATTTTACCATTCACTGCATAAATGTCACCTGCGGAAAGGCTTCGGATATCGTTATATGTAGTCTATTCTCCTATCCATCACAGCATGAGTGATAGATGAAGAAAGAGCAACATTTATTATAGCGTAACCTGCTCGGAAAATACAGCTCTGCTTAAGATGATTAGAATAAGGCAAAACGGTATAAACTGAAAGAACGAGAGAATCAAGTCATGGGAATTGCTTTCACAGGCATACGATCTCCAGAAGGAGGACGATAATAGATGGATCAATCAGCAAAGACATCGAAAATAGCCTTTTTATCCGTCATGAGTAATACGTTTGTTGTGGTCCTTAAAATCATTGTAGGGGTGTTAACTGGATCTGTTGCGGTTTTATCAGAAGCCATTCACTCTTTTCTCGATTTAATGGCCTCTTTTATTGCATTTATCTCTGTTCGTATTTCAAGAAAGCCGGCAGATTCAAAACATCCTTATGGACATGGGAAAGTTGAGAATATTTCTGGAACGATTGAAACTTTGTTGATTTTTGTTGCTGGGATTTGGATCATTTATGAATGTGTTCATAAATTAATGCATCCAGAGCCTGTTAAACTGCCGGTACTTGGTATTGTGGTCATGCTGATGGGGGCACTCATCAATTTTGTTGTGTCGAGAGTTGTGAACAAAGAGGCAGAGCGAGTACATTCTGTTGCCATGAAATCGAATGCACTGCATCTTTTAACAGATGTGTTTACGTCACTAGGAGTCGCCATTAGTTTATTGCTTGTTGCATTAACGGACTGGTATTTCCTCGATCCGATTATTGGAATGGTGCTAGCGCTCTATATTATGCGTGAAGCGTTTAAACTCATGAAGGAAGCCTTCCCGCCGCTTGTCGACGCCCGGTTAACCCCGGAAGAAGAACAAGCGATAGAGGACATCATTCAAACATTCAGTCAAGAATTCATTGAATATCATGACTTTCGAACAAGACGATCCGGTGCTGAAGAATATATTGATTTTCATTTGATTGTTCATGGAAAAACAACCATTGAAGATGTTCACCAATTATGTGATCGAATTGAAGAGAACATTCAGCAGGCGTTTCCGCATGCACAAATCTTTATTCATGTAGAACCTGAAAGTGAAAGAAGCACACAAACGTAAAAAGGCGATACCACCTCTTTGAAGGTTGTATCGCCTTTTTTTACGCTTCATCTATGAAATGAAATCAATATCCATAAGCAGTATCGTAATCTTCATACCAAGAGATATAAGCAGCATCTTCATTAGATAAACCATGTTTCATATCTAAAAAATCAGCTTCGCAAATATCTTCAATCACAGTCATTTCGTTGTTCTTTAATAGTACGACAGTTCCCATCATGAACACCTTTCTTTAAAAAATCCTTGACTATTGTACCATGTGAAACGTGATTGTCAACAGAAGAATCGAAATGAGAGGAAAATATCACAAAATGTTAAAAAATCAGGCGTTGGAAGAACTAGATGTGCCATAATTTTCGTGAATTTTCAGTATTTATTCACATAAATCATCATTTAAAAATGATCTAAAATTCATGTAAAAATGTAAAGCTCCATTGATCTTGCGATATTCATAAGATATAATAACGAATGATTATAAGAAATTTATAGAAAACATACATAATAAAGGAGAAATAGGATGGAAACAAACATGTCAGAAGCACCTATTCAAGAAGAAAAACATCCTGAACTAGCTGGTGTAGGTTATCGTTTTCTTGCTCATCTTTTAGACGGTGTCATTATTAGTGTACCATTTTCAATCATTGTATTTATTCTCGCAACACTCTTTTTTGTCTCAAGCCCTGAGGCGGCATTTTTAATGTATGATGATAGCTATTACTATTCTTCAACGGTGATCACGGATGAAGAATGGGCAGTCATTATGGGCCTTCTCTTTTTCTATGGCGTAACGACCTTAATCGGTATCGCGGTGACTTGGCTGTATTATGCGATCATGGAATCATCAAAGCTGCAAGGAACTCTTGGCAAGATGGCTCTTGGAATCAAAGTGACAAAAGTAACGGGTGAAAAAATAACATTCGGGCGCGCGACAGGCCGCTTTTTTGCAAAAGGCTTTTTGTCTCCAATCTTATTCATTGGCTACATCATTGCGTTTTTCACAGAAAAAAAACAAGCACTTCACGATTTGATTGCAAGTACCATTGTCGTAAAGAAATAATGAAAAGAAGCACCTCTGCTATATAGTAAGGGGTGCTTTTTGTATAGATTGCTTGTATGGAAGAGGGGAACGTCACATAAAGTAGAATGATAGTGAAAATAAAGCAGAGAAGGGAGTCAATCTATTGAAAAGAGGGAAAATGACCGTTCAGAAAAAAGGGGCAAGCTTCGGGCTCTTTTTCACCGCACCTGTTTTGGCCTGGGCATTGTATGATTTTGCAAATACGATATTTTCATCGAATATGATCACCATTTTCTTCCCATTTTACTTGCAGGAGACGATAGGCGACAGTGCGAGGATGGATCAAATCGCTAGTACATTTATTTCTTATGCGAACGCACTTGCAAGCTTTTTCCTCGTCATTTTTACGCCTTTATATGGTGTGCTGATTGATCGTACAGGGAAAAAGAAGCGGTATATCACGGTGTTTACCCTGATTTGTATTGCCTGTACCTTTATGATGGGGATCTTTGCTGGGATTGATTTCTCAAGCGAATGGTTTGGTCTTCCTGTCTCCTTATTGGTGGTGGTTACCTTGTTCGTCATCGCCAAATTTTTCTATCACTCTAGTCTTGTTTTTTACGACACCATTTTGCCTGATCTTGGGACAAAGGATGAAATCCCCCTCATTTCTGGATTCGGTATTGCTGTCGGCTATTTAGGTACACTTGTCGGCCTTTCTGTTTATTTACTTGTAGGAAATGACCAGTTTCATGAAGCGTTTATTCCGACAGCCCTTTTATTCTTTCTCTTTTTTCTTCCCTTTCTCTTTATTATAAAAGACCCTCATCCTCTGCCGCAGCAAGAGAAAAAGTCGTCTTTTTTCAGCGGGTATAAAGAGATTATTCGTACATTTAAAGAGATGAAGCAGTACAAACCGGCCTTTATTTTTATGATCGCTTTCTTTTTTATGAATGATGCGTTGCAGACAGCGATTGCGATGATGGCTGTTTATGCAAAAATTATCATTGGTTTTACGGCAGGTCAATTTATTTTGCTGTATCTTGTGTCCACGATTTCAAGTATCATTGGCTCGTTTCTATTCGGATATGTCACAAAGGCCATCGGGGCAAAGCGCTCGATTACAGTCGTGTATGTCATTTTAATTGTGGCGCTCATTCTAGCTGTGACAGCGACAACTGAATGGGTCTTCTGGGTAGCAGGCAGTTTATTTGGAATTTCACTTGGCGCAAGCTGGGGATCATCACGAATCCTCATTATTGAGCTGACGCCTAAAGAAAAACGAGGACAATTTTTTGGTCTCTTTGCGTTTTCAGGAAAGGTGTCTTCAATTGTTGGTCCCATCATTTATGGCTCCGTCACACTTCTATTTGCAGCACATGGGAATCTCGCAAGCCGTCTTGCATTAGGGTCTTTGCTCATCCTTGCAGCCATAGGACTTGTGATTCATCAATTCGTGCGAGAGAAAGCGTAAAGAATCGTCAACTTTTTACCCATGCTGCCGATATAAAAAGTACAATCTTATATTGAAGAATAGAGGGATTTCCGTGGCTTTAAACAAACAAGAAATTTTACTTGACTCTGGTACTAATGAATTGGAAATTGTGAAGTTTGAAATTGGTTCAAATCAATTCGGCATTAACGTCATGAAAGTAAGAGAAATTATTCAGCCAGTTGAGGTGACAGTTGTACCACACTCTCACCAAGATGTAGAAGGGATGATTAGTTTACGAGGCGAGATTTTACCAGTCATCAATCTATTTTCCTTTTTTAATGTCGAGTCAGATCAGTCAGAACAAGAGAAATACATTGTGACTGAATTCAACCAACGGAAATTTGTGTTCCATACAGGAACGGTATCACAAATTCACCGCGTCAGCTGGGAAGAGATTGAAAAACCAACTGCACTCAATCAAGGAATGGACCGTCATTTAACAGGGATCATCAAGCTTGACGAGAAAATGATTTTCCTTCCAGATTACGAAAAAATCATCTATGATATTGAATCCGCATCTGGCGTAGACACATATCATATGTTTGACGGTGAGAAAGACGAGCGAAGAACAGGGAAGAAGCTGTATGTTGTTGAAGATTCTCCGCTTCTTATGCGCTTATTAACAAATGAATTAACCGAGGCAGGCTATAAAAACATTGTGACCTTTGAAGATGGGAAACAAGCATATGACCATGTCATGGATCTTGTCAGTAAAGGCATTAGTGTGACAGAAGAAATTGATATGATTATTACGGATATAGAAATGCCAAAAATGGATGGACATCGATTAACAAAGCTGCTGAAGGACAATCCTTTAACACAGTCCATTCCAATTCTCATTTTCTCTTCATTAATTACGGACGATCTGCGTCATAAAGGGGAAACCATCGGTGCAGATGATCAAATTAGTAAACCAGAAATTCATCAGTTGATTGAAAAAGTAGATCATTTTATTATCTAAAGAAAAAACCACTCGCTTTGAGTGGTTTTTCAGCGTGTAGACAAACCCTCGCATTCTTTGTCAGTCCTGCGTGCTGGTGCTCACGAATGTCAAATTCGCTCCGCGCCAGTACTCGTCCTTCCTAGAGCTGCAAAGGTTTTCTATCACGCTGAAAAGAAGACAAAGAGCTAAAATAAACAACATTTTAGCCCTTTGTCCATAATCTGAAAAACCACTCGCTTTGAGTGGTTTTTCTGTTTAAAAATAACTTTCCCCGAGCCGTTTGAAGACGGGTTTTGTATAATGTGATTTTTGTTTTGTGGCGGCAGGTTTTTCTTTTAAACCGACATACGTTTGAAGTATTTGTTTCGCTCGATTTAATGACATATTCGCTTTTGGATTGCGATATGATTGATTTAAATTTCCTAAGTGTGGCAAAAATTCGAAGTCTTCTTTAGTTGGTGGCAGATGAAAATAATAATCTCCAATTTCAATCAGCACGTCGGACTGTTGTTGACTATATTTGGGATTGTTAGAGAAATGTAGGCCCACTTTTCTTCCTTTACCTTCTTGCAATAGTTTTTGCAGCGCACGTTTTTTCAAAAGATAAAGAAACTTGGGATTTGGTGCGGTTTTAGCATGGCGGTTAACAGTATAAATGGCTTTTGCGATGTTTTCTGCTGTAGGTTCTATGTCTTTAGTATGAGCATAATCGTCCATTTTTTCTCTCCTTTGTCTTTCGTCTTCCTGTGCTTAGTATAAATTATACGTTTTTATTAGTAAATTGCAAATAGACTTATTGTAAAAACCATTAGATTTTCATCACTCTTATTTACAACATCACATATTCCGTTCATTTAACAGATGATTTTCATCGTAGCACATTCGTTCTTGAAGAGTATGTGACGATTCATC
>NZ_CP150633.1:2786006-2878751 GCF_038023285.1 Bacillus sp. PPSBB_11
CTTTTCCAGTGGATAGGGACAGCGTGTTTTGTATACATGATATTATTCATGGCATTATACCAGCCTAAAATAAGAGGGGAAAAGAAGAAATTGGGTTCATTGATAGATGATAGGTAAATTAAATATGTGAAATGTATATAAAGTGAACTATTAAACATAGATAACTACCTATTTTAAAATAAATGGGTAGTTAATGACTTATATGAGAACGGGATTGCCGGATAAAATCTACCATATGCAAGACAATCAAAGTCGAACATATGGCTTAAAAACATGGACTATTTCGTATGGCTAGAATAAGCACAGTAAAAACAGCCGTTAAAATCAGTTTCACACGTCATTTTTTTGGCTTCATCCATGGCGCTTTCACTGTTCATGTGCAGACCAATCAACGTACGACTTGCTGCATCACCTAAAAATGCGCAGTCTTCTGTATGTACAACATATTGTCCTTGATCATTTTTTGTATGAATAAAATAATAGCTTTTTAGCATACCCCTCACCTCCAACCTGACTATCCTACTATAAAACTTCCAATAATGTAAAGGTTTTTTATTAAAATTGTTGCAATTTTATGCACATTCCTTTTATTTTATAAAAAGGAAAATATATTATAAAATATGAAGATCAAAGTCAATGAGGACAGAAAGGACGGTTTAGATTGAAAGATATTTTAACTCCTTTATTGGTCGCTTTTGTCGTTGGAGGCATTGTGTACGTGATAGATGATCGGCCGATTCATCCTTTTCTTCTTTTTCTCATCTTATTTATTAGCATTTATACAGTCGATAGAATCGTTCATTTTGCTTCGAATCATTTCCATGAGCAGAAAAAATAATCGTCGTTTATGTTACACCCATGAAAAAAGGACTTTCTATAGAAGAAAGTCCTTTCAGCGTGTAGACAAACCCTCGCAATCTTTGTCAGTCCTGCGTGCTGGTGCTCACGAATGTGAAATTCGCTCCGCTCCATTACTCGCCCTTCCTAGACTGCAAAGGTTTTCTATCACGCTGAAAAGAAGAAAAAGGGCTAAAATAAACATTATTTTAGCCCTTTTTGCTTCATCTATTGTACTCCCTGTCCTTTTAATTCACGTTGCACATCTAAATCGGCAGCTTCTCTGCTGAACTTTGGCAGTGTAATGAAGTAAAAAAGGAAAACGAGTAAAATAATAATACCCATTCCGTAATAAATGTAAGAAACATTGGTGATGAGCTTTGGAAATAACACGGCAATTAAACCTAGCGTCATTGATTGTGCAAACATGGTGAGCGGATCAACCCACCCTGATACGCGTCCCATCAGACGAGGGTGAACAATTCTTGGGAGCCAGCCTCCAATGACAATGTTGACTGGACCAATACATGTACCAATGACAAATGATGTGACATAAAATAACCATAATGTATGGGTAGAACCAAGGACAAAAATTAAAATACCTGCAACTAGAATTGGAATCGACATGAGATATTGCATCTTTACCTTTTTCGCAAGAATAGAGCCAAGTAAGCTTCCAACTAGAAGTCCGGCACCGATCGCGATCGTAAAAAAGGATGTATGCAGTTCAAAATGGTCCGGTGAAAGACCGTATTTCATTGTAAACATCGGAAGAACGGCAAATGCGCCATTTACAAGACCAAAAACAAAAAAGCCGAAAATTAAAGAAGCCAATAATTTATTTTTTAAAATATAGAGAATGCCTTCTTTAAAATCTTTTAGAGACGTTTTAACGGTCATGCCTTTCCAGCCTGCTTGTCCATTTGGCTGTCGTGCTTCAATTGGAATATTGCATGATCGAATGAGAATACCGGAAATAATAAAACTGACCAAATCAATGGTAATGGCACCGTGAAGTCCAATCGTTTTATACATAATGGCACCTATTCCAACACCAAATACCATAAACAAACTAAACAGCATCTGATTTAAACCAGCAGCTTTTGCATATTGATCTTTATTTAATATGGCCTGAACGAGAGAGGCTTCAGCTGGATAGAAGAACTTCGTAATGGCACTTCGTATAAACAAGATCAAGAAAATAAGCGGCAGTGAATTAAAATAAATGACGATAAATAAAACGATCGTCAGCCCAGCTCGTATCCAATCACAATTCTCTGCGACTTTTTTACGATCAAAACGGTCTGCGACCACACCGACCATAAAAAAGACAAAGATCGTAGGCAGTGAATACATTAGCTCTGCTAAAGTGGCGTAAGCGGGCTGATGACTAAAATGATCGAGCAAATAAAAGGCAAACGCCATATTGCCTACTGTTGTCCCCATTTGCGAGGCAAGTGCTGCAAAAAAGAGACGAACAAAATTTCTGTTTTTAAAAATATCCATAAATACGCTCCTTAACCTGAAGATCCCACTTTCTATCATATAAAATTTTAACCATTCGTACAATTGATTTCTCCTACTGGCTAATGGTCACAGGTGTTCCATTTGGAACAATTGAAGCAAGTTCGATAACATTCTGATTGTACATGCGAATGCACCCTCTAGACACAGCTTTACCAATTGAAGACGGGTTATTCGTTCCATGGATGCCATAATGAACTTTTGAAAGGCTCAGCCAATAGGCGCCAAAGGGACCTCCTGGGTTTGGCTGTCTGTTGACAATATAATAAGAACCTGTCGGTGTCATGTTTAATATTCTGCCGGTTGCAATCGGGTATGAGCGCAAGAGCTGTGATCCAGAAAACAGCACGAGACGTTTCGCTGAAATTGACACAGATATGCGGTAAGGGATCGTGTTAGGATCCGGTAACCCAGGGATGATGATGACTTCATTTTGTTCTGGTTCGCGGGCTTGAAGTGACGGATTTGCAGCCTTTAAAGCATCTGTTGTTGTTCGAAAATCAAGTGCTATAGAAGCAAGTGTTTCTCCACTTTTTACCGTGTATCGCAGCACGAAAGCACACTCCTTTTACTCAAATAAAAGAAGCCATGATCCCCGCCTCACATATACTATATGGACGGGATCAGGCCCAGTAAGGTTTCTCCTAACATTTGTCATGAGAATGATCTTTGTTTATACATATGCAGGAAAAGGTGATTTGGCTTCTCTTTACACGTGAGATGTTAAGGTGAAAAAAGTGATTTCAGGTTTGGCTAAAAACCGAAGCGGCAGTCTAGTTGTCCCAAGCCCGCGGTTGACATAAATACGGTGCTGATAGCTACCGTATAAGCCTTCGACATATGTACGCCCAAAAGGTGCTGTGAGAATCGGTCCATAGAAAGGAAGCTGTATTTGACCACCATGCGTATGCCCAGAAAGCTGCAAGTTAATAGGTATTGTTTCAAGCTCTAGTGCGGCATCAGGCTCATGCACAAGCAATAACGTAAAGAGATCAGAAGAGACTTCTCGTTTAATGAAATGGTAATCAGGCATACTCATCATGAGATCATCCAGTGTAGCAATCTGTATGCGTCCGCCTTCTTTTTCTAAGTGAAATACTTCATTTTTACATAATGTAAAACCGCAAGCTTTCATCGTTTCCTCATATAGATCAATGCCAAATGGTCCGTAGTCATGATTTCCGCATATGGCAAACTTTCCAAACGGAGCATCAAGCTTAGACAAAGAGGCTTTGGCTTTTTCATGTTCTTCAATCGATGATTCAAAATCAACAAGATCACCTGTAAACACAATGAGATCGGGAGATGCAGCGTTGATCTTTTGGACAACAGTCTCTAAATCTTTTGCAGGGAATGTATCACTTAAATGAACGTCACTAAATTGCGCAATTTTAAACTGGTCAAAAGAAGCCGGTAGCTGAGCATCATGAATGGTGAGTGATACGGTGTCGATCATGCGCGGCTCAATGTACCGGGCATAGCCATAACCGGATGTGGTCGCCAAAAGTCCGAGAATACTCGCACCAGCTGCTCCTTTTAAAAACTGCCTACGGGAAAGTTGCTTCATATAAGACTCCTTTAAAAATAAATTTAAGTATAGCATGATTTTTGATGAATCTCCCATATGGTGTATGGAGGGGAAATCATGATATGATAGATGGATAATGAATGAATAGTCATTCAAAACACACAAAGGGGGAGAACAAATGACGAAGCAAACAGTGATTGTCACAGGGGGATCAAGCGGAATGGGAAAGGCGATGGCGACTCATTTGGCACTCGGGGGCTGGAATGTTTTGATTACTGGAAGAACAGAAGAGACCCTTGAAACAACGGCAAATGAAATCAAACAGCAAGGTGGTTCGATCGCTTATTTTCAAATGGACGTGCGACATCCAGAAGATGCTGATCAAATGGTGAAGTTTGCAGTAGATACATTTGGTGATGTGGATGCACTTATTAATAACGCAGCAGGCAACTTTTTAGTTCCAGCAGAAAAACTTTCTCCTAACGGCTGGAAAGCGGTCATTGATATTGTGCTAAATGGCACCTTTTTTTGCAGCCATGCAGTGGGCAACTATTGGATTCGTCAAAAGAAAAGCGGAAGTATGATCAACATGGTCGCCACATATGCATGGGGGGCTGGTGTTGGTGTAGCGCATTCAGCAGCCGCAAAAGCAGGCGTACTATCACTTACCCGAACGCTTGCAGTCGAATGGGGAAAGCAATATCGCATTCGCGTAAATGCCATTGCGCCGGGGCCCATTGAAAGAACAGGTGGTGCTGATAAACTGTGGGAATCTGAAGAGGCTGCCCAAAGAACATTAGATAGTGTTCCGCTCGGTAGACTTGGCACACCAGAAGAAATTGCAGAACTTGCGAGTTTCTTATTATCTGAGCATGCATCTTATATGAATGGAGATTGTATCACGATGGATGGGGGGCAATGGCTCAACCAATCACCATTTTGAATGACCGTGTAAGACCTGCTTTTGATATGGTATAATCACACAAAGAGAGAAGCAGGTGATGAAAATGGTCGATCCATTGGATATTTTAACGAATATTGAAGATGTTTTCCCGCACTATCAAGCGATCTTCAGTGCGGAGGAACAAAAAGTGATAGGCTATGAGATTCTTGGAAGAATGAAGCTTGAGTCGGGAACAGTTAGTCTAGGCTCCTTCTTTACGGATTCATCTATTCCTGACGAATATAAATTGGAAGTAGATCACAAAGTATTAAGTCAAGCGCTTGATCTCTTCACAACCGCTGATGAAGATTTGCTCATCTTTATTAATCATGATGCGAATGTCCTCATGCTTGATCATGGCGAAAGTTTTTTAGAACTTTTAAAAGAATATGAAGCAAAGGGTATTCAGCTTAGCCGGTTTGTCATTGAAATTACTGAACATACGTTTAGCGGCGACATTGAACAGCTTTACCATACGTTAACGTATTATCGTACATATGGGATCAAAATCGCCGTATCTAATATAGGAAAAGAAAGCAGCAATCTTGACCGGATTGCTCTGCTTTCACCTGATCTATTAAAAATAGATCTACAGGCTTTAAGAGCTTCGTCTCCATCTCCTTCCTATGAATATGTGTTATACAGCATTTCACTTCTTGCAAGAAAAATAGGAGCGGCTTTAATCTATGAAGATATTGAAGCGAATTTTCAGCTGCAATATGCATGGAGAAATGGCGGAAGATATTTTCAAGGCTTCTACCTTCACGAGCCTGCGGCAGAATTAATTGACCGGAACAAACGAAAAGAACAGCTTAAAGAAGAATTTCAGCAATTCATTGCCCATGAGAAAAAGAAACTCCAAGCTGTCTATGAACATTCTGAAACCTTTTATAAGCGAATACATCAAGCCGTCAGTACGTTAAAAAAATCATGCAGCACAAATGATGAACTTATACAAAAACTGGCACATGAACTAACCGATTGCAGCTTTCGCATTTATATGTGTAATGAAGAAGGGTTTCAAATCACTGGGAATGTGTTTAAGAAAGAGAAAGAATGGCTGTTTCAGCCAGAGTATATAGAGAAAAACTGGAGCTGGCGCCCTTATTTTCTAGCGAATATTCTTCAAATGAGAATTAGCGGAAAAGGATTTTTCAGCGATATCTACAGTGATTTAGAAACTGGAGAACGAATACGTACGTTTTCTTATCCGTTAGAGGGAGACGTGTATTTGTTTGTAGATCTTCCGTATGCGTATCTCTATGAGCAGGAAGGATTAATTTAAAAGCAGCCGTCATGGCTGTTTTTTTATTAGAAAAAAGATAGAAAAAATGGTTGACAATGAAACTGATAATCATTATCATTTAGTTATAGAGAGAAGCTACTCTCTGTTCCCCAACCCCTCTATCAGATCAAGATCCAAAAAACTTGGCGCTACCCCCGCCAAGTTTTTTTTGTGCGCCAATCATTCCCTTCATGCATAGGACATCCCAATTCATCCATACACCTTAAATGATGATAGTTAGACAGTAGGAGGGAAAAGTCATGATCAAACGTGACAAGCGGCTGCTGATTGATTTACCAATGCCTGATCACCCAGATGCAAATGGTGCAGCGGCTGTGCAAGAATTACTCGGCGGAAAATTTGGTGAAATGTCCACATTAAATAACTACATGTTTCAATCGTTTAACTTTAGAGGGAAACGAAAGCTCAAACCATTTTATGATCTTGTATCAAGTATTACAGCTGAAGAATTCGGTCATGTAGAGCTTGTGACAACTGCAGTCAATCTCATGATTACGGGAACCACCCATGGGGGCGATCCAGATACGACCCCGATGAAAGCGGCTGTTGATAAACGAAATACGCAGCATTTTATCCAAACGGCACAAACAGGCTATCCGTTTGACTCCATGGCAAAGCCGTGGACAGGTGAGAATGTGTTCTCAAGTGGTAATCTGATTCTGGATCTTCTTCATAACTTCTTCCTAGAGTGCGGAGCTCGTACGCATAAAATGCGCGTATATGAAATGACGGATCACCCTACGGCAAGAGAAATGATCGGTTATTTACTTGTCAGAGGCGGCGTACATGTTGTGGCGTATGCAAAAGCCCTTGAGGTAGCGACAGGAGTAGATGTTGGGAAGATGCTGCCGATTCCAAATCTCGACAATAAATACTTTGATTCTGCAAGAAAGTTTGAAGATCAAAATGTTCATACAAAGCTGTATACATTTAGTGACACGGATTATAAGGATATCAATCAAATTTGGAAAGGAAACCATCCGATTGATGGAAAGCCGCTGACAGTTATTGAGGGCACGCCAAAAGGTGCACCCGTGCCAGATTATAGAGATTTGCCGGAAGAGTTTGCTCCAGGTATTTCAAAAGAAGATTTTGACGAAATTGCGAAACGCCTGATGAGATCGGCCGGTTTATAAAAAACAAGATGCATGAGATAAGAAAAAAGACTCAAAATAAAAAAACAGATTCTTTTTCTTTTTTTGAATTCAAGAGGAAAAATATCATCTGAGAACACTTTATGGTATGATGCTTTGTAGGACTTGTGTATAATCAATACGGGTTCATCTTGAGTTGTTTTTTTGAAAGGAGTCTTTTTTTAGAATGTCACAATTAATGGGTATCATTACAAGGCTGCAAAGTCTTCAAGAGACAGCAGAAGCTGCAAACGAGCCGGCACAGCGTTATTTCGAAGTGAACGGTGAGAAAATCTGTAGTGTTAAGTATTTCGAAAAGAATCAAACGTTTGAATTGACTGTTTTTCAACAAGGGGATAAGCCAAACACTTTCCCATTTGACAACATTGATATGATTTCGATTGAGATTTTTGAGCTTCTACAATCCTAAGCTGAATCGTATGAAATGTTTTTTCTAAGAATTCCTTCGTTGATTGCGGAAGCATACACTTCATAGGTGATAAGCAAAAGGAAGATGATCATTCAGTGCAATATTCGGATAAGAGACCATTAAAAAGGAGTTCCTTTCTGTGAGTGATTCTTTTTTCTTTAATCTTTCTGAAGAGCATTTAGCGTTTTCTGATGTTGTCATGAGAATGAAAGACTTTATTCAAAAAGACCCGAGATCTGTTTATGTACTATCAATTGGTACGGACTCTCAGGTCAATCAGAATGTCACAACATTTATGACTGCTATTCATCTTCACCGGATCGGCAAAGGAGCTTGGGGCTGTCTCACGCAGCAAGTGTTGAATCGGCCTGTACAAAGTCTTAGAGAAAAAATTTCATTAGAGACAGCGTTTAGCCAAAAGGTATGTGCAGACATCCTTGAGGGACCTTTAACAGAACTGATGGATTTGCTTCTTCCGTTTGCTGAGGAAGGGGCAGACCTTCGTTTTGAAGTCCATCTAGATATTGGCAAAAAAGGAAGTACAAAAGAGCTGATCAAGGAAATGACCGGAATGATCACAGCCATGGGAATTGAAGCAAAAATAAAACCCGACTCATACGCAGCATTTTGCTACGCCAATCGATACACAAAATAAATTCCGTCATTTTTCTCCAAACGTTGTCGAAACGTGCGGTTGACGATTCGATTCTAGTTCCTTATTCTAGCTGTATAGAGAGGAAGCAGACATTCAAACGCCTGCTAATCAATATAAAAGCATATATGAAACAGGGGGCCTGATGTTGAATGAGCGTCATCGAAAATCGTTTTAATGAAGAAGAGAAAAAGCTATTATTAAACGTATTACTGAATCAGGAATATGCTGTCGAATTACTAAGCAGTGAGATCAATGATATAGAATGTGGAACAAAAAATGTCGACGACAATACGTATAAGAAATTGATCACATTGTATGACAGAGTAAGGTTTGAGAATTAATATCGATTGAACATTCTATTAGATACTCTACGCTGAGTATCTTTTTTATGCAGAAAAAAATCTTTCGACAAAATTCGTTTTAGTTTATGCTTAATGTTAAAGGGGAATGTTTGATTGATGATTGAGAGAAAAGGGGTCGAAGAAACATGATAGAGATAGAACCGGCTCAATTACTTGAGTCAACAGTAGCTGAGCATATGATTGATGCAGATAAAGTGGCACACGTTCAAATTGGAAATAATCTTGAGCACGCCCTATTGGTCCTGACAAAAACAGGATATACAGCCATACCTGTTCTGGATGCTTCTTATCACCTTCATGGGTTAATTGGAACAAATATGATCATGGATAAAATCTTTGGCTTAGAACGAATTGAATTTGAAAAGCTCGACCAATTGAAGGTAGAAGAGGTCATGCTATCAGATATTCCAAGACTGAAAACGACGGATCCTGTTTTAAAAGGCGTTCACGCTGTGACGAATAATGGATTTGTTTGTGTGGAAAATGAAGAGCAAGTATTCGAAGGAATTTTCACTCGGCGTGTTGTATTAAAGCGCTTAAATGAGGTCATTCATTCCGCAAAAAAATGAGCTGCAGCCCAGCTTATTTTTTTTGCCTTCATAAGCTATTATTTATATAATGACTATATAAAATAAGAAAAACTTATCAAGAGAAGGAGGGCGTTCATGCAGCTTCAAGAGTTACATATGCTTGTTGTACTTAGTGAGGAATTGAATATGAGAAAGGCTTCAGAGCGGCTCTTTGTCTCTCAGCCTGCCTTATCTCAAAGACTGCAAACGATTGAAAAAGAGTGGGGAACCAAAATCTTTTTTCGTTCACAAAAAGGCTTGACAGTCACTTCAGCTGGCGAACAGATTATTCAATTCGCCAAAGAGGTCACGACTGAGCAGGATCGAGTGCGAGAGAGAATTGACGAGCTTGAAGGAGACATTCACGGTACACTCAAGCTTGCAGTTGCGTCCATTATTGGTCAGCACTGGCTGCCAAAGGTGTTGAAGCGGTATGTCGAGAAATACCCAAATGCCAAAGTATCTCTTGTGACAGGCTGGAGCAGTGAGATGCTTAAAAGTCTGTATGAAGACCATGTCCACATCGGCATCATTCGCGGGAATCCTGATTGGAAGGGCACAAAGGAATACTTAATGACCGATCATTTATATTTAGTCGATTCTGTTATCAAGGACGTGGATGAGTTAATTGAGACAGAACGCCCGTTGATTCAATTTAAAAGTGATAGCACCTATTATCAAGAAATTCAGCACTGGTGGCATCAAAAGTTTAAAGTGTCGCCAAAACAGACGATTCTTGTGGACCAGATTGAGACATGTAAACAAATGGCCTATCACGGTATCGGCTACGCCATTTTGCCTTCGGTCACCCTATATGATCATGAGAAAAGCGTACACAAAACCCCGCTCGTAGACGCAAATGGAGAGCAAATCGGACGTGACACGTGGCTGTTAGGATATGAAGCCTCTTTTCAGTTAAAACAAGTTCAAGCATTTGTTGGTGTGGTGAAAGAAATGCTTGAAAGTGAGGCAGTGTAAGTACTTCTGGAAGAGGAGGTGCTTTTTTAGGATATTGGGTTTTTAATAGATTTACATGTTTCATACTGAAAAAGAAGAAAGCTGGAAGAAATGATGACAAATCAACAAAAAAAGAAGACGGATATACCGAAGTGGGGAACTTATTTACGCGAGAGATGGCGTGGACGTTTTGCAAGTCATCTTTCTTTAGAAGAACAAAAAGAGATTGGAATGGATGGCTTCCTATGGCACTTATGTAGCTGGGGAAAAGTTGAATGCCTTGAAAAAGAGGCAGCGATAAACGCCTTTCATCAGCAATCAAAGCATACATGTACTCTTTTTTATCAATTTACTCAAGAAGCGTATCTGTTTGAAAACGCCGCTGACCTGTCAGTGAAGGAATTGCCATATACAGACGGACACATGGACTATAGCGATCTGTATGTCATGGATTGGGAAGAAAATTGGACATTTGTGATGACGCACGAAACCGATTGCGGTCCATATTTTATTCAGAAATAAAAAAAGAGTACATCACAAAGAGATAGAGTGATGATCAATTAAAGCCGCCTTCCAATTGGAATGAGCGGTTTTTTGATGTACGTCATGTGTATTTTGAACAGCACCTTTTCATAAAACATTTGACAATGAAAATCATTATCATTTAAAGTGTACATATAATAATTGAAAATGATTATCATTTAGATGAGGTGACCAATAGATGAAAGCACTAATTGCATTTGCGAGTATGTCTGGCAATACGGAAGATATGGCAGCGATCTTAAAACAAACGCTTGAAGGAAAAGGGATAGAGACAGAGATGATGGAATTTGACGACACAAGTGCAGAAGATCTTTCTTCATACGATTATGTCATGATCGGCTCTTATACATGGGGTGACGGTGATTTACCTTATGAAGCTGAAGATTTTTATGACGAGGTCTCAGCACTTGAACTTAGTCACATCAAAGCGGCGGTATTTGGATCAGGCGATTACAGTTATCCGAAGTTTTGCGAGGCTGTTCATACCTTTCATGACATGCTGAAATCGACAGGTGCATCCGTATTTCCTGAAACATTGAAAATGGAACTTGCGCCAGATACAGATGAAGATGTAGCGTGCTGTGAGGAGTTTGCAACGAGCTTTTTAACGTGGGCATCATTGTCTGAGAAAAGAGTTGAAAATCATGTTTCATAAAGGTGCGACAGCTGTTGCTGCGTCTAAAAGTGGCGGCTACTTTGTTGCTGTCAAACGAGAAGGTATTTTTCATTACAGTGTGGAGGGCGGATGGCAGCAGCTTTTTAAGCTCAAGCATAAAATCCATGCTATCAGTTATATTGGTTCGTATTTGTTCGGTGTTGGTGAAAATGGAACTGTCATACGATCAGGAGATGAGGGCCACACATGGGCGTTATCATCTTTTCCGACAAATGCAGTTGTTTGGTCTATTACAGGACGCAAAGATGGGTTTGTATGCGCACATGGAAAGCATAGTATTTATGTGTCAACCGATTTCGGAATTTCCTGGGAAATTATGAAGCCATTTGCTCATGTAAATCAGCCCCCTGTGATTCGCTCATTATGTGTAGCCGGTGATTATCTTTATATTGGAACACAGATTCATGAGGTGCATGGAGGAATATGGGTGTATGACTTCCAAAGTGAACAGGTTTTTCTCCTAAACAGAGAAGAGCACCGAATGACTGCTTCTATGCTGCTTTGCGGGGAACACCTCCTTGTCTGTGCGTTGGGCTCTAAAAAAGGGAAAAGAGGATCTGTTCAAATTTTAGACTTACATACAAATATGCTGCATGATATTCAATCACAAGCTTTTGCGCGAGAGGAATCATTTTTGGATGTGTCAGAGGATAACGGCATTGTGTACGTGACCACCTCACAGGACGAGCATGGATTTTCTAAGGTATATCAGCTTGATATAGAGCAAAAAGAGCTCAAGTGGTTTGATACGATCAAAGGGCACGGTTTTCGTGTCGCCAATCAAAAGGAGAATTTTTTCTGTGCGGGTTTATATGAAAGTAAGTTTGTCAGGCCTTATGAGGAACCTGCACTGATTCATTAATAAGGAGGAAGAAAAAGTGACGAAAAAAGTTTTATTGGTGTATGCCACAATGTCAGGAAATACAGAAGCAATGGCTGATTTAATCGAAAAAGGATTAAAGGAAGCTGGGGCTAGCGTGGATCGGCATGAAGCGATGGATATTGATGCTGAACTTCTTCATGATTACTCGCACATTCTGTTAGGTGCATATACTTGGGGAGATGGTGATCTTCCAGATGATTTTATTGATCTATATGAGGAAATGGAAGAGCTGGATTTGACGGGTAAAGCATTTGCTGTATTCGGTTCTGGAGATACATCTTATGAACATTTTTGCGGAGCTGTGGATTTAATTGAAGAAAAAGTGAAAGAACTGGGCGGTGATATCGTCCTACCATCCATCAAAATTGAGCTGAATCCAGAAGGAAACGAGGAAGAGGAATTGATTTCTTTTGGTAGACAATTTGTTCATCTTCACCAGCAAGAAGCGGGATAAAGAGGCCCGCTTGTTTTATTTGCCAAGGCGCAGACGATTCTTTCACTTGTCATTAAAACTCTCCTTTGGTACAGTAATGAAGTATAAATTAAGAGGAGGACATACATACATGAAACAAATGGACGCTAATGAAATTATTTCATTTATTCAAAATAGTACAAAATCAACACCTGTGAAAGTCTACATTAAAGGGGACTTAGAAGGTATTGAATTTGGTGAACATGCAAAAACATTTATCACAGGTAACACTGGTGTTGTCTTCGGTGAGTGGAGCGAAATTCAAGAAGCTCTAGCATCAAACAAAGACAAAATTGAAGATGTTGTCGTGGAAAATGACCGTCGTAACTCTGCGATTCCTATGTTGGATTTGAAAAACATCAAAGCACGTATTGAGCCAGGTGCAATCATTCGTGATCAAGTGGAAATTGGCGATAATGCAGTCATCATGATGGGTGCTTCTATTAATATTGGTTCAGTCATCGGTGAAGGTACGATGATTGATATGAACGTTGTTCTTGGCGGCCGTGCGACAGTAGGTAAGAACTGTCATATCGGTGCGGGATCTGTTCTTGCAGGTGTTATTGAGCCGCCTTCTGCTAAGCCAGTTGTAGTAGAAGATGATGTTGTCATCGGTGCAAACGCTGTTGTTTTAGAAGGTGTGACAATTGGAAAAGGTGCAGTTGTAGCAGCTGGAGCGATCGTTGTGAACGATGTCGAGCCTTACACGGTTGTAGCAGGTACACCTGCAAAGAAAATCAAAGACATTGATGAAAAAACAAAAGGTAAAACTGAAATCAAACAAGAACTGCGTCAGCTTTAATTGACACAATTCGCAGCTGAAGACATAGACGTGGATGATATATCCACGTCTTATTCGTATAGAGGAAAGGAAGCGAGTTCACTTGTTAAATCGTGAGCAATTAATATCCATTCGAAGAGATTTGCACCAAATTCCTGAGCTTGGTTTTAAGGAATTTAAAACACAAGCTTACCTCATCAAGCATCTCGAATCGTACCCAACAGATCGAATTGAGATGGAAACATGGCGGACTGGACTTTTTGTGAAAGTAAAAGGGACAAATCCTGCGCGTGTCTTTGCGTATCGTGCAGATATGGACGGATTATCTATCCCTGAAGAAACGGGCTACCCATTTCAATCGGTACATGAAGGCTACATGCATGCATGTGGACATGATCTTCATATGACCATTGCTCTTGGTATCATTGATCATTTCGTGCATCAGCCAATCAAAGAAGATCTGCTATTTATTTTCCAACCGGCAGAAGAAGGGCCAGGCGGAGCTGAACCAATGCTTGCAAGTGATGTTCTAAAAAAGTGGACGCCAGACTTTATTACAGCGCTGCATATTGCACCTGAATATCCAGTCGGCACGATTGCAACAAAGCCGGGCCTATTATTTGCTAATACGAGTGAGCTTGTGATCGATCTTGAAGGAAAAGGCGGGCATGCCGCATACCCTCATTTAGCAAATGATATGGTGGTGGCTGCAAGTGCACTAGTAGGGCAGCTGCAATCGGTGATTTCACGAAATGTGGACCCTCTTGATAGTGCCGTCATTACAGTTGGCACGATTACAGGTGGCACTGCTCAAAATATCATTGCGCAGCATGCAAAGCTTGATGGTACCATTCGCACGCTCTCGCCAGAGTCTATGGAAAAGGTGAGAAAACGAATTGAAGCACTTGCAAAGGGAATTGAAATTGGCTATGAATGCAAGGTGACAGTTCGATACCCTTCATCTTATTACGAAGTGGACAATTCAAAGGATTTGACAGAAGAATTTATGTCATATGTAGCCGAAGAAGGTCTTGCGAACGTCATTGAATGCAGAGAAGCGATGACAGGAGAAGATTTCGGCTACATGCTGAAAAAATACCCTGGGTTCATGTTTTGGCTAGGGGTAGATTCAGAATATGGTCTGCACCATGCAAAACTCACGCCTGACGAAAATGCGATTGAAACAGCTGTGAACGTCATGACGGCTTATTTTAAAAAGCAAGCAGGTGAATGAATAATCAAATGGTCTCCTGTACACCTTATGAACAGGAGGTGTTCTTGATTATGACAAGAATTGGTGTAGAACCATCTTTATCCGATGTAGAAGAGCTTTTGAAGCAAAAAGGGTATGATGTCGTACGTATTCAAAATGAACAGCAAATGGATCAGTGTGACTGCTATGTGGTCACAGGACTAGATTCAAATGTTCTTGGCATTTCAGACACAACGACAAAGGCATCTGTCATTACAGCGTCAGGTATGACGGCTGATGAAATTTGTCAAGAAGTAGAACAGCGTGTTCAATAAAACTAACAAAAAAGAACCAGGATATTATGATCCTGGTTCTTTTTGCTCTTTGGCTAGATCGAGTGCTTCTTTCATTTTTTTGCGCAGAATTCGTTCGACACGCCACTGCTCCATCGTTTCAGTTTTTGCAATGATACGAAGGACGAGGGATGAAGAGCCAAATGATTCCACTCCAACGACTTGAGGACCTTCGATGATTTGCGGCAGGCTCTCACGAACTTCATCACAGGCTGCTTGCAAAGTGGTGATCATCTGATCCACATTTTCATCTGGGGATAATTCGATATCAACGAGTGCCTGCATCGTCCCTCGTGAATGATTGCTTACATTCAGTATACTTCGGTTCGGAATGAAATGAAGAGTGCCATCAAAGCTTCTAAGCTGTGTTGTTCTCAGTCCAATTTGTTCAACGATCCCATCGAAACCAGCAACCGTTATATACTCGCCGACATCAAATTGTTTTTCCAGCAGTATGAAGAAGCCTGTCACAATATCACTCACCAATCCCTGAGCGCCAAATCCAATGGCAAGTCCTACAACACCTGCGCCAGCCAGCAAGGCGGTTGGGTTATAATGAAATAAGTCGAGGATCATCACAACTAGAATAAAAATCAGCAAGTAGGCGAAAATATTTAAGGTAAGACTTTGCAGCGTTTGAGCTCGTGATAAAGAGACATCGTGCTTCTCAGAGAATGCTGAATAGGCACGCTTAATCATCTTGTTTCCAATCGCTCTGATGATAAAATAAATCACAAAAATAGCAATGAGTTTTAGAAAAATCATACTGATATTCATGATGATGGAAACCCAATCTACTTGTTCAAGTGCTTTCATGATCTTCAAAACCTTTCTATGTATGTGCGAAATGAGAAGCTAATCATTTGTTCCCTTATGCAAGTCATGTTAAACTTTTAATAGTTGGAGCGAGAGATTGTGACAAATCGTTAATTAAATTTATTATTAATTAATATTGACTAAAAATCGCTTAAGTATTATAATTATATTTGTGAAGTTATTAACTAAATGAGAATTCAACCTATTGATTCTCATTTTATATACAGCTAAGAAGTCTGTATAAAGATATTAATTTTGGAGGGATTTACATATGGCAGAGCGTTTTGTAGGAAAACAAGCTCCACGTTTTGAAATGGAAGCAGTACTTGCTAATAAGGAATTTGGTAAAGTGAGTTTAGAGGAAAACATCAAGAATGACAAATGGACAGTTCTTTTCTTCTATCCAATGGATTTCACTTTTGTTTGTCCAACTGAAATTACAGCAATGAGCGATCGTTATGATGAGTTTGAAGATTTAGATGCAGAAATCATTGGTGTATCTACTGATACAATCCATACGCATCTTGCTTGGATCAACACAGATCGTAAAGACAATGGTCTTGGTGAATTAAAATATCCACTAGCTGCTGACACAAACCACACAGTATCTAGAGAATACGGTGTTTTAATTGAAGAAGAAGGAATTGCACTTCGTGGTCTATTCATCATTAACCCAGAAGGCGAACTTCAATATCAAACAGTATTCCACAACAATATCGGTCGTGATGTAGATGAGACACTACGTGTTCTTCAAGCATTACAAACTGGTGGACTTTGCCCAGCGAACTGGAAACCTGGTCAAAAAACACTTTAATTGATAGTTGAAGAAACAGTCTAACGGGTGTTAGACCTTCAGATTGTTGACAAAGGGCTAAAATGAACTTGATTTTAGCCCTTTGTCTTCTTTTCAGCGTGATAGAAAACCTTTGAAGTCTAGGAAGAACGAGTACTGGCGCGAAGCGAATGTGACATTCGTGAGTACCAGCACGCAGGACCGAAAAAGAATGCGAGGGTTTGTCTACATGCTGGGGTCTAACTGATGTTAGACTTTTTTATTTCGAGACATACAATGGATGGAGGCGCTTCAAAATGAAATTACGTCAACCAATGCCGGAACTAACTGGTGCAAAAGAATGGTTAAATGGAGAAGTAACAAGAGAAGAATTAATTGGTGATAAACCAACATTGATCCACTTCTGGTCAGTTAGCTGTCACCTTTGTAAAGAGGCGATGCCGCAAGTGAACCAATTCCGTGATGAATACAAAGATCAACTAAACGTGATCGCAGTTCACATGCCACGTTCAGAGGATGACCTTGATCTAGAAAAAATCAAAGAGGTTGCAAATGAGCATGAAATCACACAGCCAATCTTTGTAGACAGCGACCATAAATTAACAGAAGCATTTGAGAACGAATATGTACCAGCTTACTATGTATTCGATAAAACAGGTGCTTTACGCCACTTCCAAGCTGGCGGAAGCGGTATGAAAATGCTTGAAAAACGTGTCAATCGAGTTCTTTCTGAGTCTGAAAAGGCTGCAGAATAGGCTTTCCCCCCATGAATGGGGGTTTTTTCATGGGGAAAAATAGGAGACATATTGCACTGGATGAATATGATTGTAGGTGGAATGCCTAAGAAAAGAGAAAATGAGGGATTTCATTAAAAAAATTTCCTAAAATAAAAAGGTATTATGACCTATTTACATTTTTATTTTGAAATGAAAATGTAAAGATTTTAACTTTTTACTATTCAGAACGTTTTTGCACAAAAGAAATTTCAGTTTGGTAAATAACTATATAAATCAAGTAGTATAAGCATTTATTCAAAATTTTTACAATATTTTAAAGGTGGTCAAAAGCCTATAGTGGCAATGAAATGGGTGCCGATTTTTCTTCTTTGGCAAAATTTTAGTTGGAAATACCTATCTGATAGCAAACTGTAAAATGATAAAAAAATAGTTGATAAAATTAGTTTTCTAATCTAATATTTACTATAGAATATTTTTTATATGATGAGGGGGAAATCCATTGTTTAATGAGAGGGAAGCGTTACGTTTACGATTGGAACAATTAAATGAAGCAGAAGTAAAGGTCATCCGTGAATATCAAATTGAACGAGATGCGATTTACGCAAAACTAAGAGAATTAGACCGTCAAGGTACAGGTCTCGTCACAGATACAAAAAAAGAAGTACGTACAGAGAGAAAAACAGATTCACTGCCTGTATTAGCTGAGCTGGCTGCACAAGAAATGAGAAGCTACAATCAGCCTGCGCAAACGCAGTCAAACGTTACATCATCTTTAGGAACAGGTCAGCTAAATGGTGCACCTGTAGGTATTCCTGAAGGATCTACAAGACGCAGAAGAGGCACAGCTAGACCTGGATCAAAGGCAGCTAAGCTTCGTGAAGCTGCAATCAAAACATTAAAGCGTCATAATGCGGCGATTAAAAGCTCTGAACTTCAAAAAGAGATTGAAAAAGAGAGCGGTCTTGAAATTCCAAATATGACAACGTTTATGCAAAGCTTAATTAAAATGTACCCAGAAGTGAAGAAACCTTATCGCGGACAGTATATTTTAGAAGGCGACATTCAAACAGAAGACGAATAAATAAAAAAGAAACTGCTGGGCGTAAATGCCAGCAGTTTTTTCTTGCGTACGTGATGAATGAATCACTTTTTTTGATCAACTGTATAGACAATCTTTCGTTCTTTGGGCATGTTGTCGCGCTGTTTTTTAAATCTATCGATCTTCACTGTCATGACCTCTCCACTCCGCTGCACCGCATCAACTTTTGCCTGGAGCGTTTCTACTTGTTCGTTTAGTTTCTTCAAAATCGGTCCTATTTCTTCGGTTGTTTGTAAAATAGGGTCTTGTGAGAACGGCTCGGCATTTGTTTGGGCTGACTGGTCGATATCAGCAAAATGAGAAGCGATCCATTCCTCGCTTTCGGCCAACTGTTTTTGGTAGCTCGTGAGCGTTTCATAAAAAATGGCTTCTTTTGCTTTTTCGATTTGCAGTAATTTTTCTTGTGTTTCATAAAAACGCTCCTGTAGATGCCGGACGCCTTCTTGTAATAAATGAAGCTCTGCGTTTTTATCGCCTAGAGTTTGCTGCAGTTTTTCAATCACGGCGGATAAAGTATTTCCTTTTTTCTCCTCTTTTGCAAGCTGTTTATCTTGGTCTAGTAATCGCTCCTGTAGTTGCTGAGACATTTCCTTATATTTTACAACCTTCAAATGCAATCGGTGCTTTTCCTCTGTTTCTTTTCGTCTATGATAGGTTTCCTTTTGCAGCATTTCATGAAGAAGGACGATTTTATGTAATAATTCCGATTTGCTATAAGAGAGATCTTGTATTTTAGATGATGCTTCGTCTTGGTCAATGGTCATTTCATCCAATTGTTGTTTTAATTGAGTGAAATCCTTTTTCATCTCATGATATTCTTGAGATAGCTTCTTGTTTTTAGCATAGGTATACGTGGACTGTAAATCTGAAATTATCTGTTGATATTTGGCCGTTTCAGCTTTTAAAAATAGATTTTCTTGAGACAGATCATGGAATAGGGGAGAAGCATGGCGCCGGTTCATAGGTAGACCCTCCTTATTCATGTTATCAATAAAGTATGCGAAATGAGTGCGATTAGAACAACCATATCAAAGGGGATGAGATGATGAGAATAGTGAATGTGATACTAGCCGGAGGTGCTTCTAGGCGTTTTGGAGAGCCAAAGGCAAGTCATGTCTATCAGGGGAAACCACTATATGAACATGTGAAAGAGCAACTTTTGAAAGGGGAAACCGTCATCATCAGTCACCCTAAGCTTCTGCCTTTTTTCAAAGCAAGAGGGGAACAAGCTGTTTGGTTAGATGATGAACAGGTGCGTGGGTATGGCCCGCTTGCAGGTATATATACCGCTATGCAAAAGCAAGAAGCAGAGTGGTATTTAGTGACGGCATGTGATATGCCATTCATACGAAAAGAGACAGCCGTCGCTTTATCTTCTTATTGCCATAAGCATGTAGATGCTGTGGTTCCGATGGTGCAGGGAAGATTACAGCCGTTATTTGCGCTTTATCACCGCCGCAGTCTTCCGTTTATTTCTGCGTGTTTAAAAGAGAATCAATTAGCTATCAAAGACTTATTACAAAAACTTCACGTCCAGGTTGTTCCAGCCGACGAACTGAACGTGGCACCAAATGAATTTCATAATATCAATAAAAGAAGCGATTTACCTGAAAACGGTATGATATGATACATAAAAACGAGAAGGAGAGAACAATATTGAACGAGCGATATTCAAGGCAAATCTTGTTCCCTCCGGTAGGCGAAAAAGGGCAGTCTGCACTTGCCGAAAGTCATGTCCTTATTGTTGGAGCGGGTGCACTTGGAACAGCATCTGCTGAAGGGCTTGTCCGATCTGGAATTGGTACTTTGACGATTGTAGATCGTGATTATGTCGAATTCTCAAATTTACAGCGGCAGCAGCTGTACACTGAACACGATGCAAAGATGCATGTGCCAAAAGCGGCAGCAGCTAAAAAACGTCTCCAAGAGATCAACCATGAAGTGACCATTCACGCTCTTATTGAAGATGCAGGAGTAGAGCTGTTAAGACCTTTATTCCGAAAAGCAAATATCGTCATTGATGCGACTGATAATTTTGAGACAAGAATGGTGATGAATGACTTATCTTTAGAAACAAATACGCCTTGGATTTACGGTGCCTGTGTGAGCAGTCAGGGAATGTATATGACCATTTTGCCGGGCAAAACACCTTGCTTATCATGTGTGTTTACCTCAGTGCCTGTTGGGGGTTTGACATGTGATACAGCTGGTATTATTTCTCCTGCTGTCCAAATGGTGTCGGCTTATCAGCAAACAGAGGCATTAAAATATTTAACAGGGCATGAAGAGCATATGGAGCGAAAGTTTGTCACGTTTGATTTGTGGCAGTCGTCTTCGTTTAAAATGGATGTATCTCGTACGAAGCAGGAGAGCTGTCCTTCTTGCGGCACAAATAGAACGTATCCATATTTACAGGAACAGCGCAAAAAAACAGCGGTTCTTTGCGGACGTGACACCGTTCAAATCATATCGAAGGATTTAGAAAACCTTTCATTTCAGCATGTAAAAGAGCGTCTGTCCTCTATTTGTGAGGTGGAAGTGAACGATTTTTTAATTCATATACGCTATGAAAGACACCGTATCGTTTGTTTTAAAGGAGGACGTGTATTAATCCATGGGACAAATGATGAAAAAGTAGCCAATTCATTACTAGCAAGACTGCTAGGCATATAGGAGTGAGAAGTGATGGAAAGACGACAGCCAATTCCAGTAGAAGAGGCAGTAAAGAAAGTCCACCAATTTCAAAAACATGGACAAGTCGAATGGGTTCCTTTAAAGAACAGCCTTGGAAGATGGATTGCAGAGGATATTTTAGCAGATCACGATGTTCCTGCCTTTGATCGTTCTCCGTATGATGGTTTTGCACTTCGAGCAGAAGATACAAAGGATGCATCGAGCGAGCATCCGGTTGAATTTGAGGTCATTGATCATATAGGGGCAGGTATTGTTTCTGCAAAAACGATCGGTCCTTTTCAAGCGATTCGCATCATGACAGGAGCGAAGATTCCAAAAGGAGCAAATGTTGTGATCATGCTCGAATTGACGAAAACATTTGAAAAAGACGGCAAATCAATGATGTCACTTAAAAGACCTCTGAAAAAGGGAGACAATATTTCTCGGCAAGGAGAAGAGACCCTCAAAGGGAACGTCATGATCAAAAAAGGCTCAAAAGTAACCCCAGGCGTGACGGCGATATTGGCAACGTTCGGGTATGCGGTTGTGCCAGTCGCCAAAAAACCGGTGATCGGTATCATCTCAACAGGTACCGAGCTCCTACAAGTAAGTGATGCCATGGTGGACGGTAAAATTAGAAATAGTAACCTAAGTATGGTGTACGCCCAGGTTCTTGAAGCTGGAGGAGAACCGCTTGATTTAGGCGGTGTATCCGATGATTTTGATCAAAGCTATGAAGCCGTAAAAGCAGCCTTAAGCAAAGTTGATATGCTCATCACAACAGGCGGTGTATCGGTAGGTGATTTTGACTTTTTACCTGCTATTTATGAAAAACTAGGTGCAGAGGTGTTGTTTAATAAAGTGGCCATGAGACCTGGAAGTGTGACGACCGTTGCGGCGTTGCCAAATGGTCAATTGCTTTATGGGCTGTCAGGAAATCCAGCTGCCTGTTTTGTTGGCTTTGAACTATTTGTCAAACCGATCATTTATAAATGGTGTTTGAAAGAAAATCCATTTCCCGTTTTTTCTGAGGCGAAGCTGACACATGATTTTCCAAAAGCCAATCCGTTCACACGATTTGTTAGAGCATCACTTGATTTCACTGGCAGTCAGCTGAGTGTGACGCCAACAGGTCTTGATAAATCTAGTGCTGTGACATCGATTGCTCATGCTGATTGTTTCATTGTATTGCCCGGAGGAACAAGAGGGTTTAGTGCAGGTGACCAGGTCAGCGTTCTGCTATTTCACCACGAAGGCGGTGCTCCATGTTGGATGACAAATTAAACATTCTACAAGTCGTGGGCTATCAAAATAGTGGTAAAACGACGCTGATCGAAAAATTATGTCAGCTGGCGGATGAAGAAGAAATGCAGCTAGGCTGCTTCAAACATCACGGACATGGCGGAAAGCCAGACCGTCTGTTCAAACAAAAAGATACGGATCGATATGTTCAAGCGGGTGCATTTGCCGCAGGTGTGGAGGGAGAAGGTGAATGTCACTTTTTCATAGGGCACATGACATTCGCACAACTACTCAACATGTGTCAGCATCTTCCTTTAGATGCCGTCTTGATCGAAGGATACAAACAGGCGCCTTACCGCAAAATCCTGTGTGTCAAAGACGAACAGGAACTCATTGATCTTTCAACACTTTCTCATATACAAGCAGCCATTTATTTCAATAAAGAAATACAATTCACTGAGAAATACCCGTTTCCTGTGTTTTCAGCATTTGATAAGCGCGGGATCACATTTGCTTTTAATTTATTGAAGGGGGAAGCCTTGTATGAATGAACTTTTTAAGATCACAAAAGAGCCAATTGATGTGAATGAATTGATTCAGCATGTCACAAGACGCAAAGCGGGAGCCATTACGACATTCATAGGCACGGTAAGAGAATGGACAAATGGCAAAAAAACGCTGCGTTTAACATATGAAGCATACATACCAATGGCGGAAAATATGTTGAGTCAAATTGGACAAGAAATAAAAAAACGCTGGCCCGATACAGAAGCTGCTATTGTGCATCGTATTGGCACTCTTGAGATATGTGACATTGCAGTGGCAATAGCTGTTTCATCACCTCATCGGAAAGCTGCATACGAAGCCAATGAATATGCGATTGAACGAATAAAGGAAATAGTTCCTATTTGGAAAAAGGAATACTGGGAAGATGGAGAGGCTTGGATAGGTGATCAGCTTGAAACCGTTTCATACCCGGAAGGAAAACCTAGTACTCTCCAACTTAACGAGAAAGAAGGGAAGCGGCATGATTAGCGTATTATTGTTCGCCGGCCTTGCTGAGAAGGCCGGTAAACAACAAATCATCATTCAAAAAGATCAAACAACGGTTGATGAGATTAAAATAGAATTACAGGAGGTATATGGTGTTGATACTGCACAAAACGTGATGGTTGCAGTCAACGAAATATATACGAGGGGAAATGCTGAAGTGCGTAGCGGGGACACTGTTGCACTCATTCCTCCTGTAAGTGGTGGATAATAGATATTAGAGGATTTGGTTATGGCCGGCGGCTGTAACCAATTTTTTTATGTGTGAAAAGATTGTAGAGGTACTTGGGTATGATCTTCGTAAATAAAACATCCCCGGCGTGCTTTAGAAATGTGAGGATCGAGCTGTTGAATGAGATCATACAATTCGCTGATTCGTCTCACATTGAAATCTGTTTGAGCTTGAAGCTGTTCTTTTAGTTCTTTTGTGCTCACGATGCTTCCCTTTTTTTCTTTAATAATATCTACACACCTTGCTGCGTAGTATATTTTGTCATTAGAAGGTCTGCTCTCTTTCATATCAAGTAATTTGAGCTCATGATAAATCAGTTCTCTTTCCTTTCTAAAGTATTGCCATGCTTCTTGTTCCTTTTCATAAAGTAAAATCAATTGCATTTTCAATTTTTCTCTTAACATTCACTTGACTCCATTTCCACTATCATTTAACCTACCTCTATTTTACATTATATGAAAAAATAACATTTGATCAAGTAAAATCCTTTTATTTTTATTTTTTTAATATGAAAGTATTGATACTAAAGGCTCATCTGTTCTATAAAAGGCGCTAAACATAGTCCTATAAAGCCGGGATTCATTGAAATTACTAGGAATATTTTAACAAAAAATTGTTGTGTCTAACTGAGACCATCTGAATCCAAAGGAAAAGGATATTTATTCCGAAAGACATGTTGTTTACTTCATAAAATGTTTTTCAGTCAGTAAAATCATGATTTTTTCATATGAATATGGTCGGATCAAGGTATCATTTGAAGGATGTCGTTCATGAAAATAGAATAATAGATTCAATCCTATCACTATGAAAATAAGAAAATCAAATGATCTATCACTTATTGGCAATCTTTTGATAAAATAGGAACAACAAGAGTATGAAAAAACGTTTCCATACTTACAGCACATGGAGAGGATGACATTTGATGAAAGAAACAACGCAAAAACCCACAATTATAGGCGTAAGCACAAGACCATCAGAGCATTTGAAAAGAGTGTGGGAGCAGCCATTCGTTTGGTGGCCTTTATCATGTGTGCTTGTATTAACAGTTGTTGTCACTTATTTGTCTCAGCTAGTGAATGAAGGAATGTGGGCAGATTTAATTTTACCAATCCCTTTCGTTTATGTGATCACGCTCATTGGTTTGGTCATTGGGATTGTCATTAATACTGCCGTATACAAGTTCATCGTCTTTTTAGCAAAAGGTGATGCAACGTTTCAGCAGCTATTTTCAGGTGTGCTTTATATCACACCTATTACGATCATTGGTACGATCATTTCTCATTTAGCGATCATTTTTTTTCATGTGCCAAAAGATATCACGGTTACCTCATTAAACGCATTCATTCGAATGTCTGGTCCATGGCATGCCGTGTTAGCCAATATCGATCTTTTTGTGATCTGGAATCTTGTTTTAACAGGCTTTTTATTGATCAAAGTCGGCCGCATTTCGCCAAGAATATCTTGGATTATTGTGAGTGTCTTTTATGTATTATCTTTAATTTTTCAATATCTAGGAACTACGATCACCATCAACATGCAGTAAGCTGGGGGTAGAATGTTTTTATGAGAAAGAAAATCATTATCGGATCCATTATCATTATTGTGATTGGTCTATTCATTGGATTTAATATTGCAAAAAACCAATCAAAGCCTGCCTCTACGGCATCATTTAAAACAGTCCAACTTGCATCAAAAGAAATAACTTCTACGGTGATGACGCCTGGAACACTTTCATTCTCGGAGGAGCAATTCATTTATACAGAAGAGGAGAAGGGAAGCCTGAATCATATCACTGTGAAAGAAGGAGAAAAGGTGAAAGCTGGAACACCGCTCCTTACATATGAAAATAAGGAACTGGAGCTTGAAGAACAGCAGCAAGCACTTGCAGCTGAATCAAGTACACTAAAGCTTGAACAATTACAAAATAGACTCAATTCATTAGATGAAAATCAGGGAAAAAAGGCGGGCTCTGATTCAAAAAACGAGCGAGATCAGCTTGAACTCGAACTCAAAGCTGCTGAATTAGAGCAAAAACAAGCGGAGCTTAACCAAGAAAAAGTAAAGGCACAAATAGAAGATTTAACGATACATAGCAAAATTGAAGGAACAGTCATCTCCATCGAGCAAGATGCTGGCGCAGGGAAGCTAGAAGAGAGACAGCCGGTGATCCATATTGGCAATGAGAAAAAAATGATCGTACGAGGCTTAATCACTGAGTATGACGCTATGAAAGTCAAAAAGAAACAAAAAGTAAAGGTAACGTCTGATGTCATTCGCGGAAAGAGTTGGCAAGGAGTGGTGAAAAAAGTGGGCGCTGTGCCTGCCCAGTCAACAGCAGAAACAGCTGCTAGTGATCAAACGGTACAATATCCAGTCGAAATTGAAATAAAAGGGAAAAAGCCGGATGCAAAACCAGGCTTTAAAATGATCATGGAAATTGAAACGGACAAGCGTCAAGTGCTCACAATTCCTGAAACAGCCGTGAAAAAAGAGAAAGATGGATCATACGTTTATGTTGTTGAAAAGAATGCACTGAAGAAAGTAAAAGTGACATTAGGTGAAACGTCAGGTCAAGATCTTGAAGTGACGAAAGGTTTAACAAAAGAAGATCAAATCATTGCAGAGCCATCAGATGATATGTATGACGGAATGGAAGTGAATGCTGAATGATTCAGCTTTCAAACGTGACAAAAAGCTACGAAGTCGCTGAGGAGACATTTGATGTATTAAGTGATGTGGACCTTGTCATTGGTAAAGGCGAGTATATGTCCATTATGGGCCCGTCCGGCTCTGGAAAATCAACGTTAATGAATATCATTGGCTGTTTGGACCACCCGACCTCCGGACAGTACCATTTTCAAGGTATGGAGCTGTCGGCAGCAAAGGATCAAGAACTGGCAGTGATTCGAAATCGATCCATTGGTTTTGTTTTTCAACAATTTTATTTACTGCCTAGATTAAATGCGAGGCGAAATGTTGAACTTCCGATGATTTACGCTGGTATCAGTCAAAAGGAAAGAAAAGAACGTGCGGAAATGGCACTTGAAAAGGTTGGTTTGGCAGATCGAATGAAGCATATGCCAAACGAGTTGTCAGGGGGTCAAAAGCAAAGAGTAGCCATCGCACGAGCGATTGTCAATGAGCCGAAGCTCATCTTGGCAGATGAACCAACAGGCGCTCTTGATTCAAAAACGAGCGGCTCGATTATGGAACAGTTTACAAAGCTCAATGAGGAAGGAACAACGGTTGTGCTAGTTACTCATGAAGAAGAAATAGCTGCGTATACAAACCGGATAGTCGTTGTAAGAGATGGACGCCTCGTTCAAGATAGATTGATACAAGGAGACGCAATGAATGAAACTCTTTGAAAATATCAAAATAGCGCTGAATTCTGTCCTAGCTCATAAATTGCGGTCTATTTTAACAATGCTTGGCATTATTATTGGGGTTGGATCAGTGATTGCAGTCGTTGCCATCGGTCAAGGCGGAGAGCAAATGCTGAAAGAATCAATTTCAGGGCCAAACAATACCATTGATATGACCTATACACCCTCTGATGAGGAGTTAAATGCGAATCCTAATGCGTTATTTGAAGCCACATTTACTGAAGAAGACATTCAAAGTGTTCAAGCATTGAATGGGGTTAAACAGGTTGCCTCCTCCACTGCACAAGGCATGCAATTAAGATTCCAAGATACAACAATAGATGCAACGGTCAATGGGATTAATGAAGGCTACACGAATGTACATTCTTTACATATAGCAGAAGGACAGGACTTACGTGAAATCGATTTTAGGAGCGGAAGAAGGGCAGCTGTTATTTCAGAAGGGATACAAAAAGAATTGTTTAATGGAGAGAAGGCAGTAGGCGAGTTGATTTGGATGAATGGACAGCCGGTTGAGGTGATCGGAGTTTTAGCAAAACAGGAAGGGCTGTTTTCATTTGATATGAATGAAATATATGTCCCTTTTGCAATGCTGACAACTGCATTTGGTGTGAAAGAATATGATAAGTTGTCTATTCAAGTCGCACATGCTGATCAAATGAAAGAAGTGGGAAAGAGTGCGGCTGCACGCTTAAATGAAAATCACCATACAGACGATGCTTACGAAATGATCAATCTGGAAGAGATTGCAGCAGGCATTGGTCAAATTACGTCTGTCATGACAACAATCATTGGCTCAATTGCTGGAATCTCATTACTTGTTGGCGGCATTGGTGTCATGAATATTATGCTCGTATCTGTCACAGAAAGAACAAGAGAAATCGGAATTCGAAAGGCACTTGGGGCAACTAGGGCTCAAATACTCGTTCAGTTTTTAATTGAGTCTGTCGTCCTTACACTGATCGGTGGGTTACTTGGAATTGCGCTTGGCTTCGGAGGTGCTTCACTTGTGTCACTGTTTGCAGGGTGGCCTTCTCTTGTATCGTGGCAAATCGTATGTGGAGGCGTCCTATTTAGTATGCTCATTGGTATTATTTTTGGACTGATTCCTGCCAATAAAGCAGCGAGGCTCGATCCGATTGAATCACTTAGATATGAATAATCCTAAAGTTAACTTTCAAAGTGCTGACAAGAAGGTAGAACGAGGTATATTGCCTGCTGCTCCACACCTGAAGCTTTTATGCAAAACGCATAAAGGCTTTTTTTCGTTCAATTGAATGAAATGAAAAATGATAGAAATGCTAATATCATGACTTTCTTCTCAATGTCACATATTTTTCAGTTTACAAATGGTACATATAAAGGTAAGATGACCATTGTGAAAGATTTTGATAGTTATTGAATGTATTTGATTGTTTTGTATTGATAATGTTGAAAAAAGCGATTACAATAAAGGTGCGCGCAAAATGAATACGTTTTCAAAAGGGGGTGTTTTCAATGCTCACACCAGAAAGACATCAACTCATTATCGACTATTTAGAAGAAAACGATGTCATCAAAATACAGGACTTAACGATTATGACGGATGCGTCTGAATCTACAATTAGAAGAGATTTATCAGCCCTCGAAGAAAAAGGCTTTCTTAAAAGAGTTCACGGAGGAGCTGCTAAAATATCTAGTATTCGTCTTGAACCAGATGTGTTTGAGAAATCTGCCAAAAACCTTCATGAAAAGTCATTGATTGCAGAGGCAGCTGCATCACTTTTAAAACAAGGCGATTGTATTTACTTAGATGCTGGTACGACAACACAGCAAATGATTGACTTTATCGATCCAGATCAAGATATCGTGGTGGTGACAAATGGTGTCATGCACATTGAAGCACTCATGAGAAAAGGCATTTCTTTTTACCTGATAGGCGGATCAGTGAAACATCGAACAGGAGCCATGGTGGGAGCCGCAGCTTTGACAGCTATGGAAAATTACCGTTTTGACAAGAGCTTTGTTGGGACGAACGGCATTCATCCCGAGGCAGGGTTTACAACACCTGATCCAGAAGAAGCGCTCATTAAAAAAAGAGCTATAAAGCAGGCGAAAAAAACCTACATCTTAACAGATGCCTCAAAGTTTGGCGAAATATCGTTTTCAGCCTTTGCTAGTTTACAGGAAGCCACCATTATCACAAACGACGCAAAAGAGGATTCATTCGATAATTACCATGAAAAAACGGTTATAAAGGTAGTGAAAACATGATTTATACAGTTACTTTAAACCCATCAGTTGATTACATCGTACACGTGGAGGATTTTGCGGTCGGCGGTTTAAATCGTTCAACCTATGACAAAAAATATCCAGGTGGTAAAGGAATCAATGTCTCAAGGCTTTTAAAACGGCACGGTGTTGAATCAAAAGCACTTGGATTCATTGGCGGTTTTACAGGCAAATATATTCAAGACTTTTTACAAAACGAACAATTACAAACAGCCTTTCATGAGGTGTCAGAAGATACACGTATCAATGTGAAACTAAAAACAGGCGAAGAAACAGAAATCAACGGGCTCGGTCCAAGTATTACTGAAGCACAGTTCGATTCGTTTTTATCCCAATTCACTTCATTAACAGAAGGCGATGTCGTTGTATTAGCAGGTAGCATTCCTTCTTCACTGCCTCATAACACATATGAGCGCATTGCTGAGGTATGTGCGAAGCAAGGGGTAAGAGTAGTACTTGATATTTCTGGAGAAGCCTTAAAAAAAGCAGCAGATCTGAAACCATTCTTAATGAAACCAAACCATCATGAGTTAGGTGAAATGTTTGAAACCAGTATTTCATCTGCAGAAGAAGCCATTCCTTATGGGAAAAAGCTGTTGGAACAAGGTGCTGAACATGTCATTGTATCTATGGCTGGAGACGGCGCTCTCTTATTCAGTAAGGAAGGGATCTTTCAATCTAATGTTCCAAAAGGCAAGCTGATCAACTCAGTTGGTGCAGGGGATTCAGTCGTTGCAGGATTCTTAGCTGGCGTTTCTAAAGGCCTTTCCAGAGAAGAATCATTTAAGCTTGGCGTCACATCAGGAAGTGCTACAGCATTTTCTGAGGAACTTGGAACAAAAGAGCTTGTCGATACATTATTGCCACAAGTAAAAGTCACACGCATTTAAAGGAGGAGTCATCATGAAAATTACAGAACTACTCACGAAGCATACGATTAAGCTTCAATTAGACAGCCAGCAAAAAGAAGCCGTTATTGAAGAACTGGTCACTGTATTAGATACAGCTGGTAAATTAAATGATAAAGAAGGCTACAAAGCAGCTGTTGTTAATCGTGAAAAACAAAGCTCTACGGGAATCGGAGAAGGAATTGCGATTCCTCATGCGAAAACAGCAAGTGTGAAAGAACCTGCTATTGCATTTGGCCGTTCAACAGCCGGTGTAGATTATGAATCATTAGACGGACAGCCAAGTCATCTTGTCTTTATGATTGCAGCAACTGAAGGCGCAAACAACACGCATTTAGAAGCACTTTCTCGTTTATCCACACTTCTCATGCGTGAAGAGATCCGAAAGCAGCTTCTTGAAGCGGCTACTGAAGATGAAATCATTGAAATTATCAATACACATGATAAAGACGATGAAGAAGAAGAGGAAGTCAAAGAGGAACCGGCTGCACCGGGAAAACCTGCTAAAATTTTAGCGGTGACAGCTTGTCCAACAGGCATCGCGCATACATTTATGGCCGCAGATGCTTTGAAAGAAAAAGCAAAAGAAATGGGCGTTGACATTAAAGTTGAGACAAACGGCTCTAGTGGAATTAAACATGCCCTGACAGCAAAAGAAATTGAAGAAGCGCCAGCTATTATTGTGGCAGCTGATAAACAAGTTGAAATGGAACGCTTTAAAGGCAAACATGTCATTGAAGTACCTGTGACAGCTGGAATTCGCCGTCCGCAAGAATTGATCGAAAAAGCCATCAATCAAGATGCGCCGATTTATAAAGGTTCAGGCGGCAGTTCTTCAAAAGATGAAAATGAATCGTCAGGCAAGGGAAGAAGTGGATTCTATAAGCACTTAATGAGCGGTGTAAGCAACATGCTTCCGTTTGTTGTTGGGGGCGGTATCCTCGTTGCGATTTCATTCTTCTGGGGAATTAACTCAGCTGACCCTAAAGATCCTTCTTTCAATTCATTTGCAGCTGTATTAAAAGGGATTGGCGGAGATAATGCACTTGCCTTAATCGTTGCTGTATTAGCTGGATTTATCGCAATGAGTATTGCAGACCGTCCAGGTTTCGCACCAGGTATGGTTGGCGGATTCATGGCCTCTGCAGCAGGTGCTGGATTCTTAGGCGGATTGATTGCTGGTTTCCTTGCTGGTTACATTGTGGTGCTGCTCAAAAAAGTATTCACTTTTGTACCACAGTCGCTCGATGGTATTAAACCAGTTCTGCTCTATCCATTGTTCGGTATTTTCTTTACAGGAATTATCATGCATTACATCGTCAACACACCTGTTAAAATGGTAATGGACGGATTAACACACTGGCTTGAATCACTTGGTACTGGAAACCTTGTATTAATGGGGATTATTTTAGCTGGTATGATGGCCATTGATATGGGTGGTCCGATTAACAAAGCTGCCTACACATTTGGTCTTGCGATGATTGCTGCTGGCAACTATGCACCGCATGCTGCGATTATGGCAGGCGGAATGGTGCCGCCGCTAGGAATTGCCCTAGCGACAACGATCTTTAGAAACAAATTCTCTAAACGTGACCGTGAAGCAGGTATTACATGTTACTTCATGGGAGCTGCGTTCATTACGGAAGGGGCTATCCCGTTTGCAGCGGCAGATCCTCTGCGCGTCATTCCTTCAGCTGTGATTGGTGCAGCAGTTGCAGGTGGATTAACAGAATTCTTTAGAGTGACGCTTCCTGCACCGCACGGCGGACTATTCGTTTTCTGGGTAACAAACCATCCAGTTCTTTACATCATCAGCATCTTAATCGGTGCCATCGTTACAGCGCTACTTCTCGGAATTCTAAAAAAACCAGTCCGACAAGAAGCTTAATTTGAAAAGAAGCATCGTGAAGAGCGGTGCTTCTTTTTGTTTAATCATCAGCAAATTAGGAAAAAATATCTAATTGAATGGTTGTCTTGTGAATTTTTAAATGACATGTGATAAAGTAAAGTTATTCAATTCACGTTTCAAGTCTTTTAGCAGAAAGTCTTAGGAGGAAGCAGTATTTTGAACGAAGAAAACAAACAAAACGAAAATGACATTCAATCTGATGGGAAACAAGCCAAAAAAGAGAAGAAAAGTTCTCTGTTTGAATGGATCAAAGCTATTTTAATTGCACTTGCCCTCGTCCTCATCATCCGTACGTTTATTTTTGAGCCGTATGTGGTGGAAGGAGAGTCAATGGAACCAACCCTTCATGATGGAGAAAAGCTGTTTGTCAACAAAACCATCAACTATCTCGGTGGAGTCAAACGTGGTGACATCGTGATTATTAATGGAAAAGACGGTCAGAAAATTCATTATGTCAAACGATTGATCGGCCTTCCAGGCGACACGATTGAAATGAAGGATGATACGCTTTACATTAATGGTAAAAAAGTAGATGAGCCTTATTTAAAAGAGAACAAGGCGCATGCCAAAGAGTATGAGGTACATTTAACAGGAGATTTTGGTCCAGTGAAAGTACCGAAAAACGATTACTTTGTTATGGGTGACAACAGACTGAATTCTATGGACAGTCGAAATGGACTCGGACTCATTGAAAAGGATCGGATTGTCGGCACATCAGAATTTGTTTTCTTCCCATTTGGCGATATTCGACAAACACAATAAATACACCTTTCTCATTGCGTAAGAAAGGTGCTTGAATGGACGACCCTTCCTGTAGGGTCGTTTTTAATTTGGTGTGAGCATCGTGACAATGATGACAATGGCCAAAACAGAAGCGAAAACGGACCCAGTAATCGCCAAAACAGAACGGAATAATCCAATTTTCACATTGTCTTTTCCGCGCTTTTGTAAAAAGCGTTTTGAAAAGATGTGGACCAGTGTGTAAATGAGGACAAGCCCAATATAAAGGCCAAAGTCTCTTGCATTAAAGCCTGTTGCCGATAAATAAATGCCCATAAAGAAAATTAATAAACAGTATTCCATGAGTGTGAGTAATCTCAAATCGCCCGAACTCCTTCAACAAAAACATTCCCACTTATTATACCATATTGGACAAAAAGCCTTTGTTCTTAGCGAGAGACGTTTCTATCAATCGTTATTCATGTTATACTTCATATTGATGAATGAGTGATGGAGGATTAATAAATGATTGCAGTGAATAATGTTAGTTTGCGATTTGCTGATCGTAAATTATTTGAAGAAGTAAATATTAAGTTCACTCCTGGCAACTGCTACGGACTAATTGGTGCCAATGGAGCTGGTAAATCAACGTTCTTAAAGATTCTTTCTGGAGAAATTGAAGCTCAAACGGGCGATGTTCATATGAGTCCTGGTGAACGTTTAGCGATTTTAAAACAGAACCACTTTGAATACGAAGAGTTTGAAGTGTTAAAAGTCGTCATCATGGGTCACAAACGTCTATATGATGTGATGCAGGAAAAAGATGCGATTTATATGAAACCTGATTTCTCAGATGAAGACGGGATTCGTGCAGCAGAGCTTGAAGGTGAGTTTGCTGAGTTAAACGGATGGGAAGCGGAAAGTGAAGCTGCGATCCTATTAAAAGGTCTTGGCATTCCAGAGAGCCTGCAATCGAAGAAAATGTCTGAGCTTGGCGGATCTGAAAAGGTAAAAGTGCTTTTAGCACAAGCTTTATTCGGTAAGCCTGACGTTCTACTTCTCGATGAGCCAACGAACCACTTGGACTTACAAGCCATTCAGTGGTTAGAAGAGTTCCTCATTAACTTTGAAAATACCGTCATCGTCGTATCGCATGATCGTCATTTCTTAAACAAAGTATGTACGCATATTGCAGACCTTGACTTTGGAAAAATTCAAGTGTATGTCGGAAACTATGATTTCTGGTATGAATCAAGCCAGCTGGCATTAAAACTCAGCCAGGATGCCAACAAGAAAAAAGAAGAACAAATTAAGCAGCTTCAAGAATTCGTTGCTCGGTTCAGTGCGAACGCATCTAAATCGAAGCAAGCGACATCAAGAAAGAAATTGCTTGATAAGATTTCGCTAGATGACATTAAACCATCTTCTCGTAAATATCCTTATGTTCATTTTGCGCCAGAGCGTGAAATCGGAAATGATGTCCTTCAAGTAGAAGGTCTATCAAAAACGATTGACGGTGTAAAAGTACTGGATAACGTCAGCTTTATTATGAATCGTGAGGATAAAATTGCGTTCTTAAGTCGTAATGAACTTGCTGTCTCTACTTTATTTAAAATCCTTGCTGGTGAAATGGAGCCAGACAGCGGGACGTTTAAATGGGGCGTGACAACATCTCAAGCCTTTTTCCCTAAAGACAATAGCGAATACTTTGAAGGAAATGATGTCGATCTAGTGGATTGGCTTCGTCAATATTCTCCGAATGATCAAAGTGAAAGCTTCCTGCGTGGTTTCTTAGGCCGTATGCTTTTCTCTGGGGAAGAAGTGAAGAAAAAAGCAAGCGTCTTATCAGGTGGAGAAAAGGTTCGTTGTATGTTATCAAAAATGATGCTGTCTGGAGCGAATATTTTGCTGTTAGACGAGCCGACGAACCATTTAGACCTAGAGTCCATCACAGCGCTGAATAACGGTCTAATGAGCTTTAAAGGGGCTATGCTCTTCTCATCTCATGACCATCAGTTTGTTGAAACAGTTGCAAACCGGATTATCGAAGTGACGCCAAACGGCATCGTTGATAAACAAACAACTTATGATGAGTTCTTATCAGATCAAGACATCCAAAAAAGACTACAAGAGCTGTATGCATAAACATAAAGAAAAGACATCCACATGAGGATGTCTTTTTTCTTTAAAAAGCCCAATTTCCATTACGGAAAATCGGTTCACGTTTACCATCTTTTGTGATTCCATCAATATTCATTTCCTTTGAACCAATCATGAAATCGACGTGTGTAATACTGCTGTTCACACCAGCTGCGTCTAGTTCCTCACGTTTCATCTCTTTACCGCCTTCGATATTAAATGCATAACCGCTGCCAATGGCAAGGTGATTGGATGCATTTTCATCGTAAAGTGTATTGTAATAGAGGATATTTGAGTTAGAAATTGGTGAATCATCTGGTACAAGGGCAACCTCACCTAGATAATGTGAGCCTTCATCTGTTTCAACGAGAGAGGTTAAAATGTCTTCGCCCTCTTTGGCTTTCACATCTACAATGCGCCCATTTTCAAAGGTTAACGTAAATTCATCGATAATGTTTCCTGCATAACTAAGTGGCTTTGTGCTAGAGACAGTCCCGTTTACACCATCTTTTTTAGGTACGGTAAAGACCTCTTCTGTCGGCATATTGGCCATGAATGATACGCCGCGTTCACTCACGCTGCCAGCACCTACCCAAATATGCTGCTCTGGAAGTTCAATCGTTAAATCTGTACCTGGTGCTTCATAGTGCAGCTTGTGGTAATGACGTTCATTTAATACTTTTACTTTTTCATTTAGTGATTCATCATGCTTTTTCCACGCTTCAACAGGATCTGGCTGATCAGCGCGGGCGACTTTAAAGATTTGGTCCCATAATAATGCAACAGCTTCTTCATCTGCATGCTCAGGGAAAATCTTTTTCGCCCAATCTTTTGATGCAGCACCGACGACTGTCCATGCAACTTTGTCAGATTGAACGTATTGACGATATGTATGAAGTGCTGAACCTGCAGCTTTTTGCTGTGAAGCAATTTTTTTCGAGTCAATGCCACTTAGAAGATCAGGGCTTTCTGACAAGATCGTAATAAAAGCACCGCCACGTTTTGCGATGGTTTCCATCATCTGTGCTTCCCATTCTGGAAATTGCTCAAACACATCTTGTGGGGCATGATCATATTTTAAACGGGTCAGAACACCATCACTCCAGCGGATATGTACGTTTTTCGCTCCGCGCTCATATGCGTGTTTTGCCACAAGGCGGACAAGGTCTACAGATTCAGTGAACGCAGATACGACCACTTCTTGACCACTTTGAACATTTACACCTACTTCAACGATGGTTTTTGCATATTGATCTAGTTGTTTTTCGAATGAACTCATAAAAACCCTCCTTTAGTCATGTTCATCATATCAGATTTAAGACCGAAAAGGAAAATGGGGAGCCGTCCCGAAGCAAAATAAAAAAGCCGCTTTCGTGCGGCTTTTTTAGCGGTTCAGTTGTTTCACAGGCTGTGCATTAGAAGGGGGCATATGTGAAAACGACAGGCTCATTCCTCCTAAAATAATACCGGTTAAAATGACTGTGACAACGACCCGTTTACCTAAATCAAGCAACATGTTCTTCCTCCTTCACGTTTATCCATTCATCACGATATGATCGAAATGATGAAAAAAGAAGTAGAACATGAAGATTATTTTAATGTTTTTTGCAATTTGTCGATGACTTCTAATGAACGACCCGTTCCAATTGCGACAGATTCAAGAGGATTTGCTGCGATATGAACTGGGACGACAATTTCTTGAGAGAGCCATTCTTGAATGCCGTTTAATAGTGCACCACCGCCAGTTAGAATAACGCCGCGATCTACGATATCACCACTCAGTTCTGGAGGGCTGTCTTCTAATGTAGCCCGAATCGCCTCTAAAATATGAAGAAGTGATTCACGCATAGCACCTTGAATTTCTGTTGATTCAAGTGTAATTGTTTTTGGAAGACCTGTGACAAGGTCGCGTCCACGTACTTCTAATGACTCAGGTTCGTGTTCAATGAGTCCATAACCAATTTCCATTTTTACCTGTTCAGCTGTCCGTTCACCGATCAGTAAATTGTATTTCTTTCTCACAAAAGTAATGATATCTTCATCCAGTTGATCTCCGCCAATTCGGATCGAGTGGCAAGAGACAACCCCGCCAAATGAAATGATCGCTACCTCTGTCGTTCCTCCGCCAATGTCTACAACGACGTTGGCAACAGGCTCGTCCACCGGGAGATCAGCACCGATTGCAGCTGCGACGGGTTCTTCAATTAAATGCACATGCTTTGCCCCGCAATTTTTGACAGCATCGCTGATCGCGCGGCGTTCGACAGCTGTTGAACCTGAAGGTGTACAAACAACCACAGTCGGCTTTCTAAAGGTAAACCCAATATTTTTTCCTGCTTTTTTCATAATTTGTTTAAGTAAATCGGTTGTCATATCATAATCAGCGATGACACCATCTTTCATCGGACGGATCGCTACAATTTTTCCAGGTGTTTTCCCAATCATCTCTTTTGCTTCTGACCCCACTGCAAGGACAGTTTTTGTTTCCGTATCTACTGCCACAACGGATGGTTCATTGAGAATAATTCCTTTATTTTTACTGTAAACCAATATGTTAGCTGTTCCTAAATCAATTCCAATTTCGGCATTTTGAAACATGTTTTCACCCAATCTCTATTTTTGCTGTTTTAAACAATTTTACATTTAAAAGTTCAGAGGGTTGAGGTCATTTGTGGGGGTGTGTGATCACCTTGAAATGAATCTGTAAAATTCAAGTCTCATTTTGACATTCACAATAAATTTTCCCTTTGGTTTTTCGATTTTGAAAAAAATTTTTATGCAGGAGAAACCTTTTAAGAATCTCTTACGTCTACGATATATCAATTGGTGAAAAACAGATTGATCTTGAGCTAATGAAAGAAAGAGGGAACGAAATTGAAATCTATCGGAGTTGTAAGAAAAGTAGATGAACTAGGGCGTATTGTGATGCCAATCGAATTGAGAAGAGCACTTGATATCGCTATTAAAGACAGTATGGAATTTTTTATAGATGGAGATAAAATCGTCTTGAAAAAATATCGGCCAGAGGGCGTCTGCCTGATGACTGGTGAGATTACTTCTGAGAACCACGAGTATGGAAATGGTCAAATTACATTAAGCGCTGAAGGCGCAGAACTGCTGCTAAAAGAGCTTCAAGAAGCCCTTCAGCAGTAAATAAAAATAGCCTGTTCTCTCCCATTGTGCTGAGAGCAGGCTTTTTTTTCTAAAAAAGTTCCTTAAAAATGCCACATCTTCCTCAAAAAATAAGTGGAAAATGGTACAATTGACAAAGAATCTCAGGGCGGCAGGTGGAATTATTTGAACAAAACATATCAAGTACGGATCCTGTTATCCGTTCTTGCATTTATATTAATTTTGAGCTGGGATTTCTTTTATTATCTTAGCGGCTATCACATTAATTGGCCGCTCGATCTAGCCTTTACAGTCGTTGTTTTGGCCGGTATTTGGACCATCTCAGGCTATGTGGACCGGTTGAATTTGCTTGTATCAGATTTAAATAAACGAGAAAAAGAAGCACACGAACTGACAGAGCGGCTGAATCGAATCACAGATAACTTGCAAGAAATCGTTTTTGAAACCAATGAAAAAGGTGAAATCATTTTTTTAAATCAAGCATGGAAACAAATGACGGGTTACGACATAGAGGAGTGTCTAGGTACGATGTACAATCAGTACTTTGATCAAGAAGAGCATGTCGTTCAGCATTTGTTGTCTGTGATCAAAGAGCATAAGGATGAGGGGCGGGTGGAGCTGCAGCTTCTCCATAAAGAAGGAAAAAAGGTATGGGGAGATGTGCATTATAAGCTTTATTTCGATGAACAGCACCAGTTTACTGGAGGTATTGGAACGGTTGCAGATATCACGAAACAAAAGCAGGCAAAGCTTGAACTTGAAAGATCAAATCAGCAATTGCAAATGCAGGCACAAAAGCTGGCTGTTGCAGGACAAATAGCCGCTGGCATTGCCCATGAAGTCAGAAATCCGCTCACCTCAGTCAATGGATTTTTGCAGCTGATGAAAACGCAATATCCTGAAAGAACCGATTATTTTGATATCATCTTTTCTGAAATTAAACGCATCGATTTTGTTTTAAGTGAACTGCTTGTCTTAGCAAAACCTCAATCGGTTCAATTTCAAGAAGTACAGCTCCATGATTTGCTAGAGCAGGTGATTACCTTATTAAACACAAATGCCGTTCTTTCAAATATTGATCTCAAACAGCCATTTAAAAAGCAGGATGCTGGCACGATATTAGCAGACGCCAATCAAATGAAGCAGCTGTTCATTAACTTAATCAAAAATGCGATCGAGGCAATGCCTGAAGGCGGCAGTATATACATATCAACAGAAAAAGTGATAAATGAATGGAAAATCACGATTCAGGATGAAGGAAAAGGAATGTCCGAAGAGGACATTCTGAAAATATATGATCCTTTCTTTTCGACTAAAAAAGAAGGTACAGGACTTGGTTTAACGATCTGTGCGACGATCTTAAAAGATCACCATGGAAGAATGGATGTAAAGAGCGAGCTCAGCAAAGGGACGGCTTTTGATATTTACTTACCTGTGTATCAAAAAAGCAGATAGTAGCAAGGTGAGAGGATGTGATGTGTGATGACGAAGGAGACAAAAACGTTATTTGTGTATGGGACACTTTTAAAGCACGAAAAGTATCACGAGACATTGATGAAAGAAAGCAGTCCATTAGCAGCATCTGCTTGGATAAAAGGGAGACTGTACGATACAGATGAGGGTTACCCTGTGTGTGTTGTCTCGGAACAAAACACAGTATATGGAGAATTGTATGAGGTCAGTGATGAAACGCTGCATAAGATAGATGAGCTAGAGGAAGGGTATGACCAGCAGGAAATAGAGGTTATGACAGACCAGGGGCCAAGATCAGCCGTTGCTTATACAATATGTAAGCAGAAGGCATCGAGTCTGAAGGAGATTGAAAGCGGCTGCTGGAAGTCATATCAACTATGGGAGCGCAAACCGTCTTCCTTCTATTATTTTGCCTATGGGTCCTGCATGGATGATGCAAGGTTTAAGCTTGCGAAAGTGGATCATTATTTTAAACAAATCATCGGCGGCGGCACACTTGATCGTTTTACCACAAGGTTTACATTGGTGCGTCCTGATGGATCAAGAGCAGATATGGTAGAAGACGGCGGAGAAACAGAGGGTGTTCTATATGAAGTGCCTTTTGATGCCATTCGTTATTTGTACAAACGAGAAGGTGTAAATGAAGGGACTTATCGTCCAGCATTTGTCGATGTCACAGTAGGTGATCAAGTGTATGAGGACTGCTTAACGTTTCTCGTTTTAAAAAAGAGCGAAGAAATTGCGCCTCCTGGTCATTATCGCAGTGAAATCGAAAAAGGAGCAGACCTTTACTTAAGTGAAGCGTTCCGCAAAAAAATACGGTCGCATATGGATTCATTAATCAAACCGTAGTAAAATGCATGGTAAGTGATATAAAAGGAGTCTGAACATGAAAAAGGAATATGCAGTCATTGGTCTTGGACGCTTCGGCGGAAGTATCTGCAAGGCGCTAAGCGAAGAAGGACTTGAAGTCATGGCCATGGATATGAATGAAGATCGTGTGAACGAATATGCTAAAATTGCATCACATGCCGTGATTGGTGATTCGACGGACGAATCTGTTTTAAAGAACCTAGGCATTCGCAATTTTGATCATGTGATCGTGGCGATAGGTGAAAACATTCAGGCGAGTATTTTAACAACGATTATGCTGAAAGAACTTGGTGTCAAAATGGTCACAGTGAAAGCTCAAAATGACTACCATGAAAAGGTTTTGAATAAAATTGGTGCGGACCGTATTGTCCATCCAGAACGAGACATGGGCAGACGGATTGCACATAAAATTATTTCTAACAACGTGCTTGATTATTTAGAGCTGTCAGATGAGTACAGCCTTATTGAAATCGTAGCCAACAGCAGACTTGCTGGGCACTCTTTGTTAGATCTCGACATTCGTGCAAGGTACGGGATCAATATCGTGGCAATTAAGCGAGGGAAAGAAGTGATCGTTTCACCGCTCGCAGATGAAATGATTCAAAAAGAAGATATTCTCATTGTCATTGGGGCAGTAGCAGATATCGGGCGCTTTGAAAAACGGGAAATGCAGAACGACTATTAAACACTCCGAGAAGGGGTGTTTTTTTGCTTTAGAAGTGTACATATCGAGCGGACATTGAGGAAGAGAAAAAAGTGGAAATGAGCCGTTTCCTTTCTGAAAAACAGCAAAATAGATCACGATTATTTTTCAGCAAATTACCACTATTCAGAAATAAAAATCAATCTTTTGATATGGTTGATTTTCTCTAAATGTCATTGACTGGACAAACAGATTCGTTTACGATAAGAAACATTATATTGTTTACTCGGAGGAGGCAGTGTCGTTGGATAAGGAGCTTTTCAGACATCAAATTGAGGTAGCTGCAAAGAGAAAAAAAGCAGCCCTAGTGATTAAACATGCGAAGGTTATGGACGTGTTTAACCAGGAATGGATAGACGCTGATGTCGCTGTTGAAAATGGAAAAATAGTAGGAATTGGGGAGTATGAGGGGGAACAGGAGCTGGATGCAACAGGTCAAATACTTGTTCCCGGTTTCATTGACGGCCACGTTCATATCGAATCCTCGATGGTGACTCCTGCTGAATTTTCCAAAGCTGTCGTTCCTCACGGCGTGACAACTGTTGTAACAGACCCGCATGAAATTGCCAATGTATCCGGTGTTGCAGGTATCCGTTTTATGCTCGAAGAAGCGAGAAAAGCTGCTCTAAATATATATTTCATGCTGCCATCCTGTGTACCGGCAGTCAGCTTTGAACGATCAGGTGCTACACTAAAAGCAAAAGATTTAAAGCCTCTTTATCAGGAGAAAGAAGTGCTTGGTCTTGCCGAAGTGATGGATTATGTCGCGGTGGAACAAGCGGAAGAAGATATGCTTCAAAAACTGCTTGATGCTCAACATGAACATAAACTCATTGATGGCCATCTAGCAGGATTAACGGACCGATTAATTAATGTGTACCGAACAGCTAATGTCCAAACAGATCATGAGGTGACAACAGCTCAAGAGGCCCTTGAACGTGTCAAAAGAGGGATGTATGTCATGCTCAGAGAAGGCTCTGTTGCTAAAAACGTGAAAAACGTATTACCTGCTGTCAATGAGAAGAATGCGAGACGCTTTTTCTTTTGTACGGATGATAAACATTTAGATGATTTAATGGCTCAAGGAAGTATTGATGAACAAGTACGGATGTCGATACAGGAAGGATTGGACCCCTTTTTAGCATATCAAATGGGAAGTTTAAACGCAGCGGAGTGCTTCGGTCTCAAAACAAAGGGAGCGATTGCACCAGGCTTTGACGCGGACTTTATGCTCATTTCTGACTTACATGAGGTAGGAATTACAAGCGTCTTTATCGCAGGAGAATTGGTCTCTGAACATGGAGAATATTTGCCAAGTGTCGACAAGATCACGCCAAGTTCTTCGCTCATGCAATCGGTACATGCAGTGGACGTTCAAGAGAAAGATTTAACGCTGCCTATAACAGATCATCAAAAGATGAATGTCATTCGCATTATACCGAATCAGCTTGAAACGAAATTAGAACAAATATCTCCATCTGGAAGCGATGGACAATTTACGAGTGATATTGATCGAGATGTATTAAAAATAGTGCTTGTCGAACGCCACAAAGGTCTATCTGAAATTGGGATAGGGGTTGTCAGCGGATTCGGCTTAAAAGAGGGGGCAATTGCAACAACAGTTGCCCATGACTCGCATAACCTAATTGCCGTTGGAACAAATGATGCTGATATGATCAAAGCCATTGAAACGTTAAAAGAAGCAGGGGGTGGTTTGACCGTTGTAAAAGACGGAGAAGTTCTTCATACGCTTCCATTACCGATTTCCGGTTTATTATCAGATCAACCTGCACATACGGTCAATGAAAGCCTTCATGCACTCCATGATGCTTTAAAGGAAACAGGCTTTGTCTTAGACTTTAATCCGTTTTTGACATTATCCTTCTTAGCACTGCCAGTCATTCCTGATGTGAAAATGACAACACAAGGATTGTTTGATGTGAGAAGTTTTCAGCATCTCCCGATTCAATCGTAAAACAATGACTGAACCCGCACGTATCGTACAGATATGCGGGTTTTTTTTATTGCGCATAAAAAAGAGACACAGCCAATTGGCTATGTCTCCCTGTACGTCCTTACACTTCCATAATAATCGGTAAGATCATTGGGCGGCGTCTTGTTTTTTCATAAAGGAAAGGAGCAAGAGTGTCAGTAATCTCGTTCTTAATTTCTGACCATTGAGTCGTCTTACGTTCCATTACTTTTTCAAGATGCTTTGAAATGAGATCTTGCGCGTCATTAATGAGGTCTCCAGATTCTCTCATGTAGACAAAACCTCTTGAGATTAAATCAGGACCTGCAGAAATTTTAAATTCTTTCATATCCATGCTGACAACAACAATGACAAGACCTTCTTCTGAAAGAATGCGGCGGTCTCTTAACACGATGTTGCCGATATCACCAATACCGCTACCGTCGATATACACGTTGCCTGATGGAATTTTGCCAGCGACACTTGCTTCGTCACCTTTCAGTGCAAGAACTTCACCGTTATCCATGATAAAGCAGTTTTCCTCAGGGATTCCGCAATCATTCGCAAGTTTAATATGCGTTTTTTGCATGCGGTACTCACCGTGAATCGGCATGAAGAATTTTGGTTTGATTAAACGGAGCATCAGCTTTTGTTCTTCCTGCCCGCCGTGTCCAGAGGTATGAATATTATTGAGTGAGCCATGAATGACTTCAGCACCAGCACGATACAGCTGGTTAATAGTACGGCTTACGCTAATATTGTTACCTGGGATCGGTGAAGACGAGAAGACAACAGTGTCTCCAGGGTTAATTGAAATCTGGCGGTGCGTACCGTTGGCAATACGAGAAAGAGCGGCCATCGGTTCACCCTGACTACCAGTACAAAGAATGGTTACTTTGTTTGCTGGAAGGCGGTTGATTTCATTGTGTTCAATGAACGTGTTTTTTGGACATTTGATATATCCGAGCTCTTGTCCAATATCAATGGCAGACTCCATGCTGCGCCCAAACACAGCGACTTTTCGGCCGTTGGCAACAGCTGACTCGATCACTTGCTGAAGTCTGTGAATGTTAGATGCAAATGTAGCAAAGATAATACGTCCATCTACTTTTCTGAAGATGTCATCAATGCTTTCACCTACACGTCTTTCGGACATCGTAAATTCTGGAATTTCACTATTTGTACTGTCAGATAGAAGACAAAGAACGCCTTCTTTCCCGATCTCAGCCATTTTCGTTAAATTGGCAGGCTCGCCGACAGGAGTAAAGTCAAACTTGAAATCGCCTGTATGTACGATGTTACCAGGAGGTGTCTTCACGACAATTCCATAAGAATCTGGGATACTGTGCGTCGTTCTAAAGAAAGACACAGCTGTTTTTCTAAATTTGATCGTATCTTCTTCTTCAAAGATGTGAAGTTTGGTCTGTCTTAATAGACCATGCTCTTCCAATTTGTTACGAAGTAGGCCGATTGCGAGTTTGCCTCCGTAAACTGGAATATTCACTTGCTTGAGAAGGTAAGGGATACCGCCGATGTGGTCTTCATGTCCATGAGTAATAAAAAGACCTTTGATTTTATCTTCGTTTTTAACTAAATACGTATAGTCAGGGATGACGTAATCAATTCCAAGAAGTTCATCTTCAGGAAACTTAATACCAGCATCAATCAAAATGATTTCATCTTGAAATTGAACGCCATACGTGTTTTTACCGATCTCGCCTAATCCGCCGAGCGCAAAAACTGCCGCCTGATCGTTTTTTACAAATTTCATTCCTCTCATAGCTCCAATACTTTAAAATTTTCACTTTCTCGTTCATAGTCTAAAAAAGCACCGTCTACAGGCTGAATGAATTCAATATTGTAGTTATGTTTTTTCAACTTATCGCGTACGTCTCTTTCAGAAACCGCTTCAACGTATAGTGAATCTGTGTGTTCTCTCACAGGTACCTCAGTCGTACTTGCCTGAAAAAATACCTTATATATCATCCAAATCTCTCCTTAAATACCGTATGTTACACTCGCTTATTCTATTATATTAAAAAAACGCGCATAAGAAAAGTCTCAGAGAAAAAAGGACCTTCAGCAAATGTGCGGAAGATCCTTTTAAGCAATCGATTTTTTACGAAGCATGTCCTTCCATTGTCTTCGAATTTTCTTGCGCAGACGACGAAGCATCGCGGATCGCCTCCTTTCGGTATGAGTCTCATTCAGCCATTTGTTCCGTTCTCTCTATATACTTGTATTATATGATGTTTCCACTTAATGTTACATGGTTATATGTGGGAAATGGGCGTTTTAAGAGGAAGTGGTTTCGTCAGTGAAGATCTTTCTGTATGATGAAGGGGAGAGGGTATACATAACAAGAGACAGGAGACGAGATATGAATAAAAAAGTCATCTTCTTTGATATCGACGGTACTTTATATGACCATGATAAAAAAATACCTGAATCAACGAAGCGAGCTGTTCGTTTATTAAAAGAAAAAGGGCATCATCTCTTCATTGCATCTGGCCGTTCGCCTTTTCTTATCCAGCCTATTTTAGAAGAAATAGGGCTTGACTCATTTATTGCTTATAACGGTCAGTATGTCATGTACGAAGGAGAAGTCATTTATGGCAATCCGCTTAAGCAAGAGCTGATGGATAAAATTTATGAAACAGCGGATCAACATGATCATCCGCTTGTTTTCATGGGAGAGAAGACGATGAAGGCGTCTGTGCCGAACCATCCATTTATCCATGAAGGGATTGGCACTTTAAAAACAGAGCATCCCGAGCATGATTTGTCATTCTTTAAAGAAAACGTCATTTATCAAATGCTACTATTTTGTAAAGCAGAAGAGGAACATCTATATGAAGCGTTCCGTGAAGAAATTGATCTCGTCAGGTGGCATGAGCTATCTACTGATGTCCTGCCAAAAGGTGGATCAAAGGCTGAAGGAATTAAACGAGTCATTGAAAGACTTCCGTACGATCAAAAGGACACAATTGCCTTCGGTGACGGGCTGAACGATCGAGAAATGATTTCTTTTGTTGGAACAGGCGTTGCGATGGGGAATGCAGTCAATGAATTAAAAACATTAGCTGACTTTGTCACCAAACCTGTAGATGAGGATGGCATATTCCACGCTGTGACTGAATTAGGCCTTATTGATGAATAAAAAACAAGACCCGCTGATGGACGGGTCTTGTTTTTATATTATGATCTGCCGATCGCAACCGCGTTGTCTGGCTCGGCGAATGGATGATCTTTTTGAATATGATCATAAAACATAATGCCATTTAAGTGGTCAATTTCATGCTGAAAAACGATGGCCGGAAACCCTTTGAGGCGAATATCAATGTCTTCACCTTCAAGCGTTGTACCTTTCACCCTGATTTTTTCATAGCGCGGGACGAATCCAGGGATGGCTTCATCAACAGATAAACAGCCTTCACCAGTAGCTAAATAAGCTCTTTTGACTGAATGGCTAACAATGCGAGGATTGAATAATGCATAGCTGTAAAGTTCTCCGCCCTCGTCTTCACAGTGAACAGCGATCATTCGTTTACTGATATTGATTTGAGGAGCTGCTAGGCCAACACCGGGTCTAAGTTCATATTTTTCAGCAATGTCTGCATCCTGACTGTTTTTGACAAATTCAATCATGTCAGCTAATTGCTGTTTTTCTTCTTCTGTTGGCGGGAGTTCGACCGCTTCAGCTGTTTGTCTTAAGACGGGATGCCCGTCTCGTACGATATCATCCATGGTAATCACAAAACTTCACTCCTATTTCCTTTGTATGTAAAGTATATAAAATGATACACGACATATGCAATGAAATAAAGAAGACCGGTCGTATGAGACCGGTCAGAGGCTTATTCAGCCATTAGCAGCAGCCACCGCCGCCTAAGAATGCTGCGCCAACAATGATCAATAGAATGAATAGGACGACGATTAAAGCGAATGTACGTCCACCACCGTAACCGCAACCGTATCCACCACCATAACTTGGATAGCAACAACCGCCGCCGTATCCATAACCGTAACCGCCGTATCCACCATACATACTTCCATGACTATAATTAGACATACTTTTGACCTCCTTTGGAAATACACTCGGCCTCTCATAAGTGAAGGCGAAGCGTGTAATATAAACTATGTATGAATGCACTATTTGTATAGTCATGAGCCTAGAGCATGAAAAAAATCTTCTTTCCCCTCAAAAAACCAGCCTCTTTCCTTGTCACAACCGCCCTGAAAAATTATAGTGGTATGTGGAGATGTAAAGGGGGACCTTGTAATTGAAACAGATGAAAAGAAGAATAAAAAAAGCAGGTGCAGCTTTAGCGGGGATATGTACCCTCTTGCTTGCGGGCTGCGGAGGTCAAAATCCGCTTTATGAGATGCAAGATGCCATGACGAAAATGAGCGAAAAAGAAGCATCCTTTGAAAAAGAACAAGGTGCACTGCAAAGCTATGAGAAAAAAGAGCAGCAGTTGTATAAAAAAATGATTCAAACAACAAAAGACCACACAAAAACAGTCTCAAACTTGTCTGATCAAGCATTAGCATCGGCAGAAAAGCGTGAAGAACATTTAAAAACAGAAAAAGACAGCATGGATCAATCGAAAAAAGAATTTCAATCTGTAAAGGAATTCGCTGAACAGATAAAAGATGCGGAAGTAAGAGACAAAGCAGAACAAACAGTCAAATCAATTGAAAAAAGATATGCATCGTATGATCAGCTTTACCGTGAGTATCAAAAGGCGCTGAAACAAGACAAGCACTTGTATGAATCTTTAAAAAGAAAAGACTTAGGATACGCTGAACTGAAATCCAAACTGAAAACAGTCAATCGTTCCTATAGTAAAGTGAGAAAAGAAAGCAAGAAGTTCAATCAATATACAGATCAATTGAACGAATATAAACAAGCTTTATACAAAACAGCTCAGAAAGAATCACAAAACAGTTAAAAACAGTACTTTCATATTTGCTAGCTCTGTTTATCGCTGCTACTCACAAAGTGCCTGCGTGTCGTTACTCGTTTTTCCAAGATGTCAAACTGAAATAAGAGAAAGGGTTAAAATGAAGTTCATTTTAGCCCTTTGTCTATCACGATCAAAAGAGCTGAAAATAGCTCTTTTTTTATTTTTCGACAAAAACAAACATGTGCTATTGTAGTACAGCGACCCACTCTATACTAGTACAGTTTGTGCTGTTGATTAAACAGATTGATACAGGTCACCATAAAAAGTAAAGCGAATACATTTATTTAAATAAAGCCGTTAAATCAATTGACGGACTATTTTTCTTGTTGTAAACTATTCCTTGTTAACAGAAGTTGTATTAGTTTTTTGTGAACTATCGTTAATACAGTTAGAAAAACTCAAAAGCAAGCGATCATCCAATGTTTCGACAATGATCTTTGTGGCTATTATATACAGGAGTCATATGAGCATTTTGGGTTATCCTATATCTGTATGTATAAATGGATTCACGACAAATTGACTGTTAAAAGAAAGGAAGAGGTGACTTTAGAATGGCTGCAAAAACAAAAAAAGCAATTGTTGATAGCAAAAAGCAATTCGATGCCATCAAAAAGCAGTTTGAAACGTTCCAAATTTTAAACGAAAAAGGCGAAGTCGTAAACGAAGCGGCAATGCCAGATCTTTCAGATGACCAATTAAAAGAATTAATGCGCCGTATGGTGTTTACACGTGTATTAGATCAACGTTCAATTTCATTGAACCGTCAAGGACGTCTTGGCTTCTATGCGCCAACAGCTGGACAAGAAGCTTCTCAGCTTGCAACTCACTTTGCACTTGAGAAAGAAGATTTCATTCTTCCAGGATATCGTGATGTACCACAATTAATCTGGCATGGTCTTCCACTAACAAAAGCATTCTTGTTCTCTCGTGGACACTTTGTTGGAAACCAAATGCCTGAAGATGTGAATGCACTTTCTCCGCAAATCATTATCGGTGCACAAATCATTCAAGCTGCTGGTGTAGCTCTTGGTTTGAAAAAGCGCGGTAAAAATGCTGTTGCAATCACTTACACTGGTGATGGTGGAGCTTCACAAGGTGATTTCTACGAAGGTATTAACTTTGCAGGGGCTTACAAAGCGCCAGCGATTTTTGTTGTCCAAAACAACAGATATGCGATCTCTACACCTGTTGAAAAGCAATCTGCTGCACAAACGATTGCACAAAAAGCAGCTGCAGCTGGTATCGTAGGCGTACAAGTTGACGGTATGGATGCATTAGCTGTATACGCAGCGACTGCTGAAGCTCGTGAGCGTGCTGTAAATGGTGAAGGTCCAACATTAATTGAAACTCTTACATTCCGTTACGGCCCACATACAATGGCTGGTGACGATCCAACAAGATATCGTACAAAAGAAGATGAAAATGAGTGGGAGCAAAAAGATCCATTGGTACGCTACCGCAAATTCTTGGAAAACAAAGGCCTTTGGTCTGAAGAAGAAGAGAATAAAGTCATCGAAGATGCAAAAGAACAAATCAAACAGGCAATCAAAGAAGCTGACGAACAGCCTAAGCAGAAAGTCACTGATTTGATTGAAAACATGTACGATGTGAAACCATTTAACTTGGTTGAACAGCTTGAAATCTACAAACAGAAGGAGTCGAAGTAAGCCATGGCGCAAATGACATTGATTCAAGCGATCACTGATGCGTTACGCACAGAACTGAAAAATGACGAAAACGTTCTTGTTTTCGGAGAAGACGTTGGTAAAAACGGCGGCGTATTCCGTGCGACTGAAGGATTGCAAAAAGAGTTTGGTGAGGATCGTGTATTCGATACTCCACTTGCTGAATCTGGTATTGGCGGTCTTGCAATTGGCCTTGGACTACAAGAATTCCGCCCAGTAATGGAAATTCAATTCTTCGGATTCGTTTACGAAGTATTAGATTCTGTTTCTGGACAAATGGCTCGTATGCGTTACCGTTCTGGTGGACGCTGGCATTCTCCAGTGACAATCCGTTCTCCATTTGGCGGAGGAGTTCACACACCTGAGCTTCACGCTGATAGCTTAGAAGGTCTTATTGCACAACAGCCTGGTATCAAGGTTGTTATTCCTTCAACACCTTACGATGCAAAAGGACTATTAATTTCTGCAATCCGTGACAACGATCCGGTTGTATTCCTTGAGCATATGAAACTTTATCGTTCTTTCCGTCAGGAAGTTCCTGAAGAAGAGTACACAATTGAAATCGGTAAAGCTGACGTGAAACGTGAAGGTTCTGACCTTTCAATCATCACTTACGGTGCAATGGTTCACGAATCACTTAAAGCTGCTGAAGAACTTGAAAAAGAAGGCGTTTCTGCTGAGGTCGTTGACCTTCGTACAGTGAGCCCGCTTGATATTGAAACAATCATCGCTTCTGTTGAAAAAACAGGTCGTGCGATCGTTGTTCAAGAAGCACAAAAACAAGCTGGTATTGCAGCAAACGTAGTAGCTGAAATCAATGATAGAGCAATTCTTAGCCTTGAAGCACCAGTACTTCGTGTAGCTGCACCTGATACTGTATTTGCTTTCTCTCAAGCTGAGAGCGTATGGCTTCCAAACCATAAAGACGTGCTTGAAACAGCTAAGAAAGTTCTTGAATTTTAATTAAATGACAGAGGGGAAAAGAATTTATTTCTCTTCCCCTTTATCAATTACATGACCGTGTAATGTTGACAGAACAAGGGTTTAACATAATCTAGGAGGCGAAAAACAGTGGCATTTGAATTTAAACTTCCGGACATCGGAGAAGGTATCCACGAAGGTGAGATCGTTAAGTGGTTTGTAAAACCAAACGACGAAATCAATGAAGATGACGTTTTAGCAGAGGTACAAAATGATAAAGCAGTTGTAGAAATTCCTTCACCTGTTAAAGGAAAAGTATTAGAATTAAAAGTTGAAGAGGGAACAGTTGCAACTGTAGGACAAACAATCATTACGTTTGATGCACCTGGTTACGAAAATCTTCAATTTAAAGGCAGCGAAGAAGAAGGCGAAGCGAAAACTGAAGCTCAAGTACAAGGTACTGCTGAAGCTGGTAACGAGCCTGAAAAGAAAGAAGTTGCTCAAGAAGAAGCGGCAGCAGCAACTGGTGCTGGCGCACAAGAGCAAGTAGATGCTGATCCTAACAAACGCGTTATTGCTATGCCATCTGTACGTAAATATGCGCGTGAAAAAGGCGTTGAAATTTACAAAGTTGCAGGTACTGGTAAAAATGGCCGCGTGCTAAAAGAAGATATCGACAGCTTCCTTAATGGCGGTTCTGCAGCAACTCAAGAAGCAGCACCTCAAGCAGCTGAAAGTGCGAAAGAAGAAGCAGCTCCAAAAGCGGCAGCAGCTCCAGTTCTAGAAGGAGAATTCCCAGAAACTCGCGAGAAAATGAGCGGAATCCGCAAAGCGATCGCGAAAGCAATGGTGAACTCTAAGCACACAGCTCCTCACGTAACATTAATGGATGAAGTTGATGTAACAAACCTTGTTGCACATCGTAAACAATTCAAACAAGTTGCAGCTGATCAAGGAATCAAGTTAACTTACTTGCCTTACGTTGTAAAAGCTCTAACTTCTGCTTTGAAAAAGTACCCAGTACTTAACACTTCTATCGATGATAAAACAGATGAAGTTGTTCAAAAGCATTACTACAACATCGGAATTGCAGCTGATACTGAAAAAGGCTTGCTCGTTCCAGTTGTGAAAAATGCAGATCGCAAAGCGATTTTCGAAGTATCTAACGAAATCAACGAGCTTGCAACAAAAGCACGTGATGGTAAATTGGCTCCAGCTGAAATGAAGGGTGCATCTTGCACAATCACAAACATCGGTTCTGCTGGTGGACAATGGTTTACTCCAGTCATCAACCACCCAGAAGTAGCGATCCTTGGTATTGGCCGTATCGCTGAAAAAGCGGTTGTTCGTGATGGCGAAATCGTTGCAGCTCCAGTCTTAGCTCTTTCCCTAAGCTTTGACCACCGTATGATTGATGGAGCTACTGCGCAAAATGCCCTTAACCACATCAAGCGTTTATTGAATGATCCACAATTAATTTTAATGGAGGCGTAAATTCATGGTAGTAGGAGATTTCCCAATCGAAACAGATACTCTTGTCATCGGTGCAGGTCCTGGTGGATATGTAGCTGCTATTCGTGCTGCACAGCTAGGACAAAAAGTAACAATCGTTGAAAAAGGAACACTTGGCGGCGTATGTCTAAACGTCGGCTGTATCCCTTCAAAAGCATTGATCAATGCTGGACATCGTTTCGAGAATGCAAAGCATTCTGAAGACATGGGTATCAAAGCTGAAAACGTAACAGTTGATTTCACAAAAGTTCAAGAGTGGAAAGCTTCTGTTGTAAACAAATTAACAGGTGGAGTTCAAGGTCTTCTAAAAGGAAATAAAGTAGACATCGTCAAAGGTGAAGCTTATTTCGTAGACAGCAACTCTGTACGTGTCATGGATGAAAATTCAGCGCAGACTTATACATTTAAAAATGCAATTCTTGCAACTGGATCTCGTCCAATCGAATTGCCTACATTTAAATACACAGACCGCGTGATTAACTCAACTGGTGCTTTAGCGCTTAAAGAAGTACCTAAAAAGTTAGTTGTCATCGGTGGTGGATACATCGGTACTGAGCTTGGTACTGCTTATGCGAACTTTGGAACAGAAGTTGTCATCCTTGAAGGTGGAGACGAAATCCTTCCAGGTTTTGAAAAGCAAATGAGCTCATTAGTGAAACGTAACCTGAAGAAAAAAGGAAACGTTGAAATTCACACAAACGCTCTTGCAAAAGGCGTTGAAGAAAAATCTGACGGTGTCACTGTTACTTTCGAAGTAAAAGGTGAAGAAAAAACTGTCGATGCTGACTACGTACTTGTGACTGTTGGTCGTCGTCCAAACACAGATGAGCTTGGTCTTGAGCAAGTTGGTGTTGAATTGACAGACCGCGGAGTTGTCAAAACTGACAAGCAATGCCGTACAAGCGTTTCAAACATCTATGCAATTGGTGACATCGTTGATGGACCACCACTTGCACACAAAGCTTCTTACGAAGGTAAAATTGCCGCTGAAGCAATCGCTGGAGAGCCAGCTGAAATTGATTACCTTGGTATTCCTGCTGTTGTATTCTCTGAGCCAGAACTTGCAACTGTTGGATACACTGAAGCAGAAGCAAAAGAAGAAGGAATCGACATCGTTGCAGCGAAATTCCCATTCGCAGCAAACGGACGTGCACTTTCTCTTGATGCAACTGATGGCTTCATGAAGATGATCACTCGTAAAGAGGATGGTCTTGTGATCGGTGCACAAATCGCAGGTGTTGGTGCTTCTGATATGATTTCAGAGCTTAGCCTTGCAATTGAAGCTGGTGTGACAGCTGAAGATATCGCAATGACAATTCACGCTCACCCAACTTTAGGTGAAATCACAATGGAAACGGCTGAAGTAGCAATCGGAAGCCCAATCCATATCGTAAAATAATGAACGTTTAACCCCTCTCCGTATGGAGAGGGTATTTTTATGTATGTGAAACGTCGCTGAAAACGAAAAGCCCTCATGAGCTGAGGGCTTTTTTCATATGGATATATAAGTGCAAAGTCGAACCGTTAATTTGTATTCACTCGATCTAATGCTTGGCATATGGGTGATAAGATATCCTCTTTACTTCGGACATTACCTTCCACCTTCACAATGACCTTTTCATTATTGACAAGTAAAATAGCCGGCAGTTCGTCTACTTCATTTTTCCAGCCTTTACGATCTTCTTTGACAATCATCTTGGACATTTCCTTCGGATATTCATTTTTTAAATCGAGCACTGCGTCATAATAAGGACTTTCTTTATCAAGATTTTCTGCATCAGTAAAAAAGAGAATTCTTGGTTTTTGAATATGACTGACCTGGTCTGTCTGATTCGGTATGATATACGCAAATGAGCATGAACTAAGTACAAAGAGCATAGGGAATATAATGAGAAGGGTCCTCATAAAATTCAATCTATTCACCTCAAAATCCTTTGGGGTTGTACCAACATTTTTAGGAGCCAGTTCCCTGTTAGTCACTCTAGTGTATCACGTCCTTTTTGACAATTTTCGATTGTTACTCAATTGTTACAGAATTGATATGAAGCAAAATACATTTGAAACGTTTCCTCAATATGATGAGAAAAAAACATATTTTTATAAAAAATGATTAAATGTGTCATACAATTAACCGTTGACAACTTAAATGTGACATCATATTATAGAGATATGAAATAGATTAAACGCTTTCAAACTTTGAGTAAAGAAAAGGGGAATGTACTGTGGGTACAATTATTTGTCAAGATTGCAATGAAACCATTGATCAATTTGAAAATGAAAAAGTGACAACACTTTATGGAACATGTGGTCACTGTCATTGCTGTGATGAAGCCTCTGAATAAATAAAAAAGCATGCAGCTCCAATGGGGGCTGCATGTTTCTTTTTTATAAAATGGCTTTTTGTTCTTTAATGACACGAATCATATCTAGTGTGGAATCTTCTGGTCCTTGAACAGGAAGACCGATTTCGATATTTTTAAAGATATAGGAGATATTTTCTTCTGTGATGATTTCTCCTGGTATAAAAATAGGAATACCAGGCGGATAAACCATGACAAATTCTGCAATGATCCGGCCAGCCGCTTCTTTAAATGGAATGACTTCCGTTGTTGCGTAAAAAGCGTCACGCGGTGTCATCGCAAGCGAAGGGATCTCAGGCAGTAACACTTCTGTCACGGCTTGTTTGCCGCCTTGACGTGCAGAGGTTGCCGCAATTTCCTTCATAGCCGTTACAAGCGTATCAATCGTCTCATCACAATCGCCAGGCGTCACGATACATAAAATGTTGTATAGGTCAGAGAGCTCTACTTCAATTCGGTAGCTTTCTCTCAGCCATTTCTCCACATCATGGCCATTCAGTCCAAGGTCTTTAATGGAGATGATTAATTTTGTTGGGTCATAATCGTAAGTAGAAGGTGAACCGAGAATTTCTTGACCAATACAAGTAATACCTTCAATTTCGTTTAAACGAGTTCTTGCTGATTCAGCTAATCGAATGGCTTCATCTGCAAGTGCCTTTCCTTCAGTCGCTAATCGCTTTCTAGCGACATCCAGGGAGGCTAAAAGTAAATAAGAAGTAGACGTAGTTGTCAGCATGCTTAAAATAGATTGTACTCGATCCTTTGAAACAAGCCCTTCTTTTATATTTAAAATCGAGCTTTGGGTGAGAGAGCCACCAAGTTTATGCACACTTGTTGCTGCCATATCAGCTCCCGCCTGCATCGCAGACAATGGAAGCTCATCGTGAAAATGAATATGCACACCATGTGCCTCATCTACAAGAACAGGTACGTCATATGAATGAGCAATGTCTACAATGGTTTTTAAATCAGCTGAAATGCCAAAATACGTTGGGTTAATCACAAGCAGCCCTTTCGCATCTGGGTGTTTAGTCAGCGCTTTTTTAGCTGACTCTGGCGTGATGCCATGAGAGATGCCAAGCTCTTTGTCAATTTCCGGGTGAATAAAAACAGGTACTGCACCAGAAAATACAATAGCAGACATAATCGACTTATGGACATTACGTGGAACAATAATTTTGTCTCCAGGACCACAGACGGTCATCACCATTGTCATGATCGCGCCGCTTGTTCCTTGTATAGAGAAAAACGTATGGTCGGCACCAAATGCTTCTGCTGCAAGCTCCTGTGCTTCTTTGATCATTCCTCGAGGCGAATGTAAATCATCAAGAGGTTCTATATTAATAAGGTCAATGCTTAATGCATTGTCTCCAATGAATGCTCTAAATTCAGGGTCCATTCCGGCTCCTTTTTTATGGCCTGGAATGTGAAATTGGACTGGATTGGTTGAAGCGTGTTTTTTTAGTCCAGTGTATAAGGGTGTATCATGTTGTGACAATTGCTTTCCCACCTTCATCGAAATACCTGCTATTATTATCCCAATAACAGCAGATTTCATTGCATAAAACAAAAGAATTATATTATGAACTGATCGGAATGTAAAGCATAAAATCAATCGGATTCTGATCAAACAGATGCTATAATAAAAGTTCAAATAAGAAATGTGGATTAAAGTGAGGGACAAGTAAATGGAATATCAATATCCAATGGACGTCGACTGGACAACTGAAGAAAAGATGGCGGTCATTTCATTTTTTCAAGCCGTTGAAAAAGCCTATGAAACAGGAATTGCGAAACAAGCGTTACTAGAGGCTTATAAACGATTTAAAGAAGTTGTACCATCAAAAGCAGAAGAAAAGACGCATTGTGCGGCGTTTGAAAAGGGAAGTGGGTATTCCCCTTATCGAACAGTAAAAAGCGCAAGAGAGGCTGAAGAAACAGCTATGATACGGATGTAAAAAACGAGCCTATCTATATAGGCTCGTTTTTTATACAGATTCTTTTTGTGTAAAGCGGTATAGATAAGTTACTGTGCGGAAGGCATCTTCAATTTTTGATAAGAATTCTTCATTATTCATTTGAACAACTTCTTCTCTAGGAAGCTGGATGCCGCAAAGGAGTTCGGCCTTTTTGACTGTTTGAACACGTTCAAATAGTGTTCTCAGCTGTTCAGCATCAAGTTCGCTGTGGCGGAGGACGTCCGGTTTCATATGATCCTTAGACCAAACAAAGTCTTGCGGTATTTTCTTTTGGATCGTGTCCAGCTCTTTTTCAAATAATTGCCCATATTCACCTTTTACTGGAGATTCATAAATGAGCGCAAACCATACAAATACATGAGTTTTCCAAAGCCCAATTTGAAAATGAGGGAGCTTTTTATACCCACGCTTACTGTTAGCGAAAGCCACCCAAGTGTCATTTGGCGGGTTGACTGATCTTCTTGCATGTTTTGCCACGTGGACAAACATTTCGTCTCCTGTAATAGAAGAAAGCAGCGGTGCAAAATGTTCACCAAGTGCTTCAAGCTTTGGACGGACTCTCTCTTTTAATACGGTCATACGTTCATCTAAACCGTCTACTGTGAATGTTTCAAAATCTTCATCTCTAAAACGCATTTCACTCATGTTATGCCTCCTGTATCTTTTCGCTGATCATATTTTATCATAGCTTGGGTCAAGCTCAAAAAAAGATGCACTTTAAAGAGAAAGATAGCAGGGATCTTGGTTCGGCGTTTAAAAACATCGATTTTGTGGTACATAACAAATAGGTAAAAACACAATTTTCAGAATGTCGTTGCGGTTATGCGATCGCTTCATACGATATAAGCAAGAACCATTTCTCTTATCGATTGTATTTTTTATCAATGAAAACTGACAAGGAATGAATCATTCTCTGGAAGGGGCGTTGACCAATGAAGCAAATCGTGAAGCATGGGTATAGACAAGAGAAGAAGAATCGCATCGCTGTGTGGAGATTAGAGGTTGATTATGAGCTTTCTACGCTTCATGAAGCCATCGAGCAAAAAGACGATATCCAAGTAGAACGCAGCAAACGAAAGCTTGAGCGCCTAAGAAAAGAATGGGAGCAGCTTCAAGGGTAAAACAAGGTGAGGTAAAAACGAACCAATTCATCGGTTCGTTTTTGTATGAAGCTGCTTTTTTCTTGCTTTTACGTACATAATATCAGTATGCTAATACAAATAGGTACTACATAGAAAAGAGGTTTACAGTCCGATGACAAACTGGGTGGAAATTGACCGACTTGCAAAGCTTTGGGTAAAAGAAGCGGGTAGCCGCATTAAAGCATCCATGCAGGAAGGTCTATCAATTGAAACAAAATCAAATCCAAATGATCTTGTCACAAACATCGATAAAGAAACAGAACGTTTCTTCATTGAAAAGATACAGTCGACATTTTCAGATCATCATATTTTAGGAGAAGAGGGCCAAGGGGAAGAAGTGACCTCTCTTGACGGGATAGTATGGATCATTGATCCAATTGATGGCACCATGAACTTTGTCCATCAAAAACGAAATTTTGCCATTTCAATTGGGATATTTGAACATGGTGTGGGGAAAATCGGTCTTATTTATGACGTCATCCATGACGAGCTCTATCATGCAGTCAAAGGAGAAGGGGCATATATGAACGATATCTTACTCCCGCCTCTAAAAGATGTCGCCATTGAAAAAGCCATTGTCGGCATTAACCCAACATGGGCGATTGAAAGCCCCCATTTTGACGCTAAGCCGTTTGCCCGTCTCGTACGGGCTGTGAGAGGAACAAGAACGATTGGGTCAGCTGCACTTGAACTAGCTTATATTGCAAGCGGAAGAAGCGACGCATATGTCACGTTAAGGCTAGCGCCTTGGGATTATGCTGCTGGATGTGTGTTACTTGATGAGGTAGGCGCTGTTTACTCGAATATTCACGGAGAACGCTTGACGTTTCTAGAGAAAAATAGCATTGTTGCTGGAAATCGATCCGTCTGTGAAAAAATCTTGCATGATTACATAAAAGGAAGCGGAAATAAAAAATAAACAACATCACTTCATGAGAATGAAGTGATTTTTTGTTTTTCCTGAAACTTTTTGGTAAGGCAGATGTCTAAACGAATGAGGCCTTAATTTGATGTAAAGGATTGTGTAGCAATGTTTGATTTGTTTAGTGATTTATCCCTCCATTTTGAAAGGTTTTTTATTTTAAATGAGTACAGTATCCACATGATTCAATGGTGTGTGCTTGGACTATTTGTCCTTTTCATTACACTTCCCATATGGAAAGAAAAGAAGAGTAGTTATGTATTTTATGCTGGAATCGTATTAAGAGTAGTTCTGCTAGGGAGTATGACACTTGAGATGATTCACCAAGTGCTAGCTAGACAGTATACGATTGAAACATTTGAAGTGCTGACAGATTTCATGCAATTTCTCATCTATGGATATGTCTTGCTTGCATCACTTTTCTATGTGATTTCTCTTCCTTATTTAAAAAATAAAGGCATGTTTTTTGCGTTTGATTTATCTGTGTTACTTCTGCCTTTATGTCAAACGGTGTTTATTGTGTTAGTTGAAAGCAAAAAGTTCTTTCTCAGCGGTGATACGGAGCTGGTATGGAGAGATTTGATCATCATTTTGCTTATGATTGGCTTTGCCGCTTTGGTACTTTACCTATTCTTTCGTTTGTTTTGGCATCAGAAGTGGAAAGAATTGCTGTTTTTCTATGGCCTGATTTTCGCTGCGCTGCTGTATATTTTTTATCCTTCTATCTCGAAGCATGAGCTGCAATCTTCGTTTAAATCCATTGTGATTTTAATAGCGGCCGCAGGAAGCTTTATGACATTACATTCGTTATGTGCGTTACTACAAAACAAGGTGAAGTTGAGACAGTGGGGTGCTTGGGGAATTGTCGTCTTTTTTATGCTGATGCTGAACCCGATCTTAAATCTTCCACATATCATGTTTCAATTTACTAAAACGGAATTGACAGATACTTTCTCAGAAGAATATCGCCCTTTATCTGAAGCAAGTGCAAAAGCATTCGCTTCAAAGTTTGTACCAGCGGACACTACATTATATTCAACGACTATTAAACAGCCGATCTCTGATAACTACGTGTTTGCAGCCGATCAGTATGAAGTGAATGTTTCTGCGTTTACAGGTGAATTAAACAGCTATTTTTATCATGGTCGCGCAAAGGGTCAGCATTTGACCGATAAAGAATATAGGGAAAAAACCATTGAATTTTTTGAAAGGAGCGGCCGATCCGTTGATCTAGACCGCATTCATGTAGTGGTTGAAAAAGAAGACGGGGAGACAAGCGTTCTTCTTTTGCCAAAAATGTCTCAGAATAAAGATGAGAGCTTAGCGTTTGCCACCTGGAAAAAAGAGACGCTTCGACAAGCGCAATATGGGAACGCCATCTTTCAATTGAAGGATGTAGACGGGATCAATTTAACAAACAAAGAAATGAAAACGAAAATTAATCGTATTTATAAAAAGTTAAATTTACAGCCACCAGCTTACCAGATCACAGACGTTGATGCTTTTTATTTTGAATGGCAGCATGAAGTGGCGGTAAAGACAGCCGATCAATCTGAATTTCTGTTTAATGGTTCAACGAAAGAATTGCTGAAAATACAGCTATCAAAAGCGATTCTTCAACAGAAAAAAGGAAATATCAGTGACGAAGATTTGTTGGAATTGATAGGGGAACAGTCAAAAGACGTGAAGATAGAAACAGGAACTCGTGAACACAAACAATATACTTTTCACGGATCATCAAATTTACTTCATGTGACGAGAGATGCCGATGGAATTGAGTTGAATTGGCAATCAGACTCTTCTTTACATACGGTATCGAATCAAGAACGTGATGAAGTCTATCAGCAAGTTCTCAAAAAGTATGAACCTTATGCCATCTATAAAAAACAAATCAAGCCGGTGAGAATGATCGACAAAGAGGGGAAAATGAGCATTTCGTGGTTTGTGATCATTCAAACCTTCGGATCGAATGAGCGGAAAATATATGAAGTAAATGGACGAACAAAAGAGGTGCAACGTTTTGACAGATAAAGAAAAACAAGCCATCTTTCAAGACTTATATGAATTGTATCAGGAAGGGGAGCTTGGAGAAGAGGCTTCTAACTGGATGAAGACGCATGAAAAGCAGTTTCAGCATTCTGTTAAGGGAAACGAGTTTGCTCCTATTCACACTGAGGATCAGAGCGATTATCTCGAATTAAAACGCATGAAGTGGTTTATTTCTTCGTTATACTTCTTTTATATCGTTTTATCAATTTGGATGACTGTGTGGTTTTATTTTTGATGTCTAGACCGACCAATCAAATTGAAAAAATATATGAAGAATATTTTCAGGAAATCACCAAATATTTATATCGCAGAACGGGAAATGTCGAAACAGCCAAGGATCTTGCGCAGGATGTATTTATCAAGGCACTGCATGGGTTATCCTCTTTTAAAGGACATTCAAGCATTAAAACATGGCTTTACACCATTGCTTATCATACATTTGTCAACGACTATCGCCGAAAAGTAAAACGAACTTTTACGGATGTAGAAAAAGCTGATTTTTTAGAGCAGCAGATATTCATGACACCTGAAGACCATTTAGAAACTCAAGCTGATATTCAAAGGCTGTGGAGCCATATCAATCAATTGAAGGATTCTTACCGAGAAGTCCTCATTTTAAGAGATATTCAGGAATTATCGTATGAAGAAGTAGCGGAAATTTTGAATTGGACTTTATCTAAAGTAAAGACAACCCTTCATCGAGCAAGATTAGAGCTGAAACGAAAGCTACATTGTGAGGAGTTCAACAAATGAACTGTTATTTGATTGAAGAACTATTACCACTTTATATAGAAGGGGACACGAGTGAAGAAACAAATCAATTAGTGAATGAGCACTTACGTTCATGCAAAAAATGCCTTCATCTATATGAAGAAATGAAAGAACCAGTCTCTATTGCAAAGTCAACAGATTTCATACCGTTCATAGATGAAAAAGAAGAAAAAAGAAAGTTTGAAAAGCGCTACTATGGAAAACTGTTATTACGGGCAAGTATCGTTTTTAGTATCGTCTATCTCATCATGCTCTTGATCTATTGGATATAAGAAAGAACCCCCATCTGGATGAACCGGATGGGGGTTTTGAGCTTAGTTCAATTTTTCTTTAGCAATTTGAACTGCATCATAGAATGTTTTTAATTGCTCTTGAGGAATTTTCTTAAGCAATTGGTTGAAAACAAGTAATTCAGTAGAGCTGAATCCAAGACCTTTAGCGATTTTAGAATCAATTACAACGTTTCCTTTTTTGTCTAGAACAAGTGCATCACCAGCAAGATCAGCAATTCTGATCACTGATTTGAAAAGCTTTTCGAATTTAGTTGCTTCTTCTTTAGTAAGACCAAGTTCAACAGCTTTTTCTGCATCAAAAACTAATTTTCCTTTTTCGTTTTTAGTGATGCTTTCACTGAAAACGATTGTAAGAACAGCTGCGCGATCTAAGAATTTCTCAGCAGTCGCCGCTTCTTCTTCAGTCAAACCGAGCTCAACAGCTTTTTTCACATCAAATGTGTAGTTGTTGTCTTCCTCAACAAATGAATTGATGAGAATGCTGATAACACGCTCGTTTTTCTCCAATAAATCTTTAATGATTTGTTGCTGCTCAAAAGGAATCCCTTTGAAAGTTGCAGCACTTGCTTGCCCAGGAGCTACTGTTGTGAAAGTAAAAATGATAGCTAAAGCGAAAAATACAACAGAGCTGAGCGATTTGCTCAAAAACTTCTTCATGCTTCTTTTCTCTCCCTTTTCTGTTAAATTTTGTTGCAAGAACAGCATACCATGAGAAACTTTGTGGAAGAATAGGAAAAATGTAACTTTGTGTTTGTTTTTGGAGAACTATAAAAGTTCTTGTCGAAAAATGGAGGAGTTCAGATTACTTAGATTTGCCAACACTATATGAAATTTTTAGTTGAATCATTAGTGTTACATAGGTGGTTGGTCTTGTTTTTACCCAAAATAAAAGCCTTCTACATGTAAAATGTAAAAGGCTTTTCATAAATTTTATGATTGTACGTTTAATTTTCGTTTTAATGTAAATCCTGTACCCATGAAAATCATGGCGAACACAATACTTAAGCATGTTCCCAGTATGCTTTTTTCTGCAACAGACACTCCAATAAACGCCATACTGACGACGGCAAGTAATGCACATAATAATAGAAGCCATTTGATTTGTTTCATTTGTCTCCATCCCTTTTTTTAGAGTTAATATAAGTTTACAGAAAAACGATCGGCATTTAAAGGGGATTGTGATATAATATGAAAGTTATCTAATTATTTTAGGAGATGAAAATGTGAAACTTCGAAAAGACCTTCGCAACATCGCAATTATTGCCCACGTTGACCATGGTAAAACGACGCTTGTTGACCAATTGCTCCATCAAGCTGGTACTTTCCGTGCGAATGAAAATATCGCTGAGAGAGCCATGGATTCAAATGATTTAGAGCGAGAGCGCGGTATTACGATCTTAGCTAAAAATACTGCGATCCATTATAAAGATACACGCATTAATATTTTAGATACACCAGGACACGCCGATTTCGGTGGTGAAGTTGAGCGTATCATGAAAATGGTAGATGGTGTACTTCTCGTTGTGGATGCATATGAAGGTTGTATGCCTCAAACACGATTCGTGCTAAAAAAAGCACTTGAGCAAAACTTAACACCAATTGTTGTTGTCAATAAAATTGACCGTGACTTTGCTCGTCCAGCTGAAGTAGTTGATGAAGTCATTGACTTGTTCATTGAATTGGATGCAACAGAAGAACAGCTTGAATTCCCAGTTGTATATGCATCAGCAATCAATGGTACAGCAAGTAACGATGCTAGTAAGCAAGATGAAAACATGGAATCGTTGTTTGAAGCGATTGTCAACCATATCCCATGCCCAGTCGACAACCATGAAGAGCCGCTTCAATTCCAAGTGGCGCTACTTGATTACAATGATTATGTTGGAAGAATTGGAATTGGCCGTGTATTTAGAGGAACGATGCAAGTAGGACAGCAAGTTGCTCTAATGAAAGTGGATGGCAGTGTAAAACAATTCCGCGTGACAAAGATTTTTGGTTTCCAAGGGTTAAAACGAGTGGAAATCAATGAAGCGAAAGCTGGAGATCTTGTCGCAGTATCTGGTATGGAAGACATCAACGTAGGTGAAACAGTCTGCCCGGTAGAACACCAAGAGGCTTTGCCGATCCTTCGTATTGATGAGCCGACACTTCAAATGACATTTGTTGTCAATAACAGCCCGTTTGCAGGCCGTGAAGGAAAGTACGTGACATCACGTAAAATTGAAGAGCGTTTAGAACAGCAGCTTCAAACAGACGTAAGTCTTCGTGTAGATCCAACGGATTCACCTGATGCTTGGGTCGTATCAGGACGCGGTGAGCTTCACTTATCAATTCTGATTGAGAATATGAGACGTGAAGGATTTGAACTCCAAGTATCGAAGCCAGAAGTTATTGTAAAAGAAGTAGATGGTGTTCGATGTGAGCCTGTAGAGCGTGTTCAAATTGATGTACCTGAAGAGCATACTGGCTCTGTTATGGAATCAATGGGTGCAAGAAAAGGTGAAATGATTGACATGATCAATAATGGTAACGGTCAAGTTCGCCTGATCTTTACAGTTCCATCACGTGGTTTAATCGGATATACAACTGAATTTCTTTCATTAACTCGTGGTTTTGGTATTTTGAACCATACATTTGACAGCTACCAGCCGATGCAGTCTGGTCAAGTTGGCGGACGCCGTCAAGGTGTACTTGTTTCAATGGAAACAGGTAAAGCAACTGCTTACGGAATCCAAGGCGTTGAAGAGCGCGGTGTGATTTTCGTTGAGCCGGGTGTTGAAGTATACCAAGGAATGATTGTTGGTGAGCATAACCGTGAAAACGATCTTGTTGTCAACGTGAGCCGTATGAAACAACAAACAAACGTACGTTCAGCGACAAAAGATCAAACGGTTAGCATGAAAAAACCACGTATTATGTCACTTGAGGAATCTCTTGAGTACTTAAATGAAGACGAATACTGTGAGGTTACACCGGAATCGATCCGTTTAAGAAAGAAAATTTTAGACAAAAACGAACGTGAGAAAGCTGCGAAGAAGAAAAAGCTAGCAGGATTATCTTAATTCCATGAAGAATTAAAAAGATAGAACCCTGAAAGATAAGGGGAGGGAATCTTTTTGAATGATCAGGAAGTAAGTGAGAATCTATCCTTTTTCGCGATGCTGTTTCGTGTCGATGAAAATCCGCAAACAGGGATGTGGCTCCTATATGGCACCATCCTTGTTTTAGCGATTATTGTTTTTAAACTCGGCTTTGCTAGACGTTTACCGATTTTAAAAGCACTTGTCATTTATTTGTTTTTGATTTTTGGCTGCACGTTTCTCACATTTCTAGGAATCTTCTTGCCAGTAGCAGAAGGCCTGGTTGTGGCAGCTGTCATTTTGATTATTTATAAAATACGGCTGCATCGTGCGAAAAAAGAAGGAACAGTGAGTACGTAAAAAAGACCTGAACTTGTGTCAGGTCTTTTTTATGTCTTCTGTTCTTTTTTTCCTTTTTTCTTCTTTTTCTCTTTCGTCGCAGGATCTTGATAAAGAGAGAATCTGCCAGTTTTGATGCGTGCCTCTGTCTTTACTTTAATTCTTTCTTGGCAGTCATCGCACATATATGTATGAATCGGTCGATTTCTTAACCGTTTAGCAACAAGTGTATCATCATTAATGGTTTCAAGCTTTTCACATAATGAGCACTTCACTCTCATCATTTTCACCTCACTTTGGTCATGCCTTGATTATAGCATGTTTTTTGAGCTACTTAAAATCAGCATAAAAAAGGCTTATATCACAAGAGATATAAGCCGTTCTCATTATTTCTTCTGATTCATATGATGGTTTGATTGATCGTTTTGGTTTTTTTCTAATTGCTTTTGATCTTGTTGTTTGAGCTGATGATTCGGATCATTCGTCGGATCTGTTTCGTTACGGTCGATTTCATTTCGAGGCATTTCTGGCATAACACGGCCCACAATGGCTGCTAGTTCGTCCATAATTCCGCTTACTGGTCTGCCAGCTTGAATTTCTTTGCCCATTTCCTTTAAACGGCTCACTGTATCTGGATCAGCGACGACAACAGCATTCGCACCTTCTGGGTCATTTTTCAGCGCTTTGGCGACTGAATATTTAATGGTTTCAACTTTGCTTCTATCTAAATCATCTTTTACATCAATGCCAACGACAGCGTACTTGCCGATGACGATCGCTGTTGCGTCATTTACATCTGCCACATGCTCAGTCACATTCACTAGGTGCTGCGCCACATCTGTTGATGGGCGGGCTTTGTCAGTGTTTTTCTTGGATGAGTCTGATACTCTTACTAAATGCTTGTTTCCGTCTTGATGTTCTTGTGCCAAAGGCTTCTCTTGATGCTGGCAAGCGCCTAATAAAAGAATGGTTTGAACCATGAATAACGTCAAAAATAGTCGCATGTGTATTCCCTCCTTCACAAACTGCATGATTTATTTTATTGTTGAATTAACCTTCTAACTTTATTCATGAAAACATATATTTTAACAATCGTTTTTGGAAAGACAAGGATGAATGAAACCCCGATCAGGAGGCGAAGGACCTGAGTAAAATTTATGTATTAGACACAAATGTGTTATTACAGGATCCGAATTCAATCTTTTCATTTGAAGACAACGAGGTCGTGATTCCGGCCGTAGTGTTAGAAGAAGTAGACTCGAAAAAAAGATATATGGACGAGGTTGGGCAAAACGCACGACGTGTCTCACGTTTAATCGACGGGTTGAGATCGAAAGGGAAACTGCATGAAAAAATTACGCTGGAGTCAAAAGGAACGCTGCGTATTGAGCTGAATCATCGCTCTTTCCATGAACTTCAAGAAATTTTCATCGAAAAAACAAACGATAACCGGATTTTGGCTGTTGCGAAGAATTTGAGCTTAGAGGAAGAAACAAAACCGGATGGCCGGCCTGTCATTTTGGTCAGCAAAGATGTCCTAGTGCGAGTAAAGGCGGATGCCATTGGTCTGCAAGCAGAGGATTTCTTAAGCGATCGTGTGCTGCAAAATGAAGACATTGATAACGGCTATCACGAGCTCTATATTCCGACTGAGCAGCTGAATACATTTTATAAGCAAAATCAGTTACCAATAAAAGACGTCACCCAGGCGCTATTAAACCCTCATCAATTTGTTATTATGAAGGGAAATGAGGGTGGTTCTGCTTTGGGGATGCTTGATCAAAAAGCAGAGCATGTAAAACGGCTTATTTATGACCAAGAACATATTTGGGGAATTCGCCCAAAAAATGTCCAGCAAACGATGGCGCTTGAGTTACTTTTACGCCGCGATATTCCGCTTGTGACACTTATCGGAAAAGCGGGAACAGGAAAGACACTGCTTGCACTTGCTGCTGGATTAATGCAGACAGAGGACCTCGGCATGTTTAAAAAGCTCATCGTGGCCCGCTCCATTGTTCCTGTCGGTAAGGACTTAGGGTATTTGCCAGGCGAAAAAGAAGAGAAGCTCAGACCGTGGATGCAGCCGATCTATGACAACCTAGAATTTTTATTTAACACAAAAAAACCTGGTGAACTCGATGCGATACTAGCGGGCATCGGTTCAATTCAAGTGGAAGCTTTAACGTATATTCGCGGGAGAAGTATCCCTGATCAATTTATCATTATCGATGAGGCGCAAAACTTAACAAAACACGAAGTAAAAACATTATTAACGCGGGTTGGTGAGGGAAGTAAAATTGTGCTGATGGGAGACCCAGAGCAGATTGATCACCCTTATTTAGACAGCTTAAATAATGGGCTCACATATGTCATTGAGCGTTTCAAAGGGCAGCAAATATCTGGACATGTCAAGCTTGTCAAAGGAGAAAGGTCTGGACTTGCACAGCTTGCAGCTGATTTATTATAGTCCAGACCCGCTATCTTATGTAATGATTAACTCTTTGACGCCTTTAATCGGCTGAGTGATGTTGGACTGATCCTCGAAATAAACGTGGATTGGTCCTTCTTCTGTTATAGGTTTTCCATTTTGGCTGAAATGGGCAATGCTATCCATCGCCTTAGAGAGCGGAACAGCAATTGTTTCTGTTTCTGTGACAAATTCACACGTCTCCGCTTGTTCGAGCGGTTCTGCATTTTTTATCATGTCGCCAAGTTTCATCCCGAAGCTGCCTGTGACAAGTCTTTCTTTTTCGTATTTTTTCTCTGTTTTTAATGTGGGTGGAAGTGTTTGACCTTCTCTTATGACCCGCTCTTGATCAAGCTCCTGATCTAGCTGCTGCTCTTCGTTTGCTGCACTTTTCTCAAAAAATGAATCCATTAAAAATTTACGGTCATCAAAAATCCATACACTCGGATCAATGGTGATCTTGTATTGTACGTTCCCCTTAATTTGAATAATGCTCATGTTCAAGACAACCCCTTTCCAACATAAATTATAGAAGTTTTCGCCCGCTTTGTCACTTTCATAAACATGCACCTCCTTGTACAAACTACGATTAGACGAAAAATAGGGAGGATTTTGGGCATGGCATGTCGTGACAATGAAGAGCTTCAGCGATTTGTAGAAGAGGCAAAAAAGGTGGCCAAAAATGGAAAGGTAGCATCCTATATTCCGGCACTCGGTAAAGCGGATCAATCGGATTTATCTGTCGCTGTTTATCATGTGAGTAATACGTGCCACTCAGCGGGAGATGTTGATAAACGATTCACCCTGCAAAGTATTTCAAAAGTATTAGCACTAGCGCTCGTGCTCTCAGAAGAAGGACCGAAAAAAGTGTTTCAATATGTTGGACAAGAACCGACTGGCGATCCGTTTAATTCAATGATTAAACTAGAGACAGCAAGCCCTAATAAGCCGCTGAACCCAATGATTAATGCAGGAGCCCTTGCCGTTACAAGTTTAATAAGAGGAGCAACGCCGCAAGATCAGTTGAACCGTCTGCTTGGTTTTATTAGAGAGCTTGCCAATGACACCACCATTACATATTGCAAAGAAACCGCTGCATCCGAATTTGAAACATCAATGATTAACCGCGCAATGTGCTATTATATGAAGCAATATCATATCATTAAAGGGAATGTAGAAGAGGTGATGGACGTCTATACGAAGCAATGCGCCGTCATGATGAACAGCCTGGATTTGGCGAAGATCGCATGTGTTTTTTCATTAGATGGCAGGCATCCAGAGACAGGAAAGCAAATCCTTTCGAAAGATGTCGCTAGAATTTGTAAAACGTTTATGGTTACATGCGGTATGTACAATGCGAGCGGGGAATTTGCGATCAATATCGGAATCCCTGCTAAAAGTGGTGTTTCAGGCGGAATTATGGGGGCGGCGCCATACGACTTTGGGATAGGTATATTCGGACCTGCTTTGGATGAAAAAGGGAATAGTATTGCGGGTATTAAGCTGCTTGAGCTCATGAGTGAAAAATATGAGATGAGTATCTTTTAATAACGAATGGCTTCTTTTTATTTTTACAGAGCGAACTGTACAAATCTGCTTGCAATTTTGGGCGTTTCGCTTTATGATAAATAGAAGAATTAGGTACTCGCCTGGGGAACGGAGGGATACTTTTGGCGTCAGAAATTTTAGTCGATCATCGGCAAAAAGCACTGGCTTTATTAAAATTGGATGCAGATAAAATTTTAAAATTGATCCAAGTGCAAATGGACAACTTAACGATGCCGCAATGTCCTCTTTATGAAGAGGTTTTAGATACTCAAATGTTCGGATTATCGAGAGAAATTGATTTCGCTGTCCGGCTTGGATTAGTTGATCAACATGAAGGCAAAAAACTACTCGATAAACTTGAGAGAGAACTATCCGCACTTCATGATGCGTTCACAAAAAAATAATGATTGAAAACTCAAACTTCCACAACATAAGTTTGAGTTTTTTTGTCCGCCTTTTTATTTTGATTGATGCCAAACGGACTTGATTGTCTCATGAAAGACGAACAATATAAAGAGGTAAAACGGGATCAAACGGAGAAAATGTAGTAGAATAAGAACAGCTAAGAGAAGAGAATATCAAGCAGTAGAAATAGACGTTAGGAAGAGGATTATATGTTAAAGAGAATGCTAAAATCGTATGACTACTCATTATTGTTCGCCATTATATTAATTAGCGCATTCGGCTTGGTGATGGTGTATAGCTCAAGTATGATTACATCTGTGATCAGATATGATGCTGCGCCAGATAATTTTTTCAAGAAACAGCTTTTATTTATGATTGTCGGGGCGGTCATCTTGATTTTTACAGCCCTCATTCCGTATCAGCTGCTCTTAAATAAAAGATTCCAAATTGTGATGCTTTTGCTATCTGTGTTTTCTCTCATTTATGTGTACTTTGGCGGTCACATTGCAGGGAATGCTAGAAGTTGGATCAAATTTGGGCCTTTTAGTCTTCAGCCAGCGGAATTCGTGAAGATCGTTGTCATCATTTATCTTGCTGCTGTCTATGCAAAGAAGCAGCATTATATTGACCATATTTTAAGAGGGGTTACACCTCCAATTGTGGTTGTCTCCATCCTATGCGGATTTATTATTTTGCAGCCAGACTATGGGACAGCTTTTATCATTGGTATGATTGCCCTTGCGATGATTTTATGCTCAGGGTTTAGCGGTAAAACGCTGGCCAAGCTGCTCGCTTTATTTAGTGCGGTGATGGTTGTTGTGACACCGTTTATTATTCTTTTTTGGGATAAAATTTTCACGCAGAATCGTCTTGGACGTTTTGAGAGTTTCCAAGATCCATTTAAAGACGCAGGCGCTTCTGGGCATCAATTGATTAATTCATATTATGCGATTGGATCAGGCGGCTTTTTTGGTCTTGGTCTTGGAGAGAGTGTACAAAAGTATGGATACCTTCCAGAACCGCATACAGATTTTATCATGGCAATTATCTCGGAAGAGCTTGGTTTTTTCGGTGTATTTTTTGTCCTTGCTCTCCTTGGCTTTATTGTCGTGAAAGGTTTTTACATTGCGAGAAAGTGTGAAGATCCGTTTGGAAGTTTGCTTGCAATAGGAATTTCTTCAATGATTGCCATCCAAACGTGTATTAATTTGGGCGGTGTTTCAGGGCTCATTCCGATCACTGGGGTCACACTTCCGTTTATCAGCTACGGGGGATCCTCTATCATTTTATTAAGTGGATGTATGGGAATATTGCTGAATATCAGCATGTTCACTGAATATAAAGAGCGTTATAAAAAGAAAAAATCAATCAGCAAACCATCGATTCAAAAAAATGGATTGCAGAAAACTTTGAATCTTTAGAAAACAAAAGTGTACAGTTTTCATTTCTTCCTTTATTATAGAGTACATATAAAATTTTAAGGGATATGGAGGAGTGAGAATGTCACAGAGAACAATTCAAAAGGTTCTAGTTGCAAACAGAGGGGAAATCGCTATCAGAGTCTTTAGGGCCTGTACGGAGCTCAACTTACGTACAGTGGCCATTTACTCCAAAGAAGACTCGGGCTCTTATCATCGCTATAAAGCCGATGAAGCATATCTAGTTGGAGAAGGGAAAAAGCCGATTGATGCCTACCTTGATATCGAGGGGATCATCGAAATTGCAAAACGAAATGACGTGGATGCGATTCATCCAGGATACGGATTTTTATCTGAAAACATTCATTTTGCAAGACGATGCGAAGAGGAAGGCATCCAATTCATCGGCCCAACTTCTCAACATTTAGATATGTTTGGAGATAAAGTAAAAGCGAGAGATGAAGCGAAAAAAGCTGGAATTCCAGTCATTCCAGGAAGTGACGGGCCAGTTGATTCGGTCAAAGAAGTCGAAAAATTCGGTGAAGAATACGGTTACCCGTTTATTATTAAAGCTTCACTTGGAGGCGGCGGCCGAGGTATGCGGATTGTCAGATCAAAAGAGGAGCTGAACGAAGCCTATGACCGTGCAAAGTCAGAGGCGAAAGCGGCCTTTGGAAATGACGAAGTATACGTTGAAAAGCTGATTGAAAATCCGAAACATATTGAAGTGCAGGTGATTGGAGACAATCACGGCAATATCATTCATTTATATGAGCGTGACTGCTCTGTTCAAAGGCGTCATCAAAAAGTCATTGAGGTTGCACCAAGTGTGTCCCTGTCAGATCAATTGCGTGAAAACATCTGTGAAGCGGCTGTTCAGCTGGCCCAGAATGTATCATATATCAATGCAGGGACTGTAGAATTCCTAGTGGCAAATGGGGAGTTTTATTTTATTGAAGTCAATCCTAGGGTCCAAGTGGAACACACGATCACAGAAATGATCACAGGTGTCGATATCGTCCAAACCCAAATTCTTGTCGCAAAAGGACACGACCTCCACAGCAAAGAAGTCGGGATACCAAAACAAGAAGATATCTTTACACATGGATTTGCCATTCAATCAAGGGTCACAACAGAAGATCCTTTGAATGACTTCATGCCAGATACAGGAAAAATCATGGCTTACCGTTCAGGCGGTGGTTTTGGAGTACGTCTTGATACAGGAAACAGCTTCCAAGGTGCGGTGATTACACCTTATTACGATTCACTGTTGGTCAAGCTGTCTACTTGGGCACTTACATTCGATCAAGCTGCGGCTAAAATGGTCCGAAATTTACAAGAATTCAGGATTCGTGGCATTAAAACAAATATCCCGTTTCTTGAAAACGTTGCAAAGCACGAGAAGTTTCTAAGAGGGGAATATGATACATCGTTTATTGATTCAACACCAGAGCTATTTAACTTCCCTAAGCAAAAAGACCGCGGAACGAAAATGCTTACTTATATTGGTAACGTTACCATTAATGGGTTCCCTGGTATTTCGGAAAATAAGAAGCCTCATTTTGATAAACCAAATGTGCCGAAACTTGCTGTCCATGAAACGATTCCTTCTGGAACAAAACAATTGTTAGACAAGCATGGACCTGAGGGGCTCGCCAATTGGGTGAAAGAGCAAAGCAGTGTACTTTTAACGGATACAACTTTTAGAGACGCACATCAATCCCTGCTTGCAACACGCTTTAGAACACACGACTTAAAGAAAGTTGCGCAGCCAACAGCAGGTTTATGGCCAGAGTTATTCAGTATGGAAATGTGGGGCGGCGCTACATTTGATGTGGCATATCGTTTCTTGAAAGAAGATCCTTGGGAAAGATTGAAAGAGCTTCGTCAAGAAGTGCCAAACACTTTGTTCCAAATGCTATTAAGATCATCAAACGCTGTCGGATATACAAACTATGCGGATAATGTGATTAAAGCATTTGTAAAGGAATCGGCAGAGGCAGGCATTGACGTCTTCCGTATTTTCGACAGTCTAAACTGGGTCAAAGGTATGACGCTTGCCATTGATTCTGTTCGTGAATCCGGCAAAGTGGCAGAGGCAGCGATTTGTTATACAGGTGATATTCTTGATCCATCACGTCCGAAATATGATTTGAAATATTATGTCTCTCTTGCGAAGGAGCTTGAATCCGCAGGCGCTCATATTTTAGGCATTAAAGATATGGCGGGATTATTAAAACCGCAGGCGGCTTATGAACTTGTATCTGCTCTAAAAGACGAGCTCACGATTCCAATCCATCTTCATACACACGATACGAGTGGAAATGGACTCTTCACCTATGCAAGAGCGATTGATGCAGGTGTTGATATTGTTGATGTTGCAGTCAGCTCTATGGCGGGGCTCACATCACAACCAAGTGCGAGCTCATTATATTATGCTTTAGACGGACATGAAAGAAAGCCCGAAATGAATGTTCAAGCGGTTGAACGTCTTTCTCAATATTGGGATTCCGTCAGAAAATATTACCATGAGTTTGAAAGCGGAATGAATTCACCGCATACAGAAATTTATGAGCATGAAATGCCTGGTGGCCAGTATAGTAACCTGCAACAGCAGGCGAAAGGGGTCGGCCTTGGCGACCGCTGGAATGAAGTAAAAGAAATGTACAGACGTGTAAATGACATGTTTGGTGACATTGTGAAAGTGACACCGTCTTCTAAAGTGGTCGGAGATATGGCACTTTATATGGTGCAAAACGATCTGACAGAAGAGGATGTTTATGAAAAAGGAGCAACACTGGATTTCCCAGATTCGGTTGTTGAATTGTTTAAAGGCTATTTAGGACAGCCTCATGGCGGATTCCCAGAAAAATTGCAAAAGCTGATTTTAAAAGGGGAGGAGCCGCTTACTGTCAGACCAGGTGAGAAACTGAAACCAGTGGACTTTGAAGAAATCAAAAAGCAGTTCAAAGAATCGCATGACTTGACGTTAACAGAACAAGATGCCATTGCATATGCTTTATACCCGAAAGTCTTTTCTGAATTTGTTCAAACAGCAGAAAGCTATGGAGACATCTCTGTTCTTGACACACCAACCTTCTTCTACGGCATGAGACTTGGTGAAGAAATTGAGGTAGAAATTGAAAAAGGGAAAACCCTCATTGTCAAACTCGTGTCAATTGGAGAACCGAATCCGGACGCTACAAGAGTGCTTTACTTTGAGCTGAATGGACAACCGCGTGAAGTGGTCATTAAGGATGAAAGCATCAAATCCTCCGTTCAAGAAAAAATGAAGGCAGATCGCTCAAATCCAAATCACATTGCGGCATCGATGCCAGGCACTGTGATCAAAGTGCTTGTTGAAAAAGGACAGAAAATTTCTCAAGGTGAGCATTTGATGATCAATGAAGCGATGAAGATGGAAACGACGGTACAAGCACCGTTCTCAGCAGTCGTGGATGAAATTCATGTCACGAATGGAGAAGGGATTCAAACTGGAGATCTGTTGATTGTCTTAAAGCCTGAATAATGAGTGAGACACATCCATTTGGATGTGTCTTTTTTTGAGCGCATTAAAATGTGCAGCCGGCCGATAGAGTGATTACACTATAGAATGAGGTGAAGAAAGAGTGGAAATTGTCGTGATTTGGTTTCGCCGAGATATGCGATTGGATGATCATATCGCCTTATCAAAAGCGATCACATATGCAAAAAAACATCAGTACCGATTATTTGCTTTTTATCATCTAGATCCGTTTTTTACAGAAATGGAACTGGATTTGAACAACGAACATTTCTTTCAAAACTTGGCCAATTTCGTCAAGGAAGCGAGAGAATCTCAGATGTATGTTCATCTCATTCATGATGATATTTTGTTCGCTTTTCAAAAGCTCCTGGATGCTTATGACATCAATGCGGTCTTTTTTAATGAGGATGAAGTAGGAAATGGTCGAATACGTGATGAGCAAGTGACCCGTTTCTTAGAAGAAAAGGGCATTCATGTGTCAAAGTGGCAAGATACGCATCTGCATGGGGCGAGAGATATTTTAAAAGCGGATGGGTCTCATTATCAAGTGTTTACTCCATACTATCAAGCTTGGAGGAAGCAGGAGAAGCAGTCTGTGATAAAAGTTGACAAATCATTTCTGAGCAGCAAGCATACGATTTGTGATGAGTCACTTTCTGAAAAGGGAGATGCGAAACTAAGGGACATCATTAAGAAATGTACAAGGAAATTCGATCAGATTGGGTCAGACAAAGCGAGAAGCACGCTAGGCGGCTTTATTCAAGAAAGATTGACGCGTTATCATGAGAAACGAGATATTCCGTCTGTTTTTGGGACGAGCAAGCTGTCTCGGTTCTTAAAAACCGGGACCATTTCTATTCGCACAATCTTTCATGCGGTCAATGAGGAAGAACTTGTTAAAGATGAGGGCAAGGAAACATTTATCAAAGAGCTGGCATGGCGTGATTTTTATCATATGATCTTTGCGCATTATCCAGAGATGAAAGAAAAAGAAATCAACGCCTCCTTTCAACATATAAAATGGAATGATGATGAGACACTTTTTGAAGCTTGGTGTAAAGGACAAACAGGCTTCCCGCTCGTTGACGCTGGGATGAGACAGTTAAATGAAGAAGGGTGGATGCATAACCGTTTGAGAATGGTGACGGCTTCATTCCTGACAAAAGATTATCTCATCGATTGGAGAATGGGCGAAGCGTATTTTGCGAGAAAACTTGTCGACTATGATGAGGCTTCGAATATTGGAGGATTTCAGTGGGCAGCCTCCGTCGGAACGGATGCTGTTCCTTACTTCCGTATTTTTAACCCAACGACCCAGTCGAAACGATTTGATCCAAGCGGAGAATATATTAGAAGGTATGTGCCAGAACTTAAGCATGTGAATGAAAAATGGATTCATGAACCGAGTAAAATGCCGATAGATGATCAAATGAAATCGGGATGTGTGCTGGGGGATACATATCCTCTGCCTACAGTCGATCATCAAGAAAGACGGAAAAAAGCCATTTCGCTATTTGAAGAAGCGAAACAAACATAAAAGAAATCCCCCTTTTCGGATGAAAGGGGGATTGTATGTTTATCTGAAAGGCTCTCTATTTTCATATTTAAACCGGGCAATGAGTAAGCAGAAGTAGCATAGTACCCCAAACAAACAAGAAATAAAGAATGAATGAGCAAGCGCATAACCGAGTGCGAGCTGAGAATAAACAGACATGACACCAGAAATCGCTTGAAGTGTAATCAGAATGGCTGAAATGATCCATCCATAATACAGCTGCTTTTGTTCTTTATAATGTTTAAGGGCATGGAACATCGCAACAAATATCCAAACGAATAAAAGAAGGGCTGCTGCTCGGTGAGACATTTGAACCCATTGATTAAAATACGCTGGAAGTGCGCCGTCTTTTGAACAAAATGGGAAGACAGAGCATGCAAGACTTGATTTTGTATGTCTCACATAGGCGCCCGTATACACCACAATATACGTATATGTGATCAACCCATAAATATGGAACTGCATTCTTTTGCCGATATGAAGCGGCTTCACAAGCTTTGTTTCAGATCTGGTGGCTTCAAACACAAGCAGTGCCAGTAGTAAAATGGAAGCAAAAGAAATCAGTGAAATACCGAAGTGCAGTGCCATGACAAGTGCGTTAGAACCAAACACAACGGCGAGTGCCCCTAACAGCGCTTGAAGCAGTAAGAATATAATGGACATGATGACCAAAAATTTGGTTTCACGGAATACTGGACTGATTTTTTTCCAGCATAAGACCGCCAGTGCCAATACAAGAATGGTGGAAACTCCTGTTGACATGCGGTGGCTCCATTCGATAATGGAAGCAGGGTTCATTTCTGGAAAGAAACGACCGTGGCAAAGGGGCCACTGTCTGCCGCAGCCAAGACCGGAGCCAGTTTTCGTCACAAGCGCACCGCCAATCAGAACGATCAGCATCACAAATGTTGTGACAACGCTCAATAACCTTAAAGCAAATTTCATCAAATGATTTCACCTTCTCTAAATAACTTCTGATCTAAATGAAAACCTCACATGTTCTCAAGTTTAAGCCAAATGCGTGTTCTGTTGCAATTCATAATGACCAAAGTTCACAAAAAAATGATATGTTAGTTCACAAAGTTTACAGATTTAGAGTGCTTGATCTTTCTTTGACAGTCTGATAGAAATAGAGGAGAGAATATTTCATTTTGCACCGCCTTCTGAAACGCACATCCTAATAAATTCACGAAAAGTTCACAAATAACTTCAAGTTTGTCGTTTATTATTTAATAGGATGTTTTTTTACAGCTCTTTATCTTGTATGATAGAGTTGTAACGATTTTACGTTTTATTCGTTCGTTTGAAGGTTTGGGCAAGGGAGGTTATACACATTGGCAAATTCCAAAACAGCCGCGGAAGCAGCTATTCATGGACAAATAGAAGAAACAACCGCTTTAAAAGATTTTCTTGCTCTTATTAAAATGGGCATCGTCAATTCCAATTTCATTACAACATTTACTGGAATGTGGCTTGCTTTTTATTTTACAGATATGAGTTTCCTTGGGAATCTTGATATTGTGCTGTTAACAATGATTGGTTCTTCTCTTATTATTGCCGGTTCATGCGCCATTAATAATGCGTTTGACCGTGATATTGATATACTAATGGAAAGAACAAAAACAAGACCGACGGTGACAGGTAAAGTTCAGCCAGGTCAAGCGTATGCATTTGGTATTCTGCTTGTTGTACTTGGACTGATTATGCTTCTGATGACAACTGTTACATCAGCAGTGATTGGATTTATCGGTGTCTTTACTTATGCAGTTCTATACACGATGTGGTCTAAACGCCATTACACCATTAATACAGTCATTGGGAGTGTATCTGGTGCGGTTCCGCCATTAATTGGCTGGACAGCTGTTACAGGCACCATCGACACAACGGCTTGGGTCCTGTTTATGATTATGTTCATCTGGCAAATTCCACATTTCTTATCACTTGCGATTAAGAAAACGGAAGATTACCGCAAAGCAGGTATTCCAATGCTGCCAGTTGTTTACGGCTTTGAAGTCACAAAACGCCAAATCATCATTTGGACAGCATGTCTTCTTCCGCTTCCATTTTTCTTAGGTGGATTAGGATGGCCGATTGTCGCACTTGGCACATTGCTGAACATTGGATGGCTCGTCATTGGTCTTATGGGCTTTAAAATGAAAGATATCATGAAGTGGTCAACACTCATGTTCGTTTATTCATTAAACTACTTAACGATCTTTTTCGTTGCGATGATTATTATCACACTATTCTAGAGTGAAATACACTTTGATCACATCAAAACAATGGCTATATCTTATAACACAACATTTTCTTACAACTATGAAAGCCGCCTGATATTCAGTTCTATTTAGGCGGCTTTCTGTTTATACATAGATGGTATTTTGAGTAAAAACATCATTTTTTTATGAAAAGAGGAAATGTAAGTGCTTTTATAAGAGGCGGGGGTTATTGATGGGTGAAAGGTGATTTTATAAATAAGAGGTAAAAGCGAAAGGCAAAGGAGATCAAGCAAAAGGGGTTGGGACAAATTATGATAAGAAAATGGCGTGTTTATTCACTGTTTCTTTTACTGACGCTCGTTTTGGCGGGCTGCGGTGAACCATACTTATCAACACTCAAGCCAGTTGGGGAAGTAGCAGATAAACAGTTTTTCCTAACGGTACTGAGTACACTTATTATGGTTCTTGTCGTTATTGTTGTATCGATCATTTTCTTTTACGTCATCATTAAATTCAAACGTTCTAAAGTGGGAGAAGATACGATTCCTAAACAGGTAGAAGGGAACCGTAACCTCGAAATTACGTGGACAGCGATTCCGATACTTCTACTCATTATTCTCGTTGTACCTGTTGTGGCATACACGCTTGAGCTAGGGGATACAAGCGCTATGGATAAGAAAAAACGAGATCCTGAAAAAACACTTGTTGTGAATGTAAGAGCCAGCTTATATTGGTGGGAATTTGAATACCCTGATTATGGGATTGTGACAAGTCAGGAATTGATTGTTCCAACTGATCAAAAGGTTTATTTTAAGCTGAAAGCATCTGATGTGAAACACTCATTCTGGATTCCATCAGCTGGGGGTAAAATTGATACAAATACAGACAACGAGAACAAGTTTTATTTAACATTTGACTCAAAACGAACGAAAGATGCTGGAGAATATTTCTATGGGAAATGTGCAGAGCTTTGTGGTCCATCACATGCTTTAATGGACTTTAAAGTTAAAACGCTTTCTCAAGATGAGTTTTTAGGCTGGACGAAAAAGATGACAGATTATAAAAAGCCTGCATCTACGTCAGATCTAGCCCTTGAGGGTGAAAAACTCTTTAAAGAGAAAAACTGTTTAAGTTGTCACGCGGTAGAGCCTGGAGATGAACGACCAGAGGCGGCAAGGACTGCACCAAACCTTGCAACCTTCGGAGAGCGGACAAAAGTAGCTGGAATTAAAGACATGAACAAAGAAAATGTCAAAGCATGGCTGAAAGATCCAGAGAGCTTTAAACCAGGTAATAAGATGACAGGGACGTACCCTAAACTAAATGATTCAGAAGCAGATGCACTCTACGAGTATTTAAAAGGTCTTAAAATACAGTAAATGCCTTGAGCAGCTTGAAGTTGCGCACATTCAAAAGGGTATACGATCTATGTGAAGTTTTTGTTAAGAGCTCCCGAATAAGTCTCTACATCCAAGAATAAGTCATCTGTCAGATATAGTCTGTTTTTAGAACGTGAAGATAGACATTGATATGAAAAGGGGCAAATGGGAGATAAGAGGGGGATTTCATGGTGAGTACAATAGCTAAAAAGCGGGGGTTTGGCGCTGTCTTATGGGATTACTTAACGACGGTTGACCACAAAAAAATTGCCATACTATATTTAGTGGCAGGGGGATTTTTCTTTTTAATTGGTGGCCTGGAAGCGATGATTATCCGTATTCAGCTAGCCATCCCTGAAAATGATTTTGTGAGTGCAGGGTTTTACAATGAAGTCATGACGATGCATGGAACAACGATGATTTTCCTTGCAGCAATGCCGCTTTTATTTGCATTAATGAACGCGGTTGTACCCATTCAAATTGGTGCACGTGACGTAGCGTTTCCATTTGTGAATTCACTTGGTTTTTGGTTGTTCTTTTTCGGAGGAATTTTCTTAAACCTTGGATGGTTTATGGGCGGAGCACCTGATGCAGGCTGGACTGCCTATGCGTCGCTCACGCTGAATTCAGAAGGGCACGGCATGGATTTCTATATTTTAGGGTTGCAGATAGCGGGTATTGGTACGCTAATTGCCGGAATCAACTTTCTTGCAACGATTATTAATATGAGAGCGCCAGGTATGACGTATATGAGAATGCCGCTCTTTACCTGGACGACGTTTGTGGCATCTGCACTAATTTTATTCGCATTCCCGCCGCTGACAGCAGGACTTGCGATGCTGATGCTTGATCGAATGTTTGATACGAGCTTTTTTAATCCAGAGCTCGGCGGAAATACAATCATCTGGGAGCATTTGTTCTGGATTTTTGGACACCCAGAAGTGTATATCTTGATTTTGCCGGCATTTGGGATTTTCTCTGAGATCATTCCGGTGTTTGCAAGAAAAAGATTGTTTGGTTATTCGTCCATGGTGTTTGCGACTGTATTAATTGGTTTCCTTGGATTCATGGTGTGGGCGCATCACATGTTCACAACAGGACTTGGTCCAATTGCCAATGCGATCTTTGCCGTAGCCACAATGGCGATTGCGGTGCCAACTGGAATTAAAGTATTTAACTGGTTGCTCACCATATGGGGCGGTAATGTGAAGTTTACAACGCCGATGCTATATTCAGTTGCGTTCATTCCGTCATTCTTACTTGGCGGTGTAACCGGCGTCATGCTTGCAGCAGCAGCAGCGGATTATCAGTTCCATGACACGTACTTTGTTGTGGCGCATTTCCACTATGTCATTATCGGTGGTGTGGTCTTCGGTATTTTAGCTGGTGTGCATTATTGGTGGCCGAAGATGTTTGGGAAAATACTGAATGAGAAGCTTGGGAAAATTGGCTTTGTGCTGTTTTTCGTCGGTTTCCATTTAACGTTCTTTATCCAGCATTTTCTCGGTCTTTGGGGCATGCCGCGCCGAGTCTTTACATTCTTGCCAGGTCAGGGTCTAGACCTTGGGAACTTGGTCAGTACGATTGGGGCACTGTTCATGTTTGTAGCAGTTGTGATCATGCTGATTAATATCATCTGGACGACAGCAAAAGGAGAGCGTGTATCGGGCGATCCTTGGGGAGATGGAAGAACGCTTGAATGGGCAGTATCTTCACCTCCGCCAGAATATAACTTTAAGCAGCTGCCTCTTGTACGGGGACTTGATCCATTATGGATTGAGAAAATGGATGGTAAAAAAGGAATGACAGCATCTGAACCGCTCGATGATATTCACATGCCGAATAATTCCATCTTGCCTATCATTATCTCATTCGGTCTATTTGTGTCAGCGTTTGGTTTTATGTATCGTCAAGAACACAGCTGGGGTCTACCGGTGATCTTCATTGGTCTTGGGATCACGTTTGCGACCATGCTCGTTCGCTCTCTTAAAGATGATCATGGATACCATATTCACAAAGAAGATTTGACGGATGACGATGACAAAGGGGTGAAAGCATAATGGAACCACAAAAAATGACAGCGGAAACCTTTCCGGCTTCTCCTGAGAAAGCCACGTTAGAAGGAAAGAATAAGTTCGTCGGGTTCTGGTTGTTTCTTGGGGGAGAAACGGTCCTGTTTGCATCTTTGTTTGCCACTTATTTGGCGCTGAAAAATTCAAATGCAGGCGGCGCAACAACAACTGAAATGTTTGACCTCACACTTGTCTTTATTGCCACAATGCTTCTGTTAACGAGCAGTTTAACGAGTGTGTATGCTATGTATCATATGAAAAACTTTGCCTTTAAAAAAATGCAGCTTTGGCTAGGTGTAACCGTTCTTTTAGGTGCTGGATTTTTAGGGGTAGAAATTTATGAGTTTTATCATTATGTGCATGCGTATGAATTTACCATTACGAGCTCTGCACTTGGCTCTTCCTTCTATACGCTTGTTGGAACACACGGGGCTCACGTCGCATTTGGACTTTGCTGGATCACCGCTCTGATGATTCGGAATATGAGACGCGGACTCGATTTATACAATGCACCAAAATATTATGTGGCGAGCCTTTATTGGCACTTCATTGATGTTGTGTGGGTCTTCATCTTTACCGTTGTATATTTAATGGGAATGGTGGGATAAGAATGGGAAATAAAAACACAAATCAGTCCAAAGTCGATCTTGTCTATCGGAAAAAGAAAAATGCCGAAGAAATGAAGCATCAGCTCATTTCTTTCGGCTTGATGATTGGTTTAACGTTTGTTGCCTTTTTAACAATCGCCTCTGAAGATGTCGGAAATTGGTTCGCTGTCCCTTTTATTTTACTGCTTGCAGTGATTCAGGTAGCTTTTCAGCTTTATTATTTTATGCACATGAACCAAAAAGGGCATGAAACACCCGCGTTGTTTCTTTACTCAGGTGTGTTTGTCGCGTTTATTACCGTTTTAGCCTTTTTGACCATTATTTGGTGGTAAGCTCGCTTTGCCCTTGAAGGAGGCGCAGCAATGGAAAACTTAGAGATATTTGGATTTCGTGCATTATGGAGTCCTTACTATTTGACATGTATTGTAGCAGCAGCCGCTTTTTATCTGCTTCTCGTGACGAAGGGAAAGCACCGTGCGACGGTGAAAGAGAAAACGCTGTTTCTCACGGGGCTTGTGTTGCTTTATGCAGTGAAGGGGAGCCCGATTGATTTAATGGGGCATATTATGTTCAGTGCGCATATGGCGCAAATGGCAGTGCTCTATTTGGTCATCCCGCCGCTTCTTATTACAGGTTTACCTGCGGCGATTTGGGAGCGGATCATTCAAACATCGGGTATTCAGCCGATTTTTCGCTTGTTTTCTAAGCCGTTGATTGCCTTGCTCGGATTTAATGGGTTGTTTTCGCTGTATCATATTCCACTTGTGTTCGATTTTGTTAAAACAGATCCGTTTTATCACGCATTGATGACGGTTGTCATTTTTATCGCTGCCTTTTTCATGTGGTGGCCGCTTGTCCATAAAGTGCAAAGTCAGCCGCAGATTACAGGCATTTTAAAGCTTGGATATATTATGGCAGATGGGATTTTAATGACACCTGCCTGCGCACTCATTATGTTTAGTGAAGCGCCTATCTATGCCACTTATTCAGATGCCGGCGCATGGATACAAGCACTGCACCTATGCGTACCGAGTGATATGCTTGCTGGTCTTGCGCTTACGGGACCTGACATGTTTCATACATTGCCGCTGCTAGAAGATCAGCAGCTAGGTGCTATTTTGATGAAAATCATTCAAGAGATTGTATACGGATCGATTCTTGCTGTTGTCTTCTTTGACTGGGCGAGAAAAGAAAGAGCGAAAGATGCTGTACCAGATGCGCTCATTCCGAAATATGAATAAATGAAAAGCACAGCCGCAGGGGCTGTGCTTTTTATGCTTCAGCAGTTATCGCTTCTAGTTTTTCTTTTAATTGGTTCAGCGTTTTTTTGCTTGATTGAATAAGAGATTTAGGGAAATCTTCGCCTTCTCCATATTCAACACCATGTGGATAATAGTGTTTTCCAAGTAAAGGTGTCAGCAGCTGGATGTGGGCTTTTTTGGAGCCAACATCTCCCTCAGTGGCGTAGCCAGAGATCCGTAAGTAAAACGTCCCCTCTACCATGTTATACTTCCTGTCGTACGTCACACGCTCATAATCCCATTGATCGGCTCGTACAAATCCTTCACTTTCCATAATGAAATCCAATTTATTTAAGTCAGCTGATACCTTCTCAATCCCCGTACCTTCAAACTTCACCCAAAACCCCTCCTTATAAAAATTCCCTTTACTGACAATCATAGTATGAAAGCGTTAAACTTTCAACTGTGAAAGGTATGTTCTTTTATAAGCTGGTTACAGTAATAAAGAAAATAACGGATGGAGGAATCAACGTGAAAACGAAAAAAATCAAAGATATCATGACGAAAAAAGTAGTGACGTTGCAAAAGGACGACAATGCGTATGAAGCGGCAGTCAAAATGAAAGATGCTGACATTGGTGCCATTCCAGTAGTCGACGGAGATCAGCTTGTTGGTATTGTCACAGACCGCGACCTTGTACTTAGAGGTATTGCTGAGAAAAAGCCGAACTCACAAGAGGTTGGTGCCATCATGACGAAGGAAGTTTTGACAGCTGAAGAAGATGCAACCCTAGAAGAAATTGTCCGGTTGATGTCAGAACATCAGCTCCGCCGTATCCCGGTTGTCAAAAATGGGGCACTCACAGGAATCGTAGCCCTTGGGGATTTATCAGTTGAAGATTTATCAAACGATCGTGCAGGTGATGCTCTAACGGAGATCTCTCAACAAGACCAGGATCATGGCCAAGGATTTCTTCATTAGGAGGGGCATATTTTAAATTCGTGTTAAATAGGCTGTATTGTCGTTGATAAATGGAGCAAGTTTTGTTTAAATGACAGTAGAAGGTACTTTTTGTACCTTGCCAATTTAACGGAGGTGTTTATTTGAAAACTGTGCTGAAAACACTCTTCATCCTCCTGATTATATCTGGAACGTACGTTCTGTTTATTCAATATGGATCTTCACCAGAAAAAGAAAACAGCAATGAGCCGAAGGTGTCTAATGAAGAAACATCTAGCGATAAGCCGATCAACATTCCGAAAAAAGGTCTCATGTCCTTTATGGGGAAGTCTTCAAACGAAGTGCTTAAACAGCTAGGGGAACCAGATCGCATTGATCCTTCCGCATATGATTATGACTGGTGGATATACAATCAATCGAAGAAACACTATATTCAAGTAGGGGTAAAGGACAGTAAAGTGGTGACCTTGTTTGCGACAGGGGATGGGCTGAATGTTGAGCCGTTTAAAATCGGTCAAGCCACAAGTGAAGTGTTTAAAAAAACACAAATCGCTCCTTACATTCATGTAGAGGACGAGGGAAATTCATATCGCTTTGAATTCTCAGAAGATGATATGAATACCAGGCCGACGGTGAAAGTGGGAGATGATGTGTATGTCCAGCTCTACATGGATAAGTTTGAAAGCACTCTTTCGAGCATTCGAGCCTTTAATGCAGATACATTTGTCAAACAAAAGCCGTATGAAGTCGTTTATCGAGGTCAATTAATTGAACCTGAGGCGATATCAGGCGAAAAGTGGAAGGATATTGAAGCGTCGAGTCAAAAACAAATTTTTGATATGACCAATATTATCCGCCATAAGTACAAACTGCCGACCTTAAAGTGGGACGATGAAACCTCTGAAGTGGCATTCATGCATAGTGAGGACATGAAGGATCATCATTATTTCTCCCATGAATCTAAAAAATACGGCACGCTGAAAGACCGGTTAGAAAGAGGCGAGGTCGCATTTCAGCTTGCGGGGGAAAACATTGCGTATAATTATGTTGATGGCCCTGCAGCTGTAGAAGGCTGGCTGAATAGCGAAGGTCACCGGAAGGCATTGTTAAATCAAGATTACACGCACCTTGGCGTTGGTGTGAAAGAAAAGTATTATACACAAAACTTCATTAAGAAAACGTCTTAATCCTCTAAACAGCTGCGCACAGATAGCGGCTGTTTTTTTATGAAAAGGGCTCACCAAAATAGACCCAGATGTATATAGTATAGTAGGCATTTGTATGGGGGGTGAGGATATGACAAATAAGCAAAAGCAAACATCCATTGATGAATTTAAACAGTTCGTCAGACGCCATCCGAATTTAATTCAAGAAGTGCAGACGCAAGAAAAAAGCTGGCAAAGTTTATACGAGAATTGGGTCATGTTTGGTGAGGAAGATGACATGTGGTCTCCTTACCGGCAAACACAAACGGAAGAAGCAAAAGAAGAAAAAGCCGCTAAGCAAAGTGAACCGGGAAAAGCAGATTTTATGTCTAAAATGGTTTCTGCAGTGAAAAAAATGGACGCTGATCAAATGAATGAACAAATTAATAAAATGAGCCAGTCTATTTCCTCTTTACAAAGCTTACTCGGTCAATTTTCATCAAATGGCTCAAAGAAGGGTTCATCTGGAGGCAGCCAGCACCCATTCTCCTTCAGGAAAGATTAATTGAAAGGGGATGCTTTTGGTGCGGAGAGAAGTACAAGAGTTTGTCATGGCCGAAGAGGATCGAATCAAATTCATCAGGCAGCGCCCACTCTGGTATAGACAGTTAACGCGGCATCCTGAAAATGTCACTTCGTTTGAATTAGATAAAATGAACTTTTACGAAAAAACCATTCCTCATCGTGTGAGCCAGTTGAGCAATAGTGTCCAAATGGCTGAAATGATGATCCAGATGTTCCAAGCAATGCGCAATCAAAATGGAGCCGGGTGAGGCTTTTTTTGAGTTGATTAAGATGTCTATTTCATGAGCATCCTATGAAAGTAGACGAAAGGAGAATCAGAACATGAAATGGATGCTGTCAATATGCGCATTGCTTTTTCTTCTCACCGGATGTCAAAGTCAACATGATCAAGAGCAAGTAACTAGGCAAGAACCAGCAGTACCAGTCATGCAGCAGACGCAAAGTGAAATGAAGCAGCAAGGCTTTTTAAAATACAAAGTGCAGGGATCTGTTGTGTATATAGAAAGTACACTTCAAGATTTTCACCTTGAACCTTCACCACTGAAAAAGGATAAGAAGGCGGGGTATTTTACTGTGTATGTAGACGGGAAACGGGCAGGCAATGAGTATACTGCGGCGTTTGTGGTCAAGCACCTTTCAAAAGGAAAGCATAAAATGACCGTTGTGCTAAATTCTCGTCACCCTGAATATAAGCAGAAAAGAGAGACGTGGGATGTATTTGTCACGTAAAAGCATTTTCTGATCCATAGGTTTCGTGGTAAACTATGAATTGGAGGTGCAACATTTATGTATGCGACAATTGAATTCGTGGAGCTCCAAGAGGAAGCAAATCAATTGGCTGCCATGATTCTTCAGTCGGAGGAGGCTGAACATTACCGCAACTGCTTTAAGCGTCTCCAGCAAGACGAAGAAGCCCAACAAATTATTGCCCATTTTACAAAAGTAAAAGAGCAATATGAAGATGTGCAGCGGTTCGGCAAATACCATCCGGACTATAGAACGATCTCAAAAGAAATGCGTGAGGTCAAAAGAAAGCTAGATCTTCACGATACAGTGGTTGATTTCAAAAAAGCAGAAACAGCGATTCAATCCATCTTAGATGAGATTAGTATTGAAATCGGTCAAGCTGTATCAGCATATATTAAAGTTCCAACAGGGAACCCATATTTTGATGGTCTATCATCATGCGGCGGTGGCTGTGGATCAGGAGGCAGCTGTGGCTGTAAAGTATCTTGACGAGACTTGAACGTCTCGTCTTTTACATAATGAACGGAAAGAATTGAAAAGCGGCAGGTGAAAAGATGGATACCAAACGTCAAGGGATGGTCGTTTGGCTGCATTCGTTAAAGCAGTCAAAAGCGCTAAGGAAATTTGGGAATGTTCACTATATTTCAAGGAAAATGAAATATGCAGTGATTTATTGTGATATGAATGATCTTGAGCGCCACATGGCAAAGCTCAGTTCATTGCCATTTGTAAAACGTGTTGAGCCTTCCTATAAACCTTTTATTAAATTAGAGTACGAATCGAAATTGGACAAAGCAAAAGAGTATGATTATAAGGTGGGCTTTTAAAGACACAAAAAAACCCCCGCGGCATCACCCGCGGGGTCCTTCTATTCTTAATGATTCATTAAGGAGAAGGCAAAGGGAGAGGAGAAACCGGAGGAAGAACTTATGGGGAAACGTAAGTCTTCTCCGCGGTTGGCAACAGCACCACATCAGATGCTGTTAACAGTAGTATGACCCTCTCTTTTGTGATCTATACATAGAAAATGAATGGAATTCAGTGCATTGTCCCATGTGGAGTGGATATGGTAAGATAATGTTGAATTTTTTGTCATCAAACAATATTCAATAGATGCAAGCAGAAAAAGTGGTGGAAAAATGAGAGTGATTTCTGGAACAAAAAAAGGCCGCACGCTGAAAGCCGTACCCGGCCAATCAACAAGACCAACAACAGATAAAGTAAAAGAATCCATTTTTAATATGATTGGACCGTATTTTGATGGGGGATGGGCCCTTGATTTATTTGCTGGAAGTGGTGGTTTAGGTATTGAAGCGCTTTCTAGAGGGTTCGATCATTGTATATTTGTGGATCGAGATATGAAGGCGATTCAGACGATTAAAGGCAACTTGAATCAATTGTCGCTGATGGATCAAAGTGAAGTGTTTCGAAATGATGCAAACCGTGCACTCGCTGCTGTAGTGAAGCGAGAAGAATCTTTTCAAGCCATCTTCCTTGATCCGCCGTATAAAGATCAAAAGTTGAAAGCACTTCTTGATACGATTGATGAGCATTCCTTATTAGCAGATGATGGCGTCATTGTGTGTGAGCACGATAAAGATGTGACACTGCCAGAGGAAGCAGGACAGCTACATATCTCAAGGCAGGAAATGTACGGAATGACTGGCATTACGATCTATAGAAAGCGGGGAAATTAAAGCATGGGGAATATAGCCGTTTGTCCGGGTAGCTTCGATCCAGTCACATTGGGCCATTTGGATATTATCAAAAGAGGGGCAAAGATTTTTGATGAAGTATATGTGTGCGTCCTTAATAACTCGTCAAAAAAGCCGCTTTTTACTGTTGAAGAGCGATGTGAACTCATTCGTCAAGCAACAAAGGAGCTACCAAATATCAAAGTGGAATCCTTTCATGGACTGCTCGTTGATTATGCGAAACAAAAAGAGGCGAAAGTCATTTTGCGCGGACTTAGAGCGGTGACGGACTTTGAATACGAGATGCAAGGGACATCAATGAACAAAGTGTTGAATGATGACATTGAAACGTTCTTTATGATGACGAATAATCAATACTCTTTCTTAAGTTCAAGCATTGTTAAAGAAGTAGCGAAGTATCATGGATCAGTCAAAGAGCTTGTACCGCAAGAGGTCGAAGCTGCGCTGAAAGAAAAATTTAATGGATGAGTGCACTGTGCACTCATCCATTTTTTAATTTCTGATAATAGAGCGCAATATACACGATCAGACTGAACAAGGTGATGAGAGGACCAGCAGATACAAGCTGATTCCATAACACGCTGCTAAACATCACGACTTGCTCGCTTGCTTCAAATGCCCCTGCTGGAAGCGCCATGTCTGCTTTAGAGACGTAAAGGGGTTTGAATAACAGAAAGGCAAAGACGGCTGCGTAAATACCGTGAAGCAAACGGGCGAAGAAAAACGGTTTAAAGCGTATATCGGTGGCTGCCAATATCCCAGCTACCTGAGCTTGAACGGAGAATCCGCTAAATCCTAAAATAAAGCTGACCACAATTGTTTTAGCGAGCAGGGAAACCTCTTGTGACCCTGTGAGCTGACTTCCTAATGTGATTTCAAATAGACCCGCAATCATGGCTAGATCTAATTCTGGCGGAAGATGCATCGTTATCAGTATATAACCGATCCCGATAGAGAGAAGATCTGTTACATGCACAACAGCGAGCATTTGACTAAAGACAGAAAATAAAATGATAAAGCCGCCAATCATAAAGAGCGTTTGAACAGATGACATGACAGCGTCACTTAATATTTGGCCAAGTGGTCTTTTTTCTGCGAGTCTTGCCGTATGAAGAGCGCTGAATGCTTCTCGAATTGGAGGCAATAAAAATCCTTTTCGGCTTCTGAGGTGCGCATCATGACGTGCTTTATATCCGCGCATCGTCACCCCAACCGCGAGATTTCCTAAATAATGCGCACAGGCTAACACAATGCCTAAAGCTGGGTGATGAAAAAATCCTACAGCCACTGCTCCAAAAATGAACAAAGGGTTTGAAGAATTGGTAAATGACACAAGGCGTTCTGCTTCAATTCTTGTCAGCTGTCCTTCCTGCCGAAGTCTTGTCGTCAATTTAGCGCCAGAAGGAAAACCAGAGGCCATTCCCATCGCTAGTACAAATCCGCCGACACCAGGCACCCGAAAGATAGGCCGCATAAATGGCTCTAATAATACGCCGACAAATCTGACAATCCCGAAACTGATTAATAGCTCGGACAAAATAAAAAAAGGTAGCAGCGATGGAAAAACCACTTCCCACCACATTGCAAGTCCATTTTTCGATGCTTGCAAAGAGGCTTGTGGATGTGTAATCACAGTGGCTGTTAAAAAGATAAAAAAAGCAGCGATGAACAGAGTGTTCCATTTTTTCATGGAGATGTCGCCCCTTGCCGTTATAATCTATTGGCGAGCTCGTGATTAAAGAAAAAGAGATGCTAGCCGAGCCTGTCTTCTATTACTATACGATGAGAAGGGGCATGTTTAGACCTATAGATTCGTATATATGCATAGAAAGAGGAGGGTGGATTCATGAAACGACCGATTATCGGGCTTGCGCTGGGCTCCGGGGGTGCCAGAGGGATGGCGCATATCGGGGTTTTATCTAGTCTTGAGAAACAAGGAATTCAGGTGGATATGATCGCAGGAAGCAGTATTGGTGCTCTTGTGGGGAGCTTTTATGCGGCAGGACAAGACGTAGAAAAAATGAAAAAACTTGCACTTGTCTTCAGAAGAAAGTATTATGCTGACTATACACTGCCAAAAATCGGTCTGTTAAAAGGAAATCGAATTTTGCAGCTGATTCACACGTTTACATATGGGAAGAATATTGAAGAAATGCGCGTGCCTCTTGCGATTGTTGCCTGTGACCTTCAGACAGGGGAGAAGGTTGTGTTCAAAGAAGGGTCTGTCTCACAAGCAGTCAGGGCAAGCATTAGCATTCCGGGTGTGTTTGTTCCGCATGAAATAGGCGGCAGGCAATTGGTGGATGGAGCGGTAGTGGACCGCATTCCTGTCTCTGTTCTCAAAGAAATGGGGGCAGATCTCATTATCGCCTCTGATGTATCAAGGGTGAAAAAAACAGAAAAGGCAACGAGATTATCGGATGTCATTATGCAAAGTTTGGACATCCTTCAAAATGAATTGGTTCGTCACCAAACCATTCATGCAGATCTCATGATTCGGCCGAAGCTCGAGACCTTTAGCTCTAGTGCGTTTACACAGGTTCAAGAAATGATTGAAGCAGGTGAACTCGCCGCCGACCAACTAAGAGAAAAACTGAAAGATGTCATTGATAAATGGGAGTGTTAATCGAATGAAAAAATTAAATATTCGCTGGCTCAGCTTTTTTGCTGTTGTTCTAGTCTTATTTGGCTTAACTTTTGTGAAACTGCCCTATTACGTCACAAAGCCAGGTGATGCAACAGAAATTGCGCCACACATTCAAGTAGACGGAGGATATGGCGAGAAGGGCAGCTTTTCTCTTATGACCATTAAAGTAGGTCCAGCCAATCCATATACGTATTTGCTTGCAAAAATGAACAAGTATGACGAAATCGTTCCAGAAGAAAATATTAAAGCGGACGGAGAGTCTGATGAGGATTATATGAAACGGCAGCTGCAGCTCATGAAAAGTTCTCAAGAAAATGCGATGATTGCCGCTTATACAAAAGCAGGGAAAAAAGTAGATTATACGTTTAATGGGATATATGCGAGCTATGTGATGAAAGGAATGCCTGCATATGGGAAGATTGAAGTGGGCGATAAGATCAAAAGCGTCGACGGCCGTACATATGAGTCAGCAGATAAAATGGTTTCGTATATTAGCAGTAAAAAAGCAGGCACTGCTGTCCGTTTTGTACTTGAACGTAATGGCAAAGAAATCACGCAGAACGTGACGTTAAAACCATTTAAAGAAGAGCCAAAACGAGTGGGAATTGGCGTATCACTATTTACAGACCGTCATGTGAAAGTATCTCCTTCTGTGAAAGTGGATATTGAAAACATCGGCGGTCCATCAGCTGGTTTAATGATGTCACTTGAAATTTACAATCAGCTGACAAAAGAAGATGAAACACACGGCTATGCGATCGCAGGAACTGGAACGATTGATGCAGATGGTACAGTCGGACCGATTGGTGGAATTGATCAAAAGGTTGTTGCAGCAGACAAAGCAGGGAAAGACATCTTCTTTGCACCGAATGATAAAGGTGACCCAAACTCTGACTACAAAAATGCAGTCAAAACAGCAAAAGATATTAAAAGTGATATGAAAATCGTTCCTGTGGATACCATGCAGGACGCACTAAACTATTTAAACAAATTAAAAGAGAAAGCATCATAAAAAAGAGCAGCCTGCAAATTGAAGTGCACCCCAAATATTAGACACAGTCTAACATTTGGAGGTGCTTTTCTTTTGGCTAAATTTACAATTGAAGATAAAATCAAAGCTGTAAAACGATACCTCATTGACCGCGAACCCCTGCTTGGAATTGCAAAACAGATTGGCGTGCACAAAAGCATACTTCAATATTGGGTCAGAAAG
>NZ_CP150633.1:2878762-3130700 GCF_038023285.1 Bacillus sp. PPSBB_11
TCCGATACAATATCGAACTCATGCCTCGAAAGCTATCTCATAAAAAACCGCGTCTAAATTTAGGGGGTCACTTCAAATCAGGCTGCTTTTTTTTATCGAGATGAAAAGAGTCCGCTCTCTTCATCATATCGAATCGGTGATGTTTTAAACTCTGCTTTTGTTAACTCTGTTTGCATGGGTTCACAGATGGGAAGGCTGAACACCCTTGAAGCGCGAATATCAAGATCAAGGGCGGGATGTGAAAAGGAAGACAGTTTACTCACAAGTGGTACATCCAACTCTTTTTTTACAAGAGACAAGTACTGTTGTCCTTTCCTTGTCATTCCAAGTAAACGAATATAGGGCGCTTTTTTCTCTTCAAGCAGCGCGTGCATCGTCTTTTTCTTCACGTTCATTAATAGATGCGTATTCATCCGCTGTAACCTTGTCCACGTATATCGTTTTGTTTTGACAAGTGATAGATACTCTTCGTAGGAAGACGCATGTGTCATGGCTTTTTGCATGCGGTGTTCAATGCCTTCTTCAATTTCATAGATGCCCTCTAGTTCACTCGTATCCATTGTATGAAAAACATGTTTCAGAAAGCGAAAATAGGCTTCTTGCGTATGTAAAAGACCATATGAAGAATGATAGTCGTGTAATTGCTTTAAAGTAGCGTCCGGGAGGTAGGGCGTGACTGCTTGAAATGAGCTCTGTTCTTTTAAAGCTTTTCGGATACTTGTGGCGCTTGCGATTTTTTGGTTGTCAGGTAGTTCTTCATCATGATAATCAGATGCAATTCTTTGAGACGTAAAAGGCTGCATGTGAGGAGCTCTCTCTAAGATGGCTTTAACATAATGAAAGCCTAAAATGTTATTTGGTTTGGACAAATCCAGTAAGTGTTCAGAATGAATGGCCTCTTGAAACGCACCTGCTGCTGCTGCGGGATAACTAAGACCTTCTTTCACCTTTTCTTTTGTTAAAAGGTCAATCTCTGCCTTTTTTTCATGCCAAGCGTGTGCTGTGCGCTCAAATGCTTTGATCTCTCCATCCTCACTGCCGAAAAAAAGAGAATGGCATTTTAATGCATCGAGGATGGACACAGCGCCATTGGCGAAGGTTTCTGCCTTTTGTACGGCATATATGTATGGAAGCTCACACACAATGTCTACACCGTTTTGCAGTGCCATTTTTGTACGTGCCCATTTTGAAACGATGGCAGGCTCCCCGCGCTGGAGGAAAGAACCGCTCATGACGGCAATGGCAACATCTGAGGAGGTTTGTTTTTTCGCCTGGTTCACATGATAGGCATGCCCATAATGAAATGGATTGTACTCGACAACGACTCCCACTGCTTTCAATAGATGTTCCGCCTTTCTTGCTATGGTTAAATGGTCTGTGCTACAGTAGCATAAGGGAAAAATGAAGACCATTTTTTTCAGTGTAGGCATTCCGAGAACTGATGTCAAACAGCCCTTTGACGTCATGAAGGACTGTAAAGAAAAAATATTGACAAATAGCATGATGAAAGCTATAATCATGTTTGTTGCTCTTAGAGGTGATACAATTGAAATGGACAGTTTATCAGTTACATCAAAAAGCTAAAAACAGCTTCGATTTTCATGAGACGGTTGACTTAAATGAACTTACTAGCCTTCATTCAGATATACGTCGTATTTCACCAGTAGAGGTGAAAGGGACTGGAGTGATCGAATCAAAGCAAGTCGCATTTGATTTAACCATCACAGGTGAAATGACATTGCCTTGTTCAAGAACGCTTGTTGATGTAAATTATCCATTTGCGATTTCAACAAAAGAACTATTTGTACTTCATAAGACAGACGATATAGAAGATGAAGACGTATCTGTTGTAGAAGACGATATCATCGACTTAACGCCTATAGTCAAGGAAGAAATTCTTCTTGAAGTGCCCATGCAAATCTTTTGCGACCAAGCTGATGTAAAAGGTGCTGCACCACAGGAAGGGAATGACTGGGCGGTCATTTCGGAAGATGCACATCAAAACCGAATTGATCCTCGTCTGGAAGGCTTGAAGAAGCTCTTAGAAGAAAATAATGAATCTTAACTCTTTAAGGAGGTGGGAATAATGGCTGTACCTTTTAGAAGAACTTCTAAAATGAAAAAAAGATTGCGTCGTACGCATTTCAAACTACAAGTACCTGGTATGGTAGCTTGCCCAGAATGCGGTGAAATGAAAATTTCTCATCGTGTCTGCAAATCTTGCGGAACATACAAAGGCAAAGACGTAAAAAGCAACTAATGCTTGATAAAAAAACGTGAGGGAATCTTCCCTTGCGTTTTTTTATTGATCTATTTTTTAGGTTTCTCTCCTGCAAATAGTCTATCTACTCTAGTAAGCGCATATGATGTGGTATTCAGATTCAGGGGGGATGATGAGTTGACGATTACACGGCAGGACGCATGGACACAAGATGAAGATTTACTTTTAGCAGAAGTTGTCTTAAGGCATATCCGAGATGGCGGTACCCAGCTTTCAGCATTTGAAGAGGTTGGAAAAGCATTGTCAAGAACAGCAGCAGCATGTGGATTCAGGTGGAATTCTTACGTCAGAAAGCAGTACCAGGCAGGCATTGAGCTTGCCAAAAAACAGCGAAAAGAACTGCGTAAAAAAATTGGTATCCATTCTTCGGGTTTACCGCAGCATGCGTTCACCATAGAGGAGAAGGCATCTTCTGATCAGACTGAACTGACGCTTCGAGAAGTAATTCGGTTTCTAGAGCAGCTTGAGAAAGAACCATCTGGTCCAGCTTATTTACGGGAGGAGCTTAAAGATGCACAGCATCAATTAAAATCACTCGCCGAAGAAAATGAACAGCTGAAGCGTCAATTAAAAATGACAGAAGAAGATTACCGGGCACTTATTGGTATTGTTGAAAGAGTCAAACAGAATATCAGCTTAAAAGATTACGCAAAATAAGAAAACGCCCCTCACAGATGGAAAGAGGGGCGTTTTCTTATTGATTAAAATGATTAAGCGGACTCACCTGTGTTCTTTTGAATATGTGCAGGCTCCCAAATGAGTGGGTTTTCTCCTTTATCGCGTTCCATATCATATTTCACCGCTTCAAAGCCCATTTTATCCCAAAAACTGGCAGATTTGACGCGTGGATTCGTTCGAATTGGAAGGCCGAAAGATTTTGCGAAATCAACAAGCGCTTCGCCGTATCCTTTACGCTGATATCCTGGCAGCACTTCTAGCTTCCACAGCTCTAGATAATCATGATTATGGTCAAAATACGTCGTCGTCGAGCCATCTACTTGATAGAGGCTCATACGTGCCACAAGCTTATCTCCAAAGTAAATCCCATAAAATGGAGAGTTGCTGTCATTTTCAATCATATTACTTTCTAGGTCTTCAAGCATGGAAAGTTCTTGTATGCCATATTCCTTAAATTGTTTAAATTCCTCTAATGTTTTGTAGTTAATCAGAAGACGTTTTACTTGTGTCATGTGATCTTCCCCCTTACACACATAATGTCGACAGTGATGTCATTGAAGGCGTTTTCATCCCATCCGCCTAAAAAAGTTTTTACACTTATTATTATAGTTTTTTAATTAAAAAAATTCAATCATAGCGCGTTATCTGCTTTTTGCATCGTAGCACGAAACTGGTAAAATAGTTGATAACATGAAGTAAACAGAAAAAGGGAAGTGCGGCAATTGAAAATTGGAATCATTGGCGGTGGTGCGATTGGTCTGCTTTGTGCCAGTTATTTATCAGAGCATCATGACATCACCCTCTTTACAAGAAGAAAACAGCAGGCAGAAGAAATTCGAGCATTAGGCATTGAACGAATGGTAAGAGGGGAAACCATTCAATCAGCTGTTGGGGCCGATACGGGAGTCAAAGGAATATTTGATTTGCTGATTGTGACAGTGAAGTATCATCACCTGCAAGATGTTCTAAGTGAATTATCAGGACTGCCTCGTCAGCGGATCTTATTTTTGCAGAACGGAATGGCCCACTTATTCGATTTAAAGAACTGGAAAGCGGCACATCAGTTATATATTGGTGTAGTAGAGCATGGCGCAATAAAGGTGTCTGATCGCGCAGTAAATCATACAGGAATTGGTGTCATCAAGTGGGGAGCATTTCTGCATGAGGAAAAAGGACCTATGAGTAATGGATTGTCATCGGACGATTTTCAAATGATTTATACAGATGAATGGAAAAAGATACTGGAGGAAAAACTGCTCGTCAATGTGTGTATTAATCCGTTGACGGCTTTATTACATGTGAATAATGGGGAATTGGTATCGAACCCGTCATATGAACATATGATGACATGTGCATTTGAAGAAGCGGTTTCCATTCTAGGGTTGCTTGAGAAAGATCGTCTATGGGCTCATGTGAAATCAATTTGCCATCAAACGGCTGCCAATCAATCGTCGATGCTGCAAGATATCGTCAAAGGCCGCCAAACTGAAAGAAAAGCAATCATTGGCTACCTTTTAAAAAAAGCTCAAGGTCAAGGGATGACGCCGCCATTCCTCACTTTCTTGAATAGAAGCTTGGAAGTATTGGAAAAAAAGCAAACAAAATCTTTTGAGTGAGCTCATTTACATGCTATACTTTTTCGGGAAACTAACTATTTATTGAAGAAAGGAAGTTCTAAACATGCAATTGACTGAACTTTCCATCCGAAGTCAGAATTTATTCATACGTGATTATATAGAAGAAAAAAAAGAGATGACTGCTTTTTTTGATTATGATATACATTCTGAGCACACATGGAAAAAGAGATACGACGATCTCATGGAAAGGAGCTTCCCGCGCGAGGCTTTAGCGGATTATATGAGCGCATATCATGCAAAATTTGATTCGGCTGCGATGCGTGAGAATATTGAGAAGATCCGTGATGAACGGAGCGTCATGGTGGTTGGAGGACAGCAGGCAGGCTTACTGGCAGGTCCGCTTTATACCATACATAAAATCATTTCCATTATTCAGTTTGCCAAAGAAAAAGAATCAGAGCTTGGCGTTCCTGTTATTCCGGTCTTTTGGGTAGCGGGTGAAGATCACGACGTAGACGAAATTAACTTTGTGTACACGTCTGGCGAAAAAGGCCCAGTCAAACAAAAGCTTCCATTACATCATGTGAAAAAAACAGCTGCGAAAAGAACACCTCTCCACCAAGAGAAAACAGAGAGATGGCTTCGTGATGTATTTTCAACCTATGAGGAATCTGCTTACACCAATGACTTGTTTGATCAGCTTCTTCGATGTTTACGCAAATCAGAAACGTTTACTGATTTCTTTGAGTGGATTGTTTGTGATCTATTTGAAGAAGATGGACTGCTGTTATTGAATTCAGGAGACTTCGGCGTGAAGCCACTTGAACGTACGTTATTCAAGCAAATTGTGGAGTCGAGTGATGCGATCGTGGCTCGCTTAAATAACACGCAGGCTGCCATGAAACAAGCGGGGTATCAGCCGATTATTGAAGCTGGTGACCATCAAGCCAACTTGTTTTACGAATATGATGATGAACGTTTCCTCATTGAAAAAGAGAATGGCCAATTTTCTATATCTGAAGTGGGGCTTACTTGGACAAAAGATGAGCTTTTGCAGGAAGTCGAGGAGCACCCAGAGCGGTTTAGCAATAATGTGGTGACACGTCCATTGATGCAGGAAACCCTTCTTCCAACGCTTGCTTTTATGGCTGGACACGGTGAAGTGAACTATTGGGGTGAGCTGAAAGGCATCTTCGAGTACTTCGATGTCAAAATGGCACCCGTTCTTCCAAGACTGCACGTCACCATTCTTGAAAGGCACATTGATAAGAAGCTGCCGATAAGAGAATTGTCGGTTGAAGAAGTGCTGACAAAAGGCGTGAAAGAAAAGAAGGATGCGCACTTTCAGCAAAGTCTTCCAGACAGCTTTGTTCAATCGGTTCAACATGCCAAACGTGAATTAGCGAATGTTCACGAGGCAATGAGACAAGAAGCGCTAGAGATCGAACCAAGCTTTGAACAGCTATTAGATAAAAATGCCAAATTTATAGAAGACCAGCTTCAATTTGTTTATCAAAAGGTTGCAAAGCGTGTGGAAGAGAAGGAAGGATACATCCTTCGAGATTTTGAACGGATTGAAAATAGTTTAAAACCACTCGAAGCACCACAAGAAAGAATTTGGAATATCATGTACTTTTTAAACAAATATGGTCCAGAATTCTTCAAAACGTTCAAAAATCTGCCATTTTCATTTCAAAACAAGCAACAAATTGTCAAACTTTGAAATAAAGTTTTAATGAACCCTGACTAGTTCAGGGTTTTTTTTTATGTAGAAACAGTGTAAAATAAGTTTTGTGGAGAGAAGTGGTGGATAGTGGAGAGTATGGGTGAGAAAGTGGGGCTCTGATATCATGTTCATGGGTGAATACCAACATACGATTGATACAAAAGGGCGCATGATCATCCCTGCTAAATTTAGAGACGGTCTCGGAGAACAGTTTGTGCTGACGAGAGGGCTTGATCAATGTTTATTTGGCTACCCTATGAGTGAGTGGAAACTAATTGAAGAGAAACTCAAAGCACTGCCGCTAACGAAAAAAGATGCACGTGCGTTTACCCGGTTCTTCTTCTCCGGCGCAGTTGAATGTGATCTGGACAAGCAGGGGCGCATTAACATCGCATCCAATCTACTCCAATATGCAAAACTCGAAAAAGAATGTGTGGTCATCGGCGTTTCAAATCGAATTGAGTTGTGGAGTAAGTCGATCTGGGAACAATATACAGAAGAGCAAGAAGATTCTTTTGCTGAAATTGCTGAAAACATGATTGGATTTGATATATAATAATCCCTTGTGCAGCAAGCTTTCTACACATTCATTTCTATTTGAAAAAGGTGGGACCATATCATCATGTTTCAACATGAGACAGTATTATTAAAAGAAACAGTTGACGGTTTAAACGTCAAAGAAGACGGTACATATGTGGACTGCACGCTAGGCGGCGCAGGTCATAGCTCATATTTACTATCTCAATTATCAGAAAAAGGTACATTGATTGGGTTTGACCAAGACGATGCTGCACTGGATCATGCACGAGAGAAGCTCGCACATGTTAAAGCGAACATTCTTTTCATAAAAAGCAACTTCCGATATTTAAAAGAACGTCTGAATGAACAAGGAATTACAAGCGTAGACGGTGTGATTTTTGATCTTGGGGTTTCATCACCTCAGCTTGACACACCAGAGAGAGGCTTTAGTTATCACCATGATGCACCTCTTGACATGCGAATGGATCAAACCGCTGCTTTGTCGGCAAAACAAGTGGTGAATGAATGGCCATTTGAAGATCTAGTTCGGATTTTCTACAAATATGGGGAAGAAAAATTCAGCAAGCAAATCGCACGCAAAATTGAAGAAGCTAGAAAAAAAGCGCCAATTGAAACAACAGGTGAGCTTGTCGACATTATTAAAGAAGGAATTCCCGCACCTGCAAGACGAAAAGGCGGACATCCAGCGAAAAGAGTGTTTCAAGCGATCCGAATTGCCGTAAATGACGAATTGAAAGTATTTGAAGAAGCACTAGAACAAGCAATAGAGTTACTCAATCCGAAGGGGAGAATTTCTGTCATTACATTCCATTCACTTGAAGATCGGATTTGTAAAAGTACATTTAAAGAAATGTCTTCTCTTCCAGAACTTCCGCACGGACTACCAGTGATTCCAGAAGGACTTGAACCAAAACTGAAGCTGATCACGAGAAAACCAATCGTTGCATCAGAACAAGAGCTGGAATATAACAACCGTGCCCGTTCAGCGAAGCTCCGAATTGCAGAAAAAAAGTAAACGACACCATAGATGATGATAAAAAGGAGGTTTCTTATGAGTAATTTGGCTTACCAAAGAGAAGTAAAGCAACATCAAACCGAGCAGCAAGGTCAATCGGTTGTTATTAGAAGAAGAGGTTCTATTACACTTGGTGAAAAAATCTTACTTGTCATGTTTGTCATGGCTCTCATGTGCAGCTCGATCCTCATCATTTCGAAAGCCTTTGCTGTTTATCACGCAAATATCGAAGTGCAGAAACTAGAACAGCAAGTGTCTTTAGAATCGAAAAAGATCACTGAACTGCAAAAGGAAAAAGACTTACTAAGTGAACCAGAGAGAATCATTGAAGCCGCTAAAAAAGCGGGCTTAAGCATATCGAAAGATGTTAAGAAGGTCGATTAACATGGCGATGCCTAAAAAGAATAAAATGATGAACAGAGGCGCGGCAATTGCGAGTATTTGCTTCGCCCTGTTTTTCTTTATCATCCTTGCACGTTTTATTTATATTCAGATTACGGGAACCGTCGATGGACAAGTGTTAGCTGCAAAAGCCAATGAACAATATCAATCGAAAAAAACACTTGAAGCCAAAAGAGGGTCCATTTTAGACAGAAATGGCAATGTGATTGCGGAAGATACATCTGTGTATAAGCTAATTGCAATCATGAGCAAGAAAATGACGGTCGATCCAAAGCATCCGATGCATGTCGTTGACAAAGAAAAGACAGCAAAAGAGCTGTCAAAAGTCATTGATATGAGTGAGAGTGAAATTTTAAAGCGTCTGAATACAAAGGATGCGTTCCAAGTTGAGTTTGGTAAAGCCGGAAAGGATATTAGTTTTTCAACAAAGGAAAAAATTGAAAAGCTAAAACTTCCTGGGATCGCCTTTGAAAAAGACACAAAGAGGTATTATCCAAACGGCATGTTTGCTTCGAACTTAATCGGTTACGCTAGATTAGATGAAGCAACGAAGGACATGTCAGGCGCAATGGGTCTAGAAAAGGCTCTGAATAAATATTTAAAAGAAAAAGATGGCTATGTAACATATAACAGCGACAGAAGCGGATGGGCACTTCCGAATAGTAAAGAAGACATCGTTGCCCCGAAAGACGGGAAAAACGTCACGCTGACCATCGACCAAAAAATTCAGGCATTTCTTGAAGAAAGTATGACGCAGGTCGCTAAAAAATATAAGCCGAAGAAAATCATTGCGACAGTCGTTGATCCGAAAACTGGAAGAGTTCTTGCAATGGGACAGCGGCCAAGCTTTAATTTAAATGAACTCGACATTACGAATTATAACAACGATGTCATTTCTTACGCATTTGAACCAGGTTCAACGATGAAAATTTTTACACTCGCTGCTGCTATCCAAGAAGGAGTGTACCAAGGCAGTGACAAGTATCAGTCTGGTACTTATAAAGTAGGCGGCGGTCTTGTAAGAGACCATAACAACGGAAATGGCTGGGGGAAAATTGATTTTCATGAAGGTGTTCTTCGTTCTTCAAACGTAGCTTTTGCGAAACTGGCAAAAGAAAAGTTAGGTTTCACACGCTACGAACAATACTTGCAAAAATTCCATTTCTATGACAAAACAGGCATAGACTTGCCGAACGAAGCGTCTAGTAAAATCAATTTCAGATACGAATATGACAAAGCATCGACTGCTTATGGTCAGGCGTCCGCGATTACCCCAATTCAGCAAATTGAAGCGGCGACAGCCATTGCAAACGGTGGAACGATGATGAAGCCATATGTAATCGATCATATTACAGACCCGAACACAAACAAAACAATTTTACAGCACGAACCAACAGTAGCTGGAAAACCAATTTCTTCTGATACAGCGAAGCAAGTCCGTGACATTTTAGGTGAGGTCGTTTCCTCAAAAATTGGCACAGGACAGCCATATCAAATCAAAGGTTTTGATGTCGCTGGGAAAACAGGTACAGGACAAATTGGCGGTGCTGGCGGCTACCTTCAAGGGAGAAACGATTACGTCTTTTCATTTATGGGAATGGCACCAAAAGATGATCCGAAGCTGCTCGTTTATGTGGCTGTCCAACAGCCTCAGCTATCTGAAACACAAACAGGCTCTGCCCCTGTTTCAGAAATCTTTAACCCTGTGATGAAAAATAGTTTGCTCTATTTAAATATCGCACCAACAAAAACAGATGATAAAAAATCTGGCAAACAGAAAATAAAACAAGAAACAATGCCGTCATTCCTAGATTTAGAAGTGAAACAGGCAGAAACAGAAGCAAAAAACAAAAAGTTATCACCTGTTGTCATTGGTGACGGTCTATCCATTAAACGCCAATGGCCAAATGCGGGCTCTGAATTCTCTGAAAGCCAGAAAGTCTTTTTGAAAACAGCAGGGAAAACCATTAAAATGCCTGATATGACAGGCTGGTCCAGAAGGGAAGTTCTTCAATATGCGTCTATTTCAGGTGTGCATATTGAAACAAATGGACAAGGATATGCTGTCAAACAAAGCGTGAAAAGTGGAGCGGAGATTTCAGATAAAGTCGTCACAGTGACCTTCAAAAGTCCAAATTAACTTGAAAACCTAGCAAATCATTTGCTAGGTTTTTTTCTTTTGCTTGAGCGATGGACGAGATCGTTCTATAAAAAGACGAGCCTGCATATGATGAAAACAAGCCATATGTAAGGAGTGAACCGGGCGTGCGAGTGTCAAGTGTAACAGTGAGAAAACGATTGCTTTTCGTGCTGCTGTTTGGGGTGATCATTTTTTTCATCATAGATACTAGATTAGGATATGTGCAGTTTATTATGGGCGAGAAGCTGACAAGTTTAGCGAAAGATTCATGGAGCCGTAACCTTCCATTTGAACCAGAACGAGGAGATATTTTGGATCGAAATGGGGTGGAGCTGGCGACGAACAAAAGTGCTCCCTCTATTTTAGTCGTGCCGCGGCAGGTGAAAGACCCTGCAGAAACAAGCAAAAAATTAGCAGCAGTGCTGAATATGTCTGAGGAGAAAGCGTACAAGCATGTCACCAAGAAAACGTCTATAGAGCGGATTTCCCCAGAGGGGAGAAAAGTATCTCATGAAAAAGCAAAAGAAGTCAGAGAGCTTGATTTAGATGGAGTCTATGTAGCAGAGGACAGCATTAGACATTACCCGTTTGGAAGTTTCTTATCTCATGTATTAGGTTTTGCTGGAATTGATAATCAAGGCTTACTTGGGCTAGAAGCGTACTATGATGATGACCTAAAAGGTGAAAAAGGCTCTGTGAAATTTTATTCTGATGCAAAAGGGCAAAAGATGCCAGATGAAGCAGATGATTATACACCGCCTAAAGATGGGCTTGATATGAAATTAACCGTTGATTCAAAAGTACAAACCATCATCGAACGAGAGCTAGACAATGCTCAGGCAAAATATAACCCAGATGGTATGATTGCCATTGCCATGAATCCGAAAAATGGTGAGGTTCTGGGAATGTCGAGCAGACCTGACTTTGATCCGGCTGACTATCAATCAGTTGATTCAAAAGTATTTAACCGAAACTTACCGGTGTGGAGCACATATGAGCCAGGATCGACGTTTAAAATCATTACACTGGCAGCTGCCCTGGAAGAAAATAAAGTAAATTTAAAACGTGATCATTTTTTTGACAGCGGATCTGTGACAGTGGATGGCGCAAGACTCAGGTGCTGGAAAAAGGGAGGACATGGATCACAGTCGTTTCTAGAAGTGGTACAAAACTCTTGTAACCCAGGATTTGTCGAGCTAGGCGACCGTCTTGGAAAAGATAAACTATTTTCTTATATTAAAAATTTCGGCTTTGGTCAAAAGACAGGAATCGACCTTCAAGGAGAAGGTAGAGGAATTTTGTTCCCGCTTGATCGTGTTGGTCCTGTAGAACAGGCAACAACAGCCTTTGGTCAAGGTGTATCTGTTACGCCGATTCAACAAGTAGCTGCAGTGGCAGCCGCAGTAAATGGAGGAACGCTTTACACGCCGTATATTGCAAAAGAATGGATCGATCCAATTACAAAAGAGGTAGTGAAAAAGCAATCACCAATTGCCAAGAAGAAAGTCATTTCAGCGGAGACGTCTAAAGAAATCAGGTATGCCCTTGAAAGCGTAGTCGCTCAAGGAACTGGTCGGAATGCATTCGTTGAAGGATATCGGGTGGGCGGAAAAACAGGAACAGCACAGAAAGTAAAAGACGGAAAGTACATGGAAAATAACCACATTGTGTCATTTATCGGGTTTGCACCTGCGGATGATCCAAGCATTGTTGTATATGTAGCAGTAGATAACCCAAAAGGCACGATTCAATTTGGTGGGACAGTAGCAGCACCTATTGTGGGCCATATTATGCGAGACAGTCTGCCTGAAATGGGCGTGAAAAAAAGAAAAGGACAAATTGAAAAGAAGTACCAATGGCTGGACACAAAAACCATTGAGGTACCGAATCTTGTAGGAGGATCTGTTTCTGACCTTGAATCACTCCTGATTAATCTAAAGATTGATGCTTCAGGAACTGGCAGTAAAGTGGTGAAGCAATCGCCTGCTGCCGGCACAAAGGTCAAAGAAGGTTCCACGATCCGATTATACTTAAATGATGAATAATAAAGAATGAACAGAGGGTAGCCGCACTCATTCGGCTGCCTCTTTTTGTTGAAAGAGAAGGGTCGCTTTAAAAAAAGAGCATAAAGTGTGCTTTTTCCAAGAGAAACTTAAGGAATACGCTGGATGTATCCTTTTTTTTACGATAAAATATAGACTGTGTGTTTTTTTCACAAGACATGCACGTGAACGAATTTGAGAGGTTTGATATGAAATGAAATTACAAGAACTCCTTACATACTTTAAAAGTGAAAACAATGAACTGATAAACGAAAATCCGGAGATTACTTCCATTGAAATGGATTCAAGAGAAGTGAAAAAAGGGAGTCTTTTTGTCTGTATAAAAGGCTATACAGTAGATGGACATGATTACGCTGAAAAAGCAGTGAAAAGCGGGGCTGCAGCGATTGTAGCAGAACACCGACTTCACATAACAGATGTACCAGTCATTATTGTAAAACACTCTCAAAGAGCACTTGCAAGAATAGCAGATGCTTTTTACGAACAGCCAACTCATCAACTCAATCTAATTGGTATTACAGGAACGAACGGGAAAACGTCCACAACACACATGATTGAGCAAATCATGAGAAAAGCCGATAAAAAAACAGGTTTAATCGGTACGATGTATATGAAGGTAAACGATGAAATTCTCGAAGTGAAAAACACAACACCTGAGAGTGTCACCCTTCAGAAGACCTTTAAGCAGATGCTTGATCAAGATGTAGATACGGCCATTATGGAAGTATCATCACATGCTTTGCATCTTGGGCGTGTTCATGGATGTGATTATGATATTGCCGTCTTTACAAATCTTACCCAAGATCACTTGGACTACCACAACACAATGGAAGAATATAAACATGCAAAAAGCTTGCTCTTTTCCCAGCTCGGAAGTGCCTTTCAGCATGATAAGCCGAAGCATGCCATTTTAAATGCAGATGATGAAGCGTCTAGTGATTTTGAAAAAGTCACAGCTGCTGAAATTATGACGTATGGCTTAGAGCAAGAAGCAGATGTAATGGCAAAGAACATTCAAATAAAACCAAAGGGAACACAATTTGATTTGATCACCCCAATCGGCACAAAAAATGTGACGGTTGCCCTTATTGGGAAATTCAATGTGTATAACATTTTAGCAGCTGTATCAGTAGGAATTGTATCAGGCTTAACGTTTGAAACGATCGTTAGTGCCATTGAAGAACTTGAGGGAGTCAAAGGAAGATTCGAACTTGTGAATTTTGATCAAGACTTCCCAGTCATCGTTGATTATGCGCACACACCTGACAGTTTAGAAAATGTACTGACTACGTGCAGAGAATTAACAGAAGGTAGAATTTTCTGTGTAGTTGGCTGCGGGGGCGACCGTGATAAAACCAAGCGCCCTCAGATGGCCCAAATCGCTGTGAAATATGCAGATGAGCCTGTTTTTACATCAGATAATCCAAGAAGTGAAGATCCATCAGCCATTTTGAAAGACATGGAAAATGGCGTGCCAAACGCCTATTATCACAGCTTTGTGAACCGGAAACAGGCCATCTTTTTTGCCATTGCTAATGCAAAAAAGGGCGATACAGTCTTAATAGCTGGAAAAGGCCATGAGACGTACCAAATCATTGGTGATCAAGTCTATGACTTTGATGATGCCAAGGTGGCAGCGGACGCTATTTTAGATCTAAACAAATCTTAAAAATGATGAAAAGAGTGTAATGAAATGAAGCATTTTGTACAAAAACAACATACGAAAGACACGAATGAATATCATAATAATGAATGCTATTTTCTAATGGAAAACGGCTTTGGAAATTCGGAAGGAGTAAAGAACAATGCTTGAACAGGTGATATTGTTTACAATCATAATGGGATTTTTAATCAGTGTTCTTTTATCCCCGATTTTTATTCCGTTTTTAAGAAGGCTTAAATTTGGTCAAAGTATTAGAGAAGAAGGACCTCAGTCTCACCAAAAGAAATCTGGTACCCCAACAATGGGTGGAATTATGATTATCTTTTCTATTACAATTACAACGATCGTGATGATTAACAAATTCTCTGAGATTAGTCCAGAAATGTTTTTATTGTTATTTGTCACCCTTGGCTACGGATTATTAGGATTTTTAGATGATTATATTAAAGTAGCGATGAAGCGAAATCTTGGCTTAACATCGAAACAAAAACTGATCGGGCAAATTGTGATTGCTGTGATTTTCTATGCAGTCTTCCATTATTATGAGTTTGTAACGACTATTCGCATTCCAGGAACAGATGTCAGCTTTGACTTAGGATGGGCATACTTTATCCTCGTCGTTTTCATGCTTGTCGGTGGTTCTAATGCGGTAAACCTTACAGATGGACTTGATGGTTTATTATCTGGAACAGCTGCTATTGCATTCGGAGCTTTTGCTATATTGGCTTGGAATCAATCTCAGTATGATGTGGCGATCTTTTCGGTAGCAGTAGCAGGCGCTGTCCTTGGGTTCCTTGTCTTTAATGCGCATCCTGCAAAAGTATTTATGGGTGATACGGGATCGCTTGCTTTAGGCGGTGCCATAGTGGCCATTGCCATTTTAACGAAACTTGAGATTTTACTCGTCATTATTGGAGGAGTATTTGTTGTTGAAACGTTATCCGTTATCCTTCAAGTCATCTCCTTTAAAACAACTGGAAAAAGAATCTTTAAGATGAGCCCGCTTCACCACCACTATGAGTTAGTTGGCTGGTCTGAGTGGAGAGTAGTTGTCACCTTCTGGACAGCTGGTTTATTGCTTGCTGTTTTAGGAATTTACATCGAGGTGTGGTTATAATTGAATAGGATGCAAATGTTAAAAGACGAACATGTACTAGTACTAGGCCTTGCAAAAAGCGGATATGCGGCAGCCTCAATTCTTCACGAGCACGGAATAAACGTGACGGTCAATGACCAAAAAGCTTTTGAAGAAAACGAGCCTGCTCAGTTACTTTCTGAAAAGGGGATTGATGTCATTTGTGGCAGTCATCCTCTTCGTGTGTTCGACGATAAAGAAATTACGATTTTAATTAAGAACCCTGGAATTCCTTATGAGAATGTGATGGTCCAAGAGGCGCTTCGCCGAAAAATTCCAGTTTGGACTGAAATAGAATTGGCGTATCATTTGACCTCATCTCCTTTTATTGGGATTACCGGATCAAATGGAAAAACGACCACGACTACTTTGATTTATGAAATGTTGAAAAAAGACAGCCAAAAAACATTGGTAGCAGGTAATATCGGAACGGTCGCAAGTGAAGTTGCCGCGCGTGCAGCGGGCGATGAATGGATCGTAACTGAGCTCTCTTCATTTCAGTTAATGGGAACCGTTGAATTCAGACCTAAAATCAGCTTAATATTAAATATTTTTGACGCACATTTAGACTATCATCACACGCGTGAAGAATACGAAAAAGCAAAACAGAAAGTGTATGCACATCAACTGGAAGATGACATAGCTGTGGTTAACCTAGATGATCCATCTGTTGTCAAACTAGCAGAAGATTCGAAAGCGCAAAAAGTGTTTTTCTCTGTTAAAGAGCCGGTAGCACATGGAGCGTTTATTAAAGATGGTGCCATCTACTATATGAATGAACATGTCATTGACCTAAAGGATGTTGTTCTTCCTGGTGAGCATAACCAAGAAAATATTCTAGCAGCTATTTGTGTTGTAAAAAATGCAGGCTGCTCAAACGAAGCGATTGCACAAGTTCTTACTACATTTAGTGGAGTGAAGCATCGTTTGCAATTTGTGGAGACGATTCAAAATAGAAAATTTTATAATGACAGTAAAGCGACCAATATACTGGCAACAAGTAAAGCTTTGTCTGCCTTCAAGCAGCCGACCATTTTACTAGCAGGTGGACTGGATCGTGGCAATGAATTTGATGAATTAAAACCTTTTATGAAGAATGTAAAAGGAATGATTACATTTGGTGAGACTGCGCCTAAGTTTGTGAAGCTTGGTGAAGAGCTGGGAATACATCACGTAAAACATGTCGATAATGTTGAACAAGCAGTACCTGCGGCGTTTAGCATATCTGAAGAAGAAGACGTGATTTTATTGTCTCCAGCTTGTGCAAGCTGGGATCAGCATAAAACATTTGAAGAACGTGGAGACATGTTTGTAAACGCCGTGCATATGCTTAAATAAGGGCTTGTCTCTCATATGACTGACAGCCCAAATGAAATTATGCTTGGGGTGTCGGTCTCTTGACGAATAAGAAAACTTCTCCGGATTTTTTGCTTGTTGTCATTACGTTACTTTTATTGACGATTGGTTTAATTATGGTGTACAGCGCAAGTGCTGTGTGGGCATCGTATAAATTTGATGATTCGTTTTATTTTGCAAAAAGACAGCTTTTGTTTGCCGGAATCGGAGTTATCGCAATGTTTTTCATTATGCGGGTCGATTATTGGACGTGGCGGACTTGGTCAAAGATACTGATTGCAGTGTGTTTTCTCCTCCTCGTGCTTGTCTTGATTCCTGGTATCGGTATGGAGAGAAATGGTTCAAGAAGCTGGATTGGTGTCGGTGCGTTTAGTATTCAGCCCTCTGAATTTATGAAGCTTGCGATGATTGCGTTTCTTGCAAAATTCTTATCTGAAAAGCAAAAGAATATCACATCCTTTCGTAAAGGTTTCGCCCCAGCACTAGGCATTGTGTTTTCTGCATTTGCCATCATTATGCTGCAGCCGGACCTAGGTACAGGAACGGTTATGGTTGGAACTTGTATTATTATGATATTTGTTTCAGGTGCGAGAATCGCTCACTTTATCTTTCTCGGTCTTTTAGGGCTTAGCGGATTTGCCGCACTTGTCTTATCAGCACCCTATCGAATAAAACGAATTACATCTTATTTAAATCCTTGGGAGGATCCACTTGGCAGCGGGTTTCAAATTATTCAATCCTTATACGCTGTCGGTCCAGGCGGTCTGTTTGGAATGGGGCTAGGTCAGAGTAGACAAAAATTCTTCTATTTGCCTGAGCCTCAAACAGACTTTATCTTTGCTATATTGTCTGAAGAACTTGGATTTATAGGTGGATCACTCATTTTGCTGCTCTTTAGTGTTCTATTGTGGAGAGGCATTAGAATAGCCCTCGGGGCACCAGATTTATATGGAAGTTTCTTGGCAGTGGGTATCATCTCAATGGTTGCCATTCAAGTAATGATTAATATCGCAGTTGTCACTGGTCTCATCCCTGTGACGGGCATCACACTCCCATTCTTAAGTTATGGCGGTTCATCACTGACATTAATGCTGATGGCAATTGGCGTACTTTTGAATGTAAGCAGGTATGCTAGATATTAATGTGCTGATAGTTCATGAAACCATATAGACTTTTATTTTGCAAAAGTATGAAAAAATGATTTGAAGAGTGAAAATGGCAGTTTCTGTTTCGAAAACATGATGATTGACTCTTCTTTACAGGTTTTGACGGAGCCCTGTTGTTTAAAACAGGGTTTATACTTTGTTCAGAGCAGAAAAAAATTGAGGGGAAATGGTATAATGCGTATAGTTATTAGTGGAGGCGGAACAGGCGGGCATATTTATCCTGCTCTAGCTTTTATTAAAGAAGTGAAAAGACTGCATCCTGATGTGGAATTTTTATATATTGGCACTGAGAATGGGCTTGAAAAGAAAATTGTAGAAAGAGAAAATATCCCTTTTAAATCAATTGAAATTTCAGGTTTTAAAAGAAAGCTTTCCTTTGATAATGTAAAAACAGTGATGAGGTTTCTAAAGGGCGTCCAAAAAAGTAAATCTTATTTAAAAGAATTTAAGCCGGATGCTGTTATTGGAACAGGTGGTTATGTGTGTGGTCCAGTTGTTTATGCTGCGTCTAAGCTAAAAATCCCAACGATCATTCACGAACAAAATAGCCTGCCAGGCATCACAAATAAGTTTCTGGCACGGTATGTGAATAAAGTAGCCATCTGTTTTGAAGAAGCAAAGGAACACTTTCCTTCAGAAAAGGTTGTTTTTACGGGAAACCCAAGAGCCTCTGAAGTCGTCTCTATTAAAAAGGGAAAATCTCTTCAAGAGTTTGGGCTGGATGAGAAGAAAAAAACAGTTCTCATTTTTGGCGGGAGCAGAGGTGCAGCTCCAATCAATCGAGCAGTGATTGACATGCAAGATGAATTAAAGGCAAAGAACTATCAGCTTTTATATATTACAGGTGAGGTTCATTATGAAAAAGTGCTGAACGAATTAAAAGAAAAAGGTGAAGCACCGAATATGATCACAAAGCCTTTCTTGCATCAAATGCCGGAGTATTTAAAATCAATTGATGTCATTGTTGCAAGAGCGGGAGCCACAACGATTGCTGAAGTGACGGCACTTGGAATTCCGACCATCTTCATTCCAAGTCCATACGTGACCGCAAATCATCAGGAAATTAACGCAAGATCACTTGAAAAACATGATGCTGCGATCGTTTTAAGAGAATCAGAGCTTTCTGGAGATCGCTTGCTTCATGCAATTGATGAAATTGCTGGTAATGACGAGAAACTACATCAAATGAGCCGTTTAACAAAAGAACTCGGAGTACCAGATGCGGCCACACGTTTATATAATGTGTTAAAAGAAATTACGACTTCATGATGAATGATATGAGGTAAGGCGGAGGGTAATATGGAGAACTTGAAGAATGAATTATTAGAAGCGCAAGTTGGTAAAGTACTTGAAAATGAACCGCTTGCAAATCATACGACAATGAAAATAGGCGGACCGGCCGATCTATTAGTCATCCCTAAAGATGTCGATGCTGTCAAAACAATTATGGATCAGGTGAAAAAACATGATACTCAATGGACGGTCATTGGGAGAGGGTCCAATTTACTTGTTCTTGATAAAGGAATTCGTGGGGTCGTTTTAAAGCTGGGCGCTGGGCTTGATCACTTAACTGTCAATGATGAAGAAATTACAGCTGGCGGAGGCTATTCAGTTGTAAGACTTGCTACGTCTCTTAGTAAGCAGGGGCTGTCAGGATTGGAATTCGCAGCTGGTATTCCAGGTTCTATTGGTGGCGCTGTTTATATGAACGCAGGGGCACATGGATCTGACATCAGCAAGATTCTTGTGAAAGCGAGAGTCTTATTTGAAGATGGAACGATCGAGTGGTTAACTAATGAGCAAATGAACTTTAGCTATCGAACTTCTGTGCTTCAAAAGGAACGCCCTGGAATTGTTCTCGAAGCAGTGTTCAAGCTTAAACAGGACGAACGTGAGAAAATCACAAAGAAAATGCAGCAAAATAAAGATTATCGTAAGGAAACACAACCGTATAATAAACCATGCGCCGGCAGTATTTTTCGAAATCCATTACCTGAATATGCAGGACAGCTTGTAGAAAAGGCGAATTTAAAAGGATATCAGATTGGCGGGGCTAGAATTTCTGATATGCACGGAAACTTTATTGTCAACGCTGGTGGGGCGAAGGCTCAAGATGTGCTCGACTTAATTCAGTACATTCAAAAGAAAATCAAAGATGACTACAATGTAGAGATGCATACAGAAGTAGAAATTATTGGTGAAGCAAATTAAAGGCTACTACTTATGAATGATGGTATCACAGGAAAACAAACGGCATTTTTTCATGCCGTTTGTTTTCTAATCAATATGAGATAAAGAATGATCCAAAGGTGCGGACAAGCAGCTTTGAATGAGGTGAAGAGTATATATGCGGCCTGATCATGAAAATGAAAAGATCGTCAATATAGAAGAGCGAATCCCTAAAATTAAAGAACAAAGGAAGCAGAAAGCGAATCGGAGATTAATCTCTTTTATTTTGCTGTTTTTTATCATGGTTTTAATTATTGTCTATTTGCAAACACCAATCAGTAAAATTTCTTCTTTAACCATTACCGGTAATGAACATGTACCAACAAAACAGCTCGTTAAACTTTCGCAAATTAAAGAAGGCGAGACAGAGTTTTGGAATTTAAATAAAGATATGACAGCAGACCATATAAAGCAAAATAAATTGATTAAAAGTGTCAATATCAAAAAACATTTCCCTAATAAAGTCAGTATTGCTGTCAAAGAGTATGCAAATATTGCGTATCTGCAAAAGGGACATTTTTATTATGAGCTTCTTGAAAACGGGACGGCTTTGCCAGATGAAGTAACACCAAGTCACGCAGGACCTATTTTTGTCGATTGGGACAATAAAGAGAAATTGAAGCAAACAGTGAAAGCTCTAAATCAACTGCCGGCTTCTATTCAGGAACTAATCTCAGAAGTATATTACGTACCGACTAGCTCCAATCAGTGGCTCGTTAAATTTTATATGAATGATGGAAACACCGTTATTGCATCAATTAAAACATTCGCAGATAAAATGACGACGTACCCTGCCATTGTCAAAGAGCTTTCGTCCTCTGAGAAAGGTACGATTCATATGGAAGTAGCTACGTATTTTGAAGCTTTTAAATCTAAGAAAAAGGAAGATGAACGTTGAGAGGCAAAACCGTCATATTCTCAATTGTAATGCTTGTTCTTGGATTTCTGATTTCTTTTTCATACCAATATACGAAGCAGCATCAAGCAGATGTCAATCGAACCGAACAATGGAAAAAAGAATATTCTTTGAAAAGTCAGCTAACAAAACAAGAAAAGGCGAATCAAAAACTTGAAAAAGAACTTTATCGTCTTCAATCAAAAGTCCAAGAAACAGAGTTTGGTTTGAAAAATGAAAAAGAGCAGTATTTCAATGTTTTGGAAGATGTTGAGAAATACAGAATGTTTACAGGAGAAATAGGTGTAAAAGGGAAAGGGGTAAAAGTATCTCTTGAAGATGCATCTTATATCCCGAGTGGACAAAATGTCAATAATTACATTGTGCATGAGAGCCACATTTTCCATGTGATAAACGAACTATTTATATCAGGGGCATCTGCTGTAGCTATAAACGGACAAAGAATCACACACCAATCATACATACATTGTAACGGTCCAGTCGTCACGGTTGATGGTGTTCAACATCCAGCACCATTTGTCATTTCTGCTATTGGAGATCCAGCTGTTTTAATTCCTGCATTAAACATTGCAGGCGGGGTGGTTGATCAGCTGACAAGTGATCATATTTCCATGACGATTGAAAAGAAGGATATTCGTATGAATCCTCTTCTAAGAAACAAAGATTAAATGTGAAAAGGTGAGTGGTGTTGAGGAAAAAGAAGCCATTACTTAGTTTGACAGTCCTGATGGTCATATTTGGCATCATGGTCTCCATCCAGTTTAACTCTCTACAAAAGCCTAAAGTTCGCGATACTCGAGACGTTTGGGAATTAAGAGAGGATTTATCTGCATCTAAAAGTAAAGAACTGGATTTATTGAAAGAAATTGATAAATATGATGAAATGCTAAAAAAGTATGGCAACCAAGAAGATCAATCAAAAGAAGCACAATTAACAAAAACGTTGAAGGATTTGAAAGAAAAGGCTGGTTTTACAGAGGTAACGGGTGAAGGAGTTGAAATAGAAATTACTCAGCTTTTTTCTAAGGAACTTACCGGAGAAGAAGTCAAAAATATACCACCTGATCTTCTAAAAAAATTAATCAACGAAGCCAATATGTTTGGGGCAAAACATATTTCCATTAATGAACACCGGGTGATTAACACCAGTGTTATTCGAGATATTAATGGTACGACGAAAATGGATGGTTACAGCATAGATGGTGATACAGTCACGATTAAGATGGTCAGCGAGCAGGCCGATAAGTTATACAGCCGTTTAAATGTATCAGATATTGGTGATTTGTTTGCTCAGGAAAATTTCAGTTTGAGTATTAGACCGCCGAAGAAAAAAATTCATTTAAAAGCATTTGACGGTACAATTCAATTAAATGAATTGAAGCCTCTTGACGATGTAAAGGAGGGAAAATCTTAATGTGGCTTCCTGTACTTGGTTTAATCATAGGAGTTGCGATCGGTTTCTTAACGAATTTTACGATACCGAATGAGTATTCTAACTATCTTTCCCTCGCCGTACTTGCTGCGCTTGATACATTGATTGGTGGAATCAGAGCACATCTGCAAGGGGCATACGATGAACTAGTGTTTGTATCAGGTTTCTTCTTTAATATTATACTCGCAATAAGTTTAGCTTTTCTGGGCGTCCATCTTGGTGTAGACTTGTATTTAGTCGGAATGTTTGCATTCGGTGTTAGATTGTTTCAAAATATCGCCGTTATTCGAAGAATTCTACTAACAAAATGGACAATTTCTAGAGAAAAAAAGAAAAAAAGTGAGTCATAAAAAAGGATATACATATGATGTAACGAATATTTTCAGTAATCCTAATAAAAAATGTTGATTTTTTAAGTTTTGTTACACACTTGTAAAAACACATTCATTGTATTGTTGTTCAGCAAATAATAGAATAGAAAGTATTGATATGTGAGGAGGTGCCATAGAATGAACAACAATGAAATTTACGTCAGCCTTGACATCGGTACATCCAATATAAAAGTCATCGTCGGAGAAATGGCGGATGATTCGCTTAACATTATAGGTGTTGGAAATGTCCCTTCAGAGGGGTTAAAAAAAGGATCGATTGTTGATATAGATGAAACAGTTCATTCTATTAGACAAGCATTTGAACAGGCTGAGAGAATGGTAGGTTTTCCTTTACAAAAGGCGATAGTCGGAATTAACGGAAACCACATTCATATTCAGAATACGAGCGGCGTTGTCGCAGTGTCTAGTGAAAATAAAGAAATACATGCTGAAGATGTGAGACGTGTCTTGGATGCTGCACAGGTAGTATCTATTCCGCAAGAACATCTCGTAGTAGACGTCATTCCGAGACAATTTATCGTCGACGGAAGAGATGAGATCACAGATCCGAAAAAAATGCTAGGTGTACGGCTAGAAGTGGATGGATCGTTAATCACAGGTTCTAAAACGATTCTACATAACTGGCTCCGATGTGTAGAGCGGGCTGGTATTGAAATTATGGATATTTGCTTGCAGCCACTCGCATCGGGTTCAGCAGCGTTATCGAAAGATGAAAAAAATCTAGGGGTAGCTCTTGTCGATATTGGCGGCGGCTCTACTACGATATCCGTATTTGAAAACGGGCATCTCTATTCTACTCACAGTATCCCATTGGGCGGAGAGAACATTACAAAAGATTTGTCTATAGGACTTAGAACTTCCACTGAAGAAGCTGAACGAATCAAAAAGCAATTTGGGCATGCATTCTATGATGAGGCATCGTCTGAGGAGACATTTGAAGTTTCCGTCATCGGTACGGACCAAAAACAGACGTATACACAACTTGAAGCAGCCAATATCATCGAAGCGCGATTGGAAGAGATTCTGCTTTTTGTGGCAGAGGAATTACGCAATATGGGTGTCCACGATTTGCCTGGCGGATTCGTTCTAACAGGTGGACAGGCAGCTATACCAGGTATCCTTTCTCTGGCACAAACGGTCCTACAAAACAATGTAAGAATCGCAAGTCCTAATTATATTGGGGTCAGGGAACCTCAATATATGACAGGAGTGGGCTTGATCCATTTTGCTTATCGCAATGCAAAGATTCAGGGCAGACAGGTTGGATTCCAAATGCCGGATGAAGCATTTCATGAAGTAGGCGCGTCCATGGAGCCGGTTTCTTCTACATCACAAGTAAAAGAAGCTCAGCCAAGACCGAAAGTGAAACAAAAAGCGCAACAAGAGACAAATAAAAAACCGGGCAAAATGAAAAAACTATTTAATATGTTCTGGGAATAGAACTAGATTTTCGACGGATTAGGAGGATTCAGCATGTTGGAGTTTGAAACAAATATAGACGGCCTAGCATCAATTAAAGTAATCGGTGTAGGTGGCGGCGGAAATAACGCAGTCAACCGAATGATTGAAAATGACGTACAGGGTGTCGATTTTATTGCAGTGAATACAGATGCACAGGCGTTAAACTTATCAAAAGCAGAAACAAAAATGCAAATCGGTGCTAAGCTGACAAGAGGGCTTGGAGCAGGTGCGAATCCTGAAGTCGGTAAAAAAGCTGCTGAAGAAAGCAAAGAACAAATTGAAGAAGTCCTAAAAGGCGCTGACATGGTCTTTGTGACAGCCGGTATGGGCGGTGGAACTGGTACGGGTGCTGCACCTGTCATTGCGAAAATCGCAAAAGATTCAGGAGCCTTGACAGTTGGAGTTGTGACTCGTCCTTTCACATTTGAAGGAAGAAAGCGTCAGCTTCAAGCAGTTGAAGGAATTGCTTCTATGAAAGAAGCAGTTGATACGTTAATCGTGATTCCAAACGATCGCCTGCTTGAAATTGTCGATAAAAACACGCCAATGCTTGAAGCATTCCGTGCAGCAGATAACGTGTTAAGACAAGGTGTTCAAGGGATCTCAGATCTCATTGCAACACCAGGTTTAATTAACCTTGACTTTGCTGACGTGAAAACGATCATGTCTAACAAAGGTTCAGCTCTTATGGGAATTGGTGTCGCAACAGGCGAAAACCGTGCTGCTGAAGCAGCGAAAAAAGCCATTTCTTCACCACTTCTTGAAACAGCGATTGATGGAGCACAAGGTGTTATCATGAATATTACTGGTGGTACGAACCTTAGTCTTTATGAGGTACAAGAAGCAGCGGATATTGTTGCATCAGCCTCTGATGAAGATGTCAACATGATCTTTGGATCTGTCATTAATGATAACTTGAAGGATGAAATTGTGGTCACAGTCATCGCAACCGGTTTTATTGAGCAAGAGCCGGAAGTGACAAAACCTCAAAGAAATCCATTAGGACAAGGATTAAAGCAGAATCAATCTATTCCACAAAAGCGTGAAGTAAAACGTGAGGAACATCAGCAAACATCATCACAACCAAGACAAAATACACAGTCAAGTGATGATACATTGGATATCCCAACGTTCTTACGTAACCGCAACAAACGATAAGCAAGCACGATTCAACCCCTTCCTTTGGAAGGGGTTTTTTATGTCTGTATGGTGAGAAGATCCTGAGCCTGATTGATATAAAAGTCTTGTTTCTGTGTGTTAATTGGAACTATCGTATGTGTTTCGGCTTGAGTCTTTTAAGTCAAAAGAATCATTTTTAATTCCCTTTACAAAAAACGACAAAATGTTGAACTTTATTTGACTACATTAATGAGAACACCATGAATCTTGTCATGATCAAAAAGAAGGGGGGCAGGATACACACTGTTTGACCATTTGAGGAGGAGGGATTTTATTGAAAGTGAAGTTTCGCAAAACCGCCGTCTATCGTTTGATGAGTCTTTTGGTGATTGGTACTTTAACGATGACAAGCTTTGGGATGGTTCAAGCAAAATCGACTTCTACCTCATATCAGGAGGAAGCTGTTTCCTCTAAGACAACAAAAGCCAAGATTTCTTCGAGATTAAAGAAGCAGTTTCAAAAGGAAGATAAGGTGACCTTCTTAGTCAAAATGAAGGAACAAACGAATGTACAAAAAGTAGCAAAAGAAGCTGTATCAAAAGCAAAAAAACAAAAATTAACCGCGGCTAAAACGCAGTACACAAAAAGATCAGCCGTTGTATCTGAGCTGAGAGCAACATCTGATGAAACGCAGCAAGCGCTCCTAGCGTATTTACAAAAGGAAAAAAAGAATAAGCAAGTGAAAGATATTCATTCCTACTATATTGTGAATGGTCTAGCTGTGACGGCAACAAAAGAAGTGATGGAAAAGGTTGCTTCTTTTCCAGAAGTAGCTCAAGTGCTGCCGAATGAAACACGTCAACTTCATCGTCCTGTTGATTTGAAGCATGCTAAGCCAAACAAACAAATCAAAGCAGTAGATGGAGTTGAATGGAATATTGCTCAGGTGAATGCACCAGAAGCGTGGGATTTAGGCTATGACGGGACCGGAACCGTTGTGGCAAGTATTGATACAGGTGTCGAATGGGATCACCCTGCGCTAAAAGAAAAATACCGCGGGTTTGATCCTGCTCGTCCGAACGAACCATCTCATGAACTGAATTGGTATGATGCCACAACAGGCTCTGAAGTCCCTTATGATGACTTGGAGCACGGGACCCATGTGACAGGCACAATGGTTGGTTCTGAGCCAGATGGACAGAATCAAATTGGGGTCGCACCGGGAGCAGAATGGATTGCAGTGAAAGCTTTTTCAGAAGATGGCGGTACAGATGCTGATCTGTTAGATGCCGGTGAGTGGATTTTAGCACCGAAAGATCGTAACGGAAATCCTCACCCAGAAAAGGCACCTGATGTTGTGAATAATTCGTGGGGCGGTGGGCCAGGTCTTGATGATTGGTATAAAGATGTAGTGAATGCTTGGAGAGCAGCAGACATCTTTCCAGAATTTTCAGCCGGTAATACCGATTTATTCAATCCAGGCGGTGCGGGTTCGATTGCAAATCCTGCTAACTATCAAGAAGCCTTTGCTACAGGCGCAACAGATCATGACAACAAGTTAGGGTCTTTCTCCCTTCAGGGTCCTTCTCCATATGGCGTAATGAAACCAGATATTGCGGCTCCAGGAGTAAACATTCGTTCTTCGATCCCGGGAAAAGGATATGAGGATGGGTGGAATGGTACATCGATGGCAGGTCCGCATGTCTCAGCTGTTGTTCTTCTTCTTCGCCAAGTGCAATCAGACCTTTCTGTGGATGAAATTCAGCAAATTCTCATTGAGACAGCGAAACCACTGACAGATCAGCAATTTCCTGAATCCCCTAACAACGGCTATGGGGCAGGGTTAGTTGATGCAAGAGAGGCGATTACGGCTTTAACCAATGGAATCGGTACGATTGAAGGTCAGGTGACAAAAGAGGGAGAAGATACAGAACCACCTGTTTTTTCACATAAAGGTCCGAATGAAATTTTTGCTGCAACGCCAACCCCATTAACCATCACTGCAGAAGATGGGATAGCAGTGACAAATGTTTCTTTGACTTACCGAGTAGATCAAGGTGAGTGGGAGACGTTGAAAGCCAACCGCACGGATGGAAATCATTTAAAAGGAACCTATACGGTGCAGCTCCCTGAACTTGAGGGGGAAAACGTGACATACCGATGGATTGTGAAAGATTTTGGAGGAAATGAAGCGGCATCAGATTCTTATACACTTCCAATTAAAACATCCATCACCACTGGCTACTCACAAGATTTTGAAGCATGGCCAAGTGGATGGTTCAGTGGTGGAACAAAAGATCCGTGGCAGTGGGGAAGACCGTCCACAGGTCCAAAACAAGCATTTAGCGGGGAACATGTCTATGCCACCAATTTAGACAGTCCTTATGAAAATAAAACGGACGCCAATTTGTCTATGCCGCTCATTGCTGTACCAGATTCAGGTTCTTCCTACCTGCAATATCAATACTGGCATGATCTCGAAGCCAATTATGATTATGTGCATGTCTATGTACAGCCAGAGGGTGAAGACGCCGTTCAAGCGTCCGCTTATACGGGGAAAACAAATGCGTGGACAGCAGGCGAAGTTGATTTATCTGCTTATAAAGGTCAAAAAGTGAGAGTCCTGTTTCAGATAAGAACAGATGGCAGTGTCACAAAAGATGGCTTTTATTTAGATGATGTGAAAATCACAGATGAGGCTTTGTCTCAACAAGCCAAGAACCAGCTAGGTGTGATCAAAAAAGAAAAATCCACAAGCCAGAATAAGAAATCAGTTGATCCAAAAAAGGCAAAGCCTGCTAAAGTAAAAAATAAACATGTACACATTCAAAAGCAAAACAGTCATGATGCTCCGTCTATTCAAGCTCTTCCAATGAGAGCGCAAATCAGTGTTCTAGAAAGCGGAAAATCAACTTCCACCGATGAAGCGACAGGGAAATATCAGCTGTCTCAAGGAGCAGGAGAATGGACAGTGAAAGCGGAAGCTTACGGCTTTGAATCACGGTCCCAAAAAGTCAAAGTGGCATCAAAAGAAACAGCAGAAGCGAATTTCTCCTTACAGCCGCTAGAGAAACGAACGATCTCCGGCACGGTCGTCAATGAAACAACTGGTGAAAAGGTGAAGAATGCAACTGTTTATCTTGTGGAGGACGCAAAAATTGAGCCGGTGAAAACAGATGAATCCGGTGAATTTTCTCTAGAGGCATTAAGCGGTGTCTATACAGTCAAAATTTTTGCAAAAGGGTTTAAAGGCTATACGTTTACAGCGGATGTGACGGAAAAGCCGCTTGAAAAGTCAGTGAAACTTGAGCCTTTTATCGGTTTTCCGGGAGAGATTGGCTATGATGATGGAACGGCTGAAAATGCACGGGCTTTCTACGATCCTGGCAATGGTTGGGCTGTGAAGTTTTCATTAGAAAAAGGAAAGAAACAAGCACAAGTCACAGGTGGCCTTTTCCGGTTTTGGACATCAGAATGGCCAGCTCCTGGAGGCGATGAATTTGCTGTTGAAGTATATGATGCTTCTGGGAAGGGTGGCGCACCAGGTGAGAAAATCGCAGGACCTTTAAAAGCAAATGCACTGCGTAATGGTGAATGGACAAAAGTAGATTTAGAAGATCAAGCCATTACAGTGGATGGCGATTTCTATCTTGTTTATATTCAAACGAAAAAGAATACCGAATCTCCGGGACTTGCCACAGATGAAGATGGCCCTAATGCTGAAAGAAGCTGGCAGCTGACGAGCGGTGCTTTTTCTCCTTCTCCGAAAGAAGAGGGGAATTATATGATTCGTGCGCTCGTAAACTATGAAGCAGATGTACCAGAAATCACTTCTCCAAAGGCAGGAACCATTACAAATCAAGGTGAATTGACGATTGAAGGCACGGCCTCTCCGGGTCTCGATGTGGCCATTTATCAAAATGATGAAGAGGTGGCCAAAGTCAAATCAGATGAGTCGGGTACTTTCAAAGAAAATGTATCTGTTCCAAGTGGAGAGCATGTCTTCACGGCGGCGACTGTAACGGATAAAGGCTCAACAAAACATTCCAAGCCAGTCAAGGTGATCATCGATCAAACAGCACCGACGTTGACCATTGATACACCGAAAAAAGGTGACAAGTCTAATAGAGAATCACTCACGGTGGAAGGGAAAGTAGCGGATGATTATCTAGACCAAGTCACAGTCAATGGAAAAAAAGCGACCGTAAAGGATGGGGCATATTCTGCAAGGGTGCTACTTGAAAATGGGAAAAATACAATCAAAGTGACAGCAAAAGATGCGGCTGGAAACAAAACGACTAAAAAGGTCGACATCGATGTACAATATGATGCACCTGTCATTTCTGAATTAACGCCAAAAGAGAATATGAATCTATCATCAGGTGAATCGGTTAAGATTTCATTTAAAAGCAGGGAAAAGCTAGATGCCACCTTTATTCTTCATATGCCGCTGACAAATGCTAGATCAAAACTTCAAAACACAACTGAACTGCCGATTCGTGAAGTAGCACCGGGAACGTATGAAGGCTACTGGACGGCGACATCTATTGCAAAAGCAAAAGGTGCAGTGATTGAAGTCATTGTCAAAGATGATTATGGAAATGTCACAAGACAGAAGGCAGAAGGAACACTCACCATCAATGAGAAAGAATGACAGCGAAAAAGACACGACTCTTCGGAGCGTGTCTTTTTTTGTGCAATTGATAGAGGAGACACTTGTCCAACAAATCATTCTGATGTTCTTTCTGTCTCATACGTCGACAAAAACGATAACAATCCACCAAAAGTTCTCTATCATCCCCTACAAGAATTGACAGACTTCCATCCGATGACTGTTTTATACTGGTACAAACAAGTGCAAGTACTGCTTTTGATTCTTTGTTTCAGATGAAAGGAGCAGAAGGTGGTCATTTATTTAGATGTCATTTGGCTGTTAAACTTTTGTTTTGATCTATTGCTGCTCTTACTCACGGCATTTATTCTCAAACGACAAGTGAAAAAAAGGCGATATATGTTAGGAGCTCTCATTGGATCGAGCATTGTTCTCTTGCTCTTTACGCCATTTGCAATGATTGTGTCGCACCCTTTAGGCAAACTGCTTTTTTCTGTCTTGATCGTGCTTGGAACCTTTGGCTTTCAAAGATTTCGTTCCTTTTTTCAAAACCTGTTTGCTTTTTACTTTGTCACATTTTTGATGGGAGGGGGCATGATCGGGGTTCATTCGTTTTTGCAGACAAATACAGTCATTCAAGATGGACTGCTTATTTCACAAAATGATGGATTTGGTGATCCCATTAGCTGGCTTTTTGTTCTCACTGGCTTTCCGGCCATTTGGCTGTTTTCAAAGAAACGATTAGGAGAGGTTGGTGCGAAAAAAAGACAATATGACGAACAAGTACTTGTGGAGATACACATTCAAGGAGAAACGATCCGCTTAAATGGTCTGGTCGATTCTGGAAATCAGCTGTATGATCCATTGACGAAAACACCTGTCATGATCGTCCAGCTCGATCAGCTCACATCTATTTTCGGAGAGCCATTTATAGAAAAAATGAAACAGTTTCATCCTGTTGAAGTGATGCAAAAGCTTGATGACCATTTTCCGCTGCTTGATCGTTTAAGACTCGTTCCATATCGCGCAGTCGGTCATGATCACGGGTTTCTACTATGCTTTAAACCAGATACGGTCGTCCTTTATACAAAAACGCATATGATCCAGCCAGCGAAGTGTTTTGTTGGGATGAGTCTAAGTGGATTATCAGCAGATCAGGAATTTCAATCCATCATTCATCCAGAGATGTTAGACGGAAAAATGATACAAGGGGTGTCGTAGTTTTTTTGTGATGTCTTTTATCTTACGAAGTCAACTGGACATTTAGAAGGGAGAAGAAGATGAAAAAATTAAAATTTAAACTCACTTACTACTGGTATAAACTCCTCATGAAGCTAGGGTTAAAGAGTGATGAGATTTATTATATTGGTGGAAGTGAGGCACTGCCTCCGCCATTATCAAAGGATGAAGAACAAGAATTGCTCGTTAAATTACCAAAAGGTGATCAAACAGCACGAGCCATTTTGATTGAAAGAAACTTGCGATTGGTCGTTTATATCGCAAGAAAATTTGAAAACACAGGCATTAACATTGAGGATTTGATTAGTATCGGAACGATAGGCCTCATAAAGGCAGTAAATACGTTTAATCCAGAAAAAAAGATCAAACTGGCCACATATGCGTCTAGATGTATTGAAAATGAGATTTTGATGTATTTGCGTCGAAATAATAAAATCCGTTCAGAAGTATCGTTTGATGAGCCGCTTAACATTGACTGGGACGGCAATGAATTGCTTTTATCAGATGTACTTGGGACAGATGATGATATTATCACCCGGGATATTGAAGCAAATGTCGATAAAAAATTACTGAAAAAAGCGTTAGAACAATTAAACGATCGTGAAAAACAGATCATGGAACTGAGGTTCGGTTTAGTTGGCGGTGAAGAAAAAACACAAAAAGATGTTGCCGACATGCTTGGTATTTCTCAGTCCTATATTTCAAGGCTCGAAAAAAGAATTATTAAACGATTGCAAAAAGAATTTAATAAGATGGTCTAAAAAAATTTTTTTGAAAGCTTTATCCCTGTACTGTCAAAGGGATCACCATTTTTTCACATCTTTCTCGTCATAGACCGTGCATATTTTTCCATCCCACGGAGATACTGAACTTTGTACAACAGCTCCTGTAGGGAGGGAAAAAAGTGTCCAGAAATAAAGTGGAAATCTGCGGAGTCGACACCTCCAAACTGCCTGTTCTGAAAAACGACGAGATGAGAAAATTATTCAGACAGCTGCAAGATGAAGGTGACGATACAGCAAGAGAAAAGCTAGTCAATGGCAATTTGCGGTTGGTTTTAAGTGTGATTCAGCGTTTTAACAACAGAGGCGAGTATGTTGATGATCTCTTCCAAGTAGGCTGTATCGGATTAATGAAATCAATTGATAATTTTGATTTAAGCCACAATGTCAGATTTTCAACTTATGCGGTCCCTATGATCATAGGAGAAATCCGTCGATACTTGCGCGATAACAACCCTATCCGGGTGTCTCGTTCACTAAGAGATATTGCCTATAAGGCGCTTCAAGTCCGTGAGAGACTGATTAGTGAGACAAGCAAGGAACCAACGGCAGAAGACATTGCCAAAGTGTTAGAAGTCCCTCATGAGGAAATTGTTTTTGCCCTAGATGCCATTCAAGATCCTGTTTCTTTGTTTGAACCGATTTATAATGACGGAGGAGATCCGATTTATGTGATGGATCAAATTAGTGATGAACGGAACAAAGATACACAATGGGTAGAAGAATTGGCCTTAAAAGAGGGAATGCGCAGATTGAATGATCGAGAAAAAATGATCCTTCGCAAACGCTTCTTCCAAGGCAAAACACAAATGGAAGTGGCAGAAGAAATCGGCATTTCTCAAGCACAAGTATCAAGGCTTGAAAAAGCAGCAATCAAACAAATGAATAAAAATATTTTTTAAAGCCGCCGCTAATGTGCGGCTTTTTTCATTCTTTTTAGAGAACCCATCTCTAGTATTGACTCTGTTATTTTTTTCATTTAATCTGTTTTTAACAAATGTTATTTGAAATATCATTTGTGAGGGAATAGAGAAGCGGAAAGAAGGGTTATTATGACATTCCATGATGAAAGAAGGCTGCTCATTAAGGTTGCGCATATGTACTATGAAGAAGGCGCCACTCAATCTAAAATTGCAGAAGCTGTTGGGGTTAGCCGTTCGCTCATATCGAAATATTTGGCAAAAGCACGTGAAGCAGGAATCGTGGAAATCATTATTCATGATGAAGTGAATCAACAATATGGTTCGTTAGAAAGAAAAATAGAGCGAAAATACGGGCTGCGAGAAGTCGTGTGTGTGGAATCTCTCAGTCAAGAAACAACAAAAAGTCGAATAGGAGCTGCGGCTGCGGGCTTTTTATTAAAAGTCATGAAGGATGGACAAGTCATCGGTTTTTCATCAGGGACAACCTTGCATGAAATGGCGAAAGCGCTTACGTCTGTTCAGCATTTTCCGTCTGTGACATTTGTTCCGCTAGTCGGAGGCGTCGGAAATGAAGATGTTGATATTCATGCCAACTATATTATTGGAAGATGCTCAGAAGCACTCAAATCCAAATGTGAGTTTTTACATGTGCCTGTCATGCTTGATACGAAAGAAGCGAAAGATGTACTCATTAGACAGCCGTCGATCAAAAAAGTCATTGAATTAGGAGAATCATCAAATATCGCGGTCGTAGGAATAGGCGGGGTTCCGCAACATTCAACGATGGTGAAATCCTATATGACAAGTGGTGAGGAAGATATCCTGCAAGCGAAAGATGTCGCGGGTGACATTTGTTATAACTTTATTGATCATAAAGGTGAAGTGTATCCGCATCCGTGGAACGACCGGGTGATGGGGATCAGTCCTCAAAAACTGAAAGAGATCCCGCTTGTGATTGGTGTCGCTGGAGGAGAAGAAAAAATTGAAGCGATCAGGGCAGCGTTAGAAGGTGGATTAATTCATGTGTTAATTACAGATGAACAAACCGGAGATGCCCTATTAAAGTAACTACCTAAGCCGATTAGGTAGTTTTTTTGAGTCTTTAGACTCAAAAAGATTGAAAATTTTATCGATTTTATCTTGACACAAAGTTGACACATCATATAAACTAAGTTCATAACAAATGATAAATAAAATAACAAATGTTACAAGAAACAGATTTTTGTTAATTTTTATAACATTTGTTAAAAGTTTCAGATTATTTTTCTAGCAATCTATTGTGAAGCAAGAAAACCTGAAAGGATGATTTAGATGTCAATTTATCAACAATTGTTAGCACGAGAACGCAGCGGAGATCCAATCAAAGTTGGGATAATCGGGGCAGGCCAAATGGGGTTTGGACTCATTTCACAAATTTCTAAAATTCCAGGCATGATTGTCGCAGGTGTTTGTGATATTCATCTTAGTGCAGCTGAGAAAGCAGCGAATTTTTACAAGCAACATGCGAAACCACATCAAATGGTCGTCACAAATGATTACAGAGAAGTGATTCAATCAGATTCCGTGGAAGTCGTTGTGGATGCAACAGGTGTTCCAGAGGTCGGAGCAAACATTTCTTTGGAAGCGCTTAATTCAAAAAAACATCTCGTTCTTTTAAATGTAGAAGTCGATATTACGATCGGTTTGGTCATGCATAAATTATTCACGAATGCAGGACTTGTTTACTCTGGATCAGCTGGAGATGAACCAGCAGCAACGCTAGAACTATATGAATTTGCAAAAACAATGGGGCTTGAAGTATTGGTTGCTGGGAAAGGTAAGAACAACCCATTCTTCCCAGAAGCAAACCCAGATACGTGTAAAGCTGAAGCAGATAGTAAACATATGAGTGCCCACATGCTGGCAGCATTCCAAGACGGAACAAAAACGATGGCAGAAATGAACCTATTAAGTAATGCAACAGGACTTTTGCCTGATAAAGTCGGCATGCACGGAGTAGAAGCGAATTTAGAAAATGTAGCAGATAAATTAAATCAAAAACAGCAAGGCGGCGTACTGGATAACTTCGGAGTCGTTGAATATGTAAACGGACTGGCACCAGGTGTCTTTGTCATCGTCAAGAGTGATCTTGAGCCAGTAGATGAAGAGCTTCGTTACTTAAAAGTTGGAAAAGGTCCTCACTACACACTGTATCGTCCTTTCCACTTAGCAAGCCTTGAAACACCAGTGACGATCGCAAAAGCAGTCTTACAACACGATTCTTCAATCCATCCAATTGGTGTACCAGTATCAGAAACTGTCGCTGTGGCGAAAAGAGATATTAAAGCAGGAGAAACACTTGATGGTATTGGCGGATACTCCGTAAGAGGTGTACTTGAAACACATCAAGACATGAAAGCGAACGGCCACATCCCAATTGGCTTAATCAGCGGAAAAGTGGTAGCGAAAAAAGATATCAAATTGGGGCAATTCCTATCTCATGATGATGTAGAACTTGATTCAAACACAACGGTCTGGAAGCTGCGTTCATTACAAGATCACTTATTTCAATCATAAGGACGTGAGGCTATGGAAAAATTAGCAATCGTACTTTGTATCATTCTGATTGTGCAGTATGGTTTATCGTTTATTCAAATCAAGTACTACCGCAAAAGCATGGATTCACTGATTGACGACTATAAAGGGAAACAAGGCTATCACTTGTTTTCAGGAATGGAGCGGCGCAAATTTGGCCCTGGAGCCATTGCGCTCATCATTGTCGATGAATCATACATCATTCAAAAGTGTCATGTGCTGGGTGGCGTCTCGATTTTGTCTAAATTTAAGGAACTGCCTTCCTATGAAGGAAAACATGTGGGGGCTGTGCTTGATGAGCATCACATGATGAAACAAACATTGAAAAAGCGCAAAAGGGGACCAGCTGTCATGCAAGCACTCTCCATGGCAGCGGAGCAGGCGCTTGTCTCGATTTCTAAAAAAAATATAACAAATGTGAACTAAGAAAGGGGAGATGAAACATGGAATGGATTCAATGGTTTGGAGAGCACTTTATCGGGATGTTTGAAGCCGGCGGAAAGCAATTCATGGGTCTTGTTACAGGTATCGTTCCAACGCTTGTTGTGTTACTTACTTTCACTTATGCTGTCATGAAGTTTATTGGAGAAGAGCGAGTGAATAGAGCGATTCAGTTTGCAGCGAAATATACCATTTTGCGCTATACGTTAATGCCGATCTTATCCGTTCTTATTTTGACAAACCCAATGGCTTATACGTTTGGCCGCTTCTTACCTGAAAAACAAAAACCAGCATTCTATGATTCAGCTGTTTCATTTGTTCATCCGGTGACATCGCTGTTCCCGTATGCCAACGCAGGAGAACTGTTTGTCTACTTAGGAATTGCGAACGGGATTAAAGAAGCTGGATACTCTATGTCAGAGCTGGCTGTTCGTTACTTCTTAGTCGGGATCGTTGTCATTTTACTTCGCGGAATCATTACGGAATGGATCACAAAATACTTAGCAGGAAAAATGAAAGCGAATTCACAATAGGGGAGGGTTAGACATGACAAACCACAAAGTATTTGTTGCAAAAGGTGCTGGCGGATGGGGAAAAGGATTAGAGCTTGAACCAACCGGTAAAAGAAGAAAGGTCGTTTCCATTACAGGAGGAGGCATTCACCCAGTTGCACGTAAAATTGCAGAAATGACAGGGACAGAAGCATGTGATGGTTTTAAAAATTCTATACCAGAAGATGAAATGATGTGTGTTGTCATTGACTGCGGAGGAACAGCGCGAATCGGACTTTATCCAATGAAACGCATTCCAACTGTCGATGTGCTGGCATCCTCTCCTTCTGGACCGCTTGCAAAACACATTACAGAGGATATCTTCGTATCAGGTGTCACAGAAAAAGATATTTCCTTTGCGGAAGCATCTGATAGTGAAGGGACTGTAGAAGGTCAAGAAAGCAGCGGCCCAATTGACAAAGAGAATTTCAAAGAAACCTATTCAAAACTGAAAGAGGAAAATATCGAACGTCAAGAAAAAGGGAATTTCCTCATGAGATTCTCAAGAGGAATCGGGAAAGTAACCGGCACATTCTATCAAGCTGGTCGTGATTCAGTTGATATGCTCCTTAAAAACATTATTCCATTCATGGCCTTTGTCAGTATGTTAATTGGAATTATCAATTATACAAAAATCGGTGATCTGATTGCCCATTTCCTTTCACCTTTGGCAGGATCTTTATGGGGGCTCTTACTGCTCGTTGTTGTCTGTACCTTACCGTTCCTATCGCCTGTCTTAGGACCTGGGGCAGTCATTGCACAAGTCATCGGTGTTCTCATTGGTAGTCAAATTGCACTAGGGAATATTCCGCCTCAATTTGCTCTTCCAGCACTGTTTGCGATCAACGGTCAAGTAGGGTGTGACTTTATCCCGGTGGGGCTATCACTTGGTGAAGCGAAGCCGGAAACGGTACAATATGGGGTACCAGCAGTTTTGTATAGCCGTCTCATTACAGGCGTTCTATCTGTTGTGATCGCATACGTTGCCAGCTTCGGTATGTATTAAACGTATTAAAGGAGGAATCGAGATACATGGTAACACAATCTGTCGTAAAAGAAATTGGGATCTTAGTCCCGCAGTTTAAAGAAGATAAGCTGATTGTTTTATTTGGACCAGCAGCGCCGCAGGAATTAAGAGATATGTCTGTCATTCATGAGTTTGAACACTTAGAAGAAGAGCCGCTGAAATTAGGCGGAACGATTCAAGTGGGCGACCAAACTTATACCATTACTGCTTTAGGCAATAAAGCAAATGACAACTTTAAGGAACTCGGCCATATTTCGATCTACTTCCAAGAGCCGTTTGATGATGTATTACCGGGAGCTGTCTTTGCATCCCCGCATACGTTTCCTGACATTAAAGAGGGCGTACGAATTGAAATTTCGTAACCATGCAAAAAAGCTGTTCCTTAATAGGGAGCAGCTTTTTTGCGTTAGGTTTACTGATTGAAACATTTGCGATATGCTGTAGACGTTATTATTTGTTTATTCAGAATTTTTATTCAGGGGGAAAAGATCGTGTCGCTTGACTTGAAGGATGTTTCTTTAAAACGAAATGGAAAATGGCTGCTTCGTTCTATTGACTGGCAGGTGAAAAACCAGGAACACTGGGTGCTTTATGGATTGAATGGTGCGGGAAAAACCGCTTTATTAAATATGCTTTGCTCATATTATTTTCCAACGTCAGGTGAGATGACGGTGTTAGGTCATGTGTTTGGCAAGGAAGCGCTTGGTGAAAAACTAAGGAAGAAAATTGGTCTCATCTCTGCTGGTCTTGAAAAGAAGCTGCACAGAGATGACAATGCATTTGAAATTGTTTTGAGCGGGGCATTTGCTTCCATCGGACTTTATGAAACACCGACAGATGAGATAAGAGAGAAGGCAATTGATTTATTAAAAACATTTGGCTCATTTCAATATGCCAATCGCACGTATGAAACCCTGTCGCAAGGGGAGAAACAAAAAGTGCTGATCGCAAGAGCTTTAATGAATGATCCGAAGCTTCTGATCTTAGATGAACCTGTGACAGGTCTTGATTTTTTAGCAAGAGAACAAGTTCTGGAGACGATCTCATTGATTGCATCAAAACCAGATGCGCCCACATTGCTCTATACAACCCACCACGCAGAAGAGATTCTCCCGATTTTTCAGCACACCTTATTATTAAAAGAAGGTACTGTTTTTCATAAAGGGGAGACAAAGCAGATGATGACAAGTGACTTGCTTTCTTCCTTTTTTGAATGTCCAGTCGAAGTCATGTGGCAAAACGGCCGTCCTCACTTAAGTAAATTGTAGATAAGAGAAACTATTGGTCTGCTTCCCTGCTTTTCCATCATACATATTATAGTAGAAAACGAAAGGCGGGGAAGGACAGATGATCAGTATTTCTGAATTCCAAATCAAAGATGTCGTCGATGTGTCCAGCGGAAAAAAATTAGGTACCATTGGAGACATCGATATTAATGTCACGAGCGGTAAAATACAAGCGATTATCATAGGCGGTACAGGTAAAATGATGGGATTTTTCGGAAAAGAAGAGGAAATGATTGTCCCGTGGCGAAATATAGTAAAAATTGGCGAAGATGTGATACTTGTCCGATTGTCTTCTTAATTCGTGTAAACTCCTCAATCAATAGATCAAATTTTCCTTGAAACAAGCTCTCCATTCTCAGCAATCAATGTCTTTTTCGGGTAAAAAGATTACGTTTTCATATCAATTTGAAAAAAAACCTGTAGAAAGGGCACATTTGAGTGTAATATTTAATGAATCCCACTAACTGTCTTTGCACGTCTTGTGGTAAAATAGGAGCGATATTAGGAGCGATATAAAGAGAGATGAATGAAAGGTGGGAGGCAGCTTTGATAGACAAATATGACCCCTTTCAGCAGAAATCACCTTATGCAATGCTGATCCATGATTGGACGAACATGACATGTTCTGGAAAAGAGATATTGGCCGGTTTTACGACAAAAAATGGCGGCTTTAGTCTTTCTCCATATCAATCAATGAACACTGGACTCCATGTAGGAGATGATGCTTCTAGTGTCCAAATGAATCGTCAAGTCATTGCAGATGCTACTGCTGTGCCGCTCTCTAATTGGGTGTTTGCTGACCAAACACACGAGGATCGCATCATGAAAGTCACAAAGGAACAAAAGGGAAGAGGAAGTCTTCAGTATGATGAGGCGCTCTCTAGAACAGATGGTTTATACACCTCTGAACCAAACATCATGCTCGCTCTTTGTTTCGCTGACTGTGTTCCGCTTTATTTTCTAGCGCCGCAATCTGGGCTGATTGGAACGGCTCATGCCGGCTGGAAAGGAACCGTCAAACAAATTGGCGCCAACATGGTTCATGCATGGGTTCGCCAAGAAGGCGCTGATGCCGATCATATACAAGTCGTCATTGGACCATCCATTGGCAGCTGCTGCTACATAGTAGATGATGTTGTCATAGATCAAGTGAAACAGCTTCCTTTTTCAACAGAGGATGTGTATTCCGAGATGTCACAAGGACAATACAAAATTGACTTAAAAACACTAAACAAAAACGTATTACTTCATGCAGGATTAAAAGAAGAAAACATACATGTCAGTTCGATGTGCACAAGTTGCAATGAGCAGCATTTCTTCTCACATCGGCGTGATCAAGGGAAAACAGGACGTATGATGTCTTTTGTCGGGTTTAAGGAGGCATAACTGCAATTGAATGTACGAGAGAATCTCAGACAAATAAATGAACAAATCAACGAAGCATGTAAAAGAGCAGGTAGACATCCAGACGATGTATCGGTTGTCGCTGTCACAAAATATGTCTCGATTGAACGAGCATTAGAAGCAAAGGATGCCGGAATTTTGCACCTTGGTGAAAATCGTGACCAAGGGTTACTTGAAAAACAGGCAGCTATAACCGATGAAAACATTAGCTGGCACTTCATCGGCAGTTTACAGACGCGAAAAGTGAAATCTGTCATTCAGACCATTGACTACTTACATTCGCTAGACAGAATGTCCCTTGCGAATGAAATTGAAAAAAGAGCGGATCACACGGTTCGCTGTTTTGTACAGGTGAACACATCACTTGAGGAGTCAAAACACGGCTTACAAAGCGAAGACGTGATTCCATTTGTCAAACAGCTCGCTGATTTCAAACATATTGAAATTGCTGGACTCATGACGATGGCTCCATTTACAGATGATCATACTGTGATACGAAACTGTTTTAAAACATTAAAAAGCCTTCAACAAGAGGTAAAAAAACTGAACCAAGTAAATGCACCTTGTCAGCATTTATCGATGGGCATGTCAAACGATTTTGAAATCGCAATTGAAGAAGGTGCGACATTTGTTCGGATTGGCTCTTCACTTGTTGGAAATGAAACAGGAGGTGCGTGACATGAGCATAAAAAATAAGTTTAAAAGCTTCTTCACACTCGATGATGAAGAGTATGAGTACGAATATATTGATGAAGAAAGAGAACCAGTACAAGAAGAAAAAAACACAAAAGATAAAGCAGCATTTCAAGAGCGTCCTCAGGCAGGAAAACAAAATGTCGTCAGCTTGCAAAGCGTGCAAAAATCCTCTAAAGTGGTGTTAAGTGAGCCACGTGTTTATGCAGAGGCTCAAGAGATTGCAGATCATATTAAAAATCGGCGTGCAGTCGTCGTCAATTTGCAGCGCATTCAGCACGATCAAGCAAAGCGAATCATCGACTTCTTAAGCGGAACGGTTTATGCAATCGGTGGAGACATTCAGCGTATTGGCTCGAATATATTCCTCTGCACACCTGATAATGTGGATGTATCTGGCACAATATCAGAGCTATTGACAGAGGAAGAACCTCAGAGGTGGTAAATCATAATTATTCTAAATTTCATTTTTAATATTTTGGGTACGGTCTTAACGATTTACTCATTCGCGATCATTATTTACATCTTTATGTCATGGGTGCCATCTGCAAGAGAAACATCGATTGGCCGCTTCTTGACAAACATTTGCGAACCGTATTTAGAACCATTCCGTAAAATTATTCCGCCAATTGGCATGATTGACATCTCGCCGATTGTGGCATTGCTTGTAATTCGTTTCGCATCATCGTATGGACTAACTGGTCTTTATAATATGATTGTACGATTCATGTAAACAGGCTGCCGGGCTTGGCATCTGCCAGGCTCTTTTACATAAAAGGGGAACAAAATGAGCGATATTTATCAACATTTTAGAAAAGACGAACAGCCATTTGTCGACCAAGTATTAGGCTGGAAAAACATCGCACTCGATCAATATCGAATGAAATTAACAGACTTTCTTGATCCGCGTGAGCAGTTCATTACCCAGTCCGTGATTCAGCATTCTGATGAACTGGGTCTCATGTTTTTTGGCGGGTATGAGGAAGCAGAGCGGAAAAGGGCTTTGATCTATCCTGACTATTTAGCACCGACCATACAGGATTTTGAACTGACTTATTTTCAGGTGAACTATGCGAAAAAGTTTATTTCGATAGAACACCCCAACCTTCTCGGTTCGCTCATTGGGACAGGCCTGAAGCGTCAAAAATTCGGTGATTTGTTGTTTTCAGAGGACAACGTGCAATTTATTTGTACAAGCGATGTTGCCGATTTTGTTCGGGCTCAGCTGACGCATGTCGGCAGAGCATCTGTTTCATTAGAGGAAATCAGCAAGACAGATCTTCAGCCAGTCATCAGCAAAACCGATATCAAAGAAGATACGATTTCTTCACTGCGGCTTGACGCTGTATGTGCTGCTGTCAGCCGTCAGTCTCGGCAAAAAGCACAGCTTTTGGTCAAAAATGGTCTTGTCAAAGTAAACTGGAAAGTCACTGAAGACCCTTCCTTTACAATTGGTGAAGGTGATCAGCTCTCTGTCAGGGGATTTGGCCGCTTTAGCTTAAAAACAATTGATGGGAAGACGAAAAAAGATAAATTCAAAGTAACATTTGAGCTTCTGACATAACGAATTTGAATCTGGAGGTGGCAAAATTGCCATTAACACCTAATGATATTCATAATAAAACGTTCACAAAAAGTTTTCGCGGCTATGACGAAGATGAAGTAAATGAGTTTTTAAGCCAAGTACGTAAAGATTACGAGATCGTACTTCGCAAAAAGAACGAGCTTGAAGACAAAGTCAACGAGCTTGATGAAAGACTAGGCCATTTTGCAACAATTGAAGAAACATTAAACAAATCCATTCTTGTGGCGCAAGAAGCAGCAGAAGACGTGAAGCGTCATTCTGATAAAGAAGCGAAATTGATCATTCGTGAAGCTGAGAAAAATGCAGACCGTATTATCAACGAAGCGTTATCAAAATCAAGAAAGATTGCAATGGAAATCGAAGAGCTCAAGAAACAGTCGAAAGTCTTTAGAACTCGTTTCCAAATGCTCATCGAAGCTCAGCTTGATCTTCTGAAAAATGATGATTGGGATCATTTGCTGGAATATGAAGTTGACGCTGTCTTTGACGAAAAAGAATAAGCGCATCACCTTGACATGACGTGCTCATGTTGCATATAATACCATCATAAATTAACAAGAGATAAACGTTTGAAAGGGACACTCGCAGCGGTTACATGCGTAATAAAGCGAATCAGGGACGGTGGAAGCCTGACATTACGAAACGCTGCAATGAGATCACCCCTTTAGTTCCTTTTCTGAAATGAATGAGTAAGAAAAGGCGTCAGATCACGTTACGATTTTAGAGTGGATAAGCGGCAATTTCAAAGCGCTTGTCTAAAAGGGTGGTACCGCGAGACAAGCCTTCTCGTCCCTTATGGGATGAGAGGGCTTTTTTTATTGTTTTTTAATACGAATTTGCATGTGGAGGAATAGGTATGAACTACAAAGACACCTTATTAATGCCAAAAACAGAATTCCCGATGAGAGGGAACTTGCCGAACAAAGAGCCTGAAATCCAAGAGGAATGGGCAGAAAAAGACATCTATCAAATGGTTTTAGAACGGACAAAAGGACGCCCAACCTTTATTTTGCATGATGGACCTCCATATGCGAATGGTGACATTCATATGGGGCACGCACTCAATAAAATCCTCAAAGATTTTATTGTCCGTTTTAAATCAATGAATGGATTCCATGCACCGTACGTACCGGGCTGGGATACACATGGCTTACCGATTGAAACAGCCCTTACGAAAAATAAAAAAGTCAAACGCAAAGAAATGTCGACAGCAGAATTCCGTAAACTATGTGAGGAGTATGCTTGGAAACAAATCGAAGGTCAGCGCAATCAGTTTAAACGTTTGGGCGTAAGAGCAGACTGGGACAATCCATATGTGACATTGAAGCCTGAATACGAAGCGCAGCAAATCCTTGTATTTGGTGAAATGGCGAAAAGAGGCTATATTTACAAAGGTCTTAAGCCTGTTAACTGGTCTCCATCAAGTGAATCAGCACTTGCTGAAGCAGAAATTGAATACAAGGACAAACGTTCACCATCGATTTACGTATCATTTAAAGTGAAAGATGGCAAAGGCGTACTTGAAAACGGCGAACAGTTCATCATCTGGACAACAACACCTTGGACACTTCCTGCAAACCTTGGCATTTGTGTTCATCCAAACCTAGAGTACAGCGTGCTTCAAGTGGGTGCTGAGCGATATGTCATCGCATCTGAGCTAGTTGAACAAGTGGCAAAAACACTTGGCTTTGAAGAGTACGAAGTTGTGAAAACGTTAAAAGGTAAAGAATTAGATAAGGTCGTTGCAGCACATCCAATTTACGATAGAGATTCTCTTGTGATGCTTGGCGATCACGTCACAACAGATGCAGGAACAGGCTGTGTTCACACAGCGCCAGGTCACGGGGAAGATGACTTTATCGTAAGTATGAAGTACGGTCTTGATGTGTTATGTCCAGTAGATGAAAAAGGTGTGATGACAGAAGAAGCACCTGGTTTTGAAGGACTATTCTACGAGGATGCCAATAAAGCCATCACAGAACAGCTTGAAGCAAAAGGCGCATTAAAAAAACTCGACTTTATCACGCACTCCTATCCGCATGACTGGAGAACGAAAAAACCAACAATTTATCGTGCAACTGCTCAGTGGTTTGCTTCCATTAAAGATTTCAGAGAAGCGCTATTAGATAATATTAAAGAAACGAAATGGGTTCCAGCTTGGGGCGAAACGCGCCTGTTCAATATGGTGCGTGACAGAGGTGACTGGTGCATTTCAAGACAGCGTGTATGGGGCGTTCCAATCCCAGTCTTCTATGCTGAAAATGGTGAGCCAATCATCACAGATGAAACGATTCAGCACGTTTCTCAATTATTTAGAGAACATGGCTCAAATATTTGGTTTGAAAAAGAAGCAAAAGAATTATTGCCTGAAGGCTTTACACATCCAGGCAGCCCGAACGGTGAATTTACAAAAGAGCAAGATATCATGGATGTATGGTTTGATTCTGGTTCTTCTCACCAAGCGGTATTAGAAGAACGAGATGACCTTGTTCGTCCGGCAGACCTTTACCTTGAAGGTTCTGATCAATATCGCGGCTGGTTTAACTCATCTTTATCTACAGCAGTTGCTGTCACAGGAAAGGCGCCATATAAAGGTGTTCTCAGCCATGGCTTTACGCTTGATAAAGAAGGACGCAAAATGAGTAAATCATTAGGCAATACGATCGATCCGACGAAAGTGGCGAAGCAGCTTGGTGCGGAGATTCTTAGACTTTGGGTATCTTCTGTCAACTATCAAGCCGATCATCCAGTGTCTGACGACATTTTAAAACAAGTCGCAGAAGTTTATCGTAAAATCCGTAACACGTTCCGCTTCTTGCATGGTAACCTGTTTGACTTTGATCCAGCAGTCAATGCAGTACCAGTCGAAGAGCTTCGCGAAGTGGATCAATATATCTTAATCAAATTAAACAAATTAATTGATAAAGTGAAAAAAGCTTATGATGATTACGAATTTGCGGTTGTCTATCATGCCATCCACAACTTCTGTACGATCGAGCTTAGCTCTTTCTATCTCGATTTTGCAAAAGATGTGGTATACATTGAGCATGCGGATCATCCAGACCGCCGCAGCATGCAAACGGTCTTCTATGAAACATTAATGGCGTTAGTGAAGCTGACAGCACCAATTCTTCCGCATACAGCAGATGAACTATGGAGCCACTTAAGCTTTGTTGAAGAGCCAAGTGTTCAGTTAACAGATATGCCAGAAGGTGTAGCTGTTCCTCAAGCAGAAGCGACAGAAGTGAAGTTTGACCGCTTTATGGAAGTACGTGACGATGTGCTAAAAGCGCTGGAAATTGCGCGTAATGAGAAAGTCATCGGACGTTCACTTGAAGCAAGTGTGACCCTTTATGCAACAGAGGAAGTGAAAAATCTTCTTGCATCCATTAAAGAAGATGTGAAGCAGCTCTTCATCATTTCTGAATTAACAGTAGAAGATGAGAAACATGCAGACGCATCAGCGCCTGAATACACATCAGGACGTATTGTTGTTCAAAAAGCAGAAGGCGAACTGTGCGAACGCTCCCGCATTATTTCAAAAGATGTTGGCGCAAATCCAAAATACCCAACATTGTCGCTCAAAAATGCTGAAATCGTGGAGAAATATTACCAGAATTAACAGCGTGATATCACCAACTAGCGCCCCGCATATAGCGGGGCGTTTTTGATATAGAGAAAATGACAGCGTTTAGAACGAAAGGAAAAATCTTATGGCTTTAAAGTGAACAGGCGGGGCAACAATATGATTATCACGACAGGGCAGGAGTTGAATCAGCGACATGAATGGCGATCTAGAGACGATTTACATGGAACTCCTTCAAATGAGAGAAGAACTGCAATCGAAACTGTTTGAATATGCATCATTGCGTTCACCCGCTGAACATGTCACTTTCGATCAAGCAAAAACGACCACGCTTCTTTATCACATCAAAGAAGAACTGCAAGATGTTTCGCTCGCGATTGCAAAAATTGAACAAGGAACTTATGGCATATGTGAGGCGACTGGGCATACAATGCCCATTGAACAAATGAGTATTCTTCCGACTGCTCGTACGACTGACGACTTTTTATATCATAAGCAATACGAGAAAAAAGCATTCACCCCTTATCCTTATGAATCAAACGATTCTCATTTTGAAGCCTTCCACATGTAGGGAGGTTTTTGTCTGTCAACTAAAGTTTCTTTACTCCATCCTGTTTTCTTGATAAAATGCTTAAAGACCAAAGTATGAAGATGGAGGAACGTGTGTGTTCTATTACATAATCGCATTCGTGATAATTTGTTTAGATCAATTAACAAAATGGCTCATTGTCAAACATATGATGCTCGGTGATTCTATTCCTGTGATTGATGGCTTCTTTTACATCACATCCCACCGAAATTCAGGAGCCGCATGGGGGATTCTCCAAGGACAAATGTGGTTTTTCTATGTGATCACACTCGTTGTTATTGCAGGAATTGTTTATTATTTGCAAAAACATGGACAAAAGGACAAGCTACTTGGCGTAGCGCTTGCCTTAATGCTTGGCGGAGCGATTGGAAACTTTATTGACCGTATTTTCCGTCAAGAAGTGGTTGATTTTGCTCATTTCGTATTTGGGGATTATCATTATCCAATCTTTAATATCGCAGATTCCTCTCTATGTGTGGGGGTCATTCTGCTCTTTATTCAAATGCTGTTAGATGGAAAGAAAAATAAGGAGTCAACTACATGAATCAAGTAAACATTGCCGTTTCAGAAGAACAAACGAGTGAACGGCTTGATAAATTTTTAAGCACAACTGAACCAGAATGGTCAAGAACTCAAGTCCAGCAGTGGGTGAAAGATGGGCTCATCGAAGTAAATGGAAAACAAGTGAAGGCCAATTATAAAGTACAAGCTGGAGATCAAATCAAAGTAGAGATTCCAGATCCAGAAGCACTAGATGTAGAAGCGGAATCAATGGATCTTGATATTTATTATGAGGATGAAGATGTACTAGTGGTCAATAAGCCAAGAGGAATGGTCGTTCATCCAGCACCAGGACATGTGACAGGTACTCTTGTCAATGGCCTCATGGCTCATTGCAATGATTTGTCAGGCATTAATGGTGTCATGCGCCCTGGAATTGTCCACCGAATTGATAAAGATACGTCAGGGCTTTTAATGGTCGCAAAAAATGATATGGCGCATGAATCACTCGTCAATCAGCTGGTGGCGAAAACGGTCACTAGAAAATACACAGCCGTTGTTCATGGCATCATTCAGCATGATACTGGAACGATTGATGCACCAATTGGTCGAGACAAAAAAGATCGCCAAAGCATGACGGTCACAAAAGAAAATGCAAAGCAGGCAGTCACTCATTTTGATGTGATGGAGCGCTTTAAAGACTTTACCGTTGTAGAATGCCGCCTTGAAACAGGAAGAACCCACCAAATTCGTGTTCATATGAAATACATTGGCTATCCGCTTGCAGGAGATCCAAAATATGGCCCGAGAAAAACGGTTGATTTCAATGGACAACTGCTACATGCAGGCGTGTTAGGATTTGATCACCCTAGAACAGGAGAATATATGGAGTTTACAGCTCCAATTCCAGCTGATATGAGAGGCTTTATCGATTCATTAAGAAATAACGATTGACAGACCGTTCTTTTTTTGAAATAATAAACGAAGAAATTGAGATTCTTTAAAACAGTCCAGAGAGGCTGAGAAGGATAACGGATCAATTTGTGCACGAGTATGCACAAATGAGCGCCCCTCTCTGCCCTTTGCAGAAGGGGCTTTTTATTTGTCAAAAAGAGGTGTAAAAGATGGAACAAAAAGCAGTCATTCTTGATGAACAAGCGATAAGACGAGCGCTTACCCGTATTGCACATGAAATGATTGAGCGCAACAAAGGGATGAAGGATGTCATCCTAGCCGGGATCAAGACAAGAGGTATTCATCTTGCAAAGCGCCTTGCAGAGCGCATCGAGCAAATTGAAGGAAACCCAGTGACTGTGGGTGAACTTGATATTACGCTATACCGTGATGACCTGACAAAAAAGACAGAGAACCAAGACCCGCTTGTCAAGGGTGCAGACATCCCAGCTGACATTAATGACAAAACACTCATTGTCGTTGATGATGTGCTGTTCACAGGTAGAACGGTGAGAGCAGCTATGGATGCGCTTGTGGATGTAGGAAGACCATCTTCCATTCAGCTGGCTGTTCTAGTCGACCGGGGACACCGGGAGCTGCCGATTCGGGCAGATTATATCGGGAAAAACATCCCGACATCAAAAGCAGAGACAGTCATGGTTCAGCTCAATGAAGTAGATCAAAACGACCTTGTCGCTATATATGAAAAATAACCTTTTTAAATGCATTCCAGAGAGTTTGCAAAGAGGGCAATAACAGAGACACCGAGCACACGACTAAAGTGACGTGTACGGTTTTTCTAGGCCTCTTTGCGCATACTCGCAAAGAGGCTTTTTTAATGAAAAAGGACACATCTAGGAGGAAAATCATGAGTCAGCAAAAAGCCAATTTAGGCATTCGAGATATCCCAAAACCGTTCACATGGCTTTCACTCAGCCTGCAGCACTTGTTTGCCATGTTTGGTGCAACCATTCTTGTACCAAAGATCATTGATATGAGCCCAGCCGTTGCGCTCATCTCAAGCGGGGTTGGAACCATTGTGTACTTAATCATCACAAGAGGGCAAATTCCGGCGTATCTTGGATCGTCCTTTGCCTTTATCGCCCCTATCTTGAATGTAAAAGCCACCGGCGGCCCTGGAGCCGCAATGGTAGGTGCCTTTATGGCGGGTGTGGCATATGCACTCATCGCATTATTTATCAAATGGCTCGGCACAGGCTGGCTAATGAAGCTTCTGCCGCCTGTCGTTGTAGGACCCGTCATTATGGTCATCGGACTCGGACTCGCTGGAACAGCTGTTAACATGGCGATGTACGTGGATCCGAATGCAAAGGAGCTTGTTTACAGCCTGAAGCACTTAATGGTTGCAGGCTTCACACTCGCTGTCACCATTATTAGTATGATTTTCCTAAGAGGATTCCTTAGCTTGATTCCAGTCTTAATCGGCATTATCAGCGGCTACCTTTTTGCTTTAACACAAGGCATTGTGAACTTCCAGCCGGTCATTGACGCAAAATGGTTTGCTGTACCAGACTTTGTTGTGCCATTTGTCGACTATACACCTTCTGTGACCTTAAGCATTCTCACAGTGATGGTGCCGGTTGCCTTTGTGACGATGTCTGAGCACATCGGCCATCAAGTCGTGTTAAGCAAAGTTGTTGGACAAGATTTTATTAAAAAACCAGGTCTTCATCGCTCCATTTTAGGAGACAGTGCAGCGACGATCTTTGCATCACTCATTGGCGGACCTCCAACAACGACTTATGGAGAGAACATTGGCGTCCTTGCGATCACAAGAGTGTTCAGTATCTTCGTCATCGGCGGAGCAGCGGTGTTTGCGATCTGCTTCGGCTTTGTTGGGAAAATTTCAGCATTAATCAGTACAGTACCGTCCGCGGTTATGGGGGGCGTTTCGTTCCTGCTCTTTGGAATCATAGCCTCAAGCGGACTGCGAATCCTGATTGATCATAAAGTGAACTTTGAAGAAAAGCGCAATCTCATTATCGCATCAGTCATCTTAGTCATTGGAATTGGCGGGGCATTCATTGAGGTGAAACAAATCAATCTGACGCTGTCAGGAATGGCACTCGCTGCCATTACTGGCGTCCTGTTAAACCTGATTCTGCCGCATCAGAAGGCAGAAGATGATGAGTCAAATGAATCGAATACCGAAAACCTTTTAAAAGAAGTCCAGTGAGGCTGACAAGGGTTCTAAACGGAGCAGAACGTGCGAAAGCACCCCTGCTTCTTTTGGAGAACCCTAAGCTGCCTAGGCTTAGGGTTTTTTTGAACCTGAAAGTGATGAAAAACTAGAGGGGGCAGAAAAAATGAATGATTTATCGACAATGAGCAGCTTGTCAAAGGAAGAAATTTTACAGCTGATTGAAGAAGCATGTGCATTGAAAAAAGGGAAACAGGAACATGGTTTAGCAGGTGAATTTGTAGCGAACCTCTTCTTTGAACCAAGTACAAGAACGCGTTTTAGCTTTGAGGTGGCAGAGAAGAAACTTGGAATGAATGTGCTGAACCTAGACGGAGCAAGTACCTCTGTTCAAAAGGGAGAGACCCTTTACGATACAGTGAAAACACTTGAATCCATCGGAGTCAAGGCATGTGTCATCAGAGACAGTACCGACGAATATTACAAAGAGCTGATTGGGAAGGTCGGGATTCCAATCATTAATGCGGGAGATGGCTGCGGTCAGCATCCTACCCAATCATTGCTGGATTTGATGACGATCTTCGAAGAGTTTGGCGGTTTTGAAGGCTTAACGATCTCGATTCATGGTGATATCAAACATAGCAGGGTGGCAAGGTCCAATGCTGAAGTCCTCGCAAGACTAGGAGCGACAGTGCTCTTTTCAGGACCAGCATCCTTCCAAGATGAACAAAACCCTCATGGAACGTATGTCGAAGTGGACGAAGCCATGAAGCGGTCTGACGTGGTGATGCTGCTGAGAATTCAGCACGAAAGGCACTCAGAAAAGATGGGCAATGAGGGTTACTTATCGACTTATGGATTAACAGTAGACAGGGCAAGCAAAATGAAAGAAAGAGCGATTATTATGCATCCAGCACCAGTAAATAGAGGTGTTGAAATAGATGATTCATTAGTAGAGTCAAAACAGTCAAGGATTTTTAAACAAATGGAAAATGGTGTGTATATCCGAATGGCTGTGTTAAAAAGAGCTTTTCAAAATAGCAGACTACATCAAAAAGGGAGAGATTCTGTCTATGTCATATCTCATTAAAAACGGTTTTATCTTAACAAGCACAGGGGAAAGAGTGCAGCAGGATATTAGGGTAGAAGGAAAAGTGATTCAAGCAATGGGTCACTTAGAAAGAGAAGACGGAGAAGAAGTCATTGATGCAGCAGGGCTATTTGTATCACCAGGTTTGATTGATCTGCATGTGCATTTAAGAGAGCCAGGCGGCGAGAAAAAAGAAACCATTGAAACAGGTTCTAAGGCAGCAGCAAGAGGCGGGTATACGACCATTGCAGCGATGCCAAATACACGGCCAGTTCCAGATACAAAAGAACAAATGGAATGGCTGATGAATCGAATCAAAGAGACCTCATCTGTAAGAGTACTGCCATACGCTTCCATCACGACGAGACAAATTGGCGAAGAGATGACAGACTTTGCAGCGTTAAAAGAAGCGGGCGCTTTTGCCTTTACGGATGACGGTGTAGGTATTCAAACCGCAGGCATGATGTACGAAGCAATGAAAAAGGCAGCAAGCCTTGATCAAGCCATAGTGGCGCACTGTGAAGATAACTCACTCATTTATGGAGGATGCGTTCATGAAGGAGACTTTTCAAAAGCAAATGGGTTAAACGGGATACCGTCAATTTGTGAATCGGTGCATATTGCAAGAGATGTCCTCTTAGCAGAAGCAGCGAATTGTCATTATCATGTATGCCATATCAGCACAAAGGAATCCGTCCGAGTGGTACGCGATGCAAAAAAAGCAGGCATTCGTGTGACGGCTGAGGTCTCGCCACATCACCTTCTCTTATGTGATGCAGACATCCCAGGTCTTGACACAAACTATAAAATGAATCCGCCGCTCAGAGGAGCAGAAGATCGCGAGGCACTGATCGAGGGACTTTTAGATGGCACGATTGATTTTATTGCCACAGACCATGCACCGCATACAGAAGAAGAAAAAAACGAAACGATGCAGAGGGCACCTTTTGGGATTGTCGGACTTGAAACAGCGTTCCCGCTTCTATACACACGTTTTGTGAAAACAGGGGAATGGACATTAAAAGAACTTGTTGATTATATGACCATCAAACCAGCAGAAGCCTTTGCTCTTCCATACGGAAAGCTGGAAGAAGGTCAAATCGCTGATATCACACTGATTGATTTAAACAAAGAAATGGCAATTGACAAAAAAAGCTTCTTATCTAAAGGACAAAATACACCGTTTGACAAATTGACTGTATCAGGATGGCCGGTCATGACACTTGCATCTGGGAAAGTCGTTTATGAAGAGGGGAGACTAGTAAAATGAAGAGACGCTTAGTGCTAGAAAACGGAACAGTATTCGAAGGAACAGGCTTTGGTAGCTTAGAACCGTCAGTCGGAGAAGTCGTCTTTAACACAGGGATGACAGGCTATCAAGAAATTTTGTCTGACCCGTCGTACTGTGGACAAATTGTCACACTCACTTACCCGCTGATCGGCAACTACGGCATTAACCGTGATGATTTTGAATCGATCACACCGTTTGTGAAAGGGCTGATCGTGAAAGAGCTTTGTGAAAAGCCTTCAAACTGGCGCTCTTCATACTCACTTGATGAGTATTTAAAAATGAAAAATATCCCGGGTCTTAGCGGCATTGATACACGCAAGCTCACGCGCATGATTCGAAGTGCAGGTACATTAAGAGGAGCTTTTGCAGGACCGGATGAACAAGTAGAAGACGTTGTGAGCCGCCTTCAAACGATGCAGCTACCAACAGATCAAGTAAGCCAAGTATCTGTGAAAAATGCGTATCCAAGCCCAGGAAGAGGAAAAAGAATTGTGCTTGTCGATTTCGGCATGAAGCATGGCATTTTGCGCGAGCTCAATAAGCGAGACTGTGATGTCATTGTGGTGCCATACAATATCACGGCAGATGAAGTATTACAGTTAAAACCAGACGGCATCATGCTTTCAAACGGACCTGGAGACCCAGTCGATGTACCAGAAGCAGTTGAAATGATTCAGCAGTTGATTGGAAAGGTACCACTCTTTGGTATTTGCCTAGGACACCAGTTATTCGCGCTTGCGTGCGGCGCAAGTACAGAAAAAATGAAATTTGGGCATAGAGGATCCAACCATCCAGTCAAAGAACTAGCAACTGGCAAGGTAACCTTGACGTCTCAAAATCATGGCTACACGGTTAGCGCCATTAATGAAGACGTGCTTGAAGTCACACATATTGCGCTAAATGACAACACCATTGAAGGATTAAAACATAAAGAAGCACCAGCATTCACTGTCCAGTATCACCCAGAAGCATCACCGGGTCCAGAAGATGCGAACTACTTATTTGACGAGTTCATGGACATGATTCATACAACTGAGAAAGAAGGGGAAGAAGTATGCCAAAACGCGTAGATATCAAAAAGATTTTAGTGATCGGTTCAGGTCCAATCATCATCGGTCAGGCAGCGGAGTTTGACTATGCAGGCACACAGGCTTGCTTAGCGCTAAAAGAAGAGGGCTATGAAGTCGTTCTTGTGAACTCTAACCCTGCGACGATCATGACGGATACAGAAATGGCCGATAAGGTATACATCGAACCACTGACACCAGAATTTTTAACACGAATCATTCGAAAAGAACGTCCTGATGCGATTTTGCCGACACTTGGCGGTCAAACTGGATTGAACCTTGCTGTTGAATTATCAGATCTTGGTGTACTCGCTGAATGTGGTGTTGAAGTACTAGGCACCAAGCTGTCAGCTATTCAAAAAGCAGAGGACAGAGATTTATTCCGTAATCTAATGAATGAATTAAATGAACCTGTACCAGAAAGTGAAATTATCCATAACCTTGAAGAAGCGATGGCATTCACAGATCAAATCGGTTTCCCGGTCATTGTTAGACCAGCCTATACACTAGGCGGAACAGGCGGCGGAATTTGTACAAATGAGCAAGAATTAAAAGAAATCGTCGAGAATGGACTGAAGTTAAGTCCGGTGACACAATGTTTGCTTGAAAAAAGTATCGCAGGCTTTAAAGAAATTGAATATGAGGTCATGCGTGACAGCGGAGATCATGCCATTGTGGTTTGTAACATGGAAAACTTTGATCCTGTCGGCATCCACACAGGTGACAGTATCGTTGTGGCTCCAAGTCAAACGCTAAGTGATCGTGAATATCAGCTGCTTCGTAATGTGTCACTCAAGTTGATTCGTGCACTTGGCATTGAAGGCGGATGTAACGTACAGCTGGCGATTGATCCAGACAGCTTCCAATACTATATTATCGAAGTAAACCCCCGCGTGAGCCGTTCTTCTGCTCTTGCGTCTAAAGCAACTGGATATCCAATTGCAAAACTTGCAGCGAAAATCGCAGTCGGCCTAACACTTGATGAAATGATGAACCCAGTCACAGGTAAAACATATGCAGCGTTCGAACCAGCACTCGACTATATCGTTTCAAAAATCCCGCGCTGGCCGTTTGATAAGTTTGAATCTGCCAACAGACGACTTGGAACACAAATGAAAGCAACGGGTGAAGTCATGGCGATTGGCCGCACATTAGAAGAGTCTCTTTTAAAGGCTGTTCGTTCACTTGAAGCGGATGTGCATCACATTGAATTAAAAGACGAAGCGGACATTACAAACGAAGTGCTTGAAAAGCGGATTATCAAAGCAGGAGATGAGCGTCTGTTTTATATCGCTGAGGCGCTAAGAAGAGGCTATACCGTCGAACAGATTCATGAATTCTCGAAAATTGATTATTTCTTCCTTCATAAGCTGGAAGGCATTATCGCATTTGAAAAGACACTAAAAGAAAACAAAGGCAATGTAGACGTTTTAAAAGAAGCGAAAGAAAAAGGTTTCTCAGATATTTATATTAGCCGCGAATGGAATATGAATGAGGCAGATGTCTATAACCTAAGAACAGAAGCAGGCATCGTTCCTGTGTATAAGATGGTGGACACATGTGCGGCAGAATTTGAATCAGAAACACCATATTTCTACAGCACATATGAAGATGAAAATGAATCCGAACGAACAGATAAGAAAAGTGTCATCGTGCTAGGCTCAGGTCCAATCAGAATCGGACAAGGGGTTGAATTTGATTATGCGACCGTTCATTCAGTGTGGGCAATCAAACAAGCAGGCTATGAAGCCATTATTATTAACAACAACCCTGAAACCGTCTCAACAGACTTTAGTATTTCAGATAAGCTCTACTTTGAACCACTCACTGTAGAAGATGTGATGCACATCATCGACCTTGAACAACCAGAAGGTGTCGTTGTTCAGTTTGGCGGACAAACAGCGATTAACTTAGCAGATGAATTATCAAATAGAGGGGTTAAGATACTTGGAACATCGCTTGAAGACCTTGACCGCGCGGAAAACCGTGACAAGTTTGAACAAACATTAGAAACTCTCGGTGTGCCGCAGCCAAAAGGTAAGACAGCAACGTCTGTGCCAGAGGCAGTAGCGATTGCGAATCAAATAGGTTACCCCGTGCTTGTCCGTCCTTCCTATGTATTAGGCGGCCGTGCAATGGAAATTGTGTATCAAGAAGCTGAGCTCCTTCACTACATGGAGAATGCGGTGAAAGTCAATCCGCAGCACCCAGTGCTCATTGACAAGTATTTGACAGGAAAAGAAATTGAAGTAGATGCTGTGTCTGACGGAGAAACGGTTGTCATACCAGGCATTATGGAACACATTGAAAGAGCCGGAGTTCACTCTGGAGACTCCATTGCGGTCTACCCGCCGCAAACTTTGTCAGAGGACATCAAAGCGAAAATCGCAGAATACACGATTAAACTCGCAAAAGGCCTTAACATCATTGGGCTTTTGAACATTCAATTTGTTCTATCAAAAGGAGAAGTGTACGTACTTGAAGTGAATCCGCGCTCAAGCCGGACTGTCCCATTCTTAAGTAAAATTACAGGCATTCCAATGGCGAACTTAGCTACAAAGGTTATTTTAGGAGAAAAACTGAAAAACTATGGCTACCAAGAAGGGCTTCATGTTGAGCAAGAAGGCGTATATGTGAAAGTTCCAGTCTTCTCTTTTGCAAAACTAAGAAGAGTAGATATTACACTAGGGCCTGAAATGAAATCAACAGGTGAAGTCATGGGGAAAGATGTCACAATCGAAAAAGCCCTCTACAAAGGGTTGATTGCATCAGGCATTCAAATTCCAAAAGACGGAACGGTTCTCCTGACAGTGGCTGATAAAGATAAAGAAGAAGGACTTGAGATTGCAAGAAGATTCCATTCCATCGGCTATCATATTTTAGCAACAGAAGGAACAGCGAATTACTTAAAACAAGCCTCCATTCCATCAAGTGTTGTCGGCAAAATAGGAGAAGAAGGAAAGAATCTGCTGGATGTCATTCGAAATGGTGAAGCCCAATTTGTCATCAACACCTTAACAAAAGGAAAACAGCCGGCAAGAGACGGCTTTAGAATTAGACGTGAATCTGTTGAAAATGGTGTCGCTTGCTTAACGTCACTAGATACAGCGGAAGCGATTTTAAGAGTGCTAGAGAGCATGACATTTAGAGCAGATGAAATGCCAGAAGTGAAAACGAATGCTGAGGTGACAGTAACGATATGAAAAAAGCATACTTGACGGTCGTCTCAAACCGAGAGATCGCTGATCATATTTACGAAATGACATTAAAAGGTGATCTTGTTGAATCCTTTCAAACAGCTGGACAGTTTCTTCATATAAAGGTCAGTGAATCCATGACACCGCTGCTGAGAAGACCGATCAGTATTGCCAACATTCATGCCGAAACGCAAGAAGCAACCATCATTTACCGCGCAGAGGGAGAGGGCACAAAGCTCCTTTCCCAAAAGCGGGCGGGAGAGTCAGTCGATGTGTTAGGACCGCTTGGAAACGGCTATGACCCTACAGTCGTTCAGGCCGGACAGACCGCATTATTAGTCGGTGGAGGAATCGGTGTGCCTCCGTTATATGAACTGTCTAAGCGGTTAACGAAAAAAGGCGTCATCGTAAAACATGTTCTCGGTTTTCAATCGAAAAAGGATGTATTTTATGAGGAGATGTTTCAAGCGCTCGGAGATACATTTATCGCAACCGTTGATGGAACATATGGCTCGAAAGGTTTCGTGACAAATGTCATTGAAGAGAATGAGCTGGACTTTGATGTCTTGCTTTCCTGTGGACCGACACCTATGTTAAAAGCACTAAAAGACTCTTATCCCGATAAGCCTGTCTATATTTCAATGGAAGAACGAATGGGCTGCGGAATCGGTGCATGCTTTGCTTGTGTCTGTCATACCGATCAGCACGAGAAACCGTACGTTAAAGTTTGTCTGGATGGACCTGTTTTTAAAGCGGAGGAGGTGGCGCTATCATGCTAAACATCGAATTACCCGGCTTATCTTTAAAAAATCCAATCATTCCTGCATCAGGCTGTTTTGGATTTGGAAAAGAATTCGCATCATTATATGACCTTTCCTTGCTGGGCGGCATCATGATTAAAGCCACGACCCTTGAACCGAGATTTGGCAACCCGACACCTAGGGTAGCTGAGACAGGAGCCGGTATGCTGAATGCGATTGGTCTCCAAAATCCAGGTCTAAAAGGCGTGCTTGAACATGAATTACCTTGGCTTGAGCAGTTCGATACCCCTATTATTGCCAATGTTGCTGGATCACAAGTTGATGATTATGTTGAAGTAGCAAAGCAAATTAGTCAAGCAAGCAATGTTCATGCCCTTGAACTGAATATCTCGTGTCCGAATGTGAAAACAGGCGGAATTGCCTTTGGGACCGATCCAGAAATGGCGGCTACATTGACAAAAGCCGTTAAGGAAGTTTCCTCCGTTCCTGTTTATGTGAAACTGTCACCTAATGTAGCCAATATCGTTGAGATTGCTAAAGCGATTGAATCGGCTGGAGCGGATGGACTCACCATGATCAATACCTTGATTGGGATGCGTTTAGATTTAAAAACAGGCAAACCCATTCTTGCCAATAAAACAGGTGGATTATCAGGTCCTGCTGTAAAACCTGTTGCCATCCGAATGGTGCATGAGGTCAGTCAGGCCGTTTCTATTCCGATTATTGGGATGGGCGGCGTGCAAAGCGCTGAAGATGTACTTGAATTTTTACTAGCTGGCGCAAGTGCGGTAGCTGTTGGGACAGCCAATTTTGTGAACCCATTTATTTGCCCGGAAATCATTGATGAACTGCCGAATGTGTTAGCGGCTTATGGGTATTCATCTGTAGAGGAATGCATCGGAAGGAGCTGGAAACATGAAGCACTTGCCCATCATCGCGCTTGATTTTCCATCAGGACAGGAGGCGCACGCCTTTATAGATCGTTTTGAAGGCACTCCATTATTCGTAAAGGTCGGCATGGAGCTGTTTTACCAAGAAGGTCCTGCCATTATTGACGCACTGAAAGAAAAAAATTGCCGTATTTTCCTTGATCTGAAGCTTCATGACATTCCAACAACTGTGCAAAAAGCGATGAACAGGCTTGCTGCACTTGGTGTTGATTTGGTGAATGTGCATGCAGCCGGCGGGAAAAGGATGATGCAGGCGGCTTTAGAGGGGCTTGAAAGCGGAACCCCTGCCGGCCAAAATCGCCCGGGTATTATTGCAGTGACCCAGCTGACAAGCACGTCAGAAGATATGATGAAAAAAGAATTACTAATTAACCGCCCGTTGCAAGAGGCTGTGCTTCATTATGGACAATTGGCATATGAAAGTGGACTTGATGGTGTGGTGTGCTCTGTTCATGAATCAAAACAGCTTCATGAACAAATCTCTCCTTCCTTTCTCACTGTGACGCCAGGAATTCGCTTACCAAATGATCAAACGGATGACCAAAAGCGTGTGGCGACACCTGCCTTTGCCAAAGAGCAGGGTGTTTCACAGATTGTTGTGGGAAGATCGATCACAAAAGCCACAAACCCAGTGGAAGCTTATCAACAAATTTTGAAAGAGTGGGAGTGACTGCCGGATGAAAACGAAAATCGCGAAGCATTTATTACAAATCAAAGCTGTCTCTTTAAAACCAGACGAACCATTTACATGGGCGAGCGGTATCAAATCACCGATTTACTGTGACAATCGCCTCACCTTGTCTTATCCTGAGGTCAGAGGAGACATTGCGGAAGGTTTAAAAGACTTGATTCTCACTCATTTTGAAGGAGCGGAAGTTGTCGCAGGTACAGCTACAGCTGGCATTCCTCATGCGGCATTAGCAGCTGATCGTCTGAACGTACCGATGTGTTATGTAAGAAGTAAACCAAAAGCACACGGAAAAGGAAATCAAATTGAAGGAGCCGTATCACCTGGACAAAAGGTGGTTGTCGTAGAAGACCTCATCTCAACTGGAGGCAGCGTTCTTGAAGTTGTTGCTGCTCTTGAAGAAGAAGGCTGTGACGTACTCGGAGTTGTTGCGATCTTCACTTATGGACTGCCAAAAGCAGCTGCGGCTTTTCAAGAGAAAAACATTCCCTATGTCACGCTGACAGACTATGACACACTGACAGAAGTGGCACTTGAGCTAAAAGCAATCGAGCCTTCTGCTATGAATAAACTAAAACGCTGGAGACAGGATCCTTCGTCTGAATCTTGGATGGAAGAAACGGTCTAAAAAGCTTGTTTTGTTTTAAAAAAAGCTGTGCTGCACTGCACAGTTTTTTATTTGGTTAAAAATAGTAAAATAGACTCAAATTTAAATAAAAACTAATCCTATCAATAAAGTCGGGTTGACTTTTGTTTGAATTGTGTTAATATTTAATACAAATTAAAACTCTTATCCAGAGAGGTGGAGGGACTGGCCCGATGAAGCCCGGCAACCTGCGATTTGCAAGGTGCTACTTCCTGCAAAATGATTCTATTTTGAAAGATAAGGAAATCGTGAGCTTCCTCATCTTTCTTTCGGACTGAAAGAAAGTTTTTTTATTTTAACGGTGAGGAGGAAGAGGAGATGGAACTGAAACAAAACCAGGATGAGGACTTAGTGAAGCACATGCAAGAGCTGATTGGGGATATGAAATTCGGTTCAATTACGTTGATCGTTCAGGACGGTCAAGTGATTCAAGTGGAAAAAAATGAAAAAATCAGATTAAAGTAGTGCGGAGAATAGCAATAGAAGCAGTACTCCGGAAGGGGAGAAACAATGTTAACTTATGAAAATTGGCAAGAGCCGTCCATTACATTTCAAGAGGATGATTTGTATAAAGGGGCCCTATCTGTGCTGAAATGGGCGTACGGCCACTATGGTGATCAGCTCGTTTATGCATGCAGTTTTGGCATTGAGGGCATTGTCCTGATCGATCTTATTGCGAAAGTAAAAAAAGATGCAAGAATTGTCTTTTTAGATACAGGTCTGCATTTCAAGGAAACATACGACACCATTGATGCAGTGAAGGAAAGATATCCTGGTTTAGACATCGTGCTGAAAACACCTGAGCTGACGGTGGAAGAGCAGAATGAGCAGCATGGTGATAAATTATGGGAAACGAATCCTCAAAGCTGCTGCCATATGAGAAAGGTCATTCCGTTGCAAGAGGCACTATCTGGCTATCCGGCATGGCTGTCTGGTTTAAGAAGAGAGCAGTCGCCTAAACGAGCAGGTACGAACTTCTTAAATAAGGATGAAAAATTCCAATCAGTCAAAGTATGTCCGCTCATCCACTGGACGTGGAAGGACATATGGAGATATGCGTCTAGAGAGGATCTTACTTATAATCCGCTGCATGACCAAGGATATCCAAGCATCGGGTGTGCACCTTGTACACAGCCGGCATTTACTGCTGATGATTTGCGTTCTGGAAGATGGTCAGGGACAGCAAAGACTGAGTGCGGATTACATGAGTAAGGGAGCATAATGTATGGAAATCGCCGCAATTTTATTTAGCTTATTCTTTGCTTTAAATATTGGCGCAAGCGGAGCAGCTGCTTCGATGGGCATCGCATATGGTTCAGGTGCAATCAAAAAGCCAATATACGCGCTCAGCGTTTGTGCGGTTGGAATATTAGCAGGTTCAGTGATTGGCGGCGGTGAGGTCGTCAAAACGATCAGCTCCGGGATTATGCCGGAATCTGTCATCACACTTGAAATTGTGTGTATCATCATTGGCTCGGCCGCATTATCACTTTTCATAGCGAATCTCTTGGCCATTCCTTTATCCACAAGTGAGGTCACAGTAGGAGCTGTGGTCGGTGTGGCAGCCGCATATAAAGTGCTGTATGTGAAATCGATCTTAGTCATTGTCTCTTTTTGGGTGATTATTCCGATTGTTGCCTTTGTTTTTACCTTTGCTGTTGTCAAAATCATCAGATTGTTCCCTAAACGAACATTATCCAAAAAAGGTACATTGATCTTATCTGTTGTTTTGATTATCAGTGGGTTTTTAGAAGCATTTTCAGCCGGCATGAACAATGTCGCCAATGCGGTCGGCCCGCTTGTCGCGTCAGGTGTTTTATCAGTCGGGCAAGGAACCCTTTACGGCGGAATCTTTGTGGCCATTGGGGCGCTGCTTCTAGGAAGAAGGGTACTAGAAACAAACGGAAAGAAAATTACACGCTATCAAACGGGTGAAGGCATTCTATTATCGAGCACCGGTGCAGGACTTGTCATCGTCAGCTCTATATTCGGACTCCCTGTTCCCCTTACTCAAATTACCTCCTCGTCCATTATTGGGCTAGGTATGGCAAAGGGTGGACCGAACATTTTTCATAAACATGTTGTGAAAAAAATGCTGAAGGTATGGGTTGTGTCACCTTTCTTATCACTTAGTCTATCTTATTTGTTGGTAAGCCTTTTCTTAAAAGGAGACTATTACTCTATCTTTATCATGATGAGTGTACTGCTTGCTTCACTAGGTGCACTGAGTCTTATGAAGGCAGTTAAAAATGAGAGCAGCTCGATTCATGAACAGGGCGGCGGGATTTAAATATAAATCCGACTATTAACATCTAATAAATATGAACATTGAGAGGAAGATGAACAAATGAGTTTAACACCACATGGTGGCGTATTAATTAATCGAGTAAATGAAGAATTTGATCTAAGCACAGCTGCGAAAGAAATTGAGCTGGATGCCATCTCTTTTGCAGACCTTGAACTCATCGCAATTGGCGGGTATAGTCCAATTGAAGGGTTTTTAACGAAAGCTGATTATGAAGCAGTTGTCAGCAGTATGCGACTAGCAAGTGGTGTCGTTTGGTCTCTTCCGATTACTTTGCCTGTCACAAAGGAAAAAGCAGCGGAGATCAATCAAGGTGACATTGTTCGTCTATCGTATAATGGAACAGTATACGGGGTCATTGAGGTGGAAGATCAATACACACCTGATAAGGAAAAAGAAGCAGTGAATGTGTATAAAACAGATGACCGCAATCACCCAGGCGTGAAAAAATTATTTGAACGCGGTGACACGTATATTGGTGGTAAAATTACACTGACAAAACGTAGCGAAAAACCTTTCCCGCAATTTACGTATGAGCCAGAAGAAACAAGAAAACATTTTAAAGAAAACGGCTGGAAAACCATTGTCGGTTTCCAAACGAGAAACCCAGTCCATCGTGCGCATGAATACATTCAAAAGACAGCACTGGAAACAGTGGATGGTCTATTTCTAAATCCACTTGTTGGTGAAACAAAATCTGATGATATTCCAGCAGATGTCAGAATGAAAAGCTATCAAGTGTTACTGAACGGTTATTACCCGAAAGACCGCGTCTTTTTAGGTGTTTTTCCTGCTGCCATGCGTTATGCTGGACCAAAGGAAGCGATTTTTCATGCGCTTGTGCGTAAAAATTATGGCTGTACACATTTTATTGTCGGCAGAGATCATGCAGGTGTTGGTGATTATTACGGCACATACGAAGCGCAGGAGCTATTTGAACAATTTACAAGCGAAGAAATTGGGATCACACCATTAAAATTTGAGCACAGCTTTTACTGCAATACATGTGAAGCCATGGCAACACCAAAAACATGCCCACATGATAAAAGCGAACATGTCATTCTTTCAGGTACAAAGGTCAGAACGATGCTGAGAAATGGTGAATTACCACCGAGCACGTTCAGCCGAAAAGAAGTCATTGAAACATTAATCGAAGGATTAAAAACGACGGTATCTTAAAGGAGGATATGACATGAGCAACGAACATATCGTGTGGCATGATTCATCTATTACTAAAAAAGAATATCAACAGAAAAACAACCATACAAGCGGGATCATTTGGCTGACAGGTCTAAGCGGTTCAGGTAAATCGACGATCGCCAACGCAGCGGCTCGAGAGCTCTTTGAACAGGGGTACCAAGTGACAGTCCTTGACGGCGATAACGTACGCCATGGACTCAATAAAGACTTAGGCTTTTCAGATGACGACAGAAAAGAGAACATTCGGCGCATCGGTGAAGTGGCGAAATTATTTGTTGAGCAAGGAACGATTGTCATTACTGCTTTTATTTCACCATTTCAAGAAGACCGCCAAATCGTAAGACAGTTAGTCGAAGACGGAGAATTTCACGAAGTGTTTGTGAAATGTGATCTGAACGTGTGTGAAGAGCGTGATCCAAAGGGATTATATAAAAAAGCAAGAAACGGCGAAATTCCATTTTTCACGGGAATCGATTCACCATACGAAGAGCCAGCTGCGCCTGAGCTTGTTCTAGATACAGGTGAATTATCACGCGAGGAGTCAAAACAGCGGCTTGTTGAATATGTAAAAGGTAAAACGAAATAATCGCCTGATGGCAGGGGGAGAAAGCAAGATGGGGAAAGTATACATTGTTGGTGCCGGACCGGGTGATCCAGACTTAATTACGCTAAAGGCCCATAAGGCAATACAGCAGGCAGATGTCATTTTATATGATCGTCTTGTCAATCAAGAGATTCTTGCCCATGCCAAACCGGAGGCGGAGTTGATCTATTGCGGCAAACTGCCGAATCATCATACGATGAGACAGGAAGCGATTAATGAAGCGCTTGTTGCTTATGCGAAGGAAGGGAACATAGTCGTTCGTCTAAAAGGCGGTGATCCCTTTGTATTTGGCCGCGGCGGTGAAGAAATCGAATGCTTAGCTGAGCACGGTATTCCGTATGAAGTTGTCCCAGGGATTACTTCTGGCATTGCAGCCGCTGCTTATGCAGGCATTCCAGTCACGCACCGAGAATTCAGCTCAAATGTTGCGTTTGTAACAGGGCATTATCAAAAGGATGAACATTTTGAAGAAAAGTGGGAAGCGCTGGCGACGGGGATTGATACCCTTGTCATTTACATGGGCGTCAAAAACGTGGAAAGAGTCCAGCGGCTGCTTTTGAAAAATGGGCGGAATCCTGAAACCCCAGCTGCGTTTATTCACTGGGGAACGACCACAAGGCAAAACACGACTTGCTGCACGGTGGCGACACTATCTGAAACGGTTGAAAAAGAAGGGATCGAGCATCCGAGTTTAATCGTAGTAGGAGATGTCGTTCACTTTCATCAAAAGTTGAACTGGTTTGAACCAGCACTGATTGAGAAATGAAAACAAAGATGAAAAGACACGTGTGGACATCGTGTCTTTTCGTCTGAATAAAACTAAGGTCGCAAGGAGGAGTCAAATGAAACAAGCTGTCCTTTATGTTGGGCATGGAAGCAGGGTAAAAGAAGCACAGGATAAAGCCATTTCTTTTATGAAAAGCTGTATGCCGTTAGTGGAAGCAGATATCCAAGAAATTTGTTTTTTAGAGTTGACGGACCCTTCAATCGAAGAAGGGTTTGAGACTTGTGTACAAAAAGGAGCAACCCACATTGCGATCGTCCCGCTCCTCCTTTTAACTGCCATGCATGCCAAATCAGATATTCCAGATGAGATTGTGAAAGTACAAAAACGTTTCCCACAAGTGAAGGTGACATATGGAAGACCTATAGGCGTGAACCAAGAAGTCACGAAAGCGGTTATCGCAAGGATTGAAGAAGCTGGATACAAGGGAGAGCGTGCAAAAATTCTCTTAATTGGCCGTGGAAGCTCTGATCCAGATGTAAAGCGGGATGTGTTTGGCATTGCAGATGATGTCCGAAGCATGTTGCCTTGTGCAGAGGTTTTTCCGTGTTTTATTACAGCGTGTGAACCGAATTATCGTGATGTCTTAGCACAGTTAACAGTAGATGACGATACGCCTGTCTATCTCGTGCCTTATCTTTTATTTACCGGCATTTTAATGAAAGAGATTGAGAGTGAAGCGAATCAGGCGAGAGAGCGGCTGCGAGATGTCCGTGTCTGCCGATATATTGGGTTTCATCCCCATGTAAAAGCAGCTTATATTGAACGTGTGCAGGAAACCATCTTAAACAAAGAGGATGCGTTTCGTTTTCAAGGAGAAAGCCATGCTTCCAGTTCATCTTGATCTAACCAATAAACATGTGCTGATTGCCGGCGGTGGAAGGGTTGCGGCTAGAAGGACGAGTGCGCTATGCATGGAGCCATGCAGCATAACCATTGTGAGCCCTGACATTTGTGATGAAATGGCGAATCTCATTGAGACATATCAGCTGACTTGGAAGAAAAAGAAAGTTGATGCGGAAGATGTAAAGGATGCATTTTTGATTGTCGCTGCTACAGACGACCCTTCAGTAAACGAGTGGATGACGCAATCAGCGCTTCCTCATCAGCTCGTCAACTGTGTGAGCCAGTCAGAGCTTGGCAATGTGATTGTGCCAAAGGTTGTGAGGGCAGGAAAAGTGACAATCTCCATATCTACGAGTGGTGCAAGCCCAGCCCGCACTAAACAGCTGGCTGCGGCCATTGAGACCTTGCTTGAACAAGAGAATGTAGATGCACTGGATGAGCTCTATATAGAAAGAAAAAAACGACAAAGAAAGAGCCGATAAAATCTCATCTAAAGATTTAATCGGCTCTTTTTTATTTTCTCAGCTTTAGGACAACATCCTCATCAGGCGTCACAAATAATGTTTGCTGCTGATCATACGTGACAAAGCCCGGTTTTGCTCCGTTTGGTTTTTTCACATGCCGGATTTTCGTATAATCGACAGGGACGGAGCTTGATTCTTTTGCCTTCGAGAAGTAGGCAGCAATTTGTGCCGCTTCAAGCAAGGTTTGTTCATCAGGCGCTTTGTGACGAATGACGACATGTGATCCAGGAATATCCTTTGTGTGCAGCCAAATGTCATCACGAGCTGCCGCCTTTGTGGTCAAATATTCGTTTTGCTTGTTGTTTTTTCCAACGAGAATCGGAACACCTTGAGAAGATTCATATGCTTCAAGCTGAATGGCCGATGGCTTTTTCTTTTTGGCGTTGCGTTTTTGTTTGGGACGCAAATATTTTCCTTCCACCAGTTCTTCTCTTATTTCCTCTAAATCTTTTGGTGAGGCAGAGGACAGCTGCTGGATCAGCTCGTCAAAATATACAATTTCTTCATGTGTTCGCTCAATTTGTTCATTTACGGCCTCTACTGCATTTTTTGCCTTTTGGTATTTTGTAAAATACGCTTGTGCATTTTCAGAAGGGGTTTTGTTTGTTTTGAGCGGGATCGTGATCTCTCCGCCTTCTTCATCATAATAATTGATGACAGTCGCTTCTTTATCCCCTTTTTTAATCGCATATATATTGGCAGTAAGCAATTCACCATAAAGCTGATACTTATGCGCATTTTGAGATTCTTCAAGCGTTCTTGTTAGTTTTTTTAGCTTGTTTTCATTTTTCTTTTTTTCATTCACAACAAAGCGTTCAAGATCAGCCGCCTGCTGTTTGACTCTGTCTCTTTCAGCTTTTCCGAAATAAAAGCGGTCAAGTAGCTCACTAAGAGAATCAAACGTCTTCATGTCACCATCGACGTGCTGAAGTTCTAATAAATAAAAATACTCTTTCCCATCTTTTCTCGTGAGCTGAGGGGTAAAAGAATGCGCCTGAATGAGCTGAAACATCTCGAGCAATGTACTTGGAATCGTTTCCTGATTGGCAAGACCGGCCCTGTGGACAGCTTCCTTAGCAAACAGCGGAGAAACCCCGGAGAATGTATCGACAATTTGATTGGCGATTTTCCCTTCTTGAAAACGTAAATGCTTTAAAATATCTTCCTTCGTCACGTCAAAAGGATTCAGCTTTTGCTGTGCCGGCGGCAGAAGATATTGATGTCCGGGCAGCACCGTTCGATAGCTGTTCACAGATGGAGAAAGATGTTTCAGTCCGTCAATGATCTGCTCCGTTTCGTCCTCCACGAGAATTAAGTTGCTGTGCCTGCCCATAATTTCAATATACAGCTTACGGGTTTGTTCATCGCCAATTTCATTTCGGCTGCGCACGTGCAGCACGATCACCCGATCTAACCCAATTTGTTCAAAACGTTCAATGAACCCACCCTCAAGATGTTTTCTGAGGAGCATACAAAACATTGGCGGTTCGCTCGGATTATCATCATGGTGCTCAGTGAGCTGTACTCTTGCATAGCTCGGGTGAGCGGATAAAAGCAGCTTATGATTCTTCCCCTTTGACCGGATATGAAAAATCAGCTCATGCTTGTATGGCTGATGTATTTTCGAAATTCTTCCGCCAGTTAATGTTTCTTGCAATTCATTTGTCATACCGTATGTAAAAATGCCGTCAAATGACATGTTGGATACACCCTCTTCTTTCACACAAATCTACTGAAAGAACCTTACGTTTTCTCGTTCTTTAGGCAGTCTTATTATTATAGCATGATTTAGGACGAGTCTGAATAAACTGGCTTATAGAACACTGCATAAGAGAGAGAACAAAAGAGGAGTGGACGAGGTCAAATGAATTGGCATGAACTGAACCAAACCGATTTATTAAAAACAATGAATACATCGATAGGTGACGGACTGTCAGAAAAAGATGTGCAAAAGCGGCTTGAAAAGCATGGGCCAAATGAATTGCAGGAAGGGAAAAAGGCGTCGGCGTTCGTTATTTTTTTAGCGCAATTTAAAGACTTTATGGTGTTAATCCTGCTTGCGGCAACGATTATTTCTGCCTTTTTAGGTGAATATATTGATGCTGTGGCGATTGTGGCGATTGTGCTGATAAATGGTGTGCTTGGCTTTTATCAGGAACGCCGTGCGGAAAAGTCCCTCCAAGCACTAAAGGAATTATCAACGCCGCATGTCTATGCAAGGAGAAACAATGAATGGGTCAAGATCCCGTCGAAGCACCTCGTGCCGGGAGATATTGTGAAGTTTTCAAGTGGGGATCGAATTGGGGCAGATATCAGATTACTAGAAACAAAGAGTTTGGAAATCGAAGAATCTGCCCTCACTGGAGAGTCCATCCCAGCGGTCAAACATGCGAGTCCGCTCTCACGAGATCATGTCTCGCTTGGAGATTTGACGAACATGGCCTTTATGGGGACGCTTGTCACAAGAGGAAGCGGTGTAGGGGTTGTCATTGGTACAGGGATGAATACGGCGATGGGACAAATTGCCGGTATGCTGGATTCAGCAGGTAATATGGAAACACCGCTGCAAAGACGCCTTGAGCAGCTGGGGAAAATTTTAATTGTGGCTGCATTATTTTTAACTGTGCTTGTGGTTGTTCTTGGTGTGGTGCAAGGTCATGATTTGTATCATATGTTCTTAGCGGGTGTATCTCTCGCTGTTGCTGCGATTCCAGAAGGACTGCCAGCGATCGTCACTGTCGCACTTTCCCTAGGTGTGCAGCGGATGATTAAACAAAAATCCATTGTCAGAAAGCTGCCGGCTGTGGAAACACTCGGCTGCGCCTCGATTATTTGCTCAGATAAAACAGGCACAATGACACAAAATAAAATGACAGTGACACATGTATGGGCAGAGGGGAAAACGTGGAATATTTCTGGCACTGGGTACGAGCCGTCAGGTGATTTTACCTTAAACGGAGAACTTGTCCATGTAGACAAACATCCAAGCCTGCAAAAGGTGCTATTATACGGAGCGCTTTGTAATACATCAACCATCGTTGAAAAAGACGGAGAGATGAGACTTGATGGTGATCCGACAGAAGGAGCACTTCTAACCGCTGCGCGTAAAGCGGGTTTTACAGAGCAATTCATCGAAGCGGGATTTCGTGTGGTGGAGGAATTCCCTTTTGACTCTGAAAGAAAAATGATGTCAGTCGTCGTGGAAACGAATCAGAAGGAGCGGTATGTCATTGCCAAAGGGGCGCCAGATGTGCTGATGAACCGTTCAAGTCATATGATGCACGGCGGACGCACCGCCTCATTTTCAAAGGCCCACCGGCAAGAAACAGAAGCTGCCATTCAAGGTTTAGCAAGACAAGCGCTTAGAACCATTGCAATTGCATATAAAAAAGTAAGCCTGACAGAAAAAATCACATCTGTTCAGCAGGCAGAAACTGGCCTCACATTTATCGGTCTAGAGGGCATGATTGATCCACCTCGTCCTGAAGTGAGACGAGCGATTAAAGAATGCCGGGATGCTGGCATTAAAACAGTGATGATTACAGGCGATCACGTAGAAACGGCTAAAGCGATCGCTAAAGATTTAAGTCTCTTACCGAAGCAAGGAAAGGTGCTTGATGGAAAAGCTCTGGATCAGCTAAGCGACAAAGAGCTGGAGCAAACAGCAGAAGATGTGTACGTCTTTGCCCGTGTATCACCTGAGCATAAACTGAGAATTGTGAAGGCCTATCAAAAAAATGGCCATATTGTCGCGATGACAGGTGATGGGGTGAATGATGCGCCAGCGATTAAACAGGCGGATATCGGTATATCCATGGGGATTACCGGAACAGACGTTGCCAAAGAAGCTTCTTCTCTTATTTTGCTTGATGACAACTTTGCGACCATTAAATCCGCTATTAAAGAGGGCCGGAATATTTATGAAAACATTCGCAAATTTGTCCGCTATTTGCTGGCATCGAATGTGGGAGAGATTTTGGTCATGCTGTTTGCGATGCTTCTTGCGCTTCCATTGCCTCTCGTTCCAATTCAAATTTTGTGGGTAAACCTTGTCACAGACGGCTTGCCGGCTATGGCACTTGGAATGGATAAACCAGAAGGCGATGTCATGAAGAGAAAGCCGCGCAACATGAAAGAGGGGATTTTTGCAAGAGGGCTTGGCTGGAAGGTCATATCAAGAGGGTTTCTGATCGGGATTGCCACTTTGTTAGCCTTTATGTTTGTGTATCACCGTGATCCGAACAATCTTCAATATGCGCAGACGGTTGCATTCAGCACACTCGTTTTGGCGCAGCTCATTCATGTGTTTGACTGCCGCAGTGAACGGTCTATTTTTGAACGCAATCCATTCGGGAATATGTACTTGATCGGCGCCGTTGTGTCTTCCCTTCTGCTGATGCTTGTGGTCATTTATTATCCGCCGCTTCAGCCGATTTTCAAAACGGTGGCAGTCGCACCAGTCGATTGGCTTCTGATCATCGGTATGTCTGCATTGCCAACTTTTTTACTGGCAGGATCACTTTTGACAAGAAAAAAATAATTGGTTATGGTATAATTTTGAGGTAATAGTGTCTGCTATTACCTTTTTCATTTTATTAATATGAAAGAATTGGGTGTTTTCACATGATACGCAGTATGACGGGATTCGGCCAAGCGAGTAAAACGGATGGTGAACTGACAGTGTCAGTTGAGCTAAAATCGGTCAATCACCGTTTTAAAGAGGTTCATGCCCGTTTGCCGAGGCCGCTTTTATATTTCGAAGATACATTAAAAAAAATTATTCTTCGTCACGTGCAGCGCGGTCGAATTGAGCTGTTTGTTACGATTGAAGGCGGTAAACTTGCAAGCCGGTCTTTGCAGATTGACTGGCCGCTGCTTGATGAATATATGAAAGCCGCAAAAGACCTTGAGGACCGCTATCATATTTCAGGTATTCAGCATGCACATGACTTACTGAAGCTGGAACAGGCTGTTCAGGTGGAAGAGTCAGTCAGCCGTAATGAGCAGCTGGAGCATTTGCTGATAGACACTTGTGAAGAAGCTGTCAAGGAGCTTTGCTTTATGAGAGAGCAGGAGGGAACATCACTTCAAAAAGACTGTGAACTCAGGCTGTCTGAACTCGAGGCATTTACAGAAGAAATCAAAGTGTTTGCACCAGAGGTTGTGAGTCAGTACAAAGAACGATTGAATCAAAGATTGCAAGAATGGATCGGAGAGGCGCTTGAAGAGAGCAGACTGACCACAGAGGCGGCCATTTTTGCTGATCGCTGTGACATTACAGAAGAGATTACCAGGCTGAAAAGTCATTTTCAGCAGTTCCAGCAAATTTTGACGCAAGGTGGCGCTGCCGGACGAAAGCTTGACTTTCTTGTACAGGAGCTCAACCGTGAAGTGAACACGATTGGATCAAAAGCAAACCATCACCATTTAACAAAGCTGGTGGTTGAAATGAAAAGCGCTATTGAAAAAATAAAAGAACAAGTGCAAAATATAGAATAGTCATTGTGTATGCTGTTTACAGTGCGTCTCTTTCGGCGAGACTAGAGACGTTTATATTACAGGGGGACGAAAGAAGATGACCATAAAGTTGATCAATATCGGATTTGGAAACATCATTTCAGCGAATCGGATGATTTCGATCGTCAGTCCGGAATCAGCACCGATTAAACGAATGATACAAGACGCAAGAGATCGAGGCATGCTCATTGATGCGACATACGGAAGAAGAACCCGTGCTGTTGTCATTATGGACAGTGACCATGTCATCTTATCTGCCGTTCAGCCTGAGACTGTCGCGCAAAGACTTTCTGTAAAAGAAGAAATCATAGATGAAGGGCAGGGGTAATACGCCATTATGAAAGAAAGAGGACTTTTAATCGTTCTCTCTGGACCTTCGGGAGTTGGAAAAGGAACGGTCAGACAAGCCATTTTCTCCCAGGAAGATACGAAATTTGAATACTCTATTTCTGTGACAACCCGCAAACCGCGTGAAGGTGAAAGAAATGGTGTTGATTATTTCTTTAAAACCAGGGAAGAATTTGAACATATGATTGAAAACAAAAAGCTGTTAGAATGGGCAGAATATGTCGGGAATTACTACGGCACGCCTGTTGACTATGTAGAACAAACATTGAGCGAAGGAAAAGATGTTTTCCTTGAAATCGAAGTGCAAGGTGCACTTCAAGTAAGAGAAGCATTCCCGGAAGGTCTCTTTATTTTCCTTGCACCGCCAAGTCTTTCAGAACTTCAAAACCGCATTATTACACGCGGGACAGAATCTGAGGATCTCATCCGTAACCGAATGGCTGCTGCAAAAGAAGAAATTGAAATGATGGATGCTTATGACTATGTCGTTGAAAACGACGATGTCGAGCTTGCATGTGAAAGAATTAAAGCGATCGTCCTTGCAGAGCACCTGCGAAGAGACAGAGTCGCACCAAGATATAAAAAAATGCTGGGGGTAGAATAAACCATGTTAGATCCTTCAATTGACTCATTGATGAACAAACTTGACTCAAAATATACACTTGTCACAGTGTCTGCACGCCGTGCACGTGAAATGCAAATCCATCAAGATCAACAAATCGAAAACACAAAATCCTATAAATTTGTAGGGAAAGCTCTTGAAGAAATCGATGCTGGTCTTTTGACATTTGAAAAAGAAGAGCAAGAATAACATCGCTTCTGCCATGCAGATACGATACGTTCAAAAAAGTCAAAACTATGATTGGTTTTGACTTTTTTGAATTGTAGACGAATTTGTGAAAAAGGCCGTTAAGGGGGACAAACAAATGTTACAGTCGAAAAATATTTTACTCGGCGTCAGCGGAGGAATCGCCGTATATAAAGCAGCTGCACTCACTAGTAAACTCGTACAGGCAGGCGCAAACGTAAGAGTGATTATGACAGAATCTGCCCGTGAGTTTGTGTCTCCGCTCACCTTCCAAGCCCTATCTCGGCATGAGGTGTATGTGGATACATTTAAAGAAAACAATCCAAAAGTCATTGCGCATATTGATGTAGCTGACTGGGCCGATCTCATTCTTGTTGCCCCTGCAACAGCACATACCATTGGTAAAATGGCCGCAGGACTTGCTGATGATATGCTCACAACGACCTTGCTTGCTTCAACAGCTCCTGTATGGGTTGCACCGGCTATGAATGTGCACATGTATGACCATCCAGCTGTCAAGCGGAACATCCGCACTTTATATGAAGACGGCTACCGGTTTATAGAGCCAAGTGAAGGCTATTTAGCATGTGGCTACATTGGAAAAGGACGCTTAGAGGAGCCTGAAAAAATTGTTGAACACATCCGTGCGTTTTTTGATGAGCCAGCCAGCTTGCCGCTTTCAGGTAAAAAAGTCGTGGTCACAGCTGGCCCTACACGAGAAGTGATCGACCCTGTTCGTTTCCTTTCAAATCGATCTTCTGGGAAAATGGGCTATGCCATTGCAGAAGCTGCCGAGCAAATGGGGGCTGATGTCACGCTCATTTCAGGACCTGTTTCGTTAACTGCGCCTGAGCATGTGGATGTGGTGCAAGTGGAATCGGCTGAGGAGATGTATCAAGCAGCGTTAGAGGTGTACGAGAAAGCAGATATAGTGATTAAATCAGCAGCCGTTGCCGATTATACGCCTGTCACGACGTATTCTCATAAAATGAAAAAACAAGACGGTGAACTAGCGGTTGAATTTAAGCGGACGAAAGATATTTTAAAAGAGCTTGGGAAAAGAAAAGAACATCAGGTGCTAGTCGGCTTTGCAGCTGAGACGCAGGATGTAGAATATTATGCGAAAAAGAAAATCGAATCCAAGCATTTAGATATGATTGTCGCGAACAATGTTGCAGCAGAGGGCGCAGGCTTTGGCACAGATACAAATGTCGCAGCATTGATCAAAGCAGACGGAACAAAAAAAGAGCTGCCAATGATGAGCAAAAAAGACCTTGCCTTTGAAATCTTACAGGAGGCAAAGCAACTGCTGCCAAAAGAGCGTGATCGAGCATGATTGCTGAAGTGATCGTCGATGTCACAACGAAAGCCATTGACAGGCCATTTGACTATCGTGTGCCAGACCGCTTTAAAGGCCTTGTCAAGGCTGGTATGAGGGTAGTGGTTCCTTTTGGCCCAAGGAAGATTCAAGGGTTTGTGACAAAAATCAAAGAAGAAACAGACGTACAGTCAGGAAACATCAAGGACATTGTCGATTTATTTGATTTATCTCCTGTTCTGACAGATGAGCTATTGGAGCTTTCCCACTGGCTGACGGAAAAAACATTGTCCTATCATATTACGGCGCTTCAATCGATGCTCCCAGCAGCGATGAAAGCCAAATATGAAAAAGAAATTCAGGTGTTATCAGCTGAGGAACTTCCGCAGTCATTGAAAGAGCTTTTCGGTCAGCAAGAGAGCATCCTTTACGCTGACATTCCGCCTGAACAGCTGAAGCCTATTCAAAAGCATGTCCAAAAAGGCCATCTAGAAGTCAGATATCACGTCTCACAAAAATCCGGAAAGAAAAAGGTGCGGACACTTCAGATAGCAGTTACGAAAGAAAAACTTGAAGAAAAACAGAAGCAGTTAAAGAAAAATGCGGTGAAACAGAAGGCGCTGCTTACCTTTTTATTTCAAGCGAATGAAACGACGTTTTTAGCAAAAGATTTGCAGCAACAAACAGGTGCTAGTTCTCAAACGATAAAAGCCTTGATTCAAGAAGGTCTGTTAACAGAAAGCTATGAAGAGATTTATCGAGATCCTTATCGGGATAGGGAGTTTACACCATCTACTCCTCTTGATCTCACAACAGAGCAAGCAGAAGCGGCAAAACCCATTCATCAAGCAGTGAGCGATGACAAACATGAAACGTTTTTACTGCACGGAGTCACAGGAAGCGGTAAAACCGAAATTTATTTACAGACGATTGATCATGTCCTCCAAAAGGGAAAAGAAGCGATCGTCCTAGTTCCTGAAATTTCATTAACGCCTCAAATGGTCCAGCGTTTTAAAGAGCGCTTCGGGTCCAATGTGGCTGTCCTTCATAGCGGCTTATCGACTGGGGAAAAATACGATGAATGGCGGAAAATCCACCGCAAGGAAGTCAAGCTTGTCGTTGGCGCAAGATCGGCTGTTTTTGCCCCGTTTGAGAATCTAGGAATGATCATTATAGATGAAGAACACGAATCGTCATATAAACAAGAAGAAATGCCTCGGTATCATGCGAAAGATGTGGCCATTGAACGAGCAGGGCGGCACCAATGTCCGGTTGTATTAGGCAGTGCAACGCCTTCACTTGAGTCATATGCTCGTGCGAAAAAGGGTGTGTATACACTGCTGACGCTCAAACGGCGCGTCAATCAGCAGCAGCTGCCGCACGTTTCGTTAATTGATATGAGAGAAGAATTAAGAAACGGCAACCGCTCCATGTTCTCAGAAGAATTAATGCTCAGGTTAAAAGAAGTACTTGAAAGGAAAGAGCAGGCGGTTTTATTTCTCAATAAAAGAGGTTATTCATCCTTTGTGATGTGCCGAGATTGCGGATATGTGGAACAATGTCCTCATTGTGAGATCTCTCTCACTTATCACCGCTTTCAAAAACGGCTGAAGTGCCATTACTGCGGTCACGAAGCTCCTGTACCTGCAGAATGTCCAGAATGCCATAGTGAGCATATTCGCTATTTTGGTACAGGCACGCAGCGTGTGGAAGAAGAGCTGACGAAGGTATTACCAGAAGCAAGGGTCATCCGAATGGATGTAGATACAACCTCTCGAAAAGGTGCGCACGAAAAGCTTCTCACGTCCTTTGGCAACAAAGAAGCGGATATACTGCTTGGGACGCAAATGATTGCAAAAGGCTTAGACTTCCCAGATGTTACACTTGTCGGTGTCCTTAGTGCGGATACGTCTCTTCATATCCCTGATTTTCGTTCAAGTGAAAAAACGTTTCAGCTTCTTACACAAGTAAGCGGACGTGCGGGACGTCATGAAAAAGCGGGGTCAGTCATTATTCAATCATATACACCTTCGCATTATAGTATTGAATTAACCAAACAGCATGATTATGAAGCCTTTTATGAGCAGGAGATGTTGCACCGTCGTCATCAGTCCTATCCGCCATTTTATTTTTTGGCGATGGTGACTGTATCACATGAAGAAGTGACAAAGGCAGCGCATGTCACGGACAAAATTGTTCAGTTCCTGAAAATGAATTGTGCACCGAATACAAGAATTCTCGGTCCTGCTGCTTCTCCAATCGCTAAGATCAAAGATAGATATCGATATCAATGCGTGATAAAATACAAAAGGGAAAATGAACTGGCAAGTTTATTACGAAAAATACAAGATCATTATCAAAAAGAAATGGAACAAAAACAGTTGATGATATCAATCGATATGAATCCATATATGATGATGTAAAACGGAGGTCTTTTCGTGGCAATCAAACCGATAGTCTTACATCCTGCAGACGTGCTTGAACAACAAACAGAGCTTGTTGATACATTCGATAAAAAACTGAAAAAACTGCTGGATGATATGTATGATACAATGCTTGAACTAGATGGAGTCGGCCTAGCCGCACCACAAATCGGCATCTCAAAAAGAATCGCCGTGGTCGATATCGGAGAAGATTCTGGGAGGATTGACTTAGTAAATCCTGAGATTCTTGATGTGGAAGGGAGCCAGACAGACATTGAAGGCTGCCTGAGCTTTCCATCTTTGTACGGAACGGTTGAAAGACCAAATTATGTGAAGGTGAAAGCCTTTGATAAGAAAGGCAAACCATTTACAATAGAAGCAGAAGGATTTTTAGCAAGAGCTTTATTGCATGAAATTGATCACTTAGACGGCGTATTATTCACGTCGAAAATCATTCAAACGTATACAGAAAAAGAACTTGCGGAAATGGAAGGGTGAAGAAAATGGCACGTATCGTATTTATGGGAACCCCTGATTTCTCAGTACCTGTGCTGCAAACACTTATAACAGAAGGATATGAAGTTGTCGGGGTCGTCACACAGCCTGATCGCCCGAAAGGCAGAAAACGAGTGCTCACGCCGCCTCCTGTAAAAGTAGAAGCCTTAAAACACGGCATTCCAGTTTTACAGCCTGAAAAGGTACGTCTTGATGAAGAAATTGATAAAGTGCTTGCGTTAAAGCCAGATTTGATCGTAACAGCAGCGTTCGGACAAATTTTGCCAAAAAGATTACTTGATGAACCTGAATTTGGCTGTATCAACGTTCATGCCTCACTGCTGCCAGAACTAAGAGGCGGTGCACCGATCCATTATGCGATCCTGCAAGGCAAAAAGAAAACAGGCGTGACGATCATGTATATGGTAGAAAAGCTTGATGCAGGTGACATGATTAGCAAAGTAGAAGTAGAAATTGATGAATTAGACAACGTCGGAACACTGCATGATAAATTAAGTGTGGCTGGTGCGGCGTTATTAAAAGACACAGTTCCAAATGTGTTAAGCAGGTCTATCTCGCCAATTCCGCAAAATGAAGAGGCAGCAACGTATGCACCAAATATTAAGCGGGAGCAGGAAAGATTAGACTGGACCAAGCCAGGAGAAGAGCTTTACAACCAAGTTCGCGGCTTAAATCCATGGCCAGTTGCCTATACTGAATGGAACGGTGCTAACTTAAAAGTATGGGAAGCGAAAAAAGTCCCGCTTCAAGCACCAGAAGAACCTGGGAAAGTGATTGAGCTTCAAAAAGAAGGACCAGTCGTTGGAACAGGAAATCAGCAAGGCCTTTTATTAACGAGTGTACAGCCCGCTGGAAAGAAAAAAATGAGCGGTGAAGACTTCTTAAGAGGCGCAAATATCGAAATTGGACAGAAATTAGGGTTAATCAATGAAGAAAAGTAATGTGAGAGAAGTAGCACTAGACGCTTTGATCAAACTCGAACAAAATCAAGCCTACAGTAACTTGCTTTTGCAGTCAGTGATGAAAGAGAAAGAACTCTCCGATCAAGACAAACCGCTATTAACAGAACTTGTATACGGTACACTGCAAAACAAGCTGGCACTTGATTATATGCTCACACCCTTTGTGAAAAAACCGCAAAAAGTGGCTCCTTGGGTCATGCAGCTTTTGCGGATGTCTCTTTATCAAATGGTCTACCTTGAAAAGATTCCAGATCGTGCTGCCATCCATGAAGCAGTGGAACTAACGAAAAAGCGCGGACATAAAGGTATTTCTTCACTAGTCAACGGCGTTCTTCGTTCTGTGCAAAGAGAAGGCGTGCCATCATTTGATGCGATCAAAGATCCGGTAAAAAGGCTTTCGATAGAGACAAGCCATCCATTGTGGCTCGTACAAGAATGGGTGGAGGCGTACGGTTTTGAAGCAGCAGAAAGCATGTGCCGTATTCATTTAGTCCCGCCAAAGCAGACATTGCGTGTCAATCAAATGAAAAAAAACCGCACTGCACTGCAGCAAGAACTCATGGATGCAGGAATCGAAACAGAGCTCGGCGACTTATCTGAGGATGCACTCAAACTCATGAAAGGATCTATCGTATCCACTCCTTTCTTTCAAGAGGGCTTTGTCACGATTCAAGATGAAAGCTCCATGCTTGTCGCAAGAGCGCTGGACCCTCAGCCGGGAGAAATGGTGCTTGATGCCTGTGCCGCTCCTGGTGGTAAATCAACACATATCGCAGAGCGAATGAACGATGAGGGGAACATTGTGTCTCTTGATTTACATGAGCACAAAGTAAAACTGATTAAACAGGCAGCAAAGCGTCTGAACTTAACGCATATTGAGGCAAAAGCGCTTGATGCAAGAAAAGCATCCGACCATTATGATGATGCTTCGTTTGACCGTATTCTCATTGATGCACCATGTTCAGGTTTTGGCGTCATCAGACGAAAACCAGATATGAAATATACAAAGTCCTCGGAAGACTCAGCAAGACTTGCGACAATTCAGCAATCGATCTTGCATGAAGCAGCCCAGCTGCTAAAGCCAGGCGGAACCCTTGTATACAGTACATGTACAATGGATCCAACAGAAAATCAACAAGTGATTCATGCGTTTTTACAAGAACACCAAGACTTCGAACCCGATCTATCTCTTAATGAACGGCTGCCTGAGCAGGTTGCTCCGTTTGTTCAAAACGGAAGTGTACAAATTCTTCCTCATTATTTCGGAACAGATGGTTTCTTTATTTGCAGCATGAGAAAGAAGGGATAAAAAATGACAGAACAAAAACAAAAAGTAAGAAAAGAACTGAAGACAGATATGCCGTCGATCTACTCATTTGAGCTAAACGAAATCAAAGAATGGTTAAAGGAACAAGGCGAAAAGCCTTTCCGTGCAACACAAATTTTTGAGTGGCTTTATGAAAAACGCGTCACATCCTTTGATGAAATGTCTAACCTTTCAAAGGAATTAAGAGAAAAATTAAAAGATCAATTCGCCATCACGACTTTAAAAACAGTGATCAAACAAACATCTCAAGATGGAACGATCAAGTTCTTATTTGAATTACACGATGGCTATACCATTGAAACCGTGCTGATGCGCCACGAATACGGCAACTCTGTCTGCGTCACAACACAGGTTGGCTGCCGGATTGGTTGTACATTCTGTGCATCTACACTTGGCGGTTTGAAACGTAACCTTGAGGCGGGAGAAATTGTGGCCCAAGTATTGAAAGTACAACAGGCGCTTGATGAAACAGATGAACGCGTCAGCTCAGTTGTCATCATGGGAATTGGCGAACCGTTTGATAACTTTGATGAAATGCTTGCATTCCTTAAAATCATTAACCATGATAACGGCTTAAATATTGGAGCACGTCATATTACCGTTTCGACGAGCGGGATCATTCCAAAGATTTATCAATTTGCGGATGAGCAAATGCAAATCAACTTTGCTGTCTCCCTGCACGCACCAAATACTGACATTCGAAGCCGCCTCATGCCGATCAATAAGGCATACAAGCTGCCAAAATTAATGGAAGCTATTGAATACTACATTCAAAAAACAGGCAGACGCGTGAGCTTTGAATACGGTCTGTTTGGCGGAGTCAATGATCAAGTCCATCATGCAGAAGAACTTGCTGATTTATTAAAAGGAATCAAATGCCATGTAAACCTCATCCCGGTGAACTATGTACCAGAAAGAGATTACGTGAGAACACCAAGAGAACAAATCTTCCTATTTGAAAAAACGCTGAAAGAACGAGGCGTAAACGTAACGATTAGACGAGAGCAAGGCCATGATATTGATGCTGCTTGCGGTCAGCTAAGAGCGAAGGAGCGTCAGGAAGAGACGAGGTGACGAATGTTGATAAGGGCAGCCTTTCAAACCGATACAGGAAAAGTCCGTCAGCATAATGAAGATGATGCAGGTATTTTTGAAGCAAAAGAAGACACACTTCTAGCTGTTGTAGCAGATGGAATGGGAGGTCATCTTGCTGGTGATGTAGCCAGCAAGATGGCAGTTTCTTCTTTAAAAGAATACTGGCAGGAAACATCTTCAATTCCAAATAAACCAGCCGATCAAGAAAATTGGTTAATCTCAAAAATTAGCGACATTAATGACCAAGTATACGAACATGCGAAAAACAATGAGGAGTGCCAAGGAATGGGGACGACCATCGTTTGTGCGCTCGTTCATTTGCAAACGGTCACAATAGCCCATATTGGTGACAGCCGCTGCTATTTGCTAAGAGAAGGCGCGCTAACCCAATTAACAGATGATCACTCACTAGTGAATGAGTTAGTGAAAACAGGAGAGATTTCAAAAGCGGATGCAGAATATCATCCAAGAAAAAATGTGCTGACCAAAGCGTTAGGAACGGATAAACACGTTCAAATTGATGCACGAACTTTTGAAGTGGACCCAGGAGATCAAATTTTGCTTTGCTCAGACGGATTATCGAATAAAGTAGAAGAAGAGCATTTGATTCAGATTTTATCGCAAACAACCGCACCAGATGAAAAAGTAACAGAGTTAGTTCAAACAGCGAATGACAACGGCGGTGAAGATAACATTACAGCAGTACTGTTAGAAATCTCCTCCCAAACAGAGGAGGGTGACAGCAAGTGTTGATCGGAAAAAGGATCAGCGGCCGTTATCAAATTCTTCGCGCCATAGGCGGAGGCGGAATGGCCAACGTTTATTTGGCGGAGGATATGATTTTAGATCGCGAAGTGGCGATTAAAATTTTACGGTTTGACTTTGCAAGCGATGATGATTTTATTAGACGGTTCCGGAGAGAAGCGCAATCAGCAGCCAGCTTAGATCATCCGAATATTGTCAGTATCTACGATGTAGGAGAAGAAGATGACATTTATTATATTGTCATGGAATATGTCGAAGGGATGACGCTGAAAGAATACATACACGCCAATGGACCGCTTCATCCAAAAGAAGCCGTTCGCATTATGGAGCAAGTCGTTGCGGCGATGGAAGAAGCCCATGCGAAACAGCTCGTCCATCGAGACATTAAGCCTCACAATATATTAATAGACAACTTGGGGAATATCAAAGTCACTGATTTTGGCATCGCCATGGCGCTTAGCTCAGCGACCATTACCCATACGAATTCTGTTCTTGGCTCCGTGCATTATTTGTCCCCAGAGCAAGCGCGCGGTGGTCTTGCAACGAAAAAGTCAGACATTTATTCACTTGGTATTGTTCTTTATGAGCTGATTTCAGGACACATGCCATTTGAAGGAGAATCCGCTGTCAGTGTCGCACTGAAGCATTTGCAATCAGAGCCGCCATCTGTGAGAAGGTGGAATCCTTCTGTACCACAAAGCGTGGAGAACATCATTTTAAAAGCGATGGCCAAAGATCCATTCTATCGATACGAAGATGCATCTGAAATGCAAAAAGACTTAAAAACGGTTTTTGACCCTGCAAGACTAAAAGAAAAGCGCTTTGTCATTGAAGAAGATCATGAAGCAACAAAAGCCATTCCTATTATAAAAGATCATCAAGTCGATCAAGACAATGAAAAAACAGCCGTCCACCCGGTTCAAAAACCAAAGAAAAAAGAGAAACAAAAGCCGAAGAAAAAACGGAAAAAATGGCCGTGGATTGTAGCGTCGATCTTATTTGTTTTGACGGCTGCGACCATTTTAGCGATCACGGTCTTCCCAGGATTACTCTTTCCAAAAGACGTAGAGGTAACCGATGTTTCTGGCATGACGGTTGAAAAAGCGGAAGATACCTTGAAGAAAGCCGGATTTACCGTCGCTTCTGAACCCATTGATATTGCCGATGAAACCATTGAAAAAGGGCTGGTTGTCAAAACAGACCCGAAAATCGGAACTAAGGTAAAAGAAGGGACAGAAATTCAGCTTTATCAAAGTACAGGTAAAGAAAAAACCGAATTACCTGATGTAACAGGTGAAAAGGTCGAGAAAGCAAAAGAACGATTAGAGAAAAAAGGGTTTAAACAGGTTGTTGTAGAGGAAGTGAATGATAATGACACAGAATCAGGCATTGTCATGGAACAGAAACCTTCCGCGAATACAGAACTTGTCGCAGCAGATGAAGAAGTCACATTGACCGTCAGTATAGGCCCTGCCGATATTACCTTACGGGATTTAACGACGTATAGTAAACAGGCCGCATCAAATTATCTAGAGGATAATGGACTAAAGCTAGATGAAAAAGAAGCATATTCTGACGATGTGCCAAAAGGTGAGGTCATGAAGCAGGAACCAGGAGCGGGGACTGCTGTTAAACCTGGTGATACGGTTAAAATTACGTTCTCTCTTGGCCCAAAAGAGAAACCGGCTAAAACGGTGACTGAAAAGATTGCGATCCCCTATGAACCAGAAACAGAAGGACAAGAAATGAATGTTCAAATATCCATTGACGATGCAGAACATAGCATTTCTGATTTATATGAAACCTTTAAAATCACTGCGCCCACTGAGCGAACGATTAAATTTAAGATAGAACCTGGTCAAAAAGGATACTATCAGGTGACAGTGGATGATAAAGTAGTAAGCTCCAAAACGATTGAATACCCTGATGATGAATAAAGGAGGGACTTTATGCCTGAGGGCAAAATTATTAAAGCATTAAGCGGATTTTATTATGTGCTGGATGAGTCTCTAGAAAGCGGCAAAGTAATTCAGTGCAGAGCAAGAGGGATTTTTCGTAAAAACAAAATAACCCCTCTTGTTGGAGATTATGTCGTCTATCAAGCAGATAACGATAAGGAAGGCTATTTGCTGGAAGTAAAAGAGCGGACCAATGAGCTGATTCGGCCGCCTATTAGCAACGTTGATCAAGCGGTGCTCGTTTTCTCAGCAGCAGAGCCGACCTTTAGTACATCGCTGTTAGACAGATTCCTAGTGCTTGTTGAAGAGAGCCAGATTGAACCGATAATCTGCATCACAAAAATGGACTTGCTGAAAACAGAGCAAGAGCGAGAAACGATTCAAGCCTATGCAGAAGACTATCGCCAAATTGGATACGACGTTCATTTAACATCGACGATCGAAGGGGATGGAATTGAAAAGCTGACCCCGCATTTCCATCACAAGATTACTGTATTTGCAGGTCAATCAGGTGTAGGGAAGTCTTCTCTCTTAAATGCGATGAGTCCTGATTTAGCACTGAAAACAAATGATATTTCCTCCCATCTTGGCAGGGGGAAACATACAACAAGACATGTGGAACTCATTCGAACGGCTGAAGGGCTCATTGCTGATACACCAGGATTCAGCTCGCTTGAATTTACAGGTATCGAAGCGGAAGATTTAGGGCTCTATTTCTTAGAAATCAGAGAGAAGAGTGCAGAATGTAAATTCAGGGGCTGTTTGCACGTAAAAGAGCCTGGATGTGCGGTAAAAGAGGCAGTAGAACACGATCGCATCAGAGAGTATCGCTATCAGCATTATTTAGAGTTTTTAACTGAAATTAAAGACAGAAAGCCGAGGTACTAAATCATGGTTTATATTGCCCCATCCATTTTATCAGCCGATTTTGCCAATCTGGAGAAAGATATCCGTGATGTGGAACAAGGTGGAGCGGATTATATTCATATTGATGTGATGGACGGTCATTTTGTACCGAATATGACATTTGGACCAAATGTAGTGGAGGCGATCAGGCCGCATACAAAGCTGCCGCTCGATGTTCACTTAATGATTGAGCAGCCAGACCAGTATATCCCTGCATTTGCAAAAGCGGGCGCTGATATTATTTCTGTTCATGTTGAAGCGTGTCCACACTTACATCGCACGATTCAGCATATAAAAGAACAAGGTGTCAAAGCAGGGGTTGTTTTAAACCCGCACACACCCGTTTCTCAAATCGCGCATGTATTAGAGGATGTTGACCTTGTCTTATTCATGACGGTGAACCCTGGTTTTGGCGGACAGGCGTTTATTCCTTCTGTTCTCTCAAAGGTAAAAGAAGTAAAGACACTTAGTGAACAAAAAGGCTTAACTGATTTACTTATTGAAATAGATGGCGGTGTCAATGTAGAGACAGCAAAGAGCTGCAAAGAAGCAGGCGCTAATCTACTTGTTGCCGGCTCAGCGGTATATGGGAAAGACGACCGCGCGGCGGCCATTCAGGCCATTCGAGAAGCATAAGAAAAAGAACCAAAGTCATTGTGATCTTTGGTTCTTTTTCAATGGAGAGGAGCGTAATCATGCACATACATATCGTAGCCGGCGGTCCTTCTGCGTACATCCCGCCGCTTGATCATGAAGCATCTGAGGAGGACATTCTCTGGGTCGGCGTAGATCGGGGAACCCTTTTCTTACTAGAGCATGGCATTGTACCTGACAGAGCATTTGGTGATTTTGATAGTGTGACAGAAGAAGAGCTTCATGAACTGAAAAAGAAATTGCCTGCACTCAATTTATTTCAGGCAGAGAAAGATGAAACGGATTTAGAACTTGCGCTGAACTGGTCTTTGCGTCAGAATCCAGCACATATTCAAATTTACGGCATCACAGGCGGAAGAGCAGATCATTTTCTTGGGAATATCCATCTCCTTTATAAAGGCATTCAGCACAAACAGAGCATGACCCTTGTAGATAAACAAAATATCATTCAAATGTTTGGACCTGGTACATACGAAATCAAACAAGACCCGGATAAAAAATATGTGTCGTTTTTGCCCTTCGGTACATCGGTTGAAAAGCTGACATTAAAAGGTTTCAAATATCCTCTGAAAAATTGTCATATTGAGCCTGGTTCCACACTATGTATTAGTAACGAACTCATCCACTCAAATGGTACTTTTTCTTTTCATGAAGGCATATTAATAATGGTAAGAAGCAAAGATTGACCAACCTATCAATGTGGATGGCTGATTAAGCTCAATTGTGCTGCAAGCGGTACTTTTAGGAGGGGGACAAAATGAAATTTTATACAATCAAACTGCCTAGATTTCTTGGCGGCATTGTCCGTGCGATGCTTGGTTCATTTAAGAAAGATTAATGAGTAATCTCCTTTATTTCCACATAAAAACGCCTGCTACATTTAACTGTAGCAGGCGTTTACTCTTGCTTATACACGCTCAACTTTACCAGATTTCAAAGCTCGAGCTGATACATATACTCTTTTAGGCTTACCGTCCACTAGAATACGAACTTTTTGAAGGTTCGCGCCCCATGTACGTTTTGTAGAGTTCATTGCGTGAGAACGGTTGTTCCCAGCTTTTGTTTTTCTGCCTGTAATAACGCATTTACGTGCCATTTGTTTCCCTCCTAACTGCGAAAACATCATCATATTCTTCATATACGTACTTAGAGATGCCTCAAGATACTTTAATAATTTACCACAGCTTCAAGGGGTTTGCAAGGATTGTTTGCACCTCTTTCAAGAAAAATACCTTGACATCTTGATAAAAATTCAAGGCTATAGTATAAGTAGGATTGGGTCGGATTGAATGATTTCTTTTAAAAAGAAGGGTCTTATAGTAAAATAGTGATAACTCAGGGCAATTTCTCAAAAAGGGGGAACCAATGTGTCCATTGAACTTAGAACGAAATACGGACAAATTGATATATCAAATGAAGTCATTGCAATGGTGGCAGGAGGCGCTGCGATCGATTGCTATGGTATTGTTGGCATGGCGTCCAAAAATCAAATAAAGGACGGCTTGACGGATATTCTCCGCAAAGAGAACTTCAGCCGGGGTGTTCTTGTGCGTCAAAAAGAAGATCGCATTCATATTGATATGTACATCATCGTTGGCTACGGTACAAAAATATCAGAAGTCGCACATAATGTTCAAACGAAAGTCAAATATACGATTCATCACACGATTGGACTTTCAGTTGACTCAGTCAACATTTATGTACAAGGAGTAAAAGTTACGAACCCGTAGTAAGGAGGAAATATATTGTCTATTAGAAATCTGGGTGGCCGCTCATTTGCAAAAATGATTCTTGCAGGTGCTCACCATCTTTCTCAAAACGCACAAATTGTTGATGCGTTAAATGTTTTTCCAGTGCCAGACGGAGACACGGGGACAAATATGAATTTGTCAATGACTTCAGGGGCAAAAGCAGTTGAAGAAACAAATACCGATCACATTGGTAAGGTCGGGGTGGCTCTGTCGAAAGGGCTGTTAATGGGGGCAAGAGGAAACTCAGGTGTGATCCTGTCTCAGCTCTTCAGAGGTTTCAGCAAAAATATAGAACAAAAAGAAACAATTGACGCAAAAGAATTTGCGCTTGCCTTGCAGGCCGGCGTTGATACAGCATATAAAGCCGTCATGAAACCGATTGAAGGAACCATCTTAACGGTTGCAAAGGACGCAGCAAAGAAAGCGGTTGCTGTTTCAGCAACAGAAGACCAAATCGATCGTGTGCTTGAATTAACGATTGAGGAAGCAAGAGCATCACTGGACCGCACGCCAGATCTCCTTCCTGTTTTAAAAGAAGTCGGCGTTGTAGATAGCGGCGGTAAAGGGCTTCTTTGTGTATATGAAGGTTTCCTTGCTTCATTAAGAGGAGAAGAGCTTCCTCCTAAAACGGCCTCTTTGCCAACATTAAAAGAATTAGTGAGTGCAGAGCATCATAAAAGTGCACAAAGCCATATGAACACAGAAGATATTGAATTTGGCTATTGTACAGAATTTATGGTGAAATTCGAAGAAGACAAACAGTCCTTTGACGAAAATGCCTTCAGAGAAGAATTAAGCGAATTCGGAGATTCACTTCTTGTGGTATCTGATGATACGCTTGCAAAAGTTCATATTCATGCAGAGCAGCCAGGAGATGTCTTATCATATGCACAGCGCTATGGCAGCTTAATTAATATGAAAATTGAAAACATGAGAGAGCAGCATAGCTCGATCGTCAATGAAGAAAAAGATCACTCGCCTGCTACACCAAAAGCAACAGCTGCTGAAAAACAGCGTTTTGGAGTAGTGAGTGTCGCAATGGGAGAAGGGATTGCTGACTTGTTTAAAAGTATCGGAGCATCCGTCGTCATTGAAGGCGGACAGACGATGAATCCGAGCACAGAAGACATTGTCAAAGCAATTGATAGCATTCATGCCGAAACCGTCTTTATCTTACCTAATAATTCTAATATTGTCATGGCAGCTAAACAGGCGGCAACTGTCTCAAGTCGTGAGGTCGTTGTTATTCCGACAAAGACCGTTCCTCAAGGAATGTCGGCACTTCTTTCTCTCAATGAAGCAGCTTCAAATGAAGACAATGAAGCAGCGATGTTAGAAGCGATTGATCATGTGAAAAGCGGCCAAATTACCTTTGCAGTGAGAGATACCCAAATTGATGGGATCGACATTGCCAAAGGCGACTATATGGGCCTATACAATGGAAAAATCACCTTAACAGCTAAAAATCAATTAGATGCAGCAAAAGAGCTTTTGACCCAAATGGTGACAGAAGATGATGAGATTGTCACAATCATCAAAGGGGAAGATGCATCATCTGATGAGATGGAAGCTTTAGAAGCATATATTGAAGACACATTTGAAGATGTAGAAGTTGAAGTCCACGATGGAAAACAGCCGCTTTATTCATATATTTTGGCTGTTGAATAAAGAAAGAAGGGCACATGAAGCCCTTCTTCTTCTTTTGCATTTTTTTACTATGTGTTCATCGGTGAAATGAGTTGCGGGAATCGAATGAATCCATTAGTCTAAAGGGAGTAACAAACCAATCTGTGATTGGTGATGAGAGGGGAAGACCTATGAAATTTAGAAGTGTGTTTGATATTATTGGACCCGTCATGATTGGTCCATCAAGTTCGCACACGGCGGGTGCGGCTCGTATTGGAAGAGTGGCTCGCAGCTTGTTCGGAAGGGAACCGAAACGAATTGTTGTGTCGTTTTATGGCTCTTTTAAAGATACGTATAAAGGACACGGGACAGATGTAGCCATTATCGGCGGTGTTCTTGACTTTGATACATTTGATGAACGAATTAAAACAGCGATTGATATTGCAAAAAGCAAAGAAATCGACATTGAGTTTAAAGAAGAAGATGCGGTACCAGCGCATCCAAATACAGCAAAAGTAGAAATTTCAGATGCGAATGGAAGCCTTGAATTAATCGGGATTTCCATTGGCGGAGGTAAAATTGAAATCACAGAATTAAATGGCTTTGAACTGAGACTCTCAGGGAATCATCCGGCCATTCTTGTGGTTCATAACGACCGCTACGGGACGATTGCAGCAGTTGCCAATGTGTTAGCGAAATTCGCCATCAACATTGGTCATATGGAAGTGGCACGTAAAGAGGTCGGGCAAGAAGCACTCATGACGATTGAAGTGGATCAGAATATTGATCCAGCGGTTTTAACAGAGCTTGAGACGCTGCCAAACATTATTCAAGTCACACAAATTGCAGAGTAACAACAAGGAGGTTATGTATGATGTTTAAAAACGTCAAAGAACTCGTGCAGCTAACAGAAGAACGGAATACCTCCATTTCAGAAATTATGATTACTCAAGAAATGGAAGTGACAGGGAAGTCACGTGAAGACATTTTCTCGCAGATGTACCGCAACCTAGAAGTGATGGAACAGGCCGTTGAAAACGGATTGAAAAGTGTGAAATCATTATCTGGTTTAACAGGCGGGGATGCGGTGAAACTTCAAGCATATATCGCATCAGGCAAAACATTGTCTGGTCATACCATTTTAGATGCCGTGAGTAAGGCAGTGGCAACAAATGAAGTGAATGCAGCAATGGGAACGATCTGTGCAACGCCTACAGCTGGCTCTGCAGGTGTTGTGCCAGGAACGCTCTTTGCGGTGAAAGAAACATTAAAGCCAACAAAGGAACAAATGGTCAGATTCCTATTTACATCTGGTGCATTTGGTTTTGTTGTCGCCAATAACGCAAGTATCTCTGGTGCAGCAGGCGGCTGTCAGGCAGAAGTAGGATCTGCATCAGGTATGGCAGCAGCAGCCATTGTAGAAATGGCAGGCGGTACGCCGCAGCAATCCGCTGAAGCCATGGCCATCACCTTAAAAAATATGCTGGGTCTTGTTTGCGACCCAGTCGCAGGACTTGTAGAAGTGCCATGTGTGAAACGAAACGCAATGGGCGCTTCTAATGCGATGATTGCAGCAGATATGGCACTTGCCGGCATTACAAGTCGCATCCCTTGTGATGAAGTCATTGATGCGATGTACAAAATTGGTCAAACGATGCCAACCGCTCTTCGTGAGACTGCACAAGGCGGACTTGCTGCAACACCGACAGCTAGGGAGCTTGAAAAGAAGATTTTCGGAGGTGTGACCTCATCTCGTGATACAGAAATTGCAAGATAAGATCTCTGCCCTCAAAGGGATTGGAGAAGAAACAGAAAAAACACTAAATGAACTTGGAATCTACACAGTAGCCGATTTACTCGGCTACTTTCCTTATCGATATGACGACTATGAGCTTCGCAACTTAGAAGAAGTCAGACATGACGAACGTGTCACAGTTGAAGGAAAAGTGCACAGTGAGCCCGTTCTCACCTATTATGGAAAAAAACGAAGCAGGCTGACATTCAGGCTGCTTGTCGGTCGTTTTTTGATTACAGCCATATGCTTCAATCGACCTTATTTAAAACGAAGTCTTGTTTTAGGCGATACGGTATCCGTCACAGGGAAGTGGGATAAAAACCGGCAATCCATTATGGTTCAGGAATTTAAAAAAGGAACACACGAACAAGATGGCAGTATAGAACCTGTTTATTCGGTCAAAGAAAATGTAACCGTGAAGATGATGAGGCGTTTTGTGAAACAAGCGTTGTCACTCTATGTAGATCATGCTGAAGATCCACTGCCAAAGCAACTTGTAGCTGCTTATAAACTCATGTCTTATCATGAAGCACTAAAAACCATTCATCTCCCTGAAACGAGAGACTCGCTCAAGCAAGCAAGACGACGCTTCGTGTACGAGGAATTTCTCATCTTTCAGCTGAAGATGCAGGCGATCAGAAAAAAAGAACGAGAAAAAACATCAGGCATCCAGCATCCGTTCTCAAAAGAGGCGGTCTTTGAGTTTGTTCATAGCCTGCCGTTTCCGCTGACAAAAGCACAATCAAGAGTGCTTGATGAAATTATGTCTGATATGGCATCCCCGTACCGGATGAACCGGCTTCTTCAAGGTGATGTTGGATCGGGGAAAACAGCTGTAGCGGCAATTGCCCTTTATGCCGCTCATTTATCCGGCTTTCAAGGTGCGCTGATGGTGCCAACTGAAATCTTGGCTGAACAGCATGCCGATTCACTGTATCAGCTATTTGAAAAATGGGGGCTAAATATTGCTCTTTTGACGAGTTCAGTGAAAGGAAAGCGCCGCAGAGAACTGCTTGAACGTCTGAAAGAGGGAGATATTGATATTTTAGTCGGCACGCATGCCCTTATCCAGGACGAAGTGGAATTTCAGCAGCTTGGTCTTGTTATTACAGATGAACAGCACAGGTTCGGCGTGGAACAACGGAAAAAGCTGCGAAGCAAAGGGCAGGACCCAGATGTTTTGTTTATGACCGCAACGCCGATTCCAAGAACGCTTGCCATCACAGTATTTGGAGAAATGGACGTCTCAGTCATTGATGAGCTGCCAGCCGGCCGAAAGCAGATTGAAACGTATTGGGTGAAGCATGACATGCTTGAGCGGATTCTTGCTTTTGTTGATAAAGAGCTGAGAAAAGGCAGACAAGCGTATATTATTTGTCCACTTATAGAAGAATCAGACAAACTGGATGTCCAAAATGCGATTGATGTTCACAGCATGCTGACAGAGGCGTATCGGGGAAAATGGTCGATCGGCTTAATGCATGGGAAACTTGCCAGTGATGAAAAAGATCAAGTGATGAGAGATTTCACTTCCAATGAAGTGCAAATCCTTGTGTCAACGACAGTTGTTGAAGTTGGTGTCAACGTGCCGAATGCGACCATCATGGTCATTTATGATGCGGACCGCTTTGGACTGTCACAGCTTCATCAGTTAAGAGGCCGGGTCGGACGCGGAGAGCATCAATCTTTTTGTATTTTAATGGCGGACCCTAAATCAGAGACCGGTAAAGAGCGCATGCGGATCATGTCTGAAACAACGGATGGCTTTGAACTGTCTGAAAAGGACTTAGAACTAAGAGGCCCTGGCGACTTCTTTGGCAAGAAACAAAGCGGAATGCCTGAATTTAAAGTGGCAGATATGGTTCATGACTATAGAGCGCTTGAAACCGCTAGAAAAGATGCGGCAGAGCTCGTGCAGTCTGAAGCCTTTTGGACAGAACCTGAATACAAAGAACTTAGGCAAACACTCGTAGACAGCGGTGTGCTAGGCGGAGATAAATTGAGCTGATCAAGTGCTGGAGGAATTTTCTTGTCTTTTTGAAACAAGGATTGATTTATCATCTATGAGATTATATACTACTATTAGTACCTAGTCATAAATGTACGGATGGTGTCTGCATATGAAACTAAATAAAAAAGAACGACAAAAGCTTCTCCAGCAAACGATCAGCTCGACTCCGTTCATTACTGATGAAGAATTGGCAAGTAAGTTCGGTGTAAGCATTCAAACAGTTCGTCTTGACCGTTTGGAGCTGTCAATCCCTGAATTACGCGAACGAATTAAGCACGTGGCCGAAAAGACATTAGAGGATGAAGTGAAGTCTCTTCCGCTGGATGAAGTCATTGGAGAAATGATTGATGTAGAGCTTGATGATCAAGCGATTTCCATTTTTGAAGTGAGAAAAGAGCATGTATTCAGCCGTAACCAAATTGCCAGGGGACATCATCTTTTTGCCCAGGCAAATTCGCTGGCAGTAGCCGTCATCGACGATGAACTGGCTTTGACAGCAAAAGCAAATATTAAGTTTACAAGGCAGGTCAAACAAGGCGAAAGAGTCGTCTCAAAAGCCAAAGTTGCCTCACATGATAAAGAAAAAGGCAGAACCGTAGTTGAAGTAAACAGCTATGTAGGTGAGGAAGTTGTCTTCTCAGGCGATTTCGTCATGTATCGCTCAAAACAAAAGTAAAAGGTGGCACATAACATGAGAATTGCAGTCGATGCAATGGGGGGAGATCATGCCCCTAAAGCCATTATTGACGGTGTGCAAAAAAGCTTAGAAGCATTTTCAGATATCGAGATTACACTAGTCGGCGATGAAAGCAAGATCAAATCATACATAACAAATCATGAACGCATCACGATCTTAGATGCAAAAGAAGTCATTGAACCGACGGATGAACCAGTGCGTGCAGTGAGACGTAAAAAGGATTCTTCTATGGTGAAAATGGCGCAGGAAGTTTCAGAAGGAAGAGCAGATGCCTGTATTTCAGCTGGAAATACTGGGGCACTCATGACAGCAGGCCTGTTTATCGTAGGCAGAATTGATGGCATTGACAGACCAGCACTTGCTCCGACGTTGCCAACACTTGATGGCAGCGGGTTCTTATTATTGGATGTCGGCGCAAACGTTGATGCAAAGCCAGAGCATCTTGTGCAATATGCCATGATGGGATCTATTTACGCAGAGCATGTCTTCCCGAAGAGCAATCCACGCGTTGGACTTTTAAATGTCGGGACAGAAGATAAAAAAGGCAACGATTTAACGAAAAAAACCTTTGAATTATTAAAAGCATCAGATTTGAATTTCATAGGAAATGTAGAATCGCGTGACTTATTAGAAGGTGTAGCTGATGTCGTTGTCACAGATGGTTTCACGGGGAATATCGCCCTTAAAACGATCGAAGGCACAGCTCTTTCTGTTTTTAAAATGCTGAAAGAAACCTTAACATCCAGCTTCACAGCTAAAATAGCAGCAGGTATGATGAAGCCAAAATTAATGCAGATGAAATCTAAAATGGATTACTCCGAATATGGTGGTGCCGCATTATTTGGTTTAAAAGCACCCGTTATTAAAGCGCATGGTTCCTCTGATGAAAATGCGATTTTTCATGCCATTCGTCAGGCGCGCGACATCGTTAAAAAAGACGTTTCAGCTATCATTCATCAAGAAGTTCAAAAAGAAGACACGAATGAGTCGTAATGGAGGTAGAGCAGCATGAGTAAAATTGCTTTTTTATTCCCAGGCCAAGGCTCTCAAAAAATTGGCATGGGAAAAGATTTATTTGACCAAGAAGCAGCATCTAAAGCTGTGTTTGAAGAAGCAGATCAGACCCTTGGTTTTGATTTATCTTCAATGATTTTTGAAGGAGATGCAGAAGAACTGACGCTGACATATAATGCACAGCCAGCTCTTTTAACGACAAGCATCGCGATCTTAAAGAAGTTTGAAGAGAGCGGAATCAAAGCAGATTATGCAGCAGGGCACAGTCTGGGTGAATATACAGCCCTTGTTGCAGCGGGAGCTCTTTCGTTTAATGATGCCGTTTTCGCAGTGAGAAAGCGCGGCGAATTAATGAATGAAGCCGTTCCAGCAGGAGAAGGCGCAATGGCGGCGATTCTTGGCTTAGACCAAGCGGCGCTTGTAGAAGTGACAAAAGAAGTGACAGAAAGCGGTCATCTTGTAGAACTCGCGAACTTAAACTGTCCGGGGCAAATCGTCATCTCTGGTACAGCAAAAGGTGTGGAATTTGCATCAGAGAAAGCGAAAGAAAAGGGCGCAAAACGTGCAATTCCACTTGAAGTGAGTGGACCTTTCCATTCTGCATTAATGAAACCAGCAGCTGAAAAATTCACAGATGTATTATCTAAATTAGACATTTCTGATGCCGCAACGCCAGTGATTTCAAACGTAACAGCAGACATCGTGACATCACGTAATGAAATTGAAACGAAGCTGATTGAACAATTGTATTCTCCTGTTCGATTTGAAGAAAGTGTAGAACGCCTGATTGACTTAGGCGTGACAACATTTATTGAAATTGGTCCTGGTAAAGTGCTCTCAGGTCTTGTGAAAAAAGTCAATCGCCGCCTGACGACCATTTCCGTATCAGATCAAGCAACAATTGAAGCAGCCATTCAAACACTCAAGGGGGATTCTTGATGCTTACAAATAAAACAGCCGTTGTCACAGGTGCATCACGCGGGATTGGCCGTTCCATCGCGATCGATCTAGCGAAAAGTGGTGCAAATGTTGTCGTGAACTATTCCGGAAACGAAGCAAAAGCAAATGAAGTCGTCGATGAGATCAAAGCACTTGGCCAGCAGGCTTTTGCTTTCAAAGCGGATGTGTCAAATGCAGAAGAAGTACAGGCATTAATGAAACAAGCCGTTGATACATTTGGTTCAATCGACATTCTTGTGAATAATGCTGGAATTACAAAGGACAACCTGCTCATGAGAATGAAAGAAAATGAATGGGATGATGTCATTAACATAAACTTAAAAGGTGTCTTCAACTGTACAAAAGCTGTGACACGTCAAATGATGAAACAGCGCAGCGGAAGAATCATCAATGTAGCATCTGTTGTCGGCGTTTGCGGAAACCCTGGACAAGCAAACTATGTTGCAGCAAAAGCTGGTGTGATCGGTTTAACGAAAACAACAGCAAAAGAGCTGGCAAGCCGTCATATTACAGTCAATGCCGTAGCACCAGGCTTTATTTCTACTGATATGACTGACAAGCTTGATGAGAATGTTCAAACAGAAATGCTTAAGCAAATCCCGCTCGCACGCTTTGGTGCGCCTGAAGATATAAGCAACGTTGTTGTCTTTTTAGCTTCAGAAGGAGCAGGTTATATTACAGGCCAAACCATCCAAGTGGATGGCGGAATGGTTATGTCCTAAGAAATATCAAAATTTCGTTACGTTTTCTCTAGTTTTTTAAAAACGAATCAACTATAATACTTTGAGGGGAGGTGAAAGGCAATGGCAGACGTATTAGAGCGTGTATCAAAAATTATTGTAGACCGCCTTGGCGTTGATGAGGCTGACGTGAAAATGGAGGCTTCATTTAAAGAAGATTTAGGCGCTGATTCCCTTGATGTAGTTGAGCTAGTTATGGAACTTGAAGATGAGTTCGATATGGAAATTTCTGACGAAGATGCTGAAAAAATTGCAACAGTCGGTGACGCTGTGAACTACATAAATAACCAGCAATAAGCGTAACAAAGTCCCGTCTATATTCATGGCGGGACTTTGAAAATTTATGTTAGTTTCAACATATTCAGCTGATCAATTGTCAGCCTTTTTCAGATGCTAAGGAGCACGGTTTCCTTGCATGTAGAAAGAGAGACTCCATATAATCAGTATCCTTAAAGGCGATAACGCCTACCTGGAGGTTGCTATGCCAAAACAATATAAAGACAAACAGAAACAGAGCAAAAAACTAGAGCAATTCAGAGAATTTCAGCAGCGCATTTCTGTACACTTTAAAAATGAGAAACTACTCTATCAAGCCTTTACACATTCCTCTTATGTGAATGAGCATCGTAAAAAACCTTATGAGGATAATGAAAGACTTGAATTTTTAGGGGACGCTGTTTTAGAATTGACGATCTCACAGTTCTTATTTGCAAAGTACCCAGCCATGAGCGAGGGAGATTTAACAAAACTGAGAGCGGCGATCGTATGTGAGCCATCACTTGTGTCATTAGCGCATGAGCTGTCCTTCGGAGACCTTGTTCTTTTAGGAAAAGGGGAAGAAATGACAGGCGGCAGAAAACGCCCAGCACTCTTAGCAGACGTATTTGAGGCGTTTATCGGAGCGCTTTATTTAGATCAAGGACTTGAGCCTGTTGAACGATTCCTAGAAGCCTATGTGTACCCGAAAATTAATGACGGGGCATTCTCACATGTCATGGACTTTAAAAGCCAGCTTCAAGAATTTGTTCAGCGAGATGGAAAAGGTGTACTTGAATACCGAATCCTGCATGAAAAAGGTCCAGCACATAACCGGGAATTTGAAGCAAATGTATCCCTTAGAGGTGAAGTGCTCGGAATTGGAAATGGCCGTTCAAAAAAAGAAGCGGAACAGCATGCTGCACAGGAAGCACTTGCTAAATTACAGAAACATCATATGAACCAATAAAATCCCCCTCGTGATTCAGGGGGATTTCACTCTGTTTTCCATCATCTTTTTTCAGTTCATATGGTAAGATAATAGTACTTTAAATACATAAGGAGGATCACTCTCATGTTCCTCAAACGTTTAGACGTGATAGGATTCAAATCTTTCGCACAGCGGGTGACTGTAGACTTTGTCAAAGGGGTTACAGCTGTTGTTGGACCAAACGGAAGCGGCAAAAGTAATATTACTGATGCGATCCGCTGGGTACTTGGAGAGCAATCAGCTAAAAGCCTCCGCGGAGGAAAAATGGAAGACATCATTTTTGCAGGAAGTGACTCAAGAAAACGAGTCAACTTAGCAGAAGTGACATTAACGCTCGATAACGAAGATCACTTTTTGCCGATCGATTTTCACGAAGTCAGTGTGACAAGAAGAGTCTATCGTTCTGGAGAAAGTGAATTTCTCATTAACAATCAATCTGTCCGCTTAAAGGATATTATTGATCTTTTCATGGATTCAGGTCTTGGAAAAGAAGCTTTTTCGATCATCAGCCAAGGTAAGGTAGAAGAGATTCTATCGAGTAAAGCTGAAGAAAGGCGTAGCATCTTTGAAGAAGCAGCTGGTGTCCTGAAATATAAAACAAGAAAGAAAAAAGCCGAGAATAAACTGTTTGAAACGCAGGACAACTTAAACCGGGTAGAAGATATTCTGCATGAACTAGAAGATCAAGTAGAACCACTAAGAATGCAGGCGTCTATTGCAAAAGACTATCTGCAAAAGAAAGAAGAACTTGAAAATGTAGAAATTGCTCTCACCGTCCATGATATTGAAGCACTGCACAAAAAATGGACAACACTTGGTGAAGCTGTCGAGCGGTTCAAACAAGATGAAATGAAGCAGTCCACAGACATTCAAGCGAAGGAAGCCAAAATCGAAGAATCGAGAGACCGTATTCAGGCGCTTGACGATTCGATTCATGACCTCCAAGAAGTCCTCCTTTTCACAAGTGAAGAACTAGAAAAGCTTGAAGGGAAAAAAGAAGTTCTAAAAGAACGGAAAAAAAATGCGGCCGCTAACCAAGGGCAGCTAGAAGACACGCTCGTGCGCTTAACCGAAAAACAGGCGTCGTTAACGGAAAAGATTGAACAGCAGAAAGTCACACGTGACAGCCTGCAAACAGAAGTCCAGCAGCTAAAAGATGAAGTGAAAACAAAACAACATCAGCTGTCTCTTCATAGTGAAGATGTGGAAGGGCAAATTGAACAGCTAAAAAACGATTATTTTGACCTATTAAACGAGCAAGCTTCTATCCGAAACGAACGCACATTACTAGAAGAACAGCAGCGCCAAGCAGCCTTGCAGCTAGAGCGGTTAACGCAAAATAATCAGAAACATATCGAAGAACGGGTATCTGTGAAGGAAAAGAAAACAGAAGCCGAGAAGCAACTTTCAGAACGAGAAGAAGACATTTTGGCTCAGGTGAAACGCTTTAGAGAAGCGGAACAAAAGCTAGAACAGATGAAACGTCAATACGAGAAAAAAGAAACGGCTCTTTACCAAGCCTATCAATATGTACAGCAGGCAAAATCTAAAAAAGAAATGCTTGAATCCATGCAGGAAGACTTCTCAGGATTTTTCCAAGGAGTGAAAGAGGTTTTAAAGGCAAAGGACCGGTTAGGTGGTATTCACGGGGCGATTGCAGAGCTAATTCAAACAGAGCAGCAACATGAAACAGCGATTGAAATTGCACTTGGCTCAGCCACGCAGCATGTCGTTACTGAAAATGAAGCGGCTGCCAGACAGGCCATTGGATATTTAAAGCAGCATTCCTTTGGGCGTGCGACCTTCCTGCCGATGAACGTCATCAAAGAACGAACCATTCAGTTCAGAGATATTCAAACAGCTGAGCAGCATGACGCGTTTATTGGCGTAGCGAGTCAGCTCGTTTCCTTTGATGAAAAGTATGAAAAAGTCATACAGAATTTGCTTGGAACGGTCCTGATTGTTCAAGACTTAAAAGGTGCCAATGAGCTGGCGAAAATGCTTGGACATCGTTATCGCATCGTGACCCTTGATGGGGACGTGGTGAACCCAGGTGGTTCAATGACTGGGGGCGGCGTAAAGAAAAAGAACAATTCCCTCCTCTCCAGAAACCGAGAGATTGAAACATTAACAAAGCAGCTCGTTGAAATGGAAGAAAAAACAACGATCCTTGAAAAAGAAACAAAAGAAACGAAGCAATCGATTGCCGAAAGAGAAGTCCAATTAAATGAATTGCGTCAGCGCGGCGAAATGCTTCGAGAAAAGCAGCAAGAGTTAAAAGGGACATTATATGAACTGCAAGTAGCTGAAAAAAATATTAACGCTCATCTAGAGCTCTATGATCAAGAAAAAGAAGAGTTGCAGCAGCGCTCTAGCGAACTTGCGATCAAGGACAAAGAGCAGGCAGCCCTTGAAACATCTATAGGTGAGAAACTGACCTCTCTTGACGAAGAGATCAACACGTTAACAAAACGGAAGCAGACCCAAAGCTCAACGAAAGAAACCATTTCTTCCGAATTAACAGAGCTGAAAATCTCGCTTGCCAAAAAAGAGCAGTCTTTAGCAAATGAACAAGAAAAACTGTCGAGCTTAACCGCTGAATTAGAAGAGGCTGAAAAGACGCTGACGGAAACAAAAGAAGATTTGTCCCTCTTAACAAGTGAAATGTCATCCAGCTCAAGCGGCGCCGAACAACTGGAAGAAGCGGCAAAAGAGAAACTGGAACATAAAAACAAAACGACAGCACTTATCTCAGAGCGACGCAAACAGCGCCTGGCTCTTTCTGAAACATTAGAATTCGCAGAACGTGAACTGAAAGAACAAAAACGCCTGTATAAACAGCTCACGACAAGCTTAAAAGATGAAGAAATCAAGCTTGGCCGCATGGAAGTTGAACTTGATAACCTCATCGCTTATTTAAACGAAGAGTATGCCCTTTCGTTTGAAGGAGCAAAAGAAATGTATCATCTGACGCTATCGCCGGATGAAGCAAGAAAACGCGTGAAATTGATCAAACTAGCCATTGAAGAGCTTGGAACAGTGAACTTAGGCAGCATTGACGAGTATGAACGTGTGAATGAACGTTTTCTCTTCTTAACTGAACAGCGCAATGATCTGACAGAAGCGAAAAATACGTTATTCCAAGTCATTGAAGAAATGGATCAGGAGATGACGAAACGTTTCTCTGAGACATTCTCTCAAATCCGCGGGCATTTTGAATCTGTTTTCCAAGCATTATTTGGCGGAGGAAGAGCAGACCTTAAGCTCACAGATCCAAACGATTTACTAAACTCAGGCGTCGATATTGTGGCGCAGCCGCCGGGGAAAAAGCTGCAAAATCTAAGCCTGCTTTCAGGCGGAGAAAGAGCATTAACAGCCATTGCTTTATTATTCTCGATCTTAAAAGTGAGACCAGTTCCATTCTGTGTGCTAGATGAGGTAGAAGCAGCGCTTGATGAAGCGAATGTGTTCCGCTTTGCCCAGTATTTAAAGAAATATAGCCAAGAAACACAGTTCATTGTGATTACACACCGAAAAGGAACCATGGAAGAAGCAGATGTTCTGTACGGTGTCACGATGCAGGAGTCAGGTGTCTCAAAACTGGTATCTGTCAAACTAGAGGAAACGAAAGAGCTTGTCCAGTAATTAAAGGAGGTTTTTGAACCAATGAGCTTTTTTAAGAAATTAAAAGAAAAATTTACGCAGCAAACCGATTCAGTATCAGAAAAGTTTAAAGATGGACTTGAAAAAACGAGAAATTCGTTTCAGGGAAAAGTAAATGAACTCATTTCTCGCTATCGTAAAGTGGATGAAGACTTTTTTGAAGAACTAGAAGAAGTGTTAATCGGTGCTGATGTTGGTTTCACGACTGTGATGGAACTGATTGATGAGCTGAAAAAAGAAGTGAAATTAAGAAACATTCAAGACCCAAGTGAAGTACAAGCAGTCATCTCTGAAAAACTCGTGGAGATTTACAATAGCGGTGAGGAACAAATCTCTGAACTGAACATTGAAGACGGCCGTTTAAATATTATTTTATTCGTAGGCGTGAACGGTGTCGGTAAAACCACAACCATTGGTAAGCTGGCAAACAAGCTGAAAAATGAAGGGAAATCCGTCATTTTAGCAGCAGGTGATACGTTCCGTGCGGGGGCGATTGAGCAGCTTGAAGTATGGGGCGAGCGCTCTGGTGTTCCTGTCGTTAAACAAACAGCAGGCTCTGACCCGGCAGCGGTCATCTATGATGCCGTTCAATCAGCTAAAGCCAAAAAAGCAGATGTCCTGATCTGTGATACAGCAGGCAGACTGCAAAATAAAGTCAACTTGATGAAAGAGCTGGAGAAGGTCAAGAGAGTCATTGAACGCGAAGTGCCCGATGCACCGCATGAAGTACTGCTTGCCCTTGATGCGACAACGGGTCAAAATGCGATGGCGCAAGCGAAGGAATTTTCTAAAGCAACAAACGTGACAGGTATCGCTTTAACAAAGCTTGACGGTACTGCAAAAGGCGGGATTGTTCTTGCCATTCGCAATGAGCTCAACATCCCTGTAAAACTTGTCGGATTAGGTGAAAAAGTAGACGATCTGCAAGAGTTCGATGCTGAATCGTATGTGTACGGATTATTCTCAGACATGATTGATCAAGAAGACTAATCAAGATGTCGGCAAAACTGCCGGCATTCAGCGTGTAGACAAACCCTCGCATTCTTTGTCAGTCCTGCGTGCTGGTGCTCACGAATGATAAATTCGCTCCGCGCCAGTACTCGTCCTTCCTAGGGCTGCAAAGGTTTTCTATCACGCTGAAAAGAAGACAAAGTGCTAAAATCAAGTTCATTTTAGCCCTTTGTCAACAATCTGGGGATGCCGGCAAAACTGCCGGCATTTTTATTTATATATCGCCGCAGGAAGTGACAAGATAAAAACTTGACACATAGATTAGAACCGTGTAAACTTAGTTGTTGTAAAGGGAATGAACTTAACAAAGGGGAGAGAGCCCATGACGCTTGAAAAAACAACGAGAATGAACTACTTGTTTGATTTCTATCAATCGTTGTTGACCGCAAAACAAAAGAGCTACATGTCGCTTTACTACCTAGACGATTTTTCCCTCGGTGAAATTGCGGATGAATATGAAGTATCAAGACAGGCTGTTTATGATAATATTAAACGGACTGAAGCGATGCTTGAACAATATGAAGAAAAGCTGCTCTTGTTTAAGAAATTTAAAGAGCGTAAAGAACTTCTCACAAAAATGAGAGAGCTTGTAGCAGATTCCGCGCAAAAGGAAGAAGCAGAAGCTTTAATTGAATCGCTTGAGAAATTAGATTAGGAGGCGGCACAGTATGGCATTTGAAGGATTAGCCGACCGACTGCAGCAGACGATTTCAAAAATCCGCGGCAAAGGAAAAGTGTCAGAGCAAGATGTAAAAGAAATGATGCGCGAGGTACGCCTTGCCCTTCTTGAAGCTGACGTCAATTTTAAAGTAGTCAAAGACTTTGTGAAAAAAGTAAGCGAGCGGGCAGTTGGACAAGAGGTCATGCAAAGTCTTACCCCAGGACAACAGGTCATTAAAGTTGTAAAAGAAGAACTCACTGAATTAATGGGCGGGGAAGAGAGTAAAATCGCTGTAGCGAAAAAATCTCCAACTGTCATTATGATGGTTGGTCTTCAAGGGGCAGGTAAAACGACCACAACTGGAAAGCTTGCCAACTTACTTCGCAAAAAACATAATCGCAAGCCGATGATGGTGGCCGCTGATATTTACAGACCAGCAGCGATCCAGCAGCTTCAAACGCTTGGGAAACAGCTTGATATGCCTGTATTCTCATTAGGTGATCAAGTCAGTCCTGTCGAAATTGCCAAACAGGCAATTGAAAAAGCGAAAGAAGAACATCATGATTATGTCATTTTAGATACAGCAGGACGTCTTCATATTGATGAAGACTTAATGGATGAACTTCAGAAAGTAAAAGAAGTCGCAAATCCAGAAGAGATTTTCCTCGTTGTTGACTCGATGACTGGTCAAGATGCTGTCAATGTCGCAAAAAGCTTTAATGAACAGCTTGGTTTAACAGGTGTCGTTCTGACAAAACTAGACGGTGATACGCGAGGCGGGGCAGCACTTTCAATTCGTGCAGTCACAAATACGCCGATTAAATTCGCCGCACTAGGTGAAAAGCTTGATGCAATTGAACCATTCCACCCGGAGCGGATGGCATCGAGAATTCTTGGCATGGGAGATGTGCTCACGCTTATTGAAAAAGCACAAGCAAACGTTGACCAAGATAAAGCGAAAGAGCTTGAACAAAAAATGCGGACAATGAGCTTCACGCTCGATGATTTCCTCGAGCAACTTGGGCAGGTTCGCAACATGGGTCCACTTGATGAACTGATCCAAATGATGCCGGGAGCCGGTAAAATGAAAGGGCTCAAAAACGTCCAAGTAGACGAAAAGCAGCTCAATCACATCGAAGCGATCATTAAATCAATGACGACCGAAGAAAAAGAACAGCCAGAGGTCATCAATGCAAGCCGAAGAAAACGGATTGCAAAAGGAAGCGGAACATCTGTACAGGAAGTCAATCGCCTTTTAAAACAATTTGACGAAATGAAAAAGATGATGAAGCAAATGACCAACATGTCCAAAGGAAAGAAAAAAGGCGGCTTTAAATTACCATTTATGTAATTGGTTATACATGATAAAACCGTTGTTAAGAAAAAACACTTTACAAACCCTTTTATCATTGTTAATATACTATCTTGTTGAAATATTTTCGGAGGTGCTAGTAAAATGGCAGTAAAAATTCGTTTAAAACGTATGGGAGCAAAAAAATCTCCTTTCTATCGTATTGTTGTAGCAGATTCTCGTTCACCACGTGACGGTCGTTTCATCGAAACAGTTGGAACTTACAACCCAGTGGTATCACCAGCTGAGGTGAAAATCAACGAAGAATTAGCGCTTAAATGGCTTCAAAATGGTGCGAAACCATCTGATACAGTTCGTAACCTTTTCTCAAGCCAAGGAATTCTTGAAAAATTTCATAATGCGAAAAACAGCAAATAATGAATGAGCTGTCCTTGGAAGAATTGATTGTGTCCATCGTCGAGCCACTTGTTGATTTCCCTGAAGATATTCACGTATCTTCATTAGAAAAAGATGAGCAGGTCATTTACACACTGTCTGTCAATGCTGAAGATACCGGAAAAGTGATCGGAAAGCAGGGACGTACAGCTAAAGCGATACGAACAGTCATGTTTGCAGCAAGTGCAGAGTCTTCTAAGAAAGTTCAACTTGAGATTGCTGACTAAAAAGGGAGAGGGCTTAGGACCTCCCCTTTTTTTACACGTTTAAATCTATTTTTCGTTATACTGTAGAGGACAAATGCCTTCGGATAGGGGGACAAAAAGGAAGATGCAGATCATTCAACATGTCACCGTCATGCAAGTATTAACTGAAAGCAGTAAGGACAAACTGTTAACGACTTTTTTGGAGAAAAAAGAAAGACTAGAACGTGAATGCAATCAACTATATTTTCAACTAAAAAAGCATGAAAAAGAACCACATCAGCAAGAAGCCATCCCTCAATTTCAAAAAGCCATTGAAAAAAGACAAGAGAAAATGAGGCAAATTGATTTTCAAGTCGAGCAGCTGCATATCTTGCCTCTTGGCAGTGAAATGAAAGAAACAGAAGTGGATGCGCTGATTGAAGTAAAAATAGGTGATAAATGGGATGACAAAATGCAAGACAATGTCATCGTCGTGAAAGACGGCACCATTGTGGAAATACGTCAGGGGTGATTGAGAACATGGAGCTAGAATGGTTGAATGTCGGAAAGATCGTCAATACACATGGAGTGCGCGGAGAAGTACGTGTTGTGTCAAAGACTGATTTCCCAGAAGAACGCTACAAAAAAGGCAGCGTCCTTTATATTTTCAAACAAAATCAAAAAGAACCGCTAAAAGTGACTGTCGCATCACATAGACAGCACAAACAATTTGATTTACTGACATTTGAAGAAGTCGGCTCGTTAAATGAAGCTGAGCAATTAAAAGAGTCGATTTTAAAAGTAGAAAAAGAACATCTTGGTTCATTAGATGAAGGGGAATTCTATTTCCACGAAATCATCGGCTGCGAAGTATATGATGAAGAGGACAAACTGATTGGTCAAATCAAAGAAATTTTAACGCCAGGGGCAAATGATGTATGGGTGGTTGGAAGAAAAGGCAAAAAAGATGCCCTCATCCCTTATATTCCATCTGTCGTCAAAACAGTTGATATTTCATCCAAGAAAGTACACATTGAAGTGATGGAAGGACTCATTGACGAATGAAAATTGACTTTTTAACACTATTTCCTGAAATGTTCGAAGGAGTGCTTCACTCATCGATCTTAAAAAAAGCTCAGGAAAAAGATGCGGTCTCATTTGATGTCGTGAATTTTAGGGAGTATTCCGATCATAAACATAAAACAGTGGATGACTATCCGTATGGCGGCGGTGCTGGCATGGTTCTGAAAGCACAGCCAGTATTTGATGCGGTAGAAGATTTAACGAAAAAAGCAAACAAGAAGCCCCGCATTATTCTTGTCTGTCCTCAAGGAGAAAGATATACACAAAAGAAAGCAGAAGAGCTTGCAAAAGAAGAGCATCTTATGTTCATTTGCGGCCACTATGAAGGCTACGATGAGCGCATCAGGGAGCATCTTGTCACAGATGAAATCTCAATCGGAGATTTCGTTCTCACAGGCGGAGAGCTGCCGGCGATGATGATTGCAGACAGTGTGGTCAGGCTTTTGCCTCATGTGCTTGGAAAAGAAGCGTCTCATATCGAAGATTCATTTAGTACAGGTCTGCTTGAGCATCCGCACTATACAAGACCAGCTGATTATAAAGGATTGAAAGTACCAGATGTGCTTCTCTCTGGAAATCATGCCAAAATTGAAGAGTGGCGGCGTAAAGAATCGTTGAAGCGAACCTATACAAGACGGCCAGATTTGATCGATTCTTGCAAAACATTAACGGATGAAGAAAAAAGATGGCTTTGGCAGCTTCATAATGACTAGATTGTATTGCACAAGGTATACAGGTGTGGTATGATACTACTTGTGACTTGGACGGCTTGCCGATTCAAGTTTGAAAACGATGTTCCGCTGCAATGAAGAAAGAGGACATGAGCATCTGTTGGAAGGAGTTGAAAACGATGCAACAATTGATTGAAGAAATCACAAAAGAACAATTACGCACTGATCTTCCTGCGTTCCGTCCTGGTGACACTTTACGTGTACACGTGAAAGTTGTCGAGGGTACTCGTGAGCGTATCCAGATCTTTGAAGGTGTTGTAATTAAGCGTCGTGGTGGTGGAATCAGCGAAACTTTCACAGTTCGTAAGATCTCTTACGGTGTAGGCGTTGAGCGTACATTCCCTGTACACACACCAAAAATCGCTAAGATCGAAGTTGTACGTCACGGTAAGGTACGTCGTGCGAAACTTTACTACCTACGTGAACTTCGCGGTAAAGCGGCTCGTATCAAAGAAATCAGACGATAATGATATCAAAGGAAAGAGCTTGTTACCTGTAACAGGCTCTTTTTTTGTACAATGTATAGAGACAACCGTTAGAAGAGAGAAGGTGCACATATGACAATTCAATGGTTTCCAGGCCATATGGCAAAAGCAAGACGGGAAGTCACAGAAAAATTAAAGCTCATCGACATCGTATTTGAATTAACCGATGCAAGGATTCCGATGTCCTCTAGAAACCCAATGATTGAAGAAATCCTCCAAAACAAACCGAAAATTATGCTTTTGAACAAAGCAGATAAAGCAGATCCTCGTATGACAAAAGAGTGGCAGGCACACTTTGAAGCGCAAGGTGTACGGTCGCTTGCCATTAATTCTGTCGATGGACAAGGGTTAAATCAAATCATTACGACATCAAAAGAAATATTAAAAGAAAAGTTCGATCGAATGAAAGCAAAAGGTGTTAAGCCGCGTGCCATTCGAGCTTTGATTATCGGAATTCCCAATGTCGGCAAATCAACGCTGATCAATCGGTTGGCAAAGAAAAATATTGCGAAAACAGGAGATCGACCTGGTATTACGACGTCACAGCAATGGGTGAAGGTAGGAAAAGAACTTGAACTGCTCGATACCCCCGGAATTCTCTGGCCGAAATTTGAAGATGAACAAGTAGGTCTTAGGCTGGCCGTCACCGGAGCGATTAAAGACTCAATCATCAACTTGCAGGATGTCGCCGTTTATGCGCTACGCTTTTTAGAAGAGCACTATCCAGAGCGATTAAAAAAACGCTATGATCTAGCAGAAATACCTGAAGATACAGTTGAGCTGTTTGATGCCATTGGCACAAAACGCGGCTGTCTGATGAGTGGAGGATTCATTAATTACGACAAAACGACCGAAATCATCATTCGGGATATTCGAACGGAAAAATTTGGTCCCCTCACTTTTGAGAAGCCTGAAAGCTAAAAGACACGCAGCTCATGCGGGTCTTTATTTTTTGCGAAAAACTGCCGATATAAAGAAGGAGGCTGCGGAAAAGCCAATGTACACGGTCAAACAAATAAAAGCATTAATAGAACAACATGCTGACGACGAGTCATACATTCGTGAACTATTGAAAGACGATACAAGAAAAAGTGTCCAGAAGCTGATGGACAAATGGAACAAAGAGAGAGAAAAGCAGCAAGAACTACATGCAGCATGGAAGCAAATGCTGCAATTTGAAACCAAAGCAAAAGCGCAAGGATACACTTATATTGCAGGCATAGATGAAGCAGGAAGAGGACCACTCGCTGGCCCAGTGGTTGCGGCAGCTGTGATATTAAAAGAAGATACCGTCCTACTCGGTTTAAATGATTCAAAACAGCTATCTGAGAAAAAAAGAATGACCTATTATGAGCTCATTCAAAAGGAAGCGCTCGACATCGGCATCGGCATTGTTGATGCGGCAACGATTGACGAAATCAATATATACGAAGCATCAAGACTGGCGATGGTGAGGGCTGTAAAGCAGCTCACTCACACACCTGATTATCTACTCATAGATGCGATGACGCTCCCGCTTCCTACTCAACAGGAGAATATCATCAAAGGAGATGCTAAAAGCGCATCCATCGCAGCTGGTGCATGTATTGCCAAAGTGACAAGGGACCAAATGATGGAAGAGTATGGACGCCAGTACCCTGAGTATCAATTTGAAAAACATAAAGGGTATGGAACGAAAGAGCACCTTGCTGCCATTCAAACACATGGCGCCACACCTATCCACCGGTTATCATTTGCACCAGTGAAATCTGTTATTTCATAAATATTTTGACACAAGGAGGCTGCCTGTGATGACAAGAGTTGAAGATATACATACTGCACTGAATAGTCGGCTGAATACGGCAGAATCTGTTCCGCTTAACACGGAAGGAAAGGAAAATATTCACCGGCTCATTCTCGGCAAAGTACTGAAAATGCTCGGGGATGATACAGCACTTGTTCAAATAGGTTCGACCAAAATCAAAGCGCAGCTAGCGGCTCAGCTCAAAGCCGATTCTTTCTACTGGTTCCAATTAGAACAAGAAGGTGGAGGCAGTCTGAGTAAATTAAGACCTGTTCAGCAATTTGACCAAGATCCTAAAACATTAAAGGATGCCGCAGCTAAACTACTAGAAGGTCTGTCGCTTAAAAATGGACTTGAACAAATGTTAACAGCTACAGCTTTTTTAAAAGAAAAACCGGTCATCAACGAAGCAGAGTTAAAAACGGCAGTAAAATGGATTGAACAACTTCAAGGTGCGGATATCAAAAAAGGTCTGCAAGCACTTCTTTTTGCTTTAAAGAAAGATTTGCCGATTCAACAAGGAGTGCTCCAATCAATATTAGCGATGAAATCCCCCTCTGCACTTCATCAGGATGTGACAGCACTGCTAGATCGATTAACACAGCTTCCGAAGCAATCAGAAGCCACACAGGCTCTTACACAGGCCGTTCGTACGGTTGTAAATGCTGAGACAACCGTTCATGCAGAAAAGCTCTTATCGGTGCTTCTAGGAGCAAAAGAAGGTCAAACGAAGCAAGGAGAAAGCTTGCAGCAAGTGCAGCCTCATGTCAATCCGGCTCAGCAAACAAAGCAGAGCCAGCCCACCGCTATACAACAAGGGCGACAGGCGGATACAGTGAATCAGAACAGCGTGCAGCAATTATTAAGTCCAAAACAGCTCCCGCTTCAGCAAATAGAACGCATTCTGACGAGCATCACAAAGCAAGGTACAGACGGACAGCAGCAGCTTGATGTAAAACAACTCACATCACTGGTTCAAGCAGTCCAGCAGGCAGGGCCACAGGCTGACGCAAAGGCAGCCGTGCTTCAAAGGGAATTTCCGTTTCTTTCAAAAACAGAGGCGAACGCATTGGTAAAGGTCATTCAGCAGACTGAACCAGCATTAGGCAATAAAACCGATGTACTCAATTTACTGATGACGATGAAAAAAGCGATAGGTGTACGAGATGAAATTGGGATGCTGAAATTACTGGAAAAGGGCAGCCAAGATGTCAAAAGCCAAGAGCTTCACCAATTAAAGATGGTTTTAAATGATGCAAGGCAAGCTGATGTTCCCGAGCCCGTAAAAAAAGAAGTGGATCAATTATTCCATAGATTAAATGGGCAGTTACTAGTGCATCAGGAAAACCAAACAGTTAGTCAAATGATGGTTTCTTACCCGCTTTTCTCAAAACATAGTGTTCAAGATTTAACCTTTATTCTAAAAGGGCATAAGAAAAAAGATGGCTCTATCGATATTTCTCAGTGCCGTTTAATGTTTTATTTAAACATGGAAAACTTAGAAGAAACGTTAATAGACTGTACGATTCAGCAAAAAGTGATGTCAATTACAGTCGAGACGGCTCACGAACTGCAAGGGACCATTAATCCAATGATTCCAGCTGTTCGAGAGAATTTAAATGCCCTAGGGTATAGTTTGACGGGGATTACAGCGAAAAAGAGAGAAGAGCCAATTGATCCGTCTGACTTTCTAGATGAACACTTTCATAAAATCAGCGAGAAAGGGCTGGACTTACGAGTATGAAAGATTCAAAACCGCTTAGAAGAGCGATCGCTCTACACTATGATGAAGAAAAACAAAAAGCGCCAAAAGTCGTTGCAACAGGCAGTGGCTATGTGGCTGATCATATTATTGAAGAAGCTCAAAAAGCTGGAGTCCCTATTCAAGAAGACCGTAATTTAGTAGAACTGATGCGCCACTTAACGCTCGATGAGGAAATCCCAGAAGCGTTATACGATACTGTAGCAGAAATATTTTCATTTATCTATCGATTGGATCAAAAAATGAAAAAATAAGGTAAAATAAGTGTTTTGACTGAAAAATTTATATTTTTAATAAAATAAAAGTTTGAATGTTTAGAAGGATTTTACGATTTTACATAGAACCCTAGACATTCTCTTTTTTATTCTTTAAAATGAAAGCGCAGTCTATTTTATAATTTTTGTTTCTACATATGTTGGGAGGATGGGAAATGAATATCCATGAGTACCAAGGAAAAGAAATCCTAAGAAAATATGGGGTTTCAGTTCCAAATGGTAAAGTAGCATTTACACCTGATGAAGCAGTGAAAGCATCAGAAGAGCTTGGAAGCTCTGTATATGTCGTAAAAGCACAGATTCATGCAGGCGGCCGTGGTAAAGCAGGTGGGGTAAAAATTGCAAAAACAAAAGATGAAGTGAAAGGGTTTGCAGAGGAATTGCTCGGCAAGACACTTGTCACACATCAAACAGGGCCTGAAGGGCGCGAAATAAAACGCTTACTTATTGAAGAAGGCTGCGATATTCAAAAAGAGTACTATGTAGGACTCGTTTTGGATAGAGCGACATCAAGAATTGTTTTGATGGCTTCTGAAGAAGGCGGTACTGAAATTGAAGAAGTAGCAGAAAAAACGCCAGAAAAAATCGTGAAAGTGGTCATCGACCCAGCGATTGGTCTCCAAGCCTATCAGGCGAGAGAAGTTGCGTTTAAAATTAATATTCCAACAAAATTAGTTGGTCAAGCTGTTAAGTTTATGACAAGCCTTTACAATGCGTTTATTGAAAAGGATTGTTCAATTGCCGAGATAAATCCTCTTGTTGTAACAGGTGATGGAAAAGTCATGGCACTTGATGCAAAATTAAACTTTGATAGCAATGCCTTATATAGACAAAAAGATATATTAGAATACCGTGACCTTGATGAAGAAGATCCAAAGGAGATTGAAGCATCTAAATATGACCTAAGCTACATTTCACTAGATGGGAATATTGGCTGTATGGTGAATGGAGCAGGCCTTGCGATGTCTACAATGGATATCATCAAGCATTACGGCGGGGACCCTGCAAACTTCCTTGATGTTGGCGGCGGTGCAACTGCTGAAAAAGTAACGGAAGCATTTAAAATCATCTTATCTGATCAAAATGTCAAAGGGATTTTCGTGAACATTTTTGGCGGCATCATGAAATGTGATGTCATTGCAGAAGGTGTTGTTGAAGCGACGAAACAAGTCGGCTTAACATTACCACTCGTTGTACGTCTTGAAGGAACAAACGTTGAATTAGGGAAGAAAATCCTGAGTGATTCAGGCTTAAATATCACTTCTGCTGAGTCTATGGCTGACGGGGCAGAAAAGATTGTATCTTTAGTCAAGTAGAGCAGAAAGGCAGGGAACCTAAATGAGTGTATTTATTAATAAAAATACGAGAGTAATTGTTCAGGGGATTACCGGTTCAACCGCATTATTCCATACAAAACAAATGATTGAGTATGGAACAAATATCGTTGGCGGTGTCACACCTGGAAAAGGTGGAACTGAAGTAGAGGGAGTTCCTGTATTTAATACTGTATCTGAAGCAGTACAGACAACTGGAGCAAATGCTTCTGTTATCTATGTACCAGCACCATTTGCAGCAGACGCCATTTTAGAGGCTGTTGATGCAGAAGTGGATCTAGTGATTTGTATCACAGAACACATTCCAGTTCTGGATATGGTTAAAGTGAAACGCTATATGGAAGGTAAGAAGACAAGACTTGTTGGACCGAACTGTCCTGGTGTGATTACACCTGAAGAATGTAAAATTGGCATCATGCCTGGCTACATTCATAAAAAAGGTCATGTTGGTGTTGTGTCTCGTTCTGGAACGCTTACATATGAAGCGGTACATCAGCTTTCAGAGGCTGGTGTTGGTCAATCAACAGCTGTAGGAATTGGCGGCGACCCTGTCAATGGTACGAACTTTATTGATGTATTAAAAGCCTTCAATGAAGATCCTGAAACGCATGCTGTGATCATGATTGGTGAAATCGGCGGTACTGCTGAAGAAGAAGCAGCTGAATGGGTAAAAGCAAATATGACCAAGCCGGTTGTTGGCTTTATTGGCGGTAAAACAGCGCCTCCAGGAAAACGTATGGGACATGCTGGTGCCATTATTTCTGGTGGTAAAGGAACTGCTGATGAAAAAGTAAAAACAATGCGTGAATGTGGAATTGAAGTGGCAGAGACACCATCTGTCATGGGAGAAACCTTAATTAAAGTGTTAAAAGAGAAGAATCTCTTCGAAGCTTGTAAAACGCATTAATGACACAAGAAGACTTGTTCTTTGACAAGTCTTCTTCTTTCTATCTTAAACTGGAGGAATGGTATGTACAACGTGTCCGAAAGAATGATTTTTCACCGCTTAAAAGGCCTCATCTCACCCTCTTTGTTAACAAAATGGTGGAAAGTCGATCCTGAGCTATATATAAATGAAGAAACACATCATTTCAAACAGGATCGATCATTACAAAAGATCGACTTTACCCGCTTACAACAAGCTGAAGAAAATGAATTCCCCATTTTTCAACACATCGTTCAAGCCTATTTAAAGCAAAATATTCACATGATTCCCATCACATCACCTTTATATCCCAGCTCACTAAAACACATTTATGATCCTCCCCCAGTATTATTCCTAAAAGGAAACGTTACCTATTTAAATGAAGAAAAAAGTTTAGGTGTAGTAGGTACACGAGTGCCATCCTCTTATGGAGAAGCGTGCGTGAAGAAAATTGTTGGAGAACTTGTAGAGGAAGATTGGATGATTGTGAGCGGTTTAGCAAAAGGAATTGATGGACTTGCACACAAAGAGTGCATAAGAAAAAAAGGAAAAACGATTGGTGTTGTAGCTGGCGGCTTTCAACATGTATATCCAAAAGAACATGTGCAAATGGCTCAATATATGGGAGAACATCATTTACTGTTGTCAGAGCACCCGCCTTATATCAAACCAGAAAAATGGCATTTTCCAATGAGAAACCGATTAATTAGTGCCCTGACAAGAGGAACCATCGTGGTCCAGTGCAAAGAAAAGAGCGGTTCGCTTATTACAGCCTACCAGGCATTAGAGCAAGGAAAAGAAGTGTTTGCTGTTGCAGGATCGATCTTTGATTCTAATTCTATAGGTCCAGCTAGATTGATTCAGCAAGGTGCCAAGCTTGTTCATTCAACGAAGGATATTTTAGAGGAATTCTCCTTGAGCGGTGTTCAATATACTGAACTCACATAAAAATATCGTTTGACAAAAGACATCGGAATATTTAATAATAGTGAGGATTTAAGTTTACACTTTGTTTTTCGTGTTTATAATGATGTTCATCATAAAGAATTTTTAACGATTGCCTGTTAGATAGGTGCAATTAACATAAATATAAATTTGTGAAATGGATAAAGAGAGAACACCTCTTAAGGGGGATTTTGAGTATGGCTGATTATTTAGTCATCGTTGAGTCGCCAGCAAAGGCGAAAACGATTGAGCGTTATTTAGGAAAAAAGTATAAAGTAAAGGCTTCAATGGGGCATGTAAGGGATTTACCGAAAAGTCAGCTTGGTGTTGACACTGAGCATGACTTCGAACCGAGATATATTACGATTCGAGGAAAAGGTCCAGTCTTAAAAGAATTAAAAACAGCAGCGAAGAAAGCAAAAAAAGTATATCTCGCAGCTGACCCCGACAGAGAGGGAGAAGCGATTGCTTGGCATTTAGCCCACAGCCTTGACCTTGACCTCTCTTCAGATTGCCGCGTTGTCTTTAACGAGATTACAAAAGATGCAATTAAAGATTCCTTTAAACATCCACGTATGATCGATATGGACTTGGTTGATGCGCAGCAGGCAAGACGGATTTTAGATCGTCTCGTTGGATATAAAATCAGCCCGATTTTATGGAAGAAAGTCAAAAAGGGTTTAAGCGCCGGTCGTGTTCAATCAGTTGCACTCCGCCTGATTATTGACCGCGAGAATGAAATTAATGAATTCAAACCAGAAGAATACTGGACAATTGATGGCACCTTCCTAAAAGGGAAAGAAAGTTTTGAAGCGAGTTTCTTTGGCGTAAATGGCAAAAAACATCCGCTAAAAACAAAAGAAGATGTAAAAGAAATCCTTGCGAAATTAAAAGGAAGCAAGTTTTCTGTTGAAAAAGTGACGAAAAAAGAACGTAAACGCAACCCAGCTGTTCCGTTTACAACATCTACCTTACAACAAGAGGCAGCGAGAAAACTAAACTTCCGTGCGAAGAAAACGATGATGATTGCACAGCAATTATATGAAGGAATTGATCTTGGTAAAGAAGGTACAGTAGGTCTCATTACATATATGAGAACGGACTCAACACGTATTTCCAATACGGCAATTGAAGAAGTATCTGCTTTCATTGATCAAACGTACGGCAAGAATTTCTTGAATACAACAAAACGTACTGCCAAAAAGAACGAAAATGCACAGGATGCTCACGAAGCCATCCGTCCGACTTCTACGCTAAGAAAACCAGCAGATGTCAAACACGTGCTAAGTAGAGATCAGCTTCGTCTTTATAAATTGATTTGGGAACGTTTTGTGGCAAGCCAAATGGCACCAGCTGTTCTTGATACAATGAGTGTGGATCTTGAAAATAACGGGCTTACTTTCCGTGCAAATGGAAGTAAGGTGAAATTCCCTGGATTTATGAAAGTATATGTTGAAGGGAAGGACGACCAGTTAGAAGAAAAGGACAAAATGCTTCCTGATCTGAAAGAGGGGGATACCGTTCTTTCAAAAGATATTGAACCAGAGCAGCACTTCACGCAGCCGCCTCCACGTTACACTGAGGCAAGACTTGTCAAAACCCTTGAAGAGCTAGGTATCGGCCGCCCATCGACGTATGCACCAACATTAGATACCATTCAAAAGCGCGGCTACGTGGCACTTGATAACAAACGGTTTATTCCAACAGAGCTTGGAGAGATTGTGCTCAACTTAATTATTGAATTCTTCCCTGAAATCATTAACGTAGAATTTACTGCGAAAATGGAAAAAGAACTTGATAGCGTTGAAGAAGGTACGATTGAATGGGTACGCATTATCGACAGTTTCTATCAAGATTTTGCAAAACGGGTAGAAAAAGCAGAAGCAGAGATGCAGGAAGTTGAGATTGAGCCTGAATACGCCGGAGTTGATTGCGAAGAGTGTGGTCATCCAATGGTGTACAAAATGGGGAGATACGGTAAGTTCATGGCATGCTCTAATTTCCCTGACTGCCGTAACACAAAACCAATTGTCAAAGATATTGGTGTCAAATGCCCGACTTGTCACGAAGGAAATATCGTTGAACGGAAATCTAAGAAGCGCCGCATTTTTTACGGTTGCGATCGTTTTCCAGAGTGTGAATTCGTTTCTTGGGACAAACCAATTGAAAGAAAGTGTCCAAAATGCGAAAATATGCTTGTAGAGAAAAAGCTGAAAAAAGGCATTCAAGTTCAATGTGTGAACTGTGATTATAAAGAGGAACAACAAAAATAGCGGTGAGCAGCCTTGTTCACCTGCTTTTTTATGTCATCAAATAGAACTTACGAAATAGGAGAGTTGTACAATGAGTCAATTTGTAAATGTGATCGGAGCAGGTTTAGCAGGAAGTGAAGCGGCATGGCAAATTGCCAAGCGCGGAATTAAAGTCCATCTGTATGAAATGAGACCTGTCAAACAAACACCAGCTCACCACACAGATAAATTTGCGGAGCTCGTATGCAGTAACTCATTGCGTGCGAATGCTTTAACGAACGCAGTCGGTGTTTTAAAGGAAGAAATGCGTCATTTAGATTCAGCAATCATCGCAGCAGCAGATGAAAGCTCGGTTCCTGCTGGTGGAGCGCTTGCAGTAGATCGTCATGAATTTGCAGCTAACGTCACAGACCGCGTGAAAAATCACCCGAATGTGACGGTCTTTCAAGAAGAAGTGCAAAGCATTCCAGAAGGTCCGACGATTATCGCAACGGGTCCTCTTACATCAGAAGCACTTTCAAAAGAATTAAAATCTTTAACAGGTGAAGAGTATTTATATTTCTACGATGCAGCAGCGCCTATCCTCGAGAAAGACAGCATCGATATGGATAAAGTGTACTTGAAATCACGTTATGATAAAGGGGAAGCGGCTTATTTAAACTGTCCGATGACAGAAGAAGAATTCGATCGTTTTTATGAGGCGCTCATTTCTGCTGAAACTGTGCCGTTAAAAGAGTTCGAAAAAGAAATCTTCTTCGAAGGCTGTATGCCCATTGAAGTCATGGCCAAAAGAGGAAAAAAAACCATGCTCTTTGGCCCGATGAAACCAGTTGGACTTGAAGATCCAAAAACAGGAAAAAGACCTTACGCTGTTGTTCAATTAAGACAGGATGATGCAGCAGGTACTTTATATAATATTGTTGGTTTCCAAACACATCTAAAGTGGGGCGATCAAAAGGAAGTATTCCGTTTGATTCCAGGTCTTGAAGAGGCAGAGATTGTTCGCTATGGTGTGATGCACCGTAATACATTTATTAACTCGCCAAGCCTTCTAAAACCGACGTATCAATTTAAAAATAGAGATGACTTATTCTTTGCCGGACAAATGACTGGTGTTGAAGGATATGTTGAGTCCGCGGCTTCAGGACTAGTGGCTGGAATCAATGCAGCTCGTTTTGTTAAAGGAGAAGAGCTTGTGACACTTCCAGAAGAAACAGCGATTGGCAGTATGGCTTACTACATCACATCAACAAACAAGAAAAGCTTCCAGCCGATGAATGCAAACTTTGGATTGCTGAAAGATCTTGGCGTTCGAATTAAAAACAAACAAGAGCGCTATGCAGAGTACGCTAAACGCGCAATCGAAACTATTCAAACTATTTCGAAATCTCTGTAGTAAAACATTGCACGGAAAGCAAGATATGTGATACCATTTAAAAGCCTTAAAGAGGTGTAAAAATGACAGATAAACAGCGTCTTGTCCACTTATTCATTGAATATTTGCAGATTGAAAAGAACTATTCAGCTTTAACGATCTCAGGTTATACTGAGGCGATTGAAGAGTTTGTCAGATTTATGAACATTCAAGGAATAGACGGTTTTGAAGAGGTATCCTATCAAGATACGAGAATTTATTTAACAGAAGCTTATGAAAAAGGCCTTACAAGAAGAACGATTAGTAAGAAAGTCTCTGCACTTCGCAGCTTTTATAAATTTTTATTAAGAGAACAGCTTGTGAAAGAAAATCCTTTTTTACTCGTTAGCTTACCAAAGCAGGATAAGCGAATTCCTTCATTTTTGTATGAAGAGGAACTAAAAGAGCTATTTACAGTTTCTGATGTAAATACACCGCTTGGTCAAAGAAATCAAGCCATTTTAGAACTACTTTATGCAACAGGTATGAGGGTCAGTGAGTTATGTTCATTAAAAGAATCTGATCTTGATTTATCGATGGATACAGTGCTTGTACATGGGAAAGGCAGCAAACAGCGGTATGTACCTTTCGGATCTTATGCACATGAAGCGCTCTCCACATATTTAGAGGATGGAAGGCAGAAGCTGAAAGTGAAGGGAAAGGATCGTGCTGATTCACATGTGTTTTTGAATCAGCGCGGAGCTCCTCTTACAGATAGAGGCGTTCGATTCATTCTAACTGAATTAATGAAAAAGGCGTCTGGCACATTACATATCCATCCACACATGTTAAGGCACACCTTTGCTACGCATCTTTTAAACGAGGGAGCGGATTTAAGAAGTGTTCAAGAACTTCTCGGTCACTCAAATTTATCATCAACACAGGTGTACACGCATGTATCAAAAGATTCTTTAAGAAAAACGTACATGTCTCATCACCCAAGGGCTTTTAAACGATCCTAAAAGGAGGTTTTTTCATGTCATCATTTCATGCAACCACAATCTTTGCCGTTCAACATAAAGGAAAAAGTGCGATGGCTGGAGACGGTCAAGTCACTTTTGGGCAGGCTGTCGTCATGAAACACACAGCAAAAAAAGTGCGCCGTCTTTTCGGAGGCAAAGTACTCGCAGGTTTTGCTGGTTCAGTTGCAGATGCATTTACACTCTTTGAGAAGTTTGAAACGAAGCTTGAAGAATACGGTGGTAACCTAAAACGAGCAGCTGTAGAACTGGCGAAAGAATGGCGAAGTGACAAGATGCTCAGACAGCTTGAGGCCATGCTTATCGTCATGAATAAAGAAAGCATCCTGCTCGTATCTGGAACAGGAGAGGTCATCGAGCCAGACGATGGCATTTTGGCTATCGGGTCAGGCGGCAACTACGCGCTTAGCGCCGGGAGAGCACTCAAAAAACATGCAGGTGACCATCTCTCAGCTCGAGAGATTGCAAAGGCGGCTCTTGAAACGGCCGGAGAAATCTGTGTCTACACGAACGATCAAATCACTTTAGAAGAGCTTGAATAGAAAGGACATGAGACGTATGGAGAAAAAGCCGTTCACCCCAAGAGAGATAGTTGAAAAGCTCGATCAGTACATTATTGGTCAGCTTGATGCGAAAAAAGCAGTGGCGGTGGCTTTAAGAAACCGTTACAGAAGAAGTCTTTTACATGATAAGCTAAAGGATGAAGTCGTTCCTAAAAACATCTTAATGATTGGTCCGACAGGTGTGGGGAAAACAGAAATTGCCCGCAGAATTGCAAGGATTTCTGGTGCACCTTTCATTAAAGTGGAAGCGACGAAGTTTACTGAAGTTGGATATGTCGGACGTGACGTAGAATCAATGGTCAGAGATTTAGTGGAAACAGCAATCAGACTAGTCAAAGAAGAAAAAATGAAGGATGTTCAAGAAGAAGCGGAAAAACAAGCAAACAAACGGCTTGTTCATCTACTTGTTCCTGGAAAGAAAAAAAGTCAGTCTGTGAAAAATCCTTTTGAGATGCTGTTTGGTGGTTCTGATGCTGATGAAAGTGATCGAGATCACTCAAGTGAAGAAGTAGAGCTTGAGTCGACGAGAAAACGCATTGCGCACCAGCTGGCGATGGGTGAACTTGAAGACCATTACGTCACGATTGAAGTTGAAGAGCAGCAGCCTTCCATGTTTGATATGCTTCAAGGCTCGGGTATGGAGCAAATGGGTATGAACATGCAGGATGCGCTTAGCAATCTCATGCCTAAAAAGAAAAAACGCAGAAAGCTGACCGTCAGAGAAGCGAGAAAAGCGTTAACTGCTGAGGAAGCTTCAAAACTGATTGATATGGATGAAGTCGGTCAGGAAGCCGTGCAAAAAGCAGAGCAGCAAGGAATCATCTTTATCGATGAAATCGATAAAATTGCCAAAAGCGGTGGTGCATCGTCTGCAGATGTTTCTCGTGAAGGGGTTCAACGTGATATTTTACCGATTGTAGAAGGTTCCACTGTGATGACGAAGTATGGGGCTGTGAAAACAGATCATGTTCTATTTGTAGCAGCAGGCGCTTTTCATATGGCGAAACCCTCGGATTTGATTCCAGAGCTTCAAGGGCGCTTCCCAATCCGTGTAGAATTAGATAAATTAAGTATAGAAGACTTTGTGAAAATCTTAACGGAACCAGATAACGCGTTATTAAAGCAATATAAGGCTTTACTTGAAACAGAAGGTATATCTCTTGAATTTTCTGACGATGCTATTCATAAGATTGCCGAAGTGGCTTATCACGTCAATCAGGAGACGGATAACATCGGTGCAAGAAGGCTTCACACCATACTTGAGAAGCTGCTAGAAGAGCTCTCATTTGAGGCGCCTGATATTACAATGGAAACAGTGACTATTACCCCTCAGTATGTAGAAGAGAAGCTAGGAAAGATTGCAAATAACAAAGACTTAAGTCAATTTATACTTTAACAAATGAATAAAGTAATCTAGGAGGATCATTATTATGGCGTTACTACAAAAAACAAGGATTATTAACTCGATGCTGCAAGATGCAGCGGGGAAACCGGTTAATTTTAAAGAAATGGCAGAAACACTGAGAGATGTCATTGATTCAAACATTTTCGTATTAAGCAGAAGAGGGAAGCTTCTTGGCTACTCCATTAACCAGCAGATTGAAAATGCACGTATGAAAAAAATGCTGGAAGATCGTCAGTTCCCTGAAGAATATACAAAAAGCTTATTCAATGTCCCTGAAACATCTTCAAACCTTGACATCAACAGTGAGTACACAGCTTTCCCGATTGAGAACCGTGATTTATTCCAATCAGGTTTGACAACGATTGTGCCAATCATCGGAGGCGGAGACCGCTTAGGGACGTTAATCCTTTCTCGTTTGCAAGATACATTCACAGATGATGATTTAATTCTTGCTGAATACGGCGCAACAGTTGTTGGAATGGAGATTCTTCGCGAGAAAGCGGAAGAAATTGAAGAAGAAGCAAGAAGTAAAGCGGTTGTTCAAATGGCGATCAGCTCTCTTTCATATAGTGAGCTTGAAGCGATTGAGCATATCTTTGAAGAACTTGATGGAAACGAAGGGCTGCTTGTGGCAAGCAAGATTGCTGACCGTGTAGGAATCACTCGTTCAGTGATCGTAAACGCACTTCGTAAATTAGAAAGTGCAGGCGTTATTGAATCTCGTTCTCTTGGAATGAAGGGAACATACATCAAAGTATTAAACAACAAATTTTTAATTGAACTTGAAAATTTAAAATCTCACTAATCAAAAAACCCTTTTCGGCCGAAATAAACGCTGAAAAGGGTTTTTTTGTATAAAAAAAGAGGATTTGTCCGAAAAATGACACTCTTTTTTCCAAGAAACCCCTTACAATTCTGTAGTGCTTTGAATCTAGGTCTTTATACCTATTCGTAAAATAGATATATATTACGAGTTTTTTTTACAATTACATCATAGACTTTAATCCTATTATTTCTTACAATGAACATATGGTTTTACAAATCTCGACATGATTAAATGGAATGAAATACATATGATTGGAGGTATATGGTTTTGGATATATTTTCTGGAACGATAAGCAACCTTGAGAATGCCTTGGGCAGAGCGAATGTTAAGCAAAAAGTCATAAGCAATAATATCGCGAATATAGACACACCGAACTACAAGTCTAAAAAAGTTGCATTCCACGACATGCTAAATGATGCGTCAATCAAATTAGATGCTAAAAAAACATACCAAGGTCACATTGATTTTTCTAAAACAGGGTCTAATTATTCAGTTGTTTCGAGTAACCGTACTTCTTATCAAGAAAACGGAAATAATGTCGATATTGATCAAGAGATGAGTGAACTCGCTAAAAACCAAATTCAGTATAATGCGTTGGTTGAAAGAATGAGCGGAAAGTTCAATTCTCTTAAAACAGTTTTGACAGGAGGTAAGTGATGTCAATTTTTTCAGGCGTTAACGCTTCGGCCTCAGCATTAACAGCACAGAGGCTCAGAATGGACGTTGTATCCTCGAACCTTGCGAATATGGATACAACAAGAGCTAAACAGGTTGATGGCAAGTGGGAGCCTTATAGACGCAAGCTCGTCACATTACAGCCGTCAGGTGAATCATTTTCATCTATATTGAACTCAAGCATGAATTCGAGCGGCAAATTAGGAAACGGCGTCAAAGTAACAAAAATTACTGAAGACGAAACTCCATTCAACCTTCAATATGATCCTACAAATCCCGATGCCAATGAAAATGGATATGTTCAAACACCAAACGTTGATCCATTAAAGGAAATGGTTGATCTCATCAGCAGCTCAAGGTCATATGAAGCAAACGTGACTGCGCTGAATGCGAATAAAAGCATGCTGATGAAAGCTTTAGAAATAGGAAAGTAAGGTGAAAAGAATTGGTTAACGCAATATCTCCTTTCCAGCTTCAAACCGCTCAGCAAGCAAGTGAATTGACGAATGCGTCGTCTGTGCAGGCGGCTGCACCTAAAAGTCAAACGAATTTCTCTGATGTGCTGAAGAATTCCATTGAGGCATTAAATCAATCACAGCTGAAATCAGACCAGTATACGAATGCTCTCGCACAAGGGAAAGATGTCAATCTCGATGAAGTCATGATTGCTTCACAAAAAGCGAGTGTGACACTCACAGCTGCAACCGAGTTTCGGAATAAAGCAGTCGAAGCGTACCAAGAGATTATGAGAATGCAGATGTAGGAGGTGCTGGTGGACAAAAAATAGACTGAATGGAATGACCGGGGGTTAAGATGAATCGTACTTTAATGCAATTAAGAACAAAAACAGTTGAGTTTTGGCGAAATCGATCAAAATTACAAAAAATACTCATGATTGGCGGCGTAGCTGCCCTAGCAATCATTATTACGGTTGTTAGCATCTTTGCTTCTTCTGAAAAAATGGTTCCGTTGTTTAGAGATTTGTCTGAGGCAGAAGCAGGACAAATCAAACAGGAACTGGATGGCAAAAACGTTAAATCGGAACTTGCAAATAACGGAACGACGATTTTAGTTCCAGAAAAGCAAGCAGACACTTTAAAAGTCACACTCGCATCAGAAGGACTTCCTAAAACGGGGAATATTGACTACTCCTTCTTTGCGAACAATTCCGGCTTCGGTTTAACAGATAATGAATTTGATGTTCTGAAAGTAGACGCAACTCAGACAGAACTATCCAATCTGATCAACACGATTGATGGGATTAAAGATTCAAAGGTTATGATTAACCTGCCAAAAGATTCCGTTTTTGTTGGAGAAGAGCAAAGTAATGCATCAGCATCAATTGTGCTGCAAGTTCAACCAGGCTACACGCTTACTCAGCAACAAGTAAAAGGCCTTTATCATCTTATTTCAAAAAGTGTACCGAATTTAAAAACAGAAAACATTGTCATTATGGACCAAGATTCCAACTACTATGACTTAAACAGCAGCTCAGATTCCTATGCAAGTGGAATGGATGCACAGCAGCAGAAAAAAGAGGAGATTGAAAAGAATCTTCAACGAAAAATTCAACAGCTGCTTGGAACGATGATGGGTCAAGAGAAAGTTGCCGTATCGGTCACTACAGACATTGATTTTACTGAAGAAAAAAGAAAAGAAGATCTTGTCGAACCAGTTGATCAAGAAAACATGCAAGGAATTGCTGTCAGCGCTGAAAAGATTGCTGAAACTTATTCAGGTAATGGCGCAGCAGCTGGAGGCACCGCTGGAACAGGTGACGATGATGTCACAAATTATCAAGGTGCCGATGGAACGAATGGAAGCGGAGATTACGAAAAGAGCGAAGATCGTATCAATTATGAAGTCAACCGCATTCATAAAGATATCAAAGAAAGTCCTTATAAAATCAGAGACGTTGGCATTCAGGCACTAGTTGAACCGCCTACTGCAAACGATCCGAACTCATTAACTGCTGAAAGGCAGGATGATATCAAAAAAATTCTTTCAACCATCATCAGTACATCGATTGATAAAGAATACACAAACGGTCAAGCACTCACTCAAGCTGACTTAGATAACAAAATCGTTTTATCTGTATCAAAATTAGACGGTAAACAGCAAACGGCAGCAGAAAACCCTTCAAACAATATTCCGATTTGGGTTTATATTGTTGGCGGTGTGCTACTACTCGCCATTATCGCTCTCATCATTCTTCTCGTACGTAAGCGAAGAAAAGAAGAGGAAGAAGAGTTTGAGTTTGATGAACGTACACCAATCCATGTTCCTGATATCGATACTGAGCCAGAAACAGAAGAAATGGTGAGAAAAAATCAGCTTGAAAAAATGGCAAAAGATAAACCAGAAGACTTTGCTAAATTGCTACGCAGCTGGCTGTCCGAGGATTAGGAGGAATACACATGTCGAGAAAAGATCCAAATCGACTAACAGGCAGACAAAAAGCAGCAATCCTAATGATTTCCTTAGGGCTAGACGTGTCAGCATCTGTATACAAACATCTGTCTGAAGACGAAATAGAAAAATTAACATTAGAAATTTCAAATGTAAGAAGTGTAGATACTGCTAAAAAAGATGAGATCATCGAAGAATTTCACAGCATTGCCATCGCGCAGGACTACATATCACAAGGCGGCCTTATGTACGCAAGACAAGTGCTTGAAAAAGCGCTTGGTGAGGACAAAGCGGACAGCATCTTAAATCGCTTAACATCCTCACTTCAAGTGAAACCATTTGATTTTGCTAGAAAGGCTGACCCAGAGCAAATTTTAAACTTTATCCAGCATGAGCATCCACAAACCATTGCGCTCATTCTTTCCTACCTAGATCCAGTACAGGCTGGACAGATTTTATCTGAGTTAGGCGAGGAAGTACAAACCGAGGTTGCAAGAAGAATTGCTTTAATGGACCGCACATCTCCAGAGATCATCAATGAGGTGGAACGTATTCTTGAACAAAAGCTCTCTTCAACCTTTACGCAAGATTATACCCAAACGGGCGGAGTCGAAGCGGTAGTCGAAGTCCTGAATGGTGTAGACCGTGCAACGGAGAAAACCATTTTAGATACACTGGAAATTCAAGATCCTGAGCTTGCTGATGAAATTAAGAAACGTATGTTTGTCTTTGAAGACATTGTCACTCTTGATAGCAGAGCCATTCAGCGCGTGATTCGAGATGTTGAAAATGACGATTTACTACTTGCACTCAAAGTGGCAAGCGAAGAAGTCAAAGAAATTGTCTTCCGCAACATGTCGCAGCGTATGGTCGAAACGTTCAAAGAAGAAATGGAGTTTATGGGACCTGTCCGGCTTAGAGATGTCGAGGAAGCACAGACTCGTATTGTCAGCATCGTAAGACGACTTGAAGAGGCTGGAGAAATCGTCATAGCTCGAGGTGGAGGAGACGATATCATTGTCTAGGATTATCAAACATGAAACATCTGTTATTCCTGAACAAGGCCGTCAAACCATTCCCTTGCAGCAAGTGGAATTCAAAAGAGAACATCACGAAGAAGAGCTTGTCAACGAAACAGAAGCATCTCAACTTGTATTAAGTGATGCACAAGATGAAGCAAGCCGTATTTTAGAACAAGCAAATCGTGAGCTGGAACAAACAATGGCTGAAATCAATCAGCGGCGAGCTGATTTTGAAGCAGAAAGAGTACAGCTCATTGAAGAAGCGAAACAAACAGGATATCAAGATGGTTTTCAAAAGGGCGAAGCAGATGCGACTTTACAGTATCAATCGATTCTTGATCAAGCGAATGACATTGTCAGCCTTGCAAAGCAGGACTATGAAGCAAAAATTGAAAGCTCTGCTGAAGAAATTGTCGAACTTGCCTTTGAGCTCGCTAAACGAGTATGGAATGCAGCTGAGGATACAAAAGAACAATTTTTAACGCTAGTGAAGCAGGTCATTTCAGAAGTGAAAGAATATGACGATATTTCCATCTATGTCGACCCTGCACATTACGAACATGTGATGGAATATAAAGACGAATTAAATAGAATCCTTCAAAAGAATACACATCTTGCCATTTACTCGGATGAAAAAGCACCAAAAGGTACTTGTTACGTCGAAACAAGCTTTGGAAAAGTGGAAGCGAGTGTTGATACCCAAATGAATCAGTTAAAAGAAAAGTTATTAGAAGTCATTGATTCAGGTGATCACAAATGAACATAGATGTGCTAAAAGAAACGATTGAAACCGCCGATCCTTATAAACGTTTTGGTAAAGTCAATCGAGTTGTTGGACTGATGATCGAGTCCAAGGGGCCAGAAAGCTCAATCGGTGATGTATGTCTTATTCACAAAAAAGGGAGTAAGAATCATCCGATCAAAGCAGAAGTCGTTGGTTTTAAAGATGAAAACATTCTGCTCATGCCCTATGTAGAAGCCTCTAACATCTCACCAGGCAGTCTTGTTGAAGCAACAGGTGAGTCGTTAAAGGTCAAAGTAGGAACTGGTTTAATCGGGCAGGTTGTTGATGCCTTCGGTGATCCACTGGACGGCAGCATGCTTCCTAAAGGACTTGCACCTGTCTCAACAGAACAATCTCCTCCAAACCCGATGGACAGACCGCCTATTCGTGAAAAAATGGGCGTTGGTGTCAGAGTGATCGACAGCTTGCTCACAGTCGGCACTGGTCAAAGAATTGGCATATTCGCGGGAAGCGGTGTTGGTAAAAGTACCTTGATGGGGATGATTGCCAAGCAGACAGAAGCGGATCTCAATGTCATTGCACTTGTTGGAGAGCGTGGACGTGAAGTTCGCGAGTTTATCGAAAAAGATTTAGGAGCTGAAGGACTGAAGCGTTCGATTGTTGTTGTCGCAACTTCAGATCAGCCCGCACTGACAAGATTAAAAGCAGCCTATACAGCAACAGCTATTGCCGAATATTTCAGAGACAGAGGAAAAAATGTCATGTTTATGATGGATTCTGTCACAAGGGTCGCCATGGCACAGCGGGAAATAGGACTTGCAACCGGTGAACCGCCAACAACAAAAGGATATACGCCTTCAGTGTTCGCTATACTGCCAAAATTGCTAGAACGAACTGGTACAAATCAACTTGGTTCCATCACAGCGTTTTACACAGTGCTTGTTGATGGTGACGATATGAATGAGCCGATCGCTGATACAGTGCGGGGGATTTTAGATGGCCACATAGTACTTGATCGTGCATTGGCCAACAAAGGACAGTTTCCAGCTGTCAATATTCTGAAAAGTATCAGTCGTGTCATGAGTAATATCGCAAGTCATGATCATAAGGAAGCGGCTAACCGGTTCCGCCAGCTTTTATCCACATATCAAAACGCTGAAGACCTCATTAACATTGGAGCATATAAAAAAGGCTCCTCTAAAGATATTGATGAGGCTATGCAAGCTTACCCACAACTGATTTCATTTTTGAAGCAGGACGTTGAAGAGGCTGTATCGATTGAAGACAGCGTGAGGATATTGCTCAGTTTGATGAATAGAGAGGATTGACAAAAACAGTGAGATATCAATACAAATTTCAAAAGCTCTTAGAATTGAAAGAAAGTGAAAAAGACAAATCACTCGCAGCGTATCAACAATCCGTTTCGGCATTTGAGCAAGCCGCTGAAAAACTCTATGAAAATATGAGTAAAAAAGAGCTAATGGAAAAGAGCAAAGAAGAAAAGCTGAGAAGTGGGATGAGTGTTCAAGAAATGCGTCATTACCAGCAATTTGTGACGAACTTAGATAACACCATTCATCATTATCAGCAGCTTGTGATCATGAAACGCCATCAAATGAATGAAAAACAATCTGATTTAACAGAAAAAAATATTGAGTTTAAAAAGTTTGAAAAAATGAAAGAAAAGCAATTTGAAAAGTTCTCCCTTGAACATAAGGCAATTGAAATGAAAGAAATGGATGATATCTCTATCAGCCAATTCATGTTTCAAGGACATTAGGAGTCGAGATGAATGCCTAAGAAGGAAAAAACAAAGGAATCAAGTGGCGGCGGTAAATTTCAATGGATCTTGTTTATTGTCATTATCCCATTGGTTGTGCTTGTGATCGTGACGGGCACAATCCTTTATATGGCGGGTTATGATCTAAAGAAACCGCTCCAAAACATTCCGGGGATTAGCAGCTTGGTTGGATCAGATGACACATCAAAAACGTCATCTTCAAATAACGATCAACGTGATACAGAGTTGAAAGCGTTGAAAAAGACGATTAAAGAACAAGAGAATGAACTTGAAATTGCTCAAAAAGACTTGAAGACAAGTGATGAAGAGATTAAACGATTGAATCAAAAAATCAATTCACTTGAAAAAACATCTGATAAAGAGAACACGTCAGCAAGTGACAGTTCATCAAACAGTACATCATCAAGTAATAACGCATCAGGATCTTCCTCTGATTCGTCAGCATCTTCTAATCAGCAATCAAAAGGAAAGGTCGCCAGCATTTATGAAAGCATGGATGCAGGGAAATCTGCCAAAATTTTATCAGAGCTAAGTGATAAAGAAGCTTTGAAGATCCTTGAAGAGCTGAGTAAAAATAAGCTGACGGACATATTAGCAAAACTGACACCTCAGAAGGCAGCAACGTTCACGAAGGAGCTTGCCAAAAAAGAAGAAAGTGAAAATGGGGGTGGACAATAAGTGAAGCTATTGGACATTGGAGCCTTACAGCAATCTTCCCAAAGTCTCTCGGGACTAAAGGGAGAGGGGGCAGTATCTGCTCGCGGCCTGTTTAAACAATTGTTAAATGGCGCAGGTATTCAAAGTGGTCCAGCTATTTCTCAGCCAGCGGAAATCACTCTATCCATGAATGATGCGATGCAAATCATTGAAAGATGGATGCAATCACCTGAAGAAGGAATAGATGGAGATCTTCTTGCGGCACTTCAGGCGCTGCAAGGTCAAAAGCTTGAAGGGGCTGACTTAAAGTCACTTGAAGAGCTATTTCAAAAGATGGAATCGGTTATCTATGGCGATCAGGATGAGAAGCCAGTTGCTGAACATAGTGAACAGCTCATACAAGTCCACTTTTTCTTATATCAAATACTGAATCAGCAGCCGGTGAGCTTTGATGCAAAACTTGTACAGGATATTCAAGCAAAAGGTGAAGATTTCATCAAGTTTCTAACGAAAAACGGAGCAGATGAAAAGCTCATTCAACAAGTAAAAGAGCAGTTCTTCTCGCAAGGATCGGCACCTAAGCTGAATAATATGTCGCAAAGCGAGCTGAAACACTTTAATCAGTTAATCGATCATATGATGGCGAATGCGAAAGGGTCAGATAAAGAATGGAAAATTTCCTTAGGAGAGTTAAAAGAAATGGTTGCTCCAAGGCAAGAATCTTCCTTCTCATCTCCAGCAAAAGGTGCTGCCTCACTTGAATGGCTTATGAAGAAAGAAGTCATCAAAGGTCAAGGCACTGCGGCACCTGCTTCTGAAAAAACAATCACCCATACGCTGCTTCCAGGGCATAAACAGTTTTTCCAACTGCAATCAGCTGCTCCTATGCAGCAGACGCAAACAACTGACGAAAAGCCAGGCACGGTTGATCAGCAGATTTTAAATACGTGGAAACAAATGAAGTTCACACCATTTGGCAATTCAAGCGGACGGTTTACCGTACGATTAAATCCAGAAAATCTCGGGTTTATTACCATCCAGCTAACGAAACAAAACGGGATGTATGCGAGTAAAATTACAGCTTCAACGCAAGCAGCTAAAGAGCTGCTCGAGCATCATCTGCCGCAACTCAAGCAGGCGCTACCGAATATGTCGGTTCAAGTTGACCGTTTCCATATACCGCTTCAGTCAAATGAGCAGCCGTCTTTTGGACAATTTAATGAGGAAGGCAAGCAGCAGCCATCAAAAGGACAAAGTTTCCAGCAGCCTGATGAACAGGAAGCTGAATTCCAAGATGTACTAGATGCGCTTGTTGGATCAGAAGAAGAAGAAGAGGAGGAGATCTAATGGCAACTGTTGATGCGACGAATAGAACAGCCGCACAAGCGGACACTTCTTCAAACGCAGCAAAGAAAACAGATACACTTGGCCGAGATCAGTTCTTGAAAATCTTGCTTACGCAGCTTCAAAACCAAGATCCGACAAACCCGATTGATGACCGTGAGTTTGTCACACAGCTTGCAACATTTTCTTCTTTAGAACAGCAAATGAATATGAATGAATCAATCACCAAAATGAATCAGATCATGTCTACATTTGTTGCACACCAAGATCCATTTACGACATATGTAGGCTGGATTGGTAAAGAAGTAGCGGGTAAACAAGATGATAAAGACATATCTGGCACTGTGAAGTCTGTGAAAAACATAAACAATGAATACTTCCTATATTTAGAAGATGGAACGAAAATCAGCCCTTGGGACGTTACAACTGTTGGAGAAAAATCGTAAGCAAATCGAGGAGGAAAATAAATGTTACGCTCACTTTACTCAGGAATTAGTGGAATGAAAAACTTCCAATCAAAATTAGATGTTGTAGCCAACAACGTAGCCAACGTCAACACACACGGATACAAAAAAAGCCGTATCACGTTTAAAGATATGGTCAGCCAAACCATTGGAAGTTCTGGTGGGCCAACGAACAACTCTGGTTCAATCAACTCAAAGCAAATTGGTTTAGGGTCATCTTTATCTTCAATCGATAAAATCATGTCAGCGGGATCTTCTCAAAATACAAATGAACCTTACGACTTCTATATCAATGGAGATGGGTTTTTCCGTATTGAAGTTCAAGGAGAAGTTCTTTATACAAGAACAGGAAATTTCGACACTGATTCAGAGGGAAGCTTAGTCACCCCTGATGGAAATTATCTACTTGGAATGAATGGACAAAAGATAACGATTCCAGACGGTGTTTCAAGTGTAAGTGTTGGTCCAGATGGAACGATTTCGGTTGTTGAAAACAATGTATCAAGAACCGTTGGTCAAATATCACTCGTATCTTTCCGTAACGCAGGAGGGCTAGACAAAGTTGGTGACAACCTTTACCGCCAAACGTTAAGCTCAGGTGCTCCAAGTAATCCAATCGTACCAGGTGAACAAGGAACGGGCGTCGTCCAAACAGGTAAACTTGAAATGTCAAACGTTGATTTAACAGATGAGTTTACAGAAATGATTATCGCACAGCGTGGATTCCAATCGAATGCAAAGACGATCACAACATCTGATGAAATTCTGCAAGAACTTGTGAATCTGAAACGATAGGAGGTAGGAGGAGCGGTTTATCGCTTCTCTGCTTAATATGATTGAAGTGACAAGATTAAATGGCAAAGGATTTATGCTCAACGCTCTCCATATCGAGCAAATCGAAAGCTTTCCAGACACGACCATTACACTCGCCAATGGAAAGAAATTCGTTGTGAAAGAAGATGAAGAGCAGCTTCAGGAGAAAATCATTTCTTTCTATAGAAAAATCCAAGTCATTTCATTGAATCAAGGAATAGAGGAGTTTGAATGAAGAAGAAATTAGTCGTAGTAATGCTAATCATGATTATTGCTATCGTCGGAATTGGAGCAGGTATTGTCTTTCTGGTGAATGGGTCAGACGAAGCAAAAGCAGAAAAAGAGCCAACAGCAGATGAAGTCGTAAAAGCTTCTGTTGAAATTCCTGAGATTGTGACCAATTTAAAATCTGAAGGAAATGCGGTCAAACTTGTACTAAATATTGAAACAGATTCAGAAAAAGCCAAAGAAGAGCTTGAAAAAAGAAGCTTCCAAGTGAAGGATGCTGTGATCGACATTTTATCAGACACGAATGCAGATGAACTTGATGGCAAAAAAGGCAGAGAACATTTTAAAACACAGGTCAAAAACAAAGTGAATAACTATTTGCAAGATGGCAAGGTGAAAGAAGTTTATATAACCTCCTTTAATCTGCAATAGAGGCGATTAATTGACACGATGGAGGTGAAGAAATGTCAGGAGAAGTGCTTTCCCAGAATGAGATCGATGCATTATTATCCGCCATATCAACAGGCGAAATGGATGCAGAAGAGCTGAAAAAAGAAGAAACGACGAAAAAAGTGAAAGTGTATGACTTTAAACGTGCACTGCGCTTTTCAAAAGACCAGATTCGAAGTTTAACAAGAATTCATGATAACTTCGCTAGACTGCTTACCACACACTTTTCAGCGCAGCTAAGATCATATATTCAAATTTCTGTCAGCTCGGTTGACCAAGTGCCATATGAAGAATTTATTCGTTCGATTCCTAATATGACATTATTAAACTTATTTTACGTCAGCCCGCTTGAAGGAAGAATCATGCTTGAAGTGAACCCAACGATTGGCTATGCCATGATGGATAGGCTGATGGGTGGGATTGGCATTAGTCATAATAAGACAGAATCACTGACAGAAATCGAAACAAAGATTATCTCAAACATGTTTGAGGGAGCTTTGGAAAACTACAGAGAAGCGTGGCAGTCCATAACCGACATCGAGCCAGAAATGGCAGATTTCGAGGTAAATCCCCAGTTTGTTCAAATGGTGTCACCAAACGAAACAGTTGTCGTCATTTCTCTTAATACACAAATTGGTGAGGTAAGCGGGGTTATTAACCTCTGTATTCCTCACGTAGTATTAGAGCCTATTATTCCGAAGCTGTCTGTACACTACTGGATGCAATCGGAACGAAATGAACCGAAACAAGAAGAAACAAAGGCCATTGAAAAACGGATTATGACGGCGAAAATACCGGTAGTCGCAGAGCTTGGACAATCGGAAATGACGGTGGAAGAGTTTTTGAATTTGGAAATTGGTGATTGTATTGCCTTGGACAAACCAGTAAATGCGCCTCTTACTGTTATGGTCGGAAATAAACCGAAATTCTTGGGACAGGCCGGCCGCGTGAATCGGAAACAGGCGATTCAAATTCTAGATCACGACATAAGAGGTGAAGAAGATGGAGAATAACGGAAGTAAATTATCACAAGATGAAATCGATGCGCTCCTTAAAGGAGGCAGCAATGACGATATAGAGCCTGATACACTCCTTTCTGCAATGGAACAAGATGCCATTGGGGAAATCGGAAATATATCATTTGGAAGCTCTGCAACAGCACTTTCAACCCTATTAAGTCAAAAAGTGGAGATTACAACTCCAACTGTCACAGTGATTCAAAAAAGCAAGCTGAATGAGGAATTTCCTCATCCGTATGTCGCAATTGAAGTGAATTATACGGAAGGCTTCAGCGCTAGTAACTTGCTTGTCATCCAGCAAACCGATGCGGCAGTCATTGCGGATTTAATGATGGGCGGAGATGGAACAAATGCTGACCCGTCGTTAAGTGAAATTCACTTAAGTGCAGTACAAGAAGCGATGAACCAAATGATGGGTTCAGCAGCGACGTCCATGTCAACAGTCTTTAATAAAAAGATTGATATTTCTCCGCCTCGCGTTGAGCTGCTTGATGTGAAAGAAGGAGAAGGCACAGACCGCATTCCAGCTGAAGAGATGCTTGTCAAAGTGTCCTTTAGATTAACGATAGGTGAACTCATAGATTCAAATATTATGCAGCTTTACCCTATTACGTTTGCGAAAGATTTGATTGCAGAATTAACAGACCCAGCGGAAGAAGAGCCGGTTCAAGAAGCACCTCAGAGTGCACCTGAACCACAGCAGGCTGCTCCGCAAGCACAATCTGCTCCTATGCAGCAATCGGCACCGCCGAAAAGACAGGCGAAGCCAAAGCCGGCAGAACCTGTCAATGTGGCGCCAGTTGAATTTGAGGCATTTAGTGAGCCTCAGCATACAACAAGTCAGCTCGGTAATCTTGATATGCTGATGGATATTCCACTTTCCATTACAGTGGAGCTTGGAAGAACGCAGCGCAGTGTGAAAGAAGTACTTGAACTTTCCGCTGGAAGTATCATTGAACTGGACAAACTTGCAGGTGAGCCAGTCGACATTCTGGTCAACAAACGAATCGTCGCCAAAGGAGAAGTTGTTGTCATTGATGAGAACTTTGGTGTGCGTGTGACTGACATTTTAAGTCAGTCTGAAAGACTTTCTAATTTAAAATAAACAAACATATAGGGAGAGAATAAGTAAATGGCTACTAAGGTATTAATCGTAGATGATGCAGCATTCATGAGAATGATGATTAAGGATATTCTTGTAAAAAACGGATTTGATGTAGTAGGAGAAGCAGAAAACGGCGCACAAGCTGTTGAAAAATATAAAGAAACATCTCCTGATCTAGTCACAATGGATATCACAATGCCAGAAATGGACGGGATCACAGCATTAAAAGAAATTAAACAAATCGATGCTTCTGCAAAAATCATTATGTGCTCAGCGATGGGACAACAATCAATGGTTATTGATGCCATTCAAGCAGGTGCAAAAGACTTTATCGTGAAGCCATTCCAGGCAGACCGTGTACTTGAAGCAATTAATAAAACGTTAGGCTAAAAAAGGGTGTAAGACTTGTTGAAAAAACGTTTGATATGTATAGCAATGATCAGTTTTATGCTTTTCTTGACAGCGCAGCCCGCCTCACTGTTTGCTGAAACAAAAGATCCTGAAAATGGCACAGTGAATGACTGGCTCAAAGATGAGAAAGAAAGCAAAAAGGATACAGAAAAGAAAACCACTGACAATCAAACGAATCCGGCAGAAGAAGTTCCCTCTTCTTCTGTCTCCATTATGGATTTTGTCAAAATGATTGGTGCCTTACTTTTTGTCATCCTGCTCATTTACGGATTGGTGAGATTTGTTGGAAAGCAAAACCGCTTACTCAAGCCATTTCGCTATGTTGAAAATATTGGCGGAACGACGGTTGGTCAAAATCGTTCAGTTCAGCTGATCAAAGTGGGCAAACGAGTATTAGTTGTCGGCGTAGCAGACTCAATCCAGCTGCTAAAAGAAATCGATGATGAACAAGAATGCGAAGCGATTGTGAAACAATACGAAGAAGCGATGGAAAGTAAGACTGACTTACCGAAAATGATGCAAAAATTAACATCGCAAGTGAAGAAACACGATCAGCCGACCACTTCTTCTTTTTCAGCCAATTTAAAGGCGCAGCTAGCCGAATTGAAAAAGACCCAATCAGAAGTCAGAAAGAAAGGCCCGAAACAAAATGAATGAGTTTATCGATTTATTTAATTCCAGTGGCGCAGGAAATATTAGCACATCTGTCCGTCTTCTTTTATTGTTAACTGTATTTTCAGTTGCACCAGGCATTCTTATTTTAATGACCTGTTTTACACGGATTGTGATTGTTCTTTCGTTCGTCAGAACATCACTTGCAACCAACTCAATGCCGCCAAACCAAGTGCTTGTAGGACTTGCTTTGTTTCTCACATTTTTTATTATGGCACCCACGTTCTCAGAGATTAATAAAGAGGCACTCACGCCGCTGTTAAATGATGATATTACGTTAAATCAGGCCTATGAAAAAGCCGAAGTGCCAATTAAAGAGTTTATGAGTAAACATACGAGACAGAAAGATTTGGCTTTATTTCTTAGTTACGCAAAAATGGATACCCCTGAATCGATTAAAGATATTCCCTTAACGGCGATGGTACCAGCATTTGCAATTTCAGAATTAAAGACGGCATTTCAAATTGGTTTTATGATTTTTATTCCATTTTTAATTATTGACATGGTGGTCGCAAGTGTCCTGATGTCGATGGGGATGATGATGCTTCCGCCAGTTATGATATCGCTCCCTTTCAAAATATTGTTATTTGTATTAGTTGATGGATGGTATTTGATTGTTAAATCTTTGCTGCAAAGCTTTTAGAGTAGGTGCTTAAAACATGAGTTCAGAATTTGTCATTACGATGGCTGAAAGATCAGTGTATGTTGTATTACTTGTCAGCGGGCCGCTTCTAGCGCTCGCACTAATCGTGGGACTAATTGTCAGTGTGTTTCAGGCGACAACCCAAATCCAAGAACAGACGCTTGCGTTCATTCCAAAAATTGTTGCGGTGCTCATTGGACTTGTTGTGTTTGGTCCGTGGATGCTTTCAACAATTGTGTCATTTACAACAGAGCTGTTCTCGAATTTAGATCGATTTGCAGGTTAATCAGAGATGTCAATCATAGAATTATTTCCTGCCTTTCTTCTCGTTTTCATTCGGATCACCGCTTTTTTCGTGACAGTGCCGCTATTAGCGCATCGAACGATACCAGCAGTTCACAGAGTTGGTTTTTCGCTGTTTTTGGCTGTCATTAGTTTTAGCACCATTAAAGAACCGCCAGCACTCGATATCGACGGTCTTTACATGATGCTTGCCGTGAAAGAAGCAATGGTCGGACTTCTTCTTGGACTGATTGCATATATCATGGTGTCCGCAGTTCAAATTGCCGGCTCATTCATCGATTTTCAAATGGGTTTTGCAATCGCCAATATTATTGATCCACAAACAGGGGCGCAAACGCCGCTGATGGGGCAGTTTTTTTATACGGTGACCTTGCTACTGATGCTGGCAACAAATGCACATCATTTGCTGCTTGATGGAATCTATTACAGTTTTCAATATATTCAAGTTGATCAGTATGCGCTGAACTTCGGTAGTGAATCCTTTGCTTACTTTATTGCAAAGAGCTTCAACCAAATGTTCATCATAGCCTTTCAAATCTCAGCACCTGTTGTGGCTAGTTTGTTTTTAGTCGATTTGGCATTAGGAATTGTGGCACGTACAGTTCCACAAATGAACGTATTTGTCGTTGGACTTCCCATTAAAATGGGCGTGAGTTTTATTATGATCATCATTTGTATGGGTGTCATCTTCGGGGTCGTACAAAATACATTTGAAACGATTGTGCTCACCATGAGGAATTTCTTAGCATTGGTCGGTGGTTCGTCATGACGACAAGACTTAGACTCGACTTGCAATTTTTCGCAGGTGAAAAAACAGAAAAAGCAACACCGAAAAAAAGACGGGATTCACGTAAAAAAGGGCAGGTTGCCAAAAGTACCGACGTCAATACAGCCATCTCATTTCTACTAATCTTTTTATCATTCTTTTTTATTGGGCCTTTTATGAAAGAGCGTATTATTGCGCTCATTGAACGTTTTTATTCAACAACGATGCTAATGAAGGTTAGCACATCTAATATTCACCAGTTATTCTTGGAATTGCTTCAAGAGACAGGTCTCCTCCTCATGCCAATTCTTGGTGTTGGGATGCTTGCAGGGATCATTAGTAACTATTTGCAGGTTGGCTTTCTCTTTTCGACAGAAGTAATCAAACCGAAATTAGAAAAACTCGATCCAATCAAAGGGTTTAAACGAATATACAGTATTCGAGCACTCGTTGAGCTATTAAAATCCATTTTGAAAATTGGTTTTGTTGGTTTTGCGACATTTATCGCTCTATGGATGCACTTTGACGAAATCTTGCGGCTCCCTCTACTCACTGCAGAGGAAACCCTTCATTTCGTGGCAAATATGACCTTGATTATGGGGCTATATGCAGCAGGTGCTCTTCTGATCTTAGCCGGGCTTGACTACATGTATCAGAAATTTGATTATGAAAAAAACTTACGGATGTCTAAACAAGACATCAAAGATGAGTATAAAAAATCAGAGGGTGACCCGCTCATAAAATCAAAAATTAAACAGCGGCAAAGGGAAATGGCCATGAGACGGATGATGCAGGAAGTCCCAAAAGCGGACGTCATCATTACAAACCCGACCCACTACGCAATTGCCTTGAAATATGACGAAGAAAAGATGGACGCGCCGTTTGTTGTGGCAAAGGGAACAGATATTTTGGCTTTGAAAATTAGAACAATTGCGAAAGAACACGATGTCATGACTGTAGAGAACCGGCCGCTCGCCCGTGCCCTCTATGATCAAGTGGATATCAACCAAGCGGTGCCGGAAGAATATTTTAAGGCGATCGCAGAAATTTTGGCTTACGTATATAAAACGAAACAAAAGATTTTATGAATTTTTGGTTTTAAAAGGAGAGAACAGGCATGTCAGCAAGAGATTTATCTGTTTTATTCAGTGTTATTTTAATCGTGGCGATGCTGGTCATACCGTTTCCGCCCGTCCTATTAAGTATTTTAATTATTATTAATATTTCTCTTGCGCTTATCGTGCTTCTCACCACAATGAACATGCAAGAACCACTGCAATTTTCCATTTTTCCATCTTTGCTTTTGCTCTTAACACTGTTTCGTTTAGGGCTTAACATCTCTACAACCCGTTCTATTTTATCAACTGGAGATGCTGGTAAGGTTGTCGAAACGTTTGGATCATTTGTTGTTGGGGGCAATATACTCGTTGGTCTGGTTGTCTTCCTTATTCTGATCATCATTCAGTTTGTTGTCATCACCAAAGGGGCAGAGCGTGTATCAGAGGTTGCGGCCAGATTTACACTCGATGCGATGCCAGGTAAACAGATGAGTATTGACGCAGATTTGAATGCAGGAATGCTGACAGAAAGTGAAGCTAGAAACCGCCGTGAAAAAGTAGCCAGAGAAGCAGACTTTTATGGTGCGATGGATGGTGCAAGTAAGTTCGTTAAAGGGGATGCCATCGCAGGTATTATCATCGTCATTATCAATATTATTTTTGGCATCATTATTGGGATGATTCAGCAAGGAATGTCAATTCAAGAATCAGCTTCCCACTTTACTCTGTTAACAGTAGGGGACGGAATTGTTTCCCAGATCCCTGCACTTCTTATTTCAACAGCGACAGGGATTGTTGTCACGAGAGCGGCTTCTAACGGAAACCTTGGTTCAGACATTACGGGTCAGCTCTTTGCCTTCCCTGCCATGCTTTACGTCACAGCAGGTACGATCTTCCTGCTTGGATTGTTTACGCCAATTGGCGTACTTTTGACAGGGCCGATCGCAGGTTTACTTGCACTCGGTGCGTACATGATGTCGAAAAACAAACAGGATCAAGAAGAGATTGAAGAAGTACTGGAAGAACAGGCAGAGGTAGAAGAGATGAAAAGTCCAGAAAGCGTCATTCATCTCCTGCAAATGGATGCCATTGAATTTGAATTTGGCTACGGGTTGATCCCGCTTGCAGATGCCAATCAAGGCGGAGACCTGCTAGACCGAATTGTCATGATCAGAAGGCAGCTTGCTCTTGAACTAGGTCTTGTCATTCCAGTTGTCCGTATTCGAGACAACATTGCGCTGAACCCGAATGAATACAGGCTCAAAATAAAAGGGAACGAAGTGGCAAAAGGAGAGCTGCTGCTCGATCATTACTTAGCGATGTCTCCAACGCCTGATGATGATCCGATTGAAGGAATTGAAACAATCGAACCATCCTTTGGTCTGCCGGCAAAATGGATATCAGAAGCAGAAAAAGATCAGGCTGAAATGCTTGGCTATACAGTGGTCGATCCAGCATCTGTTGTGTCTACCCACATCACAGAGAAGATTAGACAAAACACCCATGAACTGCTTGGACGCCAAGAAACGAAGCAATTAATCGATCATCTGAAAGAAAGTTATCCAGTTCTAGTAGATGAGGTAACACCGAATCCACTAGCGGTCGGGGATATCCAAAAAGTACTTGCAAAGCTTCTGAAAGAAAAGGTCTCCATTCGAAACCTTGTGACCATTTTTGAGACACTTGCAGACTACGGAAAATTAACGACTGATACTGACTTGCTAACAGAGTATGTTAGACAGGCACTTGCAAGACAGATTACTGCACAGTATGCAAGAGAAAATGAATCACTGAAAGTCGTGACATGCTCAGGCCGAGTCGAAAAGGTGATTGCAGACAGCGTGCAGCAAACAGAGCATGGGAACTACTTATCGTTAGATCCAGAATCCTCTGAAAGTGTGATTCAATCAGTGGCGAGAGAAATTGAACAGCTTTCGCTTCGTCAGGAAACGCCGGTTCTATTATGCTCACCTCCTATAAGAATGTACGTCAAACAGTTGTTAGAAAGATATTTCCCAGATTTACCGGTACTATCTTATAACGAACTAGAAGCAAATGTGGAAGTACAGAGCATCGGAGTGGTGGATATCTAATGAAAATGAAAAAAATCACAGCGAATTCTATGCAGGAGGCAACGATTCAAATCAGGCAGCAGCTTGGGAAAGATGCCGTCATATTAAATTCGAAAACCGTTGTCAAACGAAAGCTGTTCGGTTTAAAGAAACAGCAAATGGTCGAAGTGATTGCAGTGCTGGATCAAGATTTTGAAGAAAGAGCTGGTAAAGGATTACAACCAGCAGCTGCGCCTATCCCGGTGTTACCGAAAAAGGAGCAGACTCAACACCTTACACAAGAGCTGCCGGCTGCTGCTCAAGCAGTCAAAGCAGCGCCTTCTCATTCTCAGCCTATAGAATATGCAAGAAACGAACGCCATGCCGGGATCTTGCCGGATTCTCTCATGAAAATGGATCAAAAGCTAAAGGATCAAGGTCTTGATGATGAGATTCGAGATGAGTGCTTAAAGGGTCTTTTAACAAAAGGTGCTGTGAAAGAAGAGCAGATTGAAAAAGAGCTTGAAAAACTACTCACAGGGATGCTGCCGGCTCACACTTCTGATGAGCCGATGATTCGTTCGAAATACATTGTGCTGTTTGGTTCAACTGGTGCTGGTAAAACGACAACGATTGCAAAGCTTGCTGCGAAAACGGCTATTCAGCAGCAAAAGAAAATTGCTTTTATCACAACAGATACGTACCGGATTGCAGCGATTGAACAACTAAAAACATATGCTGAACTGCTGAATGCACCTCTTGAGGTTTGTTATTCAAGAGAGGACTTTGTGAAAGCACAGCAGACCTTTAAAGACTATGATCATATTTTCATCGATACAGCAGGCCGTAACTTTAAAGAAGAGGCGTACATCAAAGAGCTGACAGATATCATTCCATTTGATGAAAGCATTCAAAGTTTTCTCGTCATGAGTGCGACATCGAAATATCAAGATATGAAAGCCATGGTCAAACGTTTTGAACACGTTCCAATCGATCAATTTATTTTTACAAAAGTTGATGAAACAGACACGATGGGAACGATCTTTCAAATCATTGCAGAATCTCAAATCGGGCTCGGGTTTTTAACAAATGGTCAAAATGTACCTGAGGATATTCTTGAGAGTTCCCCCCTTGATTTGACAAGGATGGTCTTACAATGATGAAGCCTGACCAAGCCGAAGGTTTAAGAAAGCTTGTTCAGCAGAATCAACTGATTGTACCGAACTCTCTTCATGCGAATGGACAGGCGAAAACCATTGCTGTCATGAGCGGTAAAGGCGGAGTAGGTAAATCGAATTTGACGCTGAATATGGCACTGTCTATCGCAAGTACGGGCAAGCAAGTGCTCATCATCGACCTCGACTTTGGCATGGGGAATATTGATATTTTACTAGGGAAAACATCGACCAGCTCCATATTAGACGTGCTTGTTAGAAAAAAATCCTTCCAAGCGGCTATGACAAAAGGAACGGACAATCTGTATTACATTTCTGGCGGAAGCGGGCTTGACCAGCTGTTTTCTTTAGACAAAGATCAATGGTCGTTCTTTTTAGAAGAGATGGAGAAAATATTGAATGACTTTGATTGTATATTCTTTGATATGGGTGCAGGCTTGTCAAAAGATCAACTCCCATTTGTTTTATCGGCAGGAGAAGTGGTCGTTGTGACAACGCCAGAACCAACATCCATCATGGATGCCTACAGCGCAATTAAGCACTTAGCCATTCATCAGTTTGAACAGTCTGTTCAAATCATCGTCAACCGGTGTAAAACCCCGTCAGAAGGGTCTGAAACGTACCGGAAATTAGCAGGAGTGGTGACGTCCTTTCTACACCGAAAGCTTGTATTTGCTGGTGCGGTACCTGATGATCCAGCTGTTCCTAAAGCAGTCACTGAACAAATGCCATTTTATATGAAGCAGCCTCATTCAAGGCTAAGTAAAACCATTAAAATGCTGGCTGAAACACTTTATCATCAGCAGATAAGAGAGGCACAGAGAGAGCAGCATACGTTTATAGATAAGTTGTCCTCTTTTTTTAAAAGGAGGAAAGTGGACTCATGATTAGAGTGCTTGTAGTAGATGACTCGGCTTTTATGAGAAAACTCATCAGTGATTTCCTAAGTGCCGAGCAAGAAATTGAAGTCGTCGGAACGGCGAGAAATGGAGAAGATGCCTTAAAACGGATTAAGGAATTGAATCCAGATGTTGTCACACTTGATGTGGAAATGCCTGTTCTAAATGGAACAGAAGCATTAAAACAAATTCTGGCTGAACACGACCTTGCTGTGATTATGGTGTCAAGCCAGACGAAGCAAGGGAAGGAATTAACCATCCATTGCTTAGAACTCGGTGCTTTTGACTTTGTGACAAAGCCTTCAGGAAGTATTTCGCTCGATTTACACAAAGTAAGAGGTCAAATTGTAGAGCGGGTACTTGCGGCAGGCCTGTCTAGAAAACGTACTGAGAAACAAGTTTCTCCTAAGCCGTTCATGAAGCCGCCAAGTCCAATTCCAGCGGCCGCTCCTCGTCTGCAAGAAGTAAGAAGCGGCTCATCACTCCGAAAGATTATTTCAATCGGAACTTCTACGGGAGGGCCTAGGGCGCTTCAACGAGTCGTCACGAAGCTGCCAAAAGACATAGAGGCGCCGATTTTGATTGTGCAGCATATGCCGGCAGGATTTACGGCATCGCTGGCTACTAGATTAGATCATTTATCACAAATTACGATCAAAGAAGCTCAAGATGGAGACATCGCTAAAAATGGAGTGGCTTACATAGCTCCTGGTGGATTGAATATGTCACTTCATGAACAAGGGGCAGCTTTAGTGATCAGGCTGTCCACAGAAGACACTGACAGCCGTCACAAACCTTCTGTTAACTATTTATTTGAATCCATCAGCAACATAAAAGGTTACGAGAAAATCGCTGTCATTATGACAGGAATGGGTAGTGACGGCACAGAAGGTGTCAAAAAAATGGTCGCAAGTGGTCATACAAAAGTCATTGCAGAAAAAGAAGAATCATGTGTTGTTTTCGGAATGCCTAAATCAGTCATTAAAGCAGGCCTTGCACATGAAACAAGGCATGTGGATGACATCGCACATGCAATTATAAGCTCCATGAAAAAAGAGAGGGCGTGAACACGTTGGATGTAAACCAATACTTAGATATCTTTTTAGATGAAAGCAGAGAACACTTACAAACTTGTAATGAAAAACTTCTTGAATTAGAAAAGAACCCAACAGACTTGCAGCTAGTGAATGATATATTCAGAGCCGCTCATACACTGAAAGGCATGAGTGCAACGATGGGCTATGATGATATGGCTCAATTAACACATCATTTAGAAAACATGTTTGATGCCATCAGAAACGAACAAATGATTGTCACTCCTGAATCAATGGATACGATGTTTGAAGCACTCGATCACCTTGAAGCAATGGTTCAATCGATTGCAGAGGGCGGGGATGGAAAACGTGATGTCACGGAGATTAGTAAAAAACTAGATGTGACAGGAAGCCATGCAGAAACAGCATCTGCCGTTGAGACAGCTGAAGCATCATCAGCTGCAAGCGACCTAAATTATAACGAATTTGAGCGTACAGTTCTTGATGAAGCAAGAGAACAAGGCTTTAAATGTTATGAGCTGACCGTGACATTAAGCGACGCATGCTTATTAAAAGCCGTTCGTGTCTATATGATTTTTGAAAGACTGAACGAAGCAGGAGAAGTTGTCAAAACGGTTCCGAATGCAGAACTTTTAGAATCAGAAGATTTTGAATCTGAATTCAGCATTTCTTACTTATCGAAACAGCCGATGGAAGAAGTGAAAAAAATCGTGACAGCGATCTCAGAGGTTGAACAAGTGGAGATTTCTGAAGTCTCTGCCTTTGAAGAAGCGGCTCCGGCTGAAACAAAAGCAGCGAAACCTGAGCAGAAAAATGAAGAAGCCACAGTTCCTGCCACTAAAGCGCCAGCAAACGATGCGCCAAAAGCAAATGGCAATAACGGTGCAGCTGCCGGCGGAACGAAAACGATCCGTGTCAACATCGATCGTCTAGATTCACTTATGAACCTGTTTGAAGAGCTTGTCATAGATAGAGGACGTTTAGAACAGATTGCCAAAGAACTTGAAAACAACGAACTCACGGATACAGTGGAAAGAATGTCCCGTATTTCTGGAGACCTGCAATCGATCATCTTGAACATGAGAATGGTACCTGTAGAAACGGTGTTTAACAGATTCCCACGTATGATTCGTCAATTGACGAAAGAGCTCAATAAGAAAATTGAACTGATCATTGAAGGTGCTGAGACAGAGCTTGATCGAACAGTGATCGATGAAATTGGCGATCCGCTCTTACACTTACTTAGAAACAGTCTCGATCACGGGATTGAATCACCAGAAGAACGTGTGAAAAAAGGCAAACCAGAAAAAGGAACCGTTCTATTAAAAGCGTATCATAGCGGAAACCATGTCTTCATTGAAGTAGAAGATGATGGCGGCGGGATTAACCGTAAAAAGGTCCTTGAAAAAGCATTAGAGCGCGGGGTTATTACAGAAAGAGAAGCGGAAACGCTTGAAGATCACCAAATTGATTCATTGATCTTTGCAGCAGGGTTCTCTACAGCTGATACGATTTCTGATATTTCGGGCCGAGGTGTAGGTCTTGACGTTGTGAAAAACAAGCTGGAATCATTAGGTGGTTCTGTGAGTATTAACTCAACAGAAGGTCAAGGCTCACTGTTCTCAATTCAGCTTCCACTCACATTATCGATCATTTCCGTCCTTCTTGTGAAACTAGAGGAAGAAACATTTGCTATTCCGATTTCTTCTATTATAGAAACGGCTGTCATTAAGAAGAGTGACATCCTTCAAACGCATGATCGTGAAGTCATTGATTTCCGTGGATTTATCGTACCGGTTGTGTACTTGAAGAAACAGTTCAACGTACCAAATGCGAATGATTTAGAAGAAGAACTGCACATTATTGTTGTCCGTAAAGGAGACAAGCTAACAGCATTTGTGGTCGATTCGTTTATCGGTCAGCAAGAGGTTGTATTGAAATCACTTGGAGATTACCTACCAAACGTATTTGCGATATCAGGCGCAACAATCTTAGGTGACGGTCAGGTTGCACTCATCGTTGACTGTAATGCACTGATTAAGTAAAAAACAATAGAGGAGCGGTCTGAAATGAGTACAGATATCAAAACTGGCGAAAAGATGATTGTGTTTATCGTAAACAAAAAAGAATACGCCATTTCAGTATCAGAAGTAAAGTCCATTGAAAAATGGCAGCAGCCGACAAGAGTTCCTGGCGTTGCCCCTTATATATGCGGTGTCATTAATCTACGTGGTGTCGTGACACCTGTCATTGACCTTAGAGTGAGACTTGGATCAACTGACAACGAGATTACAGACGAAACAAGAATGATTATTGTACAAGTTGGTGACATTGAAGTCGGCTGGATTGTTGATGAAGCAAATGATGTCATTACTGTTCATCAGGAAGAGGTAGAATCTTCTACTGATACAGCTGAAAAAGAAGGACTGTCATGGGTGACAGGTATTATTAAGCATGATCAGCGTCTATTCAATATCATTCATGCTGGTGCGGTCCTCGACAAGAGCGTGCAAGATGCACCTGTTCATTAAGGGGGATGTGAGATGAGCATTTTCAATGAAATTAAAGATGAACAGCTAGATATATTAAGTGAGGTTGGGAATATCGGAGCAGGCCATGCAGCGTCTGCTCTTGCCAGCCTATTGAATCGCAAAATTGATATGGCTGTTCCTTTTGTCAAAGTTCTCTCGTTTGAAGATTTAATGGATTTCTTTGGTGGAGCAGACCTTCCAGTTGCCAGTATCTTTTTGCGAATGGAGGGTGATCTTACCGGTTCAATCTTTTTCATTATGCCGTTTGAACAAGCTGAACAATTTGTAAGAGAGCTTGTTCAGGACCCAGCATTTGATATTGATACGATTCATGAACACATGCTAGGAACATCAGCGCTTCATGAGTTAGGAAATATTTTAGCAGGCTCTTATTTATCAGCACTTGCCGATTTAACAAAACTGCAGCTTCACCCAAGTGTTCCAGATGTCACGCTCGACATGTTTGGGGCTGTCATTAGTGAAGGATTAATGCAGTTTAGCCCTCTCGGCGATCAGGCGATTGTGATTGATACATCTATTTTTGATGATCAAAATCAGCAAGAGCTGAAAGGAAATATGTTTCTATTACCAGACTTTGAATCGTTTGAAAAACTGTTCAAAGCATTAGGTAACCTATAATGAACGTGCAGATTCCGGCAGTTGTAAAGGTTGGTATAGCGGATGTTCAGCTTGTGAAAACACCGGACCGTATTCGGACATCCGGTCTCGGTTCTTGCGTAGGACTTGTCCTTTTTGACCAAGAAAAAAAACTGGCAGGACTTGTCCATGTCATGCTTCCAGACTCCTCTCTTTCAAAAGGAGCGGTAGAGAACTTGGCTAAGTATGCAGATACAGGTGTCAAGCATACAATTGATCTGCTCTTAAAAGAAGGAGCGCGCAAACATGCGCTAAAAGCGAAGCTTGCTGGCGGCGCAGAAATGTTTAAATTTAAGTCAACCAATGATCTGATGAGAATTGGACCTAGAAATGTATCAGCTGTGAAAGAACATCTGTCTCTTCATCATATCCCGATCATTAGTGAGGACACGGGCGGAAACAATGGACGCACGATTGAATTCGATCCGCTTACAACAGAACTTGAGATCCGCACTGTGAAACAAGGCATTATGAAGATATAACTAAGGAAGTATAGGGGGAGAAAGATGCAATCCTTAAATTACGAAGATCAGGCGCTATGGGCTAGATGGAAAGAGTGGAAGGACCCAGCTGCTGGAGATGATCTTATGCGCCGCTATATGCCGCTCGTCACATATCATGTTGGAAGAATTTCCATCGGTCTCCCGAAGTCAGTGCACAAAGAAGACTTGATCAGTCTAGGGATGCTCGGTTTATATGATGCCCTTGAAAAATTTGACCCCGGAAGAGATCTGAAGTTTGATACATATGCATCCTTCAGAATTCGTGGGGCCATCATCGACGGTCTTCGTAAAGAGGACTGGCTGCCTCGTACATCAAGAGAAAAAACAAAAAAAGTAGAAGCGGCAATTGAAAAGCTTGAACAGCGATATTTACGAAATGTGACACCAACAGAGGTTGCTGAAGAACTCGGCATGAGTGAACAAGATGTGGTCACAACGATGAATGAAGGGTTCTTTGCGAATTTGCTCTCGATTGATGAGAAGCTGCATGATCAAGAAGACGGAGAAAACGTTCAAGTCATGATTCGCGACGAAAAGACTGTGACACCTGAAGAAAAAATGCTGAAAGATGAATTAATTGAACAGCTTGCCGAAAAAATGACAGAGCTTTCGGAAAAAGAAAAGCTTGTGATAAGTCTTTTCTATAAAGAGGAATTGACGTTAACGGAAATTGGTCAAGTGCTTAATTTATCGACCTCCCGCATTTCGCAAATTCATTCAAAGGCATTGTTCAAGCTTAAGCATCTGCTTGATAAAGCCATTCAATCTTAAAGAGTTAGTGAGTGAAAAAATATGCTATGGCTGATTAGCTTTATGCTTCATGCTGCACTTATTTATTTTGTGATCATTTTATACACGAGAATGAATTCGCTGAAGGCAACAGAACAAAAGCAGCGAGAGCTTTTAGAAGAAACGGAAAATACCCTGGCTGCATTTTTGATGGAAGTCAAAGAAGAGAATGAAAAACTATCAAAAGCTGCAGCCACTTCCCCTGATTTTTCTGCTGAAGAGCTGAAATCGGATCTTCAGACACCAAAGCAGCCACAACCACCAATTGAATCCCTGCAATCGGTAGAAAGTGAAGATCCAGTTCCAGAGCACCTGTCGACTCTCCTTAGCGAAGTTGAGGTGCAGGAAGAGAAGGTAAACGAACCCGTTTCAAGTCTCGAAACAGAAGCTTCTACGCCTTCTGAAAGTGAAATAGAAGAAACATTCGAGGAACAAGTAAAGGCCTTATATGATCAAGGGCTATCATTAGAAGAAATAGCGAAAGAATTAAAAACGGGCAAGACAGAAATCGAACTTTTATTAAAATTTAGCGGAAAGCTGTAAAGGATTCTTGATTGTCAGTCCATCATGTGTTATATTATTTCTTGGTGTTAAATACACACGCTTAATGATTCGTATGAAGGTGCTGCCGTGGCGCAGTTTTATGTGAACATGACTTAAGCGGAGGAAAAAAAACCATTATATTAGGAGGCAACAACATGTCAGTTATTTCTATGAAACAATTGCTAGAAGCTGGTGTTCACTTCGGTCACCAAACACGCCGTTGGAACCCAAAAATGAAGCGTTACATCTTTACAGAGCGTAACGGTATCTACATCATCGATCTTCAAAAAACGGTGAAAAAAGTAGAGGAAGCTTACAACTTCACGAAAAACCTTGCTGCTGATGGAGGAAAAATCCTTTTCGTTGGTACGAAAAAGCAAGCACAAGATTCAGTGAAAGAAGAAGCAATCCGTTCTGGTATGTTCTATGTAAACCAACGCTGGCTTGGTGGAACGTTAACAAACTTTGAAACAATCCAAAAACGTATCAAACGTTTAAAAGATATTGAAAAAATGCAAGAAAACGGTACGTTCGAAGTTCTTCCTAAGAAAGAAGTCGTTCAACTGAAAAAAGAATTAGAACGTCTTGAAAAATTCCTAGGCGGAATCAAAGACATGAAGGGTCTTCCAGATGCACTTTTCATTATCGACCCTCGTAAAGAGCGTATTGCAGTTGCAGAAGCTCGTAAATTGAATATCCCAATTATCGGTATCGTTGACACAAACTGTGATCCAGACGAAATTGATGTTGTGATCCCTGCAAACGATGATGCAATCCGTGCTGTAAAACTTCTAACTGCTAAAATGGCAGATGCGATTCTTGAGTCTAAACAAGGCGAAGAAGAAGCTGTTGTAGAAGAAACGACAGAAACTGAAACAACAACTGCGTAACCTATTCAAAAGGTGATAAGAGGGAACTGCCTTTTATCACCTTTTTTTCACCTAGTAATCCGTGTTTTAACATAGAAGGAGGAAATGTAAAATGGCAATTACTGCTCAATTAGTAAAAGAACTGCGTCAAAAAACTGGTGCAGGTATGATGGACTGTAAAAAAGCGTTAACAGAAACTGATGGTGACATCGATAAAGCAATCGATCTTCTAAGAGAAAAAGGGATCGCAAAAGCTGCGAAAAAAGCAGACCGTATTGCGGCAGAAGGATTAACTCTTATTAAAACTGACGGCAACACTGGCGTTATCCTAGAAGTGAACTCTGAGACTGATTTCGTTGCGAAAAACGAAGGATTCCAAAATCTTCTTAACGAACTTGCTGATCATTTACTTGCTGCGAAACCTGCAACAATTGAAGAAGCACATGCTTCTAAAATGGAAAATGGTTCAACAGTTGAAGAACATATTACTTCTGCAATTGCGAAAATCGGAGAAAAAATTACGCTGCGCCGTTTCTCAGTCATCACAAAAGAAGATAACGCTGCATTCGGTTCTTACTTACACATGGGCGGACGCATCGGTGTATTAGCGGTTCTTAACGGAACAACTGATGAAGAGCTTGCGAGAGACATCGCAATGCACGTTGCTGCTGTAAACCCTAAATACATTTCTCGTGACCAAGTGTCTGAAGAAGAAGCAAACCGTGAGCGTGAAGTATTAACACAACAAGCGCTTCAAGAAGGAAAGCCTGAAAATATCGTTGCTAAAATGGTAGAAGGCCGTCTAAACAAATTCTTCGAAGAAATTTGCTTACTTGACCAAGCATTCGTTAAAAACCCAGATGAAAAAGTGAAACAAGTTGTAGGTGCGAAAAACGCAACTGTTCAAACTTATGTTCGCTATGAAGTGGGCGAAGGTATCGAAAAGCGTCAAGACAACTTTGCTGAAGAAGTTATGAGCCAAGTGAAAAAATAATGTTTGAAAAGCTCTCTGGGGCTTTTTTAGGGAGCACAAGCACTGTGTTCCCTATTTTTTAGAGGATATTGATTTACAAAAGGCGGTTTCTTACGCATAATAAGAGACGGTATAGTTTACACTTGGAGGTTATCATGAGCAAACCGAAATATAATCGCATTGTACTGAAGCTAAGTGGAGAAGCACTAGCTGGTGATGCTGGAAATGGAATTAACCCAACTGTCATTCAATCAATTGCAAAGCAAGTAAAAGAAATTGCAGAACTTGATGTTGAAGTTGCAGTCGTTGTAGGTGGAGGAAACCTTTGGCGTGGTAAGACAGGCAGTGACTTAGGAATGGACCGGGCAACAGCAGACTATATGGGGATGCTTGCAACAGTGATGAATTCATTGGCATTACAAGACAGCCTAGAAACGCTTGGTATTCAGTCTAGAGTACAAACCTCTATCGAAATGAGACAGGTTGCAGAGCCATACATAAGAAGAAAAGCGATCCGTCACCTTGAGAAGAAACGTGTCGTGATTTTTGCTGCAGGTACTGGTAACCCTTATTTCTCTACTGATACAACAGCAGCACTTCGTGCAGCTGAAATTGAAGCAGATGTCATTTTAATGGCGAAAAACAATGTAGACGGTGTCTACAGTGCTGATCCTCGTACAGATGCGGATGCAGTAAAATATGATAAGCTTTCATATCTTGATGTACTAAAAGAAGGGCTTGCTGTAATGGATTCTACTGCGTCCTCATTATGTATGGACAATGACATTCCATTAATCGTCTTCTCTATTATGGAAGAAGGAAATATTAAACGTGCCGTCAATGGCGAATCAATCGGAACGATCGTGAGGGGGAAATAACGTGTCAAAAGAAGTGTTGAACCAAACAAAAGAAAAAATGGAAAAAGCCGTTCAAGCATACGGACGTGAACTAGCAACTGTCCGTGCGGGCAGAGCTAATGCTTCCCTTTTAGACAAAGTAACAGTGGATTACTATGGTGCGCAAACACCACTAAACCAAATTGCGTCAATTACAGTGCCAGAAGCACGTATGCTGATTATCACACCTTACGATAAAACAGCGATTGGTGATATCGAAAAGGCGATCCAAAAGTCTGATCTTGGTATCACACCAACTAGTGACGGAAACGTGATCCGTATTGCGATCCCAGCACTAACAGAAGAAAGACGTAAAGAACTTGTAAAAGTTGTGAGAAAATACTCAGAAGAAGCAAAAGTAGCTGTTCGTAACGTTCGTCGTGATGCAAACGATGAATTGAAAAAGCTAGAGAAAAATGGGGAGATCACTGAAGATGAATTAAGATCATCTACAGAGGATGTTCAAAAATTGACAGATGAATATGTCGCTAAAATTGATGAAGTGACAAAAGATAAAGAAAAAGAAATCATGGAAGTTTAAGAAAAAACTATGTACAATAGATAATAGTGAAAAGACCCTCTTCATGTTTACAGGGGGTTTTTTTGTTAATACTGTTGAGGACTATATTATTAGCGGGAACGCAACCTTTTTGGGTGATGGAGGAATCTCATGCTCAATATACTCAAAAATTGGAAGAATCAGCAAACAGCAGCTTCCAACTTAGAAAGCCTGACAAAAGAAGACATATTAAATGGAGAAATTCCTGAACATATCGCCATTATCATGGATGGGAATGGAAGATGGGCGAAGAAACGTGCGCTTCCACGGGTAGCAGGACATCATGAAGGAATGAAAGTTGTCAAGCGCATGACCAAGCTTGCAAATGAGCTGAATGTCAAAGTGCTGACTTTGTATGCTTTCTCTACAGAAAATTGGAAACGTCCAAAACTAGAAGTAGATTTTTTAATGAAGCTTCCTGAAGAGTTTCTAAACATCTATCTGCCTGAACTCATCGAGGAAAATGTCCGTGTACGTTTAACAGGTGATCCAGACGGCCTCCCGCAGCATACGAAAAAAGCGGTAGAGAACGCAGTGAAGAGTACGGCGAATAATGACGGACTCATTTTAAATTTTGCGCTCAATTATGGAGGACGGACAGAAATTATTTCTGCATGCAGACAAATTTCTGAAAAAGTCAAAGAAGGCAAGCTTCGAGCAGAAGACATCACAGAAGAGATGTTTTCAGCTTATTTAATGACAGAATCTCTTCAAGATCCGGATTTGCTTATTCGTACGAGTGGAGAAATTAGATTAAGCAACTTTATGCTTTGGCAAATTGCATACAGCGAGTTTGTCTTTACGGATGTGCTTTGGCCTGACTTTTCTGATGAGCATCTCATAGGCGCTATCGGAGAGTACCAGCGCCGCGGCCGGAGGTTCGGTGGAATTTAGAGGGTGGTGCAGATGAAACAAAGAATTTTGACGGGTGTTCTGGCAGCTGCAGTGTTTTTACTTGCAGTGATTTATGGACAAATGCCATTTACCCTGCTGATTTATTTAATGGGAAGTGTCGCTCTCTTTGAGCTTCTTAGAATGAAAAAGATTTCGATTTTCAGCTTTCCTGGCATTGTCAGCTTAATATTGCTTTGGCTTTTAATGGGCGGAGAAAATAGCTTCTTCCCGAACGTAGACGCATCAAAAATGCAGATTGCTTTATTTGCAGTCTTAATCCTTTTAACTTATACAGTTCTGAGCAAAAACTCTTTCACATTCGATGAGGTTGCTTTTGTTATATTAGCCACATTATATATTGGCGTTAGTTTCTATTATTTTATTCAAATTAGAGGCTTGTATGGCATGAGTGCGATCTTCTTCGCAGCGGTGATTATTTGGTCCACTGACTCAGGTGCCTATTTTATTGGGAAATCTATGGGGAAACGAAAGCTTTGGCCAGAGATCAGCCCAAACAAAACAGTAGAAGGATTTATCGGCGGAATCGTCACAGCGGTCGTGCTGTCACTTGTGTTCCAGGCGGTTACAGGATTTTTGCCATCATATCTGCTTGTTATGTTTATTACTCTTTTGCTCAGTATTTTTGGACAGCTTGGCGACCTTGTGGAATCTGCTTTAAAGCGTCATTACCATGTGAAGGATTCAGGGACAATACTCCCAGGTCATGGCGGAATTTTGGACAGGTTTGACAGCTTTTTATTCGTTCTGCCGTTTTTATATTTATTGCTGGCCACGTTTGCTAGCTAACCTCATAGAAACTAATTGAACGAGAGAAGGAGTGGCAATTTGAAATATATTTCGCTATTAGGCGCAACAGGATCAATTGGAGAACAAACATTAGATGTGATCAGGCAGCATCCAGACAAATTCAAGTTGAAAGCGATGACGTTTGGCAGAAATATAGACAAGGCCATCCCTATCATTGAACAATTTCAGCCTGAATTTGTTGGATGTGTAGACGAAGCGACCTATCGCACGTTAAAAGGTCATTCATTTCAATACGATGTCAAAATGGCTGCGGGTGATGAAGCGAACATCGAAGCAGCGACCTATGATGCAGTGGATGTTGTGGTCAATGCACTGGTAGGAAGTGTCGGACTTGTGCCGACATTAAAAGCCATTGAACAAAAAAAGACGATCGCACTTGCAAATAAGGAAACACTTGTGACAGCTGGTCATATAGTAAAAGAGTACGCCAAAAAGTATGACGTGCCTTTACTTCCTGTCGATAGTGAACACTCCGCTATTTTTCAATCCCTGCAAGGTGAACAAGCTAAAAACATTGAACGCTTAATCGTCACAGCTTCAGGCGGCAGTTTCCGAGATAAAAAACGCACGGAGCTTGAAGGTGTAACGGTTGAAGAAGCGCTGAATCATCCGAACTGGTCCATGGGCGCAAAAATCACGATCGATTCAGCGACCATGATGAATAAGGGGCTTGAGGTGATTGAGGCGCATTGGCTGTTTGATATCCCATACGATCAAATTGATGTGCTGTTACATAAAGAGAGCATCATCCATTCCATGGTGGAATTCCATGACAAAAGTGTCATGGCTCAGTTAGGTACACCTGACATGAGGGTTCCGATTCAATACGCGCTCACTTATCCTGATAGAGCGCCATTAAAAGAAGCGAAATCATTAAACCTTTGGGAGATTGGACAATTAAATTTCCAAAAAGCGGATTTTGACAGGTATCGCTGCTTACATTTTGCTTATGAATCAGGTAAAATAGGAGGGACAATGCCTACTGTGCTTAATGCAGCCAATGAAATTGCTGTTGATGCATTTCTAAAAGGCAAAGTAACGTTCCTGCAAATTGAAGAATTGATTGAAAAGGCACTGAACAGACATCATGTGATTTCAACGCCTAGTTTGCAAGATATCCATGAAGTGGACAAAGATACACGAGACTTTGTTCAATCAATCCTCGCATAAGGTGGTATGTTCGTGAATACAGTGATTGCGTTTATTATTATTTTTGGAACGCTCGTTTTTTTCCACGAGCTTGGCCATTTAATTATGGCGCAGCGCGCAGGCATTTTATGCCGCGAGTTCGCAATTGGTTTTGGACCGAAGATTTTCTCCTTTAAACGAAAAGAAACCGTCTATACCATCAGACTTCTGCCAATCGGCGGATTTGTTAAAATGGCTGGAGAAGATCCTGAAGTCATTGAAATTAAACCGGGTCATACAGTGGGGCTCTTATTCAATGAGCAAAATGAAGTAGAAAAAATCATTTTAAATGATAAAGAGAAATATCCTGATGCACTTGTCATTGAAGTTGAACAAATTGATTTAGATCATGCGATGAGAATTTCAGGATATGAGGCTGGAAATGAAGACATCCTTACTGGCTACAATGTAAGCCAAACAAGCTTCTATATTGCAGATGGTGAAGAAATTCAAATTGCACCATACAACCGTCAGTTTGGTTCAAAAACAGTATGGCAGCGCATTAAAGCCATTGCAGCTGGACCGATTATGAACTTTATCTTGGCATATGTGATTCTTGTGGCTTTAGGATTTATTCAAGGTGTAACCGTGGATGATCCTGTACTTGGTAAGCTGACAAAAGACGGCCGGGCAGCGCAAGCTGGGCTTATGCAGGGAGATCATATCGTTTCAATTAACGGGGATAAAATGAATTCTTGGACAGACGTTGTTCAAACGGTTCAAAAAAACCCAGATAAAAAAATGAATGTCGTCATTGACCGAGATGGCAAAGAAAGCACCATTCAGGTTGTACCGGAAGCTGTGAAGGCAGAAGGAAAAACCATTGGCCGTTTTGGCTCTTATCCGCCAACGGAAAATGGCTTTCTCAAAGTCATTTCATCCTCAGGCACTACAGTGATATCTACAGCAGGTCTCATCTTAACGAACTTGCAAAAGATTGTCACAGGGCAATTTTCGTTAGATATGCTTGCAGGTCCTGTTGGAATATATGACATGACAGGAGAAGTAGCGAAACAAGGTGTGTTAACATTAATGCAGTTTGCTGCGTTTCTTAGTATCAACTTAGGGATCGTGAATTTATTACCGATTCCTGCATTAGACGGAGGAAGATTACTTTTCCTATTCGTTGAAGCCATTCGCGGCAAACCAATTAATCGTGAGAAAGAGGCACTTGTTGTCTTCATTGGTGTTGCGTTCCTCATGCTATTAATGCTAGTAGTGACATGGAATGACATCCAGCGATTATTTTTATAAAAACCATTGTCTCTTGTTTCTCATTATGGGAAACAAGAGTTTTTGTGAGAAGTCCTATTTCTTAAATGAGGTGTAACGACATGAGACAATCCCTGACTTTCATTCCAACTCTTCGAGAGGTGCCGGCAGATGCTGAGGCAAAAAGTCATCAGCTATTAGTAAGAGCTGGATTTATTAGACAAAACACGAGCGGTATCTATCATTATTTGCCGCTAGCACATAAAGTGATTCAGCACATTCAAGCCATTGTTCGCAAGGAAATGGAAAAGGCGGGAGCAGCTGAGCTGTTAATGCCAGTGCTGCAGCAAGCAGAAATGTGGCAAGAGTCAGGAAGATGGTATACATACGGTCCAGAACTCATGCGTATGAAAGATCGCCACGGCCGCGAGTTTGCACTTGGCCCAACACACGAAGAAGTGATCACATCACTCGTACGCAGTGAAGTCAAATCGTATAAAAAGCTTCCTTTGACACTGTATCAAATCCAATCTAAATTCCGTGACGAACAAAGACCTCGCTTTGGGTTATTGCGCGGACGTGAATTTATTATGAAGGACGCCTATTCATTCCACTCTTCACCAGAGAGCCTTGATGACACATACAACAAAATGTTTACAGCTTACTCGAATGTCTTTTCAAAAGTAGGTCTTAACTTTAGACCCGTCATTGCCGATTCTGGGGCAATGGGAGGAAAAGATACACATGAGTTTATGGCACTGTCAGAAGTAGGAGAAGATACAATCGCATACTCTGACACATCTTCCTACGCTGCGAACATTGAAATGGCTGAGGCTGTGTATCACGGAGAAGAAGCAAACCCTGCGGACTTCAAAGAACTCGAGAAAGTACACACGCCGCAGGTGAAGACGATACAAGATGTTGCGTCATTCTTTGAAGTGGCTCCTTCTACATGTATCAAATCTGTCTTGTTTAAAGCGGATGATGCGTATGTACTTGTCCTGACAAGAGGCGATCATGAAGTAAATGATGTGAAAGTGAAAAACTTAGTTGGAGCACAGCTTGTAGAGCTTGCTTCACGTGAGGAAGTACTAGACGTGATCGGAACAGAACCAGGATTTGTTGGACCAATGAAGCTTGAAGCGGAAGTAACGATTTATGCAGACCACGCTGTAAAAGGCATGACAAATGCAGTTGCAGGTGCAAATGAATCGGATTATCACTATGTCAATGTTAATCCTGCTCGTGATCTGTCAGTGAAGGAATATACAGATCTTCGCTTGATTCAAGAAGGAGACGTTTCTCCAGATGGTGAAGGTACGATTCAGTTCGCAAAAGGAATTGAAGTAGGACAAGTCTTTAAGCTAGGCACGCGTTATTCAGAGGCAATGGATGCAACATACCTCGATGAAAAGGGACGTGCGCAGCCAATGATCATGGGCTGCTATGGCATCGGAATTTCTAGAACCCTTTCTGCGATTGTTGAACAGCATCATGATGACAAGGGGATTATTTGGCCAGAAACAGTTGCGCCATATGATCTTCATCTACTTGCCTTAAATATGAAAAACGATGCACAAAAGGAACTGGCTGAAACGCTGTATGAGCGTTTACAGGAAGAGGGCTATGATGTCCTTTTCGATGACCGCCAAGAGCGTGCAGGCGTTAAATTTGCCGACAGTGACTTAATTGGACTGCCAATTCGCATTAGCTGCGGGAAACGTTCAGAAGAAGGTATTGTCGAAGTGAAATTCAGAAAATCAGGTGAATCACACGAAGTATCTGTTGATGAACTGATTTCATTTATACGCCAAGCATAAAAAACGAACAAAAAAATGAAGGTACCTCCTGCAAAAAAGAGGTACCTTTCTGATTTGCAAAAGGAGGGTCCTGTCTTGGATGAACAATTACCGATTACCCGGCGGCAATTTCATATATTACTCAATCAGATTCAAATGACAGATGATGACCTCAGTCGTTACTTTGAAGAAGGCGAGATCGTCAAATTGACGGTGCATAAGGCGGCAAAAACGTGGCATTTCCATTTTAAATTTAAGGCGCTTTTGCCTTACCAAGTATATGCAATGTTTTTAAGCAGGCTGACAAATGCATTTTCTCATATTGCACAAGTTACTTGTACGATTGAAGTCAATGATCCGCACATATCTGAAGAGCTCGTTCAATCGTATTGGTCCCATTGTGTGGAAGAGCTTCAAGGGATTTCTCCCCCAATCATCAGCTTGCTTCAACAGCAAAAACCAGCCCTGTCTGGACATAAGATCATCATCAAAACAAAAAGCGAAACTGAGGCTCTAGCCATCAAGAAGAAATATAGCCCAATGCTTCAGGCTGCATTTAAACAAGTTGGTTTTCCAGAACTTCAATTTGATACAGAAATTTTTGTATCAGATCAAGAGATTCAGAAGTTCAGAGAACAAAAACTTGCTGAAGATCAAGAAAGAGCCATGCAAGCCCTTGTTGAGATGGAGAAGAAGGAAAGTGAGGATCAAGAGGAAGCTCCTTCTGGCCCTCTGATGATTGGCTATCAAATCAAAGACAATGAAGAAATACGTACGCTTGATAGTATTATGGACGAAGAAAGACGAATCACCGTCCAAGGGTACGTGTTCGATGCAGAAACGCGCGAACTAAAAAGCGGCAGAACCCTTTGTATCTTTAAAATTACCGATTATACGAATAGTATTTTGATCAAAATGTTTGCGAGAGAAAAAGAAGATGCTCAGCTCATGAAATCCTTGAAAAAAGGGATGTGGGTTAAAGCAAGAGGAAGCATTCAAAACGATACGTTTGTGAGAGATCTTGTCATGATCGCAAATGACGTCAATGAAATGAAACCTCAGCTGAAAGAAGATACTGCACCTGAGGGAGAAAAGCGTGTTGAGCTTCATTTGCATTCTCCAATGAGCCAGATGGATGCTGTCACTGGCATCGGTAAACTTGTTGAACAAGCAAAAAAATGGGGGCATGAGGCCATTGCCCTAACAGATCACGCCGTTGTACAATCCTTTCCAGATGCGTATGCAGCAAGTAAAAAGCATGGCATCAAAATGATGTATGGGGTGGAAATCAATTTAGTCGACGACGGGGTACCGATTGCGTATAATCTAGAGCACCGCTTATTAGAAGATGCGACGTTTGTCGTATTTGATGTTGAGACAACAGGACTCTCTGCTGTTTATGATACGATCATTGAGCTTGCAGCCGTGAAAATCAAAGGCGGGGAAATCATTGACCGCTTTGAGGCATTTGCAAACCCTCATCATCCGTTATCAGCAACAACCATTGAACTAACCGGTATCACGGATGACATGGTGAGAGATGCACCAGATGTGGTCGATGTTGTTCGGGATTTCAAAGAGTGGATTGGCCAAGATATCCTTGTTGCTCACAATGCGAGCTTTGATATGGGCTTTTTAAATGCAGCATATAAGCGTCTGCTAAAAACAGATAAAGCATCAAACCCTGTCATTGATACACTAGAACTTGGCCGATTCCTTTATCCAGAATTTAAAAATCACCGGCTGAACACGCTGTGTAAAAAGTTCGATATTGAACTCACGCAGCATCACCGGGCGATTTATGATGCAGAAGCAACTGGGTACCTCATGCTGAAGATGCTAAAGGATGCGGCTGAAAAAGAGATTGCCTACCACGATCAATTGAATGAAAACATGGGGCAGTCCAATGCGTATCAGCGCTCACGTCCTTACCATGCAACCGTGATTGCACAAAATGAGACGGGTCTAAAGAATTTATTTAAGCTTGTTTCACTTTCTCATATTCATTATTTCTACCGCGTGCCGCGTATCCCTCGCTCACAGCTTGAGAAGTATCGAGAAGGTTTAATTGTTGGGTCTGCTTGTGATAAGGGTGAAGTGTTTGAAGGGATGATGCAGAAGTCACCTGATGAGGTAGAAGAAATTGCCGCATTTTACGACTATTTAGAAGTTCATCCGCCAGAAGTGTATCAGCATTTACTCCAGCTGGAGCTTGTTCGGGATGAACGTGCATTAAAAGAGATCATCACAAACATTGTAAAACTTGGTGAAAAACTGAATAAACCAGTCGTGGCGACTGGAAATGTGCACTACCTGCATCCAGAAGACAAAATTTATCGCAAAATCTTAATTTCATCACAAGGTGGGGCGAATCCGCTTAATCGTCATGAACTGCCAAAAGTTCATTTTAGAACAACTGATGAAATGCTAGAAGCCTTCTCTTTTCTTGGAGACGAGAAGGCGAAAGAGATTGTCGTGACGAATACGCAAAAAGTATCTGAGATGGTTGAAAGTATTAAACCAATCAAAGACGATCTTTATACACCAAAAATCGAAGGTGCAGATGAAGAAATTCGGGAAATGAGCTATAACATGGCTCGCAGCATCTACGGTGACGATTTACCGAAAATTGTAGAAGACCGGATCGAGAAAGAATTAAAGAGTATTATTGGTCACGGTTTCGCTGTTATTTATTTAATTTCTCATAAGCTTGTTAAGAAATCACTTGATGATGGATATCTAGTTGGTTCAAGGGGATCAGTTGGTTCATCTCTCGTTGCGACATTAACAGAGATTACAGAAGTGAACCCGCTTGCGCCGCACTATGTATGTCCAAGTTGCAAGCACTCTGAGTTCTTTAATGATGGATCGGTTGGCTCAGGATTTGACCTTCCTGATAAAGACTGTCCTGAATGCGGGACGCCGTATAAAAAAGACGGACACGATATTCCGTTTGAAACGTTCTTAGGTTTTAAAGGAGATAAAGTGCCCGATATCGACTTGAACTTCTCAGGAGAATATCAGCCGATTGCCCATAACTATACGAAAGAGCTGTTTGGTGAAGAGTATGTATACCGCGCAGGTACAATCGGTACCGTTGCAGAAAAAACGGCATATGGTTATGTGAAAGGCTACGCAGGAGATCATAACCTTCATATGAGAGGTGCTGAAATTGACCGGCTCGTACAGGGCTGTACGGGGGTCAAACGGACAACGGGCCAACATCCAGGCGGTATTATCGTAGTGCCGGATTATATGGACATTTACGATTTCTCACCGATTCAATATCCAGCAGATGCGACAGGTTCTGATTGGAAAACGACGCATTTTGATTTCCATTCAATCCATGATAACTTGCTGAAACTAGATATTCTTGGACACGATGATCCAACGGTCATTCGGATGCTACAGGACTTGAGCGGAATTGACCCAAAAACGATTCCGACAGATGATCCTGAGGTCATGAAAATCTTCCAAGGAACGGAACCTCTCGGTGTCACAGAAGAACAAATTGGATGTAAAACGGGAACACTTGGGATACCAGAGTTTGGCACAAGGTTTGTTCGTCAGATGCTTGAAGATACAAAACCGACCACCTTCTCGGAGCTTGTTCAGATCTCTGGTCTATCTCACGGTACAGATGTATGGCTCGGCAACGCCCAAGAGCTGATTCATAATAAAACGTGTGAACTAAGCGAAGTGATTGGATGTCGTGATGATATTATGGTCTATCTGATTTATCAAGGGTTAGAGCCGTCACTTGCCTTTAAAATTATGGAATCTGTTCGTAAAGGGAAGGGACTTCCTCCTGAATGGGAAGAAGAAATGAAGAATAATAACGTACCGAACTGGTACATTGATTCTTGTAAAAAGATTAAATACATGTTCCCTAAAGCCCATGCGGCTGCTTATGTATTAATGGCTGTTCGGATTGCTTATTTCAAGGTGCACCATGCACTTCTGTACTATGCGGCTTATTTTACCGTTCGTGCTGATGATTTTGATATCGAAACGATGACAAAAGGATCGAATGCGATTCGAGCGGTCATGGACGATATTAACTCAAAAGGTCTTGATGCATCACCGAAAGAGAAGAACCTATTAACTGTACTAGAGCTTGCACTTGAAATGTGTGAAAGAGGCTATCACTTTAAAAAAGTAGACCTATACCGATCAAGTGCCACTGAGTTTATCATTGATGGAGACGGGCTAATCCCGCCATTCAACTCCATCCCTGGACTCGGAACAAACGTTGCGTTAAATATTGTACGCGCACGCCAAGATGGCGAATTCCTTTCAAAAGAAGATTTACAAAAACGAGGAAAAGTGTCTAAGACCATCCTTGAGTATTTGGATCGTCAAGGCTGCTTAGAAGCACTTCCTGATCAAAACCAGCTTTCTTTGTTCTAATGTGAAAAAGAAGAGCGTCCTTAAAGGGCGTTCTTTTTATATACAATAAAATTATTATGTAAACTAAAATATTTTAACTGGAATTATTTTCTTGTTGGTTCATATATCTTGATTTAACGTCGTGTTTTGAGAGAAGAGATTGTATGTCATTCTTTCTACCCAAATAGAGCAAAAAAGAGAATTTAGCCGTCTGAAATGTTCTCATACGACATATGATCATTTTGGGTACAGTCACATGAAGAATCAGGAGAAAACCCTCGGTGAGCGTCAAGCTGATGGCTGTTTACTATGCACATTTTTGAAACACGCTTGATTCTTTTCAACACTGTACAAAACACGTACGGAATGACAAGGAGGTGGTCATTTCTTGTTCAATGTTTCACGTTTTAAAAAAAGAAGGGGTGAGAAGTAGGTACATGTCAGATTACAACTATGTAGAGGTGCTTCAAAAATCCATTTTGTTTTACGAAGCCCAGCGTTCCGGAAAGCTTCCTGAAAGCAATCGTCTTAACTGGCGAGGGGATTCTGGACTAGAGGATGGGAAAGATGTTGGTCATGATTTAACAGGCGGCTGGTACGATGCTGGTGATCATGTGAAGTTCGGGCTTCCGATGGCTTACTCGGCAGCCGTGCTTGCATGGACAGTCTATGAGTACCGAGAAGCTTACGAAGAAGCAGAGCTGCTTGATGATATGTTAGATCAAATCAAGTGGGCAACCGATTATTTTTTGAAAGCCCATACAGGTCCAAATGAATTTTGGGCACAAGTAGGCGATGGGAACGCGGATCATGGCTGGTGGGGTCCAGCAGAAGTGATGCCGATGAACCGGCCAGCATTTAAAATTGATGAACATTGTCCAGGAACAGAAGTAGCCGCCCAAACGGCAGCCGCTTTAGCAGCAGGTTCAATTATTTTTAAAGAAACAGACGCGCCTTATGCAGCAAAGCTTCTCACCCATGCAAAGCAGCTTTATGCATTTGCTGACCAATATCGCGGTGAGTATACAGATTGTGTCACCAATGCTCAGCCATTTTATAATTCCTGGAGCGGCTATATTGATGAGCTCATTTGGGGTGGAATATGGCTGTACTTGGCGACAAATGACCAGACCTATTTAAACAAAGCACTAAAAGCAGTAGAAGAATGGCCGAAGGATTGGGATTATACGTTTACGATGTCGTGGGACAATACCTTTTTTGCTTCGCAAATTTTACTTGCGAGAATCACAAAGGAGAAAAGGTTTATCGAATCGACGGAGCGTAATCTCGATTACTGGTCGACGGGTTTTGTTCAAAATGGAAAAGTAGAAAGAATCACTTATACGCCTGGCGGACTAGCGTGGTTAGATCAATGGGGTTCACTTCGTTATACAGCAAATGCTGCATTTTTAGCGTTTGTGTACGCAGATTGGGTCTCTGATCAAGAAAAAAAGAATCGATACCAAACGTTTGCGATCAGGCAAACACACTATATGTTAGGGGATAATCCGCAAAATAGAAGCTATGTCGTTGGGTTTGGCAAAAATCCGCCGATGCATCCACACCATCGAACTGCACATGGCTCATGGTCTAATCAGCTGACAACTCCTTCTTCTCATCGGCACACGCTTTATGGAGCGCTTGTTGGGGGGCCTAATGCACAGGATCAGTATACCGATGACATCTCTGACTATGTATCAAACGAGGTAGCAACAGACTATAATGCCGCCTTTACTGGAAATGTAGCCAAAATGGTGCAGTTGTTTGGTCAGGGGCAGTCAAAGCTGCCGAATTTTCCGCCTAAAGAAAAAGTGGAAGATGAGTTTTTTGTAGAGGCAGCTGTCATGAGTAACGATACAACATCTACTCAGATCAAAGCCATTCTATACAATCGATCAGGCTGGCCGGCAAGAAGTAGTCAATCACTTTCTTTTAGATATTATGTCAATCTAAGTGAGATATTTGCGAAGGGATTCACTGATAAAGATATTCAAGTGACAGCTGTTTACAATGAAGGCGCTTCCTTAACTCCGTTAACGGTGTATGACGCATCATCCCATATCTATTTTACAGAAATCGATTTTACTGGCGTAGCTATTTTTCCAGGAGGTGAATCGCTTCATAAGAAGGAAATACAGTTCCGGTTATCTGCGCCAAATGGTGCGAATATATGGGATGCCTCAAATGATTATTCCTTTCAAGGATTAACATCCAATATGCAGAAAACAGCGAGAATTCCTGTTTTTGATCAAGGTATTTTAGAATTTGGTACGCTTCCGAATAAATAAATATAAAGGGTGAGGACATGACAAATAAAGAACGGTTTTTAACGCTTTATCATCAAATGAAAAACGATGCGAATGGATATTTTTCAAAAGAAGGCATTCCGTATCATTCCGTTGAGACACTCATTTGTGAGGCACCTGATTACGGGCATATGACCACTTCAGAAGCTTACAGCTATTGGTTATGGCTTGAAGCATTGTATGGTCACTACACAGGCGATTGGAGCAAACTAGAAGCGGCTTGGGATAATATGGAGAAGTTTATCATTCCAGTAAACGAAGATGGACATGACGAACAGCCGCATATGAGTTCTTACAATCCATCTAGCCCAGCCACATACGCTTCAGAAAAACCATATCCAGATCAATATCCGAGCCAGTTGACGGGTGCTCGCCCTGCTGGTCAAGATCCGATTGATGGTGAACTGAAGTCAACTTACGGAACGAATGAAACGTATTTAATGCACTGGCTTCTTGATGTAGACAACTGGTATGAATATGGGAATTTGCTCAATCCATCACATACAGCCGCATATGTAAACACATTCCAGCGGGGTCCGCAAGAATCCGTATGGGAGGCCATCCCTCATCCATCACAAGATGATAAAACGGCCGGAAAGCCCAATGAAGGTTTCATGAGCTTGTTCACAAAAGAAAATCAAGCGCCAGCCGCCCAGTGGCGCTACACAAATGCGACGGATGCTGATGCACGTGCGATACAGGCAATGTATTGGGCAAAGGAACTTGGCTATAATGGGTCAGCCTATCTTGATAAAGCGAAAAAGATGGGTGATTTCCTTCGTTACGGAATGTACGATAAATATTTTCAAACAATTGGAAGCGGCAAACAAGGTAATCCGTATCCTGGAAATGGAAAAAGTGCATGTCATCACTTAATGGCATGGTACACCTCTTGGGGCGGGGGACTTGGAGAATATGCGAATTGGTCATGGCGTATCGGAGCGAGCCATTGTCATCAAGGGTATCAAAACCCAGTCGCTGCCTACGCTTTATCCTCAGATAAGGGAGGCTTAAAGCCATCGTCACCGACTGGTGCAAGTGATTGGGAAAAGACGTTAAAGAGACAGCTTGAATTTTACGTCTGGCTTCAATCAAAAGAGGGAGCGATTGCAGGAGGTGCTACCAACAGCTGGAATGGAGACTATAGCGCTTATCCAGCAGGAAGAAGCACATTTTATGATATGGCTTATGAAGATGCGCCTGTTTACCATGATCCTCCGTCCAATAACTGGTTTGGAATGCAAGCATGGCCGATTGAGCGTGTAGCAGAGCTTTATTATATCTTTGCAAAAGATGGCGACAAAACATCTGAAAATTTCCAAATGGCCAAATCTGTCATCACAAAATGGGTCAACTATTCACTAGATTATATTTTTATTGGCACTCGTCCTGTGTCGGATCAAGATGGGTATTTTTTAGATGGTCAGGGTCAAAGGATTCTAGGGGGGACAAATGTTGCTGTTGCTACGACGAGTGCACCTGGAGAGTTTTGGATTCCTGGGAATATAGAATGGAGCGGTCAGCCTGACACTTGGAGCGGATTCCAATCTGCAACAGGTAATCCAAATTTAACGGCAGTTACAAAAGATCCTACTCAAGATACTGGTGTACTGGGCAGTCTCATCAAAGCACTCACATTCTTTGCTGCTGCAACACAGAAAGAGACAGGAAACTACACAGCACTTGGCATAAGAGCAAAAGAGACAGCGGCACAGCTCCTTGAGGTTGCTTGGAATTACAATGATGGTGTAGGGATTGTGACAGAGGAAGACAGAGAAGACTACCACCGTTTCTTTAAAAAAGAAGTGTACTTCCCAAATGGCTGGAACGGAACATTTGGTCAAGGAAATCAGATCCCTGGTTCCAGCACCATTCCTTCTGACCCGCAGCGAGGAGGTAACGGAGTGTATACGAGCTTTGCAGATCTTCGTCCGAAAATCAAGCAAGACCCAGCTTGGTCAGCACTGGAGAGTAAATATCAAGCATCTTTTAATGAAGCAACAGGCAAATGGGAAAACGGAGCGCCAAGTTTCACCTATCACCGTTTCTGGTCGCAAGTTGATATGGCTACGGCTTATGCAGAATACCATCGTCTCATAAACGAATAGAACGTAGTACAGCTGCCGGCTTTTTTAGTCGGCGGTCTTCTCATAAGATAAATGAAGTGAAAGCAAAGGTGATGTCATTATGGTTAAAAAGAAAGAATTTATGAATCATTCATCGAATGGCGGATCACAGGAACAAGAAGATCAAAGCTGGAGAAAAGAAGCAAATGATCGAATCTTACAACATAGACAAAGAGAGCTTGTCATAAATGTCATCGATAAAGAAAAAAAGCCCTTAGCCGGAATAGAGGTTGAAATAAAACAAATCAGACATGAATTTGCATTTGGTTCAGCAATGAATGACCAAGTACTATTCAATCAAACGTATGCTGATTTTTTTGTCCAACATTTTAATTGGGCTGTGTTTGAAAATGAGGCAAAATGGTATGCAAATGAGCCTGAACGAGGGAAAATAACCTACGAAAAAGCAGATGCCATGCTGAATTTTGCCAATAGACACCAAATTCCAGTGAGGGGGCACGCCTTATTTTGGGAAGTAGAGGATGCCAATCCAAACTGGCTGAAATCATTACCGAATCATGAAGTATATGAAGCCATGAAAAGGCGGCTTGAGCATGCAGGCAATCATTTCAAAGGGAAATTCCGTCATTGGGATGTAAACAACGAAATGATGCATGGTTCATTTTTTAAAGACCGGTTTGGGAAACAGATTTGGAAATGGATGTATGAAGAAACGAAAAAAATTGATCCTCAAGCCTTGCTGTTTGTCAATGATTATAATGTAATCTCATACGGCGAACATCACGCATATAAAGCACATATCAATGAACTTCGTCAGTTGGGGGCACCAGTTGAGGCCATTGGAGTTCAAGGTCACTTTGAAGATCGAGTGGATCCAGTTGTTGTAAAACAAAGACTAGATGTGCTTGCTGAGCTTGGTCTACCGATATGGGTGACAGAGTATGACTCTGTTCATCCGGATGCCAATAGACGAGCGGATAACTTAGAAGCTTTATATCGGGTTGCCTTTAGTCATCCAGCCGTAAAAGGTGTGCTGATGTGGGGATTTTGGGCGGGTGCTCATTGGAGAGGTGAGCACGCAGCCATCGTGAATCATGATTGGTCGTTAAATGAAGCAGGCAGGCGTTATGAAAAGCTTCTACAGGAGTGGACGACACAAAGAGTGGAAAAAACAGATGCGAATGGCCAAGTGACATGTCCAGCGTTTCACGGGACGTATGAGATTCGAATTGGTGAAGAAAGTAAAATGTTGCAGCAGCAGACGATTGAACTTGATTCAACTAAACAAACACCGCTTCAACTAGATATCATCGTACCAGTAGAATAAGAGATTGTGAGGAGAATGAAATGAAAAAATGGGTTCAACAGGTGGCTTGTTTTATGCTGCTGATCACTTTATGGGCGGGTTGGTTCACTCTGACCGTAAAGGCCTCCTCCTATGTGCAAACATCTGGTACACATTTTGTATTGAACAACCACCCATTTTACTTTGCTGGCACAAATAATTATTATTTCCATTACAAATCAAAAAAGATGGTAGATGCTGTTTTTGACGATATGAAGGCAATGGATTTAAAGGTTATTCGTATTTGGGGATTTCACGATGGTACCCCTCAAGAAAACTCAGTCTTACAATCTCGTCCAGGTGTTTATGAAGAATCCGGTTTTCAAAAACTAGACTATGCGATTTATAAAGCAGGGCAGGAAGGAATCAAGCTGGTCATCCCACTCGTGAACAATTGGGATGACTTTGGCGGGATGAATCAATATGTGAAGTGGTTTCAGGCAGGGTCACATGATCACTTTTATACAGATCCTCGGATTAAAACAGCTTACAAAAACTATGTGCGCTATGTATTAGAGAGAACCAATACGTACTCAGGTGTTCAATATAAAGATGATCCTGCTATTATGACATGGGAGCTCGCCAATGAGCCGCGCGCTCAGTCAGACCCTTCGGGAGATATACTAGTAAACTGGGCAGATGAAATGAGTGCATGGATCAAATCAATCGACTCGAATCATCTTGTTGCTGTAGGAGACGAAGGGTTCTTTCGCATGACAGGTCATGATGATTGGTTTTACAGTGGAGGAGAAGGTGTTGATTGGGATCGTTTGACTGCTCTCCCTCATATTGATTATGGAACCTATCATTTATACCCAGATCACTGGAATCAGTCTGCTGCATGGGGAGTGAAATGGATCAAAGATCATATCACCCGAGGAAACGCAATCGGAAAACCTGTTGTATTAGAAGAGTTTGGCTATCAAAATCAAGCAGCCCGTCCTGATGTATATGATAGCTGGCTGAAGACAATTGAACAGCTCGGAGGCGCAGGTAGCCAATTTTGGATTTTAACAAGCATTCAAGACGATGATTCCCTCTACCCGGATTATGATGGTTTTCGAGTTTTAAAGGAGAGCCGGGAGGCAGGAATTATTCGTGAACACGCCAAAAGAATGAATGAAAAGAACTGATGAAGAATGCCTGTTTATAAGGAACTTCATTTGCATAAAAAAATTGGATATGGTATAGTTTTTATGGAAATGCTAACGATTACCGAGACAAGAGTGGGGAAACCCGCTCTTTTGTATTGAACAGGCAATTTTTGTCTCGACATTATTCATCCGTTTTCTGCTCCCCCTGCTCACAATAAAGCAGGGTTTTTATGCAGAATGATTGATAAGAGCGTTTATCGAAAGCACAAGGAGGAAGAGAATGAGCAAAAAAGTAGTGGATATCGTAAGCGACATGGTGCAGCCAATTTTAGATGGCTTACAGCTTGAACTCGTTGATGTTGAATTTGTCAAAGAGGGTCAAAACTGGTTCCTTCGCGTATTTATTGACTCTGATAAAGGCGTCGATATCGAGGAGTGTGCCAAAGTGAGCGAAGCCTTGAGCGAAAAGCTTGATGAGGCAGATCCAATTAGCCAAAACTACTTTCTTGAAGTGTCCTCTCCTGGAGCGGAGCGCCCATTAAAGAAAAAAGCTGATTTTGAAAAAGCACTTGGAAAAAATGTTTTCATGAAAACATACGAACCAATTGATGGTGAAAAGGCATTTGAAGGTGAGCTTACAAGCTTTGATGGTGAGATTGCAACAGTGACAGTGAAGATCAAGACAAGAAAGAAAGAGATCAATATTCCATACGAAAAAATTGCTAACGCAAGATTAGCAGTTTCGTTCAATTAACCTTTTCATTGATATAAGGGGGAACCATAAAAATGAGTAGTGAGTTGTTAGATGCCCTGACTGTTCTTGAGAAAGAGAAGGGCATTAGTAAAGAAATTATTATTGAAGCGATAGAAGCTGCACTCATTTCTGCATACAAGCGTAATTTTAATCAAGCACAAAATGTGCGTGTTGATTTAAACCGTGAAACGGGAACGATTCGCGTATTCGCAAGAAAAGATGTTGTAGATGAAGTGTATGATTCTCGCCTTGAAATCTCTGTAGATGATGCAGCAAATATCAACCCGAATTACATGGTTGGTGACGTGGTTGAAATTGAAGTCACACCAAAAGATTTCGGACGCATTGCAGCTCAGACAGCGAAACAAGTCGTGACGCAGCGAGTGAGAGAAGCAGAGCGAGGTGTGATTTACACTGAGTTTATCGATCGTGAGGAAGACATCATGACGGGAATCGTTCAGCGAATTGACAGTAAATTCATTTACGTGTCACTTGGCAAAATCGAAGCCCTTCTTCCGGTCAACGAACAAATGCCAAATGAGGACTACAAACCACATGACCGCATTAAAGTGTTCATTACGAAAGTAGAAAAAACAACAAAAGGACCACAAATTTATGTATCAAGAACACACCCAGGTCTTTTAAAGCGTTTATTTGAAATCGAAGTGCCAGAAATTTATGATGGTACTGTAGAGCTTAAATCTGTCGCTAGAGAAGCAGGGGACCGTTCTAAAATATCTGTTCGTACAGATGATCCTGATGTTGATCCAGTTGGTTCTTGTGTTGGACCTAAAGGTCAGCGTGTACAAGCAATTGTCAATGAGCTGAAAGGCGAAAAAATTGACATTGTTCATTGGTCGAATGACCCGGTTGAATTTGTTGCCAATGCGTTAAGTCCATCAAAAGTTCTTGATGTCATTGTAAATGAAGAAGATAAGGCGACAACTGTCATTGTCCCTGATTATCAGCTGTCATTAGCCATTGGTAAAAGAGGTCAAAATGCGCGTCTTGCAGCGAAATTAACGAGCTGGAAGATTGACATTAAAAGCGAAACAGATGCAAGAGAACTCGGTATTTTCCCAAGAACTGAAGACTCTGAATCTCTTTTCTTAGAGGCTGAACCAGTAGCTGAGGAATCTGACGAATAAGAGGTGATATAAAAGGTGAAAAGCCGAAAAAAAATCCCGCTTAGAAAATGCGTCGTGACGGGAGAAATGAAACCAAAGAAAGAACTGATTCGCGTTGTTCGTTCAAAAGAAGGTGAAGTGTCTGTTGACGCAACCGGAAAAATGAACGGGCGCGGCGCTTACCTTTCTCTCGATAAAGAAACCATTCTTGCGGCGAAGAACAAACGTAGTTTACAGCAGCAATTTCAGACACAGATTGACGAACACATTTTTGAAGAATTACTAGAACTAGCTGAAAAGGTGAAAAAACCTAATGACTGAATCTGAATGGTATCCTTTGCTTGGTCTAGCAAATCGAGCTCGTAAAGTCGTGTCAGGAGAAGATCTGGTGATCAAAGAAATTAGACATGCGCGTGCTAAGCTGGTTCTTCTTGCAGCAGATGCCTCATCCAACACAGAGAAAAAGGTATCTGACAAATGCAAATTTTACAATGTTCCGGTTAGAAAAGTTGAAGACCGTTCCGTTCTCGGACGTTCTATAGGGAAGGAAGCTCGCGTAGTTGTCGCTGTCACTGACCAAGGCTTCGCTAAGAAGCTCATAAGCTTGCTCGATTAATTTATTTGGGGGTGAACGAATGGCTAAAGTGAGAGTATATGAATACGCAAAAGCCATAGATGTTTCAAGTAAAGATATTATAGCAGCGCTTAAGGATATGAACGTGGAAGTGAACAACCACATGGCGACGCTTGAAGACGACACTGTGAAAAAGCTAGACGCTATCTATAAAAAAGCCAAAGCAAAAGAGACAGCTAACGAGAAACCCGCAGAACAAAAAAAACAATCATCTAACAAAAACAATGATAGAAAGAAGAATGACGTGCAGAATAATCAATTTAATAAAAACAAAAAAAACAACAACCAAAACAAAAACAAAAATAAACGCGGCGGCAACAACAAGGCGCAGCATCAGCAAGCAAGACCTGTGAAGCCGAAAAAAGAGCTTCCTGAAAAAATTGAATTTACAAATTCAATGACAGTCGGCCAGCTTGCTGACGAGCTTGGCAAAGAAACTGCTGAAATCATCAAAAAACTGATGATGCTTGGTGTCATGGCTACGATCAACCAAGAGCTCGATAAAGATACAGTCGAATTAATTGCTTCTGAATATGGTGTTCCAGTAGAAGAAGTCATCATTTTAGAAGAAACTGAACTTGAAAAGTATGAAGTTGAAGATAAAGAAGAAGATATGCAAGTACGCCCTCCAGTCGTAACGATCATGGGACACGTTGACCACGGGAAAACAACGCTTCTTGACAGCATTCGTAAAACGAAAGTTGTTGAAGGCGAAGCGGGTGGAATTACGCAGCATATTGGTGCATACCAAATTGAAGAAAACGGTAAGAAAATCACGTTCCTTGATACACCAGGACACGCAGCTTTCACTACGATGCGAGCACGCGGTGCTGAAGTAACAGATACGACGATCTTGGTCGTTGCAGCAGATGATGGTGTCATGCCGCAAACGATTGAAGCGATCAACCACGCAAAAGCGGCAGAGGTGCCAATCATTGTGGCTGTCAATAAAATTGACAAACCAACAGCGAACCCTGACCGCGTGATGCAGGAATTAACTGAGCATGGTCTTGTACCTGAGGCTTGGGGCGGCGAAACCATTTTCGTTCCTTTATCTGCAAAAACAGGCGAAGGCATTGACGAATTGATCGAAATGATCCTTCTTGTCAGCGAAGTAGCAGAACTAAAAGCCAACCCAAATCGTGCGGCAAAAGGAACTGTGATCGAGGCTGAGCTTGATAAAGGAAGAGGTTCTGTTGCAACCCTTCTCGTTCAAACTGGTACACTTCAAGTAGGTGACCCAATCGTTGTCGGAAATACATTTGGCCGTGTACGTGCAATGGTCAATGACATCGGACGCCGCGTGAAAACAGCAGGACCATCTACACCTGTTGAAATCACTGGTTTAAATGATGTACCGCATGCAGGGGATCAGTTCCTCGTATTCAAAGATGAAAAAACAGCTCGTCAAGTCGGTGAGGCGCGTGCATCTAAACAACTTGATGAACAGCGTTCAGACAAAGCGAAATTATCTCTCGATGACCTATTTGAGCAAATCAAACAAGGTGATGTGAAAGATATCAACTTAATCGTAAAAGCAGACGTACAAGGTTCTGCTGAAGCACTGACGGCAGCTCTTCAAAAAATTGAAGTAGAAGGCGTAAAAGTGAAAATTATCCATACGGGTGTTGGAGCGATTACAGAATCTGATATCATTTTAGCAAGTGCTTCTAATGCGATTGTGATCGGATTTAACGTACGTCCTGATGGCAATGCGAAGAGCACAGCTGAAACAGAAAACGTAGATATCCGCTTACACCGCATCATCTACAAAGTCATCGATGAAATTGAAGCTGCGATGAAAGGGATGCTTGACCCTGAATATGAAGAAAAAGTCATCGGTCAAGTTGAAGTTCGTCAAACGTTTAAAGTATCAAAAATCGGTACAATTGCTGGTGGCTATGTCACTGAAGGTACCATTACTAGAGACAGTGGTATCCGCTTAATTCGTGATGGCGTCGTCATCTTTGAAGGTGAAGTCGACGTATTAAAACGATTCAAAGACGATGTGAAAGAAGTTTCACAAGGCTATGAATGTGGTATTACCATTAAGAAATACAATGATATCCGTGAAGGTGATGTCATGGAATCATTCGTTATGCAAGAAATCGAAAGAAAATGATCGGTTATACCGAGTGTGAGTGTATGATCTATGATGCATCCTCACTGAAGGAAAAACGTGCGGTTCTGCAGCGTATCATGACAAGAACGCGCCATAAATTCAATGTGACCATTGCTGAAATGGACTATCAGGATACATGGCAGCGTACTTCGATCGGAATCGCCGTCATTTCCTCCTCCCGGGTTCAAGTGGAAAAGGAACTTCAGCGTGTGTTAAGCTTTATTGATTCTTTTCCGGAAATTGAACGAACGATCACGAAAACTGAGTGGTTTTAATTAGAGGTGATAAGATCATGAGTATGAGAGCAACCCGTGTGGGTGAGCAAATGAAAAAAGAATTAGGCGACATCCTTGGCAGAAAGCTAAAAGATCCAAGAATCGGCTTTTTGACTGTAACGGATGTTGAAGTATCCGGTGATTTGCAAATTGCTAAAGTCTATATTTCTGTTCTTGGCGACGAGAAGAAAAGAGAGGAAACCTTAAAAGGCCTTGCAAAGGCGAAAGGGTATATCCGCTCTGAAATTGGCAATCGAATCAGACTTCGCAAAACACCAGAGCTTCACTTTGAATTCGATGAGTCTGTAGACTACGGTAACCGAATTGAAAGCCTGATTGCTGAACTAAACACAAAAGATCACGAATAAGACGTTGAAATAAGGATAGGCGATGATCGTCTGTCCTTTTTCATCGTTTATGAAAGGAGAGAACGCAGGTGCAAAACGGTGTTCTTTTATTACATAAAGAAAGAGGCATGACCTCTCACGACTGTGTGTTTAAAGTGAGAAAGATTTTACACACAAAAAAAGTGGGACATACAGGGACACTCGATCCAGAGGTTTCAGGTGTTCTGCCTATTTGTATTGGACGAGCGACAAAAATTGTGGAGTACTTAACAGATAAATCGAAAACGTATGATGCGGAAATCACCATTGGATTTTCTACAACGACAGAAGACCAAACAGGTGAAGTAGTAGAAGAAAAAAAGGTGCCGGTACCGATGTCAGAAGATGACATTGATGCTGCGTTGAAACAATTTGAAGGAACCATTGAACAGATCCCTCCGATGTTTTCTGCTGTGAAAATTGGCGGAAAAAAGCTCTATGAATATGCGAGGCAAGGCATTGAAATTGAACGTCCAAGCCGTGAAATTACCATTCATCGCATCGAGCGGACAACACCTGTCACATTTGAAAATGGTAAAGTATCATTTAGATTCACCGTACTGTGTTCAAAAGGCACATATGTGAGAACGTTAGCCGTCGATATCGGAAAAAAACTTGGGTTTCCAGCCCACATGTCTCACCTCATTCGCATAGGATCTGGTGACTTTACGTTAGATGAATGTATCACTCTTGATGAGTTGCGGGAGATCAGCGAGAAAGGAACGGTTGAGGAACATCTTGTGCCGATCGAGCGTGCGCTCAATCATTTGCCGAAATGGGAGATAAATGATACATTAGCAAGTAAAGTGGAAAACGGTGCAGTCCTACCTATGCCTGATGAATTTGCTCATTTTGCAGAGGAAGATCGTGTCGCTGTCTTTGCTCCTTCAGGCCGTTGTATGGCGATTTATATGAAGCACCCGACCAAACAGAACCTGATGAAGCCGGCGAAGATTTTATCACAGGACAAGCAATCTTAAAGAAAAGGTGACCATCTCGTGAAGACTATACATATTTCACACCCACATACATTGAATCAAAAGGATCAAGTCCCGTCTGTGATGGCTTTAGGGTATTTTGACGGTGTTCACCTCGGACACCAAAAAGTGATTGATGCAGCGAAAAACATTGCGGAAAAAGAGGGTTTAGCTCTAGCTGTCATGACTTTTCATCCGCATCCATCACATGTTCTGCAAAAAGCACGTGAACCAAAAGACTTAATCACACCGCTTGAGGATAAGATTGATTTTATCGAACAATTAGGTGCTGACTACTTATACATTGTGCAATTCAGCGAAAGCTTTGCAGCACTGTCTCCTCAAGACTTTGTCGATCAATATTTGGACGAACTGAATGTGAAGCATGCAGTCGCTGGTTTCGATTTTACATTCGGCCGGTTTGGCGCAGGCACAATGGAAACGTTTGACGAATACGGGAAAGGGCGGATTGCTGCGACCATTGTACCTAAGCTTTCCAACCAAGACCGGAAAGTCAGCTCGACCCTGATACGTTCCGCATTGAAAAATGGAGACGTTGAATATGTGAGTGAGCTTTTAGGCAAACCGTATCAGCTGCGAGGCATTGTGATTCATGGAGATAAACGAGGACGCACGATTGGCTTTCCAACCGCCAATGTTGGTTTATCTGCTGAATACATCATCCCGCCAACAGGCGTATATGCAGTGAGAGCGGAAGTGAAAGGCAAGGTGTATGACGGTGTTTGTAACGTTGGCTACAAACCAACATTTTATGAAAAACGTCCTGATCAGCCTGCGATTGAAGTGAACCTTTTTGATTTTAACGAAGAAATTTATGGTGAACCGATTAAATTACAGTGGTACAAACGGATTCGCAGTGAACAAAAATTTAACGGTATCCAAGAATTAACGGCTCAAATTAGTCAAGATAAAGAAGAAGCGATTCAGTTTTTTCAAAATCATCTTCATTAAACAAAAAAATCGCAGAAAAACCGCTCTATCATTTGCAAAATCGGCATATTTTTAGTATGATAATTCCTGTAGCTTTAAAACCACTTACTTGGCAGGCCGACTTCACCGACGGTTGCGAGGTAGATGGGGCTAACATGATTTGGAGGTGAAACAGGATGGCTATTACTCAAGAGCGTAAAACTCAATTAATTAATGAGTTCAAAACACACGAATCTGATACTGGATCTCCAGAAGTTCAGATCGCTGTCCTAACAGAATCAATTAACAACTTGAACGAGCATTTACGTACTCATAAGAAAGATCACCACTCACGTCGCGGTCTTTTGAAAATGGTAGGTAGACGTCGTAATCTTCTTACGTATCTACGTAATAAAGACGTAACTCGTTACCGTGAGTTAATTAACAAACTAGGCTTACGTCGATAATCGTAAAAAGCGGGAGGATTCCCGCTTTTTTATCGTATAATCACTAATATTTTATGGTTAAAATGTTGAAAGAATGGCAAAAACCCTTCTACATACAGCTTTCACATTGATATGTGAAAATCATTTTGTTCATAATAAGAAATAACCTAAAAACTTTACGACGAGAGAGGAGTTTATCTCAGAATGGGACAAGAGAAACAAGTCTTCACCATAGACTGGGCTGGACGTCAACTGACAGTTGAAACTGGCCAGCTTGCAAAGCAAGCAAACGGAGCGGTTCTCGTACGCTACGGAGATACGGCTGTGCTTAGCTCAGCAACAGCTTCTAAAGAACCAAAACCACTTGATTTTTTCCCGCTCACTGTAAACTACGAAGAAAGATTATATGCAGTTGGTAAAATTCCTGGTGGTTTCATTAAAAGAGAAGGCCGCCCAAGTGAAAAAGCAATCCTTGCGAGCCGCTTAATTGACAGACCGATCCGTCCACTATTTGCAGACGGATTTAGAAATGAAGTACAAGTCATTAGTATTGTCATGAGTGTGGATCAAGATTGTTCATCTGAAATGGCTGCAATGTTTGGCTCATCTTTAGCTTTATGTGTGTCTGACATTCCATTTGAGGGACCAATCGCTGGCGTGACAGTAGGACGAGTAGATGGAAAACTCATCATCAACCCAAATGTTGAGCAGCTTGAACAAAGCGATATCAACCTTGTTGTAGCTGGAACAAAAGATGCAATCAACATGGTAGAGGCTGGTGCTGATGAGGTACCAGAAGAAACAATGCTTGAAGCCATCATGTACGGACATCAAGAGATCAAACGCTTAATCGAATTCCAAGAAGAAATTGTGAAAGCTGTCGGTAAAGAAAAAATCGATATTCCTTTATATGAAGTCGATCAAGCATTAGCAGAGGAAGTAAAACAACTTGCTGAAGCGGATCTACTGAAAGCGATTCAAGTACATGAGAAGCATGCTCGTGAAGATGCCATCAGTGCTGTGAAAAAAGCTGTCGTTCAAAAATTTGAAGAAGAAGAGCGTGACGAAGCAACGATTAAACAAGCGAAGGATGTCTTAAATAAGCTTGTGAAAAACGAAGTTCGCCGCCTTATTACTGAAGAGAAAGTACGTCCAGATGGACGCGGCGTCGATCAAATCCGTCCACTTTCTTCAGAAGTAGGACTTCTACCAAGAACGCACGGTTCAGGATTGTTTACAAGAGGCCAAACACAGGCACTCAGTATTTGTACATTAGGTGCACTTGGTGATGTACAGATTCTTGATGGTCTTGGTGTTGAAGAGTCTAAGCGATTCATGCACCATTATAACTTCCCGCAATTCAGTGTTGGTGAGACCGGCCCAATGCGTGGTCCAGGCCGTCGTGAGATTGGACATGGTGCGCTAGGCGAACGTGCATTAGAGCCAGTCATTCCATCTGAAAAAGATTTCCCTTATACGGTTCGCCTTGTATCTGAGGTGTTAGAATCAAACGGTTCTACTTCACAAGCAAGTATTTGTGCGAGCACACTTGCGATGATGGATGCAGGTGTTCCAATTAAAGCACCAGTTGCAGGGATTGCAATGGGACTTGTTAAATCTGGTGAATACTACACAGTGCTGACAGACATTCAAGGAATGGAAGATGCACTTGGAGATATGGACTTTAAAGTAGCAGGTACATCTAAAGGTGTAACAGCGCTTCAAATGGACATTAAAATCGATGGTCTATCAAAAGACATTTTAGAAGAAGCACTTCAACAAGCGAAAAAAGGAAGAATGGAAATTTTAGATAGCATGCTGTCAACGATTCCAGCTTCTAGAGGAGAATTGTCACGTTATGCACCAAAAATCTTAACGATGACAATCAATCCAGATAAAATTCGCGATGTCATTGGACCAAGCGGTAAACAAATCAATAAAATCATTGAAGATACCGGTGTGAAAATTGATATTGAACAAGACGGTACAATCTTTATCTCTTCTACTGAAGAAGACATGAACCAAAAAGCGAAGAAAATCATTGAAGATCTTGTCAGAGAAGTTGAAGTTGGCCAACTTTACTTAGGTAAAGTGAAACGAATTGAAAAATTCGGTGCCTTCCTTGAAATCTTCAGCGGCAAAGATGGACTTGTTCATATTTCTGAGCTTGCACTTGAACGTGTTGGCAAAGTAGAAGATGTCGTGAAGATTGGTGACGAACTACTCGTCAAAGTCACTGAGATCGATAAACAAGGCCGTGTAAACCTTTCTCGTAAAGCTGTTTTACGTGAAGAAAAGGAAAAAGAAGAAAAGCAGTCTTAATGAGAACAAATAAAATGTGTTAGAAGCCAGGTATCCGTGCCAGGCTTCTTTCTTTTCTTGCGCGTAACAATAGTTCTAGCTTGTTTCTCCCCATCATAATTTGTGGTAAAGGGGAGGGACAACCATTGAAAAAAACGATACCATTCTTTGTGTTTGTATTTTTACTGCTCGTGTCATATCAAACGATGAAGCAGCCGGCTGCTGTTACATATATGAATTCAATGAAAGAGCACGCCGAGGTAGCATCTGTTTCAAAAGATATTCTATATCAAGAGATCGAATCGAAGTCTTCTGACTATGAAGAGAAGCCGCAAAATGCTAAGATTGATAAAGTGTGGAAAAAGATGCCTGGTTTAAATGGACAGACAGTCGATATCGATGCTTCTTACGAAAAAATGAAAAAACAGGGCTCTTTCGATGAAAAGCTGCTTGTTTTTAAAGAAACAAAACCATCTGTCCATTTGCATGAACTTGGTGCTGAACCTATCTATAAGGGACATCCAGACAAAAAGATGAATGCATTCCTGATCAATGTAGCTTGGGGCGACGAGCATTTAACAAAGATGTTGAATACACTAGAAAAGCATCAAGTGAAGGCAACCTTTTTCTTAGAAGGCAAATGGGTGAAAAACAGTCCAGACCTTGCTAAAAAAATCGTGGCAGATGGTCATGAAATTGGAAATCATTCATACAATCACCCGGATATGCGCACACTGACAAGAGAACGAGCATTAGAGCAGATGATTAAAACAAATCGCCAAATTGAAGAATCCCTTGGGAAAAAACCGATATGGTTTGCGCCTCCAAGCGGCAGCTTTAAAGAAGAAACAGTAAAGCTTGCGAAACAAGAAGGAATGGAAACCATTATGTGGACAGTAGACACGATCGACTGGCAAAAACCATCACCAGCTGTATTACAAAAACGAGTGCTTGGGAAAATTCACAATGGGGCGATGATATTAATGCATCCAACAGACGCAACAGCGAGAAGTCTTGACGCACTTATCACTCAAATCAAAGAAAGAGGATATGAATTAGGAACGGTTTCTGACCTTCTAAGTGAAAAAAGACATCCGTGATGCGATCTGTTTGTTGAATAGGAGGAGCAAAACTTGGTCAAAACGTATACATGCCAAAACGGAGTAAGAATTGTACTTGAAAACAATCCCACTGTAAGGTCTGTCGCAATTGGCGTCTGGATTGGAACAGGTTCTAGACATGAGACACCAGAAGTAAATGGGATCTCACACTTTTTAGAGCATATGTTCTTTAAAGGAACAAGGACGAGATCTGCACGTGATATCGCAGAATCCTTTGACCGCATTGGTGGTCAAGTGAATGCCTTTACGTCAAAAGAATATACTTGCTATTATGCAAAGGTACTTGATTCACATGCTGGGTATGCCCTCGATGTATTGAGTGACATGTTTTTCAACTCTGCTTTTGACGAAGAAGAACTGAAGAAAGAAAAAAATGTGGTCTATGAAGAAATTAAAATGTATGAAGATACTCCTGATGACATCGTTCATGATTTGTTAAGCAAAGCCATTTACGGTGATCATTCATTAGGTTATCCGATTTTAGGGACAGAGGAAACACTCTCTACTTTTAACGGTGATTCCCTTCGAAAATATATGGATGAATTCTATACGCCGGATCGCGTCGTCATCTCTGTTGCAGGGAACGTCGATGACACTTTCATTCGTGAGGTAGAAACATTATTTGGCTCGTATGAAGGAAAGGGGAAAAAGCAGCCTGTCGAAGCCCCGCAATTCCACTATGACAAACTGACACGCAAAAAGGAAACAGAACAGGCGCACCTTTGCATGGGCTTTAACGGACTTCCTGCTGGAGATCAGGGCATCTATGACTTAATCGTCTTAAATAATGTTCTAGGCGGTAGCATGAGCAGCCGGTTGTTCCAAGACGTAAGAGAAGATAAAGGACTTGCGTATTCTGTATTCAGCTATCATAGTTCATTTGCAGATAACGGAATGCTGACGATCTATGGTGGAACTGGAGCGAAGCAGCTGAACCTGCTATCTGAAACCATCTTACAAACATTAGACGTCTTAAAACGTGAGGGAATTACGCAGAAAGAACTTGAAAACTCTAAGGAGCAAATGAAAGGCAACCTCATGCTTAGTCTTGAAAGCACAAACAGCAAGATGAGCCGAAATGGTAAAAATGAATTACTCCTTGGCAAACATCGTACGCTTGATGAAATTATTGATGAAATCAATCGCGTCTCATTAGACGGCGTGAACAATTTATCGAAAAGAATCTTTACAGAAGATTATGCTCTCTCGCTTATTAGTCCAACGGGTGATCAGCCATCATAATGTAAACAACACGGCAGACTTCTCAAGAGGTCTGCCGTTTATTGTATACCAAGAAGAAAGGGGCTCTGCGTTCATGAAACACGAAAAACTGAAACAGCTATCTCCGCTTCTTAAACAAGCCATCTCTTTCCGGCCGATGACATCTGGATTTTCGGGAGACCGCACCTTTTTGGTCACAACGCCTAGTGAAAAGCTAGTACTCAAGCTATCAGACATTCAGAAATATTCCAGTTTGAAAAAGAAAGCGTCCATTCAGCAGAAGTTAAAAAATCGAGGCGTTATTTGTTCTGAAGTGATGGAGGTCGGAGTGAGTGCTGAACAAAACTGTACTTTTCGTATTTTTCCATTTATCGAAGGAGAGATTGCTAGAGCATCTATTCATCTGCTCACAGAAGAAGAGCAGTATGAAATCGGAAGGCGGGCAGGCAGAGACTTGAGTATCATGCATACATTCGATGCCCCTTTTTATGCAGCCCCCTGGGATAAGAAGGTATTAGCGAAACATGAACGGTATGTACATGCCTATCAATCAAGTGGAGTGACCTTTTCCCATGATCAGTTCGTATTAGATTTTATTCAGTCACATGCTGATGCGGTAAAAGGGAGGCCAAACCAGTTCCAGCATGATGATTTTCATTTAGGGAATATCATTATACAGCGTCATCAATATGCTGGGGCGATCGACTTTGATCAATCCGACTGGGGTGATCCGATTCATGACTTTTATAAACTGTCTTTATTTAGTCGAGAAAGCAGCATTCCATTTTCAGCCGGGCAATTGGATGCCTATTTAAGCACCACGCAGGTAACACGTAATTTTTGGCTTCTTTTTTCCATTTATACAGCAATGAGTTGCTTTTCTTCTATTGTTTGGACGTTATCCTATGATCCGGGACATGTAAAAGATATGGTGAATCGAGTGGAGAGAATACTGTCAGACCATAATCGTTTTACTCAACTTATACCAGTTTGGTATGTAGATAGGCTTCATTCGTGACCTATAGAATGGCCCGGTCTATTCACCCTCTGTGCTGCATATATGATATGGAAGGGGAGTGATGCGATTTTGAGGCTGAGTGAGCTGTCAGGAAAAGAGATCGTCGATATTAAAAGAGCGGAGCGGCTTGGCGTGCTTGGACAAACCGACCTTGAAATAAATGAACAGGACGGTCAAATTACAGCACTCATCATACCTTCCGTCAAATGGTTTGGCTTTCGAAAACAAGGAAATGACATCCGCGTTCCGTGGAATCACATTCAAAAAATAGGATCAGATATGATCATTCTCGATGTGCCTGAAGAACTTCAGCCGCACGGAGAAAAAGAGCACCCATCATAAAAGGGTGCTCTTTTTCTTTTCTCTTCCCGATTTGTTCACAGGCTGAATCCTCTCCTCATATGCTGAAAGGGAGATTCGGAAAATATTACAGACTTTTTTAAATAAAGAAGGTGAACGGTCAGTATGTTGAGCGGTTTAACGGTTGCGGTGATCGGGGGAGATGCTAGGCAGCTTGAAATCATTCGCAAGCTGTCACAGCAGCATGCCAAAGTGTTTTTGGTCGGTTTTGATCAGCTGGATCATGGATTTATTGGTGCTGAAAAGCTGAAAATGTCAGAGCTTCCATTTGAGCAGGTAGACAGTATGATCCTTCCGGTATCAGGTGCTACAGACGAAGGGGTCGTTGCCACCGTTTTTTCAAATGAGAAGGTCGTGCTAGAAGCTAAATATTTAGAAAGAACCCCTGCACATTGTACCTTGTACTCAGGTATTTCTAATATGTACTTAGACAATATGGCAAAGCAGGTGAACCGGAAGCTTGTGAAGCTGTTTGAGCGAGATGATATTGCCATATATAACTCTATTCCAACAGTTGAAGGGATTATCATGATGGCTATTCAGCAAACGGACTATACGATTCATGGGTCACATGTCGCTGTTCTCGGACTTGGTCGAACAGGGCTCACCATTGCCCGCACATTTCGGGCGCTAGGTGCGGAAGTGAAAGTTGGTGCTGCGGATACAGCCCATTTAGCGCGAGCCTTTGAGATGGGACTTGATCCATTTTCAATGGACCGTTTAAAAGATGAAGTAACGGATGTCGACATCATCATCAATACGATTCCAAGCTTAGTATTAGATTCATCTGTCATCGTCAGCATGACACCAAAGACACTCATTTTGGATATCGCCTCCCGCCCAGGTGGAACAGACTTTGACTTTGCACAAAAGCATGGAGTGAAGGCACTTCTTGCACCAGGACTTCCAGGGATTGTGGCACCAAAGACAGCCGGGCAGATCATTGCAAAAGTGCTTTCTGGTCTCTTATGTGAACTTGCGGAGGAAAAAAGGGGGATGAAATCATGACTACACTAAAAGGGAAAAGAATCGGCTTTGGTTTAACAGGTTCTCACTGCACGTACGAAGCCGTTTTTCCGCAAATCGAATCACTCGTGAAAGAAGGGGCAGAAGTGCGTCCTGTCGTGTCATATACGGTGCAAAATACGAATACGAGATTCGGAGAAGGAGCGGACTGGATTGAGCGGATTGAGAAGCTGACAGGATTTCAAGCGATTGACTCAATCGTCAAAGCAGAGCCACTCGGACCAAAACTTCCACTTGATTGTATGGTCATTGCACCTTTAACAGGCAATTCAATGGCGAAATTTGCAAATGCACTGACAGACAGTCCAGTCTTAATGGCTGCTAAGGCGACCATTCGTAATCACCGCCCTGTCGTTTTAGGCATTTCCACCAATGATGCATTAGGTTTAAATGGTACAAATCTCATGAGACTCATGTCGACAAAGAACATTTTCTTTATTCCATTCGGCCAAGATGATCCATTCAAAAAACCGACTTCCATGGTAGCGCATATGGATCTACTGACGAAAACGGTAGAAGAGGCGCTCGAGCATAGACAAATTCAGCCCATTTTAATTGGAGCAAACGAATAATAGATTCACTAGAAAATCATGAAAGATTCAAAAAAGGTACTTCAAGCCTTGCTTTTCTATGGTAAAATAAAATGTAAAAAGTCATAGGATGGCCATCCGAAAGAAAAGAATCATGGATGGGTCGGAAGGAGTTTTACTGATGGGAAGAGGATTGCATGTAGCTGTAGTTGGAGCGACTGGAGCTGTCGGTCAACAAATGTTAAAAACACTAGCTGACAGAGATTTTGAAATGGATACACTTACCCTACTATCCTCAAAACGTTCTGCTGGAACAAAAGTGACATTCAGAGGTCAAGAGTATACCGTTCAAGAAGCAACACCTGAAAGCTTTGAAGGGGTCAATATTGCACTATTCAGTGCGGGAGGAAATGTTTCCAAAGCGCTAGCTCCTGAAGCAGTCAAACGAGGTGCAATTGTTGTCGATAATACAAGTGCTTTTCGTATGGACGAAAATACCCCTCTTGTCGTACCAGAGGTAAACGAAAAAGATTTGCATGACCATCAAGGGATCATTGCAAACCCTAACTGTTCAACGATTCAAATGGTGGCGGCGCTAGAACCGCTTCGTCAAGCGTATGGCATGAAAAAAGTCATTGTGTCTACTTACCAAGCAGTATCAGGTGCAGGACATGAAGCCATAGACGAACTGTACAGCCAGTCGCAAGCCATTTTAAATAAAGAAGATGTGAAACCAGAAGTCATGCCTTATCAAATTGCCTTTAATGCGATTCCGCAAATTGATAAATTCCAAGATAATGGCTATACATTTGAAGAAATGAAAATGATCAATGAAACGAAAAAAATCATGCATTTGCCAGAGCTGGAAGTAGCAGCAACATGTGTGAGACTACCAATTGAAACGGGTCATTCAGAATCGGTTTACGTTGAACTTGAATCAAATGACGCAACGGTTGATGACATCAAGTCCATCCTAAAAGATGCACCAGGCATCACATTACAAGATGATCCGTCTCAGCAAATTTATCCAATGCCTGCAGATGCTGTTGGTAAAAACGACGTATTTGTCGGCCGCATTCGGAAGGATTTGGATCGTCCAAATGGCTTCCATATGTGGATTGTATCTGATAACCTGCTAAAAGGCGCTGCATGGAACTCCGTTCAAATTGCAGAAAGCTTACGAGCATTAAAATTAGTTTAACATTCAATGGATGATGAGGACGAATAGAAGAGAGTTAGGCATCTTTCGCCTGCTCTCTTCTGTTACGTCAGAATGAACTTGGAGTGAAAACAGTGAAAATAATTGTCCAAAAATTTGGCGGTACATCTGTCAAAGATGATCAAGGAAGAAAAAGGGCACTTGCACATATCTTATCTGCAAAAGAGAAAGGCTATAAATCGGTCGTTGTCGTGTCTGCGATGGGACGAAAAGGCGATCCTTATGCGACAGATACGCTGCTTGGTCTGCTTTACGGCAGTGCGCAGCATATGACAAACCGAGAAAAAGATTTACTCGTGTCTTGCGGAGAAAATATTTCAGCTGTTGTTTTTTCAAGTATGCTGAATGAAAACGGGCTAAAGGCTGTTGCGATGACTGGATCACAGGCAGGCTTTGTGACAGATAAAGAGCATACAAATGCGAAAATTATTGACATGAAGTGTGAACGTCTTGAGGCGGCACTTTCAGAGCATGATGTGGTTGTCGTTGCTGGATTCCAAGGCGCTGCAAAAAATGGAGACGTGACAACAATCGGACGAGGCGGCAGTGATACGTCAGCTGCTGCGTTAGGCGCTGCATTGCAGGCAGATTTCATCGATATTTTTACAGATGTAGAAGGGGTCATGACAGCAGATCCCCGTATCGTAGAAAATGCAAAACCACTGAGAGTCGTGACATACACAGAAATTTGTAACCTCGCATACCAAGGGGCAAAAGTCATTCACCCTAGAGCTGTTGAAATTGCCATGCAAGCAAAAGTACCAATGAGGGTCCGTTCAACATACTCTGATGATGAGGGCACACTCGTGACATCACACTACTCAGATAAAATGAGTCATGATGTGTACGACCGCCTGATTACGGGTATTGCACATGTCAATGATGTCACACAAATCAAAGTCCCAGCTAAAGAGGGACAGTACAGCGTACAAACAGAAGTCTTTAAAGCAATGGCAAATGCCCAAATTAGTGTCGATTTCTTCAACATTACACCGAGCGAAATCGTCTATACGGTGACAGGTGCAATGACTGAAAAAGCAACGGCGATCCTAAAAGATCTGGGCTATACGCCGATTGTCACGACAAACTGTGCAAAGGTATCAGCTGTTGGAGCAGGCATTATGGGTGTACCAGGTGTCACATCTAAAATTGTATCTGCACTATCTGAGCAAAATATTCCGATCTTACAGTCCGCTGACAGTCATACGACGATTTGGGTGTTAGTGAACGAAGAAAACATGAGAGCGGCTGTTAATGCCCTTCATGAAGTGTTTGAACTTTCAAGATAAATGTGATTGAATCATGATGAGGTGAAAAAAATGAATTTCGGAAATATCGCAACAGCTATGATTACACCTTTTGATAAAAAGGGCAACATTGATTTCCAAAAGCTATCAATTCTCATTGATTACTTGTTAAAAAACGGCAGTGACTCTTTAGTCGTTGCAGGGACAACAGGCGAATCGCCAACTTTATCGACTGAAGAAAAAGTCGCTCTTTTTCAGCAATCGGTGAAATTAGCAAATGGTCGTTGTAAAATCATTGCAGGAACAGGCAGTAATAACACAAATGCGTCTATTAAACTAACGAAAAAAGCAGAAGAAGCGGGCGTTGATGCAGTGATGCTTGTCGTACCTTACTACAACAAGCCATCACAGGAAGGCATGTATGCACACTTTAAAGCAATTGCCGAGTCTACATCTCTTCCTGTCATGCTTTACAATGTACCAGGAAGAACGGTTGCTTCATTAGCACCAGAAACAACGATTAAGCTTGCGCAAATACCGAACATTGTCGCAATCAAAGAAGCAAGCGGTGATCTAGATGCCATGACAAAAATCATTGCAGAGACACCAGAAGATTTTGACGTTTACTCTGGTGACGACAGCCTAACGCTTCCTGCGGTTGCGATTGGTGCAAAAGGAGTTGTCTCTGTGGCTTCTCATATTGTAGGCCTTGATATGCAGCAAATGCTAAAAAGCTACGCTTCAGGACAAACAGCGAATGCGGCATTGATTCATCAAAAGCTGGTGCCGATCATGAACCAGCTGTTCTCAGCGCCAAATCCAACGCCTGTCAAAACAGCTCTTCAGCTGAAAGGATTAGATGTCGGATCCGTTCGACTCCCGCTTTTACCTTTATCAGAAGAAGAGAGACTGAATTTAAGCAGCGTATTAAACAGCTGATCAAAACAAAAAAATTCGTAAGCGGTCATTCTCAGATGTCCCTGAGTATGACCGTTTTTTATACATAAACACTTTCTTAAAATGTGACTTCATCTTGTTTTCTAAAATTAGATTCAGTTATAATAGCATTAAGCGATGATGGACGGGCTTGAGACTAGGAGGATAAGAATTTTGAAAAAGAAAAATACAGAGAACGTAAGAATTATTGCACTGGGAGGCGTTGGAGAAATCGGGAAAAACTTATATGTCATTGAGATTGATTCCGACATATATGTTGTAGATGCAGGACTCATGCATCCAGAAAACGAAATGCTAGGCATTGACGTGGTCATTCCTGATATCTCTTATTTAACAGAACGAGCTGATCGGGTGAAAGCAATTTTTCTTACCCACGGACATGATGAAGCAATCGGAGGCGTATTCCATTGCTTAAGCAAATTGTCTGTACCAGTTTATGGCACGAAGCTGACCCTTGCGTTACTTCGAGAAAAGTTAAAGCAATACGGCTTCAATCAAAAAGCTGATTTGCGAGAGGTTCATGCAAAGTCAGTCATTACATTTGAAACAACAAAGGTATCATTCTTTAGAACGAATCACAGTATTCCTGATTCAGTCGGAATCAGCTTCAAAACATCTCTTGGTTCAATCGTATGCACAGGTGATTTTAAATTTGATCAAACCCCAGCGCTTAACCAAGCCTGTGACATTGGAGAGATTGCGAAAATTGGAAACAATGGCGTTTTAGCACTTCTTTCAGACAGTGCAAATGCTGAAAAACCAGGCTATACACCTTCTGAGGCGCTCGTCCAAGACGAAATCTCAAATGCGATGTACAATGCTGAAAACCGTGTGATTGTCGCTGTATCTTCGTCAAATATTAACCGTGTACAGCAAATCATTAATGCCACAAACCAAAATGGCCGTAAGCTTGCAGTAGCAGGGAAAAATATGATGACAACTCTTCAGCTTGCGATCAAACTTGGTTATGTGACAGCGGACGAAGAATTATTTGTTCCAGTCCAAGAAGTGAAAAAAATGGCGAAAAACAGTGTGGTCATTCTCACAGCAGGAAGCCACGGCGAGCCTCTCGCTGCTTTAACAAAAATGGCGAAACAAAATCACAAACAGCTTCATATTGAAAAAGATGACACGGTTGTGATTGCGTCTACACCTCTTCCAGGACAAGAACTTACCTATTCAAAAACGGTGGATTTCCTTACAAGAAGCGGAGCACAAGTGATTTTTGCTCAAAAACGTGTGCATGTATCTGGACATGGCTGTCAAGAAGAGTTAAAGCTTATGCTGAACTTACTGAAGCCAAAGTATTTAATTCCAGTAAACGGCGAATATCGCATGCAAAAAGCACATTCTCGTATTGCTGAAGAAGTGGGCATGAAACGAAGCGACATTTTCTTAATTGATAAAGGGGATGTTGTGGAATTTAGAGGTCAAAACGTCAAAATCGGTGAAAAAGTACATCAAGGGAACATTTTGATCGATGGTCTTGGTGTTGGTGATATTGGGAATATTGTCTTACGTGATAGACGCCTATTGTCTCAAGATGGCATCTTAATTGTGGTCATTACGCTCGATAAACAAAAGAAACAATTAATTTCTGGACCTGAGATCATCACAAGAGGATTTGTTTATGTAAGAGAATCCGAAGAGCTGATTGTGAAAGCAACAGAAATGGTCAAAGGGATTGTGAAAGAGCAAACGGAAAACTCAATTGTTGAATGGTCAACACTGAAACAATCCATGCGCGATGTACTAAATCAATTCCTATATGAAAAAACAAAACGCAAGCCAATGATCATTCCAATTATTATGGAAGTGTGATGAGAAAAGTCCAAAGAGCATAAGCTCTTTGGGCTTTTTTGATGTGACATGATGAATGCGGATGGAATGTGACGATCTTGTTCATAATAGGAGGAGAGTTTTTAGGAAAGGATGGAGACAAATGGACGAACAGAATGAACAGCAGCCTGAGCGAAAACCAGAAGAAAAAGATAGCATTATGAGCAAAATACAACAGCTTGGTGAAACAGCCGTCCCGCAGTTGTCACAAGATACAAACATACATTGCCTCACCATTATTGGACAAATTGAAGGGCACATGCAGCTGCCGCCACAAAATAAAACAACCAAATACGAACATGTCATTCCACAAATCGTAGCAGTTGAACAAAACCCAAAAATTGAAGGACTTCTAATCATTTTAAATACAGTCGGCGGCGATGTAGAAGCAGGACTAGCCATTGCGGAAATGCTCGCTTCTTTATCCAAACCGACTGTATCCATTGTGCTTGGCGGCGGCCACTCTATTGGGGTCCCAATCGCCGTATCGTGTGATTATTCATACATTGCCGAAACAGCAACAATGACCATTCACCCTGTACGCTTAACCGGTCTAGTCATCGGTGTTCCGCAAACCTTTGAATACTTAGATAAAATGCAGGAAAGAGTCATTAATTTTGTCACGAGTCACTCAAACATTACAGAAGAGAAATTTAAAGAGCTTATGTTCTCTAAAGGCAATCTAACAAGAGACATCGGGACAAATGTCGTTGGCCATGAGGCGGCTGAATACGGACTGATGCATGAAGTCGGCGGCGTTGGACAAGCGATTAAAAAGCTGAACGAGCTTATTGGCGAACGGGCTGCACAAAACGAGGGGCTGATCCAATGATTTTATATACACCTATGCCTTATGAAGCCATTTACGCTGAGGAACAAGGAGAACGCAAACTCCAGCAGGTAAACATTCAGGGTGTGCCAGTGATGGTTGAAATGAAAGAAGATGAAGCGGAAATCGTTCAAGTAATGAGTACGAATCCAATGGACTTTTTGAATCAGGAGCTTGCACCAGGTAAGCGATTGAAGTTACATTTAGGCACCAATCAAACCGACTCATATGAATGATTCTATGCTATAATAAAGGGAAAACTTACAACAAGATGCAGCCAAAACCAGGCTGCTTTCTTTCTGATCTTTTCGTAGGTTATATTTTCTTTTGTAGTAAGGTGATGAGTATGGCGAAAAAGAGAAAACGTAAAACAAGAAAAAAACAAAATAAACAGCTAAAACTGAAATATGAACTAAATGGGTTAGTCTGTATTGCCATAGCGATCATTGCCATTTTACAGCTAGGTGTAGTTGGACAAACCTTTGTACATCTATTCCGATTCTTTGCAGGTGAATGGTTTATTCTCTGCCTTATCGGATTATTTCTTTTTGGTGTGACGATCTTTTGGAAAAAACAAATTCCTGATTTACTGACAAGAAGAAAAGCAGGTTTATACTGCATCATTGCGAGTATCTTGCTTTTGTCCCATGTGAAGCTTTTTCAGCATCTTTCAGCTGCAGGCGTGATAGGTTCTCAAAGTGTAATCAGAAATACGTTTGAGTTATTCTTAATGGATATGAAAGGTGAGACAGGCTCGCCCGATTTAGGAGGCGGTATGATCGGTGCTGTATTATTTGCGGCCTCCTATTTCTTGTTTGCACAAGCAGGGTCGCAAATCATGGCCATTGTGCTAATGCTGATCGGCATTGTGCTGATGACAAACCGGTCACTGCAAGAAATGGTCAAAAAAGTGACGCTGCCTGTATCACAATTTTTGGTGAAGCAGTGGAAAGCATTTATTGAAGATATGAAAGGCATAAGGCAGGCGAAAAAGAATGCACCTGCGCAGAAAACAAGTGAAAAGAAAAAGCGTTCACGCTTGCAAGAAGAGGCCGAAGAAGATCATGATCATATCTTGATCGAGGAAGAAGAGCAGGCTTCTGACAATCGTCAGCCGATTATCTCAAGTTTTGCTGATCGAGATGACATGCTCACACCGCCGGTTCAAAAAGATCAGCCGGTCAAAGAGCCAGATCCTCTTCAAGAAACTGTACAAGGCACTCCGTCTCATGATACAGGGGATGAACCGAAAGAAGCTCCGCCTATGACGTTTACGGAGCTTGAAAATAAGGATTATGAGCTGCCATCGCTTGATATTTTAGCTGAGCCGCAGCATTCAGGTCAGCAAACAGATAAGAAGAATATTTATGAAAATGCAAGAAAGCTTGAAAAGACCTTCCAAAGCTTTGGTGTAAAAGCAAAAGTGACACAAGTTCATTTAGGGCCGGCCGTCACAAAATATGAAGTATACCCTGATGTCGGCGTGAAGGTAAGTAAGATCGTCAACTTGAGTGATGATTTAGCCCTTGCATTAGCAGCAAAAGACATTCGAATTGAAGCGCCGATTCCTGGTAAATCTGCCATCGGAATTGAAGTTCCCAACGCAGAAATTGCAATGGTTTCTTTAAAAGAGGTTTTAGAATCGAAACAAAATGACCGCCCAAATGCCAAGCTGCTCATCGGACTGGGCCGAAATATTTCTGGTGAAGCTGTGCTGGCTGAAATGAACAAAATGCCGCATTTACTTGTGGCTGGCTCGACAGGAAGCGGAAAGAGCGTATGTATCAATGGCATTATCACAAGCATTCTCATGAGAGCAAAACCTCATGAAGTGAAGATGATGATGATTGACCCGAAAATGGTTGAATTAAATGTTTATAATGGCATCCCTCATCTGTTGGCTCCAGTTGTGACTGATCCTAAGAAAGCCTCACAGGCACTTAAAAAAGTGGTTAGTGAAATGGAGCGCCGTTATGAATTGTTTTCTCATACGGGCACAAGAAATATTGAAGGGTACAATGATTACATTAAACGAATGAATCAATCAGAAGAGGCGAAGCAGCCAGAACTACCTTATATTGTCGTCATTGTAGACGAGCTTGCTGATTTAATGATGGTTGCTTCCTCTGATGTAGAAGATTCCATTACAAGGCTTTCTCAAATGGCACGTGCTGCGGGGATTCATTTAATTATTGCTACACAAAGACCTTCTGTTGATGTCATTACAGGTGTCATTAAAGCCAATATTCCATCCCGCATTGCATTTAGCGTATCGTCACAAACCGATTCAAGGACCATTCTTGATATGGGAGGCGCAGAAAAATTGCTGGGCAGAGGGGATATGTTGTTCTTACCTGTCGGTGCGAACAAACCAGTTCGTGTACAAGGCGCCTTTTTATCAGATGAAGAAGTGGAACATGTCGTTGATCATGTCATCACGCAGCAAAAAGCACAATATCAAGAAGAAATGATCCCGAGTGAAGAAACGCAAGATCAGCTTGGGGCTGTGGACGACGACTTATATGATGAAGCAGTTGAACTGATCATTGGCATGCAGACGGCCTCTGTTTCTATGCTGCAAAGGAGGTTCCGCATCGGTTATACCCGTGCCGCACGTCTTATTGACGCAATGGAAGAGCGCGGGGTTGTCGGACCATATGAAGGCAGTAAACCGAGAGAAGTCCTCCTCTCAAAAGAACAACATGACGAGCTCTCTTCATAATTCGAAGAGAGCTTTCCTAACATGAAGTTAACGATATATTGATTATGTTAACTGGATGTCAGACTATTTATTTATTTGCAAAAACGTGATATAGTTATGTTCATCTTATCTCGGAATAGAGATTTCTCATCTTATCATTTGCATTGATTAGACGGAGGGAAAACATGTCGACCAAAACAGACAATCGCCATTTATATTTGAAAGTGATTGACCGTATTAAAGAAGATATTCAAACAGGTGTATATGCCGAAAAAGAAAAGCTCCCTTCTGAGTTTGAGCTCTCAAAGCTTTTAGGCGTGAGCAGAGCGACCCTTCGTGAAGCCCTTCGTATATTAGAAGAAGAGAAGTATTTAATTAGAAGGCATGGTGTGGGAACTTTCGTCAACTCAAGACCGCTTTTTTCTACTGGCATTGAACAGCTGACAAGTGTCACAAAAATGATTGAACAGGTCAATATGACGCCAGGTACCATCTTTTTGTCCTCACAAGAAGGAGAGCCGACAGAGAATGATGTCATTCGTTTTCAGTGTGATGAATCCGAGAAGGTTTTTTCAATGGAGCGCGTTCGAACAGCAGATGGACAGCCAGTCGTCTATTGTTTAGATAAAATTCCGGTCAAACATCTTCCCGCTTCTTTTACTCATGAGGAAGAATCGCTTTTTGAGCTGTTTGGCAGAGAACCGCACAGCGGAATTAAATATGCAGTGGCAGACATCGAACCGATTGGTTATCACGATCAGGTTTCACCGATACTAGAATGTGACCCAGAAACAGCCTTACTATTACTGAAACAAATGCACTATGATCAAGATGATCAGCCGGTCTTATACTCGCTCAATTATTTTCGAGCGGATAAATTCAGCTTCCATGTCATACGTAAACGATTTTAACAAAGCAGTCGCTTCCATAGGCGGTTGCTTTTTGTTTGCCCATACATAAAACCCGTGAAACATGCCACACTAAACGTAACAGTATATAGAATTGGGTGAATGATGTTGGGCGAGAAAACTGTCAGTAAAAAGAATATTATTGCATTATCATCAGTGCCTCTAATCATGACACTTGGGAACTCGATGCTAATACCCGTATTACCAGAGATAGAAAAGAAACTCTCAATCACTTCCTTTCAAGTGTCACTCATTATTACGGTATACTCCGTTGTGGCGATTTTGTGTATTCCGATTGCCGGTTATTTATCTGACCGAATTGGGCGGAAAAAGGTACTTTTGCCGTGTCTTTTAATCGCAGGACTTGGAGGAGCTGTGGCAGCTGTTGCCTCAACCATCATGAAAGAACCCTATATGTGGATTCTATTTGGCAGGGTCCTTCAAGGAGTTGGCTCAGCCGGGGCAGCACCTGTCGTTATGCCGTTTATTGGCGATTTGTTTCATGATGATGAAGAGGTAAGTGCGGGACTTGGAGCCATTGAAACTTCTAATACAGCTGGAAAGGTACTAAGTCCTATTATTGGGGCACTTCTCGCTTCTTGGTTTTGGTTTGTACCGTTTTGGTTCATTCCATTCTTTTCAATCATCAGCTTTGTGATGGTACTGTTTATGGTTGAATCCGCAAAGAAAGAGGAAGATCCGCCTACATTTAAAGAGTTTTTAAAATCAACAAAGACGATTTTTAAGCATGAAGGACGCTGGCTTTATGCCATTTTTGCTATTGGTGGTTTTATTATGTTTCTTCTTTTTGGCGTGCTCTTTTATTTGTCAGATAACCTAGAAGCAGCGTATCAAATAACGGGTGTCAAAAAAGGCTTACTGCTAAGTATCCCGCTCCTTTTCTTATCAATCAGCTCGTACATTGCGGGGAAAACAATCGGGAAAGAAAAGGGGAAAATGAGGATATTTCTCATCGTTGGTATGGCTCTTTTATCACTTTCGTATATATTTTTATGGTGGAATCACAGTTTTTACGTGTTGTTTGTCTGCTTAAGTATTGGCGGCGTAGGGATTGGCATTGTGCTTCCAGCACTTGATGCGTTGATAACAGAAGGGATTGAAAAAGAGCAGTGCGGAACCATTACGTCATTTTATAGCAGCATGCGGTTTATCGGTGTTGCTTTAGGGCCTCCAATTTACGCATTTCTGATGGATAAAGGAGACGCCATCGTTTTTATTCTATCGACCATATGTAGTCTCATTTCATTATTTTTGGTCCTCTTTTTTATCCAGCCAGATGAAAAGGATGAAAGTGAACAATTGAAAACGGTTTAAACATAGAAAAAAGACGGTATTTTGCCATCTTTTTTCTTTTTTATAAATTGACATGTAAAATTTTGATAGTTAAACTAATGTATAGTAATATCTTTTAAATTATCCCAAATAGGAGGTGTTCAAAAACATTCATTTTCTGTCTTTGTTTTAAGGCAGAAATTGAGCTCGTGGCTGATGATGGATATGCGTTTCTTCAACACGAAAGGACAATTGAATAGGTCATCCTGCCATTAGCACGTTGAAGGAGACGAAGTCAGCACTTCAGACACGCTCAAAAACAGCAAATTGATTGATGAACTAGAAGGAGCTTGAAGCAGCTATGTTGCAAATAATTAAAGCAAGATGGATTGTATTAATGGTGTGGATGATAACAGCTGTGATTCTGTTTATTACTGCGCCCAATTTAGAGGAATTAACAAGAGAAAAAGGGCAGTTAAAGGTTCCAGAGGGGACACCAACAGCTGAGGCACTTCACTTATTGGATAAGCTTTCAGATCATAATGGGAAAAAAGATACTGGTGTGATTGTATTCTCCGAACAACATTTGTTCCCTGCCAAAGAGCAGGAATTAAAAAAGGCTTTAGCTGCACTCATGACACATGCCCCAGAACTCCACATTGACGGAATTACTTCGTATTTTCATGTAGAACGTGACATTCAAAAACAACTTTTATCAAAGGATAAAAGTACACTTCTTGTTCCATTCAAATTCGACCACTACGAAACAAAAGCTGTGAAGGTTAAAGAACGAATTGAGGAAGTTTTAAAGCCCTACAACGTCTCATATGAAATGACAGGTCAAAAATTTGTGGACTCAGATGTCATTAAAAGCTCTCAACAAGGTCTGAAGAAAACTGAACTTATTACGATGATTTTTATTTTCTTTATTTTAATAATTGTATTCAGATCGATACTGGCACCTGTTGTTCCGCTTATTACGATTGGCATTTCTTATGCTGTCAGCCGGTGTATTGTGGCTTTTCTCGTAGAATATACACCATTTCCTCTGTCTAATTTCACTCAGATTTTTATGGTAGCTATTATGTTCGGTATAGGAACGGATTATTGTATATTACTTTTAAGCCGTTTTAAAGAGGAGATTGGTCAGGGGCGTGATGTCAAAGAATCAATTATCATCACGTATCAATGTGCAGGGAAAACGGTCTTTTTCAGCGGCTTAGCTGTGTTAGTCGGCTTCTCAAGTATTGGTTTCGCAAAATTCCAATTGTACCAATCAGCCGTCAGCGTTGCCGTAGGCGTTGGCATTCTGCTCATTGCACTTGTCACAATCGTTCCCTTTTTTATGTCGGTTTTCGGAAAATCCCTTTTTTGGCCGTCTAAAAGAGAAAACATTCGTCATCCACAAAGTAAGATTTGGGAATGGGCTGGGCGCTTTTCATTTAAAAGACCGCTCATCAGCTTAGGGGTAGTTGCACTCATCACTGTTCCTCCAATTCTGATGTATGACGGCACTCTTTCTTATAATAGTTTAAATGAGATTGGGACAAAGTATGAGTCAGTGTCTGCATTTAATACGATATCTGAGCAATTTGGCTTTGGTGAAGCGCTGCCGCTGAATGTGCTTGTCGAAAGTGACAATGAGCTCGATAATCAAGAAAAGATCGTCATGATTGAAAAACTGACCCGTAAGTTAAGTGACATTGAGGAAGTAAAAGCGGTTCGCAGTGTCACTCGCCCAGTTGGAGACGGGTTAAGTCAGCTCTACGTTACCTCTCAAGCGAAAGAGCTGGGAGGAGAGCTTGGGAAAGGTCATGAGGGCATCGGGAAAATTACAGATGGCTTGACCGAAACAAACTTAGCACTTCTCAAACAAAAACCAAAAATTGAAGAATCCGCTAAAGGGATTGATCAATTGATTGATGGGACAAAAGCCATCAAAGGCGGGATCGGAGAAGTGAGGAAATCACTCATTTCTTTAGAGGATGGTGTGAGGCGCAGTAAAGAGGGCGTAGGAACCATTCGCACTGAAATCAAACAAGCGAAAAAAGAATTAGAGCAAGAATACCGCAGAAGTGAAACCATGATTCAAGACCTTGAACGAGTCGTAAGCACACTCGAAGGTCACGCAACATCAAATGAGCAACTGATGACAACGATTAAGAAAGTGAAACAATCCTATGAAAACGTATCATTTGAAGGACTTGAAAACCGGCTTCCAGAAATCAAAGATATGAATGAATATAAAGAAATCAAAAAAGTATTCAAAGACACAAAAGGAATGCTCGATCAAGCTGGAGAGCAAATGAGCGTCTATGAAGAGGAAGCATCTGCCTTTAAACAAAAGATCAAGAAAGCAGATCAAGTCATTCAAACGTTCTCAAGCAAGCAAAAAGAAATCAAACAACAAGTAAAGGCGCTGATGACAGGTCTAGATCAAATTTATGATGGTCTTGATGAAACGAATAAAGGCCAAAAACAGCTCATCAAAGAAATGCCTAAAATTGAAGATGGCGCAGATCAGCTGACAGATGGCCAAAAAGCCGTGAAAAAAGGGTTTAACCAGCTATCATCTAAACTCTCACTATTAACAGATGGATTAGATGAAAGTATTTCCGGACTTGAGCAAGTAAAAAGCGGCTTTACCGAGGCGGACAGCTATTTAAAACAACTTCAGGAAGCACCAGATGAAGAAGTAACGGGCTGGTTTATACCAGAAGAAGTACTGAAACGCCATGAATTTAAGAAAATATTTAATACGTATATGTCCCCAGATCGTAAATTAACAACCTTTGAAGTGATTTTAAATGTAAATCCATACAGCAATGAAGCAATGAAAGGTGTAGCAAAAATTGAAGAAACCCTTGATCAATATTTACCTGTAAGTGGTTTGAAAAACGCCAACTACGGTGTATCTGGTATCTCCAGTTTAAATGTTGACTTAAAAGAAACGTCAGACGGTGACTTTATTAGAACGGTTATTTTCATGTTAATTGGTATCTTTATTATTTTAGTTATATTATTAAGGTCAATCGTCATGCCGATATACTTAACACTGTCACTCATATTAACGTATTTTACATCCATTGGCTTAACAGAATGGATTTTCAAAACATTCTTTGGCTACGATGGTGTTAGCTGGGCTGTTCCATTTTTCAGCTTTGTGATCCTTGTGACCCTCGGCATTGATTATTCGATCTTCCTCATGGATCGTTTTAATGAATGGAAGGGAGAGCATGTTCAAGCATCCATGATATCAGCGATGAGAAATATGGGGTCGGTCATTATTTCAGCAGTTGCTATTTTAGCGGGTACTTTTGCTGCGATGCTGCCATCGGGTGTATTATCATTAGTTGAAATTGCAACGGTCGTACTCATTGGACTTTTATTATATGCTTTTGTTGTTCTACCACTCTTTATCCCGGTCATGGTCCGCGTCTTTGGAAAATGGAATTGGTGGCCGTTTAGAATGAAATAACAAACTTGCGTCTCTGCTTTTTGCAGAGGCGTTTTTATTTCCTATCCTTTCCTCTGATTGATATAATGACTATTAAATGGCTGTTTCACGTATATATCAGCTATGTTCTAATACATAATAAATAGGATGAACAAAGGAGGTTTCTCATGACGTACTTACAAGAGAAGACATTTGATACACCTGGTCTTCATACTCATATTGTCAAAACAGAAAAATTTAAAACCGTGACGATCCTTTTTAAAATGCTTGCGCCTTTATCCAAAGATGACGTCACCATGCGTTCTCTTTTCCCGCATGTGCTTTTAAGAGGAACAGAAAAAATGCCGAAAACGGGAGAGCTTCGTGCTTATTTCGACGAGCTCTATGGAGCGACCGTTTCCGCAGACATGGCGAAAAAAGGTGAAAATCACATCATTACCTTCCGTCTAGAAATGGCGAATGAAAAATATTTAAAGGATCAAACCCCTTTACTAGAAAAAGGGATTGCCTTACTTTCTGAACTATTATTCCACCCGTACGTGGAAAACGGGGTATTTCATGAATTGTACGTTGAGCAAGAAAAAAGAACATTGAAACAGCGTATTCAAGCCGTTTATGATGACAAAATGCGCTATTCAAACTTAAGACTTGTGCAGGAAATGTGTAAAGGTGAGCCATATGCACTGCACGTCAATGGTGAAATGGAAGACGTAGAAGCGATTACGTCAGAAGCGCTCTTTAAAGCATACGAGCATGCACTTCAGTCCAACCAGCTGGATCTCTATGTTGTGGGAGCCGTTGATGAACAAGACATTAATCGAATGGTCTCGCAATACTTTAAAACAAGTGAAAGAGAGCCGGTCAAACAAAATACCGAATCATCAAGATCACAAATAGAGCCAAAAGAAGTCATTGATGAAGAGGACGTAAAACAAGGAAAGCTGAACATTGGCTTTCGCACACATACAACGATAGTGGATGAAGATTATCCGGCGCTGCATTTGTTTAATGGCATATTCGGCGGCTTCTCTCATTCAAAGCTATTTATCAATGTGCGGGAAAAAGCAAGTCTTGCGTACTATGCTGTTTCTAGACTTGAGAGCTTTAAAGGTTTGATGATGGTCATGTCAGGAATTGAAGTCGGCAACTATCAGCAAGCAGTAGACATCATCAAAGAACAATTTGATGCCATGCAAAAAGGCGATTTTTCTGATGAAGCAATTGAACAGACAAAGGCTGTCGTCAAAAACCAGTTGCTTGAAACCATTGATACGTCTTATGGAACAGCGGAATACTTATATCAGCATGCCGTCGTGCCAACAGGGGAGAGCCTCGATTCCTTTTTAGATGCGTTAGACAGAGTGACAAAAGAGGACATCATCAAAGTGGGTCAAAAAATCGAATGGGATACGACCTATTTTCTTAAAGGAACGGAGGGTGCTTCATGACAGTGAAAACAATTCAATTCGATCAGCTGCAAGAGACGGTATATCACGAAAAAATGGACAGCGGACTAGACGTCTATGTGCTGCCAAAGCAAGGGTTTAACAAAACATATGCAACCTTCACAACAAAATATGGCTCTGTCGACAATGAATTTGTGCCGCTTGGCAAAGAAGACATGATCCGAGTGCCTGATGGAATTGCCCATTTCTTAGAGCATAAGCTGTTTGAAAAAGAAGATGGAGATGTGTTTCATACATTTAGTAAACAGGGAGCAGCCGCAAACGCATTTACGACGTTTACGAGAACGGCTTACTTATTTTCAAGTACGGCCAATGTTGAACAGAATCTTGAAACACTCATTGATTTTGTGCAAGAGCCTTATTTTACTGAAAAAACGGTCGAAAAAGAAAAAGGCATCATTGGTCAAGAAATCAACATGTATGATGACAATCCAGATTGGCGTTTATTCTTTGGTCTGATCGAAAACCTCTATCAAGAGCACCCAGTGAGAATTGATATTGCTGGAACCGTTGAAAGCATTGCGCCAATTACGAAAGACCATTTATATGAATGCTACGAAACGTTCTATCACCCAAGCAATATGCTTCTTTTTGTAGTGGGTCCTGTTGATCCGGCGCAAATTTTAGACCAAGTAAGAGCGAATCAGGCAAAAAAACCATTTACCGATCAGCCGGATATTCATCGGAAAGAGATCAATGAACCTGATCGTGTATACCGAAAAGAATACGAACTGAAAATGAATGTACAAGGTTCTAAATGTATGTTTGGTTTGAAAACGAAAAACCCGCATAAAAAAGGAAAACAGCTCCTCAAACATGAGCTTGGCATGAATCTTATTTTAGAGACATTGTTTGGTAAAAGTTCTCTGCAATATGAGCGTATGTATGAAAAAGGCTTGATTGATGAGACATTCAGTTACGATTATACGGAAGAAGGCGGTTTTGGCTTCACTTCAGTTGGCGGAGACACAAATGACCCTGATCAACTCGCAGATGAATTAAAAGAAACGCTTCTTCAAGCAAAAAGCCTGATCACAGAAGAAAAGATTGAACTTGCTCGCAAGAAAAAAATTGGCAGCTTTTTAAAAGCGATGAACTCCCCGGAGTACATCGCCAATCAATTCACTCGATACGCATTCTTAGAAATGAGCTTATTTGATGTCGTGCCAGTACTGGAGCAAATCCAATTAACAGATATTCAGCAAATCTTAGACGAAGAAATTGATGAAGAAAGAATGTCAGTTTTTAAAGTCGTACCGAAAGCAAAATAAATGAAAAAAAGACAAACTCAACGTATAAGAGTTTGTCTTTTTTGTGTCCAGCTAAAGAAAGCGCTTTATATGCGAAGATATTGATTGACAATTGTTTTGGGTATTAGTTAAACTCTTTAATAGTTAAACAATCAAACTAAAGGAGCAGCATATGGTACAAAATAAAATTGCCCAGCTCATCCAGAGATATGCGGACGTCTATCTCATGATGGAGAAAAAAGTATCGAGTATGATCACGGAAAAGCTCGATAAAGAACTGACACTTGATCAATATTACTCGCTTCGATACATCAATTTACACCCAGGATGTACATCAACAGACCTTGCCATCGAATGTAATGTCAACAAAAGTGCTGTGACATCCATGACCAATCGTCTTTTTAATAAAGATTATATTTATCGTGAGCATGATCAAGCTGACCGAAGAAACGTTCATCTCTATGTAACGCCCGAAGGAAAAGATGTAGTCAGCCGAATGGAAAAGCAGCTTCAGGATCTTGTTCGGTCATATTTAGAAAAATTTGATGAAAAAGAAATCGAATCATTTATTCAAACATATGAAAAGATTTATCAAATTATCATCGAAGAGGAGGCACAACATAGTAATGAGAGCAATCATAAAGGGTAGATGGCTGATCACGATCCTTTGGGTCGTACTAGCGGCTGTATTATTAATCACCGCTCCTAATATGGCGCAATTAACAAAAGAAAAAGGGCAGATTTCTGTTCCTGATGGTTATCCTTCTTCCTACGCCGATCAATTATTAAAGAACATGTCTGAAAATGGGGATACGGAAAAATCGATCGTCATTGTCTTTCAAGGTAAGGATATCGTCAAAGAAAGAGAAGCCTCTTTAAAGAAAGCGATGGAGATTTTAGAAAAGGATCAAGATCTCCATGTTGAAGACATCACTTCTTATTTTGATGCAAACAAAGATATTAAAAAACAGATGCTCTCTAAAGATCAAACAACACTTCTTGTTCCAGTTACATACGACTCGAACAAAATCAAAGCATCCGATTTTAAAGAAAGAGTCAATGAAAAGCTTAAGAGCCTGAACCTGAAATTTGAAATGACAGGGCAGCCGCTAATCGACGATGATGTCATCACAAGCTCACAAGAAGGTCTGAAAAAAACAGAATTCATTACAATTGGGTTTATTTTAATTGTTCTTGTGCTTGTCTTTAGATCCGCAGTGGCACCGTTCGTTCCTTTAGTGGCCGTGGCGCTTTCCTATTTGGTCAGTCAATCCATTGTGGCTTACCTAGTAAAGTATGTTGATTTTCCGCTCTCGACCTTTACCCAAATTTTTATGGTCGCCATCATGTTTGGGATTGGAACCGACTACTGCATCCTGTTGCTAAGCCGGTTTAAAGAAGAACTATCTCACGGAAAAGATAAGATTGAGGCGATTATTACAACATATAAGACGGCAGGTAAAACCGTTTTATTCAGCGGAATTGCTGTCCTCATTGGTTTTACATGTATCGGTTTAGCTGAATTCCAACTGTATAAATCAGCTGTCGCCGTGGCGGTTGGTGTTGCCGTGTTAATTGTGGCACTGCTCACTGTCGTTCCATTCTTTATGGCGGTTTTAGGAAAAGTGTTATTTTGGCCGATCAAAGGCGATATTGCCCACCCACAATCGAAAATGTGGGAAACAGCCGGTCGTTTTTCATTTAAGAAACCACTTCTCAGCTTGCTAATCGTTGCAATTATTACCCTTCCAGCGATTCTTATGTATAAAGGAACACTTTCATATAACAACCTAGACGAAATCGGCAATAAATACGAATCCGTCAATGCATTTAATACGATCTCTGACAAATTTGGACCAGGTGAAGCTCTTCCAGCAACCGTTGTCGTGAAATCATCCGATCTTTTAGACAATAACGAAGGTCTGATTGCTGTTGAAAAACTAAGCCGCGCCATTGAACAAACAGATGGCGTGAGTAAAGTGAGAAGTGCCACTCGTCCTGTTGGTAAAGGGCTGAATGATCTGTACGTGAAATCTCAAGCCAAAGAGCTAAATAGCGGGCTTGATAAAAGTAACGAAGGGTTGAAAAAGATCCAAGATGCTCTTACAACCATGAGTAAATCCATCGAGGATCAAACACCACAAATTAAAGCATCAGGAAAAGGCATTAACAAATTGATTTCTGGAACCGAATCCGTAAAATCAGGTATTCAAAACGTCGAAAAAACGATGAGAGAACTGCAAACCTATATCGATCAAAACAAAAAAGGCGTTTCTGAAATTAAAGAAAGAATAAAGGGTGCGAAAAAGGAATTAACAGATCAAGTCGCACAAGTGAATCAGCAAGTGGCACTGTATAAAAGCATTTCCAAAGAATTAAAAGCCGCATTGGCACAAGTCGATACGTCATCCTCTGCCGCAGCGGATGTGAAAGCTTTGATCAGTCAAGCGAATAAACAATTCAGTACACTTGAGCAGCAAATTCCGCAAGTGAAAGAAAATCAATCATATCAAGCCATCAAAGCTTCATATAAGGAACTTTCTACTACCTTGCAAGAAGGAGCCAAACAGGCTGACAGCTATGCAAAACAAGCAAAAGAAGCAAAAAAACAGCTTGAAGCAGCAGATGCTTTTATCGCAAAAGCTTCAGAGCAGCAAAAAGTGTTTACAAATCAAATTGATGAGCTGATTGCTGGCTTAGAAGCCATTGAAAACGGGCTAGATCAAACGTCTAAAGGCCAAGGAAAGTTAGCTGATAGTATGCCTAAACTTGCAAATGGAGCCGGCGACATCATTAATGGTCAAAAACAAATGAAAGAAAAAATTGGCGGCTTTGGTGACGATCTGACCAAGCTGACGGATGGTCTAAACAAAAGTGTAGACGGCCTTGAGAAAATTTCAAACGGCTTAATGGGTGCAGGAGACTACTTAGATGAACTGAAAAACGCGCCAGATCAAGACATGGCCGGTTGGTTTATTCCAAAAGATGTCCTAAAAAATAAAGCATTCAAGCAAGTGTTCGATTCCTATATGTCGGATGACCGCAAGATGACAAAGATTGATGTCATTTTAGAAGACAATCCATATGGAAACGAAGCCATGAAAACAATTAAACAAGTAGAAGCTTCGGTCAAACGTGCACTTCCTGAAACAAACCTAAAAGATGTTTCATTTGGCGTATCTGGTGTTTCAAGTATGAACGCTGATTTAAAACAGCTGTCAGACCAAGACTTCAATAAGACGGTTCTTTACATGATGATCGGTATTTTCCTGATACTAGTGATTCTGTTCCGTTCTCTCGTGATGCCGCTTTACTTAGTAGGCTCGCTGATTTTAACGTACTTTACCGCCATTGGTGTAACAGAATTTATTTTTACCCATTTCTTTGGATATCCAGGCATCAACTGGGCTGTTCCATTCTTTGGCTTTGTCATCTTAATGGCGCTTGGAGTCGATTATTCGATTTTCTTAATGGAACGGTTCAATGAATACAAAACAAAAGACATCCAGTTTGCCATGACTGAATCAATGAAAAATATGGGATCTGTTATTATGTCTGCTGCCGTCATTTTGGCAGGAACATTTGCAGCGATGCTGCCATCAGGTGTATTGTCACTCTTACAAATTGCAACACTTGTTCTAACTGGACTTTTATTGTATGCACTCGTTGTGCTACCATTGTTCGTACCTGTGATGGTCAAATTGTTCGGATCAGCGAATTGGTTCCCATTTAAACGAAAAGAATAAGGATTCCATAAAGAAAGTAGGAACAAAGTATGAGTCGTTGGGCACTGATTACTGGTGCCAGTGGCGGAATTGGGCAGGCGACAGCCAAAAAGCTTGCCCAAGAAGGCTGCCATCTGATGCTCCATTATCATCAAAATGAAGAAGCGGCTAGTCGTCTTTCCGCCGATCTCAAAGAAACATATCAAGTAGAAACGTACGTCGTTCAAGCTGATTTAGCGAAAACAGGCGGAGCAGCAGAGCTTGTCAGCCGCCTGCCGCTTGATCCAGATATTCTTGTTTTAAATAGCGGAAAGAGTCATGTTGGTTTAGTGACAGATACTGAAAAAGAAGTTCTAGCCAGCATGGTGCAGCTTCATGTGACAAGTCCATATGAGCTTACCCAATCCATTTTGCCTGCCATGATCCAAAAAAAGTCAGGACATATTATTGCGGTTAGCTCAATATGGGGGGAAACGGGTGCCTCGTGTGAAGTACTGTACAGTATGGTCAAGGGTGCTCAAAATGCCTTCATTAAGGGGCTTGCCAAAGAGCTTGCCCCAAGTGGAATTAGAGCAAATGCAGTCTCACCAGGTGCGGTTCAGACTGATATGATGAAAAGCTTCACACAAGAAGACCTTGCGATGATGGAAGAGGAGATTCCACTCGGCCGTCTTGCCGCACCTGAAGAGATAGCCGATGCCATTTGGTTTCTTGCCTCCAAGCAGTCAAGTTATATCACAGGTCAAATTTTATCTGTGAATGGCGGCTGGTACTGTTAAAAAACGTGTATAATTCGTCTCTCCATGACAAAAGCTATGGCTGTAATTCATCTTTTCGAATGGAGGAATCGACATGTCTGTACTTGAGAGCTGGGACCATTGGAAAAACTTTTTAGGTGACCGTTTAAATCATGCACAGGATAAAGGTTTATCAGATGATACCATCAATAACCTTGCGTATGAAATTGGCGGATACCTGGCTAATGAAGTTGAAGCAAAGAATGAGCAAGAAAGAGTACTTTCTGACCTTTGGAGCGTTGCATCAGAAGATGAACAGCGTGCCATTGCAAACATGATGGTCAAGCTAGTTGAAAATAATAGCTCGCACTAAACAAAAAGAGAGGTCGTTTGTGCCTCTCTTTTTATTTTAACCGTTTCACAACATTGTGCTTTCTAAAAATGTGAAAATGCTTTATGATAAAGGAAGGTAAAAATTTGCCACAATGAAGGGGGTAATATCATTTGGCAAAGCTCGAATGGTATTTTGAATATGAGATACAGGTGAACCGTCCCGGACTTTTAGGAGACATTTCTTCTTTAATGGGGATGCTTTCAATTAATATTGTGACAATTAATGGTGTTGATGTATCAAGACGCGGCATGCTTCTTCGATGTGACCACACAGATCAAATTAAGCGGCTTGAATCAATTTTAAATACAATGGAAACGATAAAAGTAACGAAACTAAGACAGCCAAAACTTCGTGACCGTTTAGCTGTTCGTCATGGAAGATACATTCAGCGTGATGCGGATGACAAAAAGACGTTCCGTTTTGAAAGGGACGAGCTTGGTCTACTTGTCGATTTTATGGCTGAATTATTTAAAAAAGAAGGACATAAATTGATTGGAATTCGCGGAATGCCGCGGGTTGGAAAAACAGAATCAATTGTTGCTTCAAGTGTATGTGCCAGTAAGAGATGGCTGTTTGTATCGTCGACTCTTTTGAAACAGACCATTCGCAGTCAGCTGATTGCAGATGAATACAGCCCAGATAACGTCTTTATTATTGATGGGATTGTGTCGACAAGAAGAGGTTCTGAAAAGCACTTGCAGCTTTTAAGAGAAATTATGAGACTGCCTGCTACAAAGGTGGTAGAGCATCCAGATATCTTTATTCAAAATTCAGAATATACAATGGATGATTTCGACTACATCATTGAATTGCGTAATAGTGCAGACGAAGAAATTACATACGAGCACGCTGAAGAACCACAAGTGTTTGATCATTCTGGTTTTTCTGGCTTCGATTTTTAATATGGTAATGGTAGGTGTTTGTTTTGACTGAATTGGGAAAACGGCTCGTTGAGGCCAGAGAGGAAAAAGGGATGTCGCTGGAGGATTTGATGGCGGCTACCAAAATCCAAAAGCGCTATTTGCTAGCAATAGAACAAGGAAACTATGATATCATTCCAGGTAAATTTTACGTCAGAGCGTTTATTAAACAATATGCTGAAGCCGTTGGACTGAATCCTGAACAATTGTTCGAAGAGTTTCGTAAAGATGTACCAAGCACGTATAACGATGAAGTGTCTGATAAATTATCAAATATTAAACCGCAACGAGAGCTGCCAAAGCCTGCCTCAAAGGTACTGGAGCTGCTTCCGACGATTTTAATCATTGGAGGGATCCTTGTGGTGATCGCTATCATTTATGTGATCGTTCAAGCGGTTAATCATGATAGCGGACAGAAAAATAATCAGGCGGCTCCTCAGCAATCAGAATCAAAATACGAAGTGTCTAAGGATTCATCGCTTGCAAAGGATCAAAAGAAAAAGGAAAAAGCTTCGTCAGATGATCAAGAAAAATCATCTGAAAAAGACGATTCCTCAAAGGATTCATCTAAAGACGATAAAGATGTTTCTTTGAAGGCGACGAATACAGAGGGTTCTACGACAACGTATGAAGTATCAGGTGCAGAAGAGATGGAGCTAACCATTTCTGCCTCACAAGCTTCATGGCTTCGTGTGAGAGACGAATCTGGAAAAGTGCTGAAGATGGGTGAATTGAAAGATGGCGAATCGTTTAAAACAGACTTGACTGATCTTTCCCAAGTCGATATCCGCTTAGGAAATGCATCGGGAATCGATATTAAAGTCAATGACGAAACGCTGAAGTACGAATTAGACCCTAAAAACACCATGACACAAAACATTGTGATTGTGAATAAAGGAAAGGAAAAGTCATCTTAAGCAAGTAGATGACTTTTCTTTTGTTCCTACTATTATATACATAAAAAAATGCTTTATTGGAGGATTGGAATTCATGTTTAACTTACCGAATAAAATTACTCTTTCTAGGATCGCCTTGATTCCTGTGTTTATGTTGATTATGCTTGCTCCATTAGATTGGGGTGTTGCGCGCTTTGGTGACGTCAGCATCGAAGTCACTCACCTTGTTGGAGCGATCTTGTTTATTGTCGCTTCGACAACCGACTGGATTGATGGTTACTATGCACGTAAGCTCAATTTAGTCACAAACTTTGGTAAGTTTTTAGATCCGCTTGCAGATAAATTGCTTGTTTCAGCGGCTTTAATTATACTTGTTCAATACAATCTCACACCGGCATGGATGGCAATTGTAATCATTAGCCGTGAATTTGCTGTAACAGGTCTAAGGCTTGTCTTAGCTGGAGGCGGTGAAGTGGTCGCAGCCAATATGCTTGGAAAAGTGAAGACGTGGGCGCAAATCATTGCGATTTCGGCACTTCTTTTGCATAACCTGCCGTTTGAACTTGTATCATTCCCATTTGGTGATCTTGCTATGTGGGTAGCGGTGTTCTTCACTGTTGTCTCAGGCTGGGATTACTTTGCGAAAAACTGGGAAGCCTTAAAGAATTCTAACTAAAAAGGACGTGTACGCTTTGAAGTCAGAGAGAAAAGCAGAAATTATTGCAGTCGGTTCCGAACTTTTGCTAGGGCAAATTACGAATACGAATGCACAATTCATCAGCAAACAACTAGCTGAAATTGGTGTGAATGTTTATTACCACACAGCAGTTGGTGACAATCCAGAGCGTTTAAAAAGGGCCATTCAAGTGGCACAGGAAAGATCGAATTTTATTATCTTCTCAGGGGGTCTTGGACCAACGAAAGATGATTTAACAAAAGAAACCATTGCGAGTACGCTCGGTAAAGAGCTTGTGCTAAATGAAGAAGCATTTGAGTCTATTCAAGAATACTTCCGTAAAACCGGACGTGATATGTCACCGAACAACCGTAAACAGGCGCTCGTTCTAGAGGGATCTGATGTGCTCGTAAACCGTTTCGGAATGGCACCTGGTATGTTTATACAAGAGGGAGATACGTTTTACATTCTGCTCCCTGGACCGCCAAGTGAATTGCATCCGATGTTTGAAAACGAAGCGAAGCCGCTTATTTCTGAAAAACTCGGCCTAAAGGAAAAAATCGTGTCTGTTGTCTTGCGTTTCTTTGGCATCGGTGAATCTCAGCTGGAAACAGATCTTGAAGATTTAATTGATGCACAGACCAATCCGACGATTGCACCGCTTGCAGCTGACGGGGAAGTGACGCTAAGGCTGACAGCCAAGCATGAGGATGAAAAAGAAACAGAGCGTCTGTTAAAAGAAACAGAAGCACAAATTTTAGAACGGGTCGGCGAGTACTTCTACGGATATGGTGATACATCTCTTGCCTTTGAAGCTTCAAAGGCCTTGCATGAACACGGGAAAACAGTAGCAGCAGCTGAAAGCCTGACTGGTGGTATGTTTTCAGAGTGGCTGACAGATCTCGAAGGGGCATCATCCATTTTAAACGGTAGTGTGGTTTGTTACACAAATCAAGTCAAGCAGCAAGTGCTGGGCTGCCGTGAAGAAACATTGTCTTCTCATGGTGCTGTCAGCAAAGAGTGTGCGTTAGAGCTCGCAGAAGGCGTTAGAAAACTGACGGGAAGCGATATCGGTATTAGCTTTACAGGTGTGGCAGGTCCTGAACCACATGAAGGACAGCCGGTTGGAAAAGTATTTATCGGGCTATCGACAAAAGATCAGACAGACGTGTTTGAATGGATGTTTACTGGCAGTCGATCAGGCATTCGCAAGCGTGCTGTGAAATATGGTTTGCACCACCTTCTCAAATTATTAAAAGAAAGTTAATTTTGGTTTTTATGAGGTTTACTCCTTTATAAAAGAGCGTTTTTTCTAATAGAAACAGCTCTTTTCTTAAATAATCTGCCAAGAAAAAATCGAATATGTGTTCGTTTTTTTCTTGGCAAATGACGTAAAACAAGGTATAGTATAGATAGTGGAATTGATAAAGGAGGAAACAATAGAATGAGTGATCGTCAAGCAGCCTTAGATATGGCTCTTAAACAAATAGAAAAACAGTTTGGTAAAGGCTCTATTATGAAACTAGGAGAGCAAACAGATACACGTATTTCAACAGTACCTAGTGGTTCGTTAGCACTTGATACTGCGCTTGGAATAGGTGGATACCCTCGCGGCCGTATTATTGAAGTATATGGTCCAGAGAGTTCTGGTAAAACGACAGTAGCGCTTCATGCGATTGCTGAGGTTCAGCAGCAGGGAGGACAAGCTGCATTTATCGATGCGGAGCATGCGCTAGATCCAGTTTACGCTCAAAAATTAGGTGTCAACATTGATGAGTTATTGCTTTCTCAGCCGGATACAGGAGAACAAGCACTTGAAATTGCAGAAGCACTTGTTCGTAGTGGTGCAGTTGATATTGTTGTCATTGACTCAGTAGCTGCTCTTGTACCAAAAGCAGAGATCGAAGGAGACATGGGAGATTCACACGTTGGTCTTCAAGCACGTTTGATGTCTCAAGCACTTCGTAAACTATCTGGTGCTATCAACAAATCAAAAACAATTGCGATCTTTATTAACCAAATTCGTGAAAAAGTAGGGGTTATGTTTGGTAATCCTGAAACAACGCCTGGTGGACGTGCACTTAAGTTCTATTCATCTGTTCGTTTAGAAGTACGCCGTGCTGAACAGTTGAAACAAGGGAACGACATTATGGGGAACAAAACGAGAATTAAAGTTGTGAAAAACAAAGTGGCACCGCCATTCCGTATTGCCGAAGTAGACATTATGTACGGTGAAGGTATCTCGAAAGAGGGAGAAATCATCGACCTTGGAAGCGAACTAGATATCGTACAAAAGAGCGGGGCTTGGTATTCTTATCAAGAGGAACGTCTTGGACAAGGACGTGAAAATGCGAAGCAATTCCTAAAAGAGAATAAAGACATTCTTCTTATGATTCAAGAGCAGATCAGGGAGCACTACGGTTTGGATACAAACGGAGTGAAATCAACTGACGAAGAAGGACAAGAAGAATTGGAATTGAATGACTAAAAAGACGCTGAAAAGCGTCTTTTTTTTACAATTACATGACAGCTAGCGGGTCAAAAGTTCTGTCTTTGCTTGAAATAACGACTTACGCCTTAGTCTGACTAGCTTGACAAGTATTTCCGACACAATTACAATGGGAATGTATCACTTGTTTTTCTTAACATGATTGATAACTAATTTAAACTTGACAAGGGCAGTGAGGATCTCATTCCCTGTGAAGGCCCTGTATGTTGAGACACAAAACAATGTACATGCCGACACTTTATTTGTAAAACCAAGTTCATAGCAAGAGGAGGTGAAAATATGTCGCCTACGATGTTTACGATCATCTCCATTTTGCTGAGCCTAATCTGTTTAGTTGTTGGCTACTTTGTTCGTAAAACCATTGCAGAAGCAAAAATATCCGGCGCAAGAAACATGGCCGAACAAATTGTTGAGGATGCAAAGCGTGATGCGGAAGCATTGAAGAAAGAAGCACTCTTAGAAGCGAAAGATGAAATTCATTCGTTTCGTGTAGAGGCGGAGCAAGAAGTTCGTGAAAGACGTAATGAGCTTCAAAGACAAGAAAACCGTTTACTTCAAAAAGAGGAAAACCTTGATCGCAAGGACGAATCTTTAGATAAACGGGAGTCCCTGTTGGAGAAGAGAGATCATTCTCTGAATGAACGACAACAACATATTGAAGAGATGGAAAGCAAAGTGGATGATATGATTCGTTTGCAGAAAGCTGAGTTGGAGCGTATTTCTAGTCTAACTCGAGATGAAGCGAAACAAATCATTCTGGATCAAGTTGAAAATGAGCTTTCCCACGACATTGCAGTCATGACGAAAGAATCTGAAAACCGGGCGAAAGAAGAGGCTGATAAAAAAGCGAAAAACATTCTTTCACTTGCGTTACAGCGTTGCGCAGCTGATCATGTAGCTGAAACAACGGTATCTGTAGTCAATCTTCCAAATGATGAGATGAAAGGTCGTATTATCGGACGTGAAGGACGAAATATCCGTACGTTAGAAACGTTAACAGGTATTGACCTGATCATTGATGATACACCTGAAGCTGTCATCTTATCGGGCTTTGATCCGATAAGACGTGAAACAGCGAGGATAGCTCTGGACAAGCTAGTCCAGGATGGACGTATTCATCCTGCACGAATTGAAGAAATGGTGGAAAAATCACGCCGTGAAGTCGATGATTATATCCGCGAGATGGGTGAGCAAACGACATTTGAAGTCGGAGTTCACGGTTTGCATCCGGATCTCATCAAAATTCTCGGTCGCTTAAAATTCCGTACAAGTTATGGACAAAATGTCCTGAAGCATTCAATTGAGGTTGCACATCTTGCAGGTCTCATGGCTTCAGAGCTTGGAGAAGATGCAAAGCTTGCAAAACGAGCAGGTCTTCTGCATGACATTGGAAAAGCCATTGATCATGAAGTAGAAGGAAGCCACGTGGAAATTGGCGTTGAGCTTGCGACGAAATATAAAGAGCATCCTGTTGTCATCAACAGTATTGCATCTCACCATGGTGACCAAGAACCGACATCTATTATCGCTGTTCTTGTTGCGGCAGCCGATGCATTATCTGCAGCACGCCCTGGTGCAAGAAGTGAGACGCTTGAAAATTACATTCGGAGACTTGAGAAATTAGAAGATATCTCTGAATCTTATGAAGGTGTTGAAAAATCGTTTGCGATACAAGCTGGACGTGAAGTGCGTATTATGGTGAAGCCAGATTCAATTAATGATCTTGAAGCTCACCGTCTAGCAAGGGATATTCGTAAGCGGATTGAGGACGAGCTCGATTACCCTGGTCACATTAAAGTGACAGTTATTCGAGAAACTCGCGCAGTAGAGTATGCAAAATAGAGCGGTGCGCTTAGCGCCGCTTTATTTTTTTGTGTAAATATGCAACACTGATAAGAAGATCATTTTATAAGAGAAAGGGTTCAAAATTGTATGAAAATATTATTTGTTGGAGATATCGTTGGTTCACCTGGCAGAGATACACTGAAAGAATATTTGCCAAAGCTAAAGAAAAAATACCAGCCACACTTTACGATTGTCAATGGAGAAAATGCGGCTCATGGGAAAGGACTCACAGAGAAAATCTATCACGAGCTGCTTCAAGCTGGGGCTGATGTGCTCACGATGGGGAACCATACATGGGATAAAAGAGACATTTTCGATTTCATCGATGATGCACCCCATATTGTTCGTCCGGCAAACTTCCCGCAAGGTACACCAGGGAAAGGTCTCACTTTTATTAAAAAACAAGGTAAAGAACTAGCTGTCATCAACTTGCAAGGCCGCACATTTTTACCTCCGATTGACTGCCCATTTCAAAAAGTAGATGAGCTCATAGCAGAAGCTTCAAAACGTACACCATTTATTTTTATTGATTTTCATGGTGAAGCCACAAGTGAAAAGCAAGCAATGGGCTGGTATACAGACGGCCGTGCATCATGTGTCGTTGGAACGCATACACATGTTCAAACAGCAGATAACCGCGTCTTGCCAAAAGGAACTGCTTATATTTCGGATGTTGGCATGACTGGTCCTTATGACGGTATTTTAGGTGTTGATCGGGAAACGATTATTAAACGATTTAAAACGAGCCTCCCTGTCCGTTTTGAAATTGCAGAAGGCCGCACGACATTAAGTGCAGTGATCGTAGAAATTGACGAACCGTCGAAAAAAGCTGTCAAAATTGATCGAATTTTGATAAATGATGACCATATTTTCTTTGAATAAATGTTCACATATTTATTTCAGAAAAATATTAATCAGAAAGAAGGAATATGCGCCCTCTATCGTGAATATAGTAAAAATGGTAGGTAGCCTGCTATTTTTGAAAAACATTTTGGGGATGGATTTTCAAAAAAATAGCAACATCTAACAAAGATTGTTCTAATGAACACTCACTTATCCATTGTAAATTTAAGGGGGAGCAAAAATGGAAATTTTAAAAGTTTCAGCAAAGTCAAATCCAAATTCAGTAGCAGGAGCATTAGCCGGCGTTTTACGTGAACGCGGTGCAGCGGAAATACAGGCTATCGGCGCTGGAGCACTGAATCAGGCGGTCAAGGCTGTCGCCATTGCAAGGGGATTTGTTGCGCCTAGCGGAGTGGATTTGATATGCATACCAGCCTTTACTGACATTCTTATCGATGGAGAAGAAAGAACAGCAATCAAACTGATTGTTGAACCACGATAATTCTAATTTTATTATTTTCAACCTGCTTACATCATGTAAGCAGGTTGTTTTTGTTTACCGCTATACATTTCTCATATAACATATTTCTTTCACAAAATAGATAGAAAATGACATATTAGAGCTTGCATTTTTTCACCATGATGATAAATTAAGATTAAGTTGAAAATACTTCATCAAAAATAAATATTTAAGTAGGTGAAATAATGATTGAAGCTTTTTTAAAAAGGGGAAAGCTTGTTTTTATTTTATTTTTTATCGTTCTCATTGCTGGAGGTTATTTGTTTACACAGCTTCCTAAACGAGAACTGCCAGAGTTTCAAGCAAATATTGTAACCATTTCGACTGTTTTCCCTGGTGCTGATGCAAAACAGGTAGAAAGTGATGTCACCAATAAGCTCGAGTCGGCCATTTCTGATATCAATGGTGTAGAGAAGACAAGCTCTGTTTCTGCTATTGGTTTCTCAAATATTGTGCTTGAAATTGATGATCAAGCCGATTTTCAAAAGGTGGCAAGTCAAATCAAGAGTGAAACCACAAATGCCGCCTCTTCTTTTCCAGATGGTGTGATGGAGCCAGATGTAAAGGATGAGTTTGGCAATGTGCCAGTTGGTTCTTATATGATTGTAGCAAGTAACTCATCTGATTTAGCAAAAAGTCAGGAATCGCTGCGTGCGTTAAAAGAAAAAGTGGAGGACATCAAAGGTGTTGATGGTGTCGTCATCAAAGGGTTCAATGACAAACAAGCAATATTGAACTTGGATTCAAGTAAACTGGAGGATAACGGGTTAAACGTGACTGATGTCACAAATGCCATCAATCAAGAATTTGACACATCTCCTCTAGGTGACGTCCAGGCAGATGGAGAAAAGGTCAAGCTGTCCATTGATGCTTATGATCGTTTAGATCAAATGAAAAAGATTGAGATTTTCTCAAAAACGAGCCGAGAGCCTGTTACAATCGGTGAGCTTGGTCGTTTAAAAGAAGTAGAAAAAGAGAAAAGTGATATCGTTTCATATAACGGAAAGCCAGCCTATTCATTTACAGTCAATATCAAGCCGGGACTGGATATTCCTAAAATGTATGACAAAGTCAGTGCGGTCATTGAAAAAGAGAAAGAGCTGCCAAATGGTGTGGATTGGATAGACTACTATTCACAAAAAAGTGAAGTAGATGCTATTTTTAACGATTTAATCAAAGAAGCGATCGTGGCCGTCATCGCCGTCATTGTCGTCACCACACTTGGTCTAACCATTGGTGGTGCGTTTATCGTTTCACTTGCGATTCCGCTATCCATAACGATCGGAACCATCCCGCTACCGTTTTTACAAGTGGACCTTAATCAAATTTCAATTATTGGCTTTATCATTGCGCTAGGGATACTTGTAGATGACGCCATTGTCGTCAACGATAATATTTTGAGGCAGATGAAAAAATACGAAAGTCCGCTTAAAGGAACAATTGCAGGTGTAAAAGAAGTGGCTGGATCCATTTTGACGTCAACACTGGCTGTTGTCTTTGCCTTCTTGCCGCTTGTTTTCCTTTCTGGTGCGAACGGTTCATTTATTCGAGCGTTACCGTCTGTTCTAGTCACAACTGTACTTGCGTCAATGGTCATTTCATTGACACTTGTGCCCGTGTATCAATATACAGCAAACCGAAAAAGAAAGAACAAGAAGATTCAAAAAGAACCGGGCTTTTTAGGCAAACCATTAAAAAGATTAGCCGATTTTTATGCAGATCGAATACTGACAAACATCGTGAAGCGACCACTTCTCATTGGATTAAGTGGTTTGCTCGTTGCCACACTTGCCTTTTTGCTTATTTTCGCCACACCATTTGAGTTTTTCCCTGCGGCGAATAAGAAAGAGGTGGTTGTCACTGTGACACTGCCAAGTGAAATAACCTTAGATAAAACGAATGAAACATTAGAGAAAATTGAACAAGAGATCAAACAGCAAAAAGGCATTGAAGAGACGGCCATTTTTGCAGGCGGCGGAGTGCCGAACTTGTTTAATGAAAGTATCTCAAACGCAAGTGATCATACGGGTCAGGTTGTTGTCAGAGTAGACAATGAGCAGATGACAAGCAAGGCATTGATCGATCGTATGACAGAGCCATTGCGAAAGAAATTTAAAGATGCTGATATCTTTATGAAAACCATTGTTCAAGGACCACCAACGGGAGCGCCTGTGACCGTCACTGTTGCAGGAGAACAATTTTCAAAACTCGTTGATGTGAAAGAGAAGCTCACAAAAGAAATGAAAGAAAGCGGAGCGAGCCTGATCACAGACGATGTCAATCAGCCGGTGAAAACCATCTCATTTGAATTAAATCGTGACCGAATGGCAGAGGATGGGCTCACTGCTCAGTTTGTCAGCAGACAGCTCGGCCTTGTTACAGAAGGAATTCCATTAGGCACCTTTAAACAAGGAACAGATGACATCGACCTCGTAGTGAAACAAGACATGAGCACACATCAAAACGGACTGAAGCTAAAAGACATCAAGGTGCCTGTGAGTGCAAATGAGGAGGGCATGCCTCAGCTTGAGCCGCTTAGCCGATACGTAAAAGAAAAAGAAACAGAGCAATTTGAAAGCATTCCTCATGAAAACGGGATGCCGACGATCACGTTAAAGGCATATCCTGGTGCATCAGATACGTTTAAAGACGATATGACGGAAGTCGTAAATGAAGTTGGGAAAAGCGATGCGGCGAAGAATTTGACCATTTCTCAGGGCGGAGAAAATGAAGATCAAACTCAATTCTTTATTGAAATTAGTCTCTTATTTGGGGTAGTCCTTCTGCTCATTTATGTGACCATCGCTTTCCAGTTCAATTCACTCCTGCTTCCGCTTTTAGTTCTTGGAACGGTTTACTTAGCGATATCCGGCGCCATTATTGGACTATTTGTCACTCAAACGCCGTTTAGCTTTATGGCCACAATGGGGATTGTATCATTGGCAGGTATTGTTGTCCGAAATGCAGTCGTTTTGTTTGAATTTATTGAACAGCGGCGCAAGCAAGGTCTCGATCAACAGGCAGCTGTGATTGAAGCGGGGAGAGCAAGGATTAGACCTATTTTGCTGACAGCATTTACAGCACTTGTCGCTCTTATGCCCGTTGCTTTAAGTAATGACCCACTCTTTAAGCCGCTAGCGATCTGCATCGTATCAGGTGTCTTTTTCTCAACGATTCTGACACTACTGATTGTGCCGGCTTTATATGTGGCCGTTTCAAAAAAACGCTGACAACTTAAAAGCAAATCTCCGAATAAAAGGAGATTTGCTTTTTTTTTAGAAAAATATCTGAAAAAATATGTGGAGTGTTCATTTGTCTTCTCCTGAAAGACATCGGTATTTACGTCTAAAATAAGACATGATAAGATCGGATTGGGAGAAGTTTTTTAACAAAGGGGTTGTACGTCATGTGTGGAACGATGAAAGCGATTGTTAAAAAAGAAAGCGCTTACGGAGCAACGATGATGCAAATGCCGATTCCAGAAATAAGTGATCATGAAGTGCTCATCCAGGTAAAGGCTACATCAATATGCGGAACGGATGTGCATATTTATAATTGGGATGATTGGGCGAAGCGGAGAGTCAAAGCACCGTACATTTTTGGTCATGAATTCACAGGGGAAGTTGTCAAAACGGGGAACCAAGTCTCTCGAGCAAAAGTAGGGGATTTTGTATCGGCTGAGACGCATATTGTCTGTAATCAGTGTTACATGTGTTTAACGGGTCAGCAGCATTTGTGTAGCGAAACGAAAATTTTAGGGGTCGACATTGATGGCTGTTTTGCTGAATATGTCAAAGTACCAGAACAAAATGTGTGGCATAATCCAGCTCAAATGCCAGTGGAACTTGCATCTATTCAAGAACCGCTTGGAAATGCTGTTCATACAGTTCTGCATACACCTGTTTCAGGAAAGTCAGTGGCGGTTTTTGGCTGCGGGCCCATTGGTTTAATGGCGATTGCGGTTGCAAAAGCCTCCGGGGCTGTCCAAGTGTTCGCTGTTGATAAAAATGAATACAGACTGGATCTTGCCCGTAAAATGGGTGCAGATCATATCGTGGATATCGGAAAAGATGATCCTGTTGCCATGATCAAGCAGCTCACGCGGATGGAAGGGGCAGACGTGATGTGTGAGATGTCAGGACATCCCGTTGCGATTAATCAAGCACTCGAAGCTTGTGCAAATGGAGGGAAAGTGAATATACTAAGTTTGCCAGAGCGGCGGGTAACCATTGACATTACGAATCAAATTGTTTTTAGGGGATTAACCGTGCAAGGGATCACGGGGAGAAAAATGTTTGAGACGTGGCGTCAAGTATCTGAACTTTTAAGAACGAATACCATTGATGTACAGCCGGTTATCACTCACTCGCTGCCGTTTGAAGATTTTGAAAAGGGATTTGAACTCATGAGAAATGGTATGTGCGGGAAGGTCGTACTGATCATGCCATCATATCAAAGGGGGACGAAATGATGAAAGAATTTACGTATTTACAAGATGAATTAGACACAATGAAGCAGCAAGGCACCCATCAAACACTGAAAGAAATCGATTCCAAACAATCATCTACGGTGACATTAAATGAACAATCCGTCATACAACTCTCTTCAAATAACTACTTAGGTCTCACCTCACATCCAAGGCTGATGAAAGCGGCAAAAGAGGCGATTGATGAATTCGGTGCTGGAACAGGATCTGTACGAACCATTGCTGGAACGATGACAATGCATGAACGGCTTGAAAAAAAGCTCGCAGCTTTTAAAAAGACAGAGGCAGCCCTCGTATTCCAATCAGGCTTTACGACCAACCAAGGCGTCTTATCTAGTATTCTCACAAAAGATGATATTGTCATTTCAGATGAGCTGAACCATGCATCAATCATCGATGGGATTCGCTTAACAAAGGCAGATAAAAAAGTATATGCTCATTCTAATATGGAAGAGCTTGAGAAAATTTTAAAGAAATCGATGAATTACCGCGTCCGTCTTATCGTGACAGATGGTGTGTTCTCAATGGATGGAGATATTGCACCCCTTCCTGAGATTGTAAGACTTGCAGAAGCATATGATGCCTTTGTGATGGTAGACGATGCCCATGCGTCTGGAGTACTTGGTGAAAATGGCCGCGGAACAGTGAATCATTTTCAACTTGACGGCAGAGTGCATATTCAGGTTGGCACACTTAGTAAGGCAGTTGGTGTGCTAGGCGGTTACGTCGCTGGTTCTGCCGTTTTAATCGACTACTTAAAGCATAAAGCAAGACCATTTTTATTCAGCACCTCACATCCGCCGGCTGTCACAAGAGCCTGTGAAGAAGCTATTGAAGTGCTGTTAGACGAACCGGAGCGAATTGAAACTCTTTGGGAGAACGCTGCCTATTTTAAAGAAAAAGTCATCGGTCTTGGATTTGAGGTGGCACCAACAGAAACGCCTATTATTCCAATGATGATTGGAGACGAGGCACTTACTTTCCGTTTTTCAAAAGCATTAATCGAGCGCGGCGTTTTCGCTCAAGGCATTGCTTTCCCAACTGTAGCGAAAGGAAAAGCGAGAATTAGAGCCATCATCACAGCAGAGCACACAAAAGAAGAGCTTGACCGTGCACTGACAATCATCGAAGAAGAAGCAAAAAAACTGAATATACTTGATTGAGAGAGCTGAGGCTCTCTTTTCTTTTGATCAAGAGTATTGATGACTGTCCAGATGAATAGACATTTTTCATAGAAAAAACACATATGAATTTATTTTCAATTCACGACAAAATAGTCTATACTGTAGGGTGGAGCTTGGTTTGAAAGGAGTACAAATTCATGAATGAAGAGCAGAGAAAAGCGAGCGGACAAGTAAGTTCATCGGACAAAAAATCCGAGAAGGACTACAGCCAATATTTTGAAGCTGTGTACATTCCGCCTTCCTTAAAAGATGCAAAAAAACGGGGTAAAGAAGAAGTCGAATACAATCAATTTCAAATTGACGAGCGGTTTCAAGGGTTAGGGAACGGCCGCAAGTTTTATATTCGCACATATGGCTGTCAAATGAATGAGCATGACACAGAAGTGATGGCTGGTATTTTTATGGCGCTTGGTTATGAACCAACAAATTCGACTGAAGATGCGAATGTCATCTTATTAAACACTTGTGCCATTCGTGAGAATGCAGAAAACAAAGTGTTTGGAGAGCTTGGTCATTTAAAAGCATTAAAGCGTGAAAAGCCAGATTTAATCTTAGGCGTCTGCGGATGCATGTCGCAAGAAGAATCTGTCGTTAACCGTATTTTAAAGAAACACCCATTTGTTGACTTGATTTTCGGTACCCACAACATTCACCGCCTGCCAGAACTATTATCTGAATGCTACCTTTCAAAAGAAATGGTCATTGAGGTTTGGTCTAAAGAAGGCGATGTGATTGAAAATCTTCCGAGAGCCCGCCAAGGAAAAATTAAGGGCTGGGTGAATATTATGTACGGCTGTGATAAATTCTGTACATACTGTATCGTCCCGTACACGCGCGGGAAGGAAAGAAGCCGCCGTCCGGATGAAATTATTCAAGAGGTCAGACGCTTAGCAGCAGAAGGATATAAAGAAATTACCCTTCTTGGTCAAAACGTGAATGCGTATGGAAAAGATTTTGAAGACATGGAATATGGTCTTGGTCATCTAATGGATGAGCTGCGTAAAATCGATATTCCACGTATCCGTTTTACAACAAGCCACCCGCGTGACTTTGATGATCACTTAATTGAAGTGCTTGCCAAAGGCGGAAACCTTCTCGACCATATTCATTTGCCGGTTCAATCAGGAAGTTCTTCTGTGCTGAAACTCATGGCAAGAAAATACGATCGTGAACGTTACCTTGACCTAGTGCGCAAAATCAAAGAGGCAATGCCAAATGCTTCATTAACAACGGACATTATCGTTGGGTTCCCAAATGAAACAGATGAGCAGTTTGAAGAGACGCTTTCCCTCTATCGTGAGGTTGAGTTTGATGCGGCTTATACGTTCATTTACTCTCCAAGAGAAGGAACACCAGCAGCCAATATGAAAGACAACGTGCCAATGCGTGTAAAAAAAGAACGTCTGCAGCGCCTGAATGCACTCGTAAATGAAATTTCTGCGAAAAAAATGAAGGAATATGAAGGGCAGACTGTCGAAGTATTAGTAGAGGGTGAAAGTAAAAACAACCCTGAGATCCTAGCCGGATATACAAGTAAAAGCAAGCTTGTGAATTTTAAAGCACCAAAAGAAGCGGTTGGCAACATCGTCAAAGTGAAAATCACACAAGCCAAAACTTGGTCTCTTGACGGAGAAATGGTTGGAGAAGCTATCGAGGTGAATTAAAATGACGCTTTATTCAAAGAAAGAGATTGTCGAGCGCGCAAGAGAGCTCGCGAAAATGATTTCTGAAACAGAAGAAGTTGATTTCTTCAAAAAAGCAGAAGCGCAAATCAATGAAAATACAAAAATTGCCGCGATCATTAATCAAATTAAGGCGCTTCAAAAGCAAGCTGTGAATTTAAAGCATTATGGCAAACATGAAGCCTTAAAACAAGTGGAAGAAAAAATTGATGCCCTGCAAGAAGAACTGGATGAGATCCCAGTGATTCAAGAATTCAAAGAATCACAAACAGAGGTTAATTCCCTGCTTCAGCTTGTAGCGCACACAATTTCTAATCAAGTAACGGATGAAATCATTCTTTCAACCGGCGGTGACCTCTTATTAGGAGAAACCGGTTCAAAAGTGAAAAACTCATCCCCAAGTTGCTCCATTAAATGAGAAAACCCCGCAGATGCGGGGTTTTTTGTTTGTGTATTCTTATCTATATTTGTTATTTGTAGTTTAAAGGCTGTGACATCAACAATTTGTTGACGCCACAGCCCCTATTTTATTTTATATGGTTAGTTTATTTCTTTATGAAATACCTAATACGAGTTAAAAAAAGTAAAAATTTTTTGATATTCATTTTAATCTTTAATTCTAAACGAAAATTTATATTAATTTTTATATATAGCCACTCCTAAAGGGACTGTGACTTCATTATTAAATCACATCTTTCAGCTTCCATCAACCTCAATCTCTCACTCTCCAACTTTTCCAATTTTCAAGGCAAGTTTATGGGCGACCATGCATACACTGAAACAGAAATGAATTTAATTGAACATGAGACTCAAAATCGTGACACACTAGACGAATGCCCAGCATAAGATAAAACGATCAAGAACAAGGAGGCATGCCGGAATGTCTGAATACAGAGAAATTATTACAAAAGCGGTGGTTGCAAAAGGGAGGAAATTTACCCAAAGCACACACACCATTTCTCCATCGCAAAAACCAACCAGCATCCTAGGCGGTTGGATCATTAATCATAAGTATGATGCTGAAAAGGTCGGTAAAACAGTTGAGATTGAAGGTACATTTGATATTAACGTGTGGTATTCTTACGCAGACAACACGAAAACCGAAGTGGTCACAGAACGTGTAAAATATGTAGATATCATCAAACTGAGATATAAAGATAAAAACTTTCTTGATGATGAGCACGAAGTGATTGCGAAAGTCTTACAGCAGCCCAATTGCTTAGAAGTCACCATTTCTCCAAATGGCAATAAAATTGTCGTTCAAGCAGAGCGTGAATTCATTGCTGAAGTAGTAGGGGAAACCAAAATTGTTGTAGAAGTCAATTCAAGCTGGAAAGAAAAAGATGATCACGAATGGGAAGAAGAAGTGGATGAGGAATTAGAAGATATTCATCCAGAATTCCTCGCGGGTGATCCAGAAGAGTAATTGATGACTAGGGCGCATATCCCCCTAGTTTTTTTGTGCCTTGATCTAGGGAAAAAAGGTGAATTTTTATGCTATAATGAAAGATGGTATGAATTCGAAAGTAATATAGTGAGGGATTAGAAATATGGCAAGTTATACGCCCATGATACAGCAATATTTAAAGATCAAGGCAGATTACCAAGATGCCTTTTTATTTTTTCGCTTAGGCGATTTTTATGAAATGTTTTTTGATGATGCAAAAGAAGCAGCACAAGAATTAGAAATTACGTTAACAAGCAGGGATGGCGGCACGATTCCAATGTGTGGTGTTCCATATCATTCTGCGTCTGCATACATAGAACAACTGATAGAAAAAGGCTATAAAGTCGCCATTTGTGAGCAGGTGGAAGACCCTAAAACAGCAAAAGGTGTGGTCAAAAGAGAGGTCGTTCAACTGATTACACCAGGTACGGTCATGGATGGCAAAGGACTGAATGAAAACGAAAATAACTTTATTGCGTCTGTTTCCAGCTTTCAAAATGGCTACGGTCTTGCGCTTTCCGATTTATCAACAGGTGAAAACATGGCGGCTTTCATTGAACGGTTAGAGGAAGTTGTGTCTGAAATTTATTCTGTCGGTGCAAAAGAGATTGTGGTATCAAAGCAGCTCGATGAAGAAACGGTAAAAACCCTGAAGGAACGCTGCCAAGCGACCATCTCATACGAAGATAGCGATGAATTAATAGATGAAGCGGAACGACTCGTTTCTCATCTTGACGAGCATCTGAAAATAGCATTTTTAACACTCTATGCATACTTAAGAAGAACGCAAAAAAGGAGTCTTGATCATCTTCAGCAAGTTCAAGTATTTGAGCTTGAACAAACGATGAAAATTGATCTTTACTCAAAAAGAAACCTTGAATTAACAGAAACCATCCGTTCAAAAAGCAAGAAGGGTTCTTTATTATGGCTCTTAGATGAAACAAAAACGGCAATGGGTGGAAGATTGCTGAAGCAATGGATTGATCGTCCGCTCATCCGCCTTTCACAAATCAAAGAACGCCAGGAAATGGTGCAAATTCTGATGGAACATTTCTTTGAGCGAGAGGATCTGCGAGAACGTTTAAAGCAAGTGTATGATCTTGAACGTCTAGCAGGCCGTGTGGCATTTGGAAATGTGAATGCTCGTGATCTTATTCAATTGAAAGAATCTCTCAAGCAAGTGCCGGCTATTAAAGAGCTTGTCCATTCTCTCCCGGAGGAAATGGCGAAATCTAGAGCAAATGACATTGACCCATGCGGTGATTTACTTAATTTATTAGAAGATGCTCTTTATGAGAATCCGCCGATGACGTTAAAAGAAGGCAATTTGATTAAAGACGGCTACAATGCAAAATTAGATGAATATCGTGATGCGAGCCGAAACGGGAAAGACTGGATCGCTCGTCTTGAACAGCAAGAAAGAGAATATACAGGCATTCGATCGTTGAAAGTCGGCTTTAATAAAGTGTTTGGCTACTATATCGAAGTGACCCGTGCAAATACGCATTTATTAGAAGAAGGCCGTTATGAAAGAAAACAAACCCTTGCCAATGCAGAGCGGTATATTACACCTGAATTGAAAGAAAAAGAAGCCCTTATTCTTGAGGCGGAATCAAATATTAGTGAATTGGAATATGAACTATTTTCTGCGCTTCGGGAACAAGTAAAAGCCTATATTCCTAGATTACAGTTGCTCGCAAAACAAATGAGTGAGCTTGATGCGCTGCAATGCTTTGCCACTGTGAGTGAAAAACGGCGTTATGTTCGCCCTGAATTTTCATCAGATGAAGTGGAAGTCATTGATGGTCGTCATCCTGTTGTTGAAAAAGTGATGGATCATCAAGAGTATGTGCCGAATGACTGCCAAATGGGCAAAGGGAGACAAACCTTGCTCATTACTGGTCCGAATATGTCAGGGAAAAGCACATATATGAGACAAATGGCATTGATATCGATTCTTGCGCAAATTGGCTGTTTTGTGCCAGCATCAAAGGCAACCCTTCCGATTTTTGATCAAATCTTTACACGTATTGGGGCGGCAGATGATTTGATTTCTGGTCAAAGTACTTTTATGGTAGAGATGCTCGAAGCAAAAAATGCGATGGTACATGCGACAAAGAACAGCTTGATTTTATTTGATGAAATTGGACGCGGGACAAGCACTTATGATGGAATGGCTCTTGCACAGGCAATCATTGAATTTGTGCATGATCATATTGGTGCCAAAACCCTTTTCTCCACTCATTATCATGAACTGACGGTACTGGAATCCCAATTAAGCGAACTGAAAAATGTCCACGTGCGAGCTGAAGAGCATGAAGGAACAGTTGTTTTCTTACATCAAATCAAAGAAGGTGCAGCGGATAAAAGCTACGGCATCCATGTAGCGCAGCTTGCTGAACTGCCTGATGCGATCATTGATCGAGCCCAGACCATCTTAACGGAGCTTGAGAGCGGATCACATGAAGTGATTCCGCGCGTCTCTAAAGCCCCGAAAAAAGAAATGGCTGAGGAAAAACAGCAGCTTTCTTTCTTTGAAGTGGAAGAAAAACCGCAAACAAAACCTGTGCTGAAAAACAAAGATCAAGCAGTGATCGAAGAATTGAAGTCATTTAATTTAATGGATATGACACCGCTTGAAGCGATGACAAAGCTATATGAATTGCAAAAGAAATTATAATGTAAGGTGAGGTGAGCAAGAAATGGCAAAGATTATTCAGTTATCCGATGACCTATCAAATAAAATTGCAGCTGGTGAAGTGGTCGAACGTCCGGCTTCTGTTGTGAAGGAGCTCGTGGAAAATGCGATCGATGCTAGTAGTACTGTCATTGAAATCGATGTAGAAGAAGCAGGACTTTCTTCTATTAGAATTATTGATAATGGGGTGGGAATCGATGCTGAAGATTGTAAGCTCGCCTTTCAGCGTCATGCGACGAGTAAAATCAAAGATGAAAATGATCTGTTTCGTGTCAGGACGCTCGGTTTCAGGGGGGAGGCGCTGCCAAGTATTGCCTCTGTCTCTCACTTAGAAATGAAGACAAGTACCGGTGAAGGTGCTGGAACACACTTAGCTCTCCAAGGCGGGAAGATCATTTCGGAGAAAAAAACCTCTGGCCGTCGCGGCACCGAAATTGTGGTCACCAACTTATTTTATAATACGCCAGCCCGTCTAAAATACATGAAAACTGTTCATACGGAGCTTGGCAACATTTCTGATGTTGTGAACCGAATTGCACTTGCTCATCCAGAAGTGTCGATTCGTTTGCGACATCAAGGAAAAGTGCTGCTTCAAACAAATGGAAACGGAGATGTGCGGCATGTGCTTGCGGCCATTTATGGAACGGCAGTGGCCAAAAAAATGCTGCCACTACATGTACAATCACTTGATTTTGAAGTGAAAGGCTATATTTCCTTACCAGAAGTGACAAGGGCATCACGTAATTATATGTCTTCTGTTGTCAACGGTAGATATGTCAAGCATTTCCCGCTGGTGAAAGCCATTCATGAAGGATACCATACACTGCTCCCGATCGGACGCCATCCAATTACATTTATTGAGATGAAGATGGACCCCATTTTAGTCGATGTGAACGTACATCCTTCTAAACTTGAAGTCAGACTAAGTAAAGAGCAAGAACTTCATGAGTTGATCAAACAAGGGATTAAGGACGTCTTTCAAAAGCAACAGCTCATTCCAAGTGCTTCAGTGTCAAAAAAAGCACCAATGCCAGCAGTGAAAAATGAGCAACAGTCCTTATCTTTTGATTCTAAACAAACAATGAAAAGCCGAATGGAAACACCTGTTTCCTATGAGCCGGACTCACTCGCATCGGCTGTATACGAGACTAGTCAGAACGACACATACGGGGTGCGTGAACCGGAAAGTACGGAAGCGCCTTTACCAGCATCGTCTGAAGAAACGTTTGACCATGTATATGTAGAGGAATCTGCAGCTTCGCATGAACAACATGACGAAGTGATACTGGAAGAGAGTGCAGCCCAGCATCAGGCTGAAAGTGAACGTGTCCCTGTGATGTATCCGATTGGACAAATGCATGGAACATATATTTTGGCCCAAAATGAACGCGGTCTTTATATCATCGATCAGCACGCTGCCCAAGAGCGAATCAAGTATGAGTACTTTCGTGAAAAGGTAGGAGACATTGAACAGGAAGTGCAAGAAATGCTTGTTCCATTAACCTTTCACTACTCAAAAAATGATATGTTGATTATTGAAGAGCATATCGATATTTTAGCAAAAGTAGGGGTCTTCTTAGAGCCATTTGGATCAGGTAGCTATATCGTTCGATCACATCCGCAGTGGTTTCCTAAAGGGGAAGAGGCTGAACTCATCGAAGAAATCATTCAGCAAGTACTTGATGAAAAGCGTGTGGATATCAAGAAACTGAGAGAAGAAGCGGCGATTATGATGAGCTGTAAAGGCTCAATTAAAGCAAATCGTCATTTGCGTCACGATGAAATCAAAGCCTTATTAGATGAACTCCGGCAAACACAAGACCCATTTACATGTCCGCATGGCCGGCCGATTATGATTCATCATTCTACATACGAAATGGAAAAAATGTTTAAACGGGTGATGTAGCAGGATTTTAGCTGGTGGGTGAATCGGTTTGCCCACCAATTAATTTTTCAATCCGATAGTCTGTTTCGTGTTGTTGTGATGTGAAGATAAACATCCGCTGTCATGTTGTAAGGATAACCCCTTTCCTCAAATGGATAGGGGTTTTTGTTATTTGGTTATACGATTAGGTGAAGCGTGATATGATTGTAAAAAGGAGGGAATATGATGACATTCAAAAAAGCGTTCAATATAGGTTACTTTGTTTTGCTCTTATCTTTTTTTGTCGTATATTTTTTGCTTCCAGTCGACCAACTATTTACCGCAATGATGATCCTAACCTTACTATTTGGCGTATATCAATTTGTGATTTTTAAAAAACTAAAAGAGCAAAAATAACAATAAAAAACGCCATATATGGGTTTGCCAACTAAATGATGACAGTCCATCATGAGATATGGTGTAACAATTATATAAAGTGCAGTAAGCACAGCGGCAATAGTTGTGATAAATGAGAAAAAGCGCTCTAAGAGCGCTTTTTTGTTTAGCATCCGCAAGGATTTGGCGGTGTGACGACAACTGGCCGTTTATTAATATCAATCGTATCCTCTGCATAAAATGTGGAACCGATGCTGATCGCACGATTTTCTGCGCGGAACGTATATGTACCTGCAGCAGGAAGTACTTTATGAGAAAGTTGTAATGTATATTGGGAACTTCCGAATAAATCGAAACGAGCTGGAATGCGAACAGTTTTTCCATTGTTCAAAATGTAACTGTCTTTTAAAGCTTTTCCGTTGATAATATCCTTTGTTGTGGCTTGAAAACCTGCTGGTAAAGTAAATTCAACTGCACCAATACTTAGAACAGAATTTGGACGGTAAGTCAGGTCAATGTCAGAAAAAGACCATTCCTGTTTACTTGCTCCTGTGATTTTTGCATAAAGTGCAGCTGGCCTTGCATTCGTTGAAGCTTTGCTTTCCTCTGTTTTAGCCCCTTCAGCTGATGCGGCTAGCGGTACTGAGAGTGCCATGACCAATGTCAGCATCCCCATCATAATGATTGTCCATGTTTTCTTCATTTCTTCCTTCCCCCTTGGTTGATTATAGGTAAATAATAGATGATTACATCCATTATTTACCTATAAGGTTACCATATTTCTATATGTCATTAAATGGTATTTTATACCCTTATTTTGCTTGTTTTTTAGTAATAACGAGGTAGGAATGCATTTGGTTGGTTTATTCCGTAAGCATTTCCTGTCAAATGATGATTTGCCGGCATCATCATTTGCATATCATGATAGCCGTATGGCTGGTGGGGAGCCATACCATAACCGCCGTAGTGACCGAAGTGATGGTGATCGTTCATCTGTACATTTGAATAGGGATCATACTGCTTCGTAAAAGGAGAATAGGCTGAATGATGATGCGGGTGGTGTCCGCTATAAGCATCTTTTTTACCGGTATGATAATGATTTGGCATATTCATAGGGTCATGCATGTTTGGTGCGATCATATGCTCATGATTGGCTGTATACACATTTTCAAACGTGTGATAGGGATTTTCTTGATGGTAATGGTTTGTTTGGTTATTCATATTATTCATTTTGTATCTCATCCTTTTTTTCAGGTTGCCATATCTTATGAGCTGCACCTGTTTCATGAGCCTATCCATATGAAAGAAAAGAACAACATGTAACAAAAAAAACCGGCTTTTCAGCCGGGAAAACAAAAAGCAGGTGTAGCGTCAAACACTAAAATGAGAAGCTATGTCTTTTTCTGCGACGCTTCTTACATCTGCTGCAGACACTTTTAGGAAAATAATGGGGATCGTAGCTTCTTGAAGTATCCCAAAAATCGCTCTCAAACCAATCATCTTTTTTATGATAAAACTTCTTTTTTTCACACGGATCAATATGGTGATGATCGTCATGCTTTTTATAGCATTTTGAGTGGGAATGTTTGCTCTTGCATTTGCACATTGTCATCCCTCCTAAATGTGACTCAATGCTAGTATATGCAAGAAAGGTGTACGAGGACTGGATGGTGGCGCTCCTTTTGTAAAAAAAGGCTAATTCTTTAAAAACTCAAATAAAAAGAATTGACTAGTGCTAAATTAACATGATAAAATATAAATTTTTATCCTCTGCTGAAATGTGTTATAATGATATTGTGAATACTTTCGGAGGTGGCGGATTTGTTTCAAATAGGTGATAAAATTGTTTATCCAATGCATGGAGCCGGTGTGATTGAAGGAATGGAAGAAAAAGAGATTTTAGGTAAGACGCAGGAATATTTTCTGATTCAAATGCCGAATATGCAGATGATGGTCCCAAAAGGCAGAATCAATCAACTAGGTATACGTCCGGTAGCTGATCAAGCTACGCTGAAAGTTGTGATGAACAATTTTGCAGAAGAAACAAACGACGACACGCTTACTTGGAAGCAAAGATATGATGAAAATCTGAAAAAGCTAAAAACAGGTTCGATTGAAGATGGCGCAGACGTTGTCAAAGATCTGATGAGACGTAATCAGAAAAAAGCCTTAAATTCTAGTGAAAAGAAGATGCTTGAAGATGCACGGGGCATGTTAGTGAGCGAAATTTCACTTGCACAAGGCATGTCGCAAGATGAAGTGCTGACAGCATTAGAGAATGAATTAAGAGTTTAATGCTGGATATACAGAGACTGGCTGTAAACAGAAGGAGATATTCCTTTTGTTTACAGCTTTTTTATTTGAAAAAAGCTGAAAATTCCCAATTTTGTAGGTGTTTTTGACTAAAACTAAAATGAGGTCATAGGATTTAGTTTTTACTTGCACAAGAACCGTTTTAAAGAAGCCGAAAATACCTAGGGCAACATAATAAAACAGGTAAGTTCTCCTGATTCATGAAAAGGAGCCGGACATTCTTTGAATTCTTTTAGCGATTGATAGTAAAATAATGCGATAAGATGACATCGAAGAGAATGAAAAGGAGCGGTGAAATGAAAAGACTACTCATAAGTGGATTCATCTTTCTCATCCTGTGTGCTCTTTTAATGGTGAAATGCAGCCATTCTATCCAAGAAAATAAAGAGCAAAAACAACATCATGAAGAAGTAGAAAAGTATAAGAAAGAGCGAAAAAAAGGGGATCAATATGAAAGTTTTAAACAGCTTATACGGCATGAAAGAGACGGCTATGAGATAGAGTTTCATGAAAAAGGGGGAAGTGACTTACTTGTCTTTTCTCCTCACGGCGGCGAAATTGAACCAGGAACAAGTGAAATTGTAGAAGCATTTGAAAAGAAGTACTCTACGTATTTATTTGAAGGGACAAAACAAGATAACAATCGTGACTTGCATATCACTAGTACAAAATTCGATGAACCGATTTTGGTTCAAATGATTAAAACATATCCCTTTTCTATATCAATCCACGGCTATAAAAGTGATAGAAGACATACACTTGTGGGCGGGACAAACGAAAAAATGCAAGAAGCGGTTGTGCGAGAACTAAAAGACCGGGGCTTCTCTGCAGAGCTCGTGCAAAAAGGTGAGCGCCTCTCTGGTACGGATCCAAACAACATTAATAATCAAAATGCAAGTGGCGAAAGTGTCCAATTAGAAATTAGTACGGCGCAGAGAAAAGCCTTTTTTGACAACTTTGATACGAGAAAAGGAAAGAAAAAAGCATTTAGTCGCTATGTCAGTGGTTTAAAAGAAGTGCTTAGAGAATTCGACCCTTCTTCGTAGAAAAAAGGTTTTGATGGGCAAAAGTACTCTCTTTAAACTTGGTAAAAAAGATAGAAATGTGCAAAATCAACATAAAATATGAAATAAATGACAATTTGCCTTAAAATCATAAATTATGTAAAATAATAGTTATCAGTTTGATATGATAGAATGGGGCTGAAGTGGATGGCACACAAAATACCATCTTCCGAAGTAGGTGTAAAAATCAATCAATGGTACACACATATTTGCAAATTTGAAGTTGATCAGGCAAACGATATGAAGCGCCTTGTTGAAGAAGACATTCATGAGATGGAAGAAGATCAAGATTTATTACTCTATTATTCTCTCATGGATTTTCGCCATCAAATGATGCTTCAGCACTTAACGCCAGTCCATGCAGGGAATGAATCGCTTCAAGCGGTTTCTTTTCCAAAAGAAATTGAAGAGGCAGAAGATGAGATGACGGGTTTATTGGGTTATTACTTTCATTTTTTTCATGGAATGTATGCATTTACCCAGCACCGGTATATCGAAGCCATTTCCTATTATAAGCATGCGGAACATCAGCTGATCTTAGTGACAGATGAGATCGAAAAAGCGGAATTTTATTATAAAATTGCTGAAGTATACTATCATATGAAACAAACCTATTTTTCTATGCATTATGCGAAAAAAGCGAGAGACATCTATAAGAAACATCAGCTTTATGGAAAAAGAAGCATTCAATGCGATTTTGTGATGGCAGGTAATTGGATTGATGTAAGTCAGCATCAAAAAGCGCTCCCTTATTTAGAAAAAGCTTTAAAAGTGTGTGAAGCAATGGAAAGAAAAGAATGCACATCTTATTTTAAGGCGATGGCCCTCAATAACTTAGGAACTTGTCATTATAGTATGGGAACCTACCATACAGCGACTGTCTTCTTTGAACAAGCCATTTCACTTTATCAAAAAGATCAAGCTGCAACGATGATCAAATCATTGTTTTCACTGGCTCTTACTTGTTTTAAACTCGAAGATATGGAGCGAGCGAGTGAGGCTATAAAGGAAGGCATGAATCAGGCCTCTATATTGGGAGATGAAATTTATCAATTGAAATTCCAATTTTTACAGGCACTCTATATAGAAACAGACAGCTGGGAACAATTGAGGTCAGCCCTTTTGGGACTACGAAACAAAAAAATGTTTGCTGATTTAGAGGAATTGGCACTTGATGCGGCTAATTATTATAAGGAACGCGACATGTACAAGGAATCTTCCACTTTTTTTGAAATTGTGATCGAAGCGCGTACGCACATTCAAAAAGGAGATGAGATGTATGAGAACGAAGCATAACATGTCAGCTGCTCAAGTAGAAGAAAGACTTCACACATAAAAACAGATAAAACAACACCCTTTACGAAAAACGTAAAGGGCTTTTTTATTTATTCTTGGATTGCTTTTTCTGCGTCGATGGCACCTGCTCCGTAGATCATTGGATCCTCTCCAGACCACTTGCTTGTATTTTCTTTTAATAAAGTTTTGACTTCATCAGGAGTTAAATCTGATGAATGCTCTAATAATAGTGCGCAGATACCGGCACAAATGGGTGTCGCCATCGAAGTGCCAGATAACGTCGTATAATCATCATCGACTCTACTTGATTTATCTAGTTTATCTAGGAATGATCTTGGTGATCTAAGAGAGACGATATTGACTCCTGGTGCGAGGAGGTCGGGCTTTGTTTCACCATAGACCGTTGGACCTCTGCTCGAAAATGGTGCCACGACATCGTCACTTGATTCTGGCGTATTTCGATCATCATAGGCTCCGACCGTAATGACTTTTTGACTCACGGCAGGGCTTGCGATTGTTTGACTGTTAGGACCGGAGTTCCCAGCAGCAACGCATACAACAATCCCTTGATCCCAAGCTGCATTGACAGCGCGCACCATCGGATCGTCTTGTTCGTCATCATAACGCTGCGCATCGCCGCCTAGCGACATACTGATAATGTGAATTGGGTCATCAGGATGGTCTTCGTTGAACTGTATGCACCATTCAACACCTTCTATAATAGTAGAAAGTGATCCAGCGCCTTGTTTATTTAACACTTTTACCCCAATGATATTGGCTTTTGGAGCGGGTCCTTTGTATAAGCCGTCTGAGGCAGCTCCGTCTCCAGCCACATCCCCAGCGCAATGCGTTCCATGACCGTTATCATCGTAAGGTTTCGTTTTTTGTTTGACTAAATCTACAAAGTCGCGAATTCTTCCATCTAAGTCCTCATGTGGGTATATGCCTGTGTCAACGACCGCTACCGTAATGCCTTCACCGGTTAAGGTTGTGCCATTTCGAACGACTTCATCCGCATGACTTGATTGTGTCGCCACATCCAGCAGTGCATGTACCTGTCTGTCTAAATATATTTTGCGAATATGCTCCCCATTTGCTAAGAGTTCCTCTAAAGCAGCAGGGGTAAGATCAGCTGCGCAGCAGTTAATATGTGAAAAATGTTTTTTGATGTTTGTTTTTCTGCTTTTTTTCATTAGCTGCTTTGTGCTTTGAATACCTGCTTCGACTGCATCTTCTTTAAATTCAATGATGACCCGAAGCTTCTTGCTCTTCTTTAACCTTCCTTCAAAAAAACGATGAAGAAAACAAGGCGTCCACTTAAAAGGCTTATAGAGGTGAAGGACGGTCTCTCTTAAAGGCTGATCCAATTTACTAGCATGTGTTCTGACCATTTGTACCATGGAAAATCCAAACATGTGATGCCCTCCATTCTAGCTATCCATTCTCGTACACTCTTACGTTATGAACATGACAGCATCTTTGTTCGGATTCTTGTCCCTTCTTTTGTTCATATTGGCGGCTGACTCATTCCCTTTAAAAAGAAAAGCGCTTACATTTTGTAAAATAATAGAAAAAGGTGGAAATCATATTAAAACTGCCGATGATAGGTGGGAGAGTTCTTCTTAGAGAACCAGTAAAACAGAGGATTCTGCAGAAAAAAGGGGGGTTCTAGACAGGGTCAATGCTCATACAAATGTGATTCATTCCAGATGAAAAAAATCAAATTCGCATAAAAAAAAGACGAATTAAAGAAAACAGACTGGGTAGGACTAGGTCATTTTAAACATAACTTCATTTGTTTGTCATACTATTCTAACTCTGTTTTCAATCAGGAAAGGCGTTTCTGTGTATATAAATGCAATTATCTTATTTTTGAGGAATCTCATGATCTAGAGTGTTATGATCAAATTTGAAGAGAAAATGTGGAAAAAATGAAAAGAAATGATGATTCAATATTAATCATAGAAACGGCTTAGAAATCTGTTAAAGGAGAACGGGAATGAAGAAGTTTTTTGCTTTGCTTCTCCTGCTTGTCATCGGATGGGGCGTCTATTATACCATGCAAGCACAGGAACATGATGAGCCAGTGTCATCAGGTGGAGAAGACGAAAGCGGTTCAAATGATATGTATCGCAATTTTAAAGAACTGGAAGAGAATGAATCAACAGATCATTATCAAATCACATCCAATCCAGTGCCCGGCAGCCGTCTTCTAGTGATGTCGCCTCATGGCGGGAGAATCGAAGGCGGCGTTAGTGAGATTGTCCATTTTTTTGATAACGATTTTTCTACGTACTTATTTGAAGGTTTGAGAGAAAATGCATCAGAACTTCATATTACAAGTACAAACTTCGATGAACCAATCGGAGTCGCACAGGCAAAAGCACATGATTATGTATTAGCTGTTCATGGATATAAAGGGGAGCCGGGAATTGACCACACCCTTGTTGGCGGAACAGACTATGACCGTGCTGAAAAAATTGTGAACTCATTAGAGCGCAACGGTTTTTCTGCTGAACTTGCAGTTGCACACGCAACCCTAAGCGGAACGAGCAATCATAATATTAATAATCTTACAAAAACAGGGCAAAGTGTACAGCTTGAGATTAGTAGAAGTCAGCGTGAAGCGTTATTTGACAGTTTCGATTTTCGGCAGCGGTCGAGTACAAAAAACGAGACGTTCTACCGGTATGTCAGGGCGATTCGAACGGTGCTGGATGAAGAATATACGTAAGGATGGTGCACATCTTAAGACAGCAAGATGAATTCTTGTTACACTATAAAAAGTGATAACAAAAGGAGAGACAGATATGGCGCGTCATCATTTTCATCTTCAGGCAAACTGGCCTGGTCTGCGTAACGATGTGGGGACAATCGAATGTGAACAGTTAAAGACGGAGATTTCCATTCCAAAAGAAATGGATGGACCGGGTATTGGAACAAATCCAGATGAGATGCTCCTAGGTGCAGCGGCCACATGTTATATCATTACACTTGCAGCCATGATGGAGCGGAGTCAATTAGAGAAAGAGGATTTATCGATGAGCTCTGAGGCAGTTGTCGATGTGACAAACGGTGTGTTTACATATGAGAAAATCATTCACCGTCCTGTCATCATTCTCAAAGAGTCGGCTACAGCACAGGACATAGAACGAGCTCGTAAGCTTGCACATAAAGCTGAAAGCTCATGTATGATCTCTAGAGCTGTGCAAGGGAATGTCCATATTTCCTTAGAAGAAACCATCAAAGCTGGTTATTAAGTAAAAAAGTCATTTTCTCTTGATTAATGGAGAAAATGACTTTTTTTATGACGTCCATTCGGTTTGATCGAATGGTTCTTTCTTTTCTTCCTTTTGTTTTTTGGATTGATTTAAGACAATGACGCCGCATATGACAAGTGCAAGACCAATGAATCCTTTCATATGAATGGTTTCGTTAAATAGCACGAGGCCCACAAGAGCAGTAAGTGCTGTACCGACCCCAGACCAAGTGGCATATGCAGATGACAACTCAATTGTTTTGAGTGCCAAACTGAGAAAGGTAAAGGCACATCCAAATCCGATCAGCACCCCCATACTCGGCAGCACCTGTGTAAAACCTTGCGAAAGCTTCAGCATCGTACTGCCAAAAACCTCTGTCAAAATGGCTCCTGTTAAATAAAGCATTCCTTTCATATCACTTCACATCCTTTAAGACATATTTAATAGTACGACCCCTGAAACAAGCATTGCCATTCCAATAAGTGCTTGACGGTTCAAAGTTTCTTTGAAAAAGAGCACGCCAAAAAAAGCCGTGAGGACGGTACCTACCCCAGACCAAGTGGCGTAAGACATGCTAAGTGGAATGATATTAAGGGTCAATGACAGCATGTAGAAAGCAAGTGTATAGCCAGCGACAACGACAGCGCTAGGTTTAAAGCGTGTGAAACCATTTGATAGTTTCAGCATCGCTGCCCCAATCGCTTCTGAAAAAATGGCGATAGCCAAAAAAAGATATCCGAGGATCATCATCATCCCTCCTCTAAAATGTGTAAAATCCGATGAAGTAAAAGGGTTTTTTCCTCTCGATTCAATGGTTCAAGCTGAAACATTTCTGAAAACCATATACCATCACAGGCAAGACGGATCAATTGGCTAAGTGCAGGGTCATTGATTTCCTCGGCTGCTTTTTCTTTAAATTCCGCATAAAAATGACGCCAAGGATTTAATAACGCTTCATCAAATGACATGGTTGCCAGCATACTTGTACATAGCTGTGTGGTGTTTTGTCTATCAAGGTCATTTAATGTGGCCAATATATAGGCACGTACATAAGGTGCCTTTTCGTTTTTGTATGTTTCCTGATACGTGTCAAGCTGCTGACGAAAAGAGGCAACCGCATGCTCATTCATTTGCTGGATCAGGTCTTCCTTGCTCGAAAAATGATACAGTAGCCCGGCTTTGGTCATATTTGCATGTTCTGCCACCTGCTGAAGGGTGAGCTGACTCAATCCTTCTTTTAGAATGGTGTGAGCTGCTGCCTCAAAAATTTGTTCTTTTTTCGTTTTAGACATAAAAAAAAACACCTACTTTACTGAACGGTCGGTAAAGTAAATGTTAACCTATGAAAAACAAATGTGTCAATCGATTCATTTTACAAGAGGATGTTTTCACTAAATCGTCATATTTAATAATAAGGGTATGGTCCATATGGCGGGTATGGCGGTGGATAAGGATAACCATAGCCATATCCTGGAGCAAGAAGCGACCCAGCTAAAAGCCCTCCAGCAAAACCACCTAAAAATGGCGGTCCAAAAAATCCAGGTCTCCCATAGCCAAAACCAGGGCGCCCAAACCCAAACCCAGGTCTTCCAAAACCAAATCCAGGGCGTCCAAATCCAAAAGGTCTTCTCATCTCATCTTGAACAAACGGTGCGTCAAAATAATTCATAAAAAAAGACTCCTTTCACATAAAATCACTGTAACTGACATCAGTGTATTCGAGTGGCCCACTTGTGTTTGGGTGAATGCCTAAAATAAGGAGGAATGTAAAAAATGGGCCTGTATCCGTCTGATTGGGCTAAATGTCCACCTCATGCACATGCTTATAAAGCGAGAACGGATGTAACCGAAGAACATTATCATTTAATAGAAGGTATTTCTCAGCCTGTGAATGGAAGCAGTACCGACAGTCATACTCATTATTACCGGGGGATCACATCATTTGAAAGAGGGCATTTCCATAGATATTATGGCGTCACTGGACCTGCTATCCCAAGAGTGGACGGGACGCACTACCATGAAATTGAGGAAGTCACGTTTTCTGCCTATACCGACTCTGTCCCGATTCCATACGGGGGAGTCGTTTACAGTCCAGATGAAGAAAGGCCAACGCATAAGCACCGTTTAAAAGGAAAGACATATGAAGTGGTCGGGAATGAACCGCTTGGCTGGTGACGGGAGGATATAGGAGAGAAAGAGAAGTTATGCTATACTGTAGGCAGTTTGTAAAAGAGAGTGATGTTATGAAAAAACAACCAGTGATTGTATTAGTAGGTCCGACGGCTGTCGGAAAAACAAAGCTGAGCATTGATATAGCGAAAGCATTTAATGGAGAAATTATCAGCGGGGATTCCATGCAGATCTATAAAGGGATGAATATTGGCACAGCGAAAATCACCCCTGAAGAAATGAATGGCGTACCGCACCATTTAATCGATATTAAACAACCGGATGAATCGTTTTCTACAGCTGAATTTCAGCAGCTTGTCCGCTTAAAAATCAAAGAGATTGCTGCGAGAGGGAAAACGCCCATGATTGTTGGTGGAACTGGGCTATATATTCAGTCTGTTTTATATGATTACACGTTTACTGATGAGAAAAGTGATCCTGCTTTTAGAGAAGAGATGACGCTGTTTAAGCAGCAGCATGGACCGATCAAGCTGTATGAAAAGCTAAAAGAAGCCGATCCTGACGCTGCAAAAGCGATTCATCCGAATAACGTCCGCCGCGTGATCAGAGCGCTTGAAATCATCCATACAACAGGTCAGAAAATGTCTGATATGCAAAACGGGCATCAAGAAGTTCCTCTTTATGACACTGCCTTCATTGGGCTGAAAATGGACCGAGAGCTTTTGTACGAGCGCATTCATCAAAGAATTGATATGATGTTAGATGAAGGCTTAATTGAAGAAGTGAGCGCACTTTATCAATCTGGTTTGAAAGATTGTCAGTCTGTTCAAGCGATTGGTTATAAAGAGTTGTATGCCTATTTTCAAGGCGATTGCTCACTTGATGAAGCCATCCAGCAATTAAAACAAAATTCCCGCAGATATGCGAAGCGTCAGTTTACGTGGTTCCGTAATAAAATGGATGTCACCTGGTTTGATATGACACCACCTTGCCACTTTTCGGACAAAAAAGAGGAAATTTTCGCATATATAGCAGGAAAGCTTGGACTTAAAGCGAAACTGTAGTTATCAGAATCAAGGAGGACGAAACATGAAACCGATTAATATTCAGGACCAATTTTTGAATCAGATCCGCAAAGACAATACATTTGTCACAGTATTTTTACTGAATGGCTTTCAGCTTCGCGGTCAAGTAAAGGGATTTGACAATTTCACGGTGCTGCTTGAGACAGAAGGGAAGCAGCAGCTTATTTATAAACATGCGATTTCAACATTTGCACCTCAAAAAAATGTAAATCTTGAATTAGAATAAACACCCGTTTTCACCAATAGCCCCATGCAGCTGCGAATAAACCGGCCGAAACCCGCTACGTTTTTTGTCAGTGCAGAGGGGCTATTTTGCATGCCATGAAACTTTTCTGTCCAAGTTGCGTATAAATCCTTATTGGACATTTAAAAGGGTGAGGGGATTTATATGGAAAATGCAGAGCTTGAATTAAGAAGGATTAGAGTGATCCTTCTTTTGATTGGAATCGTTGTCTTATTTGGATCATGCGCCATCTCGAACATCGAAACGAGACAAGAAAGTTGGCATAACCATTCTGGTGAGCATGATGGGAGCCATGTTGATGGTCTTTTACCATCATCTGTTGCGCTAAAAAATAATCACATTGCTGTTGTGAAAGATGATGAAGTACATGTATACCGGTTTGATGAAAAAGAAGGAGAGCTGACGCTCATTACGACAAAGTACATAGATGAATGGGATGAAGATGATGGTAATAGTGAAGACTTTGATGAAGAGTAAGCACGTAAATTTACAAATGAATGTGAAGTCGCTACACTATAAACATGCATCAGACATCTAGACAGAAAAGGATGAGTTCATGACACACAAAATTAAAATTAATCATTGGGAACAAACTTGTGAAGATGACTCCTGTTTCGAATATGGAACAAGCGTTTCTGTAAACGGGAAAGAGTTAGTAAGAGAAGCCTCGATCGTCTCTGCGCTTGAAGCGGTGCTCAAAGAATTAGGTGTTGAAGTGGAAATAACAGAAGTGTCAGAAGATTTACAGTGCGATGCCTACAAAAAATAAAACAAAAAGTCTAGTCTACTAAGCGATTTTTTTTCGTGTTATGATAGATTTCGGTTTCAGTTGAATAGGGAGTAGGGCAGTCTATTTTTAGAACCTGCTCTGCTCTATTTATTTGAACGTACGAGTTCGGCTATGAATGTTCGGCCGGGTTGGTTGATTTTTTTCGTTTCGAGCATCTATATGTTGTGTTTTGAAAAAACATAGTATACTATATATAGTGAATAGCGGAATGATCAACAATACTAAAAACTAGGTCGTGATGGAATTGATTCAAATCGTATTTGATTCAAAAACAGGAAATGTTCAACGCTTTTTGGACAAGACCCCTTTTACAGACAAACGAAAATTGACTGGAGAAGAGTTTTTGGATACGCCGTTTATTCTCGTCACCTTTACGACAGGATTTGGACAAGTCCCTGGTACCACTCAGTCATTTTTAGAGAAAAATGCGCACCTTTTACTAGGTGTAGCGGTGAGTGGGAACAAAGTGTGGGGAGATAACTTTGCCAAAAGCGCCGATACGATTTCTAAACAATATCAAGTTCCTATTTTGCACACCTTTGAACTAAGCGGAACAAAAAGGGATGTTGAATTGTTTACACAGGAGGTAGAAAGAATTGTCACAAAATCAGGTTCCAAAGTGGATACAATTAAATAACGAGATTATGATTCAAAAAGAAGGAAAGTTTCAGTTCGACAAGGACAAAGAAGCTGTACATAGTTATTTCGTAGATTATATTAATCAAAACACGGTCTTCTTTCATAATCTAGAAGAGAAGATTGATTACTTAATAGAAAACGACTACTATGAGGAAGAATTTTTAAGACAATACAGCATGTCAGATATTAAAGAAGTATTTGAAGCTGCATATGCCAAGAAATTTAGATTCCCATCATTTATGAGTGCGTTTAAGTTTTACAATGACTATGCACTGAAAACAAATGACAAAAAGAAAATCCTTGAACGCTATGAAGACCGCATTTCAGTTGTGGCTCTTTTCTTTGCGGGCGGAGACAAAAAGAAAGCACTTGAGTTTGTGGAACTGATGATCAACCAAGAGTATCAGCCAAGTACACCAACATTCTTAAACGCAGGCCGTAAAAGACGTGGTGAGCTGGTGAGCTGCTTCTTGCTTGAAGTGAATGACTCATTAAACGATATTTCAAGAGCCATTGATATTTCCATGCAGCTGTCTAAATTAGGCGGCGGCGTCAGCTTGAACCTTTCAAAGCTTCGTGCGAAAGGTGAAGCGATCAAAGATGTAGAAAATGCGACCAAAGGTGTCGTAGGCGTCATGAAACTTCTTGATAATGCATTCCGATATGCAGATCAAATGGGACAAAGACAAGGTTCAGGCAGTGCGTACTTGAATATTTTCCACAGAGATATTAATGATTTCTTAGATACGAAAAAAATCTCTGCGGATGAAGATGTTCGTGTGAAAACACTATCGATCGGTGTCGTCATCCCAGATAAATTTATCGAGCTTGCTAGAGAAGATAAAACAGCTTACACATTCTATCCTCATACAGTTTATAAAGCTTATGGACAGCATCTTGATGAGATGGATATGGAAGAAATGTATGACGAGCTTGTAGAAAACCCGAAAGTCAAAAAAGAAAAAGTCAATCCGAGAAAACTTCTTGAAAAATTAGCTGTTCTGCGCTCAGAATCAGGCTATCCATATATCATGTTCCAAGATAATGTGAATAGAGAGCACGCACTGAACCATATTTCACGTGTGAAATTCTCAAACCTTTGTTCAGAAGTACTTCAAGCTTCAGAAGTCTCTTCTTACACGGACTATGATCAAGATGATGAGATCGGACTTGATATTTCTTGTAACCTTGGTTCTTTAAATATCATGAACGTGATGAAAAACAAATCCATTGAAAAAACAGTCAAGCTTGCAACGGACTCACTCACACTTGTGTCTGAAACAACAGATATCCGCAATGCACCAGCTGTTAGAAAAGCGAACAAAGCGATGAAGTCAATTGGACTTGGTGCGATGAACCTTCATGGGTATTTAGCTCAAAACCAAATCGCTTATGAAAGTGAAGAAGCAAGAGATTTTGCTAATACGTTCTTTATGATGGTGAACTATTACTCCATTAAGCGTTCAAGTGAGCTTGCAAAAGAAAAAGGGGAAACATTCCACCGTTATGAGGGCTCTGGTTATGCAACAGGTGAGTACTTCAATAAATACGTAGAAAATGATTTCACTCCAAAAACAGAAAAAGCAGCTGCGCTATTTGAAGGCATGCACATTCCAACAAAAGAAGATTGGGCAGCACTCAAAGACTTTGTAGCGGAAAATGGCATGTACCATAGCTATCGATTATGTATTGCACCAACAGGTTCTATTTCGTATGTTCAATCGGCAACAGCGTCTGTGATGCCAATTATGGAACGTATTGAAGAAAGAACATACGGAAACAGCAAAACGTATTATCCAATGCCAGGACTTTCAGCACAAAACTGGTTCTTCTATAAAGAAGCATACGATATGGACATGTTTAAAGTGGTCGATATGATCGCAACCATTCAGCAGCACGTCGATCAAGGAATCAGCTTTACATTATTCCTAAAAGATACGATGACAACGCGTGACTTAAACCGCATCGATCTTTATGCACACCATAAAGGCATTAAGACACTTTATTATGCAAGAACGAAGGATACAGGGCAGGAAGGCTGTCTTTCTTGTGTTGTTTGATTAAAGGAGAGTTTAACGTGACAAAAATTTATGATGCAGCCAACTGGTCAAAACACGAAGACGATTTTACACAAATGTTTTACAACCAAAACGTCAAGCAATTCTGGCTTCCAGAAGAGATTTCCTTAAACGGGGACCTTTTAACATGGAAATATTTAGGTGAAGAAGAGCGAGATACGTACATGAAGGTACTGGCTGGACTGACGTTACTTGATACAGAACAAGGAAATACAGGAATGCCGATAGTGGCTGAACATGTGGACGGTCATCAACGTAAAGCCGTGTTAAACTTTATGGCCATGATGGAAAATGCCGTGCATGCAAAATCATACTCAAATATCTTCATGACACTTGCACCGACTGAAACGATTAGTGAAGTATTTGAATGGGTCAAGAAAAATAAATTCTTGCAAAAGAAAGCAGATATGATTGTAGGTCTGTACCGTTCCATTCAAAAGGATGACCCGATTTCCTTATTTAAAGCAATGGTTGCTTCAGTGTATTTAGAAAGCTTCCTATTCTATAGCGGCTTTTACTACCCGCTATATTTCTACGGTCAAGGAAAGCTCATGCAAAGTGGTGAAATCATTAACTTGATTTTGCGCGATGAAGCGATTCACGGTGTGTATGTTGGATTGTTAGCACAAGAAATATACAACAAACAAACACCTGACGTGCAAAAAGAGCTTTATGATTTCTCTATCGATCTGCTTAATGAGCTTTATGAAAATGAACTTCATTACACTGAGGATATTTATGACCAAGTCAATTTATCGCATGATGTGAAAAAGTTCATTCGTTACAATGCCAATAAAGCGTTAATGAACCTTGGATTTGCCCCTTACTTTGAAGAAGAAGAGATCAACCCAATTGTATTGAACGGACTCAATACAAAAACAAAGTCACATGACTTCTTCTCAATGAAAGGGAACGGCTACAAAAAGGCAACAGTTGAGCCGTTAAAAGATGACGACTTCTTCTTTGGAGATGAATCATAATTAAAACGCAAAAGTCAAAACGCATCACTCGTTTTGGCTTTTTGCCATTTCTAACAATGTGTTACATACTGGAGGTTACCGAACATGGGAAAAATGGACGAAATGATTTTAGTTGCACCGCGCGCACGCGTGTTCCAAAACGAAACACTTGCGTTTAATGGTGTGAATAGTGAAGAGAAAACAATCAGCACCATAATGAAAGAAATCGAAGAGCACTTCGAGCAGATGCGAAGAGGCGATGCAGAAGAAAATCCTGACTTCAAACAGCCGATACCTTATGTCGTGATTAAGCGTGAGGACGAAGTATATGTATATGAAAGACTTCAAGGCGGGGGAGAGACTCGCTTACATCATAAGTTATCTCTTGGCTTTGGCGGTCATATGAATTTCATTGAAGGGAAAAAATTTGCTGAGATTCTAAAAGAAAATACCGATCGTGAACTGGACGAGGAACTTTCGATTCAAGAAGAAGACAAACTTGAGATGAAAACCCTTGGACTTATTAATGATGATGACAACAGTGTCGGCCGTGTGCACATCGGACTGTTATCAGCCCTTGAATTATCACCGGGTGCTCATGTAGAAGTAAAAGAAACAGATCAAATCTCAGGCGAATGGATGAAAGTAACAGATTTGAAAAAGCCTGAGTACTTCGATCGTCTTGAAACATGGTCTCAATTTGTCGTGAACATTTTAGCATAATTGGATAGACAACAAACCGGCTCTAAAGATGACTTGAGCCGGTTTGTTTTTTAGATTATTGAAAAACGAATGCGTCGTGACCGGCCTGCTTTAATCGAGCGACGAGGTCATCTGCATTTTGCTTTGAACGGAAAGCGCCAGCTTGGACTCGGTACATGCCGCTATCCAGTACGACCAGCGCTTCAAATCCTTTGGATCTGAGTGTAGCTGCTAGTTCATCCGCATTGGCTTTGACCTTGAAAGCCCCTGCTTGCACTTTATATAGGTTACTTGCTTTTTTTTTCAATTGAAGGGCTTTTTCTAATCCAGTGGCATGAGCACGAGCGATCCCTTGAAGGAAAGTAGCGTTACGGAGCTTATTTGCATCAGCTACCGTATCGATGAAACCGTTTTCAGTTAAAATGGCAGACATAGAAGTTTCCCGCAGAACGTGGAAGTTCGCCGTTTTCTTGCCGCGGTCGGCAAAATCAACGGAGCGGACAATCTCATCATGAAGGGCATTGCGATACGTGGTGGTTGGTGCTGAAACGCCAGGGTACACATAACTTTCAAAACCTGTGCCTCCGCCAGCATTAATATGAATAGACACGAAATAGTCAGCTCCCCAGCTGTTTGCCGCATTCGTACGCTGGGATAACGTGACGGATTGGTCAATTGAACGACTTAAGCGGACGGAAACCCCATCATATTCACTAATCAACATATCTCTCAGAAAAAGCGCAATTTGCAGTGTGATATTTTTCTCCAAAAGTCCATTAGCAGCAGCTCCAGAATCTGTTCCTCCGTGGCCAGGATCAATAAAAATTTTCACCATCTATTCATCACCTCGTCTTTATTTTATGAGGAAATAGAAAAATTGCCTGTACAAAATGCGGAAATCATCGAGACTCTTTTCTGCACAATTTGTGATGAAAAAGCGCCATTTTTCTAAGAAAAAACAAATTGTTGGTTTGTCCGCCCGAAATGGATGAATACAATGGAAATAGCACATCATTTCCTGGGAAACCGCACAATCCCCTACAATAACCGGTATCTCGGGTCATTTTGACAGTAAACCAATGCTAGTGCGGGCGATTGTCACGATTACAGCTCCACCCGAATAGATTAAAGAGAGAAGAGCGAGAGGTGAATACGTTGGAGCGAGCTGTCACATATAAAAATAACGGCCAAATCAACATTATACTTAATGGACAGAAGCAAGTATTGGTTGATGCAGATTCAGAGGCAGAATACCTAGAGGCCTTGCAAAAAAATGAGGCCAAACACAGCATCTTACGAGAAATAGAACGAGAAATGAACAGCCTTGTCGGGATGGATGAAATGAAACGAAACATAAAAGAAATTTATGCTTGGATTTTTGTGAATCAAAAAAGACAAGAACAAGGATTAAAGGTAGGAAAACAAGCGCTTCATATGATGTTTAAAGGAAATCCCGGCACAGGGAAAACAACGGTTGCACGGCTTGTCGGGAAGCTTTTCTTTGAAATGAATGTTCTTTCAAAGGGGCACTTAATTGAAGCAGAACGAGGAGATCTGGTTGGAGAGTACATTGGACATACAGCTCAAAAAACAAGAGATTTGATTAAAAAATCACTAGGCGGCATTTTGTTCATCGATGAAGCCTATTCTCTTGCCCGCGGAGGAGAGAAAGATTTCGGGAAAGAAGCCATTGATACCCTTGTAAAACATATGGAGGATAAGCAGCATGAATTCATCCTCATCTTAGCTGGATACTCCAAGGAAATGGATCATTTTCTTTCTCTAAACCCTGGTCTGCAATCGAGATTTCCGATTAATATCAACTTCCCTGATTATACGGTCGATCAGCTGATGGATATTGCAAAACGAATGATGGCCGATCGGGAATATGTCTTTACCCAAGAGGCAGAATGGAAACTGCGAGACTATTTAATGCACATCAAGAGCACAACGAGTCCTGCCAAATTCAGCAACGGCCGTTTTGTGCGAAACACCATTGAAAAAGCGATTCGAACTCAGGCGATGAGGCTGCTTCTTGTGGATCATTATGATAAAAAAGACTTACTTACGATTAAAAGCCATGATCTGCAAATGAAAGAGGATACGCCTTCTTGAAATGGCGTATCCTTTTTGTAAAGAGACAAGAAATTAAACCTTCCGAATGGTGGTATACGTGTGGTGTGTTTGGTATGATGGTACTACTGAAACTTAAGTACAGAAAGGAAACAACTGACGTTGAATGAACATGAAATGATCGAAAAAGCGATCCTTGTCGGCTGTCAACTGCCGCATATAACGGATGAACGCTTTCAATATTCTATGGAAGAATTAGCTTCCTTAACCAAAACAGCTGGCGGTGAAGCTGTCAGCATCATGACGCAAAAAAGAAATAGACAGGACAGCGCGACTTACATCGGAAAAGGGAAAGTGGAAGAGCTTGAAGTGCTTTGCGAGGAGTTAGACTGTGACGTTATTATTTTTAACGACGAGCTTTCGCCTAGCCAGTTAAAAGCTTTAGCGACTGCCTTAGATGTGAAAATCATTGACCGTACGCAATTGATTCTAGACATCTTTGCCAAAAGAGCCCGTACAAGAGAGGGGAAGCTGCAAATAGAGCTTGCCCAGCTTCAGTATGCCTTGCCGAGACTGAGTGGACAAGGGATCAGCCTTTCAAGACAAGGCGGCGGAATTGGCGCAAGAGGTCCAGGTGAAACAAAACTTGAAACAGACAGACGTCATATTCGAAACCGCATACACGAAATTCACGGACAACTATCTGCAGTCAAAGAACATCGCACGAGATACCGGGAACGACGGAAGAAAAATGGCGTATTCCAAATCGCTATTGTCGGGTACACAAATGCCGGGAAATCAACATTGTTTAACCAGTTAACAGAAGCGGATAGCCATGAAGAAGATTTGCTGTTTGCCACACTTGACCCAATGACGCGTAAAATGACACTTGAATCTGGCTACAGTGTACTGATTTCCGATACAGTTGGTTTTATTCAAGACCTTCCAACCACACTGATTGCAGCATTTCGTTCCACTCTTGAAGAAGTAAAAGAAGCAGACTATTTGCTTCATGTGATCGATTCTTCGAATGAGGATTATGAAGGGCATGAACGAACGGTTCATAAGCTTTTAGAAGAATTAGAAGCTGACCGTATTCCGATGCTGACTGTCTATAACAAAAAAGACCAAATCCGGCCGGATTTTATCCCTTCCTCAAAGCAGCGCCACATTTTAATCAGTGCTAGGCGCGAGGAAGATGTGAAGCGGTTAAAAGCGGATATCATGGCTGAACTGAAAAAAGATTTTTTAAAGCCATATCATGTAAGAATTCCGGCATATGAAGGAAAACTCATATCTGCCTTAAAGTCAGAAACCTTGGTGGAATCACTGGAATTCCAAAAGGAAGCAGAGCTTTATGACATCACTGGATTTAGTGGTGAGGAGCAAACCATATTAGGACAAATCAAGAAGTATATGTTGTAGGAAAGGAATTAAATCACGATGTTTCACACTTTAAAACATGGCACCATTTTAGAAAAAAAAGCAGCAGAAGCAGAACAAGACATTTCACAAATACATCAGCAAATTGATCGAAAGAGCGAACAAAATGAGTGGCGGGTTCTTGAAAGCTACCGGAAACATAAAGTCAGCGACTCTCATTTTAACCCGACAACTGGTTATGGCTACGATGATATGGGAAGAGACACGTTAGAAAAGATCTATGCGGATGTATTTGGAGGGGAAAGCGGTCTTGTACGCCCGCAGATCATTTCTGGAACACATGCCATTTCCATCGCCTTATTCGGTGTGCTGAGACCTGGTGATGAATTGATCTACATGACGGGGAAACCTTACGATACCCTAGAAGAGATTGTCGGGATTCGCGGCAAAGAAGGGACAGGCTCATTAAAAGATTTTCAGATCGATTACAAAGCCATTGATTTGCGTCAAGATGGATCTGTCGATTTCGATAAAGTCAAAGAATCTATTTCCCAAAAAACAAAAGTCATCGGGATTCAGCGTTCTAAAGGCTATGCGTCAAGACCATCCTTTACAATAGAAGAAATTGAACAAATGATTTCATTTGTGAAAGACATCAATGAGGACATCATTGTATTTGTTGACAACTGTTATGGTGAATTTACTGAATTACAAGAGCCGTGTCATGTGGGCGCAGACCTTATGGCAGGTTCTCTCATTAAAAACCCAGGCGGCGGCCTTGCCAAAACTGGCGGCTACATTGTCGGTAAAGAAAAATGGGTAGAAGCTTGCTCTTATCGAATGACATCTCCAGGCATCGGCAGTGAAGCGGGTGCATCGCTGTATGCGCTCCAGGAAATGTATCAAGGATTTTTCTTAGCACCGCATGTTGTTGCACAAAGTTTAAAAGGCGCCGTGTTTACAGCGCGTTTTCTTGAAAAACTCGGGTTCCAAACAAACCCGTCGTGGAATGCGAAAAGAACCGACTTGATTCAATCTGTAGAATTTGGAGACCCTAAAAAAATGATTGCATTTTGTCAGGCGATTCAATATGCATCACCGATTAACAGTCATGTCACACCGCATGCAAGCTATATGCCGGGATACGAGGACGATGTGATTATGGCAGCGGGCACATTTGTCCAAGGAGCCAGCATTGAATTATCAGCTGATGGTCCGATTAGACCGCCTTACACAGCCTATGTTCAGGGCGGTCTCACGTACGCCCATGTGAAAAATGCCATTTGCAGTGCAGTAGATGCCTTATTAGAGCAAGGTTTTATTGAAGTGCCTGCTCTATAAAAAAATCCATGTTAATATTCCTAACATTTCGTTGACACATAATATAACATGACATATAATAAATTTAAGCAAAGAGGAGGAGACAGTTGAGATGAGTGATAACATTCGCCGCTCAATGCCTTTATTCCCAATTGGGATTGTCATGCAGCTAACAGAATTATCTGCAAGACAAATTCGCTATTATGAGGAAAATGGTTTAGTATTTCCAGCTAGAAGTGATGGGAATCGCCGATTATTTTCTTTCCATGATGTTGATAAATTACTAGAAATCAAAAACCTCATCGAACAAGGTGTAAACATGGCAGGAATCAAAAAACTTTTTGCCAAAGCTGAGGCTGAAAATCCATCGTCTGAAATAAAGACAGAGGAGAAAACCACAGCGAAGCACAACTTGACAGATGATGAACTCAGGAAGCTACTGAAGAAGGAACTCATTCAGGCTGGACGTTTCCAACAAGGAACGACCTTTAGGCAGGGGGATATGTCAAGGTTCTTCCGTTAACCAATTAGCAAAAGCATTGCTATACACATTTTACCTTTTGTAGGGGAGGAGTTTTACGAAATGGCAAAGTACACAAGAGAAGATATCGTAAAATTAGTAAATGAGGAAAACGTAAAGTACATCCGTCTGCAATTTACAGACATTCTCGGAACAATTAAAAATGTTGAGATTCCTGTGAGCCAGTTAGAAAAAGCTCTCGATAACAAATGTATGTTTGATGGTTCATCTATTGAAGGGTTTGTACGTATCGAAGAATCAGATATGTACCTATATCCAGATCTAAACACGTTTGTTATTTTCCCTTGGACAGCAGAAAAAGGTAAAGTGGCACGCTTTATTTGTGACATTTATAAGCCAGACGGAACACCATTTGATGGAGACCCTCGTAACAACTTAAAGCGTATCTTAAAGGAAATGGAAGAACTAGGATTTAGTGATTTCAACCTTGGACCTGAGCCAGAATTCTTCTTATTTAAATTAGACGAAAAAGGCGAGCCAACGCTCGAACTAAACGATAAAGGTGGATACTTTGACCTTGCACCAACAGATTTAGGTGAAAACTGCCGCCGTGACATCGTGCTTGAGCTTGAAGAAATGGGCTTTGAAATTGAAGCTTCTCACCACGAAGTAGCACCTGGTCAGCATGAAATTGATTTCAAATATGCAGGCGCCATCCGTTCTTGTGATGACATTCAAACGTTCAAGCTTGTTGTGAAAACAATCGCTAGAAAGCACGGACTTCATGCGACATTCATGCCAAAACCATTGTTCGGTGTAAACGGATCTGGTATGCACTGTAACCTATCATTATTCAAAAATGGCAAAAACGCATTCTTTGATGAAAAAGCAGATTTACAATTAAGCGAGACAGCTAGACACTTTATCGCAGGTATTGTGAAGCACGCAACAAGCTTCACAGCGGTCACAAACCCGACGGTGAACTCTTACAAACGTCTTGTTCCTGGCTATGAAGCACCTTGCTACGTAGCATGGAGTGCACAAAACCGCAGCCCATTGATTCGTATTCCAGCATCACGCGGCATTAGCACACGTGTAGAAGTACGCAGTGTAGACCCATCTGCAAACCCATACCTTGCACTAAGTGTATTACTTGCAGCAGGTCTAGACGGAATCAAAAACAAACTAGACGCACCAGCGCCAATCGACAGAAACATCTATGTCATGGACAAAGAAGAGCGCCTTGAAAACGGCATCGCTGACTTACCTGCAACACTTGCAGAAGCACTTGAGCTGCTCAAGTCAAACGAAGTCATGATCAACGCACTAGGCGATCACTTATTCGAGCACTTCATCGAATCAAAAGAAATCGAATGGGATATGTTCCGCACCCAAGTACACCCATGGGAACGCGATCAGTATATGTCTCAGTATTAATAAAGAAACCCCTTGGAGCCATTGGCTTCAGGGGGATTTTATTTAATTAGTTGGTCTTGTGATATTTTCATGCATATTTCACTTTTAATTAATCGAAAGAGCCACTTCTTATGCAGAAGTGGCTCTATGTTATTTATGACTAAAATAACTCAAGGTACTATTAATAATTAAAGTGATCACAGATGCAACCAGTAAAGATATACTGATTGCACCCAGTCCTAAACCTTCCCACTTTCCTACGAAAAAACTGATTAATAATAAGATAATACTGATGAAGATGAGAATTGATGGAATTCCATACTGTAAAGGTGCATTCTTTCTTTTAAAGATCAAAGAAACACCCAGTATAACAATCGTAAGAATAACTGTTAGCAGCCAAAATGATGACATTTGTTGACCTTCCTTCTTTTAAAAATATATGAAATTATCTTATTTCCTCATCCATTACTTTCTTATACTTTTCAAATTCAGAATCTTTCATTTCTCCGTTCATTTGTAATAGAAAATTCCCTTTTGAATGGGTGTGAGAGAAGAACATAGATCCAGCATTGCCTAACTCATCATAATAGGATTTCGCCTGCTGTAAATCAGTTTCATTTCCAAATTTAAAAATCCTTCCACCAGCATTTTCACCTAAGGAAGGAATAAGAATTCTTTTTCCTTCTTCTCTTATATTTCCAAACTCTTTTTGTTTAAGATCAGATGGTTTTTCTGCTTCAAGCCCAGCACTTTTAAAAGCTTCAATAATATTGGCTGTCGTGAGCTGTTTTTCATTTGATGCTGCGCTACTGCAGGCTGTTAGCATCATTAAACAAATAAAAATGAATATAGATAATTTCTTCATATTGGATCCTCCTGATTTTTAGGTGCAAAGGAAATTTTACATGAAGTACCTTCTTTTTACTATCGTTTCGACAAAAATAGACAACGTGAATGACTAAGTAACTAATATTCTTCTTTTATTTTGCCTAAATTGTTAAATATACTCAGCAAGATGGTATACTTATGTGCATATTTTACTAGGAGGCATTCATCTTGAAATCATTTTGGGAAATAGACGAGGAAGGTTACTATACGTTAAAAAAGGTCAACGAAGCAGAAATAGCTAAGGCTGAAAAGAAACTTGGTATCACTTTGCCAGATACATATAAAAAGCTCATATTAGAACAGAATGGTGGTTATACCATTCATAATGCTTTTCCAACCACTCACTCTAATTCATGGGCCGAGGATCATATTCAATTTAATCACCTGCTGGGAATTGCTGAAGATGAAGGAATTATGGATAGTGCCTATTTGATAAAAGAGTGGGAGCTGCCAGAAGGGCTTGTCTTAATTAACGGGGATGGTCACACTTGGGTAGCGATGGATTATCGAAAAACGAAAGAGAATCCTGCCATTCATTATTTTGATGTTGAGATGGAAGAAGACTTTAAGTTAGCTGATTCCTTTGATGAATTCATTGAGGGGCTTTATACAGCTGAGTATACTGTTGATGAGGAAGCAGCAGCGGCTGAATATGAACTTTCTGAAGATCATTTAAGTAAAGAAGAACTCGAAGCTATATTTGAATTGGACGTGCTTGATGAAGGTAATCTGTATAAAATTCAATATTACCCGAT
>NZ_CP150633.1:3147542-3292909 GCF_038023285.1 Bacillus sp. PPSBB_11
AATTCTTGGAATGCCTGTTGTACAACAAACTCAGTCAGATGTTAAAGATGAGATAGTGTTACTTTCCTCAAGAGGTGCAGGATCATAAAAGGGATAGGGTTTTAATTCATCACTGCGAAGTATAATTGTTTAAAAAATGATAAAGTGGATTAAAGTGTCAGGCTCCTTATGGTATAAAAGAATATGCCATAATGGAGTCTTTTTTATATTAGATGCTCCATTTACTTTGATGGCAGCGTATAGAGATACTAAAAAACAAATGAATTTATTAAGCTTTTTGAAGAGGAAACTTTTAATGTCAGTTAGAGAAAATATGGGTATTACCCAATTTCACTGTATATATTTATGTGAGAGCTGTATAAAGTATGGGATTCTGAAAAGCTGAAAAAATGTATGAAGAATTTCAAGATGTTTTTATGAAGAAAGAGAAGAAAACAATTTGAGGTAAAAACAAATATAGTACATACTTTCAATTTTGTTACTTAAATCCTAAATATGGAACTGACTGTAGAATGTTGAAACTGATTGTTTTATAATTTCACGGTAACATAACTTTCTCTGGATTGTAATTAAAAGTATAAAACGTAAGTGAAAGTATATCGGAGGATTTGGATGATAAAAAAAGAAGTTTTTCAAATAATTTTGTTTACAGTCCTTTTAGCAATTTTTCTTTATCAAGGTGTACAAAGAGATTTTCCTTTTGAATATCTGATTACCTTAGTTGTGTGCTATGTTGCTGTAATAGTTTATAGAATTATAAAAGTAATGAAATATAAAAAGGAGCAAAGTACAGTTAAGTAGTTTGAGCTATTTTTGTTTGCGGTGTCCGCAATCACTATTGGGATCAGACGTTTGAGGTCATGGCTCTTTGGCATGTTGACATTAAGAATTATAAAATGAACTAAATTTAACTTCGGAGGTGCTTTTATATGTCTATTCAAGTGGATGATGATGATGTTCTAGAGATGTGTAATATATATGCTCAAGAAACTCATCACAGAGAAGCATTGATTTTAGGAAACAGGAAGGGTCTATTGGAATTAAAGAATGCGATAGATCAGGCTTTGAAAAACGGTAGTGCTGTTGCAAATCTATACCCATCTGATTTTGAAGGGTATGAAACTTGTATTGCTCTAGTGGATGATGAAAAGCAGTTTGAGAAATTAATTACTCCTTATGTAGAGGAATATACACAAGATGATGATGCGATTGATCCAATTGATATTATTAAAGAGTACGATTCCAAAAAAGAAAAACCCTTATAATAGGGTTTTTCTTTTATTATTTAGTGGAGTATAGTTTCACCTTTCTTAGCTTTGTGTCTACTTGGAGTAAGGTGTGGAGAAAGTTCTTTCTTCACATGTAGGTGTGAAAATAAATGAATGGTAAACAGAATATTACAGGGTGGCATTACAACCCCAAGTGATTTGAGATGCAAAATATTAATAAGTGTCTTAATGATTGCTATCATAATTTGATGAAGTTGTGATGGAGTTTGAACGTGAAAGTAATCTATTTGAGTACTGTCTACCGAAGTGTAGACTATAAGAGCAACTTTGCTAAATCATTTTTGAAAGGTCTTAAAAAATATGATATCGTTGAGAAAAAATTGTTGGGGGGATGTATATGAAAAGCACATTATACATGTTGTTAGGAGCCATCATTTTAACATATTTTACTTTGATTTTACCTTTTTCAAAAATATACAACAGTGGACTGTTTGAAGTATTGTCTTTTTGGTTAATTCTAATCTTTGTATTTTCTTATAATAATAAAAACCATTTAATTGCCTCTATTTTTAAAGGGTCTGGAGATATTGATAATCTTGTACCAATGAGTTCACAAATTAATCGAAGTGGCGGGAAATGGTATGAGATGGAGCAAAGATGGTTGAAGGCATTGAGGGCTGATCCACCTAAACATGTAGAAGTTAGCATTGAACCTATCTATAAAGATGATTCCTTAAGACCAGATAGTTTCGTCATCGAATATAACATTGGAAAACGATCCTATCTTGAAAAAATTAAGAATCAACCTGGAGGCTAAAGATAATGGAAGGATTAGAATTGAATTATAAAAAAATAGCAGAAGCAATTAATGAAATGATTCCATGTGATTGGGATAAAGTTTGGATGTATGCAGAAATATTGGATGATTCAGCAGGAATTACCTTTTATTTTACTGAACCTAATAATGAAGAACGAGTCTATGGGCACGATATTCCAAAACGATATAGTGTAAGTAACTCTACATATAAACATTTATTTGTCGAGCTCAGTGAAATTCTTGAAGAGTTGAAGAAGGAATATATAGAAAATGGTCTAGGTGCTTGGACAACAGCTACTCTCGAGTTGGAGAAATCGGGTAAATTCTCAACTGATTTTGGATACGAAGATGTTTATTCTTTAGGTATTGACAATGTACAAAGAATAGCCGTTTGGGAATACGAAACGTTCGGATTTCTACCTGAAGATGAGGAAGATAAAGAAGCTGTGCTAAATTATTTGAAAAATAGCAAATAGCAAATGACCCTCCAAATAAATGAAGGAGGGTTTTTGTAATATTTGTTTTCATCGGAATTTCTCATTTCATCTATTTAAACCGATAAACCGTCACTTCACACTCACCAAGGACCTCTTCCATCATCTCTCGAACAATCGTCCAATCGCCGCCTGCCAAGCCGCAGCCGATCCCATAAGGAATGGCGATAGAATGAAGGGGGTTCTTTTCATTTGGATTTGTCACTGTCTGTTTTAGATGTTCAAAGCAGCTGCGTAATGCGTCGTCATCTGTTTGTTTTGTTTTTCTTCCGTATCCAACTTGGGCGAATAAGTTGGCAATGGTTTTTCCGTCGCTCGTTGTGATGAACTGGACGGAGCTTAATAAATCATCTCCTTGTTCTGCACATAACCGTTTATAGTCTTTATACAAATTTGGGTATTTGCTTTTGATTTGCTTTGCTAATCCTGCTCCCATGACACCCTTACAATTCACTTGGTGACAGATGATGTCTTCTTCTGCGTCTAAGATATTGCCTTCTACCGTTTTAATCATTTTAAGTCATCCCTTTTCAATAAAATGCAAACTTATGTTCTATTATATCAGTTTTGATGACATTATGTTTAAAAAAATGGATACGTTCATACGACCAAATTGGCAAAAAAAGTCCATGACATCTAAAATAGTGAAAGATAAAGAAAAAGTAGTAAGGAGAGTCTTATGGATAAAATAGAAACAAATCGTTTAATTCTTAGACCATTTCGTGATGAAGATGCACCCGGAATGCTTGCATACTTGTCTCAACCAAGAGTAAATTGTTTTCTGGATGATCAAATCTCTACATTAGAAGAAGCGGTCGCTAAGGTGCAAAAAAGAAAAGCAGATCACTCTTATATGGCGGTTTGTTTAAAAGAAAGTCAGTTGATTATCGGTGAACTGTTTCATTTAAAAGATGAGCCGGATACGTATTCGATTGGCTGGAATTTTCATGCGTCATATGAAGGAAAGGGATATGCCCGTGAAAGTGCTGAAGCGCTCTTGTCATATCTATTTGTCAATAAAGGAGCAAGACGCTTATATGCATATGTAGAGGATGACAATGATCGATCTCAAACATTATGTGAGCGTTTAGGCATGAGGAAGGAAGGCCTCTTTCTTGAGTTTGTTTCATTTACTACAAATGAAGATGGCACACCTAAATATGAAAATACCTATCAATATGCTTTGCTGAAAAAAGAATGGGAGCAGTATCATTCTAAATAGTGCATGGTTTCTTGGTATTGGGATGACAACGAAGTGAAAAAAATGTGAGATGATCCCTTTGTTTTGTTCGCTCGATCGATGTCACGGTCTTCTTTTTTCATTTATCCTTTTCCTAAACGAAGCAAAAGGAATGAAATGAGATGCAGGAGTTTAATGAACGGGTTTTTCGGTCGATTAATCAGCTTAGTATGAATCACGATGTCTTAAATCCAGTTCTTATTGGATTGGCTGAATATTCAGTGATGTTCATTGCAATCATGTTTTTGATCATGTGGTTTCAAAACCGAAGCAGAAAAAACAGATGGATGATGATATCTGCTGGGTTGACCTTTATCTTGGCAGAGATGTTAGGGAAAGTCGCTGGGCTCTTTTATTCCAATCAGCAGCCCTTTGCAGAATTGAATCATGTTAATCTTTTAATCGAAAAGGAAGTGAACAACTCTTTTCCGAGTGATCACACCATTTTTATTTTTTCCATTTGTATAGTCTTTTGGCTTTTTCACAAGCGTCGTATTTATTGGCTTTTCATTGCCTGCGCTGTAGGATTTTCAAGGATTTGGGTAGGTGTTCATTATCCATTTGATGTGCTGGCAGGTGCTGTGATCGCTTGTTTAACGGCGGTAACCGTTGTTTATTTGCCGCTATTCCAAAAGGGCGTTAGCCTGCTTCTGTCGTGCTATGAATGGGTGGAGCAGAAATGGACAGGAGAGAGAGAACCAAATAAAATGTAAGTCTCACGAAAAAACACCCCAATCTGTTATGAAATCAGATCGGGGTGTTTATTATTTTCGCCAAAATGTGGAACAATCTGCTTTGTCTTCAATGTTAAATTCGATGATTTTTTTTAGCAGAGGATAGTCAATCGGTAAGCTTTCTTTCATCCGAAACATCTTTTTTCCATGGTCATAACCAGCTTGTACAATATCTGCTGAAAAGTGATCAATTCCTTTTCCTTCTGGTGCGACAGAAATGTGGTGTTTGGCGACGCTAAATCCGATAATAAATGTGCCATGATCTGTGAACATGGGCTGATTCCAAGCAATTCTTGGCTCTAATTGAGGGAATGTGTCTGAAATCCATTGTAAGATGTCTTGCATGCGCTGTTTCAGCTCTGGATGACCGATATTGCTTACATATTCTTCAAAAACCTGCATTGTTTTCATCCTCCATATTCATCAAGCCTCAGACGGGATTCGAACCCGCACTCCTTTCGTAAGCATAGGCTAGGGGGCAACACGCTTCCCTACGGAATTTCACCGACAGGAGTTTCACCTGTCTCAGCTCATTTGCTTTTCGGTGCTTCTGAAACCCTTGCCTTGCGACCCGCTAGCTACAATTGTTTTACGGCGCTCTTCCCTTCTAGAGCTACTGAGGCACGGAAGTTCTTGTTCATATTATATAGAGAAACTTGAAAAATGAAAAGCTATGCTCATCATCTAATCCAATCGCACAAAATAGTCAAAGGCACATATGATAAAAGACCATATAGTTATGTATACAGCATGGAATTGGGCTGATTGAAAGTGACAAACCTGTTGATGAGTAAACTAAAAGAGATAAACAATCAAACAAAATTAGAAGGCTTTACTCACAAACGTTCGATGAGTTCTCCCTTTTTGCTCACCATGGAAGATGGGGAACCTTTTTACTCATGGGTGTTTTTTGAAAGAAGTGTGTTTAAGACTTGCTATTTTTCTTTGAGCTCTATCAATGAAAAGCAGAATTGTGTGCTGTTGGAACTTCTTGTACCGTGCTGCAATAGATCAACATGCTGTCAAAAAGTTTTGTATCGATCCAGTTCGAAAATTCTTGTAGATCTTTCTTTTTTATGTGGAATGATTGAAGTAGAGCTTCCTGTATATGATGCGCTTATTTTAAAGAATATAGAATCTCACCACATCTTTCTTTGTTTTTCCACAACGCCCAGTTCGGTGGAAGTATGGCGGAATGGAACAAAATTTCTCAATACGGCAACTGTTGTGTTGCATCATCAAGATCATCAGGATGTACCAGTCGCAATTAGGATTCAAACTGGTACATTTTGTTATGATCTTCTTGTCCAAAAAGGAGAAAGTCGTGCGATTACTGTGAAAGATGTGAAATTTATCTTGAAATCTCCATCAACTGAAAGTGTGCAAGCACGATTAGACATGCAAATCAACATGGTGCAAAGAAGAAAAATAAAGCTTTGAAGCTGTGATAATCGCACAATCTTCAAAGGTAAATGGATCATAGTCTATCAAGACTAGGTTGAAGGAGGGTTAAAATGGCTATTTTAGGCGGATGTAGTAATGAACAAGCGGGCTTTGTAAATGATGCAGTATGCTTCACACTTGATTTAGCAGCAGCAGCTGATGCAGTTGTCGTCTGGACAGATGGAACACCTTATGTCATAAACGGAACCATCATGGTGGAAAACAATGGGATTGTGGCTGTAGCACCTACCGTGGCTTTAGAGGTAAACGGTACAGCTGTTCCTGATTTCACGGTACCGCCGGGAGAGAGTCGATCCATTACGCTCAGTGATCTGAACTCGATTGGGATTTTAGCTACTGGTGGAACCTCGACTGGAAGTATTGTCGTTTCGTTTTCTCTCAATTATCAGTATTAGTGTGTATGTCTTGAAAATTCCACAGTTTGAAAGTAGTGTGAGACATGTGCGCCCAACTTAATATGTGTGGAGGAATAACTGGTCCGACTGGAGCCACGGGTTCAACAGGAGTAACTGGTCCAACGGGAGCCACGGGTTCAACCGGAGTAACTGGCCCAACGGGAGCCACAGGTTCAACAGGAGTAACCGGTCCAACGGGAGCCACGGGTTCAACAGGAATAACTGGTCCAACCGGAGCCACGGGTTCAACCGGAGTAACTGGCCCAACGGGAGCCACGGGTTCAACAGGAATAACTGGTCCAACGGGAGCCACGGGTTCAACCGGAATAACTGGTCCAACCGGAGCTACGGGTTCAACCGGAGTAACCGGTCCAACCGGGGCCACAGGTTCAACAGGAATAACTGGTCCAACGGGAGCCACGGGTCCAACGGGAGTAACTGGTCCAACAGGAGCCACGGGTCCAACGGGGGTAACCGGCTCAACCGGTGCAACGGGTTCAACCGGAGTAACTGGCCCAACGGGAGCCACGGGTCCAACGGGAGTAACTGGCCCAACGGGAGCCACGGGTTCAACCGGAGTCACGGGTCCAACGGGAGCCACGGGTTCAACAGGAATAACCGGCCCGACTGGAGCCACGGGTTCAACCGGTGCAACGGGCACAACTGGTGCCACAGGTCCAACGGGAGTAACTGGTTCAACCGGAGCCACAGGTGACACAGGTCCAACCGGTACTAGTTTAACAACTAACTCGATGTACGCATCCAATACGTCGGGAAGTACGGTGCTGGTTGTTTTAGGCGGAACGGCAGTGACGCTGCCTAATAACCAAAGTTTAGATGGATTTACTGTAAGTGGTGGGAATACGGTGTTTACTGTACCTGTTTCAGGGAGGTATTTCATCACGTATCAAATAAACACAAACGCTTCACTGCTTGCAGGAGCAAGGGTAATTAACAACGGAACACCCATAGCAGGGTCTATTTTATCACCCGCTTTATCTACATCTACCTACAACGTATCTCTCATTACAACACTTGCAGCAGGGAATCAAATTTCTCTTCAAATATTCGGTTTAGTCGCAACCGTAGTATTACTTGGCGGGGGATCTGTTGGAGCGGCATTAACCATTATCAGATTGGAATAAATCCAAAAAGCCCAATAAGGGCTTTTTTTTCAATTCAACCGTGTCCTTTAATAGAAAAAAGACGGAATTTTTAGTGTATGCATCATTGACTAGGAGAAAGAAACGCAATAACGAAGGAATCGGTTATTGAAGATTCAAGTGATTCATATTAAAATGATGTCAAATGGACTAATTAGCAATTGCTAATAGAAGTTCCATATTTAGTGAAATCATGTGGTGTAGCTGAAGGTGATTGGGGGTGTAGAATGAGCAAAGTTCCTGTGGCGGAATTGGCATCACTATTAAATGACTGGAACATGGAAATCAAAAAAGATCATGCAGATGAGGCAGAACGGCTATTTGCTAAAGCGAAACAGGCAGTAGAGGAAATTGATGATGCTGACATCCTCATGTATTATTCTCTTCTAGAGAAAAGGCATCATATTCTGATGTACAATTTAAGAGGGCAAAAAGGCAATGTTTCAACGAAAAGTATAGAAGGCCATTATGGGAAAAAAGATGATGATTTGTCTAATCGCCTTGCTTATTATTTTGATTTTTATGAGGGTGTGTATGAACAGCATCAGGGGAATTATGAGGTTGCATTACAGATGTATCAAAGTGCGGAAAAGCTCTTAGATAAAATTCCGAGTGAAATTGAACGCGCTGATTTCGATTTTAAGGTCGCGTGGCTTTACTATCGCCTGAGTCATATTATGCTTTCATTAAGTTATATTCGCAGGGCTCTACACGTCTATAAACGTCACAAGCAATATGAAAGAAGAACTGCACTTTCATATTCTCTTATTGCAGCCAACCTTACAGAGATTGGCAGGTACGAAGAAGCGCTTGAGAATTATCGTTTGGCGGAAGAGGTGTTGACGAGCGAACAGGATGATTTTATGCTGGCTCAGCACCATCATAATGTGGCCATTTTATATTCATTTTGGAATAAACCGAAAGAATCCATACGACATCTTGAAAAAGCATTGTCTCATCAAGAGTATTATGATTCTGATTTCTTTTTCCATTCTACGTATCTGATCAGCCGGGAACTCTGTGTGATTGGTGAAAAGCAGCGCGCAAGCCAGTATATAGAGGCTGCATATGCACGAATAAAAGATGCTTCTCATGAAGTGTTTCAGCTCAAAATAGGCATCGTACATGATCTTTACTTAACGAATGTGCCACAAAGATTTCAGCAAATTAATGAGAAATTAAGAAAGTTAGAAGAAAAGAATGAATATCATGAAGTGAAAGAGCTTTCTCACTTTGCTGCAAAGTATTGTGAAAAGCAAGCACTTTATGAGCAGTCTGTTTTTTACTTGAATAAAAGTTTAGAAGCGGATTTACATATGAAAAGAATGGGGTTGATATAAGATGAAAACAGGATTAAAAGTATTATTCGTTGTGGGTTTAGCGGTCGCTGCGGCTGTTTTAACTGAAAATGTAGCGGGTTCTTTCGAAGTAGCAGAAAAAATCATTGGTGGTTAATCACCCAATCATATCTCGCCCTTGTTGATGATCATCAGCAAGGGTTTTTTATATGGGTGAAAATAGGCTCTTCTTATTAAACGCTGCAAGAACGTTTAATAAGAAGAATTCGCAACAAAGGGGGTGTGCAAATTTGTTACCTGCTCCATTATTCTAAATAAACATAGGGCAGAGCAACAAGTTAAAAAGGTCACCTTTCTTTGCTTAATTTAATTTTTTGCAGGACTTTTCATTCAAATTTTATGAAATTGGTCTATTGTACATAGAAATTGTTACAAAAGAGGGAACACCGCTCCATTTGTCACGCATATGATGAGATGAAGTGTAAGTTGAAGGCAGGTGATTGTATGGATCCACGGGTGTATGGAGGCTTTCATGGCGGCGGTTTTAGCGGTGGAGCAGTGGGACCTCATATTGGCTTTGGCGGGTATTATGTGAGCCCTGGCGTGTTCTCGGGCTTAGGAGGTTACCCTGGATATGGAGGGTTCGGGACGTTTTCTGGATATTCTCCATATGGCTCCACATTCATTATGGGGCGTCCTCCTGGTTTTTATGTAAGAAGTTATTAATGTTTCATCAAAGTGGTTGAAATAGCCATCTAAGATTGGCTATTTCAATTGGTGAAAGTGCTTAAATGTAGCTGTGATTACAATAACCCCTAGGATGCAAATAGGCAGCCAAATGATGATAAACGGATCGTACGCATCTGTGTATGCTGCTAAAGCAGCACCTAGGCAGTAAAAGACAATAGATCCAATTCGCAGAAAGCTCACATGCTGAATAGGGGCTTTTCTTTTTTCCCGATTTGATAAGCGCTGCGCCAAATCTTCAAATAAGTTAGCAAGTGTACTCGTTAAAACTGTTGTAGAAATGCCAGCGACATTTAATTTGCGTGCGGCCGCCGTTTGCATGCCCATCGCCATACTTAAAAGGATAATCAGCATAAAATAAGCACCTTGCGTATAAGGGAAAATGGTCATAAGAGCAAATAGAAGCAAGATGATGACTTCTATGATAAAGATGCGTGTAACGGCTTTTGGCCAAAATGTTTTTTCTTGTTTTCCACCTATGACAACAGCTAGTAAAACACCTAGAACAAATCCGCTAAGTGCCGTGATGGAATGAAGAGCGGTTAACTGCAATGAACTGCCTGCTGCAATGCCAAGCAGTACAATATTTCCCGTCATATTTGCTGTAAACACATGCCCTAGGCTTAAATAGCCAATAACATCCACTATTCCTGCGGTAAGACATAAGAACATCAGTGCAATGTTTCGTATTGAGTGTGCGGTCAAAATGGTCATCCCTTTCTTCCTCTCTAATGAATAAGTGTAACGCTTAATGACCGCGTATGTCCATTTTATGAGCTGGTAACATGTCCTGCAGCTGATATAAAACTTGTCGAAAAGAATCATCATTCACATGGTGCCTCATTTGACGGAATGGATCGCCTTTTTCCTTTAGACGTTTCATAACAGCCGGCATCGTATATAAAGAAGGGTGACATTCTTCGCTATTTAATTCTTCCCATTCAATCGGTGTTGCAACAAGTCCAAGCTCGTTTCCTCTCGGGGAATACGGGGCGATGATTGTTTTTCCAGCATCATGTTGAAGGTAGTCTAAATATAAACGGTTGCCACGGTTTTTCTTTAGACGCTCTAGCGTAAACAGCTCGGGTGCTTGTTCGCATAAAAATTGGCAGATGAACGCAGTGAATTGTCTAGTTTGTTCATATGTGAAGGCATTTTTCTTCAATGGGATATAAACTTGCAGCCCTTTCCCACCACTTGTTTTAATAAATGCGGTGAGAAAGAGTCCATCTAAAATGACCTTGATTCGTTTGGCTGCTTCTATTGCTAGGTGAAACTCTTTAACAGAAGGCGGATCTAAATCAAATACAATTTCTACAGGCCGATCTGTATCTCTCGTTTCAAAAGGAATATGAAATTCCATCGCCAGCTGGTTACCTAGCCAAAGCAACGTGTTAGGATCATTACAGATTGTGTAAGAAATATCGTGCGCTTGATCTGTCTCAACAAAATCAGGCGCATAATCGGGCGTTGCCTTTTGATAAAAAGATTCTCCACCAGTGCCGTGAGGAAAGCGTATTAACGTAAGACGTCTTTCACGTAAAAAGGGTAATAAATAGGAAGCGGTTTGCCTCAAATAAAGTAAGTAATCTGCCTTTGTGATATGAAGGGCAGGTACAACCGGTTTCTCTGGGTGGGTGATATCAATCATAGCTGGGAGTGGATAAAGCTGTTTGAGCATGTGTTGAAAGGTACACGTTGCTGGATCTGCATCGAATAAAAACGAAGAAAACCGGGGCTCTCGTAAGGCTGATCCATCAAAAGAGATACAGGCAATCTTTGCGACAATGGATGGTGGGATTTCATAATGTGATGTTTCAGTCATTTGACCTTTGGTTAGAAATAAGGTACGCAGGGTTTGTTCTTCTTCTTTAGAAAAACCATGCTTAAATTGGACAACCTCTATGAGATTCGTTTCTTGATAAAGACATCCTTGAAAATAGCCATTGTCTTTATCAAAACGAGTCACGATGACAGATACATACCGCCAATTTTTGATTTTGAGCCATTCTTTCGAGCGGGTATGCTCCTGCCATTTACTCATCTTCTTTTTAGCAACTAATCCTTCCGCTAAATATGTCAGCATGATTTTTTTCATGTCATCAGGGCTGCTATCGGTTTGGATGATTTGAAGAAGAGAGGGGTGATTCAGCTGAACGGAGGGAGGAAGATTTGCTGCTTGGAACACCTCATGCAGCTCAGCTTTTCTTTCAATCAGCGGTAAATCAACAAGGGATTTCCCTTTGCATCTCAATAGATCAAATGCAATCAAATGGCATGGAAACCGCTTAGCCTGGCGTTGAATGGTTTCTGTGTTTTTCAGGCGGCCTCTTTGCTGAACCTTTGTAAAGTCGCTTTCTTGTTCACTCAGTAAAAAGACCAATTCTCCATCTAGGGTCAGCGGTAAAAAAGGTGCAAGCTGCTTTGTTAGTTGCTGGCACTGATCAATGACTTCAGGAAATTGTTCATTTAATCGCTTTCCGGCTCTGCTCTCTAAATGGATGGTGTCTATTTCCCAAATAAGAATGGCCCTAAAGCCGTCATATTTTAATTCATACAGCCAGTCTGCTCCAGCAGGAATATCATGTGCAGACGTTAAACGCATCGGTTTCATTATGTTTTTCACTTCCTTACATCATGTGTTCTTATGGTGGGATGAAATTTTCATAAACATACATAACTCTGATGAAAACATTACATAGTAAGGAGAAAAGAACGGAGGCGTTACGATGCATACAGTATGGAAGGGCGGCATTAGCTTCGGACTGGTGAATATTCCAGTCAAGCTGTTTACCGCTACAGAAAACAAAGATATTAAATTAAGACAGCTTCATAAAGAATGCCATACGCCAATTAACTACAAAAAGGTTTGTGCTAACTGCGGCGAGGAGGTAGCGCCAGAGCAAATTGTAAAAGCGTACGAGTATGCCAAAAATAAATTCATTGAATTGGATGAGGAAGAACTCGAAAGGCTGAGAAAAGAAAATGAAGAAAAAGCCGTCGAAATTATTGATTTTGTGAAGATAGAAGAAATCGACCCCATCTATTATGAAAGAAGTTATTTTCTATCTCCAGATACCGGCGGAGCAAAGGCTTATTCATTATTAAGAAAAGCGTTGCAAGAATCAGGGAAAATCGGTGTAGCCAAGATCATGATTCGCTCAAAGGAGCAATTAGCGATTGTTAGGTGCTACGAACATATTTTACTAATGGAAACCATTCATTTCCCTGACGAAATTAGGCAAGTATCAGACGTCCCCAATATCCCGCAAGAGGAAAACATCGTGAAGAAAGAGTTAGATACAGCACTCCTTTTAATTGAGCAGCTGACCACCACATTCGATCCAGCCGCTTATCGCGATGAATACAGAGAGCAGCTGATGAATGTCATTGGAGACAAAATTTCTGGAGAACATACCGTTCAACCAGCAACGACAGGTAAAAAAGAGGCTTCATCCAATGTCACTGATTTGATGGCCGCTTTGCAGGCTTCTATCGATCGATCAAAACCAGAAAAAACGAAAAAAGCAGCACCTAAGAAAAGAAAAGCACCCGCTAAAAAAGAAAAGAATGCATAAAGAAAAGACCGCTCCCCAAAGGGCGGTCTTATTTTGGCTTCACCACATCCTGAATCGTCCCGTCTGTTCGGTGGATGACAACTGCTGTTCCTTTTTTAGATGAAATCTCTTTCGCGCGGTCGATGGCTTCCTGTTTCGTTTCTTTTACCTCACTTGCACGCTTCGCTTTTTCAGTTTGAACCGCCCAGCCTTCATCATGTTTCACGACATGCTGCGCATGATCCATGAGCTCAGGTCGTGCAGAGCTGCTTTTCTTAGAAGGAGTCACAGAACCATGAGAGTGAAAGTCCTCCATTTCTTTTTCCGTCGCATTCTTTTTCCACTCTTTCGCTTGATTGATCGCAATTGGAATCGCTCTACCTTCTTCATAGCCTTCCTGCACCATTTTGTTGGAAATCTCAAGTGCTTTTTTTCGAATGACTTTGTCTAGTGATTGGAATGAAGCTGGATAATCTTCCATTGTCCAAGGCATATTGAACGCTCCTTTCTTTTATTTGAACACCTTCCCCCATATGCAATGGATCAAACATTTAACCATCTCAATCCAATGGCTTGGTTGAAATACATCGTTTTGCTGAGGAAGAATGTTTTCAATTCCTGCACAATAGAAGATAGTAAAGGAGTGATTGAAATGATGATGAAAGGCTTGTATGAAGCACATTTACCTGTGAGTGATTTGAAGGCATCCATTTCTTTTTATGAAAAATTGGAATTAACACTTGCTCATGAAAATGAACGAGTGGCTTTTCTATGGATTGAGAAAGGAAAGAGCTGGCTTGGCTTATGGAAGGCTGATATATCCACTATTCCATATCATCCAGCCACTCGACATGTTGCGTTCCAAATAGAAACATCCAGCATTGAGCAGATCAAAGAATGGCTGATAGAAAAAGGGATCAGCATTCATCCGATGTTTGGTTTTTCGGAAGAGCAGCAGCCTTTAGTTCTTGATAATCCACCACAATTTCATGCTGCCATTTACTTTCTTGACCCAGATGGCAATTTGCTTGAATGCATAGCACCGCTTGAAATTGATGCAGGAGAAAATCATGAGATGATGACATTTGAAGATTGGGAAAGAAAGAAACATCCGTTTATTGATTGACAAAACCGCTCATTGTAACTATATTGATTACAACGGTGGTGAAGGAATGTGAAACAAATTAGCAGCAGGTATACCATTGCTGTTCATATCTTGTCTTTTATTGCGGGTGTTTCAAAAGAGTGCACAGGGGATTTTATTGCAGAAAGTGTCAATTCGAATCCAGTCATTATCAGAAAAATGATGGCTATGCTCAAAAAGGCGGATCTCATTGAGATTCGCCGAGGAGTTGGCGGTGCTTCCTTAAAAAGGCCGGCAGAGGACATTACTCTACTAGATGTGTACCGGGCTGTGGATGTAAGCGCAAATGAAGAGTTATTTAACTTTCATCAACCAGTCATTGCATGTCCAATTGGTCAAGCCATGGATACGAGACTGCGGCAAGAACTTAAAGAAGCACAGTCCGCACTTGAGCATCATCTTAAACAAGTGACAATTAAGCAATTATTAATCGAGGCGGAGTAGAAAAAGCTCATACATAGAGCTTTTTTTACCCCTTTGTTGTAACCATTTTGATTATAACGAATGATCTGATGCAAGAAACCAGCTGCTTCATACATGAAACATCACCGTTGAACGAAAAATGAGGAGGTCAAATCAATGACATTATTAGTGACAGGTGCAACAGGACAACTTGGATCGCTCGTCGTCAAACATTTGCTCGCAAAAGTACCAGCTGAACAATTGGCGGTCAGTGTTCGAGATCCGCAAAAAGCAGTCCATCTAAAGGAAGCTGGGGTGGATGTGCGCAAGGGAGACTTCACACAGCCGGATACACTTCAATCAGCGTTTCAAGGGATTGATCGCCTTTTGATCATTTCGTCTGGGGATGGAGACCGCGTGAAGCAGCATATCAATGCCATCCAAGCAGCGAAAGCAGCGAATGTGTCATTTATTGCTTATACAAGTGTTGTCAATGCAAGAGAAAGTCAGCTTAACCTAGCACATGACCATGCAAAAACAGAAGAAGCGATTTTGGCCTCTGGCATCCCTCATGTTTTTCTAAGAAACAATTGGTATGTGGAAAATGAAAAAGATACGATTCTGGCATCAGTCAACGGAGCGCCGTTTATCAGCCCAATTGGTGAAGGTAAAGTCGGCTGGGCAACAAGAAATGACTATGCAGAAGCAGCAGCAAATGCGTTAACACTGCCGGCACATGATCAGGAAATCTATGAATTGTCAGGACCGCTTCGCACACACACTGAACTTGCACAAATGGTCAGCAAAGTGAGCGGGAAAGAAATCAAAGTAGAGCACATGGATGTAGATACATTTGGAGAATTTTTAGCGTCAAATGGTGTACCGAAAGAAGCTGTTCCATTTGTCAAAGCGATGCAAAGCGGAATTCGCGATGGGGCATTAGCAGTCGAAAGCCATGATTTCGAAAAACTATTAGGCCGCTCTTTAACACCTATTGAAGATAGAATACGAGAAATGATGTCAAACTAAACAATTAACAACGCCCTGTAAAAAGGGCGTTTTTTCTATCCTTGTTGATCCGTTATTTAAAATATAGGTGTAATGTCCATTTTGTCGTACATATTCTTGTATGTAGATGTTAGAATTTTATGAGATGATTCCAGCAAATGAATGACGCTTACTTTATTATGAAATACATTATTCAAGATATTCATTTTGTTTTAATCCTATTAAACAGCAGGATGTGATGACATGTTACGCAAAGCCTTCCTCTCTTATTTGACTGCCAGTATGATCACAATCATCGTCATTATGATTGAACTCGGTTTTCGTTCAGCCGTTGTTTCACCATTTGTTTTACTTGATTCGAACAAAGAAAGCAATCCAAAAGTATTCGTCGCTCATTCGCTATATCAGGGTGACGTTTTATTAACCTATCAAGACGGTTCTTTCAATGGCCCATCAGAAGCATCCCTTCAATTAAGTGGAAAGTACATAAATCTCACACAGATCCCATCTGCGAATGGAATCAGTAAGATTGAAACAGACAAAATAATGAATGATAAGGCATTGGTTTTTCTAAGAAAAGGCTTTGTACCTATCCATGATGATACGATCATGATGGAACAGGTAACGCAAAATCCCTTCTTTTCTACATACAATCTAACGAATCTAACAGAAACAACTAAGATCAACACAAACTTTAAGTATAGCATCGCATTTGTTACATTCATGACTTTAATGGGAATTCTTTTGCCCGCTTTGTTATTTTTCCTATTTAACCTTCATGAATCGATGAAAAACCTATTCACATTATTCATTCCCTTTGTTCTAGCCATTTTTCTTCCCTTGGGATTAAATTATTATTTTTTAATGGGATACGTGCTATCAGTTACAGGATCTTATGTGTTGAGTATGATTCTCTCTATACTTGTGCCTAGTTTCCTGTCAGTCTTATTGACAGCTTATTCATTTGAGTATGTGACAAAAGATTCTTCTGATGTATTAGGAGAAAATGAAGACACTTTAGGAAATTCATTCTTCCTGAACGTTAGGGAGCAAGCCGTTTTATTTGGTGCTATCACATTATCCTTGATATATTTCGGCTCTTATTTAGTCATGCCTTTGGCGTTTCAAGCGAAGGTTATGGATCACCTTTTTCTATTTTGTGCTTGGTATTTCGCCCTAGTCATCTTATTTATTATGGGTTACTCATTCATTCAAAAAATGATAAATAAGTATGAAGTCTTACGGACGGACGAATTCATAAATATTTGCAAAGATATTGAGCATCAAACGAACCAAAAGGTAAATATATGGGTAAAAAAAGACTCACAACATGATGTGAATGCCTGGATATATTCATTTCAACTTCCGTTTAGAAGAAAAGTCAATCTATATGTGACGGAAGGGTTATTAAATAAGTTTGATACAGAGGAAATTCGTGCGATCTTATTCCATGAAATGGGACATGTAAAATTAAAACATGCGCATTTCACCATTTACCTCACTGTGATTGTCACCTTACTTATGGGAATCAGTATGTATTATGCCAGACAGGTGATGCTTGCCAATGGTTGGTGGCAATATATGCTGTTGTTCCCAGCAGGGGTATTGATCATGATATTTATGACGGAGTGGTTGCCAAAGAAAATGAGTCGGTTATTTGAGATTCAGGCGGATCGCTTTGCTGTTCACCATCTTGAGAATCAAACTCTATATCTCAATACTTTGATAAAATTAAGTCATTTGATTGAAGAAGATGGAGATGATGGAAGAAAATCTGAATGGCGTGAAAGTCATCCTTCTTTTGAAAAACGAATTCATCACATAAAGAAAATCATGAAGTGAAGGCGGTTTGTGTGAAAGACGACACTTCCTTCGGTAGTATGAAGAAATAAAAACATGAATGTTCTCAAACGCCCTATAAAAAGGGCGTTTTTTTCATGTACCTTCACAAGCATGATGTCCAAATTTTAGACAAATCCGTTCGTTGAAATTTCAGAAATTTGGAATTAAAATGAAATTAAGGGCCATTATTTAGTCATCAGATGACCAGATACAAATCAAAGTGCAGCAAAAGAAAGGAAGTTCGCCGATGAGAGTCAGTTTATTTGTCACCTGTATCATTGACACGATGCAGCCACATGTAGGAAAGGCGACTGTTGAGGTATTAGAGCGGCTTGGTGTTGAAGTGGAATTCCCTGAAGAACAAGTGTGCTGCGGGCAGCCCGCCTTTAACAGCGGCTATACAAAAGAAACAATCAAAGCGGCCAAAAATATGATGAAAGCCTTTGAATCAGCTGAATATGTCGTCACACCATCAGGTTCTTGTAAGGCCATGTTTTTAGAATATCCGCACCTTTTTAAAGAAGACCGAGCGTGGTTCGCCCGTGCTCAGGCACTTGCTGCGAAAACATATGAATTAACGGAATTTATTGTTGATATATTACATGTAACAGATGTAGGAGCGAGTTTGAAAGGAAAAGCCACCTATCATACCTCCTGCCATATGACGAGACTGCTTAGAATTAAGGAAGCGCCTTTCACACTGTTGTCAAATGTCAAAGATTTGGTGATGGAACCATTGCCTCGCGCTGAAAATTGCTGCGGATTTGGAGGAACTTTTTCAATCAAAATGACACCCATTTCTGAGCAGATGGTCGATGAAAAAGTACAAAGCATAGAGGAGACAGGCGCTGAATATATCATCGGTGCTGACTGTGGATGTCTGCTGAATATCGGGGGAAGGCTGAATCGTCTTCATAAGCCAGTTAAAGTGATGCATATCGCAGAAGTGTTGAATAGCCGCTGAAGCTAAGAGGGGGAACGGCACATGAGTATGAAAATTGGAGAGAAGGCTTTTAAAGAGCGGATCGGCGAAGGATTAGAAGACGCTGTGATGAGAGGAGCTGTTTCCTCTGCACAGGAGCGTCTGTATAAAAGACGGATGACTGCAAGTGAAGTGCTTGGAAACTGGGAAAAGTGGCGTGAACTTGGAGAGGACATCAGGCAGCATACACTTGCCCACCTTGATGACTACTTATATCAATTAAGTGAGAGCGTGAGTAGACGTGGAGGTCATGTGTTTTTTGCAAAAACAAAGGAAGAGGCATCGGCGTACATCCAAGATGTCGCACAAAAAAAAGCAGCAAAAAAGATCGTGAAATCAAAATCAATGGTCACAGAAGAAATTGAAATGAATCAAGCGCTAGAAGAGATTGGCTGCGAGGTAGTTGAAAGCGATCTTGGAGAATATATTCTTCAAGTTGATGACCATGAACCACCTTCACATATCGTGGCACCAGCCCTTCATATGACGAAAGAACAAATACGGGAAGTTTTTCACGAAAAGCTTGGATATGATATGTCAGAGACTCCTGAAGAAATGACCAAATTTGTAAGAGCTTTGTTACGAGAAAAATTTCTTGAAGCAGACATTGGTGTGACGGGCTGTAACTTTGCTGTGGCTGACACAGGATCGATTTGTCTTGTGACGAATGAAGGGAATGCGGATCTTGTCACGTCCATTCCAAAGACACATATCGCAGTCATGGGGATGGAGCGGCTTGTACCAACGATGGAGGAGCTCGATGTCCTTGTCGGTCTATTGTGCAGAAGCGCAGTCGGTCAAAAGTTAACAAGCTATATCTCTGTCGTGGGGCCAAAAGGAGAAGAAGAAGTTGATGGGCCAGAAGAGTTCCATTTGGTCATTGTGGATAACGGACGGTCAAACATATTAGGGACAGAATTTCAGCCAGTTTTGCAATGTATTCGGTGTGCAGCCTGTATCAATGTGTGCCCCGTTTATCGGCATGTTGGCGGTCATTCGTACGGATCAATTTACCCGGGTCCGATTGGTGCTGTTCTTTCGCCGCTACTTGGAGGATATGACGACTACCAAGAGCTTCCTTTCGCCTCAAGTTTGTGCGCAGCCTGTACAGATGCTTGTCCAGTGAAAATTCCACTTCACGAATTATTAATCAAACATCGACAAGTCATCGTTGAAAAAGAGGGGAGAGCGCCTAAAGCGGAAATGATGGCAATGAAAATGTTCGGAATGGGCGTATCCACTCCTAGAATGTATCGATTTGGCACAAAAGCAGCCCCTGTGCTCTTGAAACGTATGGCTTCAAACGGACAGATTTCAAAAGGTGAGGGTCCTTTAAAGAATTGGACAGAAATTCGTGACCTCCCAGCGCCAAGCAAAGAAAGGTTTCGGGATTGGTTTAAAAAGAAACAAAAGGAGGAGCGGCAATGAAAGGAACCATTTCTCATCGAGATCCATTTTTAGCACATATCCAGCAACAATTAGGCAAAAGCTCCTCCAAGCCTGCATCTATTCGGCGTCCGGTTTGGAAGCATCGAGTCAATTGGGAAACAAATGAAGGTCTGTCGAAAGAAGAATTGGTAGAGCAATTGAAGGTGCAATGTCAGCAAATTTATACGAAAGTGGTAGAAACAACGCCAAAAGAAGCACCCTCAACGTTACGATTATTGATGAAAGAGTATGGAGAAGGTCCTGTGATGACTTCGAGCGATAGACGTTTTGCACAATATGAATGTCATCCTATGTTTCAAGCCTTGCGGAAAGAAGGAATCTCAGTCACTAGCTGGAATGCAGATACATTAAGAGAAGAAAATATAAGGCGGGCAGAACAAGCGAAATATGCAGTGGTATTCAGCGATTACACACTTGCAGAATCCGGAACCGTTGTTCTTTCCTCCCATCAAGGTCAAGGGAGAGCACTTCATTTTTTACCGATGATGTATATCGTATGTATTGAAAAAAGCACAATTGTCCCGCGGATGATTCATGCTGTTTCAGCTCTTCATCGCCTAGTAGAAGAAGGAGAGCAGACGAAAGGCGCCATTCATTTTATATCAGGTCCAAGTAATTCTGCCGATATTGAAATGAATTTAGTCGTTGGTGTTCATGGGCCGGTGCGGGCTGTGTATGTATTAATAGATGATGAATGAGGGCTTTCGTGAAGAAAGCTCCAGCGTGTAGGCAAACCCTCGCATTCGGTGTCATTCCTGCGCTTCGGTGCTCACGAATGTTAAATTCGCTCCGCGCCGATGCTCGTCCTTCCTAGGACTGCAAGGGTTTTCTATCACGCTGAAAAGAAGACAAAGGGCTAAAATAAAGTTCATTTTAGCCCTTTGTCAACAATCTGGGGCTTTCGTGAAGAAAGCTTTTTTTATGTAAACATTCTTAAAATTCATCTTGCCTCTAGGCGAATAGTCATAGTAAGATGACGTCATATAAGATGAGAAGCTCATCTACTGCTGATGTAAAGGAAGCTGCTAATGGAAATGAAGACAAATTCTCCAAAGAAGTCGATTGCGGTGCCGCTTGTGATCTCCATCATTGCGATTTCGTTTTCGGCCATTATTGTGAAGTGGTCAAGTGCGCCTGCTGCTATTTTAAGTATGTATCGAATGATATTTGCGGCGGTTTTGATGCTTCCCTTTATTCTGCCGCGTCAAAAAGAGCTTGTCTCGTTAAAGCGGAGAGACTGGTTTTTCTTATGTATGTCAGGTTTCTTTTTAGGGCTCCATTTTGTTTTGTGGTTCGGCTCATTGAAGCTCACCACAGTGGCGAGCTCTACAATCATCATTGCACTTCAGCCGATGGTGTCATTATTAGGCGGATTTCTCATTTTTCGTGAACGAACAACGAAGTCAGCCATTTTCACAATGTGTGCGGCGATTGTTGGTGCGCTCATGATTGGATGGGGGGATATCGGACATAACCAAGACGCCATTATAGGAGACATTTTATCCTTTTTCAGTGTAATCGCTGTTGTTTGTTATTTATTAATCGGTCAACAAGCTGTGAGAAAGATATCTCATTGGATTTATAGTTTTTGTGTATTTGGTTTTGCCGGCCTTTTTTTAATTTTATTTAACCTTATACAGCAAACGCCTTTTGTAGGCTATTCGGGTAAAGAATGGGGGATTTTCTTACTGCTCGCCATTATCCCTACCATGTCCCATGTGATTAATAACTGGCTGTTAACCTATGTGAATGCGACAACTATTTCAATGAGTATTCTAGGCGAACCTGTTGGGGCAACGATACTCGCTGTTTTACTGCTTGGAGAGAAAGTCACGCTGCTACAAATGTTCGGTGGTCTTCTTGTTCTTTTAGGTGTCTTTTTCTTTTTGATGCAGCAGCGACAAGGGATCGTGATGAAAACAAAAAAATCCGGTTAACTCCCGGATTTTTTTACTCTTTTAAATGATTTTTTTCAATTACTTTGTTTAATCTAGCCTCGACTTTCTTCAATTCCACTTGTTTTCTTCTTATCATTCGAATCGCGATGACAACGATGGTCACGATCAATGCGATGAATAGAAGAGAAAATACTTGAAATACAATATCCCCAATATTGAATGCAGCCCTCTCTTCATTAGACATATGTAACCCCTCCCTTTCGATATCTATATATTACCATATTCAATAAAAGATTGAGATTTATCCATAATTTATCTATAATAGGTAAAATATCACTCATTAAAGGAGAACCATTATGAGAACTTTAGTCCTTTTACGAGGTCTCCCAGGTGCAGGTAAATCAACTTGGATCAAAGAACAAGGCTTAGAACCATATACATTATCAGCGGATCAGATCCGTCTGTTAACCCAGCCTCCGCAGTTATCAGTCAATGGGAAACCAGAAATTTCAAGCAAACATGATCATAAAGTCTGGTCTTTATTATTTGAACTCCTCACAGCCCGAATGGAACGAGGAGACTTTACTGTCATTGATGCAACACATGTCACAAGTAAGTCCATTTCGCAGTATAAATCATTAGCTACTTCATACCGCTATAGAGTGTATGTCGTCGATTTTACGCAAGTGCCTCTTGAAACAGCCTTGCTGCAAAATCGCTGTCGAGAGCCGCACAAAGTAGTGAAGGAATCTGTTTTATATCAAATGAATGAACGGTTAAAGACAGAGAAGGTGCCTTCATGGGTAACCGTTTTGACGCCTGAGGAATATCCAGCCATTATGACGTATCAGCCCAGGTCTTTTGATCAGTATGAGGCCATTCACGTCTTCGGTGATATTCACGGCTGTTACACAGCTCTAAATACTTATTTGCAAGGAGACTTGAAAGAAAACGAGCTTTATATCTTTGCAGGTGATTTGCTTGATAGAGGAATAGAAAACAAGGAAGTTTTAGAATGGATGCTGGCACATAGAGAATGCCGCAATGTGATCGTCATTGAAGGAAATCATGATCAGCATCTTTACAAATATGCACATGAAGAAAAAGTGAGAAGTAATATGTTTAACCGTCATACTGCGCCTGAAATTGCGGAAGCAGGTTTTGACCTAAAAGAATTAAGGAAGTTTGTCAGAACATTTCATCAGCTCACCTATTTTACGTATCATGGTCAGACATTTCTTGTCACCCATGGTGGGCTTGCCCATTTGCCAGAAGAGCTTCTGCATGTCTCAACGCAGCAGCTTATTCACGGAGTAGGTGAATATTCAGATGACATTGACCACTTATTTGTGCAAAATACTGCTGGATTAGATATCATTCAAATTCACGGTCATCGCAATTTATATAGACTGCCTATCCAAGCGGCGGAAAGATCTTATAATCTCGAAGGTCAGGTTGAATTTGGCGGACAGCTGCGTGTGTTAAAAATCACAGCAGGCGGGATTGAGACACATGAAATTGACAATCCTGTCTACAGAGCTTCTGAAAACAAGCAACCGGTCTTTGTTCAGCCCAATTTGACGCTGGATGATTTTTTAGCCCATTTAGATCAGCATGAATATGTACAGGAATTAAAGCTGCCACACGATATTTCATCTTTTAATTTCACCAAAAAAGCATTTAGTGAAAGACAATGGGATGAAATAAATGTCAAAGCAAGAGGGTTGTTTATCAATATGACTTCAAAGCAGATTGTGTCTAGAAGTTATAATAAGTTCTTTAATATTGATGAACGTCCTGAAACAAGAATGCAGCATTTAGTGAATCATCTTCAATTTCCTGTGACGGTCTATGATAAAGCAAATGGATACTTAGGCACGGTTGGGTTTAACGAAATAAAAGATGAGCTGGTGTTTACGTCCAAATCGTATACGTCACATGTGAAGCAAAATCAGCATGCTGCTTGGGTCGAAGAGCTATTTTATGCGACCTTTGACGATGTGCAGGTCGATTACATCAAATCATACGTACGTGACAACCATGTATCCCTTGTATTTGAAGTCATTTTGCCAGAGAAAGACCCGCATATTATCACATATGATCATGATCAACTCATTTTACTTGATATCGTGAAGCGTCAGCTGAGCTATGAAAAAGAACCATTTGCTGAAGTGAAAAGGCTCAGTGAACAGCTTGGCATGCGGTGCAAACAGCAAGTGGCAGTGTTTCATGATTGGACCTCTTTCTATAAATGGTATCAATCTGTATCACATGATGACACAATCAAAGAAGAAGGTTATGTCATTGAGGATAATAGTGGCTTTATGACCAAGTTAAAGCTTTCTTATTATCAATTTTGGAAGCAAATGCGATCCATTAAACAGCGTGTTGCAGATAAGCGCTCCACCCAAAAATATATGCAGGCTTTGCAAACAGCAGAGCAAGCAAGATTTTATACATGGCTACTCCAGCAAGATCCAGTAAACGTGAGAAACAGCTCAATCATTGAGCTGCGTTCACAATTTGAGCAAACAGAAGCGGCCCATTTGAATAATGACGGAATAAATGCATAGTCTAACAAAGAGTCTTTTCTAAAGAAAAGGCTTTTTTTCATGAAATCGAAAGGTGGAAGCTGAAATGCCAGATCATATTGAAGTCATTCTTCGAACCATATTCGCTTTTGCTATTTTATTCGGCGGTGCCCGTCTTCTTGGAAAGCAAACCATTGCACAAATGAATATTTTTGATTTCATTGCGGCGATCAGTCTAGGTTCAATTGCGGCGAACTTGGCGTTTAATACTACGCTTCCGCTTCATCACACAACCATTTCTTTTGTGACACTTGTGATCATTATTTATGTGATTTCTTTACTTGCTTTAAGAAGCCGGAAGGTGAGAGGTTTTATGGCCGGTAAACCAACGCTTGTGATTCAAAATGGCAAAATCCTTGAAGAGAATATGAAAGGAATGAGGTATACACTTGATTATTTAAATCAACAGCTCAGAGAAAAGAATGTGTTTGACATTAGTGAAGTTGAATTTGCAATGATTGAAACAGATGGGCATATGTCGGTGAAAAAATACCCTTCATTTGATTATGTCACGCGAAAAGATCTTAACCTATGGATGCAGGCAGAGCGTTACATGCCCATTGAAGTCATTATGGACGGAAAGCTCATTTTGAAAAACCTTCATGAAAACCAATTAACGGAGCAGTGGATATATGAAGAAATTCAAAAAAGGCAGCTGTCTTTAAAAGACATTGTTTATGCGGTTCGTTCAAGTAATGGCAGTTTATATATTGATACATATGACGATCACATCCATTCTCCAATTGACCAAGAATGAACATATAGTTCAGTCGACACCCGCGCGTCACAGAACTGCCAATATTTATAAGTCGTTTGGATGTCATCTATCTAGGTATCATTTCTCAATTATTATTATTTTCAAAAAATGTAGTGACGGAGAAAAATAAGTATGTTTAAGTATAAATAGAAGAATTTAAAATATTAATATAATATACATCAAGCGGAATGAACATTCATTCCTGATAAAACGAAAGGAGAGGATGAAATGCCCGCAGCAACTACTGATAAACAGGAGCAGATTATGAAGGCTTCTCTGGACTTATTTATTGAACGGGGTTTTGACGGTACAACGATGCCGATGATTTCGAAAAGAGCCAATGTTGGAGCAGGAACCATTTATCGTTATTTTGATAGTAAAGAAGCTCTTGTGAACATTTTATACCAGCGAAGTCTGACTGCATTTATCGACAAGGTGAATACAAACAGTCCAGACCCTAAAGCAAGCATTAGGGCTTATTTCAAACATGTCTTTTATTGCTTAGTGCTCTTTACAAAAGAGAATCCAAGTGGTCTGTACTTCTTAGAAATTGACAAACGCTCACACTATTTAGATGAGAAAAGTAAAGAGAAGATGCAGCAGCTATTAAATGAGCTATTTCATATTTTTGAAGAAGGCAAAAAGGATGGAATTCATCCAAATCTTTCAGGGAGAACAATTTTATCCATTGTATTTGGAGCGTTCGTTCAGCTTCATAAACAGATTCTAGCAGAGGAAATTGAACCAACGATTGAATTTTTAGAAGATATTGAGCAATGCTTATGGCGTGCCATTAGCGTTGCATCATAAAGAAATAAAGGGAGTGGGCACATGCAACAAACATCAATCATTCCAAAACCAAAAACATACGGACCTTTAAAAAATATTCCTCATATCAAAAAAGGAGAGCTTTCTCAAACTTTTTGGCGGCTGGCAGATCAATTAGGGCCGATCTTTCAGTTTGAATTTTCAAAAGCAACAAGTATTTTTGTTTCCAGCCATGAACTTGCCAAAGAAGTATTTGATGAGAGGCGTTTTGATAAATTCATTGGAAGCAGTCTCAATAAAGTGAGAACATTTTCAGGGGATGGGTTATTTACAAGTTGGACAGAAGAGCCGAATTGGAGAAAGGCTCATCACATCTTGATGCCGGCGTTTAGCCAGCAGGCCATGAAGGGCTATCATGAGATGATGCTCGATATTGCCACACAGCTTGTACAAAAATGGCAAAGAACGGGCCGTGATGAAGAAATTGAAGTAGCAGAGGATATGACAAAGCTCACTTTAGATACGATCGGGCTATGCGGTTTTGATTTTCGATTTAACAGCTTTTATAAAGAAAATCAACATCCATTTATTGAAAGCATGCTGAATGGTTTAAATGAAGCGATGGATCAAGCAAGCAGATTGCCGGTCGCAGATAAATTAATGATCAAAAGAAGAAAAGAATTTGAACAAGATGTTGATTTTATGAAGCAATTAGTAGATGACATTATTCAAGAACGGAAAAAACAAGATAAAACGGGCAATGATTTACTATCTCTCATGCTACATGCAAAGGATCCTGAAACAGGTGAACGCCTGTCGGATGAAAATATCCGTTATCAAATCATTACCTTCTTAATAGCAGGTCATGAAACAACAAGTGGATTGTTGTCATTTGCGATTTATTTTTTACTAAAGAATCCAGACAAATTAAAAAAAGCCGTACAAGAAGCAGACAACGTGCTACAAGGCGGACTGCCGACATTTAAGCAGGTTCAAAAACTAAGTTATACGCGTATGGTCTTAAATGAAGCACTTCGCCTCTGGCCGACGGCGCCTACGTTCTCTCTTTATGCGAAAGAGGATACAGTCATTGGAGGAAAATATCCGATCCAAAAAAACCAAAGTGTCAATGTGCTGCTTCCTAAATTACATCGGGATCAAGCGGTTTGGGGGGAGGATGCAGAAGAATTCAAGCCTGAACGTTTTATGCATCCTGAAAAGATTCCACAGCATGCCTATAAACCGTTCGGAAATGGCCAGCGTGCATGTATTGGGATGCAATTTGCCCTTCATGAAGCCACGATGGTTCTGGCGATGGTTCTGCACAACCTTGAACTGATTGACCATACGTCGTATGAACTGGATTTAAAAGAATCTCTGACCATTAAGCCGAATGATTTTAAAATCAAAGTGCGGCCAAGAAAGCAGCAATTCTTTATGGCGCCTCCGAAAGAAGAACCAACAAAAAGCACGGCATCTGCTGAAGCAAAAATAGCGAGTCATGGAACACCGCTATTGGTCTTGTACGGATCAAATCTGGGCACAGCAAAGCAGATGGCAAACGAATTTGCTGAAGACGGGAAAGCAAAAGGGTTTGACGTGACAACGGCACCGCTTGATGATTATACTCGAAAGTTACCAGAGTCAGGCGCAGTTTTAATTGTAACGGCTTCATACAACGGTCATCCGCCTGATCATGCGAAACAGTTTGTGGATTGGGTGACGCAGGATGATGAGCAGGATCTATCAAATGTGACATTTGCAGTTTTTGGGTGTGGGGATCGAAATTGGGCGAGCACGTATCAGCGTATTCCTCGTCTGATTGATGAAGCACTTGAAAGAAAAAGGGCGAAGCGTGTAACGGATATTGGTGAAGGCGATGCGGGCGGTGATATGGATGAAGATAAAGAAACATTCCAGAAGACAGTCTTCGATGAGCTTGCAAAAGAATTCAATTTAACCTTGCAGGAGAAACGCCAAGAAAAGCCAAACCTATCCATTGCATATACGAATGAGCTAGTGGAACGTCCTGTTGCTAAAACATACGGTGCCTTTTCAGCTGTTGTATTGAAAAATCAAGAATTACAATCTGAAAAAAGTACCCGCCAAACAAGGCATATCGAACTTCAATTACCTGAAGGCAAGCACTATAAAGAAGGAGATCATATCGGAATCGTGCCAAAAAATAGTGCAACACTCGTTCAGCGAGTGACCGATCGTTTTAAGCTCGATCCAGATCAGCACATGATACTCTCTTCGGAAAAAGAAGCAAGTCATTTACCATTAAATCAGCCAATTCAAGTCGGAGAATTGCTGGCGTCACATGTAGAGCTGCAAGAGCCTGTGACACGTACTCAGCTAAGAGAACTTGCAAAATATACGGTATGCCCACCTCATCGTATTGAACTTGAACAAATGGCGGGAGAAATTTATCAAGAAGCTGTATTAAAGAAGCGTGTGACCATGCTTGATTTACTAGAACAGTACGAAGCATGTGAACTGCCATTTGCTCATTTTTTAGCCCTTTTACCAGGATTGAAGCCTCGTTATTACTCGATCTCCAGTTCGCCAAAGGTAGATGAAAAGAGGCTTAGTATCACAGTAGCTGTTGTGAAAGGAAAATCATGGAGCGGACGCGGTGAATATGCAGGCGTCGCATCAAACTATTTATGCGGACTGCAAGAAGGAGATGAAGTGGCCTGCTTCCTTCATGAAGCTCAAGCAGGATTCGAAATGCCGCCTTCTCCTGAAATACCAATGATCATGATTGGACCAGGAACAGGTATCGCCCCGTTTAGAGGGTTCATTCAGGCAAGGGAAGCTTGGCAAAATGAAGGGAAGTCGTTAGGTGAAGCCCATCTTTATTTTGGCTGCCGCCACCCGCATGAAGATGATCTGTATTATGACGAAATGCAGCTTGCACAAGAAAAAGGAGCCGTCACCATCCACCGTGCTTACTCTCGCTACGAGGAGCAAAAAGTGTATGTCCAGCACTTCATTAAAAATGATGGAGCCAAGCTCATTGAATTGCTCGACAAAGGCGCCTACCTGTATATTTGCGGGGATGGAAAGGTCATGGCACCAGATGTCGAGGCAACACTTATTGAACTGTATCAGACTGAGAAACAGTGTGCGAAAGAAACAGCTGAACAATGGCTGACATCTTTAGCCAATGACAACAGATATGTAAAAGATGTATGGAGCTGATCATGTTGAAACCGCCAAATTGGCGGTTTTCAGCATGTAGACAAACCCTCACATTCTTTGTCAGTCCTGCGTGCTGGTGCTCACGAATGTCAAATTCGCTCCAGTACTCGTCCTTCCTAGGGCTGCAAAGGTTTTCTATCACACTGAAAAGAAGACAAAGGGCTAAAATAAATCACATTTTAGCCCTTTGTCAACAATCTTGAAACCGCCAAATTGGCGGTTTTTTCTGTTTTCAAAGAGAGATCGCTAGAATAAATATTTGGAAGATACAAAACACCTAATTTACAAATGAAATATTTTGTAAAAAATAAGAATATTCTCTCATTTACTCCAATATGAAACAATCGTATCATTTTTGATATAGGACATAAAGGAGGAATATGATGAAAAAGGTGAAAAAATTAATCCCTTCTCTACTCGTTTTTGGTGCTTTAAGTGTGCCTAGTTTTGCCCATGCAGCATCTGATTCAGTACTTACGTCTGACTATGACATGGTGACTTCTGACGGAAAGGTGATTTCTTCAGCTGACTTCCACAACGATATGAAAACCCCCTCATCCTTTGACAAAGTGGATGATCTCTCTTCTACTATTGGCGAAAAAGTAAAACCACTCACAAAATATTTAAAAGACTTTCAAACAAAAGTAGTCATTGGAGACGATGGTAGAACAAAAGTGACGAATACAAGAGTAGCCCCCTATAATTCTATTGCTTATATTACATTTGGCGGATCTAGCTGCACCGGAACACTCATTGCTCCAAACAAAATATTGACAAACGGACACTGTGTCTACAATACAGCCACAAGAAGCTATAGTGCAAAAGGGTCTGTCTACCCAGGCATGAATGACAGCACGGCCGTGAACGGCTCAGCAAACATGACCGAATTCTATGTACCAAGCGGATATATCAACACGGGGGCGAGTCAATATGATTTTGCCGTCATTAAAACAGATACGAACATTGGAAATACGGTCGGCTACCGCTCTATTCGTCAAGTGACAAATCTAACAGGTACAACGATTAAAATTTCTGGATATCCAGGTGATAAAATGAGATCGACTGGCAAAGTGTCACAATGGGAAATGTCAGGTCCAGTCACGAGAGAAGATACGAATCTCGCATACTATACGATCGATACATTTAGCGGAAACTCTGGCTCTGCGATGCTAGATCAGAACCAACAAATCGTTGGGGTCCATAATGCGGGTTATTCAAACGGAACGATCAACGGCGGACCAAAAGCGACTGCTGCTTTTGTTGAATTTATCAACTATGCGAAGGCGCAATAAAAAATAGGGCATTCAGCTTGTTTCCTTTACAGGGGACAGGCTTTTTTTATCGTCAAATGCAGAAAAGTTTCTTTTTTTGTTCATCACTATTTCATATTTAAAAGCTATGCTGAATGAAATAAATGAAAAAGAAAGAAGAGATATGAGTGAAAAATAAAAAAATAGATATGATATTGTTGTTGATTTTACTGATCGCAGCTTTTCTCTACACTTATCAAATTTGGCAGAATGACAGTGCCAATCAATATTATTTAGCTGCAGTCAAAAGTATGTCCAAAAGCTTCCATCACTTTTTTTATGCCTCGTTTGATGCAACTGGATTCGTATCAATTGATAAACCACCCTTCGTTTTATGGATTCAAACCATCAGTGCACTTATTTTTGGCTTTCATACATGGAGTGTGATATTGCCGCAGGCGCTTGCTGGAGTGGGGTCTGTTCTTCTTCTTTATCTCATGATAAAACCGGCTTTCGGTCAAGGTGCTGCAAGGGTGTCAGCGGCCGTTATGGCTCTCACACCAATTGCCGCAGCTGTGAGCAGAACGAACAATATCGACAGTATGCTCGTCTTCACATTACTTGCGGGTACGTATTTCTTGATGCGTGCTGTAAAAAGAGGGAAGTTGCGCTGGCTTCTTATTGCCTTCGCTTTGGTAGCGGTAGGATTTAATATGAAGATGCTGCAAGCGTTTATGGTCGTTCCAGCATTTATTTTCTACTATTTCATTGCTGCTCGCGTACCGTTAAAAAAGAAAATTTTCTCTCTCTTATGCTCTATGGTCGTATTAGTCTGCTTATCTCTATCGTGGGCAGTTGCTGTAGATATGACAGCTGAAAGTGAGCGCCCTTATGTGGGAAGCAGCCAAACAAATTCAGTGTTAGAACTTGCCTTTGGTTATAACGGCACGGAACGGCTGCTTGGTCAGACGACAGGGAAATCCTTTGGAGACATGAACCAGCAAGCAGGTATGGTGATGCCAGATCATTCTGGATTAGGCGATTCGTCAGAGGATCAGTCAAACAGAAATCAGCCGCCTCCATCCCAAAATCAAATGATGCCACCTCAACATGGTCCAGGTGGTGGTTCTCCGCCTGGAAGTGCTGTAGGTCAACAAAGTATGAATATGTATGGCACTGGGAATCCCGGCGTATTTCGTTTATTTCAATCTGCATTGTCAGGTCAAATCAGCTGGATGCTGCCGTTTGCTTTGTTTGGGCTTTTAGGGATGATCATCAGTTGGTGGAAGGAGAGAAAAGCTCAATTAAATGAATGGAAACAAACGATGTTTTGGACAGCATGGCTGATTCCTGCTGCCGGATTCTTTAGTATTGCGGGTTTCTTTCACCATTACTATCTCATTATGCTTGCCCCGCCTATCGCAGCACTAAGCGGCATAGGAGCTAAGAAGATGAAAGAGTTATTTAAGGCAAACAAAGGAGTATCTGCGTATTTGCTTCCAGCAGCAATCGCTGTTACAGCCATCTTCCAAGGGTATATTTTGAGTAACTATACGACTCAAATCAGTAGTATTTGGATGTATGCCATTGCGATTGCGGGAACAAGTATCGCTATCCTATTGCTGATGTATAGAGAAAAACAATTGATAATGAAACGACTGCTCATCACTGCTTTGACAACGCTGTTACTGTTTCCAGGTTTTTGGTCCGCCACCCCAATCATATATGGTGGAAATGCTGTTCTTCCAGAGGCAGGTGTACAGCTGGCTAGTTCACGAGGAGGGAACATGTTTACATCTAGTGTCGATCAAGGCTTACTCACTTATTTAAAGGCTCATCAAACAGGTGAAACGTATTTATTTGCAATGCTTACGACTGTTACCGCAGCGCCATATATCATTGATGAAGATGAGAATGTCATGGCATTAGGTGGTTTTAATGGGACAGATCCTATTTTGACTGTCAACAAATTAAAAGCACTTATTCAACAAGGAAAGGTGAAATACTTTTTATTACCAGACAATCAGTCATCAGCTAACAGCAAATTGGTTAGCTGGATTAAATCACATGGTACAGTCATCTTATCTGAAGAATATAAACGATCCTCATCAGCTGAAGAGGGGATGCCGTCCGAGATGTCTTCACAAAACGAAACATTATATAGAGTAGATGAAATATCTTAAGTAGAACAAGGCGAATGATGAAGAGATCATTCGTTTTTTCTTATGGATCAGTATCTAGGAAGATTCAGCTCATGTTTTTCACATGTCATCACTCAGCCACTCATACATTAAAAATGACTCATTCCCTTCAAGTCAACATCATTTCATCAAAAGTATGAGGAGGTCACGAGCTTTTGAAGATGAGAAAAGGCTGGATCGCTGCTGTCGTTCTTTGTTTTGTCATTTGGATGGGTGCGTTATTAGGTGGTTTTGGAGAGGATCGTTTCGCAAAAGGGGCAGATCGTTATGATCATGTGATTCAATTTCCTAAGGAACGGTATCCTGAAACAGGCAGTCATATTCAAGAAGCTATTCGAAAAGGACACTCAGACGTGTGTACCATTGACCGAAATGGGGCAGATGCCCGCAGGCAAGAATCATTAAAAGGAATTCCCACAAAACCTGGTTTTGACCGGGATGAATGGCCGATGGCGGTGTGTCTTGAAGGAGGAAAGGGGGCGAGCGTTCAATATGTCAGTCCATCAGATAATAGAGGCGCTGGTTCATGGGGCGGGCATCAAATCAGTGGGTATCCTGACGGGAAACGAATTTTATTTATTGTCAAATAAACATAGACAAGAGGCTCCTTGAGAGGGGCTCTTTTTGTTCAACAGGAGCGTATTCGAGCTAGCAGGTACAAAAGATTCAGTGGTACAATCAATCCATCAGGTACAAAGACTGACAAGTAGAAAATGTGAAGGGACATATGCTTATGGAAAAGAACCGTGCATTATACGATTTTTTCATGCAACATGCAGAGAAACTGACTGAAACATGGTATGAATCAATTGAGGATGATGATCCAGAATCCATTTATCGTTCAACAGATTCCAGCATCATAGCAGAGCTAAAACGGCAAAATCAAGATTATTATCAGCATTTTATACGCGCACTTATTGAAGACAAGACGTATTTACATACGAAATTTAAAAAATGGTCTGAAGACTTAGCAAGTGATCCGAAGCACTTGAACACGCCATTAGATTACGTCGTGAGAGAATATATGTCCAATCAAAGAGTAGTTCTTCATTACTTAAAAGAGTTTATAAAACAGCATCAAGGTGATATTGACATTGACCGAATATTTTATTGGTATGATTTGATATCTGAGGCATTTAACATTTCAATTCATGTCTTTATTCAGCAATATGTGAAAAATACCACCAAAAAACTCGTTGCACAAAGAGACATGATTTATGAGTTGAGTTCCCCAGTCATTGTGTTAAAAAGTCATGTTGCCTTATTGCCTTTAGTTGGAGATATTGACACTGCGCGAGCAAAGATTATCTTAGAAAATACATTAAAACAGTGTTCGCAAAAAGGTGTTCAACATTTATGTATTGATTTATCGGGTGTCGTCATCATTGATACGATGGTAGCACATCAAATCTTTGATCTTGTCACGTCACTTCGGTTAATCGGGGTTGATACGACCATTTCAGGTATTAGACCAGAAATTGCTCAAACGGCTGTACAGCTTGGACTTCCTTTTAATGAATTTCAAACGGCTTCATCACTTGCTCACGCTTTAGATCGTATGACTGAATTTTCACCAATATAAAAAACCAGGCCGTTTACTAGGCCTGGTTTTTTATTTAGATCACAGCGTCAATTTTTGTTACTTTCCAATCCTTTTGTACTTTCTCGAAAGTGACAGTACGTTTTACTTTGCGTCCATCAAGTGTTGGGACTGTGAATTCGTATGTGCGGATTGTATTTTTCTTAGAGACGAGTTTAGGTGTTGCCTTATCCCAATTAAGCATATTGTCTCCGTCACCAACTGGCACAGCCATTTTTCCTTTATGAACGATGAACTGATAGTCTTTTAAACCGTGAGTAATGGCATCTTTTGTGAACACTTGAGATAGATAGCTGTTTAGTTTTTTCTTTGTATCAAATGTGTTAGACAGGTAGTTGTAAGTCATGTCTTTATAAGTAAATGATTTTAATTTGTAATCTGAATGCTCTTTAATGTTGTAGCCTGACATAGCACTCCAAAAGTGTTCTCTTGCATCAAGGGCAATATGTAACGCTTCTTTATTTGTCAAAGCGGCTGATTTTTTGGAAGCGGCCAGTGTTGTTGTTTGTAATGAGATCATAAGCATAATAGCGGTTAATAAAACAAATAATTTTTTCAAGGCGATTGCCTCCTTTTCTCAATGAAAACTTCTTATGTTACAAATGTTACAATAGTTACAGAGGTATTACAAGTATTAAATCTAAATGTTTTTTATTTCTTTTCTTTCTATCTATATAACGTTTGAGGGAGACAAAAAGTTTTCATTTTTTTATTTTTTTCTTCCTCATTAGTATTTAACCGTTCTAAAGAAGAATAAAACGTCTTTTGGAAAGATTTCTATTTGTCTCCTCAACACTCTTTTTTTATGTATGACATATACTGTCGTGATGAATGTCTAAGAAAGTGGTGTTTAGTATGTATAATCCATATGAAGGTACGTGGAATGGGTACTTGTACGATCGGCAGGTACAAAGCATGCCGGCGTTTCCTATTTCTCAAGTTGGAGGATTTCCCGGCTTGCCATTCGGAGGGACTGGGCAAGGGCAAGGTGCAGGAGGACAATCGGTCCCGCCAGCCCCGCCGCAGCATATCATCTCGCAATATCAACAAGCAGTCTCTCAGCCTCAAAGTATGCAGCCGCTCATTGCAGGGCAGAGTGTAGGCGGAAGCCAGCAAACGGTTCAATTTGCAGCTGGATGTAATAGAAGGTGGACCATTGTGTTCCTTAGAAACGGTCAAGTATTTCTCATGTATGTTCTTTCGTCGCAGCCTTTTGGCCGTACAACAGGTTTCATATGGCCGAACTTTACATTCGGCTCGTTCCCAAGCTCCAGTATTCTTGCATATTCTTGTTCATAAAAGACAAAGCCGGCTCTCATCAGCAGTTGATGAAATACCGGCTTTTTTTAATGAATATTTCTAAATACGCCAATCACTTTACCTAGTATACTCACATTCTGTAAAATAATCGGTTCCATTGATGGATTCTCGGGCTGTAATCTAAAGTGTGTATCTTCCTTATAAAAACGTTTCACTGTTGCTTCATCTTCTTCTGTCATAGCCACCACGATATCTCCATTGTTGGCAGTGCTTTGCTGACGCACAATGACGTAGTCTTTGTCCAAAATACCTGCATCAATCATACTTTCTCCCATAATTTCAAGCATAAATACTTGTTCATCTGGCGCTGCAAAAGTTTCTGGAAGTGGGAAATATTCTTCTACATTCTCAACAGCCGTGATAGGCAAGCCTGCTGTGACTTTTCCGATGACTGGAACATTCATTACAGCGCTCTTTGGAATATTCATTTCCTCTTCATCTAGTACTTCGATCGCTCTAGGTTTTGTTGGGTCTCTTCTAATTAAACCTTTCGTTTCTAGTCTAGCTAAATGTCCATGGACAGTTGAACTTGATGCTAGACCGACAGCTTCGCCAATTTCACGAACGGATGGGGGATAACCCTTGCTTTTTACTTCTTCTTTTATGAATTTCAGGATATCGAGTTGTCTTTTTGATAGCTTCGTCATCTTTTGCACCTCAAAACGTCAATTTTAAAGAAATTATAGCATGTTTTTCCTAACAGTACAAACATAGGTTCGAAAAAAACGTTTGACAGAAACGTTTGTTCGTATTTATAATGAGTGACAGAAAGAACGAACACACATTCTATTAGGAGAGATGACATTATGAGGTTAAAGGAATCTATTATTTTTATTGGGCTATTCTCATTCATCGTTGGCATATTTCTCTCACTTATTGCAGTCACTAGCCATAATGATCCAAATCAATATGTTAAAATAGAGGTTCAATCAGGTGATACTCTTTGGGGATTAGCTGACCAAGTAAACGACAGTAAATCAATCGATAAAAATGCTTTTATTGACTGGGTAACTGAACACAATGATCTCGCTTCAACTGACATCCAGCCTGGAGATATCCTTGTCATTCCAGTTAAAAAAGAGCATCCAGTCGTATATCAACTTGCAACAGTACAGTAGAAAGGTCGATTGAAGACATGAATGCAATCATTTATGCGAGAGTAAGTACTGCCAAAGAAGAGCAAGAAACCTCGCTTAAAAGACAAGAAGAAGAACTGCTTGCTTTAGCCGCAGCGCACAAGATGAATGTAGTCAAAGTGATTAAAGAAAAAGCGAGTGGATACGATCTTGATCGTGACGGTGTTTTTGACATGCTGGCTGCGCTGAAAGAGGAAGAAATCGATGCTGTTCTCATTCAAGATGAGACACGCCTTGGAAGAGGGCAGGCGAAAATCGCTCTTCTCCATTGTCTGTTTAAAGAAAAAGTCAAGGTGTACAGCGTATTTCATAGAGGAGAGCTTGAGCTTTCAGAAGCAGACGAGATGGTCATTGAAATTGTAGGCGTTGTAGAAGAGTATCAGCGGAAAATTCATAATTTGAAAATTAAGCGTGGGATGAAAAAAGCTGTTGAGCGAGGGTATCAACCCGAACTGAATTTAAAACACCAAGAACAGGCGCCTGGCCGCGAACGTATTGAAGTACCAATTTCTGAAATTGTTCGATTAAGAAAAAACAACATGACATTTGCTGAAATTGCAGTGACATTGCAGGCACTTGGTTTTGACATTTCAAAAGCAACCGTCCATAGAAGGTACCAAGAATATGAAAAAGGGCTTGCGACTTAAAGCGTGATTTGTTGTAAAAATGACTGATATTTAGTAGTATGTAGAGAAAATGTTTTAAAGGAGTTTGTCATGATTTCTAAAGAACAGCTTGCAAGAATCAATGAGCTTTCAAAAAAGTCGAAAGAGGCCGGTTTGTCGGACGCTGAGAAAACAGAACAGAAGCAATTAAGAGAGGAATATTTAAAGGCTTTTCGTTCTTCTATGAAAAATACACTCAAAACCGTGAAAATCGTCGATCCAGAAGGAAACGATGTCACACCAGAAAAATTAAAAAGAGAAAGAGACCAGAATCTTCATTAAAGGTCATCATTTCTTTATTTTTGAAAAGATGGGAGGAATATTCTCATCTTTTTTCATATTTGCATAAGTTTTTAGGTGATCGATAAACTAAATGTGACAAAATCCTTCTTTTTCGGCGTGAAATAGTTGTGAAAAAAGGACAGTAGATTTATGATAATGGTGTACACAAGATACGGAAGGGGATTTATATGGAAACGATTGAATTGAAATCTATTGCAACAATACGTACTCTCTCCATAGACGCAATTGAAAAAGCGAATTCCGGTCACCCTGGAATGCCGATGGGCGCTGCACCAATGGCATACGCTTTATGGACGAATCACTTAAACGTAAGTCCGCAAAATCCAAATTGGTTTAACAGAGACCGTTTTGTGTTATCTGCGGGACATGGCTCTATGCTTTTATATAGCATGCTTCATTTAAGCGGATACAATCTGAGCATCGAAGATTTAAAACAATTCCGCCAATGGGGAAGCAAAACACCTGGACATCCTGAGTTTGGACATACAGAGGGCGTAGATGCGACAACAGGTCCTTTAGGACAAGGGATTGCAATGGCTGTTGGAATGGCACTTGCAGAAAGACATCTTGCAGAAACGTATAACAAAGACAATTTTAATGTTGTGGATCACTATACATACAGCATTTGCGGAGATGGAGACTTAATGGAGGGCATTTCCTCTGAAGCTGCTTCACTTGCTGGTCATTTAGGCTTAGGCCGTTTAATTGTTCTTTATGATTCAAACGACATTTCTTTAGATGGCGACCTTGATCGTTCTTTCTCTGAAAATGTGAAGAATCGTTTTGAAGCGATGAATTGGGAAGTTCTTTATGTAAAAGACGGCAATAACATTGAAGAAGTGACGGCTGCCATTGAAAAAGCCAAACAAAGTACAGACAAACCTACACTTATTGAAGTGAAGACGACAATCGGTTTCGGTTCTCCAAACCGTGCGGGAACGTCTGGGGTGCACGGTGCACCGCTTGGCAGTGAGGAAGCGAAGCTAACGAAGGAAGCTTATTCTTGGACGTTTGAAGAAGATTTCCATGTACCTTCTGAAGTGTACGATCATTTCAAAACAGCTGTTAAAGACGCTGGACAGAAAAAAGAATCAGCGTGGAATGAACTGTTTGAGCAATATGAAAAAGAATATCCAGAACTGGCAGCTCAGCTGAAGCTCGCGATTGAAGGAAAACTTCCTGAGAATTGGGATCAAGAAGTTCCTGTTTATGAAGCAGGTTCAAGCCTTGCCTCTCGTGCTTCTTCTGGAGAAGTATTAAATGGCATTGCAAAGCAAGTACCATTCTTTATTGGTGGGTCTGCTGACCTTGCTGGATCAAATAAAACAACAATCAAAGATACAAATGACTTTGGTAGAGAGAATTATGCTGGCAGAAACATTTGGTTTGGTGTGAGAGAATTCGCAATGGGTGCAGCATTAAACGGTATGGCACTTCACGGCGGACTTCGTGTATTCGGTGGAACATTCTTTGTTTTCTCAGACTACTTAAGACCTGCCATTCGTCTTGCTGCATTAATGGGACTTCCTGTCACTTATGTATTTACGCATGACAGCATTGCGGTTGGGGAAGATGGACCAACGCATGAGCCAGTTGAACAGCTCGCTTCATTACGTGCGATGCCTAACCTTTCTGTTATTCGTCCAGCTGATGGAAATGAAACAGCTGCAGCATGGAAAATTGCTGTATCTTCAACGAATAAACCGACAGCGCTTGTTCTTACTCGTCAAAACCTTCCAACGATTGATCAAGCACCAGAGAAGGCGTATGAAGGCGTAGAAAAAGGTGGATATGTCGTCGTTGAAGCAGCTGATGCACAGCCAGAAGCTCTTCTACTTGCTTCAGGATCTGAAGTAGGTTTAGCCATTGAAGCACAAAAAGCACTTGAAAAAGAAGGCATTCGCGTTTCTGTCGTGAGCTTACCTGCATGGGATCGCTTTGATGAGCAGTCAGACGAATACAAAGAGTCCGTTCTTCCTAAAGCAGTGAGAGCACGTGTTGCAATCGAAATGGGTGCTTCACTTGGCTGGGAACGTTACACTGGCCTTGATGGCGATGTGATTGCGATTGATAAATTTGGCGCTTCTGCACCAGGCGAAACCATTATTGAAAAATACGGTTTCACTGTCAGCAACGTGGTGAGCCGCGTAAAAGCAAAGCTGAATAAATAATCAGTCTCCAAGCATCATGCTTTTTTGCAGTCGGTTTGCAGAGCTTTTCACTATGCTCTGCAAACTTTTTTCTTTTTTCTTGTTTTTTTGACAAAACTAGTTTCTTCTTGCTTCATATATAGACAATTCTTTCTTTCACATTTTTGTATAATACAAGCAATAAGCGAGATTGACGAAATGTGAAAGGAAGGGATAGACATGGAACGCCATTATTATATTTATTGGATTGAGGATGAGTTTGCTCATCATTATTTTGGTAGAGAATCTATTTTGTTTCATTTGTTTGAATCGTTACACTGGACGAACCGCAGTGATGACGAATTAGTCATGCTTGTTAAGCAAGTGGATTATGTAACGAAACGAATCCCTGCTTTTCATATGCACCAGCGTTTAATGAACAATTTAACCAACATTCACTATACACAAATAGGCTCAATATACAGTGCATCGCTGCCAGATGGAAAAGGCACAGCCGCATTCATTATAAAAGACCGTTACATTCAAATGTCTGCCACAGGCAGTTATGAGGCAGAAGCGGTGTTTTTTGAAGTACTCAGAAAAATTAGTCCTTGTTTCCTGGCTATGGACTTTGGATCAAAGAAGCACGGGTGGCTCAATCCGGTAAAAGTGAGGAATTTTGTTTAAAAAAATAAAATTGAACGTGAAATGTTGTATAATAGCCTTTTGTTTAGTACACTTTATACGAGACAACATGAAGGAGGAAGAATTATGGATTTATGGGTTGTCATCCTTGTAGGCGTTGTTGCACTGCTTGCAGGAGTTGCACTCGGATTCTTTATTGCTCGTAAGTATATGATGAGCTACTTGAAAAAGAATCCACCAATTAATGAACAAATGCTTCGAATGATGATGATGCAAATGGGCATGAAACCGTCCCAAAAGAAAATCAATCAAATGATGAAAGCCATGAACAACCAAGCGAAATAATACGTACGTTATTATGATCATAGATGGAACATGGTCCCTAAAGATTGGACAAGCGTTGTCCTTTCTTTATTGAAGTCACCTTCATCAGACGCATAAAACCACTGTACTTGCATGAATAAAGCAGGGAAAGTGGTTTTTATTTTGCCGTGAACCGTCCGTTAAAGACAAAACAAAAAACCCCTGTGAGCAGAGGTTTTCGTTTCTTTTATTGTCACACATATCAACTTTTCTAAAATCGTGCGGCATTTGTTTCTATCTTGAGATATCATTAGTTGGCTGAGTTTGAGTGTAAGTGTCGTTGATATTGTAAGAGGAGATGATCTAGCTGCTGGCTATGTTCGATGGTCACTGTTGATGTCATCCCATTATGCAAGACAACTTTCATCAGCTCTTCTCTTTTTTCTTCAATTTGAGTTAATAATGATGTTTTTACCAAAGTCATGTTCCTTTCATGCAAATCTTGATAAAAAGAATCGATTCTATTATATCCATTTTAAGGTTTATTTTCAAATTTAAAGGGTTTGGTATCTTGATGTCAAATTAAATTATATAAGGTTTTAAGAGATTAGACCATCTTTATTGAGATGATGTAAAAAAAATGAAATGAATTTGTCATCTCTTATTGTATATTGTAAGAAGGGGGTGTTCTTTTGTCAGATTTGAATTACTTTTTAGCTTTTGGAGCAGGGTTTCTATCTTTTATCTCACCGTGCTGTCTGCCACTTTATCCAGCCTTTTTATCCTATATTACGGGCGTTAGTATAGATGAAGTGAAATCTGAGAAGGTGATGCTGAGAAGAAGAAGTCTTCTTCATACATTATTCTTTTTAATTGGGTTCTCTCTCATTTTTATTGCCATTGGATTTGGGACATCGTTTGTTGGGAAGTTTTTCATTGAATATCAAGATGCGATTCGTCAAATTGGTGCTATTCTCATTATTTTCTTTGGCTTTATGATTCTTGGTGTATTTCAGCCTTCTTTTTTAATGGGAGAAAAGAGGTTGCAGTTTAAAAATCGTCCAGCCGGTTTTTTTGGATCGATTCTCATCGGAATGGGTTTTGCTGCTGGTTGGACACCATGTACCGGCCCGATTTTATCAGCTGTCATCACACTTGCCAGCAACAAGCCAGAGTCCGCTGTGACCTACATGATTGCGTATGTATTAGGTTTTGCTATCCCGTTTTTTGTTCTTTCCTTTTTCATCACAAAAATGGCTTGGATCAGAAAGCGTCAGCAGCTCATCATGAAAACTGGCGGGATTATTATGATCGTAGTAGGGATCTTGCTGTTCTTTGATCTTCTGACATGGATCATTATTATGTTCTCATCATTATTTGGAGGATTTACGGGTTTTTGAAATCGTTTTCTACAGTCGCGGCGAATGGTTTTTTTTCGTCAATTGGAGTATATTATACATAGACTGACCTTAAAGAATAAAGGAATGATTTGATATGATGATCATAATTTCTTCTATAGTGGCGGTATGTATGGCGGTAGCCGTCATGTTTATTCGCATTAAATCATCTGCAAAACCTGCAACCGCGAAAAAAATTATATTACCTCCTATCTTTATGAGCACTGGTGCACTGATGTTTTTTGTGCCAATGTTTCAAGTAACTGGAGCTGAATTTTTAGAGGCGATTACTGTAGGGATGTTTTTCTCTATCTTTTTAATTAAAACATCGAAATTTGAAATTAGAGGCAATGAAATCTATTTGAAACGTTCAAAAGCATTTGTGTTTATTCTCATTGGCCTTCTTGTCCTTCGTATCGGAATGAAGACGATTTTAAGCTCTTCCATTGATTATGGTGCGCTCAGCGGGATGTTTTGGATTCTAGCCTTTGGCATGATTGTCCCATGGCGGGTTGCGATGTATTTGTCGTTTAGAAAGATGTCTAAACAATTAGATCTGCAGCAGGCCCAAATAAATTAAACCTCCTTTTTAAAAAGGAGGTTATTTTAATAAAGATTCATATGGTGAATGGTCGATCTTTTTTTCTTGAAGGCGCTTTAGTAGAAATTTATGATCCCGCTTCGGTGTAGCGATAATATAGCCGCGAATGATTAAGTCTAAATTAATGCTGGCCGCTTGTTCTTTTAGTGCCAGTTCGCCAATTTTACCGGCGATTTTTTCTTTGGCGACATCTCTAAACAACTCTGGAACCGGTAATACTAGCTCATTTAATAGCTGTTTGTCTTCATCGCGCCATAGGTGCAGGCTCTTTTGAATATATTCATCCTGCCAATCAAGCTCTGATTTCCCGTCTTCTTTCGGCAATCGTTTTAAAAACTTGCGAAACATAAAAAAGCCACCGATTGCTAGTAATCCAATCATCACTGTACCCCAAAATAAAATGAACCACAAAAACCAGCCGCTTAACATGTTCTCACTCCCTATATCCCTTCTCTCTATTCTATTTTACATGAAGAGAAGGTAGAAGAAAATAACAAAAATCTATGTGTTTTTTTCTCTATAAATGCCTTTTTTGATAAAGAGACGCCCATTTACTAGAATGACCCAAACCATTTAGTAGAAAAGGAATACATTATTGTATAGCGACTCTACTATTTGGCCATGGTGGTTCGCACAAGGTATTGACTTGAAACGAACGGAAGAGAGCCCACCTGTATACAGGTGGGCTCTTAATGTTTGAAGTGCGGCATTTGAAAGGAAAATGCTCCGTCTTGACGATGGGCTTCCTTTTTGATTTTTATTGATATGATTCTGTTTTCGTAATCTGTATCAATGTCTTTGTCATTCAAATAAAAAGGGAGCATGACACTTTTTTCAATCGGCTGTTCTCTTTCATCAATCAAATAAGCGAGGATGAGCTCACATCCGGAAAAGGTCAGTTTTAAATCAGTGATCGATAGGGTGGAGAGGTCGATCTCAATAATATAATCACGGCTTGTTTCGTAAAGATCTATTGGGAGTTGTTCGTCATACCATGCAAAAGGATCATCCATTAATACACTCAGCCAATCATCTATTTCAAGAAAATCAGAGGAATTCACTTGCTTTTCATTCTCCATAAACACTCCTCCATCACATCTCATAATAAATCATATGATGAAAGCTGAAATGTGTGAAAGACCTAAAACATCCCGTTTGGTCACGGGCTTAAGAGAAAATGTTTACATATCATGATGTGAATTGTGCTTTTGTCTTGTATGGTTGCGGTTTTTCACTTTTTTACTGCCTGATAGTGGCTCAGGCTGCCCGCCTTGATGCTCTTTAGGAGAGTTTTGACGTATGTCTTTCCCAGTGTTCTTGTTCGTCATCATTTCTCACTCCTTTCTTATTGGTTTTTTTTACGCTTTTTATTGTTTTGCTTTTGTTCTTCTGTTAAAACGAGCTGATCATTTTCTATATAGCCTGCACCATTTCCTTGGCTTTTGGCTGCGTTCATGCCGTCAATGACATGATTTGCTTTTCTTTTTGTCATGTTCTATCACCTCAGCATTAGTATGAACCCGTGCTGCTCAGTTTATGAGGAGTAATCATTTCCTTGTGATAAGCTAAACTTATTGAATTTAATAAAAGCATTGTTATTTACTTATGTATGAATTTGTTTTAAGATGAAATTGTGAGAAAATTGTGGTGAAATACGACGATTTTTCTGAGAATTGAAATTGATCTTGATCATCAAAAGGGGGATTTTGGACATGTCGAAACAGCAGCAAGTCGCTAAACAAGACGCTTTTCAATCTAGAAAAACGTTTTCGACAAATGGGAAAACGTATCACTATTATTCGTTAGAAGCACTCGAGAAACAAGGAATCGGAAATGTTTCTAAATTGCCTTATTCCATTAAGGTACTGTTAGAATCAGTGCTTCGCCAAGTAGACGGTAGAGTGATCAAGAAGGAACACGTTGAAAACTTGGCAAAATGGGGAACTGCCGAGGTAAAAGAAATTGATGTTCCATTTAAACCTTCTCGTGTTATTTTACAAGACTTCACGGGTGTGCCAGCTGTCGTTGACCTTGCTTCTTTAAGAAAAGCAATGGCAGATGTGGGCGGAGACCCAGATAAAATCAACCCTGAAATTCCAGTTGACCTAGTCATTGACCACTCTGTACAAGTCGATAAAGCTGGAACTGAAGATGCATTAAACATTAACATGGATTTAGAATTCGAACGTAACGCAGAGCGTTATAATTTCCTTAGCTGGGCAAAGAAAGCGTTTAACAATTATCAAGCTGTTCCGCCTGCAACAGGGATCGTTCACCAAGTGAACTTAGAGTATCTTGCAAGTGTTGTTCATGCAATCGAAGAAGATGGCGAGATCATCACTTACCCAGATACATTAGTTGGTACTGACTCACATACAACAATGATTAACGGTATCGGTGTACTTGGATGGGGCGTTGGCGGTATCGAAGCAGAAGCTGGAATGCTCGGTCAGCCTTCATACTTCCCAGTACCAGAAGTCATTGGTGCTAAATTAGTTGGAGAGCTTCCAAACGGAACGACTGCAACTGACCTTGCCTTAAAAGTGACACAAGTTCTTCGTGAAAAAGGCGTAGTGAACAAGTTCGTCGAGTTCTTCGGACCTGGTGTTGCACAATTGCCGTTAGCAGATCGTGCAACAATTGCGAACATGGCGCCAGAATACGGTGCAACTTGCGGATTCTTCCCAGTAGATGAAGAAGCGCTAGCTTACCTTCGCCTTACTGGACGTGATGAAGAGCAAATTAATATCGTTGAAGAATATTCTCGCGCAAATGGCTTATTCTATACGCCAGATGCAGAGGAGCCAATCTTTACTGATGTTGTGGAAATTGATCTTTCTCAAATTGAATCAAACTTATCTGGTCCTAAACGTCCACAAGATTTGATTCCACTTTCTCAAATGAAAGAGACGTTCCATAAACACATCGAAAGCCCAGCTGGTAACCAAGGTTTTGGCTTAGAAAAATCAGAGCTGGATAAACAAATCGAATTTGATCTAGCAAATGGTGAAAAGGCTGTGATGAAGACAGGTGCGATTGCGATTGCAGCGATTACGAGCTGTACGAATACATCGAACCCATACGTCTTAATCGGAGCAGGTCTTGTTGCGAAAAAAGCAAGTGAGCTCGGTATGAAGGTGCCAAATTACGTGAAAACGTCACTAGCACCGGGTTCTAAAGTTGTAACAGGGTACCTTGTGAATTCGGGACTTCTTCCATATTTAAGAGACCTCGGATTTAACATTGTTGGGTATGGCTGTACAACATGTATCGGAAACTCCGGACCGCTTGAAAAAGAAATTGAAGATGCTGTCTCTGAAAATGATCTGCTGATCACTTCTGTTTTATCAGGTAACCGTAACTTCGAAGGTCGTATCCACCCGCTTGTAAAAGGAAACTACCTTGCATCTCCACCATTAGTTGTGGCTTATGCACTTGCTGGTACGGTGAATATTGATTTAACAAAAGATCCGATCGGTGTCGATAAAAATGGCGAGAACGTTTATTTCAATGACATTTGGCCATCAATGGATGAAATCAACAGCGTCGTGAAAAGCACTGTCACACCTGAGCTATTCCGTTCAGAGTATGAAACTGTTTTTGACAACAATGACCGCTGGAATGAAATTAAAACGACGGATGATGCATTGTATAAATGGGATGAAAATTCCACATACATTGATAACCCGCCATTTTTTGAAAACTTATCAGTTGAACCTGGTAAAGTTGAACCACTTAAAGGATTGCGCGTAGTGGCGAAGTTCGGTGATTCTGTCACAACAGACCATATTTCTCCTGCTGGAGCGATTGGTAAAGACACACCTGCAGGTAAATACTTGCAAGAAAGAGGCGTATCGCCTAGAGACTTTAACTCATACGGATCTCGCCGTGGTAACCACCATGTTATGATGAGAGGTACTTTTGCAAACATCCGCATTAAGAACCAAATCGCACCAGGAACAGAAGGCGGGTATACAACGTACTGGCCAACTGGTGAAGTGACATCGATTTATGATGCATGCATGCGTTATAAAGAAGATGGAACTGGTCTTGCGATCTTAGCAGGTAAAGATTACGGAATGGGTTCTTCTCGTGACTGGGCTGCAAAAGGAACAAATCTTCTTGGAATTAAATTCGTTCTAGCGGAAAGCTTTGAGCGTATCCACAGAAGTAACCTTGTCTTCATGGGTGTACTTCCTTTACAGTTTAAAGATGGAGAAAGTGCAGAAACTTATGGACTAACAGGAACAGAAACATTCGAAGTAGATGTTGATGAAACAGTTCGTCCGCGTGATCTTGTCACTGTAAAAGCAATTGATACAGATGGCAACGAGAAAACATTTGAAGTAATTGTTCGCTTTGACAGTGAAGTCGAAATTGACTACTACCGTCATGGTGGTATCCTTCAAATGGTATTGCGTGAAAAATTGGCAAGCAACTAATAAAGCAAAGAAGAGAAGGCGCTTAGACAGCTTTCTCTTCTTTTTTAACATAGTGGAGGATCAATCATGTGGAAAAAAGGAATGGCAAGCGCTGTTTTACTTGTGTTGATTGGTTTACTTGCATGGAATGTATTCGGACCAAAAGAACCTGCCATCGGCCTTGAAATAGGGGACAAAGCCCCTGATTTTGAGCTCAAAACCCTTGATGGCAAAACGGCATCGTTATCTGATTATCGAGGGAAAAAAGTACTCCTCAATTTTTGGGCGACATGGTGTAAGCCTTGCCGAACAGAAATGCCAGATCTAGACGCAATTAGAAGTGAAAATGAGCAAGTTGAGGTACTAGCGGTGAATTTGACGAACACTGAAAAGAGTGTGGATCACGTCGCCTCTTTTATTGATGAACTTAAGGTCAGTTTTCCTGTTTTATTAGATCAAAAAGGTATTCAAGCGAGATATCAGGTACTTTCCTATCCGACGACATACATACTAGATGAAAAAGGGCGTATCCTGACTGTAAAGCATCAAATGCTCACAAAAAAAGAAATTGAAAAAGAGCTGGATCTATAATGATTCAGCTCTTTTTTGCTTATTTTCTAAATGTTTTGGCGAAAATGGTATGAACAGAGTGGAGGTGGTGATAGACATGAGAAGAAGAAAGCGCCGTACATTTGAAGAACTTGTGCTTGAAAATAAAAAAGAATTATTAAGCAATGAGGAATTTTTAAACCAGCTTGAAGAAAAGTTGGAAGAGCGATTTAGACAGAAATAAGTTATGTTTTGACCTTTTTCGTTCATCCTAAAGAAGAGGGAGGGATGAATGATGGGTAGAGAGCATGATAAACAAGCGCAGTTTACACCAGACCATTTAGGGACAAAACCTGTAGCATACAAACGAAATAAAGGCAAAAAGATGCATAATAAATCGAATGAACAGCCTGATGTGATACAGACGAAGGGCGAATAATAGGAGGGAAGCATGATGAATGACAAGTCATATCAATCCAATCCAGATGATCGTTCTGACAATGTTGAGAAGCTGCAGGATATGATCGAAAACACACTTGAAAATATTGATGAATCTGAAGCAGCAATGGGTCTTTCAACAGAGGAAGAAAAGCAGATGATCAAGCAAAAAAATGAAAACCGTAGAACAAGTATTGACGCAATGCGTTCTGAAATAAAGGACGAGGAAGCAGCAAGAAAGAGCGGTTACACTGAATAAACCAGGGATTCCTGGTTTATTTTATTGCCTCTTTTTAGAAGAACCATTTGGAATGTGGTAAAATGTCAGAGACGTTAGGTTTTGATAGGAGAGCGATGAAAACGTGTATGTATCTAAAAAAGAAATAGAAGTCCGTTATGCAGAAACAGATCAAATGGGTATTGTGTATCATGCCAACTATTTAATCTGGATGGAAGTCGGCAGAACAGCGTTAATTAAAGAATTAGGCTTTTCCTATGCCCAGTTAGAGGCAGACGGTGTCCTTGCACCTGTTGTCGATCTTCAGGTTCAATATAAGAAACCACTACTGTACGGTGAAACGGCTACAGTTCACACATGGATAGAAGAATATAACGGCGTGAAAACAGTGTATGGCTATGAAATACAAAAACCTGATGGACAAACGGCTATTACAGGGACCACCTCACATATTTGTGTGGACAAAGAAACCTTTAGACCGATTCAATTTAGAAAAGCTTTCCCTGCATGGCACAGCGTTTACGAACAGTCCAAGAAGCAGGTTTGATCCATGGCATTTGGAATTAAAAGAAAGGATCTACATGCTTGGAAATCAGCTGTTCGGCAAGGGAATGTGGCTTTTTTGACACACTATTGGCTTGATGACCGTTTTCCGCATGCGAATACAGTCACAAAGGCAGCCTGTCAGGATATGGAGCAATTAATCGCTTGGGGACAAAAGCATGGATTAAAGAAAGAATGGATCCATGTTCGCGAAGGTTTTCCTCATTTTGATCTCATCGGTGATTCGCAAAAACGGATTTTACAAAAAGAGCGGTCGTTAGGAAACATTCAGGAGTATGGACTTTATATTGAGTGATAAACAAAAAAGATACCCGAGGGATGAGGTATCTTTTTTGTTTATTCATAATGAAATTCTGGTTCTTTCACGGACTCGTTATAATCAATATGCAGATCATGGTTGTCAAAATACCAAATATCACTTTCTTCCACGAAGAAAGTAATGCCTTCTACTTCAGCGGTTGCGCCGGCATTTTGAGGTTCATCTTTTGCGACGCCGAGAGAAAAGCCTTTTTGTACATTACTGCACCCGCCATATCTGACAAAAAAGCGAACATGATCACCTTTTTCTAAATCCAGTTCATTCTTGTACCAATTGAGTGCATCATCTTTTATCGTTAATTTCAATGTGATCGCCCCTTTTTGAAGTCATGCTGTTTTTAAATGCAGGATGCAAAAACAGCTTTTCTTTACTTTTACCACATATTTAAATTGATGAAACGGCTAAAGCCATTTGATTTTCGGTTCAGTTTTGTTGAGAATTCGTTTGAGGTTGGCGATGTGTCTGAAGATCACAAAGCCAGCAAGAACAGCAACAACAATAATTAAAAATACGTCTTGGGTGAATATGCTGTAAATGAATGTGTAGATCCCAGTCAGCATAGATGATAATGAAACATATTTACTAATGTATAAAAATAAGAAAAAAGCAGCGATCATCGTGATAAATAAGAACGGGGCATAAAATAACAGCACGCCGCCTGATGTAGCGACCGCTTTTCCCCCTTTAAATTTTGCAAAGACAGGAAAGCTGTGACCGATAACAGCAGCAACTCCTGCTAATAAGGGATGAATGTCCAGTTGCATGAAAAACGGTAAAGCCGAAGCAAGAGTCCCTTTTAAAATATCAGCAGTGATAACGATGGACCCTGCTTTCACACCTAGCGTACGGAATGCATTCGTCGCACCTAGGTTCCCGCTGCCATGTTCACGGATATCGATTCCCTTTGCAGCTTTCCCGACAATGAGACCTGATGGAATACTGCCGAGAAGATAAGCCAAAATAAACATCAAAGCAATTAACATCTGCATAACTCCTTTATATTCTCCCTCTTGTCTTACATTTTAACATGATCTTATGAAAAACATGGCGATCTTTTTTTGAAAAAAACGATGGCCGATGAATTCAGCTTTGTTTTTAACAAGAAATTCGCTAAAATAGAAGAAAAGGAGTGTCTGGATGAATCATCCTTCAAAACAAGAAATTGGGCGTATATTAAAAAGCAGTAAGCGAATTGCGGTTGTTGGTTTGTCAGATCAGCCGCACCGAACGTCCTATATGGTTTCAAAAGCCATGCAAGATGCCGGTTATGACATCATTCCTGTCAATCCAACGATTGATGAAGCACTTGGGGTAAAAGCGGTCGACTCTTTAAAAGACATAGAAGGGCCTGTTGATATCGTCAATGTCTTTAGACGTTCTGAGTTTTTGCCTGAGGTGGCGAAAGAATTTCTTGAAATAGACGCACCTGTTTTTTGGGCGCAGCAAGGCGTATATCATGAAGAGGCAAAAAGGCTGATTGAGGAAAATGGCAAGGTCGCCATCATGGATTTATGTATCAAAGTGGCTCATGCGATGACAAAAACTCATTAAATCGTCAAAAATCCTTGGTTTTTCAAGGATTTTTGCTTTTTTGTTGCAGAAATATATTTGCGATTCTAGAAGAAAGCGATAAAATAAGGCGACAGGGACCTATCGGTGACCTTGCATATCGAGAAAAAGAGCGATAAGATAAATATAGAACATTTGTTCTGTTTTGCTAAAACCATCATATGATTGCATTTGGCTTATGAAACAGTCTTGTTTATAATGGACTTCTAGTTCTGATTGCAAAATGTAGAACATGATTCATAACCGTGCAAAAGAGCATGTATCGCTGAATCACACATGCATGGTGATGATGCAGCTTATTAAAGTGGACAGTAATGAGCAGCATGATCATCATTAAAATCTAGAGAGATCATTGATGATTAGCCGGTTATGTTTGTTAGTGAAAGGGGATTAAGCATTTGGTTAAAAAGCAGCAAGTAGATTATAACGATGATTCTATTCAGGTGCTAGAGGGGCTTGAAGCGGTCCGTAAACGTCCAGGGATGTATATTGGATCGACGGATTCCCGCGGTCTTCATCACCTTGTCTATGAGATTGTAGACAACTCTGTCGATGAAGTGCTCGCTGGCCATGGAGATCATATCATTGTCAAAATACATAAAGATAACAGCATTTCCGTCCAAGATAAAGGGCGCGGAATGCCTACTGGTATGCATAAGCTTGGAAAACCGACACCTGAGATCATTTTAACTGTCCTGCACGCAGGCGGAAAATTTGGTCAAGGTGGTTATAAAACAAGTGGTGGACTTCACGGGGTTGGGGCGTCCGTTGTGAACGCACTTTCAGAGTGGCTCACCGTGACGATAGAACGCGATGGATTTATTTATCACCAGCGCTTTGAACATGGCGGAAAGCCAGTCACATCACTTGAAAAAATCGGGAAAACGAAAAAGACCGGTACACTGATTCATTTTAAGCCAGATCCAACGATGTTCAGTGTCACCACCTATAATTTTGATATATTATCAGAGCGTTTAAGAGAATCAGCCTTTTTATTAAAAGGGCTAAAAATAGAGCTGATTGATGAGCGCCATGATGTGCAGGAAACCTTTTATTATGAGACAGGTATTGAAGCGTTCGTTGCTTATTTAAACGAGGAAAAGGATGTACTTAGTGAAGTCGTTTCGTTTGAAGGCGAACATCAGTCCATTGAAGTCGATTTTGCCTTTCAATTTAACGACGGATATTCAGAAAATATTTTGTCGTTCGTCAATAACGTAAGAACCAAAGATGGCGGTACGCATGAGTCTGGTGCAAAAACGGCCATGACGAGAGCCTTTAATGAATATGCACGCAAAGTGACCCTTTTAAAAGAAAAAGACAAAAATTTAGAAGGTACGGATATTCGTGAAGGCCTGTCAGCTGTTATTTCTGTGAGAATTCCTGAAGAACTTCTTCAATTTGAAGGGCAAACAAAAGGAAAGCTTGGAACGAGTGAGGCAAGGTCAGCTGTTGATGCCGTGATTTCTGAAAAATTGGCTTATTTTCTTGAAGAAAACCGCGAAACGGCGACACTGCTTGTGAAAAAAGCGATTAAAGCGCAGCAGGCAAGAGAAGCGGCTAGAAAAGCAAGAGAAGAAGCAAGGAGCGGCAAGAAACGGAAAAAATCTGAAGCAACACTCAGCGGAAAATTAACACCTGCTCAATCTAGAAACCCGGCAAGAAACGAACTGTATCTAGTAGAGGGTGACTCAGCAGGTGGATCAGCTAAGCAAGGACGTGATCGGAAATTCCAAGCGGTGCTGCCGCTTCGAGGGAAGGTCATTAATACAGAGAAAGCAAAGCTTGCGGACATTTTCAAAAACGAAGAAATCAACACCATTATCCATGCTGTTGGCGGCGGGGTTGGTGTCGATTTTAATGTAGAAGACATCAATTATGACAAAATTGTCATTATGACAGATGCTGATACAGATGGCGCGCATATTCAGGTTCTATTGCTTACATTCTTCTACCGCTATATGAAGCCGCTGATTGAGCATGGCAAAGTATTCATTGCCCTTCCGCCTTTATATAAAGTTAGCAAAGGCTCAGGGAAGAAAGAAGTCATTGAATATGCTTGGTCTGATGAAGAAATGGATGACGTACTAAAGAAAGTTGGAAAAGGATATACGATTCAGCGCTATAAAGGTTTAGGTGAAATGAATGCCGACCAGCTATGGGAAACGACAATGAATCCAGAGTCGAGAACGCTTGTCAGGGTGAAGATCGATGATGCTGCACGGGTGGAACGCCGCGTCACGACACTGATGGGTGACAAAGTAGAACCACGCCGTAAATGGATTGAAAAGAATGTCGCCTTTGGACTTGATGAGGAAAGCAACATTCTTGAAAATGAAAACTTGTCGCTAGCTGAGGAGGTTTAAACATGGCACAACAAGAACGATTTCATGATTTACCGTTAGAAGAAGTGATTGGGGACCGTTTTGGTCGCTATAGTAAATATATTATCCAAGATCGTGCACTTCCAGATGCACGTGATGGATTAAAGCCTGTACAACGAAGAATTTTATATGCGATGTATGCAGAAGGAAATACACAAGATAAAAACTTCCGTAAAGCTGCCAAAACAGTCGGTAACGTCATTGGTAACTATCATCCGCATGGTGATTCATCTGTTTATGAAGCAATGGTGAGAATGAGCCAGGATTGGAAAGTGCGAAATGTGCTGATTGAGATGCATGGAAATAACGGGAGTATCGACGGAGATCCTCCTGCTGCCATGCGTTATACTGAAGCAAGGCTTTCTGCCATTGCATCAGAGCTTTTAAAGGACCTCGACAAGGAGACAGTCGAATTTGTCGCGAACTTTGATGATACAAGCAAAGAGCCTGTTGTCTTACCAGCGATGTTTCCCAACCTTCTTGTGAACGGTTCAACAGGGATTTCAGCCGGTTATGCGACTGATATTCCGCCGCACCATCTAGGAGAAGTGATTGATGGCGTGATTAAGCGAATCGAACAGCCGCATTGTACGGTTGAGGATTTAATGACAGTCATCAAAGGGCCAGATTTCCCAACAGGCGGGATCATTCAAGGTGTGGATGGTATTAAGAAGGCATATGAAACAGGAAAAGGAAAGATTATGATTCGCGGAAAAGCGGAGATTGAAACCATTCGTGGTGGACGCCAGCAAATCGTGATCACAGAAATTCCTTATGAAGTGAATAAGGCCAATCTTGTCAAAAAGATGGACGAGTTCCGCATTGAAAGAAAAGTAGAAGGAATTTCAGAAGTTCGGGATGAGACGGATCGTACCGGCCTTCGGATTGTTGTAGAGCTGAAAAAAGAAGCAGATGCGAATGGTGTCTTGAATTTCTTATATAAAAATTCTGATCTGCAAATCCCATATAACTTTAATATGGTCGCGATACATAACAGAAGACCGACTTTAATGACGCTTACAACTGTACTAGACGCTTACATTGCTCATCAAAAAGAAGTGGTGACGAACCGCTCAGCATACGAGCTTCGAAAAGCAAAAGAACGTCATCATATTGTAGATGGGTTAATTAAAGCTCTTTCCATTTTAGATGAAGTCATTGCGACGATCCGTTCGTCTAATGATAAGCGTGATGCGAAAAACAATTTGATGGAGAAATATGATTTTACAGAAGCACAATCAGAAGCGATCGTTTCTCTCCAGTTATATCGTTTAACAAATACAGATATCACCCAACTAAGAGACGAAGCAAGAGAGCTTGACGTGCGAATTGCAGAACTTGAAGACATTTTAGCGAATGAGAAAAAGCTGTTTAAAGTCATTACGAACAACTTGAAGAAGTTGAAAAAGACGTATGCTGATGAAAGACGATCTGTCATTGAGGAAAAAATTGAAGAAATTAAGATTAACCTTGAAGTGATGATCGCATCAGAAGACGTGTACGTCACAGTCACAAAGGATGGATACATCAAACGGACAAGCCAGCGTTCCTATGCTGCATCAAACGGTAAGGACTTCGGTATGAAGGATACAGACCGACTGATTCACCAGTTTGAAATGAATACAACAGATGTTCTTCTGCTCTTTACGAATAAAGGGAGCTATATTTACTGTCCAGTTCATCAGCTGCCAGATATACGCTGGAAAGACATGGGGCAGCATATTACGAATATTATTTCGATTGATCGCGATGAATCCATTCAAAAAGCGATCCCAATTAAAGAATTCGATGAATCATCGTATCTCCTGTTCTTCACAAAAGGCGGTATGGTGAAGAAAACAGAGCTTCTCCAATATAAAGCGCAGCGTTATTCAAAACCGCTTGTCGCCTTGAATTTAAAAGGTGATGATGAACTTGTAGATGTTCATGTCACAACAGGTCAGCAAGAATTGTTTATTGCAACGAAAAATGGCTATGGATTATGGTTTGATGAAGAAGAAGTGAGTGTGGTCGGTCCGAGAGCGGCTGGTGTGAAAGGCATCAATTTGAAGGACGGAGACGAGGTGGTCTCTGGACAAATGATTGATCCGAAGAACAATGTGCTTGTTCTCACGACACAAAGAGGTGCTGTGAAGCGGATGAACCTCTCTGAATTTGATAAGACATCAAGAGCAAAACGTGGAGTGATCATGCTAAGAGAATTAAAGAAAAACCCTCACAGAATTGTTGCTGTGATTGCTGCTTCACTACACGATACACTTGAGATTGATACGGAAAAGGGTGCCACGATCCCGCTCGATATTTCCACACTAAGGGCAAATGATCGTTATAGCAATGGATCGTTTATTTTAGATGAGGAAGAGCAGGGAGAAGTAACTCAAGTTCTTTTATCACCTGCTGCATCTGACCAAGATGACAATAAATAAGCAAAATGAAAACCCCCTGCGTAAGGCAGGGGGTTTTTTATGATGAGGTCAATTTAACTCTCGTGATTGCCAAACATGCTTGTGATGGCATGCACTACTTCAATTCCTTGGTAAACGAAAAGAGAAAGTGAAGTGACAGAGAACAGACCTAGAATGAATACTCTTAAGAAAAATAACATCGTGTAAAACCTCCCAATTTTTGTTTGATTTAAATGGTTGGGTTAACACGAGCTACTCGGAAATTCGAAGACTGGTAGAACACTGCAAGTAAATGCTTCTTTTTCCGGTCAAATCGATCAGTATAAGTGATGCGTGCAAATCCAGCTGCCATACTGCCAATGACTAGCAGTGCTGTAAATGCCGCAAATACTGCGTTCACATGTTTTTGTTTCTTTTCATCGCCTGCTGTCTGAACGATTTTCATTTCATGTGATTCTTGATCAGCAACCACCTTTGCATGATGGTATACCTGAACGGAATGAGGCATTGAGAACAAATGAAAACTTGCAAGTGCTATGAATAAGACTGCTAATTTTAACAGCATATTTTTTTTCATTTTTCTCACCCCTTCCTGTTTATTTTCATGATCTTACCACGTTTTCAGTTATTTGAAAAGTCTTATTTTTTTACTTTCCCTCTTTAAAAAAGCGCTAAACATCAAGACATCTATAGGACTGTTTCACTTCATGAAAGGTTTCAATTTTATTTTTTAAATTTAAAAAAAGTACCGAGATCAAAGATCTGGCACTTGTCAAAAAGAATGTATTGATGTCGGTTTTGCAACAGCTTTTGTGAAGATTCCCGCAATACAAGTGGCAAACAGAACAAAAATAAACGCATGAAGCAGTCCGACTTGATTGGCGAGCAGTCCTAAAACAGGGGGCCCTGATAGAGAGGCTGTATACCCAGATAAAGTGACGATACTGACACGCTTGACAGCATAGCGGCTATCATCACCAGCTGCTGAAATGGTCAGCGGGAAGCCTAAGGACGCGCCAAGTCCCCATAAAAAGATAGATATCATACACACGACGAGTGAAATCTTTAAAATCACCAAGAATAGTCCGGCGGCAGCAGATAAAATCGCGATTCTTAGCAATAGCACCCTGCCAAAGCGATCAATGAAACGTCCGCTCAGTAGTCTGCCACTAATCATCCCGCACAAAAATAATGCATAGATGACCGTACTCATTGAATGAGAAACCTGATAGCCATCAACCATTGCTAGTGGAATCCAATCATTTGCAGAACCTTCTACAAATGCGAGACATAAGGCAATCATCGCTAATGAGATCGTTCGTTTGTTCAGCCATGATGTTTGAGAAGCCTCAACTGATTCTGTCTGCGTCTCATCCTGATCTTTTCCTGTCCCGTGCGGAATAAACCGTGTACAAATCAGGATACTGAGAAAGAAAAGGAGTGCAATGGTGTGAAGGTGAATGAGGACAGACACACCTAAATAAATAAAGAGAATTCCGGCACCTGCACCAATTAACGTTCCAATACTGAAAGAAGCATGCAAAATCGGCAGGATCGTTCTCTTGATCTGATACTCAATCTCCGTTCCTTCTAAGTTCATGGCTACATTGCACATGCCTGAGCCTGAACCAAAAAGAAAAAGGCCAGCAGTGACAATTAGCGTAGAAGAGAGGGCGGCGCCGATTGCAAGGGTTGAGAATCCAATAAACATCAAAAAAGCGCTGACCACAATCGCCACTCGGCCGCCTTTTTTGCGAACGAATACATTGGACAGAATCAGCCCGACGATGGAACCTACAGATAGGCCGAGTAAAATGAGTCCCATTGTGCCTGTATCTGCTTGCAACAAATCTCTCACTTCTGGTGTTCTTGAAAACCAAGTGGAGATGGAGATCCCAGACATCGTAAAAATAACAATGATCGCTTTATACCACTTTAATTTCATCTAATCCCTCATATCTATGTAGTCATACAGAACAAATCTACTCGATTATAAAGGAGACTTCTTGATTCGTAAATAACATGAGGGAGGATCATCATGAAGAAAATATTCCAACTTCATCATTCTTTGATAGAATAAAGACAAAAGGGGCGATACATATGTCATATCGAATAGGTGTTTTAAAGGGAGACGGGATTGGACCGGAAATTGTTAATTCTAGTATGCGTATTTTTAAGACAGCGCTGTCACAGTTCAATGAACCATTTGTGGAATTTGTAGAGTGTCCTATCGGTGCTGAAGCCATTCATTCTCATCAAGATCCAGTGCCAGCTTCTACGATAGCCGCCTTGAAAAAATGCCATGGCTGGATATTAGGACCTCATGATTCAGCTTCATATCCTGATCAATTGAAAGAAAGAAGAAATCCAAGTGGAGAACTGCGTCATACATTTGATTTATTTGCAAATATTCGTCCATCGCAATCGCTACCAGGTGTGAAAAGCGTTGCCAGTGGCGTCGACCTTGTCATTTTTCGAGAAAATACAGAAGGCTTTTATCCAGACCGGAATATGTATCAGGGGACAGGAGAGTGGATGATTACACCAGATGTCGCCATATCTACAGGTGTGTTTACAAAAAAAGCAATTACCCGTATTGCCCACGCGGCCTTTCAACGTGCAGTGGAGAGGAGGGGGAAAGTCACCATTGTTCATAAAGCGAACGTGATCAAATTAGGATCTGGCTTGTTTTTACGAACATGTCAAGAGGTAGCGAAAGCATATCCGCAAGTGGAGGTTGAGGATATTCATATTGATGCGATGGCTGCTCATTTAGTGAGACGTGCAGGTGATTTTGATGTGATTGTGACAGAAAATATGTTTGGCGACATATTATCTGATCTTGCAGGGGAACTAGTCGGCAGTTTAGGAATGGCACCCTCATTAAATTGTAACGAAAATCAAGCGATGGCACAGGCGGCACATGGTTCAGCACCGGATATTGCTGGTCAAAATATCGCCAATCCAATGGGCATGATTCTTTCTACAGTGATGCTTTGTAACTGGCTACATGTGAAATATCAAGATGAAAGATTAAAACAGACAGCCAGTCTGATCGAACATACTCTTGGTGAGACCTTAAAAAAGAACTTGAAAACGAAGGATTTAGGAGGAAATGAGACGACGACACAATTCACCGAGGCATTCATTCAAACGATGAATGAAGTTTCAATAAAAGGGAGATGAACATGAAAACAGAAAAAGAAAAGATGATCAAGGGAGAATACTATCATCCAAATGACCACACATTGATGGCAGATCGAGCAAAAGCGCGACAATTGACATTTGCCTATCAGCAAACAAATGAGCCATCACAGAGAAAGGCCATTTTAAAGGAGCTTTTAGGCGCTTGCGGAGAAGATGTGGTGTTTGAAGGCAGAATACAATGTGATTATGGATACAATATCGAGGTTGGTGAGCATTTTTTTGCGAATTTTGATGCTGTGTTATTAGATGTTTGCAAGATTACAATTGGAGATCATTGTTTGTTAGGTCCGAATGTACATATATATACAGCTGGACATCCGTTAAATCCAGAAGAACGTCAAACAGGTATTGAATTCGGCAAACCAGTCACAATTGGACATCATGTATGGATTGGCGGTGGTGCCATTATCAATCCAGGTGTGACAATCGGAGATCAAGCTGTCATTGCATCAGGATCCGTTGTAACAAAAGATGTTCCGTCAAATGTGATTGTTGGCGGGAATCCTGCAAAAATCTTAAAACATTTAGAGGAATGAAAATCTGACGAATCAACCGTTGGATTTTCATTTTTTATTTTATCTCAATAAGATAAGTATACTTAATAATGAGACAAAGAAAATTCAATTGTTTCTTAACTTCCTAGAATATATATTATGTAAACTAGATATTAATTAATGCAAAAAGAGAATCTTTGACTTGATCCTCTTTATTATTAGATTTTATATTCAATCGACTCAAACGCAGCACTACTTTCCAGTCTCAGCAAACTGTTTCAATCGATCTCCAATTTCATCTCTTACCCTTTGGAAAAATGACCACTTCTCTTCTTCTGTTCCTTCTGCTTTTGCTGGATCATCAAAGTCCCAATGGACACGTTTGACATGAGGTGGAGTCATCGGGCATTTATCAGCTGCGTCCCCGCATAGTGTGACGACTAAGTCAGCGTGATGCAATATTTTCTGATCAATCAGGTCAGACGTTTGATTAGAAATATCAATCCCTATTTCTTTCATTGCTTTTACAGCATTCGGATTTAATCCATGAGCTTCGATACCAGCACTATAGACCTTCCACTCATCTCCAAGATGTTTTTTAGCCCAACCTTCAGCCATTTGACTGCGGCAAGAATTACCGGTACATAAAAAGTATATTGTTTTCTTTGACATGTTGATCGTCTCCTTTAATGTATAATCATTAGCCAGAAATACAATGCTAAAAGTGTGATGAATAGCGTTGGTACAGTTAAAATGACCCCTATTTTGAAATATGTCCCCCAGGAAATCTTCACACCTTTTTGAGAAAGGACGTGGAGCCATAGTAGTGTTGCTAAGGAGCCAATGGGCGTAATTTTTGGTCCTAAATCAGAACCAATGACATTTGCGTATATTAACGCTTCTCTCATCATTCCTTGTGTATCGGTGCCGGAAATGGCTAATGCATCGATCATGACCGTCGGCATATTATTCATGACAGATGAAAGAATCGCTGCGATAAATCCCATACCAAGAGTACCTGCCAATAAACCTTGATTTGCTACAGCTTGAATCACGCTAGAAAGAGCATCAGTAAGCCCTGCATTTCGCATGCCATAGACAACAACGTACATACCTATGGAAAAGAAAACGATCGCCCAGGGAGCTTCTTTTAGAACGCTTTTTGTTTGAACAGAAGGGCTTTTTTGTGCAATGACCAAGAATAAAATAGCAATCACTCCAGCTATGACCGATACAGGTATAGATAAAAATTCGCTTGCAAAATAACCAATCAACAAAAAAGCTAATATATACCAAGATAATCTAAACATCTTTGGATCTTTTATTGCTTCACTTGGGTGTTTTAACTCATTCATATCATAGTGTTTAGGTATACTCTTTCTAAAGAAAAGGTACAGTACAGTGATACTCGCAAGCAACGAAAAAAGGTTTGGAACAACCATTCTGGATGCATATTCAATAAATGTAATGTTGAAATAGTCGGCTGTTACAATGTTCACCAAATTACTTACGACAAGTGGAAGCGATGTTGTATCTGCAATAAACCCACTCGCGATAATAAAAGGGAATACTATTTTTTCATTGAAGTGTAATGCTCTGACCATGGCTAAAACAATGGGTGTCAAAATAAGTGCTGCACCATCGTTTGCAAATAGAGCAGCGACGATTGCACCAAGGATGGTCACATACACAAACATACGTAGCCCACTGCCTTTTGCAGCCTTTGCCATATGCAATGCTGCCCATTCAAAAAAGCCGATTCGATCAAGGATGAGTGAAATGACGATAATGGCGACAAAAGCTAAAGTCGCATTCCAAACAATGCCTGTCACGGTGATCACATCGTCTACATTCACAACACCTACGATTAATGCTAAAATAGCTCCTCCACAAGCGGACCACCCTATGGATAAATTTTTTGGCTGCCAAATAACCAGTACCAAAGTGAACAAAAATATGATTAATGATAAAACGGCAAAACTCAAACCCATCCCTCCTTACGAACAAGAAATGTTTGTTGCTTTATGTTGTATACTTTTTAAAAGGTCATCTTCTTTATCAATTTGATTTAAGATGATCCGAATCGTCTCAAATTCTGGAGACAGTGTATTGATTGAATAATAACGCCACTGCCCTTTTCTGTTCTCATGAACAAATCCAGCTTTTTTTAATTTTCGTAGATGCTGACTAATCGCTGGTTGACTCATTTCGAACATATCTACCAGTTCACAAACACAATATTCTTTCTCCAAAAACAATTTCATCATGATCAGTCTTGTTTGATCACTGAGTGTTTTTAAACAATTCGACATATGTGTCACACCAATTGAAACATCTGTAGTCACAATGATTCCCCCTCTTTTCAACTCCTTCAATAGTATATAACTGAAAACTTATATAATCAATTGATTATATGAATTCAAACAAAAATTGATTCGTGTGAAAATGATTGATTTAAATACCGACTTCTCTTCTTCAAATGAAACCACATAGTTATTTAAATAGCCCAGTTCTCTATATTGGCAAAAAAGGTGTTGATAAAAACAAAAGACAGAGGTCTTGTGCCTTTTATCATTCGAGTGAAATTAAATAATCAAGAAGAAAAAACTTACGAGGCAAAGACGGTTATACATGCCACTGGTACGTGGAAAAACCCTAACCCAATAAATGCTGAAGGGATTATGACAGAAAATGAAAAAAGAGTTGCTAATCGAATGGCATTCCTGATATTTTAAATCGCGATCTGACTCGGTATCAGAATTGCATTGGGCATTCTGCTGTTAACACTTTGCTAGAGCTGCCAAAGCTAAAAGAGACATCAAAAAGCACAGAAATGATATGGATTTTAAGAAAGCAGGATATTAGTGAGGTATTAAGAGGAGAAAACAATGATCAATTGCCTGCAAGAGGTCAATTAGATGGAAAGGACCCTTCTTGGTGTCCTATGATCAGAAGGTGAAAGAGGGTCCACAAATTAAGATACAGTTATTGTTTCAACTAATTAAAGGACCCTTGTTCTTGTCTTGGTACAAATTAGATAGGTCATAAAGGTTTTTGGGGTAATTCCATTATTTGAATCTCCATCCCCCATGAAGTTGTGATATAGAAAAATCCAAGAGAGCTCAGCTCTCTGACTTTAACATCAGACTGTTCTGCAAAATATTTTAAAGCCTCTTCTATATCGGTAACTGTAATAGCTAGATGGGCTACACCGATATCACTGGGTTTTAGGTGAACATTCTGTTGATCTGGCGTCGACCATTGAACCAGTTCGATCTTTCTACCGCCATATTGCAAAAATGCCGCCCCTTCTACAACTGAATGTTCGTGAACCCCAAAGTACCTTTTTAAACTATCGTCCTCAAACTGCATCCGTTTTGGCCGGAACAAGACTTCAAAACCCAAAATATGAGTGAAGAATTCAACTGCTACTTCGATATCGGGTACTACAAATCCTGAATGCTCGATTGTACCTTGAAAAATTGTATTTTTCATATCGCTAAACCCCTTTGATTTTTGGAAGTAAATGTTTCATTATAAAGTGGTATTTAAAGTAGCTATATCAATCTTTTGTGATTTCTATATCTTTTTTGAATATCCATTAAAATTTACATGTTCCATCTGAACAATATTCATCGAGCGACGACTCTAATTTATGCTCTTCAACCTTACGATTCCCGTACTCTTCTTTCCATACCTGTTGTAATGTTTCTAAAAACACTTCGCTAGGTTGTGCTCCTGAGATGACATATTTATCATTCACAACGTAAAAGGGCACGCCCTGAATCCCAATTTTAGATCCCTCGGCTCTATCAGCTGCGATATTCTCGCTATATTGATCATTTGATAAAACATCCAAAGCTTCGTTGCCATCAAGACCTATTTCACTTGAAAGTTGAGCAAGTGTTGCGTGATCACCGATATCTAGTGAATCTGTGAAATGAGCTTTCAAAATACGTTCCATAAACTCCCGAATCTTCCCTTTCTCTTTTGCATAATAAGAAAGACGAAGTGCATCATATGAATTCGTAGGAATCATTGTATCAAATTGATAATCTAACCCAACCTCTTTTGCTTTCTGTTTCAATTGATTGTTCAGTACTTTTGCTTTTTCATATGGGACACCATGCTTAGAGGATAATACTTGATGGATATCCATTCCTGTATTTTTTTTCGCATATGGATCTAATTGAAAATGTCGAAATAAGACTTCGACCTCTTCTTTATGTTCAAACTGTTCTAACCCTATTTCAAATTGACGTTTGCCAATATAACAAAACGGGCAAACAAAATCAGACCAAATTTCTACTTTCATCCTATGTTCCCCCTTTATGATTTTAATGAATGTATTTTGTCTATTCTTCTTTATTACGCTTTTGAACGTGCGAGGTGGGATGATGTTAATTAAAATCTTTTTAACTAATCCCACCAATGCTCTTTTTTAAAACGTTCGTGCTACCGTTTTTGCTTTTTCAATTGTTGAAGTAACAATTTCTTCTTCTTTAGTTGGATCATAGTCAATACCTTCAACAAAAATCGTTGGTTCCACTTCAATTCCAACAAACTTCAGCGCACCTCTTACGTAAGAATCGGAATGTTCCATTCCAATTGCCTGCGAATAAAATCCTCCCATACCATGAATATGGATTGCTTTTTTCCCTTTCATCAATCCTTCTGGACCTTCTGATGTATATTTAAACGTTTTTCCAGCACTCATGATTGTATCAAAATAGGCTTTTAATAAAGGTTGGATTCCTAAATTCCACATTGAAGACTGAATGATATATTTATCTGCTTCCATAAATTGCTTTGTGAATGCATTCACTGCTTCTATTTTTTGTGATTCAACATCTGTTAGCACTTCCCCACTTCTTAACTTCTTTTGTCCAGTTAAAAAATCAGCATCGATTAATGGCACATTTGCATAATAGACATCTACTTCTATTATTTCATCCGTTGGATTTACTTTCTTATATTCAGTGATAAATGCTCTAGCAACTTGCGTACTTCTTGATTGTTCCTCACTTTGAGGTGTTCCTTTAACAAATAATACTTTTGACATGATCATGTCCCCTTTATGATTTTGATTTTGAATACTTATAAAAAGAATGCACACGCAATATTTTGGTATGACCCTAAATGATTCCTATAATTTCTGCTGAATCAACAACCTCATACAAAAAGCTGATTTAATGATTATAGACAATGGGCATTTTTCCGATTAATTGGTGTTGCCTAGCAGCGTCATACATGAGTTTAGCGACATTTTCCCTAGATACGGACATTTTAGCTGGCTGATCGCCGAATGAATAACCGTAAGATTGCCCGTTGTATTTGATATTAGGATTAATGATTCGAACGACTGTCCAATCCAGGTTCGATTCTTTAATCAGTTCTCCTATCTTCTTCATTTCGGCATAACCATTTGGCATGAGAAGTTTAGGCAATATTCTTGGCAATATCGTCGATAAGCTTTTCTTATCGTCTTCAGATTGCAAGGCTGGCGTCGCGAGTGTAATCAACCTTTTTTTGGTGAACTTCTTCATCGCTTTGACAATTCGGTTATGTCCATCGGCGATCGGTGTACCTTTTTGTTTTCGAGACAAATCAATGCCGGGACCTAAGGTGCTTATCACGACATCAGCTTCTGAAACTGCCGTTTCAATAGCTGAAGTGTTCGTTAGTTCACCCGTTACAATGCGTAAATTCGAATGCTTTTGCTTGATTTTCTCAGGGTTTCTAACATATACCGTAACGATATCTCCGTTTTCTAATGCAAACTGTGTTAAAAGTTGACCGATTGCACCAGTTGCACCAAAAATAGTGATGTTCATGGTCGTCTATCTCCTTTTGTTATTCAGAATGATCACAATGATTTCCTTGATCAAAAATCTTTCGTAATAACATGTGTTATTTAAGCAACGCGCGTTGTATAATTGATGATAAGATGAAAAAGAATAATAAACAATAACCAAAATAGCCAATATGTAGTTTACGCAACACTTCTAATGTATTGTCGTTTTTAGACAAGATGATGAACCCTAAAAGGAGAAGAAAAAATAATTATGCCAAAAAAAGATCCGAGAATACTTCGTACAAGACAATTGATTGTAGACTCTTTTCTTTCGTTAGCTAGTGAAAAAGATTTCAACCATATAACGGTACGTGATATCACAGAAAAGGCTACTATTAACCGGGCTACATTTTATGCGCACTTTGACGATAAATTTGATTTATTACATTCTACAATCACCAATACATTTACAGACAAATTGAAAAAAAGACTCAATGATCACGATGGATTCAATGAAAAAGTCATTGCAAATATTTTTCTAGCCATGTGTGATCACCATAAAGAGATAAGCGACCTATGTCCCAAAGGTTATCATTCTTTAGGAACTATTATCGAAAGTAAAATTAAAGAGGAGTTACAGAAACTAATAGCTGATCTTATGCTAAAAGGAACTAAAAACATCATCGAATTAGAGGATAAACAAATGGTAGCAACCCTATCTACTATGCTAAGTTGGGGGATATACGGAGCTGCATACACATGGAATAAGGATGGAAGACTTATTTCATCAGAAGAGCTAGTGACTAAGACCCTGCCTATCTTTAAAAATGGCATGAGTCAGTATTATCTTTAATGAAAATGATGTTAACAATCTGCTTGAGCCGGCAGTGCTATAAAAAATATTAAAAAAACACAGAAATGGTATGGATTTAAATAATGGTGTATTTGGAGGAGTGCAAGAGGTCAATTAGGCAGGCACGATTTGTTGTTGCTTAAATGACTGGTGATAAAGAGTCTGCTGAAACGTGTAGCACTAAAGTTATAAAGCTTTACTTTAAATAGTGGGATTCTTATACGGCTATTGTTTATCAGGTCATACAATGGATCTGCATTTACCATCTTGTTCAAGCCTATCCTTTTGTTTGTTTTTCAAAACTTCTACGACCTTCTCAATAAATTAAATCGGTCGTAGAAGTTGGCCCTTATTTGTTGTACTGTAAATCAAATATTCTGGGATATTTCTTTTAAGAATTGCTTTCTCTTTTCATCTGTTGTTAAATTCACTCTAGAAAAATGAATCCATTTCGTGGATTCATTTTTCAATCCCAAATCTGCTAGCGTTCTGTTAATAAAAACGCTTTGAATGGCATTTCCAGCTTCAGATTCTATATACTCTTTATCTGTAGTTGATGTTGAGATCACGGTTGTTTTTTTTATATTTGTTAATAAACCTTTTAAAGTACCAGTATTTTGATCTTCAATGAATGCGAAACCGCTTAACATCACTTTATCAATAAATCCTTTTAAAATAGCAGGTAGATCCCACCACCAGACTGGGAATATAAATATCAATTCTGTTGACTGTTTTAATTTTTCTTGATAATCCTTCACTAATGAATAAGGCGTTTCTCCTTTATGAAAATGCTTTAATTCTTCAGCTGTAAAAACAGGATTAAATCCATCTTTATATAAATCGATTACTTGAAACGGTTCTCTCTTTGTTTCTAATTTTTCTGTTATGGAAGTCAAAATGGCATGATTATAGCTTCCATCCCAAGGATGTGCATAGACAATCGTTTTCATTATTCATTCACCCTTTTTCTGAGTTTTGCATCATTTTTTGATGTACATTGATTTTATTGTATGCTATAACATACTACAAGTACGGTAATCAAAGTGCGATACTAACCCAAAGGAGAGTATAAAATGAATGAGGAGTCCTTCCAGACGAAAGCTGAGCTAAAAGATACTGGTTTTGGGTATACTTTGTCATTAATTGGTGGGAAATATAAAATGCCAGTTCTGTATGCTTTATATTCAAACGATGGTCCTGTTCGCTATAATCAGCTGAAACGTAAGCTCGGAACGATTTCTTTTAAAACATTAACCAATACACTAAAAGAGCTTGAGGCGGATCACTTAATTCATCGTAAAGAATATCCCCAAGTGCCTCCAAAAGTAGAATATAGTTTATCTGAAAAGGGCTTATCACTGATGCCTGTATTAGATGAGATATGTTATTGGGGAGAGAAACAAATGAAAAATAATTAGGTAGAGTGGAAAGAAAGCTACTACGGTTTAAACATACTTTTTAAAGTAGCTTTCTTCTCATCTTATATCAATCCGATTGGCTCATTTTGTTGATGCGCTAACTCCATTTCTTCTGCCAGATAGAGAGCGTTCTTCCCGATACATGCTGCTAACTTGCATCTAAAATCATGGAAGTCGGTGTAAGACCAATGTGCTTCGAAATGAGTAAAATCCATTCCCACGAATCATTCCTCCGTTTTCAAATTGTGATGGTCAATGTATTCAACATTCGCAAATATTACTCCTGATTGATCCTATAATAGGACAACGAGGCACGCAACGGAGTCCTAAGGTTATTTTGATTTAATCCCTGCCCCACAAAGAGGGATGATAATGGTTTCTTCTGATTCCTTTTGATATTTCATGTAGCCAGCAAAATTGATGGCAGATGTCACTTCGACATAAAATCCTTTCTGACTCAGTTTAGAGCGTGCATGTATAATTTCTTCTTCTTCAATATCAATAAACGTACCATTCGTCTTGTATACAGCTTCTAAAATTTGTTTAGAACGCGCTGGGGCAGCAATAGCGATCCCTTCTGCTACAGTCCCTTTATTTGTGACAGGTGATGCTGATTCCTCCGCATGTTGAAAAGCTTTCACAAGTGGTGCGCAGTTCTTTGCTTGTATGGCAATAATTTTCGGTATTTTATGAATGAGACCATTTTCGAATAACTCTCTAAAGCCATAATACGCACCGAGCAGCAGAGTGCCGTTTCCAACCGGAATGATTAAAGCATCCGGTGCTCCTTTTAGTTGCTCATAGATTTCATAGGCGTATGTTTTTGTACCTTCGAAAAAATAAGGGTTATAGACATGGCTTGCATAAAAAACGTTTTCTTCGTCTACTGCCTTTTGGGCCGCAGCTGCAATGTCCTCTCGTGTACCATGAATTTCTTTAATCGTTGCCCCGTGGGCTTTTATTTGAGCGACTTTTTTAGGTGATGTTTGATCACTTAGATAGATGTCACAGGCAATACCACAACGCGCCGCATACGCAGCAATTGCCGTTCCTGCATTCCCGCTGCTATCAGCAATGACTTTTGTTACCCCTAATTCCTTAGCTTTTGTCATTAACACAGCTGCTCCACGGTCTTTAAATGATAGTGTAGGCATCATATAATCAACTTTTACATATGTGTTTGGCTCATTAGGATCTAGAACGATTAAAGGAGATTGGCCCTCGCCCATTGTCACAGTTTCCCACGTCTTAGAACCTTTTGGAAATGGCATGGTTTCAACATAACGCCATAATGAATTTGGATAGTGCTCCCAAGCTGTGACGTCTATTTTCGGGGTATCTTTCACTAGATTGAATACTCCACCACAATCACATTTCCATAGAGTTGGTGTCATCTCATATTTTTCCCCGCAATGGTTACAACTTAATTGATTCATTCTTCATCTGCCCCTTTGAATATTTTTTTATACAAAATATAATTTTTTATATAGGGTGGTCAAAAAAATATTCTAAATATATGCAATGGCATCCATTTCAATTTTGAAACCAAAATGTAATTCATTCGTTGGTACAATCGTACGAGCTGGTTTATGTTCACCGAAAAATTCGGTATAAACCGCATCTACTTTGTCCCATAATTCAATATCTGAAATGTATAATGTCATGCGCAAAATCTTTTCTTTTTGACTTCCAGCAGCCTCTACAATCATCTCTACACTCTTAAGCGCTTGTAATGTCTCTTTTTCAATGGGGCCGAACTCTTTTTCTGTCGTTTCAGGATTGATAGCAAATTGTCCCGACACATAGACCGTGTTTTGATGAATGGTTGCGAATGCATAGTGTCCGTTTGATTTTAGATTTCCTACCTCGAGTATGCTTTCCATTTTGACACTCCTTACCTCGATTTATTTTTGATTTCATCCAAATAGCTATAGACCGTTACTTTGGAAATGCCTAACATAGATGCGACCTTCTCAACAGATCCTTTCATTAAAAAAATGCCCTTTTCATCCATGAATTTGATTAGTTCAATTTTTTCACGACGTTTCATAACTGGATGAACACTGTTTTGAATGATTTGTTGAATCAATTGATCTACTATTTCTTCTACATTTTCAAGATCATCATTTGATGTTGTTTCTTTTTCTTGAGCTTCCACTTGTGTAGAAAGAAAAGTATCCATAAATTGCTGCATTTGATTCAGTGCTTCAACATCAAAATTGATACAGAAAGCTCCGATCACTTTTTGCTTTGAATCACGTATTAATGAAGTCGAAGAACGAATCGTACGCTTATCTTCTGTTACAAATGTATAACCAGCCAAATAATCTTCTTTAAAATCTTCTGATTGTAATACAGTCTTTACAAGATGATCAAATGATTGGCCGATTTCTCTTCCTGTCACATGGTTATTTACTGTAAACATGACAGATGCTTGAGGATTCGTTAAATCATGAATCACGACTTCACAATTTGGTCCAAACATTTTTGCAGTAGATTTTGCTAAAGGAATATAACTCTCTAATAACTTTTTAATATGTTCCACGCCTAAGCACCTCATTTTTTTATTCCACTAGATTATATAATTTTTTATATATAAAAACAATATATAGATTTATTTATATATCGTAATGCTCACAAGATCACAAATATGAAAATCACCATATAAAAAAAGCAGCCATTGACTGCTTTTTGCTTTTGCTCCTTTCTAATTGTCTTCCTGCTGGATGCCATACAAAATGACGTCAATTCCCCATCGGAACCGTTTCATTGATACGGTATCACCTGCAAACATTTCTTCTTTTACACGATGAATGAAAGGAAACTGCGTTTTGTCTGCTTGAAGAAATGCTTTTTTTGTGTCTGTAATTTGTGAAGAGCCTTGTTTCTTCCAAGAGACCTTTTCGTATGCTACAGAAGATACGTATAACAGCAATAGGTCTACTCCCCATGCTGCGGATGTAGATTTGATCCCGCCTTCATGCAATGCAGCGAGAAGATGTTCGGTCAAGTGAAGAAAGTTCGTTCCTTGTGGAATGGTGGAAAGAGAAATTTCAGCGAGACCAGGTTTTTCGAACAGCAGGAGGAAATAAGTATGCAATATGTCGAATAACTGTTCTTTCCAGGTGCTATCCTTTGAATCTGGATAAACCATTTGTCCGAGACCATAATCCAATACGTAAGCACTGAGTTCTTGAACATTGTTCACGTAGACATACAAGGATGCAGGTCCCGTATCGAGTGCTTTAGCCACCTTACGCATACTCATGCCCTCTATCCCATGCTCCTTAAGAAGCTCATAGGCCGTTTTCACAATAAGCTCACGGCTTAAGGGTTCTTTAGCCGGCCGAGACCGGCGACTGATCATACGACGATTTGAATTGTTCATACTCTCTTTATAACATGTCAAAGTAAAATAGTAAATTGAGCATCAATCATCATCCTTTTGAAAAGAATTCATCATATCTGCAAGCTTGACCGCAGCGTCTTTTGAAAAACACAGTTTTAAACTATTCTCCGATTCATTAGCTTTTTTCGATGAATATTCGTACATCATGTCTTCGTATTCTTCAATCGCCTTTTCAAAATGATGAGGATGTCGGACAATAGCAAGTGCTAACTCCCTTGCATCAAACATCGCCATGTTCACACCCTCGCCTGCGAATGGCGACATGACGTGAGCTGCATCACCGATAAGCGTTACTCCTTTATGACGATTCCATTTGAAACCGACAGGAAGCGTATAAATCCGTCTTGGAATGATGGCATCTTCTGCATAACGAATATAATTTTTCAGCTGATCATCCCAATCACTAAATAACGCTAATAATTGTTCTTTTGCTTCTTTCGCTTGATGAAACGGTATACCACAAGTCTCGATCCAGTTGCGTTCTACCATAAGGCTTGCATACACTTTGATTCGGCCATCTCCGTTTAACTGCCCAATCAGTCCTTTGTGGTCTGCCAAAGCAAACATCTTACCTCGTTTATTAAATTCAGCTAAATCAGGGTGGTTCTCCTCTACGCTTAAGACATTCAGTTCTAGCATCGTGAGCCCAGAGTATTCAATCTCAATATCTGTTAACAGAGGACGCACACGAGAAAAAACACCATCAGCCCCAATCAAAAGGTCAACTGTTTCGACAACTCCGTTTTCAAAATGAAGCTCTGTCATACCACTTTCTAATGAAACGCATCTTTCTAGTTTATACCCATATTTGATGGTTTCAGCATCAATTTGTTCTAACAGTAGTTCACATAACACACCACGATCAATTTCCGGGCGAGTACCTGTTTGATCTGATTCCGTTTCTTCATCTAAATAAATTCTTCCTGATTTATCAAGTAATCGGAAATCTTCCCCTTCATAGCGGGCGTTCTTTTGAAATTTCTCATAAACTCCTGCTTCTTTTAAGGCTTTTTGACCTGTTTCTTCGTGAATATCCAGTGAGCCCCCTCGTTCAAGGCTCTTGTCATGCATCTCTCGTTCATAAATGGTTGTTTGTATACCGTAATTTTGCAAAATTAAGGCAAGTGTTAGTCCCCCAGGTCCTCCTCCGATGATAGCGATTTGCTTTTGATTCTTAGATAATGACGTCATCTTCTGCATCTCCTCATCCCTTTGCGGAAATCGTTTTATATTACATTTCATTTATATTATAACGAACATCGTTCGTAAAGAACAGTGTTCGTTCAAAATCGTTTGTTGTACGATTTTGTTTTCATGAAAAGAAACCCAACGCCCACCCTCATATGATACACTCCATCTAGGAAGGTTAAAGGTTGTCGAATCATAACAATGATACTTAGATCAGTAGGTCTCCATTGTTATCACTCTAAGTGTAAGAGGTGTTTCTATGAATAAATTATTTGCCATGTTGATATTAGGATTAGGCTTTAGTAGTGACGCACTTATTCTTTCTATCCCTTTGTTATTCAAAGTCAAACCAGAGCAAACTGAGCTGGTGTTTGCTGCTGGATCGGCGGGCGCTTTCGCAGTATTCGCTGTCTCATGCCTAGTTCTTCAAAAACGATTCAATCGCTAAAAAACCTAAACAAAATCCACCGTCATGAACAGTGGAGATGTGTTTAGGTTTTTGTGATTTCAGTCAAAGAATGTATACAAGCTGACCCCGATAGGGAATCTATTTATTCAAAACAAAAGAGACTGCTGAAACATATCACGATATGCACTCTAAACGAATCACTAGCTTTGGCATAATAGATATCAATGCGAAAATCTTTGATATGAATTCTGACCTTCCTCATATCACAAAAGGTCCATTAAACGCATATCGTTTTGTGATATAATCTTGAGTCAAAGACAAGCGCTAAGAGAAAATGAACTGGCTGAATGGACATCATGACTGTGAAAAATTCTGAAGAAATGATAGGGTGATAGCGATGAGAAGACTTGAGTCTGGTATATCAGTAGACAACGAAACATTTTCTGATGTTGCCAGATATGAAAACGAAAAAATTAGCAGAACGACAATCATCAACTCAAATGTTCGTTCTCCTATTTTTTGGAGCTGTCACTTGGATCATCTTGTATTTGATACGTGTGATCTGACGAATGCGAGATTTTTTGCCGGTAGTACGATTGATCATCGTACTTTTAGTCATTCAGACTTGCGCTCTGTGGGCATTGGCAAAAACGAAGCTGTCTTCACCAATTGCGAATTTTCTTCCTGCGATATGAGGGGAATGACATTGGAGAATGCTACGTTTATCGATTGTACTTTCTCTAATTGTAGATTCAATGACCGTGTTTTACAGGCAGCGAACATCGTCAATTGTACCTTTGCTGGTAAGCTAATAGATATAACGTTTGAGGGAAATGGCAAACAAAAGCTGATCGCCAATTTTGAAAACTGCACCCTTGATGGTGTTCGTTTTATAGGCTGTGACCTAGCGGCATGTATTCCGCCAGCATCCAAAAACCATTTATATGTTGAACATGTATCTGCACGTGTGAAAAAGGCCTTAGAGAAGATAGATGATGATCCTACTCTGTCTGATCATGATCGGAAAATACTAGTGCGGAGTCTGCGGAAGCTTGAACAAATGGAACAGTATATTTTTAACACGAAATATATGGAGAACATACATGGGGCCGCTTTTGTTGAACGCTTTTTCAGTCATCTTGGATGTAGCAAGGATCACATGTAACGTTTGCTACATCTCTTTTCCTATTTTATCTTTATGTGGTACATCAGTTTCGAGTATATTTGAGCGGAATGAGTTCTTCGATTTTCACCTTGACCAGCTCCCCATCCATATCAAGGATGACAAAACATGTTGGTCCAAAGTCTGAAATGAGCTCTCGGCAGATGCCACAAGGGCTGACTACCCTAATTCTTCTATCTTCTTCATCTGAATAAGGGTGTCTCACTGCAACAATTGTATCAAAATCTTTGTATCCATTCGATAAAGCGCTGCCAATCGCAATGGCTTCTGCACAAACAGTTACCCGTCCGATATAGGCTTCTATATGGACAGCTGATATGATTTCTCCTGTTTTCATGCGGATCGCTGCCCCTACATGATGCTTGTCATCTTCATAAAGACTGATAATCCTCTTTTTTGCTTCGTCTATTAATTCGATATCATCTTGTGATAGATCAAACGTTTTCATCGCGTTTCCCCTTTCGCCTCACTGCTCGTATGTATTATACCAAACATGAGGTGATGAACTGAACTTCACTCTCCTTTACTAACCAGCCAAAAGACCGTTTAATCTATTGAAAAAAGCTGCTTTCAAGTAAGCAACCTTTTCCCTTATTTACATCAGAACATGTACCCTTTCTACGTGTGAACTGAATGCCTAACGATTGATCACTTGAATGATTTTCTTCAGAGCATCTGCCGCTTCTGGAATTGGCATGACAACAAACACATGCAGCATTTCAGGATAAACAAAGGTTTTGATGTCTATTCCTTGTGCTGTTAATTTTTCATCAAGCTTGATGGCATCTGGATATAACATATCATGTGTTCCAATGAAATGAGTGATCTTCGCTAGTCCTTTGAAGTCGCCGTATATGGGACTGATCAATGGATCTGTGAGACTTTGATCAGCTGCCCACAATTTTGTGATGACTTCCATTCCTTCATGACCTAGAATCGGGTCCTTTTTTGCATATTCAAAAATGAGAGGGTTGCTCATACTCATATCAACACACGCAGATAGTAACACGATATCCTTTGGCTGCGGCAGATCTTCCTTCTTTAAAAGATGCGCAAGACCAAGTGAGATGTTTCCGCCAGCTGAATCTCCCATGATCGTCAATTGATTGGCACTTCCGGCAGTTTTCAGAAGGTCTTTATATAGGTTAAGCATTTTCGGATATGTATCCTGGTTGCTATAATGAGGTACTTTTGGGTAAATAGGAGCGACTACTTTCGCACCTAGTGATTGCGCCATTTTATCCATGAACCACCAATGGACATTCAAAGGCTGATTTGTCCACGCGCCACCATGTAGATAGAGAATGACTTTTTGATTTTGTGATGATTGTTCATTCAATGTGAAAACTTGCATGCCTTCGAAAGTCTGCTCTTGTACCTCACTGATTAACTTCACATCATCCCCAATGGCATAAGGCTGCGTATTTTCAATTCCTTTTTGCTCGAGGAATTTTTTTGTCTGTTCGATACTGGAAAAACTCTCTTTATTACTTTGCGAAGCGAATAATGTTTCAAATTGAATACTTTCTTTAGAACGTTCACCATGATACATTTCTACACTCATTTTTTTCTCTCCTTCACCCAATAGGTTTATTGATCATCCTGCTTTGGAACACGAAATGATTCCAGGTAGAGTTGTACTTTTTTTTCAGGGGTTTTTAATAAGTTAGATAAAAGGTCTTGAATGAGACGAAGGCTTTTAATTTTCTTTTCAATTTCTTCATGTTTAAGATGGACAATTTGTCTTAGGGTATCAAGGTCTATGTCTTGACTTAGCATGTCCATAATTTCTGCTATTTCCTTTAATGAATAACCGAGCGTTTTCGCATCTTTGATCAATTGAATTTTCACAACATAGTCGTCTGTATAGAGTCTGTAACCGTTTGAACGTCGTCTTGGAGCAGGTAATATGTTGTGTTCTTCATAGTAACGAATTGCGGCAGGACTTACTCCTGTTTTTTTGGCAAGTTCTCCTCTAGTCATCAACTCCATCGTTACTCCTTTTTTATTATTTTGTTTTACTATATGTACATTATAAAGGTTGAACTATACTTCAAGGTCAAGGTGAAACATTTTTCGGCCAACTTTTGTTATCAAATGATTGTAGCAAAGAGATCTCTAGTGCTTGCTATGACATAATTGAGGTTACTTTTCGGTAAACAAAAAAACACCATCGTACCCGGCCAATTAAGGCGGATGCAATGGTGTCATCATCATTCCATCTGGATTATGATAAATCTTCCCCATTTGTTGCAATCACTTTTTTGTACCAGTAGAAGGAATCTTTTTTGTAACGATTTAATGAACCATTCCCTCTGTCGTCTTGATCTACATAGATCAAACCATAGCGCTTACTCATTTGAGATGTTCCGCAGCTAATTAAGTCAATACAACCCCATGGTGTATACCCCATTAAGTCGACACCTTCTTTGACTGCTTCTTTCATCTGTTCAATATGTTGTTTTAAATAATCAATTCGATAATCGTCGTGAATTTCTTTGTCTGGTGTCAATGTATCTCTTGCGCCAAGTCCGTTTTCACAAACAAATAAAGGTTTTTGGTATCTGTCATACAGTTTAATTAATGAAATGCGCAGACCCATTGGATCAATTGGCCAATCCCATTGTGATAACTCCAAATGCTCATTTTTAATTGGACTATCAAATGTACCCGCTAGCTCGGCTGCATCTTCTCGGGCTTCTGCTACGTGGGACATATAGTAGCTGATCGCCACAAAATCAACGATGCCCTCTTTCAAAATTTGCTCATCCTGCTCTTCGATATCAAGTTTGATGTCGTTGTCAGCAAAATATTTCACCATGTATGTTGGATATTCACCTCTAGCTTGAACATCCGGATAGAACATATTCAATTGGTTCGATTTTACCGCTTGCAGCTGGTCCTCTGGTTTCGTTGTTTTTGCATAGGCTTCAATTTGGTTTATCATACAGCCAATTTGGACATTTGGAATGATTTCTTTTGCAGCCTTCACTGTGAGAGCGCTGGCGATAAATTGGTGATGTGATGCTTGATACGCAGCCTGTAATTTATGGTCTACTAGGTCCTCTAAAATTCCAGCACCGGTGTAAAGGCTGTTGAGGTTCATATTCATTTCATTGAATGTAATCCAATACTTCACTTTATTTTTATATCTTTCTAAAATGGCACGGGCATATTTTTCAAACAACGGGACAAGCTCTCTACTCATCCAGCCATTATATTTCTCTGTTAAAGTAATCGGCATTTCGTAATGAGACATCGTGACTAGCGGTTCAATTCCATATTTCGCACACTCATCAAATACGTTATCGTAAAAAGCCAATCCTTCTTCGTTCGGCTTGTCTTCTAAACCAGTTGGAAAGATTCTTGCCCATGAAATAGACAAGCGAAACACTTTAAAGCCCATCTCTGCAAATAGTGCAATATCCTCTTCATATCGATGGTAAAAATCGATTCCGCGTCTTTTCGGAAAATCAAATTCATCGGGTTGTTCCTTGTATCTTGTTAATTCAGCTGAACTCACATCGAAAGTAAAGTTGTTCACTTTTCCTTTTTCATAAGGATCTTTATATGCAGCAAAGTCTGACGTCGACAGGCCCTTGCCACCTTCTAAGTATGCGCCCTCTATTTGATTGGCAGCAGTTGCGCCACCCCATAAAAAATCATCTGAAAATCCTTTTTTTAATTCTTTCATTTCAATCATCCCTTCTCTTTATATTAGTGAATAAGCATTAAGAGCTTATTTTGACCTGCGGTGACATGAGCGTCACCTGTATGAATCACATCAAGATATTGCGTTGAATTTGTGACGATAATAGGTGTCACTACATCTAAATGGTTTGATTGAATTCCTTCTATATCAAACGATAATAAATGATCCCCCGTCTTTATCTTATCGCCCTCTTTTACCAGTACATCAAGGAATTGGCCGTTTAGGCTGACCGTATCAATCCCCACGTGGATCAATAATTCAATCCCATCATCTGAAACGAGTCCGATGGCATGTTTAGTAGGTGTAACAGTCACTACTTTTCCTGAGAACGGTGCTTGTACCACCCCCTTATCAGGCAAAATTGCGACTCCCTTCCCCATCATTTCACTTGAGAACACGGAATCATTCACTTCAGATAAAGGAATGACCTTTCCACTCATAGGTGCTTGAACTTCATAAGGGTTTGTTTGCTTAGACATTTGTTGATTCTCTGTACTCTCAGTGTGATTTCGCTTTTCTGCTGCTTGCTCGTTAGCTGCCGTGACAGACTCCTGAAATCCAAGGAGAATGGTGATGAGAAGTGACACGATGAAGCTAAGGGCGATTCCAATCAGAGCCAGCTGAAAATTATTTGTCCCTTTCATAATGTAAGTTGGCAGTGAAGTAATGCCTGGGATCGAAAAGGCTGTCGTTTTAACTGAAAATAAACCGTAAAAACATCCACCGACTGCGCCGCCAATTAATGAAGCATAAAAAGGTTTTTTTAGTCTAAGTGTGACTCCATAAATGGCTGGTTCTGTGATCCCGAAGAAACTAGGAAGCAATGTTGAAAGTGCTAAAGACCTTGTTTCTACCCGCTTGGTGCGGATGATGACACCTAACACAGCGCCTGCTTGTGCCATATTCGCAATGAAATTCATCGGAAGCAGCATGATATCGTAACCCACTTTTTCAAAGCTGGCTAACGTGCTTGGGAAGAATGCGTAATGCATTCCAGTTAACACAATGAGTGGCATAAGGCCCCCCATTAATAAACCGGCAATCGGACCAGCGAAATTGAACAAAGAAGTGAAAAAGATTTCTAAATATTGCCCAGAAACGTTCCCAATAGGAGCGATAAAAGCCAGTGTAAGAGGAGCCGTGATCATCAGGCTCAGTACCGGTGTAAATACGATACTTAAGGATTTTGGGATCGCTTTTGTTATCCACTTATCGACAAAACTTAGTAATAGCACACCTAAAATAATTGGTAATACAGAAGATGTGTAATTATTTAGTGGAATACTTAACCCTAATAAATTTAACGGATCTGCTCCTTTTGCTGCACCTTCGATCATCGTTGGATATAGTAAAATCCCTGCTAATGCGAGCGCAAGAGATTCTCGCGTTTTAAATTTCTTCGCTGCCGAATAAGCAATGAGGAAAGGTAAAAAGTAAAAGACAGCATTTGAAAAAATTTGAAGTACTTGATAGGTAGAACTTGTCTCCGTCAGCCAGCCTAAGCTAACGAACAGTGCCATGATTCCTTTGATCAATCCACTACCAACAATCGCTGGCAAAATAGGTGTGAAAATCCCGCTGATCACATCGAATACGACTTCAATTGGGTTCATCTTTGACGTGTTTTTAACAGGAGCAGAATTATTGCTACTATGACCGGCTAGATGATCGATTTCCTCATAAACCTCTGCTACCTTTGCTCCAATAATGACTTGGAACTGTCCACTTTGGAATTGAGCACCTAAAACACCATCTAATGTTTTCAGCTCATCTACTTTTACCTGATTTTCATCGTTGAGATTAAACCTTAGCCGTGTGATACAATGCCAACTTTGAGATATATTTTCGGTTCCACCAATTAATTTCACAATTTTTCCAGCCAATTCTTTGTTTTCCATGCTTTCACCCCTTCATTTTCACAAAAAAAACCTAAACAAAATCCACCATAGAAAAGATCATTCTTTCTCATGGAGATTTGTTTAGGTTAATGCTTTTTCATAACACGCCTAAAAGAAATCATTTATTTTTTTGGTGTTCCTTTGTGATTCTCTCAATATGGATGACTAAAAAAACAAGTTCGTCTTCTGTCACATTCCAATTGAATTCTCGTTTTAACATTTCTTTGATGATCAATCCGCAGGCATAACTCTTCATATAACGATCCTGTATTAATTCTTTTAACGAGTCATCCATCTGCTGCGGTGGTTGATTGGTTTCCTGCCTGACAATAAAATATCTCAAGTGGGTAATAAACCTCGAATAATTAATGGATGATTTATCCAATATCATCTCGAAAATATTTTGAATGATTTTGACGATTTCTTTCGTCAGGTGAGTCATCTTAATGGTGTCTCCCATAGACTGACCATCTATTTGAGCGTTTACAAAATGCAGGGCAATGAGTGAAGCTTCAGTATCTTCAAAAGAAATGCCCATCATCTTTTGAATAATTGTCAGTGCTTTTTTCCCGACTTGATATTCTTGAAAATAGAGATGTGGAATTTCCCACACAATGGGGTTTTCATACGCCATTTTTTCTTCGTGCCTTTGAATAGCGAAGGTGAGATGATCGGATAGCGAAAAGAGCACGCTGGAACCTAACTTCTTATTCAACATCTCTTCGCCTACGCGAATGATTTTTTCAGTTAATAAAAGGATATCAGTTGGGATAGCGGCAAGTTGAGATTCTAATGGAGACGTCTGATCAGAATAAAATGTCTTACTGACAGCGCTCTCATCAAGTGTATCACCTTTCTTCTTTTTAAAACCTATTCCTGTTCCAAACACAACGACTTCATTTTGAGCCTCTGTTAGAGCTAATACGATATTATTATTTAAAACTTTAACGACGGTGAACATCCTCATCCCACCTTACCTAAAATGCTAAAAAAAGCATAAAAAAACACCAAAATCTCAGCAAACAACGTACAAATGTACAATCTGTTTACCTGACTTGGTGGTGCCTGATCATATCAGTAACACTCCTGCATCGGTTACGACTTTATTTTAAATAGAGGGATGACCAAAGTCAACTATTTTTTTCTGAAAAAATAGATTTAAATACCCAGAATCATTTTATCTTTCCTTGTCTTTTTACAGTTTAACATATTTAAGGTTGCTGTAAGGTTCGGATTAATACAAGTTAAGGTTGAGGTTGTACAATGGGTTTGTAAGGAATTGAGGGATGAGTCAAATGGTCCCCTCTTCTAAATCAATCATAGAGGTGAAAAGCTTTGAGAGAAAATAAAATTTTGTCTTCATTATGTTACTTCAGTATCTTTTTTGCACCGTTTCTATTTCCGATTATCGTTTATTTCTTAGGAAAAGACGAAGTGAAATACCATGCGAAAAAATCACTATGGACACATATTATTCCTTATTTGATTTTCGGTCTTGGTATTGCCGGTTCAGGTTTACTTGGCATGAACGATATCAGTCATGCTGGTCCGTTCTTAATTGCAACGTATGCTGTGACATTCCTTGTGGCGATCTACTTCTTCATTTGGAACATTGTGAAAGGCATTAAAGTGTTTTCAGAATAAGAGTTAGAAAAAACGGTTCTGTGATTGAGCAGAACCGTTTTTTTGTATGTCCGTTCAAGCGGGTAATTGGATATCAATCGTTGTTCCTTCTCCTATCATACTTTGTATTGTAATATCTCCCCCGTGTTTTTGGATGATATCTTTTGCAATCGCCATTCCAAGGCCTGAGCCTGCATGTGTCCCTCCAGTATTCGTCCCTCTATAGTAGCGGTCAAACACTTTTTCTAGCTCTGCCTCTTCAATTCCTTTGCCGTTGTCTTGAATGGTGATGTGGGTATGTTCTTTTTGTTCAAGCTGTACAATGATTTTCACATCAGCATCATTGTGAACAAGGGCATTTAAAATGAGATTGGTGACCGCTCTTCGTATGAGGATCGTATCAATATTTAGCATAAGCTTGTCTACATTCGTTTGCAGCTCAATGGTCTGATCTGCATATCTCGAATCGTTGAGGATATCAATTAACGTTTCACGCAGCAATGGCACAATGTTCACCAGTTCTTTATGCAACATCACGTCGTTATTTTTCAGCCTTGTTGTTAAATTGAGATCCTCCATCACATCTTTGATGTACAATGATTTATTCTCTATGATGCTGGCATAATGTCTAATGTCTTGATTTGAAAGAGGATAATTTGGATCTTTCATGATTTCTGCATAGCCTTGAATAGAGGATAATGGTGTTTTAATATCATGAGAAATATGACTGATCCACTCTTCTCGCATTTGCTCTAATTTGTCTTTTTCTTTTTGGCTTGAAGCGAGCTGCTCGGATAAGTGATTGACATTATAGAACACATCTTTATATATCCCCTTCGTTGGCAGCTTCGTCGTATAATCTCCGTTTGCGAGCCTCTGGATGCCATAAATGGCACGGCCGAGCGGTTTGATGAGTTGCCGGCTGAATAAGTATCCAATGAATAAGGCAATGATGGCATCAATCGATAATAAAATCATCGTCCCGATATTGAATTGCGATATTAATTCTTTCGTATCAAAAGAAAATAAATATTTTCCGATGGAAGGGTCCTTAAATCCGATGAAATAGCTGTATTCCTTACCCTTTCCATTTTTTCCTCCAGCATAGATCGTCGACATCAATTGCTTATCTTTATATTTATGTAAGTTAACGACTTCTATAGGTGTGTATTTGCTCTTTAAGCCTTTAGGTGCTAGTGCATGATAGACGTCTTGTCCATTTTCGTCTAATATTTGAATCCACGCATTTTGTTGTTTTAAAGCTTGCTGTCCTTCTTTACTCACAGTGATATCTTGATCAGACAAGGTGATGTATTGTTCAAATGTTCTTGTAAAGGTTTCCGGCGTATTTTCTTCGTTTTGCTGACTGCTTGCTTGTAGTACAAGCCATATCATGAATCCAAATAAGTTAATAAAGACCGTGATAATGGTCACGATAATGACAGAGACCATGTATCTGCCTGTTAATCGCCATTTCATCTTTACGCATCCTTTACAACAAATTTATAGCCAAGCCCTTTGACCGTCACGAGAAATTCTGGTGTAGATGGGGAATTTTCTATTTTTTCCCGAAGTCTTCGTATATGAACCATTACCGTATTATCAGAACCGAAGAAATCCTCTCCCCAAACCGTTTGATAAAGCGTTTCTTTACTGATCACGCGATTCGGATGCTGCAAGAAATAAGTCATTAACATAAGTTCTTTCGGAGTGAGCTCAATCGCCGCTCCGTTTTTCGTCAGTTCGGCTTGCTGCTCGTTTAACTCAAATGGGCCTTTTTTGATCACGGGCTCCGCTTGAGAAGGCTGTACGTATGATGACCGTCTTAGCTGGGCTTTTACCCGGTAGGCGACTTCTTTTGGACTGAACGGTTTTGTAATGTAATCATCGCCGCCAATGGCAAGTCCTACAATTTTGTCTGATTCCTCTCCTTTTGCTGATAAAAAGATAATCGGAACATGCGAGACATCTCTGATTTGTTTGCAAATATCGTAGCCTTCTCCGTCTGGCAGCATAATATCCAGTATGACGAGATCGGGTTGTTCTTGATGAAATAGCGAGAGCCCATCACGGGCAGTTGAAGCTGTTAACACCTGATCAATGCCTTCTCTTGTTAATACGGTATCGATTAATTCCAATATTTCTTTTTCGTCATCTATAATTAATACTTTGCTTTGAACCTTTGGCATGATAATCACTCTCCTGAAGTCATTGTTATTATTATACCCAAAGTGTTGACGTCGTGAAAAATCAACTTTCTATTTACACAGAAAAAAGCCAATTTTCTTTTTGAATGAGAAAATTGGCTTTTCGTGTTTCTCTAGCGTTTGACCACAAATGTTGTCACACTTTGAGCAGGGAGATGAGCCCAAAATTGATTTCCTGATATGTTTAAGTCAGTTCCAGGTTGAAGGTTGCTGCTGCCGCTCGTCACCCATCTAGACGCCTGAGAAACAGAGCCATCTTGCACGACGAAGTGTTGATTGACCCCTGCATTGTTTTTATTAATCGCCACAATGACGACCTGATTGTTTCCTTTATAAGCTGAGACGAAAACATTTGATTCAGGGCTTTTCGTTGCATCAATTCTGACGTACCCTGGACGCACAAACTTGGAGAAATGCGCCATGTTGTATCCACGCTTGCTAATCATTCCATCTTCTTTCATAGGACCGTATGATCTCCGGATGTACCACCACACATACGCCTGAAAGTCCCCTTCCACCATTGATTGGTGAATATGCTCTGATACCCCTAATGCCTCAGGCCAGCGGTCCGCTGAATTGTTATCACTATTCGGATAGTAGACCTCTGTCATCCATAGCTCTTTCCCTGCCCCTTTTTGTTTGAAAAGAGGGTACGGAAGCTGGCTAATTTGGGTTCCGTATAGATGAGCGCCGAGAATGTCCATATTCCTTAGCGCCTGCGGATCGTTTAAGATAGGATCTGAGATATTCTTAAGGTATTGAAACGATTCTGGTGCAATCACACGTGCATTAATGGAGCCGGCATTTTCTCTCATGAATCGCAGGATTTCCTGAGGTGTCCACCATGTCCATTCATGCGCATAATCAGGCTCGTTTTGTACAGAAATGGCATAAAGATTGACTCCGTTGTTTTTCATGTAAGTGACAAAATCATTCAGATGCTGAGCATATGCTGCGTATTGATTGTATTTAAGCCGCTTGGCAGGTGATCCATTCCGGTTAAATGTTTCAACCATACTGCTTGGAGGATTCCAAGGGGAAGCAATGACTAGAGCACCATGCTCGATCGCTCGTTTGGCCGTCGCGACTTCTCTGCTCCAATTGTTTCTGTTTTCGTCTACATAAATTCTAAGAATGGAAAACCCTAACTGATTTTGTCCATTGCCAAAGGCAGTCTCCCTTTGTGGCGCTGTCAAATCACCAATCCAAGCTGGATGGTTCATTCCGCCAAAACCACGAATCACTTGTCTTTCTGCATTAAGGTTAATGTTTGCGTCAGCTGCTGATACTTCAGCTACTCCGGGGCCTATGAACATGACAGATAGCATGGTGAAACACACCAATAAAGCAAGCATTGGTTTTTTTATACATGACATCAAATTTCCCACTCCTCTATCAAACATTTAAGCACCTTTATTCGCTACCTTTGAGTAAACTGCCAAGAATCAAATTGGAATAGATTTCCCCCGCCTGTTCCGGTAAAGACAAAAAATACGTTGTGCACTCCGGATGCGCCGTTAATCGCTGTTTCTATTTCCCGCCAGTTTTGTGTTCCACCGGTGGAAGGGACATTCAGTGTACCAACCAGTCTGCCGTTTGCGCTGCCAAGGCGTACTTCTATTTTCCCGCCTACTGTCGATGCGACATTGGCTTTAAATGTTCTAGCGCCATTTGAACCAAAGTCTACATTCCCTAAAGCCACCCAATCGCCATTTTGAATATTGGTGACATGCTGGTTATTCACTGGTCCTCCTGGTGCTGACGAGGCTTCTGTCAAAATGCGTCCATTCCAAGCGAATGTTTCAGCTTCAACACGTTGATATGGATTCAGATTAGATAGCTGTTTCACCCCTTCATAATTGGCTGCTACTTCTCGAAGGGAGCCATCTGCATTATGCACAAGCTTGTTAATATGTGGAGAGCGATAGCCTTTGCCGCTTCCGTATAATGCAGAGCTAACGGTTTGCGTATGATACACCACATACCACTCATTTTTAAAATTGAACACCGCATGATGGTTGTTACCGCCGCCACCAAAAAAAGCACCCGGATTTTTCAGAAAGTGTCCTTTATACGTGAAGGGTCCCATCGGACTTGAGCTCGTCATATAGCCGATTTCACCAGGTGGTTTATCAGCAGGATGTGAGCCGCCAAAATTGATGCAATAGGAATAGTAATAGGTACCGTTATACTTATGCATCCCTGAATCTTCAAACATAAAAGGAGCATCAATGGTGGATGCGATACTGGCCACACTTGTCATATCAGCACCTAGCTTCAGGACTCTTGCTGTTTTAGGATTTGCCCATTGTCCCTGCGTTGGATTGGAACCGCCTGGAACGCCACCGCCGGCATATAGATAACCAGTACCGTCATCATCTACAAATACGGCCGGATCAAAAAGCCATACAACTCCAGACATGCCAGGTGTACTTGGCGTAACGAGTGGTTTTCCAATCGGATCAGTCCATGGGCCGATCGGGCTGTCTGCTGTAAGGACTCCAATCCCTCCGCCGCTGTTAGCGAAATAAAGGAAAAATTTATCCTTTCCATTGATCTTCTTTACCGCTGCTGATGGGGCCCATGATGCGCCTGCCCATTTGGCAATGCCTCTGCCGCCATTTGCCCCATTTGCTCCAGCTACTGGAATCGCTCCGTGATCGGTCCAGTTGACCATATCCGCCGAAGAGATGACGAATACTCTATTCAGATTTGCAAATGAATTGTCCTTAATCGTTCCGTTGCTTTGATATTCATAGTCATCACTCGACATATAAAGGTACACTCTTCCGTTATAGGTAAGCGCAAACGGGTCTGCTCCTAAGTGATGATCAATGAGCGGGTTTGCATTTCCTACTTGCTTGGCAATAGGAGTGCTTGCCGCATTCGCTTCATATACCGGCAAACAACTCAGTACCAAAGTGAAAATCAATAAACAAACGCTGCACTTCATCCTCGTCCTCATCGTGTCATTTCCTCCTGTTTTCATCTTCCTGATATTGGGGTTTAGGCCCAATTTCAAATTATGTTGATGTTTCGTGATGAAGAATGAATACAAAGAATGATTTCTCCCTGTGAAACCCTGTAAAGAGTGCAATGAAAACCCTTACTTTTTAACTAGAAGACAACAAAAAAATGCAGTCTCCATGATGGAGCTGCATTCTTCCTCAATGTTCATTAAATGTAGGCTACATATACCGAGCGGTCACCATTTTCTTTCTCGTGTAAAACTCTACTCCGTCTGTTCCATTGGCGTGCAAGTCTCCGTAGAAGGAATCTTTCCAGCCGGAAAATGGGAAGAAAGCCATTGGAGCAGGAACACCAATGTTAATGCCTAACATGCCGGCTTCGATGTTTTCACGAAATTCTCTTATGCTTGAAGCGCTGTCTGTGTATAGGCAGGCACCGTTTGCGAATTTTGATTGATTGGACAGGTCGATTGCTTCTGCGAGTGATGAGACACGGACAATGGATAAGACTGGGGCAAAAATCTCGTCCTGCCAGATTTTCATTTGATTTGTGACATGATCAAAGATCGTTGGTCCGACAAAATACCCTTCTCCATTTGTTTCGTTATCTTGTCTGCCATCACGAATCAGGCTTGCGCCTTCTTCAATTCCTGATTGGATATATTGAAGAGTTCGTTCTTTATGCTCCTTCCGAATGACTGGTCCGAGAAAGACATCTTTATTTATTCCGTTTCCGATGACAAGCTGGTTGGATTCATCGACCAATTGTTGAATCAAGTCGTCCGCCACGTCTTCTTCCACTGCGACAACGGCTGCTGCCATGCAGCGTTCACCTGCTGATCCAAAAGCAGCGCCAATGATTTGTTTTGTGGCTGATTCTAAATCAGCATCTTTCAAGACGATGGAGTGATTTTTTGCACCGGCAAGTGCTTGTACACGTTTACCATGTGCTGTCCCTTTTTTATAGACGTATTCTGCGACTGGCTGAGAGCCGACAAACGAAATGGCTTTTACCTTTTCATGTTCAAGTAGACCGTTTACTACATCGTGAGCGCCGTTGACAATGTTGAGCACACCTTTTGGAAGTCCTGCTTCTTCAAATAGTTCTGCTAACCGTGCAGCAAGGATTGGCGTCCGTTCTGAAGGTTTTAAAACAAATGTATTTCCGCAAGCGATGGCAAGCGGGAACATCCAGCATGGGACCATCATCGGAAAGTTAAACGGAGTAATGCCGCCGATGACGCCAATTGGGTAGCGGTACATGCCAGACTCTAGACCAGTCGCAATATCAGGTAGTTGTTTCCCCATCATTAAGGTTGGTGCACCAGCGGCAAATTCCACACATTCAATTCCTCGTTGCACCTCTCCTTTTGCTTCTGTTACACTTTTTCCGTTTTCCAGCGTGACGAGTTCAGCTAACTCATCCCATTTCTCTACGAGTAACTGTTGGTATTTAAATAAAATACGTGCGCGCCGGGGAACAGCTGTTTTAGACCAAGTGGTGAACGCTTCTTGTGCTGCCTGGACTGCATGTTCTACATCCGTTTTTGTAGAAAGCGGTACTTCTGCGATGACTTCGCCAGTAGCTGGATTATAAACAGCTTCCGTTTGGTTCGTTTCGGCGTCCACCCATTGTCCATCAATATAATTTTTCAACGTTTGTACATCTGTTTTGGTCATGTTCCCTCTCTCCTCTTTGTTTGGATTGTGATGCAATCGTGTGTTGATTTATCGTCATTGTCTCATCTAAGGGGTCTTCATCTGTATACACTCTTTGTCAAATGAAACCACAGTTTTGCTTTACGTTCTGATAATACATGTGAAGTCTATACCTTCTAGCTCTTTTGGTTCCGAAGATCTGTCCCCCCTTTTAGGTCGTTTTGTCTGTGTGTCATGATCATGTTAATCAATTGATGATATGTTTTTGGTTAACTGTTGGTTAACTTTAGAAAAATCATAATATTAAAAACGCTTTCAGTCAATGATCAGTTTGTTGATCTAAAAAAGCCTGATGCCAGGTGCATCAGGCTAAGACCGTTTATTTTAGTTATTTAGAAGAAATTGCGTATTGACTCGGCTCTGCATAAGCCGGGAGCATCTCCCCGTGTGCTTCGATTAATTCATTACATAGTTTGATGGTGTCATCAATTGATAATTCAGCACTTGTATGCGGGTCTAATAATGCCGCTTGGTAAATGTGTTCTTTTTTGCCGCTGATTGCAGCTTCAATCGTCATGAGCTGTGAGCTGATATTGGTCCGGTTGAGTCCAGCCAATTGTTCAGGTATCTCTCCGATATAACATGGCATGATACCGCTCCGGTCTGCAACACATGGCACTTCCACACAGGCTTTTTCAGGAAGGTTGTGAATGAGTCCTCCTGTGTTCAGTACATTTCCACCAAATTTAAAGGGAACGTTCGTTTCAATCGCTTCAATGATACGTGAACCATATTCTTTAGAGCGCGTATGCGTGATTTGTGTGTTTCCCACAAGGTCATGTTTCATCGTATTCCAATTGTTGATTTGTTCCTCGCAGCGTCGTGGGTATTCATCGAGCGGAATGTTAAACTGTCCAATCAGTTCTGGATAACGAGATTTGATAAAATACGGATGATATTCTGCATTGTGCTCTGAGGATTCGGTGACATAGTAGCCGAATTTATCCATTAGTTCAAAACGAACCATATCAGGATGCCGCGTTTTTTGTTTTTCTTTTGCTCTTGCTTTGATTTCTGGATACAAGTCTTGACCGTCCCGTTTCACTTCTAATAACCATGCCATGTGGTTAATGCCGGCAATTTTTTCTTCAATGCCTTCATGGTCCATTTCAAGTGATTGAAATAAATCTTTCGTACACACCTGTACGCTATGGCAAAGACCAACCGTTTGAACCCGAGTATAACGCAGCATAGCGCCAGTCAGTGTGGCCATTGGATTCGTGTAATTTAATAATAAGGCGTGTGGACATACTTCTTCCATATCCTTTGCGAAGTCCAGCATCACGGGAATGGTTCGAAGGGAGCGGAAAATACCGCCGATGCCAACCGTATCCGCAATCGTTTGTCTTAATCCATATTTTTTTGGAATCTCAAAATCAATAACAGTGCTTGGCTGATAGCCTCCTACCTGGATGGCATTGATGACATATTTCGCATTCTTTAAGGCTTCTTTCCGGTTGTGATACGACTGAATGGTCACATGTGCACCGTAGTTCTCTTTTAAGTGACGTAGCATCGTTTCTGATTCTTTCAGCCGGTTATGGTCGATATCATATAACGCAAATTCAAAGCCAGCAAGTGCGGGAACGAACAAACAATCTCCTAATATATTTTTAGCAAACACGGTACTTCCTGCACCGATAAATGTAATTTTAGACATAGACGACACTCCTTTTTACATCAAGGTTGGATTACCCTTTAACAGAGCCTTGAGACAGCCCTGCGATAAAGTATTTTTGCAAAAGTAAAAACAACGTGACCATTGGCAGCATCGCAATAAGAGCAGCGGCGCCAACGAGCTGGAGTTGGTGTTGATTTTGGCCAAAGAAATTGGATAAGGCGACTGTAAGTGTATGCATCTCTTTATCTTGCAAGAAGAAGATGGCAAATTGATAGTCGTTCCAAATATACACACAGGCAATGATTAAAACAGAAGCGGTAATCGGCTTCAGCAGCGGAAAAACGACGCTGAAAAAGACTCTGAGTGTTCCCGCGCCATCAATACGAGCGGCTTCTTCAAGCTCCTTTGGAATCGTCGACCGGATAAAACCGGCATATAGAAAAATCGTCAGTGGCAAAAAAGCAGCAACATTGTTTAAAATAGCGATTTGATAAGTATTCATCATGCCAATTTGTACAACCATTTTGTATAAAGGGACAAGGGCTGTGAGCGGCGGTATGACCATAATGGCAATGAATAAGAGATACACCGCTTGATTCAGCTTTGTTCCTCTTCTTGCGAGCGGATAGGCGGCAAGTGATCCAAAGATGATGAGTAGGGCAGCCGAGCTGAACGTAATGATCACTGTATTCAAAAAGGACTGGCCCAGCTGAGCATCTGTCCATGCCATCCGAAAGTTTTCAATATGGAGCGTTGATGGGAACAGCCATTTTGAGCTAAAATCTCCTATCCCCTTTAGAGAGGTCGTGACTAAAATATAAAATGGAATCAGGTGAAGCAATGTAATCGAAAGGGCGAGTAAGGAGTACCATCTTTTCTTTCGTTTATAGGCGTTATCCATCACACCTCGGTCTCCTTTCGTTTGAAATAAATGAGCGCTGCGACACTAACGACAAGGATGATGACAGCCATGAAGACACCTTGCGTCGCTGCATAGCCTGCATCCTGCCGTTTGAAATACAAATCGTACATAAAAGTCGACATCGATTGCGAGGAATCTCCGGGTCCTCCGCCAGTGAGGGCGACAATGACATCAAATAATTTAAGTCCACCGATCACATTGAGCACAACATTGATGGTGATAGATGGCATTAAAAGCGGTAATGTGATTCGCCAAAATTGCTGAAGACCTGAAGCGCCGTCGAGTTGTGCTGCTTCATAATAATCTTTAGGTATGCTTTGGAGTCCTGCTAAATAAATGATCATGGCAATCCCGACGAATTGATACGTATTCACAAACACAATGATCCAAGTGTTTAGCTGCGGATTACCAAGTGCGTTCATTGGATCAAATCCAAAAAAGGTAACAACGTCGTTTAAAGCACCACCTTGATACGCAAAGACAAAATACCAAATATAGCCCATAGCAATTGGGCTGATCATGACGGGTAAATAGATCACCGTTCTTGTGATGGCTCTCATTTTTAAACTTTGATTTAATAAGAGTGCATATCCAAGACCAATCATATTTTGTAAGATGGTGCTCCCGATGCCGTAAAGAAGGGTATTTTTCACAACAAGCCATGTAGTTGGATCTTGCAGCAATCGTTTGTATTGATCAAGTCCGATCCACTCATACTGTTGTGAGAAACCGTTCCAATTTGTAAAAGAAAGCTGAATCCCGTTAAAAAAGGGATAAATGATAAAGGCACTGACAACGAGAACAGCAGGCAGATACATCCACCAAAGTGAAGAATTTTGGCTATTTTTCATCTTCTGTTTGGGAAAAGAGGTAAATGTCGCCGCCTGTTTTTCTTTTGTGATGTCACTCATTGGCTTCACTCCTGTTTCAGCATGAGCCTGCTATTGTTTTTTCAGACGCTTATATTCCTCTTCCATTTTCTTCGATAGTTGTTCCGGTGTGATGGAGCCTGCTAATAATTCTTGACCGGTCGTTGCCATGACAGCCCACATGCCGCTCGGTAGGTATTTCCGATCAAAATAGGGTTCAATCTTAATATCTTCATATTGCTCGTAAAATGTAGAGTAATAGTTTTTGGCTTTGACTTCTTTTAAAGCCGTTTCAGAGGAAGTGCCCTCTGCGATTTTCTTTGCGTTTTCAGGCTTTGCTAAAAAGTCAATGAATTGTTTTGCTTCTTTTAGATGCTTTGAGTCTTTCCATGCCGCAACAGTAAAGCGTTCCCCGCCAATCCAGCTTTGCTCATCTCCTTCATGAATAGATGGTACGGGCATGGTGCCTACTTTGATCGATTGATTGAGTTCAGTCGCCTCAGGTCCTAAAGATCCTCCCACAAAGGTGAAAGCAATTTTGTTTTGTGCCATCAGCTCAGGTGCTTGGGATAGTTTCGCAGTGAGTACATCTTTGTTTAAAAGGTCTTGATCTTTCAGCTCCTTCATAAACTGTGCAAGCGGTGTATAGTGAGACCAATCAAATGATCCATTTTCAAGGTCTTTTCCGTATTGATGTTTTTGATCAGTAATGAGTAAAGGCGTTGCCAGCTCATCAAAGACTTGGGCAATATTTGAATTATCGCCTCCTGGGATCCAGAGCGGCACAACTTCCCCTTTACTTTTTTCTTTGACAGTCTGTAAAGCACTTTTCAGTTCATCCAGTGTTTTAGGAACTTTTATGCCATATTCTTTTAATAGATTGGCATTAAAACTAAGTCCGTCTTTTGCTTGATTCAGCGGATAGGCATAGACTTTGCCATCTTTGTCTTTTAAAATTTGATCGAGTGAAGGATCGAGTTGTTTTACCCAGTCCATCTCCTTTAGATCAGCCACGTATTCGCTATATCGCAGTTTGGCCCAGCCGTGTGTATCAAATAGGTCTGGCATGTCGTTTGCGCCCATTTTGACACGTATCATATCTTCATAGCTGTTGCCAGGGAAGTTGGCATCAATTCGGATGTTTTGATGTTCTTTTTCAAAGTCACGGATCACTTCTTCAAATGCCTTTCTCTCCCCGCTGTTGCTCATTGTGGAGAATAGAGTCAAGGTCACTTTTCCGTTTGCTTCAGACGCACCGTTATTGCCACAAGCAGACAAGATCATCGACAAAACTAGAGCTGCACACAGCATCAGAATTTTTTTACTCATCGTTTCCTCCTTTTGATCACTGAAAATTCAGACGATTATCGGTAGAATTCATGCAGTTGCGGAAACAAAAGAAGTCCATTATACTGGAATTCTATTCTTTTCAAAGAGATAAGAGAGCAATTGGGTGAACTGCGTTGTTTTCAGCATGATCTGGCCATCATGCTCAGCAGATCCCTTCCTGCTTTTTTGTCTCTTTTTTGTTTGCTGAAATGCTCGTTCACCCCCTTTCATGGATTGGGCATGTGCTGCCTCTTTGCATGAGCTTTGTTGGCACGACGACTTTTAGGGGAAGCTTTCTTCCTTCTATCCGCTCAAGCAAAAGCTTTAGACCTACTTCCCCCATTTGTTCTGTATATACTTTAACCGTTGTGAGCGGCGGGCTTGAAAAGGAAGCGGCTTCGATATCATTAAATCCCACGATTGAGACATCTTGAGGTACACGAAGACCGGCTTCATGTAGCGCACGCATAGCGCCTATTGCCATAGAATCACTTCCGATAAAAAAGGCTTCTGGAAGCTTTCCTTTTTGAATGGCTTTTTGCATAAGTGAGTAGCCTTCTTGCATCGAATATTCGCCTATGTGGATGTCATTCATATGAAGAGTTCCCGCTTCTTGCATTCTTTTGATAAACGTTGTTTGTCTTTCGTCCTCAATCACAGCATTTCCTTCGAAATAATGCTCCCTCTCTTTCCCGCCAATATAGCCTAGATGTGTATAGCCGAGAGATTGCAGATGACGAATGGCACGATCTGCCGCTCTGACAAAATCCACATGTACACAATCATACAAATCTTCATCCGCATAATGATTGATAAACACAATATGTTCCATTCGGTTTGTCATCTTTTCAACCGTATCAGGGCTGATTCGTCCAATGACGATCAAACCGTCAATATCCTTTAGTATCGCCCCTTTATCCATGTTTCTTAGGCGAAAAGTATGGAGAGTGGACAGACCTCGTTTGGCATATTCTTTTTCAATTCCTTTTCGAATCGATGAAAAAAAAGGATCATTTAATTCTTCGTCAATGGATTGGGCGACAACGACACCGATGACTGGGGATGCGGGTGGGCTTTTTACTTCTGCTTGATCGGCTTTTCTTGCTCTGACTGGGGTATAGTTTAATTTCTTGGCTATGTCGAGGATGTTTTGTCTTGTTGCGTGTGAAACGGCAAGCGTTTGGTCGCCATTTAACACACGGGATACAGTAGAGACAGATACTTTTGCATCATGAGCAATATCTTTGAGTGTAGTCATAGGCAAACTCCTCATCATTTTTGACTAAATGTTTACTAAAGATATTTGAAGAATAACACATAAATAAAGCGCTTTCAATTATAAATTTGTGCTTTTTTAAAGTTTTTGAGTATGTTTTGATAAGGAGATAGTTTGTTTAGTAAAATTGCGTAAAAAAGAGGATGGCTTCATCCTCCTTTTTACTAAGGTGATTTCATTGTAGCTGTTTCTTTTGCGAACAATTGCTTCATTATTTCCCATGCTTTATCTAATTCTTCGTGAAGTCCAAATAAACCTGAGGTGCCGATGATGTAAATTTCATTTCCTGCCTCAGCAAGCAATCGGAACGTGCTTTCATTACAAGAGCCGTCTACCTCAATTGAAAATGAGTATCCCCCCTTCTCTTTGATTTCTTTCACCGCTTTCATTTTCGGAAGCATTTCTTTGATAAAAGGCTGACCAGCAAACCCTGGATCAATTGTCATGATTGTCACCCGGTCTATTAAATGAATAAAAGCATCTAATGCTGCAACTGGTGTGGCGGGATTGAGAACAAAGCCGACCTCACACTTTCTTTCGTGGATATGCCGAATGATTCGAAAAACGTCTCTTTGCACCACTTCTGGATGTAAACAAATCATCGTTGCGCCTGCATCAATACATGCATCAATTAAAAATTCCTGAGGCTGTTCGGCCATTAGATGAACATCAATCGGAACGTCTGTCAGTTTCCGAAGTTGTTCAATGAAAAAGGGTGATAAGGTCATATTTTTTACATAGTGACCATCCATGACGTCGACATGATAACGGTCTGCCCTTGTGTTCAGCAGCTGAATTTGTTCACGGAAGTGCGTTAAATCCATGCACATCAGTGAAGGTGAGAAAATGGCTGTCATCCTGAAATGCCTCCTTTTTAAAGATGAAATAAAAATTTGATCAATCCAATCAAGATTCCAATGATACCGAAGTCTGTATCGCCAAATGTTGTCCCTTCAAAGCCAAGAGTGCCTAACACAGGAAGTAAACAAGCTGGTAAAAATGAAAGGAGTATTCCATTCACAAAGGAACCGGCGACTGCACCTCTCACTCCCCCTGTTGCATTGCCATATACGCCCGCTGTCGCACCGCAGAAAAAGTGCGGCACAAGTCCAGGAACAATGACAGTTAAACCAAACAAAGGAAGAAGGAAAATAGACACGATGCCTCCAGCAAAACTGCATAAAAAACCGATGATCACCGCATTTGGAGCAAATGGGAAAACAGTTGGTGCATCAAGTGCCGGCTTTGCCCCTTTGACGAAACGATCGGCAATCCCTTTGAAAGCAGGCACAATTTCCCCGATTGCCATCCGTACACCTGCTAAAATAATGTACACCCCAGCAGCAAAGGTAATGGCCTGAATGAGAATGAAGACAGCAAAGTTCGTACCACCACTAATGTTTTCTATATATGAAATTCCCGCAAACGGTGCAATCGCAAAGAAAAGCAAAGCCATCGTAATGGAGATGGCCACCGATGTATCTCTTAGAAAACCGAGTGATTTAGGCACTTGAATGGTTTCCGTTGATTTCTCTGGGCGCCCGACCCATTTGCCGATCATTCCCGCTGTAAAATAGCCGAACGTACTGAAATGACCGAGCGCCAGATCATCACTTCCAGTGACTTTCCTTGTAAACGGCTGAAGGATTGCGGGAGCAATGACCATCGCTGCACCTAATACGATTGAACCAGTGATGATCAGCAGCGTTCCTTGCATGCCGGCTGTTGACAGAACGACTGCAAGCATAGCCGCCATATATAGCGTATGATGACCAGTTAAAAAGACGTATTTAAAGGGTGTGAATTTTGCCAAAAGCAAATTGACCACCATACCAAAAATCATAATGAGCGCTGTCTGTGTACCGAATTCCTTTTGGGCAATGGCTGCCATGGCATCTGTATTTGGGACAACCCCTTGAATGTGAAAGGCTGCTTCAAACATCTTCCTGAAAACCCCAAGTGAATCAGATACGACTGTGGCGCCCGCTCCTAATATTAAAAAACCCATTGTTGTTTTTAAGGTGCCTGATACAGTATCGGCAGCTGACTTTTTCTGCAAAAGTAAACCAGCCAGTGCAAACAAACCGATGAGAATTGCGGGTGTGCCCAATATATCGTTCATGATCAGTTCTATCATGATGTGAATCCCCCTTTTTCCGTCGATTATATGTGTTTACGAAGGACGTCTTTAATGGCTTCCTGGTCTAACAAGTTATTTAATCCAGCGACCTTTCTTGTGCCGTCATCCAGCTGATCGATAATGTCTGTTGCGCCGATATAGAGGTCTGCTTGTTCATTTTTGCTTGTACTGAGATCGGTGTGATCCACTTCCGCTAAAAGTCCTAATTCTTCTAATGCTTTTTTGACATTCATTTCAACAATAAAGCTGCTTCCTAAACCGTTTCCGCATACAACTAGAATTTTTTTCATTCTCTTTTTCCTCCTTTATACTTGTGAAAATCGATTGATTAATTGTTGAATGGCTGCTAATTCCTCTGCTTCAATCAATTGTCTCACCCGTTTTTCTTCACTTAACAGCATCGTCAGCTGTTTGAGTGCTTTCAGGTGGGTCATACTGTCAATGGCAGCTAATACAATGATGAGCCGAACTTGCTTTTTTCCATCCTTTGAAAAGGAAACGGGCTGATGACATGACATAAGTGACATGCTTAATTTGTTCACGCCATCTTCTGGTCTGGCATGCGGAATCGCCACTTGTGGCGCAATCACAATATAAGGGCCATTTTGATGAACAGACTGGATCATCGCTTTCACATAACTTTCCTGAATCGCTTGTTGATCAAGCAAAGGCTGCGCTGCTTTTGTAATGGCCTCCTGCCATGTGTCTGCTGTTTGCTGGAGCTGAATGGTTTCTTCTGTTAATAAATCGTTTAACACTGGTTTCCACCCTTTCTGGTGTGATACATATGTCGGATGAAGCAGCTCCTTCAGGTCATGAAGCAATGCTTTTTCATTTTGAACGATGGTATGCTGCTGAATGATATTGAATAAAGCATTCACATGGTGCTCATCAAGCTTAGGTTCTGAGCCTTCTCCATATTGAAGCAATGTTTTTTTCTCATAAGCAGTGAGAATCGGGTGCACGAGATGAACAGGTTTTCCTTTAAACGATATAGGTGTCGTTGACACAACAAAGTCGGCATCAATGGATGTTAATTCTTCATATGAACGTTTTGATAACAGTCCGCGTATGTCGATGTAGCCGATTAATTCAAGAAGCTGCGTTTTCAGCATGTGACTGGTGCCAATTCCTTCTCCGCAGACAATGTAAACAGAACGTTTCGCAATCGATGAAATCCCTTCTCTTCTCATCCAGCCGCCAAAATGCATCGCCACATAGGCAATTTCATGATCGCTCATCTTTGAACAGGTCGCCTTCTCTAAATGGCAAGCAACCTTTTGCGTGATGTCAAACACCTCTGGCTGTGCATGTTTAATGGAATCTGTTAATTCATTGATGATATCAATGTGATAGATGAGCCTATAATAGGCCGGAATTAAATGCATGGTTAAGTTTTGTTCCAAGACTTCTACTTCCTGGAAGGAAATACACGCATAACGCTGAAAGTCAATGATCATTTGCCTCGCAATGGTTCGAATGAGATGTTCTTCTGGTTTTTGACTTGTTGGAAGTTTTTGTTTTTTGGCACTGAGCCATAGCGTACTAAGAAAATAGATTTCATCATCATGAACCAAAAGACTGGTTTCTTTTTGTATTTGCGCCATGAAACGAATAGCAGCCAAGCATTCATCTGTTTCCTGCAATGTCCGTTTTTCTTCTGTTGAAATGTGTACAGCACGTCCTAGCTTCATCCGTTTGAAGCAGAAAAAGAGATCCATAGACAGCTGATCCAGCATGTCATCTGCAAACTCAAGCTTCAGATCTTGTTCGGACTGTTGAAGGAGAGCATGTATTCTCTTATATGAGATAGGACCCTTTAACCAAACCGATGGAAACGTTTTTTCATTTTTTATCATGGTGCGAATGAAATGAATATAAGGTTTCAGCGCCAACCGAATTGTTCTTTCTTCTCCTGAAATTAAATAGCCACTGGCCGCCTGATAATGAAGTGTAAGCTGCTGTTTTGAAAGTGCTTCTTTTAGTTGTTTCATATCTTCAAGCAGTGTATTGCGGCTTACCTTCGTCATCTCCATAAAATCATCAATTTTTAGATGCTTCTCACTGCATGCAATGGATAGGAGCAAGATGGCACGTCTTTCTTTTACACATGGTTCATAGTCATGACCGACAAGAACGGTGTCAGCTTTTTCGATAATGACTTCTTTCTCGTGTGGATGTAAATAGTAGCCTCGTTGATCTTTTCGCTGGACGCCACTAAGCTGATGGGTTTCCAGCCAACTATTCATTCGTTTGATTTCAGCGTAGACCGTTCGAGTAGAGACATTCAGTCGATTCTGTAAATCTTCAATTGATAGATAAGTGGTCGTGTGAAGCAGCATCGATAATAAAGTCGTGCCCCTTTTGGTTAAGTGCAGTTGGAATCCCTCCCCTCTTCCCTTTGGTTATAAGTCTAATCAACTCGCATGCGTCAAAGAAGTCCAAATGTTTTCAGTAAATGTTGTGCAGGTTTTTGGGTGTTCTTTGTTATAAGAAAAAGCACACTCGTTTGAGTGTGCTTTGAGACTTGTATACAAAGAGCTCTTTGTCTTCTTTTACGTGTTTGAGGACGAATAAACGCAAAAAACCTAGAATGGTATAAAGCCAGTCAAGGTTTTTTCACTTCTTATTCATTTTTTATTTTTCCTATATGTGACGCTTAAACTTATTTTTTGTTTAAACTAAATCCGAAATCCAAATCGTTTTCAAATGAAATACAAATACTCCAATCACCTTCTAATGATATAAAGTAGTGGTGCTGTGGGATATCTAAAAAATAGACTAGTAACTCTTCTAGATGTTTTAATTCAAACTGGTACCCAAACTCTGTAAGGTTATCCCCTATGTAAATTACTTGTAAGTTATTATCTAAATATTTTTCTTTTAATTCAGTTATAAAGAGAAGAGCATCAGAAAGTAACGATTCATGATTTGAGCTCTTACTATAATGTTTATTGGTTTGTAACCAATCTATTTTTGAACCAGCAAAATCAAATTTTTGTTCTATTAAGTCTAAATAAATTTTTGGATTTTTATGTACTTTGACATATTTAAGAAGGTCTTTTAATTCCAAATCCTTTATTAGATCTTCATCATAAGAATTCAATAAAATTACCCCCCTTTGTGTTTTTTAAAGTCTTTCTTGTCAAAATCCATAGGAATCGCTGTTTTGTCATTTTGTTGCAAACAATTCAGTGTACAATGCCATTGTAGCTTGCTGATCCGTCTCTGACAAAGCATATTCATCTTTTTTTGACCGAGTTATATTGAATTTTCTGCCATACCAAAACTTCATTCTTCTGTGTTCAATCCCAATAATAAATATAGTGCTGAGTTGAAGAATCGCTTGTCATGCCCATTTTTTCATACAATTGTTGTGCTTTTATATTAGAAGTCGCTGTTTCTAAACAGATAAATCTGGCTCCTTTATCGTTTGCAAATGAAAATGCTTTTTTCATCAATTGCTTACCTACCCCCTTTTGACGAAAATCGTTTATAACAAACAAATCATTTAAAATGAACGCATCTTTCATCGCAACAGATGAAAATGTGGGATACAGTTGTACAAATCCTACATATTGTTCACCTTGCTTTGCAACAAACAAAATAGACTCTTGTTTACGGTATCGTTCCACTAGAAAATGATAAGCACCTTCTATATTAGAAGTCTGTTTATAAAATTGGCGATATTGATCAAATAGAACCGAAACTTGTTTTAAATCATTTTCATGAGCTCTTACTATATCCACTCTTCTATCCCCTTTTCATATCAATTAGTAGTATAATAATTGATATTCTGACATGTAAAAATGTACAGATTTATACTTTATTAAATGTCAGAAGGGAGGAATGAAGAAATGAAACATTATATTTTCCCTTTCAGTGCCAATCAACCAAAATATAAACAAATTTATGAGCAATTTAAAAAATTAATCGAGGAGGGAAAGTTAAAAACAGGAGAAAATCTTCCTTCCATTCGTTCACTAGCCAATGACCTAGGTGTTAGTCGCCACACTACACTACAAGCATATGATCAATTATTAGCTGAAGGATATATTCAAGCCAATGAGCGTAAAAGCTATAGTGTCAATGAATTTGAACCGATATTTCTTCAAACCTCTATTCCAGAAGTACCTAGAAATGAACCAATACAATTGATCGATTTCATTGATTTCAAAGCAAGTACTGTTGATGAGGAACAATTCCCTTTAAAAGTCTGGCGGCAAATTTCCAACAAAGTGCTGCAGCAATCCATTAGCTTTCAATACGGAGATCCTTTTGGAGAACCGGGGTTTAAACAAGAACTGGCTGATTATTTATTTCAAGCCAGAGGTATGATCATTAACCCCAAAAATATGATCGTTGGAAGTAATACACAGCAACTACTGTTGTATTTGGGATTTCTATTAAAAGAACGTTTTTCTAGTATGATTGTTGAAAACCCTGGTTATAGCGGTGTACGTGAGGTCTGTCATTTACATGGATTTGAGATTGAAAGTATTCCTGCATCAAAACAAGGTGTATTATTGGACTCACTCGTAAATAAAAGCGGGAAATTATTGTACATAACACCTTCACATCAATATCCTACTGGTACTGCACTATCGATTCAACAAAGAATTGAATTGATTCAATGGGTACGATCAAATAACGGTTTCTTATTAGAGGACGATTACGATGGAGAATTTCGATATGGACAAAAACCATTTCCTGCTTTAGCCTCTTTAGATGCTGCACATGTCATTTATTTTGGTACGTTTTCAAAAGCATTTCTACCAGCTATACGATTAGCATATATGGTGTTACCTGATTCATTAATCAATATCTATATGAGCAAATTTGAACATTTCGAACATAATGCTTCGTTATTGCACCAACTGACCATGACTGAATTTATGAAAAGTGGTGAATGGACAAAACATATTAAGCGTATGCGCAATACTTATAAAAGGAAAATGAATTTATTGGTACAACAAGTTCAACATTTATTTGGAAAACAAATTGAGATCATTGGTGACAATGCAGGGTTATATATCATGTTACGTATACACACTCCCTATTCCGAAAAAGAATTAATTGAAAAAGCTCTTCAACAGCATGTTAAAGTGTATCCAACAAGTCATTTATTTATCGAAAATCCACCTGTACAACCGCACATACTGCTCGGTTTCGCAAACCTTTCTCTTGAACAAATCGAAAGAGGTATTTGTTTATTAAAAGAAGCATGGGAATAAGATTGGTGGTTCATTGGAGGTTTTTTTGTAACTTAGATGGATAAACTCATCTAACGCTTCCTCTGGCGAATCAATATCTTGATGAAATGTCCCACCTAAAAAATCTTCTAACTTCTTTAAATAACTGGACCTATCATTCATTGAATCACCTCTGCAATGTATTATATCTTTTCTACTATTGAAAAAAGTTAAATAAATAAAAGGGTATAACATATTTTATATGACGAATATGTTATACCCTTTCTTTTTAAACTAACGCACCTGTTAGCATAACAAAAAAATGATTATTTTATTTTTTTTAGCATTTTAAAATTAGCCAACTTAACCCCCTTTTTTTCCACAGTTTGTGAACAAACAATTTTGTAACCTAGATGTTCAAAAAATGGCTTAGCTGTAATACTTGCTTCGGTATCAATTTCTAAAAGCTTTAGTTTCTTTGCCTCAGATTCGAGCATATCAACTAAAGCTGTGGCTATACCTTGTCCTTGATAATCTTTATGAACGAATAGTCTATCTAAGTACCCGGTATGCGTTAAATCGCTAAAACCAACAACTTTACCATTCACTTTAGCAACAAATGTTATATTTTGACTCAATGATTCCTTCCAAGAATTCATTTTAGATTCTTTTTCATCTCTTGGTGCCCAAGCATCCAATTGTACTTGGGAATAATCTTTTGAATTTACGGAATGAACTGTTTCATAAAACAATGAAATAATCTCTTTTGTATCAGTTTCCTTAAACTTTATAATCTCCACTTTCTGTTATACCTCCCCTTTTTAGGATAAGCATCCTAATATACTTATCATTATTTCAGCAACTTCTTCTTGCGCTATACTGCTCCGTTAGTTGAAGGAGGGTGAACGTTGTTCTCTCTTATAAATTTTTATAGACATCTGCATATGCTACTTTCAGTTGCTCTCTTAATTGCCTATTTTCCTCTTCCAACTTTTTGTTTTTTTAGAGATGCAATGAGAGCATCTTTGTTGTTTTCGTTCATTTCTCGCTTTACTTATTTCGGTGTAGTTAACGCATCAGTGTGCTTTCTTACGATTTAGACTTAAGCAATTGCAGCTCTTGATCCATGATTTCAGCTGCTTCTGAAATAAATTGAATGATTAAATCCAATTCTTCTGGCTTGTATTCATTTGTGAGTTTTTTGGTGGATGCCGATAAAGATTGAAAGAGTTCCTTCACTTGTGATTTCCCAGCCGTTAATGGAACAATGATGACTCTTCGCTTGTCTTTTGGGTCCTTCTCCCTTTTGACGTAGCCTGCTTTTTCTAACCGGTCAATGAGAGCGGTTACCGCACCTGAGCTAAGACCGGTTTTTTCACTTAATTCACCTGCTGTGAGTGGTCCAAGTTCGTTTAACAAATCTGCTGATTTGAGATCTGTTGGGAAAAGGCCGAGCGATTGAGCGGCTGCTTGGTGAAATAGGACTGTTCGTGTAGCAAGGCGTCTCATCGTATGAATGATCTGGTCCGCTCGATCTTCTGCCTCGTTCTTTGTTGACAACTTGTTCTCCTCCCTTTAAAATCAATTTATCTTGATCATCAAGATAAATGTTCTCTTACTTTATAATTAACTTGATCATAGCAAAAAAGTGAAGAGAACGTAAGCAGGAGGTAAATGAAATGAATAACGTGGATCATAAAGGCAAGGCATCCACTCGCTTTGTTGTCATCGGTTTGCTGTTAGGGATTTTTATGGCAGCGATGGACAACACCATTGTCGCAACAGCAATGGGAAGCATCGTCGCCGATTTGGGCAGTTTTGATAAATTTGCTTGGGTGACTGCTTCTTATATGGTGGCAGTGATGGCCGGTATGCCGATTTATGGAAAGCTTTCAGATATGTATGGTCGAAAGCGTTTTTTTCTGTTTGGACTTATTTTCTTTTTAATTGGATCTGCGCTGTGCGGCATCGCACAAACGATGGATCAGCTTATTATTTACCGTGCGATTCAAGGACTTGGAGGCGGTGCTCTTCTTCCGATCGCTTTCACGATTATCTTTGATATCTTCCCGCCAGAAAAGCGCGGGAAAATGTCCGGTATGTTTGGTGCAGTTTTTGGTCTATCCAGTGTATTAGGACCGCTGTTAGGAGCAATTATTACGGATTCGATCGGCTGGCATTGGGTGTTTTATATTAACGTACCAATTGGTATCGTCAGTGTGTTCTTGATCGCCAAATTTTATCAAGAATCGCTCGAGCATCGTAAGCAGAAAATTGACTGGTCAGGTGCCATTACACTTGTCGTTGCGGTTGTCAGTTTAATGTTCGCCCTTGAGCTTGGCGGTAAATCGTATGCATGGGATTCTGTTCAAATCTTGACACTATTTGCTGTGTTTGTTGTCTTCGGCACCATCTTCTTCATTGTTGAACGGAAGGCAGAAGAACCGATTATTTCATTTTGGATGTTTAAAAATCGTCTGTTTGCGACATCTCAAATTTTGGCGTTTTTATATGGCGGGACGTTTATTATTCTAGCTGTCTTTATTCCTATCTTCGTCCAGGCAGTGTACGGTGAATCTGCAACAAGTGCTGGGTTTATTTTAACACCGATGATGATTGGGTCCGTGATTGGCAGTATGATTGGTGGAACGATGCAGACGAAAGTACCTTTTAGACGATTAATGACCATCTCTGTGATTTCATTTTTTGCTGGGATGCTGCTGCTTGCCAATATGTCGCCTGATACAGCAAGATTGTGGCTTACGCTCTTTATGATGATTTCAGGTTTTGGTGTTGGATTTAGCTTCTCCCTTCTGCCATCTGCTTCAATGAATGATCTCTCTCCGCGCTACCGCGGCAGTGCTAATTCTACCAATTCGTTCATGAGATCACTTGGGATGACTTTAGGCGTGACGATTTTTGGAACGATTCAAACCAATGTCCTGACAAATCGTTTAGCAGATGCTTTTAGCGGAATGAAAGGAGCTTCTTCTCAAGTTGGTGATCCACAAGCCATTTTCCAAGAGGGGGCACGCTCACAAATTCCGCCTGATATTTTAAATAAAGTGATTGATGCGATGTCACAAAGTATTACGTATGTATTTATGATTGCTTTATTCCCGATTGCACTTGCGGCGATTACGGTCGTATTTATGGGAAATGCACGAGTACGTACATCAAATGAAATGAAAGAAAGCGAATAATGTGAAAAAAGCAGAGCGATGCGGCTCTGCTTTTTTTCATCTTATTGATATAAAAGTTGGGCTTTTCCTTCACTGCCAACGATCTTTATTTTAGATGTGACCATGTCTTTGGCTGCTTGTTTTGCTTTTTGTAAATACATACGCGGATCTAAGCTTTCAGGTTCGTTTGAGAAATGATCACGAATCGCTTCAGAGTATGCATTTTTCAGTTCAGTGGACACATTGACCTTTGCCATACCGAGTGCAACACATCTTTTGACATCCTCATCTGGTACAGCTGAACCACCATGAAGGACAAGCGGCACATCGACAAGAGCTGCAATTTGTTCAATGCGCTCAAAGTCGATATCCGGCACCCCTTTATAGATGCCGTGGGCCGTGCCGATCGCAGGTGCTAAAGTAGGTACACCAGTTTCTTCTACAAATTGACGGCATTCTGATGGAATGGCTTTTTCAGCATCTTTTTCATCCACGACAATATCATCTTCTACCCCGCCTACCTTGCCTAACTCGGCTTCTACATTCACACCTACTTTTAAGGCAAGGTCAACCACTTCTTTTGTGCGGCGTACATTTTCTTCATATGAATGCATGGAAGCATCGATCATCACGGATGTATATCCTGCTCGTATACAAGTAAGAATCACATCAAAATCAGTGCAATGATCGAGATGAAGGCCGATTGGTATTTGGTATTGATCAGCTGCCGCCTTTACTGTATCTGCAATGGCTTTTGCGCCAAGCGATTGGACCGTGCCAACCGTTGTTTGCAAAATGACAGGTGATTTTAATTCAGCTGCCGTTTCAAGTACCCAGTAAATACTATCAAAGGAATGTACATTGAATGCGACAATTCCGTATTTTTCTTTTTTTGCTGCTTCAAGCATAGGTGTTGTGGAAAGTAAAGGCATGGTCAAACATCCTCTCTCGTCAAAATATCTGTTTTTAATACAGCGAGCATTTCTTCATTTGTTCTTGTTTCGAGCAGTTTTTGCCGTTTCATTTCATCCATTAATCCGCGTGAAAGAGCAGAAAGTGCTTGTAAGTGAGTGGTTCCTGCTTCACTTTTTGGAATGAGCAAGGATAAGAAGAAAAAGCAAGGCTTCCCATCAAAAGCGTCCCATTCGATTCCGGTTTCTGTACGGACGATGACGAGTGCCGGTTTTGTGATGGCGTCTGACTGTGTATGCGGAATGGCAAATCCATCTTGAAAGCCGGTTGTACTCAGAGCTTCTCTTTCAGCTAGTCCTTTTTTGACTGCCTCAGGAGATGTAGAAATACCTGCTTCAGCGGCAATGTCAGCTATGGCTGCGAAAACGCCAGCCTGTGAAGAAGCTGTTTCATGTAGATTCATATAAATATGTTCCATCATTTCTCTTCCTCCCTATTAAACTGCGGGTTTGTCTATTTTCTTGCGGTAAAGTCCGTATAGAATCGCACCTACAAGTGAGCCGATGAGTATGGAAAGCACCCACTGAAATGCGCCTGTGACGACTGGAAGGACAAGGAATCCACCATGCGGAGCAGGAACCTGTACGCCAAAGAGATACGTCAATATAGCAGAGATGGCGGAACCAAACATGATAATTGGCAGGACAACGACTGGGTTTTTTGCTGCAAATGGAATGGCTCCTTCGGTAATATGAGTCGCTCCGAGAATATAGTTGATCATCCCAGCATTTCGTTCTTGTGGTGTAAAATGTTTTCGGAAAATCGTTGTGGCAATCGCAATGATAAGCGGTGGTGTGATACATGCTGCTGACACCCCTGCCATGAAGTAAAGGTTACCTTCTGCGAGTAAAGCCGTTCCTGTGACATAGGCTGCTTTGTTAAAAGGTCCTCCCATATCAAATCCACACATGGCTCCAACAATTAAACCTAAAAGCAATGGATTTGTGGATTGAACTGATGAGAGAAAATCCATTAATGAATGATTTAGCCCTGTGATTGGAACTAATAGCGGGGTCATGACAGCCCCAATTAAGAAAATACCGATAACAGGATAGATGAAAATTGATTTTAATCCGTCAAGTGATGCTGGTAATTTTTGAAGCAGGAATTGAAGAAGTACGATGATATACCCTGCTGCAAAACCTGCGATAATACCACCTAAGAATCCAGCGCCTCCATCGTTTGCAAGCAAGCCACCGATAAATCCGACAACCATCCCTGGGCGTTTCGCGATTGAATCAGCGATAAATGCTGCTAAAATAGGCACCATTAAGCTAAAGCCGAGTCCGCCAATGTTTTTCAAGTAGGCAGCAAACGGATGATACGTTTCATGCTGAGGATCAGCTGAGTAAATACCGAATAGAAAAGATAAAGCAATTAAGACCCCGCCCCCAACAACAAATGGAAGCATGTGTGATACACCGTTCATTAAATGCTTATAGATGGTGTGTATCCACTTATTCGCTGACTTTTGTTGAGCTAATGAAGGCGCAGATGGTTTTTCTGTTCCAGAAGCTCTTCCTTTCACTTGATGAACGGGGGCTTCTCCATTGATAATGCCTTGAATCAGTTCATTTGGTGTGCGGATACCCTTTGCTACAGGTACTTCAATGAGTGGTTTGCCGTGAAAACGATCTGTATTCACATCTTTGTCAGCAGCGACAATGACACCATCGGCCTCCAAAATGTCTTGATCCGTTAAAGCGTTTTCAATTCCTACTTGACCATGCGTTTCAACTTTGATGTCGACCCCTAATTGCTCAGCTGCGATTTTTAATGCCTCAGCTGCCATAAATGTGTGCGCAATGCCTGTTGGACAGCCAGTGGCAGCGACAATTTTCTTGCGGCTCATGTGAACTCCCCCTTATATGTTCTGAATGTGTATTTGCTCAATTAATGAATCAATGTCATGTAAATCACTTAACCCTTTTGAAAAGGCGGTAGATGCCCCTGTTGCAATGCCGTAGCGTAAGCATTCTTCATGTGGTTGTCCTTCCAGCTGTTTACTTAGGAATGCAGCGAGCATGGCATCACCAGAACAAGCCGTGTTTACGACCGTTCCTATTGGTGCATTTCCTTTTAATACGGCTTCATTTGTAAGGAATAGTGCACCTTCTCCTCCTCGGGAAATGAGTACTTGCTCTGCACCCATCTCGATCAGCTTTCGTCCTGATTCAACGAGTTCTGTTTCTGATAAACGGTGGGTTTTTCCAAAAAATGCGGCAATCTCTTCTTCATTTGGTTTTAGTAAATATGGTTTGTACTGAAGAGTCTCTAAAACCGCTTTAGAGCTTGTGTCTAAAATAAATTTCACGTTGTTTTGATGACAAATAGCGGCTATCTCTGAGAAAATGCTAGCAGGAACGCCTTTAGGCAGACTGCCTGACATAATGAAGATGCTGCCTTTTGGAATGGTCGAGATTTTTTCGCGAAAGGCATCAAGCGCTTTTGCCTCAATAGCGGGTCCTTGATTCACAAGCTTGTATTCTTCCGTTGTGTTAATAAATACATTAATGCGTGTAATCCCATCCACTGGGATAAAATCGGTTTGAATGGAAAGATCTTTTAACGATTGTTCAATATATGAACCTGAAAACCCAGCAATAAATCCTAATGCAGTGCTGGTGAAGCCATATTTCTTTAGCATAATGGAGACATTAACACCTTTTCCATTCGGCTGATAATCTTCATCTTCCGTACGGTTGACTGTATCTGCCCGCATTTCTTTTAATGCAATATATAGGTCAATAGCAGGATTTAAGGTGCAGGTATAAATCAATTGGTTTCACCTTCTTTCTTTTCTCTAAAGAAAGTATCTCATACGATTCAGTGAAAATGTTTTCAGATTGTGTAAAGGTTTTCACGGTAAAAAGCCTCCCATCATAAAGTGTGGAAGGCTTTTTGAGTGTTTATTTCATCCGAATCACATAGGCGTCTAGTAAAATGCGGGCAATGACATGAAGCGACAGGCGGGACCTGACTTCATAATCTGGGAAGAATGATTGTTCCCCTTTATATCCGACGAGTGTCATATCTGATATTTTACTTAATGTAGAATCAATTCTCGTTGTGACCGTAATGGTCGTGACCTGCTTCATACTGAGGTTTTGGCAGGCTTCTACTAGTTCAGACGTTTCTCCATTTAATGAAACAAAGATGGCAAGTTCGTTTTTATCAATGTCACGCGATTTGAGCCGAATGATATTCGGGTCGTCATGAACTTCACATGTTTTCCCGATGAGCTGCAATTTGATGGTCATCTCTTTGGCGATCATCTCTGAAAAGCCTCTGCCAAAAATATAAATTTTGTCCGCATCGTGGATTTTTTGAACTGCATCCTCAATTTGCCCAATACTTTGCAGTTGAATCGTCTTTAAGACCTCTTCTTCATTTTTTCGAATGGCTAGTTTGATGTCTTCGTCAATATTTTTTAGTTGATCACTATCATCTGTCATTTTCTTTTCTTGTTTCAATCGATATTTAAAGGATGTATAGCCGTTGTATCCGATTTTCTTCATCAGTCTGACAATGGTCGCCGTCGACACGTTGGCTCTTTCACTTAATGTGACGATGGATAAGGTGGAGATATCCTCTAAATGCTGGTGAATATAATGCAGTAAATAACGTTCTGTTTCACTTAACGTTTGATACACATCACTTGGTATATTAAATAATGGTTCATTCAATGCGATTCCCCCTTACTCATTTCATACTATAATTAAATGCCCTATGAAAACAAGATGATTCTTTTATCCTGTATTTTTTATTAGAAAGCTGGATGAGTGAAATTTTGTTTTTAACATAAGCTAAGAAAAAGAACGGTTTGTGTGAAAGGAGTTGATCACTGTGCTTCAATTCTTGTTTTTTCTGATCTTTTTATATGTGGTGTATGTATTTTTGACCGCATTTGTCTTGTTTTATTTACCGTTTCAAAAAACATGTAAAGAACATTGCATCTATAAAGCTTCTTCCATCTCAGGAGACGACCAAGGCATAAATCAAGTCATGCTGCTTGATGACGGGTTTGAATCAGGTCAAGTGAGAGTTCAAATGATTCGCGAGGCTAAAAAGAACATTCGTTTGAGTTATTATTCCATTCAAAAAGGAAAAACCGCCGAATGGGTGCTTGGTGCTTTAATTGAAGCGGCTGATCGAGGAGTAAAAGTTCAGCTGTTGTTAGATGGCATTTGCCATAGCCTGCGTGGACCGCTGAAGCATTTGCGTTATGCTGTGGCGAATCATCCGAATATGGCCATTCGTTTTTATGAGCCTTTTCGTTTGTTCAAGCCATGGACGTGGCATAACCGCCTTCACGATAAGCTTCTTTTGGCAGATGGCAGGGTCGCTGTCATGGGCGGCAGAAATATTGGTGATAAATACTTTGCAGATCAGCCGCCGAAAGACTTTGCGTATGACCGAGATGTGCTGCTGTACAACGCCAAAAAAGGAAAAGTATTAGATGAAATGGAGCAGTATTTCGTTTATTTGTGGAATCATGATTTTACGAAAAGAACAAAAGATGTATTTTCCAAGGCAAAAGCGAAAAAAGGAAAAAAGCTAAGAAAACAGCTACTTCGATCTTATCAGGAAGCCATTCGTACAAAAGAACCCTTTGTCACGTCCACATATGATTGGGCAAAAGACGCCATTCGTGCAAAGCAGATTGCATTTTTCACAAATCCAGTGGAACGCTTAAATAAACGTCCGCTCGTCTTGAAAAAGTTAAACGATCTCGCACAGCGGTCAAAGCGTTCGGTTCTGATCCAGACGCCTTATGTCATACCGACACGGCCAATGAAAGACGGGCTCACGCCATTACCAAGTGATATTCAAACGACGATCGTGACGAATTCTCTTACAGCGACACCAAACCCTTTAGCATTTGCAGGATATTTAAGCACGAAAAAGGAATTGATGAAAACAGGTGTTCATTTGTATGAATATCAAGGTCCGTATTCAATTCACGCCAAATCAATGGTCATTGATGATAACTTAAGTATTATTGGAACATATAATCTAGATGCAAGATCCAGCTTTTTAAATACTGAATCGATTTTGGTGATTGATAGTGCACCATTTGCGTTATCTCTTACGGAAGCAATCGAACGAAAAATCGCTTATAGTGTTCTCGTAGCGAAAGATCGAACAGAATATAAAGCAAGCGACTATGGACAGAAAAAAAAGCCTTTCATGAAAAGGCTCCTTTTAACTGGTTTATCTACCATAACGGTTTTATGGCGGCGGTTGATTTAAATAAAAGGGCAGCTACTTTTGTGGCAGCCCTTTTTCTTTTGACTGCTCCTCTTCTACTGGTTCAAACTTGGTTAACTTAAATACGAGGATTCCTGCCACAATGACAAGTACACCTAATAATTTTGTAAAAGAAAATGTTACTTTTTCTAACCCAAGCCAGCCAAGCGAATCAAATAGAAGCGCACAACCTAGCTGGGAGGTGAGAACAATCGAGATTCCATAAGTGGGACCGAGACGTTTGATGCTCTGAACAAGACAGATGACAACGCCTACCCCGATGGCTCCGCTTATCCAGTACCAGGCTTCCATATGCCTTAATTGAAACATGCCGGTTCCTTCTAACAAAAGACCCATCAAAAGTGAAGCGATAAAGCCCATTCCTAGAACTAGCGTCGTTGTTGACCAAGAGCCTGTATGCTCATTGACTTTACTATTAAAAATGGTTTGTAAGCTGACAAGTGCCCCAGCAGTGACAGCTAATATTATTCCTATGATCATATATAAGTCCCTTCGTTTCTTCTATTCATAAATGTTGTGTTCTGCTATTTCTAAAAGCCCTTTTTGATCACAAATCGTAATCTTTCCTCTTCGCCTTTCAATCAGCCCTTTTTCTTGGAACTGCTGAATGACCCGATTAATATGGCGGTAGCTTGTTCCAATTAAGCTCGCTGCATCCGTGAGGCGAAGCGTGCGTGCGTGCGCGTCATCATCACCTGTTAAAACAGACAATAAATAGCTTGCAAGCCTGACCTCTACAGGGTATAAAAGGTGGAAGCTTAAATCATTTGATTTTGTATAAAATTTGTTTGTGATGCCCTTGAGCAAAAAGGCTAAAACTCGTGGATCGTCCTTTGCATGCCGCATGAGGGCTTGATGAGAAATCCTGAGCATATGTACTTCTGTAACGGCTTCAACTGTATTGACCATATCTGTCTGCTGAACGTATTCAATATCTCCAATCGCTTCAAGAGGGTTTTTAAAGCAAAGAATAAACGTTTTTCCTTCCTTTGTGGTGGTGAAAATCTTTAATTTTCCTTTCACCAGCAAGTACATATACTCCCTTTCATCCCCTTTTGAACAAATCAGCTCACCTTGCTGATAACGCCACAAGCTCACATGTGAGATGAGTTTTTGATGAAAGACATTCTGTAACTGATGCATCTTCATATAAGAGGAAAAAAGAGATTCATCATGCAGCTCCTCCATCTGATGCCCTCCTTTATAGTTTTAAGATGATGACGCCTGCAATCATTAAAAAGATGCCTGCATAATGGGGCCATTTCATTTTTTTCTTCTGAACACCAAACCATCCTTTTGCATCGATGGCAAAGGTAAACGCAAGCTGTGCGATAAGTAAAGCAGCGATGGTGAGTGTCACCCCAATGATTTGAATGGCAGTGACCTCATTAAAGATAATAATGGCTGCAAATGCACCTCCAATTAAATAAAGAGGCTGCACTTTTTTGTATTCCTTAAAGTGGCCATCCCGTACGATGAGTAAAATGACGAGAGAGATGATAAACCCTGTCAGCTGCGTGATCGTTGCTGCCTGCCACGTCCCGATATCTTGACTAATTCTGGCGTTGGCTACGCCTTGCAGTGTAATACAAGCGCCTCCTAATAATGCGAAAATAACACCTTTCATTCGTTCAAAAGCTCCTTCTTTTTTCAGTCTAGTTCCATTAAATGATAGATGCCCTCATGTTGAAAAGGACATATGTCCCACTTTGCGTATTATATCAGAAACTTTCCCTTTTACAGTTTCTCCGTTTTAGATTTTTCACAGTGGGTACAGTTTTATATCAGCTGAAAACAGAATATTGGATTGCATCACATATAAAAAGGAGACATGTCAGAATGAGAAATCAAGAGAAACACTTTATTAATGGAGAATGGGTCGCATCAACAGGAAACGAAACGACGGAGGTCATTAACCCTGCGACAGAGGAAGTCATTGGCACCATTAGTTTAGGAACGAAAGAAGATTTAGATAAGGCAGTCAAAGCAGCCCGAGCCGCCTTCCCTTCTTTCTCAAAAACATCTCGAAATGAACGAGTAGAAATGCTGGAAAACATTGTGCGCGGGTACGAAAAACGCAAGGATGAACTTGTAGAAGTGATGACAAAAGAGCTTGGTGCACCGCTGAAAGTGTCCGAAGAAGTTCATTACAAAATGGGTTATGAACATTTTTCTAAAGCAGCAGAAGCACTGAAATCTTATACATTTACCGAAGATCGTGGTGGACATACGATTATAAAAGAGGCGATTGGTGTCAGCGGATTGATTACACCGTGGAACTTCCCAACGAATCAGACATCTCTTAAAATTGCGGGTGCCATTGCGGCAGGCTCACCAGTTGTCTTAAAACCAGCGGAAATTACCCCTTTTGCTGCGATGATTCTTGCAGAAATTATTGATGAAGCAGATGTACCGAAAGGAGTCTTCAACTTAGTAAACGGAACGGGTGACGTGATTGGTGACGGCATTAGCTCACATCCTGATATTGACTTCGTTTCATTTACAGGATCAGGTGCCGTCGGCTCTAAAATTATGGAAAACGCAGCGGACAATGTGAAGAAAGTAGCACTTGAGCTTGGCGGAAAATCCCCTCTTATCGTCTTAGACGATGCAGATGTGGACGAAGCAGCAAAAACAGCCATTCATCATATTGCGATGAATACAGGTCAAGTGTGTTCTGCAGCTACACGTGTGCTAATTCCAGAATCAATGAAAGACAAGTTTGAAAAAGCGCTGCTGAACGCTCTGCCGAAGTTTACAGTTGGTGATCCGAGAGAAGATCACGCTACTGGCCCGCTTGTTTCTAAAAAGCAGTGGGATACGGTGCAATCTTATATTGAAAAAGGAATCGAAGAAGGTGCTACCCTTCTTGCTGGGGGAACTGGAAAGCCGGACGGAATCGATAAAGGATATTTCGCCAAGCATACCATTTTCACCAATGTGAAAAATGATATGACCATTGCGCAAGAAGAAATCTTTGGGCCAGTCATGAGTGTGATCACGTATCAAGACCTCGATCATGCCCTTGAGATCGCCAACGATACAGTGTATGGTCTTGCCGGCTATGTTGTTGGTCAAGATGAAAAAACATTAAAATATGTCGCTGAACATATTCGTGCCGGTCAAATCACCATTAACAATGCAGAAACAGATTACTTTGCCCCATTTGGAGGCTTTAAGCAATCAGGTATCGGAAGAGAATGGGGAGACTTCGGTATCGAGGAATATTTAGAAGTGAAAGCTGTGATGGGACTTCCAACGGCGTAAGTCAGGCGAAAAAGAGGAAAACGGTGATCCGTTTTCCTTTTTTTGTGCCCTCTCCCCTATTCATCCGTGTTTTGTCATTAGAAATCTTAATCATGACAATCAATATTATATATTTTACTTAATGGCAAACTTTCGGTAAAGTTCAAATTAAACCTATATATATAATTCCTATCGAATTAATCTATGTTTATATTCCTTGTGAGGTGGATATTGTTGCAACTTCATGTATTGAACAGTCCGTTTAGCCAGGAGCAGGCAGAGTTACTCAATCAGCTGCTTCCGACTTTAACAGATCAGCAAAAAATTTGGCTTACTGGTTATTTATCAGCGCAGGCAGCGCTTGCCGGCTCAGAAGCTGTCACTTCGGCGCCTTCTGCCGCAGCACCTGTCCAGCCTGTGAGCAAAGATGTGACCGTGCTTTATGGGTCGCAAACAGGCAATTCCGAAGGGTTAGCAAAAAAGACAGCCCAGCATCTTGAAGAGAAAGGCTTTCAAGTGACGCTCTCTTCTATGTCCGATTTTAAACCGAATAATCTGAAAAAAATAAACAATTTACTGGTCATTGTCAGCACACATGGCGAAGGAGATCCGCCGGATAATGCCCTTTCGTTCCATGAATATGTTCACGGCAGACGTGCGCCAAAGCTCGATCATTTAAGCTTTTCTGTCCTTTCATTAGGTGACAGCTCATACGAATTCTTCTGTCAGACAGGAAAAGAATTTGATGAACGCTTCGAAGAACTTGGCGGTACTCGCCTGTTTGACCGAGTGGATTGTGACCTTGATTATGATGAGCCGTTTTCAGAATGGCTTCAAGGCGTTTCCTCTTCTTTGAGTGAAGGTGAAGCTGTATCACTGCCGCAAGAATCAGCGGGAGCCAACAATCAAGCCGTTTCTGAATATTCAAGAACGAATCCTTTTTATGCTGAAGTTCTTGAAAATATCAACTTAAATGGGCGTGGATCTAATAAAGAAACACGTCACTTAGAGCTTTCTCTTGAAGGATCAGGCCTCGTGTATGAGCCAGGTGACAGCCTTGGCATTTATCCGACAAATGATCCTGCGCTTGTCGACGAACTGATTCAAACATGCGGGTGGAATGCAGAAGAATCCGTCACCGTTCATAAAAATGGAGACACTCTTCCTTTAAAAGACGCACTCACCTCGCATTTTGAGATCACGGTTTTAACAAAACCACTTCTTCAAAAGATCGCTGAACTGACAAAAAGCGAAGCCTTGCATGCCCTTTTAGAAGAAGGAAACGAAGAAAAACTGAAAGAATATATCGCAGGCCGGGACTTAGTAGATGCGGCTCGTGATTTCGGTCCTTTTGAAGGAACCGCCGCAGATTTCACGTCCATTTTAAGAAAAATCCCTGCACGCCTTTATTCCATTGCAAGCAGTCTCAAAGCAAATGACGAAGAGGTTCATTTGACGATAGGGGCTGTCAGATATGATGCGCACGGCAGAGAACGCCAAGGTGTCTGTTCGATTCTATGTGCAGAGCGCCTGCAGCCAGGTGATACGTTACCTGTTTATATTCAGCACAACCAAAACTTTAAGCTTCCTCAAGATCCAGATGCACCGATCATTATGGTAGGACCAGGCACAGGCATCGCCCCTTTCCGTTCATTTATGCAGGAGCGTGAGGAACTGGGTGCAAACGGAAAGTCATGGTTATTCTTCGGTGATCAGCATTTTGTGACGGATTTCTTATACCAAACGGAATGGCAAAAGTGGTTAAAGGACGGCGTCTTAACGAAAATGGACGTGGCTTTTTCAAGAGATACTGAGGAAAAAGTATATGTCCAGCACCAAATGAAGAAACAAAGCAAAGAATTATTTGAATGGCTTGAGCAAGGTGCTTACGTGTATATTTGCGGAGATGAAAAGCATATGGCGCATGATGTTCACAATACCCTTCTATCCATCATTCAAGAAGAAGGTGCGATGAGCAAAGAAAAAGCAGAAAGCTATCTTGCCAACTTACAGCAGCAAAAACGCTATCAGCGTGACGTTTATTGATTTGATGCTTGAAAGAAAGGAGCTTTTACTTACATGGTGAAGACAGCATTAACAGCGCCGGATGGACCTCCGAGCGACGTAGAGGAAATCAAAGAAAAAAGTGATTATTTACGGGGTACGTTAAAAGAAGTGATGCTTGATCCGATTTCAGCGGGAATTCCGGATGATGACAACCGTCTGATGAAGCATCACGGCAGCTACTTACAAGATGATCGTGATCTGAGAAATGAACGACAAAAACAAAAGCTTGAACCTGCCTATCAATTTATGCTGCGTGTCCGTCTGCCTGGCGGAATCGCCACATCTAAGCAGTGGCTTGTGATGGATGAGCTTGCTCATCAATATGGCAACGGTACTTTAAAGCTGACAACTCGTGAAACCTTCCAGCTTCACGGTATTTTAAAATGGAATATGAAAAAGACCATTCAAGACATTCATTCTACAATGCTTGATACGATCGCAGCTTGCGGCGACGTGAACCGGAATGTCATGTGTACTTCAAACCCCTATCAATCAGAAGTGCACCATGATGTATACGAGCTGGCGAAAAAATTAAGTGATGACCTGCTCCCGCAAACAAGAGCTTATCACGAAATTTGGCTTGATGAGGAAAAGGTTGCGGCAACGCCAGATAAGGAAGTTGAACCGATGTATGGTCCGCTTTATTTGCCAAGGAAATTCAAAATTGGTGTGGCGGTCCCTCCTGCTAATGACATTGATGTATTTTCGCAGGATCTAGGCTTTATAGCCATTATAGAAAACGATCAACTGGTCGGCTTTAATGTCGCAATTGGCGGCGGAATGGGTATGACGCATGGTGATACAGCGACTTATCCGCAGCTTGCAAAGGTCATCGGCTTTTGTACACCTGAACAAGTCGTAGAAATTGCCAAACAAGTCATCACCATTCAACGTGACTACGGAAACCGTTCCGTGCGAAAAAATGCCCGCTTTAAATATACGGTGGACCGCCTTGGTCTTGAGAATGTAAAAGAAGAACTTGAGCGCCGTCTTGGGTTTACTCTTTTAGAGGCAAAGGACTATCATTTTGATCATAACGGTGACCGTTATGGCTGGGTAAAAGGCATTAATGGCAGATGGCATTATACGATGTTTGTAGAAGGCGGACGCATCACAGACTATAATGATTATCCACTGATGACAGGCATCCGCGAAATCGCCAAAGTTCATACAGGTGACTTCCGTCTAACCGCCAATCAGAATTTAATCATTGGGAATGTGACAACTCATAAAAAGAAACAAATCGAACAGCTCATTCAGAAGTTTGGTTTATCAGACGGCCAGCAGCATTCCGCCCTGCGCCGCAGCTCAATGGCATGTGTATCTTTGCCAACTTGCGGTTTAGCGATGGCTGAAGCAGAGCGCTACCTTCCACGATTGATTGATAAAATCGAAGACATCGTTGAAGAAAACGGATTAAGTGATAAAGAAATCACCATTCGAATGACTGGTTGTCCAAATGGTTGTGCTCGTCATGCGCTTGGAGAAATTGGATTTATCGGAAAATCACCTGGTAAGTATAATATGTATCTTGGTGCCGCATTTGATGGCAGCAGATTAAGTAAATTATACCGTGAAAATGTGGGTGAGGAAGACATTCTAAAAGAACTTGGCTCTATTCTCCCCCGCTACGCAAAAGAACGAGAAGAAAATGAACATTTCGGCGATTTTGTCATTCGTGCAGGGATTGTGAAAGAGACAACAGATGGAACGAATTTTCATGTGCAATAAAAAGAGACAGGAACCATCCTGTCTCAGATTGTTGACAAAGGGCTAAAATGAACTTTATTTTAGCCCTTTGTCTTCTTTTCAGCGTGATAGAAAACCTTTGCAGTCTAGGAAGGACGAGCATCGGCGCGGAGCGAATTTAACATTCGTGAGCACCGAAGCGCAGGACTGACACCGAATGCGAGGGTTTGTCTACACGCTGAGACAGGAACCATCCTGTCTTTTTTATTTTTTCTGTCTCTTATTCAAGTATTCGGTCAGACTCTTATATACATCTGGATTGTCTAATGAAGATAGATCGGGTGAAGGCTTCTCTTCATACGCCCCTTTAAGTAAACGTCGTACAATTTTTCCATTCCTTGTTTTCGGTAAAGCTGAAATGAGATGAACTTCTTTTGGTGTGAGCGCTTTTCCAGCATGTGAACCAACATGGGCTGAAAGCTCTTGGATAAGGGCTGCTTCTTCAAAAGCATGCGGACTGGTCACGATGAAACAGACGAGCGCCTCCCCTTTCACCTCATCCTTTACCCCAATCACAGCGGCTTCATGCACGGCAGGATGCCAGGTAAGGATGGATTCAATTTCAGCTGGCCCGATGCGTTTCCCTGCTGTATTAATGACATCATCCGATCTGCCGGTGATGTGGAATTCTCCGTCCTCTGTTTGCATGACCCAATCTCCGTGTGTCCATACACCATCAAATCGTTTGAAATACGTATCTTCATAACGCTCCGGTTCGTTCCAAAAACCACATGTCATGCCGACCCATGGCTTTTTCACCACAAGCTCCCCTACTTCATTCATCACGCTTTGCCCAGCTTCATTGTATACATCTGCCGCCATTCCTAAGATCGCCGCATTAAAGAGAATCGGTTTGATGGGACGAAGCAACGTACTGCCTACAATGCCACCAGAAACCTCGGTTCCTCCTGAATAATTTAAGATGGGAATGTTCTTTTGACCAATGGTGTGAAATAACCATTGCCACGGAGCTTCATTCCACGGCTCCCCAGTAGAAATAATGGCTTTGACATGCGGTAACTCGACCCCATCAATCGTTTGCTGCATCGCAGAACGAACAAATGTAGGGGAAAGTCCAAAATGAGTGACTTTCTTCTCGTGGATGAATGACCAGAGCTGCTGCTCATCTGGATAATCGGGAGCGCCGTCATATAAAACGATGGTAGCGCCATTGATCAAGCCGCCAAAGACGAGGAATGGCCCCATCATCCAGCCCATATCAGTCAGCCAAAACAGTCGGTCTCCTTTTGCCACGTCCATACATAGCCCGGCATCAAAAGCTGCCTTTATCGGAAAGCCTGCGTGTGTGTGAACGGCTCCCTTTGGTGTGCCGGTTGTGCCTGACGTATACAAGATCATCAGCGGGTCTTCATTTGTGACATAGGTCGCGCCGGTGAACGGCTGTTCTTTTAACAAATCATTTAGCAGGACATCGCCCTGATATCCGGTATGAGAGGAAGTGTGCACAATCACTTTTTGCACAGTTGCTGTTTTGTTGATGGCATCCGCCACACATTCCCGCATGTTGATCGTTTTCCCTCGCCGCATCATTTCATTCGCTGTGACGACAATGGATGCGCCTGACGCACGAATGCGTACAGCGAGTGGCTCGCTTCCATAGCCTGAGAAGACTGGGCTGAAAATAACACCAATCTTTGTAAAGGCAAGCATGACGGCGACCGTTTCTGGAAGCATTGGCATATAGATGATGGCTACATCCCCTTTTTGAAGTCCTTCTTTCAAAAAGCCAGCTGCAAGACGGCTCACTTTCTCTTGAAGTTCGAGAAATGACCATTTCTTTTCTTCACCGGCTTCATTGCTCCAAATGATGGCGGGCTGATGCTTCGTCTCTTCTTTTTCTGCCCATTTGTCCACAGCCGTTTCGGTGATGTTAAGTGTGCCGCCCTGATACCATTTCGGCCACATCAATGAGTGGTGACCTAATGCCGCTTCATATGGTTTTTTCCACTGAATGCCGACCGCCTTCTCCGCTTCTCTCCAAAACCAGTCTGTGCGATCAATACTGGCTTGATAGAATGAGTCATACGTAGAAAAACCAAGAGATTTCATCCACTGATGCAAACGTGTTTTTTGGCTCTGCTTTTCTTCCGGTATCCATTCTGGTTTCAGGTTGATCATGAGATCTGCCCCCTTTAGACCGGATAGACCGGATGTTTTCGTTTCGTAAATGTCATGTCTTTCGATGAATAGGCTACTAATCTATGACAAAGTTCCGTTCTTAGACGGTCAAATGGGATGACGCCATCGACAATCATTTCAGAGGCAAGCTCATAGATATTCATATCTTCCTGGTATTCCTTCCGTTTCTCTTGTATAAATGAAGCCCTCTCTTCGGGCGGGAGTTCTGCAATTTTATTTGCATAGACGGCATTTACAGCGGCTTCTGGACCCATCACAGCGATTTGCGCCGATGGAAGAGCGAGACAGCAGTCTGGCTCAAAAGCAGGGCCTGCCATTGCATATAGTCCTGCTCCGTATGCTTTACGGACGATGACGGATATTTTCGGAACGGTCGCCTCTGACATAGCGGAGATCATTTTTGCCCCATGACGAATAATGCCGGCTTGTTCCACTTTTGTTCCAATCATAAATCCTGGTATGTCCGCAAGAAAGAGCAGCGGGATATGAAAGGCATCACAGAGCTGAATAAACTTGGCGGCTTTATCAGCTGAGTCGTGGAATAATACGCCGCCTTTGACCCTTGGCTGATTGGCAATGAGACCGATAGGCTGACCGTTCATTCTGCCAAAGCCGGTGATTAACTCTGCGGCAAACAGCTTTTTGATTTCAAAAAATGACCCTTCATCAATCAGTAAATCGATGAGTTGATACATATCAAATGGGGTATTCTGGCCTTTAGGGATTAAGTCTTGGATGGTAATTTCAGATGGTTTAGGTGCTTTTGCTGCTGTCATTTTTGGTTTTTCTGTATAGTTGGCAGGCATATAGGTTAAATAATCACGTGCAATTTGAATGGCCTCTTCCTCTGTTTTGGCTAATATATCTCCGCATCCAGAAATGCTGCAATGCATTTTCGCACCGCCCATTTCCTCAAGTGATACTTTTTCACCGATCACCATTTCAGCCATTCGCGGCGAGCCTAAATACATAGAGGCATTTCCTTCGACCATGACGACAATGTCACAAAAAGCAGGGATATACGCACCACCGGCTGCAGATGGACCGAAGAGTAAACAAATTTGTGGGATACGCCCAGACAGCTTGACTTGGTTATAAAAAATGCGCCCTGCTCCTCTTCTGCCTGGAAACATGGCGATTTGATCAGTGATTCTTGCACCCGCAGAATCGACTAGATACAGCATAGGACAATTGAGTTTCTTGGCCGTTTCTTGAATTCGAATGATTTTTTCTACTGTTTTGACGCCCCACGATCCTGCTTTAACCGTAGAGTCGTTTGCCATGACGCAAACAGTCTGCCCATTCATACGCCCGGTTCCTGTGACGACACCATCTGCTGGTAAATGTTCATCTTTGCACTCTGCAAACATGGCATCTTCAATGAAAGAATCCTCATCTAATAACAAATGGAGGCGATCACGGACAAATAATTTTCCTTTTTCTTTGTTTTTTTGATGGTAGCGTTCTGCCCCGCCCTTTTCAATTCGTTGTTTTTTTAATTCATATTCTTCGATCATGACCATTCCCCTTTCTTGCTATTTGCCTCTGTAATGAGGCGTTCGTTTTTCTTGAAAAGCCTTGAGACCTTCTAGTCGATCTGCTGTATGAATAAGCCGCAGATAAGCTTCGTATTCTTTCGTCAGCCCTGTTTGTAAATCGTGATCAAGGCTGGATTGAATGGCTTGTTTTGCTTCTTTTAAAGCAATCGGTCCATTCTTGGTGATTTGTTTTGCGAGTGTGATGGCATCATTCATCAGTGAATCGGCTGTAGAGATACGTTCAATCAGTCCGATTTTAACGGCTTCTTCTGCTCGTAAAGAAGTGCCTGTGAAGATCATTTCTTTCGCTTTCCCGGGTCCGATCAGGCGCGGAAGTCTTTGTGTGCCCCCTGCTCCCGGCAGGATAGCTAGTCCTGTTTCCGGCAGGCCGAGCGCTGCACCCGCTCTTGCGATGCGGAGATCACAGGCGAGCGCGAGCTCAAGACCTCCGCCAAGTGCGTGTCCGTTTATCACGGCAATGACAGGAACGGGCAAAGATTCAATGTCTGTAAAGGTTTGCTGAATGGTCAGAACAGCTTCTTTGGCTTCTTGTTCTGTCATCAATCGCCGTTCTTTTAAGTCTGCTCCTGCGCAAAAAACTTTAGCGCCAGTTCCTGTCATGAGCAAACAGCGGATGTTTTCATCATGTTTGATTTCTTGAATCGTTTGATTGATTTCCTCTAGCATAGCAGCTGATAGAGCATTGGCTTGTGCTGGTCTATTTAATGTCATGATGCCAATATGATCATCTTGTATTGAAAAATGGACCAATGATGTCATGTGATTCACCCTTTATCAAGTAGTGTGAGACTGAAAAGCGCGTAAACAGTGACTTGGCAGGGTTCGATCCACTTTTGCTTCAATCCATTCAGCCGCTTTAATCAAGCGAGGGAGGTCGACATTTGTTTCGATCCCGAGTTTGTGAAGCATGTGCACCACGTCTTCTGTCGCCACGTTTCCGCTGGAGCCAGGTGCATAAGGACAGCCGCCAAGCCCCCCGCTAGAGGCATCAAATATGGTGATGCCGGCTTTTAATGCTGTATAAATATTGGCAAGCCCCATTCCTTTCGTATCATGAAAATGAAGCGCAATTTTATCAGCAGGAAAGCGTTCAAGTAAAAGGTCTAACCGTCTTTCTACTTGTAGCGGATGGGCTTCCCCAATGGTATCCCCGAGTGATATTTCATCAATGCCGAAGGAGAGCAGCTGTTCCGTTAATCGCAGCACTTGGTCCATCGGCACTTGTTTTTCATAAGGACATCCAAACACGGTTGAAATATAGGCCCGCGTTTGCCGTTCTTCTGCTTTTAAATCGGCTGTCATTTGTTTGATCACAGGCAATGTTTCCTGTATAGATCGATTCATATTCTTTTTGTTATGTGTCTCACTCGCTGAGATAAACATAGCCCCTACCTCAAGGTTTGCTTCAAAAAAATGAGCTAACCCCTTTTCATTTGGGATGAGTGCGGCATAGGTAATATCCTCTTTTTTGTTTAATGATTGGGCTAATTCTTTGGCGTCTTTTAAGGCTGGAACCCATTTCGGATGAACAAATGAGGTGACTTCAATATAAGGAAGATGGGCTTCTTCGAGTAAATGGATCCATGTTCGCTTCTCCATTGTGTCCAGCCAAACGGATTCATTTTGCAGGCCATCGCGCGGGCCGACCTCTCTAATGAGCACGTTTTTTGGTAATACCATGCGGCTTCCCCCTATTCTGTCAGCTCTAAAAGTACCTCTCCCTCGTCAACAAAGTCCCCCTCCGCCTTATACACTTTACTGATCACACCTGCTTCTTCTGCAACAATGGGAATCTCCATTTTCATCGATTCTAAGATGGCGACTTCCTGTCCTTTTTGCACATCATCACCCTGTTTCACAAGAAGCTTCCATAAGTTTCCGGCCATTTGTATCGTGACAGTTTTCATGAACGGTTTTCCTCCCTTTTTTTCATCAGATAATCGGTTGTGATGCTGCCATGTAAAAAGGCAGTTGATTCGGCCATTTCCTTTAAAAGCGGTACATTGGTTTTGATCCCTTCTATTTCATATGCTTGTAATGCTGCTTTTAATCGTTCTATGGCGAGTTTTCGAGTATCACCGTACACAATCATTTTCGCAATCATTGGATCGTAAAATGGGGTAATGACACTTCCACTCGTTACGCTTGACTCATGACGAATATATGGGGCATCAGGTGTAGAAAGCCGAGTGATCGTGCCTGGCGAAGGGTAAAATGTCACAGGGTCTTCAGCGTATATTCTAACTTCAATCGCGTGCCCAATTTGATGAATATCCTCTTGGCTGAAGGACAGGGGCTCTAATGCTGCAATTTTTAGCTGCTCCTCGACAAGGTCAATCCCCGTAATTTCTTCAGTGACAGGGTGTTCTACTTGCAATCTCGTATTCATTTCTAAGAAATAAAATTGCTGGTTTTGATCGACTAAACATTCAATCGTGCCCGCATTTTCATACCCAATCGCTTTGGCAGCTTTGACGGCCATCTGTCCCATTTGCTGTCTCACCGTTTCTTCAAGACAGACGGCTGGTGCCTCTTCAACAATTTTCTGATGTCTTCTTTGGAGTGAACAATCTCTTTCAAATAAGTGAACGCCGTGACCGAACGAATCAAAAAGAACTTGAATTTCGATGTGCCGTGCGTGTTCAATCACCTTTTCCATGTATAAAGTACCATCTTGAAAGAAACTTTGTGCTCTTTTTTGATTTCCTTCAAACGCTCGATGCAGCTCTTCATCGTTGCGGACGAGCTGCATACCAATCCCGCCGCCACCACTCGATGCTTTTAGCATAATGGGATAGCCGAGTGTCTGTGCTTTATGAACCCCTTCGTCTGCATCATGGAGCGGGGCTGAAACACCAGGAACGATTGGGATGCCCGCTTGTTCCATCGTTTTTCTCGCTTCAATTTTATTTCCCATCTGCTGAATGACTTGTGCAGATGGTCCAATAAAGGTAATGCCCTCGCTCCGGCAGCGCTCAGCAAATGCCGCATTTTCTGATAAAAGACCATACCCTGGGTGGATAGCATCAGCATTTGTTTGTTTGGCAACCTTAATGTTCGCTTCCATGTTTAAATAGCTTTCAGAAACTTTAGCGCCGCCGATATAATAGGCGCTGTCTGCTTCTTGCACATGAAGTGCATGCTGATCAGCCTCTGAATAAACGGCAACGGTTTTGATTCCGAGCCGTTTACATGTCCGAATCACTCTACGGGCAATTTCGCCTCGATTGGCGATCAATACTTGTTCAAACATCGCTGCCTTCACTCCTTTATTAGATCAAGCGCCTGCTTTTTCAAGCGGAATTTCTGAATTTTGCCTGAGGCGGTCATTGGGTACTCATCTGTAATGAAAAAGTATTTCGGGATTTTGTAGCGTGCCATTTGCGACTGACAATAGCTCGTTAATGTCTCAATTGAGACCGACTTCCCTTGTTTCAGCCGAATGAATGCGGCTGCTTCCTCGCCGTATGTCTCGTCAGGAATACCAACGACCTGTGCGTCAAGAATGGCAGGGTGAGTGTATAGGACATCCTCAATCTCTTTTGGGTACACATTCTCTCCGCCTCTGATGATCATATCTTTGAGCCGGCCTGTGATTTTCACATAACCGTCATGATCCATCTCAGCTAAATCCCCTGTATGAAGCCATCCGTCCTCATCAATGACTTCATTTGTTGCTTCTTCGTTTTTATAATAGCCCTTCATGACATGATAGCCTCTTGTACAAAGCTCCCCTTGCTGTCCTCTTGGAACTTCTTCTGACGTTCCTGGTAAAGTAATTTTGACTTCAATTTGAGGAAGCGCACGTCCGACCGTTTGAACACGTCTTTCAAACGAATCATCCGTTCTTGTTTGGGTAATGACGGGTGAACTTTCGGTTTGACCATAGGCAATCGTGAGCTCTCTTAATCCCATTTTTTCAATGACTGCTTTCATGACGTGGGATGGGCAGAGTGAACCGGCCATAATCCCCGTTCGTAATGTGGACAGGTCATAAGAGTGGAAATTTGGATGATCGAGCTCTGCGATGAACATGGTTGGTACACCGTGAAGAACCGTGCATTTTTCTTTTTCTACTGTTTGAAGGACTCGTTCTGGATGGAATGATTCAAGTGGAATGATCGTTCCCCCTTTTGTGAGACAAGCAAGTACACCAAGAACAGAGCCGAAGCAATGAAAGAACGGCACTGGGATACACATACGGTCCTGCTCTGTTAATTTCATACAATCTGCGATCTGACTCGCATTACAGACGATGTTGGTGTGGCTGAGCATAACGCCCTTTGGATAGCCGGTTGTGCCTGAAGTGTACTGCATATTAATAACGTCATCAGGCGTGAGCTCATTCATTCGCTTCTCCCATTCAAGCTCTTCGGTTCTTTTGGCTGCCACTTGAAGACGATCCCAGCTGAGCATGCCATTTGGTACATGCTGACCGATATAAATACATCTTTTTAAATAAGGAAATTGTGTGGAAGTGATCTCCTCTTGATGAGCGGTTTGAAGTTCTGGAATCAGCTCTTCAAGCATGTTGACATAGGACGTTTCTTTAAAGCCGTCTACAATAAACAACATTTTGCTGTCAGAATGCTTGAGTAAATAGGCGAGTTCCTGTGATTGAAAATTGGTATTCACAGTGACAAGAACAGCACCAATGGAGGCGCAGGCAAATTGAAGAATGAGCCATTCAGGTATATTTGGTGCCATAATGGCGATGTGATCTCCCTTTTGAACCCCTAATGCCATGAGACCTTTACCTGTTGCCTTGACCTCTCGATAAAACGCTTCGTACGAATAACGTAAAGAACGTTCTGGGTAAACAATGGCTTCATGTGCTGGATGCTGTTCTTTTTTTTCTCTTAATAGGGAGCCAATCGTTTGCGGATGAATCGACATCATTGCTTTCCTCCCTCATGTATAGTAAGCGTTTTCATTAAGGTATTACGCTAACAGCTGTCTTGCGATCACGAGCCGCTGAATTTCAGAGGTTCCTTCTCCGATTTCCATCAGCTTGGCATCTCTCACAAGCCGTTCAACACCGCATTCTTTCATATAGCCTGTTCCGCCATGAATTTGGACCGCATCAAGACTCGCTTTTGTGGCCATTTCTGAAGCAAACAGTTTGGCATAGGCCGCTTCTTTTGTAAATGGTTTGCCTTGATCTTTCAGCCAAGCGGCTTTCCAGACCATTTGTCTTGCAAGCTCTATTTGCATCGCCATATCCGCCAGCTTAAACTGAATGGCCTGGAAGGATGAGAGCGTCTTTCCAAATTGCTTTCTTTCTTTTGCATAGGAAAGTGAAGCATCAAGTGCAGCTTGTGCAATTCCGACAGATAAGGCTGCAATGGAAATTCGTCCGCCGTCCAATGTATATAAAAATTGCTTGAATCCTTTCGATTTGTCTCCCAATATATGATGCGCTGGTACACGCACTTCGTCTAAAATGATTTCAGCCGTATCTGAACCACGAACCCCCATTTTGTCATATGGGTTTGTAATTGACAGTCCTTTTTGCCCTTTCTCCACAATAAAGGCGGAGATGATTGGACGTCCGTTTTCATCATGATCTGTCACAGCGGTGACAATAATCGTTCTGGCATAATTGGCATTTGTGATCCAGCACTTTTCCCCACTGATGACATATTCTTGTCCGTCTTTAATGGCTTTTGTTTTTGTTCCTTTTGCATCTGATCCGGCGTTTGGTTCTGTTAATCCGAAGGAGCCAAGTGCTGTTCCAGAGGCTAATGGAACAAGATGGTCCATCTTTTGTTCCTCCGTGCCGAAGTAATAAAGTGGACTTGCGCCTAAGGAAACCGCCGCGGCATAACTTAGACCTGTACTTGCACACTGCTTGCCAATTTCCTCGACTGCCAGTGCATACGAGATCGTATCTCCTCCAGAACCTCCATATTTCTCTGGAAAGGGTATACCCATAAAACCGAGCTCACCCATTTTTTGAAATGTTTTTATGGGAAATGCTGCCTGTTTATCAACAGTTTGGGCGTGTGGTGCAATTTCTGTTTTTGCAAATTCTTTGACCATCTGACGGATCATTTGCTGCTCTTTCGTTAATTCAAAATCCATTTTACTTCCCCCTTTGGCGCTTTTCTATCATATTTATTATTGAAATAGCTGCTTCATGCCAAGCTTGATTGAATTCAGAAAATTAAAATAAAAATAGTAGAAAAATAGAGAAAGCAAAAAAGCATAAATGGAGGAAAACCCTCATTTATGCTGTCTTTGTTATTTTACTGTTTTTGTAGAAGGTTTGCTTTCATGATGAAGGCGATTGAGTGCCGTCACTTTAAAGGTATAGCTCTTCTTTTGATTGGCTAAAATGTCTTTCGTTTGTGTGAAGGAACCAGTTTCTTTTCTGACCGTTTGCACAAATTCGTATGTCCCTTTATTCGACAATCGATAGACTGCATAATAGGATGCACTAGAGTGCGGATCATTTTGTATCTGTAAAACTGCGCCATCCTCTGTCTTTTTCACAGATTGGATGATTGGTTTTTTTGGCGCTTTTTGATGAAGCCATGGCATCTCTGGTATGAGAGCCGGTTTGCTATAGGTTTCTTCTATTAATCGTTTCTTTACATTCAAGGGATTTCGATTGATATCTTTCAGACTAAAATGCATGCTTCCTTGTACGAGCTGTGACTGCCTGTTCAGCTCGATCTGGCGAAAATACTCCTCTGGATCAGACCAAGCAGGATCACTGTTTTGATTGATTTTATACGTCGCTTGACCAATGTACAAATGAACAGGCTGCCCCTTCACTTCATTTGACCACCATTTCGTCAGCACATCATAGGCAGCGGGCTGAAAGCCGATACTCCAATAAATTTGCGGGGTGATATAATCAATATGGTGCTGCTGTATCCATTCTCTTGTATCAGCATACAAATCATCATAATTGGTCATCCCTGCTGTTGTGTTTGAACCGGTTGGGTCATCTTTTATGTTGCGCCATACACCAAATGGGCTAATGCCGAATTTCACATACGGCTTTTCTTTCTTAATGGAGTCATTGATTTGTTGCACCAAGTGATTCACATTATCTCTACGCCAATCTTCTATATGAGTGAACTTCTGCCCGTAAGTTTCATACGTTTCTTGATCTGGAAATGGCACACCAGCGATTTTATTCGGGTAAAAATAATCATCCATATGCACCGCATCAATATCGTAGTTTTTCACTACTTCCTCTATCCCGTCAACAATGAAGTCCTGAGCATCAGGAATGCCTGGATTAAAGTACAGCTGATTTCCGTAGGCGATGGTCCACTCAGGATGTGCTCTTGCAGGATGATCGGCTGATAACCGGTTGAGATCGGTATGATTCATGGTGATTCGATAAGGGTTAAACCAAGCATGAAATTCAAGGCCGCGTTTATGTGCTTCTTCTATCATAAATTCAAGCGGGTCATATCCAGGGTCTTTCCCTTGTGTACCAGTCAAATATTCAGACCATGGACCAAATTTCGATGGATAAAAGGCATCTGCTGTTGGCTTAATTTGCATGATGACGGCGTTCATATTCATCGCTTTGATGTCGTCTAACAGTTGAATGAACTCTTGTTTCTGCTCATCTCTGGGCAGTCCTTTCTTTGAAGGCCAATCTAAGTTATAAACTGATGCGACCCACACTGCACGCATCTCTCTTGTGCTCTCAAGCTTCCCTTTTGGCATCGAACGAGCTAGACTGCTAGACGGAATCAATAAGAAGACACCCATGAAAACTAGTGTCAGAACCGTCATACTGATCTTTTTCAGCATGGTTTGCATCACCTCATATTAAGTTTATTCTGCGTTTTGTGATGGAATGCCAGCAGATGGTGTAAGCAAGATGTTTTTCATTTTAAGTAGCTGATCTTTCGGGACGTCGCAGGCTTCTAGTAAATACCGCTCTGCACTTCCGTATGTATCCATCATCTCATTCAGTACATCTTCAAGATAATCTTGCTGCACACCAAGCAGGGGCTGAATTTGTTCTTTTGACACCCGATATAAACTCATCATGCGAACAAATCGTTCTTGTCTTTTCACTAGCATTTTCACGCCTTCATTGGAACGCATGTATTCACTTAAAACGGTATGCACCGGCACACCCGCTGCTAATTGAATAAGAGCAGATAAAAAGCCTGTACGGTCCTTTCCGCTTGTACAGTGAAGCATAAGCGGATAATTTTTTTCATCGGACAGTAATGTAAACAATTGCTGAATCTCTTTTTTTCGCTCATAGAGCATGCTTTGATATACATCTTTCATGATCGGTGTAAAAGATAGAGATTTTCCTTCTGCTATCAGCATTCGAAACATGGTCCATTTGCTAGGCATCATGCTGTCAGGCTGCATAGGGATATGAACAATTTTGTCATGTTCCATGATCTTTGGTGGGTGTGATTTTCGTTCTGAGCTTGTACGCAGGTCACAAACCGTTTGAATTCCAAGTGTTGAGAACGTCAATATGTCTTGCTTCGTGAGACGTGATAAATCAGCAGATCGATAAATCATTCCTTGTTTGATGACCATCTGATCCGTTGTTTGGAGTCCCCCTACCTCTCTAAAATTTGCAAGCTTTGAAAATTGTATGTTGTGTTCATTCATAGAAGTGAAAATCCTTTCTATCCTCTTTTCTCTATCATACGCTTTTATGAAAAATGAGAAAAGATAAGAGAAAAAGATCATTCGATTCTCCCATGTTGATCAGTGACATCTTTTACGTGGAATTATTGTTATAATAGAATCAGCATATTCGTATTGATTGGAGATTGTAGCATGATAAAAACAAAACGTATTCAGCAAATAAAAGAGTATGTATTTGACCGGGAATCTGCCTCTCTTGATGAGCTTGTGACGCATTTTGGCGTCTCAAAAAACACCATACGCCGAGATGTACAAGCATTGGTAGAATCCGGCGTGCTAAAGAAAGTGTACGGCGGCGTCGCTGTGAATCACTCAACATTGGTGGTGTATCAGGAGCGAAAGACACGTCAGCTGAGTAAAAAACAATTGATCGGACAGGCTGCCGCCGCTTTTGTTGAACATGGTGATATGATTTTTGTTGATTCTGGTACAACGACACTGGAGATGCTTCCCTATTTGAAGGAGAAACGGATTACCGTTGTGACAAATAACGTGGATTTCATTACACAGGCTATGCCTTATGAACACCTCACCATCTTTTCAACCGGCGGTATGCTAGAGCGAAAAACAAATTCTTTCGTTGGTTATCAAAGTGTTGAGCGTCTCAAAGCATACAATGTCAATAAAGCATTTATTGCATCAACTGGTTTATCCATTGATCATGGCGTCACGAATTCCTCCCCGCTTGAGACAGATATTAAAAAAACGCTCGTTGAAAAAAACGCCAAAACCTTTTTATTAGTCGATGATAGTAAGTTTGACCATTATGCCTTGACCACGTTTTGTGACTTAAAAGACATAGACATCGTCGTGACGAATGAACAACCAAATGAAGATTACCTTCAATATGGAAAAGAGCATGATGTGAAGTTTGTCACGCCTTAATCCAGAGCGAAAAAGCCAAGCGCCAATGTTTTGGCTTTTTTCTTATGTCGCAAAAGAGTGAAACGGCGAAGTGTTGGTTACATTATGATTGTATATTAAACACATATTTGGAGGTTGACCTGATGCCGTTGTTACGATTTGACGTGATAGAAGGCCGTTCAAAAGAGGAATTAAAAAAACTGCTGGACACTTGCCATGAAGCAATGGTTGATGCCTTTGGGGTACCTGAACGAGATCGCTATCAAATTGTTCATCAGCACCGCCCTGAAGAGATGATGATTGAGGACACTGGGCTTGGTTATCCGAGAACAAAGGATCTGGTTGTCATTAGTGTTGTCAGTAAACAGCGGACGAAAGAGCAAAAGAAACAGCTTTATGCACAAATCGCAGAACGTATAGAAAAAGAATGCGGGGTTGCCAAGACGGATGTGATGATCTCCATCGTGGAAAATGGAGACGCCGATTGGAGCTTCGGGATGGGTGAGGCTCAATTCATAAGAGGATGGCTCTAAAAAACGGCTCAGGAATGTGAGCCGTTTTTTGATTCATTCATTTTCAAGCTGCATGAGCAAGTTGAATAAATAGCGGTACACTGCTGAGATCACACCAATTAAAGGCGTATCTTCTTTGATGTCTTCTAGTTCAAGAAGCGGAATGTTGATATCAAATAACCCGTCTTGTCCATTAAATTGAAGCTGAGCACCATTTAATGTTGAGAGCATCTCTTTTAGTAATCCAGTATCTTTTTTAGGACGCTTCAATCCGAATAACACGGTATACGTCTGAAATACTTCATCCCATTCTATGGCAAGTCCGTCGACTCTCACCACATCAAACCACTTCGACTCGATATAAATGAATTCTTTTTGTTGTTTTTTTACGTATGTAAGAGGTGTATTTAAAAAGGAAGCATTTTCTGTTTGAATCATTTCCTCCGATTCCTTGTCTACACGTTCTATATAAACATCAGCAAAGCGTGCTTCTTCTGTCATTTTTGCCCCTTCTAGCGGCCAATTTTGACTTGCGGCTTTGTTATATTCAAAGTCGGTGAGCGCCTGCCCTTCTTTCAATAAATCTTGTAAGCGATTTTGCAGTGACATGACTGTATCTCCTTTCATCTACTTCATATGCGTTTTTTATTTTAGCATAACACATGAAAAGAAAGATATGCCTGAGCATATGATGGTATGATAGTGGAAAAAGAAACATCTCGGAGGGGACCGTTTTGCTCACAATGACACTGGCAGAAAAAATCGTAGATGAGGTCAAAAAGGTACTGACGGAAGAAATCATCATCACACAAACAAACGGTACCATTATTGCTGCAACAGATCCAGCACGCATTGGTCAATTTCATGAAGGAGCATATGTCACATCCTTAGAAGGGCAGAAACGAATTCTCACAAAGGATGATGTGCTGCAGATGAAAGGCGTCAAAGCCGGTATCAATCTGCCTATTTATTTTAAACAAGAAGTCATTGGGGTCATTGGAATGACAGGTGATCCTAGGCATGTCTCCCCTTTTGGCGACATTTTACGTAAAATGACGGAGCTGCTCATTCAAGAACATGAATTTTTTCAAGAAACGGAAACAGATGAACGGCAGCTTGAAGCATTTGTGTTCGACTGGCTTCATCTGCCAGAGACAGCGGCAGGTATGACCGAGAAGGCGCAGCGGCTTGGCCTTGATGTCAACAAGCAGCGTGTCGCTATTCTCATTGATTGTCAAGACGAATCGTTTATGAAGCAGGATCAATACAAACTGATGAAGGACAAACTGCAACTCACCAATCAGGAGATCATTGTGCGCTGGGGGCATGCACGTTTTTTGCTCATGCTACAAGCCACACCAGATGGTCGTGATACATGGCACAAGCGCTTGTTCCATATTCATGCTGCGCTCACAGCGCTGTCACCATCGAGGATTTTAATGGGGGCAGGAAAACCAGCAGCTTCTCATGTCATGAAGCAGTCCTTTCATCAAGCGTTTCGCGCTTTAAAATTGGCGCATGCTGAAACACCCATTGTGTTTGATGAAGATTTGACGCTTGAACTTTTTATGGAGGAAATCAGTCAGGAAACAAAAGATGCGTTTCTTGATCGAACGATTGCGTCCCTTTTCCCCTATCCAGAACTAGTGAAAACATTGCGGGTACTCATCGCTTCGGATTACTCATTGAAACATACAGCAGAAGCTATGCATGTCCATATTAATACACTTCATTACCGATTAAAACGGATTCAGGATTTAACGACACTTGATCCAAAGCGTATGCAAGATGCGATGCTTTTTTATTTGGCCTTGCTGCTTTTAGATCATGATACAAAAAATACGATAAAACAGCCTGATATTTTGTAGAATCGTCTATAGTCATGTGACGGTTCTTTTTTTATACTGGTAGAAACGAGACGTTAAATGAGCGGGAGTGATTGTATATGCTAGATTCAGAATTTTCAAATCAATTAAAAGATATTGTCGGTGCGCCTAATGTCCAAGACAGCAAGGCGGATCGTCTTGCCTACTCTTATGATGCGACACCAAATTTTCAACAGATGCCAGATGCGATCGTGCGGCCTCACACGGCTGAAGAAGTGCAGCAAATTGTGAAACTGTGCGCCTCTTACAAAGTGCCGATCGTCCCAAGAGGCTCAGGGACGAATCTGTGCGCAGGAACATGCCCTACTCAGGGCGGATTGGTAATTCTCTTTACTAGAATGAATCAATTATTAGAAATAGACGAAGAAAATTTAACCGCAACGGTGCAGCCTGGCTTAATTACGCAGGAATTGATTCATCAAGTAGAGGAAAAAGGTCTCTTCTACCCGCCAGACCCAAGCTCTATGAAAATTTCCACATTAGGCGGCAATATTAACGAAAATTCAGGGGGGCTGCGGGGGTTAAAGTATGGAGTGACAAGGGATTATGTCCTTGGGCTTGAAGTGGTTTTGCCAAATGGTGACATCATCAAAACAGGCGGAAAGCTTGCAAAAGATGTCGCTGGATATGATATGACTCGATTGTTCGTTGGTTCAGAAGGAACACTCGGGATTGTCACAGAAGCGGTGCTAAAGCTCCTGCCGCTTCCAGAAACGAAACAAACAATGCTTTGTTTATACGAAAGCCTTGAAGAAGCTGCGACTTCTGTATCGGCCATCATTGCTGAGCGTATCATTCCTGCTACATTAGAATTTATGGATCAGCCGACCCTTGAAGTCGTTGAAGATTTTGCAAACATCGGCCTGCCTACTGACGTTCAAGCTGTGTTATTAATTGAACAGGACGGCAACCCTGAAGCTGTTTCTCGTGATATCCAAAAAATCGCAGAAGTCTGTGAGCAACACGGGGCTACAAGCGTCAAGATTGCACATTCAGAAGAAGAGGCAAGTGCTCTCTTAACAGCGAGACGCTCTGCTTTATCTGCCCTCGCTCGATTAAGTCCTACAACGATTTTAGAAGATGCGACCGTCCCCCGGTCTGAAATTGCCAATATGGTTCGTGCAATCGAAGACATTGCACGAAAGTACGAGGTGAACATTTGTACGTTTGGTCATGCAGGTGATGGCAACTTACACCCCACTTGTGCGACAGATGCAAGAAATGAAGAAGAAATGAAACGGGTAGAAGCTGCTTTTCAGGCCATTTTTGAAAAAGCCGTTGCCCTTGGCGGCACGATTACAGGCGAACATGGCGTGGGTCTTATGAAAGCGCCCTATTTGGAGCTGAAGGTCAAAAAAGAAGGAATCGCTGCAATGAAGGCGATTAAACAGGCACTTGACCCTGCACATATCATGAACCCAGATAAAGTGTTTGGAAAAGCCTCAAGAAAGCGAGTGGTGGTCTCATGAGTTCTTCTTCTAAGCAAAAAGAGATCCAGCAGCAGTTTCAGGAGCAAATGGATGAAAAGGAGCTGCTTAATTGCATGCGCTGCGGATTCTGCCTCCCTTCCTGCCCTACCTATATTGAATCTGGACAACAAGAAACGCACTCCCCTCGGGGCCGAATTGCGTTAATGAAAGCTGTAAGAGATGGCGTCATTGAGCCAGATGAAGATGTTGAACATTCTCTTAATCTCTGTCTTGGCTGTCGTGCATGTGAACCAGTCTGCCCTTCTGGCGTCAAGTATGGACAGTTGCTAGAAGATGCAAGAGACATTATTCAACAACATAAAAAACAATCGTTTCCCGTCAAATTGATGAGACGTGTTGTGTTTAAAGGTCTCTTTCCGTCACAAAGTCGTATGCGACAAGCTGCTAGTTTTCTTCGATTTTATCAAACATCTGGTCTGCAAACAGCCGCCAGGAAGACGCGCATACTGAAGCTGCTTCCCTCCCATTTACAGTTGATGGAACAGGCACTTCCAAAGGTGCCGTCTCAAAAGAAAAAACGTTTGAATGAATATAAAGCCATTGGTCAGGCAAAAAAACGGGTAGCGTTTTTTACTGGCTGTTTAATGGATACAGTTTTCTCAAACACAAACAAAGCGACCATTCATCTCTTACAGCTGGCAGGCTGCGATGTGATCGTTCCTCCTATACAAACGTGCTGCGGCGCGCTACATGGTCATAGCGGAGAAAAAGACCAAGCAAAACAGTTAGCCAAGCGGAATATTGAAGCATTCGAGGAAACAGATGCCGATGCGATTGTCATGAACGCGGGCGGCTGCGGCGCCTTTTTAAGTGATTACAGTCATTTGCTTCAGGATGACCCAGATTTCCAAAAACGAAGTAAAGCCTTCTCACAGAAAATAACCGATATATCAAGCATCCTTGTGGAGCTGGAGTTTCACCGCCGCGTGCCACTGGCTTTGCCAGCGCAAGTAATCACCTATCAAGACTCCTGTCATTTACGAAATGGGATGAATGTACAACAGGCGCCGAGGGTGCTCATGAAAGCCATTCAAGGGGTAACGTTTAAAGAAATGAAAGATGCCGGCCGCTGCTGCGGATCTGCAGGAATCTACAATATCTTGCAGCCAGACATGTCGATGCAAATTTTAGATCATAAAATGACGGAAGCGAGCAACACAGCTGCAGCTGCCATTGTGACGTCGAATCCAGGTTGTCAATTACAAATGGCAGCTGGCGTCAAAAAGGCAGGACATATGCCTAGCATGAGAGCGATTCATCTGGCTGACTTTTTATTAGAAGCCGTTCAATATGGAAAAAAAGCGTCCAGTTCATGAAGCTGAACGCTTTTTTTATGCATATCTTCAGATGATCGGTTGGATAATAGATGCAAATCACGGAAGGAGATGGTTCAAGTGCTGAAGAAAAACAAATCTCATCAAAAGGACCCGAATTCAGTATTTGAAGCATTATCGCGCTCTTCTGATTTTATCAATGAATTATCAAGTTCCGGAGGTTTTCTTTACAGAATTTCTTTTTTTCGATCTTTAATTAATGGCAATCTCCTTCATGAACAAATCTTGCCTTTTATTCAGCAATTGCATCTAACCCCCACCCTTGAAGAGCTGAAAGAACACATCCCAATTGAACAAGCTGTGATTACGAGGGACCTTCAAAAAGTGGAAGAAGCTCTTCATCGAGGCAGTATTGCTGTTCGAATTGAGACAGACTGGGGCAAAGCGCTCCTTTTGCCGATTGAAGAAAAGAAAGGCAGACAAGTGAGCCAACCTGAGATTGAATTCGGGATTATCAGTGCGCAGGAAGCCTTTGTGGAAGGGCTGGACACAAACTTAAACTTGCTCAGACGCAGGCTGCCCACTCCTGACCTTAAAGTAGTTGAACACACAGTCGGTACCCTTTCTCTAACGAAAGTAGCCGTTGTATACATAGAGGATATCGCCAACCCGCAAAACATTGAAACCGTTCTTCAGCGGATTCAAGATGTTGACTATGACCAAATTCTAGATTCTAATTATCTTGCGCAAATGCTTTATGATGTGTCCAATACAATCTTTCCATTGTTTTTAAATACAGAACGACCAGACAGGGTTTCCTCAGGTTTAACGGAAGGAAAAATAGCCATTATGGTTGACGGTTCGCCTCATACCCTGCTTGCACCTACAATTTTACTCGAGTATTTTTCAACAATGGAAGACTATAACATGTCTTGGATCGCAGCATCCTCCTTTCGGCTGTTACGCATTTTTGCTGTGATATTTTCTATTTTTGCAACCCCTTTGTATGTAGCTGTTTTAACGTTTCACTATGAACTGATTCCTAAGGACTTATTAGAAACGATCGTAGCATCACGCTATCTCGTGCCCTTTCCGCCTATTATTGAAGCATTATTTTTAGAGATATCGATTGAGCTACTTAGGGAAGCCGGATCTCGCCTTCCTGCAAAAGTCGGACAGACGCTCGGGATTGTTGGAGGTATTGTGATCGGACAGGCTGCGGTTGCAGCGGGATTAACAAGTAATATCCTGCTCATTATTGTCGCATTATCAGCTCTTGCCTCTTTTGTCACCCCTATATATAAAATGGGGACGACCATTCGTCTCTTACGTTTCCCATTTCTTTTTGCTGCACAAGTGTGGGGAGCGCTAGGGATTTCGCTAATGGGGGCTTTTCTTCTTACACATTTAATGAAATTAACGTCTATAGGACAACCTTACTTAGAGCCAATCTTTCCACTTCGATTGGCCGATTTAAAGGGTAGTTTGATTCGTCCCCAGCTCCGCTTTTTGAAAAAACGTCCAGAAAATTTACGGCCGCAAAATGAAACGATACACCGCCAAAAGCCAAAGCAAGGCCGTAAGGGGAAAAATGATTTTTATGAATAAGGAAGTGAAGGCATGAGCTCTTCTTCTGTGAAAGAAAAATTTCAAGTATCCCCTTTTTTTGTGTTTTTTCTGATCAATGCCAATCAAGTAGGTGTTGGTATTTTAAATTTCCAGACGAATCTTGTCCGGACGATTAATAATGATGGGTGGATCGCCATTTTAATTGCTGGTGCAAGCGTCAATTTGATGATCTTCCTCATTTACTTTTTGTTTAAAAAAGCACCTTCTGACGAATTTAGTGACATTACGCAATCTGTGTTTGGTAAATGGCTCGGACAATTCATCAACATTCTCTACATTTTGTATTTTTCTTCATTGTCTTTGATTGTGCTTGTTCATTATATGGATGTAATCCATGTTTGGCTGTTTAAAGAAATTCCTGGTCTTTTATTTGCATCAGTGCTGCTCACCCTCGTCTATTACATTCACACAGGCGGATTTAGAACAATCGCCGGTTGGGCATTCTTTAGCATTGTCCTAACGTACTGGATGACCTTTATCTGTTTTTATGTCATGAAATATAGTCACATCCGGTTTATGTTCCCAATGTTTGATCATTCATTTTCACAACTCATGATGGGGGTCAAAGATGCCTCTTTATCCATGTTTGGTTTTGGAACATTGCTTGTCTATTATCCCTTTATTAAAAAGGCACAAACGTCGCAAAAATTTGCACATATGGGAGTGTTGCTAACTACATGCCTGAATTTGCTTGTATTTCTCGTCTCTATTGCGTACTACTCAAGTGCTCAGCTCAAACTAACGAAATGGCCAACATTGACATTAACCAGCATTGTCAAACTTCCGTTTATCCAGCGCTTTGAATTTATTGAAGTGTCGCTATGGCTTTTGCTTATCGTTCCAAATATCGCCATTCCATTATGGGCAGCCAGCAGAATGGCAAAACAAGTGTTTCACACGAGCCAGCGCACCACGTTAATAGTTCTCAGCCTTCTCATTCTCGTCATGTTTTCATTTTTTATTAGAGCTACCTCATTTGAGACATTTAATAAATGGGTGGAATATAGCGGATACATCCTCGTCTATGGATTGATTGGATGTATGATCATTGGGCTGCTGCTGAAAAAAAGGTGGGTGAAAAAACGAACATGAAACATTATATTCTGGTGTGTCTCATGTTATTGAGCCTTTTCTTAACGAGCTGTGCACAGCCTCGTCTCTTAGATGAATTAAGTATCTCGCAGGCGGCGGGATTTGACTTATTGGAAGATGGAGAAATGAAGGGCTTCTTTGTTTTCCCTGTTTTTAAAAGCGAAGAACAAGGAAGTTATCAAATTGTAAGTGCTAAGTCAAATACCATTAGTAATATTCAGTTTCTTGTGTCGGAAAAATCGCCTTTCCCCGTTGTCATGGGACAAGTACTCGTGATTTTAATAAGTGAAAAGCTGGCGAAAGAAGTGGGTATGATTGATTTGATGAATTACATTTATCGTGATCCGATCATTGGGTCCCGTCAAGTATTTGCCATAGTAGGCGGAGAAGTTGAAGATTTGTTGTATACAAAGATGAATCAAACCAACTTAAATATCGGTGTATATCTTTCAGATTTGCTGGCCCAAAACATGCGAAATGGCAATCAACCTGTGACCAATCAGCATATTTTTATGAATCAGATGATGGCAAAAGGCGTGGATGCCTACCTCCCTTACATTAAAAATACAAGCAACTCTATTAAAGTGTCGGGTGTCGCTCTTTTTGATCAAGAAAAAATGGTTGGGCATATTCCAGGGGAAGATACATTTACGTTTAAAGCGATGATTGAAAATCATAAAAATGGGATTTATGAGTTTCGATTTAATGACACAAAGAAAACCCATGTTGTCATTGAAAATATCAAATCACATGTGTCTTATCACATTAAACCAACTGAAAACCTTTCAAAAAAGCCTCATATCACCATTGATATCAAGCTGAAAGGTGAGTTGAAAGAATTTATGAAATCAAAAAAAATCGATACGCCTTCTATCTTGCAGCATGTTGAAAAAGAAGTGGAGAAGCGTGTGGCCCAGCAAGGAAAAGACCTTGTTCAATCCTTTAAAAAGCAAAAAATTGATCCACTCGGACTTGGTTTGAGGTATCGCTCTAAAGATAAAGCCATGACACCAGAAAAATGGCAAAAACTCTACCCTGATACAGATGTTCAAGTGAATTGTCATATGAACATTGTCCAAACGGGTGTCAGCCAATAAAAAAGACTGTATGAAAAGGTTCTCCCTTCTCGTACAGTCTTTTTTAATCTTCATCTTTTACGTCCGGGTCCTCAGGGATTGGTTCATTTAAGATGTCTTGAATGAGCTCTTTATATTGTTCTAGCTGTTTCATATGGGTTTGAAACTGCCCTTGATAAATGAGATACGATTTCCCGTCAAATACGTAACGAATCTTTTTTTGCTGGATTAATTTTTCAACATATGCTTCTGATACTTCTAAGTATTCAGCTGTTTCTCCAATTGTTAAATACATGCATGTGCACCACCGTTCGTTTCATCTTACAAATTATATCACGAGCTGGTGAAAAAACAGATATCGCTTGTTCATGTTTTTTTCATCTTTTCTTCACTGATTCGTCAACTCGCTTTTGTACAGTATTCATACACCCACTCAAACACTAGGAGGTGATGATCCTTCGCATGACAAAGAAAAATATTCGGACCTATGCCGCATTTTTAACTGTAGGCGCTAGCAATACGATGATTGACTTTCTGTTCTTCTTTTTTTTAACTGCTTGCTTTGTCCCCTCTTTTCTTGCACAGTGCCTGTCCTATACCGCAGGAATGCTGAACAGTTATGTTTGGAATCGAAAATGGACGTTCCAAGTGAAAAAGAAAGCGGACAAGTGGGAATGGATCAAGTGGGCCACAGTCAACGGCGCAGCGTGCCTTCTCACCTATGTTGTCTTATATGTCATGCAGCAAGCAGGTTTCTCATTATTCATTAGTAAAGCGATTGGTACCCTTCTTGGCATGATGATCACTTTTACTGGAAGCCGCCTATGGGTGTTTCCATCAGAAAATAAACCATCAGAAATGGAGCGATGATTCAATGAATATCAAAAAAGCCGTTATACCAGCAGCCGGATTAGGCACACGTTTTTTACCCGCAACGAAAGCACAGCCAAAGGAAATGCTGCCGATTATCGACAAACCCGCCATTCAATACATAGTTGAGGAGGCTGTTCAATCAGGCATTGAAGATATACTAATTATCACAGGAAGAAATAAAAAATCGATCGAAGACCACTTTGACCGTTCGATTGAGCTAGAACACACGTTGCTTGAAAAAGGAAAAAATGAACAGCTGGCTGAAATCAAACATATTGCGGATATGGCCAATATTCATTATATTCGTCAAAAGGAGCCCTTAGGTCTTGGACATGCGGTATTATGTGCACGTCATTTTACTGGCAATGATCCTTTTGCGGTCCTTTTAGGTGATGATGTCATGGTGTCAGAAAGACCTGCACTCTCTCAGCTCATGGAAGTCTTTGAAGACAAACAAAGAGAGGTCATTGGCGTCCAGCAAGTGGATCGTCTAGATGTCAGTAAGTATGGTATGATAAGACCAGCTAGAGTAGACGGTCAAGTGTTTGAAGTCACAGACTTAGTGGAAAAGCCAGCTATTCATGAAGCTCCTTCCGATTTAGCCGTGATGGGCAGGTATCTGTTAACACCATCGATTTTTCCTATTCTTCAAGGAATCGAGAGAGGTGCCGGGAACGAAATCCAGCTGACAGATGCCCTGAAAATCATTGCACATGAATCACCCATTTATGCAAAACAATTAGATGGGATGAGATTTGACGTTGGTGATAAGCTGGGCTCATTTAAGGCAGCGGCTGAAATTGGATTGATGCGTCATGATATGCGGACAGCCATGCTAGCATATATGCAAAGCATACTCATGAGAGAAGCAAAACAAGCATAGGCTCTTATAAGGATGCTTGAAGAAAATTCGTATTTAAAGGCAGAGTGAAATGAATGGGAACCTTGTTTAATGAAATTTTAACCTGGCTGACAAGCCTTGGTTACGCAGGTGTTGCACTTGGACTGATGATTGAAATTATTCCAAGTGAAATTGTACTTGCCTACGGCGGATATATGGTGTCAACAGGAAGCATTGGATTTGTTGGAGCCGTCATCGCTGGGGTGATTGGAGGAACACTTGCCCAGTGCTTTATTTACTGGATCGGCCTTTACGGCGGAAGACCTTTTTTAACAAAGTATGGGAAGTATTTATTCATCCATGAGCATCATATTGCCACGGCAGAACGCTGGTTTGACCGATATGGAACGGGTGTCGTATTTACAGCTCGTTTTATCCCAGTCGTGCGCCACGCGATCTCAATTCCAGCTGGTATTGCAAAGATGCCATTTCTCAAATTTGTTCTTTTGACCGGATTAGCCGCCATCCCTTGGTCCATCCTATTTATTTACCTTGGAATGCAGCTTGGGACAAAATGGGACCACATTCAAAGTGTCGCTCACACGTATACAACACCAATTATGGTCATTGCCATCGTTCTCATCGTACTGTATTTCGTTTTGAAAAAAATTCGCACAAATCGAAAACGGACAATCTAACGAAAACGCCTTTCACTCGTCATGTGAAAGGCGTTTTTTCTATGCGTGCGTCGATTGTTTTTTCATATATTGAGATAATTCCATAATCATTGCACCCATTCTTTCAAGTGAAGGGGCTAGAATTCGGCTTATCCCCTCTTCTTTTAATGCTTCAGCTGTGACTTTTCCAACAGCTACAGCTAATACATGCTGCTCGAATAGATGTTGCAGTTCTTCTTTTTTGCCCCATTCTTCTGCTAGTTTGAAAAAGGCATGAACCTGAACAGCGGTTGTAAAACAAACGGCATGGACCTTCCCTTCTTTCATTTCTTGAAGCAAAGTGTCTGCCGCCTCTGGTTCAGGGGGCGTGTGCTGATATGGCATGAGCTGCAAAACGTCTGCTCCCTTGTGATGTAAAAAATCAATGAGAGCTGGTGCATTTTCGCCGTGAAGCTGTACCATGACCCGTTTACCTTGAAGTTCTTTGTCTTCTAACTTTGAAATGAGGTCACGAACGGTTCCATCTTCATCAGAAACATCAGGCTGAATGCCGTGTTTTTTTAGAGCCGCAAACGTTTTGTATCCTCTTGAAGCGATATGGGCACTTGATAAAATGTTCATAAATGCTTCTCCAAGCTGGAGCTCTTCTGCACTTTCAATTAATGTGTCTGTGCCGATACCCGTTGTTAAAATGACCCAGTCAGCTCCCTTCTTTACAAAGGTTTCTATGCCTGGCTTTAATTCCTCTTTGGCTAAAAATACAGTGCCCTGAAGAGAACGAATAACAGCTTGTCCTCCTTGCTTTTCAACAAGTGTGCGCATTTCTTCTGTTTTTCTTGTTCCGCATATGGCAATGGTCTTTCCAGCTAAGCCTTTACTCATTCTCATCCCTCTTTTTCTATCACATGTATGATGTATTGTATTAAATATAGATTTATTTGGAAGACGTTGCAAGTGTCTACTAAAAAAGAGCTTGACGTTTCTATCGAATTCGAGTATCTTTTGTAAGTGCAAATTGTAGGAGGTCATTATGGAAAAACAGAATGTTCAAGCAATTCGATTATCAATCGCAGACCCAACACCACTTGGTTTGTTTGGTTTAGCAATGGTGACGCTTGTTGCGTCTTCACAAAAACTAGGAATCACAGATGGCACATCCCTTATTTTACCTTGGGCTATCTTCCTTGGAGGAATCGCGCAGCTGATCGCGTCCATACAAGATTCAAAGCATCATAATATTTTTGGAGCCACTGCCTTCGGCGCATTCGGTCTTTTTTGGATGGGTGTTGGAACTACTTGGCTCATTCAAGCTGGCGTTTTTGGGAAAACGCTTGCGGGAGCTGCGGACCCAAAACAACTAGGTTTTGCTTTTATTGGTTATTTGATTTTCAGCTTATTTATGACGATCGGTGCAATGGAAACACATAAAGTATTGTTTTTGATTTTCGTCTTTATTGATTTCTTATTCATTGGCCTGTCCCTAAGCTCGTTTGGTGTGATGTATGATGTGACTCATACGATGGCTGGTATTGCAGAATTGATTATTTCTCTTCTTTCATTTTATGGTTCTGCAGCTGTTGTGCTGAATACACATTTTGGTCGTACAGTACTGCCAGTTGGACAACCATTTCGCGTGTTTACTAAAGCATAAATAAAAAAGAACTGCTCTTGGCAGTTCTTTTTTTATTCTTATTTTTCTTGTTCCTCTTGAAATATCTCTGCAATGATTTCATAAGAACGCATTCTTTCTTGATGGTCAAACATATCAGAATTAATCATGACTTCATCTGCTTGAGTCGCCTCAATAAAGGCTTCTAACTCTTTTTTCACCTTTTGTTTATCCCCGATCATCGTCGAACTTAATTGTTCGTCCACCATCGCCTTCTCATATGGACTCCATAACCCATCCATACTTTCAACAGGGGCTTTGAGTTTTCCTGGTGTATTACGAATAAGGCTCAAAAATCGCTGATAATGAGACGTCGCCAAATATTCAGCCCGCTCTGTTTGATCAGCAGCAAAAACCGTGACACCAACCATCGCATAAGGTTCTTTTAACACATCTGAAGGTTGAAATGACTGTCTGTATAATTCTAAAGCAGGAATGGTATTTTTAGGGGAGAAATGTGCCGCAAAGGCAAATGGCAGTCCCAGTTCTCCTGCAAGCCTTGCACTAAAACCACTTGAACCAAGAAGCCAAATCGGGATATCCAATCCTTCTCCCGGAACGGCTCTTACATGTTTTTTGACCTGACCAGTCGGTTTGAAATATTGCCGAAGTTCTTCAAGCTGCTCAGGGAAATCCTCCCCATGATGAAGATTACGTCTAAGTGCCCTTGCTGTTAACTGGTCTGTTCCTGGTGCCCTGCCAAGACCTAAGTCAATTCTCCTTGGATACAAAGTCTCCAGTGTTCCAAATTGTTCTGCAATGACGAGTGAAGAATGGTTTGGAAGCATAATCCCCCCAGAACCAACGCGGATCTTTTCAGTCCCTCCAGCAATATATCCAATCAAGACGGATGTTGCTGAACTCGCAACCCCTTCCATATTATGATGCTCCGCAAGCCAATATCTATGGTAGCCCCACTTCTCAGCTTTTTTTGCTAAATCCATACTATGTTCAAATGACTCTTTGATTGTGCCACCTTCTGTTACAGAGGATAAATTTAACACGGAATATGCTGCACGTTGTAAAACTGATTGACTCATACATGATGCCCCATTTCTTTCAAAAATCATACTAGTTTCATTCTTTCAACACCATAACATAAAACGATTTAACTTTTAAATGATTTGATTCGATGATTTTCGAAATGATGAATTTTCTAGGTTTTACTTCCGATTTAAAAATTCGTACATAGAATGAAATATCAATTTTAGGAGATGGGCAATTTGTACAATCAATTCGATCACAAATGTCCCTTTTGCGGTAGATATCATGAGCAGCCTCATTACAAAAGATCACGTCATGATCGTCCTCAAAGAAGAGACTGTCCTTTTATTAAACAAGAACATTCAAAACAAAACAGACCTCAAGGGGATCCGTCTTGTGCAAAAGGAGAAAAACAATCAAAAATAATTCAAAGGGTTGGACGAAGAGGCCCAGCAGGTCCGGTTGGGCCTACCGGACCAACCGGACCTGCTGGCGGATTAACCGGTGTCCTCCCTTTTAACCTCTCACAATCACAAGATTACGAGGCTGGTCAAGTTGTCACGTATAATGGCAGTACTTATATTGCTAAG
>NZ_CP150633.1:3296489-3760932 GCF_038023285.1 Bacillus sp. PPSBB_11
GCGCTACGGGAATCACAGGTTCAACTGGAGAAACTGGTGCCACGGGTATCACAGGTTCAACTGGAGCTACTGGTGCTACAGGAATTACAGGTTCAACCGGACCTACTGGGACCACTGGCAGCACGGGTGCAACTGGTGCCACTGGAGGCACCGGTCCAACTGGAGCTACCGGAATCACTGGTGCCACTGGAGGCACCGGTCCAACTGGAGCTACCGGAATCACTGGTGCCACTGGAGCTAGCGGTCCAACTGATACGGCACTTTATGCTGGAAATACAACAGGTCCTACAATCATTACTATTGCTGGTGGTACGAACATTGCTTTACCAAGTAATCAAAATATTAATGGATTTACGCCGAATGGTTCAAATGATACATTCACAGTCCAGCAAACAGGTAAATACTATATCACATATCAAGTAAATACCACTACTGCACTTTTAGTGAGCACAAGGCTATGGTTGAATGGATCAACTGCTATTCCAGGTTCAATTCAGTCCTCTGCCGTATCCACAACTTTTATGAGCAATACAGTTATTGTCAATTTAACAGCAGGAAATACAATTTCATTACAATTTTTCGGAGCGGTTGTAACAGCCATTCTAATAGGTGGTGGTGCAACCGGTGCATCGCTTACCATCATTAGACTCAGCTAAGTGAGACGAAGATAAAAAAAGAAAGGCTCTGTCAGCCTTTCTTTTTTCTATCTTCAATTACGCTTATACAATGGTCAATATCAGGAGATTGCAAAAGGTGAAAAATAGACTGTATGAAAGAAAACTCTAAATTCCACCATTCTAATAACTGAAGTTTTTCAATGATATCCGAAGAAAACCGATATTTCATGAGCCGCTGCGGGTTCCCTGCGACAATCGCATATGGAGGCACATCTTTTGTAATCAGACTATTTGCTCCAATGACTGCCCCGTTTCCTATCTGTACTCCTGACATGATTGTTGCTCCATATCCAATCCAAACATCGTGCCCTATACACACATCCCCTTTTGATCGTGGATGTCCTTTAATATGGGCAGCATCTGTGAAAATTTGATTGAAGGGATATGTGGTGACCCAATCTGTTCGGTGTTCACCACCAAGAAAAACTTTTACTTCGTTTGCGATGGAACAAAACTTCCCTACATTCAGCGTTGTTCCTTCTCCCCACGTCAAGACTTGAAAATCTGGTCCGGCATAAGTGAAGTCACCGATATCATACGAACTGAGCTCACTTCTTTGATTTAAAAACATAGAAGATCAGACCCCCTACAAAGTAATCGATCTTCGTATGTATATGCCAGATGATAGGCTCACATTATGATTGGACAAGTGCAACGATCTGCTTTTTCTTCCATACCAGTCGATAATAGCTGTATTGGAGCAATAAGTTTACAAAAAAGGCTGCAGGATATCCTATCCATATTCCTTTGATCCCAAGCGATGTATGGTGTGATAGCACATAAGCCACTGGTACTTCAACAAGCCAAATGGAACAAATACTAAAGATGGTCGGCCATAGAACTGTGCCACTTGCTCTCATTGTGGCTGCAACGATTTGTGCTGTTCCAAAAATGAGATAGCTCCATAGGGTGATCACGACCAAACTATATGCAACATCAATTGTTGCAGGATCTGTTAAAAAGATAGATAAAATTTGTGGTGCGAAAATATAGACGAAAATAATAATCAATCCGCCTATCGCAAAGTTTAGCCCCAGCCCAATTTTAATGACATCTTTCAAACGATTCATGTTTCCTGCGCCAATGAATTGTGCGGCGAAGATAGAAACAGCAATACCAAGGCTCACTGCGGGCATCTGTACATAACTTACGACTTGGTTAACAACGCCATAAGCTGCGGTCGCCTGTGATCCATAATCGTTGACAAAAGAAATGACAGCAATTTCTGATAAAGAAATGAGAATCATATTAATACTAGAAGGGATACTTAACTTTAATAGCGTTTTTAATAAATCCCCTTTCATCAATAGATGCTTTCTAACCGACGCATCAATGCGCAGCGGGTGCTTTGTTTTATAAAGGTAGATATGAAGAATGATAAACGTAACGATTGTAGAAATCACAGAAGAATACGCAGCACCATATAAACCAAATGCCGGTAAACCAAGCCAGCCGAATAATAAGATCGGTAGCAGTAAAATATTTGTTCCTGTACTAATCATTAAGAAATAAAATGGAGTTTTCGAATCTCCTGTTCCTCGTAAAAAAGTTGTATAGACAAAATAAAGAAATAAGATGGGCATGGAGATGAATAGGATTCTGGCATATGCCGCACTTTCCTCCACAATATTTGCAGGTGTCCCCATCAAATGTAAAATATCTGTGGCAAAAAAACCTCCAATGACAGCTAAAGAAAGTCCGATTAAAAAGGTGAACGAAAGCGTTGTACCGATAATTTCCTTTAACCTCTGATCATTTTTTGCTCCGTATGCTTGTCCAATCAGGATCGAGCTCCCTGATCCAATCCCAATGGAAAAAGAAACAAGTAAAAAGAAAAGTGGAAAGAATGCCGAAATCGCAGCTACTGCATCCTCTCCAATCCATCTACCGACAAGCACAATGGAAACAAGCTGTCCAATTGATTGCAAAATATTGCTTAATAAAAGTGGAATTAGAAAGATCGACATGGTTTTTACTAAAGATTGATTATTATCTAACGTCATGATGGTTCTCCTTCTCTGTCTAAAGATCCTCAGCTAACATGCTGACAATTCGGTCTTCTATCTCTTTTCCTTTTTCGTCATCAACGAGATGATTCAATAAGATGGAAAAAGCAAGCGTTTTTCCACTCTGCGTTTCAATATATCCAGATAGTGTGCTGACCGTTGATAGTGTACCTGTTTTTGCACGCACTTTTTCTAGTGTAGCTGGTTCTTTCAATCTATTTCTTAATGTACCTCCCACCATACGCTCACTTGCCCCAGCTAACGGAAGTGCATGGACATAGGTGTTAAACCATTTTTCCTTTTGAATGTTTGTCAAAAATAACGTGAATTGATTTGCAGAAACAAGGTTAATCGGTGATATGCCTGATCCGTCTCTCAACACAGTCATAGATGCATCGATGCCATAGGCAGGAAGACGTTCATTCAGCACGTCAAGCCCTTTGTCAAAACTTCCTTTGTTCTTTACCCGCTTCCCAAGTTCTTTTAACAGAATTTCTGCATGTGTATTGTTGCTTAATTTCATCATCGGAACAAGAAGATCGGATAAAGGCATTGATGTATGGGAAGCGATTTTTTTCGCTTTTTTAGGAACTTGTTTTGTTTTGAGTGGTCCTTTCAGCTGAATCCCCTCAGCCTTTAATGCTCGTTTCATTAAGTCTAAAGCATACGTTGTCGGTTCCCATAATGCGACCCATTGTTTAGACGAGGATGCTTTTAGCGGAATCGTTCCAGTCAGTGTAATTTTGTTTGTACCGTGAGAGCGTTTAAAAGATATTTTCTTCTTTCCACCTTCTGGCACAGTTTGCACTTGATTGACAACTTGAGCGACGTCAGTCTTCGGGATCATCTCATAGCTGGCCTTCTGCCCTGCTTTCTTTCCCGGCTTAACTTCGAGAATGATCGTCCCTGCATCATAATCCTCATTCGGTGAAGCAGTAAGAGCAGATATTTGAGCGCCGTAATATTGATCTTCATCACTCCACGGCAGATCGATGGAATACCTTGTGTCATCAAACCAAGTATCATCAGCTGCAAGCTGTCCACGAATCGTATGTATTCCGGCCTTTTTGACTTGTTTGGCTAATGCGGCAAAATCGCTTTCTAACAATGTCGGGTCTCCAGAGCCTCGGAGATAAAGATTGCCGTGCAATGTTTTTTTGTGAATTGAACCATCTATCCAAACGTCTGTTGGAAAAGTGTGTGTTTCACCCAGTAGATCGAGTGCGATAGCAGATGTGAGTAATTTCATATTAGAAGCAGGAGTCAGACGGATGTCCGCTTGATGTTCATAAAGAAGAGAAGTGTCAGAAGTATCGCGTACGCTGATGCCAGCAATTGCGCCCTCTAAATCAGGTGCTGTTCGAATGAATTCGTCTAAAGAAGTGATCCATTTTGATTGATCATCATGAGCTGTTAGTTGTTCATCTTTCACTGAAAAAGGGAGAAATAACATCGACAAAATACATAGTTGTAAAAACATGACCTGTGAGAAACGTTTCACGCAATCCCTCCTTTTTAGAAAAGCAGCCAAATTTAGCAGATTATGTTCATTATACACAAAAGAACGTTTGTTCTCAAAGGTTTTTTAAACAGAAAAGTCAGCTTTCTTTGACGAAAACTGACAAGCCTCTTTTACCTTTTTTCAGGATTCCAGCCATCGCTTCCGCTAAGCACGGCTTGAACGGTGATTTGACTTGCTTCGTTTTTTGTTAATATCGTTGACCACTTCACCCGGTTTGCCACATGACTCCCTGCGCCCGTTGATCCATATTCTTGATATCTAGCCGTTCTTTCGTTGTCTTTGTTCTCCCAGTTATGCCATCCCTCAGCTTTAATATGTTCATCCATTTTTGTTTGGAGGAACGTGACAGCCGAATGAGGTCTCCACGGACGGCCTAAGTACACAGATTGAGACGCAGACGTTCCTTTATTTAACGTGGAATCAATAAAAACGTAGCCATACTTTTGCGCTTCTGTTGTGGATGCCGCTGTAATATATCCATTTCCAAGACTTTTTATTTCAGCTCTTTTAAATACAGCCGTTGCTGAACCAAAGATGAAGTCAACCGTGCCCTCGATATAGCAATCTTCATAATATTGTCTCCCTGTGCCTGTGGCATAAAGTGTATCTTGATAACCGAGAACACGTACGTGTTTAAACACAGCCCGGTCCCCGGATACATAAAGGGCAACCGCCTGCCCTGCGTTTCGGCCAGCTGTATTTTGAAACGTGATATTTTCTGCGTAAAAATGATTTGCCCGAATCATTGTACTAGAGCTATTGGTTGTGCTCCCGCTGCTTGCATTTGTATCATCATACGTCAGAATCGTCTGATACTGATTTTCTCCAATAAAGGACACATACGGCTTATTTTGCGGAAGGAGAATCTTTTCTTTATACACACCATTTTTAATATATATCGTCGTTTGCTGTTGATTGTTCACTGGTATCGCATCAATGGCAGATTGAACCGTTCGAAATGTCCCATTTCCTTTTTGGTCGACAATAAGCACGCGGTTTGTTTGATGGTTGTGTCCAGCTGCTTGCGCATAAGCTGAGTCAAAAAGCAGTAAGGCCAATACCATCATCAGCAGTCGTTTTCCATACTTCATCACACATCTCCCCCTTATATTGTGAACGTTTTCATTGACGTATTCTTTTTGATCCTATTCAGTTATAAAACAAAAAAACACAAAAAAACATCCACTGTGTTAGGTTGTGGATGTTTTTTCATATTTCATCGCATAAATTCCTTCATTTTCAATCCATTCACAAAATAGGACGTCTTTATAGGAGGATATGTGCTGTTTTTTCAATTGCTCTCTCAGCCACGCTTCATCAAATCCAGCTTCCTTTAAATCTTTTTTTAAAATCTCTCCGTCGATAATAAACGTTCTAGGCAATGTGACTTCTTTTCCTTTCACGTTCACATCTTCGGCTGTAGCTGGTGCATATTTCATTTTCGGAAGCACACTCACAGACCCATCCGTTTCCAAAATGGCAAATTCAATTTCATTAAGAGCAAAATGCCCTTTCGCTCGAATCAGCGTCTGCAGCTGATTTAAATCAAGCATATTTTTCTTTAATCGATTGTAGTGAATCTTTCCTTTATCAATCACAAGAGTCGGTCTTCCCTCTAAAAAAGCGCGAATGGATTTGAATTTTTGTGAAAGCCATTCAACTGTGTAGATTAAAACGCCCCAGACTGCAACTGCAAAAAGGATATGTAGCACGCTGACTTCTGGATCAAAAATGGCGTTACCAACCATCTCCCCTAAAATCAGTGCAGAAATAAAATCAAACGGCGTGATTTGTGCAAATTGTGTTTTCCCTAATAGCTTTGTAATGGAAAATAAAGCGAAAAATCCGATAAAGAGTTCAATCAAAATATTAAAAAATGGCACACATATACCTTCCTTTCTCACTGCATGTACTTACAGCATGTACAGGAAAGGAAGGTTCTAAACCATTTATGAAGGCAGTAAAATAAAGACGTCGTCTCCCTCAACCAATGCTTCATATGTTTTCACGCATCCATGATCTGGTTCTTGAACATTTCCTGATGAAAGGTTGATTTTCCAATCATGCATTGGACAGAAGACATGATCTCCGCTCACCATTCCTTCAGCTAGTACACCGCCTTTATGAGGACAGCGATTTTCAATGGCTTTGAACTGCTTGTTAGAGGTTTGAAAAACAGCTAATTCAAGTGGACCGGCTGCGACTGTTTTCCCTAGCTGCAATGGAAAATCTGATATTGTACCAATATGAACTTTTACAATTGAAACTGTCATCTGATCTCATCCCTTCAATTGATTTAGACGGAAGCAGTTGCCTTTTGAAATAATTGTCTTGTTTCTGTTTCGTTCTCTCGAATCTCTTGCCACGGTTCTTCATAAGTTGAAAGTGCGATGTCCATTCTTTCGATGAGTGCTGCACGTTTCTTGTCATCTAGCAGGACCGTTTGGATATGATTCAATCCAAGCCGTTCAACCCAAGCGGATGTTCTCTCTAAATAATTTGCGGTTTCTCTGTAATATTGAAGGTAGGCTGCGGCCATTTGTTCTACTTCTTCTGCTGTACTTACTTTCATTAATAAGTCTCCAGCTCGTAAATGTGTCCCTCCATTCCCGCCAGCATACAATTCAAATCCCCCATCGATACCTACGATGCCAAGATCTTTAATCCCAGATTCAGCACAGTTTCTTGGACAGGCTGATACGGCCATTTTGACTTTGTGCGGTGTGGCAAGTCCTTCAAATTTCTTTTCAAGTGCGATCCCAAGAGAAATGGAATCCTGCGTTCCGAATCTGCAAAATTGTTCTCCAACACAAGTTTTGACGGTTCTTAATGATTTTCCGTAAGCATAACCAGACGGCATATCTAAATCAGCCCATACTTTTGGTAAATCTTCTTTTTTGACACCTAAAAGGTCGATTCGCTGCCCTCCAGTCATTTTCACAAGCGGTATCTCATATTTGTCAACGACATCCGCTATTTTTCTCAGGTCATTAGCATTTGTCACGCCTCCGTACATACGTGGAACGACCGAATAGGTACCATCGTTTTGGATGTTGGCATGCATTCGTTCATTCACAAATCGCGAGCTTTTTTCATCTTTGTAGTCAAGCGGATACATCATCCCTAAATAGTAATTCAGTGCAGGCCGGCACTTTGAACAGCCTTCTTCTGTTTCCCAGTCAAGTACATTCATCACTTCTTTGACATGCTGCAAACCTTTCTCTTTTATTTCATGAATCACTTCATCTCTTGATAAGGTGGTGCAGGCGCAGATGGTTTCTTTTTGCGCAGTGCGGTTTGCATCATCGCCTAAAGTGTGCCATAAAATCTCTTCCACAACAGGTTGGCAGCCTCCGCATGACCGAGAAGCACTTGTACATTGCTTGACCTCTTGTATAGTCGTTAGGCCTTCTTTTTGAATAGCTGCCACTATTTGACCTTTTGAGACACCATTACAGCCACAAACGATATGGTCGTTTGCCATTTGTTCAATCGTGTTTTCTTGCGCCAGCTCATTTGATGTTAAGACAGATACTTTTTCCATATCTGACATATCAACACCTTCTCTAATGTACGAGAATAAACGTGGTCCATCGCTTGTTTCTCCAAACATGACGGCGCCGACTAATCGGTTTTGCTGGAAGACTAGTTTTTGATAAATACCTTGCTGTTCATCAAAAATTTTAATCGCTTTTTTCTCATCGTTTTCGATAAAATCTCCAGCTGAAAATACATCAACCCCTGATACTTTTAGCTGTGTCGATAGTACAGATCCTTCATAAGGCGTCGGGGCCATATCACAAACATGCTTCGCAAGCACGTTTGCTTGATCGTATAATGGCGCAACAAGACCGTACGTTTGTCCTCTATGTTCAACACATTCTCCGACTGCGTAAATCCGCGGGACACTTGTTTCCATGAAATCATTGACGATAATCCCCCGGTTCACTTCAATGCCGCTCGTTTCGGCAAGCTTGTGATTCGGTTTAATTCCTGCTGCCATGACCACCATATCTGTCTCTAATGTAGAACCATCTGAAAATGTTAGCCCTTCTACCCTTGTATCTCCTAAAATCTCATTTGTCTGTTTTCCTAATAGAAAGCTCATGCCTTGTTTTTCTAAAGCTGCTTGCAGAAGCTGACCTGCCACCGGATCGAGCTGCCGGTCCATTAGATGAGAGCCAAGATGAATGACGGTCACTTCCATTCCTAAGTTTAGTAGACCACGCGCGGCTTCAAGTCCAAGGAGCCCGCCTCCAATGACGGCTGCTTTTTTGTACATCATAGATGCTTTGACCATTTCCTCTGTGTCTTGTAATGTACGAAAAGCTGTTACCCCTTTTTTATCGCTCCCTGGAATGGGCGGGATGAACGGGAGGGACCCTGTCGCTAAAATTAAACGGTCATAATGCACGGTCCGTCCTTGATCACTCATAACGGTTTGATTGTCTGGATCGATCTTCACAATGGTCTCATTTGTAAACAGCTGAATATGATGTTCTTTGTACCAATTCCAATCGTTTAACGTAATATCCTCTGTCTTTGTATCCCCTTGGAGAACTTTCGATAAAAGAATCCGATTATAGTTAGGATACGGCTCAGTTCCAAATACAGTCATGTCGAATCGTTCATTGTCTGTTTTTAAAATGTTTTCGAGCGTTCGGATACCAGCCATACCATTCCCTACTAATACGAGTTTTTCTTTCATGAAAAACACCCCTCATGTGATCGTTTTTTAGAAAGTACCATAATCTAAACAAAGATGGAAAATACATGTTAAAATTTCTCACATAGTTTTCAATTCTTGTAGGCTGACAGCTGTACAGGACAATATTTAAAACCTGGCATTTTACTGTGTGGATCTAACTGTTTACCAATTAATAGGTTAATTGATTGATGTTTATTCCAGTGAAACGGAACAAACACAGTATCTTTTCGGATGCTATCTGTTATGTGGCACCTCATGATGACACTACCTCGTTTTGACTGGATGGTGACGAGCTCCCCGTGCTGAAGTCCATAAGCTTCGGCTGTGTCAGGATGAAGCCCTACATAAGCTTCAAACTGCCGGGCAACAAGAGAGGTGCTTTTTCTTGTTTGAACGCCCGTTTGGTAATGAGCCATCACCCTGCCGGTCGTTAAATAGAGTGGATATTCTGGACTGACTGGTTCTTTTGCACCCTGTTGTCCATGTGCAACGACTGCAAATTTTGCTAATTTATCAGGATGTGAGAATTGATGCTCAAATAGTCTTTCTGTTCCTCGGTCTTCCAAATGAGAGCAGGGCCATAATATGCCTTGCGTCTTCCTTAACCTGTCATAGGTCATACCGGAATAATCGGCTTTGGCTCCTTTCGTTGCTGTTCTCAATTCCTCAAAGATGTCTTCTGCAGATGAAAAAGAAAAAGAGCCGCCTTTGCCTAATACTGCTGCTATTTCACAAATGATTTGCCAATCGTGCTTTCTTTGGTGTTTGAGTGGATAGGTTGCTTCTCTCAGCGTAACGCGTCCTTCTATGTTCGTCATGGTCCCTTCGTCCTCTAAATATGACGAAGCTGGTAAAATAACATCTGCGAGTGCAGCCGTCTCAGAGATAAATAAATCAATTGCGACAAAAAAGGACAGCTGCTCGATGGCTTTTTTGATAAAGCTTGCATGCGGACCTGATTGAACAGGATTAGAACACATTAAAAAGAGCGCTTTTATCTCTCCTTTCTGCATTTTTTCAAACATTTCAAAAGCAGATACACCTTTTCCAGGCAGTTCTTTTTCATCGATATTCCATATTTCGGCCATTTCTTTTCTATGTACTGGGTTTGTGATATCACGGTAACCAGGAAGCTGATCTGCTTTTTGTCCATGTTCTCTTGCACCCTGTCCATTTCCTTGCCCAGTAATGGCACCATATCCACACCCAATCCGGCCAATTTTCCCAGTAACAAGCAGAATATTCAGGAAATTACGAACGGATGCTGTCCCGTCTATTTGCTGCTCAATGCCTCTTGCAGTCAGAATCATTCCTGTTTTTTCGCGGGCGAATTTTCTCGCTATTTTTTGAATGACTTTCATCGATACACCGGTTTGCTGCGTAATGTCTTGCAGGGACATGTGTGAAATATGCTGTTTCATTTCTTGAAAACCTGATGTTCGTTTTTTAATAAATTCTTCGTCTAGTAACTGTTCATGAAGCATGACGTGTAAGATTCCATTTGCGAGTGCAGCATCTGACCCAGGCCTTAAGCTGACATGTAAGTCAGCTAGTTTGGCTGTTGCTGTTTTTCGCGGATCGATCACGATGAGAAATGCCCCGTTCTTTTTAGCTTCTTCCAAATACGGTATGAGGGTCGGCTGACATTCCGCTATATTGGTTCCAACCAATAGTAAAACCCGGGCATGCTTGATGTCACGAAGCGGAAAGGTTAGACCCCGATCAAGTCCAAATGTTTGGTTAGCTGCTGTTGCTGCTGAAGACATACACAGTCTTCCATTGTAATCAATGTATTTCGTTTTAAGGGCGACCCTTGCAAATTTTCCGAGTAAATAAGCTTCTTCATTTGTAATCGATGCACTACCATAAACACTGATAGCATCGTTCCCATGTTCCGTCTGAAGGGTTTGAGTGCGTGCTTTGATTTCGTCAAGTGCCTCCTGCCAAGTCACTTTGACAAATTGACCGTTTCTTTTGATGAGGGGGTGATTCAATCGTTCCTTGTGCAGTGCGTGCTGGTGAGCATGCTGCCCTTTCATACAGATCCTGCCGAACGTGGTTGGATTATGAATACCTATCGTCTGGTAGCGTGTTCGCCCTTCTGCGTGCTGCTCGACTAATTGCATTTTGCACTGCATACTGCAAAACGGACATTGAGATGGGAACACCCTTTTTCGCTCTTGCTGCTCTGATGTTTGCTGCACATATTGTAAAAAAGATTGATTCATACATTCACACCCTTTTGTCTACTTTGCTCAAATTGCTCGCAGAGCTCTTCTCTCATTTCCTCATCGAGCAATTTTTCTCGGATGGAAATGATGCCGTTTTTTTGGATCCAGTCTCCAATAGATTCTTGAAAATATGCACGTTTTCTATAGTCTTCAAGCAGTGCTTTTAAAAAAGGAATCAGCTCATCCGTTCGGCTCACAGAATAAAAAAGCTGACCTGCCTTAGGTTGACGTATGCTGCCTCCTATATAAATGTCCCATTCATCCAGCTGCTTCTTGATGCAGATGTCATAGATGGGGCTGAAATGACATACGCAGGAAGGACCAGCGATATGAATCGATGTGACTGCAGGTAAAAGCGTGTTTTCTAGTTGTCTTTCGATCTCCATGACAAGTGTTGTGACAGATGGATCGTGACGACAATCACATGATAGAACATGAGAAAGTCTCTTGCTTTCTTGTGGCATGATGTGTCCATGTTCTTTTATAATATGGTCGGCCTCTTGTGAAATACCGATCAGCCGAATTCGTTTATTCTCCGTTAGTTCTACGTGCTGAATTTGCTTTTGCTCTAATAATCCGGTTATCATCTGTAAAAATGTCAGATCAAGACGGCCACCATATAACTGAGGCATTAGTATGGGCTCATGATCTGATGGGCTGTCTTTTACGAAAAGATCTTGAAACTGCTCAAGATAGTATGGAATGGCTGCTCGGCACTTGTCACAGCCGTTATCTGTCATCCAATCAAATTGTCTTCTTACTTGCTCTTCATTCAGCGGCTGCTGCTTTTTTACATACGAAAAAATGGTCTCTTCCTCTACATTTGTGCACGAGCAAAACGTGTCCAGTGCTTCCGTTAGCTGATTTGATGAGACATGGCAGCAGGCACGAACAAGCTCTTGACAGCCTCCGCAGCCCGTTGCGGCCCCTGTCTGTTTTTTTATCTCTTCTAAATTTGTCAGCTGATGGACCGATATGCTTTTGAATATCGCTCCCTTCGTCACCGTGTGGCATTGGCAGATGAGATCCTCTGTTTTTAATGAATCTAAAGGGGATATCTGCTCTTCATTCAGTGATTTCATGACTACGCTTTTATCACGCCCCACTTTTACATCCTGCAAAAGCTGCTCAGCTCTCTCAAGTTGACCAACTAATACAACGCCTGTGAGCACATCATGTTCAAACACTAGTTTTTTATATACTTCTTGTTCTTCATCTAAGTAAGTCACCACTGAAGCGGAGGGGGATCGGTTTACAATACTGCCAGCAGAATAAATAGATATGTCATTTGCTTTCAATTTTGTTGAATAAATGGCAGGAGGTAAATTCGTGACCAGTTCATCTAATAAATGATTCGCAAGCACGTTTGCTTGTTCATAAATAGGCTGCACAAGACCGTGCACCATTCCCTTATGCTCTGCACATTCTCCAATAGCATAAATATTCTCAACGTTTGTCTGCATGACATCATTTACAACAATGGCTTTTCTTGTATGAATGCCGTGCTGTTTTGCAAGCTCTATATTCGGACGGACCCCTGTTGTGAAAACCACGAGATCAGCATCCACGATGTCTCCACTTTTTAACAGAACGCCTTCTACTCTCTCGTTTCCTAAACATGCAATCGTATGAGCATTTGTTTTTACCTGAATCCCCTTGCGACTTAATTGTTGAGACAAAAGCCCTGCAGCGGTTTCATCTAATTGGCGTTGCATAAGCCAATCCGTGTGATGAATCAAGGTTGTCTTCAGTCCAGCGATCTGTAAACCAGCGGCCACTTCCACACCAAGTACACCACCTCCAATGACTGCTGCACGCTCATAGCGTAAAGAATCAGCGTAAATGGCCTCATAATCGTCAATCGTACGAAAAGCATAGACCCCTTTTTTGGATACGCCTTGTATAGGTAGAAAATGAGGCGATGAGCCTGTGGCGATAACCAGTTTGTCATACGGGATATTCCGGCGTGCTTCTGTCATGAGCAATTGACGCTTTGTATCGATGTGGACAACTGCTTCGCCTGTTTGGATGGTGATGTCATGTTTGGTGTACCATTCTTTTGGCTTTAGTTCAATTTGAGACAATGATTCACTTTTTTGTAAAACCGATGAAAGTTTTATTCGGTTGTAGGCCGGGTGCTTCTCTTTTCCAATGATCGTGATGGAATAGCGTTCTGGCTGATTCTTTACGATATGCTCGATACATTTCATACTCGCCATGCCGTTTCCGATAAACACGAGTTTACGTTTTGCCATGTGAGATCAACCTTTCTAGCTTTTTGCGCCAAAGCAATGTTTGCCTAGATTATGGCACACATTTGTAAAAAAGTGTTTATCCATGTCATTTTTTCTAACACAATACTTCCATTCCTTCTATCAACTCGCTATCTTTAAGTCAGAAAATTCAAAATAAAGGAGTGGTTTTGTGAAACTCTCAGAATTGACTTCTAGTGGTCATCCTAAGACATTGTTTGGTTCATTTTTATATTTTGACGTGAGTTTCATGATTTGGGTTTTGCTGGGGGCACTCGGTGCTTTTATTGCACAAGATTTTGCCTTATCGACAATAGAAAAAGGCATGATTGTAGCCATTCCGATTTTATCCGGATCTTTTTTTCGAATTGTGCTAGGCCTATTAACAGACCGAATGGGACCTAAAAAAACAGCGATGATGGGCATGATTTTGACCACCATTCCGCTTATATGGGGGTTTTTCGGTGGTACAACCCTTTCAGAGCTAGTACTGATCGGGATTTTATTAGGGGTTGCAGGTGCGAGTTTTGCGGTCGCTTTACCGATGGCAAGCCGCTGGTACCCTCCTCATTTACAAGGGGTAGCGATGGGAATTGCCGGCGCCGGAAACAGCGGAACACTGATCTCGACACTCTTTGGACCAAGGCTTGCGGAGATGTATGGCTGGCATACAGTGATGGGGCTCGCTCTTATTCCTTTAAGTTTCGTCTTTTTGTTTTTTATTTTCACAGCAAAAGATGCACCAAACCAGCCCGCCCCTCAGCCGCTTCGGTCCTATTTTTCAGTCTTTCAAGTGAAAACAACGTGGTTTTTCTGCCTGCTTTATGCGATTACATTCGGTGGTTTTGTCGGCCTTTCAAGTTTCTTGAGTATTTTCTTTGTGGACCAATATGCGATTTCAAAAATTCATGCCGGTGATTTTGTGACGCTTTGCGTGGCGGCAGGCAGCTTCTTTCGGCCAGTTGGCGGTTTGATTGCCGATAAAATTGGCGGGATGAAAGTACTGCTCGGTTTATTTGCTTTGATTGGTATCTGTTTAGGGGCAGTGAGTAGTCTACCTGCTTTACCAGTGGTCATTGCGCTTTTATTTGTCGGAATGATGTGTCTTGGTATGGGGAATGGGGCGGTGTTCCAGCTTGTGCCGCAAGTGTTTCATAAGGAAATTGGGATTGTGACTGGAATTGTAGGGGCTGCAGGAGGCATTGGGGGATTCTTTTTACCAAACGTTCTTGGCAGTTTAAAAGAAATGACGGGCTCCTATACATTTGGCTTTTTGACCATTTCTCTTTTTGTTCTTGCTGTCTTCCTCTGTTTGGTTGTCTCCCAGTTCAAACGTAAAAAAGTCATTATCCAGCCAACCATGTCTGAATCATAAAAAGCCATGACCACTCTTTGGTCATGGCTTTTCTCTATATATGGTAAACACCCTTTGTTTGACCTATTTTGGCAGAACCGAACTCCCCATTAAATAACGGTCTACCTCATGCGCCACTTGTCTGCCTTCGTTAATTGCCCAGACAATCAAGCTTTGACCGCGTCTTGCATCTCCCGCTGCAAATACGCCTTCTACATTCGTCGTATATTCCCCATATTTTGCGTCAATCCGATTGTTTTTGCTGTCCACGCCAAAGTGTTTCACTAGCGGCTGTTCAGTTCCCTCAAAACCAATCGCAATAAAGACTAGCTGAGCTGGCCATACCTTCTCTGTTCCTGGAATCTCATGAAATTCAAACTTCCCTTGCTCGTTTTTCACCTTTTCCATTTGAATGGTATGAAGCTCTTTTAACTTCCCATTTTTATCAGCCACAATCTTTGTGGTTTGAATCGAATATTGCCGCGGATCTTCTCCAAATTTTGCTTGTGCTTCTTCGTAAGCATAATCTAGAGAGAAGACATAAGGCTGTTCTGGCCACATGTTATCCCCTACACGTGTATCTGGAAGCTTTGGATGCTTTCCGAATTGAACAACACTTTTTGCTTTTTGGCGAAGTGCAGTTGCGACGCAGTCAGCGCCTGTATCTCCTCCGCCAATCACAATGACGTCTTTCCCTTTTGCGTCAATAAAGTTTTTATCTTTGAATCCTGAATCAAGCATGCTTTTTGTTGCGAGTGTTAAATAATCCATTGCCAGGTGAATCCCTTTTGCTTCCCTGCCTTCAATTAACAGGTCACGCTGCTTTTGTGCACCTGTACAAAGGATGACCGCATCAAATTGCTCTTTCAGTTCATCAGCCGTGATATCCACACCAATTTCTGTATTGGTCACAAAGTCAATGCCTTCTTGTCTTAGCAGTTTAACTCTGCGCTCAACGACTTCTTTGTCGAGCTTCATATTCGGAATACCATAAGTGAGCAGTCCACCAAGACGATCAGATCGTTCAAACACGGTTACAGCGTGCCCTGCTTGGTTTAGTTGGTCTGCACTTGCCAGTCCTGCTGGTCCTGATCCGACAATGGCAACCTTTTTCCCTGTACGGCTTGAAGGAATTCTTGGTGTAATCCAGCCATTTTCAAAACCTTTATCAATGATCGTCCGTTCGATATTTTTAATCGATACTGCTGGATCATTGATCGCGACGGTACATGAGCCTTCACAAGGTGCTGGACATACTCTTCCAGTAAATTCAGGGAAATTGTTCGTTTTTTGTAGTCTTTCAAGCGCTTCTTTCCATCTGCCCCGGTAGACAAGGTCATTCCATTCTGGAATTAAATTGTAGATCGGGCAGCCAGAAACGCCGCCCCTGATCTCCATCCCAATTTGACAAAACGGTGTTCCGCAATCCATACATCTAGCACCCTGCTGTTTCAATACCTCATCTGTATAAGGAGCTGAATATTCTTTCCAGTCATTTTGACGAGTGAGAGGGTCACGTTCATTTGGCTTTTCTCTTTTATAATCCATAAAACCTGTTGCTTTGCCCATTGTCCTCTCCCCTTTCTTAATGAGCGAGGGCTGCTTTTTGCCCGTTTGCCGTTTCTTTATTTTTCGGTTTTGTGTTTGCTTCAAATGCGAACATAACAGCTTCCTCGTGGCTGAGGCCTGCTTGTTTTTGTTCCTCAATGCTTTGAAGCATCATTTTGTAATTTCTTGGAATGATCTTAATGAAGTGATTCTTTTCTTGTGCCCAATTCTCTAGAAGCGCTGCTGCTTTTGAGCTGTTTGTATAATCAAGGTGTTCCTGAATCATTTGCTTCACTTCTTGTTCTTCTTCGTGATCTGTGAGTTTTTCAAACATGATCATTTCCATGTTACACATTCTTTTGAACTGTTTTGCATCGGATGTATGCACGTAAGCGATACCGCCAGACATCCCTGCGCCAAAGTTCTTCCCAACGTCACCTAAAATGACAACACGTCCGCCAGTCATGTATTCACAGCCGTGATCACCGATTCCTTCAACGACCACATTGACACCTGAATTACGCACGGCAAAACGTTCACCTGCACGACCGTTAATAAACGCTTTTCCGCTTGTCGCGCCGTAAAATGCAACGTTACCGACAATCACGTTCTCATGTCCATTTTGTACAAAGTGATCAGATGTTTTGACAGCAATTTTGCCTCCAGAGAGTCCTTTGCCGATATAGTCATTTGAGTCACCTGTTAAATATAAAGACATCCCCTTTGGAACAAATGCGCCGAAGCTTTGTCCAGCTGAACCAGTGAACCGAAGTGTGATCGTATCCTCTGGCAGGCCTTCTTCTCCGTAGCGCTTAGACACTTCGCTGCCCGTAATCGTTCCAGCTACACGGTGAATGTTGCGAATGTTTAGTGACAGATCAACCGGTGTTTGATGATCGAGCGCTTCCTGTACATAAGGGAGAATCTCATTCATATCCAGTGATTCATCAATTTTATGATTTTGCGGCGTTCTGAATGTGCGTGGTCCCTCTGGCTGATAAAGCAGGGTTTCAAGGTTCAGCTGTCCTGCTTTCCAGTGTGATTTTGCTCTTTCACTTACTGATAAGACATCCGTACGCCCTATCAATTCATCCATTGATGTAAAGCCAAGTTCAGCTAAAATTTCTCTTACTTCCTCTGCAATAAACATCATGAAGTTGACAATGTGATCAGGGTCACCCATGAATTTTTTGCGAAGTTCCGGGTTTTGAGTAGCGACACCAACTGGGCAAGTATCTAAATGACATGCTCTCATCATGACGCATCCTAATACGACAAGTGGAGCTGTCGCAAAGCCGTATTCTTCTGCTCCTAAAATCGCAGCCATGACAACGTCGCGTCCTGTCATTAATTTGCCATCCGTCTCAAGAACGACTCGCTCTCGAAGGCCGTTTAAGACAAGGGTTTGATGCGCTTCTGCCAATCCAAGCTCCCAAGGAAGTCCTGTATGTTTAATACTTGTTTTCGGAGAAGCTCCAGTACCGCCATCATATCCACTAATTACGATGACATCCGCTGTCCCTTTTGCGACACCTGCTGCAATAGTACCAACGCCAGCTTTAGAAACTAGCTTGACACTGATGCGTGCATCACGGTTTGCGTTTTTCAAATCATGGATCAATTGAGCCAAATCCTCGATTGAATAAATATCATGGTGAGGCGGTGGTGAGATTAGGCCAACACCTGGCGTAGAACCACGTACGTCTGCGACCCAAGGATATACTTTATTTCCTGGCAGTTGTCCGCCTTCTCCCGGCTTTGCACCTTGCGCCATTTTAATTTGCAGTTCATCTGCATTGACTAAATAATGACTTTTCACGCCAAAGCGGCCAGAAGCAATCTGTTTAATCGCACTTCTGCGATCATCCCCGTGCTCATCTACTGTGAAGCGTGCAGGGTCTTCCCCGCCTTCTCCGCTGTTGCTTTTGCCGCCAATTCGGTTCATCGCAATCGCTAGTGCTTCATGCGCTTCTTTACTTAATGAACCAAATGACATCGCACCTGTCTTAAAGCGGCGTACAATGGATTCAGCAGATTCAACTTCTTCCAGACGAACTGGCTTTTGTTTTGAACGAAAAGCAAATAGATTTCTAAGGAAACCAATTCGTTCTTCATCCGCTGCCTTCGTATATTGCTTAAATAAATCATAATCTTCGTTGCGGCATGCCCACTGAAGGGTATGAATGGTTTTTGGGTTAAAGGCATGATACTCTCCATTTTTTCTCCACTGGAATTCACTGCCTGATTCTAGCGTTTGATCAGTTGATGCCTGATACCCAGCCTCATGACGAAGCTTTGCTTCACTTGCAATGGTGTCAAGATCAATACCGCCTAGCTGCGAAGCTGTTCCTGTGAAATACGCCTGGATGACATCTTCACTAATGCCGACTGCTTCAAAAATTTGTGCGCCTCGATAGCTTTGGACAGTGGAAATTCCCACTTTAGACATTACTTTAACTACGCCCTCAGTCACACTTTTCCCAAACTTTGTGACAGCTTCATCAAAGCTAATCGCAATCGCTTCTTCAGCAATAAGCTGTTTGTATGTTTCGTAAACGAGGTACGGATGGATCGCATCTGCACCGTAGCCAATCAGTGCGGCAAAATGATGAACCTCTCTTACTTCTCCAGATTCGACGATTAAGCTCACCTTTGTTCGTAAGCCTTGACGCACAAGATGCTGATGAAGTGCACTCAATGCAAGAAGTGGTGGAATCGGCACTTTTTCTTCCGTCATGTCACGATCAGAAAGAATTAGTAAAGATACCCCTTCACGAATGGCTTTTTCTGCCTCTTCAAACATCGCATCAAGACCACGTTTTAGGTCATCAGTGAAAAGTGTATGAATCGTTTTGCTTTTAAAGGCGTTATGAACAATCGTTTTCAAGCCGTTGAACTGCCCGCTTGTTAAAACTGGTGTATAAAGTTTAATTCTTCGGCATGAATATTCATTTGGATGTAAAATATCTCCCTCAGCACCTAACCAAGTCATGGTCGATGTAACGAGCTGCTCACGAATGGCATCAATCGGTGGATTCGTCACTTGAGCAAACAGCTGTTTGAAATAAGAAAACAGCGACTGCGCACGATCTGATAACACAGCAAGCGGTGTATCACTTCCCATTGAGCCGATTGGGTCCTTGCCTTCTTCTAGTAAAGGAATTAAATACTTTTGAATGTCTTCGTACGTATAATGGAAAGCACGCTGACGCGTTAACAAATCACTCATTATACTAGAATTTTCTGAATTTTCTTCCGAGCGATTGACGTGAACCATTTCTTCATCGAGCCATTTTTGATAAGGAAGTTCATTCGCAATCGAAGATTTCACTTCTTCATCAGAAATAATGCGTCCTTCTTCTAAATCGATTAACAGCATTTTACCTGGTTCAAGACGGTCTTTATACTTCACATCTTCTTCATTTGTGTCGATGACGCCGACCTCAGATGAGAAAATGATATGATCGTCATTTGTCACATAGTATCTCGCGGGTCTTAATCCGTTCCGGTCTAAGATGGCGCCGATTTGTTTACCATCCGTAAACGAAATCGCTGTCGGGCCATCCCACGGCTCCATTAACGAACTATGGTATTCATAAAATGCCCGTTTCTCTTTTGACATGTGCGTATTCTCCGTCCACGGCTCAGGAATCAGCATCATCGCTGTATGAGCAGGAGTACGCCCTGCAAGCACGAAAAATTCAAAGGCATTGTCTAAAATGGATGAATCACTTCCGTCTGCATTCAGCACTGGCAAAATCTTGTCTAGATCTTCTCCGAAGGCTTCAGACACGAATTGCTGTTCTCTTGCTCTCATCCAATTGATGTTTCCTCTTAATGTGTTGATTTCTCCGTTATGAATTAAGTAACGGTTTGGATGCGCTCGTTCCCATGTCGGGAATGTATTTGTACTAAATCTTGAATGAACGAGTGAAAATGCAGAAACAAATGTTTCATCCTGTAGATCAAGATAAAAAGCATCAACTTGATCTGATGTTAAAAGCCCCTTATATACGATGGTTTGACTCGACAGGCTGACAAAGTAAAATTGTTTTTCCTCTGCTGTTCCCCAGTTTTCAGCCTGCTTACGGATGACATATAGTTTTCGTTCAAATGACAAACGGTCTGTAATGTTGTCGTTTGCTCCGATAAAGACCTGTCTCACAACCGGACAGCTCTTCGCTGCAACCGTTCCAATTTTCCCAGCATCAACAGGGACCGTTCTCCAGCCAATTAATGTTTGCCCTTCTTGTTTAATGAAGCCGTTGATCTTTTGTTCGATCGCTTGACGCGTTTTGGCATCATCATCTTTTGAAAAGAACACCATTCCTACCCCGTAACGGCCCTTTTCTGGAAGTGCAAAGTCTTGGCAGTTCTTTCTAAAAAAAGCGTCTGGCAGTTGTACCATTAAACCGGCACCATCACCTGTATACGGATCACTGCCTTGCCCGCCGCGGTGATCAAGCTGGCACAGCATTTGCAATCCCTTTTTGACGATGCTATGTGTCGCCTCCCCTTTTAAATGGGCGTACAGTCCGATTCCACATGCATCATGTTCAAATTCAGGACGGTAGAGACCTTGTGGTTGTGGTAGTTGATTATAAGTCATCGTTTCTCTCCCCCGTTTAAAAGATCCGTTTTTTCACAGTAATAAAATCTCACAAACTCTGTAACTTATTTTAAGTTTTCAAATTAATATAAACAATATATAATTTAGATCAAAACAATCTCTTTTTGAGATAGATGGGTGTGAAGTGCAAAAATGGAGCTTCGTCAATTACGTTATTTTGTAGAAGTTGCTGACCGTGAACACGTGTCAGAAGCGGCTGAAAACTTACACGTTGCCCAATCTGCCATCAGCCGGCAGATTGCCAATTTAGAAGAAGAACTTGGAGTGGCTTTATTCGAACGAGAAGGACGAAATATCAAATTAACGAAAATCGGCAGACAATTTTTGGACCATGTCAGAACCGCCCTAAAAGCGATCGATTACGCCAAAGAACAAATTGATGAATACTTAGACCCTCACAAAGGGACAGTGAACATTGGATTTCCTACAAGTCTAGCAAGCCAAGTGCTCCCTTCTGTCATTTCCGCATTTAAGCTGGAATATCCAGAGGTCGATTTTTTACTTCGGCAAGGTTCCTATAAGTTTCTGATTGAAGCTGTCAAAAATCGAGACATTGATCTTGCCTTTTTAGGACCCGTCCCGACAAACGATCCTCAAATAGAAGGAAATATCTTGTTTTCCGAAAGCATTTATGCCCTTTTGCCAATTAGTCACCCCTTTAGCGGGCAAAGAAGTATTCATTTAAGTGATTTGAGAAAAGACCATTTCGTTTTGTTTCCTGAAGGATATGTGCTGAGACAAATTGCGGTTGATGCCTGTAAGCAGGCTGGCTATGAGCCTACTATCTCATCTGAAGGAGAAGATTTGGATGCCATTAAAGGTCTCGTGTCAGCGGGTATGGGCGTTACCTTATTACCCGAAAGTGCCTTTTATGAAACAACACCGCGATTTACAGTGAAAATTCCCATTGATTTCCCTCAAGTGAGAAGAACGGTCGGAATTATTGCGTCTAAATCGAGAGAGATGTCTCCTTCAGCCCATGATTTTTATATGTTTGTAAAAGACTTCTTTTCAAAAATTGAACAATATAAATAATTCACTAAAACAAGACATTTCATTTGTAGAAATAATCCCTCTTTGTATATGATGAGTTACAGAACAACAGACTATATGGAAGAAAGGTAATCGTATGAAATCAATTTTATCGTTTTTAAAGCCCTATCGGCTATCCGTTGTGTCCATTGTGGTTCTCACCTTTTTAAGCAGTATGCTCCAGCTGTATTTACCGACGCTTACAGCAGATATCGTTGATGTCGGGATCGTCCAAGGAGATGTCGCTTATATATGGAAGGTTGGGGGCTGGATGGTGGCTTGTTCTTTACTTGCCATCTTGCTCACGATTTGGAAGTCCTACTTGTCATCTAAGACAGCTCTAGGCTTCGGGCGTGATATGAGAAGACAGCTGTTTGTGCATGTCGAACAATTCTCATTAGAAGAATTTCAAAAAATCGGGACATCTTCCTTTATTACAAGATCAACAAATGATGTGAAACAAGTTCAAGATGTCACGATCATGATCTTACAAATGATGACACGGGCGCCTCTTATGCTCGTTGGTGGAATTATTTTGGCTGTATCTAGAGATGCTGTGTTATCTCTCATCTTTTTAGCAGCTCTCCCCCTTCTTGGCGGGTTCATTTATTTGGTGTCAAGAAAAGCGATCCCCCTCTTTGGCCAGCTTCAGAAAAAAACGGACCGGCTGAACTTGATTATGAGAGAGTCGCTTTCAGGCATTCGGGTCATTCGTGCGTTTAACCGAGTAGATGACGAAAAGGAACGTTTTCAAGAAGCCAATACATCGTATAAGGATACTGGCCTTAAGGTCAATCGATTAATGGCGTACTTGTTCCCTTTTATGCTCATTATCATGAACTTCACGAATATCGGTATTGTCTGGATTGGCGCTAATCGGATTGATGCCGGACAGATGGAAGTCGGGAATCTGATCGCCTTCATTCAATATGCGATGATGATTTTAATGGCACTCATTATGCTTTCTATGAGTTTTATTATGGTGCCTAGAGCTCAGGCATCAGCTAAACGGATGAATGAAGTGTTAAATCTAGAACCAAGAATTAAAGACAAAAAAGAGGCTGTCACTAAACTTGATCAGCCAGCCCAGTCCATTCGCTTTGAGAATGTGTCATTTTATTATTCAAATGCTGAAAAACCAGCCGTTCAAGACATGACGTTTGAAGCCAAAAAGGGTGAAACGACGGCGATCATTGGCAGTACAGGTTCCGGGAAAACGACCCTTCTTCAGCTGATGACACGTTTTTATGAAGCAACAGAAGGAAAAATTATATTAGATGGTGTCGATATTAGAGAATTGCCTCAAGAGAAACTGAGAAGTCAGATGGGTTATGTTTCTCAAAAAGCCATTTTATTTAGCGGAACCATTGCTGATAATGTGCGCTTTGGCAAACGAGATGCTACAGATGACGAGATTTGGCAGGCACTGCGGACAGCACAGGCCGAAGAATTTGTTTTGCAAAAAGATGGCGGAATTCACGCAGAGATAGACCAAGGGGGTTCGAATCTCTCTGGCGGTCAAAAACAACGTCTTTCGATTGCAAGAGCACTCGTAAGAAAACCTGCATTCTACCTGTTTGACGATAGCTTCTCTGCCCTTGATTACAAAACGGATGCAAAACTTCGGTCAGCGCTAGAAGCTGAAAAAGAGCATGCTGCTTTGATTATTGTGGCTCAAAGAATCAGCACAGTGAAGCATAGCGATAAAATCATTGTGTTAGATGATGGAAAAATAGCAGGTATCGGTACACATGAACAGTTACTGAAAGATAACCTTGTCTATCAAGAGATAGTCGCATCACAGGAAGGTCAGGAGGTGGAGCAAGGATGAGTAAAAAAATGTCTTCTGGAATGGGACATAAAGGCGGTCACCCAAGGGGCCCAGTACAAAAACCGAAGGAATTTAAAAAAACACTTCTTCGTTTAACGGGCTATTTAAAACCGAGGAAATTTCAGCTGATCATTGTCCTGATTGCAGCGATCGGTTCAACCGTTTTTAATGTTGTCAGTCCAAAATTACTTGGGGATGCCACCTCTTCCCTATTTGAAAGTTTTACACAAGGAACTGGCGTTCAATTCGATGTCATTTCACGCATTTTATTGCTGCTTGTTCTATTATATGTCGTGGCTTCTCTCTTCTCATTCGTGCAGCAATATGTGATGGCTGGTGTCTCGCAGCAGACCATTGCTGAACTAAGACAAGAAGCGAGTGACAAACTTACACGTCTCCCTCTTCGTTATTTTGATAAAACAACACATGGAGACACGCTGAGCCGGGTGATGAACGACATTGATAATATTAATACTTCTTTACAGCAGGCACTCACACAAGTGATCACATCTGTCATTACAGTCATTGGAATTGTCGTCATGATGCTTTTCATCAGTCCGCTACTGACGCTGCTTGTTTGTTTGACGCTGCCTCTCAGTTTGTTTGCGATTCGAGGCATTACATCATTTTCGCAAAAGCATTTTAAAGCACAGCAAAAAGAACTAGGGATGATCAATGGACATATTAATGAAATGTTCACAGGACATCAGACGGTTCGTGCGTATGGCTATGAAAAGAAAGCCATTGATACATTTGATCAATTAAACGAACAACTATATGAATCTTCAAGAAAAGCACAATTTATCTCCGGCTTAATGATGCCGATGATGACCTTTATTGGGAATCTTGGCTATGTGGCGGTAAGTGTTGCTGGCGGAATTCTTGTCATTAACGGGAATATTCGTGTTGGGGATGTGCAAGCATTTATCCAATACACACAACAAATGTCGCAGCCGCTTGTGCAAGCATCCAGTGTTGCAAACTTAGTTCAATCTGCTATCGCTTCTGCTGAACGGGTGTTTGAAATTCTGGATGAGGAAGAAGAACATGCGGAAGAAGATGCAGCGATTGATCTTAAATCCCTTTCCGGAGATGTGGCCTTTGAGCACGTGCACTTCGGTTATGAGAAAGATCAACCCATTATTAAAGATTTGAATTTACATGTCCGAGAAGGACAAACGGTTGCCATTGTTGGGCCAACAGGCGCTGGAAAAACAACGATTATTAATCTGTTAATGCGCTTTTACGAGCTAGATCAAGGCTCCATTCGCATTGGCGGCGTAAAAACAACCGACCTCAGCCGAGAGCAAGTGCGTGACTTATTTGCGATGGTTCTTCAGGATACATGGCTCTTTGAAGGCACAATTTATGACAACATCGCATATGGCAGACCGAATGTTTCAAAAGAGGATGTGTTGAAGGCCGCTAAACATGCCTATGCAGATGATTTCATCCGTACCCTTCCAGATGGATATGACACACTCTTAACAGAAGATGCCGGCAACCTCTCGCAAGGTCAGCGTCAACTGTTAACCATCGCCCGTGCCATCTTATCTGATCCGAAGATATTAATCTTAGATGAAGCAACAAGCAGTGTCGATACACGGACAGAGATGCATATTCAAAAAGCGATGAATGAATTAATGAACGGCAGAACAAGCTTCGTTATTGCACATCGACTTTCAACGATTAAAGATGCCGATCTCATTTTAGTTATGAAAGATGGCACGATCATTGAAAAAGGAACTCATCGTGAGCTTTTGAAAGAAAAAGGCTTTTATGCAGACCTCTATATGAGTCAATTTGCCGAAAACCAAGTCGGTTAAACAGCACCAAAAAGGATAGACAGCATGTAAAAATGCCTGTCTATCCTTTTTGTGATGCCTTAAGCTTCCCGTTTTCTGACTTTCACACTAAGTTTCGTCATGTAATCCGCTTCATTTTTAGACATCAGAGAATGAAGTAAATACTCCTCAAAGACATCTCCATCCAGTATCATATCCTCTGCTTCGATGTGATCTAATAAACGTGAATAGGCAGTCTCCATCTCTTCATATGTTCCTTGTTGATACATGACTGCATATAGACCCGCAGGCTTTTTGACTGCATCCGGCCCTTCCATTCGGCAAAACAGCCTATCAGACTGATGATAATGACGCTGCAAAAACTGCTCCTTGTTTAAAACAGAACCATTTGCCGCGGCACCTTTAATACCAATCCCTTTCAGAAATTCTCCTACAATTCGAGAAATTTCTTCTATAGGTGTGTTTGAATCAATTGGGTTTGATGTACTGAGGACGATCGGTTCTTCTGGCAGTTCTTGAAACAAGACCTCCCCTGTTTTCACTGATGATAATTCATTCGTTGTCTCGATCACACGAAAAAGAAAAGATTGAATATCCTGTAGTTTTTGGATCTCCTCCCCGACCTTTTTTGCTTGCTCAACCGCAAGGCTTTGCAATTTCTCCTGAGAAGGCTCAGTAAAGTATTGTTTTAATTGTTTGATCGGAAATTGAACAGCACGAAGGGATTGAATGGCCATGAAATGATCAAACTGTTCAAATGTATAATAACGGTACCCATTTTCCTGAACACCTGCCGGCTTAAACAAATCGATTTTATCATAATAGAGCAGTGTATCTTTTTTCACTTCAAATAATGACGCAAATTCTCCAGTTAAAAATGTTTTTTGACCATCGCTCATCATTTTTAGGGCTCCTTTCTTGACTATGGAGTTACTCCATCCTTTATGATAACATGCATAAACACCACGTATGTGGAGAAAGGATTTACACATGAACAAAATCGCACAAGATCAAGTCACATTATCACTTGCAAATCAAGAAGACTTCCCTTTGATGAAAAAGGAACTGCAAGATGCTTTCACAGCTGGCATCATTGATGCATTTGGCGATGCAGAAGGTGGACCAATTCCTCCTGATGAGTCGATTGATGAATCTTTTTATTCGACAGAGAACCTTGTCTATCATATTTTACTAAATGGTCAAAAGGCAGGAGGGGTTGTCTTAAAAATCAACCCGCATACACACCGCAATTCGGTGGATCTATTATATATCTCTTCATCATCTCATAGCCGCGGCATTGGTCAGGCAGCATGGAAAGCCATTGAGGCGCAATATCCAGAAACGAAGGTGTGGGAAGTTGTCACTCCTTATTTTGAAAAGCGCAACATTCATTTTTATGTGAACAAATGCGGGTTTCAGATTGTTGAGTTTTATCACTTACACCATCCAGATCCGAGCTTCCCTCATGAGAAGAATCAAGAAAATGACCCTTTAGCGCCTGAGACATTTGAATTTTTCAAATTTGAGAAAGTCATGAAAAAAGACCGTTCAAGTTCATAAAAAAACTAGATTGTTGACAAAGGGCTAAAATGGACTTCATTTTAGCCCTTTGTCTTCTTTTTCAAGAGTTGTCAGTGCTTCAGCATCGTTTCCATGTCGTTCCCCTTTTTTCTCTCTTCTTTTCTCATACACTAAAAAAACACTACCCCAAGTTAGAAAGGTAGTGTTCGTTACATTCATTCTAGCTTCTAATCTGACCATCACCAGATAGAAGCAGCTTTGTTGTTGTCAGTGCAGGAAGTCCCATTGGCCCTCTTGCGTGCAGCTTTTGAGTAGAAATGCCAATTTCAGCGCCATATCCTAGTGCACCGCCATCTGTAAAACGTGTAGATGCGTTATGATAAACAGCAGCCGCATCGACTTCGTTTAGAAAGATTTGTGCGTTTTTTTCATCCTCTGTTACGATGGCTTCTGAATGTTTGGTTCCGTACTGATCAATGTGGTGAATGGCGCCCTCAATTGAGTCAACGACTTTCACCGCAAGATCAAGACTTAAATACTCATCTGTCCAATCCACTTCCTCCGCAGGAACCGCTTCGGAAAAGAAGGATTGAGCGTCTTGATCCCCGTGCACAGTGACTTGGTGCTGAAGCAGTGCTTCATTCAATGCTGCACCATTTTCTTTCAGCCAATCGCGATGAACGATCAGAGTCTCAAGCGCATTACAAACGGCCGGACGATTTGTTTTCGCATTGATGACAATCTGAATGGCTTTTTCTACATTCGCTGTTTGATCAATAAAGATATGGCAGTTCCCTGTCCCTGTTTCAAGAACTGGAATGGTCGATTCTTCTACAACGGTTTTGATTAAAGAAGCCCCGCCTCTCGGAATTAAAACATCGATCCATTCTTTTAGATGAAACATCGCTTGAACCGATGAACGGTCTGTTTGTTCAATAAACTGTACCGCATCACGAGGGATCTTTGTTTGATCCAATGCCTCATGAATGACGCGGACGATGGCTTTGTTGGAAGAAATAGCGGAGGAACCGCCTTTTAAAATCACTGAGTTGCCTGCCTTGAGGGCAAGCCCTGCTGCATCGACAGTGACATTCGGTCTCGCTTCATAGATCATCCCGATCACGCCGAGCGGTACTCTTCGGCTTTTCACATGTAAGCCGTTCTCAAGAGTCCATTCATCCAATATTTCTCCAACAGGATCTGTTAATCTCGTCACAAGCCGCAAACTTTCCGCAAACTCATGAATTCTCTCTTCATTTAACATTAATCGATCCATTAATGCTTCAGAGAAGCCCTTTTCTTTTCCTGCCTCTAAATCCTTTTGATTTTCCTGTAAAATAAAATTACTTTGCTGTTCGAGTGTTTCTGCTATTTTCAGCAACGCCTCATTTTTTTCCTCTGTTTGAAGTAAACCTAGTTTTTTTGATACGTGCTTTGCTTTTTTCGCTTTTTCTTTGACCGATGTGACAACTTCAGCTGTCAGTGTCATGAAATTCCTCCCTTATAATTAGCAAACTGGTATTGATAAATCTAAATGACAAACAAATGCTTCAAGATCTACGACATGCACCACTTCATCCTGTAGCAAGTCACCGTTCAGTGCGAGTTCGTCGGACGCATAATTGACAATGCCAAGCCCTATCTCTCTTTCATCTTGATCTAAAATACGGACAACATCGCCTTTTTTAAACGAACCCTTTACATTGACTATGCCGTCAGAATCCAGACTTTTCTCACGATGCATGAGAAGCTCCTGTGTTTTCTCTTGAACAACGATTTCGCCTTTTGGGCCAGAATGAAAAGCAATCCACTGTTTTTTATAATTCAGCGGCGCTAAATTTTCGTCAGCTGTAAAATAAGTGCCGTCCTCTGTCCCATTAATGGCTTTGTCTAAAATGTGAGGCGTATCGGCTTTTCCCAAAAAGCCATTGATGCCTGAGGCCATTGAAATTTTAAAAGCGTCGAGTTTTGATTTCATTCCGCCTGTGCCAACGCTGCTTCCCGCATCTCCAGCGGCTGCTTCGATGTCTTCTGTGATTTCTGTGACTTCTAGAATTCTCTTCGCATTCGGATTTGTATGAGGGTTATCTTCATACAAGCCGTCAATATCAGATAAAATAGCGAGGAAATCCGCATCAATCAGTCCAGCTACTTTTGCAGACAATGTATCATTGTCTCCAAACTTCAACCGATTGATCGTCACTGTATCATTTTCATTAATAATCGGGATGATCCCTCGATCTAATAACACATTCATTGTATTTCGCACATTTTGATAGCGCGTTTCATCTGAAAAATCGCTTCTTGTAATTAATAGCTGTGAAGCAATATAACCGTGCGATAAAAATAAAGTAGAATATGATTCCATTAAAAGCCCTTGCCCTATTGAGGCAGACGCCTGTTTTTCTGGCAGTGTTTTCGGTCTATCAATAAATCCTAATTTTCGGTAACCAGCTGCAACCGCACCAGATGAGACCAAAATGACTTCGTGTCCTTCATCTTTGAGTTTTACAATTTGATTGACGAGGTTTTCTAGTTTTTTTAAACTAATCTCACCTTGAAAGCTAGTAAGAGAGCTGCTTCCGATTTTCACAACAATTCGTTTTCTCTCTTTCTCTGCGTACACCTTATCACTCCTGTATTGAGGCTCTATTTATATCGTTACTTTTTGTTTTTGCTGTTCACTTATTTCTTTTGATCGATTGGCAGCATGTTTGACAGCCTGTTTGATGGCTTCTCCTCCGCCAAAATCATCTAATGCATCTAGTCCTGCAGCAGTTGTTCCATTAGGTGACGTAATTTTTTCTCTGAGGACAGAAGGATTTTCAGCTGTTTCTTGCAGCATCTTCGCTGCACCGAGAAGTGTCTGTGTACCGATTTGACGGGACATTTCTTTTGATAAGCCAGCTTCTTCTCCAGCTTCTTCGATTCTTTCCATTAAGAAATAAAAATAAGCTGGACCGCTTCCGGCAATTCCTGTGAAAATATCCATTTGTTCTTCCTGAATGGTATACACTTCTCCCATTTCAGATAAAAGAGCCCGACTCATGCTTACATGTTCATTTTTCACATCACGTCCAGCAGATAAAGCGGTCGCCGACGCCCCAATCGTACTTGACGTATTTGGCATTACTCGCATAACAGGCTGCCCTTCATGCAGCATGTCTTCAATATACGATGATTTCACACCTGCAAGCACAGACAGGATGAGCTGATCTTTCTGAATATGAGGTTTTAATGATTCAAGTGCTGTTTCAGCATCCTTTGGCTTCATTGCCAGGATCAACATATCCATCTCTTCAAAAGGAAATGAATCCATTGTGGCTGTTTGGATTCCGTAGCGTTTCGTTAGTTCGTTTAATCGCTGCTTATTTTGCTTGTTTGTTGCGTAAATTTGGCTGAGCGGCATCTGACCTGATCGCACAATACCTGCAATCATTCCTTCCGCCATAGAACCTGCTCCAATGAAAGCAACTTTCTTTTGATCAATGATATTGATCCTCTCCCTTGTTCGCTTTTTGTTCGTGTTTTTCGCACGTTAGTTATCGTAACATGATGAGAAATCGTGTCAAGAAAGAGCCAGCACTTTTCAAAAGTCCCGAATGCACGCTGAACAGCTTGCGGTATGTATGTTAGCCGTGTTTTTTTAAATCATCAATTTAGATCAAAAGAACTATACAGATTTGAATCATAGTACCCTTTCGTTCGACTGAATTCACCATTTTATTTTTGGTTTCGGTGACTTCAATTCTAGTTTTTAGAAAGCGTTATCATTTTTGATGACTTTCTATTTTCCTATAGGATGAATGTGTTTGAATCTTTCGATTAGACTATTGACATATTTTAGAAAACATGTCCGTTGAAATGCGTTTTTCGTGGTGATACCGTGAAAGGGAAATCAAGTGAAAAAGGAGCGTTCATAATGAAAGTAAAAGAAAATTACGTCAATGTCATCCCAATGAAAGAAATCCGATCTACTGATGACCTTCTTTTCCCATTCCCTATCTACAATGAATTACGATCGCAGGGTGATATTCGATACGATGAAACGAGAAAGTGCTGGGATCTCTTTCGATATGCTGATATTCAGTCCGTTCTGAAGCAGCCAAAAGTGTTTTCATCACAGCGAGGAAGAAGTACATCTAAAACGAGTATTTTAACAATGGACCCACCAAAACATACCAAAATGAGAGCACTCGTCAATAAAGCCTTCACGCCAAAAGCGATCAAACAAATAGAAGAAAAGATCAAAGACTTGACCCATGATCTATTACATCAAGTAAAGGATCAACGGACCTTCGATATTGTCCAAGATCTTGCCGCTCCCCTACCTGTCATGATCATCGCCGAGCTTCTCGGGGCAGAAGTGAAAGACAGAGAGCTGATCAAAAAACATTCAGATGCTCTAGTTGCAGGAGCCAAAGATGATTCAAAAGAAGCTGTTCAAGCCGTTGTCGACATGCAAAAACAAGCAGAAAAAGAGCTGTCAGCGTACTTTGCTCATTTGATCCAAAAACGAAAAGAAACGCCAGCCGATGATTTAATCTCCCTTCTCATCCAAGCGGAAATTGACGGTGAGCGTTTATCAGAAAATGAACTACTTGGCTTTTGTATACTCTTACTCGTTGCTGGTAATGAAACAACGACGAATTTAATTACAAATGCCGTACGACTTTTAACAGAGCAGCCGCATATCGCCGAATCAGTGCGGCAAGACCTGTCTCTCATTCCTCAATTGACGGAGGAAACGCTACGCTATTATCCGCCTGTTCAAGCGATTGGGCGAGTTGCAGCAGAGGATGTTCAGATTGCCAGTTCTCACATTGAAAAAGGAGACTATCTCATCAGCTGGGTGGCATCTGCGAATCGTGATGAACGGAAGTTTGACGATCCAGATACGTTTCGTCTTGACAGAAAATCAAATCCGCATTTGAGCTTTGGCTTCGGCATCCATTTTTGTCTTGGTGCCCCTCTCGCCCGGCTTGAGGCTCATCTAGCACTTGAGATTTTACTCCGTACGTTTCGAGAAATCACCTGTGCGGCAGATCAGCTGAAACCAATTCAAAGCACGTTTGTGTTTGGGGTCAAAGAATTCCCTGTGCAGGTCACCCGTTTTTAAAAGTCCCTTTCATTAGGGGCTTTTTTTCATATGCTTATCCTTACCTTCCTCGTCTGAACATGCTAAAATAAAGTCCATATGTACAGTGATCACGGAATTCGGAAAGGAAGCTAAACGTATGACCGATTACACAGCAATGAAAGACGGAATATTCAAATCAGTTTGTTCGTTAGATTGCCCTGACCAGTGCGGTCTTTTAATACATAAAGAGAACGGAAAGATCGTTAAAGTTCAAGGAGATCCAGATCATCCAGTCACTCAAGGAAACATTTGCAATAAAGTGCGGAATGTCACAGCTCGTTTATATGATGAAAAACGTCTGACAACACCATTAAAACGTGTAGGTCAAAAAGGTGACCGGCAGTTTGCTCCAATTACGTGGGAAGAAGCGATTGAAACCATTCGTCAAAAATGGACAAAGCTGATCGAAGAAAAAGGACCAGAAAGCATTTTGCCTTACAGCTTCTATGGGAATATGGGGAATCTTAATGCAGAAGGAATGGACCGCCGCTTTTTCTATCGACTTGGCTCAAGTCAGCTAGACCGAACCATTTGTCAGTCAGCCGGAACAACTGGCTATAAATATACAATGGGCGCAAGCATCGGGACAGACCCAGAAGAAACCATTCATACGAAGCTATTTATCTTTTGGGGCATCAATGCAGTTTCAACCAATATGCATCAAATCACGTTGGCACAAAAAGCTCGAAAGCAAGGGGCTAAAATTGTCGTCATTGATGTGCACAAAAACCAAACGGGCCGGATGGCAGATTGGTTCATTCCGCTTCGCCCTGGCACTGACAGTGCGCTAGCTCTTGGGATCATGCATGTCCTTTTTAAAGAAGACCGCACAGATGCGTCATTTTTAGAGACTTACACGGTCGGTCACAATGAACTTCGCGAGCATGTGAAGCAGTACGATCCAGAAACAGTCGAACAGATCACGGGTGTCCCAAAAGAAGACATCATCACACTTGCGAGAATGTACGCAGAGACAACGCCGTCTCTCATTCGTATTGGCAATGGGCTACAGCATCACGATAATGGCGGTATGAGTATTCGAACCATCTCCTGCCTCCCTGCCCTCACCGGTCAATGGCTGCATAAAGGCGGCGGTGCGATGAAATCGAACTCTTCTTTTCTTAGTTATAATGAAATCGCTCTTCAGCGACCGGAATTATTAAAGGAACGCGAACCTAGAACATTTAATATGAATCAGCTGGGCAGCGTGCTAACGAACGCAGAACCTTCTATTGATTCTCTTTTTGTCTACTCTTGCAACCCGGCTGTTGTGACACCTGAAGCAAATAAAGTAAGAGACGGTTTGATGCGGGAAGACTTATTTACGGTTGTCCATGACTTGTTCATGACAGAGACAGCCTCTTATGCGGATATTGTTCTGCCAGCGACCTCTGCCTTTGAAAACGAGGATTTTTATACTTCTTACTGGCATCATTACATTCAAATTCAAGAACCTGTTATAGAACGTTATGGAGAAAGCAAATCAAACACAGAAGTGTTTCGTCTTTTGGCTCATGCGATGGGCTTTGAAGATGAAGCCTTTAAAGACACAGATGCGGAACTAATGGAACAAGCTCTTCATCATCCTGAAAATCCGCATTATGAAAACATTTCATATCAAGCGTTAAAAGAGAAAAAGTGGATCAAAGCAAAACGAGGGCCTTTCGAAGATTTAAAGCTCCCTACCCCAAGCGGGAAAATTGAGCTTTACTCTGAACAAATGAAAAAAGATGGATATCCAGCCCTTCCAACCTATGTACCTTTATTCAAGGAAAGTGATTATCCACTAACGTTTATACCGGGACCAAACCATAATTTTCTTAATTCCACCTTCTCTCTTCATGAGAAGCATCAAAAGCTAGAGAAATTTCCGAAGCTTCATATGAATGAACAAGATGCAAAAGAAAGACAGATTGAAGATGGGGACATGGTTCGTGTGCTGAATGATCGAGGAGAATGCGAGCTGATCGTGTCAGTCGGACAAAATGTGTTATCTGGCGTTGTTGTCAGCCAGGGATTATGGGCAGACCAAAAAGGCAAAAAACATTTGGTGAATGGCCTCACACCTGATCGCTTGGCAGATATGGGCGGCGGTGCGACGTTCTTTTCCGGCAGAGTCGAAGTTGAAAAATTATGATAGAAAAAGCCAGGAGTTTTGCTCCCGGCTCTTTTCTTTGACTTTTTTAGTTGCCAATAAACAGCTGATTGGTCATCACATTTGCACTTCCGCTGCTTTGGTAGCCTTCTACAGTAAATGCCGTTTCATACATTTTCCCCATTGGCATCCCTAAGCTTTCCCATTTTCTAAAATGCGCACTGACGGAGACCGTTCCGCTTGTACGTTTCGTTTGACGTACACTCCAATATTGCTTGAAGGTTGCGATCCCGATAATGGAAGGCTGATTGACACGGGTTGTTTCATAAATGTCATATGTGCCTCCATCAGCATAAAATGATCCTTTATACGCTCCTGTTGGACGATATGTGCCCCATGAATCAACAATGTAGTATTCTGCTAATGGAGATTGTGTCCAGCCATAGACACATAGATAGGAATTCCCGCCTGGGTTAAAACTTGCGTTGTAATTGATGGAGATGTTGCCAAGCTGATGGTGAGTTCTAGTGGAATCAAACTTTTTCCCTTTTCTAAATAAAGCATTTCCGATATTGTTCCAGCCTGCACTAAATGCCCCGCCGTTATTGAGTGTCATCGAGGTGTTTCCATAATCCTTCCATAATTCATAATCGTACCCGCTATGGTTACCCATTTCATTATTCGTAATGGTTCTCGCATGGGCTGGTACAGCCGTCAGTATAAGCGTCAGTCCAATACACATCACAAACAACAGTCTTAATTTTCTCAAATTCATCGTCCATTCCTCTCCTTTTTCATCCTTTTGATTCTGTCATCTCTAAGATGAAATGAATTCATCACCTCCTTTCATGCCCCTACTCACTACTAGATTATCGATACTGTTCTAGACCCGCATGAATGTCTCTTGTGTTTGTATAAATGCTTTGATACAAACGAAAGAGATGATCATATACATCGACATGCTGTTGATTTGGTGTAAATACGGCTGCTTGATGGATAAACTGATCCGCGCACGCCTCAAGTGACTCGTACCAGCCGCATCCAACTGCTGCAAGCATCGCTGCACCTAACGCGGGCCCTTGCTCATTTTCAAGCTGTATCACCTCAGCTTGAAAAATGTCTGCCTGCATTTGAAGCCATGTATGACTTCTCGCACCTCCACCAATAGACACGATGGAATCAATGCTTTTTCCCGCGTGCCTGAATAAAGCGATCGATTCATTTAATGAAAAAGTGATTCCTTCAAGCACAGCTCTAACCATATGCGCTTTTTCATGCCGGCTGTCTAATCCAATGAAGCTTCCACGAATGACTGAATCTGCATGAGGCGTTCTTTCCCCAACTAAATATGGCGTAAATAGCAATCCATTTGCGCCAGGCGCTATATCCTTTGCTCCGGCTAAAAGGTCTTTAAACGAATCATTTGGAGCAAGTAAAGATTTAATCCAATCGAGGCTATAACCTGCTGACAAAGTGACTCCCATTGTATAAAAAGCGTCTTTTTTTGGATGATGGAACAAATGCAAGTTTCCATTCAGCTCTCTGTTATGATTTTCTTCATAGGAAAGAATGACACCTGATGTGCCAATGCTGCATAGTGTGTGACCTGATGATAAAATGCCGGCACCAATGGCACCGCAAGCATTATCCGCTCCACCCGCAAAAACCTTCGCCTCTTCTGTCATCCCGGTTTCCTTTGCGATCTGCGGCAAAAGTGTTCCAACCTCCGCCTCCGACGAAACGAGCGGCGGGCAAATACGTAGCGGAATATCAAAGGTTTTGCAAATCTCCTCACTCCATGTTTGTTCTCCAATATCCAACAGTAACGTACCAGCCGCATCAGAATAGTCCATATGAATAGCGCCGGTTAATCGATATCTGACATAATCTTTTGGAAGTAAAAACAAATGGATTCGTTGATCAATTTCTGGTTCATGTTCCTTTACCCATAACAACTTTGGCAGTGTAAATCCTTCTAATGCCTGATTTTTTGTGATCGCTTGCAGCCTGCCTCCTAGCTTTTCTGTCATGCGCACGCATTGCGGTGTTGTTCTTGTGTCATTCCACAAGATGGCAGGCCTGAGCACTTGAAGGAATTCATCTAATAAAACAAGTCCGTGCATTTGTCCAGAAAAACTGATGCCTTCTACTTGCCTTGACTGAACAGGCTTTCTCTCCATAAGTTCTGTCATCGCGGCAATCGTCTGCTCTACCCAGTCTTCAGGATTTTGCTCACAATAACCTGGTTTGCTTTGAATGAGGCGGTAAGATTTAGTTGTCTCACAGCATACCTTCCCGCTCTCATCTACTAATATCGCTTTAACTCCGCTCGTTCCAAGATCAATTCCCATCACATACTTCATGTGTTCACTCCTTCAAAACATCCGCCCGCTCAATTAATCTTCTAACAAATATTGATTTAATCTGGCTTTCAGCTGTTCCTCTCTGCCAGATTCGTTTCTGATGAGCGGATGTTTCAGTGCATATTCTTCTAATGTATGAAAGTTTGCCTTTCCTTCTGAAATCTCCCGTCCAATTCCTTCAGAAAAACTGCGGTACCGGTGCTTGATCACATCTTCAAACACACGGTCTTCTATGAGTCTATGAGCCACCCGCAGCCCTTTTGCGAATGCATCCATCCCCGCAATATGGGCATACAGAAGATCTTCCAGTTCAAAGGAGGCTCTTCTGACTTTTGCATCAAAATTGAGACCGCCTGTTCCAAGTCCGCCATTTTGCAAAATTTCATACATGGCGAGTGTTGTGGCATATAAATCCGTTGGGAATTCATCAGTGTCCCAGCCTAGAAGGGAGTTTCCTTGGTTGGCATCAACGGAACCGAGCAGTCCATGAATTCTTGCTACACGCAGCTCATGCTCAAACGTATGACCCGCTAATGTCGCATGATTGGCCTCGATATTTAATTTAAAGTGTGAATCCAATCCATATTGTTTTAAAAAGGCGATCGATGTCGCTGCATCCGTATCATATTGATGAGTAGTCGGTTCCTTCGGCTTTGGCTCAATTAAAAATTGACCTGTAAATCCAATTTCTTTTGCATAATCGACCGCCATATGCAAAAAGGTCGCCAAATGGTCAAGCTCTCTTTTCATATCTGTATTCAGCAGTGTGTCGTAACCTTCTCGTCCTCCCCAGAAAACATAATTTTCTGCGCCGAGTTCCTTTGCTGTTTCGATGCCCTTTTTCACTTGTGCTGCTGCATAGGCAAATACATCTGCATGACAGGATGTCGCTGCACCGTGAACAAATCTTGGATGCTTAAACATATTAGCCGTGTTCCATAGAAGCCGAACCCCGCTTTGCTGCATGTAATCTTTCATTCTTTCTATGATGATGTCTAACTGCTGATTGGTCTCTTGAAGCGTGTCGCCCTCTGGTGCAATATCACGGTCATGGAATGAAAAATACGGAACATCCAATAGATCAAAGAGCTGAAAGGCCACTTCCAATCTAGCTTTCGCCAAATCCATTCCACTATAAGAATCCCAGGCCCTTTTCATCGTGCCAGTTCCAAACATGTCTGTTCCATCAGCAGTCAGTGTATGCCAATAAGCGACGGAGAATCGCAGGTGATCTTTCATTGATTTTCCGCCAATCATTTCGCTCGGATCATAATATTTAAATGCGAATGGGTTCTTTGAATGTTTTCCTTCATATTGAATGTTGCCAATCCCTTGTAAACGACTTAACGAAGTCATATTTGATTTGACCATAAGTGATTCCCCCTATATATTCACTTAGTAAGTTGATTCAACAAACAAATGAACAAGTTGACCAACTAATCTCTTTGAATTTTCCATATTTTTTAGTTTTTTAGAAATATTTTCGTTATAATAAAGTGAAAAGCATGTTTTATAGAGAATAAACACGACAAAAAATGGCTTTTCTTCACTTAATCTAAAGACGAAACAAATGGAGTGGATACAATGGATATTGCGGATCAGAACTTTGTGAAAAAAATAAATCAAAAGCTATTGCTAAACGAAATTCTTCACCATGCACCAATTTCCAGAGCAAAATTATCTGAACGCACTGGGTTAAATAAATCGACCGTTTCTTCTCAAGTGAGTACATTAATGAAAGAACATCTTGTTTATGAAATCGGTCAAGGCGAATCTAGCGGCGGAAGAAGACCCGTGCTTCTCATGTTTAATAAACGTGCAGGTTACTCTATCGGCATTGATGTCGGTGTTGATTATGTCAACGGCATTTTAACAGACCTTGAAGGGTCGATGATTCATGATGAGCAGCTCAAGCTCCCATCCAGCACACCTGAAGTGACCGTCCGTATTTTAATTGAATTGATTCAGCAGTTACGTTCACATATCCCTTCTTCCCCATACGGGCTAATTGGGATTGGGATTTGTATACCAGGTCTGGTCGATGCAGATGAACAAATTGTATTTACGCCTCATTCAAAATGGAAAAATGTCGATCTGAAAACAAGTCTCCAAGACACATTCCAAGTACCGGTTTTTATCGAGAATGAAGCAAATGCCGGTGCGTACGGTGAAAAAATCTTTGGTGCTGCTAAACATTATGACCATCTGATCTATGCAAGTATCGGCACTGGTATTGGAATAGGCATCATTATCAATCATCATTTATATAGAGGCACAAACGGTTTTTCTGGTGAAATGGGACATATGACGATCGACTTTAATGGACCGACATGTAGCTGCGGAAATCGTGGTTGCTGGGAACTGTATGCATCTGAGAAGGCACTGTTCCAATCGCTCCAAACAGATGGTCAGCCATTCACCTATCAAGATATTGAGCGGCTGGCGAAGTTAAATGATATGAAAACACTCAATGCCTTGCGTAACTTTGGCTTTTACATCGGGGTAGGTCTCACAAACGTTCTGCATACCTTCAACCCACAAGCCGTTATTTTACGAAACAAGGTCATTGAATCTGAGCAGGCCGTTCTAAGTGTCATTCAAGATGAAGTATCCTCTAGAATGGATGCACAATTCAGCTCACGGGTGGAGCTGCTTCCTTCATCATTAGGACAAAACGCACCAGCCTTAGGGATGACATCTCTTGTCACTGAAGCTTTTTTGCGTGATGTCACGCCTTCACCATAATGGAATACATGTTAAAGAGAGACAGCCTTTAGAGTGTTGTCTTTTTTTATTCAGTTGTTTCTTCGTATCGAAAATACTTAAAATCGGCAGGCAGACGTTCGCCGCTTGTGTCTTGGCACTGCATTCCGACAAAAGCCCCTGTAAAGAACCCCCCTCCTCGAATAAAATCATCTGATAAATGAGTCGATTCAAGCGGTACATCTATTTTTTCCCACTCTTGTTGATCAAAAGAATAAGAATACGTGTACGTCTCTTTCTGAACGGTCACTTTTAAATACACATACGGAATCTCGTCTGGGATGATGATTTTTTTAATTAGCGGCTGAGAAAAGGCCAGATTTTCACACACAGATAATTCAAGGATACGGCCAAGCGCCTCGTCATAAGTCACCTGAAGTGCAGTCCAATTTTCCGTATTATAATAATTCACAAGTCCTGCCGCTTGCTGAAAGTTTTTCGGAAAGAAGGAAACCGCTGTCTCTGCTTCAAAATAAAAGCTTTGCCAGCGCCTCGCAACAAATGCTTGGGTAAATTTAGACGTTAAAGATTCCTGCCCATACAGCCTTAAATGATGAGGATTTTCCGTCACTGAACCAATCTGATCCGTAAATGGGATTCTTAATGTTTGAAAATGTCTATTTAACGATGAATCTTTAAATTCATCGACTATGTGATAGGTTGGAGAGAACTCTTTTACGCTCATCGCAGGCGCTTCAACCTCTAGGAGTCCCTCTTTTCCGCCTACCACATACGGCCAGCCATCTTTCCATTCAAGCTTTTGTATGGCTGTCTCTCTTCCTAAAGGGCACCAGCCTCTTTGCTGAAAAATGGATTCCTTGCTTGAATGAATTGGGCGGCCAGTCAGATGAGCCATATACCATTCATTTGTATGCGTTTGTACAATGGAAGCATGCCCGCATTTTTGTAGTGGATGGCTAGGCGCATGAAAAGCCGTTAAAATTGGGTTGTCAGGATGAACCTCGTACGGCCCATCAATACGCGAGGAACGGGCGATTGTGGCTGCATGTTCGTAACGTGTTCCCCCTTCAGCTGTTAATAAATAATAGACATCATTGATGTAATAAAGATGCGGGGCTTCTGTCAGTTTGATTGGTGTGCCTTTAAAAATGACCTTCCGCTCACCGACCAGTTTTTTTTCAGATACACTATATTCCTGCAAGGCTATACCTGCAAAGGAGTGATGTTTTTCTCGATGGTCCCACAGCATATTCAACACGTATTTCTTTCCGCTTGGATCATGGAACAAGGAAGGATCAAACCCAGAACTATTGAGCCGAACCGGATCGCTCCACTCACCATCTACTGCATCAGCTGTGACCAAATAATTATGACCATCCTTAAACGGACCATCTACTACTTTAATATCTGAATAGATGAGCCAAAACTGACCATCCGCATAACTTAAACACGGTGCCCATACCCCGCCGGAATCAGGATTTCCTTTCATATCGAGTTGAGAAGTTTTTTGCAAGGGACGCGCGGCGAGCCGCCAATGGATGAGATCCTTCGAGTGATAAATTTGCACCCCCGGGAACCATTCAAATGTAGAAACCGCCATGTAATAGTCCTCTCCCGCACGGCAAATACTTGGGTCAGGGTTAAATCCTTTGAGCACTGGATTAGTAATCTTCAATTGAACTTCCTCCTCTTTCAGAGAACTACATTTTAAAATCGTCCATATGATCGATATACACCTTGTCTCTATTCTCAAGCTCTCGTATGACTTTTTTATGTTTTTCTTCATCTAGGTTATAAAAATTAATATCAACCATCGCTAAAATGAGTAAGCATACAGGAATCACCGTTGTCGTGATTAAAATGCCCAGTAAAGCTTCTGGTGTTTGCACTTGATTTGCAATATAACCAAATCGGTCAAGGACAAGCCCTGGAACGATGCCGCCTAAGGCCATCCCAAATTTAAAGAAGAAGCCAATCACTGCGTAAATCAGTCCACCCATTCTTTTCCCTGTTTTATATTCGCCATATTCAACGGTTTCAGGAATGAGTGCCCACATGTAAGCACCTGCTGTAATACTCCCTGCAGCCGCAACGAGCCTGAAAATAAGTATTAAAGTGATTTGACTCGGCGGGATCACAAGTAATGCAAGAAGGCCTACAATATTCAGCAATAATGAATAATTCAGCAGCTTTTTCTTTCCTAATAGTTTGTGCAATTTTGGAATAAACGGCAGCACCATTAAAGCTGGCAGACTGCCAATCAGGCCGTACCACTTCACTAAATCTTCTCTGCCGAGGTTATACGTCACATAATAGATCCCGACTGAGTTGCTGATCGAGTTCACACCAAAGATAATGATAAAGAAAATGCTTAACACAACAAGCGGACGATTCACTCGTAACTGGACAAAGAGATCACTGAACTTGATCTTTTCCTCTGGCTTTTGAAGTGTGACGCGCTCATTCGTACTTTTAAAACAGAAAATCAGTAATCCGCCCCCAAGTACACCGAGAAATGCCATCGTGATCTGCCAGCCAAGTGCTGTATTTCCTGTTGTATCACTCAAAAACGTCGCAAGAAACGGAACAAAAAAAGCAACAACTAAACCACCGAGATTTGCAAAAAGCATACGAACAGACGTAATACTGACGACCTCTTGGTTATTTCTTGTCATTGCGGAAGTTAAAGCACCATAAGGAACATTGATGAACGTGTATGTAAGCGATAAACCAACATACGTGATGTACGCATAAATGAGTTTTCCCATTTCGGAAAAATCCGGTGTCGTAAAACAAAGAATAGCAAGAACGGCAAAAGGTAACGCACCAAATAACAAATAAGGTCTAAACCGGCCAAAACGGCTGTTCGTTCGGTCAACCATCGCCCCAATAAACGGATCTGCAAGCGCATCGATGGCCCGAACCACCAAAAACATCGTCCCTGCTGCTGCTGCTGATAATCCATACACATCCGTATAAAAAAATAATAGATACGTAGAGACAGTTGCATAAATTAAATTACATGCGAAATCTCCTGAAGCATACCCCACTTTTTCAGACATACGAATCTTCTTTAAATTCTCACTCACCATGAGTTTTCTCCCTTCTTCACTTAGCCTCTTCTAGCGGACAGATGGTGCAGGGCAGCAGCAATCAATAGGCCGAAAAATAAAGCGCTTTCAATTTGTTGTAAAAATGAAGCTGAACATCTCTTTCTTTCAGCTTAGCCCACATAGCAGCAAATCATTCGCTTTAAACAATAGATCAATAGATGATCGCTATCTTAGTTTATCGATTAAACAAACTAAGATGAATTCATTTTATAAAATATGATCTGACTTTTCAATATTTTTCGAAAAAATAATCCAAATAATTGATTTCTTGTCATTTTTTCTAAGATATGAGGAGATGAACCTTCTTTTTATCTTCCAAAGACAAAGAGAACTCAAATAATGGTTGCATTCATACCAATCTCATGCTATATTAATCAAGCGATGAGCTGAATTGTGTAAGTCGGGTAACATGTCTCTTTGAGACACACACGAATGTGGCGTGTGGTTATTCCGCCTCAATACGCAAAAGACATCTTCTGATGAAGATGTCTTTTTTCTTACCCTATTTTGGTGCCATTTTCAATCGGCTCATCTGTAGCAAGCAAAACAACGTCTTCTTTTGACGGCATGCCTCCTAAGACAAGCACCTCTGATTTAAACCCGGCAATTCTTCTTGGCGGGAAATTGACCACTGCAATAATTTGTTTCCCAGTGAGATTCTCAGCCTGATAACGTTTTGTCAGCTGTGCACTAGATTGTTTTATGCCAATCTCATCCCCAAAGTCAATCTTCAGCTTAAAAGCAGGTACTCTTGCTTCTGCAAAAAATGCTGCTTCTACTATCGTCCCAACACGAATGTCTAACGCTAAAAACTGTTCAATATCTGCCATTAGAATCGCTCTCCCTTTCAATCTTTCATAAAAAAGGTCACATTTTTCTTCTGCTAGATGACCACTTGTCTTCCACTAATTTCTTTATTGTAGCACACCCTACTCTTCTAAAAGAAAGGGTTAAAAAGCCTATTCATTGAAAATCCTTTTTAGTTTACATAATCATTTTATAGTAGTCTATTAAATATTTGCATCATGAAAATGAATTCGGTAAAATGGCAAATAATCCTACTGCTTCCTCTCGAATATTTCAGGGAGGGTTAACACTTGTTTACATTATCAGATATGTGGACGTTTTGCTGGTCGTTTTTCGTCATTCTTCCTATCGTTGCCATTTTGCATCAGCTGGGCCATATTGTGGTCGCATGGCTGTTTGGAGCAAAGGTTTCGTTTGCACTTGGCAGAGGCAAAAAAGTATTGAAAATAGGCGTCGTTGAAATTAGAAGAATCTATTTTCTAGATGCTTTTTGCCACTATGAAGAAATGAGGAGAAATAACCGTTTCTCACACATTCTTGTCTACTTAGGCGGATCATTATGCAACCTGCTCAGTGTTCTCATATTGAATACAATGATCGCCAACGATTTCCTGCCAGAACATCAATTTTTCTATCAATTTGCTTACTTCTCAGTCTACTATGTATTTTTTGCTTTACTGCCAGTACAGTATGCAGATCATCATCCGAGTGATGGGCAAGCGATTGTGAACATCATTCGTCACGGTGAACCATGCGACATCATTGATTAAGATGAGAGGCTTTCACTGTCGATTTGATACTGAATCGTTAAAAAAGGAATACCGAATAGCTTCATTTGATGAATCGCTGTGAGACTTTTTTCCGTCTCTGCTTTCATATGAAAGCTTTCTTCCATTGGCAGTTTCATGGTGATGAAAGACGTATGCAAATACAATCCTTCATCGCCCGTACTGCCTTTTGGACTTTTACTTTTTAATAGAAAATCTTCCTTTTCATTCAAAGGTTTTAAAATTGCCGTAAGCTGTGAAAAAGGAAGCGGCAAAGCAATATTCATATAGACTGTCTCTTCATCATGGTGCTGAGCATAGAGCGCATAAAAGACTTGCTCGCCTTTCTCATTGCGCCTGACCCACACACGTACATTCTCCCTTTCTTCAAGAGGATGTTGAAATCTTGAAAGACTCCCCGGCATTTCATATGGCATTCGTGATGACCCTAAATAGAGCTGTCCTATTTGTCTAAAAACAGGTTGAAGCAAAAAGACAAACGGCCTTACCCACCAATGAAAACAGACGGCTGCTTTTAACTTAAAGGACATCGGGTCCTCATAAAATCTGCGAATAACAGGTGACACACTCTCTGCTGAAAATGCCTTTCCATTTAATTGGTCAAGAGAATCGACTAAACCAATCTTCTCATCATGCTGCATGTCGTCATGTTGAAAAGACATGATCTGAAAACGACCGTGAACTCTCGATACCGGAAAATCCTTCTGTTTCAATCGATCAGCTGGTTTTTCAATCAACCATCCAATGAGGCCTGGTAAAATAACCAAACTTGCATTGATACTGCCATGAAACCAAATCATTTGATCCATGCTGATGTAGCTAACATGTAAAAGCATTCCGGCAGAATAAAGGAATGATAGGACGATCGTTCCCATTAACATGATGCTAGAAAACACAACGAACCCTTTTGCGACAGTTGAACGAAAAGAAGTTGTCATACATAAAATTCCATACAAATAAAGTGCGATCACATAAAGAACGACGCTGAACGTATCAAACAGGCGAGAATAGCTGATTCCAACAGCAATCATCACTGGCGACAGTAAAATAACCCAGCCACCCACTTTGTATAGCGTCGTCTCTTTTTTCCGCTGCCTCCCCAATAATCCATAAAAGATAGGGATAAAAAAAGCCGAATAATGAAAATGAATAGCGGTCAAAAGTACAATCATCGGTGAAAATGTCATCACTTGTATATCTGCTATGTACAGCCAGAACCAAAGTCCACCTAGAGCGATATACATACATGCGCCATCGATCATCAGCTCATGAAGCGGATGGGCCCCTCTTTTCAGCAAACGGGTGAAACCAAATAAAGCCAGAATCATTGTAAAGAAAAGCCATCCCAATGCAAGCCAAAGAGAGTGAAAGATGAATGCGCCTGTTGCACATAGAGCTGCTACTGGAAAGGCTTTCATTATGAAGCCGATCAGCCCCTTCTGCTGCCGTTTCTTCTCTTCCTGATAAAAAAAGTGTAAGAAAGCGGGAAGAAAAAATAAAATCGCAATCAAAACAAAAAATTCTGGTATGGGAGCTGTCGTCAAACGTGTAAGGAGAAAGCAAGCCATCAACACGATGCTACACATCAAATGCCATTTATTCATGAGATGACACCCTTTCCGTAAACCGGCCCTTATACGTAAAAAGAGTGCCAAAAAGGCGATTTTTCACTTGAACATCAATCGTATACTCACCTGCACGCTCATCGTACCCTTCTGTTACATCAGATTCACCATAAAGCCAAGAAGGGAGCGGCCACTCCCGCCCAAACAGCAAAAACTTTTGCTTACCTGATTGAATGTGCAAGAACCCTTTTTCCGTGACTGTAAAATGAAGCTCTGACACAAGAAGCCTAGGTTTTCCAAAGTAGTCTAGTACTTGATGGCTCTTCTGATCAATGATCATATCTGCATCAAAATGTCTTTCCTTGTCAGGAAAATAGAACGTTCGAAACCAGTGCATCCCTTCTTCTCCCTTACTTGTCGTAAAAGGCTTGTTCACAATTTGGAAGGGAATATTTCGCCCTCTTTCAGGAAAAAAACAGCGAAACAATGGGCCGATTTTGAATAACAATCGGATGAGCTTTGTCCCGCCTCCTATTTCCTCCATGATGCCTTCAGCCGTAAACGCGCGGTTATAACGTTCTTTTAATGTTGGATGCAACTTATCGTAGTCCTTTACTTGATGATGATGAACGACCATGTCTACCTCCCCTTTTTCGTTTGATCGAAAACACATCTACACAATCTTTTAAGTTGATCATTCCTGCAACAGATAAAATCAAAAATGCACTCAGCACCAGCGGCTCGTGCAGAGTCGTTTCTGGCGATAAAATCCCGCTACCAAGCATCAGCAGCAGAAAGATGCTTTGAAGGATGAATATATATTTCTTTGGCAGTTTAGGCATGAGCCATGATACACCTAATAGCGCATAAAACAATCGAAATCCGGTGCTATGATCAAAAGCAGAAGGTGAAAAAGGAATGATCGCTTGACATAACCAGACGATGGCAAACAACAAACAAATGCCATAATGGGCAAGTGTTCTCTCAAGCAGCAAACGGGGATGCGTGCCCTTTTCAAGCCACGTCTTTAATGCGCCAAAGCTAAAGGCAGTCATAACCCCCATCATTGGCCGAAAAAAGAACCGGTCTGCCCATTTCCACCCTTTTCCTTCCTTTGTTTCATAATCAAATTGCGTTTGAAACACAATGTGATCATTCGTTTTCATGTATTTCCAATACCCTCCGCCTTCTTTGATGAAAGACAAAGGGTGTGATGATTTAAATTGAAGTGAGGATGCTCTTTCATGACGCTCATCCTTCACGCTCGTTCGATACGCTCCTGTCCCAGTTACACTAATGCCGAATCCAAGGTGTTTCTCATACAAAAAGGATTGGGGCTGTTCATCACTAGGTCCATTTAATGAAATGGTCGAAAATCGCAAATCCCATTGTTCATGAAGCTTTGGATTTTGCGTATACTCCCATACTTTTTCAATAGGTGCTTGAATGGTTGTTTCCACATAAACAGGCTTTCTTTTCATCTGCCTCTACTCCTCTATGTGAATTATTTCACATAATAAGCATACCATGTTTCACAAAACTGTCAAATCTTTATTGGTTTTTTGCCCAAAAAATGTTTTGATTTGTTCACATCTCCTTCATCAAATCGGTTCGATACATAAAAAAGACCTGTCAATGAGACAGATCTTCTTGCTCTTTGATGCCTGCAATATAAAGACGGACCGCATAGCTCACACTATCTTCAAGCTGTTCTTTCCGTTGAAATCCTTTTTTGTTTGAAATATCTCCAAAGCCGTGCAGTAAGCTTCTAAGCCCTCTGACGACATGCGTCATGTCCTCTTCTTTTACACCAAAACGAGACATGATGGATTGGACAAAATCAGCAAGATTCTCTGCAGCCACACTGACTTCTTTTTCATTCATATGTGAAAAAGCAGCCTCATAAAGACCGGGATGCTGACGAACAAATTGAACATATTGTCTTGCAAATGCTAAAACAGCGTCTTCTTTTTCCAGCCCCGCTGTTACTTGTTTGCCGGCCTCACAAAGCATTGTCAGCCCCTTAACAGCAAGAGCTGCCTGTATTTCATGAAGACCGGATATATGGTTGTAAAGAGATGGTGGTCTGATGTTAAGCCGTTTGGACAATGTAGCAATGGTCAACGCGGAAAAGCCCTCTTCATCGACAAATTCGATGGCAGATTCAACAATTTTTTCTTGTGTGATACCCATTCTTGGAGACATGGCTTACTGTCCTCCCTTTTGTAGCTGATGCTTCCTTTTTTCGATAGCAGCTCTGAGCTTTGCCTCAGGCTCTATGATGAGATCACCATGTCCTGCTGCGAGACAAGACAAGCGAAGTGCCAGTAATTTTTCAGCGCTTTTTAGTGCTGTTTCTGCATCCCAAGTGGCAAAAGCCGGGAATGGGAAGGTGAAGCGAAACTCACCCGTTACAAATAAACCGCCTTTTGTCACAACTGCATCACCCGCAATGACAACCCCTGACTTTTCATCGTATAAAGAGATGCTTCCTGGTGTATGTCCTGGTGTGGCAATGACTTTAAGTGACCCAATCTCGTCCCCTTCTTCAACAAGCACGTCTGGTTTTGTGAGAATGTCTTTTGAAAAACTGCCTTTGACTTTTTTCTTCGGTTCACCAGGAAGTAAAGAGAAATCGCCAGCAAACAGGCGAGCATCTCGTTTCGATAAATAAACAACTGCCTCTGGAAAAGCCTTTTTCACTTCATCTAGTGCGCCAATATGATCCATATGACTATGAGTCAGAATAATTTTGTTAATGGGTTTGTTTAATTGATGTGCAAATTCAATGATCGAGCTTGCTGCCATTTTCAAAGCTGCATCAATTAAGATGAGTTCATTCTCTTCCTCAAATACATAACAATTTACCGGAAAAATACGTGGCATGAGTGTAAGCTGGTGCAAACGGTCAAATGTTGTCAATCTCATCTTGTTTTCCCCCTAAAACTAATGTCGTTAGTTTTATATTAACTAATATCATTAGTTTTAGCAACTATTTTTTCGTCGACTGCTATATAAATATCAATTTGTGCTTCTTTTGGATCAATCGATCGTTCGTCGTACCATTCAAAATCGCCAGTATATGTTCGCAAGTAACGCTGATCCCAGCTCCAAATCTGCTGCCATGTTTCAAACACAACCTCTTCAATCGGGCCCTTTCTCGTTTGAAATCTTGCGTAGGTGGAGCCTGGAATCTCTTTTGCATCTTGTGCTAGCTGCTGGTCAACCAATTGCCCCGCTGTGAACAAATAAGCGCCATTTTCATCCTTTTCATAATCTGAATACAGCCCTATGACTGGCGCATGTCCTCCGCGAAGCTGCTGCGTGAAAAATTGCTGCCAAAGCGGAGCAATCTTCCGCTCGTTTGTTTGCTCCATTTCATTTGTTGTTCGAACAGATAATCCCTTGATCCATTGTTTCTGTAAAATCACGATATCGTACATACATTCTCATCTCCTTTTTTTCCATCATATAAAAAGAAACCTGACAACATTGTGTCAAGTTCCTTTTGGTTTTTGAAATTGTTTCAACTTGAGATCAAATGCTTCCCGAACGGATAGCGGAGAGACAATGTCGACATCTGGCCCTAAATAAAAAAGAAAGCTATATAACCAATCATCCTGAGGCAACGTGATTGTGGCAAGATACGTACCATCTGCACATACGGTGAATTCATTTTCATCTATCCATTCCTTCACTTTACCAACAGAATCTTCAGTCAACCTGAGCGTTAGTGTACTGACGGAAGGTTCTTCGTGCCAAGAATCATTCCAAGGCTTGTCTTCATTTTTTATTCGTTTAGGAAGAAAAGATACTGAATGCGTGATAAGGTCTGACATTCTTTTGAGTTTAAACAGACGAAACGCTTTTTTCACGCAGCAATACGCATACAAATACCAGTGTCTTCCTTTTAAGACAAGTGTATAAGGCTCTACTTTTCTAGGAAGTGTTTCGCCTTTTGCATTGCGATAGGTGAACTGGATATATTGATGCGCTGAGGCAGCGGTATGAATGAGCTGGAGCTTCTTTTCTAAATAGCTGTCTTTCCCCCAAGAGCTTAAATCAATAAAGACATGTTGCTGTTTCTCATTTTGAGGCGGAATCAGGGATTTCATTTTCTTTAGAACATGTTCACTTTCTTTAAAGGTGTATGCACTCGTAATGCTTTCAAGAGCTGTTAAAATCAGTTCAATATCATCATCGGTGAATAATTTTTTCTCTAGACGATAGTCGTCAACGAGTGAAATTCCACCCCCTGCACCTTGTTTTGTGACAACTGGAATCCCCGCTTGATTAATCGTATCAATGTCACGGTATATGGTTCTTACGCTCACTTCATGTAGTTCAGCGAGGTCTTTCGCCTGTACTTGCCGTTTGCTAATCAGTATCATCACAATGGACAAAATGCGATCGATTTTCATGACTTTTCCTCTTTTTCATAAATATAGGTTTTGATTTGATAAAAAAAGAAAGAATGGTAATGATAAGTAACAGCCAGCATTCGTTTACATCCCTGCCTGTGCAGGAGGAGGTTGCATCATGACACATCACGTATGGCAGTTGTTCATGATCGGGATCGTCATGCTCGTCTGGATCATCATTCGAATGAATCGAATGAGACGCTATCAGCTTGTGCGCCCGGTAAATCTTTTCATGAGAATGTATGTATTTAGTCTCACTGCCCTTATTCTCTTATCAGAAGGATGGCAAAATCACAGTATTTTTATCTATGCCGTCATTGGCATGATCTTCGGGAGCAGTCTCGCCGTTCACGCCTATCAGACGATTCAGATGAAATTAGAAAATGGCCGGCTGTATATGAAAACAAGTAAATGGATTGAAAGCTTTATTTTATGTTTGTTTTTATCTAGGCTTGCATTTAAATCGGTCAATCTGACAACACATGCGATCACCAAAATGGATATCGTTGAATTGTATCAGCATATTGTCAGCGATGATGCGCTGACAATACTCAGCTTTTTCCTTCTAGCGGCTTACTATATTGTGTTTTCTTATCAAATGATGAAAGCAAATAAACGATCAACCCAAGTACATCATGCATAAAAAACCTTCCTATATAAAAGTAGGAAGGTTTTTTCTCAATCATGCTGTGCATGGTGTATCATTTGTTCAAGCACTTCCATCACATGCTGATCTTCAGGACTGTAAAAAATCGAGGTCCCTGCTCGTCTGGATTTTACGAGACGAAGATTTTTTAAAAAGCGCAGCTGATGAGATACGGTTGATTGCATAAGGTTTAGTGTTTCTGCTATATCATTTACTGAATGTTCACCTTGAGACAGCAAATGCAGAATACGAATACGCGTCGGATCAGATAAGGCTTTAAATGTTTGGGAGACAAGAAATAGACTTTCTTCGTCCAGCTCCATCCGTTCCTGTTCTTGATTTGTATTCAGTTCTTCCTTCATTTCGCTTCACCTTTCTTGTCAGTCAACTCACGACTTATTCTATGTATCATCATATACCAAAACGTGTAGCATGCAAAGCTTCCACACCTTTTGAAAAAAGATTTATTCAAATAGCATTGACACGTGGTAGCATTCTTTTTAAAATGAGCATTATTTATTCATTTTTTTAGAGGAGCTGATAGGCAAATTGACTGAAGAGCCAAGACTAAAACGCAGCCTGACTGTTTTTCCGCTTGTTGTGATCGGGCTTGCTTATATGGACCCACTTGTCGTATTTGATTCATACGGCATTGTTGCTCAGCTGACGAAAGGACACGTTGCTGCAGCTTATATCTTTACTTTACTGGCATTACTATTGACAGCGCTTAGCTATGGGAATATGGTGAAGGCTTTTCCAAAAGCAGGATCTGCATATACATACGCGCAAAAAAGTATTCATCCTCACGTCGGCTTCCTTGTAGGCTGGACACTATTGATGGACTATTTATTTTTGCCTATGGTGAATTTTGCAATCGGAAGTGCATATTTAACCGCAGCCTTTCCTGATGTACCTCATTACATTTGGATCATCATACTTGCTATCGCCATAACGACTGTCAATGTAATTGGTATACGTCTTACAGCCAACATTACAGCGCTATTTGTGACCTTTCAGGTGATTGTCGCTGTTACATTTGTTGGGTTTATTATTTATGGGCTCACGCAGCATGCAGGCACGGGAGAGATACTGTCAACCCGTCCGTTTTATTCAGCAAGCTTAGATCCCGCCCTTATTTTTTCCGGCGCAACGATTTTATGTTTTTCTTTTCTAGGATTTGATGCGATTTCGACCATGTCTGAGGAAACAATTAAACCAAAAAGAACGATTCCTCTCGCTATATTTTTAACGGTCGCTATTGGAGGTGTGCTGTTTACCCTCACCTCTTATTTTTTACAGCAGGTGTTTCCAAATTTTCAACAGTTCAAGCATCCAGATGCGGCATCACTTGAAATTGCGGAATTTGTGGGCGGAGCGTTTCTCCACTCAATCTTTTTAGCCGGCACCATGGTCGCTGTCATCTCTTCCTCCCTATCATCACATGCGAGTGCCGCAAGACTCTTGTATGCGATGGGAAGAGATCAATCATTACCAAAGCGTTTCTTCGGTTATATTCACCCAACATTGAAAACGCCTGTATTTAATATTTTATTAATTGGTGTTTTTTCGTTAACCGCAGTTATTGGTGAGCTTGAGGTCATTTACTCGTTTATCAGCTTCGGGGCATTAATTGGATTTACGTTTGTTAACTTGTCTGTTTTCGCTTACTATTTCATCAAACAAAAACAAAGAGGTGTATTAAACACACTGAGGTATGCCATCATCCCTCTTTGCGGAACGGCTTTTTGTATTTGGCTCTTAACAAGCATCAGTACAAATGCATTAATCATCGGCATGGTGTGGCTCATGATCGGTTTTGTTTATTTCTGCTATAGACTGAAAACAAGAACAGAATTTACGTTTGGCTATGATTGAATATAAGGTTTTCACTTGGTATCCTGTGCAGGATATGGCATAATATAAAGGCTGTACTTCCCTTTTAAAAGCGGGGCAAAACAGGGGTGAACTGACCTTGAAAAAGAAAAAAACAGGATGTTTTGCCATTTCAGGCTGTTTCACGATTTTTCTGTTTGTTTGCGTATTAGCGGCCATTGTCATTTCCTTTAATCAAAAGGAGTTAAAAAAGCTGCCGATTGATACGGAATCAATTGTTTTGTCGAGATTGGATGATTACAAACCGCTTGTAGAAACAGAGTTAAGAGATCAAGATTTAGATCAATATACCGCATTAATTCTCGGTATGATGTATCAGGAATCAAAAGGCAGAGGCGGAGATCCAATGCAGTCCTCTGAATCTCTTGGTTTGAAACGAAATGAAATCAATGACCCTCAGAAAAGCATTAAACAAGGAGTCCATCATTTTTCGACCATGTACAAGCATGGGAAGAAAAAAGGCGTTGATTTGGAAACCATTATTCAAAGCTATAACATGGGAATCGGCTATATTGATTTTGTTGCAAAAAACGGGGGAAAACATTCCGAAAAATTGGCAAAGCAATACTCCAAAAAGCAAGTGAAGCGAAACCCTGAAGTCTATACATGCGGGGGCGACAAAGATAACTTCCGCTATCCGTATTGCTACGGTGATTTCACTTATGCTGAAAAAGTAAAAGAAAAAACGAAAACAGTTGAAGAAAAGATGAAATTGGCTTCATCATCCACACCATCATCGTAAAAAAAAGCACTTCCTAAACGGAAGTGCTTTTCATTTTATGAATGCTCTTTCCCGATTTCCGGCAGGATCGTTTTGGCTAAATGCTGATCCATTTCTTCATATTCATCATAATGAATCGTTTCATATAGCTCTTTTCTCGTTTGCATGTCCTCCAGCATTCCCTGCTGCGTCCCCTTTTCTTTAATCTCTGTAAATAAACGCTCATACGCTTTTGCAGCAACTCTCAGGGATGACACAGGATAAATCACCATTTGAAAGCCAAACATAGAAAATTCGTCTGTATGATAATAAGGTGTTTTTCCAAACTCCGTCATGTTTGCAAGGAGCGGCCCTTTTATATTGTTTGAAGCATACGTGAAATCTTCTGCTGTGATCAGCGCTTCAGGAAAAATGGCATCTGCTCCTGCTTCTAGATAGAGATTCGCCCGGTGAATGACATCCTCCATCCCGTTTACTGACTTCGCATCCGTTCTTGCGATGACGAGAAGTGTAGGTGCCGCTTGTTTGATCGCTTTGATTTTCGCCATCATGTCTTCTACAGAAACGAGTGATTTCCCGTTTAAATGTCCGCATTTCTTCGGCATTTGCTGATCTTCAATTTGAACAGCCGCTACCTTGCTCTCCACCATTTCTTTTGCTGCCCTGGCTGCATTTAATACACCGCCATAGCCAGTATCCATATCAACTAAAAGAGGCAGCTGACAAGCTCGAATGATTTCCTTTGCCTTTTCCGCCATTTCAGCGGAATGAATCATACCGAGGTCAGGAAGCCCTTTGCTTGCGCAAAAAGCGGCACCCGATAAATAAAGCCCTTGAAATCCCATTTTCCTCGCATAGAGCGCAGACATTCCATCGTGAACGCCTGGAATTTGAAATAAAGCGGATTTGTGCATTTGCTCTTTAAAAGCTGCGGCTAAGTCAGCTTGATTTACTTCATCATTCACGATCCACACACTAGCTCCCCCTTATATGACAAATAAGTCCATAAATGCTGGTACTGTCGTTGTTTTTAATTGATTGGGATTTTGACAAAGTGAAACAATTTGATCGACTTGTTTTTGTGGAAATCTCGTTTTCAAATGATACACCCATTTCTTTTCAAGCAGCGGGATCCCTTCCTGCCTTCTTCTACGATGACCAAGCGGATATTCAATTTCGATTCGATCTGTCATCGTTCCGTCTTTAAAGAAGATTTGAACACAGTTTGCAATTGATCTCTTTTTCGGATCTAAATAGTCTTCTGTATACCGTTTATCTTCTTTCACGATCATTTGATCACGCAAACGGTCAATGAGCGGATTCTGCGCCGTCTCTTCTTCATAATGATCAGCGGTCAGCTCACCATAGATTAACCCAATGGCTGTAATATACTGCAAGCAATGGTCACGGTCTGCCGGGTTGTAAAGCGGTCCTTTTTTATCAATAATTCGAATGGCTGATTCATGTGTCGTAATCTCTATCCTGTCAATCTCATCTAAACGGTCTTTTACCGCGTCATGTAGAATGACAGCGGCCTCAGCGGCAGTTTGCGCATGAAATTCTGCTGGATAGGCAATTTTAAAGAGTACATTTTCGATCACATATGACCCGAGCGGCTGGGCAAGTGTGAGTGGTTTTCCTTTCATTAACACGTCTTCAAATCCCCACTTTTCTGCACTGAGGGGCGTTTGATAGCCCATTTCTCCTTTCAATGTCATCATCGCCAGTCTCACCGCACGGCTTGTGGCATCCCCTGCTGCCCACGATTTCCTTGATCCTGTGTTTGGGGCATGCCGGTACGTTCTAAGCGGTGAATTGTCCACAAATGCTTGTGATAATACATGCTGTACATCTTCTTTCGTTCCGCCAAGCATTGCACAAACGACTGCACTTGATGCCACCTTGACAAAAAGAACATGATCCAAGCCATTTCGATTCAAACAATTTTCTAAAGCAAGCACACCTTGTATTTCATGTGCCTTTACAATCGCATGCAGTACGTCATTCATCGTTAGCGGCTCTTCTCCGTTTGCAAGGCGTGTTCTGCTGATATAATCGCTTACAGCCAATATCCCGCCTAGGTTATCTGAGGGATGGCCCCACTCCTGTGCAAGCCACGTGTCATTATAATCTAACCAGCGAATCATACAGCCAATATCAAAAGCCGCTTGAACAGGATCTAACACAAATGAAGTGCCGGGCACTCTTGCTCCGTTAGGGACAACAGTTCCAGGTACGATTGGTCCAAGATGCTTCGTGCATTCTGGAAAGTTGAGCGCCAGCATTCCGCAGCCGAGTGTATCCATGAGTACATACCGAGCTGTTTCAATGGCCTCTTTGCTCGTAATTTCTCCATCCACGGCATAAGCTGCGATATCTTCTAATAGTTGATCTGTTTGATTGGCTACTGCTGTTTTATTCATCTTCATTCCCCCGTTTTTCCATCATCATTTGAGACTTTTAATCCTCTTGGTCCTAAATACCTTACTCTCGGTCTAAAAATCCGATTGTGTGAATGCTGCTCGATGACATGCGCTGCTAATCCGCTTGCTCTCGCAGCAAAGAAAATCGGTGTATAAAGTGAAATAGGAATGCCGAGCACGTAATAAATAGGTGCTGCGTAATAATCAAGGTTTGGATAGAGGTTTTTCTTTTCTTTCATGTATGCCTCGCCTGCGACGCACATGTCATAAAGCGTCGTGTCTCCTTTTGATTCGGTAAGCGTTTTCAACGATCGTTTTAAAAGAGCCGCTCTTGGGTCCATTTTTCTCATGTATACCCGGTGTCCAAAGCCCATCATTTTTTCTTTTGCGGCTAATTTACGTTCGATGAGCGAAAGGAAACCTTCTGTTGTTTTGCCTTCGAGCAGCATGTGCATGACTGCTTCGTTTGCGCCTCCGTGTAAGTCACCTTTTAATGAAGAAATCGCTCCAGTAAAAGCACCATACATGTCAGAATGAGTAGATGCAATGACTCTTGCTGCAAATGTTGAATTCGGCAGCTCATGCTCACTATAAAGCGTGAGTGTTTGGTCAAATGCTTTGATTTCGTCTTGTGCCGGAGTGCGGCCTGTTAACATCGCTAGAAAGTTTTCAGTGTAGGATTTGGTCTGGTCTGGAGTAGGTGTGGTGTCTTGTGTGAGAATATGATAGCTTCCCGCAACAATCGCTGGTAGCTGGCCAAGTAATCGAACAGCACGCGCTTGTTGGCATGCTTCTGATCGATCATTCAGTTGTTCATCGTACCCTGCAAGAGCAGATAAACACGTTCTCATGGCATCCATTGGGTGAGTGGTTTTTGGCAGTTTTGTCAAAATGGTTTGAATGGTTGGATGTAAGCTTGTTTGTGAGGAAATATCTTGCTGAAATTGGTGATATTCCATTGCATCTGGTAATCTTCCATAAATGAGCAAATAGGCTGTTTCTAAGTACGTCTTGTTTTGTGCCAGCTCGATGAGGTCATAACCGCGAATCACAATTTCTTCTTGCTGGACATCTAGGAACGAAATTGACGTTTCGCTTGCCACAATGTCTTCAAGCCCCGGTTTGTACTGCAATTGTTCAGTCATCATATAACCCCCGTTTCGTTCAATTGTGTTCTCCAAACGAGCAAACGGCCAGACATGATGTGATTCTATAGGTGGGAAGATACCGTGCAAGTCGGATACCCAATTCCCATTTTATCCAAAGCACTTCATCTTGTAAATAAAAGAACGTATGTCCAGATGGACATACGTTAGCTGTAGTATGGAGAAATCATAATATATACGATGACACCTGTTAGACTGACATAGAGCCAAAGAGGCATGGTCCATCTGGCAATTTTACGATGACGTTCGACTTGCATTTGTGCGCCTCTAAAGAGAGTGATCAGTGCAAGCGGTACAATGACGGCAGATAAGACGATATGTGTGATGAGAATAAAGAAGTAAATCGGACGAATGATTCCTTCTCCCCCGAAGTGTGTATCAGCTGCCATTGAATGATACGTCACATACGAAATTAAAAAGACAAGTGTTGTTGAAAAAGCCGCAAAGATAAATCGTCTATGGGCTTTAATGTTCTTTTGTTTAATCATAATGAGCGCTGAAAGTAAAAAGATAAACGTAAAACTGTTCATCACGGCATTCAGTAACGGCAGAAATGTAATATCCAGATGACTAAATTTATCTGTTTTTGGCATGAAAAATAATAAAGCAATTAAGCCGTTTATGGCAATTGTTAAAAAGACAACAATGCCGGTGAAATTTTTCGGTTTTTGATTCTGTTCGTTCATGTTTGAAAACCTCTCTTTATTAGTTCCGACTAAGAGTATGTTATTTAACTTTCTCTCTAAAGTCAATGAATTCGCTGTCTTCGTCGAATTTTAGACAAACTTGCCGATTGCCTGCCTTCTAGCGGCTTGAAAGATCCACTCACTTCCTTTAGAATGGGAATTTGTGTGGTTTTTATCAACTCTTCTATGAAAGGAGCAATAGACTTGTCAATCTTACAGGAAACAACAAAAGATGTGAAGACATTAGAGCAAGAATTACAGCAGTTGCAGTTCCAAATGTATCGAATGCAAGAAAATATAAAAGATATTTCAAAAAAAGCAAAGATTATTGGCATTGATCAAGCGAAGGAAGATGAATGGATGATCGTCTCTGCAATTGAGAATGCAGATACGTGCAAAATCATGTTAAGCGATTGTGAAAAAGCTTTTCGCGGACAATCTGATTTTTCCTTGATCGCGGAATATCCTGAAGAAGGAAAGATTCACATTGCCGATATTAAAGGCCCGCCTGATAATGGCTATGGATCCATCTGTATGAAGCATTTAAAAGAAATCGCAAGAGAGCAAAACATTCCAGTCATTACTGGGGATCTCGTCAAAAGAGATTGGAACCATGTGGACCGCCTGATTCATTTTTATGAAAAACACCATTTTGATGTCCAAATTAATTGGAAAGAGCAAAGCGGAGAAATTTATTGGGTGGACAGCTAACGACACAAAAACCAGCGTTGAGATGGGCTTATACGCTGGTTTTTGTCGAAAATGCGAATTTTTCAGAAAAATATGTGTATTTCCGGCCAAAAAAAGGTATAATAAAAGCATCAGGCCGCCACCTGATGCTTTCTTCCAAAAACAATAGACTACTAGTTAAGTACTTTCACTTTGACTGATTTTACGCCCCAATTTTTAGCTTGGGATTTGCTTGGTACGTGTACATCAATTTTGTTACCTTTAATTGCGCCGCCAGTATCTGCTGCGATGGCTTCACCGTAGCCTTCAACATAAACCTTACTTCCTAATGGAATGACATTAGGATCTACTGCGATTACTTTTGCATTTGGGTTTTTGTTTAAGTTTACCCCTGTTGCAGTGATACCTGAGATGCCACCATCATTTGCTGTATAAGCCGTAGCCGTTACAGTCATTTCTTTTTGAACACTTTGACTAGCAGAAGATGATTCTGCTTTAGCTGTTTCCTTTTTAGGAGCAGCTTTTTTCGTTGTTTGCTCTTTTTGGACAGGTGCCTGTTTTTGAACAGGTTCTGAGCTTACCGGAGCTGAGCTTTGACCAGCAACACTTAATGTTGAACCAATCATAATTATATCTGAGTTTAAGTTATTCCAAGACTTAATATCGCTAATTGACACATTGAATTTTTGAGCGATTTTCCAGAGGCTGTCCCCCTTCTGGACTTTGTACTGCTCCTGAGTTTTCTCTTTTGAAGAGATTGTCAATTTATCTCCTACATAGATCATGTCTGTAGATAAATTGTTCCAACCCTTTAGGTCCTTTAGAGACACATCATTTTTTTGAGAGATTCCCCAAAGTGTATCACCTTTCTGTACAGTGATTTCCTTTGCAGAAGCTTGCTGTGCTCCTAATGCTGTTGTTGAGATTGCTGCAACAGCAACCAAGGACATAATAGTCTTCTTCATAAAGTAAATCCTCCCTTGTTAGCTTTTTATGGCGGCTAACGAGTGCTATCGTAACATATGTAAATGTCATTTCAATAACAAAACGATATGTTTTAGATTACAGTTCCTTTACATGAAACATCTCTCTCCATTGGTAAATCAGCCCACTAAATGGCTCAATTCCGCACCATATCAAGGTTTTGTAGGGATGGAAATCATCATGATGAAAACGCGTCCAAGTGAAACGAAAAAAATTTATTTTCCTTCTTCAAACTCTTTATTTTTTCTCTTTTTCTATAAATAAACGAATTTCTTCTAAAAAAACATCTCCATATTTCTCTCTTTTTTGTGCGCCGACACCTTTAATATTTAAAAGTTCTTCTTCTGTTTTAGGCTCTACTGCTGACATTTCCTTCAATGTTTGATCAGAAAAGACAACAAATGGCGGAACGCCCTGCTCTCTTGCCAACTTCATTCTGACCATTCTTAACTGCTCAAATAATGCATCATTTTCTTGAATAGCCTCTGCCTTTATCGCCTGCTTTTTATAGACGGTCTCCTGCCCCACTAGCACTTTCTTTCCTTTTTGTGTCACTTTTAGTGTTGGAAAAGCTCCTTCAGACATGTGTAAATACTCTTCTGTAATTAAAAATTCAATGAAATCACTAATATGTTGGGCTGAATGCTGTTTCATTAAAGCATAAGTAGGAAGCCGGTCGAAACCAAAATCAAGTACTTTTTTGTTTTTAGAGCCGGCTAATACTTGAGCTATCATCATTTTTCCGAATCGTTCGTTCATTCTAACGGTACATGACAAAACCATTTGTGCTTCTCTCGTGACGTCTTCACGCTCTCTCTCGTCTAGACAGTTGCTGCATTTTTGACAAGGGGCACTTGATGATTGGTCAAAGTAATCCATCACAAATTGCTGAAGGCACTGTTCCGTATGACAGTAGTCTACCATTTGTCTCAACTTGAGCAATTCATGCTGATACCGCAATTCATCTTCTGTTGATTGTTCAATGAGAAAGCGCTGCACGCGTACGCCTTGCGGTGAAAACAGCAAAATGCATTCACTTTCAAGCCCGTCTCTCCCGGCACGTCCTGCTTCTTGGTAGTAACTTTCAATATCTCTTGGAATTTGATGATGAATGACAAAACGTACATTAGACTTATTAATCCCCATACCAAATGCAGATGTAGCTACCATTACTTGAATATCATCATTTAAAAAAAGATTTTGCTGTTCTTCTCTGACTTCATCATCTAATCCTCCGTGATAAACACCCGCTTTGATCTTTTGCTTTTTTAGACGATGATAAATTTGATCTGCTTCTTTTCGTGTGGCTGTATAAATAATGCCTGACTCAAGACTGTTTTTCTTCATATATTGTGTGATGAATTGGTCGCTGTTTTGCCCTTTCACCACTTGAAAAGACAAATTTTCTCTAGCAAAACCAGTAAAGATTGTTTCTTCTTCGTCCATGCCAAGCTGCTCACATATATCCTGTTGGACTTTCTTTGTAGCAGTGGCTGTTAATGCTACAATAACAGGCCTTTTTGAAAGCTTGTTTACACATTCTTGTATAAAGCGATAGCTCGGTCTAAAATCATGTCCCCACTCAGATATACAGTGCGCTTCATCAATAGCCATTAAAGGAATCGTCAATCGATCAAGCAGCTGAAAAAAACGTTCATTTTGTAAGCGTTCAGGGGTGATATAAAGCAAATCATACTCCCCCTGTTCACATTTTTTCAGCCTTGTATTCATTTCACCTGCTGAAAGTGTACTATTTAAAAAGGACGATCGTATTCCCATCTCATTTAACGCATCAACCTGATCTTTCATTAAAGAAATAAGCGGAGATACAACGATTGTCGTTCCTTCCATCATAAGAGCAGGAATCTGGTAGCAAACCGATTTCCCTCCGCCTGTCGGCATAATGCAGACCGTATCCTTCCGTTTATTCACAATCGATTCAATGGCTTGTTTTTGTCCTTGTCTAAAAGTATCAAAGCCATAATATTGTTTAAGAAGTGCTTCTGCTTGTTGTAACATCCAATTCCCTCTCCGTCGTTTGTTTTGTCTATTTTAACATACATTTGTCCATCCACATTCGGTCTGTTCAAAATCGTCTTTTGGACAAAATAAAAAGCCATTTTCCAAAAATGGAAAATGGCTTGAATCATCCTAGGAAAAGCTGCGGATGCCGTAATCTAAGTAAGAAAGTTTTAAACCACCACTCCTCAAAGTGGGTGTTTGCAGAAACGTTCCTGTCTTCCTCTCGAAGGAGGCGTGACATTCCGGCTTCAATATAAAACTCCCTATTACAGCTTAAAGGTTAAAACTTAATTAACATTACGCGCATCGCAGCCTTTAAACTATACTACACGAAAGTTTATTAAATTTCAAGATATGTTTTTTCTAAAAAAATACTCATGTATACAAGATTTTTGTCCATGTAGACGTAGGAAAACATTATGTTGAGAAAACATAAATTCCTCTCATCATGTTATTTTTCCTCATCTACATCAACATCTTGCTCTTCTTCTAGCCTTTCATACGTATCTGAATGTAATTGATCCATTGTTTCTCTATTTGTTAAATCACGCATTTGCTCAGAGAACGAACGGTCAAATTCATTTGGATCTTGATTGGTTTCTTCATTTTTCTTTGCATCAATTGAATAACGAGTATAGGGTACTGCTTTCAAACGTTCATATGGAATGTCTTTTCCTGTTTTTTCACAAATTCCATATGTTCCGTCTTCCATCCGCTTAAGCGCCGCATCAATTTCACCTTCGAGCTGATCATCGACTTGATCCAGCGTCTGTTCGGTCATGCGGTCTAAATAGATGCTTCCGTGATCTGCGATATGGTTTCCAACACCATTTGAAATCTCATTCGATTCGGCCAGCATGGATTCTTCTTTCTTTTTTGATCCTTTCACATCTTCTTTTAATTGAATAAGTCTTTCATATAAATCAGCTTTTTGCTCTTTCGTTAAGCTCACGGTCAATCACTCCTTTCTCTTTACCTTCCCGCTCCATGCGAAATGAAAACATCAAAAAAGCCGCCGCCTTTGGCAGCAGCTTTCTTCATTTAAAGATTGCGAAGTGCTTCTTCTACTGGTGTATCACCTTTGATTAAGTCAAAAGCTTTATTTTTCACATTGGATTCCGTTAAGCTTTCCACTAATACAGTGGCTACATCTTCTCTTGAAATCTCAATGTCACGATCGTCTGGAATATGAGCCGCTGCTTCTATTTTCCCTGTCTTCTCCTCATGCAGCAGTGCTCCTGGCCGCACAATGGTGTAAGAAAGACCAGACTGTTTTAAATGTTCATCGGCTTTTCTTTTCGCTTCATAATAAATCTCCATACTACCTTGTCCTTTTCCTTGATGAGGATCGTCGGCATTATAAGAACTCAGCATCACAAAATGCTGAATATTTTCTTTTTTGGCTGTATCTACGAGGCGTTTTGCCCCCTCTTGATCAACAGCGATGGTTTTATCTGCACCTGTTTTTGAGCCTGAACCAGCTGCAAAGATGACAGCTTCTGCTTGCTTCACAGCATCTGTCACATCCTTTTCAAGATCACCGATGACAGGCGCTGCCCCAAGTTCTTTTAGCGCATCTGCTTGTTTTTCATCTCGAATGAGAGCAAGTGGCTCATGTCCTTTTTCTTTTAAATATCGAATGACAAGTCTCCCTGTATGTCCGTTTGCTCCAGCAACTAATACTTTCATTGTTCATTCTCCTTTCTGTATCTGTTTCATCTTTATCCTTTTTTGATGTGATTCAAACACACGAATAGAAAAAAGCCTTTCCCGCTGTAATGGGAAAAGCTCAAGAGATGTGCGATAGATAAAAATAAGAACAAAGAATGAGAAAAGTGCATGTGATCTATGTAATCGCATCGTTGATCAGCAAAGATGTTTTGTTAAAATGGCCTGCACGTCACTCAAATCTGTATCTTTAGAAAAATCGAGTTCAAATACTTTTGAGCTTGTAACAAGCAGCATACCAGTGTCCTGATCAAACACGCCAGCTTCTTGAATGGCAAAACTTTCTATTGATCGATACGGCAAGGAGACCCTGACTTTCTTTTTAGAAAATACGCGGTTATCGCCAAAGATCAGTCGTTTATTAGTGAAACAAATTTGGTCGTGACGCAGTCTGTAAACAGCCTCAATTCTTTCTCCTTCAATTAATAAGGATTCGAATTTTTTATGATCATTTTGTTTACTGACAGAAAAAATACCCACGTAAACCCCCTCTTCCTGCATCAAATTCCTTTATGACAAAACGGCCACACGGCTCTGTGGGTACGTTTTATTCTCACTTATAGAATACGCTATAAATCGTCGTTATTCCATTACGAATAGATTAAATTTCATTTAACTTTTTCTTTTTGATCCGATGCTCTTTCCTCTACTTATTTAGACTGTTAAAGCAGGAAAAAAGTTTCATTTTTTTTCAAGAAATCATTCGTTATGGGACCATAAAAAAACAGTGATTATGTAAAATCACTGTTCAGCGTGTAGACAAACCCTCGCATTCTTTGTCATTCCTGCGCTCTGGTGCTCACGAATGGCAAATTCGCTCCGCAAAAGTAGCTGTCCTTCCTAGACTTCAAAGGTTTTCTATCACGCTGAAAAGAAGACAAAGGGCTAAAATAAAGTTCATTTTAGCCCTTTGTCAACAATCTGAACAGTGATTATGTAAAATCACTGTTTTAAATGACTATTCATCTTTTGGGGTATCAATCGTTCCTTCGGCATACACATCAGAAATCTGCTCAAGTGTAATCGCCATATCAGCATCTTCATTGTCATGCCAAGCATTTTGATGTTTCTGCTCTTCTTGCTGTTGCTTTTTCATCTTCATCACCCTTTACTGTTTTTCTTAGTATGAGTGATGACCATCAAAATCATTCAGCAGAATTGTCTTCGAAATACTCTTTGTAGTACCCGCCTACTTTACCCGTATTATCAACGACAAAGAGGAATTCCTCTGTTTCATTTTTCACATCATATGTGTGTCCAACCGTTAATGCCCGGTCAACCATATATTTTTTCGCATTTGTATGTACACATTTTACTTGTTTTACCGTTTCAGCCGTTTGCCAGTTTTGATGGATCATGATTTAAAAACTCCTTTTTTCATCTATACATTTATTGTAGCCAATTTTTCGTGAAATGCAATGAGTGTTATCGATTGCTTTCAAACATGTCGTGTAATATGATAAATGTATACGTTTACAAATGTGTGCGTATACAAAATGCTTCATGTCCACTTTTTCCACCTAGAACTCGCAGAACAAAACCCATATCTTTAAGGAGGTTTGTTTATTTATGAGCTCTACAACACTTCAAATCAGTTCAAAACTCGAATCTTTTCTCCAAGGGACGAAAAAACTCTACATTAACGGTCAGTTTATCACAAGTCATGATAACAAAACATTCTCTACACCTAACCCTGCCACAGGAGAAACCCTTATTGATGTATATGAAGCAGGTGCAGCCGACATTAATGAGGCAGTAAAAGCTGCTAAAAAGGCGTTCCATGGACCTTGGCGTTCTATGTCTGCAGCCGAACGTGCCCGCTTGATGTTTAAGCTGGCAGATTTAATGGAAGAACACCAAGAAGAACTGGCTCAGCTGGAAACACTTGATAATGGAAAACCAATTAATGAAACAACCAATGCGGATATCCCTCTTGCCATTGAGCACATGCGCTATTATGCAGGTTGGACCACAAAAATGACTGGACAAACCCTTCCTGTCAGCCAGGGATATTTTAATTATACTCGCCATGAGCCTGTGGGCGTTGTGGGACAAATCATTCCTTGGAACTTTCCGCTCCTCATGGCCATGTGGAAAATGGGTGCTGCACTAGCAACAGGCTGCACCATCGTTTTAAAGCCAGCTGAACAAACACCGCTATCTGCTTTATATTTAGCTGAATTAGTGGATAAAGCCGGATTCCCAGAAGGCGTGATTAACATCGTTCCTGGATTTGGTGAAACAGCCGGTGAAGCATTAACCGATCACCCTGATGTCAATAAGCTGGCTTTCACTGGATCAACAAGTGTTGGGAAATTGATCATGGAGAAAGCAGCCAAATCCATCAAGCGTGTTACTTTAGAGCTTGGCGGAAAATCGCCGAATATTATTTTACCAGACGCCGATTTAAAGAAAGCCATTCCAGGTGCATTAAACGGCGTGATGTTTAACCAAGGTCAAGTGTGCTGTGCAGGATCGAGGGTCTTTGTGCACCGGAGCCAATATGATGAAGTCGTCGATCAAATGGCTAAATATGCGACATCATTAAAACAAGGAGCTGGTCTTCATCATGATACCCAGATCGGGCCTCTAGTGAGTAAAGAGCAGCATGAACGTGTGTTAGGTTATATCGAAAAAGGGAAGTCAGAAGGTGCAACAGCCGTAGTCGGTGGTGACTGCCCTTATGAAGCAGGCTATTTCGTCTCCCCTACTGTCTTTAGAGATGTAGAAGATGAAATGACAATCGCAAAAGAAGAGATTTTCGGCCCAGTTCTATCTGCGATTCCTTACGATTCCATTGATGAAGTGGTCGAACGGGCCAATCAATCTGACTATGGGTTAGCGGCAGGACTTTGGACAGAAAACTTAAAGCATGCTCACGATATCGCTGCACGCCTAGAAGCAGGAACCATTTGGGTCAACTGCTATAATGTCTTTGATGCCGCCTCCCCGTTTGGCGGATATAAACAGTCAGGCCTTGGCAGAGAAATGGGATCATATGCCCTTAACAACTATACAGAAGTCAAAAGCGTGTGGATTAATCTGCAAGACTAATCATTTAAGAAAGCCGATGACGATGTCATCGGCTCAGATTGTTGACAAAGGGCTAAAATGAACTTGATTTTAGCCTTTTGTCTTTTTTTCAGCGTGATAGAAAACCTTTGCAGTCTAGGAAGGACGAGTACTGGAGCGGAGCGAATTTGACATTCGTGAGCACCGGAACGCAGGACTGACAAAGAATGCGAGGGTTTGTCTACACGCTGAGCCGGTGACGATGTCATCGGCTTTTTTTGAGCTGTCATGTGACAGGCCGACTCCTGAATATAGTGATAAAGGAAAGGAGCATGGCCGAATGCAAGATTTTAAAACGAGAGTCAACGAATATATCGATGAACTGCACATGCAGGTAGAACGCAGACAAAGAGAAGATGGCGCATTTATTTTCTGCTTTGAAGGACCTATGATGACAAATGCTTTTTTCATTATGCTGTTAAAAGCCGTTGGTGACCCCGATCAGCAATTGATCCATCAATTGGCCGAAGCAATACATGCCAAACAAAATGAAGATGGTTCCTTTTCTTTGTATCATGACCAGTCGGGACATCTCACAGCTACAGTACAAGGTTATTGCGGCATGCTCGCATCTGGCAGATTTCAAAAAGACGAGCCCCATATGGAAAAAGCAGCACAATATATTCGCTCAAAAGGTGGACTAAAGAACGTTCATTTTATGACAAAGTGGATGCTTGCCGTAAATGGCATGCACCCTTGGCCCTACTTCTATGCACCTCTTTCCTTTTTACTCATCCCTACGTCTTTTCCGCTACACTTCTACCACCTTAGTGCCTATGCAAGGATTCATTTTGTCCCCATGATGATCGCACTGAACAAACGGTATACCTCTCATGCTACGTTTCCATCATTAGCCCATCTTGATGAAAACATGTCTAAAAATCCATTTGACTGGTTTATGGCAAGAGAAGAACGTTCGACTGATGACTTCCTCATGTATATGCGGTCATATACAGCCCTCGACAGCCGGCTCGACTTTTTCGGATATGAAGCGGCAAAGCGATACATGTTTGACCGTCTTGAAAAAGATGGGACACTGTACAGTTACTTAAGTGCAACCATCTTTATGGTCTATGCCCTCATGAGCCTTGGGTACTCCCCTGGACATCATCTCATCCAAAAAGCAGTCAGAGGTATGAAAAGGCTCGTCACCTCCTGTCAAGGCAAGATATATGCTGAGAATTCCACCTCGACTGTGTGGGATACAGCGCTTGTCAGTTACGCTTCTCAAAGAGCAGGAAGAAAACGACAAGATCCCATGATCATGAATTCCTTCACCTATTTGCTGGACCGCCAGCAAATGAAGAAAGCGGATTGGGCAGTTCATAACCGGCATGCTGCTCCTGGTGGCTTTGGTTTCTCACATATCAATACGAATAATCCTGATTGTGATGACACGCAAATTGTGTTAAAAGCGATCCCAAAGGAATACACTCCACTTCAGTGGAAACGAGGATATGACTGGCTTCTCTCCATGCAAAATCGTGATGGCGGCTTTTCTGCTTTCGAAAAAAATCAAGATCACTTTCTGCTTCGTCATCTTCCGCTTGAATCTGCGGAGGATGCGGCGATTGATCCGTCAACTCCTGATATTACTGGTCGTGTGCTCCATTTGATTGGTTTAGAAGAAAAAGAGACTGCTTCACCCACGATTCTCAGGCAAAAAGATCGATGTGTAAAATGGCTCATTGACCACCAGGAGAAAAACGGATCATGGTTTGGCAGATGGGGTGTTTGTTATATTTATGGAACTTGGGCAGCGTTAACAGGACTGAAAGCGGCTGGCATTCCCTCCTCACACCCTGCTGTGCAAAAAGCGTGCCGTTTCCTAAAGCAGATTCAGCTTGAAGATGGCAGTTTCGGAGAATCGTGTAAAAGTGCAGAACTGAAAACCTATGTCCCGCTTCCCTTTGGCACAGTGGTTCAAACCGCATGGGCGACAGAGGCGCTCCTCCAATATGAGAAAGCAAATAACGCAGCCATTTTGAAAGCTGTCTCCTTTTTAGTGAACCATCACCATACTGAAGAAGCCATGTACTATCCGGTCGGCATTGGACTGCCAAAACAATTTTACATCACCTATCATAGCTACCCATTTGTGTTTCCGATGATGGCTTGTTCTACATTTTTAGAGGAAATGAGGCGTATACATGAATAAAGAAGAATATCGCTCACAGCTCAAAGAGTGGCTTAGCACGATTCAACATGTGTGGCAAGATGATAATATCCATCGAAAAGTGGAACATTTACGACTCAAAATGGAGGATGATGATTCCAGTGAACAACAATGGTACGAACTAGCCGAAAGGATTGCAGAAGACATGCAGCATCCACACGAAGAAGTGCGCGATGTAGCAGCTGGAAATCATCAGTTACCACCACTGCCTTATCGGTATGACGCGCTCGAACCTTATATTTCAAAAGAAATTATGTACTTGCACCATCAAAAGCATCATCAAACTTATGTTGATGGTCTAAATCAAGCTGAACTTGCGCTAAAAAAAGCAAGAAGAACCAACGACTTTACCATGATCAAGCATTGGGAACGTGAGCTTGCCTTTCATGGGGCAGGACATTATTTACATTGTATCTTTTGGTTTTCCATGAGTCCTTCAGGGAAAAGAAAACCTACTGGTCAAATGCTTCGTCTCATTGATCAATCATTTGGCAGCTATGAGGCGTTCAAGTCACATTTTTCAGCTGCTGCCAAACAAGTAGAAGGTGTCGGATGGGCGATTCTTGTATGGTCTCCTCGATCTCAGCGTTTAGACATTTTACAAGCAGAGCGCCATCAGTTCCTCTCACAATGGGACGTCATCCCCCTTCTTGCTCTTGATGTGTGGGAGCATGCCTATTACCTCCAATATCGAAATGAAAAGGCGCAATATGTAGACCGGTGGTGGAATGTCGTTGACTGGCGTGAGCCAGAAGCAAGACTAAAACAGGCTCAACAAGTGAAATGGACACCTTTTTGATCGCATACTCCACATAGTTCATTTGCTATGTGGGTTTTTATTAGTTTACATAATAATATTATGAACACCCATTACAAAATCATAGGTTGTTTTTTCAGAAAATTCATTTAAAATAGAAAAGATATGAAAAGAAAGAGAGTTGAAAGATAGTATGAACACCCTTTTACACATTAGTCACTTTGCAGGAAGAACATTCGCTATATGGGTCATTGTCTTTGCTTGTCTAGGTTTTACTTTTCCTGCGGCATTTTCTTTGATTGGACCTTATATCCCTTTTTTACTTGGCATTATTATGTTTGGCATGGGGCTGACGCTGTCTTCTGAAGATTTTAAAGAGCTTTTTAGAAAGCCTCTTTATGTATTGATCGGGGTTTTAGCGCAGTATACACTGATGCCACTCATTGCATTTTTATTGGCCTATGGGTTACATTTGCCTTCTGAAATCGCTGTTGGTGTCATTCTCGTCGGCTGCTGTCCAGGCGGGACTGCATCCAATGTAATGACCTTTTTGGCGAAAGGAAATACGGCCTTATCTGTTGCCGTGACAACGATCTCGACCCTACTTGCTCCCATTTTGACCCCTGTTTTCATTTATATCTTTGCAAAATCTTGGTTATCTGTATCACCGGGTGCTTTGTTTTTGTCGATTGTCCAAGTTGTCTTAATTCCGATTATTTTAGGTGTCATCGTCAAATTGTTTTTTAAAAAACAAGTGACGTATGCTGTACAAGCACTCCCGCTTGTATCTGTTACTGGCATTGTCGCCATCATTGCAGCTGTTGTCAGTGCAAATAAAGAACAGATTCTGCAATCTGGACTGCTTATTTTTGCCGTTGTTGTTTTACATAATGCTCTTGGTCTATTATTGGGTTACCTCATTGCAAAATGGTGTAAAATGGACATTCCTTCTCAACGAGCAATTTCAATAGAAGTAGGGATGCAAAATTCTGGACTTGGCGCAGCCCTTGCAACCGCACATTTTTCTCCACTTGCCGCCGTCCCCAGTGCCATTTTTAGCGTATGGCATAATTTATCTGGCTCTTGGCTGGCAACATTTTGGTCAAAAAGAGGCTACTCAGAAAATAAAGACCAAAAAAGCTAGTACCCTCATCGGTACTAGCTTTTTCTTTCGATTATCCTTCAAGCAATAGCTGTTCAGGATCTTCAAGTAGATTTTTAATCGTGACAAGGAACCCAACAGCTTCTTTTCCATCGACAATACGGTGATCGTATGAAAGAGCTAAATACATCATTGGACGGTTTTCAAAGCGTTCTTCATCAATTGCAACAGGACGAAGCTGAATTTTATGCATACCTAAAATTCCAACTTGAGGACTGTTTAAAATTGGTGTTGAAAGCAGAGAACCAAATGTTCCTCCGTTTGTGATCGTGAATGATCCACCTTGTAATTCATTGAGCGATAATTTGTTATCTCTTGCTTTTTTCGCAAGATGACCGATTTCTTTTTCAATTCCAGCAAACGATAGTCTGTCTGCATCACGGACAACTGGTACCACAAGCCCTTCATTGGCGGCTACAGCAATACCGATGTCATAGAATTTTTTAATGACAAGCTCATCACCTTGAATTTCTGCGTTGAGAAGTGGATATTTTTTAAGTGCTGCTACCACTGCTTTTGTGAAGAAGGACATGAAGCCCAGTTTCACATCGTTTTGTTCAAGGAAGGCATCTTTGCGACGCTTTCTTAAATCCATGACAGCTGTCATATCGACTTCATTAAATGTTGTCAGCATCGCTGCCGTTTGTTGAACTTCAACTAAACGTTTTGCAATGGTTTGTCTGCGGCGTGACATTTTTTCACGCTCAACTGGTTTCCCTGCTTGATCATTTTGCACCGCAGCATTTGCTTTTGGCGCGGCTTTCGGTGCACTTGCAGGAGCTTCATTCTTTTGGTAAGAAGCTACATCCTGCTTTCGTACCCTGCCCAGCGGATCTGCGGTTGGAATCTCAGATAAGTCTAACCCCTTCTCTCTTGCTAGTTTTCTAGCTGCTGGAGAAGCGATCGTTCTGCCATTACCAGATTTCGGCTCTTCTTTTGCTGCCTCTTCTTTTTGTTCAGCTGCTGGTTCTTCTTTCGAAGCTGGTGCAGAATCTTGCTCAGGTGCTGGAGCTGCGGACTCGCTTCCGCCAGCTTCACCTGCTGCAATCGTTCCGATGACTTCTCCAACTTGGACAGTGTCACCAGAATCTTTCAGTACTTCTTTTAGAACACCAGATTCTTCAGCTGTCAATTCGACATTGACTTTATCTGTTTCAAGTTCTAACAGGTATTCCCCCTGCTCAACATAATCGCCCGGCTGTTTTAGCCACTGAGCAATTGTTCCTTCCGAGATTGATTCCGCTAGTTCAGGTACTTTAATTTCCGCCATTTTTCATTTCCCCCTTAGTTTTTGCGAGTCAAGCTATCAGATACAATTCGTTCTTGTTCTTTTTTATGAACAGTTGGATCACCCTCAGCCGTACTTGAACGTCTTCTGCGGCCGATGTAACGTACTTTTACTTTTTCAGATGCAATTTCACGTAAATATGGCTCAATATATCCCCAAGCGCCCATATTTTGCGGTTCTTCTTGCACCCATACGATTTCTTCTAAGTTCGACAGTTTTGATAAAATGGCTTTAATATCTTTGGCTGGGAATGGATATAATTGTTCCACTCTCGCAATATGAAGCCAATCTTTTGAGTCTTCCATTTGAGTAAAACGATCACTAATATCGATCGATACCTTCCCGCTCGATAGCACAAGGCGTGTTACTTTTTCATGATCATGCACAAGGCCCGGCTGTTCAAGAACTGGACGGAACTGTCCATCTGTTAGTTCTTGGACTTCGGATAATGTGTTCGGGTTTCGAAGCAGACTCTTCGGTGTCATGATGACAAGAGGACGAATCTCTTCACGAAGCAGCATTTTCGCCTGTCTTCTAAGAATATGGAAGTATTGAGCTGCACTTGTCAGGTTCGCAACTGTCCAGTTATTCTCAGCAGCTGATTGCAAGAAGCGTTCTGTTCTTCCACTAGAATGTTCTGGACCTTGTCCTTCATATCCATGTGGCAAGAGCATCACAAGCCCTGACTTTTGTCCCCACTTGGCGCGGCCTGCTGAAATAAATTGATCAAAATACACTTGAGCCGCATTTGCGAAGTCTCCAAATTGAGCTTCCCAAATCACTAATGTTTCAGGAGAATAGACATTATAACCATATTCAAACCCGATGACAGAGCCTTCTGACAGTGGACTATTATGGACTGTAAATGATGCATTTGCATCACTCAGTTCATGAAGAGCAATGAATTCATCACCCGTTTGACTGTCGTGAAGAACAAGGTTTCTTTGAGCAAATGTGCCTCGCTCAGAATCCTGTCCGGTCATTCGAATCGGCGTACCGTCTTTTAATATAGATGCAAATGCCAGTGCTTCACCAAGTGACCATTCCACTTTGCGATCATCTGTAAACACTTTTGCACGTTTTTCAAGGATCCGCTTTAGCTTACCGAATACTTGGAAGTCTTTCGGCCAGCTAATTAATTCTTCATTCAGCTTTCTTAATACATCAAACTCTACGGATGTATCAACTGCAGGGAAGCCGTTAGATACAGGCTCTGGCAATTCGATTTCTTGAATTGTATGTTCTTTCTTTGAAGGCACTTTTTTATAAGCTTCTTCAATTTTTGCCGTGACAGCCTGCTCAATTTCTTCTCTTTGTTCTTTTGACAGAAGGCCCTCAGTGACAAGCTTATCTGCGAAGATATTCTTGACCGTTTTGTGCTTTCTGACCGCATCGTACAGCATTGGCTGAGTAGTAGAAGGCTCATCCATTTCGTTATGGCCATATCTGCGGTAGCCAATCAAGTCAATTAAGAAATCCTTTTTAAACCGTTTACGGTATTCTACCGCCAGCTGAACAGCTGCTAAACAAGCTTCTGGATCGTCTGCATTGACGTGAACAATTGGAATCTCGAAACCTTTTGCAAGGTCACTAGCGTATTTCGTTGAACGAGATTCATTGCTTTCTGTGGTAAATCCAATCATATTGTTGGCAATGATATGGATCGTTCCCCCCACTTGATAGCCGACTAATTGACTTAAATTTAATGTTTCTGCGACAATTCCCTCTCCAGGAAATGCAGCATCCCCATGAATTAAGATGGCTAACGCTTTTTCAACGTCTTGAACTGGATAGCCTTTTTGAGTACGCGATTCTTGCGCTGCACGAGTGCTTCCTTCAATAATCGGGTCAATAAATTCCAAGTGACTTGGGTTATTGGCAAGTGTGACTCTTGCACTCTTTGTATCTTCATCTTTGATTTGGCGGTCAGCACCGAGATGATATTTTACATCCCCTGTCCATCCGTAGCTGATGCCAATAGAGCCTTCTGATGGTACAAGCTCTTTATTAGGCGCATGCTGGAATTCTGAGAAAATGATCTCATATGGCTTTCCTAACACATGTGCTAATACATTTAAACGGCCTCTATGTGCCATTCCAATGTTAATATTTGAAGTCCCTTGTGTAACAGACTCGGATATAATTTCATCAAGTACTGGAACAAGTGCGTCTAATCCTTCTATAGAAAAACGCTTTTGTCCAACAAATGTTTTATGAAGGAACTGCTCAAATTGCTCGACTTCTGTTAATCTTTTGAGTACAGAAACTAGTTTATCTGCTGGTTTTTTCTTAAATAATTCGCCAGACTCAATAGATTTAGAGAGCCAGTTGCGCTCTTCGAAGTCATGTACGTGATCAAACTCAAATGAAATGGTACGCTTATACGTATTTCTCAAATGGTTAATGGCTTCTATGCCGTTTGAAATGTGTTTAGGTGCATCTGGACTAATAATTGATATTGGAATATTCTTAACGTCTTCTTCAGTTAAACCGTATTCCTTTAATGGAAACAGCTCTTGTAATTCCTTTTCTTTGCGAAGAGGATTGACGGAAGCATTTAAATGGCCATACGTTCTGATGTCTTCTGCCAGTTTAACGACTGATGCTATCTTTTGGATTTGTTCAGAAGTAACTACGCTATTTTCTTTTTTCCCAATTTCCTCCTTCATTTCACTCGGTGGTGCACCAAGTTCATCAAATATGCCTCTTATGTCTTCATCAACACTAGTAGGATCCTGGACATATTGATCGTAGAGCTCGAGCACGTAGCCGAGGTTCGGACCATGAAATTCTTCCCAACTCAACGGTTGTTTCACATCATTTTGAAACATTTTGAACACTACCCCCAACTTTGATCATCAAGTGATTGAACACTATCTCGATATAACTTCCAGAACACAATGACCAAATTTATGTAATAAAACGCTTCCAATCATATTCTACCACTGTTTCGGATTACTTTCTACATTCTTTGTTCAATTAAAGATAAAAAATTCAAAGAAAAACAAAAAATTTAAATCATTCCGAAAAATATTTTAAAGAAAGGGGCAAAACCTTATGCCCCAATGCTTTTATGCAGCAATTTCTTGAGTAATGGATATAGCACATCTGGCAATGTATCGACATCCGGTACAAAAATGCTGAACTTGCCATACATATCTTGGATCGTTTTCATCTGCGCCTCTTCAATCGGAGAATTGGATAAAAACACATTGATCACTTCAATTCCCTTTTTTCTCGCTTCGAGAACCGCTTCATGTGTATCCACGATCCCATTTTGTTCGTAGCTGAATGCAGCCGGCTCTCCGTCTGAGAAAACAATGAGGAACTTTTGCTCTTCTCTTCGTTTTAAAATCATTTTTGTCATTTGGCGAATCGCATATCCATCCCGGTTATCTTCTTCTGGCTCAAGTGACATAATGGATGGTCCTGCGTCAAATAAGGAATCTTTGAACGATACGACGGTGTTAAAGTAGTTCGGCTGACTTGTTTCAGTTGCGTCATTTGTATCTTCCCAGAACCCAACAATTTGATGAGGTACCTGCACTGATTTTAAAGCTTCATGAAACAGAACAATCCCTTTTTTTGTCTCATCCATTTTGTCAAACATACTTGCAGAGCAGTCAACTAATAAAGTGAACACAGCATCAATTTGAGAAGATGGCGCTTGTTTTTTATAAAATAGTCGAGGGTTAGACTCTGTAAAATAACGAATGAGCTTTTTACTGAGACGCCCTGCATGAAGATCTGTTTTTGGCCATGATTTTTTATGCTCAAGTGTTTTTTGAATCATTTGTTTTAAGCGTTTCTGATAAGGCTCGATTGCCTTTGCGTGCTGCTTGTACACATCTATTTGCTCTGGTGAAGGAGGTTCTGGTGAAATCATGACTGGAAATGCATATTTGTTTTCTTTTCCATTCTCATGCGCATCTGCCCCGCTTTCTTCTCCTTCTGCCTCTTCTAGTGCTTCAAGCTTTGAATAGTCTTTTCGATGGGTTTGTTTGGCTGAACCTTGAACCGTTCCAAGCGCCTGATCTCCATCGTCACCTTCTCTTGCCGCATCTTTACCGAGATCGCTTTTACCACCGTGTTCTAAATCAAATTGAAGGAAACTTTTAGATGGTGCTTCCGTTTCTCTATGCCATACTTCCATATATTCATTATGGATGTCTTCATCCCCCTCTTTTTCCCGATCGACTTTTATATCCTCACTTAATTTTGGCTTTCTTTTGAGGTCATGGAAAAGCGGTTCTTTTGCCGCTTTTTCATAGTCCAATTCTGGGAAGAAAAAGTATGTGTTCAGCATATCCTTTTCAAGGAGCTCATCGAAGCCTTCTGTCAATTCCTTCACAATGATGGCGATATCAGATGTCGAGCGTGCGTCATATACACGTTCAAGACTTGACTCAATAAACGGAATCATTGGATCTATCCGCTCATGAAGGGGTGGAATTTCTTCAAGCGGAGATTCGGCTGTCAGCTTCACGTATATCGCACAAAAGAGTGCATCTGTTAAAATACTGCGCTCTTGGTTAATCGTTAATTGTGTTTTAAAGTGACGTCTGTAAAGCTCTCTTCTCCGTTTAAATACCTTTTTTGTTCCTGGGCGGTCACGTTTAATCCGCTCTTCAATGCGGATATCTTCAAACAGCATAAACAATTGTTTGCACACATCAGGAATGGATAATGTGTGGGCATAGGAAATGATGTCTTCAAACACTGTAAGATCGCTATACACTGTCCCTACTGCTCGCAGAAACACATCACTTTTTAGGCCTGCCATCATATCCTCTTGATGACGATCATCCCAAAAATGGCTGATGAAAATTTTCTTTTCAAACGGTTCATAGTACGATTGAACACCGTATTCAAGCTCCACATCATCACTTTTGGCAAGTGTTTTGGCTAAATCCGTTAATTCCATAAATAGAAATGAATCGATTCTGCTGTCATTAAATTTGATGAATTTCAAAAGTCAGAACCTCACTCGAATAATGTTTGAGCGATATTTCTTACCGCTGCTTTTTCCCGGTCATCTTCTAGCTTCTCTACAATTCCTCGTTCAATTGCACGAAGCGGCGGAATATATTGCGCAAGATCACATGTATCTAACAGTGCGCGAATGGATGCGGCTTCTTCACTGACCTGTCCATTGTGTGCTTGGACGATGAGATCTGATGAGAGCTGTACGAATTGATCGATTAACCGCTCATCCTTTAATACGGACTGAGTGTGCAGTACTTCTTTTAAAATGCCACCGCCAATGTAAGGAACTTCAATGACGACAAAACGGTTTTTCAGCGCTTCATTGAGCGGCACTGTCCCCACATATCCCTCATTGATTGCTGCAATCACGCCAAAACCTTCTTCTGCTCTAACGACTTCACCTGTAAATGGGTTTGTCATCATTTTTCTGTAATCAAGCACACCGTTTAAAATAGGCAGTGTTTCTGGTTTTGCCATGTTGATTTCATCAATATATAAAAGGTGTCCTTTTTTCATTGCTTTTGTAACGGGTCCTTCAATGAATTCTATAGAAGCAACTTGTCCATCATTATGGATGGTTTTATAGCCAATAAGACTTTCTGCATCAAGGTCAACTGAGCAGTTTACACTGTGCATCGGCTGTTGAAAGAAAGCGGATAAAGTTTCTGCTAGTTTGGTTTTACCTGAGCCCGTCGGTCCTTTTAACAGAACATTTTTTCCTAGGGCAAGTGCAATCATGGCATCTTGAATAATAGACGTATCTTGTGATTCATAGCCGCCTGTTCCGATAAGCGGACGAAATTCTTCTTCGAGAACTTTTCCTTTTGCTTCGATCATTGCTTGAATTTCTTCTGGGAGTGATGGTTGGTTAAACATATATGATTAATTCCTCTCTTCGATCATTTTCCTCACCAAGTATACTAAAAAAACCTTTATGCACTCAATACATAAAGGTTCGTCTTCTGTTATTTTACCATTTCTTTTGTGATGGCTCCGCAAGCAATGCGTTTCCCTGAGTTGCCAGAAGGGTTGCTTAAGTAATCATCTGCTTCTGCATGGATGATGAAACTTCGCCCGTTTTGATCGATTAATTGATTTGGGCCTCCCTTTAACGTCACATCTGGTACATTCACGACAACATCAATTTGTCCATCTGCCCCTACCTCTAAATTAGGCATATCTCCAGCATGATGCCCTTTTGGGTTGTCGAAGCCATGCTCTCTATGGGTCGGATTAAAATGTGCACCTGCTGTTTCAAAATCTGGCGTTTCACATATTCCTGTTTCATGAATATGAAAGCCGTGAGGACCTGGTGGCAGTCCTTTCGCTTTCACATGCAGATCCAGCCCATTTTCTGAGGACTCTCTTATTTCAATGCTCCCTATTTTTTGCCCGCTTTCGTTTATGAGTGACGTTGTGACTGGTGCTTGTTTAGGTGCGGCAACTTCTCTTGTTTCTTCTGTCGTTTCTTTTTTCGGCGGTGCATGACATGCTGATGCGGTAAAGATCAAACATATCATGATCATCCACACTGACTTTTTCATTTATGACTGCCCCCTTTTGATATCAGTATGGACAATCACAGCAACGGGCAAACAAAAAAAGCCGAAAATCGGCTTTTTTAGAAGAAACGTTTTGCGCCTAGGTAGGCTTTTTTCCAATAAGGATTGCTTAAGTTTGAAATTCCTACTCCGCTGTCACTTGCATGAAGGAAATCTCCTCCACCTAGGTATAGTCCCATATGAGAAGGACCTGCTTTGTACGTTGTGAAATAAACAAAATCTCCAACTTGTGGTGTGCTGACAGGCGTCATCATATTCCAGTATCCTGCTGTACTCAATCTAGATACTGATGAAACCTTATTAATGAGATAGTAAACAAAGCCGCTACAATCAAATCCAGCTGGTGTATTGCCACCCCATCTGTAAGGAATGCCTGTGAGTTTTTTACCTTCTTGAATCATTGTCGTGATTTTTGCATTCATTGGAACGTCAGTTTTATTATTGTTGACCGGTGTTGTTGAACCGTTTGACGTAGAACCATTAGATCCAGTTGAACCGGAAGCTGTTCCGTTGATTTTTAATACTTGTCCAATTCTCAGCACATCACTTTTCAAGCTGTTTGCTGTGCGGATTGATTGAACCTGCACCTTAAACTGATTCGCAATTTTCCATAATGAATCACCTGATTTAACCGTATAAGATGTTGTTTTACTACTTGAAGACTGATTGCTGTTTGAAGGCGTGCTAGGTTGAGCAGGTGCTTTCGGCTGACTTGGTTTTGACGTCACCGTTCCTTTTACCTTCAATACTTGATTTGGATAAATCATATCAGATTTTAGCGAGTTCAATGTTTTAATTTCACCAATCGACATATTTAACGAATTGGCAATTTTCCAAAGTGAATCGCCTAATTTCACTTTATATGTACTAGATGCTGACGACGAACTATTAGAATTCGTTGATTTGTTACTTGAGCTAGAATTAGATGTTGAGTTTGAATTTGTGGACTGGCTGCCGCTCGTTTTCGTCGTTCCAGACACTTTCAGCTTTTGTCCAGGACGAATGAGGTCACTGTTTAAGCTGTTCAAACTTTTCAAACTTGCAACTGACATTTTGTGATTCTTCGCAATCAGCCATAATGAATCCCCAAGCTTGACTGTATAGCTAGATGTTGTTGAAGCACTTGATTTCGTTGCTTTTGAACTTGTTGATGAGCTGGATTTTGAACTTTTTGCACCAGGAATCTTTAAGCTTTGTCCTGCAAAAATCATCGTCGTTTTTAATTGATTAAGAGATTGAAGTTCCGAAATACTTGTGTTGTACTGTTCGGCAATCTTCCAAAGTGAGTCACCGCTTTTCACCTTGATCGTCTGTGCTTCTGCCGGTGCAGCAATAACAGCTGAGCCTGCGATCGCTGAAACTGTGAGGCCGGTTACTACTTTTTTCTTCATAGATAAATCTCCGCCTTTCATGATTTCGTTCCATAAGACTTATGTACTAGTTTTGAGTTTAGCATTTAATGGTTCTGCTTCTCTTGCACTATTTTATCTTTATTTCTATTATATTACTCGACATGAAGACGTTGGGCAATACTAAATAGGTTAGAGCAGCAAACTCAAAATGCTAAAACAAAGCCATATCGTTTCTATCGGCTGTTTGCTGTATTTATAAACAATTTTTAAGGAATTTTTAAGTTGACGTTTAGAAATTTGTCAAAACAAGCACGTTGCTAGTTTCATAGTTCTATTCTACATGACAAATTTTTCTGTATCAAATGACTTTTTACTTAATTGCCTGTTTTTTCTTCTCAATAAAAAAAGCACCCTTCCCAATGAAGAATGCTGTGTTCATGTTTACTTTCTGATTTCTTGATCTTTTACAGTTAACGGATAGAGGACGCCTTCTTTCGCAAACGACATTTTCCCTGTTTCTTCTGATACAACAAGAACAAGGGCATCAGTCATGCCAGAAAGTCCAATGGCTGCCCGGTGTCTTGTGCCTAGAGAAGGGCTGACTTTTTTTGAGGTGAGCGGTAGGACATTTGCAGCGGAAACAAGCGTGTTTTCTTTTACTAAAAGGGCGCCATCATGAAGTGGGTTTCCAGGATAGAAAATGCTTTCTATTAATGATGCGCTAATTTTCGCATGGAGGTTTGTCCCTTTTTGTATATAATCCTCCACCTCATCTCTCCTTTGAATCACAATCAGTGCGCCATGCTTTTGTTTTGATAAGTTCTCAATGGCTAAAGAAAATTGAGCAAAACCTGGTGTGAATTCTTCCATATATGCTTGTAAATAAAACGAGGAAGCCTCTGCATGCATTTCATTAAACTGATCATGCAATGATTCGAGTTCACAAAGAAGGCATTGTTCCGTCTGGTCAAGCGATTCGACGATTTTCCTTGCATCCATCATAATTTGCGTTAAATGAGATTTCATTTCTAACTTAAACATCGCTTCTTCATTTGTGCGATTGATCATCTCACCATGTCCCTCCTTCTTTCGCTTGTGTCATAAAATAACAAATTGTGCACATTCTATTTGCATGGAGGTGAATTCAATATGACCATTCAAAAAGTGATTCAATATGCTTGCAGCATTTTAGGTGTTGTCAGTCTTTCTTTTATTTATGCCCAAATGTTCAAAAAAACGAAGCCCTCAAAGAAAAATAATCCGACGGAGAATTGATTTTTTTACATAGCGTGATATAATTCCTCTCGTTATTTCTGTTCAGAGAGGAACTTATGATGAGAGAAACGAATAGTATTCGAGCAAAGTTGGCACAATTTTTAACCATATTGATTCCGATTTTAATTACACAGGCAGGTCTTTCGCTCATCACATTTTTAGACACGGTGATGTCTGGAAAAGTGAGTGCAGAAGACCTAGCAGGTGTAGCGATCGGTTCGAGCATTTGGACACCTGTTTATACTGGTCTCGCTGGCATTTTAATGGCTGTTACCCCTATTGTGGCTCAGCTGATGGGCGGCGGCCGCAGGGAAGATGTTCCTCGTGCGGTCTTCCAGGCCATTTATTTATCTTTTCTTTTAAGTATCGTGGTGATTGTCATTGGATCGATGTGTGTTCCGTTTATTTTAGGGCGACTTGGGCTTGAACCATCCGTAGAAACCATTGCCCGTCATTTTCTCAGCTTCCTTGCTATTGGAATCATCCCGCTTTTTGGTTATTCAGTCATGAGATCGTTCATTGATGCATTAGGAAAAACACGTGTAACGATGTTCATTACGTTAACCGCACTTCCTATTAATTTTGTTTTAAATTATCTCTTTATTTTTGGAAACTTTGGGTTTCCAAAGCTTGGCGGTGCAGGGGCAGGTCTTGCATCTGCGCTGACGTATTGGGCGATTTTCATCATGAGTATTTGTATTGTCATCAAAGCCGAACCGTTTGCATCCTTTCGGTTGTTTCAGACATTACCTCGCTTCAACGTCGCACGAATGGGTCAAATACTGAAAATCGGTATCCCTATTGGGTTTGCGATCTTTTTTGAAACAAGTATTTTTGCAGCTGTCACGCTCTTAATGGGTCACTTTGATACCGTGACAATCGCCAGTCACCAAGCAGCAATGAACTTTGCTTCTATTTTATATATCCTGCCGCTTAGTATCTCAATGGCTTTAACGATTGTTGTAGGTTTTGAAGCCGGTGCCATGCGGTATAAAGACGCAAAAAGCTACAGCTATATTGGCATTGCAACAGCTGTTTTGTTCTCATTATGTACCGCAGCACTCATCTTGTTATTTAGACCTGAGATCGCTGGTTTATATACAACTGAATCAGCTGTTTTACAAATGACACAGCACTTTTTGATGTATGCGATCTTTTTCCAGCTGTCAGATGCGATCGCTGCACCCATTCAGGGGGCTCTGCGCGGCTATAAAGATGTGAATTACACACTGATTGCTGCGTTTGTCTCTTACTGGGTCATCGGCCTTCCAGCTGGCTACTTGATTGGCACGTATACCTCATTTGGAGCGTTTGGTTATTGGGTTGGGCTGATTACTGGGCTTGCCGCAGGTGCCATCGTCCTATTTGTTCGTCTTAGGTTGATTGAAAGACGTATGCATTCTCATACAACAGGAAAAGGCAGCTGACTTCAGTCAGCTGCCTTTCATTTAGTCATTCCATTGATACGTCCAGAAAATTTCTTCATCAAACCATTTTTGAACGACTGGTTCTTTGTTTTTCAGCTTTTGTTCAAGCTCTCTTAGCATGCCTTCTGTTTGTGTTCTATGCGCTCTTAGTGCATTTAATTTGATATCGGCTACATCCGTAATATCAATCACAATATCGGCATTTCCTAGCACTTCTTCTCGATTTTTCGTAATGGCCATGCAGTATGTGACAGGACGGTCTTCTTTTTTCTTGCGGTATAGAGCACGAATGACCGCTTCACCTGTCGCATCATGATCAGGGTGTACGCCATGACCTGGATAAAACGTGACAATAAGAGTTGGTTTCACTTCATCAATTATGCGTTCCATCACATCCGCTAAATACTCATCATCTTCAAATTCCAACGTTTTATCTCGAAGACCAAGCATTCGCAAGTCTGTGACATCCATTTCTTTACATGCATTGATTAATTCCTGTTTTCTTAATTCAGGAAGTGTCTCACGGTTAGCATAAGTTGGACTTCCCATATTTCTTCCCATTTCTCCAAGTGTCCCGCATGCATACGTCACTGGAATTCCACGTTTTCTGCTTTGCGCGATGAGCCCTGCGACCCCGAAGGATTCATCGTCGGGGTGAGGCAGCATCACAAGTACATGTTCGTTCATCACTGTTCCCCTCTCTCCTACACCTGAAATGGTGTTTCACTAATTTGTAATGAGATCGCTAGTTTTCCGTCTGGCAGGTGTCCTGCTAACAGCAGGCGACCTTGTTCATCAAACACGTAATCGGTTAAACCTTCTGCGTAAATCCAGCCATCTTCTGTTTTCATTCCGACACGGTATGGACCTTGTCCTTTTATTTTTGCCTGTGAATAGACAACTTTTGCGTTGCGGATATACGCCACGACCGTCATATTTTGCTCATTCACATGAGCTGAATAAGAACCAGTTGTCGTTTCAAGATGAACGAAGACTGGCCGATTTAAAAACGATTCAAGATGTGCTGTGACATCTTCCGTTTGAATTGGTTTCATGAGTGGTTCCTTCCTTCATTTTGAATTAGTTCTCGCAGCTTTTTCGTATGTAAGCTGATCAGCTGTAGTTGATGACCCTGTTCAATCGTGCTTTCTAAAATTCTTTCCACAGCGAGTACATACTTTTGATGTAATGACTTTCTTGCGCGAGGATGGGTGCGTGCATCAAGCAAATCATCTCGTATCGCCTCGTGTAATGAAGTCATATCCACTACATCAAGCTGCCGATTTTTCCATAAAGATTGATAAGCGTGTGCAAGCTCATCGACTGATGACATGTGATCACCTCTACAGTTTTGGTAACAACTTATTATGACATGATCCGCCTGCAAAAAAAAGCAAACTGCTTCGTCTCTTTAATGAGAATTCGCTGTTTTTTTCATTCGGAGTTGAGAGGTTGTAAATAGTAAAATCGCCACCCAAATACAGAGGAATGTCACGATTTTTGCTGCAGATAAGTGTTCGTGATACACAAATAGCCCCAAAAAGAGTGTAATAGTTGGTGCAATATACTGCAAAATACCAACTTGGTATAAAGGAATTCTTTTGGCTCCTTCAGAAAATAAAAGAAGCGGTACAGCTGTAAAGACACCTGCAAAAAATAATAGCCCAAGAGAGCCGAAGCTGCTCGGATTCATCGTGACAACAGGTTCTTTTAAGAAGAAAAATAAGTAAACAAGCGCAGCTGGTGCAAGAAGCAGTGTTTCAATGGTTAATCCAATGGCACTCGTAAAACTCATTCTTTTTTTAATCAGTCCATAAAACCCAAAACTAAAAGCCAATACGAAAGCCACGACAGGAAATGAGCCGTACTGAACAGTTGAGATGATGACACCAGCTGCAGCAATGAGAATGGCGGTGGTTTGCATTTTATTCAGTCGTTCTTTTAAGAAAATGATGCCTAGTAAAACTGATACAAGCGGATTAATATAATACCCTAAACTCGCTTCCAGCATCAGATCGTGATTTACAGCCCAAATGTATACATACCAGTTGACCGAAATTAAAATAGCCGATAAAAGTAATGAAAAAAGTGCTTTTCCATCTATCATCAGACCTTTCACAGTCTGCATCGCTGGACGGACTTGCTTTAAATATAAAAGAATACCGCACATAAAAACAAAGGACCATACGATTCTGTGCGCTAAAATTTCGCCTGACGAAATATGCTCCATCAGCTTCCAATATAATGGGAACAACCCCCATAATGTAAAAGATGCAGCCGTATATAAGACACCTTTTGATTGTTGTTCGTTCAATCTAACCATTCCTTTCTAAACCTATCGTATATTATAGCACGCACATCACATTATGGGCATATACTAATTCAGGGCATTTAGAAAGGATGATTTGCATGTTTGACTGGAACCGATTATTCCCTTTTCAAAAGCAATTTTCAAAAGAAGCGTTAAAAAATTCAGATCCTAAAGACGTTGAGCAATATGTCAATCAAGTCATGGAAAGTGTTTTCGGCTCCAATTATTCTGCTCAATTCCCCTTTCAGGATCCGCTGTCTCAGAAGCAGAAAGAAAGAGAGACAGACGATAAAAAAAAGAAAGAGCCGAATGTTGAAGTATTTGAGACGACAGATCACGTGTTTGTCAAAATAGAGCTCGATCGTCCGAACACGGAAAAAGTAAAAATCAAACATACAGCCAATCTGCTGTTTATTGATCATTTTCCTGAAGAGAATAAACAAAAGAAGGTTGTCCTGCCTGCTGCTGTGAAAAGAAAAGGAACGAAGGCTTCGTATCAAGATGGTATTTTAGAAATTATGTTTTTAAAGCATGATGATCCAGGCATTTCTGAAATTGATATTCCATTATAAAAAGCCTGCTTTGAAATGGAAGCAGGCTTACTCTTTTTTCTTAATAATATGGTGGATATCCGCCGCCATAAGGTGGTGGAACAGGCGGTGGTGGTGGCGGGTAATATGGACGAGGATAATTAAAAATCGCACTTCCTAGAAATCCGCCAAGCAGTCCGCCGACTAAAGGAGCGCCAAAACCAAAAAACAAAGGGACTCTAGATTCATATGGCGGAATGCCAGGGGCACCGCCTCGAAAATACGGAGTATGAGGGTACATGCTTTTCTCCTCCTTTGTCATGTGCCTAACATCAGCATATTCATTAGAAGACAAAACGTTTGGGCAAACCTAAAACTAAGCTTGCTCCTTTTTTTCATGAGATCCAGCATACTCCCCTGCCCAGCGCGATACTTCTCCGAACACACCATGTAATGCACTCCCTTTTTCGGTTAGACAATAGATGACTTTGACTGGCGTTTCAGGAAGTACAGTGCGCTTTATGATTCCTTCTTGCTCAAGCTCTTTTAAGCGTTCTGCGAGCATTTTTTGACTGATGGATGGAATAATGTCCGTCAGGTCTTTAAACCGCTTCGGACCATCAAGCAATACATGAATGATGAGACCATTCCACCTTTTGCCAAGAAGCAAAAAAGCTTGCTGAATGTTTGGACATAATTGAAATTCCATATATTTCAGCCTTTCTTTTCATAATCGTTTGACAAACTAACGGTGTACAATTTAAAATATATCTCTAGTTACAATAAGTAAGTTTCTCACTTTTTTATTTATTGTACCATACTATTTGCAAAAACGGGAGGAAATATCCATATGGCGAGCGATCAAAAAACGATTGACATTTTAAAAGAAAGAGCTTCAGTAAAAGAGTATGATACAACTCATGAAATGACAAAAGAAGAGTTAAAAGAGCTTCTTGATATCACAACAAAAGCACCATCTGCTTGGAACCTTCAGCATTGGCATTTCACTGTTTTCCATAGTGCTGAATCAAAAGCAAAACTTCTTCCAATTGCTTACAATCAAAAACAAGTCTCTCAAGCATCAGCTGTGATTGCAGTGCTTGGTGACCTTGAAGCCAATCTAAAGGGTGAAAAAATCTACAGTGAGCTAGCAGAACAAGGCTTCATCACAGAAGATATTAAAGAAACATTGATGACGCAAATTAATGGTGCTTATCAAAGCGAGCAATATGCACGTGAAGCTGCGTATTCTAACGCTTCGTTAGCTGCTATGCAATTAATGATTGCGGCGAAAGCAATGGGATATGATACATGCGCAATGGGCGGTTTCAGCAAAGAAGCGTACGTGAAAGAATTCAATGTGAGCGGTCGATACGAACCAGTGATGTTGATTTCTGTCGGCAAAGCAGCAAAAGAAGCTCATAAAAGCAATCGTTTTGACATCGAAGAAGTATCTGATTTCCTATAAAAAACGGCACAGTCTCAGCTTCATGCTGGGGCTTTTTTATTTGCTCTAAATATTATTTTTCCATACTTATTTTCAAGTCTTCCTTTCTCATTCTTCTCTATTTACCTCTTTTTAAAAATGAAAGCGTTATATTAGTATGATATTCATAAAAATGATTGTTTTTTCTGAAAATGGTCTTGTGATCTAATCTGACAACTGCTATTATTATGAAATTACAAAATATTAGAGGAGGAAAACATGAACAAAAAACTGATACTGGCGCTACTCATCGCGATTCCATTCATTGGACAGCTTGCACTGCTCCCCTTTGTGAATCGTATTCATCCATTTGTCATCGGGCTGCCCTTTTTCCACTTCTGGCTCTTACTATGGATTGTACTCACACCCGTTTGCACATTTATCATTTACAGGATGCAACATTCAAATGGAGGAACTGACGAATGCAAGGAAACTTAACAGCTTTATTGATAACTGCAAGTATCATTTTCATCGTCGTGGTCATCGGTTTTGCCGCTGGTCGTGATAAATCATCAAGACAATCAGTAGAAGAATGGTCTGTTGGCGGGAGAAAATTTGGCGGGCTTCTCGTCTGGTTCCTTGTTGGCGCAGACTTATATACTGCTTATACCTTTTTAGGGCTCACAAGTACAGCTTATACAGCGGGAAGTGTTGCTTTTTTCGCTATCCCCTATTCAGTTCTTGCTTATTTTATTGCGTATTTCTTCTTACCAAAACTTTGGACGGTTGCAAAAAATCACAAGCTGACAACACTTGCTGATTATGCACGTGAGCGATTTGACAGTAAACTGTTATCCAGTTTGATTGCCATTGTTGGTGTACTCATGCTCATTCCATACATTTGTCTTCAGCTCAGCGGGATTCAAGATACGTTAACTGTCGCTGGAACGAGTTATATTAATGTGAATGCAGTTGTTATAATTTCATTTATTTTAGTTGCACTTTATACATTTTTCAGTGGTATTAAAGGTCCTACATATACAGCCATTATTAAAGATATTCTTGTTTGGGTGATCATGCTCTTTATGGTCGTTTCCCTCCCGATTATTCATTTTAACGGCTGGACACCAATGATGAATACGTTAGCTAAGGAAGCCCCACAGCTTCTGACGATTCCTGAAGGCGGGCCTAAAGGCATTTTGTGGTTTATTACCGCATCAGGTGTTTCTGCACTCGCATTATTTATGTGGGCACATGCAGCAACTGGTGTTTTCACAGCCAAAAGCGCAGATGCCATCCGTAAAAACAGTATGTTTTTACCTCTTTACAACATTGTATTGATTTTGGTCATCTTCCTTGGCTTCATTGCCTTTTTAGTCTTACCGGAAGATACAAATCCAAGATTTGCTCTTCTTCATTTAATTCAGACGTCATATGGCGGCGTGATGCAGGGGCTTGCGTATTCAACGATTGCACTTGCTTCTCTCATTCCATGTTCGATCATGGCCATTGGGGCGTCGAATTTATTTGCCAATAATTTGTACCGTGATTTAATCCATCCAACTGTGTCACCTAAACGGTTAACGATCATTACACGTTCGATGGTATTTATCGTGATCGGGCTTGCTCTTTTATTCGGTATGCTGTTCCCGACTGCGCTTGTCACGCTTCAGCTGATCGGTGTTTCAGGAATGGTTCAAATTTTCCCAGCCATTGCCATCAGCTTGTTCTGGAAAAAACAATCGAGAGAAGCAACGATTGCGGGTTTAGTTGTTGGCATCATCGTCACCTTTACAGCCAATATCTCACAAGTCACGTTTGGTCTTTATGAAGGATTTCTTGGTTTACTAGCAAACGTTGTGGTCATCCTGATTTTGAATCCATTCTTCCAAAAGAATGTCACATCTAATGCTGTGACAAGTGATTTGTTTGAAAAGAATGGGAAAACAACGGAACCTGTGGCTAACAAAGCGTAATACAAGAAAAAAAGCAGTCCCCTGATGAGGACTGCTTTTTCTATTTCATTTCTTTTTTCAACACTTCAATGGCTTTTTTCATTTGCGTGTCATTTTTCTTGAGCTTATCTTGTATGTTTGTCATCAGTACCGTCGTTGTATCCCCTGTCAGAATACCATCAGCCTTTAGATCGTGATCTGATTGGAAACTTTTCACGATCGACTGGAATGCTTGATCGTATTCTCCATTGGCTTTTGCTTTGTAGCCAAGCGCTTGGAACATTTTTTGAGCCGCTTTGACTTCATCTCCATCATCATTCAGTTGATACGTCTTTTTCGGACTTAAGTATGGCAGCTTCGCATAGCTCGGCAGAGATGCTTTCACCTGTGGCTCAATTCCTTTTTTGTGAATCCAAGACCCGTCTGGTGTCAGCCACTTGGCAATGGTTAATTTCACACTAGAACCATCATTGTAGCTTTGCGCATTCTGAACAGTCCCTTTACCAAATGTCTTTTCTCCAACCAGTTGAATGCTAGAGGATTGGTGCAGAGCTGCCGCCATGATTTCAGCAGCACTCGCTGAACCGCCGTTTACAAGAACAACTGTCGGCTGATGAACTTTGCGTTCTTTTTCCGCTTTGTACACTTGTTTCTTTCCTTTTTCCTCAACCTGCATAATGACTTTTCCTTTATCGATAAAGTCATTGCTCATTTCAATTGCTTCTGTCATAATGCCGCCTGGATTATCTCTCAGATCAATGACAAAACCTTTTGCCCCTTTTTTCTCGAGGTCATCAATCGCTTTATCTAACTCTTTAGACGTGGTTTCAGCAAAAGACGTGATTTGGATTTCGCCTATTTTATCTTTTGTTAGTTTTGCATACACCGTTTCAAGTGGAATCGTATCTCTTGTGATCGTGACATCTACATTCCCAACACCTTGTCGGTTCAAATGCAGTTTGACATCCGTTCCTTTTTTCCCTCTGATAAGAGAAACGGCTTTATTCACTGACATACCTTTTGTACTTTTACTATCCACTTTTAAAATACGATCATGAGGTTTCAAACCAGCTTTTTCAGCAGGAGAGCCTTTAATCGGTGCGACAATTAAAATTTGTCCATCCTTCTCTTCTACTTGTGCACCAATTCCTTCAAATGAAGATGAAATCGTGTTGTTAAATCCTTCGGCTTCCTCCTGATCCATATATGTAGAGTATGGATCATCAAGTGATGCAATCATTCCTTGAATCGCACCGTCTACTAGTTTTTGATCATCCGTTTTTTCGTAATACTCGTTTTTTACCTTCGTATATGCAGCCATGAGTTTACTAAACTTCTCATCTCCTGAAACGCTGACAGCACCTTGTTTTGTGATCACAAATGTAATCGCTGAGGAAAGCGCTGCTGTCACCAGAATGGCTATCACGAACTTGAATTGTTTTTTCAAAAAAACACCACCTTTATCTCCTTTCATTATTATCAAGGACGATTCTTCATCCGTCAACCAAAGGATCAAACTTCTATTTGAAAAGATAAGCCATTTCGCCTTGCAATGCATAATCTTTAGAGAGAAACATGATAAAGAAAGAAGGGATTCCATGAGTGACTATGTAGAAATGCTTGCCTATTTTGGTGTATCAGGTGCCCATCCTGGCGGAATTGAGCTAACAAAAACGATGATTGAGCATCTTCACTTGGCGTCTGACGATCGTATACTGGATGTTGGATGCGGCACAGGACAAACAGCCGCCTATCTAGGACATTTAGGTTATGAAGTAGAGGCGATTGATACACACCCTTTGATGATTGAAAAAGCCAATCTGCGATTCGAGCGGGAACAACTACCTTTCCGTGCACAGCAAGCATCGATCGAACACCTGCCATTTTCAGATGACTCGTTCTCTCTACTGATCAGTGAATCTGTTTTAAGTTTCACCCATTTACCTGCTGCGCTTGCTGAGATCAAACGGGTGCTTGCTCCTGGAAAGCAATTGATCGCAAATGAGGCTGTGTTAAAAGTGCCGCTCCCCTCAAAAGAACAGGCAACCATTCGGGAGTTTTATGGGTTTCACTCCCTCTTTTCATTTCCTGAATGGAAAAAACAGTTAGCGTCCGCAGGATTCCGTGACATTCAGATTCTCTCATTTGATGAACACATGGTGCAGGAAGAGCCGACCGAAATGGAATTATCAGATCAAATACCATCTTCTCTTTATGATACATTACAGACACACTATGACCTGATTCAAACACACCGAGAACATCTGAGTCACCTTGTATTTGAATGTACAGTATAAAATGAGCGAATCTCCTATATGTTTTGTCCAAACTCTATGAAGTCTTTCGCATAGGATAAGAGTGAAAAGAGTTTGTCATAAGGAGGAAAAACATGGAGCGCTACTATAAACTTTGTCAGCAGCATATGGGGAAAGTAGCTAGAATTACTGATCGAAATGGCAGAGTACATGTTGGACGTATTGAGCGGGTGTCAAACCGCAAAGTTTATATCCGGCCAGTCGGCGGGTCCCGCGGGGGCTTTGGTTATGGATATTACGGAGGTTATTATGGCTGGGGTGCAGCTTATGGCATCGGTCTCGGTTTTATTACCGGCTTCGCTTTAGCAGGTTTGTTCTTTTTTTAAAACGGCGTATAAAAGAAGGCCTCCCAGCTTCGGGAGGCCTTTTATTTGTTTATATTTTCTTCACTTTATTCATATACTCTTCGAAAGTTAAATCATGATCATGCATCGCTTTTGCAGCTTCTTTCCCTACATAGCGCAAGTGCCACGGCTCATATTCATATTTCGTGATGTCTTCTTTCCCTTTTGGATAACGGATGATAAAGCCATATTTATAAGCGTTTTTGGCTACCCATTTACCATCAGGTGTTTCACCAAATTTTTCAGAGATTTCAAAGCCGGCACTTTTTGAGGAAATATCCATGGCAAGACCTGTTTGATGCTCACTTTCGCCTGGTAAGGCTACGGCTTCTTGGGCTTTTTCTTTCCCTTTTAGTTTCACTTCACTATCAAAAATGACTTTTTGACGATCATAGGAACGATAGCCAGATACTGCAGCAAGCTCAAAGTTTTCCTTTTTAGCACCTTTGAATAACTTTGCAAGTGCCTCCGCTGCTTCTTTTCGAATATATCGTTTTTCAATATCCTCTGAAAAAGAGAATTCCACTTTTGGTACAACGAGATCAGAAGGTTTATAGGTTCCTGGCAGTGCATATTCTTTGTTCACTAAAGCAAGCACATTTTCAGGGTTTTGAATGGTCTTCAGTCCGCTCACTACCTTGATGTCATTGAAATATTCACTCTTTAACGTCAGCTCTTGATTAGATGAATCTGCCGTATCGTTTGAGTTTTGCTGGGATGATGAACTTGCTGCGTTCTTTTGTTCGTTTGTTTTGTTAGATTCAGTGGTACCGCTTTTCTGATCCAGCAACTGGCAGCCTGATAATGCGGCCGTCAAACCAAGAATCGATGCGATTGAGAGTATTTTATAGCTTTTCTTCATGACATACCTTCCTTTTGCTCTACTAAAAAAATAAAGATGCGCTACATCGTAGCACACCCTTTATACTATTATAAAACAGAATCTAGTGCAATTAAGATCATTTCGTCAAATGTCGTTTGACGCTCTTCAGCAGTTGTTTCTTCTCCTGTTAGCACATGATCGCTCACTGTCAGAATCGACAACGCTTTTCTGCCAAATTTTGCAGCAAGCGTATAAAGAGCCGTTGTCTCCATTTCGATCGCTAGAATTCCATATTGGTCCATCAGCTCAAGTGGTTTTTCATTATAAAACTGGTCTGCTGTAAATACATTCCCAACACGCACAGCTACATTTTTCGCTTCTGCTGTGTCGTAGGCTTTTTTCAGTAAACCAAAATCAGCACATGGTGCGTAATCAATCGGTCCAAATGCCACACGGTTCATTTGAGAATCTGTTGATGATGTTTGAGCTAAGATGACGTCACGTACATTGACATCTTTTTTGATCGCTCCGCAAGAGCCAACACGGATTAAGTTTTGAACATCATAGCTTTGGATCAGCTCATTCACATAGATCGAAATAGACGGTACGCCCATTCCAGTACCTTGTACAGAAATGCGTTTTCCTTTATATGTTCCAGTATAACCATACATGCCGCGCACTTCGTTATAGCACACAACATCTTCTAAGTATGTATCTGCAATATATTTCGCACGAAGCGGATCGCCTGGCAGCAATACCGTTTCTGCAATTTGTCCTTTTTCTGCTCCAATATGTACACTCATTTTTTAGCCTCCACTTACGTTTAACATGTGTTTAGTCCCATTTATTATAAACGATTGCGTTCAAAAAAGAAAATACCAGCTGAAAGTAAAGCTGGCATCGTCGTTTATATTTAACTCATCGTCATTAGGCGTTCACTGCGTTTCCATCCTGCCGGAAAGAGCTGGTAGTAGCACTTCCCTTTTTTCTGGTCATCAATCACAACGATATCCCCAGTTGTGATAAACCGTGCATTGTAATCATTAGGGACTGTATCTTGTACATTAAATGTCGAGAATGCTTTTTCCAGTACATCAAGGTGTGTCCTGCCGCCAATCTTTGTCCGGTACACAGGCTGATGCCCGCTTTCTGCACCATATTCAGGTGTTTGATAAATGGTTAAGTGATAAGCTGAAGGTTTCTTTTGAAAAAATCTCAACGTCAATTGCATTCAAATCCCTCCCCTTTTATATAAAATTGGCTGGGATCTATGAATTTCCTTCTTCTATTTTTGTCGAATGACGGACAATTTTTCGTCAATCTTTTTACATATGAGAAATAAAGCTAGTCCTATCGCAAAGCCCCCTGCTACATCAGTGACATAATGAACACCGATATACATCCTGCTGATGCCGATCATCAGCACATAGCACCCTGTCACCATGTAGACTGCTTTTTGTCTCTTTTTCAGCCACGGAACCATTTCAATGAATAGATAGGCGATAAATGGATAGATCGTTGCTGCATTCATAGAATGTCCGCTCGGAAAGCTGTAATAGGTCTCATTCACTAGATGATCAAAGGCTGGACGCTCTCTAGCAAACAGTCCTTTCAGTTCATGATTGACCGTTTTTTCTGCTATATATAGTAGAAAAAGCAGCATAATAGAGTGGTAGCGTTTATACATAAACAGCACCACGCTAAAGATGAGCATGATTGGGACAAGCAGCGCACTGATACCAAAGTCAGTCAAAGTCAGCATGACATCATTTAAAAAAGGAAGTCTGATGTTTTCAAACGATAAGATGATCTGGTTGTCCAACTCCTGGAACATGCCAGACACCATAAGCGCTGCGATGGCGCCAAACAAAAGGAAAAAAATGATGACATACACGCGAACCAATTCCCCTCCCTTTCTACTCAGAATCTCTTCAAAGTATAGTGCCTACCGCGCCTCTTCTTCAACTATCATTGCTTTCCTCAGCATATATTCAAATGTAATATCGGCAAGCTCAAACGTTTCCAGCTCAGATGGTATGTACCCTCTTTTGACCAGCTCCGTGTAGAAGAATTCTGCAATTTCCTCTGTATCAATCACCAAATCTGCTTCTTTCATTGCTTTCCGCCTCCTTTTTTATGATGTATGAACGCTGCCTTATTTTTATTACAGTTTGTCATAATGGCTCATTCCATACATATAAATGCAGTAAACGAAAAGAAAAGGGGCATGAGGCAATGAAATGGTTAAGCATTTTAGATGGACATACTTTTGATCAGGTGATGGGCCGTATCTTGAGGGGATGGTTTTATGTGATTGCTTTTTTCTGTGTTCCTTACTTTTTATTCGTGTTAGGACAAGTCTTCTTTTAACCAAAATGCTCGTTTAAACTTTCCAAAATAAAGTCCATCATATCCTTATATTCTGGGTCTTTGAAAAATTCATAGAGAATTTTATAATCATTGTAAATATCAAGAAGCTCATCCACTATAGATACAGCGAGAAATTCTAGTGATGCTTCGCTTTCTTGTTTCTCTTCTAACTGTAATAGAGCGGTTTGCACCATATCTTCCTCTATTTCTTTTGAGGTTTCTCCAACGTAATGCACAAAAAGAAGCTGATGAACAAACTGATCCATCTCATATTTTCTTAGGACAAGCGTCAAGTCTTCTTCTTCTGTTTCCAGCCATTCTCCGTCTTTTAACCTTGTCAGTTCATAAATGACATCTTCCCAGCCATCTTCAAGGTAGCGCCATATCTCAGTCCGATGGCCAATGATTTTAAATAGCTCTTTCCCGTAATCCTTTACATATACAACATCGCCAATGAGGAACTCATATTCAATGTCCAGCTTTTCTGTATCTACAATCACCCCGTCGTACTCATCGTAAAGCTGGAGTGATGTTTCAAAATAAAGCACCTCATTATGATTGACCTCATATAGATAATGTTGGTCAATTTGATGGACTTTTGTTATCGTTCCAACTGTGCCGTACATGACAACGACGACAATATCCCCTACTTTATATTTTGGTGCTTTCGCCTTCATTCTGTCTCCCCCTTGCCCGACTTTTGGTCTTAACGTATCGTATGCCGGCGCAAGGAATTCTGCATGGGCAACCACACCATGCAAAACGCCATTTTATTTCTTCATGAAAAAACCGCTTCTTCCATACGGAACAAGCGGTTGTGTGTGTTATTTTTTTTTGACTTCTACTTCGTATTGCTCAAAAGCCTCATCAAATGTCGTCATGGAGCTTAAATAGTCCCCATTTAACTCTAAATAGGCACATAGCTCATGATAATCAGTGGATGCTTTAGGAAAGCTGTGATCTTCATAAGCAGCATTTGCAAAATGACTGATGTCATCCTTCGGTTTTGGATGTCTGTACTTCATTAAATAATGGTAAAACGACTTCACCTGTTTTTCCCTCCGCGACACTCTATTTTGTTGTTATATTATACAGGAATTTGATGACTTGTATAGGCGGAGGTACAACTTATGAAGAAAAATCAAAGTAATTACGCTTTAATAACCGCTCCATGCTCATTAATTCTTCATATGAGATTTTTTCTGGAAGTTTTGTTTGATCGACTAAAATTAATTGATCTTCTATCTCTTTTACTGTCTCATCCTTCTGATACGTCATCCCGCAATGCGTGCAAGAAATCGAAGGCGTTTCCAAAATCTCAATCGATTGTGTGCCCGTGATGAGTTCCCAATAGACTGTGGTCTGTCCTGCGTTCGCTTTCTTCTCCTCACACCAATCACATGTCAGCAACGTTATTTCTCCTCCTTTACGGTTTGTTCTTTTTTGAGCTGGGCTTGATATTTCTTCTCTTTTAATTCATCTCGTTTTTCGCGTTTGTTTTTGAGCGTATCATGTTCAGGATTCGTTTCATAAGACTCTCTTCGTTTCATTCGGCTTAAATTTTCAGGCGTAAAGGATCTTGCTTCATCCTCAAATAGAGCTGTTATGCCAATGGCGGGTTCTTTCTTTTCTTCATAGATTTCATTAAAATACGCATCCGCTTGGCCGGCGACGTAATGTTCTGGCTCCGGATAAGAGGTGATCACACCTTCAAAGTTACGCAGGACCACTTTCTCTGGGCTTTGAGATAATAAATAATTTGGCTGTAAGGTGATCTTACCTCCTCCGCCTGGTGCATCTACAACAAAGCTTGGCACAGCATAACCACTCGTATGTCCTCTTAAGCCTTCAATGATTTCAAGGCCTTTTGAAACCGGTGTTCTAAAGTGGCCGATCCCCTCAGATAAATCACATTGATAAATATAATAAGGTCTGACGCGAATCATGACGAGATCATGCATCAGCTTCTTCATAATTGGAACACTGTCGTTAATTCCTGCTAGGATCACCGCCTGATTACCAACAGGCACGCCAGCATTGACAAGTCGCTCACACGCTTCTTTCGCTTCTTTTGTGATTTCAATGCTTGTATTAAAGTGAGTGTTCAGCCAAACTGGATGATATTTTTTTAAAATCTCACACAATTCATCTGTAATTCGCTGCGGAAACACGACCGGTGCACGTGTTCCAATTCGAATGATTTCAACGTGAGGAATGTCTCGTAAGTTTTTCAAAATGTATTCAAGCACTTGATCATTAATTAACAGCCCGTCACCGCCTGAAATTAACACATCCCGCACTTCAGGGGTTTCTCTAATATATCCAATGGCGGCATCTAATTGCTTTTTCGGCACGCCCATCCCGATCTGACCGGAAAAACGTCTTCTCGTACAATAGCGGCAGTACATGGAGCACTGATTTGTGACAAGAAACAGCACACGATCTGGGTAACGGTGCGTTAAACCTGGAACAGGTGAATCCTCATCTTCATGGAGCGGATCTTCGAGGTCATATTTTGTTTTATGAAGCTCTTCTGCAATCGGTACAGACTGCATACGGATTGGGCATCTTGGATCGTCTGGATTCATCAGTGAGGCATAGTAGGGTGTTATGTTGAGTGGAATGGTTTTCGTGGAAATCTTCACCCCTTCTTTTTCCTCTTCTGTTAAGTTCACGACTTTTTCTAAATCTTCAAGCGTTTTGACCGTATGCGTCAGCTGCCAAATCCAGTCGTTCCACTTTTCCTCGGGTACGTCCTTCCAAAGTTCAATGTCCTTCCAATGTCGCGCAGGTTGATACAGTTTTTGATTCATATCCATTCCCCCTATCAGCATTCACTTTATACTATGCAAGTTATGTGCCAACATGGGAAAATGCCCCTATTCTTTAGAAAAGGAGCTTTTCCGTCACATTCACCTGTTTGAAGTGCCTACTTTTTGGCATCTATATATTTTTTTAGTTTATACTGCAATGTTTGTCGAGGAATTTTTAAAGCGGCTGCTGTTTGCTTAATATTCCCTGCGTGCTGTCTTAAAGCTTCTTGAATCAGCGTTTGTTCAAATGACGTCACTTGACTTTTTAATGAGGACTCTGGCGGATGACTTTCTATCTGATGCGTCCGCAAATGGGCAGGAAGATATGCTGGGGTGATTTCTTCTGCTTCCTTTGGCATCATCAAGACGGCATGCTCGATCGTATGTTTTAATTCTCTGACATTCCCTGGCCACTGATGGGCCATAAATACTTGGACAGTTTCTTCAGAAAGGCGGTTGACGTTTTTAGAAAATTGCTGATGATACGTTTGAATAAAGTGGCGGGATAACAGCTGGATATCATGCTTCCTTGTGCGAAGCGGCGGGATATGAAATGATGACACATGCAGTCTATAAAATAAGTCTTCTCTTAACATTTGTTTTTTAACGGCTTCAAATGGGTCGATATTGAGAGCAGTAACCACTCTGACATTTACTTGAACCGCCTTTGCATCACCTATCCGGCGGACAACACCATCCTCTAACACACGCAGTAATTTTGTTTGAAGCGTAAGCGGCATCGCTTGCAGCTCATCAAGAAAAAGCGTACCGCCATCTGCTAATTCAAACAGCCCCTTGCGATCTATTGCGCCCGTATAACTTCCTTTGACAGACCCGAATAAAAGACTTTCAAGCAGCGATTCTGGAAGAGCAGCGCAGTTTTGCGGGATAAAGACTTGATCTTTCCGATCAGATGCATGAACAATCGCTTGTACGAGTACCTCTTTTCCTGTCCCAGTTTCCCCGAAGACCATAACCGATGAAGGATATGCAGCAGCTTTTTTCGCTTTCTCCAGCATCTCTTTTAAGTGTGGATCATTTGTTAAAAATGCAGAAAAATCGAGCATTTGAGTGGTCTCCGCGGCACCATCCGTTCGTTTTTTTTGATCTAAACGATTCGAAAGCGCCGACAGCTTCGACACATCCTTCGCTACTTCTACCGCCCCAATTAACTTGCTGCCTTCTATAATGGGCAGTGTGGTGTTGACGGTCTCAATTTTTTCTCCATTTTTATTCAAATAGGTTTGCAACGAATGATAAATGGGTTTTCCTGTTCTAAGTACATGCATGAGTGTACTTGTCTTTTCAGTTAATGAAGGATACACATCCAGTATGTACTTGCCAATCACCTCTTCTTTCGCTAAACAGTCGAACTTCGCTGCATTATGATTATAAAAGATGGTAACCCCTTGATCGTCTACAACGTGAATCGCTTCATCGATGGCTTCTAAAATTAATTCAAACCAATCCGCTCTTTCGACAACCTTCCCCACTATTTCCCCCTCACTCTCTATGCCGAAAATTCGGCACTGTATTGCCCAATTTTCAGCGGCTTGATGATGTTCAACGTGTTCCCCTATCCTTTTCACGATTCGCTTTTTCCTGTCGATCTCCTGCTTTTTTCATCTATTCTAAAAAAAGCACCCCTCTTAGGAGGAGTGCTTTCGTCCTGACATCTGATAAAGAGACAAGTCAAATTCCTGAAGTGACTCCATATACAGCGGCACAATTGGCTTTCCTTCTTGAAAAAATGCAAATTGAGAAGGTTGTAGTTTGATTGGCTGATGGTAAAACGCAAATATTTTCACTACCTCAGGGACAATTCGGCAAAAGGTATCATGCACAAATAAATAGACATCTTGTTTCCATTTAAACAGCCGTCTATTTGGCGGGCTGAATATAGGAGATACTTGAATGATGCTGCCTTCCTCAAACGTCTCCAGCTGCTGTTTTGTGACCGTGTAAATCTCCTTTTGATGAAACTGAAAATATTGCACATCACGTCTTGAAGCAAACCTTCTTTTTGTCTGATGTTCAATATAATAAAATGTTCTTCCGTTATCTGCAGTGACGACTGTATAATTCGGAACTGTCAGCGGCTCGTTCATTTCATATTTCATCGTACATAAGGAAGGAACACGAATCGCACGCCTGTTCTTTTCATTCACCCAGCGCTTGTCAATTAGATGAAGACATCCGTGAGCGATTTGATAATAAGCGCCATCTCTTTCAATCACAGTTCCGTCAATTAAATCGTAGGGCATACTCGCAAACATATGATGGAATGATTGTGGCGTTTTATATGTGGTATCTAGTACTTCTTGTAATGGATAGAACGCAGCAAAATGATTCAGTCTCATCCAAAACACAGAGTCAGCATGATGCCAATGTTTTGGTTCGTCGGCCCAGTATTGTCCGTATTTTTCATGAATAAGCGAAAGCAGCCGGCTTCTATGCATAACAGAGCAATGGTCGACTTGAAAGGATGCATGCTCCAACACTTGATCTGCTTCTCGAACGAAGCTCGCCGTTTCCACCAAATGCTGATTCACATGCACGACACGCTGCGAGGAATAGACGATATCTATGTGAGGCTTCGATTGAAAAACCTCGACCATTTTCTCTAAACGATCTTTTCTGTAGACTGTATCATCAGTTACATAACAAACCAGCTCACCTGTTATAAGTGTTAATGCTTCATTAATTAGCGTTGCATAACGTACAGTCTTCAGCCGGTTTGCAGGATAAATTTGATGAGAATACAATTGAATGCGCTTATCCACTAAATAAGGCTGCATCTTTTGGATCGTTTCTTGTTCAGAGCCATCATCCATGATCAAAAGCTCCCAATGCTGATACGTTTGTTCTACCACACTCTTTAACACACGTTCAATGAAATCAGGTTTGTTGTAGCTTGTTAATATCACTGATACTTTCATGACCATTATCCTTTTTTAAATAGATTAAAAAGCCCCCCAGCTGACAATGTTCACATAAGGAACACTTACTCTTAGCTGATTTGTCGCATTTTTAAAGACTGCTACTGAGTCAAACAATTGTACGACAACCACGTTTTGCAGCACATCTCCATTGACTAAATGAACACGCGGCAGCGGAATGCCGAGCTCAAGCCACGGGCGCAGCAATTCTTTAATCTCTGACGCACTCCCTTCCTCACTTTCCTCTAAAAGATGAAGAAGAAGTATAATCAACACAACTTCAAGTATTCCTTCTGTTTCTAGTAATTCTTCGTTCCAGCCATTTAATAGTTGTTCAAATTCCATTCAGATTCCCTCTTTCTTCTCGTTTGATCTTTACTAGAGTATGAGGATCACTTCATTTAGCATCAGCATTTGAAAACATTTTTCAAAAATGTGTGAAGTCATTAAATGAAAAAAAGAACAAGGAATGAGCATTCTGCTTATACCAAAAAAAGAGAACGGCATATACATAGTGGTGTGTTTGAATGGATGAAGAAAGGATGGGGAAAACATGAGCGAAAAGCGTGCCGAATTAAAAAAAGAGCTATTAAAGCTGTTTTTCAAACCGCTTAGTCATGCGTTAACAGTTAATCTCGAAGAAGGAGGAGTTCAAGTGGAAGAAAAATTGAACGATTTATTTAGTGAGGTAGCTGCTGAAGCATCACCTTCAGATTCTGCTACAACACTCGACGTATCTCAACCAGCAAGATGGATTTTCGCAAGACTTGCACCTGGAACAGTCATTAGCATTGTCATGGACTCAGGTGACTTAATCGGACCCGTTCAATTCGTATCATTCGATGCTTCAACAGGTGTTGTTTTCGTCACACAAGAAAGCTCTGTGACACCTACAGGCTCTGCAACGACTCTATTAGATGTAGATAAAGTAGAAAGTGTTACGTTCACATCTTAATGTGAGAGGGCCATCATGAAGCTTCTTTATATCAGCTCTGGCTACGGTGGAATCTATCGGATGTTCGATCAATGGATAGAAGATAGCTTCATTGATTCCCCCTTTTCATGCGTCAAGGTGGAAAGGGAAACTCTACCCGCTCATATGCACAAAATCCGGACATTTTCTCCGGATTTTGTTTTCATGATGATCGGTGATCATATTCCAACAGAACTGCTTCATCAATTCAAACAAGAAAAGATCCCCGTTGTACTGTGGATGACAGAAGACCCTTTTTATATAGATGTGTCAGCTGCATGTGTAAGTGATGCACAGCTGATCTTAACGATTGACGAAGGTGCTTTGTCATTTTACAAACAAATGGGCGCTGATCACACGCACTACTTTCCCATTCCAACCAATACACACGTATTTCAGAAAAAAGAATCACCACATGAGTCGTGCATCTATGACATTGCACTCATTGGCTACCCTTATCCAAACCGCCTCAAAGCCATCGATACACTCTTACATCAAAACAAATGGCGCATTCTCGTAGCAGGAAAAGAGTGGCATCGCGTGTTGAATAAATCACGCAGACGATATCGCGATCTCTCACTGATGACCCGCTGGCTGAGTCCCGAGCAGATGGCAGACATCTATCAAACATCAGCCATTGTTCTGAATCCGCACAGGCCCGCGCAATTTGCCTATAATCAAAACAAAGCCAATGTTCAAAATATGAGTCTTAACAACAGAGCATTTGATATCGCTGCAAGCGGAGGCTTTCAGTTGACAGATCTACAACCGTCACAGGCATTTTCAAGCTTCGCTTTTTACACACATGAAAACGATTTGATTGAGCAGGTCGAGCACTATGTAACAAACCCTCAGCAAAGACAATCGGTTGCAGAGAACAATTACGAGCAAGTCGTTCGCTGGAACACATTTGATACGCTGCCATACAGACTTTATGAAATAGTCAAAAGCGCCCTATGACCGGGCGCTTTTTCTAACTGCCATCATCTTATGCCGTTCCTTCTGCATCTTGTCGAGCCAATAAAATCTTCTCTGCCTTTTTCCGATCTTCCTCACTTTTCACAACAAGCGATTGCGCATGATCCATCATATATGCACCAACAGATCCTTCTAAAAAGGAATGAATGCATTCTTTTGCATATGGAACATGAAACGCATAGACAGCTCCATTTAAACGTCCATACGTATAAGGGTGCTCCTGAGTTGGTACAAAAAAATAATGATTGTCCTTATACAGGCTGGCTTCATTGGTGTCATGAAGTGTCCAAGTTTCATTTGGATTTTCTAACGCCTCTGTAAAAGAAGCCGCACAATCATATCCTCCCTCTACTAGAAGCTGCAAGCAGTTCTCAATATCTGCCGTCTGCCTTAGTGGTGATGCTGGATGCAAATACAAAACAATATCAAACGTCTTTCCCTCTCGTTCTAAATAAGCAAGTGCATGCTTCACAGCTACTAAAGAAGGTGTTTGTTCCGTCACATGTGTGCTTGGCAGTTCAATGACATTTGCTCCATAGTGGGACGAAATGATTTGAGTATTCACATCCTCTGAAGATACGATGACTTCATCTAATTCAATCATTTGTAATAATGGCTGAATGGTCCAATAGATTAGCGGCCGCTCCGCCAATACGCGAATGTGTTCAGCATGATGCCCCTGCTTGCTGCTAAAAGCTGGGATCATGGCTAAAATACGATTTCCCCTATACATGTATGATCTTCTCCCCTCGCGCAGCTCAGTATCAGTGAATACATTCTGAGAGCTGAACTGATCGCCGTACTGAAGTCTTCAGGTGCCTCGCTATTCTACTTAATCTTCTATCTCTACATATTCTATTAAGTCGTCAAGCAGATGGTTATAATTGGTTCACCTAATTTATGCATGAAGTGGTTCTTTTCCTCAAACGTCTTCCTCTCTTTCACATATGATGCAAAGTAGAGAAATGAGAGTTGGGGGATTAGATATGTCCAAACAAATAGAAACGAGTTTGAAGACCTTTTTTCGTGACAAAATCATCTTGGTCACAGGCGGTACGGGTTCGATTGGCCGGCAGATTGTGAAAAAATTAACAGCCTGCTCTCCTAAAAAGGTCATTGTCTTCAGTAAAGATGACAGTAAACAATACATGATGAAAAATGAATATGCGGCGCATCCAGAGGTTGTATTTGCACTTGGAGATGTGAGGGATGCAAGCCGCGTCAGGCAGCTTGTCAAAGGGGTAGATATCATCTTCCATGCAGCTGCACTCAAACAAGTACCCACCTGCGAAGATAATCCGTTTGAAGCTGTCCAAACCAACATCATCGGCGGACAGCATGTCATCGAAGCAGCACTTGAACATGAAGTGAGTCATGTTGTCAACATTTCAACCGACAAAGCGGTTTCTCCGACAAATGCCATGGGAGCTACAAAATTAATTTCAGAAAAATTGTTTTTTCAAGCGAATGAAAGTATTTCAAATCAGAAAACGAGGTTTTGCTCTGTCCGGTTTGGCAATGTGCTTGGATCAAGGGGTTCCGTCATCCCCATCATGCTTCAACAGTTGTTAAATGAACAACCTCTAACTGTAACTGATCCTAAGATGACACGCTTTTTTATGTCTATCGAAGAAGCTGTATCCCTCACGCTTGAAGCAGCTATCATGATGAAAGGCGGCGAAACATTCATTCTCAAGATGGAGTCATTACAGCTGGCTGATCTATTGAAAGCATTTCATGAATATGCCGGTCAGATCAACGTTCCTTCTCCTGATATTCTCGTTGTCGGCAAAAGACCTGGAGAAAAACTTCACGAGGAACTCACATTCCCTCACGAGGCAGATTCACTGTTTGAACATGAACAATTTTATGCCATTTTACCAAGACTACATCTTCACCCTCATTTTCAAAAAGTCCATTTGACCCATTACACATCAAACGAAGCACCGCTCATTACAAAAGAGAAGCTGTTTCACATCATTGAACAATTACATCATACACACCATAAAAAATAAAAAAATCGTCACACGGAAGCAGCTGACTTCCATGTGACGATTTTTAAATCAATTATTGAAAGATGTGTTTCAAATGACCATAGCCTTCTTTTTCAAGATCATCCTTCGGGATAAACTTTAAAGCGGCAGAATTAATACAATACCGAAGACCTTTTGGCCCTGGGCCGTCTGGGAATACATGACCAAGGTGAGAGTCGGCCGTCTTACTGCGAACTTCAGTCCGCACCATGCCATGGCTCGTATCTACTTTCTCTTCTACCTCTTGATCTTCAATCGGTTTTGTAAAACTTGGCCAGCCGCAATGGGCATCAAATTTATCTAAAGAAGAAAACAATGGTTTGCCTGAAATGATATCTACATAAATGCCCTCTTCCTTATGGTCCCAAAATTCATTTTGAAATGGCGGCTCAGTTCCATTATTTTGCGTCACTTCGTACTGCATACGGTTTAATTCTTTGATGCGCTGCTCTTTTTCGTTAGCCATTATTTATCACTCCAATGAGATTGAATAAAACCTGCTCTGCCCGAACCGACATGGTATCGTTCGTAGTGCATTTTGTTCTTTTTATAATAATGCTGATGATATTCCTCAGCAGGATAAAAAGGGCTAGCCTCTAAAATTTCTGTCACGATTGGCTTTTGGAAAATTCCACTTTGGCTCAGCTGCTCTTTTGATGTTTCTGCAAGTTGCCTTTGTTTTTCATTGTGGAAATAAATCCCTGTACGGTAGGACTCTCCTCTATCACCAAATTGTCCTCCATCATCTGTTGGGTCTATTTGCTGCCAATATAGTTCTAATAGCTTCTCATACGGAAAAACGTCTGGATCAAAGGTAATTTGAACGGCTTCTCTATGGCCTGTCGTATTTGTACATACTTCCTCATAGGTTGGATTCACTGTATGTCCGCCAGTATACCCTGATTCAACTTTGATAATGCCTGGCTGTTCATCAAAAGGTTTAACCATACACCAGAAACAGCCTCCAGCAAATGTGGCTAATTCTTGTTTTTCAGACATATTAGTGCCCCCTTCATTTAAAAAATGGTATCATCATATTATAACATGATAAAAAATAATGAAAATGATACGACTTGTATACCTAAAAACAAAAGAAAGCATTCTGTCGTATCTTAAAATATAATGGGGGTTTAATGATTGGAACAAAGAAAACAAATGATGTATGAAATGGATACTTTACTGAGAACCGTATTTAAGCAAATACGTTATGAAATTAACAGCCTGCTTGAAAACGAATTATCTCGGAATGAATTTCTCATTTTAAATCTGCTGCGTGAACAAGGCGCAAAAAAAGTAACGGAATTCGCTTCAATTCTCGGTGTATCAGCAAGCCATATTACAGCTGTAACCGACACACTTGTAGAAAAAGGCTGGATCACTCGTATCCGTTCAAAAGAGGATCGACGCATCATCAAAATCCACTTAACCGATAAGGGTAAGGAAATTACTGAGCATTTTGAGAAAAAGAAAACAGAATACTTCATGGAACGATTTGAATCATTTGATGATGAAGAACTGAAAACGATGATCAAATTATTTAAAAAGCTGGATAAAAGTCAAAAGGATTAAGCATAGATTTTAGCGTGGAGGACATGCTACGGATAAAAAGGTGGAATGAACCATGACAAGTCCATATCTTTGTCCGAACTGCAAAACCAACAGAACGCGTTTTAATCTCATCGAGCAGCATTCAGAACCTGTGAAACTTGATCCAGCAACTGGAGCTATTGTCGAAACATATGAAGGAGATCAGCTTTCTCCTTTTCACATGAACTATCAAGGACCGAAAATCAAAGTCCAGTGCGGCGTTTGCGGATTAATTGAGGATGAAAAAACGTTCATTAAGCTGGCTGAATATCATCAATATTCATCTCCTTCTTAATACGAGAGCCTGACACTTTTTGTCAGGCTTTTTTCTATGTTTCTTTTGCCTATACAGATCGTCCCTTTCTTGCATACGCTACAAAAAACACATTGCAGAGAAAGAAGGGATAAAGACGTGCAGCAGCTCTACGAGATGAATCAATTTCAATATCGTCCATTAGCTACCTTCCCCCCATACCATCCGAGAAACACCATTTCCAAAGCTGTTATTCGATTATTTCACGCTGCACCGGATTTAAGTGAGCTTGCTGTATTTGTAAATCAGCAGCCAATCCAAAAAAAGCTGCCATACGGTCAGCTGTCTGCTTATATGGAATGGGATGAGGGTGTTTATGAGATAGAAGTATTCAAGCTGGCTACAAAAGAAAGAATTCTTTCTTCTCGTATGATGATTAATGGAAACGAGACTTACACGCTATGTATCACGGGAGCTCGTACCGGCTTTGCGCTGCTCACAGAAAAGCAAGACTCGCTGATTAAGCAAGATGAGCTATCAGCACTCACGTTTATCCAGCTGTCACCAGACCTCCCTTTCATTGATATATATGAACGAGATCAAGGCATGTTATCAAAGGAGCTCGGATATGTGAACGGCACCCAAACCCACCACTTCTCTCCGAATAAGTATCACTTTGAATTAAAAGCTGCCGGTACTCAAAGTGTACTGCTTGATATTCCGAAAGTTCACCTGCAAACAAAGCGGGCCTATCTTATTTTACTTCATGGATTTGCAAACGGAGAGCCAGAGCTAATGGCAAAAGTCGTCTTGTCTCACCAAATGTAAAAAGAGCCTTTCCAAATGGAAAAGGCTCTTAGCGTGTAGACAAACCCTCGCATTCGGTGTCAGTCCTGCGTGCCGGTGCTCACGAATGTCACATTCACTCTGCGCCGGTACTCGTCCTTCCTAGAATGCAAAGATTTTCAATCACGCTGAAAATAAGATAAATAGCCTTTCCAAATGGAAAAGGCTATTTACGAGACATCTTCAGCTTTTTCTTGTTTTTGAAAATCAAAAGCAAGAATCATGGTACCTAAAAATAATGCACAATAGGCGATATTTAAGTAAAACTGGTCGATATTTTCTGCTTTCAAATGAGAGGCAGCTGTCATGCCAAAGTATGCAGCAAATAAGAGCGACAGTAAACTAAAATATTGATAGACTCGCTTCATCGTTTCACTCCTGACTTACACGTTCTATTGCTTTGGATGATAATATGAGAATTCAATTTCATCATTCTCAAGATCAATTTTGTTCGCTTTGACATACATATCATTCGTCAGCGGCATTTCTGAAAGGCGCACTTCCACCGTTTTTTGGTCTGGTTTCACATGAACGAAATCAGGCAGTTCATAGAATTGACCCATGTAGCTTAAAACAAAACTGATTGGGATGCTTAATTGTCCAATTGAAAAGTCATCTACTTTCAGCAGAACATCCCCGTTATCTTCAACAGTTGGTGTAAATGATACATTTGCATTAATCGTTGAAGAAAAAGCTTTGATTGCACCTGTTACTTTCACATCTTGGTCAATCGCAACATGAAAGTCGGGCATATCGCTTGATCCTTGGTTTTTCAAATAATCATTGACAAAGCTGGTGAGCGACTCTTTTGAACTAGAAATGTTAAAAGCATACTCGCTGTTCACTTCTTTTTTCGAAGCGGATTGATCGCTCGGCAGCAGCATAAAAATACCGCATACAAGAACAATTAATAGATTAATTGACAGTAAAATAAAAAATAAACTCTTCCATTTTTTCATCTTTTCACCCTATTCCTTCGGCAGTCCTTCTTTTTTCACTTCTGAGAATAAACGATTTGCCATAAGAGAGTACCCCTTTTGGTTTGGGTGGAAATCATCATCTGCCAGTAATTTTTCATCTTTATCATCTTCAAATAAATCTGCTACATCGATCATATCAGCATTGCCGTCTTTTTTTAGTTCTTTTTCGGCAGCAGCATTCCAGTCTTTGACGACCTCATCAATATCTCTCAGCTCAGACAAGCTGAATTTAAAAGGATTGTACATACTGACATACATGATCTTTGCATGGTCATTATGCTCTCTTAATTGAGCAAGAATGGTCTTAAAACGCTCTTCAAAAGGACCTTGCTCTTTTTGAAAAGGAGCAAATGTCAAGTTGAGCACATTTTGTCGGACGACATGCATTAAGTCATTTCCGCCGATCGTAAAGAAAATATAATCAGCGTCTTTCAGTCCATCCTGCACTTTTTTTTCTTTTAATCTTTTTAATAAATCTACCGTTCTACTGCCTTTAATGGCATAGTTTTTTAATGTAACAGACTGTACACCGTCCACCGCTTCTATCTTGTCACGGGTGATGCCGGCATACCCTTTTTTATTTTGATCTCCGATTCCTTCTGTTAAGGAATCTCCAACCGCTGCGATCGTAATATGTTCTTTTACGTTTTGTGTGTCTTCTAGTTTATCCTTTATGCCAGCCTCTTGCGCGGAACATGCAGAAAGAACAAAAGCTAGAGACATCACAATCAAAATCAAACGAGCCTTCAAACGATGATGTCCCTCCTTTTTCTGATTAAAAAAGTGTATCATGTTTTCGCTCATTTGAACATCCTTATGCTAGCTTCGATTCAGTGTTTTGATGTCCTTGATGATTTCATCATATGGCGTATTTTGAACACCATCATAGTTTTTCATCACTTTTCCTTCTTGATCAACGAGGAAAAACAGAGATTGATGTATCACTTGGTCTTCGTCTTCAGGTTTTTTCACAATCGTCTTAAAGCTTTTCATTGCAAATTTTTCAATCGCTGACTGCGAGTAACCAGTGAGAAAATCCCAATTCTTAAAGGATAATGGATATGCTTTTGCAAATTCCTTTAGCTTTTTCGGTGAATCCACCTCTGGGTCGACGCTAAATGAAATGATGTGCGCATCCAATTTTTCTTCTTTTAACCGTTTTTGTAGCTCAGTCATATGTGCCGTCATCGGCGGGCAAATCGTTTCACAGCTTGTGAAAATAAAATCTGCCACCCAGACTTTCCCCTTTAAATCGTCGAGCGACACCTTTTGACCATCCTGGTTTTGATACTCAAACGGCTGGATTTGATAATTTAACGCATCCTTGATTTGTCCATTTGAACATGAGACTAAAAGAAGCACGCTTATGATCGTAAGCGCACCAAATAAGGCTCCCCTTTTTGTATACATGACCATTACATCCCCTTTTCAATCAATCGGTATAAAAAGTAAAGCCTATAGCGCCCTTACCAGTATGACAGGAAATAATCGGTGTTGTATAAGCGATGTCAACTAGTGCATCAGGTGTGTGATCAAGCAGTGCTGCTTTAAGCTTTTCTGCAAGTTCTAATGCGTCTGCATGTGCGATCCCAATGGCCTGAACGGTTTTCCCTTTCACTGCCTGTACATACTGTTTTGTCAAATAGCGGACAAGAGCGGAGTAACTTCTCACATTCGCTTCTGGTGTGTATATGCCGTCTGTTAAGCTGGCAATTGGTTTAATATGAAGAAGTGAACCGATCAGCGCCTTTCCTCTTCCAATTCGTCCACCTTTCACGAGATTTTCTAATGTATCGATTGTGACAAATAGCTTTGTTTTAAGACGAATTTTGTCCATTTCTTTGAGGATGTCATCACGGCTTGCCCCTTTTTTTGCAAGCTCTGCTGCTTTGGTGACTTGAAACCCTAAACCATAGGAAATAAAATTCGAATCGATGACAGTGATATTTCCGTCTACCATTTTAGAAGCGCTTTCAGCAGTTTGAACCGTACCACTCATCCCACCAGTCAAATGGATACTAATGACTTCGCTTCCATCTGCCGTCAGTTTTTCATATAATTCGACGAATTGACCGATCGCAGGTTGAGACGTTTTCGGCAGTTCCTCAGCGGCCTCCATTTTTTCAATAAATTCATCTGGCTGTATGTTCACTCGGTCAATATAATCAACCCCAGAAATGGAAATATTGAGCGGAATGACATGAATGGAAAGATCATTGATTTTTTCTTGCGGAAGGTCCACAGTTGAATCTGTTACAATTTTAATTTGTTTCACTATCGTCTCATCCTTGCTGTCTTAGTCTTTACATATGATATTACCTTATTTCGTGCATACTTGAAAACAACTGTCAGAACGTTTTTGAAATTGTCACATTTTCTTCTTTTCATGTAAAAAATCCTTGCCAAGATGAGTAGCCCCCATTTGAAAATGGCCGCTCACTCTCTTTGGCAAAGATTCCAATTTACGCATTGTGTTTTAGTGTAGGCTCTTGGTAGATCTGTTCATATGTGCTCCACTTGACGTTACGTTTCACATCCTCCCTGAAAGAGTACACATGCCTCTTTCCCTTAGATACATAGACTTTTTTCAAGAAAGCTTCAAGTCTAAAGGTGAGCATGAAACCATAGGATTCATCTCCCTTTAAAACAGGGACTTCTGTTACCTTGATCTGAGCTCCATCCATCCGTCTAAAACATATTGTTTTGAGCAGCACAAACGATCAATCCTCTTTTCCAATTATCTGTTAAGCCTAAATAAATAGGTGGAATAAATCTTGATCTTTATTCACTTCAACATAGTGGAAGCCTTTTTTATTCATTCGGTCAATCAGCGCTGCATAGTCATCTCTTTCTTTCAATTCGATCCCAACAAGCGCAGGTCCTTTGCTTCGGTTATTTTTTTTCGTATATTCAAAGCGTGAGATATCATCATTTGGCCCTAACACTTCATCCAAAAATTCCCTGAGAGCACCTGCTCTTTGCGGAAAATTAACGATGAAATAATGCTGGAGTCCTTCATAAATCATGGAGCGTTCCTTGATTTCTTGCATTCGGCCAATGTCATTATTGCCTCCGCTGACAATACAAACGACATTTTTCCCTTTAATCTCCTCACGATGTGCATCTAAAGCCGCGATCGGTAACGCACCCGCTGGCTCAGCTACAATTGCACATTGATTATACAGCTCTAAAATGGTTGTACATACTTTTCCTTCTGGTACAAGACTAATCTTATCGACAACAGACTGAAGCGACGTAAACGTCTTTTCGCCAATCCGCTGAACCGCTGCTCCATCTACAAACTTATCTATTGAATCAAGTGTGACAACCTCCCCTTTCTCGTGGGAAGCATGAAGTGAGGCGGCACCAAGCGGCTCGACTGCAATAATTTCTGTTTCTGGTGCGATATTTTTCATATACGTGCCAACGCCAGATAACAAACCTCCGCCCCCAACACTTGCAAATAAAAAGTGAGGCTCCACTTCGATATCATTTAATATTTCTACAGCAGTTGTTCCTTGTCCTGCCATGACATCTAAATCATCAAATGGATGGATAAATTCCCGCTTTTCCTTATCTCCGCATTTGACTGCTTCATGATACGAATCATCAAAGGTATCTCCGGTTAAGATAATGTCAACATATTCTTTTCCGAAAAGCTCCACTTGAGATACTTTTTGCCTTGGTGTGGTAGCAGGCATAAAGATTTTCCCGTGGATACCTAAATATTTGCAAGAATAGGCAACGCCTTGTGCGTGATTTCCTGCACTGGCACAAACAATGCCGTTTTCTAGTTTTTCTTTTGGCAACTGGCTCATTTTATTAAAAGCGCCTCTTAATTTAAAAGAACGAACAACTTGCAGGTCCTCTCTTTTTAAGTAGACATTACATTCATATCGTTCAGAAAGTCGCTCATTTTTTTGAAGTGGTGTATGAATCACTACATCCTTCAAATTTTGATGGGCTTTTAAGATGTCTTTCACTTGAATTAGCGTGTTTTCTTTGAGCAACGGTTTCATGTACAAGATCCTTTCTCTTTAACCTTATTTAATTTGTCATTATAACATGAATATTCAAAAAATAAACCAATAGATCATGGATCGGAGATAAATTTCATGAACTTTTTCGTTTTTCTATACATTTGTTCTAATTGGGTGTTATAATAAAACCAATTAGAACCAAAAGAAAGGAATCGCTCGATGACCACACATCCGTTTGCTAATATATATGGAGAACACCAAGATATAAAACACGCCATTCATTTGGCAAAACAATTCACGAAAAACGATCAGCCTGTGTTGATCACAGGAGAAATTGGAACAGGCAAATCACGCTTTGCACAAGAAATGGCCCATTCATTTGCTGCGCAGGCTTCGATGAAACATATCTACTGCCCCATTGTAGATGAAGAGACTTTGCAGGAAGCATTTACTCATACGGCAAATCATTTGATTTATTTAGACGAAGTCAGCGCACTTAGTATTCCTATGCAGCATCAGGTCATTCGTTTTCTCGAAGTTTCTCCTGCAACAAAAATCATTGCTTCTTCGTCTTTATCATTAGAGGCGATGAGCGTTTCGTCCAGTTTTTTACCTGAGCTGTTTTATCGGCTCAATGTGCTTCATATCCCTCTCCCGCCCTTAGAAGATCGAAAAACAGATATTCCTATTTTAACCGCTTCTTTCTTTCAGGAACTGAACATGACGCCTGACATCGACTCAAGTGTGTGGGAAGTCTTACAGCAATATTCGTTTGAAGGGAATGTCCAGGAGCTCAAAAATATCGTTCATTATGCAGCCGCAATTCTCGAAGGGCAAACAGTTTTCTTGCATCACTTGCCACCTTTTGTATTATTACCTCAACAAACAGCTGGTAAAGGAAAAAAAGAAGAACACCAGCTCACGCTTATGGAGAAACAAGAATTTGTTTTCTTACTCGAAGCCATTAAGTCTCTAAATGAAAAAGGAGAAGCAGCCAGCAGACGTATCTTGTCTGAGTTAAGCAAACAAGGCGACATCCCGCTGACCCCTCAGCAAGTCAGGAGTCGATTAGATGATCTTGAGAAAAAAGCCTATGTGACAAAAGGGAAAGGCAGAGCTGGAACGAAGATTACACTTGAAGGTCTCTCATTTCTGAAGTCGCTTGATGGTTATATACCGGTTCAATAAAGGAGGACATCCATTGTTTACTGTAAAAGAAGAAATTGCCAACGCGATTACACATGGCATTGGCGTCATTTTATCCATTCCCGCCATTGTTTTTCTCGTTTTATTCGCTGTTCAATACGGCACTGTCACTGACATTATTAGCTTTTCGATATTTGGCGCGTCGATGCTGCTGCTTTATTTAAGCTCTACTTTGCTTCATAGCATTCGGCACAAAAAAACAAAAGATGTATTTGAAATCCTTGACCACTCTGCGATTTATGTATTGATTGCTGGTACATATACGCCATTTTTGCTTGGCCCATTAAAAGGCGCACTTGGCTATACTCTTCTTGCAATCGTATGGGCGCTCGCTGCAGGCGGTATCGTCTTTAAGATCTTTTTCGTCAAACGGTTTATCATTGTATCCACCCTTGTTTATTTATTAATGGGCTGGATGATTATCATCGCAATTAAACCTCTGTACATTCAATTAACAGGAGCTGGATTCAGCCTCTTACTATTAGGCGGTATTTTGTATTCAGTCGGAACGATCTTTTATATTTGGCGGAAAATTCCCTATCATCATGCGATTTGGCACAGCTTTGTTCTCGGTGGAAGTGCATCCATGTTCTTCTGCATTCTATTTTATTGCGTCAACATCCCAGCATGATTAAAAAACCAGCATCCACATTCGGATGCTGGTTTTTTCTATGCACGCTTTTGTGCGTAATCACTCATCTTGACCGGTGCTTTTATATGGATATCGACATTAACTGGACGAAGTCTTTTGACGATCTTCCCTGTTAAAAGACGGTCTGTGCCGCTTGTTTCAACCGGAACAAGTGGGCAGTTACACTCTTCAGCAAGCGTTTCTGCCATGACACGATACTGTTCAGAAAGCAACAGACTCTGGCCAGATAGAACTCTTTCTCTTGCTTCTTCTAATAACGCCTCATCAGATTGATTCTGCTTGATCACCGCCATCTTCTTCAACCATTGTTTTAAGATGGGATAGCGAAACAGATGCGGTTTTGCCATAAAAGCAAATGGCTTCTCTAAGTGACCAATCAGCAATGTCGTCGTCACTGGATGATGTGCTTCTGTGACATAAATAACAGGGCCATCTGGCAGCCTTTTTTGCTGATGAATGGTCATGACCGATCCTGATTGATCAATACACCCTCTGGCAAACCTTTTTGCATGCTCATGGATGAGATGCATTCGTTTCGTATAGGAAATGCGTGGATCCGTTAATTCATGATCATACAAATGCCTTATACTTTTAAAAAAGGATACAACAACATAAATCGTTAAAAACCAATAACGAAACAACCGTACTCCTCCTACTCACTTATCCTTCTTTTCTGTCATAGACGACAAATTCATAATTGTAGGGGTTTTTTTCGTCACGATGGCCTTTTTCACGTGATACAACCGTCCAATGATCTTCATCGTAATAAGGGAAGAAACGGTCGCCTTCAAATGAATGATGAATGTGCGTGATATATAGACGATCTGCGTATGGCATCATTTCCTCATACAGCTTAGACCCGCCAATGATCAATAATTCTTCCTCGGTCTTCGCAATGGTTAAAATATCATCGATTGAATGGACTACCTCGCATCCTTCAGCTTGAAAAGAAGAACTTGTGGTCAACACGATATTCCGGCGGTTAGGCAGTGCTCGTCCAATTGATTCAAACGTTTTTCTACCCATGACAATGGTATGACCACTTGTGACTTTTTTAAAATACGCTAAATCAGCGGGTAAATGCCAAGGCATTTGATTATCTTTGCCAATGACTCTGTCTTTTCCTGTCGCCACTATCATGGAAATCATACACTGACTTCTCCTTTAATATGCGGATGTGGATCATAGTTCTCAAGCACAAAATCATCAAACGTAAAATCAAAAATACTTTTGACATCTCTAGTGATGCGAAGCTGCGGAAGTGTGCGCTCCTCACGCTCTAACTGCATTTTGACCTGCGGAAGATGATTTTGATAAATATGAGCATCTCCTAGCGTATGAATAAACTCTCCTGGCTCAAGGTTTGTCACTTTGGCAATCATCATCGTTAGTAGTGCATACGAAGCAATATTAAAAGGCACACCTAAAAAGATATCTGCCGAACGTTGATAGAGCTGGCACGATAATTTACCGTTTGATACGTAAAATTGAAACAAGCAATGACAAGGAGGCAGCGCCATCTGATCAATCTCTCCTGGATTCCACGCACTGACAATCAATCTTCTCGAATTAGGATGATTCTCAATATCATGGATCAGTCTGCTGATCTGATCTACTGTCTCTCCGTCTCCGCTCGCCCATGATCTCCACTGCGCACCATACACACGCCCTAGCTCTCCATTTTCATCTGCCCATTCATTCCAAATACGGACACCATTTTCTTGAAGATATTTGACATTTGTATCACCTTTTAAAAACCACAGTAACTCATGAATGATTGATTTCAGGTGTAATTTCTTTGTTGTTAATAAAGGAAACCCTTCCTGTAAATCAAATCTCATTTGGTAACCGAACGTGCTGATAGTGCCTGTTCCTGTTCTGTCACCTTTTTCATCCCCGTGCTGTAATACATGACGGCATAACTCTTTGTATTGTTTCATTTTTTTCATCCTTTATTTATGTTCTTGTTGTAGTTTACCTTATTTCTGCTTTTGTTGAAACCAATTGAAACCAAAAAAACATGTCTGCAAGATGAGCAGACATGTTTTTCTTTTTATGCTTGATTCACTCGATCCTGCTCTTCGTCCTTAATATCTTGGTGAGAGTGAGCTATGCGACTTGCGGCGGCGGCGGCAAGCGCAGCGACAAGGTCATCAAGGAAGGTGTGTACTTCACCAGGACGACCTTCATCTAATTCTCTAATAATACCAAATTTCTCTTTGTCTAGATAACCGAAGTTGGTCAAACCGATTGATCCATATACATTGACAATGGAAAGCGGAATAATCTCATCAATTCCATATAGCGGTTCATCTGTTTCAACTAAATGCTGCAAAGGTTCTGGCAAAAGCTTTTTTTCTGCCAGCTGATCAAGCGCAAGTCCTGTCAAAACTGCGTGGACAATTTCCCTTTTATTCAGCACTTTTTCAACATTTTCAATGCAGACACTAAGTGGAAGATTTGGGTTGTATTTCTCTTGGAGTTTCAGCACAATGTGTGCAATATCTTCTATTTTCACTCCACGCTCGTTTAACATCTGTTTTGTAATGCGAACCATTTCGTTCATTGTATACTTTTTCAATTGGCATGACATCTCCTTCTAGTGGCTCATCCAGCTCGGCGGGGTGTTTTTATCCCAGTAAATATTACCGAGTTCATGATGCGTCTGGAATCCATCTTCTGCTGTATGGTAGTGAAAATTAAACCAATATCCGCTGTGAGGCGGCTGATCTCTCCTGACATGAAAACGAAGCAAATCTTCTCCAGTCTTTCTATTATAAATGTGGAAGATTTTTTCCCCATTTCCGCTTGAAGGTTGATCAGTTAAAACAACATCTTGAAATTTTTCGTCATCTTTGAAATTTGTTAAAAAGTCGGTTAACACTTGTTCAATTTTTGGTTGAATCTCTTCTCTATACTCGTCCTCAATGACAGGTGTGATTTTACGACCAAATTTGAGAAAGGATTGGTTTTCTGCACTTGATAGAACCTCTTGCTTATATTGCTCAAAGGGGTCTACCCGCTCTTTGTTGTCTTCTTGCGATAATTCCCAGCTGCGCGTATCATCTGATGTATCATAAACTGCTGTATAAGGTGCTTTATCAGATGAAGAAAGTTCAGATGGCTTGTCTGTCATCAAAGCCGATGGAGGAGAGATTAAACCAAAAGTCGCAATCGTAAAGAGTGCAACAAGCGTTTTTCTCATCCACATTTTCATGATATCTAATTCCTTCCATAAGTTATCATACTGCTATTCTAGCATATAATGAATTTTCAGTCATTCAATTTGGTCATTGAGTTGAGACTTTCTTTTTCATGATAAAACGTTTACAATGACAGTAACGACGACTAAAATTTGGGAGGAATGGATATGCTTGAAGGGTTTTTCATCACAGCTTCCTTGCTGACGTTATTTTATTTTGTCTATATGGAGATCACCGATTAAAAGCCCTGAAATAGGGCTTTTTTAATTGTTAAGAGTGATTAAAGTTTTGTTGATTTGTCTTCTTCTATTGAGATATATCCGTAATGGAATTGGGCGGTTTTACGTTTGATCACCTGAAATTGATAGGAATCAGTGGTAAATCGTGTGCTTTTCCAATGATCTTTTAAAACCACTCTTTTTCTAGCCACTCTCATTGCTTCTTTCACAGCGGTTTCATGGTCAAAATGATGCTCAGCTGCATGACGAAGCGGCATCATACTAGCAGACTCTTGTATGGTTTCTTCAAACATTGGGTCGAAATAGACGATATCATAGGATCGATCAGGGAGCTTCTTTAACTGCTCAATACTATCCCCGCTGATGACAGATATCCGTTTCATCGCTTCGTCTGCCTCTCTCACACCCGTTTCCCATGTGCTGAGTCCTTCTCGAACAAGCAATGCCGTCACCGGATTTTTTTCAATACCGGTCACTTTTCCATTGGCGCCTGTAGCGCAGCTTGCGGTAATCGCATCTGATCCTAACCCAAGCGTACAATCTAAAAAGGAATCGCCCGGCTTTAATTGTGCTGCTTCTATTAATGGATCTTTTTCACCACGAAGGACCCGCTTCACCCTAAACATCGCTGAGCTTGGATGGAAAAAGAACTTTTCACCATTTGGCTGATACCATTCAAATCGTTCTTTCCCAACAACGAGTACATCCCCCCGCTTGATCGCAAGCTGTTTGACAGATTGTTTGCGCCGCTCGATATACTCACCATGCAAGTCCTTTGCAAGGGCCTTTGCCGTTTCAATTGTTTGTTCATTTGCTCTAAAGCTTGTTGTAATGAGCATGACGTTCCTCCATCATAATCAAGAAAAAATGCCCTGATGGATCACAGGACATTTCAACATTTGTATTAGCAATGTTTTTCAAATGCAGATAAGACGTTCTTCATAATATCTTCCATTTCATGACCTTCAATTTCGTCACGCGGGATAAAATGAACGAGTTCATTTCCTTTTAAAAGTGCCATAGATGGAGAAGATGGCTCCTCACCTGTGAAGTATTCTCTCATTTTAGCCGTTGCTTCCCGGTCCTGACCAGCAAAGACCGTCACCATTCGATCTGGTGCTTTTTCTGCTTTCATGACAGCTTGAGTAGCAGCAGGGCGTGCTAAACCGGCAGCACATCCGCATACGGAATTGACGACAACAAATGTTGTTCCTTCTGCTTCCTGCATCGTTTTTTCTACTTCTTCTTCAGTCGTCAATTCTTGAAACCCTGCACTTGTCAGTTCTTGGCGCATTGGTACGACGAGCTGACGCATATATTCTTCATATGCCATTGACATAAAAAAGCCCCCTCTATAATCCTTATGTTGTGAATAAAGGATACTATAGAGAGAGCCAATTTTCAAATGATCAATTTCACATTAAATTTTCATGATTCCGCCTGTATTGGCTGATGTCACAAGTTTTGAGTATCTGGCAAGGTAACCTGTTTTTACTTTTGGCTCAAAGCCTTTCCAGTTTGCTTTTCTTTTTTCCCATTCTTCTTCCGGGACATCTACGCTTAAAATGCGTTTTTCGATATCAACAACGACATGATCACCATTTTCAACAAAGGCAAGCGGGCCGCCTTCTGCTGCCTCTGGAGAAACGTGTCCAATAGACAATCCGCGAGAAGCACCGGAGAATCGTCCGTCTGTAATTAAAGCAACCTTTGGACCAAGTCCCATTCCAACAATTTGTGAAGTTGGTGCTAGCATTTCAGGCATACCTGGACCGCCTTTAGGTCCCTCATAACGAATAATGACAACATGTCCTGCTTCTACTTTTCGATTAATAATTCCTTCAAGTGCTTCCTCTTGGGATTCAAATACGATCGCAGGTCCTTCATGACGTGTGATGCCGTCTTGTACACCGCCTGTTTTAATGATTGCTCCATCTGGCGCAAGGTTTCCAAATAAAACGGCTAAGCCGCCCTTTTCAGTAAATGGCTTGTCAATTGGATAAATGACGTTATAATCTTTTACTTCATGACCTGCAATGTTCTCGCCTAACGTTTTCGCTGTGACGGTCATGGTATCTAAATGAAGAGCCCCCTCTTTTTTGGACAATTCATTTAGTGCAGCGGTCACTCCGCCAGCTTCATGTAAATCTTCAATATATACATCTGAAGCTGGAGCAAGTTTCGATAAATGCGGCACACGTTCTGCGACTTCATTGATACGCTCAAGTGAATATTCAACGCCTGCTTCGTTTGCAATCGCCAATGTATGAAGAACTGTATTGGTTGAACCACCAAGTGCCATATCTAAAGCAAATGCGTTATCAATCGCTTTTTCCGTGACAATATCACGTGGTTTAATGTCTTTTTTGATTAGCTCCATCAATTGTTTTGCTGACTTCTTCGCAAATTCTCTTCGTTCTGGTGAAGTCGCCAGAATGGTTCCATTTCCAGGAAGAGCAATCCCAAGCGCCTCTGCTAGACAGTTCATTGAGTTGGCTGTAAACATACCAGAGCAAGATCCGCATGTTGGACAGCCAAATTGCTCTAATTCATTTAATTCCTCTTCATTAATTTTCCCTGATTGGTATGCGCCTACGCCTTCAAAGACAGAAGAAAGAGAAATTTTTCTGCCATCACTTGTTCTCCCAGCTTCCATCGGTCCACCACTGACAAATACAGTTGGGATATTCACACGCATGGCAGCCATCATCATACCTGGCGTGATTTTATCACAGTTAGGAATACAAACCATGCCATCAAACCAGTGTGCAGACACCACGGTCTCTACTGAATCAGCAATGATTTCACGGCTTGGCAATGAATATCTCATCCCAATATGCCCCATCGCAATACCATCATCTACACCGATTGTATTAAATTCAAATGGAACACCGCCAGCTTCACGAATGGCTTCTTTCACAATTTTTCCGAATTCCTGAAGATGGACATGCCCTGGGACAATATCAATATAGGAATTACATACGGCAATAAACGGCTTGCCAAAATCCTCATCTTTTACCCCAGCTGCTCTTAGTAAGCTTCGGTGAGGTGCTCTGTCAATTCCTTGTTTAATCATATTACTGCGAAGTTCTGCCATCTGTTTAAAAAGCCTCCTATACTACTAGTCTTGTTGACTGTATGATTTTGAGTTCATTTTATTTTACAAATTTTCTGTTTATTTAGCCACCTATAATAGATAGTGACTGATTTCTCTGCTGAAGCAAGTGCTCAGCAAGGATTGTGTCATAAAATCTGACCTCCAATATTCTATATTGGTACTACTATATAGAGTTTTTTCTCATATTTCAACAATATTCAAAATAATTTTTCTAAAAAAATTTTTCTGCCAATAAAAAAGCCATTTTCAGAAAACAAGCTGCCTTTTATTGGCAGCCTGCTCGTCTTTCTTATGATTCTGATGCATTTTTTCTACTTTCTGTCATTTGCTTCCACACAGAGCCTTTTGCTTCTTCTCCGTGCTCAATTCGTTCGATGGCCATTTTCACTTGAAGACTGACTTCAAATTCAGGGTCCTGCTCCGCTTCTTTTAAAGCTTCTAGTGCTGTTTCGTCACCTTCTTCATAAAGGAACATGGCCGCACGCCAGCGGACAAGCTTACTTGGGTCCTTTAAGGCTTGGATCATCGCTTCAATCGCACTAGAATCACCAAGATCTGAAATACAATCTCCAGCAGTTCTTCTAACCGTCACTGTTTTATCTTCAAGCCCTTTATACAAAATAGGCAAAATGTCTGGATCTTCAATCATGCCAGCATTCACAACAGCTTGTCTGCGAATCGATGTTTTTGGGTCCTCCATCGCTTTCATTAAAACAGGTATATCTTTTTTCTCTGGCTGCATTTGCTCTAAATGAGCAAAACGTTTCTTCCAATCTTCATCGCCCAGCATCTCTTCTGTCACATCATATGCTTTTCGGTTCACTTGTTTATCTACAGCCTCTTGACCTTCTTTCACTGCCTCTGTTAAACGGGATAAACGCTCGTCGTCATATGCAGCTTGCAGCTCTTCTGTGACTTCTTGACCAATATCAGCAAATTCTCCAAAACGTACGCCATGTTCTTTCCACACACGTTCAAATACAACATTATCTGAACTGCTTCTTAGCTTTAAAATCGCTGCCTGGAAACGTTCAGGCATTCCAAATCGTTCTTCTCTTTCACCGTCTGTCAGCTTCACCTGCATCGGAATCCCATTAAACATTTGAACAAACACTTTGACTTCTCCAAATGTGTCATCACCTGACTGCGATTCTCCCTGAAGACCTTCTGTTTCTTGTCCAAAGGCTTCTCTGACTTGCTGTAAAATACCTTGCCAGTCAAATTTCGCATTGCGCTCAACCGCTAAGAAATCGGCTACATGGTAAACACCTTTTACACCTTCAATGGTTAAAATGCGCTTGATCATCTCTGGCGCTTCGTCTTTTTGATCTTTTTTGTAGTTATTGCTTTTACCGCCTGCAAGCGCTTCTGTCAAAATGACTTTCATTGTATTCGGGCTTGGCGTTGGTTCTATGGCAGTTATTTTCATCTATACATCCTCCTTACACACATAAAGACCCTACTCATCTGTAAGGCCGCATTCTTCTTTCCATGTCTTAATAAATAGACACATAAACTCATGCCGCTCATGAGCCAGCTGCTTTCCAGCACGTGTGTTCATCAAGTCTTTTAATTGAAGCAGCTTTTCTTGCATATGCAAAAGTACTGTGCCTTGGTGAGCACCCTCTGTATAGTGAGGCTCCCCTTTTGCACCTGCATATGTAAACACCCTTGCAATCCCAGTTGCACCTATCGCATCTAGCCGATCTGCATCTTGAACAATGGTCCCTTCTAATGTCACTGGCTTATGCTGCATATGCCGGTGACGAAAAGACATCGTTGTAATGATATCCATGATATAGCGAATATCTTGCGTGTCCACTTCCCACAAAAGGAGCTGCTGCTTGAGATCATGCGGTGAAAGCTTCCATTCACTAGACAGCTTGTCATCAATGACATCATGGATAATCGCTGCCATTTCAATGACAAAAAGCGACCCGCCCTCCTGTTGTGCAATATGGACGGCAAGCTGGCGCACACGATTGATATGAGCTTCATCGTGTCCAGTCGGTTCATTCTTTAGCTGTTTTGAAACAAAGGAGGCAGCTGCCTCCAATTGTTCTTGCTGCTTACTCAAATTCATGCTTATTTCTCCAAAAGAGCGATAATGGAGCTTTCTAATTCTTTCGGTGGTGTTTTAGGAGAAAATCGTTCAGTCACTTCTCCGTTTTGGTCAACGATAAATTTTGTAAAATTCCATTTCACCGTTTTTGTACCAAGCACACCTTTCGCATGACTCGTTAAGTATTTGAAAAGCGGATGCGCATTGTCACCATTGACATCTACTTTTGCAAACATCGGGAAGGTCACACCATAGTTTAACGAACAGAATTCTTGAATTGCTTCTTCCCCTTCTGGCTCTTGATTCATAAATTGATTGCACGGAAATCCTAAAATTTCAAGGCCCTTTTCATGATATTGATCGTATAACTCTTGTAATTGTTTAAATTGAGGGGTCAGTCCACATTTGCTCGCTGTGTTCACGATGATCAGTACTTTCCCTTTGTAATCTGCCATTGATTTTTCCTGACCGTTAATGGTCTTGACCTGAATATCATAAATTGACATCTCATAGCCTCCTAGGATTCACTTTTTCCTATCGTAACATGCTTCTTTTAGAAAATCGCTTTTTATGCTTTCTGCTAAAAGAGTCCAGTCACACTGCCGTCTTCTAATAAATCCATCTCAAGTGCCGCAGGTTTTTTAGGGAGACCTGGCATGGTCAGAATGCTTCCTGTTAGTGCAACGATAAAACCTGCTCCTACAGATGGTTTTAACTCTCGAATCGTAACGGTGAAGCCTTTTGGTCTGCCGATTAAAGCCGGATCATCCGATAGTGAATATTGCGTTTTTGCCATACAAACCGGCAAATGGGCCCAGCCATTTTTCTCAATTGCAGCTAGCTGCTTTCTTGCTTTTGATGTAAGGTTGACGCCGTCTGCACCATAAACCACTTTGGCGACTTTTGACAACTTTTCTTCAATGGAATCTTGCTCCTCATATAAATAAGAAAAGCTGTTTTCATTCTTTTCAATGAGTGTCGTGAGCTCTTCGGCAAGTGCTACGCCGCCAGCTCCCCCTTCTTCCCATACATTGACCGCTTTGACTGGATGTCCATTCGTTTCGCACCAGTTTTCTATTGCTTGAATTTCTTCTTTTGTATCGGTAATAAAACGGTTCACTGCAACGATATATGGTAGACCGAAGGCTTGCACTGTTTCAATATGCTTCTCTAAATTATGTATACCTTCTAATACAGCCTGTGCATTTGCTTCCTTGAGCTCTGTTTTCTGCATTCCGCCATGCATTTTTAGCGCCCTGACAGTTGCTACAATGACAACAGCGCCTGGTTTAAAATCACCGGCTCTTGTTTTGATGTGAAGAAATTTTTCCGCGCCGAGGTCTGCACCAAATCCCGCTTCTGTTACGACGTAATCTGCTAGTTTTGCCGCCATTTTTGTGGCAATTAAACTATTGCATCCATGTGCAATATTGGCAAAAGGACCACCATGAACAAGGGCTGGAGTTCCTTCAATCGTTTGAACAAGGTTTGGTTTCAGCGCATCTTTTAAAAGCAAGGTCAATACGCCTTCATATCCTAGATTTCCAACTGTGACCGGTTCACCTTCTTGATTGTAGGCAACAACAATAGAAGAAAGACGTTTTTTTAGATCGTTTAAGTCGTCTGCTAAACAGAGGATGGCCATCATTTCGGATGCAACCGTAATATCAAATCCATCTTCTCTAGGGTACCCATTTAATTGACCGCCAAGTCCTACGACCACTTGTCTTAGAGCACGATCGTTTAAATCTAACACTCGTTTCCATACAATTCGGCGTGCGTCGATCCCAAGCTCATTTCCGTGATGGATATGATTATCAATAAAAGCAGCTAAAGCGTTATGTGCAGATGTAATCGCATGAAAATCCCCTGTGAAATGAAGATTGATTTCTTCCATAGGCAACACCTGTGAATATCCGCCGCCAGCTGCACCGCCTTTAATACCCATTGTGGGACCTAGTGAAGGTTCACGCATGGCAATAATCGCTTTTTTCCCAATTTTCTCGAAGGCTTGACCGAGGCCAACTGTTACGGTGGACTTCCCCTCACCTGCTGGCGTTGGGTTGATCGAAGTCACAAGAATCACATTTCCTTCTTTTTGTTCCTTTAAACGGTCAAAAATAGTCAAAGATATTTTCGCTTTTGTGAAACCATAGCATTCTAATTCTTCGTCATGTATTTGTAATTTTGCTGCGATGTCTTGAATGGGTCTCAGCTTTGCCTTTTGGGCAATGTCAATATCTGATAAATGCTTTGTGATCATGATTAATGGCCTCCTTTTTTGACAGAAACAGCTTTCTTTTTTGCTCTATTTTTCATTGTAACATAATTGAAACATTGAAATATCGCCAGAAAGTTCCTATAATGAAGTGAAATTAGCTTTGGTTCAGGGGGTGGCGAGTTGCCTATTAACATACCAGTTCATCTGCCGGCAAAACAAATACTAGAGAGCGAAAATATTTTCGTCATGGATGAGACAAGGGCATTCAAACAAGATATCCGTCCTTTGAATATCGTGATCTTAAATTTAATGCCAAAAAAAATACAAACTGAAACGCAGCTGCTGAGAATGCTCGGAAATTCTCCTTTGCAAGTGTATTTTACATTTTTGATTCCAAGTACACATACACCGAAGAATACATCGAGAGAGCATCTAGATGAATTTTATACGACCTTTGACTCGATTCGCCATAAAAAATTTGATGGCATGATCATTACAGGTGCACCAATTGAGCATTTAGCTTTCGAAGAAGTTTCCTATTGGAAAGAACTGCAGGACATTTTGGACTGGAGTAAAACGAATGTGACGTCTACTCTCCATATATGCTGGGGGGCACAGGCTGGTCTTTATCATCATTATGGCATTGAAAAAATCAAGCTTCCAGAGAAAAAATTCGGTGTTTTTGAGCATCTTGTCAAAGAGAAAAAAGAAAGATTAGTAAGAGGTTTCGATGAAGTATACTATGTCCCACATTCTAGGCATACAGATATTAATACAGAACAATTAAAAAACACGCCGAATCTAAAAGTATTGAGCACGTCTGAGGAAGCTGGTGTTTGTTTAATTGTTTCAGATGATGATAAACAAGTATTTTTAACTGGACATCCTGAATACGATACAGATACATTGAAGCAGGAATATGAAAGAGATTTGTTGAAACATGATACAGTCAAAAAACCCGTCCACTATTTCATAGAAGATGGAGACACATTAGTTCCAGTGAACCGCTGGAAAGCCCATGCTACTTTGCTGTTTATGAATTGGCTTAATTACTATGTTTATCAAGAAACACCATATGTGTGGGAATAAAATAGACTGTAGTCTGATGATAAATGCTTAAAATGTGTTAAAATACAAATGGCTCTGTCTTCCATTATCAATTTAGTCTGTTTGTTTTTTAAAATTAGTTTAATTCTTTCGTAACGAATGATATGCTCTCGCTGTTTATATGTTATCTTTATGTATATGTAGACCTATGAGATTTATAGTTTTCGTACGAAGTTTTGTTGTTGTTGATTACATTTGAGGTGAATATTCTTGAATACCAATAAAAAAATATTAATCTTGACCGCAAATTATGGAAATGGACATATGCAGGTTGCAAAAACACTGTATGATGAATGCAAATCCCAAGGGTTTGAACATGTGATAGTTTCTAATTTGTATCAAGAATCAAATCCCATTGTGTCTGAAGTGACTCAATATTTATATTTAAAGAGCTTCTCCATTGGGAAACAATTTTATCGCTTGTTTTATTACGGTGTAGATAAAATTTACAATAAACGCAAATTTAACATTTATTTAAAGATGGGAAATAAGCGTCTTGATGAATTAATTCAATTACACAATCCGGATATCATCATCATTACATTCCCGATGATTGTTGTACCTGAATACCGAAACAAAACAGGTAAAGTCATTCCAACATTTAATGTGATGACAGACTTTTGTCTTCATAAAATTTGGGTACATGAAAACATTGACCGATACTATGTTGCAACCGATTATGTGAAACAAAAGCTAGTAGAAATCGGCACACATCCAAGCGATGTCAAGGTAACAGGCATTCCGATTAGACCACAATTTGAAGTAGACGTGCCTAAATCGATCATCTATAAAAAATATGGATTATCATCAGACAAAAAAGTCCTTCTCATTATGGCGGGTGCCCATGGTGTACTAAAAAATGTGAAGGAACTGTGTGAAGCACTACTTCTTGACAGTGAAGTACAAATTGTTGTTGTGTGCGGTAAGAATGCAGCGCTGAAGCAATCGCTTAGCGAACTTGAACAAGCACACCCAAATCAATTGAAGGCGCTTGGATATGTGGAACAAATTGATGAATTGTTCAGAGTAACGGACTGTATGATTACAAAACCGGGCGGGATTACATTAACAGAAGCAACAGCAATTGGTGTCCCAGTTATTCTTTACAAACCTGTTCCAGGACAAGAAAAAGAAAATGCTCTTTTCTTTGAAGATTATGGCGCTGCCATTGTCATCAACAGACACGAAGACATTTTAGAATCTGTCACCAACTTGCTTCAAGACGAAGAAAAATTAGAATCCATGAAACAAAACATCAAAAAATTACACTTAAAACAGTCTTCTCAAACCATTTTAGAAGATATCGTCGAACAATCAGATCTGATCATGAGCAACAAATCGTATGCTCAAGCATTATCATAAAAAGGTGTCCGTCATTGACGGACACCTTTTTTCTTTTAACCTTGATTTCCATTCGTTGTATATACTTCTTCAAACGGCTGAACAACAACAAAGCCACTTCCGCTAAACTTCATTTGAATGGACTCTCCGCTTCCCCTGCCAATAAACGTTTTGAACGATACATCTGTCACAAATTCAGTCTGCAAATCTCCTGACCATGCGACCGTCGCATTCGGATCTGTATAAACAGAATCACCTGGCTGAACAATCAGCGTCAGCGGTTCGTAATGACTTGTGATTGCCACAAGACCTGGTCCTTCAAGTTTGACATTAAATAATCCGCCTGCAAGCATGCCAGACACCTTTTTCATTAATTTAATATCCCACCGAACAGACGGTTCAAATGCGAGCAAGTCGTTTCCATTAACGAAAATAGACTCCCCTTGAGCCAATCGAAGAATCGAAATTTTTTTCCCTTGGTCTGCTACATATAATTTCCCATCACCTGTGGCCTTCATCAAAGAAGTTCCTTCTCCTGATAACATTTTTTTGAACATCTTTGACACACCGTGTTCAAACACACCTTCACGTTCAAACTTTATTTTCCCGCGATATGAAACCATGGAGCCTGTTTTTGCCCAAATGGTATCCGTTAAATTAATTTCTAACAATCTTGGTGTTTCAAGTTCAAAGACCCCTTCCCCTTTGTCTTCTTGCTGCGTATTCTGAACAAACTCCTCAATTGTGTAACGATTCATGACGCACCTCTTTCTGTATTTTTACTATATACGGACAAGTTATACGTTAGGTTTCATGAGATTAGGACGTTTTATAGATAAATGTCATTCACTAAAAAAACAAAAAAATCAAACATTCTGCTCAAAATTTGGCTTGCCCGCTTGACGCTTTACTTTTGATGGTGTATAGTGGAACCATCATTTAACAACTTCTTAAGTCGTTAGGTGATGAAAAATTTTTTTTAGTATGCCAAAAGGTGTGCTACAGTACTAGGAGGAAAAAGCAATATGCAAAACGGTAAAGTAAAATGGTTCAATAATGAAAAAGGTTTCGGCTTCATTGAAGTTGAAGGCGGAGACGATGTATTCGTTCACTTCACAGCTATCGAAGGTGACGGTTACAAATCTCTAGAAGAAGGACAAGAAGTTTCTTTTGAAATCGTTGAAGGTAATCGTGGACCTCAAGCTGCAAACGTAACAAAAATCTAATCAACTCAATCAATGATGAAACGACAAAATAAAGAGAGGCGTATGCCTCTCTTATTTGATTTTCAGCTGAATTTCAATCGCTAAAATATTTTGCTTTAATCTTTGTTCAATTTCAGAGATATCTTTTTCGAGAAAAGGTCTTCCCTTCTTTGCAACATCTACCAGTTGCTCTAGATCACTGTACACCTCTTGAAATGTCCGATGTAATACCGTTTCAAAATCCTTATTATCCATGCCGGCCTTCCCCTTTTCCTCTATTATCCGTCACTTAGTCAAAAAGTAACTCAACCAAAACTTTCTATAGTTATATCGGCTCATTTTTCAGAATATGTTCTTTTTTTACACATTCTATTCGTTTTTTTTCGTGAGCGTATGATACATCTAGGGGAAAACCGGAGTGTACGCTTATTTTTTTAGTAATTCATTCCCGTATTGTTTGATCTTCTCTCCTACCGTGCATTGCTGAATACAAAAGGAGTGCGCGTATTTTTTACCAAATTCTTTACGAAAGTGCTTCTTAATCAAACAATCTGAACAATACGTGTCTTGAAGATCTGTTAATTCTTTTACTGCTGTTTTTTTATCCACTTTATTCAGCTCCGTCTGCTTCTAATTTCAACTTACTTTCGATAGGGACGTCTGCAAGTATCTGTCTGGCAAGCTGATCTGCTTCTGCATTTTGTTTACGATCGATGACTTCATATGTTGGCGTGAGCTTCAGCTCTTTGATCGCAGCCTCAATTCGGTCGAGCCATTTGTTATGTATATCATCATAACAAGGCCATTCCCCTTTGAGCTGATTCATCACAACAAGAGAATCTCCTCTAATCGTAACAGAGTTTCTGCTGGCTCCCAGTTCTTTTAAAGCTTTTACCGCTTCAAATAAAGCCGCATACTCTGCCTCATTGTTCGTGGTGCTCTGAAAAGGCTGATTCTTCCTTAACCGGTATGCATCCTGTCCGAGCTGATAATACACGACAATTCCAAGCCCAGCATCACCTGTTTCTTTGCGAAAACTCGCATCAAAATAGACCTGAAGCTGATCGGGTTCAAGCCTAAGTTCTTCGTTTAGCTTTTCAAGTTCTTTCGTCGACCACATCGCACCCTTTTCATCTTCAAATGATAGAAGTGACTGCGGTTCTTTTTTGTCTATATGTTTTGCTAAAAGCAAGGCCTCTTTGAGCTCCATCCAATCTTCTTGGAAAAAAGCAATGGACCCAATCGATTTCACTTTCATTGTATAGTGCGCTCTTAGTTTCATTGATCACATCGCCTTCCCATACTTTTAAGGTAAACGTTCGTTATGCTATAATCAAAAAGTTACATTTTACATTTAGAAAGGAAGTTCATGTCACTTGTTTAATGAAGGTATTTGGATCTTATTTGCGATCATTAATTTTATCATTGTTCTTCTATTTTATAAAGGATTTGGCAAGATGGGGCTTTTCGTCTGGATTGGTTTTGCAACAGTTGCTGCCAATTTACAAGTGGTCAAAACCGTTGAATTATTTGGCTTAACGGCAACACTTGGCAACATTTTATACGGCAGTGTGTTCTTTGCAACGGACGTCCTCAATGAAAAATATGGACAAACCGAAGCGAAAAAAGCTGTCTGGATTGGCTTTGCCACCCTTTTAACATTAACTGTTGTCATGCAGGAGGCTTTGCTTTTCCATCCCGCTCCATCTGACATTTCACAATCATCATTAGAAACGATATTTGGCTTTATGCCAAGGGTTGCTCTTGGTAGTCTTGCTGCTTATATCATCAGTCAAATGTTAGATGTTTATGTATATTCGTTTATTCGCCGGATATTTCCTTCAGATGGTGCGCTCTGGCTGCGAAATGCGGGGAGTACAATGATTAGCCAGCTACTTGATACACTCGTTTTCACAACCATTGCCTTTCTTGGGACCTACCCATTCCATATATGGATCGAAATTTTCATCACGACTTATGTGATTAAATTTATCGTCGCTGCCATTGGCACACCTTATGCCTATGCGGCGAAAAAAATGGTTCCGATTGATGAAAGGGGGAAATAAATTGCCAGCTGAAATATATATTGACGGTGCTAGTGCCGGAAACCCAGGTCCATCTGGCATCGGCATTTTCTTGAAATATGACGGAAAAGCTGAGTCTTTCTCCATTCCTCTTGGCATCATGAGCAATCATGAAGCAGAGTTTTCTGCGCTCATTGAAGGCATGAAAATATGCGTAGAAAAAGGATTACGGACCGTTTCATTCCGCACAGATTCACAAGTAGTGGATCGTGCAGCCAATGCAGGCTTTGCTAAAAATCCATCTTTTCGTCATTTTATCGAAGAAATGCTGCAGCTTCAAAGCGAATTTGATTTATTTTTCATTAAGTGGATTCCGAGCAAGGAAAATCAAGTGGCTGATCAGCTCGCTAGAAAAGCGATTCACCTTTCAAAAGGATGAATCGCTTTTCTTTTGGTTATGCTAATGTGTGAGGTGATACGAATTGGATAAAGAGAACAGAGGCCGTGTCACAAACGGAACGACTCCTCAAGGTGATGCGCAGACAAAAGATAAACAGCCAATATCGCAATTAGAAAATAAGGCGAAAAAAAGCAACACAAAGGGCTAATACATGTAGCCCTTTGTTTCTTTTCTGCGTAAGAACAACCTTAACTGATTCCTAATTGACTTAAGCGGTTAACCATTGGTTCGATCCCTTTAATTTGATGCAAGCAAAGCATTGCCGCTGCCCGCTCTGGATTGATGTTCATTTTTGTTTGATCAATCGGACAGCTGAGTGGTACATCACATTTAATTTCTGCCAGTATACGAGAAAGCTTCAGATCTTCTAAACCTGCTTGCATTTTCTTTTGCTGAGCTGCCGTTAATGCATGAACATTTTCTAACAGTCGATCAATCGTTTCATACGTTTGAATAAATTTCAATGCTGTTTTTTCGCCGATTCCTTTTACACCAGGGTAATTATCGCTAGTATCACCCATCAGCGCTTTCATATCAATCAGCGCCTTTGGAGAAATGCCCATTTCCTCTTCAAAAAGGGCTTTTGTATAATGCTTATAATTCCCGATGCCTTTTTGCATTAAAGCCACGGTCACTTGTTCATTCAAGATCTGCAGCAAATCTTTATCTCCTGTTAAGACAGTCACATGTGCTTCGTTTTGATAGATTGATGCAAGCGTTCCAATACAATCATCTGCTTCAAAACCTTTCACACCAATGTTCATGATCCCCAGTTCTTCTGTCGCCTCTTTTGCTAAATCAAACTGCGGGATAAGCTCAACAGGCGCCTCGCCTCGATTGGCTTTATAATCTTGAAACAATTCGTTCCGGTATGTCTGGCTCCCCATATCCCAGCAGCATACGATATGAGTCGGCTCAAATGTTTGGACAGCTGTTAACAAATGCTTCAAATAACCATTCACTCCATTTGTCGGCACACCACGATCATTTATCATAAAATTGCGATGGACAGCCGTCGCATAAAACGACCTAAAAAGAAGTGCCATTCCATCTACAAGTAATACGTGTTTATTCATTCATCTAAACTCCCTTTTTATAAACAATACTCCTATTCTATCATAGAACATCGAAACGAACATAAAAAAGGCGCCTTCTTCTTTTTGATAAAGAAGAGGCAGCCCGATTACTTTTTACCATATTGCATTTTTTTCGTTTCCGCTTCTGCGTAGGATGGCATGTCTTTTTCCTTCGGCATGCGCTCCTCCTGCTGCTTTACGTTTTGCTTTTTTGCCATGATCATTCCCCTTTCTGGTTCATTTGTTAAGATGACCAAAAATGAGAAAGTTACTCTTTACTTCTGTTTACGCTGGGTGTATTCCTCCACCATCTCAATCGTGACATGTTTACGAAGCGGAACAATTCCGCCTCGGGCAAGCTCATTCATTTTAGACGTAATGGCATTGATCTCATCTGTTGAAAATGGTTCATTGTGTTCACATTTTTTCACAGCCGATTCAATCGCCTGCTCTCTTTTTTGTTCAAGTGCAAGAAAAGATTGGATATGGGCATGTTGTTTCTGTGAATGTGCAGAAATTTCTTCGTGTACGCTCGTCATCGTCTATCAGCTGCTTTCTTTTTTATATAGTCTATCATGAATCATATCGTTTTCAACTGGTTCTTCCATTCATTTGTTTGTTCATAAACTTGTTCAATGATCGCCTGTTTTTCAGCATCTGTTGTAAGGCTCGTCATAAATGTCTGTTTTTGCTCATTGAGCTGTTGTAGAGCATCTTGTTCGTACCTTTCCGTATAGGTCTTCACTAGCTTTTCATATCTGCTCAGCAACTCTTCTTTTTCGTTATCTGCCCAACGTGTTGTCATTTGATGTAGAACATCTCGAATGGCTTCAATAAACGTAGCCTTTTCATTTTGCTCAAAAAAGGCTTTCGCTGATTTTTGTTTCTTTAAAAGCGGCTCAAATGGTGCAATCTCTGCTTCGACTTCAATTTGTTTTAGCTCACCGTTTTTCTCCTCAGGGGCTGACAGGCTGAGAGAAAAGTAAGGATCTTCCGCACATGCAGCCTGCATCCCTTTTTCCCACTCCTCTTGGAAATAATGGTGGATAAACGATTCCATTCGGATATCAAGCGCCTTGAGCTCCTGCACAAATTCAAATTCATACTCCTTTAACGCTTTCTCAAGTGCCTTTTTTAACTGCTGACCAAAGTTCCCTTGAGATATGCCAGGATAAAAGGCCGACTTTAACAGATCATTCGCAAATAATGAAAGCCGCTGTACAATATGATAGAGCTGTTCATGCACGTCTTTTTTTACGCTTTCGGTCACTAGCTTAGACCGTTTCACATCTTGCATTTTTTCGAGAATGGCTTCATAGGATGTCTTGATGTTTTTCTTTTCAGCTTCTTTCTCATCTTTTGATTGATGCAAGGTCGCACGTAGTCTATCGACCGTTGTACATAATGTACTAGCTTCAAAATGCAAAAGTTCAATGGCATCTTTCGTTAATTCTTCCTCAATAAAATAGTCGAGCTGTTTTCTCAGTGTTGCATATTGATTATAAGATGTCGGCTCTTTCCCTTCGATCTCTTCCTTACTAGACACATGATGCAGGTTTGGATTGCGGATGCCTTCTTTTGTGAGCTCGCTTCGTACATAGTCAAATACGGTTTCAAGCTCTGCTTGATCCTTAGCCAAATCAGCTGCATTGATGATAAAGAACATTTTATCCATGCTAAAGGAATCTTTTACGAGTCCAAGCTTCCGTAAAAATGAGCGATCAGCTTTTGAGAAAGAATGCTGATAATACGTTAAATAAAGAAGGGCGTCTGCATCCTTCATATACTGGAAGGCGATTTCTGTATGACGCTTATTCATACTGCTTGCACCTGGTGTATCGACAATCGTCAGCCCTTTATCTGTCAGAGGTGTACTTAAATACACCGTCACTTCCTTCACCACACAAGAAACAGATTCTTCCGCTACATAAGGCTTTAATTCTTGAAGTGTGACATGTAAATTGGTTTGGTTGTCAATGTCATCATGAAACTTGGCATAGGCTTGTAGAAAATGTTCTACAATGATTCGGTGATCCTGTTCGAGCTGCCGTTTTTTCAGCACTCTTTCCAGCTTTGCCTTAAACGAATCTCCTTTTTCTGTTGAGATCGAAAATCCAAGAATCTGATCGAGTTCCTCTAGAATGTCCTGCTTGGTTTTAAACACCACTTTGACACTTTCATGAGGATGATCTTCCGTAGGTCGTGTCAGTTTGTTAATTGTTGCAGTTGTTGGCGTAGGAGATGATGGTAACACCTTCCGTCCAACAAGCGCATTGGCAAAAGAAGATTTTCCAGAACTAAAAGCGCCAAATAATGCGAGTGTAAATTCTTTTGCCTGTAGCCGTTCTGTTCGTTTTTCAAAGGAATCTCTTTGAGACTTTAGAATATCTAAAGGCGATAAAATGCGGGAAAGCTCTTTAAATTGTGCAATCGATTGTGCTGTCGTTAAATGCTGCGATTGACGGTAATGATTGCGCTCTGTCCGGTCAGCAGCTAGATCGCTCTCTTCAGCATGAATTGATGCGTGATTCTTCTCCAGCTGGTCGTGCTGCATCCATTGCTTTTTCGCATAAAACCAGTCACCCGGGATATGTTCATCCGTTCCGTTTTGCCAAATATCCCATATATGCTGAATATCTAGTCTTATTTTTTCATTTTTTTCGTTGTACCCCTCAAGGCTCTGAAGCTCTTGTTTCGCTTGTTTCCATTTTTCCTCTTGCTTCTCTTGTTCATTCCGGAGCTGGTCTTTCAAGGTTTCAATCATCTGTTCAATCAATTGAAGCGCTTGCTGTTTCGCCTGTCTTTTCAATGCTTCACCAGCATCTTTCGCATATTGAAGAACATATTCGTTAGAAAAAGTTGCCCCTTGGTGAATGACCTTTTCAAGCAAGGATTCTTCAATAGGTGTCTCAAATGCCATGGCTTTGTCTAATAACGCTTCCCCAAGCTGATGCTGTTTTATTGCTTTCTTAAGGAGCTCTGCAATGTGCCAGTCAACTTCCGCTTTCATTCTCTTTTTTACATCTGCTAAGAAATCATTTGCCCGCTTTTCCTTTTCCTGCTCGGTTTTATTTTTGGCAAAAAGTAAACCCACTTTAAAGCCAGGTGCTTTCGATTCGATATAGTCACTTGCAAGCTCTCGCATCTTAAATGGCGTGAGGTTTGCATTTTTTAAGATGTTCTCTACTTCAGAAGACACTTCATCTTCTACCTGCTTTGCACCATTTTCAATAAATCGGCGTTTCTCTTCTAGTTCTTTCACTTCATTCCTTTTTTCTTGAAGCTGCGCGTCAAGGTCCTCTTCATGCAGTTCTTCTTTTAACGAGTCTATATGTTCTTTTAAAACATGTTCGATTTTCTGCTCTGTATAGGCTCGAAGTGATGCTTTAGGCATGGTTTGTAATTCTTGTAGTTTCTTCACTAAACGGATCATTTCGTTTTTTGGGTGTGCCTCATCCGTCACAGAAGTAAAATATAGATGTTCTTCTTCAATGCCTTCTTTTAAAAGCATCTCAACGACTTGTTTTTTGTAGTTTTCAAAAGTTGTCTCTTGTTCATCATGCCGATCCACTTGATTGACGATGAAATAAAGATTGGGCACTTTCTCCTTAATCGAGCGAATGAAGCGAATGTTTTCTTCAGAATGGACATGGTTATAATGAACGACATAAAAAAGAGCATCCGCTTGATGAAGAATAGAAGCAACGGATAAAAAGTGCGCATGATCCGTTGAATCAATTCCCGGCGTATCAATGAGTGCCACTTTTTCTTCAAGTCCACTATAATCACCACTAATTTCCACCATCTCAATTTGTTCCCCATCTTTACAAAAACGCTGCACCGCTTCTTTATCATAAGAACCGCTCATTTTTGCAAAACGTCCATCAGACGTATGGAGCTGAACTTCACTGACCCCTTTCCTGACAACAACCAAGTTTGCACTCGTTGGAATTGGGCTTGTGGGCAGGATGTGATCATGAAGAAGATGATTCACTAGTGATGACTTACCAGCAGAATAGTGGCCGGTAAATGCGATATATATTTCTTCTTCAGCTTCCTTTTTCATAATAGATGCAAGTTTGGCTGCGCGCTCGTGATCATCCCTTTTCAGAAGGCTTTGATATAAAGCACCTGTAGTTTGAACGAGCGAATCTCGAATAGACAAGTCTTTCATGACGATAAACCCCTTTGTTTTTAGAAAAGTCAGTTATGTATGTGTACCATTTTACACAAAATAAAGAGATTTTTCTTCTCATCTGAGGAAATAAAAAAATCTGCTGCCCGATCAGTCGCAATGGACTGCAATCAGGAAGCAGATTTTTTTGAAACACCTTTTAATACGAAGCCAATCAATAAACTGTATACACAGACCGTACCGAGTAAGAAAATCATTGTCATGTGATCACCGTCCATCCTTCATGATTGAGAATGTTTATCATTAATGAAAGTGTAGCACAATTGATAATGATTTTCAATATTAATTTAGTAAATACTGATTCAGTGCTTTTTCTTCTGTTTGTATTCTGACCATCATCATCCATCCATTTAAACACGTAAACAAAATGGCAGTAATAAATGCGTTAAATAGCAGCGGAATGAACATCAGTTCAATCGCCACCACCACATAGTTAGGGTGCTTTAACCAGCGATACGGCCCCTTTTTCACAATCATCGCATTTGGAACGACTAAGATTTTTGTATTCCAATACGTCCCAAGTGAACATAGTGCCCAGTACCGAATCACCTGGGTAGCAAGCAGAAACACAAGCAGCAATAGGAAAAAACGAGACGGTTGACGATGCAGCAACCATGTCTCTCCAATAAGCGAGAGGAAAAAAGCTGCATGCATAGCGACCATATAAGGATAATGGCTTGCACCAAATTCAATCGCTCCGATCGCCTTCACCTTCTTTTCATTTCTTTTCGCCACAAGCACTTCAATGAGGCGCTGACAAATGAAAATGCCAATCACTATCCAGAAAATCATCACGAAAGCCCCTTCCATTTCATGAGCAATAATTCTGACGAAAAGCCTGGACCAAGTGCTCCGCAAAGCCCCACCTGTCCTGCATCTAGTGACTGATGTTCAAGAAAATGCTTTATCACATATAAAACGGTGGCAGAGGACATATTCCCATGCTGTTTCAGAACCTCTTTTGAAGAAAATAGCTGATGCTCTTGTAAAGATAAGCTTTCAAGATAGGCATCAATCACTTTTTTTCCTCCAGGGTGAGCAAGAAAAACGGATACATCCTCTGTTGAAAACCCTAGCTGATGTAAAAATTGATCCACTTGCTCTTTTAACCATCCAGAAATGATGGACGGAATGTCACGTGAGAAGATGACCCGAAATCCGTCGGCGGTAAAATCCCATCCCATCACATCCTCAGAATCTTTCATGGTCACTGACTGCGTGCCAAGCACTTTAGGTACTGTTTTTAACCGCGTATACTTAAAGGCAGCCTTTTCTCCAGTTAAAAGAACGGCCGCAGTCCCATCACCGAACAGCGAGGTTCCAATTAAATTGCTTTTTGATTGATCTTGCGGCTGAAAAGTGAGGCTGCAAAGCTCGCAGGCAACAACGAGCACTTTCGCTTCTGGATACGCCCTGATGTATTCATAAGCTCGAGATAAGCCTGCCGCCCCGCCCCCGCATCCTAACCCCCAAATTGGCACTCGTTTCGTATAAGGAGAAAATGGAAGAACATTCATCAGCTTTGCATCAAGACTTGGTGTTGATAACCCTGTACTGGAGATGAAAAACAAAGCATCAATCTCATCAAAAGGAACTGGCTTTGTAAGGAACGCTGTTTCATGAAGACAGTGAAAAACGGCTTCTTTCGCATGTGCCAATGCTTTTTCAATATAGAGATTATTTTTCTCTTCAAAAGAGTGATGTTCTTGATACCAATCAATAGGCTGTACAAACTGCCTACTCTCTATTTCGCCATTATTAAAAGCTTTTAATAGCCGATCAATATCTTTAAACGATCGTTTAAATTGAGACCTTGCAAATTGAGCAGCTGCTTGCTGATCCACATGATGTTTTGGCAGACTTGTTCCAACTGAAAGAATGTATGCCATCGGTTTCACCTCTTTTTTCGGTTAATATCCCCAATCAAAAAAAGGATATACATGCCAAAACGACACAATTCAGTCAAAATATTTTCCTCCGTCTAACTTTTTGTCTTGACGACAATTGATAAATATTGGATAATATAGGTGAAAACATGATGTAGTTTTCCTCCTTCACAGGTTCGTTCCAAGCCAAGCGAACCTGCTTTTTTTTATGCAATTTATGTTCAAAAATAATGGTGATTTAATGAAAAAAAAGAACTCCGTTAATTGGGAGTTCCTCTGTGAATGACCTCTCTTATGAACATCTAAATAGCAAACCCTCACCTAAACCTTTTCAAGGATTGACTTAATAAAATCAGTTTTTTCATGAGCGTATTTGTGTTTGTCATTTCCATGTAATCTTGATAATTTAAGTTTAAGCTGTTGGTACTCACTTCTAGCTTGCTCATTATTTCTCAAGTAATCTCTGAAATTTAACTGTTCAAGTAAATACTTATTATGTCTTTGGTACATATGGATTTGATGTGTTCGTGGTTCTCCTTTATTAAAGTAGTGTCTTTCAGGTAATACGTTTGTTCCTTTATATGAGTAACCGAGTCCTTCCAACGCTATTACACATTTTTCTCCATCAAAAAAATGTTCTATTTCAATTGCAATATCAATAATTGGCTTAGCGCTTAAACCTTTTACTGCCGTACTTCCAATATGATGTACATTGATTGTGTATTGACCAATATCAGCTATTATCTGGCGCTTTTCTTTTTCATATTCGTTTTTCCACTCCATAGACCAAGGTACTAAAAAAACTTCCCCTCTTGGTAATCCTAACATTTACTTATCCCACCTTTTAACACCCATTTGGAGAATGTTAATAAACCAACTTTATCATAAGTCCCATATGGAGAGAGCAGACAGATTTCAATAATCATCCTATTCGTTTAGATCTATTTCTTGGTTGATGTCATTCAATACGATTCTTAACAATTCACTCTCATCTTAGTTTTATATCTAAAGAACAAACATCCCTTCAACATTTTGTACGGTAAGAGCTTTTCTCTATGTATTTCGCGATTGATAGCCTCTATCTCCAATATCCACATGAGCATCCTTTTTTTCAATGAAATCGTCATTTTACAACACTTTCATACGGAATCTACTTTCACTTCGCATTAATGGTTAAATCTGTTGCTATCTTAGCGTATAAATATCAACGTTTCGATCATATTCAGAATTATTTCATTTAAACATGGATGGATCACCTTTTTTCTGATCAACACAAATAAATAACCATAAAATGCTAATTTATTTGATGATTATATATAAAAAGGTGTTTTTTTCCTGTATACTTAATCAATATGAGCACCATGAAAAACAGTGAAAAAAGACAGAATCTACTACATGATTCGGCACAAAATTTAATTGATTGGAGTGATTGTCATGAAAAAGGTGTCCAAAAAACAAACACCCTACAACACGATATTTCTCTCGAAGATAATTGGTTTAGTGCTTCTTACACTGTTTCTCTTTTTTATCTGGGATATGTCTAAAACCCATTTGCAGGCGACAAATGAGCAAGCAAAAATTGTTACTAGCAGTGACTTCCGAGACACAAGTATCAGTCTGAAAGCAAAAGATCATTCTACAAAAACATTGGATCAACAATTTAAGACCAATCCAAACCAACAGACAACGAATAAAACGATCTTTTTAACATTTGATGATGGCCCTTCTGCTACATCAAATCAGCTGTTAAATGTCTTAAAAGCACATCAAGTGAAGGCGACATTCTTCATGCTTGGACCGCAAATCCAAGCTCACCCAGCAGCTGTGAAAAGACTTTATCAAGAAGGACATCAATTAGGGCTTCATGGCATGACGCATGATATAAACCGCTTTTATCAAAACAGTGAGTCTCCCGCAAATGAAATGAGAGAAGCTCAGCTCATTCTTGCTTCTGTTACAGGCGTTTACACCCGTCTTGTGAGAACACCTTATGGCAGTGTTCCAAATTTAACATATGATCAAAAAGTACGCTTAAACCAATATGGCTTTATTTACTGGGATTGGACGATTGATAGCCTTGACTGGAGATATAAAAACTCACAATATGTTCAAGAGGTATTGAATCAACTGCAAATGTTTGAGAAAAATAAACCATGGGAACCAAAAGTGATTTTAATGCATGATCAACCCTCTACCACGAACTATTTAGATAGCCTGATTACACAACTAAAAGCAAGGGGCTATACATTTGCAGTCATTAACGAAACAATGCCGCCGGTACAACATTAATAGCGCTAATCACAATAAGCCCGTATCCAAAGGATGCGGGCTTTCAGCTCTCCAAAGAGAAGTGATTACATAACAGATTGCTTAGGTTCTTCCATTAGCTCCTTCTCTGTTTCTTTTTTAAAAGGAATCATGTGATAAATAATATGAAGCAAAATAGCGGTAAAGCTTCCGGCGACAATTCCGTTACTTGTTAACAATTTAATCGATTCTGGCAAATGCTCAAACATTTGCGGCACAACCGTTACTCCGAGCCCGATGCCAACTGAGCATGCGACAATGAGTAAGTTTTCCTGTTTGGCAAAATCGACGCGTGAGAGCATTTTAATCCCGTACGCAATGACCATCCCAAACATGGCGACCATTGCACCGCCTAGAACGGATTTTGGAATAATCGTTGTAAATGCCGCGATTTTAGGAAAAAGGCCAAATACCATTAATAATACACCTGTCACCACAATGACCTGATTTTTCTTCACACCTGTTAATTGGATCAATCCAACGTTTTGGGAGTAGGCTGTGTATGGAAAAGCGTTGAAGATACCGCCTAATAAGACGGCAATTCCCTCTGCACGATATCCCTTTGCTAAATCCTTCTCTTTTAATGAACGATTCGTTAAATCTCCGAGCGCAAAGTATACACCCGTTGATTCGACTAATGACACAATGGCAACTAATGTCATTGTCATGATTGGTGCAAATTCAAAAGTAGGCACCCCAAAGTAAAAAGGCTCAATGATGCGGAAAACTTGTGCATTCGCCACTTCTGCTGTCTCCACCTCCCCTAAGAAAGCAGCAACTGCTGTCCCGAGTAGAATGCCGATTAAGATGGCAATAGCTTTCATGAATCCCTTTGTAAATCGATAGAGAAGGACAATGATAAACAATACAAGAAAAGCAAGTCCAAGATTCTCAAAAGAACCATAGTCTGCACTTCCTTCACCACCTGCCATATTGTTCATGGCGACCGGAATTAAGGTAATTCCAATGATCGTGACGACGGAACCTGTGACAACGGGCGGGAAGAATTTCACAAGCTTCCCAAAGAAAAATGAAAGAGCAATGACAATACACCCTGCGGCGATAATACTTCCATATATAGACGAAATTCCATATTTAGAGCCAATCGCAATCATAGGAGATACCGCAGTAAATGTACAGCCTAGTACAACAGGCAAACCGATGCCAAAAAAGCGGTTTTTCCATACTTGAAGCAGTGTGGCGGCACCGCACATGAAAATATCCGCCGAAATTAAGTACGTCAGCTGGGCTGGCGTGAGCCCAAGCGCATCTCCTACAATGAGCGGGACAAGAACCGCACCTGCATACATCGCCAGTACATGCTGTATCCCTAGCGAAAGGGTTTTGGCTTTTTTAGCGGCACTCATGATTGTACCTCGCGTACAAACGTGACTTTTCCTTCCTCGAGCGATTCGATACGTGCGAGTGACTCGACTCTATAGCCCATTTGCACAAGTTCTTTTCTTCCAGGCTGGAATGATTTCTCGATAACAATTCCAAAACCAGCTACTTTTGCTTTCGCTTGCTTTGCGATGGCAGCTAGTCCCTTAGCGGCTTCTCCATTTGCTAAAAAGTCGTCGATAATTAACACACAATCATCCTCACTAAGGTGCGTGTTAGAGACAGCAATCGTACTTTCTACTTTTTTGGTAAAAGAATACACACTTGCTGTCAAAAGGTTATCCGTTAAAGTCAGTGATTGCCGCTTTCGGGCAAAAACAACTGGCACATGAAGGGCAAGTCCAGCCATGACAGCAGGTGCAATACCAGAAGATTCGATTGTGATAATTTTAGTAATTCCATCATGCTTAAATAATCTAGCAAACTCTTGACCGATCTCATGCATTAACACAGGGTCAATTTGATGATTTAAAAAAGCATCTACCTTTAGCACTTGATTTGACAGAACGATTCCTTCGTTCTCGATCTTTTGACGTAACAATTCCATCATTCTTCCTCCCAGCATATTAGCAACTTTCATTTTTTTGCATAAAAAAAGCATTGCTGTCCATTAAGGAGCAAGCAATGCGAAAACGATCCACGGGATCTTCAGCTCATACAAAAGCTGTTTCATTTTGCTCACTCATAGTCGGACGGTATCGGTGTCCGGTAGAAACTTGCGTGCCATTATCACGCGATTATATGAGTGTTATAGTGTTCAAATTATAACAAGATTTCAGACGCTTGGAAAGCACTTTTCTAGAAAAATACCGAACTTAAATAATCATTAAGCTTTAAACGTTCGTTTTTAGAATATTCAACCAGCAAAAAAGCACCCTTTTGATTAAAGGGTGCCTTTCATTTATGATAAATATAGTTTCGTGTACTTATCTGTTAAATAATCAATTAAGTATTGAACATTTAATTCTTCACCAGTTGCGTCTTGAATGATTTCAGATGGCTTTTTCCGTTTTCCATGCTGATGGACATGTTCAGTTAGCCATTCTTTTATCGGTGCAAAAGACCCATTTTGAATCAGTTCATCAAAATTCGGTAAATCTTTGATCATTTGCTGCTTTAATTGCGCCGCATACATATAACCAAGTGCATATGAAGGGAAATAACCAAAACTACCATCAGACCAGTGAACATCCTGCAAAATACCAAGCGCATCGTTAGGCGGCGTAATGCCAAGATATGCTTGGTATTTTTCATTCCATAACGCTGGCAGATCTTCAACGGCTACTTCTTCATTGAAAATGGCTTTTTCAATTTCATAGCGAATAATAATGTGAAGCGGATACGTGAGTTCATCTGCTTCAATTCGAATGTAAGTCGGCTTCGATTCATTCACCGCATGCACAAATTCTTCTAAAGTGACATCTTTAAATTGTTCAGGAGATGCCTCTTGCAGCTTTTGATAATACGTTTTCCAGAAATCTTCATGTCTACCGATAAAGTTCTCGAAGAAAAGAGACTGTGATTCATGAATACCCATTGATGTGCCGTCACATAAGAGCGTTCCGCTCAGTGCCTCATCAATATTTTGTTCATAAATGGCGTGGCCGCATTCGTGAATGGTACCAAAGATCGCCATGCGAAAATCGTGCTCATCATAACGCGTCGTCACACGTACATCCCCTCTGCTTAATGTCACAGCAAAAGGATGAACCGTTGTATCAAGTCGTCCTGCGTCAAAATCATACCCTAACTCTTTTAAGAAAAAGAGACTCAGCTCTTTTTGTTTGTCGATCGGGAAGCTTTTCGATAAAAACGAAGTATCCGGTTTATTTGGCGAAGCTTCAATTTTTTTCACGAGAGGAACGATGGCGTCTCGAAGTGCACCGAATTTTTGATCGAGTTGTTCAACCGTCATATCCGGCTCATAATTATTGAGAAGCACATCATATGGTGTTTTTTTCACGCCCCAGTATTGAATGAAACGCTTGTTAAAATCAATCAGCTGTTTTAAATAGGGTGCAAAGAGTGAAAAATCTGATTTCTCCCTTGCTTCTACCCAAACATGTTCTGCTTTTGATTGTAGAATGGAGTATTCTTTAAATTCTTCTTTTGGAATTTTGCTGTTTTCATCATATTCTTTTTGCGATAATTCGAGTGCCTTCTGCGTGTCTTTTGACAGCTTTTCTTTCTCTTTATTTAATGCATCAAGAAGATCTCTCATTTCATCAGAAGTCTTCATATTAAAGATATCGCTGGATAATTGACCGATGGTTTCTGCTCTGAAATCAGCGCTTTTTTTAGGCGCTTGTGTTCGAGAGTCCCAATAAAGTAAATGAAGCGCCTCTGTATAATGGGCGATTTTTCCTAGTAATTGATAAAACGCTTTCTCTTTTGATTCAAGACTCATGCGTTCGTTCCCCCAATCAATAAAATATGTATGTACGTTTCAAGGCTACTTCAATAAATGTTCTTTTGTCAATGAAAAAGGAGGATACGCTGATCGTATCCTCCTCTTATTGAATGGTTTTCTATCATTAAGAGATCACTGGCTTTACTGGCAGAACGGATTCAATTTTACTTTGTAGCTCAATATCTTTCTGACTGCCAAAGTAAATATGAATGCTGCCAGCATCTTGGCTTGTCCGAATCAGTCTCCCAATGCCCTGCCTTAGACGAAGCAGCATGTATGGAAGGTCCACTTCAGTAAATGCATCTTTCGCTTCATTCCGTTTTGCTTCAAATACTGGGTCATGCGGTGGATATGGAAGTCCCCAAATAACCACATTTGTTAGAGACTGTCCTGGAATATCCAGCCCTTCCCACAAGTGAACGGAACATAACACAGATGTTTCATCCGCTTGGAACTTTTGAACAATGGTACTGATCTCCTCGTCTCCTTCAAAATACACATGGAAAGGCAGTGATTCATTTGATGCATCGAGCTGCTTTCTAAATACATGCAGTTCATCAAATGAAGGGAATAAAATAAGAGATCGACCGCAATTTTCTTTTACCTGAGCCAGCACGTGCTGACCTTTTACATCTGACTCTGTCATTGGCTGCTGAATTCCGTGGAAATACATTTGCATTTGCTCCTCATAATCATACGGCGAAGCCACACTCATAGATAAGTAATCTTTGATCCCAAGGCTTTCAGCTAAATAATCAAATGATTGGTTTTCAGACAACGTAGCAGATGAGAAAATATAAGGGATTTTTTGCGAAAATACCTTTTCACCAAGCACTTCTGCTACCGTTTTTGGCATGACGACAAAGGTTGTATCTAATTCTTGCTTCTCCAGCCAGCTAATGGCATTTTTCTGATAAAGCGACAGAGAATACGCCATCTGTTCAATGTACTCTTCCACAACAGACAATTCATATTGATCAATTGTGTACATCTCTGATTCAAATACGAGCGCTTCTCCAATCTTCTCAAGCAAATCACATAATTCACTTGCTGAACGCTTCACCTCATCTACACGACCAATTTCAAGACGGTGTGATCCTTTGATTTCTTTGGCATTCGTTTTTAAGAGGTAAAAGAACTGATCGTTTGTTGCAAGTGCATCTTCAACAAGTTCTGCAAACTCTTCACGAATATCATTTTGCAAAAGACGTTCCAAAAACGTCTCTAGTGTTGATTGCTTCACTCGGTATGTTAGCGCTTTTTGTGCTGCAAATTCAAGAAGATGTCCTTCGTCAAATACAACAGAGCTATGCTCAGGAAGGAGCGGCAGCTGTCCTTCACGTTTACGTGACTCCTTTGTCCATACATGCTCCATGTAAAAGTCATGAGAGCAAATGATGAGGTCTGTGGCTTTTCGGTAATGGTCTCTTGATAAATTCAAGCCACAGCGGTGCCGCATGTCGCACGTTAAGCAGTCCTGAAAAGAGTCATAACCAATTCTTGACCACTCATCATTTGTTAATTCTGGATACTCTTTTCGATCACCGTACGGATAAAATGTCTGCATCCCATGAGATTCATGAACAAATGAAGGAAGCGATTCATAAATGTCGAGCCACTTCTCATCATCTTCACGTTGCATCGTTTTCTCTAGTTTCTTTAAGCACAAATATTGATCATGCGATTTACTTAATCTCGCATCTATTTGAATATCAAGGTGATTGGCAATTTTATAGATATCACCTTCTTGTTTGACCAGCTGTTCAATTAACGTTTCATCTGCACATGCAATGATCGCAGGTTTCCCTGTATATCTTGCATATGTGACCGCAAATAAAAGATAAACGATTGTTTTGCCTGTGCCTACCCCAGCTTCGGCAAACATCACACTTTTTTCTTTAAAGGCTCTTTCTAACTGAAAAGCCATGAATATTTGTTCATCTCGAAGATCAAAGCCCTTTTCTGGCAAAATGTCATAAAACACATCACCAATCCAGTTGCCCAGTTCTTCGTAAAAATTATGTTCTTTTGTTAATGAAAAAGGCAAACGAGACGCTGTCACCTGCTTCAACCCCCAACTTTTGAATCATTCAGACATTCAATAGTACCATTTATGCTGGGGTATGACAATCTTTTTTTAAGAGCGCAGGCGATGTTGGTAGCTTTCCTTCATTAAAAATGCGTGCTCTGAATGGTCTATGTAGTTTTGAGCCATTGCTAAGTTCTCGATGGCTGCCGTAAGTTTAGCAGATTGTCCTGTTTCAATCCCTTCTATTTCTCGGGCTGTTGAAGCGAGTGCTTTTTGAATTAACTGAAATTGATCATAATGAATCATGAAGACACCTCTTTTTTTAAAATCAAGTTCAGTTTATTCCGTCCCGTGACGACTTATACCTTTTTAGCATAAAAAATCCACACCTTCTCGTGGTGTGGACATTTGTTACGATTCAGTTGTTTCTCTTCTAGGTCGGCGTTTTCCCCAGTATTGATAATAGTCTGTTTTAATAAATCCATTAAACAGTTTTCTCTTTTTCGTCGCTTTTCTTCCGAAACACTCTTCGAATTTTTCATGTGACGTTAAAATGTAAATGGACCACGTATCTAGATTTTTCAATGCTTCGCCCATGCCTTGATACATTTTTTCCACAGCTGGCTTATCGCTGAGACGTTCACCGTAAGGCGGATTTCCGACAATCACACCATACTCTTCTTTTGTTTGAAAGTCCTTCACTTGCATTTGCTTAAATTGAATCAGTTCACTAAGTCCAGCTTCTTCTGCGTTCAGTTTCGCAATCTCTACCATACGATGATCGATATCGCTCGCGATAATGTGAAGCGGCTGATCATAATTCGCCTTTTCTTCTACTTCAAGGCGTGCTTTGTTCCAAACGTCCTCACCGATCCATTCCCATGATTCAGATGCGAACTCACGGTTAAATCCAGGGGCAATGTTTTGTCCAATCATCGCTGCTTCAATAGCAATTGTTCCTGATCCGCAAAAAGGATCGACAAACGGACGGTCAGGTGTCCAGTTCGTTAATAAGACAAGCGCCGCTGCAAGGGTTTCTTTAATCGGCGCGCCCCCTTGATCTGCACGGTATCCGCGTTTATGAAGACCCACACCAGACGTATCAAGCGTCAGCAATACTTTATCTTTTAAAAGCGCTACCTCGATTTTGTATTCAGGGCCTGTCTCTTCTAGCCATTCAGACTGTATGTTGTAAGACGATCTAAGTTTTTGCGCGATAGCCTTTTTGACGATGCGCTGACAATCCGGCACACTGGCAAGCTGAGATTTAACAGATTTACCAATGACAGGGAATGTGCTATTTTTCGGTAAAAAAGCAGCCCAGTCAATGGCTTTTGTCTGCTCAAAAAGCTCGTCAAATGTTCTAGCCGAAAATTCAGCAACTTGGACCTTGATTCGGTCTGCTGTACGCAGCCATAGATTCGCACGGCAGATGGCAAGCGCATCTCCTTGAAAAATAACTTTTCCGTTATCTACAGTGCACTCATACCCGAGGTCTCTTACTTCTTTTGCAACAATCGCTTCAATTCCCATTGGCGCTGTTGCGATGAGTGTATAGGTTTTCATTTGTTTATCACCTGTTTTCTCGTTCTTTTCTTAATCAAGATAAAAGCTCTCCATATGTAGAAATAGGAGAGCTTTGATTTCATCATGTTTATGATAACGGATATAACGTTCTGTAAGCCATGTTTTGTTCCATCGTACTACAAACGGCAAAAGCCTCGTACTCAGGTGGTAATCATCTATCTACAGAATTCTCTGTCCTTCTCTCCGTTTGGTTCCTTTGAGAAAGTTCCCCTACCAAGTTTGGGTTTCTCGCTCGAGGGGTTTACCGCGTTCCACTCTCACCATTTCTAGTGAGACTTCGTCACTGTGGCACTTTCAAGGATACTTTGCCATATCCTAAAAGGACGTAGGCATTTTTCCTGCCGTCAGCCTTTCCCAGGCTGCCCTGGCTTATTTTTTCGCCAGGCACGAACACTACGGGCATCTCAGCACCGTGCGAGCATGGACTTTCCTCTGCAATGTCAAAGCATTACAGCGATTACCCGAACGTTAATCAACATGCGTTATTATAAACGACAATGTCATCTGACACAAGCTTTTTTGGTATTACTCAATCATAAAGTTTGCTACCGAAAACGTGTTTCTCAAGATTAGATAGTCTTTTTAAAATATCAAAGTTTGTTGTATTGGACTGTGCAGGCTGTCTTTTCCCTTGCTCAACCGCTTCTTCAAGCTGTTTTGACAAGTGAAGGTTTTCTTGTTGGAGTTTTTCAATTTCTTGATGGAATGTCTCATAGTCTTTAATGACCATATCTAGAAATTTATCGACTTCTTCTTGTTTATACCCTCGGACACCTGTTTTAAATTCTTTTTCTAAAATTTCTTTCGCAGAAAGCTTTACTTTATCAGCAAGCATCTTTTTCACCTCATATCGTGAATTCATAGTATATTTTTTCAGAAATACGTGACGTTGTCAAATTTTCTCTTGCTTTTAGTCAAAAAACGGATCTTCCGCCTCAACCTGTGCTCTTAAATCATCCATTGTGATATACATTATTGGGTAGTCGGTATAGGTTTCAGCTTCTTTGATCATATATTTTGGCGAGCCTTCGTGCTCGGGATCATATAAGACGAGAAGGCCGTCCGTTTTTTCAATAAAAAAGCGGTTCTTTTGTTTAAATTGTGCCGGACTTTCATACGGTCTATGCGTGACACTTTCTACAAAATCAGCTTGTGCAAGAACGCCTTCATACAGCTCTTTATTTTGTTCATTCCAGCGCTCTTCCTGTTCATAAAATGGTGTAATGACAGCAAGTTTTAAATCTGGAAACTCCTCTTGAAGCTCAAAGACCACTTCAGCTGTCCATATTTCTGCCCCTAACTGACCTGAAATGAGCACCCATTCCAGCCCGTCTTCAATGAGTGCCGTCAGCCTTTTCCGAAGTTCCGCTTTTATGTATTGAAGTGCAGGCTCGTCTTGTTTGAAGATCCCAAGCTCAAATGGCTTGTACCCTGTGACAGCAATAATTTTCATTTTTTCACCTGCTTTTAAAAAAAGGGACTTATAGAAGTCCCATTTCACTTTATCTGTTACAGCAAGGTCCACCGCAGTTAAAGTGTTGATGTGTTGCCGGGTCCACCTGAGAAAACGTATGCGGGAAGTAGTGAACATGTTGGAAATTTTGGTGATGAACATTTGTTACATGCTGCGGGTGGATGTGCGGCACAATTGTAGTTGACTCACTATGCGTACAGCAGTGATTCGTTGGATGTACAATTGGCTGTGTAACATTTGGATTGCAATGATGATGATGGTACATGTAGCATTCCCCTCTCCTTGATTTTCTTACATTAACAATGTATGAATCAAGAGGTGTACATGTACTAATGCATTAACCTATTTTAAAAGTTTGCAAGAAAAACATCTTTATAGTTTGAAAAAACAAAAGCGACCAATATGACAACAAGAAAAAACAAGTAGAAAAGACCCTTATACATGCTCTACGCTCCTCATTCAATATCTAACGTTATTTTACAGGATTCGTGACTTTTCTACAATAAAAGTGCTAAACAATTTTTATTTTCGGCCGAGAGCCGAACGTTGTCATTTTTTGCGCTTTCCCAGGCAATAATTTCATTGCCCAGCTTTTCTTAAGAGCCGCTTTTCTCGCTTGTCAAGTTCCACAATGTCTCGTTCACTTAAAGACGGTTGTGATAACAATGTTTGGGTAATGGAAAGGGCTGCTTTTGGATCTTTTTGACGGTGTTCTTCATACTTTGCTAGCTCTACACCCGCTTTTAATCTTACATGAACATCACTTGATTCAAATAGACGCCTCCATATGCATGCCGCTTCATCCCATTGTTTTAATCGCTTGTACTGTAATGATAGATCATAAGCTGCTTGATCCGCATGCTCAAACGCTGCTCCCGTTAATTCTTGCAGGTGCTTTGTTGCTTCCTGCACATCTCGGTGAGCAAGATGCCATTTAGCTAATGCATATTTCTCATCGTCTTCCTTCACCGCATCTTTGGATAAGATTTTTTTAGACAAATGAATGTAGAGACTGATTAACGATAAGACATCAAGTTCATTGTGAGTCAAAATTCCTTCAATCAGTTTCGGGTTTTGTTCCTTTAAAAAGTGAAAATAGATCATTGGTGCGAGGAACCCCGGTGTATCTCCCTCTCGATTGACGTGCAGTTCCTCTTTTTCTACAACCGAAAGAGCCATACGCTCATATTTATGTTTCCACAATCTCCTTGACCCATGCAGAAGGTCAAAATGACCAAATTCAGGTAAAGCAGGTATTTGATCGCGTAATAATGTATGCCTCGTTTTGACTTGAGGCCAGTCAAATGATTTTCCATTATATGTCACAAGTGATTCGACATCCACCTCACTAAGAAAGCTTTTGTAAAGTGCCGCTTCATTTCCTGGATTCGTGAGCAGATGTTGTTTTACCACTACTTTATCTGAATAAACTCTCGCATGCCCAAGCAGAAAAATCATATTTCCCGTTCCGCCAGACAGTCCTGTTGTTTCTGTATCGAAGAAAAATAGCTCGTGAGGCTTGTAGCCTTTTGCAGAAAGAGAATGCTGAATCTCACTTTTGTTCCATGCACTCACCATCTCCGGCAGTTCTGCAAATGAATATCGTCCATGCTGATGGTCAAGTGGATAGGTCACTTCCCGAATAAGGCAGAAAGAGTCTTCAAAGTAGTAAGGAGCTGCACCTAATTCCCCCCACTCTTTTAGAAATGGAATGGTTTCAGCCGTCACAGTGTGCGTTTTCCCCTCTTTTACTGCCCCACGCTTTTCATCTGACTGATTGTGCGACAGGTGTTTTTTCATTCTGTTTAATTTTCCTTTTAATGACATGAGTACGTCTATTCCACCTTCCCTTAAAATCCTGCCATCAATTGAATGATCCTGCTTTTTCCATCGATCTCTTTCATTTCCATGCCAATACAAGATGGACAGCCGTTCTCGCAGCTGCATCGCTCAATCAGCTGAGTGGCTGCACGGGCAATTTCATCAAAGCGAGCCTGGACCTCTTTACTTAAACCGATTCCACCTGGGTAATGATCATATAAAAATACGGTCGGTTTCCCGGTATGGGCTGCCTTTATTTGAGAAATGACATGAATGTCTGAACGGTCACACATGACAAACGCCGGAACAATATGCTGAAGAACATTGGCAATACCGAGCAAGAGCTGTTCAAGTGTTTTTTCTTCAAATGTCCGCTCTGCTTCATGTAATTCAAACCAAGCAGCACTCGTATGAATCTCTTCTTCAGGTAAGTGAATTGGGCCGGAACCGATATTTTCCCCGGTTGATAATCGAATTTTTTTGAAAATGGTCGGCATTGCATTGACGGTCACATCACCGTAGTGAACAGATACCGCCTCTTTCTCTGTTGTTTGATCAATTTCAAGCACCTTGAGCTGAACTGCTAAATTCGCATCAGTATAATATTCTACATCGACTTGTTTCACATAAGCCTTAAGATGCTCATAATCTAGCTTTTCCACTTGATACTGAACCCCTTCATGTAAATAAATCGCTTCATCATGAAGTAAGGTCATCGCACTGAATCGATCCATCTCCCCAATAATTCGAACGTTCGCTACATCGGATTGATCGACAATGACGACATTTTCCTGACTTGCAGATCTCAGACTGATGCCATGAGCCGGGAACGATTGATCTGACCAATAATAACGGTTCCCGCTGAAATGAAGAACCCCTTCTTCATGTAAGTATCGCAAAATTTCTTCTACTTCCATACCGCCAAACTGTTCATCTTCTCGAAACGGTAGCTCGTAGGACGCACATTTTAGATGATCGACTAGGATGATAAGGTTCTCAGGATTGATTCTTGCCGATTCAGGTGGTCTGTTAAAGAAGTATTCAGGGTGTCTGACAATATATTGGTCAAGTGGCGATGAGCTTGCGACCATGATAATGAGTGCTTCCTCATGACGCCTTCCAGCTCGTCCTGCCTGCTGCCACGTACTCGCTACACTGCCAGGATATCCGGTCATGATACAGACTTTTAGCTGTCCAATATCTACTCCTAATTCTAGTGCGTTTGTGCTGACAACACCGAGAATGTCTCCTTCCCTTAAGCCTTTTTCAATCATGCGCCGCTCTTTCGGCAAATAGCCCCCGCGATAACCACGAATCGATTTAGGACCAATTTCTTTTTTCACTAGTTCTTGAATATGACTTAGGATGACTTCAACTCTTACCCTACTTCTAGCAAAAACAATCGTTTGAATTTTTTCTTTTAAAAATGTTTTAGCGAGCTGATTCACAACAGTGGCCGCACTTTGTCTAATATTTAATGGCTTATTGACGACTGGCGGGTTGTAAAAGACAAAATTCTTTTTACCGCTAGGTGCTCCGTTTCGTTCAATGAGATGCACCTTGCTTCCGGTCAGCTGCTCTGCAAGCTCTTTCGGATTCGCAATAGTCGCTGATGTACAAATAAAGGTCGGGTCACTTCCGTAAAATGCACAAATTCGCTTTAGTCTGCGAATGACATTGGCGACATGACTGCCAAACACGCCTCGGTATGTATGAAGTTCATCAATGACAATATACTTTAAGTTCTCAAATAAACTGACCCATTTCGTATGGTGAGGCAAAATTGCTGAATGCAGCATATCTGGATTTGTGATGACAATATGTCCTGCCTGTCTGACGCGCTGGCGAATCGCTGGGGAGGTGTCCCCGTCATAGGTTTCACTGTGAATTGGAACATCCATCTCATGAATGATTTCGTTTAATTCACTTTTTTGATCTTGCGCAAGTGCTTTTGTTGGAAATAAATAGAGGGAGCGGCTTGTCTGATCTTCTGCGATCGACTGAAGAACTGGCAGATTGTAGCAAAGCGTTTTACCTGAAGCTGTAGGTGTCACAGTCACCACATTCTCACCATCCATCACACGTTCAAAGGCTTCCTTTTGATGAATGTACAGTTCGCTCACACCTCTTTTTTCAAGCGCCACTTTGAGCCTGTCATTGACTCTTTCAGGAATTGGAGAAGTCAGTGCAGGCTTCGCTTCAATTTCATGCCAATGCTCGACCTGTTCGTCTTTTTTTAAATCTTCTATGAGTTCGTTCATTGTTTTCTTCTTCATCTGGTATCCACCTCTCATTCTAGTGTACCGAATATTTGTTTGCATGACTAGGCGGCAATTTTTTGATGCACCGCTTGTGAGCAAATATTTTGATGTGTTGTAACAATATCTATTACACTTCTATAGTGAAATGATTTTATCAAGGAAGAAGATGATCAGATTGAAAAACGAATTTAAGCCTTTATTTGAACCTTTTACATTCCCAGGGGGTGCCTCTATTGATGGCCGTTTAGTCGTTGCACCAATGACACACTTCGGTTCTCATGAAGATGGCACGATCTCAAAGGAAGAAATTGATTTTATTACCGTTAGATCAAGCGAAATGGGCATGGTCATCACCGCATGTGCAAACGTAACGCCAGATGGTAAGGCGTTTGAAGGACAGCCTTCTATTGCAAGGGATGAAGATATACCTGGCCTTCAAAAGCTTGCTTCTGCGATTCAAGCGAAAGGAACAAAAGCCATTATGCAAATTCATCATGGCGGCTCTCAGGCTCTCCCTCATTTAGTCCCAAACGGTGATGTCGTTGCGCCAAGTGATGTATTTAAAGATGGAAAACAAATTGCGAGAGCTTTGACAGAAGAAGAAATTCCTCACATCATCGACTCATTTAAAGAAGCAGCAAGGCGCGCAATCCAAGCAGGATTTGATGGGATCGAAATCCATGGAGCGAACGGATATTTATTACAGCAATTCTACTCACCGCATAGTAATCAGCGTACAGATCAATGGGGCGGAAGCGAAGAAAAACGTCTCGCATTTCCAATTGCAGTTGTAGATGCGGTGAAAGAAGCAATCAAAGAGCATGTAACAAAACCATTTATCTTTGGGTATCGATTATCACCTGAAGAACCAGAAACACCTGGTTTAACCATGACAGAAACATTTACTTTAGTGGACGTACTTAAGACAAAAAACCTTGATTACTTGCATATTTCTTTAATGGAGATTGACGCTAAAGCAAGACGTGGTGCTGATACAAGTAAGACGCGGATGGAGTTATTAAAAGAGCGCTGTGGTGACACGCTTCCACTCATCGGCGTCGGCAGCGTCATTACAGCTGAAGATGCACTTAATGCATACAATCAAGGGATTCCACTCATCGCTGTTGCAAGAGAAGTCATTGTTGATCCCGATTGGGCAGTAAAGATTAAAGAAGGCAGAGAAAACGAGATTGAAACCGTCATTAAACGCAGTCAAAAAGACAAGTACATGATTCCAGAGGGTTTATGGACTGTCATGGAAGCAAGTAAAGGCTGGGTTCCAATGGAGGATTAATGTCCTCAATCAAAAAACTACCCTATCAACTCAGGGTAGTTTTTTTTTGGATTATTTCATTTTTACTGTAAAAAGCTTGGACGTCTGCTTTTCTACAGAGCCCTTAGGTTCTTTGTCAAGATGTTCTACTAAATCACCATTCATGATGACAATTGGTGTCACTGTGCTTGCCGCTTTTTCCTCAATCAGCAATAAATCACACGTAATGAGAGGATCACCTGCTTTCACTTTATCCCCTTCTTTTATGTGTGCTTCAAAGCCTTCACCATTTAATCCAACCGTTTCAAGTCCGATATGAATCAGAAGCTCAAGCCCTGAGAGTGTTCGAATCCCAATTGCATGTTTTGTATGGAAGAGTTGAATAATTTCACCATCTACTGGTGACACAATGGTGCCGTTTTTTGGTTTTACAGCTACGCCGTCTCCCATCATCTTTTGAGAAAAAACGGGATCTGGTACATCGGTCATATCCATTAACTCTCCATCAACTGGAGAATAAATGACTTCTTCCTTTACATCATCTTGGTTTTTTCCGAAACCGAATAATTTTTTCAGCAATGTTCATTTGCTCCCTTCAAGCTTTGCTTCTAGATCTATTCAGCGTATAAACCTTCACGCCCATACACCTTGCTTCATTCAACACTATTTAATCATAATTTTTTCCTCTCATCAATTGATAACCGCCTGAGCCCCTTTTGCATAGGCTGTAGATGAGAGGTGATTCAAATGAAACATGAAAGTGAAAATAAACACGAGTTGTTAGCAAATGAAGACATTCTATATGAAGCGATTGAACAATTTTTTGCATCATCGCCGTTTCACGACATTTTAAATAGTGCAGAGGCGCTGATGACCACGAGCCATTCACTTGCATCCATTACAACCGATGTGACAGAAGATGATCAATATGTATACATTGAGATTCGATTTCCAGACCATTTTGTCGAAGGTGATATCGCACTAGAAGTGAAAGCGCAATATTTACACTTATCGGTACAGGAAAAAATCAAAACAGACACGACTTCCTCCTATTCGAGCTTTACCAAAACCATTTTAATGCCTGCAAAAATAGATGAAACCAATATGAAGAGCGTTTGGAAAGATCAATCACTTCGTGTGACTGCGCCAAAACAAATAACCCAATAGATGTATATCTATTGGGTTTTGCTATGCTTTAAAAATACTAGTAAATCCTTTCGCCAATGAGCCCACTTGATTCATTGTACTCATCATTTGTCCAGCAGTATCAAACATTTTATTAAAATCGTATTGCCCATTCGTTTTTTTAAATTGTGACAGCACACTTTTAAATTGAGATGATTGCTGTTTTTGCGGCCTTGGCAAAGGATAAGGATTCATAGGCTGCTGCATAGGCATCATGCCGGGCGGCTGCATTTGCGGCTGATTCATTGCTTCAGGCTGCGGCTGATAAGGCTGGAAGTTTTCCTGATATCCAAAAGGCGGCTGATAGCCTGCAGACGGCGGCTGGTTCATTTCACCTTGATATGGGGGCATGAAATATTCTGGAGGCTGCGGAGGCTGCTGCATATCTGGATACGGAAAAGGCCGTTGCTGAAATTGATTCATTTCATAAGATGGCTGGTTTGAATAAGGGAACATGTATCTCGCTCCTCTCGCTCTGAAAACATATTGAAGTCAATGATATATTATGTTCAGGAAGCAGAAGATGTGCCTACAGCAGCCATAAGAAAAACGCAGGCTGTTTCATCAGCTGCGTTTGTTGATTTCTTCTATTAAAAGGTTCAGTGTATAAATCACTGACTCAACTAAATTTTTCACACGAGGTGCATGCTGTTTGCCAAAATAAGATTGCAGCACAACCTCTTTTCCATTTTCTTGGACGGCTTCAAGCTGTTCTTGATGTAAGTATCTAGGTTTGGCCTGATGAATAAATGAGGTAGCAGCAGTAAGCCACTCTTCCATTTGCTGATCAAATTTGACAACGGCCGGTTGAATATCGTTGTAAAAATCATAAACTGGGTATTCCTCTTCTGCCTTTCCCTTTAGGTACTGCTCGTATGCTTCTTCGATCCACGTGATCAACTCTTGTGTATGTTTAAGTAATGTTTGATTATCCAAAGTGTTCACCTCTATGAACCATCCTATCAAACGTTTACTTATTGCTCAAATAGAAAAGCTATCCGGCGTGATATGCGGGTCTTGCCTGCAGCTTATACTCTGCTGCATGAATTTTCAATTCACATTCCTTCACTTCAGATTCAAGACGGTCAATGATTTGTTCTTGCTCCTCTACGGCAGCGTTTTTTGTTTTTTTGACAGCTAAAGACAGTTCTTCTTCCACCGCATCAATCTTTCGCTCAATTTCCTCTAACAACTGCATAATGGATTCTTTTGATACAAATTCGCTCATCATCAGATTCCTCCTTTATCATCTCTCGTTACATTCTCTTTTCTTTTGCTCCCTCCTTCATACATGACAAAACTAGAACTAAATCGCCAATCTAAGTGAAGATAAGCGCAATTTCTTCCATTTCGACACGTGCTTGTCCTTCTTTGTATGATCGCGTCCGATTGTGTAAATTCTAAGGACAAAGGAGGTAGATGTCATGAAAAAGCAGCAAGCACCAAAAGAGCAAAAAACAAAAGGGAAAGAAAACAGTACAGATCAGCTTGATAAAAAGCTCGGCGGCCCTAACCGTCCATCCACGTAAAAAAAGCAGGTACCCCCTGCTTTTTATTTATGCAAAAAATAGTGTTCTAATGAGAAAAGAAAACGAAGCTGCCTTTTTTTATGAAAATACCAGTCGGTCAGCTCAATTTGTTTTGGTAAACGCTCTGCTTCAAACAAGGATGGACTCAATTTCTTTTGAAACCAATCTTCCCTTCGATCGTCTAATGAATGTGTCATGACTGGATACACCGTTCTGAGGAAAGGGCTTGACCTTCGCGCAATCCCTAAAAACGGTTCAAAATCAAATCGAGATCCCGTATGCGGCACGGTATGCAAAAAATGATAAAAATCCGAAAACAAATCGGCTCGAAACAATAGTTTTGCTAGTTTTTTCCCTAACGTAATGCGCTCTTTTACTTGGGAAAACTTTCGTATGGTTAAGCCGTACAAATGCCCGTCTACTGTCGGAAAAACGACGGTTTGAAAATGTGCCCACTCGCTGAAAAGATATTGAATCGAGTGAAAAACATTCTTTTTCAGGAGAGGATTTTGTATAATAGGAGATTGTATAGTATATTGTTCATTTATGATGAGTGCATGCAGCAATCGCTCTGTGTCACGCTTTTGCCAAAATCGTTCCCATTCAGCGTTCATAAAACGTGACACACCGAAATGGGGCAGCAGATGAAATAAAGGTTTGCGGCACCTTTTTGACCATTCATACAAGAGAAGCTGCGGGTAAGCATCTGAAAAGATCAGCCAATTCGCTCTTTCATACGCTGTAAAGAACAGACGCCCTTGCTGATCCGTTAAACCCGGATGGAAGAGCTCGCCTTTTAAATCTGTCATCGACCATCCAGCATTTCTGGAGACAAAAGAAGCAAGCAGAGACCATTTCATCTCTGGATGACGGTCATAAAAGCGCTTGTACGCATTTGTCCTTGTCAGATTGTCCTTATTTTTCGCTTTCGTTTCATGTAAAATATGCTGGGTAATCATGTGCTCTTGTTGTGACAACATGGTGATCTCTCCAATACAAAATGCATTAAAAGGAGGCTGAAACTTGATGATTCGGTATCCTAACGGAAAATCGTATCAGCCCATTCAACAAATTGGGACAAAAAAAAGAATCAGCGGCGAATCATCTTATAGTAACCGCGGGATGACGCTTGAAGCTGACTTAAATGAAACGAACCAGTACTATTTGGTCAACGGGATCGCAGTCATTCATAAAAAGCCTACCCCTGTTCAAATTGTCAATGTGGATTATCCAAAAAGAAGCGCTGCTGTCATTAAAGAAGCCTATTTTAAACAATCCTCCACAACAGACTACAACGGGGTATACAAAGGGCGTTATATCGATTTTGAAGCAAAGGAAACCAAAAGCACCACCTCGTTTCCACTCAAAAATTTCCACGACCATCAAATTGAGCATATGAAACAGGTTGAAAAGCAAGGCGGTATTTGTTTTGTTATTATATCCGCATTTGGTTCCGTTTATTATTTGTCCGCTACTGACCTCTTCTTCTTTTGGGAGCGGCAGCAGCAAAACGGCCGAAAATCCATTAGCAAAGATGAATTAATGGAAGCAGGTCACCTCATGACACTTGGATATTCGCCAAGAATTGATTATATTAAAGTAGTGGAGACACTTCATTTTTCGGATGACAGCAAGCAACATTTACGTTCGAAAAAGGTTTAACACGAAAGGTTGAGATGTGATGTCTGATCAATTTACAAGTCGTGAACAGCGACGTAAAGCAAGTCAAGAAAACAATAAGAAGCAAAAGAACAAAAAAGGCAAAAAGAAAGCAGGTCTATTTAAAAAAATATTTTTATCTTTACTCGTGATCGGTCTTCTTTGTTTAGTAGCCGGAATCACAACTTTTGCCGTTTTTGCATCAAGCGCTCCTTCTATTGATGATAGCAAGCTAAAAACGCCGTATTCTTCAAAACTTTACGATAAAGACAAAAAAGTCTTTGCAGAAGTCGGGGCGGAAAAAAGAACGTATGTCTCAATTAAAGATATACCCGACGTGGTAAAAGATGCGTTTATTGCCACTGAGGATGCACGTTTTTATAAACACCACGGGATTGATCCTATCCGTATTGGCGGTGCTCTTGTCGCAAACGTCGAGGACGGTTTTGGAGCAGAAGGTGGAAGTACGATTACACAGCAGGTTGTGAAGAACTCCCTGCTTAACAATCAAAAGACGTTAAAACGTAAAGTTCAGGAAGTGTGGCTCTCGATTCAGCTTGAGCAAAAATACTCTAAAGATGAAATTTTAGAAATGTATTTAAACCGTATTTTCTTCTCTCCTTATGCTTATGGGGTTGGGAAAGCGGCTGAACAATTTTTCGGAGTGACAGATTTAAATAAACTAACTGTAGCACAGGCTGCTACACTTGCGGGTATGCCGCAAAGTCCTTCTGCCTATAACCCTGTGAAACATCCAGAGGCAGCGGAAAAACGCCGTAATATCGTTTTAGGCCTAATGAAAAAACAAGGCTATATTTCAGAAAAAGATTATGAGGAAGCAAAAGCAACACCTGTCAGCAAAACCGTTGTTTCAGCTGATAAATATAAGAGTCAAAACTCAAGTAAGTACTCTGCTTATATTGAAGAAGTCATGGAAGAAGTACAGAAAAAAGCCAAAGTAGATGTATCAACAGATGGATTAAAAATCTATACTTCTCTTGATCGAAAAGCACAGGATCATCTGGATGACATCATCAATGGGGATTCAGCCGGATTTACGAAAGGTATGCAAGCTGGAGTCACCCTGCTAGATACAAAAAATGGTGAAATTCGTGCCATTGGCGGTGGACGTGATGTACCAGCCGGCGGCTTTAACTATGCCACTGATGCAAAACGCCAGCCGGGATCTACAATCAAACCAATTTTAGATTACGGCCCTGTTATTGAAAACAAAAAATGGTCAACATATCAGCAAATTGATGATGCGCCTTATACGTACTCTAACGGTACACCAATTAACAACTTTGACAGAAGACACTTAGGGAAAATGTCGATGAGAAGTGCTTTGGCACAATCACGAAACATCCCTGCTTTAAAAGCTTTCCAAGAAGCTGGTACAGATAATGCTGTTCAATTCGCCAATAACTTAGGTCTGGACTTACCTTCTGACATTCCTGAGTCTTACTCAATCGGCGGATTTGACGAAGGTGTCTCTTCACTTAAAATGGCTGGTGCATTTAGTGCATTCGGTAACAACGGATACTATAATGAACCGCATGCCGTAACGTCTGTTGAATTTAATGACGGAACGAAGCTTGACTTAACGCCAGACTCTAAAGCAGCCATGAGTGATTACACTGCATTTATGATCACAGATATGCTGAAAACTGCTGTACAATCTGGAACAGGTACACTCGCACAAGTACCGAATGTTCAAGTAGCTGGTAAAACAGGTACAACCAACTTTACACAAGATGATATTAATAAATACAACATCCCTTCTGGCGGTGCGAAAGATTCATGGTTTGTCGGTTACACACCGCAATACACAGCAGCTGTGTGGACCGGAATCGGCAACTCAAAAGATGCAGACGGCAAAATGTGGCTCACGGATTATGAGCAGCGTGTTGCCAAAGTGGTCTTCCAGAAATTAATTTCTCAAATTGATGATGGAAGCGGCTCATTTGAAAAGCCAGACAGTGTCGTTGAAGCAACGGTTGAAAAAGGATCAGATCCAGCGAAGTTAGCTGGACCAAACACACCAAGTGATAAGAAGACAACGGAATACTTCGTCAAAGGAACTGTCCCAACAAAAGTTTCTGACACATATGAAAAGAAAGAAGCTGACAAACCATCTGACTTAAAAGCGGTGTATGATGAAGAGAAAAAATCGATTACACTCACTTGGGGTTATGATGACGATGCAGATGCAACATTTAATGTGAAGCAAGCGATCGATGATGGCGGCTATAAAGACATTCAAAACAGCTCTTCTAAAGAAGCCGTCATCTCTGATGTAAAGCCAGGATCCACCTATAAATTCCAAGTGACAGCGACTGTAGACGATGTCACAAGTAAAGCTGCTTCTACCTTCCTCACCATTAAAGATGACGAAGAAGAGGAAGAAAAAGCAGATGATGAGAACAAAGAAGAAGAAGAGCCACAGCAACCTGATGATGAACAGACAGATCAAACAGATGATAATCAAAACCAAGGCACTGATGAGCAGAAGCCTGATGATAAAAAAGATCAAGATCAAGGCGGAAATACCGAAAACGGCAATGGCGGTTCAAGTGATGGCTCAGACAGTTCAAATGGGAACAGCAACTCACAGAGTGATGCCAATAAAGATAAAAAGAAAGACGACGAGAAAGCCAATTCTCAAAGCTCAAATACTCAGTCAAATTCTACTTCTCGCAAAGAAGACGAGTAACAAAAAAGCACTTGCCCTATGTGGCAAGTGCTTTTTTAACGATTTTGTTTTAACTTTCTGAGTGCTTCGTATTTTCCATACTGCTTTTTGAGCTCTGTGTATAACTCGTCCAATTGAATAAAGCAATGATATTGGGTAGGTTTAAGCAAAATAAACTCTAATCGTTCTGTCCAGTTAATGGGGGCTACTGGAAACGTCTGTTGTTTAATTTCCTCCCAATCAATGGTTTGAAGCTTCTCTCCTTTGATCCAGTAAAACATTGCAATCATACTGACAATGCCTTGCAGCATATCATCCTCTTCACACCGAGATTTTCTCGTTTGAAAGCGAGGAAGCATGTTGTCTTTTAATTCATTCCACAGATCAAACATTAAAGGAACAAATTCTTCCGTTTTCTGCCACGGTTGCTCATCTAGTAAAGGTTCTGAAGATAGATCAAATGCGAGTGGATTGGTTCTTAATATATCCTTTTTTTCGCCGCTGATCTCTACCTTTTTCTCTTTTAGCTTTTCGACATATGAGGTGAAAACAGCTACTCCGCTCATGCCAGCTTCACCAGCCCTTTTTTCAGCCTCTTCTGCCCTTCTCTGCACATATCAAGAAGTGGACAAGATTCACACTGTGGCCGCTGCGCCTTACAGTGATATCTGCCGAAAAAGATGAGACGATGATGGGTCACGGACCAATCCTCTTTTGGCACCTTCTTCATTAAGGTTTGCTCTACCTCAAGAACAGAATCCTTCCAGCGGCAAATCCCAAGTCGTTTGCTGACACGCTCGACATGTGTATCTACTGCAATGGCGGGAATTCCAAAAGCGACAGACACAACGACATTTGCTGTTTTCCGTCCAACCCCTGGGAGCTTGATTAGCTCATCTCGATCTCTTGGCACTTCACCGCCATAATCTTCAATCAGCATTTGGCTTAATTTTTGAATGTTTTTTGCCTTATTACGATAAAGACCGATCGAACGAATATCCTGCTGCAACTCTTCAAGCGGCACACTTAAATAGTCTTCTGGTGTTTTATATTTTTGAAATAGATGTTTGGTCACTTTGTTCACTAGAACATCTGTACATTGTGCTGAGAGTGCGACAGCAATCACTAGTTCAAATGGATTGGAATGAACAAGCTCACACTCAGCCTCTGGAAACATATCTCCTATAATATCTAAACATTCATTGATTTGTTTTTTTGATAACATGCCTTCTCCTTTATTGGTTATTGTTCCAGCCAATTATAAAAAGGAACTTGTCGTTTATAAGAAGATGTTTCTTCTTTTGAAGGTGGGGCTTTTTGCTGCGAACGGAAATGCTGGCTATGCTCTTTCGCTTCTTCCGCTGTTTTCAGCCCTTTCTTTTTCCACTCAAATAAAATTCGATCGATATAGCGGAAATTTAATTTTCCTGATAAAACGGCTTCTCTTAGAGCAAGACGAATCATCTCAGCATCATGATGGTCTTGGTCCATCCAGATCGAGAGTGTTTCCCCTTCAAGAGGAGAAAGTGGTCTGCCAAACTCATCTTCAAATAGCGCATATAAAGACTTTTCAGCCTGCACATGATTTTTTTGTACGTCTTTCGCCTGTTTTGCTTCTAAAAAGTCATACAGCACACCCCATAAGGGTTCTACCGAGTACCGGTCATGCTGAATACCAGACCTGTCTTCAAACGGCTGGATCGAAATAAACCCTTTTTGAATCAAATACTGCACCATATAAGCACATTCTTCGGCCGAAATGGTCATACCATGTGAAAGCTCTTCAAATGTCTGAAAAAAGACGCCTTGTTCTTCATTCATTTTAATCTTTAACATGACCATCATTTGTGATTCATTCAGTCCTAACTGCTCATAATGAGCAATCAGCAAATTAGGTAAACTGGTCGAACCCATTTTCTGCATTTCTATAAATTGCTGCCTTTTCATCGGATACACCTCTTCACTTTCAGTATATCACGTTTTCTCATACGTGCTGTCCTTAAGACGTTTGAAAAAGCCTCCATATGTTGGAGGCTTTCACGTCTTAAGGATATAAACGGTTTAATAATCTTGGGAATGGAATTGTTTCACGCACATGCGGCGCTCCGCTAATCCAAGCAACTGTTCGTTCAAGTCCAAGACCAAAACCTGAATGTGGTACAGAACCATACTGTCTTAATTCTGTGTACCATTTGTACGTTTCTTGATCTAACCCATGTTCTTTTAACCTTGCTTCAAGCAGATCTAAATCGTGAACACGTTCAGAACCGCCGATAATCTCTCCATAGCCTTCTGGCGCAATTAAATCTGCACAAAGGACGACATCATCACGGTCTGGTGCAGGCTGCATATAAAATGGTTTTAATGAGGTTGGGTAATGAGTGATAAAGACTGGTTTATCATAGCTTTCGGCGATCGCTGTTTCGTGCGGCGCACCGAAGTCATCTCCCCATTCAATGTCATCAAATCCTTTATCCTGCAAGAATTTAATCGCTTCATCATATGTGATGCGCGGGAATGGTGCTTTGATGTTTTCTAATTTTGCTGTATCACGGCCAAGTGTGTGCAGTTCTACTTTACAATTTTCAAGTACACTTTGAACAACGTGAGACACATAATTTTCTTGGTACTCAAGGTTCTCATTAAATTCAACAAATGCCATCTCAGGCTCGATCATCCAGAACTCGATTAAATGACGTTTCGTTTTCGATTTTTCAGCTCTAAATGTTGGACCGAATGAGAATACTTTTCCGAGTGCCATCGCAGCAGCTTCCATGTAAAGCTGTCCACTTTGAGAAAGGTATGCATCTTCATCAAAATATTTAGTAGCAAACAGCTCTGTTGTTCCTTCAGGAGCACTTCCTGTTAAGATTGGCGGATCCACTTTCACGAAGCCTTCTTGATGGAAAAACTCATATGTAGAACGAATAATTTCATTACGGATTTTCATAATGGCATGCTGTTTTTTAGAACGCAGCCATAAATGACGGTGATCCATTAAGAATTCTGTTCCATGTTCTTTTGGTGTAATTGGGTAATCTGTTGCTTCGTGAATCACTTCAATGGATTTCACTTGTAATTCAAAACCAAGTGGTGAACGTTCGTCTTTTGTTACTTGTCCTGTGACATAGACCGATGTCTCTTGTGTCACTGATTTCGCAAGCTTAAAGACTTCCTCTTCCACCTCTGCTTTTACAACGACTCCTTGAATAAAGCCTGTCCCGTCGCGAAGCTGCAAGAATGCAATTTTCCCGCTTGAACGTTTATTGGCAATCCATGCGCCGATTGTTACTTCTTCATCGACGTGTTTGAACACTTGATTAATAGTTGTTTTCAACATATTTCCCTCCAAAGCCAGAAAGAAACTCACCTTGTTAAATAGGTGTGATTCTTTTTTCATACATTTTATTATAACCGTTCTAAATCAGCATGGTCAACGCAAGACAGAAGAAACTACGGTGTTAAATTTTTTTCCACTCGTCCTGTCGTAAAATCAACATAGCTGAAACTATATTGGCTGTTCTCATTTAAGTACGTTACTTCCCAAAGGAGGACGTCACCTTCTCTTGCTAATTGAACATTTTTCAGCTTAGAAATGGTGTTCTCCTTTTGAACGGCTTGTACTGCTTGGTTTGAAGTAATGCCTTCTTTTGCTTTTTTAGCAATGACTTTTTCTTTTTTGCTGGCAGGTACCCACACATAGATCGCTTCATTTTGTTTGTTTTTACCTTCCACAATAAATTGCTTTTCTTTCCCAACAAAGGTATCCACTTGCTCTACTTGTGCTAATGATGCTTGCTTTTTTGCTCGTTCAATCGCTGACTCATGACCTTCTTCTTTTTGTCCCATGGCCATTTGATAAATCCACGAAAAGCTAATGATGCCAATGAGTAAAACGAGCGCAGCAACGGATGAAATAATCCAAACTATTTTTTTCATGTCAAGCTTCCCCTATGTGCGATATATGGTAAATATCGCTTGATTTTGATCTTCTTGATCTAATGCTAATCCAAACATAAGATCTTCCCTTTTAAGCGTTCTGTTCAGCAAATCGACGATTTTGTATAGGTCTTCTGAATGCTTAATTTGAACAGTTGAAAGTACCTCTATTTTACTTTCCACTTCTAATTCCTCCTCGGTACGTAAATATTGTTAGTCATACTTTTCAATGTGAGAACCGATACTATTTTTACAACGGAACATAAAAAGCCGTTACGATAAATTAACTCCAAACCCACACCAGTGAAAGGCCGCTTATGACAGCGGCTTTTCGTTGTTAAGCTTTTCTATATACGCCTCAAGCGACTCTTTGGACATCTCGTGAACTGGCGCATGATGAAGTGATTCTAAAAATAGTTTTCCATACGAAGCGGTTTTCACTCGGCGGTCTAAAATCAGCAATGTTCCGATGTCTTTTTCCGAACGCAGCAAGCGGCCTGCTCCTTGCTTAAAAGTTAACACAGCTTCCGGGAGAGCGACGGCTTTAAACGGATTCTTCCCCTGTTTTTTTGCCGCTTCACATTTTGCTTCAATGAGCGGTGAATCAGGCGGTCGGAAAGGAAGCCTTGCCATAATGACGGTCGTTAGCTCTGAGCCAGGAAAATCCACACCTTCCCAGAAACTCCCTGTTCCTAGCAAGATGGCCTGCTTCGCCAATTTGAACATTTTTGTCAATTTTACAGGGCTTCCGCCTGTCAAACCTTGAGCAAACAAGGCCGATTGCATACCTTCTGATTTCAACTCTTCATACACTGCTTTTAACATCTCATGTGAATTAAATAACACCAATATTTTCGCTTGATCCTGCTTTTCCATGATCTTAATATATGTTGCAGCTTGCTTCACATATTCGCGTTCATCACGGTTTGTGATCGGCGGCATGTCAGCCGGTACAACGACCTTAAGCTGTTTTTCAAGTTCAAAAGGTGAATCAATTTGGACAAGGTGCGGGTAAAAATCTTGCAGGCCAAATCGTTCCAAGCAATAATCAAAGCGTTGATTGATGGTAAGCGTCCCTGATGTGAGGACGACGCTTTTTTTGTTCATGAAGAACCGATCAGCTAGCAACTCCCCTGTATCTAGCGGTTGCGCGTGCATAAAGACAGCATTCTTGGCACCCTTTGCATCAATCTCAATCCAAACGGTTTCATCATTGTTTGGTTCAAAGATAAACCGGTACAGCGTACTGCAGAATGTCTGCATAAATGACATCACTTGATCGTATTCTTCTGCTTCAAATGCAAACTGCTCTATGAACTGATCACTTTTGTGAAGCAACTCATTTTTTTGCTGCTCATACAGTTTCTCACAAGCAATCAATAATGAACAAAGCTTACTCGCTGATTCTTTAATTCGGACCCACTGAGCATGTTTTGAATGATGACGGACTCTATGAATGAGACGATTGATGTCCGCTTTTGGTTTTGTCCTTTTGACAAAAGAATGTACGGTACTAAAAAATGCGTCACTTTCCATCTGCAGCTGCTGAAGATACTCGTCCATTTCAATAAAGGTGTCAGTTGATAAACCTGCCCCATGAAATCTCTTTTTCAATTTCTTAAGCAGCCCGCCATGCAAAGAGCCAAGCTGCGTTAATTTCGCATGAAGCTGGATATAAGACGCACTGTCACCTAGCGTTTCATTGGCTGTTTTTTCAAATTGGTGGGCCTCATCAATCACATAGACGTCTGCATCCTGAAAGATAGAGGCTCCTTCCGTTTGGGATAAAAGCAGACGGTGATTCGTCAAAATTAAGTCAGCGGTTTGAGCCTTTCGTTTAGCCCGTTCATAAAAACAATGTTCTTTAAAACGGCGTTTTTTCGATGTAAATGGCATGTGTACACAAGAGATACGGTCTTTTATATTTGCAGCTCCTGACGGTAAATTCAGTTCAGACAAATCACCTGTTTCAGTGACAAGGAGCCACATTAAAATTTGCGCTTTTGTTAAGACAACATCATAGTTATCATCTTCCTCATGCAGGACATGCTCAAACTTATCTAAACAAATATAATGTGCCCGCCCTTTAAACACACTGGCGGCTGGCTCAAATGGGAGCAATTGCTTGAGTAGCGGAACATCGCGCTGAAGCATTTGCTGCTGTAGTAAAATAGAATATGTACTGATAATGACAGGTTTTCCTGATTTCTTTGCTTCTAAAGCAGCTGGTATAAGATAAGCGAGTGTTTTCCCGATTCCTGGCGCCGCTTCAATTAACGCATAAGCTCTTTCATGGAACGCATCTCTTACTTTGTTCATCATCGTGAGCTGGCCTTCTCTTACTTCATAGCCTTCTAATGTTTGAGGAAGTTTCTCTTTTATCTCCTCGAACAGCTGCTCGTCGTCAGCACCTACTGCATATGTCGATTCAGTGATAGGATTGGTCACATCTTTCACAGCAAAAGATCCTACTTCTACAAGCGAATCATCCTGACTCGTGTGATTGGTTTCAAGCTGCTTAATTAAAAGTCCTATATCACTTAGAAGATAAGAGGATAATCTGCGCAGCTGTTTTAACACATTTGGCGGTGTATTCCTTAATTGATGTAATAAGGTTAAAAATAACATGGCAGTAACTTCCGCATCACTATCCGCCCTGTGCGGGTGGTCATGTGGAAGCATGAGCTCTTCGCTTAATTCAGTTAGCTTATAACCTTCAAGCTCAGGATAAAGAATTCTAGAAATTTCAACCGTATCAATCGCTAGCACATCCAGCTCATTTTTCCCGCATGCTTTTAGTTCATCGTTTAAAAAGTTCAAATCAAAATGAACATTGTGCGCAACAAAATAAGCGCCCTGTATGAGATCATACACCTCTTGGGCAATGTCCTCAAAAAACACCGCGTCATCAACCATGTGCTGTTTAATACCTGTCAGCTGTTCAATAAATCCAGGAATCGTTTTCCCTGGGTTCACATACTTTGAATACCGTTCGACAATTTGTCCATTTTCAATGACCACCGCAGCAATTTGAATGATTTTATCACCTTTTTTTGGTGAATTCCCGGTGGTTTCAATATCAACGACAACAAACCTTTGATCGGTCATAAAATGGACACCTCAATTCCTCGTTCCACTCATAGTGAAACACACTCTGGGCAATATAGCTGAAACAGAACAGCTTCCTTATGATAAAACTGTTCTGTTTCCATGTGAGCATGCGTTATAAAATCGTTCTCGCAGGCTCTTGCCCAATCATTTGTTCAATTTGATTTTGTTTATTTAACACGACCACTTTAGGTGTGTGCGATTTCGCTTCTTCCTCTGACAACAGCCCATAAGCGATAATAATGACTTCATCTCCTGGCTGAACCAATCTTGCTGCCGCACCATTTAAACAAATGACACCGCTCTTTCTTTCTCCAGGGATGATATATGTTTCAAGTCTAGCACCATTGTGATTATTGACAATTTGCACTTTCTCATTTGCCATCATGCCTGCCGCATCAAGCAAATCTTCGTCGATCGTAATACTGCCTACATAGTGTAAGTTTGCTTCAGTCACTGTCGCTTTATGAAGTTTCGAGGTCATAAAAGTTCTATACATGCTTTTCACCGCTTTCAGGAACATGGAAAATCACATTATCAATCAGTCTTGCCCGGGAGAACTTCACAGCAATGGCAATGATCACTTGGCCCGTTAAGTGCTGAAGGGGTTCAAGCTCTGGGTAGGAGTAAATGTCAATATAATCGATTTCTCCACTCGTTTGAAGAATCTCCTCTTCCACTAATTGATAAATACGATTTACATCATGTTCACCCTTTTCTACAGCTGTCTGTCCTTTTTTTAATGCCCGGTATAAAGCAGGTGCTTCTTGCCTTTCTGTTTCAGACAAATACACGTTTCTTGAACTTTTCGCTAAACCGTCTTCTTCTCGAACAGTAGGAACAGACACAAGGTGAAGATCAAAAAAGAAATCCTTGATCATCGCATCGATAACAGCGACTTGCTGTGCATCCTTTAGACCAAAGTATACATTGGTTGGTGCGACAAGGTGAAACAGCTTTGTCAGCACCGTGACAACGCCGTCGAAGTGTCCTGGGCGTTTCTTCCCGCATAAGACGTCTGTACGCTTTTGAACAGTCATCGTAATCGACGGCTCATCTTTGTACATTTCCTTCACTTCAGGTGTAAATAATATATCTACTCCAGCTTCTTCGGCAAGACGCTGGTCTCTTTCCATATCTCTTGGATAGGATTCAAAGTCTTCATTCGGTCCAAATTGCAATGGATTAACAAAGATGCTCATCACTACGATGTCATTTTGATCTCTTGCTTCTTTTGCAAGCGTCAGATGTCCTTCATGGAGGAAACCCATTGTAGGGACAAATCCAATGGAATGCTGCTTCTTTTGATGCTGCTTGATCATTTTTTTTAGTTCATGAATATGGGAGACAACCTTCATTCCTTAGTCCCCCCATATAAACCATCAAGGACTTCTTCTTTCATATGAAAGGTATGAGCATCCTCTGGGAATGTGCGTGCTTTTACTTCTTTTGTATATTGTATGAGCGCTTCTTCTAATACAGCATCGATTTGCGCGTATTGTTTCACAAATTTAGGTGTTCTAGACACACCGTACCCTACCACATCATGGTAAACAAGAACTTGTCCATCTGCTTCAGCCCCTGCCCCAATTCCGATCACAGGAATCTTTAGCATGTCAGTAATCCGTTTTGTCAGTTCACCAGGTACACACTCTAACACAAGGGCGATGGCGCCTGCTTCCTCACATTTCAGACTATCTTCAATCAATTTCTGTGCACTCTCTTTGTCTTTTCCTTGCACTTTATAGCCGCCAAGGACACCAACTGATTGGGGGGTGAGCCCTAAATGGCTTACAACAGGAATACCGCCTCTTGTAAGTGCTTGGATGGATTCAAATACTCCGTCTCCACCTTCAAGCTTTAAGGCATCAGCACCGCTTTCTTGCATAATGCGTGCTGCATTTTTCATCGTTTCTTCTAATGAATAATGATAAGACATAAATGGCATATCCGTCACAACAAATGTGTCTTTTGCGCCTCTTTTGACTGCTTTTGTGTGATGAATCATATCATCCATCGTCACTTGCACTGTGGAATCAAGTCCAAGGACAACCATCCCAAGAGAGTCACCAACTAAGATCATGTCGACTTCCGCTTTTTCCGCTTGCTTTGCAGCTGGATAGTCGTATGCTGTCAGCATCACAATAGGTTCGTTTTGTTCTTTCATTTTGAAAAAATCTAACTTTGTCTTCATTTGTTCCTCCTCATTCTGGAGAGGAGATGGCTTGTCTGATCTCACACGCTTTTATCTCTCATGTGCAGACGAATCATCCCTCTGTCCAAGTCCCTTAGGATCAAGGCAGAAATTTATCGAATTTTTCTTCCTAACAGGTACAGTTCTTTTTCAGATACTGCCCACACGAAGTATATCAAAAATGTGCCGGGTGTTCCACTTAAGTTGACTTGATCTCAATGTCAGCGGAGTAGATGTTTTGGATTCCGCCTTCCGTTTCGAGTAAAAGAACGCCTTCATCATTAATCCCAAGCGCCGTTCCAGCATATTGTACATTGACGGTGCGTGCGATGATACGCTTTCCAATGGTCATCGCATACGATTCCCATAATTGTTTGATCGGAGCAAAACCATAAGTCATATATTCATCATACCTTTTTTCAAAGGTGGACATGATGGTTTGAATCAATGCCGCTCTGTCTACCTTTTCACCCAGTTCCATTTGCAAACTCGTCGCAACATCCTTTAATTCTTCAGGAAAATCATTAGCCGTCTGATTCACGTTAATGCCTGGACCAATAATGACTGCGTGAACTTGGTCAGCTTCTGCTTTTAATTCAGTCAAAATACCAACGACCTTTTTTCCGTTTAGCAAAATATCGTTTGGCCATTTGATCGATGGACTGAGACCCGTTTGCTGCGCTATGGCTTCAGCGATCGCGACAGATGCTAAAAGCGTCATTTGCGGCGCTTTGTGCAGCGGTATTTCTGGCCGGAGAATCAAACTCATCCATATGCCTGTCCCATTTGGTGAGTGCCACGTTCTTTGAAGGCGTCCTTTTCCGTTTGTCTGATGATCACTGACAACAAGCGAGCCGTGCGGGGCTCCTTTATTGACGAGGTCATGGGCAATGAGCTGAGTTGAGGCGACTTCTTCTTGAAAATAAATATGCCTGCCAAACAGCTCTGTTTCCAAACCAAACAGAATTTCGTCTTCACTAATTTTGTCCGGTTTACGAAGCAGCCGGTATCCTTTTCTTCTGACCGCCTCGACCTCATATCCCTCTTTTCGCAAATCCTCTATATGCTTCCATACTGCCGTTCGGGAGCAGCCAAGCTCATCACATATTTGCTGGCTTGAGACAAAATCTTGCTCAGATGCTGTAAATAGTTCAATTAATCGTTTTCTAATCGCTGATCGCACGCTATGAGCCACTCCTCTATGGCTTCTTTTCGGTTTTCAAGCTGGTTTTGCAAAACGGCTTTTTTCACAGAAGCAAGCTCTTCTGCAATCCATTTACCAGCTGGCTTTTGCCGAAAGGCCATCAAATCTTTTCCTGACACTGCAAGGTCTTGAAGCTGTTTAATCGGCAGCGCATCATATGAACGTTTCGCCGCCTCCAGCTCATCAAAGAAAATGCGACGCTCATGTTTGAGCTGCGTGATTTTCATACTAGAAAGCAGGACATGTTCACCAGCTTCAAACATTTTTTCCGCATCCCAGTCACAATCAACATATTTGCTAATAGCAACGGCTTCTTTTAAAAGTTTCGTTGATAACTTCCATTCTTTTAAAAAGGACACCGCCTCCGCCTCATCTAGACCAAGTAAATGGATAAAGGCTCCCCACACCTCATCTAACCCATCCAATAAATAATACGGGAAAGCTTGGAACGTTTCATTCAGCTGATCCTTTTTGAGGCCGGGCAATTCTTCATACAATTTGGTGGAGATGAGCACCTTGATGGCTTGCTCACAGTAGCGGCCTTTTAAAAGTTTTTCCATTTCGATTTTTTTGCGTTCAACAGAGATGTTGGCAAGCAGATGTTTATCTTTTTTCATTGCTTCTTCCGTCTCTTTAGAAAGCTCAAACCCGAGCTGGCTTAAAAACCGCACCGCTCTCATCATCCGAAGCGCGTCTTCTTGAAAGCGGCACGCAGGATCTCCAACCGTTTGAATCCGTCTTCGCTTAATATCCCGCTTGCCGCCTACATGGTCAATGATGTCACCATGAATATCCATGGCTACTGCATTGATCGTTAAATCTCTTCTTAAAAGATCTTCTTTTAGTGATGAAATAAACGCCACTTCTTTAGGCCGGCGAAAGTCTTCATATTCTGATTCAGTCCGAAACGTAGTGACCTCATAGCTGACCCCGTCAAGTAAAACAATAACAGTGCCATGCTCTTTGCCGACATCTACTGTTTTATCAAATAAAGACTCCACCACATCAGGTGTGGCATCTGTCGCAATATCGATATCCCCAACTTCCCTGCCTAAAAGGACATCTCTCACCGCACCGCCGACAAAATAAGCTTGATACCCATGTTCGTGCAGTGTATGTAAAATAGGGATCGCATGTGTGAATGGTTCATTCATCTTCAACATCACCTTCGATCAATTCTAAGTAAAGCTCTTCATACTCTCTCACAATTTTGTCAGAAGAGAAATTGGCTTCCACACTAGACTGGGCTGCCATCGATATTTGCTGATGGAGCGCATTGTCTTTCAGAATAGTGATGGCATGTTTTGCTGCTCCATCTACATCACCAAGCGGAACAAGGAATCCTGTCTCTCCATGTGCAATCACCTCTGGAATTCCTCCAACGTCTGTTCCTATACAAGGTACTCCGCATGCCATTGCTTCAAGTAGTACAAGACCAAAACTCTCTTTCTCAGAAAGCAGCAGCTTCAAATCACTAATCGAATAGAGCTCCTCCACTTTCTCTTGCTTTCCTAAAAATAACACGCGGTCCGTTAATCCAAGCTTTTTCACAAGCTCGCAAACAACCGATTTTTCAGGTCCGTCCCCAATCAGTAGCAGTTTTGCATTCACCTGTTCAGAAATCTGTTTAAACACATGGATCACGTCATGCACCCGCTTCACTTTACGGAAATTTGATACATGGATGACGACCTTCTCATCCTGCAGAAGACCATAATGCGTCTTCAGCACTTCGTGATCTTCACGCAAATATACGCGCTCATCGACGAAATTATGGATCGTATCAATTTTTTTATTCGGTTTAATCAGATCGTATGTCTGCGCAGCTAATGAATGTGATACAGCCGTTACGCGGTCAGATGATTCGATCGCAAACCGGATGACTTCCTTTAAAGATGGGTCATAGCCTAAAACCGTAATATCCGTCCCGTGAAGCGTGGTGACGACTTTGACAGACTGTCCAGTCATTTGCTTAGCTAAGAACGCACAGACGGCGTGAGGGACCGCATAATGCGCATGAATAATATCAAGCTTCTCTCGTTTTGCCACTTCTGCGAGTTTACTTGCCAGTGCAAGGTCATAAGGCGGATATTGAAACACAGCATATTGATTGACATCCACCTCATGAAAATAAATATTCGGATACACTTTATTGAGTCTAAACGGAATACTTGAGGTAATGAAATGAACATCGTGCCCTTTTTCAGCTAAACGTTTTCCAAGCTCTGTGGCAATAATGCCCGAACCGCCAACACTCGGATAACAAGTGATTCCGATCTTCAATTTTTTCATAATTACCCCCCAAGTAAGTCATCGTCCATCAAAAGTGGCTTCTTTGTCAGAAACCCTTCTGCAAAAGGTTTATTGACTTCCCTTCCATACATCGACTCTCTCATTTTGACAAAATCGATATAACCATTTACAAGCGGTGTCTCCACTGAACTCTCTGTTTTGACAAATTGGCTTTTATACGCATGTAAGCTATCAATTTTTTGCTTCATCTCGTCTGAGATATCGATCACAAAATCTGGACGATGGTGGCCATTAATCATGTAATAATACATCTGGCTTATTTTATGCGCTGGCTGCTTGTATGAATCTTCAAATTTATGTATACCTGCAGAAAAAGCGGCCTCTTCTACAAGTGAACCCGCATGACCATGATCAGGATGTCGATCTTGGTGGTGCGGGGCAAAAATAAGTCTCGGTTTGTATGTTCGGATGACACCTGCAATTTCTTTCATCGCTTCGTCATTCAGATAAAGTCCTCTATCTGGCAACGTGAGCTGGATTCGAGTCGTGACGCCTAAAATGGCAGCGGCTGCTCTGGCCTCTTCTTTTCGGCTTTCAACCGTTCCGTTTGAAGATAATTCAGCCTGAGTCAAGTCACAAATCCCAACACGTGCCCCTTTTTTTACGTATTTTGCAATCGTTCCACCCATACCGATCTCTACATCATCGCTATGGGCACCGAATGCAAGGATATCAAGTGGTTTCATGCGTTCCTCCGTTTTTTGCTACATCTCGAAAATCAAACGTACCTTTATTTAAATTCCTGACTAAAATTTCAGCAGTCCCCATATTGGTTGCTAATGGGATGGCATACACATCGCAAAGCCGGATGAGTGCAGATACATCCGGTTCATGCGGCTGTGCAGTGAGAGGGTCTCTAAAAAAGAGCACAAGATCCATTGCATTATCAGCAATCATAGCACCGATCTGCTGATCTCCTCCAAGTGGTCCTGATTGGAAACGATGAATGGGCAGCCCAGTCGCTTCTTTCACTCTTAAACCTGTGGTTCCTGTTGCATAAAGTGTATGATCTGCCAAAAGATCTCGATACGCAATGGCGAATTGAATCATGTCACTTTTTTTCTTATCGTGAGCGATTAAAGCAATGTTCATCAGGGGTCCACTCCTTATTAGTCGATAATATTTTCTAAGCCATAGACGAGTTGATCAATATGCATCACCTGTTCAACAGAAAGCTTCACACCTGACATAAATGATGCACGGTTATAAGAATCATGACGGATCGTGAGCGTCTGTCCGTCCATTCCAAACAGCACTTCTTGATGTGCAATCATGCCTGGAAGTCTTACGCTGTGAAGGCGGATGCCATCATAATCTGCTCCTCGTGCACCTTCGATTAGTTCTTTTTCTTCAGGGTGCCCCTGCTTTTTGCTTTCTCTTACTTCTGCGATCATTTCAGCTGTTTTTAGTCCTGTACCGCTCGGAGCGTCCAATTTTTTATCATGATGAAGCTCAATGATTTCAACATCAGGAAAATAATTTGCTGCCATTTTGGCAAACTTCATCATTAAAACAGCACCAACAGCAAAGTTAGGCGCAATAATACAGCCTATCCCTTTTTCTTCTGTTAATTGCTGAAGTTCTTTTAGGTCGTCTTCTGAAAAACCTGTTGTGCCTACGACTGGACGTACGCCATGTTCAAGGGCTTTTTTTGTATGTACTTTCCCGATTTCTGGGGTCGTCAAATCAATTAATACATCCGGTGCTGTTTCTGAAAGACACACGTCAATATCCGTATAAATGGGCGCATCAGATGTTGTATGAAGCACATCAGATAGCTTTTTCCCCTCATGTGTGTGATCAAGTGCTGCTACCAGTTCAAAATGGCTTGTTTCTTCTGCCAGCTTGACAGCCTCTATCCCCATTCTTCCTCTTGCTCCAGCGATTACGACTTTGATGGTTTGATTCGTCATCTTCTCTACTTCCCTTCTTTTTTCGTCCAGCGGTCTTTGTCTCTTGTATTGAATTTATGCATCACACGATCATGGGCTTCTTCAAGTGATATATTGAGTGAATTGGCAAGGCATGTTAACACAAACAGCACATCGCCAATTTCTTCTTCCATGCTTTTTTCTGTTTCCGTTGTTTTTTTCGGCTTTTCTCCATAGTAATGGTTGACCTCTCTTGCCAGCTCACCTAATTCTTCTGTCAGACGGGCCATCATGGCAAGCGGGCTGAAATAGCCTTCTTTAAATTGTCCTATGTAATCATCTACTTCTTGCTGCACGTGACGCAGCGTTTTTTCATTCGTCATGAAGCTCATCCTCCTATCCATCTCTTACATGTTAGCGAAATCATAAATATTTGACAAATGTTTAAAACTCAGTTTGCTTGTTTCTCTTCCATACCATATAATATTATCGCTGTCTAAGCAAAAAAAGGAGTGATCTTTTGCTAAAAGAAATTCGTCTTAAAAATATCGTATTTATTTTAATAGGATCTGCGATTTTTTCTTTCGGCCTTGTTCATTTTAATATGCAGAACAACTTGGCGGAAGGCGGATTTACAGGTATCACACTGCTTTTATATTTTCTATTTCACATTGATCCATCTATTTCAAACCTTGTGTTAAACATTCCGATCTTTTTTATCGGCTGGAAAATGCTTGGAAGAACCATGTTTACATATACAATTGTCGGAACCGTCAGTCTTTCTGTCTTTCTAGCCATCTTCCAGCGCTTTCAAATACATATGCCTCTTCAGCACGATTTAGCCTTAGCCGCACTTTTTGCAGGTGTGTTTATCGGAACAGGCCTCGGAATCATCTTTAAATTCGGCGGGACAACAGGCGGCGTTGACATTATTGCAAGATTGATCAACAAACATTATCAAGTCGCAATGGGAAGAACGATGTTTATCTTCGACGCGTGCGTCATTACCATCTCTCTCACCTATTTAAATTACAAAGAAGCCATGTATACACTTGTTGCCGTATTTGTTGCTGCAAAAGTCATCGACTTCATGCAAGAAGGCGCTTACGCTGCCAAAGGAGCGATGATTATTTCTGAAAAGGATGACATCATTCAAAAGAAAATCACAGAGGAAATGGAGCGTGGAGTGACCATTTTAAAGGGTGTCGGCTCCTATACGAAACAGGAACGCAACGTCCTTTACTGCGTCGTTCCAAAAAATGAGCTTGTCCACCTCAAGAGCGTCGTAACTTCCGTCGATCCTCATGCCTTTGTATCAGTGAGTGACGTGCATGACGTACTTGGTGAAGGCTTCACATTAGATGAACATAAAAAGCCGCTCAATCCCCATTAAAAAAGAAGCCCGATAACGGTGCTTCTTTTTTTATGACTTTGGATAATCGGCTTGTCTCTTTTGCTTTTTTTCTTTTTCAGCACGGTATTTCCTAAACCCAACATACGTTAAAGTGAGTAAAATCATACTTCCTGTTGTTAAAATGACCCATAAAAGCGATGGATCCGCTTCATCTTGATCAACGTTCGCAAACACACTTGATAAATCCTCTTCGAGTTTCGTGAGACGCTCAAGCTTTGTCCCACTCGATGCTTTTAAAAATTCACCTTGTTCAATTACTTCCATGTGCTGCTTAATCGTTTGCAGCTTTTCAGGCGAGATATCAATGGTTAAACTCGGATAAATCATATCATACAATGAAACCAGCTCATTCCAAGTTTCATAGAACGTCGTCGATTCTGGATCTTTTACTTCTTTCTTTAATGTCGGAAAAGACCCCATAATCGGCTTCTCGAGAGATCCCCAAAGAGGTTCTGAATTTGATTGTATCGCATCGAGAAGCATTCTAAACTGAGAGGCATACCGAAGTTTTTCGCGCTCATTTAAGTCTTCCTGCGGGAGTCCTTTAATGATATCTTGATAGCCAAGTGTAATTTGCCGAACCTGCGTATTCGTCAAAGTTCCGCGCCAATTCTCAGCTTTAAATGTCTTTTCAGCATACAATGCAACTTGTAATGCCTCATCATATTTAGCTTGTCTCGTTAATTGAAAGATTGAATCTGATAGTTCCGTTAATTCTTGCAGCGCTTTAGCAGCTGTTGTTTCCTCACCTTTTGCAGCAGCTGGATGCAAGACAAGAAATAATAATAGAATCATCGCGATTGACTTTCGTTTCATGCAAGTCCCTCCTAGCCTTTCTCCATACAGCGTATGAAGAAAAGGACAAGGTTAGACCAACATTGTTAAGGGAGTTCAAGCTTGACCGATTTTTTCGAGATGACAAGATAATACGAAACAAGAAGAACGGCCATACTTAACCAAAACGTCACGTAGCCGATCTCATTTGAATAGGCAGAAAGCATAGAATAACGCGGCATCATTCCAAATACATAATCAATCACATCATTATGTAAAATCCATATGCCTGCTACAACCAAATGACGCATTTGAAAACGATAATACGGCGCAAATAACACAGCCTGTACCGCCATCGCAAAGTGCGAACCAATTAGCATATATCCTTCCCAAGGAAAATCATCAACAGAAACGAGCACGAAAAGATTCATCCCTACAGCCCATAATCCATATTTGATCAAGGTGACAAGGGCCAGTGCTTCAAAATAAGGAGCATGGCGTTTCATTAGAAAGGCTAGTAATACAAATAAAAAGAAAAAGCTTGCCGTCGGACTGTCTGGAACAAAAGGTAAAAAGATAGCCGGCGTCTCAACGAGCTGCGGGATATACCAGTAGTAGCCGTACACAGTACCAAGAAAGTTGACAATGAGCACCAGCACAAGCATGTAGCGTGTGGCTAGCAAATATTGAATCCATCTCATATTTCTCTTCACTCACGATCTGTTAAAATCAGAAAAAAGCTGACAGCGCCAGCTTTTTTCTCCTTTTGAGTATATCCTTGTACTTGCATTTAAACAACTGAATTATTTAGATTTGACCTCAGATAAATATTTCGAGAGCTTTTCAAGTTCTTCATCGCTGCCTTTAAAAATGCCCTTAGGCATGTTGCCTTTACCTTCTACAGCGATTTTCGCAATTTCCTCTGGTGCTAAACCATTGTCAACAAGTGACGGTCCAGCTGCCCCGCCTTGCATATTATCTCCGTGACAGGAGATACATGTCTGCTCTTGATAGATTTTATACTCTTCAGCTGAGGTATCAATCTCTGCTTCTTTCTTGATTTCACCTTGCTTCGCAGCTGCTTCCCAGTCATGAGTAGCAACAGATTCCCATGTTAAATAGGTTGCTGCACCAACTGCAAGAATCATCATCCCAACTGCAATTGGTCTTCGATATGGCCTGCGTTCAGGACCAGAATCAAGAAATGGTGCGAGTAAAAGAGCACCAAACGCAATTCCAGGCATAATCATTGCGCCAACTACCGTATAGCTCCCTGCAGCAAACTCATATTTTAACAACTGGTACAAAAATAGGAAATACCAGTCTGGCAGCGGAATATAGCCCGTATCTGTCGGATCAGCCATCCGCTCAAGCGGAGGTGCATGAACAACAGTTAGGACAAGAAATCCAATTAAAAAAACAGCACCTACAAGCCATTCCTTTAAAAGAAAGTTCGGCCAAAAGGCTTCGGTTTTTCCCGGATATTCGGAATAGTCTTTAGGTATGTTAGGTTTTCTTTCTGCCGGTATTCTGGAATCTCCGACAAACTTCATCCCTTTTCCCCTATGCAAAGTCATCCCCTCCTCATTGAACATTCATCAAACGCAAAATTTTACAGCGGTCCAGAAATTCCTTGCTTACGAATCATAATAAAGTGGGCAGCCATCAGCCCAAATAATGCCGCTGGCAAGAAAAAGACATGGATAGCGAAAAATCTCGTCAGCGTTTGTGCACCTACAATGTCAGGATGACCTGCAAGCAACGTTTTAATCTCTTTCCCAATGAAAGGTGTCGCCTCTGCAATTTGAAGACCAACCTTCGTCGCAAATAGCGCCTTCATATCCCACGGTAAAAGATATCCTGTAAAACCAAGTCCAAGCATCACAAAGAAAATGAGCACACCGACAATCCAGTTTAGCTCTCTAGGCTTTTTATACGCCCCTTGGAAAAAGACCCTCAGCGTATGTAAAAACATCATAACAATGACTAGACTCGCACCCCAGTGGTGCATCCCTCTTACAATCTGTCCAAATGCCACTTCATTTTGCAAATAATAGACAGATTCCCATGCATTTTTAATATCCGGTACATAATACATCGTTAAAAACATGCCCGAAAGGACTTGAATGACCGTCACAAAAAACGTTAAACCGCCAAAACAATACACAAAAGCAGAGAAATGATGTGCTGGATTGACGTGCTCAGGCACTTCATGATCCGCAATGTCTCTCCATATCGGTGTGATGTCCAGCCGCTCATCTACCCAATCGTAAATCTTGTTAAGCATCGTTACCCTTCCCCTTTCGGCACAGCTTTTCCAAGATAGAGGTATCCGTCCTTCACTTGCTGCTTATAATGATCAAGCGGTGCAAGCGGTGGAGTTCCGGGTACGTTTGTACCATCCTTGTCGTACAGCCCATAATGGCAAGGGCAGAAAAATTTGTTTGGATTTTTCGGATCACTGTTCCAGTTCACTGTACATCCCAAATGTTTACAGATTGGCGATAAAGCGACAATTTCATCCCCTTCTTTGTACACCCATGCAGACCTAGATTCCTTTGACTCATACCATGCATCTACTTGATCAATTTTAAAGTCAAAGCGCTTCGGTTCTTTTGTCAGTTCATCTACACTGACAACTTGAACCATATCCTGATCCTCTGTTCCTTTTAGCACAGGGTCAAGCGCAAAGCGAACCATAGGCATGAGCATTCCAGCGGCCATAAATCCCCCCACGCCGGTCAACGTGTAATTCAAAAATTGACGCCTGGACACTCCATGTCTCTTCTCGCTCATTTTTTTCTCCCCCCCTCAGGTCGTCAGCTACTTTATAACTGAATTAGAAAAAATTTCATAAAACTAGGACACCCTCATAATATATCAATCTATTCACAAGGTCAACAGCCTAAAAAGCTATGTACAATGCAAATGTAAGGGTTTTTATGAAGGGTTCCATTTTTGTAACAAAAAGTTCAAAATTTGTTCTACACTGTCTTGAATGACTTTTTGCTTTAAATTGACCTTTAAATGCTCAAGCGGAACAGACTGCAATATAAATGCCGATTCGCTCACTTCTAGCTGTTCTTTCCATTTGTTATCAGATGTGATAAACACAACATGCTGAAAATGTTCTTGCAATGATTGTTTTACTGCAAGTATGTCTTCTTGCTTACGATGATTTACTTCTAAATATGTATGTGGAGGAAAAAGAAACACTCTGCCTTTCAGTTGCCTTTCAAGATCCTCTGCCACAAGCATTGTAAACTCACCTAAAGACACGGTTTGTTTGATATGGCTTGCATCTATCCCAACTAATGGAATGATAGCGGTATCAATGTAATCTTTAGATTGTAAAAAGAGATCCGCGTCCTCCGCCTGAAACTTCATCTAGTTCCCCTCTTTCATCACATAAGCCCTGCCTGTATAGGGCAAGGCTTATTGGCTTGGTTTATGATAATAGGCTTAATTCTTTTGCTAACTTATTAAATGTTTCTTGATCATGACGGTCAAGCGCTTCATCGATTTCTTTCATCAGCCGTTCTTTTTGGAAAGTAGCGATAGAATGCTCTAGCACTTTCTCAGCAAGATCTTTATCTTTTTCATTTTCATATAGATCTTTAGGAATATGAGGATTTGTTTCAAGTACAGCGGCATATTCCGGCGAACGATATGCAGATCGGAAATTCAATTGAATAAACAAATCTTGCTGTTTATTCAAACGAATATCATGAAATGATTTTTCTGCATCTGTCGTCATGATATTTTCTTTATAAAATCTAAAGGGAACTTCATCCACACAGTGTGTTGACATAATAATTCCCCTTGGGCAAAATTCTGCTTGCTCTACAAAATGAACCTTTTCCATCAAAGAGTCGTGACTCATTAAATAATTTAATATCCAAACACACTCTCTTCGCTTTAACTGATAATGGTTTAAGAACCACCGGATAAATTCCTTCTTTTCATTGACAGAAACAGGGGTCTGCATGTTATTCCCTCCTCTATCGTAAATTAAATTGCTATACATGAATTATTCAACAAACCAGTTCTTCATTCCTGCAAACTATAAGGAAATTTCGTCTTCAATTCTTAAAATCGTTTCTTCAATTTCTTCATTGGTGCCATCTTTCTGAAGAACTTTTCGTAATAACGGCAAGGCTTCTTTTTGTCTGCCTTCTTCTAAAAGGAACGAAGCATATTCATATAAAAAGTCACGTTCCTCATCAAAATCAGGCAGAGCAAGTTTGAAATACTCAGCGGCTTCATCGTATTCTTCTCGTCCGACAGAAGCAGAAGCAGCATACCAATTCCATTTTGGATCTTCTTCCCCAAAGCTTTTAACCTCTTTAATCACATCCAGAATTTCATCAAACAGCTCTTCATTTAAATAGATCGCAAGCAGCGTTTGAACCGCTTCAATATATCCTGGATCAAGAGCAAGTGCTTCTTGAAGCAATTTTTTCGCATCTTCCGAATGGCCATTTTTCAAATCAATCTTTGCCCCATATAAATATAACTCTTTGTTATACTCATCCACTTTAATTCCTTCTTTTACTATCTCTAAAGCTTCATGATATAGTCCTTCTTCCTCATAGCTTTTGGCTAAAGGCATATAAAGTGACGAATACGAAGGATCAATATCTTTTAGTTCAGAGAGCTGCTGAATAGCCGTTTTCGTTCTGCCAGCCCTCATCGCTGTAAATCCGTAGCCAAAAAGTGTATTTGGATCCACTTGATCCTTTACAGCCTTTTCATACCATTCAAGGGCATCTTCAAATTCTCCAGCTGTGCTTAATGATTCAGCGAGCCGCTGATATACATTGACACCGCCAATTTCATTTTGTTGATCGGCCACTTTGTAGAAATAGTCGGCTGCTTTCTTTGAAAGACCTTGAGAAAAATACAATTCCCCTAAAGCAAAATCAATGACGGCTTCATGAGGTAGTAACTCTTTCGCTTTTAAAAGCTTTTGTTCACTGACTTCAAATAGTCCTTGCATTTGATACAAATCTGCCATTAACAATAAACTCTCTGGAAACGCATCGTCATCTTCAGGAATCGTTTCAAGAACTGCTATTGCCTTCTCTTCTTCATCAGAGTCTATTAACAACTCTGCATAAAAACAGGTTAATCCTGTTTCTTCTGGATATAAATCATGTAAATCACTAATGAGATTCCGCGCTTTATCAATATCTCCCCAGTCATAATATAACTGAGCTGCCTGCGCTTTTTCTTCATCATGAAGATGCTTCTCTGCTTGAGCAAGTGTTTGGAGTCCCTTTTCAGTCTCACCCGCCTCAACTAATTTTATGGCTTCTTGTAATGAACTATTCAAATCAAACCGTTCCTTTCTGTTTCCAAAAACCTAAACTGTTGTTACTTCATATCATAATCGACAGCTGCATATCCAGCAAATATGTTGCTCTTTTAACATGAAGCCATTTTTGTGTTTTGAAGACTCTTTTTCAATCAATACTTTACTAAACTGACGATTTGTAAACCGAATACACTAAAAAATTGTTTTTGAATCAGCAAAATGCTCTTTTTCAAGGTTTCACCTTGAGACAAGCTATGCTATAGTTCTTTCAAATATGCAAAAGGAAAGAAAAAGCCTGAGGAAATCCTCAGACTGTTTGCGTTAAGTATTCAATGTGTTCAAAGAAATTTGGGTAAGATACACGTACTGCATCTGTATCTTCAATCTCGATTGCTTGCTCTGTTATACATGCCGCAATTCCTAACATCATACCAATTCGATGATCTCCGTAGCTTGAGACGACTGCGCCGCCTTTAAGGCTCGTTTTACCATGAATCTTCATTCCATCATCTGTTGCTTCAATATGAGCACCTAGTTTTTTAAGTTCTGAAACGACTGTATCAATACGATTGGTTTCTTTCACTTTTAATTCAGCGGCATCTTTAATGATCGTTGTTCCTTCTGCTTGAGTAGCTAGGAGCGCAATAATAGGAATTTCGTCGATCAGTCTAGAGATCATATCACCTGAAATGTCGATCCCTTTTAATGAAGAGGTAGAGATCGTTAAATCACCGTACGGTTCTCCGCCTTTAGCATCCACTTCTTGAATGTCGAGGTCTGCACCCATTTGTTTTAGCACATCTATAATACCAGTTCTCGTTTTGTTCAAACCGACATTTCTCAATACAATCCGGCTGTTTGGAACGATAGATCCAGCCACTAAGAAAAATGCAGCTGAAGAAATATCTCCAGGGACAAATACATCTGTTGCTTTTAACGTTTGTCCACCTTCAATTGAAACACTTTGTGCATCTTCATGTAGCGAGACACCAAACATTGATAACATTCTTTCGGTATGGTCTCTTGATTTATGCGGTTCAGTTAACGTCGTTGTTCCTTCTGCCTGCAGTCCAGCTAAAAGGACAGCCGATTTAATTTGCGCACTTGCAACCGGAGACTCATAAGAGATAGCTTTTAAATTGCCCCCACGTATAGAAAGCGGTGTATACTCGCCACTTGCTCTGCCATCTATCTTGGCTCCTAATTGTCTTAGCGGACCTGTTACCCGTTTCATCGGTCTTTTGGCAATACTTTCGTCTCCGATCAGCGTACTGTGGAACTCACAGCCAGCCAAGATTCCCATCATTAAACGAATAGTCGTGCCAGAGTTACCGACATCGAGAATATCACTCGGCTCTTTAAGTCCTTTTAGTCCCTTACCATGAATGACAACATCTGTACCTTTTTGTTCGATGTCGACACCCATTTTTCTAAAACAATCAATCGTGCTTAAACAATCAGCGCCAGGAAGAAAGTTTTTTACTACTGTAGTACCGTCAGCAATAGCGCCAAACATCACAGATCTATGAGAAATGGATTTATCTCCTGGAATATGAATTTCTCCATTCATAGGAGCACTTTTATGAATTTTCATCTTCCTCACCTCAATCAGCATAAAATGTATCGTAATTTGCTCTATTTTTTATACAGAGTTCTGCCCGCTTTCGATCGTCATCTGTTTGAAAACTAATGCGTAAAATCCCGTTAATGTCTTCTCGCGTTTCAATAATACGGATATTTGTAATACTGATGTTTTCATTTGCTAGATATCCTGTAATTTCCGAAATAACACCAGGATGATCCGGCACATCGACATAAAGATCATAAAAAGCAGGGATAGCTCCTTTTTTCCTCAGAGGCAGGCCGTCGCGATATTCCTTGGCCTCTTGGAAATAAGAGAATAACCCCTCAGCATCTTCTTGTTGCACAAAGGATTCAATGCGGTCAATCTCTTTTTTCCATTCATGAAATCGGTCTAAAATCTTGTTTTTATTGTGCAAAAGGATATCGCGCCACATTGCAGGATTACTTGATGCAATACGGGTAATATCTCGAAAGCCTCCAGCAGCAAACCGTTTTACAAGAGGAAATTCTTCTTCAAAATGATGCGCTTGATGCACAAGACTGGCAGCGACGATATGTGGAAAGTGACTAATCACACTTGTCACAGCATCATGTTCTTCGGGTGTCATTTCAATGAAATGAGCATTGGTTCCCTTCAGCAGATCCTTCAAACGGTCAACAGCCTGACGACTTGTTACCTTTGCTGGCGTTAAAATGTAGAATGCATTTTCAAATAAAAAGTCTTTCGCTGCAATGACACCTGATTTATGAGACCCTGCCATCGGATGCCCGCCAATAAATTGGTAATGATCAGGCAACGTTTTTTCAGCAAAGTGAACGACCTTTTGCTTTGTGCTCCCTACATCCGTAATCGTGAGCTCTCTTTCAATTCCAGATGCTGCAATATCACTTAACATTTTGACGGTTTGTTGTACTGGCGTTGCCAAAATAATCGTTGCTGCTTCATTTAAGCCTTCCATAAAGGACTCGGCAGTCGCGTCGATGATCCCTAGTTTTGTTGCAGCAATCATTTGTTCTTTAGAGACATCATAGCCTACAATTTTTTTATGTGGAAATTCTTTTTTAATCGACAGTGCAATAGAACCACCAATTAAACCGAGCCCAGCGATTAATATGGTTTCGTTTGCTTCATTCATGTTCATCACCTGATTTTTCGCGAAAATTAAACAAGCTGTTTCTAGCTTATATGTATATTGGATGAGTTACAACGAAAGCCATATCCCATAAACAGGATATGACTTCATTGTTATGCTACGCACGAATGCCTTGTAATAAATCGGCAAGTGTAGTTAGGATTTCTTCATTTTGCTCCTTTGTTCCAACAGTAATACGTAAAGAAGTTGGGAATCCGAGAGCTTGACCAGATCGAACGATATAGCCCTTTTTCAAAAGTGCATTGAACAGCTCATCTGCATCTCTTTTAAAATCAATCAGCACAAAGTTTGTTTGAGATGGATAGATAAATAATCCAAAACGGTCTGCAAATTCTTGATATTGTTTAAGACCTGCTTCATTTTTTTGTCTGCACGATTGAATGAAGTCTTGATCTTTAATGGCTGCACGTGCAGCTGCCTGAGCGATACGACTTGTATTAAATGGCTCTCTCGCAGGTTCAATGGCGGTAATCAATTCCTCTGAAGCAACCCCATAACCTACTCGAAGTGCCGCAAGTCCATATGCTTTAGAGAATGTGCGCAATACAATGACATTTTGATAGGCTTTTAATAGAGATAAACTGTTCGGAAAGTCTTCTGCGCGGACATATTCAAAATATGCTTCATCTAGAACGACAAGCACATGAGCAGGCACTTGATCTAAGAACGATACTAGCTCAGATTCTGACAAATGATTTCCTGTCGGATTGTTCGGGTTACACACCCAAACGACTTTTGTGTTGTCATCCATCGCATCCAGCATTCCCTTTAGATCATGAGCTCCACCATTTAGAAGTGGTACTTCTCTAATCTCTGCATGCTCAATTACTGCATTGTGACGGTATTGCGGGAATGACGGAGATGGGATCACCGTATTTGTATGTTGATCAAGGAATGCCCTAGCAATAATTTGCACAAGTTCATCTGAGCCATTCCCGAATATTAATTGTTTTTCATTTACTTGAAGAAACTCAGCCAGTTCCGTTCTTAAACTTGCGCTGTATCCGTCTGGATAAATCGCTAAATGTTCAAGTTCAGCTTGTATAGCCTCTCTTGCATGTGTGGAACATCCAAAAGGGTTTTCATTTGAAGCCAATTTCACAATTTTGTCTAATTGATATTCTTTTTTGACCTCTTCAATTGGTTTCCCAGGTTGATACGGTTTTAGCTGTTTTAATTGATCTTTGATTTGCAAAATGTTTCACCTCATTTGAATGAATAGAGGGGACTAAATGTTTTTGCATATGTTTCAAATTCTCTTAAAGCCTCTTGGCGTGTATCACTTGCTACTAATTGTTCTTGAAGCTCTTCAATTTTTTTGACAAGCGCACTGCCGACAACGACACCATCACTCATTTTATTCATTGAGTCTACTTGTTCTCTTGTTGAAATACCAAAACCTACAGCAACTGGTATTTGACTCAACTGTTTCACTTGTTGAATAAAATCTGTAATCGATGCGTCGAAAGATTGTCTGACACCTGTGACGCCGAGAGATGAAACACAATACACAAAACCTTCTGCCTGCTCTACAATTTTTTCTAATCGTTCCTTGCTTGTTGGTGCAACGAGTGATATATATGAAATGTCGTGTGCTTGACAGTTCTTCTGTAGCTCGCTGCTCTCTTCAAAAGGCAAGTCGGGTGTTAAGAGTCCCGAAATATGATTTTTGCGCAGTAAAGCGAAAAAGTATTCTGTGTCTAATTGTAACACAGGATTATAATACGTAAATAGAATTACAGGAATTTTTACGCCGTTTTTTTTCATCTTTCCTGCTAATTCTATCGCTTTTACGATATTCATACCATGATGAAGTGCTCTTTTAGAAGCTCTTTGAATGACGGGGCCGTCCGCTAACGGATCGGAATACGGAACACCTAGTTCAATCGCATGTGCCCCTGCTGCTTGAAGCGCGAGGGCTAAATCAATGGTGATCTCTTCTGATGGATCACCCGCTGTAATAAATGGAATAAATAATTTCTGACCTTGCTCTAATTGAAATGTGATCATTTTGTTTCACCCTCACTTTCAAGCACATTCATTAATGTATGCACGTCCTTATCTCCTCTGCCTGACAAACAGACAAGAACAATGTCGTCTTCACTCATGTTCTGGCTCATTTCAAACGCTTTTGCTAAAGCATGTGCAGATTCGATCGCTGGCAGGATTCCTTCTTTTTCTGTGAGCAGCTTTAACGCATCTAGTGCTTCTTGATCTGTCGCACTCACATATTGAACCCGGCCGCTCGCATGCAAATACGCATGCTCTGGCCCAATCCCCGGATAGTCTAATCCAGCTGAAATCGAATAAGGCTCAATAATTTGACCAAATTCGTCTTGGATCAAGTATGTCAAAGATCCATGTATGACACCTTTTGTCCCTTTCGTGATGGTTGCTGCATGAAGCGGAGTGTCGATTCCTTTCCCAGCAGCTTCTACACCAATGATATCGACCTCTTCATCTAAGAACGCCCGGTACATTCCTATCGCATTGCTTCCGCCGCCAACACAGGCAACGACTTTATGAGGAAGCTGCCCTTCCTTTTCAAGTATCTGTGCTTTTGCCTCATCTCCGATCATCCGCTGAAATTCACTGACGATTTGAGGATACGGATGAGGTCCAACGACTGAGCCAATCATATAAAAGTGGTCACTGCAATGCTGGACCCAATAGCGGATGGCTTCATTGGTTGCATCCTTTAATGTTCCGTTCCCGCTAGTAACAGGTATGACTTCAGCGCCGAGTAGTTTCATTCGGAACACATTGAGTGATTGTCTTTCCACATCTTCTTTTCCCATAAATACAGTGCAGGATAAACCGAATTTTGCCGCCACTGTTGCAGCAGCTACACCGTGCTGACCTGCTCCTGTTTCGGCGATAATATTTGATTTCCCCATTTTTTTCGCTAGCAGTGCCTGCCCAAGCGCATTGTTAATTTTATGAGCGCCTGTATGGTTTAAATCTTCTCTTTTTAAATAGATTTTAGCACCGCCGAGATATGCCGATAATTGATCAGCATATGTGAGTGCGGTTGGTCTGCCTGAATAGTTTTTCAAAAGCGATATATATTCCTTTTGAAAAGCAGGGTCTTCTTTTAATTCACGAAAAGCTTGTTCGATCTCTTCTAGTGGCTGCATGAGCGTTTCAGGAACGAATTTCCCTCCAAATTCTCCATATCTGCCAATCTCATTTGGATATGCGTACATGGTTCAACATCCTTTCTTCGAGCGCTTTCATCTTTGTACTGCTTTTCTTCCCGTTTTCTTCTATACCGCTTGAAAGGTCTATGACGTCTGGACCAAAAGCAAGCAGATCTATTATGGTGTCTGGCGTGATCCCGCCAGCAATGGCGCAAGTTTTTCCCAGTTGTTTTGCATGCTGAACATATGAAGGCACCGCCTCCCATGCAAAAGCTGTTCCAGAACCGCCTCTCATTCCTTTTACTTTCGCATCAATGAGAAAACCGTCGACACTTGGAGCGAATGCCGTCATATGTTCAAGTGTGTCGTTTACATCGGGCTCGTGATGGAACACTTTCCAAACGAGCGCCTTCGTATGCTGTTTAATGTCATTTGCAACTTCTGGCGTCTCATCGCCATGAAGCTGCACAATATCTAAGGGGAGGTTGTTTGTGATCTCGCACACTTTTGGTGTTTTTTCATTCACAAATACCCCCACTATCTCTTTTTTGCATTTTACTTGTGACAGCCAGTGTTTCACTTGATCTGGATCAACTCGTCTTTTACTCGGCGCAAAAATAAAACCGATGGCATCCGCTTGAGATTGCGAGATGCATGCGACATCCTCTTGTGAGACAGCACCGCAATATTTTAAGTAAGGCTTAATTTTCTTCATTCTCCGAACAATGCCTGAACGGCTTTCTCCTGTGATCGTTCCCTCATTAAAGATTCACCAACAAGAACGGCGTTTGCTCCGTGCTGTTTCACAAAGGTCAGATCATCAAATGTCTTTATGCCACTTTCACTTACTAGTAATACGTCTTTTGGAACAAGTGGCGCGATCTCTTTTGTTTGTTCAACAGTTGTTGTAAACGTATTGAGATTCCGGTTGTTCACACCGATGATCTCAGGAGTGAATAGGTGTAAAATCTTTTCTAGTGTATGTGCTGCATGTACTTCAACGAGGACATCCATTCCTTTTTCTTTCGCTTCTGTATAGAGCTCATACAGCTTTTGCGGCTCAAGCACCTCTCCAATTAATAAAATGGCATCTGCCCCTATCCGTTTCGATTCTTCTACTTGTATAGAGTCAATAATGAAATCTTTTCTTAAAATAGGACGTGTGATGTGTTCTTTAATAAGAGACAAATATTCGTTTTTCCCTTGGAAAAACGGTTCATCCGTTAAGACAGATAAACAATCTGCATTTGATGCTTCGTATGCTTTTGCTGTCTGTAAAGGATCAAAATGAGGCTGAATGATGCCTTTGGAAGGAGACGCTTTTTTCACCTCAGCAATCAGTCCGATCGAGCGGTGAGGATTCATAAGGGCTTCTTTAAATGATTGTCTTTCATAATGTCCTTCCTCAGGTAATTGCAAGGTTTGCACATGTTCTTTTTTACGGGCGATAATTTGATTAAGCATAGATCTCTTCCTCTTTCGTTTTTTGTTTTAGACGGGCTAATTGTTCTTTAGCTGATCCGTTTTTGATCGTTTCTAATGCTTTCATTGTCCCTGCCATCAGACTCTCTGCTTTTCCTGCCACATATAATGCGGCCCCAGCATTAAGCGCTGTAATATGAAGCGGTGCTCCACCCGCTTGATAATTCAATATATTCTGAATCAATTTGGCGCTTTCTTCTGGTGATTGGACCTGAATGTCTGATAAATGCCCTTTTTCAAGTCCGAAGTCTTCTGGGTTTAACGTATATTCTGTCATGACACCTTTTTTGAGTTCAATGATGTATGAATTTGCTGTAATGGTTAATTCATCCAGCCCATCATCTCCGCAAACAAACAGGACATGTTCTGGCTCTAAAGGAGCAAGAGCTTTCGCCATGAGCTTTGCCTTTTCCTTTGCATACACACCAATGATTTGCTTTTTGGCCTGCATCGGATGGCAAAGCGGTCCTAATAAGTTAAATACCGTCCGAAATCCGAGCTGCTTGCGTACGGCGGCTACTTGTTTCATAGAAGAATGATAGAGCGGTGCAAATAAAAAGCCCATGTTTTTCTGCTGTATTTGCCGTCTTGTTTCTTCAGGTGTGGATTGAATTTGAATACCAAGACATTCTAGCACGTCAGCACTCCCGCTTTTAGAGGAGACGGAACGATTTCCGTGCTTGGCGATTTTCGCCCCAGCAGCCGAAGCAACGATGGCAGCGGCTGTTGATATATTAAATGTTGATAAACCGTCGCCTCCTGTCCCGCACGTATCAACGACATCAAGTGACCTTTCCACTGGTGCTGCATGCTGCCTCATGGCTTTCACGAAGCCTGTCATTTCTTCGGCGGTTTCTCCTCGATGCGCTAAAATAGATAGACTAGCAGCGACTTCAGCATCTGTTAACGAGCCGCTCATCATATCATGCATCAGGCCATTCGCTTCTTCTTCTGATAGTTTTCCTCCATTAACAAGAGCTGATAGTCGTTGATTCATTTGGCACACTCTCCTTTTCTGAGAAAATATGTTCAGCAAGCTGAATGGCTTTTAGAAGTGCTCCTGCCTTATTACATGTCTCTTCCCATTCGTTTTCTGGAACGGAATCAGCGACAATGCCGGCACCTGCTTGTATTGAAGCAGTCTGATGTTTGACGCTCATTGTGCGAATGGTAATACAGGAATCGATATTGCCGTCGAAACCAATATAGGCAATACAGCCGCCATACGTCTCTCTTGGCTCAGGCTCCATTTCGTTTAATAATTGCATCGCCCTAATTTTTGGGGCGCCTGTCAATGTGCCTGCTGGAAAAGCGGACATAAGTGCATCTACTGGATGTGTATCCTGCTTCAGCTTCCCTGTCACAATAGAAATAATGTGCATGACGTGCGAAAAGTTCACGACTTTTGTAAAAGTTGGGACAGACACACTGCCATACTCTGCCACACGCCCCACATCATTTCGAGCCAGATCCACTAGCATGTAATGTTCTGCTTTTTCTTTTTCATCATCGAGCAACTCTCTTGCTAGTGCATCATCTTCTTCTTTTGTCATTCCTCGTTTTCTTGTACCAGCAATTGGATGGATTTCTAAGTGACCGTTTTTCGCATGGATTAATCGTTCTGGCGAGCTTCCCACTAAGTCTCGATCTTTTAATTTCATAAAATACATATACGGTGATGGATTGACGATCCGAAGCACACGATATAATTCAAATGAGCTCACTGTCACTGGAATGTCAAAACGTTGAGAAAGTACACCCTGGAAGATATCACCCGCTCGAATATACTCCTTGATTTTTTCGACATCCTTTAAAAATTTTGCTTTTTCATAGGTAGACGTCACCTGTTCAAACGAAGGGGGTTCATTCATATTCCCTGAGATAATCAGTTCTTTCATATCAATTTTTGTATGAAGCTGCTGTACCATCAGTTCAAGCTGCTTTTGATTTTCTCGATAAACCAGAATTTTTTCTTCGTCTGTTTCATGACCGTTCAGCTGCGTGTACTGAATAAAATGAACTTGGTTTGTTTCATGATCAAATGCGATCATTGTTTGGCAAACAAATAATGTGCAATTATCTGTTGTTGATGCATTCGGATGCGGCTTGACAGACGGCTCAATGTTGGGAATGAGGTCGTAACTTAAGTACCCTACGGCTCCGCCAGTAAATGGGATATCAATTTCAGGTGTCTTGATTTGATATTGCTCTTTCATCCAGTCAAGCAACTCTTTCAGCTCCGCTTTTTGCATCACTGACTTTCCTGCAGCGTCACGAGCAATATAATGGTCTTGCTCGTCATGTAATGTTAAAAAAGGATGTAATCCGATAAAGGAATATCTCGACCAGCTAGAAGATTCGTCTTTGCTTTCTAGCAAATACACAATATCCTGTTTCAGTTTCTCAACAATTTGAATGGGTGAGAGCGTATCAACTGTAATGGTTTCAACAATCGGGATGGTTTTGTAAAACTGACTGTCTCTTAAAAATTGGGTAAGGTTTGATTGGGATTTCATAAGCACACTCCTTAAATGGAATTAAGGAGAATGAGGGGACATCTTGAGGATTTGTTTGAGTATACGAAATAAGCCTAAAAGAGGCTTCGCTCTTTTAGGCAGTATGATTAAATAGAAGTATCGTATCTCTGCTCAACTCTACTCATCTCAACTACCCTAGTCTCATTCTCATCTTCTCTAAGCTTGCAATGCCGTTCACACCTGTGTGTAAACTTCGGCTGTTCATATCGTATTATAATTCCTTGTTTTTTGTCAACTGTAAATCAGGCCGAAGCGTGACAGCCTCTTCCAAGTATACATGCTGGATGTCTTCCTGCTTGACATCTGTCTGAACGGTCATTAAAACGCGAATACACTTCTTTAGACCTCCATCAATGTCAAGCTCTTGCATACAAGTGACAGGCACATAGGTCCATCCTTCAAACTGCCTGAGTGCTTTTGCTGGAAAAACAGAGTGAATATCTTGTGTAGCTGAAATCAAGATCTGCACGACACGCTCTGGATCTACTTGGTTTTTTGAAATGATCGCTTCTAGCAGCTGCTTCGTTTTGGTTAACACTTCTGTTTCTGTATCTTCTGTCACAGTTGTAGCCCCGCGTATCCCGCGAAACATCATAGACAGCCCTCCTCCCGTTTCCATTCTTCGAGCCAGTGATACAGCTCATCTTTTGTGAAAGATTGCAGGGTGACGTCTCCAACTTGTTTTAGCAAAACAAATTGAACACTCCCGCCTCTTGCCTTCTTATCACCAATCATGCGATCGACAAATGTTTTGGTTGAAATCGTTTGTGTGACTTGTACTGGGAACCCTAGTTCTTTCATCCACACTTTAAGTTTCTCACGATCTAGGCTGAGTCCTTGCTCTTTTTCACTGACATATAAAGCAAACTGCATGCCAATTGCAATGGCGTCTCCATGCGTGATCGCACCGTATCCATACTCCGCTTCAATGGCATGCCCTAGTGTATGACCTAAATTCAAGTATGCCCGCACACCTTGTTCTTTTTCATCTTCTTGAACAATGGATGCTTTCACTTGAATCCCTTGATAAAGCATATGTGCCAGTTCATCCTTTGATAATTCTGTCAACGAACGAATGGACATCAGTTCTGATAAAAAGACTTCACTTGAAATCAGTGCATGTTTTATCACCTCAGCAAAGCCTGATCTCAGCTCTATTGGTGAGAGTGTCTCTAGCATACTTGTATCATAAATGACAGCAGCCGGTTGATGAAACGCACCAATTAAATTTTTGCCGAGCGGATGATTGATTCCGGTTTTTCCGCCGACTGCACTATCATGTGCAAGCAGCGTGGTCGGTACTTGAATAAAATCAATGCCTCTCATATAAGTGGCAGCAGCAAAGCCAGCCAAGTCTCCAATCACCCCGCCTCCTAATGCAATGATGCATGAGGAGCGGTCGAGTTGAAATTGGATGGCTTTCGTATGAATCTGCTCAAACTGCGCAAAAGATTTTGATTGTTCTCCGTTTGGCACCACTATTTTTTGTACAGACCATTTCTGTTTCAGTAATTGAACCATTTCATCTCCATAAAGGGCATCGACGGCTGAATCTGTCACGATAAAGAGCTTCGTGTAGGATCGCCCAGTGGAAGTAATCAAGTCTACGATATTTTGTCTAATCCCATCACCGATATATACAGGATAAGTAGCTGAAGACGTCTTCACTTCCAGTGTTTTCATTAAAACTCCCTCTGAAGCTGGCGCATTTTGTCCACATTTTCTTTAATGCGGTCAATTTGATCAAGACCAAACTGCTCAACCACTGCATTGGCGATTTCCCATGCAACGACTGCTTCTGCCACAACACTTGCGGCTGGTACAGCACAGCTGTCAGAACGCTCAATACTTGCAGAGAAAGGTTCTTTTGTCTCAATATCCACGCTTTGCAATGGTTTGTATAAGGTTGGGATTGGTTTCATAACCCCTCTTACGACAATCGGCATGCCAGTTGACATTCCGCCTTCAAGACCACCTAAGCGGTTTGTTTTTCTCGTATAGCCTTTTTCTTCATCCCAGATGATTTCATCATGAACTTCACTGCCACTTTTAGAAGCTGCCTCAAAGCCAATACCAAATTCAACACCTTTAAAAGCGTTGATACTCAGTACTGCACCTGCAAGCTTGCTATCCAGTTTGCGGTCATAGTGCACATAGCTGCCGACTCCAACTGGCATCCCTTCAACGATGACTTCGACAATACCACCAATTGAATCGCCGTTTTGCTTCGCTTCGTCAATGGCATCCATCATTTTTTGACCAGCTTCACTGTCATAGCAGCGAACAGGTGATTCTTCTGTTACTTTTTGCAAATCTTCAATAGATTCATAAGTGGTATGGGAAGCTTTTACTCCACCAATTTCAAGGACGTGACCAGCCACTTTGATTCCAAGGTGAGCCAAAATTTGTTTCGCTACTGCACCTGCTGCTACACGAACCGTTGTCTCGCGTGCTGATGAGCGCTCTAATACGTTTCTCATATCACGGTGACCATATTTAATCGCACCATTTAAATCCGCATGCCCTGGTCTTGGACGAGAGATTTGACGCTTCATTTCACTCTCTTCTTCTTCAGTAATTGGCTCTGCACCCATGACCTTTGTCCAGTGCTTCCAATCATTATTTTCAACAACAAGTGCAATAGGAGAACCTAATGTTTTCCCGTGGCGGACTCCACTTAACACTTTCGCTTGGTCTTTTTCAATCTGCATTCTTCTTCCGCGGCCATGACCTTTTTGTCTTCTAGCCAGTTCATAATTGATGTCATCCTGCTCTATGTAAAGTCCCGCTGGAACTCCTTCAATAATTGTGGTCAGTTGTGGACCATGTGATTCACCTGCTGTTAAGTACCTCATGACTTATTCTCCCTTCATCGCATTAACGCTTTTAAGTAAAACTATAATAACACACTTCCTACTAAAAAGTCAGCTACTACCCCTTCTTTTGATAAAAGAAAGTATCAGCAGAGGTTAGTCCAAACTTTTCTGGGTGAAAAATTTGTTCTGTAGAACCAACAAATAATACGCCGTTTTGCTTTAAACTGCTGCTCATTTTTAAGTAAATTTCTTCTTTCGCCTCTTCTGTAAAGTAGATGAGGACATTTCGGCACACGATGAGATCCAGCTGTTTTTCATATGGATCCGCTAAAAGGTTGTGTTTCTTAAATTGAATGTGCTTTCGAATCTCATCCTTCACCGTGTAAAATGAAGAATCTTCTTTGGTGAAATATTTTTGCTTGATTTGATCTGGCACCTCTTGCAAAGATCGTTCATGATATCTTCCTTTTTGCGCGGATTGCAGGACTTTATCATCAATATCCGTTGCAATAATTTGGAAGTCTTTCACAAGCGGATGGCTTGATAGCAGCATTGAGAGTGTATACGGCTCTTCTCCAGTTGAGCAAGCTGCACTCCATATTTTTAGGGTGCCGCTGTTTTTTGAAAGCAGCGGCAGGATTTTTTGATCAAGTACTTCCCAGCGCTGATAGTTTCGGTAAAATTCTGACACATTGATCGTCATTCGATCCATCGTTTCATCTAATAGTGCTTTGTCCTTTTCAAGAGCAGACGCAAATGCCTCAAAATCTTTATATCCTTTTTTATCATAAAGAGATGTTAATCTTCGTTTCATTTGTGCTTCTTTATATAAATTCAGATCTACCCCAGTTAGTTTTTTCCATTTTCCAACAAATACTTGATACTGATCCATCAATGTCCTCTCCTGTCTCATCTATCTTTGTCCTAGTATAGCTGTTTTTATCATAAATTTGTATCATCTCATGCGAAAATTCGTATAGAAATCTCAATATAAAAAAGCCAAAGTGATCGTTTGATGAACACTTTGGCTTGAACATTAATAAATCCAGCTTGAGATCGTTTGATCCCAGTTTGTCAGTTCTTCTTGTTTGAAGAACAGGTTGATTTCTCTTTCGGCACTTTCTGGTGAGTCTGAGCCATGGATAATGTTTTTGCCAACAGTTAATCCATAGTCGCCTCTTATTGTTCCCGGAAGCGCTTCCTTCGGATTTGTCTTTCCAATTATCTGCCTTGTTACGTCTACGACTTGTTCACCTTGCCATACCATCGCAAATACAGGTCCTGACGTAATAAAGTCAACCAATTCACCGAAAAATGGTTTTTCTTTATGCTCTCCGTAATGTGTTTCTGCTACTTCTTTTGGAATGCTCATGAGCTTTGCTCCAACAAGCTGAAGCCCCTTTTTTTCGAATCTTGACACAATTTCACCGATTAATTGTCTTTCCACACCATCAGGTTTGACCATAAGAAATGTTTTGTCCATATACGTTTTCCACCCCGTCGTTATGTATGTATAGGCTTACATTGTTACAAAGTGATCGTATCATTTTTTTTTATAATAATCAATTTTTGACAAAAAATTTCACAAAAAAACCAATCAACGAAACGTTGATCAGAATTTTCGTTTACCAATATATTTTGCAATCGACGCTAATGAAGATTTAGCCCGCCCACGCGGAAGTTGATCGAGCTGTTCAAATGCTTTTTTCAAGTACATTTCACTCACTCGAATGGAACGGTCGATCGCATCTGTTTGTTTGAGATGTTCAATCACAGGTTTCAGCTGCTTTTCCGTCGTTTCACTATTGATCAGCTTCAACTGACCTTCTAACGTCGGGTTCTGAAGCGCATATAAAACAGGAAGAGTGACATTTCCTTGTAAAAGGTCCCCACCAACAGGCTTGCCTAATTCTTCTTCAGTTGATGTAAAATCAAGGACATCATCAATGATTTGGTACGACATACCAACATAGTACCCAAACCAGTAAAGGGCTTTATGTGTTTTTTCATCTGTTCCAGCTGCAATCGCACCTAATTGGCAGCTGCCTGCAATAAGCAAGGCTGTTTTTCGCTTAATTCTTCTTAAATATGTACGAAGGTTTTGGTCCATGTTGTATTTATCTTTGACTTGTTCTATTTCCCCAAGACAGAGCTCGACGACCATTTTTGACAAAATTTCATGTGCCATTGGGTGATTGATTTTCGTCATGTACTCGAGTGACCTTGCAAATAAGTAATCCCCCGTGTACATCGCAATTCTGTTGTCCCATTTTGCTTTAATCGTCGGTTTTCCTCTTCTCAGTTCTGCATCATCAATGACATCGTCATGGACAAGTGATGCCATATGAATTAATTCAAGCGCTACGGCTACATATTTAATTTTATTAATATCATAGTCACCAAACATGCCTGAAAGGAGAACAAAAACGGGGCGGATTCGTTTTCCGCCCGCTTGCAGCAAATGAAGACCGGCTTCACTTAATAATGCATAATCAGAGCGAACGGTTTGTTCAAGCTCTTTTTCAATTATATCGATATCATGATTTAGAAAAGAAATCATTGCTTTTAGTTTCATTATTTTCACCCAAATATCGTTTATTCAAAGCTTCTTTCCGATATGTGTTGCTGCTACACCGCCTGTAAATGGATGATACGAGACATCAGATAGACCGGCCTCTTCAAAAAGAGACGCCAGTTCTTTCATGCCAGGGAACGTTTTGGCTGATTCTTGAAGCCATGAATACTCCTGATAGCTTTTGGCAAACAGTTTGCCAAAGAGCGGCATGATGTATTTGAAATAGACATAATACCCTTGTTTAAACCCAATCATCTCAGGCTGTGATGTTTCAAGGCAGACAACCATTCCACCGGGTTTTACCACTCGTGTCATTTCCTTTAGCACTGTTAAATAATCAGGGACATTTCGAAGGCCAAAACCGATTGTGACATAATCAAATGAGTTGTCCTCAAAAGGAAGCTCCATTGCATTGCCGTGGAGCAGCTCAATTTGATTGTAGCCGCCTGTTTTCACCTTCGTTTCGCCAACACTCAGCATATTTTTACTGAAGTCAAGACCTTTGACCTCGCCTGTTTCTCCAACAGCGTCTGCAAGCGCAATCGTCCAATCGGCAGTTCCGCAGCATACATCTAGTGCTTTGGCTCCTTTTTGAACATTCATGAGCTTCATTGTTTTATCGCGCCATTTTTTATGCTGTTTAAAGCTAATGACAGAGTTCATTTGGTCATAGTTTTTATAAATTTTTTCAAATACACCGTGTACTCGCTGTTCTTTTGATTGCTGCATGACTTACCCTTCTTCCACTTTCTGATGGTACGCAGGTTCATTTTTCATATGATCCAAGCGATTTAATAGCTCTTTTTGAACGATCGGAGATGAAACTAGATGCTCCTTGATTGATCGTTTGGCCTTTTCATAGCCTTCATTCTCAAAGTTGTCAAAACATGTATAGGCGTCCGTATAGCTATCGTTCAAAAAAAGTTTTAAATGTTTGTCGTCTTCTGCTTGTTTCATAAAACGTTTATAAACAAGGAAGCGACTTGCAATTTCATTCCAATGCGTCAATTGAAAGTGCTCAGAAATTCTTTGGAATAGCGCAGATTCCACTGTAGCAACACTTTTATAAAAGTGGGCTGCATCTTGAATGGATCGATCATATAGTCTAATTTTATGTTCATTAATCTCTTTGATCGCCGTGGCGAGAGTGCGGATCATGTAAATATCTTTCATGTCAGAGAGAAGAGAGTAATAGAGACCGCTGAAATAGTCTCCTGCTAGGATGGTCAACTGACGATTTTTGAACTCGTCTTGTTTGATGGCTGCAGCAGTTGTGACTTCGTCATGGGTATCAAGGGCAATTTGCACAAGCATCGCCGTTAAAATATAATTTTCTTTTTTCTCAGCATCGATTTGAGCTTCATCAAACATTGCATGAAAAAGAAGGAGCTTATCTTCATCGATGAGCGGCGCACGCAAATGCTTCGCCAAATAAGGATGAGAAAGCTTTTTGTTTAATTTTATATTCAGATTAGATAAAATTCCGTAGATGTCTTGCAAAGATATCACCCTTGTCCCAAAAATTACAGTTTCATATGTAGCTCTCTACATTGTATAGAGATTTATTATACCATATCAGGCCTGACTTTCATGCTATCAAGTGCATAGTCGTGCGTTATTTCTTTGCTTCGCTTTGAATTTCACCGAAGCTTGTTTGAATGACAGCATCGCCCCGCACTTTGATGGCTGATGTGTGCTCAGTAAATTGTGCGATAATGACTTCACCTTTATCGAGCTTTTCGGAATGGTGAAATCTTGTATCGGAACCTCTAGTTAAGCCGATCACGTTGACACCATTATCAATGGCTTTAATCACCACAAAATCAGATGCTTTATTTTCACTCAATCTGTTCACCTTCCATCTATGGATTAGTCGTTTTTAATAAATGAAAGCACTTCTGCTCTTGCTGCCGCATCATTTGCAAATGTACCGCGTACGGCTGAAGTGACTGTTTTAGCGCCAGGCTTCTTCACTCCGCGCATCGTCATACACATATGCTCTGCTTCAACGACAATCATCACACCATGTGGATTTAAAGTTTCCACCATACTATCTGCAATCGTTGATGTAATGCGCTCCTGAAGCTGCGGGCGCTTTGCCACGGCTTCTACTGCTCTTGCCAGCTTGCTGAGTCCCGTTACTTTTCCGCCGCGCGGAATATAAGCGACATGGGCTTTGCCATAGAATGGCACAAGATGGTGTTCACACATTGAATGAAAAGCAATATCTTTGACAAGAACGAGTTCTTCATGATCTTCACCAAAAATGGTTTTAAAATGTTCTTTTGGATCTTCATTTAATCCCGAGAACACTTCTTCATACATTTTTGCTACTCGTTTTGGGGTATCAAGAAGTCCTTCACGATCTGGATCTTCTCCAATCGCTTTTAATATATCGCGTACCGCGTGTTCGATTAATTCTTTATTTATTTCACTCATGTATTATATCCTCCAAAGGCGATTACATTTCATTCAGATTCTAGCACACTTCAGATCCTAAAAGCAAAGGAGAGCGTTCTAAACAAACCATTTGATTCAAAAGGAAAAGCCCCTTATCAAAGGGGCTTTTCTAGACCAGTGTGAAACTGTATATGTATAACTCCTTCAATAGGATCATTACACATAACGATTATTTACCTGCCACCGCGTCTTTAAGTGCTTTACCTGGTTTGAAAGCAGGTACTTTGCTTGCAGGGATTTCGATCTCTGCACCAGTTTGTGGGTTACGTCCTTTACGAGCTGAACGCTCACGTACTTCAAAGTTACCAAAACCAATAAGTTGGATTTTGTCACCATTTTTAAGTGCATCTAAAATTGTATCAAAAACAGAATCAACTGCTTTTGTCGCATCTTTTTTAGATAACTCGCTTGCTTCAGCAACCGCGTTAATAAGTTCTGTCTTGTTCATGCCTTTCACCTCCTCCCAAAAATATGCATTCAATAGATTGTTATCATTTCTTCACAATTCATCTTCTTTCTATACACTTTTTTTGAAAAAAAGAGCGTCTAGAAAGCGTCATACATGGCTTTTCATTAGAAAACTTCTCTTTGAAGGAATGTTTGTCCAACAAAGTGAAGATTTTCTGTAAGTAGATTAACACATATGAAATACCATATCAAGCATTTTAAAGGGAAGAATCCTTATTCGTCAAGGATTAAGGGCACTTTTGCGAACGAATATTCCTAATTTCAGCCTGAATCTGACTAATCTTTATACAATTGTCTTTTTATGACTTCACCCGCACGCAAAAAAAGACCCCCATCAATGAGAGGTCTCACATCCTATAGAATAATCGCGATCAGACCGCCTGATCCTTCGTTAATAATTCGTTCAAGCGTTTCCTTTAGTTTATACCTTGCATTTTCCGGCATCAGCGAGAGTTTTGCTTGAATGCCTTCTCTGACAAGCGAGCTGAGTGAGCGTCCAAATATATCGGAATTCCAGATCGAAAGCGGATCATCTTCAAAGTCTTGCATTAAGTATCGGACGAGCTCTTCACTTTGTTTTTCTGTTCCGATAATCGGCGCAAACTCACTTTCTACATCTACCTTAATCATATGAATAGATGGCGCGACTGCTTTTAATCTGACGCCGAATCTTGATCCTTGCCTAATGATTTCCGGCTCATCTAAACTCATATCTGACAAAGCTGGTGCCGCAATTCCATAACCAGTCTGCTTCACCATTTTTAAAGCGTCAGACACTTGATCATACTCCGTTTTCGCATGTGCAAAATCTTGCATGAGCTCAAGAAGGTGATCTTTGCCCCTAATTTCCACACCAACCACTTCTTTTAGGATATGATCATATAGATCATCCGGCGCATACAGATCAATTTCTGCGATCCCCTGACCCATTTCAATGCCTGCTAAGCCCGCTCTTTCGATAAAATCGAATTCACTGAACTGACCTACCACTCGGTCAACATCTCTTAATCTCTTAATATCCTTGACGGTTTCTTTCACTGAATCCTGATAACTCTCTCTTAGCCAATGATCTTCTTTTAGTACCATGACCCAGCTTGGCAGGTTCACATTCACCTCAAGCACTGGGAATTCATATAATGCTTCACGAAGTACACTGAGAACGTCTTGTTCTCTCATACTTTCGACACTCATCGCGAGAACAGGAATATCATATTTTTGACTAAGTTCCTGCCGCAGTGCTTCTGTTTCAGGGTGATAAGGTCTCACAGAGTTGATCACCATAATAAACGGCTTTCCAACTTCTTTGAGTTCGTCAATGACACGTTCTTCTGATTCAATATAGTCATGTCTTGGGATTTCCCCAATTGATCCATCTGTTGTAATCACAACACCAATGGTTGAATGCTCTTGAATGACCTTGCGTGTACCAATTTCCGCTGCTTCATGAAACGGGATTGGTTCTTCATACCACGGCGTATTAATCATTCTCGGACCATTTTCATCTTCATACCCGCGTGCACCAGGCACGGTGTAGCCTACACAATCGACAAGCCTAATGTTGACATCCAGGCCGTCGCTCACGTGAATGGATGCCGCTTGATTTGGCACAAATTTTGGTTCTGTGGTCATAATGGTTTTTCCTGCTGCGCTTTGCGGCAATTCATCCTGTGCTCTTGCACGGTCTGCCTCATTATTGATATTCGGGAGCACCACGAGCTCCATAAACTTTTTAATAAACGTAGATTTCCCTGTACGAACAGCTCCAACGACTCCTAAATATATATCGCCTCCTGTTCGTTCAGCGATATCCTTGAAAATATCGACTTTTTCCAAGTGATCCCCTCCCGGACTTGCTATCCTCGTTTTCAAATAAAATACTCTATACTTCAATCAAACGGTGCTTGAAAGGTGTCAGGACAATATATGTGTATGACGTTGTCCTATTTGAATATGACACCTTTTTTGTTTTGAGAGTATGTTTAGCCATAAAAAAACCTTTCTCCTCATTTATATGCAGAGGAGAAAGGTTCATTCTTGTTTATGACGTCTTTTTTTCTAAAAAAGCCGGCTCACCTTTTTTGTTGATCGTATATGGAACAGAAAACGCTGGTACAAACGGGGTTTCCTGCCAATAGACATCTTGAATATTTTCACCTGGTTTCAGCTTTTGTTTCGTATTTTTCAAAATCTGGGCAAAATCACTGCGATAGTCAACATAGATTTCGCCATTTGAGGAAATCAGTAATGGAAGTGATTCCCCCGTGACAGGGCTCGTCACTGTAGGCGGTGCTTTTAACCCTAGTTTTTTTTCATTTAACGTATATAAATCTTTGGATACTACTTTGCCATATGGCGGATATGTATGTTCATCTTGATATATTTTGATCCTCAGACGTAATTCACTGATCGTTTGTGTCATTTTGACATCAAGCAGTTTCACCGTTGGATTTTGTTCGACGTCTGTGAGGACATAGATATATTCGCCCCCGCCTTCAAAAGATGTCGACGGTACATCGTGTAAATATCTTGGTGACAGACGCTTAAAGTCAATGACATACTTCTGATAAATAGGTGTGTCGCCTTCTTTTGTTTCAATGGGTAAAAGGCCATTTGTCGCTTTTTGAAAATCTTCAATTGCGGTCTGCACACTTTGCAGCTGCTCTTTATATGGCACGCGGTTTTCAGCTTTACGATTCTCTGGATAGAGGCACCCCGTAAGTAAAATAAGTGTTAACAGCATGACACTGATTTTTGCTTTGATCATCACATTCTTCCTTTTTCTTTATTCATTGACTGGTCCGCTAAATACAACTAAAAACACAATGATACCTGATATGAGCATTAAGCTGTACGCGACAGTTGAGGCTGTTATTTTCAGAAACCGGCTCTTCAGCTTAAACCTACTCAGATAAATGGTTACAACGGCTAAAAACATGAGCCCCATTGAACCAAGCGCAAACCACATCTTGATTAAAGCAAAACTCATCGTGCCTGTCCCCCTTTAATACAAACGAATTGTAAGCGTTTATATTTCATTCTAAACCAAAATTAAGTAAAATATCAATCATTTTTCCAATCAATTCAGAAAAAAGTGCATAAAAAAACTGAAGCAAAGAGGGGGACTCTGCTTCAGTCATTAGGTCGACTATTTTTCCTCATTCTGTAGAGGCAAAGCTCTATTCAAACTTCATTGTTATGTTATGCAAGTCTTCCCCTTCTTGCATCCTCTACACGCCTAAGTTCAGTCTTCCAATTATTTTGTTTGGTTTTCGAACATGTTCACAAGGTCTTCCATCTCATGTGTTTTCACACGTGCCATTAAGGATTCTACAGCATCGTCTACCTTTTTCCCTTCAAATAGGACGCCGTAAAGAGCCTCTGTAATCGGCATGCTGACCTTGTATTCTTTGGAGAGCTGATAAGCGCCTTTTGTTGTGCGGACGCCTTCGACAACCATCCCCATTTTTTCAAGCACTTCTTCGAGCTTATATCCTTTACCGAGTAAATTCCCGCAGCGCCAGTTACGCGAATGAACACTTGTACATGTGACAATCAAATCTCCAACACCTGTTAATCCGGCAAACGTAAGAGGGTTTCCTCCCATTTTTGTGCCGAGGCGGGCGATTTCAGCAAGACCCCTTGTGATGAGCGCTGCTTTCGCATTATCGCCATATCCGAGTCCGTCTGTGATCCCTGCCGCAAGAGCGATGATGTTTTTCAGCGCCCCGCCAATTTCCACCCCAATCACATCAGGGTTGGTGTACACTCTAAAATGATTGTTCATGAACAAATCTTGAACAAATTGAGCTGCTTCAATATGTTCTGACGAGACAGTAACAGTTGTCGGATGACGCAAGCCAACTTCTTCAGCATGGCTTGGTCCTGACAGGACAACAACTGCTTCTCTTTTCGCTTCCGGGACTTCTTGTTCAATCATTTGAGAAATTCTAAGAAGTGTATCTGGTTCAATTCCTTTACTGACATGAACAAATGGCACCTTTGACGTAATGAACTCATTTGCCTGTTTCAATACTTCTCGAATGGCCTTTGTTGGCACAGCGACAATAATCGCATCTGTCCCTTCTAGTGCCTGTTTCATATCTGTTGTCGCTTGAATAGACGCTGGCAATGCAACATTAGGCAAGTAATCATGATTTTCATGTTTCTCATTGATTTGATCAATTAATTCTTGTCTATGTCCCCACATGTGTACATCATGATGATTATCAGCTAATACAAGCGCAAGAGCTGTTCCCCAGCTCCCTGCTCCAAGTACTGAAATTTTCTTCATCCTGCTCACCCTTTTTATTTTCTCGCTCTCGCAAATATTTTAATTGGTGTTCCTTCAAAACCAAATGCATCTCGAATTCGGTTTTCTAGGAAACGCTCATAAGAAAAGTGCATAAGTTCTGGATCATTTACAAACACAACAAAGGACGGCGGTTTGATCGCCACTTGTGTTGCATAGTAAATTTTCAGACGCTGTCCGTTATGGGTCGGCGTTGGGTTCATTGCTACGGCATCCATGATAATATCGTTTAGAATGTTCGTTTGAACGCGCATCGCATGATTTTCACTAGCGGTAATGATTGTTGGCATTAACGTGTGAATTCTCTTTTTCGTAAGAGCAGACATGAATAAGACAGGTGCATAATCAAGGAATTGAAAATGCTCGCGAATATTTTGCTCAAATTCCTTCATTGTACGCTCGTCTTTTTCAACAGCATCCCACTTGTTCACAATGATCACAACGGCTTTACCCGCTTCGTGTGCGTAGCCGGCAATACGTTTATCCTGTTCAATAATGCCTTCTTCACCATCAAGAACTACAGCGACAACATCCGATCGATCAATGGCTTTTAACGCTCGAAGTACACTGTATTTCTCTGTTGTTTCATATACTTTCCCTTTTTTTCTCATACCTGCTGTGTCGACAATGACAAAGTCACGTTGGTTGTACGTAAACATTGTATCTACAGCATCTCTTGTTGTACCAGCGATGTTGCTGACAATGACACGTTCTTCACCGAGCATCGCATTCACCAAAGAGGATTTCCCTACATTTGGGCGGCCGATTAAGCAGAACTGTACCACTTCTTCATCATACTGTGTATCTGGTAAGTTTTTGAAATGCTCTGCGACAGCATCAAGCAGATCACCTAGACCGAGTCCGTGCGTTCCAGAAATCGGATACGGTTCACCAAATCCAAGTGCATAAAAGTCATACACGTCGCTTCTCATTTCAGGGTTGTCCAATTTATTGACAGCAAGTACGACAGGTTTTTTCGTGCGATATAAAATTTTTGCGACTTCTTCATCCGCAGATGTGACGCCATCTCTTCCATTGACCATAAAGATAATAACATCCGCTTCATCCATTGCGATTTCAGCCTGATGGCGAATTTGCGCCAAAAACGGCTCATCTCCAATATCAATTCCACCAGTATCTATTAAATTAAAGTCATAATTTAACCATTCAGCAGAGCTATAGATTCGATCTCTTGTTACACCAGGTGTGTCTTCTACAATCGATATTCTTTCGCCTGCGATTCGATTAAAAATTGTAGATTTTCCAACGTTGGGCCTTCCAACAATGGCTACGACAGGTTTACCCATAGTACCCTTCCTTTCAATCCAGCCGCGATTCAATATGTTCATCATCATGTTTCAACCGGGATTTATAATTTTCATTCAGTTTTATGAAATAAACCCTTCAAACATGAAGGGTTCAACTTATATATTATATCAATTTTTAATCAGACCACAATGAATAACTTAAAAATGTTTGACAATCAAATAAAGATCTTCTCCAATGCCGTGTGCAATTCCATCTAAAATGGCCTCTAAATTCATGGCATACATGTCGAGCTCTTCTTTATTTTCACAGAAAAAAACGGCTGTTCCGCCAATGACCCGCTCTTTATTTGTTGTCGCCACAGCCAATATAAATTGTTCAATGGTGTTCGCCATGCCCTATTACCTCACTTTCTTTTTAATGAAATCTGTCGGCATTCTAATGGCATTTTCTAAAATAGGCACCTCTTCTAATACACGGACAGCCAAATCTTCACGCTGCCATTGCGGTAAAATGAATACGCCAAGTGTGCCATTATTCAGATCACGTTTTGCAAGCGGACAAAGCGATGGTTCACCAGAATCTCGGTATACACCAAGCACGTTGGATAAATCAAATAAGATGGCTTGCCGCTGCCCAAGGTTTGCGATGGTTGTGGCCGAGTTAAAATTCTTCGGAGTCAAGATGAACCCCATTCCATGCTCTAAAATCAATTTTTGCTTTTCAGGCAGCCCGATATTCATAATGTAAATATCATTTACGTAAAGTCCTGCGCCGTCAAAACGAAGTTCCCCTTTTTGAATATTCACGATATCCTTTAATTGGCTCCCTGACATTAATAGTTTTGCCATGAAAAAACAAAGAATACCGACCACGGTCCCAACAACGAGCGAAAAGAAAATACAGGCGGTCGTTGTAATAAGGGCAGTAAGAATGGCAATATAATTTCGACTTTCAAAGGCGATCGCAATGCCTTCGATATATGTACTGCCTCGTGAGACAAGCTCATACGAATCCATTTGGGTCAATGTATTTCTTTCCATATTACGCACATCACGAAATTGCGTGGCTGCAAGCGTCAGGAAGGTAATTGCAGTGAATTCTTCCTGTATCAGCGCAGGCATAATAATAGCACCAAGGCCTGATGCGATAAAACCTAGCGCAATGTGAATCACTTGTCCATGAATATATGTGGGATATTGCCGATAATCAGTTCTTAGCATATAAAGCCTAGCCGCCATCCCAAAGATGACGCCAATAATCACAGGAAACGTGTAATCCGTCATGTTGATTTTGCAGCCCCTTTTACTGGTTTTCTAGATGAACGGGTGTTCAAGAGTTTTTCAAGCTGACCTACACCTAATAGAAAGACAGCTCCTTGAACAGCCATGGAAAGAAACGAGAGATCTCCTATGACAATGGAAGATGTGAGGCGATGAATCGTAAGCGCATAAAGGGCTTCCCCCAGACATATAGCCATCATCCATAAAGTGATCCGTTCTGTTAACCGATGCCCATATGTTAAACACATCAAGATCAGCAAGGCAAATACAACCCAGTCCACCTTTATTATCGTGAACCAAACTGGATCATATAATGCAAAAATCATAAAAAAGGCATACGCACTGACCATGGAACCTAATTGCATGATTCGCATGATTCGATGAGCAGGGCGAAAGATCACGAATGACATGCAAGCATATAAAAAGGTCATCAAAAATCCTGCATTGATCCTAATGTCTAAAATAGAAACCATGACATGACTGCATATAATATGAATGAGAACACATACGCCCAGCACATTGCGCCACGTGCTTTTCTCCATGATAAATGTCACCATAATCCAAACGAACCATATTGACCAATAATAGTACAATGCCTCCAACCCTCATCACCTCAATTACATTATGGGAAAATCTCCAGTTTTTAAACGTATGAGAAGGTGCGGGATTTGCATGAAATAAACAAGAGGTGACACCCTAATAGTTGAGGAGGGATGTATAATGGGTAAGGATAGACAGGAAAAACGCCTAAAGGCGTCAAGAAGAGTTGAATCTGACCGCGATCAATCCATTCATCACAAAGGGGCAACAACTTTAGAAGGCCCGGAAGACGCTCGCAAAAGAAATCAATAAAAAAAGACATGTGATTACCACATGTCTCAGCGTGCAGACAAACCCTCGCATTCAGTGTCAGTCCTGCGCATTGCTGCTCACGAATGTCAAATTCGCTCCGCAAAAAGCAGCTGTCTTTCATAGACAAAAAAGTTTTCTTTCACGCTGAAAAGAAGACAAAGGGCTACATTTCATTTAGTCCTTTGTCTTCTTATTTCTTAAACTATAGTACGTAGTATCCACGCCTCTTTCTTTCAGCCAATGACTTGTTTCCCCTGTAAGCACAATCGGAGCTTGCCTTAGCTCCTCCATTGTTTTCATGCCAAGTACTGTCATCAACATCTTCACATCATCTTGTAGATCAATGATATCAGAGATGAGGCCCTTTTCTCCTCCACTCGTCAGGGATTTTAAGAAAAAGCCGGCTAATCCAACGGCAGACGCACCAAGAGCAATTGATTTTGTCACATCAAGTGCATCTTGAATGCCTCCAGAAGCTAGGACGGTTTGATCTGGAAAGGCTGTATGTACTTCAGCCAGACTCGCTGCAGTTGGAATTCCCCACTGGTCAAAATAGCGAAGTGCTTTTTGACGGCGCAGGTTCTCGATTTTAGAAAAATTCGTTCCCCCAAATCCACCTACATCAACAGCAGCAACTCCAGCATCAAATAATTTCTTTGCTGTTTCCTTACTCATCCCAAATCCAACTTCTTTGACGACAACAGGCACCTCAATTGATTCAGCAATGGCTGAGATCCGCTCAACAGCACCTCTGAAATCACGATCTCCTTCAGGCATGACGATCTCTTGAATCACGTTTAAGTGAATTTGGAGCATGTTTGCCCCCAGCATGTCAACGGCATCCCGTGCTTGCTGAATAGTCGCCTCACTGCCCAAATTGGCAAAAACGAGTCCATCTGGATTCACCTTTCGAACCACTTCATACGTACGACGTTCGTCTGCATCTTTCAGTGCAGCCATTTGTGAACCGACTGCTACTGGAATATTGGTTTCCTTCGCTGCGATAGATAAAGAGCGATTAATCTCATAGGTCGATTCTCCGCCTCCACCAGTCATTGCATTGATAAAAATTGGCGAACCGAAAGTCAGTCCGCCAATTGTCGTATGAGTATCAATTTGTGATGTCGCAAGATCTGGTAAACTGGCGTGAACGAAGGAAACATCTTGTAAACCTGTTGCTGCATGCTGGCCAGTCGACAAAGCATGCTCAATATGCTGTTTCTTTCTTTCTGCTCGCGTCAATTTTGATCACCAAATTATTTTAGTTTATTGAGTTTATCACCAATCAGGTCACCAAGCTGGAATCCGCTTGTATTTTCTTCTTTCGCCTGATATTGACGGTAATCCTCTTCGATTTGTTTTTCAGGATTCTCTTCTAATTCACGAATGCTAAGTGAAATGCGCTCTTCATCTTCATTGACATCAAGCACTTTCACTTTCACAGTCTGCCCTTCTTCAAGGACTTCTTGAGGAGTACCGATATGCTTGTGTGAAATTTGGGAAATATGCACAAGTCCTTCTACACCTGGCAGAATTTCAACAAATGCTCCAAAGCTCACAAGACGTTGAACGGTTCCTTCAAGAACATCACCTTGTTTTACCTTTTCACCAATTTGGCTCCAAGGTCCTGGTAATGTTTCTTTAATAGATAGTGAGATACGTTCGTTATCGCGGTCAACAGCAAGAACTTTGACTTTCACTTCCTGTCCTTCTTCAACAACGTCAGATGGCTTTTCGACATGCGCATGGGATAGTTGAGAAATGTGAACTAATCCATCAATGCCGCCAATGTCAACAAATGCACCAAAGTCAGTCAGGCGCTGCACTTTTCCATCAATCACACTGCCTACTGCAAGCTTTTGCAGGAAGTCTTGCTTCTTGTCTAATTGTTCTTGCTCAACGACTGCACGATGCGATAAAATCACGCGGTTTTTTTCGCGGTCAAGCTCTACCACAACAAGCGAGAGTGTTTTCCCTTTGTAGTCAGTGAAGTCTTCTACATAGTGTGCCTCAACAAGAGACGCAGGAATAAATCCGCGAACACCAATGTCGACCACTAGACCACCTTTGACAACGTCTTTTACTTCTGCTTCAAATACTTCTTTTGTTTCAAACTTTTTCTCTAGGTCTTCCCAAGCGCGGTCTGCATCAACAGCACGTTTCGATAAAATCAAAGCATCGTCTTCGACCTTTGTTACTTTAAGCTCTAACTCGTCGCCATCTTTCACGACATCTGATGCTTTTTCAACGTGAAGACTTGATAATTCACTGATTGGGATGATCCCAGGTTGTTTCACATTGACGATATCTACATTGACATGCTTGTCCTCAACTTTAGAAACAATCCCTTTCACTACATCTCCAACCTCTGGTACCTGAACATCGATTTGATTCATTTCCTCTGTCATTTCGATAACCTCCTTGGTCCAAACCTACACAGCTTAGTTAAAACGACTGGGTGAATATGTGTCCTTAGCATGATGATTGCCAGCCGAATATGTATTATAGAAACATTCAAATCAACAGAATTGCTTGAATGATCAATAAAAATAGTATTAGTATAAACTTCTAATAAAAGACCTTGTTTGTCAAGAGATAAACCTCTAACTTATAAAAGTTTTCTAAAATTTCTTACTGTTTTTCTACACGCTCTGCTGCATCTAAAATTTTACCTGCAACCTCTTGAATAGAAAGGGAAGTCGTGTCAATTTCAATGGCATCATCTGCTTTCTTCAGCGGTGATACCTCCCGCTCAGAATCAAGCTTGTCACGTCTTGCAATCTCTTCGATCAGCTGATCGTAATTGACATCATAGCCTTTTTTCTGATTTTCTTCAAAACGACGTTTTGCTCTTTCCTCTACTGACGCAAGCAAGAAAATTTTCACTTCTGCATCTGGAAGAACATGCGTGCCAATGTCTCTTCCATCCATGACGACACCGCCTCGGTTCCCCAGCTCTTGCTGCCTGCGGACCATTTCTTCCCGGACAGCTCGATGCTTTGCAACAACAGAGACTTGATTGCTTACGCGGTCTGTTCTGATGTCTTCTGTGACATCGATCGTGTCTAAATGTACTTTTTGACCTTCGTCAGTTGACACAAGTTCAATGACTGTGTTTTTCAATAACGCATCAAGTGCCTGTTCGTCTTCAAGGTCTACGCCTTGATTGAGTGCTGCAAGTGTAATTGCGCGGTACATCGCACCTGTATCGATATAAATATATGATTTTTTCGCTGCGACAATTTTTGCCACAGTGCTTTTTCCTGCTGCAGCAGGACCGTCAATTGCGATAGATAATTTCTTTTTCATAATACCTCTCCTTGATTGAATCTCCCTTATGAATTGTAACACGATCACCGCTCAAACGGGGGAATTTTCTATCAATCCTTTTGCTTAAATGTCTCAATCCAATCTTCAATGCTCATGTTATTCACACCCTCGTATTGTACGACTTTTGACAAAAATAGTTCTCCTTTCGTCAGGTGAAGGGTGACCTGAACCGCCAAAAGCAGAATGAGCTGAATGAGCACTGCTTTGAATAGCCATCTTTCCATTGTTTTCATACAAAAAGCCTCCAACGCTAGATTCTTTCTCTCTAGTATGGAAGCTTTTGACAACCTTTATTCTTATACTTTTTTCACACGTGTTAGAAGCTGCTGCTGGAAGCAGTACTTCATGATGTGCTGCTGGTGGTCGTTTGTGATTTCAGTAAATTCCATGATCGCTCTTGTTTTCCCGGTCTGTTCATCTTGATAAACACGATTCATTTCTGCAATCGCTTTAATTTTCACTGGTTCTTTAAGTGAAAGTTCAAACTCTGTGACGACCTCGCCATATTCTTTTAGTGAGACACCTTCTGGAACAGCAATTGCTACACCGCCAGCACTCATATTGACAATAAATGTGTCGAAGGTTTCTTCACCATTTTGCGTAATGGACGCTTTCACCATCGTATCCACTCGAAGATATTCTCTTCGTTGAAGCCGAATCATTTCTTCTTTTGGCGGAATCGAAACGACAATCATCGGGATATCTTCTTTTCTTTTCCCAATGACTTTGCTTGTACATTTGTATGGAATTTGATTTTCATCGAAAAAGAAGACGGTGATTTCTGTTTCTTGATTTAAATAGATCGTGCGCCCCGTTTCTTTATCAGCTGGATAATTAATGCAAATATCATCGTTATTATTTTCCAAAACTTTCGATTTTGCAGTTTTCACTTCTTTGTTCTCATTGACATACTCAATTGTGATTGCATCCCCTATTTGTAACATTCCTCATCACTCTTTTCATCTGTGAAATCGTATCCTCTCTTATATTAAACCATGTATAAAACAAAAGGAAAAGGCTTATTCGCCTTTTCCTCGCTTCCTTTTCTATAGGTCTTTATATATAGGTTCTGCATTTTTTAGTTTATCTACTCTTTCTTCTTTTCCAGTATCTGCATTAATGAACATTCGGTACGTGTCGTTTTTAATGGTTCCTAAAAACTCATAGCAGAGAACTTCCTCTGACATATCATTTTGAACAAGAGCTACATGTGTATCCTCGATCTTCACATGTTTATTTAAGGTCTTTTCAGCTTCTTTTTGAGAAATTTTTGGTGCTTTAAGGTCACGTTTTCTGTGATTCATTAAATAGTCTTTCGCTGAGAATCCCACAACCTCTCCATCATCTAAAGCGACTTTCATTCGAATGCTATCTGGATAAAGCAATACGTTATTCTGTAAAGGGACATAGGTAAATACGCCGATATTATCAAATTGCGCACTCTCATCTAAATGAAATGATTCAGTATCAAATCCATGCTTCTTTAAGAAACTTAGTGCTTTTTCTGAGGCATCATTTAAACTGATTTTTTGTTTTTTCACTTCACGGTTCTGAAGAAGATAGACAGGATGGCCGCCTTTTTCAGTCAAGTCTAAATAAAAGTTTGCCCGATTGTCTGGGTCAGACATTGATAGGCTGTAGACATCACGGTTCGTTTTACTCCCACTTTTTCTCACCTTAAAATCTTTGTTATGGTCAGGCGCAAATTGCTGGGCGATACGGATCGCTTCTTTTTTTGAAATCTTTTGCCCTTTTAAGTGATTGTAGCCTTGCGTTTCTGATTCAGTTGACACATTTGTAGGGCCAAGATCAACATCTGCAAACGCATCAGCATTTCTTTCAACGGTTTTTAATCCGTCAATGATGGTGTTGTCGTTTTTTCGATCTCCATCAGCCAGTGCCATTTCAACATCCATCCATTTTAAATTTTTGTTGAGTACGAGATGCTGCACTTGTCTAAGTTCGTTTTGAATATCTGCCGCTTGATCATATAAAGTGGTAATGGTTTTGTGTGTATCTTTGTTTAATGGTTCATCTGATAAAGATTTAAGTGACGATTTGTAGCTAAAGTCACCGACATTCGCTAGAAACTCTTCTGTTTTGTTAAAAGGCATCAATGTGAGCGGAAGCTGACTGACATTGTTATGCGCTTCTGATGACATTCTCCATACATCTGCCAGTGCTGGAGATATAGATGTTTGGCTATTCATCGCAAGTGTTGCGCCAAGTTTATCGTGCAGCTGATCGACTTGATACGTTAAATCATGGAAGGCTCTTTGATAGTTGTTCTCTGCATGAAGCAGTACTGCATCTTTTTCTTGATGCTCTTTATAGCCCCAGTATCCTGTTGAGATGACAGCAATTCCTAAAATAGCAATCAATATTCCTCTGATCATTTATTTACACCTCTTTTTATTCACAGAAAATATGTTTCCCGATTCGTTTAATTTGTGGTCTTCCCCAAATCCATGGGCTTGTCGCTGTATCAGGATTAAAGTAATAAACGGCGCTTTCAGATGGGTCCCAGCCATTAATGGCATCAAATACTGCCTTTTTAGCGGTTTCATTTGGCGCCATATAAAATTGTCCATCTGCTACAGCAGTAAACGCAAGCGGTTCAAAAATGACACCAGCAATCGTGTTTGGAAAGGTCGGGTTGTTTAAACGGTTTAAGATGACGGCTGCGATCGCTACCTGTCCTTCATAAGGTTCACCTCTCGCTTCACTATAAACAGCTTGTGAAAGAAGCTGAATGTCATTGCTTGAAAAACCACCTGGCATGTTGGCTGCTGTTTGTTTCGGCGTTTGATTTGCTTGACCATTTCCTGACTGGTTTCCAGACTTCCCAGACGAGCTGTTTCCTCCGCTTTGACTTTTTTGATTCTCTTTTGCACCTTGTGCTGTCTTTTTTTGCGTGTTTCTTTGCGCAGGAGCCTTTGTTTGCTGATCAAGAGGTTTCCCACCATAATGCGTAAACTGATTCCCTTTTTGCAACTGCTGTTGCACAAACTCTTTATAGTATTTCGTCTTTTGAACTAATAGGCTTTTTGTTTTTTCCCCTACGAGTCCATCGACTTTCTTTACACCAAACTGGCTTTGAAAATTGCGCACGGCCCAGTAAGTTCCCCAGCCATACACCCCGTCTATTTTTCCATTGTAAAAACCATTGTATTGGAGCCTTGCCTGGAGCTCGACGACATCTTCTCCTGTAGCTCCTCGCTGAATCACTTGATTCGTGAAAGCTTCACTTTTTTCAGCTGTCATCAATGAAGACGCGAGCAGAACAATTGAGAAGATAAGGACGATTTGTTTCATGAAACGAGCTTTGTCCATATTTGATCCTCCTGTACTTTTGATGTTTGAATATATGTTTCTTCCGATCCCTATTTTTATACATTCATCACAGGAGGGAATTGGATGGAAAAGACAAAAAACGCCCTAAAGACGTATAGGACGTTTTCCAATTTAAATTTGTACCATCTTCACCGCACGGGCTTTTTTGGCTTTCCGCAGACCAAACCACCATAAAAAAATCATGAACGGTAACATAATATATCCCCAATTTTTCATGCCAAGAAGAATGAAATCATATAAGCCATGAAAAAGGATAGGAAGTATTAAAGAGAGAATCAGCCATTTTCGCTGCTCTTTTTTATCAGAGAAGCGAGCTTTACCTATATAAAATCCCATCACCACACCAAATAAAGCGTGGCTTGATACAGGCAGCAAGGCACGTGTAAACGCGTACTCTACCCCATGACCCACTAAGTACAGAATATTTTCAAGTGTCGCAAATCCAAGCGAGACACTTGTTCCATAGACAATCCCGTCATAGTGTTCATCAAACTGTACGTGCGCATAGACACTGACCATTAAAATAAACCACTTTAATGATTCTTCTAAAAAACCCGATGTCACAAATGAAATCACGATAGGATTCGTAGCGATATTTTCCTCTTGGAGGACATACTGAATAAACATGGTTGGAAACACAAGTATGACACCTAGCATAAAAGATCTGATGACCATATGAACCGGCTCATTGTCGTATTGATCTTTCAAATAAAAATAACTTAAAAGTGCGATGCCGGGAGCTAAACCTGCTGAAATGATTGCGATCATAATCAGACCTCTTTCCCTACATTATCCTTTATTATCGTACCACGAATCACCCCTTTTTTATATGACTCGAGCCCATTTTCCCAAAAATAATCTTCTATATAATCCCAATTTACATAAAAAAGAACTGAATCCCTTAGAAGGACCCAGTTCTTTTTTTACCCGTTGATTCTTTTGTTGATTTCTTCTGCAATTAACCCGCCATGAAATCTTCCATTTTCAATGAAAATTTCGTTGGCGTTGTTACCAGCTGCAATGACCCCTGCAATAAAAATACCTTCTACATTTGTTTCCATTGTTTGTTCATCAAATGCTGGGCGGCCTGATTCTGGATCGATTGTTACACCCATTTTTTCTAAAAATGAATGATCAGGATGATAACCTGTCATCGCAAACACATAATCACTTTTCACTCGATCCGTTTGGCCCTGCTGGTTTGTAAAGACAATATCCTGTTCTGTTATTTCTTTCACCTCTGCACCGAACTCCATTCGAATGGTGCCATTTCGAACAAGCGCTTCAAACTCTGGTAAAATCCAAGGTTTGATGCTGGATGAATATTCAGTTCCTCTATATAAAACCGTCACCCTGCTTCCGCATTTCACAAGTTCCAGGGCAGCATCAACACTAGAGTTCTTCCCGCCGATCACCGTCACATCTTTATCAAAGTAGGGGTGTCCTTCTTTGAAATAATGATACACATGAGGAAGGTCTTCCCCTTTTACATTCATATAGTTAGGATGATCATAGTACCCAGTCGCAATCACAACATAGTCACATGTATAGACGTCTTTTGATGTATTTACCGTAAAACGGCCATCTTTTTTCGTCACAGCGTTTACCTTTTCAAAAGCATTCACACGAAGGCTTTTTCGTCTGACCACCTCTCGGTAATAGGAAAGCGCCTGAATACGAACGGGTTTCCGATTTTCAGTGATAAAAGCGACGTCACCGATCTCAAGCTTTTCACTTGTACTGAAGAAGGTTTGGTGTGTAGGGTAATGATAAATACTGTTGACCACATTGCCCTTTTCAATCACAAGTGCATCAATCCCAATTTGCTTGAATGCAATGGCAGCTGATAGACCGCACGGGCCTCCTCCTATTATGATCGCTTTTTCTTGTTTCATTTGTTCCACTCCTGTCGTTTCACTGCAATAACAATTGCTGGGCTGTTTGATTCTTTGCATGATTCCATAAAAAAATCTCCTATTTAAGGATAGGAGATTTTAAGGCGCGATGCAAATAAGTCGCTTAAATCCAGCCTCTGAATCGAGAAGCTTCAGCCATTTTACGTACACCGACCATATATGCTGCTAGTCGCATATCAATACGGCGGTTTTGCGCCATTTCATAAATATTATTAAATGATTTCACCATCATATCTTCTAAACGAGTTTCTACTTCTTCTTCTGTCCAGTAGAACCCTTGGTTATTCTGAACCCATTCAAAGTAAGAAACAGTCACTCCACCCGCACTTGCAAGTACGTCCGGAACAAGCAGTACACCACGATCTGAAAGAATTTTTGTCCCTTCCAATGTCGTTGGTCCATTTGCTGCTTCTACGACAATTTTGGCTTTAATGTTCGCCGCATTATCTTCTGTAATTTGATTTTCAATGGCTGCAGGTACTAAGATATCACAATCTAGCTCAAGCAGCTCTTGGTTTGTAATTGTATCATTAAATAATTTAGTGACGGTTCCAAAGCTGTCACGTCGGTCAAGCAAGTAGTCAATATCGAGACCATCTTCATCATACAAACCGCCGTAAGCATCTGAAATTCCTACGATTTTCGCTCCGGCATCATACATAAATTTAGCCAAGTAACTTCCTGCATTTCCGAATCCCTGAACGACAACACGAGCCCCATTGATGTCAATTCCTTTTTTCTTCGCCGCTTCTTTGATACAGATCGTTACACCTTTTGCCGTTGCAGTATCACGTCCATGTGAGCCTCCAAGAACAATTGGTTTTCCTGTAATAAATCCTGGCGAGTTAAATTCATCAATTCTAGAATACTCATCCATCATCCATGCCATGATTTGAGAGTTTGTAAACACATCTGGTGCTGGAACATCTTTTGTTGGTCCAACGATTTGGCTAATTGCGCGAACATAGCCGCGGCTTAGTTTTTCAAGCTCCCTAAATGACATTTCTCTTGGATCACAGATAATACCGCCTTTTCCTCCGCCATAAGGAAGATCCACAATACCACATTTTAAACTCATCCAAATTGAAAGCGCTTTTACTTCTTTTTCAGTAACGTTCGGGTGGAATCGAATTCCGCCTTTTGTTGGACCGACAGCATCATTATGCTGCGCACGATAACCAGTGAAAATTTTCACCGATCCATCATCCATACGTACTGGAATTTTGACCGTTAATAGGCGAATTGGCTCCTTCAGCAATTCATACACTTCTTGCGGATAGCCCAATTTATCAAGCGCTTTATGTATGACGGTTTGAGTTGACTTTAAAACATCTAGCTTATCTTCTGCGTTATGAGCGGCGTTTTGATCGGCTGCCATTAAAATAAACCCCCTAGAAATCTTTCATGATCTACTGCTCCCTTTCAAGCAATAGTATACACCTTCGTACTGGTAAAGCAAAGGTAAAAAGCGTTTTTTATCAAAATAAAATATCAGCGTTTATAAATATAAAAATGGATATAAAAAAATACTGTTGTTTCATCACAACAGTATTAAATATAATAGAAAAAAGTGATTAAAAATACAGTTGAATCGTTTTCACTGCATCTTCCTGCATGATCACTTTTCCGTATTCTTTTAACCGGTGAATGGTTAATGTCGTCGGAGAACCGAACTCCGCTAAAATAGAAATGACTGTATCTGCAGACAGTTCTTCGAAATCATCTAGGCTGAGAAAATATTGACCTTCATAGTGGTAAACTGTACCCCCTAAAAGTCCAATACGACTTAAACTATGGGACAGTTGAATCACATCTTCAAACGAGGCAAATTGATAGAGCACATGCTTGCTCTCGTCGAGCTTGACTTGCATCTCAATGTAATCTTCATCAAACTCATCATCAGCATCTTCCTGCTGACTCTTTGTCACAATGACGACCATCCCCTGCGCCTGAAGAGAAAATACTTCAACAGCAATCGGTCCATTCGCTTCAAAACCGAGCTCCTGATTCGCTTCGTTCATCATGTCTTTAAACAGCTGATGAACTTTGAACGAATCTTTCCAAAGGTCTTCTTTCGTAAGACCTCGGTCTGTCAGATCATCTAGTGTGAGAAAAATTTTGATTTTATTATAATTCAGACGCTCTAGCCGCATAACGTTCCCTCCTGCCTCTTCTAACACACATCATACTGTAGTATATGAGATGATGAGTCATAGGTTCTTAATTTTGTATTCAGTTTACACTGTGTCAAGACGGAAGACAAGCATGAAGCTATGCTTACGGTGACTTTTATGGAAAATATTGATGGGGCATCAACTTAGCGCGTTTTTAGCGGCATTAAATAGATCAGATGGGTTTCTGGTTCTGCTCCAAGACGCATCGGAATCTTTGTTGTTCCGTAACCATTACTAATCAGAAAGAAAGCACCTTTGACTTGGCCTGTTCTTCCTTTTTCATACGGACCAAATTTCCCAATACGAATTTGACCCCCATGGGTATGACCGCTCAAAACAAGATCAATTCCCTCTTCTTCACTCATCAAATGATGCACATCTGGGTTGTGTGATAAAAGGATATTCACGTCTTCTTTGACAAACTCCGGCCGTATCGCTTCATAATCTGCTTTTTCAAGCCGGATATCATCGATTCCGCCTATTTTAATGGGCTGTCCTTCAAAATTCCACACAGCCGTCTCATTTTGCAATGTCGTCACCTGATAGGTATGGAGGATGTCTTTGAGTTTTTGCTGATGCAGCTCATGGTCGTTATTCCCCCACACAAAATACACCGGGGCAATCCTTGCTAAACGTTTCACATTTTCTTCAACTCTAGCATAAGGGACTCCCTTTTCAGCTAAGTCCCCGCCGATCATAATGACATCAGGCTGCTGCTCTTTTACTTCCGCTAATAAAGTATCACTAATTAGACGGCGATGGGTATCAGAAATAAAGAAAATGACTGCAGGTCGATCTGACTGAAGTCCTTCTATTGTAAAGTAATGCTTTTTGATGTTGTTTTGTTTTGCCGTTTTCACCATTTTCGCTGTTACACACACACCTGTTGTCACAGCCGCTATGGCAGCAGTAAATCCGATGGCATATTTCATTATGAATGACTCCCTTGTATCAGCTTTCTTTTATAAGACGCTTGAATGAAAAAAGACGTTTCAACTGTTTAAACGTCTTTTGCTCATTTATTTACTTTCATAATAGAGATTGATATCATATTGCGTCTGCATGAAGTGGAAAACGGCCTCGCGCTCTTTCCATTGATTTGATTGAGGCCATAAATCTGTGCTTTTCTGTATAATTTCACATCTGAGCTTATGATATTCATCCTCAGCCTTTTCTTCTTTTTTCTTATAATAATACGATGCGTAAAAAGCAAACACTTCAGCCATGATCCAAAACAGAAACACCTCATGGCCAAGCAATGTGGCAATCATCGCTTCCGGCTGCAGGGAGCCCCCGCTATTAGCTGTTATCACAAAATAAAACAGAAGAATCGCAAGTGATAAAAGGGCTGTCCATTGCCACCTTTTGCATTGTTTTGCAAACCCCTCGTATTTGCGCTTCCTTTTGATCAATGTTTCAATCATTTTCTGTGTCGGCTGATCCATATAGCGGCTGATTGCGTGCAATGTCATCACATACACCCTTGTCCCTTTTTTCTACATATGTATGTGCTTTTCGATTCATTCATGTCAAATATTAATTTTCTAATGGGATATTCAATACTTGTCCGCTGTACACGCTATTTCCTTTTAAATGATTGTAAGCTCGAATTTTCTCTTCCCCTGATCGGTTTTGATAATACTTCATGGAAATTCGATACAAGTTTTCCTCTGGTCCAACAGTATGCTGCACGACACGAACAGGCTTTTCTTCCTGCTTCTTCTTCTCTTCTGCTTCTTTTCGCTTTTTCTCTTCTTGCTGTTTTTGAAGAGCGAGCTGCTGCTGCTCACGCTTTTTTGCAGCTTCGGCCTTTTCACGCTCAGCCTTCTCTTTAGCGGCTTGTTCTTTTTTCTTTTGCTCTGCTTTTTCTTTTGAACGCTGCTTTTCTTTATCAGCATCTTTCTTTTTCTTCTCGTCATCAGATGCATCCGCTTTGTCAGCGCTTGAATCATTTTTTGTTTCAACAAGTGCTGACGGGACTGGATCTGTGTCAGCACTCGATGTTTTATCAATATATACACCTTGATTGTTATTATCGTTAATTTCCTTTGATGTGTAATAAATCAACAGGAAGAAAACCGTGACGACAATAATAGGAAAGATAATAGCCAGTGTCGTAAACAATGGATTACGCACCTTTTTGGTTCGCTGCTTTTTATATTCATGAAAATCTTCTCGTGTAGGAAAGTGAGAGTCATCTGAAGGATGCACTTTTTCTTCTTCAAGATTTTCCTCTACATCATCATCATGGATGTTTGTCAGCTGCTGCTTTTTTCTCTTCATTCTCGACATTTCTTCCATGTTCATCCCTCCCCCAATATTTAAAACGAATTTGACATGCAAAGACTAAGTCAATGACAAAGTGTGTCATGACAGGAACGAATAAATTCCCTGTCCACTCGTATAAAAGTCCTAAAAAAATACTAATAGAAACCACAAGGATAAACAAGAGTATTTTTGACAAGTAGCGAAAGTGAAGAAGTGCAAACACAATGCTTGCAATCTCCAGTCCAAATTGCTGCTGAACGATCCCGCGAAATAAAATTTCTTCTGAAAAGGCAATGAGCAGCGTTAACCAAACAATATGCGGGATGCTGCGGTTTTTGAACATTTTTTCATTTAATCCGCCATCATCATACATATGAGCCGGAAACACCTTCATGACAATAGCGTCGACAATAATCACAAGCAAAGCGCCGCCAATTCCATAAGTCAGGATACGCATATCTCGGATCTGCCATAGGGCTGTAAAATCAGTCCAATGATCAAACATAAACATCCCTAGTAAAAAAGAGACAATCAGCATGAGCAGCTGTGTGAAATACAACTGTTCTACTACTTGTCGATCGGTTAATTTTTCAATAATACGGCGATGTTGTTCAATCAATGCTGCGCCTCTTTTGTCAGGTGAAACAGACGATCCAGCTCGGTCTTCCAGTGTTTCATTTCATTCAGCTCCAATGGTTGATCTTTTTTTTCGTAATCTGATAGGTCAAGTCCGCATGAAGAGCAGCAGTTCCCAAATGAAGCGTCCTCCGTTAGATCAAGCTGCTCATCAAAGTATGATAACAGAGATTGCCTAAAGCAGGGATGACCAGTGATATGCTCTTTAAACTGCCACACTTTTTTTAGCTTCTCTGTTTGTCTATCCTGCAGCTTTTCTTTCAGCTTCTTCATGAGCAAACGGGGCTGTTCAGTTTGGTACATCATGTAATAATGCGAGAGCATTCGCGCACGCGTCTCCTGAAGCCCTGCTTCCATCAATTGTTCACGTAATTTCTTTTCATCATTTATCGGCATTTGTGATACTCTGGCTAAGAAAAAATCAATTTCTGGATCATCAAAACCTTCTGCTTGAATCAAATGACTTTGAATATCCGCATCCTCTTCTGTATATAAAAGAACGCTCACACTATTTTTCCCGTCCCGTCCAGCTCTTCCAATTTCCTGCATAAATGCTTCAATTGACTGAGGCGGACTCATATGAATCACAAAGCGTATATTTGCTTTATCAATTCCCATTCCAAAAGCACTTGTACAGCAAATGAGATCAATTTGACCACTGATAAATTGCTGCTGGATCAGCATGCGGTCCCCTGACTCCATTCCGCCATGATAAAACTCTACACGTTGATGCGTTTTTTGTTTCACCAAACGTGAAATATCTTCTGTCATTTGCCGGGTCGGACAATAAATCAGCCCAGGCCCTTGAAGGGTTTCCACAAGCTCAAGTGCTCGTTTCTCTTTTGCTTCTTTCGTTTCATGCGCCTCTTTTAATAGTGCAATATTCGGCCGGTTGACTGAATGAATATGAACATCTGGATGCTCTAGCCGCAACGTTTGCACAGTATCTTTTAAGGTTTGTTTCGTCGCAGTTGCCGTTAGTGCTAAGGCGACAGGATTGCCGAGCGCTTCTCTCCATTCTCCAAGCTTGGAGTATTCCGGGCGGAAATCATGTCCCCATTCCGATATACAGTGAGCTTCATCTACAACGAATAGACCCACATGCATCGCTTTGAGCTGCTCTACCAATACCTCTGACATAAGCGCTTCAGGTGCGACAAATAAAAATTTATATGATGGCAAATGCCGAATAATATGTCTTCTTTCCTGAAAGGACAGTGTACTGTTAAGCGCAGCCACTCGCTTTTCACCGCGCATTTTCATGCGTTCTACTTGATCTTCCATGAGTGATAAAAGAGGTGAAATGATCAGCACTAACCCGTCTGTCAAATAGCCCGGAATTTGATAACAAAGTGACTTCCCGCCACCAGTAGGAAGCATGGCAACCGTATCTTTTTGTTGAAGTACACTTCGAATAATGTCCTCCTGACCTGTTTTGAAGGCATCATAACCAAAGTATCGCATCAGCGTCTGATGAAGCTTATCCACTTGCTTTCACCATCCTTGTCAATGCCAATCGTATTTGAAAATAAGTAAATGAATGCTCGAGACTTTCTTTGATCAGCTTCATCTTGTTGGTTTGGAGCTGACCGGCTACCTCATGTATCGCCTTTTGAGCTTCACTGCTGACATATGGTTCGATCGAGAAGCTCGGCTCATGTATCGAGAGCTCCACAATATGATCTTCAATTGTCGCTTTTTTTAATGAACGAATATGAGCAATCTGATCAATACTGAACCCTTTTTGTACAAGCTCAAGCGTTTTATGGGTAGAGGTGGTCAGCACACGTTTGAATTGAAGATCATCTATCATTCGCTGGATGATCGGTGCCTCACCTTTTTGCGCACATTGAATAAAATAATGGAGCACATTCCAAAAAAGCAAGTAAACATACCATACATCTTCTTTCATCCATTCCGCCATTTGCTGGTACGTCCGTCCGATTCTTTCATTGGAAGTCAATGAATAAACAAAAAGCAGTGCCTCTTGATCAGTTAAATGAGCCAGAAGTGTTTCAAGCTCATGATGGATATCTTCAGAAAGCTTTTTCTTCTGGTGATATTGCGAGAAGAAGGATTTCGTCCAGTTTTGAACCGATATATCTCTTTGAATCGGCACATAGTGTTGTGATCTCGCTGCATGATGTGAAAGGACCTGCACAAGTAAAGACAGCCTCATCCATAACACCTTTGCTTTATCATGATACTTGGCACCATCAAAATAAACTGGCATCGGTTTTTCAGCAAAACGCTGACTTAGCATACTTATTCCTTCATCTGTGGCAATGAATGTATCCTCTGTCTTTCTGCTGATTAAGTGCTGCTCTAGCAGCCTTTTTACAGAGCGGTTCAGCTGATCCCTCGTAAAAGCTGGATAGCAGCCGAAGTAGCTAGAGAGCTGAAACAAACTTGCATCCTGTATCGTTTGAGATGATTTTTTTCCTTTAAAAAGATGGTAGACAGCACTAATGGAGCGTTCGCCGTTCAATTTATGTACGCTGTCCATCAACATGACATCCAAGTAATGAATCGTCATTGACCAAAGCACCTGTCTTCCTGACAAAATTCGAATATTTTCTCCCTTTATTTTAACAGATTTCATTGAAGAAGAAATGTTTAAACTCAATTAATGGGGGAAAGTTATGAACAAACCCTTATGTGATAAGCATTCTCAATCACTTTACAGTTGAAATGTGAATTTAAAATCATTACAATAAGGTTTGAGGAAATTGGTTTTTTATCGGTGAAACTAAAAAGGTTAAACCATTTGTTCCATCGAACAATCTGGGAGGTATTTTTTTAACATGGCAAAATATACAATTGTAGACAAAGACACATGTATTGCTTGCGGCGCATGCGGTGCAGCTGCTCCAGACATTTATGATTATGATGATGAAGGCATTGCATTTGTCACGCTTGATGACAATCAGGGGACTGTAGAAGTTCCAGAAGTACTTGAAGAAGATATGCTTGATGCATTTGAAGGTTGCCCAACTGACTCAATTAAAGTTGCGGACGAAACTTTCGATGGTGATCCACTTAAGCATGAATAGGATAAAAGCCCCTTTAAAAGGGGCTTTTTTTATATTAACTATTTTGAAGTCGGCGTTTATTTTCAAACCATGGACGCATTTTGACAAAAATGAAACTAAAGACGATGGTGATGATGATTCCTTTAATCAGGTTAAAAGGCAAGATCCCTGCTGTAATGGTTGCCTTTAGCACATGATCTGACAGGACGGGTGCATTCAAAAACCATGTATAAGCAGGAAGGAACAAGAAATAGTTTAAGATGCTCATCATGACTGTCATGAGTAATGTTCCGAGAATCATGGACCACGCTAACCCTCTTGCTGATTTAATCTTTTTAAAAATAAAAGCCACCGGTAAGATGAATAGTACACCTGCTGTAAAATTCGCTACTTGATCCACAGGAACACCGGACATGCTACCATGAATGAGGTAGTGCAGTAGATTCTTTAAAGCTTCAACAGCAATCCCAGCACCTGGCCCATAAATTAAAATCGCAATAATCGCAGGAATGTCACTAAAATCAATTTTTAAATACCCAGGAAGCCCAGGGAAAGGGAAATTCAATAACATTAATACAAATGCGATACTGCTAAGCATGCTGATGACAACTAAACGTTTTACTTTACTTTGATTCAATATTCTCTCTCCTTTTCGATCAAATCTTTCGAAAAGAGGATTGTTCAATTTTAGCCACAAAAAAACCGCTCTGAATACATACACAGGAGCGGGAAATTTAGGCTACACAAATAAACGTATAAACAGACATGTTTTCAACGTTTACGAACCTCCATCTTCTCCCATCCAGACTATACTGTCGGCTTCGGAATCACACCGAATCCTGCCAAAAAAGGCTCGCGGGCTTAGAGACTATGCCTCATCACCGCCGGTAGGGAATTACACCCTGCCCCGAAGATTGATCATTATTCAATTCGACATCATTATATATGATATATGAGCATTTGTACAGATAAAAATCCTGAGCAAATTCATCAGTTTTAAGAAATCGTAAAAAACCTAAAATTTATAATGACAAATGCGTAAAAATTGGTTATCTTTTGTTTAAAGGTGTCCATTCTTGATCAAGACACTAAAAAATGTTCGTGTTTTCTTTTTCGCTTTACTGCTTTAATTTGATTGACACAGTGAAAAGGAATATGGTAAATTATCAGATATTTATGACGTTTATTTTAGGAGGAAATCTTACGATGTTTCGAGTATTAGTCTCAGATAAGATGAGCAATGATGGTCTTTTACCACTATTAGAATCAGATTTTGTTGAAATTGTTCAAAAAAATGTAACAGAAGCAGAAGATGAATTACACACGTTTGATGCCTTACTTGTCAGAAGTGCCACAAAAGTGACAAAAGAACTTTATGAAAAAATGACTTCATTAAAAATTGTTGGCCGTGCCGGTGTGGGAGTCGACAACATTGACATTGATGAAGCGACAAAACACGGTGTGATTGTCATCAATGCACCAAATGGGAATACGATTTCAACGGCAGAGCATACGTTTGCGATGATCTCATCTCTCATGCGTCATATTCCTCAAGCCAATATTTCTGTGAAATCAAAAGAATGGAACAGAGGCGCATATGTCGGTGCTGAGCTTTACGGAAAATCTCTTGGGATTGTTGGCTTAGGCAGAATTGGAAGTGAAATCGCCCAGCGTGCAAGAGCATTTGGCATGACGGTCAACGTATTTGACCCTTTCCTCACAAAAGAACGTGCCGAAAAAATTGGTGTTAATGCAAAATCACTTGATGAAGTGCTTAAAGTATCAGATATTATTACGGTACATACACCTTTAACAAAAGAAACTAGAGGACTTCTCAATAAAGAAACAATCGCAAAAACGAAAAAAGGTGTTCGTCTAGTGAACTGTGCACGCGGCGGCATCATTGACGAACGAGACCTTCTTGAAGCACTTGAAAATGGTCATGTCGCAGGGGCTGCACTCGATGTATTTGAAGTAGAACCACCTACTGAGAATCCACTTGTGGATCATCCAAACGTCATTGCCACTCCGCATCTTGGTGCATCTACAAAAGAAGCACAATTAAATGTGGCGGCACAAGTCTCTGAAGAAGTTCTTCAATTTGCAAAAGGACTCCCGGTTATGTCATCTATTAATCTACCAGCGATGACAAAAGACGAGTTCAAAAAAATCCAGCCTTATCATCAATTTGCGGGAAAACTTGGACGTCTTGTTTCTCAATCGATGAGAGAACCTGTAAAAGAAGTCAGCATTTCATATGAAGGATCTATCGCAAAACTCGAAACATCATTTATTACAAAAAGTCTGCTTTCTGGCTTTTTGAAAGAGCGTGTCGATTCGACTGTAAATGAAGTCAATGCAGGTATGGTGGCAAAAGAACGTGGCATTAGCTTTAGCGAGAAAATTTCTTCAAGCGAATCTGGCTATGAGAACAGCATTTCCATTGAAGTCAAAGGTGACCTTTCCACCTTTACATTAAAAGCAACGTATATCCCGCATCTAGGTGAACGTGTCGTTTCTATTAATGGTTTCAATATTGACTTTTACCCAGATGGACACCTTGTCTATATTCAGCATACTGACGCACCTGGTGTGATCGGTCAAGTTGGAAAGATTTTAGGCGACCACGATGTGAACATTGCGACAATGCAAGTAGGCCGTAAAGAAAAAGGCGGCGAAGCCATCATGATGCTTTCTTTTGACAAGCACCTTGAAGATGAAATTGTCCAAACGTTAACTAAAGTGAGCGATATTCTTTCTGTACGTCTGATTGACCTATAAAAAAATGGTAAACCTCATGCTTTTGCATGAGGTTTATTTTGTTGAAACGATTAAACGTTCACCTGTACGTATGAGATTCTTTGTCAGTGCATTGATTTTCTTCAATTGATCAACGTTCATTTGATGTGCTTTAGCAATGGACCAGAGCGTGTCCCCTCGTTGTATGACATATGTATGTTTCTCATATCCATCTACATGAAGGGCTGGCTCTTGGAAACGATCTCTTGCAATGATTGTGAGCGGATCTACTGCATCTTCTTTACTAACTGACCAATTCCCCCTGTGCACCTCAAAATGCAAATGAGTGCCCCTAGAAGCGCCTGTGTTGCCTATGATGCCGATCGGCTGCCCTGTTTGTACATGGTCACCATTCTTTACAAAACGCGCATTTAAATGCGCATAGACGGTTTCATATCCATTTGGATGCCGAATAAATACAACTTCTCCATAAGTAGCAGATACATAGGAACGAGTAACCACACCTTCGCTTGCAGCAAAAATGGATTCTCCTTCTGGTGCAGCAATGTCTAACCCCTTATGCGAACCACCTCTTGTCCCAAACAAATCAGTGACTTCACCTTTGATTGGTTCCACCCACTCGGTTGTTTTCTCTGCATGGGCAAACGGTGATAAGGCCAAGAACAAGAAACAGCTAGCACATATGTAGCAATACCTTTTCATCAGTGACTTCCCTTCTTTGAAGTTCTTTTCATGACAGCTTAGTATACCTCAAGGAAGCCCTTTTCTATACATGAAAAAAGAACGCAATAAGTTGCGTCCTCAGATTGTTGACAAAGGGCTAAAATGAACTTGATTTTAGCCCTTTGTCTTCTTTTCAGCGTGATAGAAAACCTTTGCAGTCTAGGAAGGACGAGCACCGGAGCAGAGCGAATTTGACATTCGTGAGTACCGGAGCGCAGGACTGACAAAGAATGCGAGGGTTTGTCTACACGCTGAGAACGCAATAAGTTGCGTCCTTTAGCGTTCTTTGATAACAACTGGGTTTGGCAGTGCCGGTACCTCTAGCGGTTCTTTTAATTCATATGGGCCTACTTGATCTGTTCCTGCATTTTGTATCGTGACATCTGTAAAACCGAAATCTTTCGCTGTGAGCAGCAGTCCTTCAATAAGTAAAATATGATCAATTGAGTCCGTTAATTGTGCTGATGCTCCAAACGTGATGGTTGCATGTTTTCCTTTTGATGTCACCTTTTGAATAGGCTCTTCTTTAATGAGTGGATCGAGTCCTGCATCATTCGCCCGCTTCATCGCCTCTACCGCATCTTTATAAGAAGGATAATCATCTTTTGACGGCACCAAAAATGTCCCGCTCTTATTTTCTAAAACGTAGTAAGCATGCTTTGTTTGTTTATTAATTGAAATGGTACCAAGACGGCCATTCGTCCCTAATTGAAGGTGCGAGCCATTGACAGACTTGACCTGTACTTGTTTATATTGGCTCCATTTTAACGTTTCTTTGACCATGTCTTTAAAACGGTTGGCTTCTTTTAATGTATCAAGAGACAAATCATTTTTCAGCTGAAAAATCAGTGTGTCCCCTTTTTCACTCACATCCACCATATCCATATAGGCTTGAAGGGGTTTTGTCATTTCAGGCAGCTCCAGTTTTTCATATGTATCAAGAAGCGCCTGCACATCGTCATGCTTATTTTCTTTTTGAATACTGATTGGGACAACTTGAGAAGTCGATTCATCTATGTATGAAATCGTCATATACTTTTCTTTGTCAGATGCGTAAGCAACATGTGAAGGATCATTTGTGTTTTTTACCGCCTCTAATGTAGCATTCACCTGTCCTTTTTCAGCACTCGAGTCCATTTTCACTTTCTTTATATCTTGAGCAGCCGGCTGAAATAAATGAGGAGAAATCAAAAACGCCATAAATAAGACCACAACGGTTGCGACCGCTGGACCGATCCATCTGGCACTTTTCTTTTTCTTCCCGCTTGCCATCAGCATTTGCTGGTAAATCTGCTTAGATGAACGGTTGTCCTCCACCTTTGGAAGCTGACTGAGTAATACTTTAATTCGTTCTTCGCTCCAATTGGACCTGTTCGTTTTCATTCACTAGCTCCTCCTTCAAAAGCTCCATATGTTTTCGGAGCACTTTCAGGCCTCGGTGCTGCGTTGTTTTGACTTTGCTTTCCGAGAACTTTAGCGCCTTGGCCGTCTCCATGATTGAGTAGCCTTGGATAAACCTTAAAATGATGACGGCTCGTTGATCAATGGTGCAATGATCAAGTGCGGCATAAATTTCTTTGATATTTTCATCCTGTACAGCCAATTCATCTGGGAGCAGGTCTGGATCTTTTACATCCTGTTTATCCCAATCAAACGTGCCGAGCACCCGTTGTCTGATGGTTTGCTGTTTGCGAAACCAGTCAATTGCCACATGCCTTGCAATTGAAAACAGCCATGTTTTCTCGCTGCTTCTTCCTTCAAAAGTTTTATATGAGTGAAGTACCCGAATGTAAACCTCCTGCACGAGATCCTCTGCCTGATTTTTATCTTTTACCATATAAAATAAAAATTGGTACAAATCTTGATGGTACGAATCATATATTTTTTGAAAGGTTTCATGCATAGGAAACCCCTCCGTTCACTTATTTTTGTCGAGTGACTCTCACAAAACGTTACATTACAACTTTATGACAAATATATTACAAGATCGACAATTTGGAAAGGGCTTTTTGTTTAACTTCTCCTTAAAAATATGAAAATAGAAAAAACACTTCATTTTCTTTCGAAAAGAAGTGTTTCTCATGTAACAAGATTCTTCGTCAAGATTAGACGAGTTCCTGCTTTTTTTTCGGAATATAGAAAGTGAAGTGAGTACCTGTTCCAGCCTTACTATGTGCATGAATGGAGCCTTGATGCGCTTCTACGATGTTCTTCACAATCGCAAGGCCCAGCCCCGTACCGGAACGTCCTCTTGTTCTTGCTTTATCTGCTTTATAGAACCGTTCAAAAATAAACGGGAGATCCTCTTCAGGAATGCCGCTTCCCGAATCTTTCACATCCATCTTGAGCCCATTTTCCACCGATTGAACTGAGAAGTGAACTTCTCCGCCTTCTGGTGTATGACGAATGGCATTATCGATGAGATTTGTAAAAACCTGTTCTATTTTATCTGGATCAAATACAAAATACGGTTCTTCTACTTGAATTTCATACGTCAGGTTGATTTGTTTTTCTTTCGCAATTCCAAGGAATTTACGGTAGATTTTTTCAGTCAGCTCTTCTGTATCAGTTGATTCAAGATTCAGTGTAATATGACCAGCTTCCATACGTGCGAGATCGAGAAGATCATTCACAAGACGACCCATTCGAAGTGATTCATCATAGATAATTTGGGCAATCTCTTTCTTTTCCTCTTCTGATCCGGCAATGTCATCGACAATCGCTTCACTATAGCCCTGAAGCATAGCAATAGGTGTACGGAGTTCATGACTGACATTTGCAATGAAGTCTTTTCTTAGCTTATCCAGTCTTCTCTCTTCTGTCATATCGCGAAGTACCGCTACCGCCCCTCTGACATCTTGCTGGTTATAAAGCGGAGACATGAGAAGAACCCAAGTACGCCCTTGCAGCGTGACTTCGATCATTTGCTCTTTTTCCGTACTGACGGCAGTATGAAACAATTCACGCGCTTCCGGCGGCAGTTCATCCCCATCTTTGATCTTCATATTTTGCTCGTAATACCAAGCCTGCAAGAATCTTTCTGCAGGAGGGTTTGTCATGAGGATCGTTCCATCAATATTGATCGTGATGACACCGTCTGCCATACTGCTGAGAATGTTGGACAAATGTTCTTTTTCTTGATTTAAAGCGGTTATATGAAATTTAAGCTGCTTGCCCATTTGATTAAAGGCGATCGCCAGTTCCCCAATTTCGTCTTGCGTTAAAATAGGAATCTTTGTATCAAATTTTCCTTTCGCCAAATCTTGTGCTCCCTCTCTCATCTTTCTGAGAGGATAGGTGACACGAGTGGATAAGAAGAAAGCGAAAATTGTCGTCAGCACAATCGCAATTCCGGCTGCGAGGAAGATATAACGCGTCGTATGTTTTGTTGTCTGCTCTACAGCAAGGAGGGATTGAGAAAGAAAGACCATCCCTTTCTTTCCGTTCGCCTCGTAAGGAACACCTACTACAATGCGTTCATCCTTCTGATTGCCTGTATCAGATTCAGCTCGTTTACTGATTTTTTTTCGTTCTGTCAGTGCCCTGTTCAAATCTTTGTCTGCTTCAATTTGTTCTTTTGTGATCGCAGGAAGCTTCCCGCCTTTTTCAGACGAATACCATTCTAGTCCATCCTCTTGAACAATCGCGATACTTGTCAATTTATCAGCTAGTTCTGATGTAATCGACCTTGCAAGCGATTGATCCTCATGGCTTTCTAAAATGACTGCTACTTTGTTGGCCATTTGTGTTAAATCAGACTTTGCTTCTTCGACATGGTAGTTCTCAATGAATTCTAAAAGAAGCACAGTTAAAATCGATAAAACAATGAGCACGAGGAAAAGAATGGTTAACCATAGCTTTCCTACGACACTTTTCCACAGCTTCATTCAGTGCCGACCTCAAATTTGTACCCGACACCCCATACTGTCACGATTTTTTTCGCTGCTTCTGGTGACACTTTATTTAGTTTTTCGCGTAGCCTTTTGACGTGGGTATCCACTGTTCTCAGATCCCCAAAGAATTCATACTGCCACACTTCTTTGAGAAGCTTTTCCCTGTCATAGACCTTATCCGGCGTTTTTGCTAAGAAGTACAAAAGTTCGTATTCCTTCGGCGTGAGGCTAACTTCTTTTCCATCTGCAGTGACCCGGTGTGCATCATGATCAATGGATAGATGAGAAAACACAAGAACATCTTTTGTGGTTGTTCCAGTATTGAGATATGACGTTTGAGACGATCTTCTTAACAGTGCTTTCACACGAAGAACCACTTCACGCGGACTGAAAGGTTTGACGATATAATCATCCGTTCCTGCCTCAAAACCTTGCACACGGTTGGCTTCCTCACCTTTTGCTGTCAGCATAATAATTGGTGTGGCTTTTTTATCTCGAATTTGATTACACACTTCGATCCCATCTGTCCCAGGCATCATTAAATCAAGCAAAATGAGGTCATAATCGGTTTGAAGTCCTTTTTGAATGGCCTCATCCCCATTTTCCGCTTCATCAATTTCATAATTTTCCCGTTCTAAATACATTTTTAAAAGGCGGCGAATTCTTGCCTCATCATCGACGACTAATATTTTCGTTTGAGTTGTGTGTTCCATTAGACAATCCTCCTGCTTTCTCCGTTGTTACATACATTTTAACAAAAAGCCGAATCGAATCATAAAAGTTGGCCTTTTTCATGCGATTACGCGTAAGAATGAAGCCCCGCAATCACTAGGTTGACAAAGATGAGGTTAAACATAATGATCGCAAATCCGATCACAGCAAGCCAAGCGGACTTTTCACCATGCCAGCCTCGTGATAACCGAAGGTGGAGATAGGCGGCGTAAAATAAAAATGTAATTAAAGCCCATACTTCCTTCGGGTCCCATCCCCAGAATCTCGTCCATGCAATTTGTGCCCAGATCATCGCAAAAATAAGACCGCCTAACGCAAATACAGGGAATCCTATGGAAACAGCCCTGTATCCAATTTCATCGACTAAATCAAGATTCACCTGTCTTACGAGCGGCTGAAGCAGCGCACTTAGTCGTTTGCGAATGATCAATCTTAGCAGTCCATAAATGATCAGCCCAACGCCAAATGACCACAGCACTGTATTCACCTTTCTACCTGAAAAAACAGGCGGCAGATCAACCACAGGCTCTAAACGATCTTTTGTGATAAGCTCTCCTTTATGAGGTCCTACTAAGGCAGGCAGCTCATAGACCATGACGCTCTCTTCTTTATTTTTATCTACCCAATTAAATTTCGCTTCATACCCTGTCATTCTAAAAATGGACGTGACAGCGATAAATGCAAGGGTGACCACAATCATAAACATGACCAGCTCTAAGCCAAAGGTTTTCTTCCCCGGTTTTGTTTGATCGACATGCTTCAAAAGAAAAATCACACCTGCCACAAAACTGATCGCCAAAATGGCTTGACCAAGCGCTGCTGTCGTGACGTGAATATATAGCCAATTACTTTGAAGCGAAGGAATCAGCGGTGAAATATCCGATGGAAACATGCTTGCATAAGCAATGATTAATAAAGCGATTGGAAGTGTGAATAAACCTAGCACAGACACTTGATAGACAAAATATAAAATAATAAATGCGAGCACCAGCATCATGCCAAAGGCTGTGGTAAATTCAAACAGATTACTGACTGGTGCGTGACCAGACGCGATCCACCTTGAAATAAAATAGCCAAATTGACTCAAAAAACCAATGATGGTGAGCGTTATGCCGATAAGTGCCGCCTTATTTTTGCGCGGACCCTCTTCTTTCTTTTTTCCTTTAATGGCCCCTCCAAAAAAAGGAACTGCCGCTAAATAAAATAGAAAAGCTGCAAATAACAGGTTTTCACTGACTGCCGCCATCTAACCCTTCCCCCTTGCTTTTGCTGATACTTGTTGTATCAGGCAGTTCTTTTTGATCCACTGGCTGTTTGATGCCACTGCCGTGCAGCAACACCTTAAGATCAGACTTTAAGCCGAACCAGTTTTTGTTTGTATGTCCTGCCACAAATACTTTTCCATCCTTTGCCGACAGCCAGATTCTTCTATGCTGCCAGTACATCCCTTGTACGACACCAATCATAAAGATGATTCCGCCAACAATAAGTACCCCGAGTGTTAAGTCTTTTCGAACCGTTAAACCTGTCACGTTTTTTGTTTCAACCCGGTCAAATTTCATTTTATAAAGATTGTTATCAGAACCCTCTACTGTCTCTTGAATCGCGACAAAACTTTTTTCACCTTTTGGTTTTTCAGGAGAGATCATTTCAAATACGAACGCAGGATTATTTGGATTCCTCGTTTTCGTACTAGGTGTGCCATCTTCGTCAAAATAAAAATCAGGCAAATAACTCATCACCTTGACTTTGTAACCGCTACCAAGATCATATTCTGACTTAGGCTCCAGCAGATTAATCTTCACTGTTCCGAAAGATTTCTCAGTATCTTTTCGAATCAGCTGAAAGACCATTTGATCGAGTTCATTTTGTTTAAAATCCACTTGATATAATGAGAAATTGTCAAACTTAAGCGGTTCATTCACTTTAATATCGTGTTCTGTTACCTGCTTTAGCTTTGGCTTTTCACCAAAAACAACTTCCCCTTCACGTTTGTATAAAACGGCATCGGTTTTATAACTTTTGACGACTTGACCATCGCCAGCCTTTTCAATCGCATTTTCAAAGACTTCTTTTTCTTTTTCAGATTCATAGCGGTCAATTGAAAACGCGTTATTCTTTAAGAAGTATTGGCCTCCCGTCCCTGGGATTGGTGCCGTTTCGCCTTCTCTTACCCATAATGTTTCATCCACGTACATTCCCGGAACAAACCGGAGCATGGATCCAATGAGAAATATAATTAATCCAATATGATTGACGTAAGGTCCCCAGCGGGAAAAGCGGCCTTTTTCAGCTAAAATATGTCCATCTTCTTCTCGTACGCGGTAACGCTTTTGTTTCATCTTACTAACGATGCCTTCATATGTATGTTGATCTAATGTTTTGTTTGTTTCGCTGAAAAGACGCTGCCTTCTCATAAAGCCTTCTTTTTTGACAACCCCTTGATTTTTGAGTGCACGATAAAGTGGAATCACTCGATCAAGGCTGCAAATCACAAGGGAAATTCCGATAGATGCGACAAGGGCTAAAAACCACCAAGAATTATAAAGATCATGGAATCCAAGGATGTAATATAACTTGCCAAACGACCCATATTGCTCCTCATAATAAGTGGAAGCTGATGCACCTGGCGGAATAAACCGCTCCTGCGGAAAAATAGTTCCTAGCGAAGAAGCTAACAGTGTGATGACAATGAGCCACACACCCACTTTTACGGAAGAAAAAAAGTTCCATACTTTATCAACAATCGTTTTGTTGTATGTTTGCGAGCGTCTTGCACTGCCGTCATATCTCATATCAAGCAGCTTTGATGAATTTTTCTCTTTTGCTGCAATGGGATTCCCGCATGATTCACATAGAACAGTACCGATTGGATTAATATGTCCACACTCGCACTTTACCTCTTTCATTCTATGACCCCTTTGGTTTAATCAAATTCATATATTCATAGACATTACGTTCTGTCATCGTCCCCTTTATGACTTTGATTACTTTGCCTTCAGGATTAATTAAAAATGTGGTTGGCAGCGGCGTAATATCATATGCCTCTGTCACTTGACGATCTTTGTCCATGGCAACAGGAAAATTCACGCCATAAGCATCCATAAAATTCTTCACAGCAATATTGGATTCCCCCACATTCACGGCAACAATTTCGACACCGCGATCCTTGAACACTTCATACTGATTTGCCATATAAGGGAATTCCTGCTTACATGGACCGCACCATGTACCCCAAAAATTGAGAAAGACGCCTTTGCCTTTTAAGTCCTTTAATTCAATCCGTTCCCCATCTACCGATTGAAGGACAAAGTTAGGCGCAATAGATCCTTCTTTGACTTGATCCTGTTTGGCAAATACTGAGTTATACATCGTATAACATAGTGCAGCAAGCATCACGAGGAGAATGCCCGTCCGTATGAAAAATCGTCTTTTCTTCATCTGAAGTACCCCTTCCCCATAGACATTCAGGTAAATTATAGCATTCTCCTTCTTTTGATGCTTCTTCATTTTTTGAAGTTTATGTGAAAATTAAAAAGCGCTTTTCCCATGATCCGCAATCGCTCTCAGACGTTTTACTTCATGCGGCGTCAATTCTCTGCGATCTCCTGGTCTCATACCTTCAATATGAAGGAAAGCATATTGCTCTCTTTTGAGTTTTAAAACGTCGTGGCCGATTGCTTCAAACATGCGGCGAACCTGTCTGTTTCTGCCTTCATGGATGGTTAATTGCACAATACATGTTTGCTTTCGTTTATCAATTGAAAGCATTTTGGCACGGGCAGGTGCTGTTTTTTTATGGTCTAACATGATTCCTTTTTCTAACTTTCTAAGCAATTCTTTTGAAGGGATGCCTTTTAGTTTCGCTGCATACGTTTTATCAATTTCATATTTCGGATGCATGAGCTTATGGGCAAATTCGCCATCATTTGTAATCAAAATTAAACCGCTCGTATCATAATCCAACCGGCCGATTGGATACAGACGCTGCGGAACATCATCAAAGAAGTCTGTCACGACTTTGCGTCCTTTATCATCCTCGGCAGCTGAAATGACGCCGCGCGGTTTATAAAGCATAAAGTAAACCGGTTCTTCTCTTTCAAGCTTTAAGCCATTGACTTCAATTTTATCTGAAGAGCCCACCTTTACTCCGAGCTCTGTCACTGTTTCACCATTAACGGTAACTCGTCCTTCTTTAATTAATTCTTCAGCCTTTCGTCTAGAAGCGACGCCGGCATGGGCAATTACTTTCTGTAAACGTTCCATTTGTCTTTCACCTCATGTACTATCTTACTTGCTTGGCTTGAAACAAACAAGCATTCGTGGAAAAATAAGCGTTTCATCTGTCTAATTTCAACAAAAAAGCTATTTTCCATCCACGAAATAAAAAAAGCACCTGATTAGGCGCCGCTAAATAACAAACTGACGATAATAATCGATGCAATGATCCCAATCAGGTCTGCAAGCAGCCCCACTTTCAGTGCATCTCCCATTTTTTTAATACCAACTGCTCCAAAATAGACGGTTAAAATATAAAGGGTCGTATCTGTTGACCCTTGCATAACGGCGGCAAGCTTGCCGATAAAAGAATCTGGACCATAAGTCGCGATTAAGTCTGATGTCATACCAAGCGCCGCTGTTCCTGATATAGGGCGTATCAAAGCAAGCGGCACCACTTCTGTAGGAACACCAATCGCTGTAAACACAGGTTTCAATAATTCCATGACAAAGTCAAGGGCACCTGATGCTCGGAAAATCGTAATGGCGACAAGCATACCGACTAAATACGGAATGATTGAAAAGGCAATTTGAATGCCTTCTTTCCCGCCTTCTACAAATGTTTCGTACGTCGGTACTTTTTTAATCGTCCCTGCAATCAATATTCCTGCGATGATCAGTGGAATCAAAGCAAGTGACAGCCAGTTAATAAATGCCACAAGATCACCCCCGCCTGCTTCTGCGATAGTGGAAATAGCGATCAATCATAATCGCACCGATACCTGAAATAAGTGTCGCCAAAATGGTTGGACCTACAATATCTGTTGGCTGATCTGCACCATAGGTCATACGAATGGCAATGACAGTCGTTGGCACAAGTGTGATAGAAGATGTATTGACTGCTAAAAAAGTGATCATAGACCGGCTCGCCTCATTTTTTCCGCCATTTAATGCTTTCATCTGCTCCATCGCCTTAATCCCAAGTGGAGTGGCGGCATTGCCAAGGCCAAAGAAATTTGCCATGAGATTGGACAGAATATACCCCATCGCTGGATGATTCGCAGGAATCTCAGGAAATAGTTTTGAGATAAAGGGCCGGCATAATTTACTAAAGAAATGTAACAACCCCGCTTCTTCTGCGATCTTCATCAATCCTAGCCAGAATACAAGAACACTAATCAACCCAATTGAAATGGTGACCGCTTCTTTTGATCCTTTAAAAACAGCTTCGTTCACTTCATGCATCGTTCCGTTAAACATTGCATAGACAAGACCGATGACCGTGAGGAATACCCAGATCAGATTGACCATGAAGATCCGCCTATCGATGTCTGAAAGACAGACTTAAACATTTCTTGAAAGCTTTTTTGAGGCATTCGGTTGCGTTTATTTTCATAAAAAATGGGGACTTGCTCAATCACCTGACCATCCAGTAAGAACGTCATTTTCCCTACTACATCTGGGATCGCTTCTTTGTTTTTCTCCCATTTCTTTTCAGGCGTCAGCATTTCCGTTTCGATTTCCACTAGTTTTTTCTCATCTTCATTTAAAAAATAGTCCACATCCCGCTTAATAAACGCTTTTTTTTCGTAAAAAGTCCCTTTTAACGAAGCGAGCCTGCCTTTTTCAGCAAGCACATACGTTTTATAGTGATCAAATGCATACTCAAACATTGAGATATGATCCTTCCAATCATCCGGTGCATTAATCGTCACAGCAATGAGCGCAGCATCTCCTTTTGCAGCTGTGGAGACAAGCGTGCGTTTTGCAAGTTTTGTATATCCTGTCTTCCCTCCAGTCGAATATTGATATAAACCAGTGAGCAGCTTGTTTTTGTTTTTCCAATAACCTTCGATTGTTTTTGCTTTATAAAAGGTGGTACCGGCAATTTTTTGATATTGCTGATGCTTCATGGCGTATTTCGTTAAGATTGCCATATCATAAGCTGATGAATAATGGTTTTTATGATCATCGAGTCCATGCGGATTTTGAAAATTCGTATTCTCCATGCCTAGTTCAGAGGCCTTTTGGTTCATCATAAAAATAAAGCCTTCTAAGCTGCCACCAACATGTTCTGCAATGGCAACAGCTGCATCATTTCCAGAGCGCAGCATGAGCCCGTATGTCAAGTCTTCTAAGCTCACCTTCTGTCCTTCCTTTAAATAAATCGAAGAACCTTCCGCTTGAATCGCACGTTTTGACACTTTGACCATGTCGTTCATTTTTCCTGATTCAATGGCTAATACAGCCGTCATAATTTTTGTGATACTGGCGATTCTTCTTTTTTCGTGCTCGTCCTTTCCAAATAGGACTCTGCCTGACTGTCCATCTATTAAAATGGCGCTTCTCGCACTCACCGATAATGAAATGTCTGCTTGAGCGTGTGAGGAAAAAGGCAGTAAGAGTGTCAATAGAAGAAGGACTGCTGTTCCAATTTTTAAATAGGGCATGTTCATTCACGTCCTTGTCCGTTTTGTACAAGTGTATGCGCGGCTGAAAAAGTTATGATGCCTCGTCCATAAAAAAAAGCGACTCGATGATTAGAGTCGCTTTTCATTCTTCTTTATACCATTTTCATTTGCTGATGAGATGTTGTATATTCCAGCTCTTCTCTCATCGTTAAAAAATCTTTTTCTAATGAAGAAAACAAACGTTTGACCTCAGCCGATACTTCATGATGGAAAACAATGCAGCTTTTTCCTGTGTAGGCTGAACGGCTATCTTCATACCATGTATCCTTTTTTGGTGTAAAAAATTCTTCAATACATTGATGATAAATACGATGAAGCGTCTGCTGTGCGGCTTGCTGCGGGAATGTCTGCTGCTGCCCAATTTTCCTGCAAACCGCCGCGGCATCCTCGCTATAAACTGCAAGCTTCCGCAAAGTACTTAATATGTCACAATAATAGGCTTCCGCTTCCGGGTTTAATCGTTTCAAGCTTGATAAGGTAGCTTCGTTCAGAAAATCATTCACTTCAACTGCAACCTTTGATAAAAAAACGCCTGCTTGATCAACTTGAGCCTTTACATTCATATGTGCCATTTGTTTCGTGTTTACCTTCCCCTCATGGCTTTGTCACCATTTTATCTTTCAAATAAAGATTTTAGACCTAAAATCTTTTTTATATTTTATCATACATTTTTCCTTATTTTGAACTATTTTATCTCTTCAAATGTTTGATTGAAGTTTTCAAAAAAGAGATCAGCCTCTTCTTGCACCCCATCTGCTTCCACATTCTCTGGAAGTGGCGGTAATTCATCTAAGGCTTTTAAACCAAATTGCTCTAAAAAGGTAGGTGTTGTCCCATAAAGGATCGCTCGTCCCGGTCCATCGGCACGTCCTACTTCACAGAGCAGTGCTTTGGCAACTAAACTATGCAGCACTCGTTCTGATTTAACGCCTCTGATCTCCTCGACTTCGCTGCGTGTAATCGGTTGTTTATACGAGACAATGGCGAGCACTTCTAGCGCTGCCTGTGACAAACCTTTCGATGGTGTCTCTACTAATTTTTTTAAATATACGCTGTATTCTTTTTTCGTCAGTAGCATGTATGAATCTGCATATTCAATGAGCTCAATTCCTCGTTCTTGTTTTTGATATTCTTCCTTTACGGCAGACATAATATCAAGCAACACTGCCTCATCAACTTCAAGAACAGACATGAGCTGTTTTCTTGTTAAGCCTTCGTCACCTGCTGCATATAGCAGCGCTTCTAAGATGGCTTTCCAATTCACGATATCAAGCGTCATGAATCGTTTCACTCCCTATGATATAAATATCTTCAAAGTTTCCTTCCTGCTCTAGCATGATTTGATGGCTCTTCATCAATTCGAGAACAGCAAGAAACGTCACGACAAGGTGTTCCTTTTGATCATGTTGAAATAAAGTCATGAAATTGGTTCGCTTTTTTGTTTTTCTTAAATGGTTCATAATCTCATTCATTTTGTCTTCAATCGGGATTTCTTGTCTTGTAATCTTTGATGGTGCTGGTTTTGTTATTTTTTTGCGGTTCAATACCTTTTGGAACGCACCTAACATATCATACACCGTGACGTGTAAGTTTGTGTCCTTCGCTTCTGCTTCTTTTGCAAATTCACTTAAATCACTTGGTGGTTTTGTGAAGGCGTTTTGCCGCTCTTCTTCACGTTCCTTCAGTTCTTGCGCTGCATTTTTATACTTGCGGTATTCAATTAATTTGCCAATCAGCTCATCACGAGGGTCCTCTTCTTCTTCCATCAGGTCTTCATCAAACAGCTCTTCCTCTTGTTTTGGAAGAAGCATTCTGCTTTTAATGCTCAGGAGAGTTGCAGCCATCACCAAATACTCACTTGCAACATCCAGTTCAAGCTCCCTCATCGTGTGGACATATAATAAATACTGCTCCGTAATTTTAGCGACGGGAATATCATAAATATCAATTTCCAAACGGTTAATTAAATGTAAAAGCAAGTCCAAAGGACCCTCAAACGAATCTATTTTCACCTGATATTCCAGCATTCTTTTCTCACCATTTCTACTGTCTTCTAAGTACCGTTTTCATCGGCTAACCTTTAGTATAAGACACCATAAAGCTCTCGTCCAATATAATTTCGATCATGAGGCAGCAGGCAAAAAAAGAAAAACAGTGGATTCGCCCATACCAATGAGGGCATTTATACATAGAATACCATTGTAATCAGAACTGATGAAAAAGGAGGCCGTAACATTATGGGAGATGGTTATTACTTCGGCGGAGGATTTGCGCTTATTGTTGTGCTGTTCATCTTGCTGATCATCGTTGGCGCGGCTTGGGTTTATTAAAGAAACAGAGCGTCCTTTCATAAAGGGGCGCTCTTTCTTCTTTTCTTTTCGGTATGTTAGACTGATAGTGGAAAAGGAGATGACCGCTGTGTATCCTAAAGCGTACGTGGCTTTTTTACATGAATTTCATACGACAAGAGATTATTTTGAGTGTCATGAAATTCTTGAAGAATTTTGGAAAGAAGATCCTCCTCATCAGCGTAAAAAGTACTGGGTGGGTCTCATTCAGCTTGCTGTTGCTTTGTATCATCAAAGACGAGGGAATGGAAAAGGAGCAAAACGGCTGATTTCAAACAGCCTTCATATATTAGATTCGGACCGGAACATACTAACAGAATTAGGTCTTGATGAAGAGGCATTTCTTTTACTGCTGAGAACACTGAAAAAGAAAATCGATGAAGACATGCCCTACGAAAGTGTGATGCTGCCAATCCGAGATGAAACGCTTCTTTCTTTATGCCAAGAGATGGCGGAAAAAGAAGGCTTAACCTTCGGACAGGAGAGCAACTTATCCCATACATTCTTAATTGAAAAACATAGACTGCGTGATCGAACGGACGTATTGCTTGAACGTGAAAAGCAGATGGAACGTAAAAAAAGCAGAGGCATATAACCTCTGCTTCAGCATGTAGGCAAACCCTCGCATTCGGTGTCAGTCCTGCGTGCCGGTGCTCACGAATATCGAATTCGCTCCGCTCCAGTACTCGTCCTTCCTAGACTGCAAAGGTTTTCTATCACGCTGAAAAAAAAGAAGACAAAGGGCTAAAATCAAGTTCATTTTAGCCCTTTGTCAACAATCTAAAGCAGAGGCATATAACCTCTGCTTTTACATGTGTGATATTTAGTTTGTTTCACTGTGACACTTATGAAAGAAGCCTTGCGTTAATTCATTTGGAATGAGTGTTTTCGTTTTGAATACTTCTTCCACGGCTAATACCATTTCCTTGCCGATGCCTTGGTCACGATGGGACGGATTGACACTAATATGTTCGATTTGTACTTGGTCGTCTGTTTTCAGTACACCAATCGCACCGACGATATCCTCACCATCTTTCCAAAGGAACAGCTGCCGATCTTCATCCATTTCATACGACTTTATCGTCTGCTGAAGCTGTTTGACGTCTTTCTCACCCGGCATAAAGGACAGGAGTCCCATGGCAATTTTTTCAAAAGACCTCTTGTAACGAATTAACATATATACCCCTCAATATTAAAATTATCCTATTTTCCAGCAAATGTCTTATGAATCACTTGCTCATCACACATTATAAACACTTTTAGGTTGTTTTTAAACTCTTTTTCATCAAATTAACGAAACGTTCGATTTAGGTTGGCCATTTCAATAGCAGCTGCAGCCGATTCACTGCCTTTATTTCCAGCCTTTGTACCGGCTCTTTCAATGGCTTGTTCAATAGATTCTGTTGTCAGTACACCAAAGATAATCGGCACCCCTGTTGAGATGGCACTTTGTGCAATTCCTTTAGCCGCTTCATTACAAACATAATCGTAATGTGATGTTGCCCCGCGAATCACGGTTCCAAGTGTAATGACTGCATCATATTTTTTTGTTTCTGCTAGTTTTTTTGCCATATACGGAATTTCAAAAGCCCCCGGCACCCACACGACATCAATATCGTCACCGTTTGCTCCGTGTCTAAGCAATGTATCTTCTGCTCCGTCTAGTAGTTTGCTTGTAATAAAATCATTAAATCTAGCGACGACGATTCCAAACTTTAATCCTTCTGCTACTACATTACCTTGTATTGTATTCATATGTTCATCATCCTTTTTTGTGATTTTTATTTTGTTTTCATTGTCGTTGTTTGCTTGTTTATATATGCCTGCAATGCTTCAATCGTTAGCATCTTTAAATCGTGTTCTTTTTGAATTTTTTGCAGTTCGGGTACACGGGCCATGGTTCCATCTGCATTCATAATTTCACATATGACACCCGCTGGCACTGAACCCGCAAGTTTAGCAAGATCAATGGCCGCTTCTGTATGACCTGGTCTTTCTACTACGCCTCCCTCTTTCGCAATAAGAGGGAAAACATGACCTGGGCGGGCAAAATCTTCTGGTTTTGACTCTTTATTTAACATGGCCAAAATGGTCGTTGAGCGCTCAAAAGCACTTATACCAGTTGTCGTTGACGTATGGTCGATGCTCACTGTAAATGCTGTATGATGTGCATCCGTATTTCGCTCGACCATAGGATGCAGATCCAAGTGTTTTGCAATCGAGGCATGAACTGGTGTGCAAATAAGACCTCTTCCATGTAAAGCCATGAAGTTAATGACTTCCGGCGTTGCATGCTCAGCAAGTGCCACAAAGTCTCCTTCATTTTCTCTGTCTTCATCATCTACTACGATAATGATTTCTCCTCGTTTCAGGGCATTTACTGCCTCATCAACTGAATGATACATACAATCGCCTCCTAGAATCCGTGCTCTTTTAAAAATGATGGGGTTAATCGTGATGGCTGCTTTTCGTTTTGCTCTTTTGTTAAAAAGCGATAAATGTATTTACCAATCATGTCACATTCAATATTTACTACATCCCCCATAGATTTAGTCGGGAAAATAGTTCCTTCAAGCGTATGTGGAATGATAGAAACTGTCACGTGAGCATCTCGCAAATCGAAAATAGTCAAGCTGACGCCATCTATTGCGATCGATCCCTTTTTTGTGAGCATATCGGTGAGGGTCTTGTCCATTTTCAAATCATAGTAAATGGCATTACTCTTCTTTTCTACACGGGTAATCACAGCCGTTCCATCAACATGGCCTGAAACAAAATGACCGCCGAATCGTCCATTTGAGGACATCGCTCGCTCTAAATTCACTTGGCTACCTGGTGCAAGCTGATCAAGTGATGTCGCTTTGACCGTCTCAGGCATCACATCTGCCGCAAACTGTTCTTTTGTGAAGCTTGTGACAGTGAGACAAACGCCATTGATGGCGATACTATCGCCTAGGTGAACATCTTCTAGTACACGACTGCACTTGATGATGATTTCCATGGCATCTGCGGATCTTTTGCTCAATGACTGGACTGTACCCACTTCTTCAATAATCCCCGTAAACATGTGATCCTCCCTTTCTCTTTCTTTTGTATTTCTCACTTTATGAAAAAGCGATGTTTGGGACATGTGATCGATTGAACACCTTCGTCGCTTTTTATGGTCCATACAAGGTAAATGAGGGATCACCTAATAAACACTGCATGCGATGACTATATTGACATACAGAAAGCCCCGGAAAAATTCCGGGGCTTTGGTTTTTTTGCATTAGAAATAAAACTATGATCAACACTTATTTTTGTTCATACATAGCTTTCGTTATCCTTCTCCCATCCAGACTTTCACTGTCGGCTTCAGCTTCTCACTGAATCAACCGTTAATAAATTAACGGGTCACGGGCTGTAAAGCATTTGCTTTATTACCGTCGGTCGGGATTTTCACCCTGCCCCGAAGGATACAATCGATATTTAGCTGTCCTTAGGGGCTATTATAGCGATCCTTGTTGTCAAATGCAACAATCAAGATTTATTCACCTGTTCATAAAAAAAGCCTCCTTATGGGAAAGGAGACTTGTTAATTGACGACTTTTACTACTTTTATAAGACCGTCTATTCTTTTTTCATTACTAAAGTATGCTTTAATACGATCGCCTTTTTTCAGATCGGCCACATCATCTTCAAATTTCTTTCCATTAAAAATGATTTTCGTGCCATTTTTGGCTTGACCGTAATACTCATCACCATCAATTTTTGTAATGGTATATTCATAGATTGTGTAATCTTTGTCATTATTTGTTAAGCTTTCGCCAATGGCTGTTGGCACATCTTCAATTTTCATGCCATTCATGTATAAATAACCTGCGCCTAAACAAAGCAGTAAAACAAATAAGATTGCGATTTTTAATTTGATTTTCCCCATATTTAGAACCTCCATCATCTGCACTTCGCCTATTTGTATGTTCTATTCCTTCTTTTGATGAAATAAAACCAAAAAAGCTGATTTTCATTAATGGTTACTTATATAACGATTCAAATGGACTTTTGGTTCCACCTTTTCATCATTACATATGATACGAATATGCGTTCTTTATTAAGGGGGTCTTTTTTCCTCTTTATCTGTTAGCAGGGTAAACAAGAAAGACGAGCTTTTTGATTATATTCTTTTCTCTAATGCGAATAGATCTTCCTCTAACAATTGAGATCTTTGAACAGCGATATTTCGGCTGTCACGAACCCCTTGATTATAATAGTAGCTTCCAAGATGTTTTGTGATAAATTCTAATATATTGATGGCTGCTAATTCACCAATCTCCTCTTCTCGTTCTTCGGCAAAGTAACGTTGAATAGCAATCATCATCTGGTTTTTTTCTTCTTTTGTTAATGGTTTCAAAGTATCTCCTGCTTTCTTTGCATGATCACACGCTTTTTAGATGTGCACTTTCACTTATTTTTAGAGCTACATATGGTGACACTCACGAATACGAATATTTGTTCTCTTATCATATCACAAAAACGTGTCCATCACACCCTAAAAGAAAAAGCGTGTTTTAATCAATTGATCAAAATACGCTTTTTTATATAGACTATTTATTTCAATATGGATAGTATCGTCGCCACAGAATGATCTACAAATGAACGCTCTGGGCGAGATTTCATGAGAACTGTAAGTCCAATAAAAGAAACAACCAACGCCTGTGCTAAGGCTTTGGCATTCAGACTGCTTTCGAGCTCACCCGAGCGAATACCTTGTACAATTTTTTCTTCAAAAATGACCGAAAGATACATTTGATGCTCTCTTGTGAGAATTTCAAATTTCTCTTCGTGGGGGGCAAGCTCGACTATTGTATTGATGCAGAAGCACCCTTTACTCGGCCCATCTCCATATTCCTCTTCTACTAATTCAGCAAATAATGTATGAAATGCTTCCTTTGCAGATAGATTGTTTTGCAGTTTTGATCGAATATGTGCTGCATGCTGAGTTGTATATTTGCGTAATGCTGCTTCAAACAATTCCTCTTTATCACCGAACGCTGAGTATAAGCTTGGCCGCTGTATTCCCATTTTTGCAGTTAAGTCGCTTAATGTAGTGGCTCTGTACCCCTTCTCCCAAAAAAGCAACAAGGCCTCATCTAACGCTTTTTCCTCATCAAATTCCCGTTGTCGAACCATTATCAACCCTCATTTCTATCATAAAAATCTCTTCACTAAATCAATCATCTATTTCTTATAACGTTTTTACTCATCGGTACATTATCATTTTATTTTATTGACATATCATTGTCAAACCGACTACGATCTTCACTATATCATCTTGACTTTAAAACGTTTCTATGGTTATCCTTAACAGGAATCATTCTATATCGATCAGTATATTATACTTTTCAGTACAAAAGGAGCGGATGACATGCATGAAAAAAGAAAAGATGAATGCCGTTGAACATTCTGATCTGGAAACGACTCATTTACAAATAACCACCCGATCAACGATGACTCGCAATATGGCTCTACTGTTTGCGACAGCCTCCGGGATGGCAGTTGCAAACATATACTTTGCACAGCCATTATTAGACTCCCTCGCATCCGAGTTTGGTATCAGCTATTCATCCGTTGGTATGGTCATTACGATTACTCAGCTTTGTTATGCGCTAGGACTGCTACTGATCGTACCACTTGGTGATCTGTTCAACCAACGGCGGCTCATCGTAGCTCAAATGCTAGTATCCGTGTTATCTCTCATTCTAGTCAGTATCGCCCCTACCGCCACCGTCCTGTTTATAGGACTAGCTGCGGTGGGACTGCTCGCTGTAGTCACTCAGGTACTCGTAGCATTCGCAGCGACATGGGCCGCTCCTGAAGAACGTGGCCGCATAGTGGGCTTGGTTCAAAGTGGAATTGTGATTGGTATTCTTCTCGCACGAACGTTTGCTGGTGTACTAACCGATCTCGCCGGCTGGAGATCAGTCTATCTCGTTTCCGGCGTGATGATGCTGATCATCACTGGCGTGTTGTACCGGTATCTTCCTCGTGCTGACAACAAGAGAGTCTCCATATCCTATGTGAACTTGCTCGCTTCAATGTTTATATTGTTCAGACAAGAACGAATTCTACGTATTCGTGGCGTACTGGGTTTTCTGATCTTTGTTGTGTTTGGCACGCTGTGGACTTCACTTGTGCTGCCTCTCAGCACTACGCCATACAATCTGTCACATACGGCGATTGGTGCATTTGGCCTTGCTGGAGTTGCCGGAGCATTAGGTGCCGCTCGAGCTGGAAGCCTTGCTGATCGAGGCTTAGGACAGTTAACAACGTGCATCGCCCTTGTCCTATTACTCTTTTCATGGTGTTTTATTTTTTTCACTGAATATTCCCTCATTTTATTAATCGTTGGTATCGTCATTCTTGACCTATCTGTGCAGGCCGTTCATGTGACCAATCAAAGTATGATTTTCATGGTCCGGCCTGAGGCGAGAAGCCGGCTGACTGCTGCTTATATGATTTTTTATTCCCTCGGCAGTGCGCTCGGTTCTATTGTATCAACTAACATATACGCAAACGCTGGCTGGAATGGGGTATGTTTATTTGGAGCCTCTATCAGCGCCTTAGCCCTTTTATATTGGATGATCACCTACCGCTTCACGGCACAGATCACAGGAACATCAGATTTAAAATAAAAAAACACCGCAATTAAGCGGTGTTTTGGATTAAGCATCGATAACTTCGACTTTTTCCATCCCTTGACCTTGTTCCATGTCAAGAACAGCCTCGATACCAGATGTTACTTTACCAAAAACAGTGTGAACACCGTTTAAGTGCGGCTGTGGGTCATGTACGATAAAGAATTGGCTGCCGCCAGTGTCTTTACCAGCGTGTGCCATTGATAATGAACCTCTCTCGTGCTGATGAGGGTTTCCTTCTGTTTCACATTTAATGGTGTAACCAGGTCCTCCAGTTCCATTACCGTTTGGATCGCCGCCTTGGCTTACGAACCCTGGGATCACGCGGTGGAATTTCAATCCATCGTAGAAGCCTTCATTCGCTAATTTTTCAAAGTTTGCTACTGTACCTGGAGCAGCCTCTGGGTACAGTTCAAACTCAATTTTCTTTCCATTCGTTAATTGTATGTATCCTTTTTTCGCCATTTTTCACATTCTCCTTTCAGCTTAAACAACGCTCATTATAGCACATTTTCGGTGATGTTAAACATCCCCTGCTTACCTAATGTGATTTACCTCTTTTGCCAACATTGATAAAATAAAAGAGCTTGATCCTTTTCTCCTAAGGAAATGATCACAGACTGAGCAAAACACTTCATCATATTGGAGGTTTCAAACATCTTTAAAAGATAATTGAAACGTCAGACTGATTTGTTACGTCTATATGATGAAGTACGATTCAAATCATGTACTCAAAAGATGAGTTTCTCACCATCGAGAAACGCTTTCGACTTGAAGGAGGTCAACATGTTTAAAAAAACAATGCTTGGTATGATGGCAGCGCTCCTTTTACTGATTGGTGCGCCAAAAGTCAGCTTAGCGGATGCAGCTGTCGGCGATGTCATCGTCACACTCGGGCAAGACTTAACACCGGCTGATCGCCAGAAGGTGCTTGACGAGTTGAATCCACCTGAAAATGCGACAAAAATTGAAGTAACCAATAAAGAAGAGCACGAATATTTAGGAAAGTATATCCCTCGCTCTCAAATCGGGACTCGAGCATTATCATCTTCATCTATTACTATTGAAAAATCAGGTACGGGTCTGACTGTGGATACACATAACATTAAGACCATTACAGATGAGATGTATTTAAATGCTTTAATGACCGCAGGCGTGAAAGATGCAAAGGTTGTCGTGACGGCGCCGTTTGAAGTATCTGGCACAGCAGCACTGACAGGTTTATTAAAAGCCTATGAGGTGTCAAGCGACAAAGCCATTCCCGAAGATGTGAAACAGGTGGCTAACGAAGAGCTTGTAACAACATCTAAATTGGGTGACTCTATTGGAAAAGACAATGCTTCTGCTCTGATTGCAAAAATCAAAGATGACATTGCCAAAAATGGAGTTCCTAAAACAACAAAAGAAGTGGAAGAAAAAGTAGATCAAGCCGCTTCTGATTTGAACTTAAATCTGACGCAGGACCAAAAAGATCAACTTGTCTCTCTCTTCGATAAAATGAAAAATATCAATATCGATTGGAAACAAGTCGGATCTCAAATTGATAAAGCAAAAGACAAGATTACAAAATTCATAGAATCAGATGAAGGGAAAAACCTTCTACAGAAAATTTGGGATTTCTTTGTCTCCATTTGGAACGCGATCGTCTCTGTATTTACTGGTGGAAAATAAATGTCATAGAAAAAGCTGCCTGATGATCAGGCAGCTTTTTTTAAGTCGATGATTTCACTTTTGATTGATAAGGTAAATCCAATTTGACAATGTCCTCATATGTCTCACGCTCAACGACAAGCTGCGCTTCCCCATCTTCTACAAATACTACAGCCGGGCGCGGGATACGGTTATAGTTGTTTGACATGCTGTAGCCATAAGCTCCTGTACAAAAGACAGCTAATAAGTCTCCCTGTGATAACTCTGGCAGATCAATATCCCAAATGAGCATATCTCCACTCTCGCAGCATTTCCCTGCAATGGACACAGTTTGATCATGCGTTTGGCTCATTTTATTGGCGCTCGCTGCTTCATATTTCGCTTGATATAAAGCAGGTCGAATGTTATCACTCATTCCGCCGTCAATGGCTACATAATCGCGAATGCCAGGTACATGTTTGGATGAGCCGATCGTATAAAGAGTGGTTCCTGCATCTCCAACAAGTGAACGGCCTGGCTCAATCCAAATTTCAGGCATCTCAAATTCATAGCGGGCTACATTTTCTTTCACCGCTTGAATAATTTTCTCCACATATTCAGTCGCAGGCAGTGGCTCATCCTCTTCTGTATAACGGATGCCAAAACCTCCGCCTAAGTTCAGCACTGTGGAAATAAAGCCAAATGATTCTCTCCATTCATCTAGCTTCAAGAAAATCTTATCTGCCGCAAGGACAAAACCAGCCGTATCAAAAATTTGTGAGCCGATATGACAATGAACACCTAAGAGCTCGATCACTTCTGATTTAAGCACTTGTTTCACCGCTTCGTCTGCTTGTCCATTATGAAGGTCAAAACCGAATTTTGAATCTTCTTGACCTGTTGTAATGTAGTCATGCGTATGTGCTTCGACACCCGGCGTGATGCGGAGTAGTACTTTCACCTGTTTTGACAGCTCTTGACCAAGCTGTTCAATGAGCGTCATTTCATAGAAATTATCAACGACAATACAGCCAATTCCGTGCTCTAGTGCCATCTTTAATTCTTCTCTGCTTTTGTTGTTACCATGGAAATGAATTTTTTCTACTGGAAAACCGGCACAAATGGCTGTGTGCAGCTCCCCGCCTGAAACGACATCAAGTGATAAGCCTTCTTCTTTTGCCAGCTGGAACATGGCAATAGAAGAAAACGCCTTACTCGCATATGCCACCTGAGCTTTTAGTTCTTCTTCAATAAATGCTTTCTGAAAGCTTTTTGCACGCTCCCGTATTAAAGCCACATCATATACATAAAGTGGTGTCCCATACGTTTCAGCTAAAGAAACGGCATCAACACCACCAATTTCTAAATGTCCGAGTTCATTTTGTCTGCAAGTGCCGTGTAAATACAATGTCATTCCCTCTTTCTCCGCCTCGGCTGAAAAAAGACAGCTGCACAAGCTGCCTTTTGCCGTTTCTCAAAGTTAAAAATACAATATCACAATCTTCAGCCACTTTCAACGAGCGTTAAGAATTTGGCGGAATTTTTGATCTGTTCTGAGGGTGAACGATGCTTGGCCTTACTTTTGAGCCAGGTACAGACGTCCGAATGAGCACTTGCCACAAAGCCTTTCCATTAAAAGGAATGAACGGCCACATATAAGGTGTCTGTAAGGAACGAATGGATGTTAAATAAATAAGTAACAGCGTAAAACCGATGATCAATCCATTCAGCTTAAAGATCGCTACTAGTGCTAATATGATCAGTCGGATGATTTTATTAGCGACACTCAGTTCATAACTTGGAGTGGTGAATGTGCCGATGGCTGCTAGCGAGACGTATAATATGACCTCTGGTGTAAATAAACCGACATCAATTGCAATTTGTCCAATTAAAACGGCCGCAATCAAGCCCATGGCAGTCGACAAGGCGGTCGGCGTATGGATCGCCGCCATTCGTAAAAATTCCACCCCAAAATCAGCAAGGAATACTTGGAGAATGACAGGGATATGAGAAGGTTTGTTAAATCCAATATAGCTTAGATTGTCTGGCAGAAGATTCGGTTCTAGAATAAAAAGAAACCAGATCGGCAAAAGAAAAGTAGAACATAAGATGCCTAAAAAACGCACCCATCTTAAAAAAGTCCCAACTGCTGGCGCCTGGCGGTATTCTTCAGCATGTTGAACGTGATGAAAAATAGTGGTTGGTGTAATGATGACACTAGGAGATGTATCCGTAATGATGATGACATGCCCTTCTAATATATGGTTAGCGGCTACATCTGGGCGCTCGGTGTATCGCACAAGCGGGAAGGGATTATATCCTTGCTTAATGATAAATTCTTCTATTGTTTTATCAGACATCGTCAGTCCGTCAACTTTAATCCCAGACACTTCCTTTTCGATAATATCAACAAGATCAGGATCAGCAATGTCTTCAATATAACAAACACAGACGTCTGCTTTAGAACGCTCGCCTACTTTAAGCATTTTGTATCGCAATTTTTCATCCCGCACTCTTCTGCGAATGAGTGCTGTGTTCACAATGATGTTTTCAACAAAGCCGTCTCTTGCACCTCTGACAACCTTTTCTGTATCCGGTTCCTCCGGCATTCTGCCAGGGTAGCTCCTGACGTCAATGATAAATGCGTAATTTTCACCTTCGACAACGACTGCTACAAGTCCAGACAACACTTGATCCACTGCTTCATCAAGCGTTTCAACTTTTGAGACTTGCTGATTGACAAGACGGTTTTCTACCACACGTGCAAGATCATCTGATTCAGGTTCGTTGTCATTGATTTCAATCAGTTCTTTTAATAAATAGATCACATATTGTGTATCACATAATCCATTTACATAGTAAAGCTGGATTTCCTGATCATGGACATAAATTTTCCGAACGCCAAGGTCAAAGCTGAGACCCATCCCGACATTGTCTTTGAAAAAATCTTCATTTTTCTTCGGATCTCGGTACACGTGCACCTTGTCTTTCTTCATGGAAACCGCTCCTTTCTAAAATTAATTCGACTGCCTTCATTGTGATGGGGGACCCTTTGCTTAGATCATCTTTCCGTCCCATCTTGCCAATATCTCCAATGCCGACAACAATCGGAAGCTGTAGTGAATCGAGACAATACACTGTATCTCCACTCATTTTGTGTGGTTCCATTTCTGGAAGTCCATGTTTGTCAACGCCGTATTCTGTCAGTTCACCTTCCCGGTCAATGGAGACATGTACCTTTGTCCATTCCGCTTGATGGGTTTTAGATGCCACTGCAATGGCGCCAATCACTTCAATTTCAGGGTGACGTGCTACGTGCTTCATCGCCGTCTCCCCTGTTCCTTCACCTGTTAAGCCAGAATCATCAAACATGACAAACACTGGGTCATACGGCGTTTTTAAAATCATCTGGACCAGTTCTGGTCCTGTTCGTTTGCTCGGATTCCCTTTTGAGCTGGAAATACATCTTCCGCCGACTTTCTTTGCGACAAGCTCAATCGTTTTGGCAGCATATATATCTCCGTCTGTCACTAAAATGACTTTGCGTCTTTGCCCCATATTAGGTTATCCTTTCGGTTTAAAGATAAGTGCAATGATAAATGAAAATAAAATTGCAGCTGATATTCCAGCAGAGGTTAACTCAAAAATCCCAATTCCGATTCCAATAAATCCATGGACATCAGCCTGATGCATCGCCCCATGAAGCAAGCTATGACCAAAGCTTACGATAGGGACGGTAGCACCCGCTCCTGCAAATTCAATAAATTTATCATAAATACCAAACCCGTCTAAAATCGTCCCTGCCACAACAAAGGTCGTCATGACATGTGCTGGTGTGAGTTTCAGTACATCAAGTAAAAGCTGGCCGATCACGCAAATCAGTCCGCCTGCAACAAAAGCAATCAAATAATCCATTAGCTTTCTCCTCCTGCACGCTCAAATACAACTCCGTGCGCAATGGTTGGAATGGTCTCTTTTTGCTGAACCATCATTGGGCTGAGAAGCGCCCCGGTTGCTACAACCAATACTCTTTGTAAATTCCCTGCTTTCATTTCTTGAAAGATGTGACTGAATGTCACGACAGCTGAGCAGGCACAGCCGCTGCCTCCAGCGAATACATTTTGATCAGGTGTGTATATGATTAATCCGCAATCATCATGCTTTCGTCCAAGCTGAATGCCATCTTCTTTCAGAAGATCCTTTAAAATAGGCGATCCAATTCCAGATAGATCTCCTGTTAGGATGAGATCATAATCATCTACTGTTCTTCCTAAGTCTTCTAAATGTTGTTTGATTGTGTCTGCCGCTGCAGGCGCCATAGCCGAACCCATATCAAATGGATCTGTAATCCCAAGATCCATCACCCGTCCGACGGTGGCACTTGTAATTTGAATTTGGGAAGGTTCTTGGCTGATGACGACAGCACCGCTCCCTGTCACTGTACTTGTGGCTGTATCGGGTTTTTGCCCGCCATATTCTGTTGGATTACGAAATTGCCGCTCTGCCGTCGCATTGTGACTGCTTGTCGCAGCAAGTGCTCTATTGGCAAAGCCACCATCTACTAGCGCTGAGGCAATGGCAACTGATTCCATAGATGTGGAGCAGGCACCAAATAAACAAAGAAACGGGATTTTGAGTTCTCTTGCCACATAGTTGGCTGTCACGTTTTGGTTCAGTAAATCTCCTGCCAGCAGAAGGTCAATATCACTTTTTTGCAAATTGGCTTTTGATAAGGCCATTGATATGGCATCATCCATGAGCTGCCTTTCAGCCATTTCCCAGTTCTTTTGATAACAGTGCATTTCATCATAGGTTTTATCAATGAGATGACCGATTGGGCCTTCTTTTTCTTTCGGTCCTGCAGCTGTTCCTTCCGCATTCACATAAAGCTTGTGTTCAAATACCCAAGATTGCTTACCTGTTAGTTTCACGTTTTATTCCTCCTACGAAAACATCTTTTCCAAGACGTATCGAATAATCCCTACGACATATGCCGAGACGACGCCAAACACAATGACGTTCCCAGCCAGTTTAAACATGTTGGTCGCTACACCTAACACAAGCCCTTCACTTTTATGCTCAAGAGCCGCACTTGTCATGCTATTTGCAAATCCTGTCACCGGGACAGCTGATCCCGCTCCAGCAAACTGGCCGATTTTATCGTAAATACCAATACCAGTTAAAATAGAAGAAATTAAAATAAGGGTCGCCACCGTTGGATTCCCTGCTGTCTTCTCATTAAAATCAAAAAAAGTAATATAGAAATTTTGCAATCCCTCGCCTATCGCACAAATCAAACCGCCGACAAGAAAAGCCTTGATGCAGTTCAGTACATAAGGAGGTTTCGGCTGATACGTTTTCACTTTAGATGGATAGTTCTCTTTTAAACTTGACACGTGTTGTTCCCTCCACATTTTTAAATATAAATAAGCCAATGAAATAGCGAGCCAAACACCTTTCCTAAGACGATGGCCATGAGCAACAGCACAATTTTCCCGTCCATTCCAATTCTTTTCGTTAAGATAGGAAGTACATTTAACACTTCAGTGAGTGCGGCTGCAAGCATGCCGACAAAAATGCCAGATAAAAGACCGATCGGAAGCGCTAGCCATTTGGATAAATGCAAATGGACTTGACTTAAAGTAGCCCAGCCGCCAACGACCGCTCCACTTATCACGGCAGCCTCATATCCTTGAATGAAACGCTGCGTTTTCGTTAATTGCATTAATCGAGGGATAATACCAAGCACTGTGAGAAACGCCACAAATCCTGCCCCTACCGTTAAACCGCCGCCGAGCCCAACAAGCACCACAAAAAGCCATTTACCGATCATGGATATCTTTCAATGTTTCTTTGTTTTCATTGAGTGCGACATAATGATCAAGATCGAGCTGATATTTAAACATTTCCACTTCAAGCGGACTTGGCTCTTCGTTTAAACGCTTTTTAAACACATGATTGAAAAATAAAATCATGCCCAAACCGAGTCCAAAGCTATATGGAATTTGTAATAAATACGGATGCTCAACCGTGTTTCCAGTAATCATCTCGTAAAGGCGGATATGAACAAGCCGCATACTAACATCCTCATGGAAATTCATGATGGCAAGGGCCGCTCCGACAAATAAGAGGAGCCATACAAACACGAATAATACGGGGGACAGCTGACGTTTGCCTGTGTCTATTTCAACAATGACTTCTGAGCCTCCGACTGTTTGAATGTCGATGTCAGGCCACGCTTTTTTGATCGTTTTGACCACATGCATGATATCTAACACAACGATGTGACGATCCTTTTTGCTGACATGGTATATTGGCATTTTGCTCAGCTTTTGCACAGCACTGTCATCTCCAGTGATTTGGGCAATATCCTCTAAATAGATAAGCTGATCATTACCAGTCTTAATCCGATGGCGCAGCCGAATAAAGATTTGTCCGTCCATCCAAGTCACTTCCTATACGATGGGTTAAAAATAGTATGTGGTGAAAAATGGTTCTCATACTGAAAGAACTTGATTTACCGGTAATTACCACACAAAAAAAGCCAGCCGAATTGGCTAGCTGTCTTTTTGATCCATTTGCATTTGGATTTGTTTTAAAATTTTCTTTTCAAGCCGTGAGACTTGCACTTGGGAAATTCCGAGTCTTTCTGCTACTTCTGATTGTGTTTGGTCTTTATAATACCTTAAATAGACAATCAGTTTCTCGCGCTCTTCTAATTCTTTAATCGCCTCTTTTAGCGCAATTTTATCAAACCATCTTTCTTCTGAATGATCGGCAATTTGATCGAGCAACGTAATCGGATCGCCGTCATTTTCATACACGGTTTCATGAATAGATGATGGTGAGCGGACCGCTTCTTGAGCGAGGACAACATCCTCAGGTGTGATGTCCAGATATTCAGCGATTTCCTGAACAGTCGGCATTCGTCCATGAGATTTAGACAATTCGTCCCTTGCCCGCCTAATTTTATTTCCAAGTTCCTTTAAGGACCTGCTGACTTTGACGGTTCCATCATCACGAATGAAACGCTGAATTTCACCAATGATCATTGGAACGGCATAGGTCGAAAACTTCACATCATAAGACAAATCAAATTTATCAACAGATTTCAGCAGGCCAATACAGCCTATTTGGAACAGATCATCTGGTTCATATCCTCTATTTAAAAAGCGCTGAACAACGGACCAAACAAGACGCATGTTTTTTTCTACGAGGAGGTCTCTTGCTTGTTGATCTCCGTCTTGGCTTTTTTTGATGAGCTGTTTCACTTCATCATTAGACAGCTGTGCTTTTTTTGCTTGCTTTTTTACCTCCACATCCATATGAGCAGCTCCTTAATTACAAAGCGCTTTGCTTTTTGATAGATGCTTTGTTAAGCGGATTGTTGTGCCCATTTCTGGAGATGAGTCCACCATGACATCATCCATAAAGTTCTCCATGATCGTAAAACCCATCCCGGAACGCTCTAAGTCTGGTTTCGTCGTAAAAAGCGGCTGCCTTGCTTCCTCAAGATCTGAAATGCCCATGCCTTCGTCTCGAATCGTCAGATACACAATATGGTCATCCAGTGTGACGCTAATGTGCACCTTGCCGTCTGGATTCCCGTCATACCCGTGAATGATCGAGTTCGTGACCGCCTCTGATACGACGGTTTTGATTTCTGTTAGCTCATCTAATGTTGGATCGAGCTGAGCGATGAATGCTGCCACCGTTACTCTCGCAAAGGATTCGTTTTGACTTAAAGCAGAAAAAGTCAGATTCATTTCATTTGTCATGATGCCACCCCCAATGTTTGCAGCGCAGTTTGCTCTGAAGGCTCCATACGAATAATTTTAAACAAGCCGGACATATCAAATAAACGGTTCACTGCTGGCGAGATCGCACAGACGACCATTTCACCGCCAAGCTGTTTAATTTCTTTGTATCTTCCTAAAATCACTCCGAGCCCAGAGCTGTCCATAAACGATAAATCAGCTAAATTCAGCACGATGTGGCGAATGTCCTCTGTTTCCAAATAATTCGTCACCTTTTGTCTCAATGTCTCTGCGGAGTGATGATCAAGCTCCCCTGTCAACCGAATGCAAAGTACGCTCTCTTTTATTTGAAAATCAATACCAAGGCTCATCTTTTCTTCCTCCTTGCTCTATTTTCGGATAAAGAATGTTTCTCTTTCTTCACATGCAAATCCTTCACCATGACAAAACTAGTGATCATTCGTCACATTTAGATGTTCTTTTCGTTCATAGCAAAAAAGACTGCCAGTTGCAGCAGTCTTTCACCTTTTACTTCCATTTAACAAATTCGGCCATCGCCCGTTTGAAGAACGTCCAAACACCGGCTTTTTCCATATCTTCTTTCGCTTCAACAGGACTTTCATGAAGCACTTTTCCATCTTTTTTCAAGATGATGGTGCCAAGTTTCGTTCCTTTTGAAAATGGGGCTGTGACATCTTGAGATAATTTAATTTCTTTTTTGATCTGATCGACATTTTCACCTTTTTTCGTTAGAAGAGAGATCGGTTCTGACGTGACAAGCTGAATTTTTTTCTTTTTCCCTTTGCTCACTTTGATCTCTGCTACGTCTTGACCACGCTTGTACAGAGGGTGCGTTGTATATTGACTAAAGGCGTAATCCAGCATTTTGACGACTTGGGCATTTCTGTCTTTTGGCGTGCTTGCGCCGAATACAACAGCAATGACGCGCATGTTCCCTTTTTTAGCGGAAGCCGTTAGACAGTATTTCGCCTCGCCTGTAAACCCTGTTTTCACCCCATCCACACCTGGATAAAATTTAATGAGACGGTTTGTATTCACAAGCCAGAATTTTTTATCCGTGTTCTGACGAAGATAGTCTTCGTATACACCTGTGAACTTGGTGATCTCTTCATATTTCAACAGCTCTTTTGCCATTTTTGCCATATCATGAGCCGTGCTGTAATGATCTTTTTCAGGAAGTCCTGTTGGATTTTGAAAGACCGTTGAGGTGAGTCCAAGCTCTTTTGCCTTTTTGTTCATTTGCTCAACAAACTGTTCTTCAGATCCAGCAATATGTTCTGCCATGGCAACTGAAGCATCGTTTCCTGACGCAATCGCAATGCCTTTTAGCATGTCTTTAACCGTCATTTCTTCTCCCGGTTCAAGGAAAATTTGTGAGCCTCCCATAGATGCTGCATGATCGCTCGTTCTTACTTTATCAGTCATTTTTAATTTTCCTTGATCCATCGCTTCCATGATGAGAAGCATCGTCATGATTTTGGTCATACTTGCAGGGGCAAGCTTTTCATCACTGTTTTTGTTGTAAAGCACTTTTCCCGTGTCACGTTCCATTAAAATCGCTGATTTGGCTTCATGCGCCAATTCTGATGTTTGTTTTTCTCCTGGCTTTTCAATCTTTTCTTTTGCCATCGCTGATGGTGGAACCATTGAGATAAGGATCATTAAAGTAAACAATGCACATATATGACGTTTCAAGTGGCAGACCTCCATTATCGTAATCCTTTCTATTTTTTCCTCATAAAGGCTGTTTTATTCAGAGATCGTTTGATTGCCATAAAAAAAAGCCCTCTGTTTCATGAACAGAAGGCTTTTTCACACGATCTATGAGAGTTGTTTGACAACATCTTTCACTAAATCAAGGAAACTTGCTTTCACTTTTTCCGTCACTTCGATCACTTCATCATGAGAAAGCGGCTGATCTAAAATACCTGAAGCCGCATTAGAGATGCATGAAATACCAAGTACTTTTATGCCTGCATGACGTGCCACAATCACTTCTGGCACAGTCGACATACCGACTGCATCAGCGCCAAGCGTTCTGAGGAAACGAACCTCTGCCGGTGTTTCATATGAAGGCCCTGTCATTCCTGCATAAACCCCTTGCTGCACAGATATGCCTAAATGTTTAGCCGTTTTCTCTGCAAGTGCCAGCAAATCTTTATCATACGGTGCAGACATATCAGGGAAACGAACCCCTTGACTGTCGTTTGGTCCAATTAACGGATTGGTTCCCATCATATTGATATGATCTGTAATCAGCATGAGATCGCCAGGATGGAAGGATGTATTCACACCGCCCGCTGCATTTGTCACAATACATGTCTCAATGCCGATTTCTTTCATCACACGGACAGGAAATGTCACCTGCTTCATATCATACCCTTCATAGTAATGGAAACGTCCTTGCATAGCACAAACGACCGTGCCTTTCAGCGTTCCAATGACGAGCTGGCCTGCATGCCCTTCTACTGTTGAAACAGGGAATCCAGGAATATCTTCATATTTCAATTTGATTGGATTTTCAATCTCATCGGCTAAAATGCCAAGACCTGAACCTAAAATCAATCCAACTGTTGGTACATATGTCGATGCTTGTTTAATGTATGCCGCCGCTTCTGAAAACTGTGCTCCCACGTGATTTCCCCCTATTTGAGTTGAGATAAAAAGCTTGTTCCGTATTTTGGCAGCGTTGATTTAAAATTATCTGCTACCGTTGCCCCAAGATCAGCAAATGTTTTCGCTGTTGGTAGCTCATTCGCTTCTTGATGCTTTTTGCTGTAAGCAATAAGCGGAACGTATTCTCTTGTATGATCTGTTCCGTGATGAACCGGGTCATTTCCGTGATCTGCTGTGATCACAAGCAGATCATCCTCTTTTAATAGATCAAACACTTCAGGTAGACGTGCGTCAAATTCCTCTAGTGCCTTACCGTAGCCTTCTGGATCTCTTCTATGTCCATAAAGCGCATCAAAGTCGACAAGATTTAAGAAGCTCAGCCCAGTAAAGTCTGTTTTCAGCGTCTCCACTAGCTTGTCCATTCCATCCATGTTGGATTTCGTTCTGAGTGAAGAGGTGATTCCTTCACCATCATAAATATCAGAGATTTTTCCGATCGCAATGACATCAAGTCCATCATCTTTCAATTCATTCATGACGGTACGGTCGAATGGTTTTAATGCATAGTCATGACGATTTGGTGTTCTAACAAATGCCCCCGGCTCCCCGACAAATGGACGAGCGATGATGCGCCCTACCATATATTTTTCATCTAAAGTCAGTTCACGTGCGATTTCGCAAATGCGGTAAAGTTCGTCTAATGGCACAACTTCTTCGTGTGCAGCAATTTGCAGCACAGAATCTGCTGAAGTATAAACGATTAAATCGCCTGTTTTCATATGCTCTTCGCCAAGCTCATCCAGAATTTCTGTACCAGACGCTGGTTTATTTCCAATGATGCCACGCCCTGTTTTTTCTTTTAATTCATTTAACAGTTCATCTGGAAAGCCGTCTGGAAAGACTTTAAATGGTGTGTCGATGTAAAGACCCATGATTTCCCAATGCCCTGTCATTGTGTCTTTCCCGTTGGATGCTTCTTGCATTTTTCCATAATACGCAAGCGGTTTTTCGTCCGCTGGAATTCCTTTAATTTCTTTAATATGACTTAGCCCAAGCTTCGCCATATTCGGCATATGAAGCCCGTTCATTTTTTCAGCAATATGTCCAAGTGTATCTGCACCTACATCATTAAAATCAGCAGCATCAGGTGCTTCCCCGATTCCTACTGAATCCATCACAATGAGGAAAATACGTTTATACTGATAATCAGGCATAAAAAAGCGCCTCCTTCAATATTCTTGTCCTTTCACCTTTCACAACTGGAGAGGTCAGACATCTCAAGTATAAACCGTTTTCAAGTCAATTGACAACCATAAACGGTCCAAACATAAAAAAGCATGATACACGTTCACCGTGCCATGCTTTACTTATGCCCTTGGATGGAATTTGTGATACACGTCTTTTAATCTTGTTTTTGTGACATGTGTGTAAATTTGTGTAGTAGAAATATCGGCATGTCCGAGCATTTCCTGTACGGCTCTAAGATCCGCACCGTTTTCAAGCAAATGTGTCGCAAATGAATGTCTGAGCGTATGAGGCGTCAATTCTTTTTGAATACCTGCTTCTATGGCTCGTTTCTTTAAGTTCTTCCAAAAGCCCTGCCGCGACATTTTTTTTCCGTGATGATTCAGAAATAAGGCATCGGCCGGCTGTTTTTTGAGCAGCTTGTTTCTGCCTTTTTCTATATACACTTCAATCGCACTTGTAGCAGCTTCACCAATAGGCACGATCCGCTCTTTTCTTCCTTTTCCAAAACAGCGTATAAACCCCATGGTCAGATGCACATCCGCAAGAGTCAGATCAAGCATTTCACTTACGCGAATACCTGTTGCATATAAAAGTTCGAGCATGGCTTTGTCACGGTAGTCAAATGGTGTTTGCTGCTTAGGTGTATCGAGCAGCTTTTCTACCTCATCTAATGATAGAACTTTCGGTAATTTCCGCTCTGTTTTTTGTGATTCAATGTTCCATGACGGGTCATCTGTTGTCACTTTTTCACGGAGCAAAAATTGATGAAAGGAGCGTATCGATGATAGATGACGGACGGACGTTTTACTCGATTTCCCCTCGTCTTTTAACTGTTTTAAATAATGAATAATATGAAGGCGTGTGACGTCTTTTACATCTGTCAATTGTTCATGCGTCATTAAAAAAGACAAATAGCTCTGTAAATCTCTTTTATAAGAGACAATGGTATTTTCAGAGAGTCCTCTCTCTACTGTCATAAAATGAATAAAGTCGGATAATTGATCCTTCAATGGTTTCTACTCCCCGTTTTGATAAAAATAAATCAATCGATCCTGCCAGCTGTCTTGTTTCGGCTGATCCATTTCCATCACTTTTATCGCTGCACCTTCTGGTTTATCATAACGATGATAGCTTTCATATTCTGAATTTATCCATATCATAGCATAATAGAACAGGACGGTAAAACCAGTGAACAAGATAAATACTTTCATTACTTCACCTGTTGTTTTGAGCCATTTTCGCATGTTCTTCATGTCCTTTCTCGTGTTCTCATTACTTCAGCATATGCCAGGTGGGACAAGGAATATACAGCGAACATGCAAAAAACCTTTTCATTTTGAATGAAAAGGTTCCAATTCGGATTATTTGCCGGATTCATCATCATGACACCGGTGGCAAATACCATGGAATGTCAATCTATGATCCTTAATTTTAAATTTCCAGTCGCGTTCAATAATCTCTTCAACATCTTCTAATAAATCATCTTCTATCTCATCGACTGTACCGCATTCCATGCAGACAAGATGGTGATGGAAGTGAGCGGCTCCTTCTTTGCGAAGATCATATCGCGAAACGCCGTCTCCAAAGTTAATTTTATCAACAACTTTCAGTTCAGTAAGCAATTCTAACGTCCGATAAACAGTAGCAAGACCAATTTCAGGAGACTTCTCTTTTACGAGGAGGTATACATCTTCTGCACTTAAATGGTCTTCTTCATTCTCAAGCAGTACTCTTACTGTTGCTTCACGCTGTGGCGTGAGCTTATAGCTGGAAGAATGAAGCTGTTTCTTAATTCGATCAATCCGATTTTCCATTGACTTTCCCTCCTACGCCACATTACTTGATCATTATATCAAATGATGTGCAGAGAGCCAACTATAATCATTTTAAATTGATAAATAAATTGATTATTATTTAATAACGATTATAAAATCATCAAAACAGAACACCTGCCAGCTTTTTCATCAGCATGAATGATAAGTATGATTCAAAAAAGGACGAAAGAGCAGCGAGGGTTAAAATCATCAGTAGAACAGAAGCATACCGGCCAAACCAATGGATTGGCGCTTGACTGATGGTTTTTTTCATAAAAAGCTGACCAATTAAACGAATGGAGAACGCAATCGCACAAGTTCCGATCACTAAATACGCTGGAATGAGCAAGATATTTTGAGGAAGCACCGAGACAAAAGATAGAAAAAAACCGCTAAGCCCCATTTGATTGACCAAAAAACCGACAGTAAACCCAACTACAATCCCTTTTAAAAAAATCATAAGAAAAATAAGCGGCAGGCCAATGATGGAAATTCCGAGTATCCACATGAGGCCCAAATATTTCATATGATGTAAAAAGCTTTGCAAAAACATTTCTTTTGATTCTGCTGCTTTCTCATTCGTCAGTTGACCAAAAAATTGATTTAAATAGTAGAATAAATCCTCTTTCTGACTCATTGTCATACTATTGACGATAATGGCTCCAAAAATGACGCCCATTAAAAATAGTACAGAAACAAACAAATAAATCGATACATGATCTTTCACGTGCTGAAGAAGATGTTCTTTCCAAGACTTTTTCCGCATGCGCCTTCCTCCCAAATAGTAAAGGTTACTAGATTCTATGAGAGAGCAGACGAAACATGACAGTTTTATAAAAAGAAAAACGAGAAAGCAGCTGTACACCGCTCTCTCGTTTCCTTTATCGTGCAGCTTTTTGTACGTTCACAAGCCCAGCGCCATAATAAAAAGGTTCGCCAAGTTTTGTTGCCGTTTTTGTCAGCCTTTCACGCAATTCATCATTTGTCAGATTCGGATGTTTTGATAGAATGACTGCCGCAGCACCAGCTACATGAGGTGATGCCATAGACGTTCCACTCTTATATCCATATTCGTTATGAGGAATGGTACTTAATGTTGAAACACCTGGTGCTGATACTTCCACTTCTTCCCCAACAGAGGAATCAAAGGCTCTTTGCTTTCGTTGATCCACAGATGCGACTGCCATGACAGAGCTGTATTTGGCCGGGTAATCTATCGTATTAAGTGACCCGTAGCTCCCAGCATTTCCTGCAGATGCGACAATGAGAATCCCGTTGTCATAAGCTCGATCTACCGCTTCTTTCAGCGCCTCCGATTCACTTGCTCCCCCCATACTAATATTGATAACATCCATCTCATTCTCAATCGCCCATTCAATGCCTTTAATGATCCAGCTATAGTAGCCGTCACCATTTTCATCTGCCACTTTCACCGCATAGATCGAAGCTTTTGGTGCCACACCAACGACGCCTACTTTATTATCTAATGCTGCGATCGTGCCTGCAACGTGAGTTCCGTGTTCATGCGGGTCAACGAGCGGATCGGACTCTGTTGGAACAAAGCTGACACCACCAGTTACATGTAAATCTTCATGCTTGCCGTCGATTCCACTGTCAAGAACAGCTACTTTGACATTCTGTCCGGCATATCCTCGTTTATGTACCTTTTGTGCTTTGATGCTTTTGATGCCATAAGGAACGCTTTGACCGCTTGTTTTTGCTTTTTGGTCTTCCTCAATAAAAGTAACTTCTTTTGCTTGATGTAGTTTTTCTTTTGATGCTTCGTTCAACGAAACTTTCATCATATCTATTTTCTCTATTGATTCTTTCACATGACCGCCGGCTTTTTCAACAAGCTGTTTTTGTGTTTTGTCTTGAACGGAAGAAGAAAAACCGATCATATACTCTTTTTTTGCTTGATCCTTTGCAGATACATCTGATGCGCCGAATGTCATCGATGCCAGTAGCATACTTGCCATACAAAGCCCTGCTCCAAATGATTTGACCTTCACGATACCCACTCTCCCTTTCATTTCTTTTTGTCATTTAACTACATTTTTAGACAAAAAGAAACGACCGTTTGTCCTATTTTTTAAAATTTTTCCAATTATTTGATCTACTTGTCACAAAAAAGCAAAATAAAAATGCTTATGATCCTGTTCATAGCGATCATAAGCATTCCTACCTTTATGTTTTTTCATCATATGCTGCAAGGCTTCTTGTTTTGTTTTTGTCTTTCTTTCGTGTGTACTAAAATGCGGCATATTTCCTCTCGATTGTTCTGGATTTCGGCTGTGCTGCCTTTGAAGGTGTTCTCTCTTTTTCTTTGCTTTGCTTTTTCCCATTTCGCAAAACCCCTTTCGTTGTCGTTATGATACATGAACGCACCTAAAAAAGATAGACGTATTCACGCCTATCTCAAATTGTTGACAAAAGGCTAAAATGTACTTGATTTTAGCCTTTTGTCTTCTTTTCAGCGTGATAGAAAACCTTTGCAGTCTAGGAAGGACAGCTACTTTCACGGAGCGAATTTGACATTCGTGAGCACCGGAGCGCAGGACTGACAAAGAATGCGAGGGTTTGTCTACACGCTGAGATAGACGTATACACGCCTATCTTTCTTTTCTCACCATATCAAGATGCGGAATTCCATCCTCATCATAACAATCTGAGACAGCTTCGAAGCCAAACGATTCGTAGAACGATTTCAAATAAGCCTGTGCTTGGATTTTAATCTTTGTTTCGCCTAATACACTGAGCTTTTTTATCGCCTGATCGAGCAGGATCTTCCCGTAACCTTTTTTCCGGCCGGCCTTCGTCACAAGGACACGACCAATGGACGCCTCTTTGTACATGATCCCGCTTTGGAAAATGCGGCAATAAGCGACAATCGTGCCGTTCTCTTTGGCGATGACATGCAGCGCCTCTTGATCACGATGATCAATTTCAGGATAAGGACATGTTTGTTCTACAACAAACACATTCACTCTTTCCATTAAAATCAGGTAAAGGTCCTCTTTAGACAGTTGTTCAAATGTGTGACATGTCCATTTAAGTTGATTCATGATTGATATCCACCTTACCGTAGACTCCGCCTCCGCCAGCGATCAGTCCAACTTCACCTCTTCTTGCTTTGATGATGTAATCGGCTGTTTTCTCAGGCAGGACCGCTTTTAATTCTTGTTCTGTTGCTTGATGAAGAATATTCATCTCTGTATGAAAGACAGCTTTTAACTTTTCTAACGTTTTGGCTCCAACACCCGGAATAAAATGAAGGGGAAGCTGGTGAACATAAGGAGGCCTTATTCCTTTGTCACTTTCTTGGTCAGCAAGCTCCTTTAACCGCTCACTCACCCCTTTTGTCATTCGGGTATGGCCGCATGCTTGGCATTTTTCTTGATCCTGACTGTCAGGTCTTACCCCGCATTTCTCACAGGTCGTATGATAATACTTTCCGAGCCGCGGAGCGAGCCCATAATTTCCAGTGATATTTCTGCCATCTTTACCTTGAAGCGCTAGCTCAAATTCAGCAAAGGAGGCATGATCCATTCGGATCTTAGTATATTCCCGCGCAATTTTCCCTAAAGAATGGGCATCTGAATTTGTTAAAAAAGGATAACGGTTTAGCTCACTTAGCTGGGAGGCCATAGACGTATCACAGCTAAGGCCAAGCTCAACAGCATCAATGAGTTCTGGATCGAATACTTCGGTTAAAGAAGTATTAACCCCTTTGCCGTATAAACTTTTATGCGGCGTAAAAATATGGGCAGGAATAAATAATCCCCCTAGTTCCTTCACCTTATGCTGAAGCGTTCTCCCATCCACATATAAACGCTGTGAACTCAAATGCACATTTTTCATATGAAGAGAAAGCCATGCGGAAAACTCAGACATTTTACGAAGCGTGGGCATAAAGGCAAGCACATGAATCGGACCTTTTGATTGGTCATCATTGATTTCTAGCTCACTGCCTAAAAGCAAAACGGTCTTTCCAAATGATAAACCGCCATCGCTTAGTTCAGTGTATATGCCTTCCTCTACACCTTCTATCAATTCTTCTAGGACTTCAGGAGATTGCGCATCAATCACACCAATCATCCCCATCCCTTTACTTTGAGACGCTTCAATGAGAATCTGGTCAATGGTCAGTGACCTTGCACCTGTAATTTTGACAGCCCTGCCTGTTCTTGTTCGACCAATATGAATATGGATATCTGCAAAGAATTCCCTCATTTTGTAGACTTAAGTACCTCTTGCAATTGTAAGTATTGAATGGCATAGGCTGTTTTCGCATCATAAATATGTTGTTTTTCGATGAGGTGCAGTGCTTCTTCTAGTGAAACTTCCATCACTTCGACAAATTCATCCTCATCCAGCTCTCGTTTCTCTTCAAGTGGGACGAGCTGATCGGCAAGGTAGATATGAACAATTTCATCCGCAAACCCTGGTGATGTATAAAAGGCGGTCAGCTTTTGGAGCGCCTGAGTTGTATAACCTGTTTCTTCTTCTAATTCTCTCAGTGCTGTATGTGCCGGCTCTTCTCCTTTTTCTAATTTTCCAGCCGGAATCTCAACGATGGCTCTCTCCAGTGCTTTACGGTATTGCTTGACCAAAATGATTTTATTTTCGTCTGTACGTGCAATGACTGCTACTGCACCTGGATGTTTAATGATTTCGCGTTTGCCTGGTTTTCCGTTCGGCAATTCTACATCTTCAAGAACCAAGTCAATGATTTTTCCGTTATATAATGTTTTTGACGATAATGTTTTTTCTTCAAAGTCCTTCAATTTTGTCAGCTCCTCGTTCTACTTTCACTTTTTACTTCATTCATTTTAACATAGATGTTTTAGGAGAAGCCAAAATGCGGATGCCTGCTTCAATGCGCCTTTTGAAATCACCTAGCTTGAATTCCAGAATTGTTTCACTTAATGTGAAAGGATAGGAGTGTGATTGAATTGAAAAAAAGACGAATTGGCACCTCTGATCTCTTGGTTAGTGAGGCGGCACTAGGATGTATGTCCCTTGGGACTGAAAAAGAAAAAGCGCTCTCTTTATTAGATGAAGCCATTGATCTTGGGATTAACTATTTGGATACAGCTGATTTATATGATTTTGGAACAAATGAGGAAATCGTCGGGGAAGCCATTAAGAACAGACGCCAAGATCTGATTTTGGCCACAAAAGGTGGCAACCGCTTTGAAAATGGCAAACCTGGCTGGGAATGGGATCCTTCAAAAGCATATATAAAAGAGGCAGTGAAACAAAGCCTGAAACGACTTCAAACAGATTATATTGATTTATATCAATTGCATGGCGGCACAATTGACGATCCAATTGACGAAACAATCGAGGCATTTGAAGAATTGGTTGAAGAAGGTGTCATTCGCTATTACGGCATATCGTCGATCCGTCCAAATGTCATTAAAGAATACGCCAAAAAATCAAACATCGTGAGTGTGATGATGCAATATAGTTTACTCGACCGCCGCCCAGAAGAATGGTTTTCTCTTCTTGAAGAACAAAGCATTAGTGTCGTGGCAAGAGGTCCTTTAGCAAAAGGATTATTAACAGAAAAACCCCTTTCGCAAGCAAGTGCGGCGATTCAAAAGAACGGGTATCTTGACTATTCATTTGAAGAGCTCCAGCAAATCATCCCTTCGTTAAAGAAAGTCGCTTATGACCTATCACTGACAGAGCTGTCCATTCAATACTTGCTCAAGCATTCTGCAGTCAGCTCTGTTGTTTTTGGCGCAAGCTCGGTGAAACAGTTAAAAGAAAATGTGGCAGCGGCAAATGCACGTTCATTAAGCGACCAAGAAGTAAAAGCTTTGTCATATTTCACAAAACAGTCTGTGTATGAGACGCATCGTTTGAATCAATAGAAGACAAATGGAAGAACAGCTTGCCACTTATGTTTTGTTTTAATGTACAACCCTATTGATGGTGCGATTCTGAAATGAAGTGATACGAGGGAGTTAGACGTGTTTTCTCTCAGGCTCATGTAGTATGTATTCATCTCAATAATATAACATAAAAAAGGGAGCATCGTAGCTCCCTTTTTTAACTTTTATACTTTCTCCAGTCTAAATGACTTTCATCTAGCAGCTCTGAGAAGCTTTTATTTTTTTCTTTTTCTTTCTGTTGCCGAAGGAGGTCTTGTCGTTTTTGTTCTTCTCTTTTTTCTGTCTCAGCGGCCAGGTTCTGCTTCATTTGAAGGAGCTGCTGTTTCACATCATCCTTTATGCCGTCCTTTAGCTTTGCTTGATCTTGATTGGTCTTTTTCACTTTGCCTCTCTCCTTTTGCTTTAGTGTATCATCCGTTTTATTTGCTCAGCAAGAGTCACGCCAAACTCCCAACATGTGGTATGATCTTCATAGAAACCCTTCGTAAAGGAAGAATCAGCTTGAAGAAGAAATGGCTCGCTATACTCGCCTTGATATTATTTCCACTCGCTGCAATCGGCATTTTTTTTACCAATAAAATGATGTATATACGAAAATTAACGGATGAAGAGCTCATCAAACGAGAATCAGATGAAGGGCACTATCATCACGAGGAGTTTCAACAGCTGCAAAAAGAGAAAGTTTGTATTCCTTCAGCATTTGGTTACGATCTTCATGGCTATTTTGTACCGCTCCCTCATACAACACGCACCATCGTTCTTTGTCACGGGGTTACCGTCAGTTTGATCAATTCCGTGAAGTATATGAAATTATTCCAAAAGCTTGGATGGAATGTGCTGCTTTATGATCATAGAAGACATGGGATGAGCGGCGGAAAAACAACGAGCTATGGATATTATGAAAAAGAAGATTTGGCTCAAGTCGTCAAGTGGCTGAGAAAAAAGCTTGGGGAAAAAGCAATCATTGGGATACACGGAGAATCGATGGGCGCAGTCACAACTTTATTATATGCTGCAAAACCGGATGCAAACGCCAATTTTTACATCGCTGATTGTCCTTTTGCTTCTTTTGAGGATCAGCTTCTGTATCGATTAAAAACAGATTTTCGTCTTTCAGGACAGTGGATTCTTCCACTAAGTGATCAAGTGTTGAAATGGCGGGACGGATACAGCATTCGACAAGTTTCTCCACTTGATGTAATCGACCAGGTGAAAGAACCTATCCTTTTTATTCATAGCCTCCATGATGACTATATCCCTTGTGAGCAAAGCGAGCAGTTATACGCACGCAAAAAGGGTGATAAACGGCTATTTATTGCGCCACATGGTGCGCATGCGATGTCTTATAGTGACAATAAGGAAGTCTATGAACAAGAGATCGAAGCATTTCTGGAAGCATTTCAATTCAATCAAAATGAAAGAGGAGAATGAACAGCCGTTCGTCTCCTCTTTTTGCTAACTTATACGATAGTCACCACTGTTGTATGGTGTCTGCCCGCCAGCTCCATATGGCTCTCTTCCGATTGCTGCTGACTCATGACCGATAACCCTGCAGTTGCTGCCAATAAAAGAACTATCAAACTCATTTTCATATAAATGACCTCCATTTTGAATTTTTGATATGGCTTGAATTTTCCTTTCGTAATACCGGGTAGAAACTTCAAATAATCCAAGCTCATTATAATAATGAGCCGCATCAAGTGCCAGTTCCTCAATATCTGGGTATAAGCGCTTGTCCTCCAACAAATCTAATGTATCGTCTATGATTTTTATTTCTGCATCAACGTATAATGCTTTTAAAAACTGAAACTTGCAGATGTAAATTTCATCTTCTAATTCACAGGCTTTCATAATACCTTGTTGATAGAGGGTTAACGACTCTTCTATTTGTTTTTGTTTAAACAGGATTTGGGTCAGCATAAATAGTGGGTCTAGAGAGCGATTTAGATGGGTTAAATTCTCCTTTTCAAACACTTCAAGAGAGTCTTTGAGATAGCGACTTGCTGTAGCAAGATCGTTCATTTGGTAATAGCAGTTACCTAAGTTGAAAAGGGCCGAACCTATGACTCGAGGGTTTCCAATTGAGCGTGCTCGCTTTAGAGCATTTTTAAAGTAGGGCAATGCATGTTCATAGCATTTCAAATCATCATAGTTTGCACCGATGACAAATTCACAGTGGATGATTCTCAGCGTGTACGTTCTGTAGGCAGAGTACGTATCTAACGCTTGCAAAGCATAGTGCATCGAAAAGTGGGTTTGTTTCATGTGGTAGTATATTTCTGCTAATTTAAAATAAAATTCTGCTCTTTCTATATCATCTGATATGAGATTGAGCTTTTTTTCTGCGGAACGGTAATAAGCAATGGCACTCAAATAGTTTCTCTGTTCAAATTCAAACATTCCTGTAAAAAAATGAACATAGTATTCAAGCATATCTGTTAATTTGGTCTGCGAATGTTCAATTGTTTCTAGAAGCTTCTTAATCTCCTCATCATTTGAGGCTTTTTTTGCCGGTTCAAAATATTCAAGCATGACCTTATGTCGAAAATCCATTAGCTGGTAAAAAAGCAGCAAGTTCTGATCTTGCTCCATCTCAAGGATTTCCTGCTCGATCTCGGCCTTTAGCTTCTCTGCTTTCATGACATGAAATCCGCAAATCTGCCTATACCATTCGTTTATTTTGATTCCAACCTGAGGCGATGACAGCTTGAGCTTCAATTCACCTTAGCACCTCCCTCCTCATGTACGATACATGTTGTATTCTATCATATTTCCTCGAATGGAAGAAATATGAAATGTCGTTTTTCGTAAAGTTTTCGGTATCCCGCAATAACCGCTTCCATTGCCGATTTTTCGGCATTAACAGTCTCTATTTTTCTCTTTCTACTTTTCTCATTTTGTCGAAATGTTTGTTAAAAATGACTTTTTATCGTTGAAAAATCTCATTTTTCAAATTAGACAGTTCTTCTGTTTGATGAGATGATGATGGCACAAAAAAAGCCCTCTTCAGCAAAGGGCTTATAACACATCTGTTACGTGTTCCATATTCTCTTTTATCCAACTGACTGCTAATTCAAGCGTTGGAAATTCTTCCGTTTCAAATGTGACTTCATCTTGGAGAAGCCAGACGTCCTTTTTTACTGAATCCATTCCACCGATTGACCAGTGCAAAAGGCTATATGGATGATTATTATTTAAAAACGACACCCACGTTTTATTTTGTGCCGTATTTTGTATCACTTTCAGCTTTTGATCCACTACGTTTCCACCTTACTTTACAAGTATACCCATTCTCGGGCTGAGTATTTGTTGAGGACTTTTCAACATAAGTGTATTGGCTTTTTCATTAAAATCAATCGTCATTTCCTCGTCAAAAAACACCTTTTGTGCTGTGTGTATATATAGTTTTAAATGTTGGCTATTTTTAAGTGGTTCCCATTCACCTGTTCTTTCACTTGTTAACCAAAGCATTGGTACGCCACTCACTGCACAGCCACAACCTTCTGAATCGTAGCGAAGCAGTAACTCCTTCGTCTCGTTTCCTGTTTGCTGTTTTTCTATATATGTTTTAGCCAGTTCTGTGATGTGAATATACATGGCGAACATCCTTTTTAAATTGATGCTTACATTGTAACACATAAAACACCATAAAACATGACACACGACTAAATCCGAAAGTCATACTCTTTGAAATACACGCTCTTCTCACTAGGATTATATCTATCTATTGACTCTTTCTGCATCCTGTTTTTTAGAATTATACTGATGACGCTATCCATTTTAAAAGAAGAAACAGGAGGTTTTAGATCGTGAAAAAAAGATTATCTCTCTGCTTTATCGGGGCGCTGATATTGATGTTGAGTTTCACTATGCCAAACACGAAAGCGGCATCTATCCTTGATGAAGTACGAGAAAGCTATGCGACTTATACGGGATCTGGTTACTCAGGGGGCGCCGCTTTATTAGATCCTATTCCCTCTGACATGAAAATTACAGCTTTAAATCCCCATGACTATAACTATAAAGGGGTAAATGCGGCACTTGCAGGGGCTTACCTTGAAGTAACGGGGCCAAAAGGAAAAACCGTTGTGTATGTAACCGATAAATATCCAGAAGGAGCAAAAGGAGCTCTTGATCTTTCTCCTAATGCCTTTACCAAAATTGGCAATATGGAAGATGGGAAAATCCCGATTAGTTGGAAAATTATAAAAGCACCGATTAGCGGAAATGTAGCTTACAGAATAAAAGAAGGTAGCAGTGAGTGGTGGGCTGCGATTCAAGTGCGCAATCATAAATATCCGGTTATGAAAATGGAATATTACAAAGATGGACAATGGGTGAACATGGAAAAGACAGACTACAACCATTTCCTTGGCTTTCATATGGGGTCTACATCTCTTCCTGTTCGAATCACAGATATTCGCGGGGTCATAGTAAAGGATCAATTACCCGCTCTTCCATCTACTGCTGCTTCACAGGCCTATATTGTAAAAGGCAATGTTCAGTTTCCTAATTAACGAGGAGAAGAGGCAGCTTATTTAAGAGCTCCCTCTCTTCCTTCTTTATCCCAGCGATATGCCTCATTTTCTATTTCTTTTATGATTTCATTCTTTCCCGCCATATAGCTTTGTATATTTTCCGGATACTGCTTTGCTAATTGTTCCTTGACAGACGCATACGCTTCAGATCGTTCTGGGTGGATTCTTAAGTAATCTCGAAACAATAAATGTCTTTTCACATCAGGATGATTCCTTTCATACACATGGACATGATGCGTACGATTCAAGCCACCCTTTTGAAAAAAGCGTCTCCCTTTTATACCATTTTCACCGAGCGCTTCGTATCCAAGGTGTTCAAATCTCTCTTTTTTTCTATCAATCTCTTCTATATCGCTTACTTCTATTAATATATCTATAATTGGTTTGGCAACAAGTCCTGAAACTGATGTGCTGCCTATATGGTATCCTTCTATCCAGCTTTTTTGAATGATTTGCTTGAGTCGCTGCTTTTCTTGACGGAATTCTTCATGCCATTCTTTTTTGAATTCGACAACCTCAACCTTGCGTCGCGGTGTCCATTTCATTTTTGATAGGGTGAGCTCTTTTGCCACATGAATGACATTTGTTTCAAAAAACCCTAATTTTTCATATAGCCTTTTTGCAGGGGTGTTTTCTTGCCCTGTGGTCAGCTCTATCGGGACATTCTTTTCCATGATTGTGGACATGAGTCTTGTTCCAATGCCCTGTTTTAGCGCTTTTGGATGCACAGCCAATCGACTAATGATCAAATAATCTTTCAGCTCTTCATAGGAGACTACACCTAATAAGAGATCATCTTGCTCAAAACCAATAAATTGCTCTTTTGCTTTCATGACATCTTGAATGGTCTCTTTTAATGGCGGAAGATCAGCATAGCCAATTTGTTCAGCTTCTTGTTGGTATGCAGCTAGTTGAATATGTAAGATCTGCTTTGCTACATCACTTATTGTGTGATCTAAATGAACAATCATTTCATTGCCCCCAGCTTCTTCACAAATAACACACGGTCTTCATGAATGCCATCGTAATCTGAAAAGACTGAGATGCCATCTACTGTTTTATCTCCCTTTTCTATCTGAAACCCGAGTTTTGTATGGTAAGCAATGGAGACTTTATTGATAGGAGCGGTGACAGCTTTAATGGTTGTTCTTCCTTCCTTTTCAGCCGCTTCATAAAAAGCTTGATAGAGGATTTTACCTATCTTTAATTTACGGTGATCTGGGTGGACGCCAACAAAGTGAATATAGGCTTCATCCGAATGAGATTGCGATAAAAAACCAACCAAAAAGCCGATCAGCTCTCCCTTTTCAACGACAACAAAACTTGTTTGCTGGAAATGTTCAAAAAAGAGCTTTGGCAATTTTGCACGCAAATCTCTGCCTCCCCACCAGCTTTGAATGACGGATGTGACTGCGTAAAAATCTGACGGTTTCACTTGACGTATCATGATGGCCTCGCCCCTTTTTCCATTTTGGCTTTCCTTTGATTCGTTTTTTCTCAAAAATGCGATTGTTTCAATAGTCTACTGTCTGATCAAATGGTTGTAAAGACAGTATGCCCGTCTTTTTTCATGTTCACTTGGTGGTTCTTCGTCTTTCAGCCGTCATCTCCTTTTAAATCTTCACACTTATTTCAAAAAGTTCACTTTTTGTGCGAAAGTTTCATTCATTTGTTATGTTAAGATGGTTCATATAGGAACTGGTACAAATGTTTATTGGAGATGATGAGATTGGTTTGGGTTGTTATTTCGCTTGTTGTGTTTAGTCTTTTAAAGCTGCTTGTCACCTCTTTGCCTTCTGGTGTTGTTGAGCGCCTTTTTAGCCGCTACGCCGTACATGCTAAAGTAACAAGTGAGCAAACAAATATTACTTTTCAAGGTCGTTCGCTTGATGAGCAGCGAGCATCTGAAATCATTCAACATTTTAATGATGCGATCTTTATTGAACGCTATTATATTTACCCTGGTGATGAAGAACGCTTTCTTCATCCGAATGAAGGGCCAGCGCCGCTTACTATGCAAACAAAGCATGGGAAACATGATGTCACCCTTTATCTGTTCCATTATGATGACCATGTGGATGTGGTTCGGCAGTTTACACATAAGCCAAAGAAAAAGCTGATGGCTTATCGTCTGCGTTCTGAACCGCTCCAAACATTCCACAACATGGCACATGCCTAACAATCGTTGCAGCAGACGAGACGAAGTGTTCACCACTTCGTCTTTTTTGTATGGACAGCTTTTGAATGATTTACCAGTATGAATTTCACCTCATGTTGTTTACAATAGATGCAGAACATACGTTCTAAGAGGTGAAGTACAATGAATGAACGAGCCATTCTGCTTGTGGATATGCAGTCATTTTATGCATCAGTCGAGAAGGTGGAGGCGCCTCATTTGGAGAATGTACCGCTCATTGTCTCTGGAGATCCAGAACGAAGAAGCGGAGTCGTCCTGGCAGCCTGCCCTCTCGCGAAGAAACGTGGCGTACAAAATGCATCAAGGTTATGGGAAGCACAGGAGAAATGTCCTGAAGCAGTGGTTGTACGTCCACGTATGCAGCGCTATCTCGATGTCTCTGTCATGATTACAGAACTGCTTGAACAATACACAGACCTTGTCGAGCCATATTCCATTGATGAACAGTTTCTTGATATTACAGGCAGTCTTACACTATTCGGCTCTCCACATGAGATCGCTCAACATATACAAACAACGATTATGAATCAGACTGGCATTTACGCACGTGTGGGCATCGGCCCTAATAAAGTGCTCGCTAAAATGGCCTGTGACCATTTTGCCAAAAAAAACACATCCGGCATCTACGAACTGAGTGCCGACCGGGTTGCCACTGATTTATGGCCGCTTCCAATTGGAAAATTATTTGGCGTCGGCAAACGAATGGAGCATCATTTGAAACGAATGGGTATCAGTACCATTGGCACACTTGCTACTTATCCGTTAGACCGATTAAAAAAACGCTGGGGAATCAATGGGGAGCTTCTGCAGCGAACAGCTTTAGGACACGATCCCTCCCCAGTCACTATTCACACACAGGATCAGCAAAAAGCCATTGGGCATCATATGACCCTTCCCCGTGATTACGCATCTTTTGAGGAGATCAAAGTCGCTCTTCTTGAATTGAGTGAGGAAGTCGCTAGGCGGGCACGTTTTAAGCATTATCTCGGTCAAACGGTGTCTGTTGGTGTAAGAGGGGCTGATTTTTCACATCCAACAGGCTTTCATCGACAAATGAAGCTTCATTCACCGACACAGTATGGCTCAGATATTGCAGAGGTAGCGATTCAGCTATGCCAGCAGCACTGGGATGGCCAGCCCATTCGCAGTGTAGGCATTACCCTCTCACAGCTGCAGCCTGACAGCCACTATCAGCTGACTTTATTTGATCATCATTTGAAGAAAGATCAACTCAGCAAAGTATTTGATGAAATCCATCTGAAATATGGACCTGCGGCATTATTGCATGCTTCGTCACTGACAAGTGCAGGGCAGGCATATCACCGCGCCGAAAAAATTGGCGGGCATTACAAATAACGGAGGCGAACAAGCATGAATCCCAATAAATTAACACCTGGATACAACATCATGTGGGAATCAAGCCGAATGATGCTACCAGAGCACCGGGAGCAACTACTTGCTCAAAAACGAAAGAAAAAAGAATATACACCTCTACCGCTCAGCTCCGATCAGCTAGAGGAAATGAATGTTTTGATCACACAATCGATTACCGAGGATCAAGCGATTTGCGTGACATATATCGCATCCGGTATGAAAGCTCAATTTTGGGGCTGGGTGAAAGCCATTCATTATGAAACACGCCGAATGAAAATCGTGAATGACGAAGATGTTCTAAACCTTTCCTTACATCAAATTATTGCCATCGATCTCAATTGATTTTCGCAAAACGAAAACATGATCATTGAAAAACCCGCTTCGTTTTTCTGAAAAAATCATGACCCATCAAGGCTTAAAACCTTGAAAACGAGGTATATGCTCTTCGAATGAACGGGACGGTTCAAGCTTCTCTGTCATTTGACGGATGACTCCTCCATCAAATTGTGTATTTAATTTGCACAATTTTTCATGTATGATTGGAACATCTTACAAACTCAGGGGAGACACAGCATGAAAAATAACTTACGCACTTTACATCCACTTAGTTGGACGATCATCATCGGCACGATATTTGGCCGAATGGCGACATCCATGAGCATTCCCTTTTTAGCCGTTTATTTGACACAAGTCAAAGGCGCCTCAGCCTCTTCAGCTGGATTGATCATTGCCGTCAGCTCTCTTATTGGGATTGTTGCGAGTTTTTACGGCGGCTATGTTTCCGACCGAATCGGCAGAAAAAAGGTCATGCTTTTATCCATCTTTGGCTGGACACTTGTTTTTGTTGGCTTCGCGTTTGCAGATGCCATTTGGGTCTTCTTTTTTATGAATGCTTTAAATGGACTGTGCCGGGCGCTGTTTGAACCAACGTCTAAAGCACTCTTATCCGATGTCACCCCATCGAGCATTCGGTTGTTTGTCTTTAACTTACGGTATACGGCCATTAACATTGGTGTCATTTTCGGCCCGCTGCTTGGCTTATATCTCGGGTCATCAAAAACGACTTTTCCATTTCTCGTCGCTGCCCTCATTTACTTGTTGTACGGGTTAACGCTGGCATGGCAATTTCAAAAGCATCCAGTGGCTGCTCCAGAAAGCACCAAACAAATCGGTGTCAAAAAAGCTCTTTCCATTATTCAGAAAGATACGGTCTTTAGCATCATCCTCATTGGCGTTACTTTATGTTCATTTGGCTATTCACACCTAAGCTCAACACTGCCTCAATATTTATCGGCATCCCCTATGATTGAGGATGGCCCTAAACTGTTTGGGTATCTTTTATCCTTAAACGCAGTGGTTGTCATTGTCGTTCAGTACCCGCTGATTATGATCGCTAAGCGCTATTCAACGATTTTGTCGTTAACGACTGGAAACGTGCTTCTAGCAGGCAGTTTGTTTGCCATTGCTTTTTCACAAAGTCTCGGTACGCTTGCTTTTATTATTGTCGTGTTTACGATTGGTGAAGTGCTGCTCTTTGCAATGATGGATCTGTTTGTAGACAATATTGCAAAACCTGAAGTGAAAGGATCATACTTCGGCGCAATGGGGTTTTCTCAGCTCGGCAGCGTCGTCGGACCGTTTGTCGGAGGATTGTGTATTGACTTATTTGGCGCAGCCCATCCCCTTTCTATTTTTTCAGTCTTGGCGATTGTCACCGCTGCAGGCGTTCCGTTTTTACTTATCGGATACTACCGCCTAAAAAAACGAACGGCGGCTGCCGTGGCTGTGAAAGTAAGTGGAGGTCATTAAAAAAACCGCTCTCAATTGAGCGGTTTTCTTTATACCCTGCGGATGGCGATCTCTTCCACCTTATGCTGATCGCCTTTTTTTAAAATCAAATCGGCTCTATATTTTGTCGGCAAAATATTTTCATATAAATTTGGCCGGTTCACTGTATTCCAAATCGTGCTTGCCATCTGATCTGCTTCTTCATCCGTCAAATCTTTGTATTGATGAAAGAAGGATTCAGGGTCTTGGAAGGCTGTTTCCCGCAGCAAACGGAACCGTTCTTTATACCAGCATTGAATTTGCGTCTCAGCGGCATCTACATAAATCGAAAAATCGAAGTAATCTGATACAAACACGCGCGGCTCATCCTTCAGATCATCCAGTGCCGGTGATTGCAACACATTGATCCCTTCAATGATGACAATATCTGCATCTTCTACTGTTTCATACACCCCTTCAAGACGGTCATAGGTCAGATGTGAATATACAGGTGCATGCACAGTTTGTTTCCCTGATTTTAATTCATTTAAAAACGAAAGTAGCGCTTTAACATCATAGCTTTCCGGGAAGCCTTTCTTTTCCATCAGCCCCCGATCTTTTAACTCTTTTTGAGGATACAAAAAGCCGTCCGTTGTTACGAGACTCACCTTCAGCCCATCTCCAAGCCTAGATAAAAGCGTTTCAATAATACGTGCTGTCGTGCTTTTTCCGACGGCCACACTTCCTGCAATCCCGATTAAAAAGGGGATTTTCGCATGATGCGGGTAGTTTAAAAAAGCATTGACATGCTGATTTTTTTGTTTTTCTGCAAAGACATGTAATGTCAGAAACCGAATAAGCGGTATGTAAATATCTCGAACTTCTTCTAGCGATAAGTAGTCGTTTAATCCTTGAAGTGCTCTCACTTCTTCTTCTGAAACAGATACCGGCATATATTCTCCAAGAGCGGCCCATGCCTCTCTCGTATGGCGTGTATATAATGTATTAAAATCTAGTCGTTCGTCACCCAAAGTCTTTCCCACCAATCTAAACTAAACTCATAACCAAAAAGACGATAATCCGATTGTAGCTTAAAATGAAGGCGCTGTCTTTATTTTTCAACGAAAGTTTGCTTCTTTTGCGAAAAAAAAGCATTAAATAAAGGAAAATGAGGGTAAATAAGAGTATTCAGTTTGATAGATAGAAGGGAGCACACCAAATGAAATATGTGATGATTGGCGGAGATGCAGCAGGAATGAGCTGCGCTATGCAAATATATAGAGAGGATCCAGACGCGCAAATTGTAGCTTTTGAAAAAGGAGAGATTTTCTCATATGGACAGTGCGGACTCCCCTACTTGATCGGCGGTCTCATTGATCATCACAGAAAACTCATCGCACGCAGCGCTGAAACTTTTCGTGACAAATACGGAATTGATGCCAGATGCTTACACGAAGTGATCTCAATTGACCCGGAGCAAAAAACAGTATCGGGTATTCATTCTAAAACAAAAGAACCCTTTACAGAAACGTATGACCGCCTGTTAATTGCGACAGGAGCAAGCCCCGTCACACTTGATCTAGACAGTCATTCCTTAGAAGGTGTCCACGTATTAAAAACAATCCCGCATGCGCTGTCTATTTTAGACAATCTAAAAAAAGACGTCACACATATCACGATCATCGGCGGAGGATATATCGGCTTAGAAATGGCAGAAAATTTAAAAGCGCTAGGAAAAGACGTTCATATCATTCAGCGGGGTACAGCACTTGGCCCAGGCTTTGATCCCGATATAGCAAAATATCTGAAAGAAGAAGCGGACAATCAAGGCATTCAAGTAGTACTTGGTGAAACAGTGCAAAAATTAAAGGGCAAGACACATGTAACAGCTGTTCAAACAGACAAGCAGACCATTGAAACAGATATGGTCATCATCGCCGTTGGTGTCACTCCGCAAACATCCTTTTTAGACAGCACAGAAATTCAGCGACTTCAAAATGGTGCAGTTGTTGTGAATAAATACATGCAGACCAATGTACAAGATATCTATGCGGCGGGTGACTGCGCAGCAACCTATCACCGTATCAAAAAGGAACTGGACTATATTCCGCTCGGCACGACAGCAAATAAACAAGGAAGAATCGCAGGCTTTCATATGACAGGAACAAACCGCGCGTTTCAAGGCGTAACCGGCACAGCGGTGATGAAATTTATGGACGTGACAGCGGGACGAACGGGTTTATCAGAGAAAGAAGCAAAAGACGCGGGCCTTCCTTTCTCCACCATCACCATCGACAGCACTGACCACGCTGGATATTACCCAGATGCAGAGAAAATGAAAGTGAAACTGATTTATAGAAGCGATGATCACACCTTGCTTGGCGCACAAATCATCGGTAAAGAAGGTGTTGATAAACGAATTGATGTCATGGCAACGGCTCTTTATCAAGGGCTGACTGTGACAGACCTTGAAGATTTAGATATTAGCTATGCCCCTCCTTTTAACAGTGTATGGGACCCACTTCAGCAAGCGGCAAGACGAATATAGAAAAAGGAGTGAAGCCATTGACCATTCAACAAATTGCTACTATTGAAATTCCTGTGACTGATATCCCCCGGGCTGTCTCTTGGTATGAACAGATTTTAGAGATGATCGTTCTACATCAATCAGAAGAAGCCGCCATGCTCACTTTTACTCATGGCGAGGGACCTTCTTTTTATCTCGTCAAAACAAAACACGAGAAACGAATCTACTTTATGAACTCTTTTACAGGAGTTCGGCATAGTATGATTGATTTATTTGTGAAGGATTTAAAAAACTTTCACCAGTATTTAAGCGAGCATAACGTCACCGTATCGGATATTCAAATATTAGCTGACCCAGACTTAGGCGGTTTTAGCTTCGAAGATGTTAATGGCAATGTCTTTGGCGTCACCAATATTAAGCCCCATCAAACAAAAAAAGAAACCAGCCTGTGACCGGTTTCTTTTTTTGTTATTTTTTCATCATCGCTTTACGTGCTGCTTTTTCAAATAAAAACGGGAATAATTGATACAATTTACTGCCAGCATTCATCCATCCTGGTAAATTAATCTCTCTTTTTTTCTTCATCATGGCGGATACGACCTTCCCTGCTACCTTGTCAGCACTGAGCATCATAAAATCAACATTTTTCACATATTCACCACTGCGGTCTGCAATGGTAAAGAAGTCTGTGGCAATCGGTCCTGGATTGACGGTTGTGACATGAATTCCACTGTCTGCCAGCTCCATTCTGAGGCTGTTTGAAAATCCGAGAACCGCATGTTTTGATGCGGAATAGATGGCGGATTTAGGGGTGGCAATTTTGCCTGCCTGTGACGCAATATTGATAATATGTCCCTTCCCTCTTTGTTTCATCTCAGGAAGGACCTTTTTTGTGCAGGCAATTAAACCAAAGACATTGACCTCAAACATCGACACCATTTCCTCAATGGATGCGTCCTCGACGAGATCGAACACACCAAAGCCGGCATTGTTCACCAAAATATCAACAGCACCCACTTGTTGATAGGCTTGATCAATGTCCTCAAGCTGACTGACATCAAGCTGAACGATGTGACATACGCCGCCAGCACTTATAATCTTTTCTTGTACACCTGTGAGCTTTTCAATTCGTCTTGCCGACACAATGATTTCTGCTCCTTCGGCTGCTGCCAAGTACGCCATCTTTTCACCAATACCGCCTGAAGCACCTGTAATCCATATTCTCTTTCCTGTTAGTCGCCCCATTTATTTCACTCCTTCATTTGCTCGATAATAGAGGGTTCCGTCTTTTTGCACTTCTTCAATTTGTCCAGCCGCTAAAAGCACATCAAGCTGTCCGACTGTCTCAGACATTGTCAGAAATAATGCTTCTTCATACAGGCCCGGAAATAGGGTGCGACAAAGATGAAAGGCGGTCATTTCCTTTCGTTGAAGCAGCTGATACATCGTATTTGCCCGTTTTTCCTGTTTTTTAAATCTTTCTTCGATCAATTCGTGATGAGAGGTAATGAGCTGGCCATGCCCTGGATAAATCGCCTGAATGGGCAAATGCAATAAACGCTTGAGTGATGCTTTATATTGAAGCAGCGATTTTTGACGTTCTGTTCCTTTCACCGGCGCTTCCATTAACGGATTGGAAGAAATGGTCGTAAGCAGCAGATCACCGCCGATGAAATTCCCTGTTGTTTCATCTAAAAAAGAAAGATGAGATTGTGCATGTCCTGGGGTCTCCAGCACTTGGAAATGCTCATGTCCCTTCAAACGATCACCTTCTTTTATGACGTCATCGACATGTGCCGTACATGAATATGTATAGGACTGCCTCACAATTCTTTCACACTCTCCTTGACGAAGCGGCACACCTAACTGCTGAAAAAAATCATTCATAAAATGGATTTGACGCTGTTTAAACGCTGCATCCTGACTAATATAGGGCTCATTCAACTCATGTCCGATGACACGGACATGGGGTTTCATCAGATCTAAAAGACCGACATGATCTGCATGATGATGTGTCAAAACCACTTGATCAATATCATCTATTGATAAATGATGTTCCTTTAATTGCGTGACAAAGGCATGCTGCGCCTCTTGTGTCATCGGTCCGGAATCAACTAAGGTCACGGCATCGCCTTTTAATACATATGCATGGACATCCCCCACCGCAAACGGTGTAGGGATGGATAATTGAATCATTTCTTCTTTCACTTTTATACGTCATCTCCTGATTTTTGACTCATAGATCATCTGAACTTCCTCTTCTTTATTCATTGTATCTTGCAAAGGGCAGACTGTCATGCGGTTTAGATGGTCAATTTTTTTATCTCTCCCTATTGACACAAACTTGTCCATCGTTGCATAATGAACAACAAATATAAGATGCGCGATGACAAGGATTAGTAAGCAAAATAACGATGCAAGAGAGTGAGGTCCGCCGGCTGTAAGACTTCACCATCCTCTTATTTGCTGAACCTGCCCTTTGAGCTGTTAGGCAAACCTAAACGTTTCCCGCGTTAAGGGACTAGAGCTGAGTATGTATGATTGCATGCTAATTGAGGGTGGTACCGCGAAAAACCTTTCGTCCTTTGCAGACGAGAGGTTTTTTTATTTTCTACAAGGAGGAGCAGCTTATGAGTAAAATTGGATTTATTGGTGCAGGCTCAATGGCCGAGTCTATGATTAAAGGTCTTTTAAAGAGCGGCATTATGTCAAATGAAGATATCATTGTCACAAATAAAACAAATGAAAAACGATTAGAAGAATTACATGCACGTTATGGAGTCAAAACAGATTTCGCTCGTTCCTTTATTTATGAAGAAGCCGATATGCTGGTGTTTGCTTTAAAACCAAAAGATGCGGAAAGTGGCATTTCTGAAGTAAGGCCCCATTTAAATGGACAGCTGATTATTTCTATTTTAGCGGGCATTTCTATTGAAACCATTCAGCATTATGCTGGCGCAAAAACGGCGGTGGTTCGTGCCATGCCAAATACATCAGCGGCCATACAACAATCAGCTACTGGCATTGCTGTCAGTGATGAAGTCACAGAGGCGCAAAAGGAAAAAGCAGTTCAGCTGTTTGAAACGATCGGTCATGTGACGGTTTTAGATGAATCACAACTGAATGCGGTCACAGCGATTGCAGGCAGCGGTCCTGCCTTTATTTATCATTTGATTGAAGGAATGGAGCGAGGTGCATCGGAACTTGGGATGGACCAAGAAACAGCGAAATTGCTCATTTGTCAAATGATTGCAGGCGCTGCAAATATGCTTCAGGATAGCGGTAAGGAACCTGCTGAATTGCGCAAAGAAATTACGAGCGAAGGTGGAACGACAGAAGCAGGACTTAATACCCTTGCTTCCTATCAATTTGAAGAAGCGATTGTCGATTGTGTGAAAACAGCGACAAAACGCGCAGCAGAATTAAACGACATGTTTTCAGCGAGTACGTATAAGTAAGTGAGAAAAGCACCTGCCTTGATGACAGGTGCTTTTCATCTATCACTCGATGCTCTCATGGACATGATGGCTTTGATTTGATCGAGGTGATGAATTTCATGTAAAGCAATGGTTTCAGCTAAAATTTGGACTGTCATCATCCCTTCTTCAGGATGGAGGCCTGAAAAATCCCATGTATCCTTTTCTAATAGCTGCAGTGTTTTGTTTCTGCTTTCTTTTAGGCGTTCAATCAATGCACTGACCTCTTGTGCGGTATACATTTCATAAGCTCTTCCCTTCACATATATCTCTGGATCATATGATGCGAAAAGCGTGTGCTCATTTGATATTGCCTGCTCTATCCGCTCTGACCAGACTTCTTCTGTATCATACAAATGTCCAACAATTTGTTTAATCGACCACTTGCCTTCCCCAAAAGATTCATCTAATGTAGCCTCATCACATGTCCATACTAACTCCTCAAGCTTACGCAAACTCTCATGAAGTGATCTCATGATCTCTGTTTTTGTTAGTACTCCTGTTTTCACTCTCACAATCCCCCTTCAAATATATGTAAGTATTATTCTATATCATACTCTATTTCTTTAGACAGAAGGTGATTGATATCAAGAAAAGCCCTATCATGACGATAGAGCTTTCACTTAATTCTTTTCTAATAAAGCATGAATTGTTGATTGTAAGAGCGACGGCAAAACGCCAAAAGAGAATGGGACATGCAGCCGTTCTGTCCATTTGTGCGCATCCTTTCCTAATGGACCAACGTTGATGACAGGAACGTTAAGAGCTTCTTTTTCTCCTTGTGGTAACGAGTAACCTTTTTGGTATAGCGGCATGTTGGCTGTATAATCCTCTATATCTTGATTTTCAAGCTGTAAGTAGCTTAAATCAGATAAACCAGGAAAATATTTGACTTCTTCTACTTCGATTCCATAGATCTCTTTTGCTTCTCTTTGAATCTTCTTTAAGGTCGTTTGAATATGCAGATCATCTGTTGAAGAAACAGATGGGTAAAATGGCGGACTATAAAACAACACAATCAGTGCTCCATCTTCCTTACAAAGGGTCGTCAGTTCTGATACAATTTTGGTTGAAAAATCACGATCCCCTAGCTCACCCCGGTTGGCAAAGGCGTAGTTGACAATTCGCTCGACCTCCTGCTTGCCGGATCGTTCAGCAGCTTTTTCGTACAGCTCATGATACGTTAACACCGTGATGTTTGTATCGATGGGTGTAAAATGTTTAAAGCGTTGAAATGCAGCGGTTTTCTGTTTGAGATTGGCTTCGATTTGGGCTGCTGCTTGTTTCGCAGTTTCATAGAGGAGCCCGTGAAGCTCTTCACTAGAGCGGTTCATCATCAGCACATTAAATAAAGAAACAGCCGTGTGAGGCGTTTGAACAGAGTAAGCTTCTTTCAAATCCTTTTGCATCAAATTGGTCGGAGGTGGTGTCACTTCACCATCTACTTCCTCACAATAATCACTATTCAGTTCTAACAGCCTGTTTAATTCAGATACCATAAAATTTGCATTTAATCCTGAGAAGGGCTCACCTACATGTGTTTCAATTCCTTTGCAGAAAAATCCCGCAAGTACCTTCCCTATACTACCTGTATAGATGTATTGGTGCGCATCCCCGGGATACTTTTCAAACATCGGCTCACTGTTTAAACACGCGGTATAATCAAGGTCATACTTCTGCTTGAGCTCCTTTAGTTTCGGAACAGCCTCCAGCATCCCCTGTGAATTCACTTCTTCATCTGGCACTGTGACGAGCAGAATATTTCCTTCAAACCTCCCCGCCATGGCTCTTTCTAGCATGGAAAGCTGGACAGTCAGGCCTGCTTTCATATCCATGGACCCTCGTCCAAACAGCCAGTCACCTGAAGCTAAATCCTCTCTTGCCCTTTTTGGAAGAAGTGCACTTTTTTGAGAAAAGGACGCCATTAACTCTTCGGGCTTACACGCCATATTTTGAAATTCTCCGTAATCCTCTGTATCCACGACATCAAAATGGCTGAGGAGTAAAACAGTACGTGGCAACGTACTTCGTTTGACAAGTGCCGTTAAAAAATACCGGCCATCTTTCATTGGATGCAAAGCCAAGTGATCAGGATGCTGTTCAAAATACGGCCGCTCCCTCAGCAAGTAATATAAATATTCCGCTAATGCGACTTCTCCCGTTGTACCAGATATGCTTTCATACTGCATAAGAGCTGTGAGTAGCTCCTTTAGTTCACTTTCCGTTTGCCATTTCATCCGTTTATCCCCCTTTGATGTCCATATCTTTCATTATACAAAATCATGTACAAAAGCTATATGGTTTGAGCACCTTTTATGACGAATGTTTGAATGGCTGTTATAATCGGCTATACCATTCTATGAGGAGGCGAAGGTAATTGGAAACAAAGCTTTTTTCACCTTGGACATTAAAAGGTGTCACACTCAAAAACCGCATCGTCATGTCCCCGATGTGTATGTATTCATCCTATGACCGTGATGGAAAATTACAGCCTTTCCACTTTGCACATTATATTTCCCGTGCGCAAGGTCAGGCCGGATTAATTATGGTCGAGGCAAGTGCTGTTTCACCTGAGGGAAGAATTAGTGATCAGGACCTCGGAATTTGGAGTGATGAGCACATTGAAGGATTTGCCTCATTAAACGAACAAATCAAAGCGTACGGAACAAAAACGGCCATCCAGCTAGCCCATGCAGGACGCAAGGCTGAGCTAGATGGTGACATTCTTGCTCCATCCAGCATTCCATTTGACGAGCAATCTAAAACACCTCTTGAGATGTCTATCGATCAAATAAAAGACACAGTTCAGGCGTTTCAAGATGCCGCTGTCCGCGCCAAGAAAGCTGGATTTGACATCATTGAGATTCATGGTGCGCATGGCTATTTGATTAACGAATTTCTCTCACCGCTTGCCAATCACCGGACAGATGAATATGGCGGTTCACCAGAAAATCGTTATCGCTTCTTGAGAGAAGTTGTTGATGCAGTCAATGAAGTGTGGGATGGACCATTATTTGTCCGTGTATCCGCTTCTGATTACACAACAAAAGGACTAGATATTGCAGATTATATTGGCATTGCCGCATGGCTGAAAGAGCAAGGAGTCGATCTAATTGATGTGAGCTCAGGCGCTGTGGTGCAAGCCAGTATTAAAACATTCCCCGGCTACCAAGTCACCTTTGCTGAGAAAATAAGAGAAGGTGCCGGCATCCAAACAGCCGCTGTTGGTATGATCACATCTGGTGTACAGGCCGAAGAAATTTTACAAAATCAGCGTGCTGACTTGATCTTTATCGGCAGAGAATTTTTACGGGATCCGTATTTCCCAAAAACAGCCGCTAAAGAGCTTCGTACATCCATCGAAAGCCCGCGCCAATACGATCGCGCTTGGTAACATCTTTAAGCAAAAAGGTGTCTATTTTTTGAAATAGGCATCTTTTTTGTTTTTAAGAGAAACATCTTTGCCTTTTGTGCCGTCTTTTAGCTAAAGAACCACTTAGAGGAGATGGAAGAATGAACTCGGCATTGATTGAAAGAACGTATCATATAGATGGACATCACTTTTATACAAGGCATCGTCAAGGAAAAAAGCAAGCCACCATTATTTTTGAAGCAGGATATGGAATTTCAGGCGATACGTGGGCGAATATCGCTCGTGATATTGACCCAGAGCTTGGTGTTTTCTTATATGACCGTTTAGGTAATGGAAAAAGCAGCGAAAGCAAAGAAGGAAGAACTTTGCATGATCTTGCGGATGATTTAGATACACTCTTACATCAAGCCAATATTCAGCCGCCATTTCTCATTGTGGCGCACTCATTTGGCTCTCTTGTCAGCCGCTTATGGGCAAGCCGCAGAAAAGAAGATGTTATCGGTATGGTCCTTCTAGACCCAGCAAGTGAGGAGCAAGAGCAGGTCATTCTGCCGCTCTTATCAAAGGAAGAACGCACTTCATATATGGCGCAGTTCACAGCAGAATGTACACATGAGGACTTTGAGCAAATGCTGCGTACGATCAAAGAGGAGCAAACGCATTATGGGATGATGCCCCTTCTTGTCATTTCATCAGGCAAAAGCCGCTTGTTTCATCCAGCACATGAAGCTTGGCTCAGGCTTCATAAACGAATGCTCACATTGTCATCCCAAAGCGGATGGATTCAGGCGCAGAACAGCTCGCACTATATTCATCACGATGAACCACATATTGTGCAGCTTGCCATTTATGATGTATGGTGTGCAGCAAAACAGCCTGCCACTTATTATCAAACAGCCAACTAAAAACAAAAACTCCTTGACCGGACATCAGTCAAGGAGTTTTTTCGTTATACCGTTGGTGCTGATTGACTTTTCTCAGACAGCAGCTTTTCAATGCTGACAAGCTGAACGCATAACGTAAAGATGTCAATCGCCTGCTCTAGTTCTTCAAGCGTTGGGAACGTTGGCGCAATACGGATATTGCGATCAAGCGGGTCGTTACCATAAGGATATGTCGCCCCTGCACCTGTTAGTGTCACACCGGCTTCTTTCGCTTTTTGCACAACAGCTTTTGCACAATGATCGAGTGTATTTAAGCTAATAAAATATCCGCCATTTGGTTTGTGCCACTCAGCGATGCCTGTTCCACCAAGCTTTTCATCAAGGATCGAAAGAACGAGGTCAAATTTCGGCTTAATAATCGCTGCATGCTTTTTCATATGTTCCTTCAATCCTTCTGGATTCTTGAAGAAACGAAGGTGTCTTAATTGATTGATTTTATCTGGCCCAATGGTTTGAACTGATAGCTGTTTTTGAATAAAGCTGATGTTGTCCTGACTAGATGCCATCAGTGCAACACCCGAGCCTGGGAACGTAATTTTAGAAGTAGAGGCGAACATAAACACACGGTTTGCATGTCCTGCTTTGTCTACTGCTTGAAAAATATCTTTTAACGTATCAGGCGTATCTGTTAGATGGTGGACTGCATAGGCATCATCCCAAAAAATACGGAAGTCGTCTGCTTTTGTCTGCATGGAAGCAAGACGGTCAACAACCTCATCTGAATACGTAATGCCGTCAGGGTTACTATATTTCGGTACACACCAAATCCCTTTGATGGCTTCATCTTCTGCAACCAATTTTTCTACCTGATCCATGTCAGGTCCATCCGACTTCATATCTACCGTAATCATCTCTATGTTAAAATGCTCACAAATGGCAAAATGACGATCATATCCTGGGCTTGGTGCAAGGAATTTTACCTTTGGAAGCTCTCCCCAAGGTGTTTTGCTGCCATATACGCCGTGAGTCATGGCACGTGCAATCGCGTCGTGCATCATATTCAGACTAGAATTACCGCCAATGATGATTTGTTCTGGCTTCAGGTTGAGCACACTTGCAAAAAATTTCTTTGTTTCAGGAAGGCCTGTCAAGCCGCCATAGTTTCGCACATCTGTACCATCCTCAGCTGTCATTGCATCCTTTGATGTCACGACATCGAGCATGCCCATAGATAAATCGAGCTGTTTTGGTGAAGGTTTCCCTCTAGACATGTCTAAGTGTAAGTTTTTACTTTTGTACGTTTCATACTCTTTTTGTCGTGCTGCATATAGGTCATTTAATTCTGCTTCACTTAACGCTGTAAAACCGCTCATCTTTGATTGTGCCTCCCGTATTCTTCATAATGTAATTCGTCATTTGTTTTTTCTTCACCATTTTACCACTACCTGAAAAAGAGCGTCATCATAAATATCAAAAAAATCACACAACTATTTTTGACGATTCATCCAATTTTTACAGGGTACGGTCAATAGGAAAAGAAGAGAAATCATGTGCAGCTTCAGTCAGCGGGAATATATCGCGGGCTTCTTTGAGTAATTGTTTCAGTGACTCTTCCCCTTGGTATCGTGCACTAATATGGGTCAAAATCAGTCTTTTTGCGCCTGCTTCCTGCGCTGTTTTTGCTGCCTGTTCTGTCGTACTGTGATAATAATTATAGGCTAGTTCTGCATCTTCTTTCCCAAATGTTGCTTCATGGACTAACACATCCGCATTCTTGGCAAGCCTTGTTATATTCTCGCACAAACGGGTATCTCCTGAAAATGCAACGATTCTCCCTTTTTTAGGGGGTTCCAAATAATCGGTTCCATCAATCATTCTTCCATCTTCGAGTGTAACGGTTTCCCCATTTTTCAACTTTTGATACAAAGGTCCAGGTTTTACACCGATTTTTTTTAGGTCTTCGGCTTTTAGTGAGCCGGGTACATCTTTTTCCACGACCCGATAACCGTAAGCTGGGATCCCATGAGACACTCGTCTTGCTTCTACTTGAAAGGTCTCATCTTCAAAAACGATCCCTTCCTCTATTTCTATGATATGCAGCGGATAAGTCAAATGCGTTTGTGTCGCTGAAAGTGTCGCGTTTACAAAAGCTTTAATGCCGCTTGGACCATATATCGTCAATTCATCCTCTCCGCCTTGAAAGGACCTGCTGCCAAGCAGACCCGGGAGACCATATACATGATCACCGTGCATATGCGTGATAAAGATCTTCTCAATTTTTCTTGGTTTAATCGTTGTATGTAATATTTGATGCTGCGTCGCTTCTCCGCAATCAAAAAGCCACACGGCTTTTCTCTCTTCTAAAAGCTTCAGCGCAGTGCAAGTGACGTTTCTTGTTTTTGCAGGAATGCCTGCACCTGTTCCTAAAAAGAGCAGTTCCATTACGATTTCCTCCTACAGCCGGTATACAATCTCTTCATTCATATAGAATACATGAAGACAGGATAAATGTGAATTCAGCGGAATTTTTGAAAAAAGTCAAACTTGGGCAGAAAAAGTCGAATCAAATGTTTGCTTTACGAACAATGAACCTTTAAAATAAAGAAAATGTACATACATTCTCGGTTTTTACAACAATGCTACGAATAAAGTGAGGTACTTTTCGTGAATACAGAAACTAACTATCCAAAAGCAGTCATTGTCATCTTTGGCGCAACAGGAGACCTTGCAAAACGCAAGCTCTACCCTTCTATACATAGACTTTATCATAGCGGAAAGCTTGGAGATCAATTCGCTGTTGTAGGTGTTGGACGTCGTCCTTGGTCTCATGAAGACCTAAGAGCTGTGGTAAAAGAATCGGTCTCTTCTGATGATGCAGAAGCAAAAGCAGAGGAATTTATTTCTCATTTCTATTACCATGACTTTGATGTCTCAAGCCCTGCTTCCTATCAAGCACTGAACACACTTCTTTCTGGTCTTGAAGATACATACAGTATCCCAAATAACCGGATGTTCTATTTAGCGATGGCACCGGAATTCTTCGGAACCATTGCGAAGTTTTTAAAAAGTGAAGGCGTATCAGAAACGACTGGATGGTCTCGACTTGTCATTGAAAAACCGTTTGGTCATGACCTCCCTAGTGCCAAAACATTAAATGAAGAGATCCGAGATGCATTTACAGAGGATCAAATTTATCGTATTGACCACTACCTCGGTAAACAGATGGTGCAAAACATTGAGGTGATTCGTTTTGCGAATGCGATCTTTGAACCGCTTTGGACAAACCGTTACATTTCAAACATTCAAATCACATCGAGTGAATCATTAGGCGTCGAAGACCGTGCGAGATATTACGAGAGTTCTGGTGCACTGAGAGATATGGTCCAAAACCATATGCTTCAAATGGTTGCACTACTAGCCATGGAGCCGCCGATTAAGCTCAATACAGAGGAAATCCGTAGCGAAAAACGGAAAGCATTGCGTGCGCTTCGTCCTTTCTCGAAAGATGAAGTGGATCAATTCTTTGTCCGCGGACAGTATGATGCAGGAACGATTGATGGCAATATGGTTCCTTCCTATCTTGAAGAGCAAAATGTGGACCCAAACTCCAACACAGAAACATTCGTTGCAGGAAAACTTCTCATCGATAACTTTAGATGGGCCGGGGTACCATTTTACATTCGTACAGGAAAACGTCTAGAAAAGAAATCCACTCAAATCGTGGTGCAATTTAAAGACATTCCGATGAACCTGTACTACGGAAACGGGAATTCCATGCATCCAAACTTACTTGTGATTCACATTCAGCCAGACGAAGGCATCACCCTTCACCTGAATGCTCGCAAGCTTGATGGCGGAACGTATGCTAAACCAATTAAGCTGGACTATCAAACAAATTACAACGACATCATGAATACACCAGAAGCGTATGAAAAGCTGATTCATGACTGTTTGCTAGGTGACGCAACAAACTTTGCCCACTGGGATGAAGTGGCACTGTCTTGGAACTTTGTTGATCCAATTTCAAAAAAATGGGCTGAAACCAAAACGTTAAAACCAAATTACCCTGCTGGTTCTATGGGACCAAAAGAAGCAGATCAGCTTCTTGAAAAAGATGGATATCACTGGTGGAATATATAAAATCAACGAAAAAAGAGCAGTCTCCCGATTGAGGGGGTTCTGCTCTTTTTTTAAAGTCGTGTTTTCGTAATTTCAACCGTTGAAAAATCAAATTTATCATAGCGATGATGGCTAAAGGAATATTCAAACGGCCGGCCTGTGTTTAAATAAGCCACCTGCTCCACTTCTAGCACCGGATCCGTAGGGTCACAACCTAAATATTGCTGATCAAGCTGATCTGATTTAGCCGCTCTAATTTTTTTGTGCGCTCCTGCCACTTTTAAATGAAGTGTGTTTGTAATGTAGCTATAGATAGACCCCAATAAAACCTCTTCATCTATTCCCTTAATGACATTGACAGGCATAAAGGTTTTTTCTAATACATATGGCTCTTCTTCCACCAAACGGAGCCGAATAATGTCATAGACGGGTGTGCTTGAGTCAATGGATAAATGAGCTGCCACCTCTTCACTTGGAAAATGCACATCAAAGCGAATGATTTGGCTCGTCACGTTTTTATCTGCCATCACTTTCGTGAACCCTTTATTTTCATGACCTGATACGTTGATCGCACCTTGATTTAGCGCTGCCTTCACAATAAATGTGCCATGACCTCTTTTTCTAAAGAGCAGACCTTCCGCCACTAAAAGATCAAGCGCACGCTTCATCGTCATTCTGCTGCATTTAAATTCAGCGGCAAGCGAGTTTTCATCTGGAATGGGTTGATCTTCTGGATAATATGCTGTTCCTATTCTTTTTCTAATTTCTTCTGAAATGAGTTCGTACTTTGTCATCTCACACCACCAACTGACTTGTTTTTTCATATCCTATCATAGCGCTTTCTAGCCTTCCTCTCATTCTACACTAAGCCTAGTGCGCTTAAAAGGTTCGAGCCACTTTCATTTCAATCCTTTCATCTTTACATAAGAAAAATACTTGCCCTTTTCAAGGAAAGAGCAAGTATCTTGATTAGAAACCATTATTCTCTGAAACCGATTGAAACCAGTAGCCACTTTTTTTGATGGTACGTTTCCCGTCTTTCTCAAGGTCCACTGAGACAAATCCATAGCGATTTTTATAGGCATTCGACCATGACCAATTATCCATAAACGTCCACAGATGATAGCCTTTTACATGACTTCCTTCTTGAATGGCTTGATGCACCCATTTAAGATGCTCAGAAATAAAATCAATGCGGTAATCGTCATGAATCATTCCTTCTTCATCCTGAAACCGCTCTTCTCCTTCGACACCCATTCCATTTTCAGAAATAAAGCATTCAATATTCCCATAGTCTGTCTGGACTTTTTTCAATATATCGTAAATACCCTTTTCATAGATTTCCCAGCCGCGGTACACATTCATTTTTCTGCCCGGCATTTCAAAAGAATCGAAATAATGGTCTGGCATAAATGGTGCATCAGGGTGAGGCATATGTTCCTTTGCTTTCACTCTTCTTGGCTGATAATAGTTGATGCCGAGAAGGTCGATCGTGTTCTCTTGAATGAGTTCAAGGTCTCCTTCCTCCATAGCCGGCATCAATCCTTCTTTCTTTAACACGTCCACTAGCTTTTCAGGGAAATGTCCTTTCACAGCTGGATCTAGGAAGGACCGGTTAAAGAAGGCGTCAGCCATCTCAGCTGCTTCGACATCCCGCGGATTCTGGCTTCGCGGATACGAAGGAGTAAGGTTGAGGATAATGCCTATTTTCCCCTCCTGCTTCATCTCTTTATAAGCCGCAATGGCCTTAGCATTTGATAAAATCTCATGAAACCCAACTTGCACTGCCTTTTGGAAATCAACTTCGTTTGGATAATGGAAGCTATACATATATCCACCCTCTACAGGAACAATCGGCTCGTTATGAGTAAACCATTTTTTCACCCGGTCGCCAAATAGCTGAAAACACAATGTCGCATAGCTGACATAATCGTCTACGACCTGCCTGTTTACCCATCCTCCCGTCTCCTGAAGCGCCATTGGCATATCAAAATGATACAAGTTCACAAACGGTTCAATGTCACTCGCTATCAGTTCATTGATCACATCATTGTAAAAAGCCACAGCTTCTTCATTAACGGCCCCTTTTCCCTCAGGTAAAAGGCGTGACCATGAAATAGATAGACGAAACGAGTTGTGCCCAATCTCCTTCATGAGGCGGATATCCTCTTTGTATTTACGATAAAATTGCGAGGTTACACCTGGACCGACGCCCTGAAAAAAACGATTCGGCTCTTTTTCAAACCAGTGATCCCAAATGTTCGGACCCTTTCCATCTCCTGGATAACTGCCTTCTGTTTGCGTAGCAGAGGCAGAAGATCCCCACCAGAAACCTTCCGGGAATGTATATGATTGACTGTTAGTTTCCATCGACATGTATTGAGTCTCCTTCACCTTTGATGTTTGTTTGTTTCGTTTTTTCTGTCGTGACTATTTTTTCATTTTTCACATTCATACGATCAATAAATTTTAGGAACGGGAACCAAATGACAAACACAATCATTAAATTAAACAGCTGAAGCAGACCGCCCGCTAATGAATTCGTTGCCATGACTCCGCTAATAAAGATCGGTACTGTCCATGGAATATTCACGCCTGTCGGAGGCGGCACAATACCTGCGGCCATCGCAAAATAAGAAATACAAGTAATCACCATTGGCGCCAAAATCCACGGAATGAGAATAAGCGGGTTCATCACAATCGGTAAACCGAAGATAATGGGTTCATTGACGTTAAATAAACCTGGTCCTAAGCCGAGCTTTGCTACTTGTTTCAATTGCTTACTTTTAAGAAAAATTAAAATCGTAAACACAACAGCTAGCGTCATACCGGTTCCACCCATACCCACTGTATAGATTTCGATAAACTGCTTGCTGATGATGTTCGGAACCTCACCTGTTTTTGTGTAGCTTTCTAGATTTTGAATGGACAATGTATTCCAAATCGGGTCCATTACAGAGTTGATAATAATTTGGCCGTGGAGCCCAAAGAACCAAAGAATTTGTATAAAGAAAATAGCGATCAAGGTCGGAATGATACCGCTTCCAAGTCCGACAAGCGGCGCCTGAATCGCATTGTAAATCAAGTCATGCATGTTGGTTTTGAACCCTTGTGTAATGATGATATTGATCAGTAAAAAGGTTGTGAGTGTCAAAGTAGCCGGGATGAGTGCAGCAAAAGACTTAGAAACAGCTGGCGGAACCCCTTGCGGCATATTGATGACAAATTTCTTTTGGACAAAATAGCGATAAATTTCAGCAGACAAAAAGCCTGTGATCATTCCAAGGAACATTCCCTTTGCGCCCAAACGATCGACTGGGATGACGCCTGCAATGGATGCACCGCCCTCTTGTTCTAGTAAAAATGGCGTAAGGAGCAGAAAAGAGGCTAAAGCGATCACACCGCCAAAGACAGCTTCCACATCATAGCTTTTCGATAAATAGTAGCCAATCCCAAATACAACAAACACACTCATAATGCTGATGGTCGCACTAGGTGCAATATTCAGTGCATACTGAACACCTTCCAGTGCTGTTTGACTCATGATCTTATCTAAAAATGGCAGATTCATTAATACGACCATGATGGAACCAAAAATCGTTAATGGGAACGCAAGCATAAAGGCATCCCTTAATACCCCTAGATAGCGATTGTTGTTCAATCTCCCAGCAATCGGAACCAAAATCGCACTTATTTTATCAAACATTGGTTTCCCCCCTTGTTTACACCCTTTATTGTTTCAGTGATTGCAATATCGGTAAGAGCTCTCCCACAAGCTCTTTTATCGTCATCGTTGACATGAAATGATCTTCGGCATGCATGAGCAGCAAGGAGAATGAAATCGTTTCTCCGCTTGCCTCTTGCTGTACCATTTGAAAATGGATATCATGTGCATTCCGCAAGTCATCTTCCGCTTCTTTGAGAAGGTCAGATGCTACTGTTTCATGACCTTCTCTAAATTGTTTAAGAGATTGAAGCAATTTGCTTCGTGCATTTCCGCTGTGTAAGATCAATTGAAAACTGATTTGTTCTTCCGTGAGTCCTTCGAGTGTTTTCTTTTCCATCCTTTAAGATTCCCCCATCAATGAAACCGCTTGTTCATACGCTTTTTGTCCATCTGCTAGCCCATACGCCTGCATATCGATGACCTCTACTTCAATCCCATATTTTTGAGCTTCTTTTTGAAGATCCCCTTTTAAAAAACTCATTTGTGGTCCAATTAATACAACATCGGCATGTGCCATTTCTTTTCTCGCTTGGTCTTGTCCGACTGCCCAAATCTCTGCTTCTTCCCCTATAGACTCAGCATGTGCCTTCATCTTTGTGACTAGTAAACTCGTAGACATACCTGAACTGCATGCTAATAAAATACGTTTCATTTCTCTCACCCCATTGTTGTAATAAAAGCGCTTCCAGTTAATATTATATATTTTTATTTTTAAATGTCTAGACATTTAATTATATATGTCTGTATTTTATTTTAAAAATGACCGTATCAATACTCACAACAAGCTTTCAGAACAAAAAAGATCTCATCCAGATATGAACGAGACCCCTTTTCTTTTAAAAAATACTCTCCGAATGAACCATAAAGTAGCTTCTTCTTCTGAAGACAGTCTTTGAGAACTTTGTTAAAATAAGTGCTAATGACTTAGCTCATTCAAAAACCCAATTTTTCATCCCATAAATCATGAGAAGTAACTGCCCAGAGATGGAAACAGTTTCTATTCCCACTCAATTTGATGGATAGGTAAACGTCTTTTGCTGCTACTTTTCGAATCTATTCATATCTTTTCAATCAAAAGGAGTGGATATCATGGCAGTCACTCATTTGTGTGAAGCCTGTAAAAGAAACGAGATTGATGTTGTAAAAATTTCTGATGAACCAGCTCAGCCTTATCGATTATGCAATGATTGTCACAGGCGGCTCTTAACCTATTCTTTACGGCCAATTGAATGGTATCACTTAGCGATCATCCACTCTCCAAAGAAATTTTTATTGCACGATGATTTTTATGAAGAAGACGGAGAGGCTTGTCAGCCAGAAGAAGATGTATTGGTCATAGCAGAAGAGAAAATACCCACATTACAAGCGGTTCAACATGATTTGGAGTCTTTATTAGATTTCTCAATCACAAGATGGTTTCTTCAATACGATGTCATCAATGCCCTGAAAAAACACGATACACAAAAAATGTTGATGTCTGTAAAAGCTAGATTTTATGGAACGGAAAATCATGAAGTCAAATCAAGAATGCTGGAGATCGCAGCTGATGTTTTAGGTACTGCAGCTTCGGATTGGGTAAGAGAGCTTTGGGAGAATGATGCCGATAAATTTTTTCATCCGCTTTCTTGGGCAGCAGCCAGTAGTTTACCAGCCGAGGAAGGAATGAGACGTATTTTTGATCAATTGAAATGTGTAAGTGAAAAGGAATTGCCAATGATGGCTCTCTCCAGCCTATATCGTTTCCGTTCACATCACATACTTGATTGGATGGAGTCTCATTGCTCCTCTTTTAACGACAGTTGGGGCAGGTTGGCATCAGCATGCTTTCCAACATGGCTCAGAATGAAATCTTGGCTAAACAAAGGAAGACCTTTCAGTTTAATGGCACTCGATACAATGGCGAACTGTCTAGCAGTTAAAAACGATCCATTTATCGAGGAGTTATCACCTAAAATACTTCGTACAGATATCAATGAAATAGAACCCATTTTATATGATTATCTTCAAAAAGATGGCGTTTCTCGTGTCAAAACGAAAGTAGGCATCATCGTGAAGAACAAAGAAGCCATATTTGAAAAAGGCGAATAAATGGATAAAAGCGTGTGCAATGTTTATGCTCACGCTTTTCACTAGCATGACAACATACTAGATCATAATTTGATGTTGTGTTATCCTCTGGGCCCAGCCCGTGATCATCAAGATTATCCTTTTCCTGCTTGGAATCCCGGGTACTTGGTCATACCGCCGTCTACATATAACGTCAACCCTGTCACATAGCTCGCCTCTTTTGATGCAAGCCAGACAGCACATGCTGCCACTTCTTCCGGTTTTCCGATATAGCCAATTGGTATCAGCTCAATGACGCCCTTTTTCAATGCTGGATCATCAAATTTTTCGGCATTGATCGGGGTATCAATTGCGCCTGGTGCAATGCTGTTTACACGAATTTTTTTAGGGGCATATTCTAGTGCCAGCGTTTCCGTCAAAAGCTTGGCGCCTCCTTTACTTGCTGCATAATGGACAAAATGAGGCCACGGAATTTGCTGGTGGACCGACGACATATTAATAATCGACCCCTCGATCCCATGTTCTGTCATATACTTTAATGCATCACGGCAGCCTAAAAACATACCTGTTAAATTGGTAGACATCACTTTGTTCCAATTATCTAGCGTCATTTCTGTTGAAGGAACTTCATTTTCAATTCCTGCATTATTAATCATGACATCAAGACTGCCAAATGTATTTACAGCTTGATCAATCATCGCCTTCATATCCTCTTCTTTTGATACATCCCCTTGAATTTTGACAGCCTGTCCGCCACTTTTTTGAATCTCAGCAATTGTGTCGTCCGGGTTTTCTTTATCTGAGAAATAATTGATCACTACATTGGCTTTTTCTTGTCCAAACCGGCGCGCCATCGCCTGACCTATCCCTGTACCTGCTCCTGTGATGAGAACTGTTTTTCCTTCCAAATCTGGATACATTCGCTTAAAACCTCCTATTTTGTAAAACCTAGCAGCACACCGCCTGCGATAATCATCAAGCAGCCTGCAATGACAAAGCTTTTTTTAGATGCTTTCTCTTTTAATAAATAAATACCGCCTAAAGTCGAGATGACAATTCCTGTTTGAGACATGGAAAAACTTACTGCTACGCCAATGAGTGGAATCGCCAAAAGAAGCCCTAGATTTCCTGTCGACCACACAAGACCAGCAATGATATTTCTGAATGTATATTTGCTAAATGGGTCTTGCTTTAGACTGATCGCTAACGATGAAAGCAGCATGCCGACAGATTGCGGAACGAGCGCAGACCAACCATCTATATGAAACCATCTTAAAATGACGACATATCCGACGTAGCCTACGGTTGAGATGAGCAAAATGATGATTCCCTTTTTAAAATTGCCGCCTTCGTTTCCGCCACTCTTTTTTTGACCGAGAGATGTCATGACAACGCCAGCAATAATAAATAAAATGGCACAAGAACCAATAAGTATGACCGTCATGGTTTGCCATTCTTTGAAGACGATGACACCAAATAATGTCGTGCTCACAAGCTGCATACCCGTTGATAAAGGAACAGCCTTTGACACCCCTAGAAAGGCGACACTTGAAAGCTGATTCATTTGCCCTATACTCCAAAAGATCCCAGAGATAACGGAAACCGCAAAAATAAGCGGTGTCAGTTCCGGCATTTTGATCAAATAGGCGCCGATTGAAAACAAAAAAGCGCCGAGGGTAATGCCGAGTGTTTGCTGATAGGCATTCCCGCCAAGTTTGACACTGATGAGAACAATACTTCCCCAAAATATCGCTGGGAGAAGTGCATATAAAATGCCCACTTCTATCCCTACTTTCTGTTCTTTTTTACTTAGCATCCCTCTTTTTCGGATTTTTAGCCGAATAGATGTAAACACAAAAAAGACCTTACCAATGGTAAGGTCTTTTGAGGTTGTATACTTATTTCATCCATTCAGTATGGAAGACGCCTTCTTTATCTGTGCGCTCATACGTATGTGCGCCGAAGTAGTCACGCTGTGCTTGAATTAAGTTAGCTGGAAGGACAGCTGTACGATAGCTATCAAAGTAAGCAAGTGCACTTGAGAATGAAGGAACAGGAACACCTTGTTCTACTGCAAGTGAAATCACTTTACGAAGTGATGATTGATAGCTTTCTACGATATCCTTGAAGTAAGGATCAAGCAATAGGTTTTTCAATTCAGGGTTACGGTCATAAGCTTCTTTGATTTGCTGCAGGAAGGCTGCACGAATGATACATCCACCACGGAAGATCATCGCAATTTCACCGTATTTCAAATCCCAGTTATACTCATCAGACGCTGCTTTCATTTGCGCAAAACCTTGTGCATATGAGCAGATTTTACTCATGAAGAGAGCTTTTCTAACCGCTTCGATCAGCTCTTGTTTATTCTCTGCTGATTGCGCTGGCTTAGGACCTTCAATTAATTGACTTGCTTCAACACGCTCATCTTTCATTGCTGAAATGTAACGCGCGAAAACAGACTCCGTAATGATTGGAAGCGGAACACCTAGATCAAGAGAGCTTTGGCTCGTCCATTTCCCAGTTCCTTTTTGTCCAGCTTTATCTAAGATCACATCCACAAGTGGCTGATTTGTTTCTTCATCCACTTTTGTGAAAATGTCAGCTGTAATTTCAATTAAATAGCTGTCAAGCTCGCCTTTATTCCACTCTGAGAATACTTCATGAAGCTCCTCTGCTGACAATCCTGCCACATGCTTCAAGATAAAGTATGATTCAGAGATCAATTGCATGTCTCCGTACTCGATACCGTTATGAACCATTTTGACATAATGTCCTGCTCCATCTGGACCGATATACGTTGTACAAGGCTCACCATCTACTTTCGCAGAGATGGCTTCTAAAATTGGTTTCACAAGCTCGTGCGCTTCTTTTTGACCGCCAGGCATGATAGAAGGACCTTTAAGTGCGCCTTCTTCACCGCCAGAAACACCTGTACCAATGAAGTGAATACCACTTTCCGCAAGCTCTTGGTTACGTCTTTGTGTATCCTTGTAATATGTATTTCCACCATCAATTAAAATGTCACCTTTCTCTAGGTGAGGCAATAATGATTGAATGGTTGCATCTGTTGCTGCACCCGCTTTTACCATTAAAAGAATTTTACGCGGCGTTTCAAGCGATTGAACAAATTCTTCAATGCTGTATGTGCCTACAACGTTTTTCCCTTGTGATTCTTGAAGAAACTCTTCTGTTTTGCTGCTAGATCTGTTATAAACGGACACGGAGAAACCGCGGCTTTCAATATTTAGGGCAAGGTTTTTCCCCATAACGGCTAGTCCAACGACACCGATTTGTTGTTTTGACATAATTCTGACGTCCCTTCTAACACACTATATTGATTACTGCTGAAATGATGTACCCTTTGAAATTACCACAACATCACCTCTTTTATCAAGTTTTCAGGCTAGTCATTTCCTCTTTCGTCCTGAAAAAAGTCTTTATTAAAACTTGTACCACTTGTTTTGCTCTCTTTTTCCTTAATGGTTACTCCTCTTTGGATGAGTGGTTTACCGTATTTTTCTTTCAGTCCGTCTAAAAGAGATTGGAGCGGTTCGTCTTTTGCATCTTCTGTATAAGAGAATAAATCAAGCTGCTTGACGGCTGATTTTCGTTCCACAAGATCGGTCCCCGTCACACCTAAAAGTCTTACTGGCTGGTCATTCCAATGCTTTAGGAATAGATGCTTTGCCGTCTCAAATAGATCTTCCTTTCGATCAGTTGGATTCGTGAGTGTGACGCTCCGTGTGATATTTTTCCAGCTTGCATACCGAATCATAATGAGCAGCCGATTTGCCATCACTTCTTTTCTTCGTAATCTGACACTCACCGATTGCGACAGTTTCTCTATTAATGAGACGAGTTCATCTGTATCATCAGAATCGTGAGGAAGAGTGGAAGAATTGCCGACAGATTTAAATTCGTATATTCTTTCTGGGTCGACAATGCCGTCATGCTCTCCGTTTGCTTTTTGCTTTAACCTCGGTCCATTGATGCCTAATAACTCTTTCAGCGCATATTCATTCGCTTTTGCTAAATCTTCAATAGTATGAATTCCGATGGTTTTCAGCTTATCTGCCGTTTTCTGTCCAACCCCATGCATGTCACCTGCAGGGAGCGGCCAGAGCATTGTCGGGACATCTCGTTTACGCAAAATGGTTATGCCCATTGGCTTTTTCCAATTAGACGCCATCTTCGCTAGAAATTTATTTGGTGCAATGCCAATACTCGATGGAAGCATGAGCTCTTCTACGAGCCTCGTTTGAATATCATGAGCGGTTTTCACGGCATGCTCAGCATAAGGGGTATCGGTTAAATCAATATAGCCTTCATCAATTGAAACGGGTTCAACTAAGTCACTATATTCTCTTAGTATGGTAAACATTTCTTGTGAGGAGCTGCGGTACCGGTCGAAGTTGGGTGTACGCACAATCAGTCCCGGGCATAGCCGCTTCGCTTCCCAGAGTGGCATCGGCGGCTTCACCCCGAGTGCTCTTGCCTCGTAGCTGCAGGTCACAACTATCCCTTTGCGCTCTTTTGCATTTCCGCTAATGGCTAAAGGTTTCCCTCTCAAAGAAGGATCATACGCCATTTCTACCGATGCATAAAAACTATTCATATCAATATGAAAAATGATTCGCCCCTTCTTTTGAGAATCAGCCATTTGCTTGCCTCCTTAGGTGATCTACTTTCCTTCACTTCACCGTAATTTCACCTGTTTGTTCCATTAGACATTTCATATGGTGTATAGTACACTGTGAGTAATGAAATGGATGTGATAATCATGATTATTGATACATTCAATGAAGTCTTTTTCCTTGTTGAATTCTTTACGATTATTCTTCCAGCGCTGACCGCCATCGGTATTGCTTTCTTATTAAAAGACTGCCGAATGAACGAGCACCTCGGAGGACATCGTTTCGAAGAGTTGGACGCATCTTGTTTGAATCGAACAGACTTTCTGTTTATCATATATGATCGCATTACAACTTGGATTAGTAAAGTCATTCGAATGAAAAGATCATCAAATGATGATGAAGACCATTCGCTTCCTCTCTCTTATTAGATTTTATTATTGAGGAGGAAATGAATTGAAACGTTTATTGACAATTTGTACGACTTTATTTTTGATGATGGTAGCGTCACCGGCATTTGCTGCGAGTGCGCAAACAAATACAAGCTCTGATGGGTTTTTCCATCATTATTTTGTTCAGCCTTTTTCTGAGTTGATTATCTGGCTTGCGAACTTTTTCCATGATGACTACGGTTTATCCATTATGTTCGTGACATTGATTGTCCGGCTGCTTATTTTCCCGCTTTTTGCAAACCAATTTAAAAAGCAGAGAGTGATGCAAGAGAAAATGGCACTCGTTAAACCTCAGATTGACCAAATACAAAGCAAATTGAAAAAAACGAAAGAACCTGAAAAACAAAAAGAACTGCAAATGGAAATGATGAAAGTATATAAAGACAACAATGTGAACCCGCTGGCAATGGGCTGTCTGCCGATGCTGATTCAAATCCCAATTGTTCTTGGCTTTTACTCGGCAATTCGCTCAACACCTGAGATCGCAACGCATTCGTTCTTATGGTTTAACTTAGGACAAACTGATCTTTTGATGGCAATCTTTGCAGGGGCCATGTATTTCTTGCAATTTTATGTCACACAAAAATTCGCAAAGCAATCAGGCACCCAAACAGAAGCTGCACTGAAACAAGCAAAAATCATGGGCATGATTTTCCCAGTCATGATGCTGTTTCTATCAATTAATGCTCCCGCTGCTCTTCCTTTATATTGGATGACAAGTGGACTTTTACTCACCATTCAAACGATTATTTTAAATGTGATGTACCAAAAATCAAAAACAAAAGCTGCGGCAAACGATTCAATTAACCCAGCAGCTGAATAAATTATAGCCCCCTTACCTAAACATGATAAGGGGGCTATATTTGTCTTCTGTAGAGCGCAACAAATAAAAGATTCGTGAGCTCCGGCACGCAAAATGACCCCTTATCCATGGATAAGGGGCCTTTGTTTATGCCAATTCCTCTTTCAATCGCTCAGGCAATTGATCAAGATCCTCAATTTTCCCTAGAAACTTATTAGGGTCCACTTGTAAAATCATCTTGTTCTCTCTCTCAACGACGCCGAAGAAATATTCAGATGCTTTTGTGTTCATATGAAATGGCTTGATCTCACTTAGCTCGATATCAATGATATCTTTTGCATCAGAAACAAGGCAGCCAATCATTTGATCGTTTAATTCAAATAGTAGAACCTTAGACTGTTCGGTTACATCCAGAGGTTTTCCGTGCAGCATGACACCTGTGTCACTGACTGGAATGACCTCTCCTCTTAACGACATGAGTCCTTTAATCTCTTTTGGAAGGTTCGATACTTCTTGTAAATAAGGGACCTTCTCAATCGAGCGTATATGCTCTACGCTGATACCAAAATCCTCTTGTCCCACTTGGAAAATAATGATCTTTTGCGTGCTCACAGAGTCTCCTGCCTTTACGATGGATTTGTCGTTTCTTCGATAATGGCGAGAACCATTTCAGCTGTCTTGACTAATTCTTCAATCGGCATTTTCTCATTTTTCGTATGAATATCTTCATATCCAACAGCTAGGTTGACGGTCGGGATGCCGTTTCCAGCAATGACGTTTGCATCACTGCCTCCCCCGCTTGTCTGTAGTTCTGAAGGACGGCCAATTTTCGCAGCCGCTTTTTTCGCCACTTCAACGACTTGATCGCCGTGTGAGAATTTAAAGCCTGGATACATGATGTCAATTTGTACATCGGCACTTCCGCCCATTTCTTTAGCGGTTTTTTCAAAGGCTTCTTTCATTTTCGCTACTTGCGCTTCCATTTTTGCCGGTTCTAAAGAACGTGCCTCTGCCAAAATATCCACTTGATCACAGACAATATTCGTTTGTGTTCCTCCTTCAAAGCGGCCGATATTCGCCGTTGTTTCTTCATCAATACGGCCAAGCGGCATGCTGGCGATCGCTTTTGAAGCAATCGTAATCGCAGAAACGCCTTTTTCTGGTGCCACACCTGCGTGAGCTGTTTTTCCGTAAATGGTTGCGCGTACTTTCGCCTGTGTTGGCGCAGCCACGATAATGGTACCGACCTTGCCATCTGAATCAAGGGCATAACCATATTTTGCTGTCATCAGTTTCGGATCTAACGCTTTTGCTCCTACAAGTCCTGATTCTTCACCAGCTGTAATGACAAATTCAATCTTGCCATGCGGTACATTTTTCTCTTTTAGGACACGGATCGCTTCAAACATTGCAGCAAGCCCTGTTTTATCGTCAGCACCAAGAATGGTTGTGCCATCTGTCTTGACATAGCCGTCTTCAATGACTGGCTTAACACCATTACCTGGTACAACTGTATCCATATGAGAAGTAAAATAAATCGTATCTGCCTCTTGATTCCCTTCAAGTGTGCAAATAAGATTGCCTGCTCCATGGCCGGTTGTCTCTTTTGAATCATCTTCGACTACATTAAGCCCTAAACCAGTAAATTTCTCTTTTAGGACTTCAACAATTTTTTCTTCATGTTTCGTTTCTGAATCGATTTGAACAAGTTCTAAAAATTCGTCTAATAAGCGTTTCTCATTGATCATGATGATGTTCCTCCTCTTATAGCGGCATGTTTCCATGCTTTTTTAACGGTCTATCTTCTTCCTTACTGCGAAGCAGGTCAAATGAGCGAATGAGCCGCTCTCTCGTTTCATCTGGCATTAAAATATCGTCGATTAATCCTAATTGTGCTGCCTTGATGACACTAGGTTCATTGTCCACCTCACGCAAAGCAGGATGAACAATTTCGTCTGCAAACGATTTTCCCATGACATCAATTTCTGCCTCTGGCCATGCATATACAAAGTCAGCACCTAATCCCTTACTATTCATCGCAACGTATGCGCCGCCAAACGCCTTTCTCAAAATCACAGTGATTTTTGGAACAGTCGCCTCAGCATACGCATACAGAAGCTTTGCGCCGTGGCGGATAATGCCTGCATGCTCAGCTTTCTCACCTGGCAAAAAACCAGGAACGTCCACAAGGGTTAAAATGGGAATGTGAAATGCATCGCAAAATCGAATAAACCGAGCCGCTTTATCAGCAGCATCGAGGTCAAGGCTTCCTGCCAGCACCTTAGGCTGATTGGCTACAAGACCAATGGAAGACCCTTGTAATCTGGCAAAACCTGTGACGATATTTTTGGAGAAACAACGCTGCGTTTCAAAAAATGAGCCGTGGTCGGTGATCGCTGTCACCACTTGTTTGACATCATAAGTGCGTGATGGCTCCTTTGGCAAGATGTTCCCAAGATCGCTCGCATCATGCTTTTGCACCTTACGATGAATGACAGGCCGTCGTTTCGTTGGTATGTACGTTAAAAGCGTTCGAACTGCTTTTAACACGTCTCTCTCATCTTTCCCTGTATAGTGCACATTCCCGCTTGTTTGATGCTGAACTGCTGCACCTCCAAGCCGGTCAGGACAGACCGTCTCTCCTGTTGCTTTTTCTATCACTTTCGGACCAGTTAAAAACATATGAGCTGTTTGCTCCGTCATGAATACAAAATCCGTCAATGCAGGTGAATAAACTGCACCTCCCGCACAGGAGCCTAAAATAACGGATATTTGCGGAATTTGACCAGAGTACAGCACATTCCGTTTAAAAATCTGACCATATCCCTCTAATGATACCACACCCTCTTGAATTCTCGCACCACCTGAGTCTTTTAGACCGATAACAGGCATTTGATTTTTAGCCGCCAAATCCATTAAAGCCGCTATTTTTTTCGCATGCATGTCCCCTAGTGAACCCCCGTACACGGTCGCATCTTGTGCATAAACGCCTACTTGTTTCCCATGAATCAGTCCCGTCCCAGTGACAACGCCATCCCCTAAATGCTCTGAGCGGGAGCCTTTAGCAAATGACTGGATTTCCATAAAGCTGCCTTCATCAAGAAGTTCATGAAGCCGCTGACGAACAGTCAGCTTTCCTTTGTTTCGGTGAGCCGCTGCTCGTTTTTCACCGCCACCCCTTAAAGCTTTCTCGCGCCATTCAGACAAGTCATTGAACGATTCATGCATCTTCCTGTTTCTCTCCTTTCAATGGCGCACACAATTCAAATAGCACACCTGACGTTTCTTTTGGTGAAATAAACGCGATGCGCTTTCCGTTCGCACCATTTTGTGCGTCCTTTTGAATGAGCTGCATGCCGAGCTCGTCAAGTTGACTGAGATCAGCCTGAATGTCACCTGACTTTAATGCAATATGATGAAGCCCCTCTCCTCTTTTTGTTAAGAAGGTATGTAATGTGCTGTGATTTGATATCGGTTCAATCAACTCAATGTGCAGATCACCTAGGGAAGCAAAAGATACTTTGACCCCTTGATTTGGAAGTACTTCTATGTCTGAAAATTCCCAGTTAAACAGCCTGGAGAACGTACGTGCTGTTTTTTGAATTGAAAAAACGGCAATGGCTATATGATCGATTTGATTCATCCGTTCACTTCCTTTGTACATCACTTGTCGCCTGCGTAAAAACGAGCTAGAATAAAGAAAGGTGCGCTCGTCGCAAAAACATTTGATTATAGGGGTGCGATATGTCTCAGAAATTCATGAAATTTATGGTATTGCTCATGATTAGCTTACTGTTAATTTCTTCACTTTTAGCAGGAGCGGCAGCCTTTTTATAAAGTGTTGATAAAAAAGCAGACAAGCAGGTGATTCGTTTTTTAACGAATGGCCTGTTTGTCTTTGGCCAGTTTTTCAAATGCATCGCTTGATGTCGTGATCCATACCTTTGTACCAACTGGAAGCTGATCAAATAGCCGTTCTACATCTTGATTATGAAGACGTACACAGCCCGCCGTAATAAATTTCCCTATCGATGTCTCATCACTTGTTCCATGAATGCCATAGGTTCTCCCGTCGGTTCCTCGCGCATCAAATCCAATCCACCTTCGGCCGAGTGGGTTATTCTTCGCGCCGCCTTCAATATTTTTTCTTCTGTAATAAGGATCTTTCGCTTTGATCATAATCGTAAATTCACCTTCTGGCGTTAAATCAGCTGTTTTGCCAGTAGAAGCCGGGTAGACTTTTTGAATTTTCCCATGATCAATATACGCAAGCTCGTTTGTTTGTTTATTAATAATGACATACGGGTCTCCTGGAAGCGGGTTTTGCCCAAGCGGCCAGATGGGTGAAAGGGACATGGTCAGCACAGTATAAAATAAAAGACGCATAGGCTCCTCCTTTTTCATTAGATTGACCAATGAAGGAGGAACTCATGCGTCTTTATTCTTTCATCCCTTTAAAATAACTTTTCAGCACCAAATATTGTTCCATTTCCCCGAGAAAATGAAAGAGTGCGGCTCTAGCTTCAAATTCTTCACGTGTTTGCGGAAGCGGCAGTGCATCAAACTCTTCTTTCATATCAATCAGGCGTCTTAAGAACTTATGCGCCGTGTTCCCTGGGTGAATATGTTCTCGTAAATCTCTAATATATTCTGCAATGATTTGCCCATGCTCCGTTGTAACAGAAATGGACGTAATTTTCGGAAGCACACGCTCAATGATTTCAAATTGCTTTTGTCTCATGTTGAAATAATGATAATACAGATTTTCATGTCTTAAGACATGGTTTTCAACATCACGGTATGCAAGAGCCTTCGCTTCTTTAATCAATTGATGCGTCTCTGGAATTTCTTTTCCTGTCCAGTCTTGTTTTCCGGTCATTAAATATTGCTCGATTTCTTCAAAGATTTTCGCAAAATTCGCTTCAATTTGTTCACTGTATTGTTTCAGCTTTTTATCAACGCTAGGCATATACAGGTTCATAATGAGTGCGACCCCTACACCAATGGTGATGAGTAAAAGCTCATTCCAGATGAGATGAAGCGTAATGCCTCCAGACATATACAAATGAAGGATAATCACTGAACTTGTGACAATCCCTTCTTTAATCCGAAGCAAGACCGTTGTTGGAATAAAGACGAGCAGCATCAGTCCAATGACAAAAGGATGATACCCAATCAGATCAAAAAATAAATAAGAAAATAAGATGGCAAGACTGCATGCGGCAAAGCGGGCCCCAGATGCGAGGAGTGACCTTTTTTTCGTCACCTGAATACAAAGAATCGTAATAATGCCGGCAGCTGAATAGTTTTGCAGACCGAGCATTTGTGCAATGTAAATGGCTAGAGCTGTTCCTAATGCTGTTTTCAGCGTTCGGTAGCCGATTTTAAACATGATGTGATTCACTCTTTTCTGTCTACTTTTGTGAAATGATGAACTTTTTTTACTTTCCCCATTATAATCAAAAAAAGAAGGAGATGTTAAGTCTCCTCCTCGTTTTTTTCATTATAATATTTTTTGTAAGAAATCTTGAGCACGCTGTGAAGACGGAGATTCAAAGAATTCTACAGGATTGGCATCCTCTACAATTTTCCCATCATCCATAAAGATCACACGGTCTGCTACTTCTTTTGCAAAGCCCATTTCATGTGTGACGATCATCAGCGTCATCCCAGATTGAGCGAGCTCTTTCATGACCTCTAATACTTCCTTTACCATTTCTGGATCAAGAGCAGACGTCGGCTCGTCAAAAAGCATGATGTCTGGTGTCATCGCAAGGGCACGTGCAATGGCGACACGCTGCTTTTGACCACCTGACAGCCGGTTCGGATAATCATCTTTTTTCTCTAAAAGTCCAACCTTTTTTAAAAGCTCCTCTGCCTGCTTGATGCTGTCTTCCTTCGATTGGTTCTTTACATTCATTGGCGCATACGTAATATTTTCTAGCACTGTTTTGTGCGGGAATAAGTGGAAATGTTGAAACACCATACCAATATTCTCGCGCACTTTTAGTGCATTTGTTTTTGGATTGGTAATTTCCGTCCCCTGAATCGTAATCACTCCAGAAGTCGGTTTTTCAAGTAAGTTAATACAGCGAAGAAATGTTGATTTTCCTGAACCAGAAGGCCCGATGACAGCTACCACTTCGCCTTCTTTAATCGTGGTATCAATCCCTTTCAACACTTCATTTTTACCGAAAGATTTTGTGAGTTTCTCTATTTTAATCATTTGATTTTAACTTCCTTTCCACCGATTTGCCGACGAAGGTAAGAATAAGCACGATGACATAATAGATGAGACCCGCAAAAATAAGCGGTTCAAGATAGTTATAGGTGACGGCACCTGCTTGATAAGCTCGTCTCATGACATCGCCCAGTCCAATGACTGTGACAATCGCTGATTCTTTTGTCAGTGTAATCGTTTCGTTCACAAGTGCTGGTGAAATATTTTTGAATGCTTGCGGAAGCAATAAGTCCTTCATCATTTTAGCATACGGGATACCTAAAGCAACGGCCGCTTCTTTTTGCCCTTTATCAATGGCATTGATTCCTGCACGAATGATCTCAGAAACGTACGCCGCCGAGTTTAGTGAAAATGCTGCTACAGCTGCCCAGTATTGATCAATTTGAAAGCCGAGCAGCTGGGGAAGACCAAAATAAATAATCAAAAGCTGAAGCACAAGCGGTGTGCCTCGGAAGATTGACGTATAAAAATCTGCTAGCCAGATAAGCGGCTTAAATACACTAATTTTACAGAGCGTTAATAAGATTCCTAAAATAAAACCAAGGAACAGTGATACCACAACAATAGAAAGCGTTACTTTAAGACCTTCTAAAATAAAGGGCATCTGAGGTATGACATCTTTAAAATCCATCATGATATTCTCCTTTTTTTCCTTCAGATAAAATCAAAGAATAAAACAGGAAAAAAGTTCAACACATGTTGAACTTTTCAGCGCTTTCTACTTGATTTTCATGAATGACGCTGATCCTTTTCCTGACTTACTTTTCATCAGCAAACCATTTTTTAATGAGTTTATCAAGTTCGCCATTATCCTTCATTTCTTTTAATGATTTATTGAATTTCGCTGTTAAGTCGCTATTTTTTTTGAATGCAATGGCTGAACCTTCGTTTGAGCTATTCAATCCAAATGCTTGGAAATCTTTTTCCTTTTTCAAGTAGCCAGCCGCTACTTTATCTTCAATAATAGCTGCATCAAAACGGCCTGCTTTAATTTCTTGAATGATATCAGAAATTTTATTACGATCTTCAACTGTTAAGTTATATTTCTTTTGCAATCCGTTTGCTTCATCTTGCTGGATAGAACCTAATTGAACGCCAACCGTTTTGTCTTTTAAATCTTTCTCTGTTTTTATACCGCTAGATTTTTTAGATACAACCAAGTTTTCAGCGTTGTAGTAAACATCTGAGAAATCAACTTGTTTTTTACGTTTTTCAGTAGGTGTCATGCCTGCAAGCACAATATCAGCTTTATTTGTTTTAAGAGCTGACACGAGGCTTGCAAAGTCCATATCTTGAATTTCTAGCTTGTAGCCGTTCTTTTTCGCTAGAGCTGTAGCAAGGTCGACATCAAAACCGATAATTTTATCACCGTCTTTTGATTCAAATGGCGGATAATCTGCTGAAGTCGCCATAATGAGTGTTTTGTCGTCTCCTGATGCGTTTGAATTATTAGAAGAAGTTCCGCATGCTGCTAATGCAGCTGCAAGACCAGCTGTCATAAGTAATAATAACCACTTTTTCATATGATAATGCCTCCTAGTATTTAAAATCATGAGTAGATTTGAATATTTATTCACTATAATGTATTTTAAACACTTTCTTTTTGATATGCAATAGTATTTTGCTAAAATTATTTTGATTCTTATGTCATGTAAAACAAAAAAACAGACCGATCAAAAGACCGGACTGCCTTTAAATGATTCATTCAAAAGTAACATGTTACACTTCTTCGCAATACTCATCGAAAGCGGCTTGAAGTTTTGACACCACTTCCATCGGTTCATGTCCTTCGATTTCGTGACGTTCGACCATTTTAATGATCTTCCCGTCTTTTAATAGAGCAAATGATGGTGAAGATGGCGGGAAGCCTTCAAAGTATTCACGTGCTCTTGCGGTTGCTTCTTTGTCCTGTCCAGCAAACACTGTGAGCAATTGATCTGGACGCTTATCGTAATGAACAGAATAACCAGCCGCTGGTCTAGCAATACCGCCTGCACAGCCGCACACTGAATTCACCATGACAAGTGTCGTTCCTTTTTTCGTTAGCGCTTCATCAACTTCTTCAGCTGTTGTCAGTTCCGTATAGCCTGCCTGTTTAATTTCTTCTCGTGCTTGTTTCACAATATCATTCATAAATAAATTAAAATCAATATTCATAACCGTCCACTCCTTCTACGTACCAAACCATTTTAACTACATCATATCAAGGAAAACGCCGGCGGGCAAATGTCTTGTTTCGCCCCCTTCACTTTTTTCAAACGTCGTTTATGACCTGTGGAATTGGGGAAAAGTGATAATAAAGTGATGAAAGGGAGAACTGCGTGATGGCACAATTCAAAAAAGCGATACTCATTTATAACGGAAATGCTGGACAAAAAAACATGGAAAAAACACTAGGTCAAACAGTGCCTCTTCTTTCTTTACATATTGATGAACTCATCCTTAAGCCTACAAAACAGCCGAATGATGCCTATCATTTCTGCCGCGAGATGGATGAGTCGATTGAATTGTTGATTATACTAGGCGGAGACGGAACCGTCCATGAATGTATGAATGGAATTGGCGGTTTAGAAAAAAGGCCAGCTGTAGCGATTTTACCTGGCGGGACGTGCAATGACTTTTCTAGAACGCTAGGCATCCCGCAGCAGATGCCAAAGGCCGCTCAAATGGTGATAGATGGCACTGAAAAAAAGGTCGATTTAATCAAAGCAGATGATCGATACCTTTTAAATTTTTGGGGGATTGGTCTCATCGCAGATACCTCAAACAATATTAATGATAAAGAAAAAGCTGTCCTCGGAAAAATCAGTTACTTCACGAGCGCTCTTCGAACCCTTCAGCAGACAGAACCTTTCTATGTACGCATTGAAACGGAAGAGGAAAACTGGGAAGAAGAAGCTGTGATTGTCCTTGTCATGAATGGGCACTTTATCGGTACAAATAAAATAGATCTGCCAAATGCTTCAATTGATGATGGAAAAGCCGAAATTTTAATTTGCAGAAATACGAGTTTCTCTGCTTTAAAAGAGATTTTTTCAATGAACCGCGAAGAGCTAGAAGATTTTAAAGGTGACCTGTCTCTTATACAAGCATCCCGCATTCATATTCATACTAAAGAGGAAATGGATGCAGATACAGATGGTGAAGTATACATGACCGCTCCTTCTTCCCTTGAAGTATTAAAACAGCATTTGACCTTTATTGTTCCGGCAGAATAAAGAAAACGCCTGCATCATTTCGATGCGGGCGTTTTTTTGATATAACGTCTGTATAAATATTCAAGTGCATACCCTAGCAGTGTACCTATCAGAAGGGAAATGCCTAATAAACTATTGGCGACTCCTTTAAATCCACCTATCATCAACAAGCAATAGGCGATTTGAATGATTGAAACGATCGATATGATGAGCAGTAAGCGTTCAGGATGATTGCGTGATTTGGAAATATACCGAAGAAAAGCGAACGCAATGGCTGTGATAAACATCAGACCAATCGTAAGAAAAGCAAAGAAATCTAATCCAGACATCTCATCGCTCCTTTCTGATTGATATGGAAATCCCCCTCTCATTGTGAGAAGGGGACATATAAATGAGCTTAATAGACGGACGTCTCTTCGTCAATGCCTTCAAGAATTTGTTTAATTCTTTGCAGGAATCTACCGCATACAAGACCATCGAGTACTCTATGATCTAATGAAAGACAAAGATTCACCATATCTCTTGCGGCAATCATACCATTTACAATCATCGGGCGCTTTACAATAGATTCTACTTGTAAAATGGCTGCTTGCGGATAGTTAATGATCCCCATTGATTGAACCGAACCAAACGATCCTGTGTTGTTCACAGTGAAAGTGCCGCCTTCCATGTCACTTTGCTTCAGTTTGCCTTGTCTGACCTTGAAAGCAAGTTCATGAATTTCCTTGGCGATTCCCTTAATCGTTTTCTCATCCGCATCTTTAATCACTGGGACAAAAAGAGCGTCATCTGTCGCAACAGCAATGGAGACATTGATCGCTTTCTTTTGAACAATTTTATCACCAGCCCACATGCTGTTCATTTCAGGGAATTCCTTTAAGGCCTGAGCCACTGCTTTGACAAAGAACGCAAAGAACGTCAAATTAAAGCCTTCTTTTGCTTTGAATTGATCTTTTAGCTGATTTCTTCTTGTCACAAGGTTTGTCACATCCACTTCCATCATCGTCCAGGCATGTGGAATTTCATGCTTGCTTCTTAGCATGTTTGCGGCAATCGCCTGTCTAATCGGAGTGACCGGCAGTTCAACATCTCCAGGCATTGAAGGGATGGAAGGAGCTGCTTTTGCTTGTGACGGCTTTGCAGGTTCTGTTTGACCCGTACCTTCACTCACAGGTGCTGCCGTTTCTTGTGCGACTCCACTTTCGATAAGCTTCAGCAAATCTTTTCTTGTGATTCTGCCGCCAGCTCCCGTTCCATGAACAGCCGCTAAATCAATTCCGTGCTCATCTGCTAAACGCAGGACTGCCGGAGAGTATCGTTTCTTTTGACTCTGATCCACATTTGTTTGGTCAGGTTCTGGTGCTTCATCTTGCGCAGGCGCCTCTTCTGTTTTCGCACTCTGCTGCGCACTGCCTTCTACTTCAATTTCACAGAACACTTCTCCTACTTGAAGTGTATCACCCTCTGCAGCCGCTAGTTTAGTGATTGTTCCTGTATAGGATGACGGAACTTCTGCATTTACTTTATCTGTCATGACTTCCGCAATCGGATCGTATTTATTCACATGATCGCCAGGTGAAACGAGCCATTTGCTAATGGTTCCTTCTGTTACACTTTCACCAAGCTGAGGCATTTTCATTTGTTCAGTTGCCACTTTGAAACCCTCCTCTTTCTTAAAACGCCGCTAGTTCTCTCATTTCAGCTTCTACCTTATCCGGATTAACCATGAAGAATTTCTCCATTGTCGGTGCATAAGGCATTGCAGGGATATCAGGTCCTGCTAGACGTTTAATTGGCGCATCTAAATCAAACAAGCAGTGCTCTGAAATGATGGCCGCTACTTCACTCATGATGCTTCCTTCTTTTGTATCTTCTGTTAACAAGAGTACTTTCCCTGTTTTTGATGCCGCTTCAATAATCGCTTCTTGATCAAGCGGGTACACTGTACGTAAATCGAGAATATGAGCAGAAATTCCGTCCTTCGCAAGGCGCTCTGCTGCTTGGAGGGCAAAATGAACACAAAGGCCATATGTAATGACCGTAATGTCATCGCCTTCTCGTTTCACATCCGCTTTTCCAATAGGGAGCGTATAATCCTCTTCAGGCACTTCTCCTTTAATGAGACGGTATGCACGTTTGTGTTCAAAGAACAATACAGGATCTGGATCACGCACTGCGGCTTTTAACAACCCTTTGACATCATAAGGTGTAGAAGGCATCACAATCTTTAAGCCTGGCTGATTGGCAAAAATGGCTTCGACCGATTGTGAATGATAAAGCGCCCCGTGTACGCCGCCCCCGTAAGGAGCACGAATGACCATTGGGCAGCTCCAATCATTATTGGAACGATATCTAATTTTTGCAGCCTCTGAAATGATTTGGTTGATGGCTGGCATAATAAAATCCGCAAATTGCATCTCTGCGATCGGACGCATTCCATACATAGCAGCCCCAATACCTACACCTGCAATCGCTGATTCGGCAAGAGGTGTATCCATGACGCGCGCTTCTCCAAATTGCTCGTAAAGACCCGCTGTTGCTTTAAATACGCCGCCTTTTTTCCCGACATCCTCTCCGAGCACAAACACTTTCGGATCTCGCTCCATTTCTTCTTTCATCGCTAGTGTAATAGCGTCTATATATGACATAACAGGCATTTTTCTTCCCCCTTACTCCGCATACACGTAACGAAGTGCGCTTTCTGCATCGGCATAAGCTGCATTTTCCGCTTCATCAGTGGCTTCGTTTACGATTTGCATGATTTCTTTGGTCATGTCTTCTTTCATTTCAGAAGTCATGACATTTCCTTCGATTAAGTACGTTTCATATTGAATGAGCGGATCTTTCTTTCTAGCTTCGAGCACTTCTTCTTTTTCTCGATAGCTAGAATCATCGTCATCACTTGAATGCGCAGTTAACCGGTAAGAAATGGTTTCGATCAATGTTGGGCCTTCGCCTCTTGCCGCACGGTCTCTCGCTTCTTTGACCGCTGCATACACTTCAAGCGGATCATTTCCATCAACCGTCACACCTGGCATTCCGTACCCTATTGCACGATCTGAAATACGCTCACATGCCACTTGTTTGTCATACGGGACAGAAATCGCATACTTATTGTTTTCACACATGAAAATAACAGGCAGCTTATGCACCGCAGCAAAGTTGGCGCCTTCGTGAAAGTCTCCTTGGTTTGAAGAGCCTTCACCGAACGTGACAAAGCTAACAAAATTCTTTTGCTCTAGACGCCCGGCAAGTGCGATGCCAACCGCATGAGGAACCTGTGTTGTCACAGGCGATGATCCAGTCACAATTCGGTTTGATCTTTGCCCAAAATGACCTGGCATCTGTCTCCCGCCTGAGTTTGGATCGTCTTTTTTCGCAAAACCAGACATCATTAAATCTTTCGCCGTCATCCCGAATGCAAGGACAACCCCCATATCACGGTAATAAGGTAAAACGTAATCCTCTTCCCTATTGAGGGCAAAAGCGGCACCGACTTGCTGCGCTTCCTGTCCTTGACAAGAGATGACGAATGGAATTTTTCCAGAACGGTTTAAAAGCCACATCCGTTCATCAATTTTTCTTGCTAAAAGCATGGTTCTATATATGTCAATCGCTTGTTCATCTGATAATCCTAATTCCTGATGACGCATGTTACTCATCATGTTTCCCTCCTTGATTAAAAATGGATCGCCTTTCCGTCAACAGCCAGTGCTGCCTCGCCAATTGCCTCTGACAAGGTTGGATGCGGGTGGATCGTCTGTCCCACTTCCCACGGAGTTGCATCTAATACTTTGGCTAATCCAGCTTCAGATATCATATCTGTTACATGAGGACCAATCATATGAATCCCTAAGATATCATCTGTCTTTTGGTCAGCAATGATTTTGACAAATCCATCAGACTCTCCAAATACAAGCGCTTTTCCGATGGCCATAAAGGGAAACTTCCCAATCTTGACTTCGTAGCCTTGCTCTTTTGCCGCCTGTTCAGTCAGTCCAACGCTAGCGGTTTCTGGGTGAGAGTACACACATTTAGACACGAGCGTTTCATCAAGCGGCTTTGGATCTTGACCAGCCATATGTTCTACTGCAATCATGCCTTCATGTGATGCGACATGCGCCAGCTGAAGACCGCCAATGACATCACCTATTGCGTAAATATGCGACTCTTTCGTTTGGTAATGCTCATTCACGACAATGCCATGATTTTCTGTCTGGATGTCCGTGTTTTCAAGACCTATGCTTTCCACGTTTGGCACTCGGCCAACTGAAAGAAGCAGTTTCTCTGCTTCAAACGACTGAGTGTCTCCACCTTGTTCCACTTGGATCTTGACCAGATTCTCATGCTTTTCTGCAGTATCTGGCAGAACCTTCGCATTTGTCACTAAGGTGATGCCCTTTTTCGTTAAAAGCTTTTCCATTTCTTTAGAAATATCTTGATCCTCTGTTGGCAAAATGCGATCTGCAAATTCGATCACTGTGACTTTTACGCCAAAATCGTTAAGCATGGAAGCCCATTCGATCCCAATCACGCCTCCGCCGACAATCAGCATGGACTGAGGGAGTTCTTGCAGTTCAAGTGCTTCGTCTGATGTAAGGATGTGTGTTCCATCCGCTTCAAGTCCGGGCAGGACGCGCGGTCTTGATCCAGTCGCAATGATGACCTGCTTAGGAATCAGCATTTCATTTTCATCGCCATTCGCCATTTCTACCGAGATGGTGCCTGGCATTGGCGAAAAAATCGAAGGGCCTAAGATACGGCCTATTCCTTCGTATACATCAATTTTCCCTTGTTTCATTAAATGTTTGACGCCGCCTGCTAATTTGTCGACAATCTCTGTTTTTCTTTTTTGTACGCTTGCAAATTGTAAGGCAATTCCGCTTGCTTCAACGCCAAAATCAGCGGCACGTTTGACCGTTTGATAGACTTCTGCACTTCTAAGCAGCGCTTTAGATGGGATACAGCCTTTATGAAGACATGTTCCACCGAGCTTTGATTTTTCTACGACTGCTGTTTTCAATCCAAGTTGAGAGGCACGAATGGCCGCTACATAGCCGCCTGTGCCTCCACCAAGAATGACGAGGTCATATTCAGTTGCCATGACTTGTCACTCCTTTCTCCGCCTTTTGATCATTTGGGTATTCTTTTGGTGATTCTTCTTCTTTTAAAATGCGAAGCGCCCCTTCTGCTAAGGATTGCAATTCATTTTCACCTGGGTACACAACAACATCTGAAATCCAGTCAATGTATCCTCTAATGCTTGACGTAATTTGTTTGCTGTAGGCAAGGCCGCCTGTTAACACAATGACGTCTACAGCTCCTTTTAAGACCGCACTAGCCGCACCAATTTCTTTGGCAATTTGATAGCACATCGCTTCATAAATAAGCGCCGCACGCTCATCGCCTGCTTCAATCATTCGCTCTACTTTTACTGCATCTGTCGTGCCAAGATAGCCCGCAAGACCGCCTTCGCCAATAATGCGTTTGAGCATTTCCTCTTGCGAATATTCACCAGAAAAGCATAAATTAACAAGGTCACCTGTTGGGAGAGTACCTGCCCGCTCTGGGCTGAAAGGACCCTCACCATGAAGACCGTTATTCACATCAATGACTTTTCCTTTTTGATGTACACCAATCGTAATTCCGCCGCCCATATGGGTAATGATCATGTTCAAATCTTCATAACGTTTTCCAAACGAAGCAGCCGTTTTTCTTGCGACTGCTTTTTGATTTAACGCATGAAAAATGCTTTTCCGCTCAATTGTTGGCAGTCCTGAAATACGAGCAATTGGCTGTAGTTCATCTACGACTACGGGATCAACAATAAAAGCTGGGATGTTAAGACCAAGTGCAATTTCTCGGGCAATGATTCCGCCTAGATTAGAGGCGTGCTGGCCAGCATACCCTTCTTTTAGATCTTCAACCATTTGCTCATTTACTTCATATGTGCCACCTTCAATCGGGCGAAGCAGACCACCGCGTGCGCAAACTGCATCAAACTTTGAGATGTTCATCCCCTGTTCATGCAGTGTTTTTAAAATGGTTTCTTTACGGAATGAAAATTGATCAATGATATGAGGAAACTGCTTGATTTCCTCATCTGTATGTCTTAATGTCGTTTCAAAAATAGATCGTTCATTATGAAACACACCGATTTTTGTTGAGGTAGAGCCAGGATTAATCGTGAGTATACGCCATTCTTTTGTCAGCAAAAACAAAACCTCCGTTTCAACTCATTCATCCATTTAGCGACGACTTAAAATATGTTGACCATTTTGCAGGAATTGGCTTCTTGATTTGCGCATTCTTTCAATTCGCTCTTCAGCCAATCGGTCTGCCGCTTTATAAGTTGGAATGGCATCACGGTTAGAGATTTCAATCACTCGCTCAATGTTTTGGTAAATGCCTTCTACTTTTTTCATTGCACGATCGGCATTATAGCCATAAAGCTCATCTGCAACGTTAATCACACCGCCTGCATTGATCACATAATCCGGTGCGTACACAATGCCCATTTCATGAATAAGATCTCCATGATGTGTTTCTCTCAGCTGGTTATTCGCTGCACCTGCAATGACTTTTGCCTTTAATTTAGGAATCGTCACATCGTTAATGGTTGCACCGAGTGCACATGGTGCGTAAATATCACATTCTTGATCATAAATATCATCAGGGTCTACCGCTTTTGCACCGAAGTCTTCTACAGCTCGCTGAACTGAGTCTTTGTTGATATCAGTAACGATAAGCTGTGCGCCTTCTTCATGCAGGTGTTTACATAGGTTGTAAGCCACGTTTCCAACACCTTGAACGGCAATTGTTTTTCCTTCTAATGAATCTGTACCGAATGCTGCTTTTGCAGCTGCTTTCATGCCTTTATATACACCGTAAGCAGTCACTGGAGATGGGTTTCCTGAAGAACCAAATGCAGGAGAGATGCCTGTGACAAAGTCTGTTTCTTCATGGATAAGATCCATATCTTCTACCGTTGTACCGACATCTTCAGCGGTGATATAACGGCCATTTAATCCTTGAATGTAACGGCCAAAAGCACGGAACATTTCTTCATTCTTGTCTTTTCTCGGATCGCCAATGATGACCGTTTTACCGCCGCCAAGGTTAAGCCCTGCCGCCGCATTTTTATAAGTCATACCTCTTGCAAGACGCAAGGCATCTTCGATCGCTGCTTCTTCATTTTCATATGTCCACATTCTTGTTCCGCCGAGTGCCGGCCCAAGTGTTGTATCATGAATGGCAATGATGGCTTTTAAACCAGACTGTTCATCCTGACAAAATACAAGCTGTTCATAATCGTATCGTTCCATATATTTAAAAAGTTCCATTTTCTATTCCTCCTAATACTTTCGCTTAATTAGATGTACAGATGGCAAGTGCAATTGAATAGAGCTTGCTTTCAGCTGAATCAGACCGGCTTGTTAAAGCAATCGGTGCTTTCGCTCCTGCCACCACAGCTCCCACTTTTGCATGAGCAAAGTAGATGAGAGATTTATAAAGAATGTTGCCTGCTTCAATGGTTGGCACAAGCAAAATATCTGCATGACCAGCCACATCACTCGTAATATTTTTATGAGAAGCTGCCGTTTGAGAAATGGCATTATCTAAAGCCAGCGGTCCATCAATCAGGCAGCCAGAAATTTGACCTCTTCGATTCATTTGCGCAAGACTTGCAGCTGTGAGCGTCGAATCCATCGCTGGGTTTACGACTTCTACCGCTGATAATACCGCCACTTTGGGCATATCATTTCCGACAGCTTGTGCGACTTGAACGGAATTCACCGTAATTTCTTTCAGCATATTTAAATCAGGCGCAATGTTCATCGCAGAGTCCGTCACATAGATAAAACGGTCAAAGCCCGGTACTTCGAAGGCTGCAACATGTGAAAGGACACTCGCTGTCCGAAGCCCATATTCTTTATTTAGGACAGCTTTTAACAGTACGGCTGTCGGGACATGCCCCTTCATGAGAATATCTGCATGATTTTCACTTACTGCCTGAACGGCAATTTTGGCAGATTCTTCGGGTGAATCTGAATGAATAATATCTATCCAGTCTTCATTAATCTCATGCTGTTTGACTAGCTCCTTTAGGTTGCGTTTGTTTCCAACCAGCAGGAAGCGAGCGACTTTTCGTTCGATTGCCATTTTGATGGCATGAAGCACTTCTTCGTCTTCTGCATGAGCCACAGCCGCTGTTTTATTCTGCAGCTGCGAGGCTTTGATAATCAGATCGTCAAGCTTCATACTTGCCCACCTTTCCTTGTGCTCGGTTCCTCTTTTTATATGCAAGTTCCGTGCCAGCTTGAAATGTGTGAAAAATAAGCCTTTCCGCAAAGAAATTATGCAATTTCTTGCAGGTTACGTGCATGTTACTGCATGCTATCTTTTGCAAGCTGATACTTATCCATTTTATAGTAAAGATTGCGAATGCTGATCCCTAACGTTTTCGCTGTTTTTGTGCGATTGAATTGATGTTTTTCAAGGGTTTGTTTGATCAGCTGCGCTTCAAATGCTTCTACAGCATCTGAGAGCGTCTCCCCCTCAAATTGACTAACAGCCAGTTCCTGCTGCTCTTTTTCCTCATGCTCGTCTGACTCCATGAAGGCGATATGCGCTTCATCGATCCATTCTTCTTGCGGATTCAAAAAGATCATCGCTCGTCCAAGCACGTTTTCAAGCTCTCTCACGTTGCCTGGCCAGCTATATGATCGAAGTCTATGAAGCGCACGATCTGTTAAGCCGCTGACGTTTCGCCCATAGTCTAAATTGATCTTCTGGATGAGGCGTTTACTTAATGATTCAATATCTTCGAGACGCTGTCTGAGCGGTGGGATCGATATCGGGTATCTATTCATTCGATAATATAAATCCTCTCTGAACTTCCCTTCTGCCATCGCCTTTTCAATATTGACATTTGTCGCTGTGATCACACGCACATCGACCGGTATCGCTTTCGTTCCGCCTACCCGAACAATTTCTTTTTCTTGCATGACACGCAGCAATTTCGCTTGTGTACTTGGCGTCATTTCACCGATTTCATCTAAAAAGATGCTGCCTTGATTGGCTTCTTCAAACAGCCCTTTTTTCCCGCCTCGCCTTGCACCAGAAAACGCTCCTTCCTCGTAGCCAAACAGTTCTGACTCTAAAAGAGTTTCTGATAAGGCAGCACAGTTGACACGGACAAAGCGGTTGTACTTGCGATCACTTTCATTGTGAATGGCATGTGCAAACAGCTCTTTCCCAGTACCTGATTCTCCGCGGAGTAAAATGGTTGCCGGCGTTTTTGCACCCAGCTTTGCCTGCTCAAGTGCGACAAGCATTTGTTCACTTTCTCCAATAATGTCTTCAAATGTGTACTTTGCTTCAAGTGTTCGGATGAGCTGTCTTGCTTTATTTAATTCATTCGTCAATGATTGAATTTCGGATACATCGTGAATGACCCCGACACTGCCTTTTAGAATGCCGTCCACAATAACAGGTGCTACATTGACGATGACATCTTTTTTATTTGGACCAACCTTCATTCTGACGCCACGAACAGGTCTTCTTGTTTCAAGCACCTTTAAGTGCATGCTTTCCCCTTCGGAAATATCAGCTCCTGCTGGTTTACCCACGACCTCTTTATCCGTTAAACCAGTCATTTTCGTATAAGCACGGTTGATCAAAATACCTTTCCCCTGCTCATCGACAACCGATATGGCTTCATCTGATGATTGAATAATCGCCTCAAGCATCGTTCTTACTTCTTTGAGGTTTGTCACTTCTTCCGCAAGCTCCACCGCATCTGTAATGTCTTTAAAGATGGATAAAGCACCTAACATTCTCCCCGCGTCATCAATAATCGGCAGACGGGTGGTCACAATTTGAATTTGCTGATTCAAAAATTGCTTTTGGTTAAATTCCGGCTCCCTTGACCTTAATATATCGGGAAGTTTCGTGTTCGGAATCACTTCTCGAATGTGACGGCCAATCGCATCCTTTTGCGAACACCCCACCATTTTGGCAGCCGATCGATTAAACAGGACCACTTCTTCATCCATATTAATAAAAATCATGCCATCATTCGTTGCATTAAAAATGCGGTCATGTTTATAGGTTTGTTCCTTCAATATTTGAATAAGCTGTTGTTTCTCTGCCATTAATTCTGACATGACATATGCCATCGAGCTTGGCACAATCACAGCATGCTCTGGTTTTTGTTCAATTAGTTCCTTCAGTACAGCAGAACTGCCTGTGGTTTCAATGATGATATCAATGTCATCTTTTATGTATTCTTTCCAATCCGTCGTCGTCTCAATTCCATTCTTTTTCGCTTCATCCATCCCCGGTGCCTCGAGATCAAGGTCGGCGATCGCAATGATTTGAACCGTATTTGTTTTCAGCAATGTTTCAAGCAGTGCTGATCCACCTTGTCCTGCACCGACAATCAAGACTCTCTGCATCCCGTTACCCCTTTATATGAAAAATTTTGCACACCATATTTTTCCGTTGCAAAAAATTGCACAACACCTATATTACCACGTTTTCCTTTCTTGACAAAATATTTTTTGAATTAGACAATGGAAGTAAATGACGTTTAAGGGGACATTTGATGGGGAGAATACTGGCATTAGTGATTATTTTAATACCTGGAGCCTTTGCAGCACTTGGCATTAAGCTGCTGCGTGACACTGTTTTCGGCATCATCATTGCACCATTTCCATATTTATGGCTGCAAGGAATTGCAGGGTTGTTATTTTTAGGGGGAGGTCTTTATGTTGTTGCAGGATTTATTTTATATAGAGACCGTAAACGAAATAAAGTAACAACTCGTTTTAAGCAAAGGTAATCATGAAAAAGACCCGCTGTTGATAGCAGGTCTTTATTTCATTTCTTCTCTTATTTTGACGGCTCGATCAGGAAAATCAGTAAAGATTCCATCAACACCCAAGGTCAACATATTTTTTATTTGCTTCTCACTGTTTACAGTAAACGGTCTGATCACTTGTTGGTCCGCATGGAGAGCGGATACTACTTCTTTTGTCACCCCAGCGCCCTTTATATTCGGATGGTAGCCCTTTGCCGGGATTGTTTTTAAATACATGTCCGGTTGATGAATCACATCCATCGTGAGGACCGCCAGTTCAATGTGCGGCATCAGCTTGTGAAAAAGAGCTAAGCTGCCGTGATGAAATGATGAGACAAGCACTCGATCCTCTATTTGAAAGTGCTCAATTTGCTCTTTTACTTTTTCTTCAATCCCTGGATATCGATAAATAGAGTTTTTTAATTCAATGTTGATCATAAAGGATGGTCTCTGCGTCACTAGCTCTAATACTTCTTCTAATAGAGGAATGGAGACCGCACCCGTTTCTTCATAGAAAGAATGACTGGCATCTCCTCTTTTTAACTCTTCATATGTATAGTCTTTCACTAACCCTTTCATATTGGTCGTTCGGTTCAGCTTTTCATCGTGAATGACAGCTAGTCTGCCGTCTTTGGTGAGCTGAACATCAAGCTCAATCCCATCCGCTCCAGAATGGAGTGCGTGCTCAAAGGCAATCATGGTGTTCTCTGGATAGTTTCCTTTAAAGCCTCTATGTGCAAAAATTTTCGTCATATGCCACCTCTAAATATGATGATTACCTATATTATGACGTGTCTGTTTTCGTTTTGCCAGTTTGAGCACATAAAAAAACCTCTTCTAATAAGAGAGAAGAGGTTGACAGGTAAATTCGATCACGTAATCGCTCTGATGGCTTGCTCTGTCGTCTCTGCGTCAAGAGCAAAAAGGGAAGAAACAACTGCGACTGCTGTAACGATTGTTACACCTAACAACAACTTTTTCATAAGATAACCTCCACTTTCTTTTGAAGTATTTGTGCATCGAATTTCTTTTCAAGAAAACGAATGGCATTTTGATAATCATTTCGTTCCTTGAAGTATTTCGATATTTGTTCAGACAAATCCTCAAGCTCCACATATAATCTATTTTTTTCTATGTAGTCTAATTTTTCAGAGAATACGTCTGCTGCTCCACTATTTTCGCACATCAAATCCAAAATTTCAAATTTTACTATATATTCATTATTTTGGATATCACAGCTATATTGAATCCCCTCTTTAATATATTCTTTCGCCTCATGATCTCCTAAATGAACTAAGGCATTTGCGAGAACATATAAAGATTGGATGAAATAATGGCTATTGTCGCGATGAATTTGAATGCTCATCCCTTTTTTGGCGTATTGCGCACTTTTTTCATAATCAGGTTTTGCGTAATAAAGAACCGCTAAATTGTGATAGCACTTCCCAATCAGCACTTCATTGTTAATGCGCTTACTTTTCTCAAGTGCCTCTTGGTACTTTTCCTCAGCTTCATCAAACTGTAGTAAATCAATACAGTTGCTTGCATGTAAAATTAAGCTGTCAATCGCCTGTGCGGTATATTCTTCATGCGCTTTAAACGTATCAATGGCTTTTTTAATATGATTAATGGAAATGAAATTTTGCTTCAGTTCGTAATAAATGGAAGCGACTTTATGATGAAAAGTTCCTACTTCAAGATCTTCATTCACACGTTTTAGCCGCTGCTCAGCAATCTTATAAAAACTAATCGCCTCATCATATTTTTTGACATAGGCAGCATATTGGCCTTTATAAAAGTAAAAATAAAAATTAATAATGTCATCTGCTTTTTCATCCAGCGTTCCGACACTTTTCATAATCTGATTGGCTTTTTCAATATTTCCAAGTAACATTTCATGTCTGCCGTCGACTAGCTGATAATAAAGAAGAACTTCTCGATCCTCATCTGTATTTTTTAGCAAATTCTGAATTTTCTCTTTATAGACAGCAGATTTTTCTAGGTCATTCTGAGAAATGACCCTCGTCCACTTGCTAATTTCGTTCGCAACCTCAGCAGAGTGGATTTTCAGCTTTCCCATAACCTCACCCTCTTCTTTTCATTATTATAGCATAGTAAAAGAATGTGAAAATTATTAAATTCGACAATGGGAATATTCAGTTCAAATGGCACAATCTCTAAGAAGCCAGTGACTTTAAAACGCCAACCAATCGGGTCAATAGAAATAGAACTTTCGATCTCATTTACTTTATTTACTAATTACATAAGACCTTTTCCTCTCATCCTTTTTCTTACGAATGAGCGTTTTCTTCTTCTATAAGCCAATTGATTAGCGTAGCTGATTACCACTATTTTATGTCCTATTCATTTCTTTCATGCTTTATTTTTCATTTTATTCTGAAAATAAAGCAGCCCGTTTGTCCAATTTAAACATTAAAGATGATTTTATCAACATAACCATTTTTTAGCAATATTTTACGAAAATAAAAAAACGCCTCATTGAAGAAACGTTTTTTTATGGAAGGTGACTTAGCTTGCTCTATGCTCTAAACGCAGTCGATCAGCCACCATGGCAATAAATTCGGAATTGGTCGGTTTGGCTTTTGACATGCTGACTGTGTAGCCAAAGAGTGACGAAATGGAGTCAATATTCCCTCTGCTCCAAGCCACTTCAATGGCATGACGAATCGCTCGTTCTACCCTGCTGGCTGTCGTGTTAAATTTCTTTGCAATGTCTGGGTACAATACTTTTGTAATACTGCCGAGTAGTTCAATATCATTGTACACCATCGAAATGGCTTCTCTTAAGTATAAATAACCTTTAATATGAGCTGGCACGCCAATCTCATGAATAATCGTCGTAATGCTCGCATCTAAGTTCTTACGTTTCGGTTCAGGTTTGCTGCGAAGGACACTGTTTTGGATAGATGAAGATCGATGGCTGACTTGTGTGCCGTTTCCACTGACTTGACGAATATGACCTACGAGGTTTTCCATATCGAATGGTTTCAAAATGAAATAGGATGCGCCCAAATCGACTGCTTTTTTCGTTACGTCTTCTTGTCCGAAAGCCGTCAGCATAATGACACTTGGCTGTTTAGTCATTTCATTGTTTTCACGGAGGCGTTCCAGTACAGCAAGACCGTCTAAATGAGGCATGATAATATCTAAGAGGAGAACGTCGGGCTCTTTATCTTTAAATAATGTCAGACATTCCTGACCATTATACGCCACGCCAAGTACTTCCATATCTTCCTGTCCCTCAATATACTCTGTCAAAAGGCCAACAAGTTCTCGATTGTCATCAGCTACACACACTTTAATTTTCTCCACGTTCTTTCCTCCCCAATGTCGATTCCTTAGTCTTTTGCATTTCTCTTCTGAGTGTTCAATTCGACAAAACCATGCTATCCCCTTTAAAAAAGTTTAATTTTCCGAATAATAGAGCATTATCTAGCTTTTTCTACGTTTTTCTTAATGAATCGACGATTATTGCAATTTGACAACACACTGTTTTCCATTTTGTCGAAAAATCTCTTTTTCCTTATTTTATAACATGATGGAAGAGAAAGAAAGGGTAGAAAAAAACTGCCGGAAGATTCGCGGCAGTTTTTCATCAGCTTGCTTTTTTGTTTTTTTGATAAAGGTCAATTCCTGCTTCTGACAGCATCCATTCAATGTGTACGCCGTATCCGCTTGTCGGGTCATTGACGAACACGTGAGTGACCGCTCCAATGACTTTGCCATTTTGGATGATCGGACTACCGCTCATTCCTTGAACGATCCCGCCCGTTTTGCTTAATAAGCGTTCATCTGTTACTTTAAGCACCATTCCTTTTGTTGCCGGGAATTTTTGTGGTGTTGTGCTGACGATTTTAATATCAAATTTCTCTACTTTATCATGGTCCACGACCGTTAATATTTCGGCTGGACCTTCTTTTACTTCACTTGATAATGCGACTGGAAGTGGTTTGTCTGCTACATGATTTTCAAGTTTTTCGGTTAACGTACCAAATATACCGAATGGACTGTTACGTGAAATATCACCTATCGTTTTTCTTTCGGAAGAAAACCTGGCCAATTTTTCTCCAGGGTTGCCTCCTGTCCCTTTTTCAATGGATGTGACGGTTGATCTGACAATTTCACCATTGTCGACTACGATTGGTTTTTTTGTATCCATGTCAGAAATCACATGCCCAAGGGCGCCATATTTTTTAGAAGATGGTTCAAAGAAGGTCATCGTCCCGATTCCTGCTGCGGAATCACGAATATAAAGACCGATTCGATAAGTACCTTCACTTGCATCTTTCGCGGGTGTTAATGTCGTTTGAAAGGTTTTATGGTCTCTTTTTATGAGTAAATGAAGGGTTTCCCCCGTTTTTCCGGCTTTCTGAATAAATGGGGTGAGGTCATTCATCTTCTCCATTTTCTGACCATTGATCTCAATGATCATATCCCCTGATTGAATGCCTGCAGCTTCACCTGGTGATTTTTTGCCGTCTGCTGTTGTGATTTGATGAAAACCGACAACGAGAACTCCGACAGAATGGAGTTTGACGCCAATGGATTGTCCTCCAGGAATGACTTTTAATTCGGGAAGAACATCGACTTTTGTTTTCTTAATAGGAAATCCTTTAAAATCATAAACAATTTCGGCTTTTCCCGCCTTTTGTCCCGTTACTTCAAGTTGATTCTTTTTCTCTGAAAGACTAAAGGCTGGTGAAGAAGCATTGGCTGACGCTTCAATGGATGTATCAATCGAATGCTTCTCGTGTTCAAATACTGCGACAGTTGTTGGAATGCTGATATATTCCTTCACTATGCTCATAAACCCTGTACTTATTAAAGAAACAAGGAGAATCACGCCAATGGCTTTTCTCATCTTTTCGGGCATTCATTTTTCACTCTCCTCGCTCCTTACCCACACCAGAACATTAATGTTTTGGCTACATCTTTACTTTTGCCTTCTTAGCGAGGATTTATAACCGACACCTTTAGAAAATGATTGGATAAATTGATAAAAGAAAAAGACGATTTCATGCGTATATACGGCGAATATGAGACAATATAAAAAAGGCAGCTGTTGTTTCAGCTACCCTGTCGTTTTGACATCATTTGCTTGGTGCAGTAATTCTTTTGCATGCTGTTTTGTGAGCTCAGTGACTTCTACACCAGCAATCATTCGGCCAATTTCACTCACTTTTTCATCATCACTGAGTGGTTTGACGTTCGTCATTGTTCTACCAGCTTTAGCGCGTTTAGAAATAAAAAGATGTGTATCAGCCATTGCTGCGACTTGCGGCAGATGGGTAATACAGAGTACTTGTGAGCCTGCTGCGACTTTATAAATTTTTTCAGCAATGGCTTGTGCGACTCTGCCGCTAACGCCCGTATCCACTTCATCAAATATAATGGACGTCACTTCTTGTTTCGCTGAGAAAATACTTTTCACTGCCAGCATGACACGTGAAATTTCTCCTCCAGATGCTACTTTTGACAAAGATTTCATCGGTTCACCCGGATTTGTAGAAATGACAAATTGCGCTTGATCTATGCCATTTTTCCCGAGCTGTACGGGTTTTCCATCTAAAAGCGGGCAGTCCGTACTGCCAAATGGTGCATATCGAATCGTAAAAGCGGTATCAAAAGAAGACTTCTCCATATATAAATCCTTCAATTCAGCTTGAATATGCTTCGCCAGTTTTTTCGCCCATTTTTTACGGAGCTCTGACACGTTAAGCGCTTCAAGCAATGCATCCCGGCTTATCGCATCAAGTTTGTTTTTAAGTGTCTGCAAATGGCTGTCTCGATTTTGGATTTGGTCTATCTCCTCTTCAATCTTAGCCGCATATTCTAAAATTTCCTCAACGGTTGTGCCGTATTTTCGCTTCAGCTGCTTCATCTCATTTAGTCTAGACTCAATAAAATCAAGACGGGCTGGGTCAAATTCTAATTGATCAAGCATGCTGCGCATTTGAAAAGTAGAATCTTCTAATAAATAATAGGAGTTTGACACTTGCTCAGAGAGCTTTTTCAGATCGTCGTTGATCTCAGAAACTTGCTCAAGCTCGCTTGAAGCCATCCCAACCCAATCAAGTCCTCCCTGCTCATTACGCAGAGCATTATATGCGTTTTGAAGTGAGGAAAAGATTTTTTCAAAATTGCTGATTTGATGACGTTCCTCTTGAAGCTTCTCATCTTCCCCAGGCTCTAATTGTGCCGCTTCAATCTCTTCCAGCTGAAATTGCAATAAGTCTAACCGGTGAACCATTTCCTGTTCATTTTCAGACAGCTGTTTGAGTTTTTGCGCCGTCTTCATATATTGATCATACGCTTCTTGATACTGTGAGAGAGCAGGTGCAATTTCTTCTGCTCCAAATTGATCAAGCAAATGTAAATGATTTTCATCTTCCATTAACAGCTGATTATCGTGCTGTCCATGTATATCAAGCAAAAGACGGCCAACTTCTCTTAAAAGCGAGATGGTGACAAGCTTACCATTAATGCGGCAAATGCTTTTCCCGCTTTGATTGATATCACGGCGAAGAATCATCATTTCATCAGATGCATCAATTCCTTGCTCCTCGCAAAGGGCAAATACAGGATGATCTGCTGGTACAAGAAAAAGACCTTCCAGCTCTGCTTTTTTTTCACCATAACGGACAAATTCGGATGATCCTCTTCCCCCTACGAGAAGTGAGACAGCGTCAATCATGATTGATTTTCCGGCACCTGTTTCCCCTGTTAGAACTGTGAGTCCTTTTTCAAACGAAACCGTTAACTCCTCGATGATTGCAAAGTTTTTAATGGTTAGTTCTGCTAACACTCATTTGACACCTCTTTTTGTAAACCTGATCTCTTTATAGAAGTTCTAAAATTTTAGACGAAACTGTATCCGTATCGTCTGGCGTGCGGCAAATGATTAAGATGGTATCATCCCCACAAATGGTTCCCATAATTTCTTCCCAATCTAAATTATCCATTAAAGCACCGATGGCTTGAGCGTTCCCAGGCATTGTTTTTAGAACGATTAAATGACTGGCAGCATCCATTTTAATAAATGCGTCCATTAAGGAACGCTTTAATTTTGATAGCGGGTTAAACCGCTGATCTGCAGGAAGGCTGTATTTATATGTTCCATTATTTGTTGGCACTTTGACTAAATGCAGTTCTTTGATATCTCTTGATACGGTCGCCTGTGTGATGTTATATCCATCCGCTTTCAAAATATCGACTAATTCGTCTTGTGTTTCGATTTCTTGGCTTGCGATAATTTCTCTAATCTTAATATGTCTTTGACCTTTGTTCATTTTGACCCCCCTAGGCGTTAGAATCTCAGTTTGTCTTTACGTTCTATGTTATATGATGCACACTTCAAAAAACAAGCATTACGTGAGAAACGGTTAATTCTGATCTTTTGACCATGTAAAAAGGAATAATAGCGAGCTATTATTCCTCGCATTCTTTGTCAGTCCTGCGCTCTGGTGCTCACGAATGCCAAATTCGCTTCGCGCCAGTACTCGTCCTTCCTAGGGCTGCAAAGGTTTTCTATCACGCTGAAAAGAAGACAAAGGGCTAAAATCAAGTTCATTTTAGCCCTTTGTCAACAATCTAAAAGGAATAATAGCGAGCTATTATTCCTTTTGTTTCAATAATTCATGTGTCAGCCGGCTCAGGACTGTTTTTCTTTTCTTTCAATACGGCATGGGCTTCTTTGACGACTTTTTCAAGTTCAGATACTGGAAGTGCCGTATTCTCTTCTTGATCGGGATGCAGGACCAAGTGGAGGAGAAATTCAATATTTCCATCTCCGCCTGTAATCGGTGAAAACGAAACATCCTTTACATCATAGCCTTCTTTTGCAGCAAATTGATTCATTTCTTCTAGCACACCAAGATGTACAGAAGGTTCTCGCACAATGCCTTTTTTTCCAACAAGCTCTCTGCCCGCTTCAAACTGCGGCTTTACTAGCGCAATACAGTCGCCGCCTGGGATAAGAATATGCTTTAATGCGGGAAGAATGAGTTTGAGCGAGATAAATGATACATCAATAGATGCAACCTCTGGCAATCCTTCGGTGAAATCTGCCGGAACAGAATGGCGGAAGTTGGTGCGTTCCATGACGATCACCCGATCATCCTGTCGTAATTTCCACGCAAGCTGATTGTAGCCAACATCCACAGCATAGGATTTGACTGCCCCATTTTGGAGTGCGCAATCTGTAAATCCCCCTGTTGATGAGCCGATATCAATTAAAAGCTTTCCTTCAACGGTTAAATCAAATTCTTGAAGTGCCTTTTCGAGCTTTAGCCCACCTCGACTGACATATTTCAGCGGATTCCCCTTCACAGTCAGCGGGGTATCACGAGCGATTTTTTCTCCTGGCTTATCCAAACGGTTTTCATTTGAATAAACGATCCCTGCCATAATGGCGCGTTTTGCTTTCTCTCTCGTTTCCATTAGTCCTTGTTCGACTAATAAAACGTCAAGTCGTTCTTTCTTTGATGTCATGATCCAATTCCTTTTCTTGGTGCTGCGGGAAGCAGGTCACGTAACGTTTCAGCAACCTGCGTTTTCGTCAGTCCAATTTCCTCAAGTAGCGCATCGACACTTCCATGCTCAATAAATTCATCTGGAATGCCCATACGTTCTACTTTTATATGAGACGCTTTTTTGTCGTGAATATATTCTAATACGCTGCTGCCAAATCCACCTTGAAGCACCGCTTCTTCTATTGTTAAAATTGGCAAACCTTCAGACAGTATCTCATTTAACATGCCTTCATCAAGAGGCTTAATGAAACGTGCATTGACAACACGGATTGATTTACCTTCTTTTTGCAGTTCTTCTGCTGCCTGCAGCGCCATTTTAATGGTTGTACCGAATGTTAAAATGACAGCATCTTTCCCGGGACGAAGAACTTCCCAAGAACCAATTGGGATGGTTTTCAGCTGTTCATCCATTTTGACGCCTAGTCCATTTCCACGCGGGAAGCGCATGGCGATTGGACCATCATCATATTGAATGGCTGTGTTGACCATATGCTGTCCTTCATTTTCATCCTTTGGCATCATGAGAACCATATTCGGCATATGACGCATGAAAGCAATGTCAAACACACCTTGATGTGTTTCTCCATCTGCACCGACAAGACCTGCACGGTCAATTCCAATGAACACATTGAGATTTTGACGGCAAATATCATGCAGCACTTGATCATAGGCTCTTTGAAGGAACGTTGAATAAATCGCTAAAAATGGCTTCATGTCCTGTGTAGCAAGTCCAGCAGCCATTGTTGCAGCGTGCTGCTCTGCAATTCCAACATCAAACATTCGCTCAGGGAATTCTTTTGCAAACCCTTCAAGCTTTGAGCCAACAGGCATTGCAGGTGTAATTGCGACAATCCGCTCATCTTCCCTTGCCAGCTTTCTAACGGTTTCACTGACGAGACCACTCCATGACGGTGCAGCTGCTGTCGGTTTTACAAAGTCACCTGTGTCGATTTTGTATGGGCCTGTTCCGTGCCATGTGCCGATCTTATCAGATTCGGCCGGCTTATAGCCTTTTCCTTTTTTCGTGATGACATGAAGGAGAACCGGGCCTTTTGTTTTCTTTGCGTACTCAAGATTCTCAAACAAATCTTCATAGGAATGTCCATCTACTGGTCCTAAGTAAGTAAAGCCCATTTCCTCAAAGAACATACCAGAGACAAGCAAATATTTCAGACTGTCCTTGATACGTTCTGCTGTTGCAGCAAGCTTCCCTCCTACTGCTGGGATACGCTTGAATAAGTATTCAAGCTCGTCCTTTACCCATTGGTATTTACCAGCTGTACGTAGTCTGCCAAGCATTGTATGGATCGCCCCAACGTTTGGCGCAATACTCATTTCATTGTCGTTTAAGATCACAATCATGTCTTTTTTTTCATCCCCGATATGGTTCAGTGCTTCTAACGCCATACCGCCGGTTAGTGCACCATCGCCGATAATCGGGAGAATGTATTCATCTGTTCCTTTAATATCACGCGCTGCCGCCATTCCCATTGCACCAGATAATGAGGTTGAACTGTGTCCAGTCTCCCAAACATCATGTTCACTTTCATTTCGTTTAGGGAACCCGCAGAGCCCTTTATACTGACGAAGTGTATCAAACTCGGCGCCTCTTCCAGTTAACAGCTTGTGAACGTAAGACTGATGTCCAACATCCCAAAGAAATTTGTCTTTCGGGCTGTCAAATACTTTGTGAAGTGCAACAGTAAGTTCAACGACACCAAGGTTTGGACCAATGTGCCCACCAGAGTTCGCTAATGACTCAATTAAAAACGTGCGAATGTCCGCACTCAGCTCCTCTAATTCTGCATTTGACATTCCTTTTAGAAACGTTGGATTTTTTATTGATAAAAGATCCAATCAGGATCAACTCGCTTTCAACAAAATTTCTATCTACATATATAATGCCTTATTCCTATGAAAACCAATTCAGGAATAAGAGTTGTCTCATCATGATAAACTGTTTACAGTTTACCACAATTGCTCGAGGACCCTCAAATCTAGGCTGTTTTTAGTGATCTCGTGAGGCAATCAGATCGCATAAATCATGCAGCAAGTTTTGCTCCAACTCAAGATTTGAGACAATTTCTTTCGCACGAGTGATATGTTCATCCAGCTTTTCTTTTGCTCCTGAAAGCGTTAATAAAGAAGGATATGTCGACTTTTCATTTGCTGTATCGGAGCCGATCCGCTTTCCTATTTTCTCTTCGCTGCCTTCAAGATCTAAAATATCATCACGGATTTGAAAAGCAATGCCAATATGATAGCTGAATTCTCTCAGCTTTTCGATCTCATCATCAGGTGCACCTGCCAGTATCGCACCAGCAACCACACTAAAGGTGAGTAGCTTTCCTGTTTTGCGGGCATGAATCGATTCTAATTCAGAAAGAGGGATTTGTTTCTGTTCTGCTTCCATATCATCAAATTGCCCGCCAACCATTCCGAGTGCACCTGCTGATGTAACAAGTTCATCGATGATTCGAAGCTTTTGATCAGCAGGTACATCGTCAGATAATTGCGATGTGATCAGACGGAAGCTTTCAGTGAGCAGCGCATCACCTGCAAGAACAGCTGTTGCCTCGCCGTATACTTTATGGTTGGTCGGCTTTCCTCGGCGCAGATCATCATCGTCCATACAAGGAAGATCATCATGTATCAACGAATACGTATGAATCATTTCCACTGCACAGCCTACTGGTATACCGTCTTCTTCCCTTTTTCCATACGCATTTAAAAGAGCAAGAACAAGCACAGGACGCAGTCTTTTTCCGCCAGCTTTCAGAGAATAAAGCATAGAAGATTTCAGCTCTTCTGGAATAGACAATTCCTGCACATATGTAAATAAATAATCTTCAATTGCTTGTTTTCGTGTTGTTAAAAATTCGTTTAAGTTACTTGTCACCAGCATCTGCCTCCTTCACTGAAAAAGGAGCCAGTTCACCGTCCTCTTTTAAAATGAAATCCATTTGCTTTTCAACATGCTGTAATTTTTCATGGCAAAGTTTTGAGAGCGTCATACCCTCTTGGAAATAGTGGATAGCTTGTTCAAGCGGTACATCGCCTTCTTCGAGCTTTCCCACAATCTCTTCAAGTCCTTTCATGGCCTCTTCAAATGTCATTTGTTCTTCTTTTTGTTTATTTGATTCTGTCATGATGATTGCCCTCCTTCTCAATAACCTCACAAATCAGACGTCCATCCTTCATTGTAATCGTCAGTTGATCCTTCGTTTCTACTTGATTCACACTTTTAATGAGCTCATCTTCTTTATAGGCTAAACTATAGCCTCTTTCCATGACTTGAAGCGGATTTAATGCATTTAGTTTACCAAGAACCGATTGGAACTGCGAATGAATTGTTTTCATTTGCACATTCATGCTCCGAACGAGCTGTTCTGTTTCATTGGCGTGACGTTTTTTCGCCTGAAGCAGCTGCTCTTTTGGATGAAGCGGCTTCAGTCTATATGTTTGGCGGTCAAGTTGACTGCGTTTTTGTTCCATTTGTCTTGTCAGCTGTTTTTGAAAACGATCAAATACCATATCGAATTGCTGCTCTTTTTGCTCTTGTAATCGTTTTGGAAAACGGAAAGCATAGGAGGATTGAAGTGCCACAAGACGGTCTTTTGCTTGTGACGTTCGATTTTTTACCGCTCTTGTTAACCGAATGTCGATTGATTTGATTCGTTCGATTAAGTCGGCTGTGCTTGGAACAGCTAGTTCTGCTGCTCCTGTTGGTGTGGGTGCTCTCATGTCTGCAGTGAAATCACTAATGGTAAAGTCTGTTTCGTGCCCAACGGCAGAAATGATTGGAATGTCTGATGCGAAGATCGCTCTTGCGACTGCTTCTTCATTAAAGGCCCAAAGTTCTTCAATCGATCCTCCGCCTCTCCCGACAATCAAGACATCACAAAGCTGTTTTTCATTGGCTTCTTTAATCCGTTCCACAATCGAACGCGGAGCATTTTCTCCTTGGACTAATGCCGGAAGCACAATGATCTTGGCCTGCTGATAGCGCCGATTGATCGTGGTAATGACATCTCGAACAGCTGCTCCTGTTGGGGATGTAATGACACCAACAACCTCTGGAAATTCAGGAATTGTTTTTTTATAGCGCTCATCAAATAAGCCTTCACTTGCTAGTTTCTTCTTCAGCTCTTCATAGGCAAGATGAAGAGCACCAACACCATCAGGCTGCATTTCTTTTGCATATAATTGATAGCTTCCGCTCGGTTCGTAGACTTGAATTCCGCCACGTACGAACACTTTCATTCCGCTCTTTGGTGAAAAAGGCAGCTTGGACGCGGAGCGCTGGAACATGACAGCTTGCATACGTGCATTTTCGTCCTTTAAGGTGAAATAAACATGACCTCTTGAATGAATCTTCACATTTGATAACTCACCTTTGATCCAAATATCTTCTAAATGAGGGTCAACATCAAATTTTCTTTTTATGTATTTTGTAAGGGCTGTGACCGTCACAAAGGCTTTTTCACTCATGACGTATTCCTCCTCTTCAAAAACGCACATTCATCCACCGGCAGCACGCAGGTGGATGAATGGATCAAGCTTATGATAATGTACGTTTTGCTGATTTAACCGTATTGTGTGCAAGCATCGTAATTGTCATTGGACCCACTCCGCCAGGGACTGGTGTGATGTAAGAAGCTTTTTCTTTTGCTGCTTCAAAGTCAACGTCCCCTACAAGTTTCCCCGTTTCTAGACGATTGACTCCTACATCAATGACAATCGCGCCTTCTTTAATTTGGTCAGCTTTAATAAAGTTTGCTCGACCGACGGCAACAACTAAAATGTCCGCTTTTAACGTATGTTCTGAAATGTTCGCCGTTCTTGAATGACAGTAGGTGACGGTTGCATTTTCGTTTAATAGCAATTGTCCAACTGGTTTGCCGACGATATTGCTTCGTCCTACAACGACCACTTCTTTTCCAGAGAGATCCACACCTGTTTTGTTCAATAATTCAACAATACCAGCTGGTGTGCAAGGGAGGAATGTGTCTTCTCCAAGTAGCATTTTCCCGATATTCAGCGGATGAAAACCATCTACGTCTTTCTCTGGTGAAATTCGTTCAATGACGGCTTTTTCAGAAATATGTTTTGGCAGTGGAAGCTGAACAAGAATTCCGTGGAATTGATCATTTGCATTGTACTGATCAATCATCTTTAGCAATTCCTCTTCTGTTAAAGAAGCATCTAAATGATCAAGCTGGAAATGCATGCCCATGGCTTCTGCTGCTTTTTTCTTCCCGCGTACGTAAGAAAGTGAAGCCGGATCATCACCGATTAGAATAACGGCAAGACCAGGTGTGACTCCTTTTTGTTTTAGCTCTTCTACTTCTTTTGCTAATTGTTCACGCTTTTCTTTTGCTGTTTCTTTCCCATCGATGATTGTTGCTGTCATGTCGAATCCTCCTATTACTGCTTTAGGTCGTTTTTAATGTTTGAAAGTACACCATTTACAAATTTCGGCGCCTTATCGTCACCGAACAATTTAGCAAGTTCAATGGCTTCATTCATTGAAACACTCACCGGGATATCTTCTTGATATACCATTTCGTACACAGACAGCCTTAAAATGGCTCTGTCTACGTTCGCAATACGATCAAGTTTCCAATTCACAAGATGCTGTGAAATCATGTCATCGAGCTTGTCCTTTTGTTCGAGCACACCGAAAACCAGTTCCTCGAAAAAAGGATCTGATTCTTGTTCATCCAGCGCATGTGTAATGGCCTCTTTCGGATCAATATTGCTGACATCAATTTGAAATAATGTTTGTAGCGCCTTTTCTCTTGCAGTTCTTCTTTTCATTATTTACTCCTTTAACCACTTTATCCGCTTGTCGTTAAGCCATACAGAGATCATAACATATTTTGACCGCAGTCGCACCAAGATCCATGCGAGCTGTGACGAAAAACGAATCACTCCATGCGTGACGTAATCATCATGTGGAATTTTCCCAAAAATGGGCTTTAAAAAACCAAAGAGGCAATGCCTCCTTGGTTTCACTTCAACCATTTTTACATTTCTTGATCAACTTCAGCTTCAGCTGTTTTTGTATCAAATTGAATGCCGACGACATGAATGTTGATTTCATTAATCGTTAAGGCCGTCATGTTTAAAAGGGTTTGACGGATATTTTCTTGAACAGCAGTGGATACCTTTGGAATGGATAGGCCAAATTCAACCACACAATACACATCAATTGTGATGCCTTCATCAGAGACATCTACTTTCACACCTTTACGGTGATTTTTCTTCCCAAAGCGTTCTGCCACATCAGCAGCGAAGTTGCCGCGCATTTCCGCAATTCCTTCGACCTCTGATGCAGCGATCCCAGCAATGACTTCAATCACTTCTGGCGCAATTTGCACTTTTCCCAATTGATCTTCATCAAGGTTCATTTCAAGCAAATTGTTTTCTGACACGATCATTCACCTCCGAAAGCTGTTATTATTTCATAATTTGATACGTTTCTAAAAACTTCGTATTAAAATTACCGCTCACAAATGTTTCGTGCTCTAGTAATCTGAGGTGGAATGGAATCGTTGTGTAGACTCCTTCAATGACGAATTCTTGAAGCGCACGTTTCATTCTTGCTATTGCTTCTTCTCTCGTTTTACCATATGTGATCACTTTCGCAATCATACTATCGTAATATGGCGGAATCACATAACCAGGATAAGCGGCAGAATCAATACGTACTCCTAAACCGCCTGGCGGAAGGTACATTTTAATTTCACCAGCAGAAGGCATGAAATTTTTCTCAGGGTTCTCTGCGTTAATACGACATTCAATCGCCCAGCCTTCGTATACGACATCCTCTTGCGTAAGGGAAAGCTTTTCACCTGAAGCTACTTTGATCTGTTCTTTGATCAAATCAACACCAGTGACCATTTCCGTTACAGGATGCTCTACTTGGATACGTGTATTCATTTCCATGAAGTAAAACTTCTCTTCATTATAATCGTAAATGAATTCAACCGTTCCGGCACCTGTGTATTCAACAGCTTCGGCTGCTTTTACGGCAGCTTCACCCATTTGCTCACGAATATCTGCATTTAGTGCAGGTGATGGCGTTTCTTCCAGAAGCTTTTGCATTCTTCTTTGGATAGAACAATCACGTTCACCTAAGTGAATGGTATTCCCATGCTGATCAGCAAGGACTTGAATTTCAACGTGTCTAAAGTCTTCAATGAATTTCTCCAAATAGACACCTGGGTTCCCGAAGTTTTGTGCTGCTTCCTGCTGCGTGATGGTGACACCGTTAATGAGCTCTTCTTCTGTGCGAGCCACACGGATACCTTTACCACCGCCGCCTGCAGTTGCTTTAATAATGACAGGATACCCAATACCAGCTGCTGTTGAAACAGCATCATCAAGATCTTTTACAATTCCTTGAGAACCAGGGACAATTGGAACTCCAGCTTGCTTCATTGTTTCTCTTGCCACATCTTTCGTTCCCATTTTGGAAATTGCTGACGCAGTTGGTCCAACAAAGATGACATTACATTCCTCGCAAAGCTCTGCAAAGTCTGCATTTTCAGCAAGGAAACCATATCCTGGATGGATGGCATCTGTACCTGTTAGTTTTGCCACACTGACAATATTTGTCACATTTAAATAACTATCTTTTGAAGCAGTCGGTCCGATGCAATATGCTTCATCAGCCATTTGAACATGCAGCGCATCACGATCCGCTTCAGAAAATACCGCAACTGTTTCAATTCCAAGCTCTTTACAAGCACGGATGATTCTAACTGCGATTTCTCCTCTGTTTGCAATTAATAGCTTTTTAATCATGATCGTACTCCTTACTCTGCTTTCACTAGAAAGAGGGGTTGTCCGAATTCTACAAGCTGACCGTTTTCAGCTAATACTTCGACGATTTCGCCTTTTACTTCTGCTTCGATTTCATTAAACAGTTTCATCGCTTCAACGATACATACAACTGAGTTTTCCTTCACTTTAGAACCTGTTGTCACATATGGATCTGCTTCTGGTGAAGAAGAAGCGTAAAATGTGCCAACCATTGGGGATGTGATTTTATGCAGGTTTTCAGACGCGGCTTTCTCTTGTGCAGGGGCTTCGGTCTGAGCTGGAGCTTGTGCTTTAGGAGCTTGTTGAGCTGGAGCTGCTTGGACAGGAGCCACTGGTGCTTGTGCCGCAACTTGCTGAACGACTTCTTTATTTTTCTTTAACTTGATTTTTGCACCTTCATTTTCGTACGTAAATTCATCAATTGTTGATTCGTCAATTAATTTAATTAGTTCATGAATCTCTTCAATTTTTAACATGGATTTGCACCCCTATGTATGGATTTATCTTTTTTTATAGGCTAGTACTAAAAGTACATACTATAACCATCTTACAGGAGGATTTCGTTGAATTCAACTATTAATGTGATGAGACACCTTGCGCAAGCATCTGAAAAAGGGCGTCAACCCGCATGAAAAAACGCCCTTTTCAGAAAAGGGCGCTTGTGCATTTTTTATTGATTCGATGGCTCAAAAGTGACGGCTACGTTATCAAGCCCTCTCATTTCTTTTGTGACCAAATCAATAATATCTGCTGCTTGGGACTTTGATTTTTTATCAGAACGAACCGTGATGTTTACTTTATCTCCTTCTGCACTGACGAGCGCATCTTTATATCCTTTTGTTTTGATTAATGTCTCCAGCTGACGCTCTGTTCCTTCAGCCTCACTAAGTGCTGTCATTTGATCATAAGCTTCACTTTTCTCTTGCGCTGTTGCATCATCGCTAGACACGATTTCGTTATACTCTTCACGCTGCTTGCTGCGCTTATCTTCCAGTTCAAGTCTGTAGGTTGTGAAAAGTTCATCGTCGGTCTGCTCTGAAACAGCCTTTCCTTCTTCTCCACTTGTTTCAACATCTTCTTGTTTCGCATTGGTTTCTTTGTCAGTTGATTTCTCTTCTGCGTTCTTTTCGGTTCCTTTGTCAGTCCCTTTTTCTGGCTCAGCCTTTTTCTCTTCCATTCCTTTTGATTTTGTATCTTCTACTGTCACAGCATTCTCACCTTGTGGAGACATGATATAGTACACACTTAATACGACAACTAAACTTAGCATCGTTAATAGCCAAACCGTTTGTTTTTTTAACATCATTCCGAATCCTCCTTGATTTTTTTAGGGGCAACAGCCACTCTATGGCTCGGTACATCAAGCACTCGTGTAACCGCTTCAATGATGGTTTTCTTTATTTGAACGTTGTCTACTCCTTGAGCAACAACGAGGACACCTCGAATATCTGGCTTTTTCGTTTGGACAACAACAGGTGTTTCTTCATTTCCATTTTTAATAATGACAATCTCTTCTTCTTTTGTTTGATCCGTGACACTTCGCACGCCGCCTTCTTTGTCTGTTTCCTCGGTCGTAGTGCTTTTATTGGATTTGTTTTTTTCAAACACTTTTAAAGAAGTTGCGTCTACATTTACCACAATGGAAACATCCTCAACACCAATGATCGTTTCTAAAATCTCTTTCAGCTGATTTTCGTATTCTTGTTCAACATCCTCTATCGAGTTGTTTGACTTACCTGAAGAGGATGGTTTGAACACCGCCTGCTCTTCTGAGGATGTTTTTTTAGACGCAGGAACAGCAGCCTCTTGTTTGCTTGATGGCGGTGACAGAATCTGACTGACTAACATGAATGACACGCCGATGATGAAGACAAGCAGTAAGTAATGGTGCTTCGTTAATTTTGGTTTCCCTTCACCTTTTTCAGGTGCTTGGAACATTGATTTCAGTTTTTGTCTCCAGTCTTTGTTATTCATGATCTGCTGCGTCACCTCCCTCAATGTTCAGCGCAATGTGTTCAGGCCGTGTATTCCATACATCTGCAAGCGTCTCTTTCACCCTCGCCATCTCTTTTGCTGACGCCCCGGCGCTTTCCTCCTTTTGCCTGGAGAGATCAATGTCGACCTTTGCCACCATTTCTACAGCATCACCTGTGAGCGGGACAAGGACTGCTTTGATGCGAAATTGATCTGCCTCCATATTCTGATCAAGGTGCTCCTCATCTGCCAACACTTCTACGTGTTTCATTTCATAGCTCTCCTTCTCCAGTGGCTCCTTTGCGCTTTTTTCTAGTTGGACAGCCATTTGCTTTAAAATATATGCACGCTGTGAAGCTTGTATTTCTTTTTTTTCTAAATTCATCTGATTTTTTATTTCTTCTGATTGCGCTTGGTCCTTCCCTTTCATGATTTCTGAGAAAATTTGGTCAGGATCTGCCCGGAATAACGCAAAAATCGGATTGAGCATCACCACAATTAACAGTAAGCTGACGACCATTTTTGCATACTTCTGCATGCTTGAATTGGGAAGCAAAAGATCAATCACAATCGCAAATAAAATAAATAGGATAATACTTGTGATCCATTCTGTGAGAAAACTCAAATGGTGTCCCCTCCTTACTTCATCATCATGGTGAGGTTGCCAGCTGTGATGATAACGGTAATGCTTAAAAAGAACATAAGCGATACAACAGCTAATGCAGCAAATATATAAAGAACACTTTTTGAAATGACATCAAGGCAGCTAATAATCGGCCCGCCCCCTAAAGGCTGAAGAATCGCAGCGGCCAATTTATAAATCAGAGCGAGCGACAGCACTTTAATCGCTGGGAAAGCCGCAATTGAAATCAAAATGGCAACGCCTACAAGGCCAACCGTATTTTTCAGCAGCACAGAGGCGCTGATAACGGTATCTGTCGCATCAGTAAACATTCTGCCAAGGACAGGGATGAAATTTCCGGTAATAAACTTGGCTGTGCGAAGAGCGATGCCATCAGTGATAGCAGCAGATGCCCCCTGTACTGAAATGACGCCGAGGAATACAGTTAAAAAAACAGCGAGCCCGCCAATGGCGACATTTCTTAACAGCTGGGCCAGCTGGGTCACTTTGTATTGTTCGGTCAATGTACTGACGATGCTCAAGATCGCTGATAAAAAGATGAGCGGAAGAACGACATATTGAATAAAAACACCGCTCGTGTTCATTAAAAACAAAATCACAGGATGAAAGAATCCGGCTGAGACAAGCCCGCCTGATGAGGCAATAAGTGCTAATAAAAGAGGAATAAGAGCAAGAATAAAACTAGTCATCGTTTGAATGGCTTCTGTTGCATAAGAGATCGCAACATGAAAACTGTTTAATGCAATAATGATAAGCACCATATAAACAAGAGCGTATGCAACTTTACTAACAGTGCTTTGTTCAAACGCATTTTGCAAAAGCTGCAAAAGCGAACAAAAGATGGTGAGTAATATAAGTGTACCTAAGAGCTTTCCATTGGCAATCAGCTCATGAAACAGATAATGAACAAAAGCCTTCAGCCACGTTTGGGGAGACAGCTCTTTATCGCCATCGATCATTTCCTTCACTGTACCTTTTTGGCTTTCAGGCAGAAAGCCGCCATACTCGTCCAATATCGTTTCCCAAAAGTCACTGATAGAATGAAGCTCTAAGGCATCAGCCTGTCCACCCGCAACTTCTTCTGCGACCGGTTCTTCACTTGATAAAGGCACACTTTCTTCTGCACCTGCATACGGAACGATCATCCAAAAGAACATCATAAACCCTAGCACAGCTGTCACCCGTTTCATCATCATCACCTCTTTTCCATCAAGTCATGGACGGGATCATACCTAGGATCGTCTCAATGATGACCGTTAAAATCGGTACCGCCATGACCAAAATAAGAATTTTGCCGCCAAGCTCTATTTTTGAAGCGATGGCGCCTTGTCCAGCATCCTTTGTGAGCTGGGCACCAAATTCTGCAATATAGGCAATGCCAATGATTTTCAAAATGGTTTCAACGTATTTCATATTGACGCCTGCACTTGCTGCAATTTTTTCAATCATGGAGATAATGGCATAGATTTGATCGATTAAATAAAGGAAAATGACACACCCAGTAAACACAACAAGCATAAAGGCGAAGGTTGGCTTTTGTTCTTTGACGATTAATGCTAGAAAAGTAGCGATTAAACCAAGTCCAACAATTTGAATAATTTCGATTTGTAAGCCCTCCCCTATCCTTGAAATAGAAATACGGCTTTAATCTTCTTAAACAAATCATCCACAATGGTAGCAACCATAAATAAAATGTAGATAAATCCAAGCAGTGTCACCCACTGTGCGTACTCTTTTTTCCCCATTTGATCTAAAATCGTATGGAGAAAAGCCACGACGATACCCACTCCCGCAATTTGGAAAATGACGTTTACATCAACGCCCATGCTCTCGACTCCCTTCTTCTCACATCAATAACAGAATCAGTAGTAACCCACTTAGAAAACCAAGACTTCTCACCATTTTTTCATTTTTCGCTTGGGCAACTTCAGCTTCTTTTTCCTCTGATTCCAAATGGCCTAAAGCTAGCTTGATATATTTTTGCTGAGCCGTCACATCATGCTGACCAAGGGTTTCTCCAAAGTGCTTCAGCGCCTCATATTCGCCTTTTTTTAATACGGTTTTTTTCCATACATCCTCTAGACTTTCATTCCATGCATGCCTCGCAGAAAAGGTTCCAACGTTGAGTTTTTCTGCAAATTGTTCAAATAGCCGATTCACAGGCGGTCCTACTTGGGACGCAATTTGGTCAGCGGCTCTAGCTAAAGGTGTTTGACCATACATAATTTCAGCTTCAAGAGATTGGAGTGCAAACCGGAGCTGGCGGATTTGCTTTGGCCGATCACTGTACCGCTTCGCAAACTCGAATCCTCCCCATGTCGTAGCCGCAACAATGAAAATAGCACCAATAAGCTTTAACATACGTCCACTCCCCGCCTCCTCTTCAGCTCTTGTCCCTCTTGGTCAAATATCCGTCCGATCGTGCCAGGCCCTTTTTCTCTATTTAATTCCACATATCGATCAAACACACGAAGCTGCCATAACGGTTCAAATGATGGCCGTTTAGATAAGTCTTCAAGAGAATACCCATGAGCTGAGACGATAATGGTGACTCCAGCATGGATTGCTTCTAGCAGTGCCTGTACATCTTCACTTTTTCCGATTTCATCGACAATGATGACTTCTGGGCTCATGGACCTGATCATCATCATTAACCCTTCAGCCTTTGGGCACGCATCAAGTACATCAATCCGGTGCCCAAAAGAATGCTGCGGCACTCCTCTTATACAACCTGCGATTTCAGATCGTTCATCTACAATCCCTGTTTTTCTAGGAGAAATGGTTGTTGTTCCTGTACTGACAAGACGTGCTAGATCACGCAGCAATGTCGTTTTCCCGGTTTGCGGCGGACCTATAATCAGTGTGTTACACCAATGTTTTTCATATAAATAAGGGAGAAACGGCAGAGCAATTCCGATCTTCTCTTTTGCGATGCGAATATTAAATGAAGAAATATCTCTTAAGCCTTTGACGAATCCATTTTCGACGATGACCTTTCCAGCAAGCCCAACCCGATGTCCGCCAGATATGGTGATATAGCCCTGTTTTAACTCTTCCTCAAGTGTGTACATGCTGTAATTACTGAGCCTGCCTAATAGCTGAGCCGCATCTTCACCTGTTGTATGATAGGAAAGAAAGCGGGGTTTTCCTCCTTGCATCAGCTCAATTGGGCGATCGGTGCGAATGCGGATTTCTTCTATTTGCGCCCACTCTGCTTCTTTTAACATGCTGAGTTCTTGTCCAATTGAGTGCGGGAGAATATCCAACAAACTCCGCAACGAATTCCCCTCCTTTTTTTCTTCTCTAAAATGTATGATGCATGCCGTTAATTATGCCAAGCCATTTCACTTATAAATTCCAACAAGAATAAATACGACACCAATGAAAATAAACACAAGCTTCGCATAGGATAACTGCCCTGCAATTTGATAGATTCCAATCGTCATCGTGATAATAAAAATGAGCGGCCCGATAATCGCTAATATACTATTGATGACAACCGCTTTACGCACATCATTTGTCACTAAAATGAGGATGGCGGCCGTCAGTTCAATCGCGGCAGATAAAAACCTCATCCCAGCCATGGCAGCGACTGATGGGTGTATACCCGGGAGAAATTGTTTCATATAGAACCTCCAGCTTTTTTTACACTATATGCTTCACTAGCTAGAAGTAGTCTTGTTTTTCAAAAGGAAGAGAGATGGATGAGAGAATAGAGTAAGGGGTGTCATAACGAGGCGTCCTATTTTTCAAATAAAAAAAGACTGTAAACACGAGGTTTACAGTCTCTCTGTTCATTACGCTCTTGAAACGTATGAACCGTCAGATGTATTGATCACTAGTTTATCACCTTGGTTCACAAAGAAAGGAACGTTCACGATTAAACCAGTTTCTGTTTTTGCAGGTTTTGATCCACCTGATGTTGTATCGCCTTTAATACCAGGCTCTGTTTCTACTACTTCTAGTTCTACAGTGTTTGGAAGTTCTACTCCAAGTGTTTCATCACCGTACATGACGATTTGAACCGACATATTTTCAAGCAAATATTTCAGCTCATCTTTGATTTGCGCTTCGCTTAGTTCAAGTTGTTCGTATGAGCTTGTATCCATGAATACATGCTGATCGCCATTTGCATATAAATATTGCATTGTTTTTGTTTCAATTTGAGCTTTCGCTACTTTTTCACCTGCACGGAATGTTTTCTCTTGAATCGCACCTGTACGCAGGTTACGCAGTTTCGAACGGACAAACGCTGCGCCTTTTCCTGGTTTTACGTGTTGGAAATCCACTACACGCCAAATACCGCCGTCCACTTCAATTGTCAGGCCTGTACGAAAATCGTTTACTGAAATCATTTTGTCATCCTCCTACATTTCACCATCATAATATGATAAGTTCTTTCGGTGAGTGGGTCAATCGTTTATTGCCGTCAGCTGTCAGGACAATATCATCCTCAATTCTCACGCCGCCGACATCCGGCAAGTAAATGCCTGGTTCAACTGTCACAACCATTCCCTCTTCTAACACGACATCTGAGCGCGAGGAAAGGCCAGGTGCTTCATGTACTTCCATACCAAGACCATGTCCAGTCGAATGCCCGAAGTATTGACCGTAGCCATACTTTTCAATGATGTCTCGTGTGATGCGATCAGCTTCTTTTCCTGTTAAGCCTGGCTTGATTTTATCCACACCAGCGTTTTCTGCTTCTAATACGATATGATAAATTTCCTTTAATTTGTCGCTTGGTGTTCCTACAGCAATGGTTCTAGTCATGTCTGAACAATAGCCTTTATAATAGGCACCGAAATCCAGTGTCACCAAGTCGCCAGATTCAATCACCTTTTCGCTCGCTCTCCCGTGTGGCAGGCTTGAACGAACGCCAGAGGCAACAATCATATCGAATGAAGATCCTTCTGCCCCTTCTTTTCTCATGAAAAATTCAAGCTCGTTCATGACCGCAATTTCTGTCAGGCCCGGCTTGATGTACGTGAGAATATGATCAAAGGCACGATCTGCAATCTTCGCAGCTTCCTCTAATATCTTAATCTCTTCATTAGACTTAATCAAGCGCAACTTTTCAACTGATTCTGAGACTGGAACAAGCTCGATACCGCTTGCTTTCCCCGAGTACTGCTGGTAGGTGGCAAATGTCATATGGTTTTGTTCAAAACCAAGACGTTTCACCCCAAATTCGTTTGCCGTTTGGACAGCAGTTTCCACAATGTTTCCTTTATGTTCAATGATGTCATAGCCCTTTACTTGATCCTTGGCTTGCTCTGTGTAACGAAAATCCGTAATAAAGGCGGCACGATCCTTTGAAACGATGGCAAGACCGGCTGATCCAGTAAAACTCGTCATATAATGTAAATTAAAGCTGCTCGTAATCACTAAACCATCTATGTCTAATTCAGCTAAAAGTTTTCTTAGTTTTTCAAGTTTCATGATACTGCTCCCCCTTCACTGACTAAATAACGAATCGCCAATTTATATCCTTCTAAACCGAGTCCAACGATTTGACCTTGGCATACTGGAGCAAGAACCGAATGATGGCGGAATTCCTCTCTCTTATGAACATTTGTGATATGTACTTCGATGACAGGTAACGTAATACTTGCAATGGCATCTCTCAGTGCATAGCTATAGTGGGTAAAAGCACCCGGGTTAAACACGACGCCATCGTACTGGTCTTCTGCTTCATGGAGCGCATCGACCAAATCTCCCTCGTGATTCGATTGAAAGAACGTCAATTGAATATTTGCTCTTTCTGCAAACTGAAACAAATCCGTTTCTAAATCTGTTAATGTTTTACTTCCATAAACTCCTGGCTCTCTCTTGCCGAGCCTATTTAAGTTGGGCCCATTCAGCACTAGAAAATGAGGCATATGACCACTCCTTCACCCTAATTCACTCTATATCGATGTCTGTTTCTTTTTCCTTAGAAACCTTTCGTTTCCAAAAATAATTTTATCATATGAATGGTGGATTTACACTTTATTCTGTCTTTTTCCCGAGTGCCCTTGCAAGCTTCTGACTCGTTAATTCATTATATTCAAATGAAATACTGTATCCGACAAACATGCCATATAAAATATATAGGCAAAATGTCGTCACAATGGTGCTTTGCTGCAAATCTTGCACTTGCTTCACATCGGGGAATATAGGATTAAATACATAAAAAACAAGCAGCCATAAAATCGCGCCATAGATCAGCCCCATCCAAAAACCTTTTATCCGTTTGAGCAGTCCATAATAAATAAAGGCTGCCCCAATAGATAAAATCCCTAAAAGTACAATACTCATAAATGTACCAAGTCCGCCTTTTTTCCATTCACCAAGCACAAATGGCTGCAACAGCATATTTGGACTCACCTCTGAAAAATGAAACATATGGGTCAGAAATCCGATAAAGCCCCAAAAAACTCCGCCGACAAAACCTGTGGCTGCTGCCCTTGCCACCATTGAAGACGTTTGTACTGATTGATTTTTTTCTTCTTGGTTTTTCTTTTCATCACGTTTCATATAAACACCTCCAGCAAGTAGTATGTCCAAAATGTCATGAAAAAAAAGGATTTCCGTGCGAGAGTGTAAAATTTTTATAACAGGGTATACTGGCTAAAAAGAGGTAGATAGAATTCTAGTAGATAATCGACCTGTGAGCTAGTGATTTCCCCTCTTTTCCTGTACAATAAAGGTATAAGGAAATGCATGTAAATTACAGGAAACAGGCAGGTTGATGAAATATGTCCAATCAAACAAAACCTCCAGCATATGGAGGGCAGGCAGTTGTGGAAGGTGTCATGTTCGGAGGTAAAATGAACTATGTGACAGCGATTCGGCGTAAGGATGAGTCGATTGAGTTTTTAAAGCTTCCCCGGACCTCCAATAAACGAACCGCCTTTCTTAAGAAAATCCCTTTTGTCAGGGGTGTTGCTGCACTTGTTGAAGCAAGCGCAAACGGCAGTAAGCACTTAAACTTCTCCAGCGAGCGCTATGACTTAGATCCTTCTGAAGATCATTCTCTTGAAAAAGAACAAAAAAGCTCGAAATTATCAATGATCTTTGGCATTGCTGTGATCGGAGTTCTCTCTCTTCTTTTTAGTAAATTTGTCTTTACTTTAGTGCCTGTCTTTTTAGCTGAACTTGTGCGTCCGGTGTTTTCTGGAAACTTCGCACAAATTGCAGTGGAAACATTCTTTAAATTGATCCTGTTATTAGGCTATATTTACTTTATTTCCATGACCCCTTTAATTAAAAGGGTATTTCAATATCATGGGGCAGAACATAAAGTCATAAACTGCTATGAACAGAATCTTGACATCACAGTGGAAAATGTCCAAAGCCAATCTCGCCTGCATTATCGATGCGGCAGCAGCTTTATTTTATTCACTGTCATTGTCGGCATGTTCGTCTATTTACTCGTACCGACAGATCCTTTATGGGTGAGAGTTCTGAATCGCTTGGCGCTTATTCCGGTTGTTCTGGGCATTTCATTTGAAGTGCTTCAGCTCACAAACAAACTCCGTGACGTGCCAGTGCTTAAAGTGCTTGGCTATCCTGGCCTTTGGCTGCAATTGCTCACAACAAAAGAACCCTCTGATGATCAAGTCGAGGTAGCCATTGCAAGTTTTAATGAACTTCTTCGTTTAGAGGAAGCATCTGCGAAACAAGCATCAGATTCTGCTCATCAAGTGATCTAGTTTATAAATCCGGTAAATTCTTTCGGAGGTGGACAGTTATGAATCGCCGAGTACATCCTGCTTTTACCATTATTTTCGCTTTAGGTGTTTTGGGATTTGTGTATTTACTCACAACGAATCCAAGCAGACTCTTTACAATGCTGCTATCAGTTGTGATCGTTGGAGCGGTTCTATTTTTCTTATTTAGATGGCTGATGAATCGAAGAACTGGAACAGAAGGAAATCTTTATCGTAAAGCAGTCAAACAATCAAAACGTCGCTACCAGCAGCCTAAACCAAAAACGAAAAGCCAGATGAAAAACCGGGTCACTCATTTGCGAAGCGTGCCGACTGACCACAAGTCGAAGCCCGTCCTTCTCAAAAAGAAAAGCCAAACACATTTGACAGTCATTGAAGGCAAGAAAAACAAAAAGAAAAATCGCGCCTTATTTTAAAATGTCCAGCTCTTTAAAAATTGCTCGGCCTTCTGTCTGCCTAGATCGACGAGCGCCCTTTTCTTTTCTGTCATCAGCTGAAAATCAGTGGCAATGACGTGTTCTACAGGAATAAAAATAATATGACGTTCGTGTTTTGTGGCAATATGTCTTTCGTCATGAGCACCACGCATCGTTTCAAATAGAGCGCCAAACAGTTCAAACGCATTGCGGATGGAATGTTGAGGGCGTTCTTTTTCGTTTGGGGTTAATGTGACACCGACAAACGGTCTTTTTTTCTCTTCAGCAAAAAGCCAAATCGGAAAGTTGCTGAGCACGCCGCCATCCACTATGGTACAAATTCCTTTTGAAGACCTCAGTTTGACAGGTTCGAAAAAATACGGCAGACTGCAGCTCATCCGAATGGCTCTGGCAACAGAAAACCGTTCTGGATTTAATCCATAGGAAGGAAGGTCATCTGGAAGGACAAGGATTTTGCCATTTGTTAAATCAGAAGCGACGATTTTGAGCGTATCTTTTTTCAGATCCCCGAATACGGTGACGCCTTTTCGTTTTAACACGTCTGTCAGCCATTTTTCTAGACGGTCACCTTTGTAAAGGCCAAGACGCCAATAAATAGACACCCACCTGAGCATTTTAAACGGGATGAATTGACACCTTCGATCAAGCAATTGATGCTCATCCATTTCGTCTAACAGCTCCCGAATCTCCTGACTCGTAAAACCCGCTGCGATGAGTGAAGCAATGATCGCTCCCGCACTTGTTCCAGCGAGACGGACAAATTGAAACCCTCTTGCTTCAAGCGCTTCATAGGCGCCTGCAAGTGCTGCACCCTTAATGCCTCCACCTGAGAACACACCATCTATCTTCATCAAGGAGCCCCCTTTTCTGTCACACTATTAATAGTGTAGGAGCAATTGCCTTTCATTAGAACTATATTCAAAAAGGACACCCTTCGCCAGGTGTCCTTTCAGCGTGTAGACAAACCATCGCATTCGGTGTCAGTCCTGCGCTCCGGTGCTTACGAATGTCAAATTCGCTCCGCTCCGATGCTCGTCCTTCCTAGACTGCAAAGGTTTTCTTTCACGCTGAAAAGAAGACAAAGAGCTAAAATAAAGTACATTTTACCCCTTTGTCAACAATTTAAAAGGACACCCATCGCCAGGTGTCCTTTTTCTTAAGATTCTTGATTTGTTTGTTCATTTTTCTTTTGAATCGCTTTCAGCTGAACAGATCGCTCATCGTTTTCTTCAAAGAATTGGACGAGGTCGCCAATACGGTCAATGCTGTTCCAGCTGAGATGATGCTCAATACCTTCTACATCATCATAAATTTTCTCTTCATCTACACCAATGATTCTTAAAAATTGCTCTAGCAGTTCATGTCTGTATACGAGACGTTTTCCAATTTTTTTGCCTTTCGGGGTTAAAATTAGACCACGATATTTCTCATAAATGAGGTATTCATCTTTATCTAGCTTCTGAACCATTTTTGTTACAGAGGAGGGATGGACAGCGAGGGCTTCTGCAATATCAGATACTCTTGCATATCCTTTTTCTTCTATCAGCATATAAATTTGTTCAATATAATCTTCCATACTAGGTGTAGTCATAAAACCCCTCCAAAATGCACCTTTACTTAATAATCATAACAATTCTACACCATCGCTCATTAAAAAACAAGAAGAGTCCTTCGTCTTAACGCTTGTAATTCCAATCATCTGTGGCGTATTTCGTTTTGGCGAGGTGATGAACAAATGCCAACTCTTCATCTGTCAGCTCATAAGGCACAAGCTCGATATTTAATCCTTTTTCAAACCCTCGTTTAAATGCAACACGCGCATCGTCTATCGTACATGTTCGATCTGAAATTTCATTGATCGCCACCGCTTTGTTTTTAAAGCTGCGCTGCATCCGCTCTCTCACCCGATCGTTTGGATAAAGAAATAAATCAAACAATTTATCCTCATCAAGATCAATTAAAATCGAGCCATGCTGGAGGATCACACCTTTTTGTCTTGTTTGCGCACTGCCTGCTACTTTTCTGCCTTCTACAACAAGCTCGTACCATGAAGGCGCATCAAAACATACAGACGATCTTGGATTTTTTAAGCTTTCTTTTTCTTTTTCTGTACGAGGAATAGCAAAATACGCATCGAGTCCCAGTTCTTTAAAGCCCTCTAAAATCCCTTCTGAAATGACGCGGTATGCCTCTGTCACCGTCGCCGGCATCTCTGGGTGCTCTTCTGACACGATGACACTGTAGGTCAATTCCTGATCATGAAGAACGCCGCGGCCTCCTGTAGGCCTGCGAACAAATCCAAGACCATAGCGCTCAACCGCTTCCATGTTGATTTCTTTTTCAACATGTTGAAAATATCCAACAGATAATGTCGCTGGATTCCAACCATAAAAACGGATCACAGGCGGGATCAGCTTCTCGCTATGCCAATAAAGCAAGGCTTCGTCCATTGCCATGTTAAAGGCAGGGTCTTGGTTTCCTGTATCAATGAAACACCATTTCTCTTTTTGCATATAAAATCCCTTCTCTTTTACGTAGTCAACGTTAGATGACGGTGGTGACCACCGATTTTCTCTCTTCATCAGTCTATCAAATAGGGAAGGAATTGAAAATAATTCTTACCATTTATGATGACAAGTTTCTTTTGCTTTACTATAATAGTATTTGTCTAAAACGTACCATCAGACAGGTGACTGTGCTGATGCTCAAGAAGGAGTCGAGTCGTATTGCCAATATTCAACTATATCGTCCTCTCACTTTGTGGACTTTTCGTTCTTTATTCCATCGGCAGTTACATTTATCAGCAGCGCATTATGAAAACGCTGACGGAAGCAGAATTTATCAAAGGTTACCGCAAAGCCCAACTCATTGATGTGAGAGAACCAAATGAGTTTGAAGGTGGACATATTTTAGGCGCAAGAAACATTCCCCTTTCACAATTAAAGCAGCGCAAAAATGAAATACGCCCTGACAAGCCTGTTTATCTCTATTGCCAAAATAATTTGAGAAGCGGAAAGGCTGCTCAAACGTTACGTAAAAATGGCTGTCGTGAGATTTATAATTTAAAGGGCGGCTTTAAAAAATGGGGCGGCCGCATTAAAACAAAGAACTAACAAAAAAGACTCTGGGAGCTATTGCCCCCCATGAGTCTTTTTATTTTCTTTCAAAAACCAGCACTGGATTCCGTGCAGCCTTTGTTTCATCCATTCGTTTCACAACGGTTGTATGTGGTGCTTCCTGTACGATTTCTGGGTTCTCTTCCGCTTCTTTTGCAATTTGAATCATCGCTTCAATAAATGCATCAAGGGTTTCTTTTGATTCTGTTTCAGTTGGTTCAATCATGATACATTCCTCTACATTGAGCGGGAAGTAAATCGTTGGCGGATGATAGCCAAAATCAAGTAATCGTTTGGCAATATCCAGTGTCCGCACACCTAGTTTCTTTTGACGTTTACCTGAAAGGACAAATTCATGCTTACAGTGGCGGTCAAATGGCAAATCATAATGAGCACATAAGCGGCGCATCATATAGTTTGCATTCAACACCGCATGATCAGTTACAGCCTTTAAGCCGTCTGGTCCCATAGAGCGGATATACGCATACGCTCTGACATTGATACCAAAGTTCCCATAGAACGGTTTCACACGGCCGATGGATTCTGGACGATCGTAATCAAAGAAATAACGACCTTCTTTCTTCACAAGCACTGGCTTTGGCAAATATGGAATCAAATCCTTTTTCACGCCAACTGGACCTGAACCAGGGCCTCCTCCTCCGTGTGGACCTGTAAAGGTTTTATGAAGATTTAAGTGAACCACATCAAATCCCATATCCCCCGGTCTTGCTCTGCTTAATACGGCATTTAAGTTCGCTCCATCATAATAGAGCTTCCCGCCTGCTCCGTGGACGATTTCAGCCATTTCTAAAATATTTTCTTCAAAAAGGCCAAGTGTATTTGGATTTGTGAGCATGAGAGCCGCCGTTTCTTCATTGACAACACGGCGCAGGTCGTCTAAATCGACAAGCCCATGTTCATTAGATGCCACCGTAATCGTTTCAAATCCAGCTACGGTTGCAGATGCGGGATTTGTTCCATGAGCAGAATCAGGCACGATGACTTTTGTTCGTTTAAGATCTCCTCTTGCTTCATGGTATGCACGAATCATCATGAGCCCCGTCCATTCGCCATGTGCTCCTGCCGCAGGCTGTAATGTCACGGCGTCCATTCCTGTAATTTCTTCTAAATGGTCACCTAAATCATAAAGCAACTCCAATGCACCTTGCACAGTGTCTGCCTCTTGAAGTGGATGCACATGCGAGAAGCCTGCAAGACGTGCCACCTTTTCGTTAATCTTTGGATTATATTTCATCGTACAAGAGCCTAGAGGATAAAAGCCAGAATCGACCCCGTGATTACGCCTAGATAATGCTGTGTAGTGACGCATAATATCCAGTTCAGAAACCTCTGGCAGCTCCGCATCTTCATGGCGGATATACGCTTCATCAAATAAATCTGGGAGCTTCTCCTCAGGTACGTCTAAATCAGGCAGGCTGTAACCAATTCTTCCTTCTTTGGATAATTCAAAAATAAGCGGCTGATCTTGTTTATTCATGACGATCCCCCAATTCCTTGATGAACGTATCAATTTCTTCTTTTGTTCTTAGTTCTGTCACAGCGACAAGCATATGCTGCTGAAGCTCTGGATAATCCCGTCCCAAGTCATATCCACCGATGATTCCTTTTTCAAGCAATCGCTCATTCGCTTCTTTCACAGGTTCATTCAGTTTCAACACAAATTCATTAAAATGAGCGCCCTCTATTTCAGCCTGTAACCCATGTTTTTCTGCCTGCGTCTTGGCATAATGGGCCTTTTGTACGTTTTGATAGGCAATGTCTTTGATACCTGTTTTCCCAAGCGCCGTCATCGCAACAGAAGCGGCTAACGCATTTAATGCTTGGTTCGAACAAATATTTGAAGTCGCTTTGTCTCTTCGGATATGCTGCTCGCGCGCTTGAAGGGTCAGCACAAATCCTCGCACACCGTTCTCGTCTTCTGTTTGCCCGACTAAACGCCCCGGCACTTTCCGCATTAATTTTTTCGTCACAGCAAAATATCCACAATGAGGTCCGCCAAATGCAGCTGGAATGCCAAATGGCTGCGCATCACCAACGACAATATCTGCCCCAAGCTTTCCTGGAGGTGTCAGTAAACCAAGTGCAAGCGGGTTGCTTGAGACGATGAATAAACTTTTCCCTTTATGTGCAATCGGTTCAATGTCTTTTAACGGTTCAACAACACCGAAGAAGTTTGGGTATTGTACAAGGACCGCTGCTGTTTCCTCGCAGACAGCTTCTTCTAATGCAGCTAGATCGGTCTGACCTTTTCGCGCAGGTACCTCGACGACTTCAATATGCTGTCCTTTCGCATATGTTTTCAGCACCGCTCTTGATTCAGGATGAACCGTTTCAGAGACCACAACCTTTTTCTTCTTTGTATGTCCTGCAGCCAGCATCGCCGCTTCAGCTAATGCCGTTCCGCCATCATACATCGAGGAGTTGGCAAGATCCATACCGGTCAGCTCAGCAATCATTGTTTGAAATTCAAAGATTGCTTGCAATTCACCTTGAGAAATTTCAGGCTGATAAGGTGTGTACGCTGTATAAAATTCAGAACGTGAAATCACATGGTCGACAATCACAGGCTGGTAATGATCATACACACCAGCACCTAAAAACGAGGCATAGGCCACTGTATCTTTATTTTTTGCAGCAAGACGAGACAATTCCCGCACTAGCTCTGTTTCTGATGCGGCTTCTTTAATGTTGTACGCACCTTTGAATCTGACTTTCTCTGGGATATCTGAGAAAAGCTCATCAATTGACTGAACACCGATGACATCCAGCATTTCTTTTTGATCTTGCTCTGTTTGCGGCAAATACCTGTGCTTCATCCTCTATTCCTCCTCGTTATTTGGCTCTTTTATAAAATGGTGTGGCGACAATTTTGGCTTTTAGACGTTTTTTGCGAACTTGCACTTCCACTTCTGTCCCAAGCTGCGCCTCTGATGTTTCAATCAAGGCAAGCCCAATATTTTTCTTTAATGTTGGAGATTGTGTACCGGTTGTGACTAAACCAATCTGCTTATCTCCTGAGAAGACTGGATAGTCTGTCCGCGGAATCCCCTTATCTATCATTTCAATCCCGACAAGCTTTCGCTTTGGTCCTTCTTCTTTTTGTTTTTTAAGTGCATCTTTTCCGATAAAATCTGCTTCTTTATCCGTTTTAACAGCAAAACCAATGCCGCCTTCTAAAGGAGAAATATCCTTCGTGAGCTCTTGGCCATAAAGCGGGAGTCTTGCTTCAAATCTTAAGGTGTCACGTGCACCGAGTCCACATGGGATCAGTCCTTTCGGCTGTCCGGCTTCTAATAAAGCGGTCCAAAGGTGAACAGCATCTTCTGACTGGCAGTAGATTTCAAAGCCATCTTCTCCTGTGTAGCCGGTTCTTGATACAAGCACCTCTTTTTGCGCAATGATTGCTTTTGATAAAAACGTAAATGGCTTCAATGACGTTACCTCTTCATCCGCAACATCTTTGATGATGTCATCAGCAAGAGGTCCTTGAAGGGCTAACAAGGCGGTTTGATCAGAGACATTTTTAATCGAAACGTCTTCCTCACCTTGATGTTTAAGCAGCCAATCCACATCTTTTTCAATATTTGAAGCATTGATCACAAGTAAATAGTTGTTCTTTTCTTTTTGGTAGACGAGCAGATCATCCACCGTTCCGCCATCTTCATAACACATGGCTGTATATAGTGCCTTACCGTCTGTCAGCTTTGACAGATCATTGGTTAATAACCTTTGTAAAAAAGGAAGGGCTCCCTGACCTGTGACTTCCACCTCACCCATGTGAGACACGTCAAACAGCCCTGCTTTTGTTCGAACAGCTTCATGTTCTTCTTTAATGGAAGAAAATTGGACAGGTAATTCCCAGCCCCCGAAGTCAATGGTTTTTGCGCCAAACGTTTCATACGCATGAAAAAGCGGTGTTCGTTTCAACATCAATCGTTTCCCCCTTTTTTCTTACAGTGCACATCACAAGCTGAATTTTCAGAAAAAAATCACAGCAAAAAAGGACAGAGCGCTCCCTTTTATCAAAAAGAAGTCTCTGTCCTTGCACCTGAAAGTTTACAGCACAACATCATTGTGCGTTTTCCCCTTTGGTGGTTTGCTAAAAATCGCTGCGCAAACACTCTCCAGAGTTGCGTCCGGTAAGAGTACTTTTGCCTGAGAGATTCACTGAACCAATTCAGCTTGCTCCTTCGGCGCCTGTCAGTGCAAAATAACCGCTAGGTCTCTCCCCATACCATCATCCGCTCATATTCTTCACCTTTATTGGACATACTATCAAAATGGGTGACTTATTCTCTAGATCACTTACCAACATCCTACCATTAGAAATGGATGAAGAGCAACAGAAAAATCATTAACATTTTTAAAATAATCATTCATTATCGTTCGCTTTTATTGATATATAACATCTTTTAAATCGCTATCAAAAAATGAAGCGTTTAAAAACAGAACGATTTTATCATCACTCTACCAGAAAGGCAGGCGGTCACATTGAATATTCAAACGATATTTGATCAAAAATGGGCAAGTGAATTTCAAAAGCGGCTTACAGCAGACGGTCCCTGGGCGAATTGGGATATGTACCGTTTAGCAGCACAGGTACAAAAAGTGACAGCCATTGATTCATTTGAAGGACTGCAAGCACCTGCGCACCTGCCTGCATTTACTCCTTTAAAACACCAGCTCGAAGTCGCTAGAAGAGTCGTAGAAGAGATGAATGGGAAAGCCATTTTAGCAGATGAAGTGGGTCTTGGAAAAACCGTTGAAGCAGGACTGATTATCAAAGAATACATGATTCGCGGACTTGCCAAAAAGATTCTCATTCTCGTACCCGCCTCCCTTGTGTCCCAATGGGTACAAGAACTGCGGACGAAATTTTACATAGATGCTGTCGAGCAAAAGAAGAGCTATGTGTGGGAGCAGTGCGATGTTGTGGTTTCCTCAATTGATACAGCCAAAAGACAGCCGCATCGAGACACGATCTTATCCATCTCCTACGATATGGTCATTATTGATGAAGCACACAAACTGAAAAACAATAAAACGAAAAACTATGAGTTTGTGAGAAATTTGAATAAAAAGTTCTGCCTACTGCTCACAGCCACACCTATCCAAAATCGGATAGGAGAAATTTTTAATCTCGTCTCGCTGTTGAAGCCAGGCCATTTAGGTAATGAAACACAATTTAAAGACCTCTTTGCCAAAAAAGATCTTCAACTTGAAGACCATGACCGGTTAAAACAGTTAGTCAATAAAGTCATGATTCGGAACCGGAGACAAGACACTGGCATCGAGTGGTCAAAGCGTCATGTGAAGACAATTTCTATTGATTTCTCCCCAACAGAACAAGCATTATATGATGAAATTTGTAAGTTAAAAGAAAACCCTTCCTATACGAAGCACATGTTTTCAATTATGACCTTAGAACGAGAATGCTGTTCGAGCCGTGAGGCCGTCTATATGACCATCAAAAAAATGCAAGAAGAGGAAAAACACATTCTAGGCGCTTCTGCTATGATGCAAATCATGGAGAAAATCAACCAGGTAGAACAAAATTCTAAAGCACTTGAAGTCGTTAAACTCATTCAGCAATTAAATGAAAAAGTCATTATCTTCACTGAATACCGTGCGACACAAATTTATTTGCAATGGTTTCTCCAGCAAAACGGCATCAGTTCGGTTCCTTTTCGAGGCGGGTTTAAACGTAGTAAAAAAGACTGGATGAAAGATTTATTTAGAGAGCGGGCGCAAGTGCTCATCGCAACAGAAGCAGGCGGCGAGGGGATCAACCTTCAATTTTGCAACCAAATCATCAACTACGACCTTCCGTGGAACCCAATGCGCTTGGAACAAAGAATTGGACGTATTCACCGGCTCGGTCAAGAGCGGGATGTCCACATTTACAATATGGCAACAAGCGGGACAGTCGAAGAACATATTTTAAAACTTTTATATGAAAAAATTCAGCTGTTTGAAAACGTCATTGGCGATCTAGATGATATTTTAACCCGAATTGATATCCAAGATGCTGAAACAGAATTGCATCAAATTCTCTTCCAGCACGAGTCTGACGTAGACATGAAAAAGAAATTAACCCAATTTGCTTCCTATTTAACAGAAGCACAAACACCGCTTTTAGAAGAAAGACAGCAAGGTTCATAAAGGAGAGTTGACCAATGGAGCAGCGCGAGATTCACACATTTCTTCTCCGTTTCTTTCAGGCAAATCAATGCGACATACTTGAAGAAAGTGCAGGGCACATGACCGTACAGCTGACAATCGAAATGGATAAATTGATCATGAACCGTCCTTTTTATTGGCATTGGCTCGAAAAAACGGGAGGCGTACCTGAGCCACGGCAATTGACTTTGATCACCGATCAAAAAAAAGCTGATGACTCGGTCGAAGGAGAATTTGTCCACTTCGGCTCCCCTCGTTTATTCCAAATATTCGAGGTTGTGAAACAGCAAGGCCGTTTTATTCGGCTGTACGAAAAAGTCAGACCGCTCACAAACAGCCAGATCGCACTGGAGCCGTGGCTTGGTCTCAATGTAAAAATATCCTATCTGGCAGACCGTAAAAAAGATAAACTGCTGTCTCTTGGACTTCATCTAATACGCGGAGAAGTCATCGAACAATTTCAAGAGAAGCTGGAAGCGTGTGAGCTATCGTCTCAAATTCCTGATTATTGCTTTACAATGAGTACGATGATTAAGCCAGAGAGCGGCGTCAAACGGCTTTACAGCCTGATGGAACGTTATGCCAATGAAGAGCCGGATGATTGGGCGGTAAGAGCTGTTCAAAAGTGGAAAGAAGACTCGGAACTTTTAAACCAATTTTATGAAGGGACTTCAGACACATCTGTAGAATATGAAATAGAAAGACAAGCACTTAAAACTTTATACGAACCAAAAATCAGTCTTACGATTGAAAATGGCGGACTTTTTTACTTACAGCAAAAAAGAGGAGGCTGACTTAGCATGTCTCCCTCCCTTTCATGTGATATCAAATTTTCGATCAATCAAAAGCAACGTTTGTCTGTTTGTATTGGGCGGAAACATGACGCAAGCAATCTATGAGGTCTTATCACCTGTGTTTTTCCATTTCATGCGTTAAGTGCCTGAAATACATGATTCAGTATTTTAGGAGGGTATTTGTATGGAAAAGAAAACGAAGTTATTAGACAGTGAATGGGTTCAATTATTACGCGAAGCGCGCAAAGCAGGACTAACAGTAGAAGAAGTCCGTCATTTTCTCAAATCACGCGAAAAGTCCTCTGAGTCTCCCCCTATGGCAAGAAGTCATTCTATCAAACCTTTCTGAATGTGCTATAATATCGAAAGGAAGGTGATGACATTGATTGGCCAGCGTATTAAACAATACCGCAATGAAAAAGGCTACTCACTATCAGAACTGGCCGAAAAGGCTGGGGTAGCGAAGTCTTATTTAAGTTCAATAGAAAGAAACTTGCAAACAAACCCCTCCATTCAATTTCTTGAAAAAGTCTCCGCTGTTCTGGACGTCTCGGTTCATACACTGTTAAACGAAAATGATGAAACCGAATACGATGGTCAATTAGATAGTGAATGGGAAAAACTAGTTCGAGATGCAATGACATCAGGGGTTTCGAAAAAGCAATTTCGTGAATTTTTAGATTATCAAATCTGGAAAAAAAAGCAAGAAGAGGAGTAATGCGCATATTTTAGCGCATACTCCTCCAATTGCTATGCAGATCTTGTTATCAGTCTAAAGACTGACTTTATTTTTTATCTTCGCTGTGTGCTTTTTCGTTTTCTTTCACGTAGCCTTTTTCATCCGTATGCTTTTTCGGATTGATCGTTAAACCATTCCACTGAGTCGCTTCGAAGGAAAGATCAACTTGAATCGCATCGCCTTGGTATTTATTTTGGATATAGTTACCCGCTTTATCCTTCGTCTGGTCATTGACAAATTCAATGATCATTTCCATTTTATCGTAATCAAACGGATTCTTTGGAATGCCGTCATACTCTGGAGCTGTTGATCCATCAACGGTGGCAACATTAATTTTACCACTTTCATGTAAAAACTTCTCATCGACGGCATGACGAAGCTTTTCAAATGCGGTCTGATCCTGCTTTGACGTTAATAGATGCAGGTCAAGCAGGTTTGCATGGTCTAAAATAATATTTTTCGGGTATCCATTCCCACCTTCGGCTCCAACCGTTAGAACACTCACCTGAAATTGGCTGAGGAATTCTTCAGCTGTATTCTTCCCGCCATTTTTCGCTGATGTTCCATCTTGAAATTGGCTGTAATCAAGACTCATCAGGACTTGATTAATTGCAAGAGACCCTTTATTTTCAAAATTAAATTCCTTCTTTATACGGTCACCGGGTTTTATGTTCGCAAGGTTGATGGCGCCGGAATTCTCTTTTGCAGATAGATTCAGCTCTCCTGTAGAGTAGACTGCATTTGCCGTCTCTACATCATTAAATGCAGCCCATGTTCCCCCTCCAATTAAAGCAAGACCTAATGCTCCCGATAAAACACCTAAACGAATTGATTTTTTCATTGCCATGATTGAACCCCCTAATAAATTGTTTTATTGAAACCTGATTTAGGTTACAAACGAAAATTTATGCTTGTTCCTCTGACATATGTAACTCAGCCGTATGTCTTCGATGTTTGGCAGCACCAACAAAATGAATGGTTGAATAAACAAGCAGCATCACCCCTGGAATAATGAGCAAAAGAGCGGTCCCAGCAGAAGTTCCTGCATACGAAAGAAGCTTTCCTGCATAAGGAATGTTCACTCCCGTATACTGCGCAGTCACTTGATTCGCTTTGACGAGCGTGCCGTCTTGATACATATTGTGGTCTCCTTTTGTCTCAAAGGCTTTATTTACTCCTTTTCCTTTCACCCCAACAATGCGGTGAGTCACAAAGGATTGGTCTTGCTTCGTTTGAAACGTAATAATATCCCCTTTTTTGAGTGTTTCAGGTGAGGTGACATGTTTCACGACAATCAATGAACCAGTCGAAAATTCCGGTTCCATTGATCCAGATAATACTTGCTTGAACTCATAACCAAAGATCTGAGGATCTCCGCCTGTTGTCCTTGATGACAACACGACAATAATACACACAATCATCATCGTGAAGACCAGCGCGTAAAGAATACTCCCAGACATTTTCATCCACTTTTTCATACCTTTCTCCCCTTTACATATCATGTTTCATTCAGCAGGCACCCCCTACTTAGGACGCCTTTTCTTGACAATTCGAAAGCTGCATATGTTGAGACGTTAAGAATGGCTTTTCAGAACCACCAAACCCTTTAGGATAATAGATTTTAAACACATAGATTCCATTTGTTTTTGCTTTAACTGACGTGACAGTCGTCGTTTCTTCTGAGGAGAGGGACTGTATAGCACCTTTTTCAATAACATGGCCATCTTGTAATGGCATCTGAACACTCTCTACTTTATGTAGTTCCCACTTCCATTCAGAGTGCGCGATGGGTTGTCCAATATTTTTTAGTGACATGCTCAACTTTTGAGGCGCACAGACTGTCCCCTCAATAATCGTTTGATCGATCAGTTTCAAATGGCTTCTATCCCATTTCTTCGGCTGGCAATGCTGATCTGTCTCTTCGAAATTTTCACATGTTTTCATGACAAAATTCGAATGCTCAACATCGTTAAAAGAAGCATTAGTAGACGTAATAAAAAAAGAAGTGAAAATCAAACAAATAGCACAAAATAGTACAAAGAGCGGCTGTTTCATTGAATCTTTCAACTCCTTGAACAATTGTTCTTTAAAAAGAACGATTACACTCAGTATAAGGAATTACCTATAAAATCCAAAACGTCAAATTAGTCCATTTTGTTCTTAAACAAGAACATTACCGAGAAAATTCTTCCATTTTCTCATTCTTTCGCCATATTCAATATTTTTTTCTGTGACATTTGTACTTCTTAAAAATTTACATAAAAGTGCAGGATTTGGTCAGGATAATAATTGGTGAGGTGATGTTAGTTGAATTATGGAAGAATCATGATCATGCTCAGTTTACTGTTAAGCCCTTTGATCCAAAGCGCCCATGTAGCGGAGGCAAAAGGAATCACTGCTGCCTCAGATCAATGGGAAACAAGGGCAGTCAAAGAAGCAAAAAAACGGTATCCGTTAGCACATGTTTTATTCAAACAAAAAGTGTGGGATCGGCACCGAGAGAAAGAATCCGTGAAGCAATATCATATTACGTTGAAAGATCAGGCCAAAGAATTTGGGGTATATGTCACCATTTCCTATAACCCTTACTCGAACAAGGTCAATAAAGTCATTGTTGTCGAAGAATACAGCTAAAATGGCATTAAAAAAACCGCCTGCTGGCGGCTTTTTACTTTTGTCGATGACGTTGACGTTTTTTTAGCATCATTGAAAAGCCAAAAGGCAGAACACCGAATAAACGCTGAGAAAATGGTGGTTTCGTCTCCATTTTTTCCTGTTTATGTTCTTTCCGCTCGTCACGTGGTGTATTCATATATTTAATAATTTCCTGCGTCATATATTTTACATAATCATTTGTCTTCATCGAACACTCACCTCTTCTTCCTTAAAGTGTTACCAAGAAGAGTATCGTTTTATACACTCGCTAATAAGTGCTGATCCATTGATTGATTTCTCCTGTCTCCTTATTCATCTCTAGTTCCCGCTCGTCAGTTACACCACCATTTGTTTCGATGTTAACCAAGAGGCGGACTATCTTTTTTCTGTGATCGCACCCAATTCGCTTCAATGTCACTCGGCCTTCTTCTGTGACAATTGGGCTCAATCGCTGATCACAAATCCGATTTAATTTATTTGCGGCTTCATTTAGACCCATTCGAAATAACTGCTGTTTTTGATAAAAAGAAATTGTGAGCTCTGCACTTTTCAACTCTTTTTGAAACCCAATGGTCATTGAGCCTAGAATCAATAAAAATAAAAGAATGACAGCAAGTACGTGAGGATAAATAAACCCGTCTTCTCTTTTCACGTTTTAGGAATCACTCCTTTGTAAGTGAAAAAAACAGCTTCATGTACTTGACCAAATACATCTGTGACTTGGAGAGTGGTGGTTTGCTCTTTTGTTCTTACATGGAATTGTTTCACCTTTTGTAATAAAGGAAGATGACCTGCCTGATCCGTTCGTTTACGAAGCATCTCTTGATACGGCTCAATCGTCACCACTCGCCCTTGACTTGAAATATACTCCAGAGCTGTTCCATTTTTCACCGCTCTTACAGCGACAGCACAATTTAGATCCTCCTCTAATTGCAGGACCGTTTGTTTCCACTCCAATTGTGAAAACTTATTGATTTCTGCAAACGGATGAGCTTTTTCAACAATTGATAAAAGCAGCATGCAGCCAAAAGAAAGCAGCAAAAATAGCTGCAATTGCCATATTGCTTGAGCGAGTGTAAAGCCTTGTTCATCGCTCCAAATGTCGAAAGCAAATCGTCTTCTTTTTTTGTACTTTGTATGAAACACATCCCTTCTCCTGACCCCAAATAAATTCATATGTGATCTCGCCTCGTTTCTTTGTACTTGTTTTCTTTTGACCTTCTATAAAAGCTTTATTCATATACTCATGTAAAATTTGATAAGCTTCCAGTTTGGCTCTTAATTCTTCTTTCCCTATTGTCAGTTTTTCAAAGGATGGCACGAGCACAAGAGCAGCAAATAGAAAGAGGTGGCAAGAAAAGAGCATCTCAAACGTACTAAATCCTTTATTGTTGCTGAACATGAATCCGCCCGCTCCCTAAGTAAATCGTGAGTTTATATATTTGACTGCCAAATTGAACAATGAGAGAACCGCCGCTATTTGGATGTCCGTTTTTATTAAAGTGAAGGCCTTTTTGAAATGTGGATTGCTTGATGGTGCCTTTTTTATGTGGATTAGAAGCAATGATCTGCTCACTATTCTGCTCGATGACTTGATAAGATACATTGGGCGGGTGAAACTCAACAGTTACTCGTGTTTTTTTAATAAATGCAGTATAAGATGCCAATTGAAGATCTTGTTTTAGCAAGTTCACTTGCTTTTTTGCTTCAGCACTTTCTAATACATTGGGCACTTTTCCACCTATTATCGATAATAAGATAGAGAAAATCATGACGATCAAGAGCTGCTCAATGAGTGTAAATCCTTTCTCCTGGAAAAGCGATTTATTCATTTTTCACATCGCCGTTTTGAATGAAAATTGCTTTTCCATTTGGACAAGTTAATCCTTTTTTGACATAGCCTTCTTTTTCTAATTCAGCTAAAGATGGCGTCTTGCCGTCATGCTCTAATTCATATGCCATTACCTGTGTACTCACCATTGATTTCAGCCCTTCACAGCCCTTTGCTTGAATGCTTTGATGATGCCGAGTGATATTTGGAATGGTGATCAATAAAAGAATGGAGATCACAAGCATAACAATTAACATTTCTAACAGTGTAAATCCTTTATCATTCATGCTTTAGTCCTCCTTTTCACACTTGTTCCATTAGTTGATACATTGGTAAAAGAATAGATAAATACACAATGAGTATAAGAAATGCTGTTAAGCCATAGATGACAGGCTGCAGCCATGAAACCCATTTTTCAATTTTCAATTCTGCATTCTCTAAAAGAAATTGACTATATGTGTACATTTCTCTTGCTAGCATCCCACTTGCTTCCCCATGCTTAATGACAGCCGCAAAATGCCTTTCGAAAAAAGGAGACCGGCTTATTTGATGTTCCATACTCTCACCTTTTCTTAACTCTCCTATCATTTGTTCAGACATTTCTTGAAGGAAGGGTAAATAGGTCTGCTGTTTAAAAGCTTGCAAACTTTCGTAAATCGATAACCCAGCTTGAAGAAGTCCGCTTAGCTGAAGGGAAAAAAGATACGTATGCATCAGCTGCACCCCTTTAAATACCACCGGCAGCCTGCTGATGACTTTCAGTTTCTCAAGGGTCGATTTTTTCTTAAAAAAAAGCTCATAATATCCAAAAAGACAGATACATATACAACCGATCATGAGCAGCAAAGCGTGTAGGAATTGAAAGAGGCCAAACATTCCTTGAATCAGCCATGACATGCTTGTATTCATAGATGAATATAATAAAGAAAATTGAGGGACGATCATTTGCTGAACAATGATGAGCACAACAAAAACCGTAAACATAAGAAAAATTGGATATCGTAACATGCGCTTGAATGTGTCTATCTGCATAATTTTTCTCTCTAAAAAACGGGCGCTTTGTTCAAGAGCTCGCGCTAGGCTGCCATGTTTCTCTGAAAAACAAAGAATAGCGACGGCTTCCCGCTGAAAATGAAGTCGCTCAAGCACAACGTAAAAAGGCTCCCCTTCAAGCAGCCACTGAATGCCTGGCGTTAAACGCTGTTGCTGTTTTTTTGATAATTGAATATTCACCATCGTTAGTGCATCAACCAATGTATATCCGGCTTGAATCAATTGAGCCAGTTTCGATAAGAATTCAGCTTGTTCTTTTTTAGACCAGGCTTTAGAGGCTCGCTTCTTCATAAACCCATCGATGATATGTGCTTTTTGATAAATAGCCGAGTGCCACTCCTTTCCGAATTAATCTTTGCAGTGTTTCGTATGACGAATGAGCGTATTCACCTTTTGCCTCTTTGATACACTCACCAAGCTCCTTTCCGTAAAGCAATTCAAATACATTTGTTCGTCTGACTGGCCGATTTAGTTTGCAATAAAGCTCACACGTTTCGCCGCAAAATGGACATGCGAGTTCGATTAACCGCTGAGCAGCAATGGCAACCATTGTTTGTTCGAGTTCATTCATCGTCACACCAAATTCGAGCATTCGATAAAGAGCTCCTTTTGCATTCTTTGCGTGCAGTGTGCTCATGACTAAATGACCTGTCAAAGCTGCTCTAATAGCTGTTCTCGCTGTTTCCGCATCTCTTATTTCTCCAAGCACAATCATATCTGGATCATGTCTTAAAATAGCGCGTAAACCTGCCGCATACGTGATACCAGCTTTTTCATTTACTTGAACCTGCAGCACTTCTTCATTTCTTGTTTCCACAGGATCTTCAAGGGTAATAATATTTCGATTAAAATGTTTTTTGGCAAACTGGATCAATGAATAAAGTGTTGTCGTTTTCCCTGAATTTGTTGGTCCAGTAAATAAAATGAGCCCATGCGAATGATTCAGAAACGATAATAATCTCGCTGAAGCCTTCGGGAACAGTGACAAATACTTTGTTTTCGGCACATGATCCTGCGGTAAAATCCGAATCACTAAACTTTCATCATTTACAGTCGGTAATGTAGAAAGCCGAACAAACACTTGACCGCGTCTTAACATCACAGCCAATGATCCATTTTGTGGTCTCCTTCTTTCACCAATATCCATAGAAGATAAAAATTTGAAATGAGCAATGAGCCGCTCTCCGCTCTTTTTGTCAATGATCCGCTGCTGAATGAGGTCAGCGTCTACACGAAAAGAGACTGAAGCTTCCTTTTCTCTCGGAACAATATGCACATCAGATGCTCTCATGCGGCACGCCTCTTCTAGCAGCTCTTGCCCCAAATATTCAATACCATACAAGTGTGTTCACTCCTTTCAGTGACCATATTGTATGATGGTGGAACGTGCCTGACAAAAACGTATTTCATGATTTTCATGACTGAAGAGGGTTAAAAATGTTCAATTTGAGGTGTATTTCATCTATAAATAACAGAAAGACATATCAAAAAATTTGACTTTTACAACAACGGGTTCCGTTCAGAGGAGAAAATAAAAAAGAAGTGCTACTGGCACCTCTTTTTTGATGATCATCATTATTTCATTTTGTTCTTTCATTATGGATGATCTGTTACAAGGAGGTGTCTCCAAATTTAATCCTCCTTAATAGGTTACTGATTTGAAGATAAAGAATATCCTTTCGTGTCTGATTTATGGATAAAAAAAGTGACCAAATCTGTATGCGAATTGGTCATCTCATTCATATGCTCATTATCTTGTTTCTCCTTGTCAACGTACCCGTTACTTTTACTAGTAACATTTTTTGGTTCACGTTGCTTCTTGCTGCTCTTCAAAGATACGAAAGCCTCTTTTTTCTAAAGCTTTTGCAAGGCTGTGTTCAGTATTTACTTTTGAGAAATCAATGCCGAGTTTCACTACAGTTTGAGCGATTTCTGGTCGAATGCCTGATATAATCGTCTCAATTCCTAGCAACTTCGCACTATCAACCACTTTAAACAGCTGATACGCAACCATCGTATCAACAACAGGAACGCCAGATATATCAATAAATAAATGGGTTAGACGCAGTCTAGATGCCTGTTCTAGTACTGATTCCAAAATGATTTTCGCCCTGTACGTATCAATTTCGCCAATTAGCGGCAAAATACCGATCTCTTTTGAAACTGGAATAACAGGCGCACTAAGCTCTTGAATCATTTCTCTTTGTGCATTAAGCTGATTGATTGTCACGCGGTCATACTCTTCTGATAAACGTGCAATCATGTCATCAAATGTTGCGTGAAAATGCTGATTCCAATCGCACACATCTTTGAGTGTCACTTCAAGCTCCGTTTGTTGTGTAAAGGTCTCAATTCTGGAACAAAAAATGTGGCGGAACACCTTAAATTGTCCGATGATTTCATATAAAGGTACTTCATGAACAGCTCGATCGCGGGCAATATCAACTGACCACTTTTTTAGATGGTCTTCTACTTTATCTGATAGCGTGACTAACGTTGCTGCAATCGTTTGAATAAATGCTGTGTTTTGTTCTTTCAGCTTCTTTTCTGTCTCCTCTGAAGCATGTTTGGAATATAATGAGCCTTCTTCTGTTCTTGTTTTCAGCCATTCTTCGGTCATGACAGGGGCTTCTTTAAGAATAAATTCATATAATTGCTCAGATTTTTCATTTTTCATTTCTGTCGTTCGCTCCTTTTTCACTTACAACTAGTGACAACCAACTTTTTATGTATAAATGACCGCAGATGGTGAACAATAGCATTACACGTTTCATATTGGGCTATAGCCAAGTGGTAAGGCAATGGACTTTGACTCCGTGATCGTTGGTTCGAACCCAGCTAGCCCAGTTCAGCACAAAAACGAAGACGGCTGAAACATCATTCAGCTGATCTTCGTTTTTGATTAGGAAACCGATTGATGAATCGCTTTCTTTTTTGAAATTTTCATGAGTTCTCCTGGATTATAGCCGACCACTAATTTATTTCCATCAATGATAATAGGTCTCCGGAGCAGCTTTGGTTTTTCAATGAGAAGCTGAAGTACCTCATTTACTTTTAAATCATTAATATTTAAATTTAAGCTTTTAAAAGCTTGGCTTCGAGTAGCTAAAATTTCATCCATTCCTTCTGTTGTTAAGGAAAGGATTTTTTTCAATTCGTCTAGTGTTGGCGTTTCTCTGAAAAGGTGACGCTCTTTAAAATCAATTTGATTCGCCTTTAACCAATGTTTTGTTTTGCGGCAAGACGTGCAGCTTGGGTATGAATAAAAAGTAATGTCACTCATTAGTCTTCCTCCTTAGGTCGTTAACCTTTTCTCTTATGGACTAAGTACCCTCATAAATTTAGGCATAAACACTTTTTCATCACTTTTTCAAAAAAATTTTTTCTAACGAAAGAATGAATGTTCACACGTTGTCAAAAATGTAAATGTTTACATAACAAGTGATCATCAGCTATAATATGAATCAAAGGGGTTTTTTAAGGGGAGGGAAAGAAATGAATCGCATGTTCCGCGTTCTTGGGTTTTGGACGGGTATTTTTGCTGTCATGTTCTATTTAGGACATATGAAAGATGCATCCTTGCTGTTCTTCGGTCAAACCGTTCTTTTTGTATTTTTATCCTACTTGAATTTATCCGAAAGAATGTATATTTACATTTTCGGAGCGTACTTGACGATTTTCTTTGCCGGATTTACATATTATTCGATTTTCATCATGGTTCCCGGTACCGGACATTAATAGAAAAAAGCATCTCCTTTGAAAGAGATGCTTTTTTCGTGCGTGCGATTATAAAGAAAACCCATTGATAAACGGATTTTGCTCCTGTTCTGTAAGCACAGTTGTTTCCTCGCCATGTCCACTTAACACAAGAGTTGATTCTGGCAATGACAACAATTTGTCATGTATCGATTGAAGTAGCACGTCTTGATTACCACCCGTTAAATCAGTTCTCCCGATACCGCCTTGGAATAAAGTATCACCAGAAATCACAAATCCCTCTTCCGCTGAATAGTAAGACACACTGCCAGGTGAATGACCTGGTGTGTGGAACATTTCTAATGTAAACGATCCAATTTGAAGAGGTCCTTCTGACGTAATCAATTGTTCAGCTTCTTTGACCGTAATTCCGTTACCAATTAGTCGAGCTGAACCGTTTAGCTGAGCATTTGTCAGCCATTCTTTTTCCTTTTCATGGACATAAAGCGGAATTCCCCATTCTTGACGCACCTCATCTGCTGCACCAATATGATCAAAATGGGCATGTGTCAATAAGACAGCAAGAGGTTTCAGCTGTTTTTCTTTCACATAAGAAATTAGCTTTTGCGCTTCGCCGCCTGGATCAAAAATTAAACATTCTCCCTGTTCATTTTTCCAAATATATGCGTTCGCTTGCACATAACCTAGCGGCATTCTTCTCCAATTCATTTTCATCACCTACTACTTTTTTCATTCTTTTTTATTATGAAGGCTATTCAATAAAAATTCAAACAATCGTCAACTTGAATGTACTCGACAAGCTTTATGAAAACGGTTAAAATGAAAAGAAAGGAAATCAAGGGGATTGATGACAAAGGGGGACTTTCATATGATGCTCGTCATTATTTTTGGTCTAGTCACGATTTTAGCCGCTCTCGGCATCTATCGCTCACTCAAAAAAGTGAACGTACTGGCCATTGCTTTCGCTGGCGCCACATTTTTTGTTTTTGGATGGTTTACCGTCATGACCATCATCTATAGCGGTTATCCAACTGCACATTAAAAGCCTGCAATCAGCAGGCTTTCAGATTGTTGACAAAGGGCTAAAATGAACTTTATTTTAGCCCTTTGTCTTCTTTTTAGCGTGATAGAAAACCTTTTGCAGTCTAGGAAGGACGAGTACTGGCGCGGAGCGAATTTGATATTCGTGAGCACCAGCACGCAGGACTGACAACGAATGCGAGGGTTTGTCTACACGCTAAAAGCCTGCAATCAGCAGGCTTTTTCTATTGATTCAAATGTTTATTCACGCTTTCTAATTTGCTTGAAAGGGTGGTCGTTTGATCTCTTCTGTCATCTATGCGGATATTGGTTGCTACTCGGTGTAAACCCTTTTCAAATGGAGCTTCATGAATACGCTGAATGACCTCAAATAAAACGGATAGCTCCCCTTCAATTAAAGTATTCATTGGTGTGAGCTGATATTTGATTTTCCCTTCTTGTTGAAAGCCCTCTAACAGTCTTTGTACGTCTGCTACATAAGCACTCACGCTTGGTGTATCAGTGCCTATTGGAATGATGGTGACATCTGCTATCGCCATGGTTCTTGCTCCTTTCAATGATATCCTATTTCTTTCTCGTTCTCATTGTAACCCATCGTGATTCAAAAATGCCATGATCATGTGGCGTTTAAGCTTGGTTTGTCCCGTTCTATCGTCAAATCTGCTCTCTCTACCTTCCCAATATTCGTGAAAAGGAGCAAGCATATACCTGAAATAGCCTCTATCAGTCCTCCTGCTGCAATGACATAACCTGAACCGAATAACGTCGCCATATAACCACCAATGAGAGCGCCTAACGGTATCATTAAATACGAGATCATGTTAATAATCGCATACACTTGCGGCTGATCCTCCGCTTTTACTGACAATTGAATCATCGTATGTTCAGGTACATTGACTGCACTGATGGCTGCACCTAAGGCAAATGCAGATATAAACACAAGTGGTAATAAGGCATTCATCCCTGTAATGAAAAATGCAATTCCATCAACGATCCCTGCCCCGATAAACAACAGACCGTATCGATTCACTTTCACCTTTGTTAAAACGAATCCCATCAAAAATGCACCTAATGCCGTGGTCACTTTGATGAATGAATATACTACTGGTCCACTATGTAAATCTTCTGTTAAATAAATAACCGACAATGCCTCCCACGGTGCCGCAGCAAAATTGGAGCAGACACAAAAAATGGCTAATGGAAACAAAATATGATGACTTTTTACAAGTGAAAATCCCCTTATTAATCGTTTTCCGTATGATAATCCTTTTTTTCCTTTATCCATGATCGCTTCCGTTTTATATGTAATCAGCAAAACCAGTAAAGCGGACATGAGGTAAAGAGGAATAATCACAACCATTGTATATCCTACCCCTACAAATGCAATCATGACACCACAAATCGTCACAGTCACAAGCCTGACCACATGACTGGCTGATTGAATGGTTGCATTCGCCTTTTGTATCACATCTTCATGCACAAGCTTTGGAATAATGGACACCGAAGCTGGTTCATAGGAACCACCAGTCGCTGAATGCAGCAACATACCGCCAATGATGAGTGCCAAAGGAGAAAAATCATAAAAGTAACTCACCACAATCACAAGTATAATCGCCGCCCGAGTTAAATCAGCAAAGCACATCCAAAATTTCAATTGATGCGGCTTCATAATTGGGGTAATAAACGGCCCAATAATGGCTTGAGGGACAAAACTAACGGCAATAAAAAATGCTGTTCCAATTGCTCCCTTTCCCCCTAGCACTAAAAGCCACAAAATGGTATTAAAAGATAAACTATCAGCAGTAATTTTACACATTTTAGAAACAAATAGATAAGTAAAATTCCGTTTCCACAGGCTTTGAGCATTCAATCATCGACATCTCCCTAATTCATATCCTTTTTTTTACAACCACTCTTTCACAATAGCTTACAGGGATGCTCTCGTCAATCACATCAGCACGGTTTTTATTGACCATAAGAAATTGATTGGTTTGAACGGATTAAATGATTGTTGACAAAGGGCGAAAATGAACTTGATTTTAGCCCTTTGTCTTCTTTTCAGCGTGATAAAAAACCTTTGCAGCCCTAGGAAGGACGAGTACTGGTGCGGAGCGAATTTCACCTTCGTGAGCACTGGCACGCAGGACTGACAAAGAATGCGAGGGTTTGTCTACACGCTGAAAGCACCAATTAGGTGCTTTTAATACTTACATGCTTCCCACAATAACCGCTTTGTTTTTTCATAGATCGAATCAAATTGACTCATAGAAAGCGGGTTCTTACCTCGCCCAAGTTCCACCGTATAGCCCTCACTTTTACATTGATAAATAAACCAATCTCGATAACCTGCATAGCTATCAAGATATTGAATCGCTTTGTAACCACTCACCCGTTCTAACCGTTCGACCGTCTCTTTTGAAATGGCCGGTTCGTGGCCAAGAAAACCCCAGTATATCTCTTCTCCTTGTGTATGAAGGGCAATTAGCCGGTCAAAGCGTTTTCGTAAGGCGAGATGTGCCATTGCTTTCGCTTCTGGTTCTGTTAACGGCTGATGCCCTGGGAAATCCCTATAAGACGGAGCTTTCGGCTTATTACGATAATATTCGATTTCCCAATAAGCAGGAAATTGATTGTTTAGATCAATTCCTCGAATATTCGCCTTCCATTCTCGATAATCGGAAAATCCACCATTTAGCGGCGCGAACTCCTCACCGCACAGCCCTAAAGATTCTGGACCATTGCGAACCAAATCAACACCGTCTGGATTTACCATCGGGACAATAGACAAAGCAGTGGTCTGCAATATACGAACCGCTTCGTGATGTCTTGCTTGCACTGGGTCCGAGGCCGCTAAACAAAGTGATTTAAGCCATTTTAATAAAACGGAGGTCGTGATCCATTCATTTGCATGAAAAGAGGCATTAACATGTATGGAATGTAAATGTTGTACAGGCTCCGTACGGATTTCATAAATGGGCGTATCAAGCACTGATTGACCAATCACACTCATCTGAAGAAAAGGAAAAACAGCTTTCAAATATTGAAGCTCTCGTTCTAAGTGAGCGCTATCATATTCAAATGTTCCGCTGATCCATTCATCTGATTGCTGGAGCCGGTAAGGCGCAATGAAGCTTTGCACATCACCTACCGATTGAAATGAATGGGTCCCTTCTGGAAGTCTATACCCCGGTAAAAGGAGGTGCTCCGTATTTGACTGATTGGATAAACGGAAAGCTTCTTTCCCTATACCAAGCTGCTTTGCCACATCCTCCTTCCTTGCTTCACCCAGATGCCATTCAATTGTGCCAAGCGACTTTTTCATTTACATCCCTCCCCTCTCACACTATATGAACCAGTAAGTAAAAAAAGAAAACCTCTGCATGTAAATAGCAGAGGTTTTCTTTTAAATTAAGACGCCTTTTTTAGCTCAGTGTCATCTTCTTTTTTAGATGGTGAATGGTCCGAGTTGTTTCGATCATAAAATCTAAGGAGATCTCCATAGATAATTTGATCAGAGAATTGAAGCTCTTGTTTTGCCTTTTCTTCATAAGACTGACAAGCAGACTCATCTTCTCTCGGCTCACCCGTTTCTTTGTTGTAGCACACACCAGTTGTGAAAACACTGTCCTTCGTAATAAAACTTCCATCTCGTAGCACTGTGAAGTCATTTGTATCTTTTGATAATAGGTCATGACCAAATTGAATTTGCTTGCTTGTATCGATTCCTAGAAGGTTCATGACTGTTGGACGGATATCCACTTGGCCGCCAACTGTATCAATCTCTTTTGGATGTTTATCCGTGATACCAGGAATGTGTACAACAAATGGTACTTTTTGAAGCTGAACTTCTTCAAAAGGTGTAATGTCTTTGTTTAAGAATTGTCCCATTGCTTCGTTATGGTTTTCAGAAATCCCGTAGTGATCCCCATATAACACAAAAATGGAGTTATCGTATAACCCTGCTTCCTTCATTTTTTTAAAGAAAAGCTTGAGTGCCTCATCTTGATAACGCACTGTAGGGAAGTATTTGTTCAACGTTTTGCTCTTTGAGTCATATTCATCAATGAGCTTATCTTCTTCATCTAAGTCGAATGGAAAATGGTTCGTTAATGTAATCAATCTCGTATAGAACGGCTGCGGGATCGTTTTCATTAAATCCACTGACTGCTCAAAAAACGGACCATCTTTTAGTCCCCAGCCAACTGAATTTTCTTCATTTACATCGAATGATTTAATATCAAAAAATTTGTCGTAGCCAAAGCTGTCATAGATCAGGTCACGGTTCCAGAAACTTTTGTTATTCGCATGAATAACAGAAGAATGATAGCCTTCCTCTTTTAACAACTCAGGTGCGGCTTTGAACTCGTTGCTTGGATTTGTGAAAAATACAGCTCCTCTTCCAAGCGGATAGAGTGAATTATCAACAATAAACTCGGAGTCGGATGTTTTCCCTTGACCCGTTTGATGATAGAAATTACTGAAATTGTAGCTTTTCTTGATCAATTTGTTTAAGAACGGCGTGATCTCTTTCCCATTCAATTTTTCATTGATCACAAAGCTCTGGGTAGACTCAAGCGATACTAGAATGACATTTCGTCCTTTTGCTTGACCAAACGTCTTTTCATTACGGTCTGTTTGATTTGCGCTTACATAGTTTTCAATTTCAGTTAAACTATTGCTGTCGGCAAGTGCTCGCTGAGCGGATTGCTTCGATTGCAGAACCCCATCATAAATATGGAAGTTATATAAGCTGATGTTTTTCACTAGCATCTCACGGTCAAATGAACGAGTTAACAGCTCTGGTCTTTCTGTTTCAGCCAAACCAAGGTTAAAAAAGAAAGTGGCTGCCACAAATAAATAATAAGCTGCACGTCCCTTACGTGAAATCGTTACATCTGTTCTAAAGGAAGGCTGTTTTTTATAGAGCCAAATTAAAATGATGATATCAACAAACATCAGAAAATCAACTGGTTCAATTAAAGAGGTAATACTTGACCCGAGGTCACCCATATTGTTTGTTTGAAATAGGACGGGGATGGTTAGAAAATCACTGTAGAATCGATAAAATACAATGTTAGCTAACAAAATAAATGTCAGAACAAAACTCGTCACAATGATATATCGATTGCGATTTTTTTCTTTAAAGAATAAACCGATACCGAAGATAAACAAGAGAAAGCTAAGCGGATTAATAAACAGGATAAATTCCTGCATGAAATTTTCAATTTTGATATTAAAACTAGATTTATAGATAACATAGGTTTTCACCCACATTAACAAAGTCGCAATCAGTAAAAATGAAATCGCCTTTAATCTTTTCTTTCGCATTGTAACCTCCTTATGCTAAAAACGCACTCAGGTTAGGGACATCCCCAATTATTGGTGCTTCTTCAAAAATAACTAAAGTATATCTTATCCTGTCTATGCTGGAAAATCAATGTCTTTTTCCCCATGACAAACTTATGAATATGCTAAACATTCAATTTCATGCCTATCTATCGCTGATTTTAATAAAAATGACATCATTATGACATTTTTGTTCAAGACAGCCACTTGTTTTTTGCCATCCATGCACCGCCGATCACGCCTGCATCGTTTCCTAGTGAGGCAATCACCACTTCAACATCCTCAGCACATGGGGGGAAGGCATGATGTTTGACGACACGCTCTACTTTACTGCGAAGAAGCTCGCCCGCTTTAGATACACCCCCGCCAATGACGATTTTTGTTGGGTTTAAGGCACTAGCCAGATTCGCAAGGACAAGACCAAGATGGGTTGTCACTTCATCTACGACACGCATCCCCAGTTCGTCTCCGTTTTCTGCTGCCTCAAATACATCCTTTGCAGACAGCGAAGTAAGTGAGCCAAGTGATGATGTATGGCTCTTTGTTTGTAATGTATCCTTTGCGATTCGGACGATACCTGTGGCAGACGCAATGGTTTCAATACAGCCTGTTCTCCCGCAGTTACATGGTGCTCCTTGAAATGGAACGGCACAAATATGACCAATTTCTCCACCAGCACCTGTTTCGCCTTGAACCACTTCTCCATTGACAATAATACCGCCGCCAACCCCTGTGCCCAGTGTAACCATCAGGATGTTTTTGGCGCCATCACCTGCACCCTTCCACATTTCACCGAGTGCAGCAATATTCGCATCATTTTCGATGACAGATGGAAGTCCTGTCTCTGCCTCTAAATGGTCTTTCAAGGGATAGTTTGTCCAGCCCAGATTCGTTGTTTTATAGACAATTCCGGATACTTTATCCACTGGTCCAGGTGCCCCCATACCGATCCCAATTAGTGCTGATTTCGGCATGCTGATCTCAACTAGTTTATGGTCAATTGACTTGGCAATGTCGACTGTAATTGTCTGCCCAGATTTATCCGTAGGAATCTCCCACTTATGCTGAATTTCACCATAAAGATTAATAAACGCAAGCTTAATTGTCGTACCGCCAAGATCAACTCCTACAAACCAATCCCCTGTCATATGTCCTCCACCTTCACATTGTTTTTCGATTTAATTTGGCTAGTTCCATTTGAAGGATGGTCATTGCGTTTGACCATTCAGTTCGATCGATGATGCCCGATGTGTACATTTCCTTCAATTCATCTGCCATAAATTCTAATTCCACTTCACGATCTCCGAAATACACGTAATTTCCAAATCTCATGAGCAGCTGCTGTACATCATATAACGTTTTCATTATTTTCACCATTTCTCTAAATCAACAGATAGGATAAGCGTATTCATAAATACGCTTTCAGTCAAGTCATTCAACGTGTTTGAGTGTTTTCAATATATTGTTTCAACTTTAAAAATTGGTCATTTTGCGGATCTTGTTTTAATGCTTTTTCGATGAAGTCGTCTGCTTCCTCTGTCTCGCCTTTTTCTACATATAACAACGATAAGTGATACAATTTATTCGGCTCATTTGGATCTTTTTCAAGCGACTTTTGCAAATACTCAATGGCCTTGTCAAGATGTCCAAGCTGCGCTTCGGAAAGCGCATATATATGAAGTGCTTCAGCTGAGGCATCCTTTTGCTTTACATATTCCTCTAGACGCTGACTTGCTTCGCTATAGTTCTTTTCATCAAATAAACTCGCTGCCTCGCTAGTTGCCGCCGCTTCTTTTTGATCGTCTGAATGAAACCCTGTATACAATCCAAAGCCGCCAATAAGAAGGAGAAGAAGACTAGCAAGAAGCATTTTGACAGGCTGAAACTGTTTAGGAAGACGGACCGCTAAAGCGGCTAAAAATCCGCCAGCAAGCCCCCCAAGATGCCCTGCATTATCAATCCCTGATACAGTGAAACCTATCCCTAAGTTGATGAGGATAATCACGATAATATTTGTCCCCATCGTACGAAAGAAGAGCTTCCGGTTAGAGATCGCTAAATATAACAATGCGCCTAAACAGCCAAAGATCGCACCTGATGCTCCTGCTGCGATGGCTGTATTAAACACAAAGCTCGCTATGGAGCCAAAGATGCCGGAAATTAAATAAATGAGCAAAAATCTTCCTGAACCATAAATTCTCTCAACAGCCGCTCCAACGGACCAAAGAGCAAATGTATTAAAGAGTAAATGCGTCAAACCAATGTGTAAAAACATAGGTGTCACAAAACGCCACCATTCACCCTCTAAAATCAGCACATTATTTTTCGCACCGAATGCTGTTAAAGTGGCTGTATTGGTACTTCCACCAGATAATTCAAGTAAAAGAAACATCACCACTTGAACTGCAATTAACAAATAGGTAAAAATCGGTCTGCCATTTTGAAAAACGGCCCGTTCTCGTTCACGCTGCTTTTCCTGATCTTGAAATGCCTGAAGCACGTTCATTTTAAGCTGCATCACATCTTCGACTGTATCTGCTTTCGCCTCTTCTACATCAATCGAGAGTGATGTATTCAACCATTTTTGCAGCTCGTGTCCATCGTTTTGAAGGGTTTCTTCATTCAGTAAAACAGGTGTCACCGTCACCTTTTGCTGTTTTTGCGGTTGACCGTTTATGTCTTCCCAATCATCTACTGGATGATCAGCTGTAAATTGTAGCTGCAGGAGATGAAGAGAACGTTTACGCATGGCTTCTCTTAACTGATTCATCCGAAAGGCCTGCTCTTCCATATCTCGAACGATCTCCTGTCTAAAATTCACATCTCTTCTATATAGACGGATGAGATCATATCCTGAGTTTCGTGGTGCTTCAAAAAAGATTTCATCTTCTGGGTACGGACTTTGAATCATCTCGTATCCTTTTTGTCTGAGTTCATCAATCACTCGCCAAAATAGACTATCTATGACATTCATTCATTCGCGCTCCATTTTTTACATTATTATAGCAAGAATTACTCTTATACGCATTTCTCAACAAAAAAATCCCGGCTTTTGCGGGATTAGAATGCTTGGCGAATAAATTTCGTCCGAAAATATGGGATTTTCATCAGCCATTTAATAAAAAAGTGACGCACTTGGTTTTGACCTAAGATCAAATTCATGAGCCGATAACGATTTTGCACAAGAACGAATGCAAACAGTGTGAACACAATGCTCCAAATCATTTTATTCATCATATTCCCTCCTATGTTCGTATCGTGGCTTAAATAGGATTTGTTTATGCATGAACCATCATTTTTATCTCTTACCATGCGATCTACTTTCACACTCTAATCCCTTGTTCTTTTGATTGGATATAATAGACCTCTTCACACTCTGATTGATCATAAGAACCGCCAAATTGATGAAGGTCGATTAAATCTTTGAACGCTTTGATATACTCTCTTCTTATTTTTCCGACTCCAAAAAAATCAAGGTGTGTATGCCAAAAATAAACCCATGAATCATGTTCGAGTTGTAAGTCAAAAGTATTCACTTCCTCCCACAAATTACGGAAGTATCTTTTCTTTCCTCGAAATTTTTTCAATATATGACTCCTACTAGCTAAAATGCCCTGAGCTAATGAAACGATCTCAACACAAAAAGCCCGTTTTTGGACAATGAGCGGGCTTTCACTTTTGATATAACGTACCTTTTTCACTGACAATCATAGACACCGGTATGTCGTGCGTTTCAGCCGGAATATGCCTTGTCTGCTGTAAAGACAAACAAAGGGCAATGGTTACCCCGTGGTAGTCCGCTAAGTAGCGATCATAATAGCCGCCTCCGTAACCGATACGGTAGCCGTGCTGATCGAAGCACACCCCAGGGACAATGATCAAATCAATGGCTTCTTTATGTACAGCTGTAGACTCAAGAGGGTCTGGCTCCAATAGCCCAAAGTAGCTAGATTTCATCTTTGTTTCAGGTGTATATTCATAAAACACCATCTCTTTTGTTCTCGGAAAACAGGTGGGAATACAAACTGTTTTTCCTTCTTCCCACGCTTTTTCAATCAGAGGCATTGTCGGTATTTCTTTTCCCCTAGACATAGTCAAAGCAATCGTTTTCGCCTGTTTCCATGCTGGCAGCTGCAACACGTGTTCATGAAGTAGAGCGGCGTGGCGATTGAACTCTTCAGCGCTTATCTGATCAAGCATGGCTAATGTTTGAAGGCGGAGCTTCTTTTTCATACAGGTTCATCTCCCATCATAAAAAAACAGCAGGAAAATTCCCTGCTGCTTACTTTGTTTCACGATGTAAAGTTTGTTTTTTATCACGTGAGCAATACTTTTTGAATTCAACGCGATCTGGATTGTTTCGCTTATTCTTTTTAGTAATATAGTTACGCTCACCGCATTCAGTGCAAGCTAGAGTAATATTTACGCGCATGTTTTTCCCTCCAAACTAAAATCAATTCACATTCAGACCTAACTATAATACCACTTCTAGCTAAGGAATGCTAGAATGTTTTTTCACCAATTTCATTTTTCAATGCATTCCACCCGCATCCTGATCCATATTGTCTGGTCATGTGATGAAAAATCGCCTTCTCCCCTATAAAAACACGTTCTTTGTCGTACTGTATACATGAGAACCCCCTCTTTGTTCCACAGCTTTTTTTCATCTGATCCGTCTTCTTTTATTTTAACAGCGGGCAAGGTTTTCATACTCGGTTTCCCTATAAAAAGAAAAATGATGAAAAAAAGGTGATTTTTTCAGCAATTCCTTTTGAAACTAGCTTTTTTATGGTATAAAAAAGAAGGGTCGAAAACTGTCTGAAACAATCATGAGAGCCTTTTTTGGCTTTCAGCATTAAAATATGAATAAAAGGTGATGAAACATGGAAATTGCAATTATCGGATTGCTTGTTGTCAGTATTGTACTGATCGCATTCTCATATTTTCAAAGAGAGCCGATTAAAGAAGTCGAACAGGAACTTGAAACACTTCAACTATCTGCAATGCAAGAAATCTATAAACTGAAAAAGAAAATGAAGGTTCTTGAAGAAGAATTGCTTGAAACAAACATCGTTGTCCGCAAGCATTCAGAAATTGATCCATCTATTGCAAGACAAATCATTTCAAAGCATCAAAATGGCATGTCTCCTGAGGCGATTGCGCGCGCTGAGCATGTATCTGTAGAAGATGTGAACATGATCATTAAAGACAACGAGAGGGTGCTTGTATGACGAAAAAAAGCATCCAAACGTTTGCAGCAGGTATGATTCTTGCAACTGGTGTTCTGGCGATCGTCTTTTTCCTTACTGGAAAAGATGAAGCGGCAGCTGATTCTACAACAAAAGAAACCCTCGCAGCGAAAGTGACAGACACTGACGTGAAAAATTACTTAGACTCTAAAAAAGAAGTCTCCGTCAGCCGTGAAACATATCAACAACTTCTTGATTATAAAGAAAAAGCGCTGAAAGCAAATGAAGACGGCGATTCTCAGAACGATAAAAAAACAACGGACAAGCCAAAAGGCAAAACGGTTAAATTCGTGATTAAAAACGGTATGAGCACAAGTGATGTTTCAGACATGCTTGAAAAGGACGGAATCATCAACTCATCTAAAGATTTTAATGATTATGTGATAGACGCAGGCTACCATAAAGAAATTCGTGCCGGCAAATTCAATTTAAAAACAGGTATGACATTCAAACAAATCGTCAAAGCCTTAACAAAATAACATCAAAACCCCCCTGGCGGCATTGACCTCCAGGGGGGTTTTGATTATCCAAATCGTCCTGATATATAATCATTTGTTCTTTGATCATTTGGCTCTGAGAACATCACATTCGTATCATTGACCTCAACAAGCTCGCCCATCAAGAAGAACGCTGTTCGGTCGGATACCCTTGCCGCTTGCTGCATATTATGCGTCACAATGGCAATCGTATATTTCTCTTTCAGTTTCATGATTAATTCTTCAATCTTTAATGTTGAAACAGGATCAAGCGCAGATGTTGGTTCATCCATTAATAGAATATCCGGGCTTGTGGCAATGGCTCTTGCGATACAAAGACGCTGCTGCTGACCGCCGGAAAGACCTAATGCAGGCGCACTTAATCGATCTTTCACTTCATCCCAAAGGGCAACATCACGAAGCGCTTTTTCAGCGATTTCTTTCAATTGCTGCTTGCTCTTCACCCCGTGAATTCTTGGCCCGTAGACGACATTATCAAAGATAGATTGAGGGAATGGGTTTCCTTTTTGAAAGACCATCCCGACGTTTTTACGCAGTTCCACTAGATCGACACGGCCTTTTAAAATATTGTCACCGTTATACATCATATCCCCAGTGATTTTCACACCTGGCACTGTTTTGACCATGAGATTTAAGGTCTTTATAAATGTTGACTTTCCGCAGCCGGACGGACCGATAATCGCTGTGACCTCGTGCTCTTTAATGTCTAAATCAATATGCTTCAGTGCATGATGCTGTCCGTACCAAAGGTTCATATCATTCACACGAAACACTTCTTTTTTGGCTGTTTCAGTTGCTACTGCATTCATCAAAATCCACCCGCCTTATCCGAATCGACCATTAATATAGTCTTCTGTTTTTTGCTGCGCAGGACGTGTAAAGATACGTTCAGTCGCATCGTATTCCACTAGATCACCGTTCAGGAAAAAGGCTGTATGATCAGATACACGTAACGCTTGCTGCATATTGTGTGTGACAATGACAATCGAATAATCATGTTTTAATTCCGATAATAGCTCTTCAATTTTTGCATTTGAGATCGGGTCTAAGGCAGAAGCCGGTTCATCTAATAAAAGCACGCTAGGTTTCATCGCAAGGGTACGTGCAATACAGAGGCGCTGCTGCTGGCCTCCTGATAATGATAAGGCAGAGCGGTGCAAGCGATCCTTGACCTCATCCCATAGCGCTGCCTTTGTTAAGCTTTCTTCTACCGCGTCATCAAGCACTGATTTCCTTTTTTCACCCGCATATTTTAGCGCATGCGTAATGTTGTTGTAGATGGATTTAGGAAATGGGTTTGGCTTTTGGAAGACCATTCCGATTTCTCTTCTTAAATTCACCACATTAATACGGTCATCCAAAATATTTAACCCTTCGTACATGATCGCCCCTTCACTTCGTGCACCTGGAATTAGGTCGTTCATGCGGTTAATGCTGCGTAAAAAAGTCGATTTTCCGCACCCTGATGGGCCGATTAATGCAGTAATTGCATTTTTTTCAATTTCAAATGAAATTTGATTGACTGCTCTTTTTTCACCATAATAAATACTTAAATCCTGCACCTGTAGAATCTGTTCCGCTTGAAGTGGAGCCTTTTTTGCTGCAATCTCTTTTTTTTCTGCTAGCATTTGAACCATATCCCCTTCACACCTCTCACTATTTATTTTGACGTAAGCTTCTTATGAATAAATGAACCAAGCCATCTAGCTGCTAAGTTGAATACTAATACAGAGAGCACAAGTACGGCTGATGCACCATTTGCAATGGCCTCTGCATCTGGAATAATTCCCTGTGTATTGACGTTCCATATATGAACGGCTAATGTTTCTGCCGGTCTAAAAATATTCAGTGGTGACGTATCGGAGAAAGGACTCCAGTTTGTAAAATCAAGACGCGGTGTTGAAAGACCTGCTGTGAAAAGAAGAGCAGCCGCCTCACCGAAAACTCTTCCCGATGCTAAAATCGCTCCGGTAATAATGGATGGAATCGCACCTGGGATCAGAACCGTCTTCACTGTATGCCACTTTGTCACACCGAGCGCAAGCGATGCTTCCTTTTGATCCTTCGGTACAGATCGAAGTGCATCTTCTGTCACCCTGACCATCACTGGCAGGTTAAAGACAGTCAGCGCAAGGGCTCCTCCGATGATCGTATAGCCCCATCCTGTTAAATTAACAAACATCAGCAAACCAAACATACCGATGACGATCGATGGCAGAGACGATAACACTTCAATACATGTACGAATAAAATCAGTCACTTTGTTTTGAGGTGCATATTCTGCCATGTACACCCCGCCGCCCACGCCAAGAGGCACGGTAAACAGCATCGTAATAAATAGAATGTAAAACGAGTTAAACAGCTGATCCCTAATACCGCCACCAGAGCCAATCGCACTTGAGCGGGTAGTCAAAAAGTCAAAATTTAATTCTTTGGCACCGTTGAAGATGATATAAGAAAACAAGCCAACAAGTATCGCCGTGATAATGGCGGCACATAATCCAAAAACGATTGTGGCAAAACGATCGGTCATTTTGCTATTCATTAAATCTTCCTCCTAGATGACAAGTATCTGATAATGAGTATGAACATAAATGATACAACTAGAAGGACAAGTCCCATTGACCAAAGTGTATTGTTTTCAACACTTCCATACGTTGTATGTCCCATGTTTAACGTAATAATGGTTGTTAATGTACCAGCTGTGTCCATAATACTTTCTGGTAAATTACGCGTGTTTCCAATGACCATCTGAACGGCAAGGGCTTCTCCAAATGCTCTTGCCATTCCAAGCACGACCGCTGTCATTAATGTCGGAAGCGCTGCCGGTACAAGAACACGTCTGATCGTTTGCCATCTTGTTGCGCCTAATGCATACGATCCCTCACGTAAACTTTTTGGAAGTGAAGCCATTGCATCAGTTGCAATGGATGTAACAGTCGGCAAAATCATAATAGACAGGACAATCGTTCCTGCTAAAACACTGTGCCCTGAACCGCTTGACTTAAAGTGTCCAATAAACGGCACCAATACTGTAAGACCTATGAATCCGTAAACAACGGATGGAATCCCTACAAGCAGTTCAATCACTGGCTGGAGAATTTTCCGTCCCCATGCAGGTGCAATTTCTGTCATAAAGATCGCTCCTGCGATGCCTAGCGGTGCTGCTATAAGTGCTGATAGAAGCGTGACAGCGATTGAACCAAAGATAAACGGAAATGCGCCGTATTGCGGATTTTCTGCTGTAGGGTTCCAATTGATACTGGTTAAGAACTCAATTGGGCTTACACCATTTACGATGAAAGATTGTAAACCCTTAATGCCAAGGAAGATTGTGATGGCAATTGATACAGCAATCATTAAGAATGCGCAAAATTTCACCAAAATACTTCCTCTTACTTCATCCATTTGCCTATTTTTTTTCGAGCTGATCAGTCGATCGCTCGCTTCTGTATGTTCTATCTGTTTCATCTTTTTCTACACTCCTATGAATGTCATAAAAGGAAAAGTGAAAAGCTCCACTTTTCCTTCATCATCAATTCAAGACCTTTTACTTATCTGTTTGTTTGCCTGTTGCGTCTCTTTCTACTTTCATATTAGAGACTGAGATGTAGCCTTGGTCTTTAACGATTTCTTTTTGTACTTCGTCACTCATCAAGTAATCTAAAAATTGTTTTGCTAAACCGTCTGGCTCACCTTTTGTATAAGAGTGCTCGTATGCCCAAATTGTATATTTACCGCTTTCTACATTGCTTTCTTCTGGTTTCACACCATCAATGCTAAGCGGTGTAATTTTGTCATCTGTTAAATAAGAGAATGCTAGGTACCCAATCGCACCTGGTGTTTCTGCAATCAACTTTTTCACTGTGTTTGAAGAATCCTCTGTGATTCCTTCTGCAGGTGTCGCGCCGTCAAGTGCATATTTCACAAATGTTGCACGAGTTCCTGATGAGTCTGGTCTGTTCACAAGTGTGATTTTTTGGTCTTTCCCGCCAAGCTCTTTCCAGTTTTTGATTTTACCAGTGAAGATTTTTTTCAATTCGTCCTTTGTGATGTCTTTGACACCAACTTCAGGGTTAACAGCTGCAGCCATTCCAACAACTGCTACTTTGTGGTCTTTTAAAGCTTTTGCGTCGATTCCGTCTTTCTCTTCTGCGAATACATCTGAGTTCCCAATTTGTACAGATCCTTCTGATACTTGAGAAAGTCCTGTTCCTGAACCGCCGGCTTGTACTTGAATATCGGCTTTTGGATGTTTATCCATGAATTTTTCTGCTGCCGCAAGAACTAAAGGCTGCATCGCAGATGATCCTGAGATGGTAATGGAACCTGATGCCTCATCTTTGTTTGAAGCATTTCCTTTACTGTCTTTTGAATCTCCGCTTGAGCTGCTGTTTCCGCATGCTGTGACGAATGCTAACAATGCGATAGTAAGGAAAGTAAGCAGCCATAATTTGTTCTTTTTCATTTCAAGAATACCCCCTGAATAATTTGTCCTACGAGTAATACATTAAAGGTTCTTTATTAATTTCGTTTAAATGGAATGTTAAGGTTTTGTAAATGTCGAAGATTTGTAGAGAAATTGCGGGGTTTTTTATGATTTTTGTCAATTTATATCGAAAAGTTTGAAGAAAATATAAAAAAACGCCCACAAAAAGTGAGCGTTTTTACCTAGAATAGGTCTAGTTATTTGTTTCTGCTTCATTTTCAATTTTGTTTTTGTTCTTCGCTTGTGTATCATTGCTTTCCTGTTTCGATTTCAGTTCAAAGTACTTGTCTAATACTTGTTCACCAATATCATTTGTAATCGGATAGCGCTGGTTGTAATCTTGATACACCCAAGGCACGACAACTGAAATCGCTACTTCTGGATTATCAGCAGGCGCATACGCAACAAGTGTTGTGTTATACGTCGGTGTGCCGCGTTTGCTTTTAATCGGGCCGTCATAGAATGATTGAGCGGTCCCTGTTTTGCCAGCTGGATTGTATTTTTTGTTGCCAAAGTTCGAATATGCTGTCCCTCTTGGGTTCTGCATCACAAGCTTGAATCCTTGCTGTACGCGTTTGATCTCATCACTTGTCATATCGAGCTTATTCAGTACATCCGGCTTGACGGACTCCGTTACAGCCCCAATGCCTCTTTGCGGATCTGGCTCTCTCACTTCTTTTACGAGCTGAGGACGTAAACGATAGCCGCCATTGGCAATCGTTGAGACGTATTGCGCCATTTGTAGCGGTGTAAACGTGTCATATTGTCCAATCGCATAGTCAAGTAAAAGACCGGATTGTGTAGACGTTCCACGATAGCCAGTTGCTTCGTTTGGCAGGTCAATACCTGTCTCCACTCCAAGACCAAATTTACTAAAATTGTAACGGAACGTATCAAACGCCTTTGTATCAATTGGGAGCGGCTGATTCTTACGATATTCCCCTTTCCCAATTGCAATCGCTGTTTTAAACATATATACGTTTGATGAACGCTCTAGTGCGGTTAAATCATTAATGAGTCCCATATTTTGATAGGATTTTTTCGGCGGTGACTGAGCGATATAGAGCGGTTCATCGTATTGGGTGCTTCCAATATGAAGGACGCCTGTTTTATAACCTGTCAGCACAGTTGCCCCTTTTACTGCTGATCCCATCGCATATGATGATGTCATCGTTCCTAGTGCATAGTCATCAAATTTGTATGTCCCATTCTTATTGGAAATCTGTTTACCCGCAATCGAGAGCACTTCCCCATTTCTCGGGTCCATCATGACAACAAACGCACGATCAAGAAGTTCTGTGCCGCCTCTTTGTTTCGCACTTTTCAAGTTCTTTTCGATAATTTTTTCCACCGCTTTTTGCAGCTGAATATCAATCGTCAGCACAAGGTCTTTCCCGCTCTTTCCTTCTGTTAACACTTTAGAGCTTGTGACATTGCCTTCTTTATCCGTTGTACTTTGTTCTTTTTCTTTTTGACCTTGCAGGACATCTTCATATTGATATTCAAGATAACTTTTTCCTACACGATCATTTCGGCTGTAGCCGAGTGATAGATAATGTTCAAGCAGTGACGACGGAAGACCTTCATCACTTGAAGACACACTGCCGAGCATACTGCGGAGCAGTCCTTTATAAGGATAGCTGCGTGACCAGTCTGTTGTGACATCTACACCTGGCAACTCGTCCAAATGCTCAGAGACGTAAGCAATTTCACTTGGTTTAACGTCTTCATTTTTTATGAATTGAGGCGTAAGTGCATAGCCTGCATCCATTTGTCTTTTAATCGCAAGCACTTGCAAATCTTTTTTCGTCAGTTGATTTAATTCCTTGTCTGTGATGCGTTTCAGCTGGAGCTCGTATAGTTTATCATCAGAGACCTTATCGTCACCCTTTAAATCGGATTCCTTTTGAACAAGCTTTTTCGCTTCATTCGGATGGGTTAAGATCCAGAAATCTTTTTTATCACGATCTGTGATTTTCTTCGTACTTACGTGAATCATATCCGCTAATTTTGTTGCCACTTTGAGCCGCTCTTCTTGTGAAGTCGTCGAGGTTCTCGTATATGTAATGGCATTTAGCGCTTTATTGCTGACAATCGTGTTATAGTTTCGATCATAAATTTTTCCGCGCGGAGCAGATGAGCTGACATTCACGTCTTCTTGTTTTTCTGCCTGCTTTTTATAATCTTCTCCATTCACAATCTGCACAAAACCGAGTCTGACCACAACACCGGTAAAAATAATGAACGCAGCTAAAAATAATAAATTCAGCCGGATCGGAAGTGTTTTGCGCCCTTCCTTCGCGTCTTTTTTGTTTTTCTTGTTTCTCATCACATCACCTTTTCTATCAAGAAAGAAATGGCACCCCTTTTTGTGTATAAAAGGTGCCATCATCATTTTAGCGGTTTTTCTATCATTTATCTAGAAATTTGATGTTCCATTGGTAAGAAATTTTACCTTTCTCCCTTCATAAGGTTCGTTTGAGAAACAGGCTTTTGACCGTCAGCCTCTTCTATATCAGCTGTTTTCTCTTTTAAATGAATGTCCTTTACAAAATAATAAATAAGGGTGTGCCCCGCTCCGAGTACGACTAGTGAAGCAGGAATCCCAAGCCGATCGCCCAGTAAGGTGACAGATAAAAGAAAAAAGACAATCGAACAAATACGCCCGGCATTTAAAAATAGTTCTCTGACGACAATATATTCAATTCGGGCTTTTCTTGCATATCTGGCATGACCGATGACATCGTAAGTTAAAGAGACATACGGAACTAGCAGAAGCGGGTAGCCGATCGCAATGGCTACAGCGTACATAAGCAGTGATACATAGGACAAGTGAAAGACGATTAAAAATAAAGCGCCGTATAAAATAAGCCCGCCAAACATAATCGCTTTTTTGCGCCATTTTTTCTTAATCAAACGAGTAGCAAAAAAATAGGCAAAAAAGGCAACACCTGAATTGACTAGACCAAATGTGCCTAAAGCAAGCTCACTGTTTGTTGCAATAAACACAAAGACACTAATTAAAAAGACAAACACGCCTTCACGGAGCCCCTGAAAAAAGTGAGCAGTTGTGATCTTACGCCAATTCTCGTCCGCATGGCGCTCTTTCCAAATTTGCTTAATGATAAATTTTCCTTTTGATTGTCTCCTCTTGAGGAAAAAACTCATCACAACCGCTAGTGAAAACAAAAAAAGCGATAAAGTGAAAATCACTGTATAGCCTGTATCATCCGTTAATTGAGAAATCACAATTCCTGCAATGAGCGGCCCGATCATACCGGCTGTAGAGGTAAGCACTCCTAAAAATCCATTAAAGAAATCCCTTGTTTCAGGTTCAGTAATCTCAAAAGTGAGCACGTTAAAGGCAAGCCAGTAAAAACCATAGCCGATTCCAAGCACACTGCCTAATAACACGAGCCGAGCTGCCGCTTGCTCTCCTGCCATGAGAACAATTAAGTAAAAAGCGGCTAAGAAGATGACACCGAAACGAAGGACAAATGCACGATCTATTTTTTTAGCGAGCCGTCCAGCAAATAAAAAGGTAATGGGCTGAAGGACAACAATCGCCAAGTTATAAATCGCAAGGTCTGTAAATCGCCCAGACTGTTTCCATAAATACACGTTCACAAACGTATTCGAAAGCGCAATCGCAAGTGCGTATAATCCGCCAATCGTGAGGAGGAGCAATAAATCTCTTGTGACATCCATGTCCCCGAACATTTTCTTTAATCTGCTCATATCATTCATTCTCCTTTTCTACACAATAGTCTGTCTCATCAAAAGGCAGATATGTAAAAAAAGGAGGGAAAATATAAAAAGACCCGCTCTCAGAGAGAAGCAGGTCTTTTCAAATCAAATCATTTATTTAGCTTCGCTGTAAAGGCGAGCCACTTCATCCCAGTTCACAACATTCCAGAATGCTGAAATGTAATCAGGACGACGGTTTTGGTAGTTTAGGTAGTAAGCATGCTCCCAAACGTCTAGTCCTAGGATTGGTGTTTTTCCTTCAGTTAAAGGAGAATCTTGGTTTGGTGTGCTTGTGATTTCAAGTTTGCCATTGTTCACAACAAGCCATGCCCAACCAGAACCAAAGCGTCCTGCAGCTGCTGCAGCGAAATCAGATTTGAATTTTTCAAATCCGCCTAATTCTTTTTCGATCGCATCTGCAAGTTCACCAGTTGGTGCGCCGCCACCGTTTGGTGAAAGAAGCGTCCAGAATAATGAGTGGTTCGCATGTCCTCCGCCATTGTTACGTACAGCTGTACGAATGTTTTCAGGCACAGAGTTCAAGTTAGCCACTAGCTCTTCAATTGATTGATCTTCAAGAGCTGATACACCTTCGATTGCTTTGTTTAAGTTTGTTACATAAGTGTTATGGTGTTTTGTGTGGTGAATCGTCATTGTTTCCTTGTCGATATGTGGTTCTAATGCATCGTAAGCATATGGTAATTCTGGAAGTTTAAAAGCCATGGTTAAATTCCTCCTTAGAAATGTATGTACTGAAATGCTTCCTTAGTAAGCAAGCAATTCACCCTAATCAAAGAGTATCAAAAGAAACGGCTTGTTTCAACGTTATTGCTCATGATCTGAAACATTTCAGTGTTTATTTTGTATTTAACCCTTCTGAAAGAGTGTTAAACACCGATTTTCCATTTAGCGAAGCACATAAAACAAAAAGATTCCCAGCATCAGTGCTTGAATCAACCCTTTTGCAAATACGCCTGACACAAAACCAATTAATGAGCCAAGCCCCACTTTCACACTTGTCTTCAGATCTTTTTGATGAACGAGCAGCTCTGCGATGACACTGCCGATAAATGGACCAATGATAATTCCAGCAATCGGAATCACAAAAGGACCGGCTAAAAGCCCAATGGTACTTCCCCAAATGGCCGCCCGGCTGCCACCAAAGCGTTTCACCCCAATCAAATTGGAGACATAATCCGCGGCAAATAACACAGCTGTAAACATGGCTTGAATGAGCCAAAAGGTGAGCGTCAATTTCTCAAAGCTAAAAAAGAGCCCATATAAAATAAACCCAAGAACCATGAAAACCACACTAGGGATGATTGGATAGACAAGTCCCACAAACGCAATGATAAATGCACAGCCGATCAAAACCCAATATAGCACGTCCAATCCGCAGCCGCCTCCTTTTTATATGCTGTATACATTATGCCTCATTCCTTCTATCTTAACCAGCAATGAAGGCCGTACTTGTACTGGATGGATAGACATTGATACAATGTGAGAAATAGAAAAGAATGTAGGAAGTGAATCGGTTGAACGTATTTAGTTTATTGTTAAAAGGAATTTATTCACCAAAAGATATTGCCAGAGCACGTTTTACTGGGATTGGAAAGGCCATTTTATTCATCTTTATCCTTTCGATCATCGCAGCTGTCCCCCAGGGCTATCATATGAGCCAAGAGATTTCAAATGCGATGTCAGGATTTCAGCATGTGATTAAAAAAGATTTACCCGACTTTTCCATTGAAAAAGGAACGCTTCAAGCGGATCAAAGCACGCCGATCGAAAAAGAAGAAAACGGCATCACGATTATCTTTGATCCCGCTGAAAAAATAAAATCAAGTGAGCTTGAATCAAAACAAACAGCCATTGCGTTATTGAAAGAAAAAGCAGTGATTGCCATTGACGGACAAATGACAGATATTCCATACCAGCTGCTTGGCGGAACACTCACAAAAGATGAACTTGCCAGCGTCACAAACCAGAATCAAGCGATCATTATCCCTGTCATTTGTGTCCTGCTGTACCTATCTACTGCTGCTCTCATGTTCATCAGCGCAACATTCCTAGCCATGCTTGGCACATTTATTAAACGAATGCAGCAAAAAGAGCTGTCCTTTCAAATGCTTTGGAAGCTCTCTGCCTATTCACTCACATTAACAACCGTCTTTTTCGCCATCATGAGTGCATTAAACACGCCGGTTGCGAACTCATTTTTATTAAATTGGGTGATTAACTTTATTTTCTTATATCTTGTCGTTAAAGAAATACCTGCAAAAAAATAAGCTCCCTCATTTCGGGGAGCTTTTTTATTTATTTTGACCCTATGACTCATCTGGATGGATGATCGCAAACAAATAGTGATCCTCCCACTTATCATTGATCTTTACTTTTTTACGATGAAGTCCCTCATTTTCAAACCCTGTCTTCTCAAGCACACGAATGGAACCAATGTTAGATGGTTTTACGCCAGCCTCAATACGGTGAAGGTACAGTTCATAAAAGGCATAATCGATAATCAAACGAATCGCCTCTGTCATATACCCCTTCCCGCCTTGCCTTTCATCAAGCACATATCCAAGCAAAGCCCCTTGAATCGGTCCTCTTTCAACAGAATGGAGTGAGATCGTTCCAATTAATGCATCTGTTTCATTTAAGAAAATACCGTGCATGTAGGCTTCATCTTTTGCACGCCTTTGCATACTGCGGTTAATCCGTTCCTTTTGACGAGGTACAGTAAAAAAATCATCCTGAACCAAAGGTGTAAATTGCTGAAAATAGGTGCGATTCTCTCGTTCAAGTGTTAATAGAGCTTCTGCATCACTTTCTGTTAGTGTTCTTACATATATATACTGACTGATTTTCTTCATATACTCTCCCCCTTTTTTTATTTTATCATAATAAAGAAAGCGCTTCGGCTTATCAAAGATTTTTCCGATTACAAGTCATAATAGAACTCACTAGAACCGCCCTTCCCTAGCTTTTTCACTCTTTTTGGTTCTATCAACTCAGGGACAAACATACACTGAAGTAAACTCTTAAAAGCGGTGAGTAAAATGCGGCGAATTATTTTTTTACTAGTCAGTTTGTTTGTCCTCTTTATTATCTTTTTTGATTTGAAAAATGGAACGATCCCCGTTCAGGAAGGCCCTGCTGTTCCCGCCAGCGCCTTTCAAACAGCTGAAAAACAGGCATATAAAACTGTCACTGTTAAACAAGGACAAACCGTCGTCTCTATCGTGCATACAAGTAAGCCATTAGATGAAGTGATCGAAGACTTTGAAGCACTGAATCAAGGCGTCAAAGCGAACGAAATTCGGGCAGGCAGCACATACAAGTTTCCGGTCTATAAGAGATAAAACGTTAATTCCTTGTCATTCATACGAAGAGACTGTTACAATATGAGATGTAAAACACGTCGTACACTGCAAACGAATTGCATGTACACTAAGGAGCGATTGACAAGTGAGTGAAGTCACACATCGTACAAAAACGCGTCCCGTCAAAGTGGGACCTTTAACTATAGGTGGAAACAATGAAGTCGTCATTCAAAGTATGGCGACAACCAAAACACATGATGTCGAAGCGACAGTAGCTGAAATTAAACGTTTAGAAGAAGCTGGCTGTCAAATCGTGCGTGTCGCATGCCCAGATGAGCGTGCAGCAAATGCGATTGCGGACATAAAAAAACAAATCAACATCCCCCTTGTTGTCGACATTCATTTTGACTACAAGCTTGCACTGAAAGCCATTGAAGCAGGTGCAGACAAAATTCGTATCAACCCAGGAAACATCGGAAGACGAGAAAAAGTCGAAGCTGTTGTGAAAGCGGCAAAAGAAAAAGGCATTCCAATTCGTATTGGGGTAAACGCCGGTTCACTCGAGAAAAAGATTCTTGATAAATACGGCTATCCAACAGCAGATGGTATGGTTGAAAGTGCACTGCATCACATTAAAATTTTAGAAGACCTAGACTTTCATGACATCATTGTCAGTATGAAAGCATCTGATGTAAACCTTGCGATCGAGGCATACGAAAAAGCAGCAAAAGCCTTTGATTATCCTCTTCATCTTGGGATTACAGAATCAGGTACGTTATTTGCAGGTACGGTTAAAAGTGCAGCTGGTCTTGGCGCAATCTTGAATATGGGGATTGGTAACACACTCCGTATTTCATTAAGTGCTGACCCGGTCGAAGAGGTCAAAGTGGCACGTGAATTATTAAAATCATTTGGCCTTGCATCAAATGCAGCAACACTCATCTCATGTCCAACTTGTGGACGAATTGAAATTGACCTCATTAGCATTGCAAATGAAGTCGAAGAATATATTTCTAAAATTAAAGCACCGATCAAAGTAGCTGTTCTCGGATGTGCTGTAAACGGTCCAGGTGAAGCGCGTGAAGCTGATATCGGCATCGCTGGCGCTAGAGGTGAAGGCCTCTTATTCCGCAAAGGTGAAATCGTTCGGAAAGTGCCAGAAGAAACAATGGTCGAAGAACTGAAAAAAGAAATCGATAAAATCGCTGAAGAACATTATGCAAAAATGGAAGCTGAAAAAGCAAAACAAGCGAACGCATAAAAAAGAACGCCTGACATCACTGTCAGGCGTTTTTCTGTTCCTGTCCTGTTAAAAGAACGGGGTGATAAAGATGCCGAGGATGACGGAAACGATTCCGATCCCGATTGACCACGCGCCAAGCGCATGTGCTCCTTTTCTTCTTGCAATATAACCAACGACGATTGCCGCTACGCCTAATAGCACCGGCAAGACAAATAATGAGATAATCGCAATCGCGAGTGCTGTATAGCCTATCCCCTTACTGCCTGAATCGTCACCTACATGGTCACGTTCTCTTCTGTCTTCACGATCTCTTGATGCTTGATATGGCTCTGCAATTTCAGCAGCTGTTTCCTCTAAATAGCCATCATCATTACTAAAGTGTGTGTCGATTTCACGATCATTTCTTCTGAAATCTTCGTCTCTTTCCATGATCAATTCCCCCTTTTGGTTAATAGAAAGGAGCTTTTTTAGTATGAGCAAAAATGTCTGTTTCATGTTTGCTAAAACTTGCTGGAATTGTGAATTGATTATGTTACACTTTAAGAGGATAAATATGAGGAGTGTGGGCATGTTACGTTTAGGAATTGATATCGATGGCACAGTCACGGCGCAGGACACCTTTGTCCCCTACTTAAATGAGTCGTTTCAATGTGACATCACACTAGATGATATGACGGAATATGATTTGACGAAGCTTTTAAAGATTTCAAATGAAGAATTTTGGGGCTGGATGAATGAGTATGAGCCTCTTATTTATAAACAGGCAAAGCCTGCCGAGGGTGCAAAAGAAATCCTCAATCAAATGAAACATCATCATCAATTGATTTATATCACAGCCAGAAGGCAGCATCACTCAGACATCACCTACAAATGGTTTGAGGAGAATCATGTCCATTACGACGATATCGAGCTTGTTGGCGGACATCATAAGGTGGAAGCTGTTCAAAAACATAAGATCGATGTGTTTTTTGAAGATCACCATGGCAATGCCACAATGATTGCAAAAGAAGCTGACATTCCAGTGATTCTGTTTAACTCACCGTATAATCAAATGCCAATTGATGAACGGATCATTCGCGTTAATAACTGGCAAGAAGCATCCCAATGGATCAAACAGTATGAAAAGCGTCTGCAAACTGCTTACTAAAACAGATCAAAAGCCGATACGTTTAATGTATCGGCTTTTTGATTGTACGATGATGTCCTTCTTTTATTAAAAAATGATAAAGTGCACCCATCATACCTGCCTGATTGAAGTAATAGCACGTTTCCAGTGTCACCTGTATGTTTTTCCATGCATGCAAAGTATGTAAATGTTTCTCAATGTTTGGAATCAAATCGGGCCTTGCACTCACGCCCCCGCCAATGAGGATTTTCTCTGGATTGAGAACTGTTGCCACATTGTAAATGCCAATTGCGATTCGCTTGTACCACTGATCGATCATCTTCTCAATGGCCGGATCTTGCTTGGCTTTTTCAAAGATTTCTTGACCGTCGATTTGCTGACTTTGTGGAATTCCTTGCTGCTCTTTGTAGCTTCGTATCAATCCAGCTGTCGAAGCACTGCTGTTGAGTGTCGTAAACTGACCGTTTTCTGTTTCTGTCAGCATCATGCCAAATTCACCGCCGCGAAAAGAGGCACCGCGAACAAGCTCTCCGCCAGCAAAAATACCGCCGCCGACACCAGTCCCAAGCGTCATACATATAAAGCTGTCACACTCTTTCGCATGACCACTAAATTTTTCAGCCAGAGCTGCACAGTTCGCATCATTTTCTACTTCTACACAAAGTGATGTTTTTTCTTCCAAAAGCGTTTTGACATTTTGGCCATTTAAAGCAATAATCGCTCCTGCAAATTCCGTATAACCCGTTTGACTGTCAACAAACCCCGGAAGACTCATCGCAATCCCTTTGATATCCCAAGTCCTTTGATACTCTTTCACCACGTTCTCCATGTCCTCTAAAAACGGCTCAAGCTGCCTGCAGTTTGTTTCGTAGTCGCCGCTCGTGATCAGCTCACCATGTCGATCCATGACCCCATGCTTTGTTTTTGTCCCGCCTACATCGAATACGATATAATACGCCACTTTTGACCCTCCCCCTATTTCTAAAGACTCAAATCTGCTTCTATAGATGATCTGTTGTTCTCATTTTAATGAAACAGCTATCCTTTGTAAAACGTTTTCAAGATCACAAAACAAAAAGCCAGCCCATCGGCTGGCTTCTTTCATGAATGAACTTCTTTCGGTTCGCAAGAAGGACACGTTCCGTAAATTTCAAATTTATGTCCGCTAATGTGATAATCCTCTAGATCAGCATCAAGCTTGTCCATAGGGCAAGCGTCGATTTCCTTTGTTTTACCGCACGTCAAACAAATAAAGTGATGATGATGATGGGAAAACGAACATTTAAAACGGAACAGTTTCTCCCCTGATAATTCCGTTGTCTCTAATATCCCAAGATCTTCATATAAAGACAGGTTTCGATAAATCGTATCAAAACTAAGCCCTGGGTAATCTTCACTTAATGCTGTTAATACATTTTTAGCGGTCAAGTATTTATCAGAATCAGAAAACAATTGAAGCATATCTTCACGTTTGCTTGTATATTTATAGCCTTTTTCCTTTAATAAATCAAGCGCTTCTTGTACGTTCATGATGATTCCCCCTTCTGAATTTCCCAATACTAATACACCCGATTAAAATCAAAATAGACAGCATCACAATGGTTCCACCCGGCGCTAAATCAAGATAATAACTTAAAATCAAGCCGACCATAACAGACAATTCCCCAAATAAGATGGAAAGGAAAATCGCCTGTTTAAACCCTTTGGCAATCCGAATACTTGCCGCAACAGGCAGTGTCATGAGTGCGGACACTAGGAGTGTACCAACAATACGCATCGATGCTGCGATGACAAGTGCAACGACTAAAATAAAAATAAAATGAATCCACTTAGCTGAAATACCAGAAGCCTTCGCATGTTCTTCATCAAAAGAAAGCAAAAACAATTCTTTATACAAGAGCACAACCACTAATACAACGACAAGTGAGATCCCAACAATAATCCAAAGATCGAGCCTTGAAACCGCACTGACACTTCCGAACAAATAGCTGAACAAATCTGTATTAAAACCATTTGCAAGTGAAATGAAAATAACAGAGATCCCAATACCACCCGATAAAATAATGGGAATTGCCAGCTCCTGATAATGTTTATACACAGAGCGCAGACGTTCAATAAACAACGAGCCAGCCACAGAAAAAGCCATTCCTAAGTAAAGCGGGCTAACCCCTGTCAAAAGTCCAAACTTTTTATCAAGGAATAAACTTGCCGCTATCCCAGCAAGTGATACGTGACTAAGCGCATCTGCGATGAGAGAGAGCCTTCTCACGACAATAAATACACCAAGTAAGGGCGCAATAAAGCCGATCAGCATACCTGCGATAAACGCATTTTGTAAAAATTCATAATGAAAAAATGGAAATAGCATTATTCATGTCCCCCATGATGGTGATGATCGTGATGAATCACTTGAATGTCATGCCCGTAAAACTGAGAAAGCGCCTGATCATCCATCGAATCAAACGTTTCCGCATCTCCATGAAAATGAAGTGTCTGATTTAAACAAGCCACATGCGTGACTTTGTCAGAAACGGTTCCTACATCATGTGTAACGAGAATTAAAGACATTCCTTTTTCTTTGTTCAATGTTTCTAACAGCTGATAAAAGCCTTCTACTGTTCTTTGGTCTACACCCACAGTCGGCTCATCTAAAATAAGCAGCTTCGGCTGACTGACGAGTGCACGGGCAATAAATGTACGCTGCTGCTGCCCGCCTGAAAGCTCACCAATGTTTTGGTGTTTTAAGTCCTGTATGCCAACTGAGCGGATGGCCTCATCTACTTGAAGCTTATCCTGCTTACTCATGCGTTTGAATAAACCAATCTTCGCCGTTAAACCACTTGCCACGACCTCGTATACAGAAGCAGGAAAACCTGTATTAAAGCTATTCGCCTTTTGAGAAACAAATCCAATTTGATCCCAGTCTTTAAATTTTTGAGCAGGTGTGCCAAAGAGCTTCAATTCTCCCTGCTGTGGTTTAATCAAGCCAAGCAGGCATTTTAATAAGGTTGTTTTACCAGATCCATTCGGTCCAACAAGTGCTAGAAAGTTTCCTTCCTCTACTGTTAAATGAATGTGATCGATGACATTTCGCTGTCCATATGAATACGAAATGTCCTTCATTTCAATAATTGGCTTTGCCATAAATCTTTCCACCTTTAATCCAATATAAAAAGAATGATTACGATTTATACAACAAAAAGAAAATGGCAAAAGCCATTTTCTTTGTCCATACATACATTTCATTATATAAAAGAAAGATAAAAAAGTAAAATAAAAGCTAATGAATGGCTGTTTTGAATTTACCGCCTTTTGTTTCATGCGTATCCATAATCGTAATAAAGGCTTGACCATCAATTTCAAACACGATAGATTTCAGCTTCGTAATTTCAAGTCTTGTCACGACGGCGTAAATGACATCTTTTTCTTCATCGGTATAACCGCCTTTTCCTCTAAGCTTGGTGGTTCCCCTGCCGAGACGATGAAGGATCGCATCTGAAATTTCATCATAATAATCCGAAACGATAATGACAGCTTTTGTTTCATCTAGTCCTTGAATGACAGCATCAATTGTTTTCATTGCCAAATAATATGTCATGACAGAATACATAGCCTGCTCTGGTCCGAAGACAAAGCCTGCCCAAATAAAAATGAACACATTGACGATCATGACAAACTCACCGACGGAGAAAGGAATTTTTTTCGTCAGAAGAATTCCTAAGATTTCCGTTCCGTCCATTGAGCCTCCATTCCGTATCACAAGCCCAACGCCAAACCCGAGTAATAGCCCTCCAAATACAGTAGCTAAAATCGGCTGCGTCGTAAATGCTTCTACATGATGGAGTGAAGATTCAATCACGGCCAAGCTGACAATCCCAATCACAGTGGAAATCAAGAAGGTTTTCCCAATATGTTTGTATCCTGATATCATAAATGGAATATTTAAAATGACAACAATCGTCGCAAAATTAATGAATGGGTTATCCGTAAAAAGATAATCCAAAATAAGCGAAATACCGATGATGCCTCCATCAATAATATTGTTTGGCACTAAAAATAATTCAATGCTGACTGCCGCACATGCAGCTCCTACTAGAATCAGAAAAATTCTCAAAATAAAATGAGGCACTGATTCCTTTTTATGCTGTTTACTATTTGCCATACGTTCTCCCTTCTACACATGTTTAGTTTTCAATGAACATTTTATTCACTTTACTATTTTATCATTTCACAGAGTAAAATAAAATTTTTTGCACATTTTCCGTTTTCGCCCATACATTGATACAGAGGGGAGGAATGGAATTGATTTTAATTCAAAAAATTGTGTTGCAGCGTCTGAATCAGATCACAGCAAATGACTTGTTAAGGTATGCGAAACAGTATGGGGTCAGTTTAACATCCAATCAGGCTACTGAGGTCGCCAAACTCATGAATGGGAAAAACGTCAATATTTTTAACGATGCAGAGCGCAACCGGCTGCTTAAGCAAGTGGAGGCGATTACGTCTAAGCAGACAGCACAGACCGTCAATGATCTGTTTAATCAATTCACAAATTAGGCAAAAAAGGGCCGCATTTAGCGGCACCTCATCACATTGCATGCACTTTTTATTGACCCGTAATCTTATCTAGTAAACCTTCATCAAATTGCTTTTCTTTCAGCATCGCAATTTCGAATTTATAAGGTGGTTTCTTGTTCTTTTTATCTTCACCTACATAAGGCGTTTCTAGAATCTTCGGCACATCTTGAAGCTGTGGATGATGAACGATATAGCTCAGGGCATCAAAACCAATTTCTCCAAAACCGATATTTTCATGTCGGTCTTTTCTTGCGCCTTGTACATTTTTACTATCATTAATATGAAGAACTTTGATTCTGTCGATCCCGACAATTCGATCAAATTCTTCTAATACTCCATCAAAATCACTCACAATGGGATAACCTGCATCGTGCGTGTGACACGTATCAAAGCAAACAGAAAGTGCTTCGTTATGTGTCACACCGTCAATAATTTGGGCAAGCTCTTCAAAGCTTCTTCCGCACTCTGATCCTTTTCCCGCCATTGTTTCCAGCGCAATTTGAACCTCCTGCCCCTTCACAATGACTTCATTGAGGCCTTCAATGATTTTTTGAATTCCAGCATCTGCACCTGCTCCGACATGCGCACCTGGATGAAGAACAATTTGTCTTGCACCTAGCGCTTCTGTACGCTCTATCTCAGAGCGAAGGAAATCCACTCCAAGCTCAAATGTCGCTGGATTCACTGTGTTCCCAATATTGATAATATACGGTGCATGAACGACGATATCTGTCATACCATGCTCTTTCATATGCGCTTGTCCAGCTTCAATATTGAGATCTTCAATTTTTTTACGGCGCGTATTTTGCGGTGCACCTGTATAAATCATAAAAGTATTTGAACCATAAGAGGCAGCTTCCTCACTCGCTGCAAGAAGCATATGTTTTCCGCTCATGGATACATGTGATCCAATCTTCAACAATGTGTCCCCCTACTTTCCGTTACGCTTTGACTTTCTACGTTCTTGTCTTTTGATCTTATCCATCTCACGTGTCATTTTCTTTTTATATCCAGGTTTGACGGCTTTCGGTTTTCTGACAAGGCGTTTTGCTTTTTCTTCAATTTCATTTGGTGCTTTTTTACGTCTTTGACGCTTCAAACGATCATCTGCATCTCGCCATTCGCCATGAACAATCGTTTTGTTTTCAAACACAACACCCATTTTTTCAATTTGAACGAGTGCATCCTCATCAGCGAGATCATAAATGGTCATTGCAATGCCAGATGAACCAGCGCGAGCCGTTCTTCCCACACGGTGAACATAAAAATCAAGATCGGATGGGAGCTCATAGTTAATCACGTGGCTGACGCCCTTAATATCAATCCCGCGGGCAGCAAGATCAGATGCCACAATATATGTGAACTCCAAATCTTCAATTTGTTTCATCACTTTTTTACGTTCACGAGGCGTTAAACCACCATGAAGTACCCCAATTTTCATTCCTTTTTCTTGTAGGAATGAGGCAATCTCATCAACAGTTGATTTCGTATTGGCAAAGATGATCCCTAAATAAGGCTGTACATTCGTCACCATTTCATGAAGTAATTTTAATTTATCACGCTGTTTAGATGGAACTAAAATATGCTGAATGTTTTCAGCCGTAATTCGTTTCGGTTCAACATGTGCATATTTCGGATTATCCATATATTTTTTGAGGAAAGGTTTTAATTTTTCTGGAATAGTTGCTGAGAACACGAGCATTTGCAACTGTTCTGGCATTTGTGAACCAATACGATCCACATCTTCTAAAAAGCCCATATCCAGCATAAGGTCTGCTTCATCAATGACAAGAGATGTTGCTTTGTACACATTCAGCGCTTGCTCATGAATAAGATCAGCAATACGTCCAGGAGTGCCGACCACTAAGTGCGGCTGATTCTTTAGCTTTTGAATGGATTTCTGCTTGTCCGTTCCGCCAATGTAAAGCTTTGCCTTGATTTCTTCTTCTGGAGGCGTATTTTTTAAGATCGTTTGTGCTTCTTTAAAAATTTGATTCGCTAATTCTCGTGTTGGTGCAGTAATGACCACTTGTACTTGCTCTTTGCTTGGATCAATTGAATGAATAAGCGGCAATAAATACGCATGGGTTTTCCCTGTCCCTGTTTGAGACTGTCCAATCACGCTTTCACCTTTTAAAACAGCAGGGATGATTCTTTTTTGAATATCAGTCGGCTCATAAAAGCCCAGTTCATGAATAGCATCTATAATAAAAGACTTTAATTCATATGTCGTAAATTTCGTTTCTTTCATGTTTTCACTCCTTAAGGCAATGCCTTTTTGCTCATCTCCTCATTATAGCTGATTTTCAGCAAAAAAACCATGTCCGCTTTTCTCACAGGAAACCAAATGATACTTCCTTGCATAACCTATGAAGAGAAAGAGAATGCAGTAAGGGAGGTACAAGTATGTTAGGGCAAAGGCCTATGGGCGATTTTCAGCCGCATCGCCCCTCACGCCGGCACCTTGGAAATGGCGGACAGCCCGGGATTTTTCAACGGAGACAGCAGGCTCCGATCGAACAGCCTTTTCAAGGGCAAGGCAACCAATTTCAACAAATGATGCCTCGCTCTCCGTCTGTACAAGGCGGCGGTCTACGCGGGATGGGTGGCATTCCTGGAGGCGAAAGCCGTGCACTAGGCGGCGCCGGAATTAAGGGCATGCTGGCAAAATTTCTTCCTGGAGCTGGAGGAGCAGGGATCTCTGGAGCTGGAGGTGGTGCGGGATTACAAGGAATCCAGAGCTTCGCAAACCCTGCGAACCTTTCAAGCATGTTAGGAAATGTTCAAAAAGTACTCGGAATGGCGCAGCAATTCACGCCTATGATTCAGCAATACGGTCCTTTAGTCAGAAATTTGCCTGCCATGATTAAACTCTATAGCCAGCTTGGCAGTGCGGATGATGATGAAACAAATACGAATGATGCAGACGAAGAACCAAAAGAAATCACTGCAGAAACAGACGTTCCGCACGAACAAGCAGCACCGGTTGATGATGAAATAGAAGAAGGAAAAGAAGAAGAACCAGAGGACATCCTTGTCAAAAAAGGGACTGTACACACATCAGCTGCTCCTGAAGCAAAACCGAAAAAAAGATCGGGCAGTTCCATTCCGAAACTATATGTCTAGTGATCTTTTATAGGCGAAGTGTTTCCCATGTATAACAATCTTTGATATATGCGCTTACTTTGGCTATAATGAAGGAAGAGAATGATCAAAAGCCGTTTTTCACGGCTTTTTATATTGTTCTTCTCTAGCAGCACTTCCCTACAGGAGGACGAATAAATGAATGTAATTAAAATTTCGCCGCGTGGCTATTGCTATGGCGTTGTAGATGCAATGGTCATTGCTAAAAATGCCGCACTTGATAAAAACTTGCCACGCCCAATTTATATATTAGGTATGATTGTGCACAACAAACATGTCACAGATGCCTTCGAAGAAGATGGAATTTACACACTGGACGGACCAAACCGTCTGGATATTTTAAAACAGGTTGAAAGTGGCACAGTGATTTTCACCGCTCACGGCGTATCTCCTGAAGTCCGTCAAATTGCAGAAGAAAAAGGCCTTGTCGCCATTGATGCGACGTGTCCAGATGTCACGAAAACACATGAACTCATTTCAGAAAAAACAGCTGATGGATATGACATTATTTATATCGGGAAAAAGGGGCACCCTGAGCCAGAAGGAGCCGTCGGTGTTGCACCTGACAAAGTGCACCTTGTCGAAACAGAAGCTGATATTAAAGCGCTCGATTTAACGTCAGATAAACTACTCATCACCAATCAGACGACAATGTCTCAGTGGGATGTTCATGATCTGATGGAGCTCATTAAAGAAAAATATCCTCACGTCGAGTACCATCAAGAAATCTGCCTTGCGACACAGGTACGTCAGGAAGCTGTGTCACAGCAAGCAGGCCAAGCCGATCTGACCATTGTGGTCGGCGATCCAAAAAGCAATAACTCAAATCGTCTGGCGCAAGTGTCAATGGAGATTGCAGGAACGCAGGCTTACCGAATTGGTGATCTCAGTGAGTTAAAGCTTGAATGGCTCCAAGGGGTAAAAACAGTTGCCGTTACTGCAGGTGCTTCCACACCTACACCTATTACAAAAGAAGTCATTCGTTTCTTAGAAAACTACGAACCTGATGATGAATCAACATGGAAAATTGAACGGACGGTTCCTCTTTCTAAGATATTACCTCGCGTGAAAACAAAGAAATAAAAAAACGTCAGAGCTGCTATGCTCTGACGTTTTTGCTTACACAAATTGAAACGGGTTTGTGTTTGATTCTGATACAAAGAATTGTACATCATATTTTTTATCTATACATAGCGATTCTAGCTTTGTCTTCACGCCCTCTTTCATGATCTTTTCTGCGTAATGACCCGGGTCCACTACATTCAGTCCGAGCATCATGGCATCGTGAGCGACATGGAAATAAAGGTCGCCAGTCACGTACACATCTGCACCCATTCTTTTCGCTTGATGGATATATTTATTTCCGTCTCCTCCAAGCACAGCTACTTTTTTCACGACCGCTTCCTGATCTCCTACAAAACGCGCTCCATTCACATCTAACTTCGTTTTCACAAATTGAGTGAAGTCTTTAAGTGTCATAGGTTCTTTTAATTCTCCAATACGCCCAAGGCCTTTTTGAATAGGAGGAAGATCTGTCGTGTGTACACTGTAAGCCACTTCTTCATAAGGGTGTGCTTTGATCATTTCACGAATCACTTGTTTTTCAATACTCGCTGGGAAAATGGTTTCGATTCGTACTTCTTTCACAAATTCCAATTTACCCGTCTCACCAATAAATGGCACAGCTTCTTCTGATGGCAGAAAACTGCCTGTCCCTTCATTTGAAAAAGCGCAATGACTGTAGTTGCCAATATGGCCAGCTCCCGCATTTCCTAAAGCCGTCCTGATGGCCTCTTCAAATTCCACTGGGACATACAAGGCTAGCTGCTTAATTGGATCTTCGTATGTTGGAACTAGCACTTTTGTTTCCCCGAGCTCTAAAGCGTCTGCAAGCAAGTCATTGACTCCTCCATCAGCCACGTCCAGGTTTGTATGTGCTACATACACCGCAATATCATGTTTGATGCATTTCTCAATGATCCGTCCCGCCGGCTGATCTGTCGCCACATGTTTTAATGGACGGAAAATTGGCGGATGGTGGGCAATAATGAGATCCACCTTCCGCTCAATTGCCTCATCTACCACATTTTCTAATACATCTAAGGTGATCATGACATTGGTCACTTTTTTATTCAGCGTTCCAATCTGGAGCCCAATTTTATCACCTTCCACCGCATATGCCTTTGGTGAGAATTGCTCAAATAATTGGATGATTTCATGCCCGTTCACTGTTTTAGCCAACAGTCAAAACCTCCTTTAGCATTTTTATTTTCGCATTCAGCTCTTTGAGACGTTCTTTGTTCTCTTCCGTCGGCGCTGCTTGTTGAATCTGGCCTTCTATATGCTCCATGTGCTGAAGCTCATTCATCCATTTGCGCCGGAAGACATCATTTTGCTCTTTGGCGAGAAACGGACCAACGAGCATGCCTTTTTCAATCGACATGCCTTCATAGGCTTTATCTTTGTCGCCAGTTTCGGCAATGATGATTTCGTATATTTTGCCATCCTCTTCTAAAATCACTTCATCCATCAGTTCATACCCCTCTTGATAGAGCCATAAACGAATATGGTGAGCATGAATATTAGGCTGAAGAATAAGCCTCTCCTGCCCTGTGAGCTTGTGTTTACCTTCATTTAGAATGCTTGCAATAAGTGCTCCGCCCATCCCTGCAATCGTGACAGCATTTACCTCGCCTTTTTCAATCACTTCAAGGCCATTTCCTTTTCTGACTGAAATTTGCTCATCTAATTCAAGCCTATGTACTTGCTGCTTCGCAGATTGAAGCGGTCCATCAGTAATTTCACCAGCAATGGCTTTCAATGCTTTATGATGTAATATCGCATAACATGGCAAATAGGCATGATCTGAGCCAATATCAGCAAAGACCGCCTCTTTTGGTAAAAAGTCTGCGACTCTTTTTAATCGTTTTGACAAATTCATTTCATTCATCCATATCACTACTTTTCTTTAATGTTCATACTTGTCTATCTTATATAAATTATGGACTTTTTAAAAGTCGTTTTCAAATGAAAAAAGCTCTTCTGATGAAAAAGAGCTTTTTGCGCTTTATTATTTAATTTTGGATACCCATTCTGACATTTCATCGAGCTTTTCATTCGGAATTAGCCCGCCCGGCATCCCATTTCCGCCTTCTTGAATTTTCTTCTTGATGTCTGCTACTTCAAGCTTGTCGCCAACACCTTTTAATGCAGGACCAGCGCCACCTTCGTAGTTTTCCCCATGACAGCTAATACAGTTCTGCTTATACAATTCTTCCGGCGTTGCATTTGCGGTCTCTTCTTGCTTTTGCTCTTTGCCCCCAGAGGCAATTTTGTCTTCATCTTTCAGCCCCTTCATTGATAAGAAAAAAGTGAGTCCAATACCTAAAATGGCAATCAATAAGAATGGTATAAGTGGATTCCGTTTCATTTCTTTCATCCTCCCCTTTGTGAAAAACCCCTTTGAGACTATGCAAACAATTCTAATTCTACTTTAATTTTACAAAAAGTAAACGAATTATGATACAAAACTTTGGTCAAGTTCACAGATTAGACAAAAATGATTCAAAATGAGAAAAGAAGCCTTCAGCACATTTAGATGTATTTTTTATACATCTTTTCTCTAAGAACGTTGCAAATTCATTTGTTATTCAGTAAAATATAATCAGATCAAAAAAGCGTTTTCATTTTGATGAAGAAAGAACGGATCTCTCTCAAGATCCGTCCGGTTTCTATTCTAAGAAGTCTTTTAATCGTTTACTTCTGCTTGGGTGTCTTAATTTACGAAGAGCTTTCGCTTCAATTTGGCGAATGCGCTCTCTTGTTACGCCAAACACCTTTCCTACCTCTTCTAATGTGCGTGTTCTTCCGTCATCTAGTCCAAAACGCAGTCTCAGCACATTTTCTTCACGGTCCGTTAGCGTATCTAATACATCTTCAAGCTGCTCTTTTAAGAGCTCATAGGCAGCATGGTCTGATGGAGAAGTCGCCTCTTGGTCTTCGATAAAATCACCAAGATGCGAGTCATCTTCCTCACCAATAGGTGTTTCTAAAGATACTGGCTCTTGCGCAATTTTAAGAATTTCTCTTACTTTCTCTGGTGTTAAATCCATGTCTTCCGCAATTTCTTCTGGCGTTGGTTCTCTACCTAGATCTTGTAGAAGCTGTCTTTGAACACGGATTAATTTATTAATGGTTTCCACCATATGAACCGGGATCCGGATTGTTCTCGCCTGATCGGCAATCGCACGTGTGATCGCCTGTCTAATCCACCAAGTCGCATATGTTGAGAATTTGTATCCTTTGCGGTAATCAAACTTCTCAACCGCCTTCATGAGCCCCATGTTTCCTTCTTGAATCAAGTCAAGGAACAGCATACCACGACCAACATAACGTTTCGCAATGCTGACAACGAGACGAAGGTTCGCTTCCGCTAATCTTCTTTTTGATTCCTCATCGCCTTCTTCAATCTTTTGAGCATACGTAATCTCTTCTTTCGCAGATAGCAAATTGACGCGCCCGATCTCTTTTAAGTACATACGAACAGGATCATTAATTTTGACACCTGGTGGTACGCTTAAATCATTCAGGTCAAATTCCTCTTCTGCCTTAGCCAGCTGCTGAACATTTGGGTCTTCAGTCTCTTCGTTTTCACTGATGAGTTCTACACCCTGTTCGCCTAAGTATTCATAGTATTCATCCATCTGGTCTGATTCAATTTCAAAGCTAGACATACGCTCTGCAATTTCTTCGTATGTTAAAACGCCCCGTTTTTTACCCGTTTCAGTGAGCTTATCTCTCACCTGTTCAAAGGTTAATTCAGTTTCAGTTTCGTGGGCTTGTTTATCAGCCATTATGGATCCCTCCTTCCAAAGCTTGCAACGAATTCTAAAGTAACTTGCGATTTGCTTCTGCTCTGCCTTTCTCTCTCTATCAAACAGAATGAGCAAATAGGAATAAAATAAATAATGATGAAGGCAAGATGCTTGCGGTCTTATGCTCCTCCCATTAAAGGATTCATTGCCAGCCGTAAGTCTTGTCATAAATAGTAGACGTATTACTTCAGCGAACGGTTCAACTGAATAATTTCTTTTGCAAGTGTTGCCGCTTTGAAGAAATCTTTTTGCCTCTCCGCCTCTGCACGTTCTAGTTCTTTTTCCTTTATCATTGACAAATTCCGATGATTCAACACTTTTTTTACATAATCACTTAATTCAGCTTCACTTAGTTCGTCTCCAACTTGAATCATGAAAATATCCGTCAGGAGCTGATTGATCACATCATCTTCTATACGGTTCATCAGATGCTGCGGGGTCGGCTCCTTGCCTTCTTCATACAATGCATAAATGTATGTTGCCAGCGCTCTGTGCGAATCTATATTAAATTCAAACCCTATCCTATCAAGCACTTTTCGGATCACGTCATCATTTTTCAACATATGTGCAAGGAGCATTCGCTCTGCGTTTTCATATGCCGGCCTTAGACGTTTTCGTCTTACCTGTGTTGACAGATGTGCACGCCGCTTTTCAAGCCCATTTTCTTCTTGCGAGCTCTTGGCCTCTTGTCGCTGCTGCTTTTCAAAAAGCTCCAATTGCTCCTTTAATGAGTCAAGTGAAATGGAGAACTCCCCGGCCAGCTGCTTCATGTAAATCTCTTGTTCCAAGGAACCGTTTAATCGGCTGATTTCTCGGAGAACCTGCTTCATGTAAGTCAGGCGGTCTCCTTCGTCAGACAAATTCTTTCCTCTTCGGAAAAAATTCATCTTAAATGTCATTAATGTCACACTTGCATCTATGATGTCATTCCTAAATTTCTCGCCGCCATATTTACGAATGTAATCATCTGGATCAAGTCCATCTGGTATCATGGCAACGCGAACTTTACATCCTCTTTTTCCAAGCAAATCTGATGCTTTCATGGTCGCTTCATACCCGGCCGTGTCAGAGTCATAACATAAAATGATCTCTTCAACGTTCCGCCTAAGAAGCTTTACGTGCTCTTCTGTTAAAGACGTACCCATTGTTGCAACACTTTCGCCAACACCACTTGTGACAGCCGAGATGACGTCAGCAAATCCTTCGAAAAGGACTGCACGTTCGCGTTTTCTAATATGCATACGCGCGTCATGAAAGTGATAAAGCAGCTTACTTTTATGAAAAAGTGGCGTTTCAGGACTATTCATATACTTTGGCTGCTGATCACCAAGTGATCTTCCAGAAAAAGCGACGACCGTCCCGTGATGATCATGAATTGGAAACATGACACGATCTCTAAAGCGGTCAAAAAAACCTGTGCCGTTTTCTCGTTGAATCAAAAGACCAGCCTTCTCCATCATCGCAGGATCAAACCCTCGTTTTTCTAAAAACTTGGTCACGAAATCCCACGAGTCGAGAGCATACCCGATCTCAAACTTGGCAATTGTTTCATCCGTAAAGCCCCTGGACCTTAAATAATCGAGTGCGTTTTGACCTTCCTTTGTATTTACCAGCAAATGGTGGTAAAATTTCTTAAGAAGCTCATGCGCCTCAATCATTTTATGATCTGCTGTATCCTCTTGCTGTGAGGAACTGATCTGCGCATTCGCTACATGATCCGGCAAATCAATATGGTACTTATCAGCAACATGTGAAACGGCTTCAATAAATGAGTAGCCTTCCATTTGTCTGAGGAACGAAAATACATTGCCTCCTGCACCACAGCCAAAACAATGGAAGATTTGCTTATCTGCTGAAACAGAGAATGAAGGAGTATTTTCACCATGGAATGGACAAAGACCGAAGTAATTCCGCCCTTGTTTTCTAAGCTGTACGTATTCTCCAATCACTTCGACAATGTCTGCGTTTTTTTGGATTTGCTCCAAAAGTTCATCTGGTATACGTTTGCTCATCCTAATAACACTCCGTCGTACATTATTCGCCTTTTAATTCAAAAATCCTTCATGATTCGACAGGATTTTTTGTAGTTGGGCAATAAATCGCTTTTTATCCTCTTCTAAAAGCTTTTTGGGACCTTTTCCGTATACACCTTTTCTTCGCTGTTTACTGGAAACATGCCTGCGTTCCAAATCAAAATCAATTGTTTCGTTTGTGTACATTCGTCCTCTTTCAGACAGAACAATGACTTGTCTTGGAAGCAGTAAGGAGGCCAGACCAATATCCTGGGTGACAACAATATCGTGCTTGACAGCTAAGTTCGCAATGACTAAATCTGCTGCTTCCTTATGTGTATCAACAAACCGCCAATCTTCAAGTGGTGATCGTTTGGTTTGAAAATGCTCATATGAAGCAATGAAAGTCACAGGTACTTGAAATTGAGATGCGACAGAAAGGATTTCGTCTTTTACAGGACAAGCATCTGCATCGACATAAATCGTCCTTTCTTTTTTACGTTCATTCAGGTGACTAATTCTCCATCCCTCCACCTTATTCCTGCTTTAGAGAAGCAAAAAGACCATACTTTTCCCCCATAAAGCAATCAACAGTAAAACTCATTTTGTCGAAAAGTTATGTTCAGAATCACTTGACTTCTGCCAATATTAGTTTATTCGTTCTTGACTTAACTTAAACCTAAAATCAATCATTTTATCACAATTTTTTATTATAATACAAATGCAGCAAATATGCTATTGTTTTTGTTTACCCGTTTCCCACCATAGGAAAAACCCAGGAGGAGCATCCTGAGTTTATTCGGAACCTCTTTTGGTCAGCATTTGATGAATGACATTTGCTGTCTCCTCAACTGCTTTATTCGATACATCAACAACTTGACAGTTAATGCGGTCAACCACTTTTTCAAAATATTCTAGTTCCTCTTTAATCCGCTCGATATTCGCATAAATGGCACGGTCATTTAAACCGAGTGATTTTAAACGTTCTTTACGGATATGATTCAGTTTGTCTGGACTAATTTTCAGGCCGATGCATTTCTTGGGATCAACTGAGAATAACTCCTCTGGCGGATCAACTTCAGGAACAATCGGAACGTTTGCTACCTTCAAGCGTTTATGTGCTAAGTATTGAGAAAGTGGTGTCTTAGACGTACGTGATACACCAATCAGCACAATATCAGCCTTTAGAATACCTCTTGGGTCCCGCCCATCATCATATTTCACAGCGAACTCAATGGCTTCTACCTTTTTAAAATAGTCCTCATCTAATTGACGTACACGACCTGGCTCATGTTTCGCTTCATTTCCATATGCCGTCTCCATTTTATCAATAAGTGGACCGATAATGTCATAGTATATGACGCCATTCGCTTCTGCTTCTTCTATTAGGAATTGGCGCATTTCTGGAACAACAAGAGTAAAGCAAACGATTCCATTATCTGCTTTCGCCAATGAAATCACTTCTTTAATCGTACCGACATCCTCTACATATGGGATTCTTCTAATATTCGAATGGTCGGATGAGCCGCCATCAAATTGGCTAAGTGCCGCTTTGACCACGAGCTCTGCCGTTTCTCCTACTGAATCTGATACAACAAAAATTACGCGATTACTCATAACATCCCCTCGCAGTCTTCTGTAATTAGATAATTTCGTTCTCTGATAAGCTAACAAGTATTTTCGTCATGTTTGTTTTCGTAATTCTGCCGACCACTTCAAAGCCTTTATCCGTATCTTTTATAACAGGAAGTGCATCTATTTGCTTTTCAATCAAGTGCTTGGCCACATCCATAATAAAATCTTCTTTGCGGCAAACGGTAATGTTCGGCATTCTTGTCATAATAATATGGACAGGTATAGATGGAAGCTCTTGTTTCCCAATACTTGCTCGAAGGAGGTCTTTTCTTGATAACACGCCTGTTAAAATAGAGTGATCGTCCACAACGAATAATGTGCCCACATCCTCTAAAAACATCGTACAAATCGCATCATAAACCGAAACATTCTCGTGTATCACGACCGGAATGGACTGAAAATCTTTCACTTGAAGTTTTTTCAGCTTATCTGCCAGAAGCTGCGTGCCTGTTTTGCCTGTAAAAAAGTAGCCGACCCTTGGTCTTGCTTCTAAAAAGCCAGACATCGTTAAAATGGCTAAATCCGGTCTGAGGGTAGCCCTTGTTAAGTTCAGCCGATCGGCGATATGCTCTCCAGTGATCGGACCATTCTCTTTGACAATCTGTAAAATCTGCTCTTGCCGTTTATTTAACTCGATTGTACTCACCACCTTTAAATAGAGAGAGCGAATCCTTACTTTATGTATATCAATTTCATAACTCATCATATTATAGCGCATCTTTGTCCGAATGAAACAAAAATCCACTCAAAAACCGTGAATTAAATGAGTAAAAAACGATTGCCCTTCGAAAAAGGCAACCGTTCTTAGGTATTTATTTTACAATTAAATTGTTCATATTCGCAAATGATTGAATGACTTTTGCAAGTTTGACCATTTGTGCCAAACGATTTTGTTTCAGTTTTTCATCATCGGCATGAACCATGGTATGGTCGAAATAATGAACAATTGGTGCTTTTAATGTATCTAGCGCTTCAAGTGCTGATTGGTACTGACCTTTTGCCATATACTCGTTGACGGCTTTTTCCGCTTGCTGATACGCTTCAAATAGCTTTTGTTCGTGTTCATTTTCAAACAGTTCAGGCTGAATCTGTGCGTCTTCCCCTTTTTTACTGATTGAAATGACGCGGCCTAGTGCCTCAGCCGTTTCTTTGAAACTCTCCTGTTTCACGCTCTCTTCAAGAACAGCTGCTTTTTTCACAACCGCATATGGTTCAATATTTTCAACATCAAGGACTGCTTCCACCACGTCATGACGGATATGTTCTGCTTGGAGAACATATTTCAAACGGTGTGTTAAAAATGCAATGAGAGCAGCTTCATGTTTAGTCTCTACTTGAGCTAGTGCTAAAAGCTCTTTAAATGAAAGATTCCATTGGCGGTCGAGCAGGATTTGAACGATACCGCTCGCTTGTCTTCTTAATCCATAAGGATCTTGAGAGCCCGTTGGAATGACATCAATTGAGAAGAATGAACAAATAGAATCTAACTTATCCGCCACTGCCACAATCGCCCCAATAAGTGTTGACGGCGCATCGTCACCGGCAAAACGCGGCATATAGTGCTCGTTGATACTCTTTGCCACTTCTTCATGCTCGCCAAGTGCTCTAGCATATTTTTCACCCATGATTCCTTGCAGTTCTGGGAATTCATAGACCATCTGAGTCACAAGGTCAAATTTAGAAATACTGGCTGCTCTTGCAGCGCGTTTAGACGTTTCTTCATCTGCACCCACATGACTAGCAAGGCGGACGGCAATGTCTGTTACTCTTTTCAGCTTGTCGCCAATCGTGCCAAGTTTCTCATGGAATACGACTTTATCAAGCTTTTGAATGTTGTCTTCAATGACGAGTTTTTCGTCTTCTTTATAGAAAAATGCCGCATCTGATAAACGTGCACGAAGGACCTTTTCGTTCCCTCTTGCCACATTTTCAAGTGCCTCACTGTTTCCATTTCTGACCGTAATAAAGTGCGGCAGTAATTCCCCTTGTTCATTTTTCACAGGGAAATAACGCTGATGCTCTTTCATTGTCGTGACAAGCACTTCTTCCGGCAGCGCAAGAAATTCTTCTTCAAAAGAACCAAATAGAACGGTTGGATATTCAACGAGATCGTTCACTTCTTCTAGAAGCTCAGGATCAACTGGAATGACCCAGCCTTTTTCGGAAGAAAGCGCATGTAATTGCTCAGTAATTAATTGTTTTCTTTTATCTGAATCTACAATGACAAATTGATCTCTTAATGTTTGCTCATAAGAAGCTGGTGTGTCAATGCTGGCTGTCGTTCCTAGGAAACGATGTCCTCTAGTCTCCCGTCCGCTTTTCACTCCTGCAATTTCGACAGGAATGATCTCTTGACCAAATAAACAAACAATCCATTTAATTGGACGGATATAGCGTAAATCCTCGCTTCCCCATCTCATGTTCTTTGGAAAACTCAATGAAGCGGCAATGTCACCCAATGCTGGAAGAAGGTCTTTGACTTGCTTACCTTCTTGAAACTTTTGGACATGGACATAATCCACACCTTTGATGTCTTTGAAATACAGATCATCAGTTGAAGCGCCTTGTCCGCGGGCAAAACCTTCGGCAGCTTTTGTCCAGTTGCCTTCAGCATCTTGAGCAATCTTTTTAGCTGGTCCTTTTGCTTCTTCTTTGATGTCCTCTTGTTTTTCTGCAACACCTTTGACGAGTACAGCTAGACGTCTTGGTGAATTAAATAAAGCAACGTCTTCGAATGAAATATTTTGCGCTACGAACCAAGCTTTTACTTTGTCACCTAGCTGCTTTGTGCTTTCTGGCATGAAACGAGCCGGCATCTCTTCTAAGCCGATTTCAAGTAATACATCTTGTTTATTCATGAGAAGCCGCCTCCTCTTTTAGCATAGGGAATCCTAGTTTTTCTCGTTCTTCGTAATATGTTTTGGCTACTTTTCTCGCTAACTGACGTACTCTTCCGATATAGCCTGTTCGCTCAGTCACAGAAATCGCGCCTTTGGCATCAAGCAAGTTAAATGTGTGAGAACATTTGAGTACATAATCATATGCCGGGTGAACAAGCCCTTTGTCCATTTGACTATGTGCTTCTTTTTCATACGTTGTAAATAAATCGAACAGCATATCCGTATTAGATGTTTCAAACGTATACACAGAATGCTCGTATTCAGCCATTAAGAATAAATCTCTTACAGTAAAGCCATCTGTCCATTCAAGGTCAAATACATTTTCTTTGTCCTGGATGTAAGAAGCAAGACGCTCAATTCCGTATGTGATTTCAACAGAAACTGGCTTACATTCTAAACCGCCGACTTGCTGGAAATACGTAAATTGCGTAATTTCCATTCCATCAAGCCAAACTTCCCAGCCAAGTCCTGCGCAGCCAAGAGATGGGTTTTCCCAGTTGTCTTCAACAAAACGAATATCATGTTTCAGCGGGTCAATGCCAAGCGCCTTCAATGATTCTAGATACAGTTCTTGAATATTGTCAGGTGATGGCTTAATGATCACTTGAAATTGATGATGTTGATACAATCTGTTTGGGTTTTCTCCATATCTGCCGTCAGCCGGGCGTCTTGAAGGTTCTACATAAGCTACCTTCCATGGCTCTGGCCCAATGCTTCTGAGGAACGTGTATGGACTCATCGTTCCAGCACCTTTTTCTGTGTCATATGCCTGCATTAATACGCAGCCTTCATTTGACCAATGCTTTTGCAGTGTCAAAATCATGTCTTGAATATTCAATGATCGCACCTCCATCTTTTTTACACCATCCGCTATGTATGGCGGTGGGGCCTAGAACCTCTTTGCAAAACACAAAAACTCCCGTCTCTATGCTCGCAAGGTTCCTTGCAAACATAGGGACGAGAGTTTTTCCCGCGGTTCCACCCTATTTGCTGGTGTCGTAGCACCCAGCCGCTTTGTTTTACGTTGCTCAAGAATGCCTTTCGTTACGTGTCCATCCTTAGCTCACACCGTCCTAAGGTCGCTTTTATGGCTGATACGTAAGTACTTCTTTCTGTCAATGCAACATATTTGATCTTAGATGATCTTACAAAAAGTCACGAGAGATGTCAACTTTTGTTTTCACCGTCCATTAGCTTTTTCATGGATTCCATTTGATTCATGAATTTTTTTGATTTTAAATAAAGACCTGAATACTCTTCATAATAATGATCGAGCACTTGACGAATTTCTTGTTTCGTTTGTGGTTTCACGTCAACCTGACCAAGCCTTGATAAATCAAAATAATGAAACAAACGGAGCAGTCTTGCTGCTGCTGGGGATAAGGGCAGTTTATATGGATCTTTAGAAAAGCATTGCCTACAGATGAATCCGTTATCTCTAATTGAGAAATGGAACTGCCCTTCTTTTTGACCGCAGTGTACACATTGGTCCAGTTCAGGCTTCAACCCCATCACTGACAGCATTTTAACCTCTACGATAAATAAAATAATATCAGCATCTGTGCCTTCATTGAGATGGCGTAAAGATTGAAGAAGAAGTTCAAACAAGTAAGGGTTTGGCTTCTTTTCTTCTGTTCCTTTATCAAGTAATTCTGTCATATATGCGGCATATGCAGTCAGAAATAAATCTTCCCGAATGGTTCGCATGCTTTCCATCATTTCACCTTGCTGGAGCGTTCCAAGTCCTGTTGATGATTGGATCAGGAAGGTTCCGTATAAAAACGGCTGGCTTATGGCTGACAGGCGGCTGTTCGATTTCTTAGCGCCTCTTGCCATCACACCAATTTTCCCATGTTCTCTAGTGAGCAGCGTGACAATTTTGTTTGTTTCGCCATAATCTGTTGTTCTAAGGACGATTCCTTCACTTTTAATGAGCATTTGTCTACACTCCGAGCATTGGAGGGGGTCAAGAATTATAAGATTGGAAAATCAAGTCGTGCTATTTCTTCTTCAAGTACATCGGGTCTTTCCAGGTTCTCCTTTTCTAACTCTTTGAAAAGCAGATACGTGTCAACGCTTCCTGTTTGTGAAAATACGTTCCATGTAAAATTCAACATAAAAACCCCACCTTTCTTTATTAGAAGCAGCAACGCTACATCCAACATATTAATTTTATCTTGACCAGGCTACCTCCATTTCATGATAAACAATTTTTACTAATCGAACCGCACCATTGTCAGATCTACTAACAACTGTATCGGTTTTTAATATTCGTCTTCTCTAAATCCGAAATCACGAAGATGTGTGGATTTATTACGCCAGTCCTTCTGCACTTTTACCCAAAGCTCTAAATACACCTTTGAGCCTAAAAGTGCTTCAATGTCTCTGCGCGCTTTTTGTCCCACTTCTTTTAATAAGCTGCCGCGCTTACCAATCACAATCCCTTTTTGTGAATCACGTTCTACGACGATGGTCGCTGCAACATGAATCTTGCCGTTTTCATCTGGCTTGATCGATTCAATCGCAACCGCAATACTGTGAGGGATCTCTTCTCTCGTTAAATGCAGCACTTTTTCACGAATTAATTCAGAAATAATAAATCGCTCTGGGTGATCTGTTACTTGATCTGCCGGATAAAATTGAGGGCCTTCTGGAAGATAACCTTCAATTTGCTGAAGAAGCGTATCAATGTTGTTGCCTTCAAGTGCTGAAATTGGCACAATTTCCTTAAATGGGTAACGTGTACGGTATTCATCAATTAAAAGGAACAGTTCATCCGGATGAATTTGGTCAATTTTATTGACGACAAGGAACACCGGTGTCGATGTTTGCTTTAGTCGTTCAATGATGAATTCATCACCTTTTCCATAGCCTTCCTGTGCGTTGATCATAAACAAGATCAGGTCGACTTCCTTGAGTGTATTTTGAGCCACCCTCATCATAAAATCGCCAAGTTTGTGCTTCGGTTTATGAATTCCTGGTGTATCGATAAAAATCGTTTGTGACGTGTTCGTTGTCAGAACACCTTGCACTTTGTTTCGAGTCGTTTGGGGCTTATCACTCATAATCGCAATCTTTTGTCCAATTACACGATTAAGAAAGGTCGATTTCCCTACATTTGGTCTTCCAATAATTGATACAAATCCTGATTTGAAGCTTTCGTTAGTCATTTAAATCCTCCGGTGAAAATGCGCCTGGCAATAGTTCGTTTACTGTCGTTTCGTATATATGACCTTTTAAGTTCGTTAGAATCACTGGCATATCAGGTGCACATAGCTCTGAAATGACCTGTCTGCATGCGCCGCATGGTGAAACAGGCCGATCTGTATCAGCCACTACTGCAAGCATTTGAAAAGATGTGATGCCCTCTGAGTACGCTTTAAAAAGTGCTGTTCTTTCCGCACAATTACACATACCATATGCTGCATTTTCAATATTGCAGCCGCCATACACTTTTCCGTCATGCGATAATAATGCTGCACCGACTTTGAATTTAGAATAGGGTACATATGCAAAATCTCTTGCTTTGACTGCTTCTGAAATCAACTCTTGTTTGTTCATTCTAGTTCCCACTTTCAGAAGAAATGGTACCACTGTCACATTTATATTTTACATAATTCACGTGACATTTTCACGCCCATTTCTAAAAATGTTAATAAATAGTAATATTGTTCTATTGCATGATCTTCGGTAAGAAGATGATCAACCCAATCATAACCGAAATGGCGGCGTAAACGCAAACAGCGCCTGCTGCGGCGTCCTTCGCTCTCTCAGCAAGAGGATGCTTCTCTTCTGTGAAAAGATCTACTGTATGTTCAATCGCTGTATTCACAAGTTCTAACGCAAACATCCCGCCACATAAAAGCAGAATGATCATCCATTCAACCGGATGAATGTGAAACCAAAAGCCGCAAATCACCACGATGATGGCTGCGACTGTGTGAAACCGAAAATTCCGTTCATTCAAGAAAGTTCGCCATATTCCTCTAAATGCATAATAAAAACTCCGAAAAAAACGGACAAGCGGCGTTCGCTTCTTACGATGATCTCGAAAGGCCATAATCATCCAAAATTTTTGTCTGTTTGGCGAACATTTCTTTTTCATCTTCTTCTGTCATATGATCATAACCAAGCAAATGAAGAAAACCATGAATCGTTAAAAATCCTAGCTCTCTCATAAAGGAATGTCCATATTCCTCTGCTTGCTCTTTCGTTCGATCAACACTAATGATAATGTCACCTAGTACCGGCGGAATGTCATCAGCACCAATGATTTCAATTTCCCCTTCGCCTTCTTCCTCAAGTGCAAATGAAATCACATCTGTTGGTGCATCTTTTCCTCGGTATTCTTTATTAATTTGATGAATTTCCTCATTCGAAACGATCGACACTGATACTTCCGCTTGATCTTTTACCTCAAGGGCATCCGCAGCAAATTGAAGAAGCTTTTCCACTTCTTCAAGCTGCTCTTTCGATACTTGTCCTGTTTCATCTATTAAATCGATTAACAATGTCATTTACTTCACCTTCTGCTTCGGGGCATCTGGATATTCAATCCGAGAATGGAAAATCCCCTTTAATGTTGTACAAATTGTTTGGCTAATAATATTTAATTCTTTAAATGTCAGATCACATTCACTAAATTGCCCATCCTGCATCTTATCTGAAATAATGCCTTTGACAAGCTTTTCAATCCGCTCAGGGTTTGGATTATGCATCGAACGAACCGCCGCTTCCACGCTGTCAGCCACAGAAATAATGGCCGCTTCTTTCGATTGCGGTTTTGGACCAGGATAACGAAATTCTTCTTCTGTCACCTGATCATCCCGTTCTTTTGCCTTATAGTAAAAGAATTTCAGCAGGGACTTTCCGTGATGCTGTTCTGCAATGTCCACAAGTTCCTCTGGAAACTTCTTTTCTCTCAGCATTTCAGCACCATCTGTCGTATGGGCAATAATAATATTCTTGCTCAGCTGAGGAGAAAGCTTGTCGTGCGGATTATCAATGTTCATTTGGTTTTCAATAAAGTATTGTGGCCTTTTCGTTTTCCCAATGTCATGATAATAAGCTCCAACCCTTGCTAACAATCCATTTGCACCAACTGCTTCACATGCAGCATCCGCTAAATTCGCCACCATGACACTATGATGATATGTACCTGGTGTCTCTGTTAAGATCTTTTTCAGCAGCGGATGATTCGGGTTCGATAATTCAATAAGCTTCATGGTCGAAAGAATGCCAAACATGCTCTCAAAGACTGGCATTAACCCGATAACCAAAATAGCCGATGCAAACCCTGACACAATCGCCATGATGAGGTTTACACCTATTTCAAGCCCTGATGGAGAAGAATTTTGAATCAGCGTAATGGACAGCACAACAAGTACATTCACCAAAGCTACCCAAAGCCCCGCCTGCAAAATTTTCGATCTCGCATTATGTTTTCTCAAAAATAAAATCCCCGCCATCCCACTTATTAGATAATAAGCACAGATGACATAGTTAAAGACGCCTGTTACTCCTTGATTAAACATCATACTGCCGCAAAGGGCAAATACAAGGCCGGAGAAGATCGCCAGCCGCTCATTGATCAGCAGCTTAATCAGCATCGTACCAAGTGCAACAGGCACGACGTAGCCGATGGTTGTATATTTGGTTTCCTGGAAGAGACTGAATACTTCCATGATGATTAAAATAATGGTGAAAATAAGCGAGTACAGCAGTAACGATTTATTCTTATGGACGAGCGACTTTTTCCTCGATTCAAGTGAGTGGACAATCGCCGCTAAGAAAAGACCGATTAAGATGATAAGACCGCTTACAGGCTTAAACAAATTGGAACTGTTTAAAAGACCGGTCAGTTCTAATTTACGATACACTTCACGGTCAATGAGCTCGCCTTCTTCCACTAAAATTTGCCCTTGCTTGATTTGAACTGGCTGAATATTATCAGCTGCTTCTTGTCTTTTCTTCTCTGTTGCCACCGGGTCAAATACATAGTTTGGAATAATCGCAAATTCACCAATTTCTTTCGCTGCATTTAAATATTTTGACGGAATCGAATTGTTTTCAAGCTCTGCTTTCACTTGTTTTTTCTCATCTTGCAGCTTAGAAGCTGTGATTTCTTTACTCATGAGAGAATTGACCACTGTGATGATGGAGTCCTTTGTAAAAGAAAGGTTTTCGTCGCTTGCTTGGAGCAGTGCTTTAATCGATTGATCCGAAACAGCTTCCTGCATATCGGTTGTGAGTTTCTCTTTTACACGCTTCGCCATCTCTTGATCTGTTGGCGGGTTCTCTTTGTCATCAGCTGCTGCTTTCTTCTCTTCTTTAATGGCTTCAAAGAGGGATGAAATGAGGTCAACACGATTATCAGAATATGCTTTTTTGAGTGTATATTGGTCTTCCACTTGATCCGTTGCTTCTTGTTTCTTTTCTTCTGTTGCTTCTTGGTCATCAACGGTAGACGGAGAATAGATGGTCTGTTCGCTCACTGAAAACAAATCTAGGTCGAGCGATTCAGGTTTTACATGGAAGAAGAGCACCACAAACATGATGGCCGCTAAACCAGCGTATAGCAGTACGTTTAAATAGCGTGAGCGCTCCATTTTCTGAGGTTCTTTTTTAGACAGCAGCCTTTTGCGCTTACTGCCTTTCTGATTCTTTCTCAAGGAAAGTACCTCCTTTTTTACTTTAAACCACGATCGAAACAAAATGACCCGATTAAGGCGATCGGGTCACTCAGTTCATTTTTGCTTTTCGTATGCTCCAATGATCTTCGCCACAAGCGGGTGTCTGACCACATCTGTCTGATCTAATTCAATGAATGAGATACCCTTGATCTCAGCAAGCATGTCCTTTGCAGCTGCAAGGCCTGACTGCATACCTTTAGGCAAATCAATTTGTGTAATATCTCCTGTAATGACCATTTTAGAACCAAAGCCTAGTCTCGTCAAAAACATTTTCATTTGAGCTGGCGTTGTATTCTGCGCTTCATCTAAAATCACAAATGCATCATCAAGCGTCCGCCCTCTCATATAGGCAAGAGGGGCAATTTCAATCACTCCGCGCTCAATTAAACGTTCCGTATGATCACTACCAAGCACATCGTGCAAAGCATCATATAGCGGTCTTAAATAAGGATCGACTTTTTCTTTTAAATCTCCTGGCAAAAAGCCAAGACTTTCTCCTGCTTCAACAGCTGGCCTTGTCAGGATAATCCGTTTGACATGTCCATTTTTCAGGGCATGTACGGCGTTGACCACTGCCAAATACGTTTTACCTGTACCAGCAGGTCCAATCCCAAAGACCAGATCATCTTTTTTCATTGCCGCAGCATATTCACGCTGGCCGATCGTTTTGACTCTGATCGACTTTCCTTTGGCATTTTTCGTAATTTCATCTTCATACATATTTTCAAAATAATTGAGCTTGTCTTTTTGCGCCATTTTAATGGCATAGACGACATCCCGTTCAGAAATCTCAATTCCTTTACGAATGAGATGTAAGAGAGATGTAATCAAACGGCTCACAGTATCTCTTGATGCTTCCTGACCAGAAACATACACTTTCTCTCCACGTGTGATAATGGAGACATTCAGCTCGTTTTCCATCAGTTTCAGATAAGCATCTTGATTGCCAAATAAAGCAATGGCTTCGTTTGGGCTATCCAATTTTTGTTGAATCTCAAGTAAATGTTCTGTCATTCTCTAGTCTCCCTGAACAATAGGTGTTGGTTGAACAATATCTTCTATTACTTGGTAAAGGATGATTAACTTAACTTTACCATTCCCTGTTGTCTCGTGCAAAACTTTTTCACTTTTCACCTCACCTGTTTGACCTAGCTTTTCTTCTAATTCTTTTTTACCCATTTTAATCCCTGCTTGAACCGCTTCTTTATTTGTGTATTCTCGATTTATTTTTTCACTTTCTCGTGTGATTTCCTTTTCATAGGAGAACGGCAATTGCATATTCAAAAAATGAAGCGGGTGAACTTCTGTTTCTGTTTTCGGCTGCTGAAAATCATCTTTTTTAAAGGAAAATCCCCAAAATGGGATGGAGCCTCCAAACAAGGAGAGCTTGTGCTTTGTCTTCATTTTACCCGTAAAGACATCAAAAGATGTTCGGAGAGGGACAGAAACTTCAGATCGGTACCATGTTTCACCATAGATTTTCGCTTTAGCTCCGACCGTTTTTTTCTGATCTTCACTCCCAATTAAACCTGAGACGAGCATCTGCCCTTTTTTCACATGCTCATCGACCTGGGCAAGCGGTTCCCCCTTTTCTACATACATTCTCGTGATGACCGCCTTTTTCTTGGCAACGATGTGCTGAGGACTTGTATATTTCTCCTTTTCAGGTTCATTTTTTTCGACCACTTTCATTTGAAACGTCGTTCCGTTCAGTTCAACTCCGACCCATGTAATGCTCTGAATATTGGTCGTCAATGATTTTTGTATTTTTTCAGGGGTCCCCATGAGAAACTGAAACCGCCCTTTTTGTACCCCTATTTCGTCCAGATGCTTTCTCATTTGGTGTTCTGTTTCTGGATTCGCACCTTTAATCTCAATTTTCCACACCATATTTGAAAGAGCCAATATCGTCACTAGGAAAAAAGCCATCCCGAGGGTGAAGCCAATATTTCTTCTCGACCATAGAAGAAGAAACGGGAACCCTTTCTTTTGATGAAACGAACATTTCACCTCATGATGTCTGCGCACTTTTCTAAAGGCATGTACATCTGAGAGGCGAATAAATAAGCGCACGCTGTCTTGACGGCGGCTCACTTGAAAAATTGTGATCCCCTGTCTCGTGCACTCATTGATCAGCCGCTCAATACCGCTTCCTCTTATCTCCACTTCCACTCTGCCAATAAAATAGGCAAACCATTTGTTCTTCACGTTTCTCCCCTCCGTCAGTTAAGAATCAATATAACGGACCTCATCGATTTTCCCCTCTAATAAGATCTCTTCTGGCAAAATCGTTTTAATCACAAAGTCTTTTCCTGAAATAATGCACTGTCCTTGCTTGAGCATCAGCCTTACCTCTTGATCACTGAAAAGTAAAAGCCCTTTATGGTTCTCTATGTAAATATGGAGTCTGCCAACCATCGTAATACGGGGAAGATCCATCATCACGTCCGGAGGGATTTCAAGTGTTCTTGTCAGCCATGCTTTAAGTTGATTTTTTCTTTTTCCCATTCAATAAGAACCCCTTCCCACCTCATGTGTATGAGATCAAACTGAAAGATGGTGAGACTGATGAGAAAGTCTCTATATCATCCTATTCCTCAGCGGTTCATATCATGCTAATGAATCCCGTAAAACAGCCGTTTCATCATTTTGACTAAGAAAAGTCTCCATTACACAACAAAAAAGCCCCCTTAAGGATGAGGGGGCTTACTTCTTTATCTTTTATATGGTCGTTTCATCGTTCGATGCGGCTTTTTCGCACGAGGCTCTCCAAATACTTCACCAAGGATCATCCCTTGAACGACCGTATCTTGGTTGAGTTTCTCAATCATTTTCGGCTTCATTCCAACAGATGCTGCCTTTGGCCTTGTAAGTTCTCTTTCAAGCGATTGAAACTCTTTATTCAGCTCGCTTTTTCTTTCTTCCATTTCGGCAAGTGTAGCTGTATAACGATCCTGTAAGGACTGTGAACCTTGTTTCTTCATCCCGCCATGATCATGTACATCGCCAAAATCGTCCAACTGGTCTGTTTTGACCGGGGCTGCTCGTGTTTGTTCTGCCTTCTTTTGAGGAGCCGGCTTTTGCTGCCGGTTATTTTGTTCCTTCTCCTCTTGTTTGCCGATTTTCCCAAAGACCGCAGAGATAATACCGATGATAATCGCTATTAGTAACGGATTTTCAAATAGAATGTCCAATGGGCTCCCTCCTTAAAGCGTGAGAGGATGCTTATTTGTTTTCATTATCAGATGGACCTTTTGTCATTTTGCCAAATGAATCTCTCATATCCGTATCAGCATCGATATTCTTAATGTTCATGTAGTCCATAACTCCAATATTACCTTCACGTAGTGCTTCGGCCATTGCAAGTGGTACTTCAGCCTCTGCTTCTACTACTTTCGCGCGCATTTCTTCAACTCTCGCACGCATTTCTTGTTCTTGTGCAACAGCCATCGCGCGGCGTTCTTCTGCTTTCGCCTGTGCAATGTTTTTGTCGGCTTCTGCTTGGTCTGTCTGCAGGATCGCCCCGATGTTCTTACCGATATCAACATCTGCGATATCAATCGAGAGAATTTCAAATGCTGTACCTGAATCTAATCCTTTACCAAGAACCGTTTGAGAAATCATATCAGGATTTTCAAGAACCTTTTTATGATTATCTGATGAACCGATTGTCGAAACAATCCCTTCACCTACACGAGCAATGATCGTTTCTTCCCCTGCACCACCGACAAGTCTGTCAATGTTTGCACGAACTGTAATACGTGCTTTTGCTTTTACTTCAATCCCGTCCATCGCAACACCTGAGATAAATGGTGTTTCAATGACTTTAGGGTTTACACTCATTTGGACAGCTTCAAGTACGTCACGGCCTGCTAGGTCGATTGCCGCACAGCGAGCAAAGTTCAATTCGATATTCGCACGCTGAGCTGCGATCAGTGCGTTGACAACTCGGTCTACGTTACCACCTGCAAGATAGTGGCTTTCTAATTGGTTAATCGTCGCATCAAGACCTGCTTTATGCGCTTTGATGAGCGGGTTGACCACTCGGTTTGGAATCACTCGGCGAAGCCTCATTCCTACAAGTGTAAAAATGCTCACTCTTACGCCAGCCGCTAGGGCAGAAATCCACAGCATCACCGGTACAAAGGTGAAGAAGATCGATAGAACGATCAAACCTGCTGCGATAATCACAAATAATAGTAAAGTAGATGGATCCATTTTATTCCTCCTATAAAATCAGTATATCTATACTTTCCTCACGACAATGCGTGAGCCTTCCGCTTTCACAATTTTTACTTGTTCATCCTTATCGATAAAAGCACCTTCTGACACAACATCAATGCGCTCGTCACCGAATACAATCGTACCAGATGGACGAAGTGCTGTTGCTGTCACTGCGATTTGTCCTACAAGATCATCTCTTGTTTCATTTGAGACATAACCACTTTCTTTATTGGTTGAATCGGTTAAAATGAACTTTTTAAAAAATTTCATACGTTTCCCCAACACCTTTGTCAATAAAATAACTGCTATGATTGAAACAGCAGTGGCAATCAAGATGGAAATCGCCATTTCTGTAAAGCTTCCAGCTGCTAAAAATAAGCTGACAACGACACAGATTAGTCCAATGACACCCACGATTCCCCCTGGCAAAAATAATTCCAGAATGATCAACACAATCCCTGCCAAAAACAGGAACAATGTCTCATATCCTGCAAAACCTGCCACGAGATGACCATAAAAGAATAGAAGAAGCGCTGTGACTCCCATGGTGCCTGGGACCCCAAAGCCGGGAGAATATAATTCAACAATTAACCCTAAGCTCGCGATGGATAAAAGGATAGGAATGACGATCGGATGCGTGAGAAAACGCGCAACCTTTTCAGCAAAGCTCACTTCATCGTATTGAACAGAAGCATCTGCTAAGTTCAGCTTCTGAAGCAAGTCATCCAAATTTTTCGCTTCTCCTTCTGCATAACCGAACTGAAGTGCCCGATCTGTGTTAAAGGTCAGCAATTCTCCTTTTGGTGCACCAGCTTCTTTTGCGTCTATATCTACATCTGCCATCGCAAGAGCATATTTTGGATCACGCCCCTGCTTTTCAGCAGCGTCACTCATTTCAGCAAGCCATAGAGATTCAGATTTTTGATCGGCAGCGTTGCCTTCACCATCAATAATCGCAGCAGCCCCCATCTTTCCATTTGGGGTCATATAAATTTGATCGGCATTTAAGGCAATGAATGCCCCGGCTGAAAGCGCTCTATGATTCACAAACGCTGTCACTGGGATATCGGATGCACGAATGGTATCGGCTATTTCAAGCGCCGCATCGACTGCACCACCTGGTGTATTGATGTCGAGAATGATGTGCTTCGCCCGTTCCGACTTTGCCTGCTCAAATGATCGTTCAATGAATTTAGAAAGTCCTTTTTCTACTGTATCTTCAATTGGGATAACATGAACTTTCTGATCTGCTGATTTCGCGGTCAATTGAACCCCTAATAACAAGCATATTATAAAACAACTGAAGAGAGCAATAGAAATTTTCATTTTTTTCATCTATTTGGTGATCCCCCCTCTCTTTCTTTCATTTTACCGTTCCTTTACATACGTTACAAATGTATCATAGGTTTCATTTTTATATGACAGGTTTATGAAGACATAAAAAAAGTACCCTTCTAACATGAGAAGGATACTTTTTTATTGAGACAGTTGCTCGCTGACAAGTCTGTTAATCACAGCACCATCAGCTTTACCTTTTACTTTTGGCATAATAGCGCTCATCACTTTACCCATATCAGCTTTCGATGAAGCACCGGTTTCGGCGATTGTTTCTTTCACAACCGCCTGCAGTTCTTCTTCAGAAAGCTGTTCAGGTAAATAAACGTCTAAAATGTCAATCTCTTTTTGAACTTTATCTACTAAATCTAAGCGATTAGCTTTCGAAAATTCATGGAGGGAGTCTTTACGTTGCTTAATCTCGCGGGAAAGGACGGTTAGTTCCTCATCTCCGGTCAAACTGTCTTTCTTAAGCTTTATTGCTTCATTTTGCAGTGAAGCCTTTACCATACGAATGACAATAAGCTTGTCTTTCTCTCGGTTTTTCATAAAAAGCTTCATATCAGAATTTAATTGCTCAAGAAGACTCATAAAATCCACCCTCTTTAGAATTTACGTTTTCTAGCAGCTTCAGACTTTTTCTTACGCTTTACGCTAGGCTTTTCATAAAATTCACGCTTTCTTGCTTCTTGCAATGTTCCAGTTTTGGATACACTGCGTTTAAAGCGACGAAGAGCATCTTCAAGCGATTCGTTTTTTCTAACGACCGTTTTTGACATTCTCTTTCCCTCCCTCCGAATACACCAATCGACTGCATTAAAAAAAGATATACATGCAAAACATGTACCTAGACATTATAATATAAGCCTAGGTTGAGGTCAACTAAGTGATTTGGAAATATATTTTCGTCATGAGCAGGTAGACAAGTCCATATATTCATTGGTAAGAGGAGGACTTTTCTATGATGGCGATCATTTATTTTTGTGCACTTATTTTCATTTTTTTATGGGCAATGGGTTTTCTTAGGAAAGGATTAATGGCGCTCACGTCGTCTCGTATTGAGAAATCACTTCTTCTCTTTACAGATCATCCAGTCAAAGCATTCTTGGTCAGTATTGTGTTTACAGGGGTTCTTCAAAGCAGTTCGGCGTTTATGGTCATCGTTATCGGCTTTGTGAGTACAGGCATTCTCACGTTTAAAAAATCCATACCCATGATTCTTGGAACGAATATCGGCTCAACATTTACGACAGAATTTATTGCCATTAAGATGGACGTGTTTATGTGGGTTCTGATTGCAGCTGGTCTTTTATGTATCATTTTGGGCAGGAAGTCTTTTCGATATGCAGGAAAAAGTTTATTTGGGCTTGGCATGATCTTTTTTTGCATTCAAGGTTTTTCAAAAATTGCAGGTATGATGACCAGTCAGCCAGAGACACTGCATTTCCTTGAAATGATGCAACACTCCGATTGGACAGCTCTTCTCTCTGGTACAGTGCTCACGGCGATTGTTCATTCAAGCTCCGTATGTATCGGTATTTTGATGGGATTTATGAATGAAGGGACTGTCGCTCTAAAAGAAGGCATCAGCTTTGTTTTAGGGTCCAATATCGGGACATGTATTACTGCCGTGATGGCTGCTATCTCTGGCGGTTATGCAGCACGCCAAACCGCGTATGCACACGTTGTGTTTAATGTTCTAGGTGTTCTTTTATGTCTTCCTTTTCTCGCCTTTATCACAGAGTTTGTTGCGCTTCTCGCAAGCTCTCCTGCCCAGCAGATTGCGCACTTTAGTCTGCTGTTTAATGTGGCAAGTTCTCTCCTCTTTTTCCCGTTCATCCGCCCTTTTCACGCCTTGATTTTGTTCCTTCTTCCGAATCGGTCAACATAAAAGAAACCGGCTTGCCTAATGGCTGCCGGTTTTTCATCTCTATTATGAGGTCATTCTCACTTGATCCGTCTGCACGTCATCACTTATACGGACAAATTGTCCTTCGTTATAAGGATAGCCTGCTTTTGTAATCTTCACTTTCACCAAACGGCCGATCATGTCCTCTGTTCCTTCAAATACGACCTTCATGTAGTTATCAGTATATCCTACATAAAGATTGTGCGTTCCGTCTTGTTCTTTGAACGATTCTTCTGGAATAATCTCTAAGACTTCGCCTTCATATGCCGATGCATATTCTTTCGCAAGCTGATCAGAAAGAGCAATGAGGCGGTGAACGCGTTCGTTTTTCACATTCTCATCTACTTGATCTTCCATTCTTGCAGCAGGCGTACCTGTCCGTTTGCTGTAAGGAAACACATGGAGCTCAGAGAATTGATGGTCTTTGACAAAATTGTATGTTTCCATAAATTCTTCTTCTGTTTCTCCTGGGAATCCAACGATCACATCTGAAGTGACAGCAAGACCTGGCAATGCTTTTTTGAGCTTCGTTAAACGCTCTGCAAAGAATTCCATTGTGTATTTACGGCGCATTCTTTTCAGTACAGTATTAGAGCCAGATTGAAGCGGAATGTGCAAGTGTCTCACAATTTTATCTGACTGATCGAGCACTTCAATCACTTCGTCTGTAATTTGACTTGCTTCAATGGATGAAATGCGGATTCGTTTTAATCCCGCCACACGTTCATCTAATTCTTTCAGAAGCTTAGCAAAGTTATAATCCTTTAAATCTTCACCGTATCCACCTGTATGAATACCTGTTAATACAATTTCTTTGTAGCCAGCATCGACAAGCTGCTGCGCTTGATTGATGACTTCTTCTGGATCGCGAGAACGCAGTAATCCGCGAGCCCAAGGGATAATGCAGAATGTACAGAAATTGTTACAGCCTTCTTGGATTTTTAATGAAGCACGTGTTCTGTCTGTAAACGCAGGAACATCTAGTTCTTCAAAGACCCGTGCTTTCATGATATTGCCAACTCCATTGATCGGCTGTCTTTCTCTTCTGTATTCTTCAATATAACCAAGCAGTTTATGTCTGTCTTGTGTGCCAACCACAATATCAACACCAGGAATCGCCATGATTTCTGCCGGAGACGTTTGTGCGTAACAGCCTGTTACACAAATGACACCATCCGGATTATGACGAATGGCTCTTCTAATGACTTGGCGGCTTTTTTTATCGCCTGTATTGGTGACGGTACATGTATTAATGACATATACGTCTGCTTTTGATTCATAATCTTTTCTTTCATAGCCAGCTTCTTTAAACAGCTGCCAGATGGCTTCTGTTTCGTAGTGATTGACCTTACAGCCAAGTGTATGGAACGCTACTGTTCCCATCATGATTCACCTCTTAATAACTCTGTTTGATAAGATATAGCAGAAAGCGCATAAAGAGGAGCTGTTTCTGTTCTTAAAATGCGTGGTCCAAGCCCGCAAATGACTGCACCATGCGCTTCAAGTTCTTCAATCTCCTTTTCTGCTAAACCGCCTTCTGGACCAAAAACCACTAATAAGGTTTGTCCGCCCTTCATCTGTTGGAGCACCGTTTGAAACCGGCTTTGCTCGCCTTCTTTCGATGATTCTTCGTATGCAACGACACATTTATCGAATTCACCGGCCAGTTGAATCAGCTCTTTAAATGTTGATACTGGATGAACGCGCGGAATGATATTCCGGTAAGACTGCTCGGCAGCTTCTTTCGCAATTTTTTCCCAGCGATCTCGTTTTTTTAATGACTTTTTTTGGTCAAGTTTTGTAATCGAACGAGCCGCTTGAAACGGAATAAAAGCACTTGCGCCAAGCTCGGTGCCTTTTTGGATAATCCATTCAAGCTTATCCCCTTTTGGCAGACCGCTTGCAATCGTCACCTTGATCGGAAGTTCTCGATTCTGATTCGTCCAGCCTTCCAAGTGACAAATCACTTCTTCCTTTGTTATTGTATCAATTTTACTGAGCGCTTCAAAGCCGTCTGTCGTTAAGCAAAGGATGTCTTCTCCTGCTTTCATCCGCATGACGTTTGCAAGGTGATGAACATCTTCACCCTTTATGACGATGTTTCCCTTTTCCGTCACTTCTTCTTTTGTGAGGTCGATAAAATATCGTTGCATACGTGTCCTGACACCTACTCGCTTTATTTTTTCGCTATAATGCTGACCCAATCTTCCATTGACAGCACTTCAACAATCTCAAAACCGGCTTCTTCTAAAGCCGTTTTGACTTGTAATTTCTTTTGTCCGATAATGCCTGATGTAATAAAGTAACCGTCTTTCTTCAATAGATCATACGCTTGATCTGTAAAGCGCAAGATGACCTCTGCAAGGATGTTGGCCACAATCACATCGCGTTCACCTGAAATCCCATCAAGTAAATTGTTTTGTTTTACCGTTACTTGGTCGCTCACACCATTTAATTCGATGTTCTGCTTTGCACTTTCCACTGCAACGGTGTCGAGATCAAATGCATGAATGTCTTTCGCACCGAGCATTGCAGCGGCAACACTTAAAATGCCAGATCCTGTTCCAACGTCAATCACCGTGTCGTTTTCCTTCACATAGCGCTCAAGCGCCTGAATGCAAAGAACCGTTGTTGGATGTGTACCGGTTCCAAATGCCATTCCAGGGTCCATTTCGATGATCAATTCATCAGAATGAACGGGTGTGTACTCTTCCCATGTTGGGACGATGGTAAATTTCTCAGAGATTTTCACAGGATGATAGTATTTCTTCCATGCAGTCGCCCATTCTTCTTCGTTTACTTCACAAATTGACAGTGTATTTCGTCCAAGGTCAATATCATATAGAAGAAGATTGTTGATGGCTTCTTTGATCTCATCTACCGTTTCCATCAAAAAGCTATTCATCGGAAGGTAGGCTTTGACGATAACCCCTTCCTCAGGATAATCATTCGGATCGAGCTGGTAGATCTCACCGTAAACATTTTCACGTTCCTTGACTAAATCAAGCGGGTCCTCAATCACGACACCACTTGCACCTGCTTCATGCAAAATATTGGTGATCGGTTCCACCGCTTCATTTGTTGTATGGACGCTTATTTCTGACCACTTCAATACTACCAACTCCTTATCCGTCTTACTCGCCTTTAAATGCGCGTTTCACCTTATCGAAAAAGCTCATTTCTTGTTCGTCCGGTTTATTTCCGCTCACTTCAGCAAATTTTCTAATGATATCTTTTTGATTTTCAGTTAAATTCGTCGGTGTTACGACGCGTACAACGATATGCTGATCGCCTTGACCATAACCGCGTACATTTTTTACACCTTTTCCTTTGAGTCTAAACTTCGTGCCCGTTTGTGTGCCCGCAGGAACTTTTAATTTGACTTTCCCATGTAATGTCGGCACTTCAATTTCATCACCTAGTGCAGCCTGCGCAAAGGTAAGCGGCATTTCGCAGTAGATGTCATCTCCATCTCGTTCGAAGAATTCATGCGCCCTCACATGGAAAACAACAAATAGATCGCCTGGAGGTCCTCCATTTACACCTGGTTCACCTTGACCAGATACTCTAAGCTGCTGACCATCGTCCACACCTGCTGGGATCGTCACATTGATTTTCTTACGCTTACGCACTTTACCAGATCCACCACATGTTGAACACTTATGTTCAATTTGTTTACCAGTTCCGCTACAGTAGTTACATACTCTGCGGTTGACTACTTTACCAAATGGCGTGGATTGCTCGACATTTAGTTGACCTGATCCGCCGCAATGTGAGCATGTCTTCGCCTGTGTTCCAGGTTTTGCACCTGATCCATGACACGTTTCACATGATTCCTCGCGGGGAATCTCGATCGTTGCTTCTTTCCCAAATGCCGCTTCTTCAAATGAAAGGGTCATTGTATATTGAAGGTCCGCTCCTTGACGCGGTGCATTTGGATCTCTTCTTCTGGCTCCGCCGCCAAAAATACTAGAGAAGATGTCATCAAAGCCGCCGAAGCCGCCAAAGTCTCCTCCACCGCCAAATCCGCCGCCACCAAATCCTTGGTTTGGATCGGTGTGACCGAACTGGTCATAATGTGAACGTTTTTGATCGTCAGAAAGGGTTTCATAGGCTTCTTTTACTTCTTTGAATTTATCATCTGAGCCAGCTTCTTTATTAATATCAGGGTGATACTTTTTTGAAAGCTTGCGGTATGCCTTTTTGATTTCGTCCTTTGAGGCGCTCTTACTCACGCCAAGCACTTCATAGTAATCACGCTTACTCATCTCTTCACACTCCCGATTTTCTCACATAAATACGATTGTATCATTTTAAATTGATCTTTTTCAATTCCTTTTCATCGTTGAAAAGAAAAAAGTCAAAGCCAAGAGATCCTGACTTTGACTTTCTGACGAGTACGTTTCAGCAGTCTTTTTCAAAAGTAAAGGTGATTATTTTTTCTCTTGATCGTCGTTTACTTCTTCGTATTCTGCATCCACTACATTGTCATCTGCTTTTTGAGCACCTTCAGCGCCTTCTTGCTGAGCTTGTGCTTGTTTTGCAGCTTCTTCATAGAGCTTTGTCGTTAATTCTTGAACGATTGTTTGTAGCTCATCTTTTTTCGCTTTGATGTCTTCAAGCTCGCCTTTTTCGATCGCAGCTTTTAGCGCATCTTTTGCATCATTCGCTTTTTTCACTTGCTCTTCATCGATTTTGCCTTCAAGATCTTTTAATGTTTTTTCTGTTGTAAACACTAATTGATCTGCTTCATTGCGCACTTCGATTTCTTCTTTTTTCTTTGCATCTGCTTCAGCATTTTCTTCTGCTTCTTTGACCATTTTTTCGATCTCATCATCAGAAAGACCTGAAGAAGATTTGATTGTGATGTTTTGCTCTTTGCCTGTACCCATATCTTTCGCACGTACGTTGACAATACCGTTTTTATCGATATCAAAAGATACTTCGATTTGTGGTACGCCGCGTGGTGCTGGCGGGATATCAGTCAATTGGAAACGACCTAATGTTTTGTTGTCTGCTGCCATTGGACGCTCACCTTGTAAGACGTGAATGTCTACAGCAGTTTGGTTGTCAGCAGCCGTTGAGAATACTTGAGATTTACTTGTTGGAATGGTTGTATTACGTTCAATCAGCTTTGTGAATACGCCGCCCATTGTTTCAATTCCTAAAGAAAGTGGTGTGACGTCAAGAAGAACAACGTCTTTGACATCTCCTGTGATAACTCCACCTTGAATTGCCGCACCAAGTGCAACCACTTCATCAGGGTTTACGCCTTTATGAGGCTCTTTACCTGTTTCTTTTTTGATTGCTTCTTGTACTGCAGGAATACGAGTTGATCCACCAACAAGGATAACTTTATCAATCTCGCTAGCAGATAGACCAGCATCTTTCAGTGATTGACGTACAGGTGTCATTGTACGCTCTACAAGGTCTGCAGAAAGCTCTTCGAATTTAGCACGCGTTAGCGTTAATTCTAGGTGAAGAGGACCTGCATCTCCAGCTGTGATAAATGGCAGTGAGATTTGTGTAGAAGATACACCAGAAAGATCTTTTTTCGCTTTTTCAGCAGCATCTTTTAAACGCTGAAGCGCCATTTTATCTTTTGAAAGATCAATGCCGTTTTCTTTTTTGAATTCAGCCACTAGATGATCGATGATGACTTGGTCAAAATCGTCTCCACCTAGACGGTTGTCCCCAGCAGTTGAGCGTACTTCAAAGACGCCGTCTCCAAGCTCAAGGACTGATACGTCAAATGTACCGCCGCCAAGGTCATATACAAGGATCGTTTGATCTTCATCTGTTTTATCTAAACCATAAGCAAGTGCAGCTGCTGTTGGTTCGTTGATGATACGTTCTACTTCAAGACCAGCAATTTTACCAGCATCTTTTGTTGCTTGGCGCTCTGCATCGTTGAAGTAAGCAGGAACTGTAATAACCGCTTTTGTTACTTCTTCGCCAAGATAAGCTTCAGCATAAGATTTAAGGTGTTGAAGAATAATTGCAGAGATTTCCTGCGGCGTGTAGTTCTTGCCTTCAACTTCTACTTTATAATCTGTACCCATATGTCTTTTAACAGACATGATGGTGTTCGGGTTTGTAATTGATTGACGTTTCGCTACTTCACCTACTTGGCGCTCTCCATTTTTAAAAGCGACAACAGATGGTGTTGTACGTGCTCCTTCAGCGTTTGCAATAACTTTTGGCTCGCCGCCTTCGAGTACTGCAACGCATGAGTTTGTTGTTCCTAAGTCAATACCAATGATTTTACTCATATTCGATGACCTCCCATTATGTAGTTATTGATTTACTTTTACCATTGATGGACGAATAACTCGGTCTTTGAGTTTATAGCCCTTTTGCAATTCTTCTACAACGATGTTTGAATCGTAGTTTTCATCTTCAACTTGCATGACGGCTTGATGAAGGTTTGGATCGAACTCTTTGCCGACAGCTTCAATTGGTTCAACGCCTTCATTTTTCAACGCTTCTACCAGCTGGCGGTAAACCATTTGCATACCTTCTAACAAACTTTTCGTCTGCTCATTGTCTGGATCGATTCCAAGCGCTCTTTCAAAGTTGTCGAGAGCTGGGAGAAGGTCGCTGACAACATGTTGAGAACGATATTTTTGCACGGTCTCCACTTCAGTTCGAGCACGGCGTTTATAGTTTTCAAAATCTGCTTGAACACGCAGAATTTTGTTTTCTTTTTCATCTAGAAGCTGCTGCAATTCATCAATCTTCTCTTGGAAGGCAGACTGTTCATCGTGCTTTACTTCCTCAGTTTCTGCTTGAACTGCTTCTTCTTGTGCTTCAACCTCTGCTGCTTGCTCAGGTGTCTGTTTTTCTTCTGACATTGTGTTCACCTCCCTCAAAAGATTCAATTATACGAAGGGGCTGTGCCCCCACCTTTTATCACCCTACTCATCATACAAATTGGAAAGTGCGTTTGACAAGTCTTTTGATACATGATGCAAAAGACTAACGACTCGCCCGTAATCCATACGGGTTGGACCAATGACAGCGATGGAGCCGAGTGATTTTTGATCAATCGCATAAGTTGCTGTGATTAAACTGCAGTTCTCCATTGCTTCCAAATTGTTTTCTGAACCGATTTTAATGGTGATTCCTTGCTGATTTGGATGAAACAGCTGCATGACATCGTTCTTTTGTTCAATCAGCATCATGAGTGAACGAATGCGGTCAATGTCATGAAACTCTGGCTGGTTCAACATATTAATCTTCCCGCCAAAGAAAAGTTTTGATTCATTTTGTGTTGAAGTGAATGTGTTACCAAGTGCATCTAAAATATGATCATAGTCTTTTAAATGCGTGCGAAGGAGCATCACTACTTCTTTATACATCCTGTCCTTCAGCTGATCCATCGGGACTCCGGCTAAGCGGCTGTTTAAAATATTCATTAGCTTCTCAATATCGGAGACATCAAGATGCTCAGAGAAGGTAATGGTTTTGTTTTCAACATGCCCGCTGTCTGTAATCATAATCGCTACTGCTTTATTAGGCTGGACAGGGACAAGCTGAATTTGCTTCAATCGATTTTCACTTAGCTTTGGACCAAGGACAATCGATGTGTAGTTTGTGAGATCTGATAAAATTTCCGCCGATTTTTGAACTGTTTTTTCCAGCTCAAAAATTTTCTCCTGAAATACTGACTGGATGAGCACAAGCTCTTTAGATGACAGTTTTCGCGGAGAAAGCAAATGATCTACATAATAACGATATCCTTTTTCGGAAGGAATTCTTCCTGATGAAGAATGGGTCTTTTCAATAAAACCGAGTTCCTCCAAATCAGCCATTTCGTTTCTAATCGTCGCAGAGCTGAATGTAATGTCTTCTTTTTTGGAAAGAGTCCTTGATCCAACTGGCTGCGCCGAACGAATAAAGTCATTAATAATGACTTGTAGAATCAAAAGCTGACGATTTGTTAACATCATCATCACCCCTGTTAGCACTCTCTTTCAACGAGTGCTAATTGTATAAACAAAATTACCAAACTCAAATTAAAATGTCAATTATAACTCACCGAGAAACGCTTGAAATACTTCATTCCCTAACAATTTTCCTTTTCTTGTTAAACGAATGCCAATCTCATCCTGTTCAATGAGACCTTTTTCTGCTAATTCTTCAAGAATGGCGGGAAAGAGTGCTTCTGGTGATGCTCCAAATTTCGCTTGAAAGTGAGCACTTTTCACGCCTTCAATTTTCCGCAAACCTAAGAACATTTCTTCTTCAATCTGTTCTGCTTTTGTCACCTGATGCGTTTCCTTATATGGAAACCCTGTTTGTTCAATGAGCTCTAAGTAATGCTTCACTGGTCCAGCGTTCACATTACGGACGCCATCTACATACCCGTGCGCTCCTGCGCCAAAACCAAAGTAATCTTCGTTGCTCCAATAGGTGAGGTTATGCTGGCTTTCAAAACCTGGTTTGGCGTAATTGCTAATCTCATATTGTTTGAGTCCATGCCGCTCCATTTCATCCATGACGAGCTCATACATTTCAGCCTCACGTTCTTGCGGTGGTAAATGCAGTTTCCCTTTTTGCATCAAATTGTAAAAGACCGTCTTTGGCTCGACAATCAGCGAATAAACCGAATAATGTTCTGCACCTAATGAAAAAGCGGTCTGTAGTGAATGCATGACATGATGCTTCTCTTGATGAGGCAAACCAAACATAAGATCAAGACTAATGTTGTCAAACCCAACTGCTCTTGCTCGCTCGAAAGATGTGAGAACATCTTTCTTTTGATGAACCCGTCCGATTTTTTTGAGCAGGTCATCTTCAAATGTTTGAACACCAAAGCTCAGCCGATTAACGCCTGCTGATTTTAAGACATTCAATTTCTCAAGCGATAGTTCGTCTGGGTTTGCTTCTACTGCAAACTCGATTAAGTTTTTGGTTGGTTTTAATACGCGGTGAATACTGTCCATAAGCTGATCTAACTGGCTGGTTGTGAGTGATGTCGGGGTTCCTCCGCCAATAAAGATCGTCTTTAGTTCTTGCTCCCCTTTTTGATCGATCGTGTGCTGCATTTCTTTTTCAAGAGCGGCTAAGTATTCATCGACCGGCTGGGTTTTAATGAAAAATTTATTAAAATCACAATAGTGACAAATGTGCTCACAAAATGGAATGTGAATGTATGCTGCTTTCAATTATTGACACCTTCTTTACAGGTAAAGAGCCGCAGTTTATCGCTGCGGCCTCTTCGTTTGTTTTCGACTATAAACGTCAAGGCGAACATTGTAAAGCAGGTTGCCTTGAGGATGTTATTTTTTCGGTGTGCTGTCGTCCATTTTCAGCACGGCCATAAATGCTTCTTGTGGGACTTCTACAGAACCCACTTGCTTCATGCGCTTTTTCCCTTCTTTTTGCTTCTCAAGAAGCTTTCTTTTCCGGGAAATATCTCCACCATAACACTTCGCTAGTACGTTCTTGCGCATTGCTTTAATGGTAGACCGTGCAACAATCTTTTGACCGATCGCTGCCTGAACTGGTACTTCAAAGTGCTGGCGCGGAATCAGTTCTTTCAGCTTTTCTACAATGATCTTTCCGCGTTCATACGCATAATCGCGGTGAACAATAAAGGAAAGTGCATCGATTTTTTCGCCATTGAGCATGATATCCATTTTCACTAGAGTGGATGGGCGATAGCCGATCAGCTCGTAATCAAAGGATGCATACCCTTTTGTATTGGACTTTAATTGATCAAAGAATTCGTATACGATCTCTGCCAGAGGAATTTCGTACACAATGCTCACGCGGTTTGCATCAAGATATTGCATATCAATGAAATTGCCGCGCTTTCCTTGGCAAAGCTCCATCACAGAACCAACATAATCATTTGGCACCATCATTGTTGCCTTCACGTATGGCTCTTCAATTCGCTCAATCTTTTGCGGATCAGGCAAATTGGATGGGTTATCTACGACGATTTTTTCTCCGTCTGTCATATACACATCGTAAATAACACTTGGCGCTGTCGTAATGAGGTCGATTTTAAATTCACGTTCAATCCGTTCTTGGATGATTTCCATATGAAGCATGCCAAGGAAGCCGCAGCGGAAACCGAAGCCTAGTGCTTGGGATGTCTCTGCCTCATATTGAAGTGAAGAATCATTTAATTCAAGCTTTTCTAACGCTTCACGCAAGTCGTTATATTTCGCTGTGTCAATTGGATAAAGGCCGCAGTACACCATTGGGTTCAGCTTTCTATATCCAGGTAGAGCTTCTTTCGCAGGGTTTACCGCACTTGTGATCGTATCCCCTACACGTGTATCGCCGACATTTTTAATAGCAGCTGTTAAATAGCCAACATCTCCAACAGTGAGTTCGTCTGTTGGCATTGCTTTCGGTGTAAATACGCCGACTTCAAGCACTTCAAATTCTTTGCCTGTCGCCATCATCTTGATTTTTTGACCCGGTTTGACGGTTCCTTCGACAATTCGTATGTAAGCAATGACGCCACGATACGCATCGTAGAGAGAATCAAAAATGAGGGCTTGAAGTGGTGCTTCTGGATCTCCAGCTGGTGCCGGCACCTTTTCGACGATTTGTTCTAAAATATCCTCGATCCCGATGCCCGCCTTAGCAGAGGTAAGAACAGCTTCAGATGCATCCAACCCGATGACATCTTCAATTTCTTGTCTTACACGTTCAGGTTCTGCACTCGGCAGATCAATTTTGTTAATGATCGGCAGGATTTCTAAGTTGTTATCAAGAGCTAAATAAACGTTCGCTAGTGTCTGTGCTTCAATGCCTTGTGCTGCATCCACCACAAGAATTGCACCTTCACAGGCAGCTAGGCTTCGAGATACCTCATAGGTGAAGTCGACATGCCCTGGTGTATCAATCAGGTGCATAATATATTCTTCTCCATCCTTCGCCTGATATTTCAGCTGAACAGAGTTTAATTTGATCGTAATGCCGCGTTCACGCTCTAAGTCCATGGAATCAAGTAATTGTTCTTTCATTTCTCGTTGCGTAATCGCCGCTGTTTTTTCCAAAATACGGTCAGCCAATGTGGATTTCCCATGGTCAATATGGGCGATAATGGAGAAATTTCGAATTCTTGATTGCCGTTCTAATCGTTTTTCTTTATCTGTCACAATCTATCACTCCTACTATAAAACGCGGGTTGCGCTAGGTTAGATTATATCAATAGGGCTGTAAAGATTCAATCGAAATCAAGAAAAGCCGCTCATCGGTTAGCGGCTTTTGCGAAAAGGTGTGATATCTTATGAAATAACATCCAACATGATGCTTACAACAGTTTATTTACCATTCACCCAATCATAAAGTGTACGGGCTGCATGCGTCATACCATCTGATAATGCTTTTCCGGCCTTAGAGAAGGCATTAAAGCTCTCCATTTCTTCTAGCTGCTTTTGCTTTTCTGCTAAGTCTTTTTGTGTGACAGCTGTTCCGAGGATAGAGGCTTCTTTTTCTTGATCATCATTCATTTGGACAGTGAAGGCCCCTTTTAATTGCGGATCATGATACCCTTTCATTTGCAGCATGCCATTATTGGCTTGTTGCATTCCTAAAAAGACACCGAATAGCAATACGAGCGATAAAATAATGGTTTTTCCGATAAATGAGCCCATGTCCTCCACCACCTTAAGATCTTTTTTTCTCATCCTTTGCTTTGCCGTCTACCTTTTCTGCGTCCCAGAAAATTTCACTGAACACATCAGCTGCTGCATTGGATGCGTTTTTCAGTTCTTCCATATTATTATCCACACCGCCAAATTCTAATAGGAGGGCTTTGTCAGATAAATCTTGATTATAGATTCCATTATCTCCAATTTCTCCTTTGGCAAACACACCGACACTAAGTCCTCTATATTTTTTCTCCATCAAATGGTGGAACTCTGTCGCCAGCTTTAAGTTTTTCTCATAGCTTTGATTCTTCTTCCCTACAACAAACGCGATTCTCGCATATTTCTTGCCTTTGATTTCTACTGTCGTATCTTTCTTTCTTCTTGAATCCCGGTGAATATCGATTAAGTAATCTAGGTCATCATTTTTAGCGAGAGCTTCTTTTACAACCAATCTGGATTCATTATATGATTGAGGATACTTCAACCCTTTTTTCAGCAGTCTTTTTTCAATTTCTGTTTTATCCACTGTATTGCCGATTCCTTGCTGATCGAGCGCTTTACCAAACATCTCCCCGACAAGGGTGACGTTCACTTTTGAGTGGCGCGCATTGTTTGGGTTTGTTTCTCCTTTTAAAAATGGTAAATATGATTCCGTATTATGTGTGTGATAAATGTACACAGCTTTTCGTTTTCCTGTCGACTGGTCCGGCTCTTTTGCAGGCGTTTTCGGTTCATCTTCATCAAGCTTGTCCAGCTCAGCTAGATTTGCTTCTTTTTCATCTTTGATGACTTCACTTGGAGGCGGCGATTCCATTGGCATATTCGTATAGTCTGTACCTTCACCTGCTAGGATGATTTTTGTATCAAAGTGTTCAAAGCCTGGCAGCTCTCTTCCTAGAAAACTGCGGGGGTCTTCTAAATTGATACTTGTGGCAAGTTTGAGTGACAGCCCGGAGAAATGAAATCCTTTTTGATCTTCAGGGACTGCTGAGGCAAAATATTGATTTTCCATCCCCATTAGAGTTGCAAAGAATGCCCCTGACAGCTCATCTGCCACACCATATAATGACGCTTGAGGCCTAAGCTCAGGTTTTAAAGACGTCAAAGCCCCTGACATGACAAACACAACCACCAGAGAGACAATAAACAAAAAAATACTCTTCACTACTTTTGTTCCATTAATCGCAACGACCAACTGTCGAGGACGGCGAGGTCTTTTTTTCATGATTTACTCCCTCCAGCACGCTTTCTAGTAATTACACTATGAGCGAGCTAGAGAAAGTAGAACTGATTAATGATTATAGGAACCCATGTTGTCTTGAGAGATTTTTTGATGAAGTGCTGTATTTAACCCATTGGCGAGGACGTTCGCCATGTCATCAATGAATGTATCCACTTCCTTCGGTGTGACCATTAGATTTTGTCCAAGCGGTGCAAGCACCTCATGGATCAACTGTCTTTTTTCTTCTTCAGGAAGCGTTCCGACGATTCCTAAAAAGGATTGACGCGTTTCATCATCTGGCAAATCCTCTTCATTCAGCACTTTTTTCTTCCCAAATGTCAGACCCGCTGGTACTAAAGATCGGGAAGGTCTATCATCTTTCAGTTCTCTACCAAAATGCTTTAACACGTAATCAATCGTGTCACTTGCGATCGTGACTGCATCGACCACTGTCGGTACACCAATGGCAATGACTGGAATCCCCAAGGTCTCTTTGCTTAATTCTTTTCGTTTATTTCCGACACCCGATCCTGGATGTATACCTGTATCAGAAATTTGAATTGTCGTATTCACCCGTTCTACTGCACGTGCAGCCAGTGCATCGATGGCGATCACAAAATCTGGTTTAGATCGTTCAATGACACCTTGTATAATGTCACTTGTTTCTATACCAGTCAGCCCCATGACCCCAGGCGATAATGAAGACACTGGGCGATAGCCTTCCTGCACATTCTCAGGCTGTAATTCAAATAAATGGCGTGTCACCAGCAAATTTTCAACTGTGAGCGGCCCTAAAGCATCCGGCGTGACATTCCAGTTTCCGAGTCCTACGACAAGACAGCTCGCATCTGCCTGAATGCCGTGATCTTTTAAAAACTGAGCAAAATGATGGGCAAAAACTTCGACCACTTTTTCTTGCATCTCAGAGTCTTTCTCCCGAATTCCTTGCGCCTCAAGCGTCAAGTATGTCCCTGCCTTTTTTCCGGTCAACTCTTCTCCTTCTGTCGTAATCTCCACAGTGCGGATGCGGATGCCGTGCTCTTCCTTCTCCTTCTCAACAATTCCTTGAATACCGTCCTTTTTGACCACATTCGGATCGTTCTCTTGTTCTAGTATCTCTTTTGTTTCAACGGCCAAATCGGTCCGGATTTGATAAGCGCTTAAATCGAGTTTCTGTTTCTTCATGAAAAGGCTCCTTCCATCAAGTAATTAACAGTAGTCTTTCCATCTCGTTCAAGAAACATTCGAGCGCTTCATCAATGAAAAATACTTTACATTTATATTGCATTCTAAAGGTGTGTTTGATAGAATACAATTTGTTCTATTGTGAAGATTTAACCTTAAGACAATTGTGTTTAGGTTGTATCTTAGGAGGTGAAACACATGCCAAATATTAAATCAGCGATCAAACGTACAAAAACGAATAACGAACGCCGTGCACACAACGCAACAATCAAGTCTGCGATGCGTACTGCGATTAAACAAGTTGAAGTTTCTGTAGCTAACAACGATGCTGAGCAAGCAAAAGCTGCTCTTTCTTCTGCTGCAAAACGCATTGACAAAGCCGTTAAAACTGGTCTTGTACACAAAAACGCAGCTGCGCGTTACAAATCAAGACTTGCGAAACAAGTAAACGGACTTTCTGCATAATGATTGCAACGCCTCAGTGATGAGGCACCTGTTTAACTGTACGTCCGTCCTGAACGGCTCAGCCATAAGGACAGACTGGCAATTATACATCTAAACAAAAACGACCCTCTTTTGAGAAGGTCGTTTTTTTATGTTCAAGCCCCTAATAACCGAAGCAGGAACAATTCTAATAATAGCTGCTTGTCCTTTTTACCCGTTTTCATTTCATAATCAATCGTGGAGAGCTCTTTGACGATGTACTTTAGCTCTTCTTCTGAAAACAGTCTTGCTTGATCCATCGCGAGTTTGACCCGGAATGGGTGAACTTTCAGGTTTGACGCAATTTGTTTTTGCCCGTATCCCTGTTGAGCAAAGTACTTTGTCTGCAATATCAACCGAAATTGATTTGAAATGAGTGCCAATATTTTAATGGGTTCCTCATTTTGCTTTAGGAGATCATAAAACATTTGCATCGCTTCAGACCGGCGCCTGTTCACGATTTGGTTAATCAGTTCGAAAATATTCTGCTCCAAACTTCGTGCAACGAGCTGATTGACATCCGCCAGCTCAATTTCCTCTCGCTGCCCAATATATGTACTTAGCTTTCGAACCTCTTGAAAAAGTGAGGACAGGCTCCCGCCACATAACATGACAAGCTGTTCTGCCGCTTCAGCCGAGATTGTTTTTCCTTCTGTTTTCACCAGCGTGATGGTGAAATCTGTTGTTTCTTTCGGATTTAACTCTTTCGCCTCAACTACAGCCGCTTTCTTTTTTAACAACTTGGTGATTTTCTTACGTTCGTCCAGTTTTTCATATGGGGCCAATAACACGAGAATCGTGTAGGGTGCTGGCTTTTCTAAATAAGCTTCTAACACAGAAAGCTGATGCTCGATCTTTTCTTTTTTCTTTTCTGCAGTGAGGAAATAAGGGTTCTTGATCACAACGAGACGCCGCTCTCCCATAAACGGAAATGTTTCTGCGTCCGTCACAGCCTGCTCAAGCGGCACCTCTTCCATATCGAAGACAGAGTAATTAAAATCCTTTGTTTCTTCGTCGACGACAGCTTGTCTCAATTTTGCAGCTGTCTCTTGAAGTAAATACGTTTCTTTTCCATATAAGCAATAAACGGGATGGATATCCCCTTTTTTTAAATTGTTCCATACTTCAAAGACCATTCGCTTAAATCCCTCTCTTTCACTTCCTCCTCTATCCTAAAGTGTGTAGAGACATTAGTAAAGAGGAAGCTGAAAGTGCCGCCTCCTCATTTATAGTAAACGTCTCACGTAAGCTCCCGGGTCAGCTTACAGTCAGACGATATTCACAAAATGATCATGAAAATGGAAAACGGTTACTTTACCTTCTAGCAATTCCAAATGAGTTCAAGTATACTAAAAATAGCCAGGAGGGATGAAAATGAATGAATTTGAAAAGAATGTTCAAAGCAAGCGGAATGATGTGACCGACTCAGCTGTTGGTTTTATCGTCACATTCGGATTTTTCGCCTCAATGTTTATTTTGGCAACAGTGATACACCTCGTTGGATCTTAACTACATGAATGCAAGATGACTGCCGTTTTGGCAGTTTTTTTATTGATTTTGTAAGATATCATATGGAGGATGAGCGTAAAATGTTCCATCCTCTTCAAGAAATTCATAGGTCACACTTCCATCGATATCTGTACGATACACCTTTGTTTGATGATCATTTAATTTTTTCAAAACTTCTTGATGAGGATGGTGATACCGATTTCGTTCACCTGCTGAAATCAGTGCATATGACGGCTTCAAATGCTGAAGCCATTCTTCACTTGTTGATCCTTTACTCCCGTGATGCCCAACCTTCAAGACATCCGCTCGTAGCTTGGGGTAAGCTTGAATGATGTCTCGTTCCCCTTCTTGTTCAAGATCCCCAGTCAGCATAAAACGCTTACCGCCAAGCGTAAAGGTGAGGACCAGTGAATCATTATTTTTACTCGTCACCTGGTCACGTGCGGGATGCAGAACGTCAAATTTTTGTCCTCCAATTCTCAGCTGATCCCCTCTTTCCAACTCATCTACAGGAATCCGTTGATCAGCCGCTTCCTTTAAAAGCTGCGCATCCTCTGGATTTCGGGCAAAGCCTTTTGGGATTGCAAGGCGTTTGACTTTATTTCGCTTTATTAATCGCATCGCTTCTCCCATATGATCTTGATCTGCATGGGTAAGGATGAGGACATCAAGTTTTGCTATGCCTTTAGAATGCAGAAATGGAATAAGGGTTTGATCCCCAATTGTAGATACTTTACGTCTTTTTTTCCATGGCTCTTCTTCAAAAGAAAGTCTGCCTCCTGTATCGACTAATATATGCCCGGTTCGATAAGGTAACTGAATAAACAAACTATCCCCTTGTCCTACATCTAACATCGTGACCTCTCCTTTTTGAAGAAAATTCGGCGTGAAATAGTGTACAGCCAGCACACAAACGAGAATCAAAATCGGCACAAGATAAGATTTGATAGAAGTTTTACATTCCATCACAATGAATAGAAAAACAATGGAGGAAACCTCTAGGAGCACATGCCACCATGTCGATTTCATAAAAATGAGAGTAAGACTATCGTAAGCAGCCATGTGTGCAGACAATTGATGACTAAACTGGATCACCCAATCAAGCAGCTGAAACAGTGTTTGTCCAAGCGGAAGATAAATGATAGATAAAAGAAAAAAGAATAAGGACAGAGGCATGACAACCATTGTATAAAAAGGAACGAACATCATATTTAAAGGAACACTCAGCAAGGAAAATTGTTGAAAATAATATAAAAGAACAGGAAGCGAAGCAAGCTGTGCAATCAAGGAAATGAGAAATAACTGCATCACCGAACTTTTTGCTTTTGATAAAATACTAGTGGATAGCAAAATAAATAAGGTCACCACAAATGACAGCTGAAAACCGACATCAAATATATAAAGTGGTTGAATGGCTAATAAAAGCAAGAACGCTGCACTTAACACGACCGCAGAAGGCTGTTTCATTTCTTTTGGCAGGCTTGTGATGACTAAATAAATTCCAGCCATGAGACAGGCTCTTAACACAGACGGTGCAGCACCTGTTAAACAAGCATAAACCGGCAAAAAGGATATTAAAAGAATACGTGCTGTCTCTCTTGTCACGCCAGCGCGGAGTAGACACCAAAATAGACAAGCGAGCAATGTTTGAACATGAAGTCCTGAAATGGCTAATAAATGAATGATGCCAAGCATTTGATAATCTCTTAATGTATCAGGGTCTATTAAATCACGATCGCCAAAAATAAGTGCCTGCACAATCCCAACAGAATTCTTCGGAACGTGATCTTCTAGAAATTTCAACCCCTTCTGCCTAATAGATGAAAGGTCATGTGAAGGGCTGTCATGTTTCGTGCAGCTTTTCATAGACTGCGTTAAGAAAATAGCATCAATGCCTTTTGTTTTTAGAAATTGATCATATTGAAAGCCATTCGGTATGGTTGCATGTTTAGGCAACCGCATCTCACCTGTCATATGACAGCTCATACCTGGCCCAACATCTTTTAGTGCTTCTTTTTCACGCTCTGTTTGAATCGTATAAAATGCCGCTAGTCGACGATTCTCTGATGAAACAGTCGCTGAAAAGCGATTGCCATCTATTTTCGGGATCGTTTCAATCACAACCGAATGAGAAAATGCTTTTTCTTGCATGGGATGATCCGTTTCAAAAAACTGATGCACCATAAAAATGAGCATATAGATCGTTCCACACAAACTGACCATTAAAAAGAGCTGGGGTGTTTTTTTCAGCAGACTGAAAAGAAGAAATACTAGAAGAAAAAGGAGAAAATACAAATGAAGATGATATGCGGCCAGAGCAATTCCAGCAGCTGCTGAAATCGCCCCGAACGGCAAATACTTAAACATAGGAAGTAAATAATTGATTCGCCTTTTCATGCATTTGACGAATTTCTGTTTCGCTACGTCCTGATTCACTTAGTTTGCCTATTAAATCCGCAACAAAGGCTAATTTTTCTTGGTTTTTTAAGTCAATAATCATCTCATCTAGTTCAACCTGTTCTGTTTGAACTCCGGCTTGTTCGAATAAATCAACAGCATATGGATGATTTTTATAATCCTTCGCATAATACACTGTTCGAATACCTGCTTGAATAATCGCTTTACAGCACTGCAAGCAAGGAAAATGCGTCACATATATTTCAGCATCAGCCGTTGGTGCACCAAATTTGGCACATTGTAAAATAGCGTTCATCTCCGCATGGATTGTACGAACGCAGTGATGATCTATCACATAGCATCCTACATCTGCACAATGCACGTCACCGGCAATGGATCCATTATATCCACCTGCGATGATGCGCTTGTCTCTTACGATCGTTGCCCCAACAGCTAGCCGCTCACAGGTGCTTCGCAAGGCAAGCAAATGGCTTTGAGCCATAAAATATTGATTCCATGAAATTCTCTCCACGAGCTGATCCCTCCAGAATGATGGTTGGTATTAAGTGTACATGCCTTTCTTCTATACCGTCAATTCTACTTGACCGTCAGTTGATTTTTAAGCCGTTCAATGGTCTTCTCTCCAAAACCCGAAATATTCCGTAAATCTTCAATTTGCTGAAATTCTCCATGTTCTTCTCTATACGCAATGATGGCTTCCGCTTTGGCTGGGCCTATTCCGTTAATGGTCTGCAATTCCGCTGCATCAGCTTGATTGACATTCACCCCTTGACTCTGTTCATTTCCCGGCGGCGTATCAGCCGCTGCTGTTTGTCCCTGCTTGTCAGCCTCCCCCTTCTTTCGTACATAAATCATCATACTATCCTCTAATTTTGCTGCTTGATTGATGTCAACTGTATCTGCCTTGCTCGTAAAACCACCTGCTCTTTTAATGGCTTCTTCAACTCTGTCCTCAGCCATAAATGCATAAACGCCCGGCTTCCGTACAGCTCCTTTGACCTCTACTACGATGGATGTTGGCTCTTTTTCTGCACTCTCTTGTTTTTCTTCTAATGTGACTTGCGTTTCATGTTGTTCTTTCAATACACTTGGCTCGGCGCTATCTTTCTCTTTTCCTACTAAAAAGCAGAAACAGATGATGACGAGGATAATGATTCCCGCTATCAGATAAAGACTGTATTTTTTCAACGAAATGAGCTGCTTCACTTGTTCACGCTTCTTTCAATCATATTTTCACGCTGCTTCACATACTGTTTAGAAGATAACAGATCCTATGCGTCTAAGGAGGGAGAACGTTTGAATATAGGGTTAATCGGTACAGGAAACATGGGTACCATACTTACTGAGGCATTTATTGAATCAAAAGCAGTCAATCCCTCATCCATCACCATTACAAATCGGACCATCGAAAAAGCGTTCAATATAAAAAAGAATCACCCAGAGGTCGAAGTGACGAAACAGCTTTCAGGAGCTGTAACAGATAAAGATTTCATCTTTGTTTGTGTCAAACCACTTGATATTTATCCGCTTTTAAAAGAGTTGAGCCCACTTTTAAAAGAACAGCAAACCATTGTCATCATTACAAGTCCGGTTCATCCTGAACAGCTTCAAGATATTGTTCCTTGTCAAACAGCCAGACTGATCCCAAGCATCACCAACCGCGCGTTATCAGGCGCATCACTTTTAACATTTGGTTCATCATGCAATGTCACGACAAAAGCAGCGCTCAGACAACTCGCTTCCCGCATTTCAACACCAATAGAAATTCATCATTCAATCACACGGGCAGCCTCAGATATTGTAAGCTGCGGTCCTGCCTTTATTAGCTTTCTTGTTCAGAAAATGATTGAAGCCGCTGTTGAAGAAACGGATATTTCAAAAGAAGAAGCCACCACCTTATCAGAAGATATGCTTGTAGGACTTGGCCGTTTGATTGAAAAAAGGGTGTATACCCTGCCGACACTGCAAGAGAAGGTGTGTGTAAAAGGCGGCGTCACCGGCGAGGGCATTAAAGCACTTGAAGCAGGTGTTCAAGATATGTTCCATCAGCTTTTTCAGAACACTCATGACAAGTTCGATGAGGATGTAGAAGCGGTTGCGCATCAATACCCACCGAGTGTGTTTACTGATGATCTCAGAAATTAAACATGTTCGCAACAAGCGAAAAAAGGGTTTTAAAAAAACCATCGTCCATTAAACGATGGTTTTTGGTTTCTTCGCTGAAATAAAATATCTTTCTGCACATTCTTGAGGTGCTTCATTTGTAAAATCAGCGGTCACTTCAATCTGTTCAAAGCCAGCGGACTCAAGGAACGCTGCATATGTCTCAAAAGGAAATGTACGTTGTTCGTGCGTTTCATCATAACGTTCATACACGTCTCCGTCTTTTACAAAGAAGCTTAAATCATGAATGATCGAATATGGATGATCTCCTTTATCACTCTGCCAAATGTAGCTGATTTCTTCATCTTGATCGGCATAAGTAGAGCCAGGAAATACCTCTTCCATTTTATAAGGGGTATGAACATCAAATAATAAAACCCCACCTGTCTCTAAAAGCTGAAACATGTTTTTAAAGGTTTTTTTGACGTCATTTTCGTTTTTTAGATAATTCAAAGAATCACAGCAAATAACCGCTGCTTGAAAAGTTTGTTCAAACCCCTCAAGCTCTCTCATATCTTGATGTAAAAATTGAATAGACTGCTTATGAGCCTGTGCTTTTTGCTGCGCAAATGCCAGCATCTCTTCACTTAGGTCAATTCCTGTGACCATGTGACCTTTTGCAGCTAACCGAAGAGAGATCTCTCCAGTTCCACAACCTACATCGATAATCGCACTATTCGGCCTGATATACCGCTGTATCCACTGAACCCATTCATCATAAGGGGCATGTGTCATGAGCTCATCATACACACCTGCAAACCCTTGATAGATCATAAGTTAATGCCAAGCGAAAGTGTTTCTCTCGGCGCATCTCCCCAAAGCTTCTCTAAGTTATAGTATCCTCTTTCCTCTTTGTGGAACACATGAGCAATGACATCTCCTAGATCAATCAATACCCATCTTGCTTCGTCAAAGCCTTCCATCTTTTTGACTTCGATGCCGCCTTCTTCTGCAAGGTGTTTCACTTCTCTTGCAATGGCCTGTACTTGTTTGTCAGAATTCCCGTGACAAATGAGAAAATAATCTGCAACAAGTGAGATCCCTTGCATATTCAGGGCAATAATATCCTCTGCCCGTTTATCATCGCACGCTCCTGCTGCGATGTTTAAAATTGATGATGCATCCATCAAAATTCCTCCTTAATTGTTCTTTTGCACAAGTGAGTTATAAGTAGCAAGTGTATCTGGGAAAACTGGCTGATTCTTTTTCATTAAAAAGCTGACGGTGTTTTTTAAAGATTGAATCAAGGCAAGGTCCAAATCCTGCTCTGCTAACTCTCTTACTTCCTCTACACCAGGAAAATGGCGTCCTGGCTCTATATAGTCGGCGACATAAATCACTTTTTCAAGCAATGTCATGTTCGGTCTGCCGGACGTATGGAATTCAATGGCTGTTAAAATATCTTGGTCGTCAATTCCAACTTCTTTTTTGACCAAATAGGCACCAACTGGGGCATGCCAAAGCTCAGGTGAATATTTAAGCAATAGAGGGTTCATCTGTTCTTGCTGGATGATGCCCTTCATTTCTTCTTTCGGTCTAAATTTAGCATAATCGTGGAAAATAGCCGCGACCTCTGCTTTTTTCACATCTGCACCAAAACGTTCAGCTAATGAAATGGCCGTCTCCATTACCCCAATTGTATGTGTATATCTATGCTCTGTTAACTGCTGTTTGACACAGTTTAACGCTTCTTCACGATTCATATAAATGATGCTCCTTTATATAACACTCAACCGCTTTCGGAATCAAATAATCAACAGGTTTCCCCTGCTTCATTCGCTGCCTAATCAATGTCGATGATACATCAAAAGCCGGAACATCTGCAAACAAAAGAGGATACGCCGTATTTCCTTCATAACCTGGTCTTTTCATCCCAATAAAGGTGATCATCTGAAGCAAATCATCGATTCTGTGCCATTTTGGCAAATACTCGACCATGTCCGCTCCAATCATAAAAAAGAACTCATCTTCAGGATGGCGCTTCTTTAACAGCTCAACCGTATCTACTGTATAAGATGGGCCCTCCCGCTCCATTTCAATAAGCTCAACTCGAAAATGAGGATTTGTCTGAATCGCTTTTTCCACCATTTTTACGCGGTGATGACTCTCTGCTCGTCTTCGGCCCGTTTTATGAGGGGGCTTGTGATTTGGGATAAACCAAATTTCATCAAGCCCTACTTGGAAACGCACCTCACTTGCCATCAGCAAATGCCCATTATGCGGGGGATCAAACGTACCGCCGAACAATCCTATTTTTTTCATATCATATCCACCTTTACGGCAGCTTAATTTGTTTATTTTCCTTTGATTCCTTATAAAGGACAATCACATTTCCGATCGTTTGAACGAGTTCAGCTTTTGCACCTTTTACAAGTGCTTTTGCAACCTCTGTTTTGTCCTCGTCGCAGTTTTGCAATACGCTGACTTTCAAAAGTTCTCTTGCTTCAAGCGCCTCGGAAATTTGCTTGACCATATTGTCATTTACCCCGCCTTTTCCAACTTGAAAAATAGGTGATAAATGATGTGCTTGCGCACGTAAAAAACGTTTTTGCTTACCTTTTAACATGGTGTTCCTCCTAATTTCTCTATGACAATTGACTTCATTTTTCGGGCGTCAGGTGTAATGCCCGTCCATAGTTCAAAGGCTCTTACCGCCTGACCAACAAACATGCCGACGCCATCGACTGTTTTCAAACCTAACCCGGCTGCTTCACTTAGCAGCTTTGTTTCTATTGGATTATACACAATATCACAAACGACCGCTGTTTTTTTTGCGTTCGCTAAAGAAATTGGGGTTTCTTCAACATTCGGATACATACCAATCGAGGTCGTATGGATGATGACATCATATTCCCCAAGCCGCTCTTCTGCTGTATTTAATGCAATGGCATGAGATGTGATTTTCCCATCGGCACTTTCAATTAAAGCCTCAGCTTTTTCAATGGTGCGGTTGGCGATATCAAATTGTTTCGGTGCATACTCAGCAATTGTCGTGTAAATCGCTCTTGCTGCTCCACCAGCACCAAGCAGGAGAAATGACAGCTCTGATAACGGCTGATCCAACGCTTCAAGCAATGAATGAAGAAAGCCTTCTCCATCTGTATTGTACCCAACGAGCTGATCTCCTTCGAGCCGCACCGTATTGACGGCACCAAGGCGTTCAGCTGTCACATCAATTTTGTCGAGGTACTTCATGATTTCTACCTTGTGCGGAACAGTGACGTTAATGCCGCTGATTCCTAACGCTTTCATACCGCTAATCGCATCTTTCAGGTCATCATTTTCTACTTGAAAGCCATGATAATGTCCATCAATTCCAGCATCCTTTAATGCTGCATTATGAATATCTGGAGACATTGAATGGCCAACAGGGTTACCGATTACTCCGTATAAAGGTTTCAAGGTCTCTCCCCCTCTGAACATTTAAATTAACGAACGTCTCATAAACACGTGCACGCCTTTTGGCGCATACACTTTGATTTGTTTCCCAGCATCATTTGCAGTCACCCAGCCTAATCCTGAAAAGACAATGTCCATTTTTGGCTGATCTATGGTGAAAGTGTGCGGAACGAGCGGCGGGAAATCTTCCATCCCCTCTTTTGATGGCGGTGAAAGCAGCTCACCTGCATGCTTTTCATATAAGTCATCTGCATTCTCCATCTTCGTTCTGTGAATGTTGAGTTCATTTGGCATGTAGCAGACAAAGGATGTTCTGCCGCCTTTTACATAATCAAATCGTGCCAGTCCGCCAAAGTAAAGCGTTTGAGCTTCATTTAACTGGAACGTTCTCGGTTTCAATTCTTTTTTCGGCGTTAAAATCTTTAAGTCATTTTTGCCGACATAGTGCGCCATTTGATGGCGGTTGATGATACCCGGTGTATCGAATAAAGCAGACCCGTCATCAAGCGGGATTTCAATCGCATCAAGTGTTGTCCCTGGGTATTGGGATGTGGTGATCACATTCTCTTCTCCAGACACCTCTTTGATAATGCGATTAATAAATGTTGATTTCCCAACATTTGTACAGCCGACAACATAGACATTTCTGCCCTCACGGTAATGATCAATTGCCTCCATGACCTCAGGCACACCTTGTCCTCTGCTCGCACTGATTAAAAACACATCGATCGGATTGAGCCCATTTTCTTTTGCTTCTCGCTTCATCCATTGAACAAGACGGTCTTTTTTCACGGATTTTGGTAAAATATCTACCTTGTTGCCGACAAGTAAAATGGGATTACCACCAACAATACGGCTCAGTCCATTAATCCAGCTTCCGTTAAAGTCAAAAATATCAACGACCTTGACGATCAGAGAATCAGTCTCGCCAATGCTGTGTAAAATATTTAAAAAGTCGTCTTCTGTTAAAGACACATCCTGAATTTCATTGTAGTTCTTTAACCTAAAACAGCGCTGACAGATCACATCTTCTTTCAATAGAGATGCTGCCGGCGCATATCCTAATTGATCTTTATCTTCCGTCTGAATGGCTACACCGCAGCCAATACAAACAACCTTTTCCATTATTACTCTTCCTCCCACTGAATGTGGCCCTTACGCTTTAAGGCTCCTAAAATTCTGCGTTCAATCTGCCTGTTAAACTTCGTGAAAAATCCGTCCGATGCCGCAACAGGTACAACCAAAATGGTATGGAAGCCATGCCTGTTTCCGCCAAGCACATCTGTCATAAGCTGATCGCCAATGACAACCACATCTTCTTTCTTCAATTGCATATCAGCGACGGCCTTATTAAAGGCTCTTCCCATCGGTTTTCTCGCTTTATAAATAAACGGGATATGAACCGGCTCAGAAAAAAGCTTGACCCTTTTTTCATTATTGTTCGATACAATCGTCACCTGTATCCCGTGATCTTTCATCTCTTGAAACCATTCAATTAAACGCGGGGTCGCACTTGGACGATCCCATTCTACTAGTGTGTTATCTAAATCCGTAATAATTCCTTTTACATTTCGTTCTTTTAGTTTTTGCGGCGAAATGTGGAAAATACTTTTCACAAATTCATCCGGTAAGAAATACTTCTTTAGCACAATTTGCACCCTTTCTTCCATTGGTTTTTCAGCGATTGTGTCGAATCAAATCACAATTTGTCTGTCTATCGAATACAATGAAAAAGTTTTCGACATATGATGAGGACCTTCAACAGGTGTGGATAATTTTACACACATTATCCACCTATATTTCATCATGCTTTCATTCAATTATAAACACTCTACCCACAAGTTATCCACTTAACCATGTGGATAACAGAACGATTGTTCTTGTTTCCCATTCATGGTAGATTAAAGGTACTTCAAAGACATTCGATCAACCTATGATGATATGTCTTTTCCTCAAGTTTTATGCCAACTTTTTCAGGGGAGGTGTTTTTCCCATCATATGGGTTTCTAGTATGAAAAAGCTGTCAGATGATTTACTTATAGAATCGTATTATAAAGCAAATGAAATGAACTTAAATCGCGACTTCATTGAATTAATTGAGACAGAAATGAAAAGACGTTCGCTCGGGCATATGCTCTCTGTTTCCTCTTAATTCCATATATCCAGGAACCATGCCTCCCGAGCACTCTCCTTTTTTAAACTCAGGTGACTGATATTATATCACTTGCGCTATAGGCTTACTACTATTTTCCGTAAAAAACACCCCTTCTGATCAAAGAAGAGGTGTCTTATTTGCAAGGCTGTTCATTCCAAAACCATAACCCTCCACCTACGACCAAAATGACGACAAGGAACACAACAAGAAAAGCGTAACCGATTCCTGCTCCTTGAGCTGGATAAGGCGAACACGCAGGGTAAGGATAAGGACATCCCCACATATCAGTTACCTCCTTCTAAGAAGATATACTGTTAGACTATGCTGGATGGATCGTCTTGTTTAGGCAGATGGCCTGCATTTAAAAATGTTTAATGACATCACGCTCTTTGATTTCGTTATAAATGATTCTTGCCCCTTTTGGTGTCATATGATTGCCAGAAGGGTCAATGAGGCCAGACTGAATCAAGGCGTTGTCACTATCTTCACCCGCTTCTCGGATGAACGCTTTCCAATTGTCGACAAGCGGCACTTGCTGTTTTTCAGCTACTTGTCTTGTGATGTCATTGTATGAGTTTTGCCAAGCTCTCGCCCCGCCTCTCTCAGCAAAATAAGATGACTTATATCTAGAATAATAATACAAGCCCTTTTTGCCTCCTTCCACCACAGGCACGCACGTCATGAGGATCGGGGTAATTCCCTCTTTCCTACTTTCAGAAATGAAGTAGGATAAGTTTTCTTTAAATCGTTTTTTGGTCACACGGGGATGTTTCCCGTCTAGAATCGCCGCATCATTTGTACCGAACATGATGAGGACGTAAGTTGGTTTTTGTTTTAAAATATCCTGCTCAAAGCGCAGCTTCGCATCTTCTGTTGTCTGCCCGCCAATCCCGGCATTCTGTACCTTGATTTGGCCGCGCTCGACGTTTTTCATGAGATTCACCCATTTTTCAGATGTGGGATAATCTCGAAAATCCCAGTTCGATCCTCTTGTGTTACTGTCACCAAATGCAATCACACTTTCCTGCGCCTGCTTCGAGCACCCAGCAGCAACACATAACAGGATGAAAAGGAAAACAAATTTCTTCACAACATTCACCTCCAAAAGCCCTCTTCATATAGTAAACGACAAGACTTTTGGTTTCAATGAATGACTGTTTCTTATTGTAATTGAACCGGCAGATAATCTCTGTTATGGTGCACCAGTTCGCTTACTTTCACAAACTCATAGCCCCTTTTCTTTAGTTCAGGTACGACTTGTTTCAGCGCTTCTACTGTCTGCTTACGATTTCCTCCGCCATCATGTAAAAGGATGATATCACCGCCCTGAATATTCTCAATAATACGGCTGGCAATTTTTTGTGTACCTGGCCTAGACCAGTCCTTCGGATCTTGCGTAAAGGACCACATCACGACATCGTATCCTTGCTTAGAAAGAATGCGGAATGACTTCATCGTCAAACGCCCGCCCGGAGGACGAAATAATAAGGGTCCTCCAGGCTGGAGAGAAGCGATATGAGCCGCTGATTCTTTTAATTCTTGCTTGATTTCTTTCGATGACAAAAGGTCAAAATACGTATGGTTCATCGTGTGATTGCCAAGCTCATTTCCTTCGCTCACAATCCGCTCTGCGAGCAGGGGATATGCATGAATACGGCTTCCGATGACAAAAAAGCTGGCATTCACTTCATGCTCTCTCAGTACATCTAGTATTTGATTTGTGTATACCGGATGAGGCCCATCATCAAAGGTTAACGCAATCTTTTTCCGTTCCTCTCTCATGTCCCAAAAGGCTCGTCCTGTTTTTTCTAGGTCGATTCTTTTTAATGTACGCGCCTCTATGTTACCAGGAACAAAAGCGCATATTACCAATATACATAACAAGATATGCAACCCTTTCATCAGACCGCCTCCACAGAACATCATTACACATTAAATTGCCCGCTTTCTGATGAATTCATTCAAGTTTCGTGATCGTCTACGCTTCTTTTTCACATAAAAAAGCCGGCCCATCAGGCCCGCTTTTTGTCTCACGTTTGGTTTCTCTCTTCAACTGTCGAACGTTGCTTAGAATTCATACAGACACTCTCCTTCTTGGATTTGATTTTGAGCCCATAGCAATTTTTGATAATACTGGTTGGACTTCTGGTATTGTTGAGAGGTTTCTAAGGCTGTCGCAATTTCTAGTGAGATATCCTCTATATAAGAGTATAGGCTAAGTTTTTCCAAATAATCAATGGTTTTTTGCAGTTGTTCTTCATTGATTTCCTGAACATATAAAGCATCCAGATACTCAAACATATGACAGAACAGCTGGTCTTCATGCTTCTTTGCGGCCAATTTCCCATCCTCTAATATGCGCCTTGCTTCGGTCTTCTCATTTTGTCTAAAAAGCAGCTTGGCCAGTGTATAAAGTGTATGAGGCAGCGTGGGAAGCAGCTCTTTTTTGGCGAGGTCAGCCGATTCGGTTAAATATCGTTCTGCTTCTTCTCGATAACCTAACTCCCCGTAACATTTCCCTAAATTATAGAGTGCTGAGCTATAAATGCGCGGGTGGTCAATTTCGGATGCGAGTTGTTTCGCCTTTTTCAAGTGAGGCAGTGCTCGATCTTTACGTTTTAAATCTTGATAATTTCCCGAGATGACAAAGAGGCACTGAATAATGCGAATGGCATATGCATCATGCTGATCGTATATTTCAAGCGCTTTTAAAATATGGTGCATGGAGACATGCGTTTGTTTCATTATATAGTAGGCTTCTGCTACCTTAAAATGAAACTCGGCCTGCTCAATATCATCAAATACCATAGACAGCTGTTTTTCTGCCATGCGATAATATTTGACGGCCTCCAAATATTCTTTTTGACTAAACTCATGCATGCCACGAAAAAATGCATGGTAATAATGCAGCATATCAGATAACTCATGATTGGAATTTTCGATTTTATCGACAAGGTTAGATACTGAGAAAGGTTGATATTTTGAAGGGTGTATATAGTCGAGCATAATTTGGTGCCGAAAACACATGAGCTGATAATAAATCAGTAAATGCTGGTCCTCTTCCATACGTTCAATTTCCGCTTCTACTTCCGCTTTCAAGATTTCCGCATCTGGAACACTGAACTGCCGTATCATTCGATACCATTCATTAATTTTCATACCGACATGTGAAGAAAGAACCTTCCCCATGTTCCGAAAAAACCCCTTCCTTTTCGGTCTAATATTACATATTTTAGCACGCTTCTAGACCGCCAAGCACCGCAAAGAAACCGCAAACATATGAGAGGTGCAGCAAAAACATACGCACAGAAGCACGTTTCTTTCAAATAAGATGATTTTTTCATCGTACAGACACAGACAATCCTTCCTTCACATACATTTGAGGATATAGGCAACGGCCTAAACATGGTGGAGGTGAAAATCGTGGCAGGAGTATTTACAGCGATGGGATTGATGGTCAAAGAATTGGTGTTTTTAGTGTCCTATGTTAAAAACAATGCCTTTCCACAACCCCTTTCGGGAGATGATGAAAAAAAATACTTAGCCCTTATGGCAGAGGGCGATGAACACGCAAGAAACATGCTGATTGAACATAACCTTCGGCTCGTCGCCCATATTGTCAAGAAATTTGAAAATACCGGGGAAGACGCTGAAGACCTCATCTCCATCGGGACGATCGGACTCATTAAAGCCATCGAAAGCTATTCCTCTGGAAAAGGAACAAAGCTGGCAACATATGCTGCGCGGTGTATTGAGAACGAAATCCTCATGCATTTACGCGCACTCAAAAAAACAAAAAAAGACGTCTCTCTGCATGACCCCATCGGTCAGGATAAAGAAGGAAATGAAATTTCATTAATTGACGTCTTAAAATCAGAAAATGAGGACGTGATTGATACCATTCAGCTCAACATGGAGCTTGAAAAAGTAAAAGAATATATCGACATTCTCGACGGCCGGGAAAAAGAAGTCATCGTCGGCCGGTTCGGTTTGGACTTAAAGAAAGAGAAAACGCAGCGGGAAATAGCCAAGGAGCTCGGGATATCGCGGAGCTATGTATCCCGTATTGAGAAGCGGGCGCTGATGAAGATGTTTCATGAGTTTTACCGGGCAGAGAAGGAGAAACGGAAACGGGAGAAGGGGAAGTGAAAATGAACTTCCCCTAACTTCTAACAAAAACAGACCTTATTAGGTCTGTTTTTTATTTCGGCACTAAGCTACTGTCTCGCTGCATTTCTTTTGATAATAGCTGCCGCCTTAGCCCTCAAGAACAATGGCAAGATTTTGGTGATGAATTTTGGGTCATGCACTTAGACATGAAGGAAATCAACTGATTACACCCCACTGTTTAGAGAATTGTGGAAAATGAAGGACAAACGGATTGCATATAAGTTTTGTATTTCAACTTTTATGTTTAGAAAAATAATAGCTATTCAGACTTATAATAATTTCACAAATGAAATATCAGCACTTTTTAATGTTACATACGAATTCACCACCGAACGTTTCGTGACTTTAAACCCATGCTATAAGTCATGAATTATTTTGTCTGCTCGAAAAATGGGCGCAGCCGCTGCATTTTGGGATTTCAAGAGAGCTGGAAACGCTCACGCTCCAATACCAGAC